>NZ_JBBOTV010000001.1:0-4347500 GCF_038050385.1 Bacillus sp. FSL R9-9410
CGATGGTAGTTGGGACCTTGTCCCTGTGAGAGTAGGACGTTGCCAGGCAATTCGGAGGATTAGCTCAGCTGGGAGAGCACCTGCCTTACAAGCAGGGGGTCGGCGGTTCGATCCCGTCATCCTCCACCATTTAGCCGACTTAGCTCAATTGGTAGAGCAACTGACTTGTAATCAGTAGGTTGGGGGTTCAAGTCCTCTAGTCGGCACCAGAAAATCATGGCGGTTGTGGCGAAGTGGTTAACGCACCGGATTGTGGCTCCGGCACTCGTGGGTTCAATTCCCATCAGTCGCCCCATTTTTTCTTTTGAAATATATAATATGCGGGTGTGGCGGAATTGGCAGACGCACTAGACTTAGGATCTAGCGCCTTTGGCGTGGGGGTTCGACTCCCTTCACCCGCACTTTTAATAAAATAACTCATACATGTCTTGCGGAAGTAGTTCAGTGGTAGAATACAACCTTGCCAAGGTTGGGGTCGCGGGTTCGAATCCCGTCTTCCGCTCCAATTTCCAATATGACATGCCGGGGTGGCGGAACAGGCAGACGCACAGGACTTAAAATCCTGCGGTGGGTGACCACCGTGCGGGTTCGACCCCCGCCCTCGGCACCATATGCGCCCGTAGCTCAATTGGATAGAGCGTTTGACTACGGATCAAGAGGTTAGGGGTTCGACTCCTCTCGGGCGCGTTTTTATTAACGGGAAGTGGCTCAGCTTGGTAGAGCACCTGGTTTGGGACCAGGGGGTCGCAGGTTCAAATCCTGTCTTCCCGATTTTTTCAAAATATGGGGCCTTAGCTCAGCTGGGAGAGCGCCTGCCTTGCACGCAGGAGGTCAGCGGTTCGATCCCGCTAGGCTCCACTTATTTGAATATCACTTATGGCGGTGTAGCTCAGCTGGCTAGAGCGTACGGTTCATACCCGTGAGGTCGGGGGTTCGATCCCCTCCGCCGCTACCATAAGGACCTTTAGCTCAGCTGGTTAGAGCAGACGGCTCATAACCGTCCGGTCGTAGGTTCGAGTCCTACAAGGTCCACCACTCAAAGTTCATATCTCGGAGGTATACCCAAGTTCGGCTGAAGGGATCGGTCTTGAAAACCGACAGGCGGCGAGAGTCGCGCGGGGGTTCGAATCCCTCTACCTCCTCCATTTTTTCTAAATTAAATATTATATCATCGCGGGGTGGAGCAGTACGGTAGCTCGTCGGGCTCATAACCCGAAGGTCGCAGGTTCAAATCCTGTCCCCGCAACCAAATGGTCCCGTGGTGTAGTGGTTAACATGCCTGCCTGTCACGCAGGAGATCGCCGGTTCGACCCCGGTCGGGACCGCCATTTTTTTATATAAAGGCTCGGTAGCTCAGTCGGTAGAGCAGAGGACTGAAAATCCTCGTGTCGGCGGTTCGATTCCGTCCCGAGCCACCATTTTGAAATCGCAAGCCGGCTTAGCTCAATTGGTAGAGCAACTGACTTGTAATCAGTAGGTTGGGGGTTCAAGTCCTCTAGCCGGCACCACTTTCAAAATGAGCCATTAGCTCAGTTGGTAGAGCATCTGACTTTTAATCAGAGGGTCGAAGGTTCGAATCCTTCATGGCTCACCATTTTTAATTTAATGCGGGTGTAGTTTAGTGGTAAAACAAGAGCCTTCCAAGCTCTGGTCGAGAGTTCGATTCTCTTCACCCGCTTTTTATGGGCCTATAGCTCAGCTGGTTAGAGCGCACGCCTGATAAGCGTGAGGTCGATGGTTCGAGTCCATTTAGGCCCACCATAATTATTCCGCAGTAGCTCAGTGGTAGAGCTATCGGCTGTTAACCGATCGGTCGTAGGTTCGAGTCCTACCTGCGGAGCCATACTATAGAGAAGTACCCAAGTGGCTCAAGGGGCTCCCCTGCTAAGGGAGTAGATCGCGAACGCGGTGCGAGGGTTCGAATCCCTTCTTCTCTGCCATATTTTGGCCCGTTGGTCAAGTGGTTAAGACACCGCCCTTTCACGGCGGTAACACGGGTTCGAATCCCGTACGGGTCATACTAAAAGAGATAGCATAATCTGCTATCTCTTTTTTGTTGTATAAAAGTGGACTTTGGATAGTCTGCTTTTTTTATGGGGCTAATGTTGTCGGGTTTTGTCGGTAAGTCGATATATTGCAAAAATCGCTGATATAATTTGAGTTACGGTCGATATATTTAAAAAATCGCTGATATATTTGGAGTTATGGTCGATATATTCAGAAAATCGTCGATATAATTTCACTTACCGAGGTATGTGTAAGAAAAACTCGTTCACAATCTAATCAAAATCCCTAAATTGGTATGGATTCCACACCTAACCTGATAAGTTTACACTCTATGTGAAAAAGTTCACAAATAGGTCATAATTTGTGAAGTAATTCACAATAATCCGTGCTACAATATGAATGTAAAGAAGTTAAACAACATTAAATTAGTATTTTAATTACTTACTTAAACAATAATAAAAAATAGATGTAAACAATTGAAAGGGGAAATTAACATGAAAAAAGGTATCAATCGCGTAGTATTAGTAGGAACAGGAGCTGTAGGCTGTAGTTACGCTTACTCAATGATCAACCAAGGTGTAGCTGAAGAATTCGTACTTGTAGATGTTAATGAAGCAAAAGCAGAAGGGGAAGCAATGGACTTAAGCCATGCGGTACCATTCTCTCCAGCACCAACAAAAGTTTGGAGCGGTAGCTATGCAGATTGTAAAGATGCAGATCTAGTTGTTATCACTGCTGGATTACCACAAAAGCCAGGCGAAACTCGTTTAGACTTAGTTGAGAAAAATACAAAGATCTTTAAACAAATCGTTCGCAGTATTATGGATAGCGGATTCGATGGAATCTTCTTAATCGCAACAAACCCAGTTGATATTTTAACTTACGTAACTTGGAAAGAATCTGGCTTGCCAAAAGAGCGCGTAATTGGTTCTGGTACAACTTTAGACTCTGCTCGTTTCCGTTACATGTTAGGTGACTACTTAGATGTAGATCCACGTAACGTTCATGCTTACATCGTTGGTGAGCACGGTGATACTGAACTTCCAGTATGGAGCCACGCTACTGTAGGTGTACAAAAACTAGAAACAATCTTAGCGAACAACGAACAGTATAACCAAGAAGATTTAGATAAAATCTTTGAAAATGTACGTGATGCAGCTTACCATATTATCGAGCGTAAAGGCGCAACTTACTACGGAATCGGTATGTCACTACTTCGTGTAACTAAAGCGATCTTAAGCAACGAGAACAGCGTATTAACTGTATCTGCATACCTTGAAGGTCAATATGGTGAGAAAGATGCTTACGTAGGTGTTCCAGCTGTTATTAACCGCGAAGGTGTACGTGAAATCGTAGAACTTGAATTAAACGAAGAAGAAAAAGCGAAATTCGCTCATTCTGTAAAAGTATTAAAAGAAACAATGGCACCAGTACTATAATAATTGCTAAATAATTCAGAGGCGGGAAACTGCTTCCTACCTCTGAATTTATATAAATTTATATAAATTAATATAAATTCCTTTTCCGGTTTCCCTTGTATATCCCCAATATACCCCTTTTGCTGGATAAGGGTCGTTTATAGAAAAAAGCACTCTATTTTTGAATAGAGTGCTTTTGTGCGTTATCCCACTAATTGCGAGCAGAGTTTCACTTTATTCTTTAGGAGTTAACCTTGTGGCAATTTTTCCTAAACGCCATTCATCTCCCGCATACTCATTAAACCATGTCCTACCTATTCCTTGAGGTGGGAGTTTTCCGTCGGGAAATGATAAAATTTGTGACAAAAAATGTTGAGAAATATTTTTAAACAATAGATTATTTCGCTTGTATTTTACGTGAGAAATAGCGTGAAAAATGGAGAGAAACTAATAAAATAAATATTGAGCAAAAATGAAGGGCGAGAAATAGTAAGGGAAATAAAGCGTTTGCAATGAATATTCGTCAAAATTCGATATTTTACACGATAAATGTAAACATTTTAAGTGAAATTAAAGAAAAAAACGAATATTTTTTAAAAAACAACAAGGATATTTCAGTTTTTTGCAGAAATGATAAAGAGTAAAAAATTTCTGTCATCTTAGTGAGGTGAACATATTGGATGTAATAAATTGTGAAGAAGTGAAACGAGATGAGTTTCATACAGAAAAGTACTATGACAGTTATAACATCTTTGGGGCACATATTGTGACGGAAGATGGGATGCAAGGGGTACGATTCACAGTATGGGCTCCTCATGCGAAAGCAATGAGTGTTGTTGGGGATTTTAATGAATGGGATTATAAGCAACATAAGATGCTACAAGTGACAGAAGAGGGGATTTGGTCCTTGTTTGCACCGCATATTGAAGAGAATGAGATATATAAGTATGCGATTGAAACGATGAACGGTGACGTTATTTTAAAAGCAGATCCTTACGCAGTATATGCAGAAGTACGACCAAATACGGCATCTGTAGTTTTTGATATAGAGGGATATGAATGGAATGATAAAAACTGGATTCGTAAGAGAAAGAAAAAATCGATTTATAAAGAAGCGATGACAGTTTATGAATTACATTTCGGTTCTTGGAAAAAGAAAGAAGATGGCGCTCTGTATTCTTACAGAGAAATGGCTGAGGAGCTCATTCCGTATGTGGTGGAACATCAATTTACACATATTGAAATTATGCCGCTTGTTGAGCATCCATATGATCGTTCTTGGGGATATCAAGGAACGGGATATTATGCAGCTACAAGTAGATTCGGCACGCCACATGATTTGATGTATTTTGTCGATGAATGTCATAAATATGGAATCGGTGTCATTTTAGATTGGGTACCGGGGCATTTTTGTAAAGATGCTCACGGTTTATATTTGTTTGATGGGGCACCGACTTATGAATATAAAGATATAGATGTACAAGAAAACCAGGTATGGGGAACTGTTAATTTTGATTTAGGGAAGAGAGAAGTACGTAATTTCTTAATTTCAAATGCGTTATTTTGGATGAGATATTTCCATATTGATGGTTTCAGAGTAGATGCAGTTGCGAATATGCTGTACTGGAATAAAGAAGGAAAAGAGCAAAGCAATGAACACGCTGTTTCGTTCTTACGAGAGTTAAATGAAGCTGTGTTTGCAGAAGATGAAGAGTTTCTTATGACAGCAGAAGATTCAACAGCTTGGCCACTTGTAACAGCTCCAACATACGAGGGTGGACTTGGATTCAATTATAAATGGAATATGGGTTGGATGAATGACGTGCTGAAATATATGGAATGTGCGCCAGAGTACCGGAAATACATTCATGAGAAAATGACATTCTCTTTAATATATGCTCACTCTGAAAACTTCATATTGCCGCTTTCTCATGATGAAGTCGTTCATGGGAAAAAGTCGTTATTAAATAAAATGCCGGGAGATTACTGGGATAAGTTCGCCCAACTTCGTTTATTATATGGATATTTCTTTACTCATCCAGGTAAGAAATTACTCTTTATGGGTGGAGAATTCGGGCAATTTGATGAGTGGAAAGACCTTGAAGATTTAGATTGGAATTTACATGATTTTGAAATGCATCGTTACATGCATGATTACTTTAAAGAGCTCATAGCATTGTATAAGCGCTCAAAACCACTTTGGCAGTTAGATCACTCGTCTGAAGGATTTCAGTGGATTGATGCTAATAATAATGAGCAAAGTATTTTCTCGTTTATCCGCCAAGGGGATAATCAGGAAGATGCGTTAGTTGTCGTATGTAATTTTACGAAAGCTACATATGAAAACTATAAAGTAGGTGTACCAGATTTCGAGTATTATAACGAAATTTTAAACAGTGACGCGGTGCAATATGGCGGATCGGGGCAAGTTAATAAGAAACGTCTCAAGACGATTCTAGAGCCATATCATAATCAAGCGGCACATGTAGAAATTACAATCCCACCATTTGGCGTATCCATATTACGACCAGTGAAGACGAGAAAGGGGAGCAAAAAACAAGATGGCTCAAAAACAAAAGTGCGTAGCAATGTTACTAGCAGGGGGAAAAGGTAGTCGTTTAAGTGCATTAACAAAAAATTTAGCCAAGCCAGCTGTTCCATTTGGTGGTAAATATCGCATTATTGATTTTACGTTAAGTAACTGTGCAAACTCCGGTATTGAAACGGTGGGGATTTTAACACAATATCAACCGCTAGAACTTCATAATTATATTGGAATCGGAAACGCTTGGGATCTTGATCGTGTAAACGGTGGAGTCACTGTGTTACCCCCTTATGCGGAGTCTTCAGGTGTGAAGTGGTATACAGGTACGGCAAGTGCTATTTATCAAAACTTAAACTATTTAAGTCAGTATGAACCAGAATATGTCCTTATTTTATCAGGCGATCATATTTATAAAATGGATTACAGCAAAATGCTAGATTACCACATTGAGAAAGAGGCGGACGTTTCGATTTCTGTTATTGAAGTGCCGTGGGATGAAGCAAGTCGCTTTGGCATTATGAATACAAATGAAGAGATGGAAGTTGTTGAATTTGAGGAGAAACCACAATTTCCAAGAAGTAATCTTGCATCAATGGGAATTTATATTTTTAACTGGGCTATTCTAAAAGAATATTTAGAGATGGATGCAAGAAACCCTGAATCTAGTAATGACTTCGGAAAAGATGTACTTCCGCTCTTGTTAGATGAAGGGAAGAAGTTGATGGCGTATCCGTTTGAAGGATATTGGAAAGATGTTGGAACGGTGAAAAGCTTATGGGAAGCGAATATGGATTTACTTCGCGATGAAACATCGTTGAACTTGAACGATCGTAATTGGCGCATTTATTCTGTAAATCCAAACGAGCCGCCTCAATATATTGCAGAACAAGCAAAAGTAGAAGAGTCACTTATTAATGAAGGATGCGTCATCGAAGGGGACGTGAAGCATTCTGTTTTATTCCAAGGAGTGACGGTGGAAGAAGGTAGTATGGTAATCGATTCTGTCGTTATGCCGGGGGCAAAGATTGGTAAAAACGTTGTGATTGAAAGAGCGATCGTTGGATCGGAAATGGTTATTGAAGATGGGACAATAATTCGTCCAGAAAAAAATGTTGATGATGTAGTACTAATTGCTGAAGGAAAATAGAAAAGGGGGATGAAATGAATGGGAGAAAAAATGTTAGGAATTATTAATGCAACCGGAAGTTTTCCTTCCTTAAAGAAAGTAACAGGGCATCGTTCATTAGCGGCGTTACCGTTTGGAGGCCGTTACCGCCTCATTGATTTCATGCTTTCAAATATGGTGAATTCTAATATTCATAGCGTGGCGGTTTTTACAAGTCATAAAAATCGTTCTTTAATGGATCATGTCGGTTCAGGAAAACAGTGGGATTTAGATAGAAAGCGTGATGGACTGTTTTTATTCCCACCGAACTGCCAATGTGATCATGACGAATTTGGATCTTTTGCACATTTTAGAAGACATATTGATTATTTTCTAAGAAGCAGAGAAGAATATGTTGTTATTACGAATAGCCATCTTGTAACAGCGTTAAACTTTCAAGCGGTGTTAGAGCGACATATACATACGTCTGCAGATATTACTGAAGTTTGTCATGAAGGGGTTTCGCTTCAAACATATGTGTTAAAGAAACAATTATTGCTAGACTTATTTGAGACATATAAAGATGTGGAGCAATACAGTTTATTTGATGTAGTGAGAGAAAAGAGCGGGAAATCACTGCATATTACTACGTACGAGCATACAGGATATGTAGCTATTATTGATTCTATTGAAAGTTACTATAAACATAGCCTAGAAATTTTGCAGCCTTCTATTTGGAAGCAATTATTTAAGAAAGAAGCACCAATCTTTACGAAAGTGAAAAATGAGCCACCAACTCGTTATATGAAGGGTGCAGTAGTGAAAAATACGATGATTGCAAACGGCAGTATTATTGAAGGTGAAGTAGAAAATAGTGTTGTCTCCCGTTCTGTTAAAATTGGAAAAGGTTCAATTGTTCGTAATAGTATTATTATGCAAAAGAGCCAAATTGGAGATAATTGCATAATAGACGGTGTTATTATTGATAAAGATGTGAAACTTGGCGACGGCGTAGTGTTAAAAGGAAATGCTGATGAGCCATATGTTGTAGAAAAAGGTAGTGTACAAAATAGTACAATCAATAGTTATTCGTAAATAGCAGGTGCATAATTAGTGGGGGATTTAGAAAACCCCCACTAATTAAGGTTTTACTCTATATGAAAACGTGAAGGGAGGAAGCTGTAAGAAGAGCGATTTATGATGTATACGCTTTTCGTGCAGTGGAACAACAGGTGAATATTTTATTTGCAGTATCAGAATGTGTACCGTTTATTAAATCCGGAGGTCTAGCTGATGTAGCAGGCGCGCTCCCAAAAGAATTAAAAAAATTAGGAGTGAATGTTCGCATTATACTTCCAAACTACAGTCTTATCCCGAAAGAGCTAAGAGAAGGATGTACGCTTCATAAAGTAATTAACGTTCCTCTTGGATGGAGAAACCAATATTGCGGGATTTTAAAAGGTGAGCAGGATGGGATTACGTATTACTTAATCGATAATGAATATTATTTTAAGAGAGATTCTCTATATGGCCATTATGATGATGGGGAGCGTTTTTCTTATTTTTCAAAAGCAGTTTTAGAGTGTATTCCGCATCTTGATTTCGAAGTAGATGTTCTTCATAGCCATGATTGGCATACAGCTATGGTTAATTTCTTACTTCGTGAAAAGTATCAAGATAACCCGTTATATGAGCATATTAAAACGGTATATACGATTCATAACTTGCAGTTCCAAGGTGTATTTCCTCCTGAAGTGATGTACGACTTACTGGAGCTTGGTCATGAATATTTTCATAGTGAACAGCTTGAGTTTTATGGAAACGTGAACTTTATGAAAGGCGGTATTATCGCATCTGACCAAATTACAGCGGTTAGCCCGACATATAAAGAAGAGATTCAATATGAGTTTTTCGGTGAGAAGTTAGATGGATTGCTAAGAGAATATAATGATAAGCTTAGTGGCATTGTAAATGGAATTGATACGAGCGTATATAATCCAGAAACAGATCCATATATTACGGCTCAGTATAGTGCAGAGTCGCTAGATGAAAAGAATGAAAATAAACGCGCATTGCAGCGTTATTTTGGTTTACCAGAAAAAGAAGATACACCAGTTATTTCGATGGTAACACGATTAACGAAGCAAAAGGGGCTTGATCTAGTACGTACTGTATTCCGTGAAATAATGGAAGAAGATGTACAATGTATTATTTTAGGGTCAGGCGATTCTGAATACGAGCAGTTCTTTGAATGGATGGCATACGAGTATCCAGAAAAGGTAAAAGTATATATTGGATTTAATGAAGCGTTAGCGCACCAAGTGTATGCGGGAAGCGATTTGTTTTTAATGCCATCGCTGTTTGAACCGTGTGGACTTGGACAACTTATTGCGCTAGCATATGGCACGATTCCAATTGTAAGAGAAACAGGCGGATTAAATGATACTGTACATTCTTACGATGAGGACACTGGAATTGGGAATGGCTTTAGCTTTACGAATTTTAATGCGCATGACATGTTACATACGATTCTTCGTGCAATTGAGTTTTATCAAGATAAACCGGTATGGGATAAGCTTGTAAAGCAAGCGATGACTGAAGATTATAGCTGGGGGAAATCTGCTCTTGCATACAAGAAATTGTATAAAAGTCTCATGGAATAACATTGAGGTGGTGAAAAAATGTTTACTCATGTTGAAAGCTTCAAATCCGCTTTTCTAGAAAAATTAGAAATGATGTATGGGAAAAGTTTCAAAGATTCTACAACTCGTGATCAGTATAATACGCTTGGTCATATGGTACGTGAGTATATGAATAGTCAATGGATTGCAACGAATGAAAGTTATCGTTCTGGAGATCAAAAGCAAATGTATTATTTATCCATTGAGTTTTTGCTTGGGCGTTTGCTAGGCAGTAACATATTAAATTTAGGCATTCGAGATGTATGTGAAAAGGGGCTTTCTGAACTTGGAATTTCTTTGCACGAGTTAGAAGAGAGTGAAGCAGATGCTGGCCTTGGTAATGGTGGCCTTGGACGTTTAGCAGCCTGTTTCCTCGATTCACTCGCTTCTTTAAACTTACCAGGACATGGCTGTGGTATTCGTTATAAGCATGGCCTGTTTGATCAAAAAATTGTTGACGGCTATCAAGTAGAATTTCCAGAACAGTGGCTTCTTCATGAAAACGTTTGGGAAGTAAGAAGGTATGACCAAGCCGTAGAAGTAAGTTATTTTGGAAACGTTGAACCACTAGAAATTGATGGACGTTTAGAGTTCAGACATACAAATGCAGAAGTTATTATGGCAGTACCATATGACGTTCCAGTTGTAGGGTATGAAACAAGTACTGTAAATACGCTTCGGCTTTGGAATGCGGAGCCAGTTCCTTTCCCGCAAAATTGTAAAGATATTTTGAAATATAAGCGTGAAACAGAGGCCGTATCGGAGTTTTTATATCCAGATGATACGCATGATGAGGGGAAAATACTTCGTTTAAAACAACAGTATTTCCTCGTATCAGCAAGTTTGCAAAATATCGTTCGTATGCATAGGGAGAGATACGGTAGTCTTCGTCAGTTACATGAAAAAATTGCGATTCATATAAACGATACACATCCGGTTCTAGCAATTCCAGAACTTATGCGTATTTTATTAGACGAAGAAAAATTGACATGGGAAGAAGCTTGGCACATAACAACGCAGACGATTTCCTATACGAATCATACAACGTTATCAGAAGCGCTTGAGAAATGGCCAATTCACATTTTTAAACCGTTATTACCGAGAATTTATATGATTATTGAAGAAATTAATGAACGTTTCTGTCATGAGCTTTGGGACCGTTATTCGTACGATTGGAAGCGCATTGAGGACATGGCCATTATTGCGCATGACCTTGTGAAAATGGCTCATTTAGCGATTGTTGGTAGCCATAGCGTTAACGGTGTGGCGAAAATTCATACGGAAATTTTAAAGCAGCGTGAAATGCGATTGTTCTATGAATTTTATCCAGATAAGTTTAATAATAAAACGAATGGAATTGCTCATAGGCGCTGGCTAATGAAGGCGAATCCGCAGCTGACGAATCTTATTTCGGAAGCGATTGGTGAAGAGTGGAAGAAAGAGCCAATTAAGCTGCAAGCACTGCAAAACTTCATATATGATACTAGTTTTCAAGAAAGGCTTGCAGGGGTAAAACAAGAGCGTAAGATTATTTTAGCGGAGCGCATTCATAATAAAATGGGGATCACTATTGATCCAAATTCTATTTTTGATGTGCAAGTGAAAAGGCTACATGCCTATAAACGACAGTTATTAAATGTTTTTCATATTTTGTACTTGTATAATCGTTTAAAAGAGGATACTAGTTTTTCATTTTACCCGCGTACTTTTATTTTTGGGGCTAAAGCATCACCTGGCTATTATTATGCGAAGAAAATTATTAAATTAATAAATGAGCTTGCAAGAAAGGTGAATACCGATCCGTACGTAAGTCAATTTATGAAAGTTATCTTTCTAGAAAACTACCGAGTTTCTTTAGCGGAAGATATATTCCCGGCGGCAGATGTAAGTGAACAAATTTCAACTGCGAGTAAAGAAGCATCGGGAACAGGTAACATGAAATTCATGATGAATGGTGCAATTACACTCGGAACGTTAGATGGAGCTAATATTGAAATAAAAGACCGGGTCGGTGATGATGCCTGCTTCATTTTCGGCTTAACAGCGGATGAGGTTCTTCATTACTACCAAAATGGTGGATATCGTGCAAGTGACTATTACCACCACAATATGCACATTAAAAAAGTAGTAGATCAGTTAACGAATGGTTTCTTTGCACAGTCGGGAGCTGAATTTGAAGCGATTTATGATTCTCTCGTTATTCAAAATGATGAATACTTCGTTCTTCGAGATTTTAGCCCATATGCTGAAAGACAAGAAGCTGTCGGAAGGGCCTATGAAAATAGGAAGAAATGGCTGGAAATGTCGATTTTGAACATTGCACAATCTGGGCATTTTGCGAGTGATCGAACAATTTTGCAGTACAGTAATGAAATTTGGGGTATTGGTAATACTGTTAAACTTTTTTAGATAAAAGCCCCTTTTGAAGGGGCTTTTATTTGTTCAATTTTAAAACAGGGATACGTTTGCTTAGAAAAATAAAACGAGCTTAATGAGATTAAGCTCGTTTTACTTATGTTGCTTAAGAAAGAAATGGGATAGCGGTATATATTATACCTGTTCCGTCATATTCCCCTGTCGCAAAGTATGAAAATGTAAAGAAACCTGTAAACGAAAAAATTATTATAAGAAAAAGTGCAAAGATAAATTTTAGCATGTAAGGTCCCCTCATCCGAAAGTAATTTCATAGATTATTATAGTATACAAATGTTTATTTTCCAATTGTTTACTGGTTAAAAATGAGAGGTCAGACATGTTTTGTATGTTGTAATGGAATGATTATTCGTAATGGATTTTGTATTTTTCGTAAATGTCATGTTGTGATGGACGTGTGCATATTCCCAGTCTTTCTCATTAAAATGGACATTTCTTGGAGGGAGAAGCGGAACGACATCGAATAAGTTGACGAAACGAAAGCTACTAGCTACTTGCAGTTTATAATAATTTCGAAAGGCAATATCTCCAACTTTTGGAGAGGCGAATGTATAAAGACCGTACTGTGCGAAGGCAGTATTTATACGGGCATCTAGTATGTGTAGTGTAGCGAGTGCACCTCCTAAGCTATGGCCTGTTGCAAGAAGTTTCTTATGGGCTGGTAATGACACGAGCATATCCATAATAGGATCCCGGCAAGATTCATAAATTGAAAGAAAGCCGTTATGGACATTTCCGCTATTTAAAGCGTATGGGTATGGCCTTTGGTTGACGAGTGAATCGATAATCCAATCTGTATCTGTTTGTGTGCCCCTAAAAGCTACAATGATTGTATCCTCAGATTCTAATATGAATCCAAACCATTCCATCGTTTGAATTGCTTTTCCTTGAAAGCCTTGTACATATTGGAATCCATCAGGTATTTCAAAAATCCCATTTTGTTTATATTGTTCATACGTTAGATCGCAGCAAGATGCTAACAATATGGCAGTATCTTTATCAAAGGATAAAGGAGTACGCATCAAGAAAGCCCTCCTTAAGAAAAGGTATAGTTCAATATATGCAGTGAGGGACTTGATTCATTCTTTTGAAAAAAGGCTTGAACCTACAGTTACGTGAGGGAGTATGATTTTTGTAAACATATTGTTAGGAGGAATGTAGGATGAGCGAAAAGGAAGGCTATTCAATTGGTGAGTTTTCAAAGAGAACAGGCACATCAATACGGACACTACAGTATTACGATGGAATTGGATTGCTTAAACCTGAAAAAAATATGAGTTCAGGACACCGTGTATATAAAGATCGAAATATATTAGAGCTTCAAAAAATAGTGAGTCTAAAAATATTAGGATATAGTTTAGAAGAAATTCGTGTCATGCTCAATATGAAAAGTTTGAATATAAGTTTAAAAGAAACATTGCAAAACCAAAGAGCAGCTTTTGAAGAAAAGAAAAAACAAATTGAAGTTTCGATAACAGCAATTGAAAGAACGATAATATGTCTTGAAGAAGAAGAGCAGGTAGATAGTGGCATATTAATGAGTCTAATTAACAGTATTCAAAAAGAAAACGAACAACGCTTATGGCTGGAAGAATATATACCGAAGGAAATGGTTGATGGATTATATAATAAGCCTGAAGAAGAGATGATAGAACTAGATAAAGAGTTTGTCCGCTTATCAAAAGAAGTAAAAAGGCTATTTGGAAAAAATGTTGATGATCCAGAAGTACAAAAGCTTGCCGATCAGCATATGAAGGCAACCCTTAAGTATGTCGGAGAAGAAACGATGTATTCTTTAAGTGAAAAAATAGAGGATATAGAAGAACAATATAATAAGATAATGCCCTCTCCTTATACAGTGGAGGAAGAGCTATGGCTTAATGAAGTGATGGAATATTATATGATTCAAAATGGTTTATACAGTCCAAAAGAAACAGATAGTTCCCTATGAAGGGGACTATCTGTTTTAGTGTTTTACTCTTTCCCATCTAAAAGGCGACCAATTCCGCCTAAAACGCTGCCTTCACCGCTATTTTGAGCTGCTGGGCTTGTAAGGCGTGCTGCTAAGCGGCTAAGTGTTAAGGACTGAATCCAAACTGTTCCAGGACCTTCTAACGTTGCGAAGAATAAACCTTCGCCACCAAATAGAGCTGTTTTTACTTTTCCAACGAACTCGACATCGTAGTTAACATCTTTCGTCATTGCAACGAGACAACCTGTATCAATGCGAAGTTTTTCACCAGGTTTTAATTCACGCTTATATACTGTTCCACCTGCGTGCATGAAAGCGAGTCCGTCACCTTCAAGTTTCTGCATGATGAAACCTTCACCACCGAAGAAACCAGTTCCAATTTTCTTTGTAAATTCGATTCCGATAGAAACACCTTTTGCTGCACAAAGAAATGCATCTTTTTGGCAGACTACTTTCCCTTGATATTCTGTTAAATCAACAGGAATAATTTTTCCAGGATAAGGAGCGGCGAATGATACGTGTCGTTTGCCATGACCTGTATTTGTAAATACAGTCATAAACATACTTTCACCCGTAACGAGACGTTTACCTGCGCCCATTAATTTCCCAAATAGACCACTAGATGGTCCAGAACCATCACCGAAAATCGTTTCCATTTCGATATGATCTTCCATCATCATCATTGCGCCAGCCTCAGCGATAACGCTTTCTTCTGGATCTAATTCAATTTCAACAAACTGCATATCATCGCCATATAATTTATACTCGATTTCATGTGCTTGCATGTTTTCACCTCATCATATGTAGTAATTATATTGTACAGAAATCAAAGGAATTAAAATACTGTAGTTTTGTTAATTTTTGAATAAAAATAGAATGGAAATTTAAGATTATACTAGGATTATAAAAATGATAGGATGAAAGTATTCTCATTTGACGTTTTGGATATAGCGTGATATAGTGAAAACACTATTGAGCTACATAATGTGGTACGGAAATAAAGCACGTTGTATTAAAGGCTGTAAGCTTGTTATACATTCATGTCCTTTATATCCACCTTTTCATGTGGATTCATAGTTTCATTTTTATTTAGGAGGTACATGACATGCAAACAGGTAAAGTTAAATGGTTTAACGGCGAAAAAGGTTTTGGCTTCATCGAAGTTGAAGGCGGAGAAGACGTATTCGTACATTTCTCAGCTATTCAAGGCGACGGCTTCAAAACTTTAGAAGAAGGTCAAGAAGTTTCTTTCGAAATCGTTGATGGAAACCGCGGACCACAAGCAGCTAACGTTACAAAAAACTAATTAGCTAGCGAAAAAAAGCATTCCGAACTTCGGAATGCTTTTTTTATGCTTTAGAACCAGACTCATCTGAAGATAATTCACCTTTAAAGGTGCGTTCTTCAAAATCATCAAGCAATTGTTCATATTCTTCATGTTCCTCTGTAGCGAAAACTTGTGGGTTTTTTCCATACATATCTGTTCCGATAAAGTTTTCGAAATCCTCTACATAACCAACATTTTCTTCACTATTTACGTACATTCCATTATAGTTTTTTGAATCCTGTCTTTCTAAATCGGATGGTGTTTCTGATGTTCCGTAATTTGCGACGTCTTGCCAAGCATCTTCAGCATCGTATTCAACAGAATGATCTTCGTCGTGCTTGTGAAACGAAGGAGCTAGCACCTCTTCTTCAACTGGGCGCGTGTTCATATCTAATTTATTTGTAGTGTGCTGAATACACGTTGTAGCAGTTGGCATTGCTTCTAATCTTTCAAATGGAATTTCCTCACCAGACACTTCGCAAATTCCGTACGTACCAGCTTCAATTTTTTGCAGAGCATGTTTCGTATCTTCTAACTGTTTATGCCAAAATTCGATGAGTCCGAAATCTTTCTCACGTTCGTACAATTCTGTAGCCATATCACCTGGATGGTTGTCATAGCTAGACAATTCTCCTACTGAATCACGTTCAGATGCACGGTTTTCATTTTCATGAGTTTGTATCGTTTGTTCGACTTCTTGCTGTTGTTTTTCTAAAATAGATTTAAATTGATTTATTTGTTGTGGAGTTAACATAGTCGTCCACCTTCCTACAATTCAGTTTCTTTACATAGTATGAGCGTTGAGAGTAGGAATTATGAGATGAATTTCAGCCGGGAAGTTGGTATATGAAAAAAGGAGCTGCGTAAGCAGCTCCTTTCTATAGGAAATATCCAAGTAATAATCCGATTCCCATTAGGAGACCGAAAATTGTATTTGTTTTTGCTGTTGAAATCATCGCAGGTACCATTTCCATTGGAATGCTTTTGCCGATAAAGCCTTTCGTCGCTTTAAATGCTTTCGGTGCACTTAAGAATACGATAAGCATCCATGGTGATACGATGTTAACGATGATTAAAGCGATTGTCCAAATGTAGGAAACGATGAACATAGAAGCAAGTACACCAACTGCTCTTTCGCGTCCAACGAGAATTGCCAATGTTTTACGGCCATTTTCTTTATCACCATCTAAATCACGAATGTTGTTAGATAGTAAAATCGCACCAATTAAAATGGAGCTTGGGATAGATAGTAAAATCACTTCTGATGTTACTGCTCCTGTTTGGATAAAGAATGAAATACCAATAATAATGACACCCATAAATAATCCTGCTGTTAGCTCTCCAAATGGTGTGTACGCAATTGGAATGGGGCCACCAGTGTAAAGGTAAGCAACGGCCATACAAACAAGACCAATCGCAGCAAGCCACCAGCTAGAGTTCATACAAATATAAACACCTAATAGCGTTGCGATGCCTAAAAATCCGAATGCTAAGTTAAGCACGGTTTTTGGTTTAATGCCATCGCGGACGATAGCACCGCCAATTCCAACTGAACCTTCATGATCGAGTCCTCTTTTATAATCAAAGTATTCATTAAACATGTTCGTTGCTGCTTGAATGAGAAGGCAAGCAAGAAGCATCATAAAGAAAAGAGGAAGATGTATTTGATTTATACCTCCGACCTGCATTGCATAAGTTGTTCCGATGAAAACAGGAACGAAAGCTGCTGTTAATGTATGGGGACGTAATAAACTCCACCAAATGCGCCAGCCGGTTTGTTTACTTGGCTTTTGCGCTGTAGGAGAGGAATTCGTTTCGACGTTCATTTCCATGTTGAACCCTCCTTGGTCACATATTATACACAATTAAGTGTAGAAAAAGCATCATTTAGTGTCAACGTTTATTTTCTAGGAAGAGAAGGTGAATTTCTCAGAAATGCTAAACGTTGACAGGCCTTTCCTTTGAGGTGTATCTTAAAATCAAGCGTAATTATGACTATTTTTCGCCCATAGGGGGGAGACAATTGTGATTCAAACGAAACAAAAAGGCTTACAAGAAGTTCTTGTTACAGCTATTAAGCGTGCGACTGATGAAAAAACATTAGTTAGTTTTGTAAAACAAATAGATTGGGTGGATCCACTTCTGTTTTATGCAGCAGGAAAAAGGGTCACATTCGAAAATAGATGTTATTTTGCAGACCCAGCTCAGCATGTAATATTTGCTGGAATTGGCTCTGTTTTCACTATAGCAAATTCTTCTCACAAACGCTTTCAAACTGCTCGTGACGAGTGGGATAAAGTAAAAGAGAAAGCATTTGTACAAAGAGAAGGATACGAATTTGGAACAGGTCCTCTTTTATTTGGTGGATTTTCATTTGACCAAGAAAAAGAAAAAACGAATCTTTGGAAAGAATTTGATGATACCACATTTTCACTACCAGCATTTTTATTAACTGTAAAAAATGAAAAAGCGTGGTTAACCATTAATCAGTTCGTTTCAGCTGAAGATTGTGCAGAAACTCTGCATAACGAAATTATTTCTGTAGAAGAGAAAATTTTACAAGAGAGTAAATGTGCACTAGAAGGATCAAAATTAACAGTTACTTCTAAAGTAGAAGTTGATCCGAAGGGCTGGATGAATGCGATTGGAAAAGTTCAGGATGAAATGAAGCAAGGGAACGTGCAGAAGGTTGTATTAGCAAGGGAGCTAAAATTAACGATGGATCAGCATATTGATTCCGTTCTTGTTTTAGAAGCGCTTCGCATTGGGCAACCGGATTGTTACGTATTTTCTTTTGATTATAAAGGAGCATGCTTCTTAGGGGCGACACCTGAGCGATTGATTCGAAAAGAAGGCAAGAAGTTTACATCGATGTGCCTTGCTGGTTCAATTGGTCATGGCAATTCTATAGAAGAAAGTAAACAAAATGGTGAGACGCTTCTTCATGATGAAAAGAATTTGGCTGAACACGGTTACGTAGTTAACATGATTCGAGGTGTGCTAAGTGAGCATTGCGAATCTGTTAATATTCCGGAGAGCCCGGGCTTATTAACGACGAAAAATTTAATCCATTTATATACGCCAGTAGAAGCAAAAGGTGATGCAAGTCTTTTAGCGATGGTAGAAGAATTACATCCAACGCCAGCTCTTGGTGGTACACCTCGTCATGAGGCGTTGAAATTAATCCGTGATGTAGAGCTTTTAGATAGAGGATTATATGGTGCCCCAATTGGCTTTATAGATGATGAAGGAAATGGTGAATTTGCGGTTGCACTTCGCTGCGGATTATTAAACGGCGAGAAAGCATCCTTATTTGCCGGCTGTGGTATCGTAATTGATTCAGTAGCGCAGTTTGAATATGAAGAAACAAGTTTGAAGTTTAGACCGATGCTTGGTGCTTTGGAGGAATTAATGAAATGAACAATCATATAGAAGCATTATCATATTATTTAGGCGCGTTCGTGGACGAACTGACGCGTCTAAATGTATGTGATGTTGTCATTAGTCCAGGCTCACGGTCAACGCCGATTGCCTTACTAATGGAACAACATGAAGGAATGAAAACATATTTACATGTAGACGAAAGATCAGCAGGATTCTTTGCGCTCGGTATTGCGAAAGCAAAAAAACGTCCTGTTGCACTATTATGTACGTCAGGGACGGCAGCAGCGAACTATTATCCAGCTGTATGTGAAGCTTTTCATTCACGAGTGCCGCTTATCGTATTAACGGCGGATAGACCGCATGAATTACGAGATGTGGGTGCACCACAGGCGATGAATCAATTTAATTTATACGGTACTTTTGTGAAGCAATTTATGGAGATGGCACTTCCAGAGGCGAGCGAAACGATGTATCATTACGCTCGTATGACGACTCAGCGTGCGATAGCAAACGCACTTCTAGCACCGCAAGGACCTATCCATCTCAATTTTCCGCTTCGCGAGCCGTTAATCCCAGATTTTTCATTAGAAAGCTTATGGGATAAAGGGCGTGGTGAATATACAGGAGTAGTTCAGCGAGGAAATGTGACGATGCCGAGTGAATATGTAAATTCTCTTGTGGGGCGCCTTTCACATATGGAAAAGGGGCTTATTATTTGTGGAGACGGCAGTCATCCAGAAATCATAGAAGTTGTTATGAAAGTAGCTGAGAAAACAGGGTATCCAATTTTAGCAGATCCACTTTCTAACCTCCGTAGTGGTAATCATGATAAAACGATGGTTATAGATTGTTACGATACATTTTTACGAAATGAATTGTTAAAAGAAACGTGGAAGCCGAATGTTGTAATTCGTTTCGGCGGAATGCCTGTTTCTAAAGCATTAACGCAGTTCATCAAAAAACAAACGAAAGCAGTTCATATCGTTATAGATGAATCAGGACAATGGAGAGATCCAGCTCTTGTTGCGACAGAAGTGGTACAAGCAAGTGACATTGAATTTTGCAGAGCATTACTAGAGAAAATGCCAGTTATGAAAAAGAATGATTGGTTCGGAATGTGGAAACATATAAACGAGAAAACGAGAGAAACACTTCGTGAGATGGAAACATATGAAACGGCATTTGAAGGAAAAGTAATTACGGATATTGTACGTGTATTACCAGAAGGGGCAACGTTATTTGTGAGTAATAGTATGCCAATTCGCGATACCGATTCATTTTTCTTCACATCGGATAAAAACATTCAAGTAATGGCGAACCGCGGTGTAAATGGTATTGATGGAATTATTTCAACCGCTTTAGGAGCTAGTATTATTTGTGATCCGCTCGTATTAGTAATCGGTGATTTATCATTTTATCACGATTTAAACGGATTATTAGCTGCAAAATTACATGAATTAAATATAACGATTGTTGTTGTAAATAATGATGGTGGAGGTATTTTCTCATTCTTACCACAATACGAGAAAAAGGAACATTTCGAATCATTATTTGGAACACCAATTGGGCTTGATTACGAGCATGTTGTCAAAATGTATGGTGGTTCATTTAGCCGTGTGAATGGATGGGAAAACTTCCGAGAAGAAGTACAAACTGGAACGAAAACGAATGGATTACACGTTGTGGAAATTTGTACGAATCGCGAAGAAAACTTGAAATTACATCGTGAACTATGGGCAAAAACAATGGACGTTATTACTATATCTTTGCAAGGTGAATCAAAATGAGAGTAACATTGCAAGGTGTATCGCATGAATATGAAGTAGTCGGAAGCGGGGAACCACTTCTACTTCTTCATGGTTTTACGGGAAGCATGGAAACGTGGCGTTCCTTTATTCCTTCTTGGAGCGAGCAGTTTCAAGTCATTCTAGTAGACATTGTTGGACACGGGAAAACGGAAAGTCCTGAAGATGTGACGCATTATGATATTCAAAATGTGGCGCTGCACATGAAGGAACTACTGGATCATCTTCATATTGAAAATGCACATGTACTTGGCTATTCAATGGGTGGTAGACTTGCGATTACGATGGCATGCTTATATCCAGAATATGTGCGTTCGCTTCTTTTAGAAAACTGTACAGCTGGACTTGAGAGTGAGGAAGAGCGAAAAGAACGCAGGGAAAAAGATGAACGACTTGCCGATAAGATTGAGCAAGAAGGTATCCGAAGTTTTGTATCGATATGGGAAAATATTCAGCTATTTGAAACGCAAAAATGTTTAGCGCAAAACGTAAAAGAAGCGGTGCGAAAAGAACGACTTGCTAATAATCCAAAAGGACTTGCAAATAGTCTTCGCGGCATGGGAACAGGGGCTCAACCTTCATGGTGGAACGAATTGCAAAACCTAAAAATGCCTGTCTTTTTACTGAATGGAGAAAGCGATGAAAAGTTCTTTCGCCTATTAAAAAACATAGAAAAATGCATCCCTCGCGCGAAATTTGTCAAAATTGATGGTGCTGGCCATGCAATTCATGTGGAACAACCGGAAAAGTTTGATACAATAGTAAAGGGATTTCTAAAAACTATGCAGTGATACTTTTTTCAGCAAGAAGGAAGTTGCACTTATAGCGGAGATCAGAAATATAAAAGGAGGTAATAGTAATGACTATTGAATGGGTAAAAGAAGGCAATTACGAAGATATTATTTATTCAACATACAATGGCATCGCAAAGATTTCGATTAACCGCCCTGAAGTACATAATGCATTCCGTCCTAAAACGGTAATGGAGTTAATTAATGCTTTTGCGCACGCTCGTGATGATGCAAATGTTGGCGTTATCATTTTAACAGGTGAAGGTGGACGTGCATTCTGTTCTGGCGGCGATCAAAAAGTTCGCGGTCATGGTGGCTATGTAGGTGACGACCAAATCCCACGTTTAAATGTATTAGACTTACAACGTCTAATTCGCGCAATCCCTAAACCAGTTATCGCAATGGTAGCAGGTTATGCAATCGGTGGTGGACACGTACTTCATATCGTATGTGACTTAACAATCGCTGCAGACAACGCTGTATTCGGACAAACAGGTCCTAAAGTAGGAAGCTTTGACGGTGGATACGGAGCTGGTTACTTAGCTCGTATGGTAGGCCATAAGAAAGCTCGCGAAATTTGGTACCTATGCCGTCAATATAGTGCACAAGAAGCGGTTGATATGGGCTTAGTAAACACAGTAGTACCATTAGAAGAACTTGAAGCAGAGACAGTACAATGGGCACAAGAAATTTTAGCAAACAGCCCAATGGCACTTCGTTTCCTAAAAGCTGCATTCAACGCAGACACAGACGGTTTAGCTGGTATTCAACAACTAGCTGGAGACGCAACGTTACTGTACTACACAACTGACGAAGCAAAAGAAGGCCGCGACGCATTCAAAGAAAAACGCAGCCCGGACTTCGGTCAATTCCCTCGTTTCCCGTGATCAAAAGCGGAAGCGGCTCGCTTAGAATGTGAGACGCTCCCAAAAGATCAAACCGGAAACAAAACAACTAAGAGACTTGATTTCATATCAAGTCTCTTTCTTTCATGAAAGGAGAATGGATGATGGAGACGATGCCGAATTGGTTAATGCAACGTGCATTTTTAACACCTGATCGCACTGCAATTGAAATAGAGGATGAAAAGGTTACTTTTATGCAGCTGCATGAAAAAGTAGTATCTGTTTGTGAACACCTTTCGCATGTAGGAGTGAAGCGGGCGCAAAAGGTGGCTGTTCTGATGAAAAATGGTATGGAGATGATTACAGTTATTCACGCCTTATCTTATATAGGTACAGTAGCTGTGCTTTTAAATACGCGTCTTTCAAGAGAAGAGCTACTTTGGCAAATGGATGATGCTGAAGTTGTTTGTTTAGTGACGGATCAACATTTTGAGGCTAAAGATGTTCCCGTATATTCATTCGCTGAAGTGATGAATGGAGCGAAGGCGGAAGCCTCTATACAAGAAGAATTCTCTTTAGAAGAAGCGATGACAATTATTTATACGTCAGGGACGACAGGGAAACCGAAGGGCGTTATTTTAACGTACGGTAATCATTGGGCAAGTGCAGTCGGTTCCGCGCTTAATTTAGGGCTTCGCGATGATGATTGTTGGTTAGCTTGTATGCCAATGTTCCACGTTGGCGGGCTATCTCTTTTAATGAAAAATATTATGTACGGTATGCGCATTTTAATCGTTCCGAAATATGATGCTAATTTCATTCATAAAGCACTTCAAACGAGGGGCGTTACGATTATTTCTGTCGTTTCTAAAATGTTAACAGATTTATTAGAACGACTTGGAGAAGGAACATATCCATCTTCTTTACGATGCATGTTACTTGGGGGAGGACCAGCGCCGAAACCGTTATTAGAAACGTGTGTGGAAAAAGGAATTCCCGTGTATCAAACGTACGGTATGACAGAAACGTCGTCGCAACTTTGTACGTTATCAGCAGATTATATGTTAACGAAAGTAGGATCAGCCGGAAAACCACTATTTCAGTGTCAGCTTCGTATTGAAAAAGACGGCGTAGTAGTACCGCCCCATGCTGAAGGTGAAATTGTAGTAAAAGGACCGAACGTAACAGGTGGCTACTTTAACCGTGAAGATGCGACGCGTGGGGCGATCAGAAATGGCTGGCTTCATACTGGTGATCTCGGTTATTTAGATGAAGAAGGATTTTTATACGTATTAGATCGCCGCAGTGATTTAATTATTTCTGGCGGGGAAAATATATATCCAGCTCAAATTGAAGAAGTATTGCTCTCTCATCCGGCGGTAGTGGAAGCGGGTGTTGTTGGTATGGCTGACGAAAGTTGGGGCCAAGTACCAGCTGCTTTTGTTGTAAAAAGTGGAGAGGTAACAGAAGAAGAAATTCTTCGTTTTTGCGAAGAGAAATTAGCGAAATATAAAGTGCCGAAGAAAGCATGTTTCTTAGAGGAATTACCACGAAATGCTTCGAAGAAATTGTTAAGACGAGAGTTAAGACAATTAGTGGAGGAGATGTAGGTGGAAATAAAAAAAGCGACACTTTATATAACGGAAATGCCACTTGTCATTCCGTTTGCCGCAAGTTACGGAACTTACGAAAAGCGTGAGAGTATCGTCATTGAATTAGAAGACACGGATGGATATGTTGGTCTTGGTGAAGTCGTTGCATTTTCCGAGCCTTGGTATACGGAAGAAACGGTGAAGACAGCACTGCATGTACTTCAGGATTTTTTATTACCAGATTTATTGAAAGCTGAAATCCCTCATCCGAATGAAGTACCGTCTTTGTTCAAACATATAAAAAGAAACCGAATGGCAAAGGCCGGAATAGAAGGAGCCGTTTGGGATTTATATGCGAAGCGTCAAAAGCAGTCGTTAGCGACATTAATAGGTGGAACTAGGACTGAAATTGAAGTCGGCGTTGTGATCGGGATCAATACGGTTCCGGTTATGTTAAAACAAATCGAGAAGTACGCGGCAGAAGGATACGAGCGCTTTAAAGTGAAAATAAAGCCAGAACATGATTACGAATTACTGAAAGAAATTCGCAAAGAGTTTCCGCACATCCCATTAATGGCTGATGCAAATTCAGCTTACGCATTAGCGGATACGGAGAAGTTGAAACGACTAGATGAATTTCAATTGATGATGATTGAACAACCGTTAGCGGATTATGATTTTCTTGATCATGCACAGTTGCAAAAGAAAATTGAAACACCGATTTGTCTAGATGAAAGCATCCATAGTTTAGAAGACGCACATGTTGCGATTACGCTTGGTAGTTGCCAAATCGTTAATATTAAACCAGGGCGAGTGGGCGGATTAACAGAATCCATTCAAATCCATAATTATTGTATGGAGCATAATATCCCGGTTTGGTGCGGCGGTATGGTGGAAATGGGGATTTCACGAGCGCAAAACGTTGCGCTTGCTTCATTGCCGAACTTTACGATTCCTGGAGATATATCTGCTTCTAGTAGACATTGGGAGAGGGATATTATTTCACCTGAAGTGATGCTTCAGGGCGGGAAAGTGATTGTACCGCAAAGTATTGAACGTGAGTATGAAGTTGACCGCGGAAGATTGGAAGAAATAACGAAGCAGCGGATTGTGTTTGAAAGATGAAATAACAAAGGTTACTCTTATGAGTAGCCTTTTCTTATTGTACAAATTGGATAGACTAGTTTACAATCGAGCGTATGAAAACGGAATGAAGTAGGGGGACTAAAATGAAGCGTATTTCAATTTTAATAGCTGATGATGAGGCGGAAATTGCTGATTTAATTGCGATACATTTAGAAAAAGAAGGTTACCACGTCGTTAAAGCAGTTGATGGAGAAGAGGCAGTTCATGTTATTGAAACTCAGCTAATCGATTTAGTGGTTTTAGATATTATGATGCCGAAAATGGATGGGTATGAAGTGACGCGCCAAATTCGCGCCAAGCATCATATGCCAATCATTTTCTTAAGTGCGAAAACATCTGACTTCGATAAGGTGACAGGTCTTGTACTAGGTGCAGATGATTATATGACGAAGCCTTTCACACCGATTGAATTAGTTGCACGTGTAAATGCACAACTGCGTAGATTTCTTACGTTAAATCAGCCGAAAGTAGAAGAGAGTAAATCTGCTTTGGAAATTGGCGGAGTTGCTATTGACCCTGAGCGCCGAACTGTAAATGTGTACGGAGAGCCAATTGAATTAACACCTAAAGAGTTTGACATTTTATATTTATTAGCGAGTCATCCGAAGAAAGTGTACAGTGTGGAAAATATTTTTCAGCAAGTATGGGCAGAAGGGTATTACGAAAGTGGAAATACAGTTATGGTACATATCCGTACTTTGCGGAAAAAACTTGGAGAAGATAAAAGAAAGAATAAGTTAATAAAAACAGTGTGGGGAGTAGGGTATACTTTCAATGGCTAAAAAGATGAGAAGCTTTCGCTCTAAGATGGTTATGCTATTTGCGTTAAGTATGATATTAGCTGGTGGGGTAACGTATTTGATGTATGAGGGATTACGGCTCTATTATAAATTAGCAGTTCGTTATGAGGATCCTTTAGCTCAATTTCGTTCAATGGTAAGACAAATTGGGGATATTAATTTCTTTTTAATTATATTTATCCCTCTATCTATTATGTTTTTCTTCTTCCTTACAAGGCCGTATTTAAAATATTTTGATGAGATTTCTAAGGGGATTCATCATTTGGCGAACGGAGATTTTACAAATCAAGTTCGCGTTTCATCAAATGATGAGTTTGGATATATTGCTCGTGAAATAAATGTAGCGAGTGAGAAATTAAAAGAAGCAGTTGAACGAGGAGACTTTGCGGAAAGTAGTAAGGATCAGCTCATTGTTAACTTAGCTCACGATTTAAGAACGCCATTAACATCTGTTTTAGGTTATTTAGATTTAATTCTTAAAGATGAGAATTTGACGAAGGAGCAAATTAAACATTTTTCCACAATTGCTTTTACGAAATCGGAAAAGCTTGAAAGCTTAATTGATGAATTATTTGAAATAACGAGAATGAATTATGGCATGTTGCAAATTGAAAAAAGACCAATTGATATAAGTGAATTACTCATACAGTTAGAGGAAGAATTGTATCCGTCATTAGAAAAAAAGGATTTAGAAGCGAGATTGAATATGGATTCGCATTTACCTATTAATGGTGACGGGAAATTATTAGCACGAGTATTTGAAAATCTTTTAACGAATGCAATTCGCTATGGGTATGATGGAAAGTTTGTTGATGTGAACGGATATATTGAGAGTGAAGAGGTAGTCGTACAAATTATTAATTACGGAGATAGCATTCCAGAAGAAGATTTACCGTATCTTTTTGATATGTTTTATACAGGTGATAAAGCTAGAACGGAGCAACAAGGTAGTACAGGCCTTGGGTTATTTATTGCGAAAAATATTGTCGAGCAGCATAACGGTACCATTTCTGCTGACAGTAATGTAATTAGAACGATATTTGAAGTGAGATTGCCAAAAGAAGAGAGTTCAATAATTTAATAAAAATTTAAACTTTACCCCACTTTTTATTTTAATAGTTTTTTCTATTCTAGACGTAAGTTACGTTAAGGAGGAACTAGAAATGAAAAAGTGGGTATTTATTTTTCTTTTTATATTATGTACAGTCTGTGTAGGCTTTTATATATCACCGTTATTTCAAAAGGAGATCGATGTTAAAATCGCAGAAAAAGATAATAAGGTAAAAGCTGCAAATACTGAAAAGATAGAGGTTACAAAAGAAGAAATTTATAAAGGTGATCTATTATTAGTTAATAAAGATTACCCAGTAAAAAAAGATAGTATTAGGTCCGATATTATAAATGTAAATCACAATAGTGAATTAGTAAGAGGCTATGTGATATTTGATAGAAATCTTCGTTTATCAAAGGACATTGTGAAAAAGTTTTTGAACGTTGTCGATGCAGCTGGAAAAGATGGAGTACAGCATTTCCTAATGAGTAGCGGTTATCGAGATTTTAAAGAACAAAGTAAATTATATAAAGAAATGGGATCTGATTATGCACTCCCAGCAGGATATAGTGAACATAATTTAGGATTATCACTGGACGTTGGGTCTACTCAAAAAAAAATGGAGAAAGCTCCTGAAGGAAAATGGATTGAAGAGAACGTATGGAAACACGGATTTGTTTTACGTTATCCAAAAAATAAAAGTAATATTACAGGCATTCAATATGAGCCGTGGCATATACGTTATGTTGGCTTACCACATAGTGCGATTATGCAAAAAGAGAAAATTACATTAGAGGAATATTTAGACTTCCTAAAAGAGAAAAAAGAAATTTCAACTGATGTAGAAGGGAAGAAATATACGGTTTCTTATTATAAAGTTTCTGGGAACATGAAAGTGAATGTTCCGGTAAATAAGCAGTATGAAATTTCGGGCAACAATATGGACGGGGTTATTGTGACGGTTCAGGAATAGAGAAAAAGGCTGATCCGTTTTGGGTCAGTCTTTTGGCATATAAGAAATGGATTGCCGTTTTTTGTCGGTAAATCGATATTCCTTGTCGAATCGTTGATATAATTTCCTGTACTATCAACATTTTGTGGATTGTTTTTTTATTCACCATTAAACATTATAACGTTATATTTACTTCTCCCTTTTTTTATGTTACGCTAAATATGTGAAAGAGATATAAAATGAAACTTTAATGTAAGCGTATTCTTATGGCTTCTTATAGAAAAGGGTGGAAATACAATGACAGAACGATTCGTGCTACGTAATGTGAAGCGTGTGAACGGGGAAGAGATTGACATTGTAGTTGAAAATAATAAAATCGCACAGGTGACGAAAGCTGGTGCTGGCGAGGGTGGAAAGGTTCTTGATTACTCAGGTACTTACGTATCGAGTGGATGGATTGATTTGCACGTTCATGCTTTTCCAGAGTTTGATCCGTATGGCGATGAGGTAGATGAAATTGGCGTTAAGCAAGGGGTAACGACAATTGTTGATGCGGGAAGCTGCGGGGCTGATCGCATTGCGGATTTAGTATTAAGTAGAGAAAAGGCAAAAACGAATTTATTTGCCTTTTTAAATATTTCTCGCATCGGTTTGAAACGAATTGATGAATTATCCAATATGGAATGGATAGATAAAGAGAAAGTAATAGATGCAGTAGAAAAGTATAAAGATGTAATCGTTGGATTAAAAGCGAGAATGAGTAAAAGTGTCGTTTGTGATAGTGGAATTGAACCGCTTCATGTGGCGCGCTCGTTATCTCGCGAAACATCATTGCCGATTATGGTACATATCGGTTCAGCGCCTCCGCGTATCGAGGAAGTTGTACCTCTTTTAGAAAAAGATGATGTGATTACACATTACTTAAACGGGAAAGAAAATAATTTATTTGATGAAGAAGGAACACCACTACCTGTGTTATTAGATGCATTGAACCGCGGAGTACATTTAGATGTTGGGCATGGCAATGCTAGTTTTTCTTTTAAAGTAGCAGAAGCAGCGAAGCGTCACGGCATTGCCTTTAATACAATTAGTACAGATATTTACCGGAAGAATCGTGTATATGGTCCAGTTTATAGTATGGCTAACGTTCTTTCGAAATTCCTTTACTTAGGTTATCCGCTAGAAGAGGTAATTGATGCGGTTACGAAAAATGCGGCAGAGTGGCTGAAAAAACCAGAGCTTGGTCGTATTCAAGAAGGAGATATTGCAAACTTAACTTTATTTACGGTGAAAGATGAACCGATTACGTTAATTGATTCAGAAGGGGATCAGCGCATTGCTGAAAGAAGAATTGATACGAAAGGGGTTGTAATCAATGGGTTATTCATTGAATGCTAAGTACGGATTAAAAAGAGTTATTAATGCGAGCGGTAGAATGAGTATTTTAGGTGTATCCGCTCCGACAAATACAGTCATGGATGCGATGAAACATGGTGGACAAAATTATGTGGAAATTGCCGATTTAGTAGATAAAGCGGGAGACCATATTGCGAGGATTTTAGATTCAGAGGCAGCGGTCGTTGTGAACTCAGCATCGAGCGGAATTGCGCTTTCTATCGCTGCTCTTGTGACAGAGGGAAAACGCCGTAAAAGTGAACGACTTCATCAAGAGGTTATTGCGAAAAATGAAGTGATTATGCTGAAAGGTCATAACGTTCAATACGGTGCTCCTGTTGAAACGATGATTTATTTAGGCGGAGGTAAGCTCGTTGAAGTCGGTTACGCGAATGAAGGGAAAGCGGAACATATTGAAGATGCGATTGGTGAAAATACAGCAGCTATTCTGTATGTGAAATCGCATCATGCAGTGCAAAAAAATATGATTTCTGTTGAAGAAGCGTGGGAAGTTGCACAGCGAAATAATGTACCACTTATCGTTGATGCGGCAGCTGAAGAAGACATTCAAAAATATGTGAAGTATTCTGATCTAGCAATTTATAGCGGTTCAAAGGCGATTGAAGGACCTACTTCTGGTATTGTCGGCGGTAAACGAAAATATATCGAATGGCTAAAAGTGCAATTACATTGCATCGGAAGAAGTATGAAAGTTGGGAAAGAGACGACTTTCGGTTTACTTCAAGCACTGGATGAATACGGAGTGAAAGAAGATAAGAGTGAACAAGAAAAAGAATTGTTGCAAGTACTTATGCCGCTAAAAGAGTTAAACGGTGTAAATGTAACAATCGTTCAAGATGAAGCAGGAAGAGCGATCTTTAGAGCACGTATTCAAATTAACGAGAAAGAGTTAAATAAAACAGCAAAAGATGTTGTGACCGCATTACGCGAAGGGGAAATCGCAATTTACACACGTGACTACGGAGTAAGACAAGGATTCTTTGATATTGATCCACGTCCACTTCAAGGTGATGATATACATGTGATTGAAGAAAAAATGAGAGAAATTGTAGGGGGAAACTAAAATGACAAACATTCAAAAACGTTTTTATAAAGGCCGCGTAGCATTAAATGTATTAGCGAACAATATCCGAAATGCGAAAGACATTTTTGAAGCAGCAGAAGGTTATGTAGTAGTCGGCGTTTTATCAAAAGATTACTCAACAGTAGAAGAAGCAGTTACAGCAATGAAAGCATACGGAAAAGAAATTGATGATGCTGTATCAATCGGACTTGGAGCAGGAGATAATCGCCAAGCAGCGGTTGTAGCTGAAATTGCGAAGCATTATCCTGGTAGTCATATTAACCAAGTGTTTCCTTCAGTTGGAGCGACACGTGCAAATCTTGGCGGAAAAGATAGCTGGATTAATAGTTTAGTATCACCAACAGGAAAAGTAGGTTACGTAAATATTTCTACTGGTCCAATTAGTGCAGCTGGGGAAGAAAAAGCAATCGTTCCAATTAAAACAGCAATCGCACTTGTACGTGATATGGGCGGAAATTCATTGAAATACTTCCCGATGAAAGGGTTAGCTCATGAAGAAGAATATCGCGCTGTTGCAAAAGCATGTGCGGAAGAAGGATTTGCATTAGAGCCAACAGGCGGAATTGATAAAGAGAACTTTGAAACAATTTTACGTATTGCTTTAGAAGCAAACGTAGAGCAAGTTATCCCGCATGTGTACTCTTCTATTATTGATAAAGAAACTGGTAATACGAAAACAGAAGATGTTCGTGAGCTATTAGCGGTAGTGAAGAAGCTAGTTGATCAATATGCGTAAGAAAATTGCAGCATTCGGTGAAGTAATGATGCGCCTGCAAGTGCCGGGATATGAATTGCTATCGCAAGCTAACACACTAAATTATTCTTTTTCAGGTACAGGTGTAAACGTCGCAGCAGCGCTTTCTCACTTAGGTCATGAAGGGTTTCTTATTTCAACTTTACCGGAGAATTCAGTTGGAGATGCTGCGGTATCACATATTCAAAAGTTAGGCATTCAGGCACCGTTTATTTCAAGAGGCGGTAAATATGTGGGCATGTACTTTTTAGAAAATGGATTTGGAGCACGTGCAAGCCGCGTTACGTATTCAAATAGACTAGAAAGTAGTTTCAATACAGCATCTGAAGAGATGTACCAATTTGAAGAAATCGCCAAGGAGATTGATATCGTTCATTTTTGCGGAATTACACTTGCGATGAATGATACTGTTCGTCATCATATGAAATCTTTAGCGAAAGCAGTTAAGGAAAACGGAGGTACTGTTGTTTTTGATTGCAACTATCGTCCATCCCTTTGGGGAGAAGATGGGTATGAACAGGCGAAACCTCATTATGAAGAAATGCTAGGCCTTGCGGATATTGTAATGATGAATGAAAAAGATGCGATGTTTGTTCTCGGAATGAAAACAGAAGAGACTGATCGAGAAGCACAGCTTGTCGATCTTATTCCAAAAGTGGCTGAAATATATAATATCGCTACAATTGCGGGAACGCATCGCTCTATTAATAGCGATAATACACACTCACTTCGCGGATTCATATGTAAAGATGGGACGTTCACTTTTGCAAAAACACTTACGTTTTCTGTATATGATAGAATAGGTGCTGGAGATGCTTATACGAGCGGAATTATTCATGGCGAGATAGAAGAATTTGCACCAGAGAAAGCTGTTTCATTTGCATCAGCAGCTGGAATGCTTGCACATACAATCGTCGGTGATACGCCAATGTCATCAGAGAAAGATATACTTCGGGCAATGACGGCATCAGTAGGTGATGTAGAAAGGTAGTGGGTGTAACGGTGAACGTAACGAGAAAAAGAGGTCCATTATATTTACAAATTAAAAATATTATTCGTGATCGAATATTACATGGTGTTTATGCCATTCATACAAATATTCCTTCTGAACCACAATTAGAAGAAGAGTTCAAAGTGAGTAAAATTACAGTGCGAAACGCAATTAAAGAACTCGTTCAAGAAGGATATTTAGAAAAGAAAAGTGGTAAAGGAACGAAAGTCATTCGAAATACTTCTGCGACAAAGCTTTCAAAGGGAAAGAAATTCACAGAAGTGTTAGTGGAAGAAGGCTATAAAGTACAAAAGAAATTGCTAAAGGCAGAAGTCGTTCATAATGAAGAAGGAACAGTGCCGTTTCGATTATTCGGTAAAGAGAGTTTTCGTATTGAGCGTCTATATGCTTTAAATGATACTCCGTACATTCATTATACGCACTATTTCTCAGCACAAATGGCAAGTACAGACTTATCGGACTTTGACTTACAATCGCTTTATGATTTAGTCGAGGACCGAGGTATACATTTAGAAAACTTCAGAGATGAATTCGCTGTTGGATTTGCACCCAATTTCGTTGCAGAAGCGTTAGGAGAAAAAGAAGGAACAGCGTTATTAAAACGTATGCGTTATTCTTACGATGAAGTAGGCGAAGTAATTGAATATAGTGAAGGCTACTACAATACGGAAATGCAGCATTATGTAGTTAATTATGACGTATAAAAAAGAGGGGATATTCCCTCTTTTTTTATAAAGTAAGGGGAATGAGAGATGAATATATACTTATTAATCGTCACGTTAATTGCGATCGCAATTGTTATTTTAGGGGTATCGTGGTGGAAGTGGCATGCATTTATTAGTTTAACAGTTGCTAGTTTGTTTTTAGCTATTATGTCTGGACTGAATTTAACGAAAATAGTGACTGCCTATGAAACTGGTGTTGGTAGTGTACTAGGGCATTTAGTTGGTATTTTAGCTCTCGGTACGATTTTGGGTAAAATGATGTCTGATTCAGGGGCTGGCATGCAAGTAGCAGATTTCTTCATTCGATTCTTCGGGGTGAAAAAATTACCTTGGGCAATGTTATTTGCGGGATTTGTTATAGGGATTCCAGTGTTTTTTGAAGTAGGGATCGTCATCTTATTACCACTTGTTATTTCAATTCGAAAAACGACGAAGCAAAACATATTATTAATTGCATTACCTGTCATTGCGGGATTATCTATCGTACATGGGCTAGTGCCCCCGCATCCAGGTGCGATGACAGCAATCGGTATTTATAACGCGAACTTAGGAAAAGTGCTTTTATATTCATTAATTATCGCGTTACCAACAGCTATTATAGCAGGGCCAATATTTGCAAAGTGGGTACATAAGAGAGTTATACCTGAAAATGAACCGGAGCTTGTTCGAGTTACGACTGTATCAACCGATTTACCAAGTCGTAAGGTTTCGTTTTTTATTATATTACTGCCAGTAGTTCTGATGATTTTATCAGTAGTTGCACCATATATTTCATTACCGAAAAAAATAACTGAATTTTTCGTCTTCATAGGAAGTCCGGTAATCGCTTTACTTATTTCATGTTTCGCAGCGTTTTATTTGCTTGGCATAAAACAAGGGATTAATAAAAAGATGATTAAAAAATTAACAGATGAAAGTTTACTACCTGTCGGATCTATTATTTTAATAATCGGTGCAGGCGGTGGATTTAAACAAATATTAATTGAAAGCGGTGTTGGAACAGCCATCGCTCAAATGGCAGAACATATTTCATTATCACCAATCGTCTTAGCGTTCATGGTAGCGGGATTAATCCGAATTGCAACAGGTTCAGCTACTGTAGCATTAACGACAGCAGCTGGAATTGTTTCACCGGTTATTCAGCACATGTCTGGTGTGAATTTAGAATTACTCGTTATAGCGACGGGTGCAGGTTCATTAATGTTTTCTCACGTAAATGATGCAGGATTCTGGCTTGTAAAAGAGTATTTAGGATTAACGGTAAAAGAAACATTTAAAACGTGGACGGTGCTAGAGACGTTGTTATCATTTATTGCATTCGGGTTTGCGCTTTTACTTAATATGTTTGTTTAAAAGAAGGGGGTGCCTATTTAAAGGTATCCTCTTTTGTGTTGGGGCTCTTTTCATGAAACAAGCCCGTTTTTAGGAGTGCCAAGCTTCCGATTTGCCCTGAAAACATAATATAAATGGAATCCCCTCATTTAGAGCAAGTTGAACTTGTTATGAATGATACTAAAGGAGGAATAGAATAATGGGCGAAAAGTGTGAACACAGACATGATGATTGCGACCGCAGATGTGATGATTTCGATCGCAGACGTGGCTGCGGAGGCGGTTTTGCGCTTCTAATCGTATTGTTTATTTTATTAATCATTATCGGTGCTAGCTGCTTCGGCGGAGGCGGCGGAGGCGGTTATGGTGGCTATGGCGGTGGCTATGGCGGCGGCTATGGTGGATATTGCTGCTAATTATTTAAAAACTATTGAAAATAGCCTTGTGCATATTGCACAAGGCTATTTTATTCACGTTTTAATATGCTGTGATAATTTACTGATGTAAAGAGAACGGATTAGGAAGAAGAAAATAATCTCGAAAATCCCGAATAAAGTGAGTACGATGAATGATTCTTTTAGTAAAGAGAAAGAAAACATGCTTTGTAAAAACTGAATCGCAAATACTGTATGAATGCCAGCAACGATATAAGGAACAAAAAATAAAATCCCTAATTGAATCGTTGCAGAGCGAAACATTTCTGATTCAGTTAATCCAAGCTTGATAATTGTAATATACTTTTGTTTCTCGCTCGTTAAGTCATTATACATACGGAAATATAAAACGCTAGCTGCACCAATAAAGAAAATAAAGCCGAGAAACGCCCAAATAAAGAATTGAGCAACCGCATTTCCTTTACCGTAAATGAGTTCATCCGTAGCCGTATATATGAAGAAAGGAACTTGCGCTTTCTCTTCTTTATGTTTTTCGTAGAACTCACGTGCATCATCACCAATAACACGTAACATATTTTTTGTTGGAACCATTGCATTTTCCCAGTTTTCTACGAAGTAGTTATAGATTACGGTTGTTTCAATATGAGGAATCATATTATCAAATACATAATCTTGTGCAACAACTAAATGTGGGAATGCAAAGGATGGTTCGATCCCCTTATTAATAAATCCTTTAATATGAAATTCTTTTTTATTAGATCCGATTGTAAGTGTATTTTGTTTTGCAAATGGATTTGAGACAAGATTTAAGAGCTCTGGTGAGTGGCGGGAAATAATATAAATTTGTGTAGAATCAAGTGTTATTTCCGGTCTCTGCAGTTGTTTAGCAATTGCGTTGTAATCACTCATTTTCATAAGCATAATGTCTTCTTTTGAAGCTGTATCTTTTAATACTGTAAACTTATATTTTTTGTACTCGAAATTGCTATTTGTAAGCTCAGTTTCAATTGTAGTAATGTGCTTTTGTTCAAGTGAATTATTGCCTTCTGATGTATATGTGAAGGGAATGGGATATCGTTCTAGTATCGACGTTTTTGTATTATTATTAGCAGCAAATAGTCCGATAATAATCGTAAATGCAAGTGCAGATAGCATAGAAACGATAAAGAGTACATTAATATTACTACGGGTACGAGAAACTAAATCTGAAATCCATAACATATTTATTTGTTTCAAATAAAACTTTCTTCGTTTCTTTAAAATATAGATAAAAAGAAGAAATGTTTGTGAAAAGAAAAAATATGTCCCAACTACTACGAGGGGTAAAATAGATAACATAATAAAGAAGACAGATCCATTTTGTACATTTTTTTCTGTTACATAGCCTTGCGGGTAACCGGCAATATAATAGCATAGCCCTAAACAAATTAAAGCGAATAAAGAGATGAGTATAGACGGCCTTTTTTCGGCTGTCATTTTCTTATTACCTTTAATGAGATGGGCTGTTTTACGAGTACGGATGAACATCGGTGTAAATGTAGAAACGATTAAAAATAAAATGATAAATGTTATGGTTGTAACGATGATTGCTTGTGTTGGCCAATATAAATAGAGCCCTTTCGCACCTGTTAATTTCGAAGTGACTAATAAGAAAAAGTTAGAGAACACAAGGCCGCCTTGAATACCGATAAAGATAGATAAAATCCCGATTATCATGTTTTCGGTAAATAAAAGTCTTTTTAGTTGTCTCTGTGAGATACCAAGAATAGTGAGTATCCCGAATTGTTGCTTTCGTACATTTAAAAATGTTCCGATTGAATATAAGAGAAAGAAGAACGAGAACATAACGATAACAAACTGTGCTGTACTCGCTAAATTCATTAGAGGATCCCGTTCTTGAAAGCTTTGTACATTTTGTAAGCGCGGATGATACGCATATACAGTAAATGAAAAGAAAACCATAATGGAAAACGCACTGCTTACAAAATAAGCGAAATATGCTTTAGAATTACGCGTGACATTTTTAAATGCAAACTGCCAAAACGTCATCCACGTCTTCCTCCTAATAATGCTAAAACATCTAATATTTCTTGATAAAACTTCTCGCGATATAATCCGCGGTGTAATTCATTGTAAAGGCCACCATCTTTAATGAAAATAACTCGGTTACAATAGCTTGCTGCAAACGGATCGTGAGTAACCATTAAAATCGTTGCATCCTCTTCTTTATTTAATTTCGTAAATAATTCCATTACATCAATTGCCGCTTTCGAATCTAAGTTTCCTGTCGGTTCATCCGCAAGTAGAAGTGATGGGTGATGAATAACAGCACGTGCTACTGCGGTACGCTGTGCTTGTCCTCCAGAAACTTCAAAAATACGTTTGTCCAAAATATGATCAATTCCAAGTTTCTTTGAAATGTTATCGAGTTTCTCGTCCATTTCTTTCAAAGGGACATTATCTAATGTTAAAGGTAGTACGATATTTTCACCGATTGTTAGTGTATCTAATAGGTTAAAGTTTTGGAAAACAAATCCTAACTCTTGGCGACGGAAAATAGCAAGCTTCTCTCTGCGGAACGTGTGCGGTTGTTTTCCATTAATAATAACTTCACCAGAAGTAGGTGAATCAATTGTAGAGATAACGTTTAAAAATGTAGATTTCCCGCTTCCAGATGGCCCCATAATCGCAACGAATTCACCTTTATCTACGTGTAAATTTATATTTTTTAAAGCAGTATGAGGAACTTTTCCTTCATACACTTTTGAGACGTTTTTTATGTGTAATACTTCTTCCATAATAATCACCTTTCTATTCGTTAAAACTTAATATGTTGTGATAATTTTTGCATATAAAAGGAACGAATTAAAAGGAAAAAGAGAATTTCAACCGTTCCAAAGATTACAAGTACAACTGTAATCTCAGCGAATAATGAGAGATTTAATATTTCTTGCAACATCTTTGTCGCAAACATCGTATGGATGGATGCCATAATGTAAGGAACAAAGAAAAGAATCGCAAGTTGAATTGTAGCAGATTGCTTCATTTCGGTTTCTGTTAAACCGATTTTTGTAATCGTTATATACTTTTCTTGCTCATTTGTTAAATCTGTATACATACGGAAGTAAAGAACACTGCCAGCACCGATAAAGAAAATGACACCTAGGAAAGTTCCAATTAAGAAGAACGAAGCGACATTTAGTTTTGTTTTGTATAGAGAATCGCTCGCTTCACTTGCATGGAACGGTGGGTGCTCTGCTTGGCTAGCTTCATTATCTTTATTAATTTTTGTTGTAAATGCTGAACCGATGTCATGTGCTTTTTCCCAATCGTTCACTTTGAAACTATATACACTCATCTGTTTTGAAACGTTTGATAATGCTTTTACATTTTCATCAGATAATACGAGTAACTGTGATATTAAGCTATTGGGGAACGGGTTATAACTTTTATATTCTTTTACTTGTAACTGTAAAGAATTTTGATTCAGCGTAAGAGTATTTTTTGCTTTTTGATCATGAATGGTGCCAATAACTTGACTGTCTAAATCTTTAATAAGGATATAAGATTCATTATTTTTTACGTTGAGATGTTCCCAGTTTAATGCATTAGCCAGTATGTTGTAGTCTCTTTGTTTAATTGCATAATAGAGCTGCGGGCTTTCTTCCGCCGAAGATACTTCATATATATCCGTTTTAAATTTCTTATAAGTAAACTGCTCTTCGTTAAATGTTTGTTCTAGCCAATTTAAATGTTCATCAGCTAACGTATTTTCAGTATGTGATAAATAAGTAAACGGGAAAGGGTTTTGTCTTATTTCATCAAACTTTGTGAATTTCCCAAACCCATATAAGAATGTAATCATTGTGAAAGCGAGTGTCGATAACATCGTCACAATAAAGAGCATGTTAATATTCGTCCGAATACGGGCTGCTAAATCAGAAATCCAAAGCATATTAATACGTTTCATATAAAATTTTCTTCTCGTCTTTAATATGCGAATGAGTAAGAAGCTAATTTGTGAGAAGAAAAAATATGTCCCAGCTGCAGCAAGTGATGGAATGACAAATATACTGGTGGCAGCGTATAAAAGTCCAGCGATATCTCCTAGTGATATAAAATATAGCGGGTTTGCTGCTAACACATATCCAGATAGTAAACATGTCGCGCCAAAGAGAGAAATGAGTACAGATGCTTTTCTTTCTTTTTGTTTTTCACCTTCTTGCAAAAGTCGTACAGCTTTTCTCGTACGAATCAGCATCGGTGTAAAGGAAGATACGAGAATAAAGAGTCCGAGAAAGATTACCGTTGTTAAAATAATAGCACTTGTAGGCCAGTACAAATATAGACCAGGTACATGTGTGATTTTGGCAGTAACCAATAGAAAGAACTGTGAAAAGACAAGGCCAAATTGAATGCCAAAAAATATGGATAGGACACCAATTAACATGTTTTCTAGAAATACGAGCCTCGTTAACTGCTTTGGAGATATGCCAAGTACTGTTAAAATCCCGAACTGTTTTTTTCGTACTTTTAAGAAAGTACCGATCGAATATAGCAAGAAGAAAAATGAAAAGAATACAATGACAACTTCTGAAACTGTCATTAATATGCTCAGAGCATAATTCACGTCTGTCATATGAAGCTTCGGATGAAACAAATAAACTGCAAATGAGAAAAAGATTGCGATGGAAAACGCACTGCTTACAAAATAGGCGAAATAAGCTCTGGCGTTCCGCGTCACGTTTTTAAATGCAAACTGCCAAAATGTCATTCACTTAAGCCTCCTAGTAGGGTGAAGATGAAAAGAGTATGAGAGATACTCTTTTCATCAAGTTTGTCTTAAATAATTTGTCCATTCGTATACTGTGATAATTTTTGCATATAAAGTGAACGAATGAATAAGAAAAATAAGATTTCAACGAATCCAAAAATAATAAGAACGGCTGAAACTTCTTTGAACAAAGATAAACCAATTACATCTTGTAGCATTTTCGTTGCAAACATTGTATGAATGGATGCCATAATGTAAGGAACGAAAAATAAAATACTAAGCTGAATGGTTGCAGAGCTTCTCATTTCTGCATCTGTTACGCCAACTTTTGAAATCGTTACGTACTTCTCTTGTTCGTTCGTTAAATCAGTATACATTCTGAAGTAAAGAACGCTACCTGCTCCAATAAAGAAAATGACACCTAAGAATGTCCCGATTAGGAAGTATACAGCACTTCCTGATGTGATTCTATATAATGAGTCTGCTGATTCATAGGAGCGTATAAGGGGTCCTTCGTATTGGAATTCCTGTCGATCTTTTTGTATTTTTTTCATAAAATCATTAGCAATTTCATACGTCTTTTCCCAGTTTTGTACGTTATAATTGTACGCTGATACATGCTTTGTTGTACTTGGTAAGTTGTTTACAACAACATCAGGTAAAATTAAAGTTTGATATAAAAAGTCAGATGGAATGGCCCCTGTTTGTTCATAGCCCTTGACTTGTAATATCGTATTTGTGCTAGAAAGTGTAATGGATTTTCTATTGTAGCTTGGTTCAAACTGGCTGAATAAGGTGAAATAAGCACTACCGCTTAAGATATATGCTTCGTTATTGCTCATGAATAGTTGTTTCATTTGCAGGGCAGCTGCAAGTTTATTATAGTCACTTTGTTTCATTGCATAGATGTCATTGTAAGTAGTTATACCTTCATCTTCTTTCAGTGATGTTTCATATAAGTCGGCCTTTATCTTTTTATAAGAGAAATTTTCCTTTTGTAACTGCTGTTCAAGCCAAGTTAAATGCTCGTTCACAAAAGGATTTGCGTCATATGAAAAATAGGAAAATGGAAAAGGTGAACTTCTCGTAACATCTAGCTTTATAAACTTTCCAAATCCATATAGAAATGTAATCATTGTGAAGGCGACTGTAGATAGCATCGCTACAATAAAAAGCATATTAATATTCGTTCGAATACGGCTTGCTAAATCTGAAATCCAAAGCATATTAATCCGTTTCATATAAAACTTTCTTCTTTTCTTTAAAATATAAATAAGTAAGAAACTAATTTGAGAAAAGAAAAAATATGTCCCAATTGTAACAAGTGCTGGAATCACGAAAATACTTGAAACCATATATATAACGCCTACTTGCGGGTTTATTGAGAAGAAATATTTAGGATTTACAGCTAAAATATAACCACCTAATAAACAGGTAGCACCAAATAGAGAAATGAATATGGATGGTTTTCTTTCTTTTTGTTTTACATTGTTTGTTTTTAAAAGGTGCACTGCTTTTTTTGTTCGAATAAGCATTGGTGTGAATGCAGATACAGCGATAAAGAGACCAAGAAACACAATCGTTGTTAAAATGAAAGCGTTCGTAGGTATATATAAATATATCCCTGGTACGTGTGTAATTTTCGCTGTCACTAATAAGAAAAATTGTGAAAATACAAATCCAAACTGCATACCGAAAAAGATAGATAAAATACCAATTAACATATTTTCAGTGAAAACGAGTCGATGTAATTGCTTTTTTGATATACCTAAAACAGTTAAAATCCCAAATTGCTTTTTACGAACTTTTAAAAACGATCCGATTGAATAGAGTAGAAAAAAGAACGAGAACAAAACAATGACAACTTCTGAAAAAATCATTAATCCTGAAATTTCAGAGATCATAGTGAAATTTTGTAATTTCGGATGAAACAAATAAACAGCGAAAGAAAAGAAAACAGCAATCGAAAATGAACTGCTTACGAAATAAGCGAAGTAAGCTCTTGAATTACGTGTTACATTTTTAAATGCGAATTGCCGAAAATTCATATGCTATACCTCCAAGTCGAAAGTATAGATGTATTCTTATTACAAAAAATGTATGAGAGTAAATTCTCATACATTTTGCTAGCATATGTTATGTTCATGCCTTGGTCACCTTCTCCGTGTTTTCTGCTGGATTGTTTGCAGCGTTGTGGAAGATGATTTTAATCGTCGTTCCTTTACCAGCTTCAGAGTCTAGCTTTACAGAATGACCTAAATAATCACAAATTTTACTTACGATATAAAGTCCCATACCAGTAGATTCTCCGAATGTACGACCATTTTTTCCAGTGTAAAATGGTTCAAATACTCTTCGAACATCTTCTTGCGGAATACCAACGCCCTCATCACGAACTTCCAAAATGATATCTTTTCCATTTCGATAAGCTGATAAGAAAACCTTCTTTCCGCGTTCACCAGAATAACGAACAGCATTTGTCATCAACTGATAAATGATGAACTTTAGCCATTTCGCATCAGAAGCAACTTTTAAATCTGAATGAACTTCTAAAACAGGGAAGACCCCATTTCGAATGAATAGTTCTTTTAATCCGTTAATATTTTTTGTTACAGCATCTTTTAATGAAACCGTCTCAACATGGAAGTCTTCATGGAAGTTGTTTAATCTTGCCATGTATAAAGCCATATCAAGTCCTTGATTTAGTCGCTCTAACTCTTTTTTAAATTGCGGGATTAAATGTTCATCTTCCATTTCAAGCACCATAAGTTGCATAATAGAAACTGGCGTTTTCATTTGATGTACCCAGTGGTTAATAAATAATTGGTGTTCTTGTTGTTTTACTTCAAATGCTTGTAGGTCTTTTTGGAATAGACGATATTGCGTACGAACGAGCTCATTTACACCGTGGGGCATAGGAGCAGTCGCTCTTTCAATAAATGCATCTTCCATTTTCTCTGGTGGTTCACTTAATCTGTGGTACATTCTACGGTTACGAACGTAACGATAAGCGAGGAAACAGATGAATAAGTATAAGCTTAAAACGATGAAGTAAAACTTATTATTTTGAAATCCGTCTACTGCATCATAAAGAACGAAAATGATTCCGAAGTTTAATACATATAGTAGGAAAAATGCAAAATGATCACGTAAAAATAGCCTCATGCTTATTCACTCCAAGTTGTGTTAAAACGATACCCAAGTCCACGTACTGTTTCAATAGCATTTTCAATACCAAGCTCATTGAACTTTTTACGAAGACGCGTGATGTTTACGTTTAATGTATTTTCCTCAACGAAGCTTTCGTCGTCCCAAAGAGCGGCTAGTAAATCTTCACGACTCGCTGTACGAGGGAATTTAGATAATAACATTTCTGCTAAAATAGCTTCTTTCTTCGTTAAAAGAACTTGCTCAGCTCCAAAATGAATTTCTGGACGCTCAGGGAATAGTTTTAGTCCTTCAACCTCAACGATACGCTCAGAAATATTTGGTGCATAATCACCGTAAATACGTCGTAATTGCCCTTTAATTTTTGCCATTACAACGTCATAGTGGAACGGTTTCGTAATATAATCGTCCGCACCGCTTTCAATCGCCATAATTTGTTCCATTTCACCAGCACGAGCTGAAATGAAAATAATTGGACAAGTAGATTCATGGCGAATTTGACGGCACCAGTAGAATCCATCAAATTTCGGTAAGTTTACATCAAGTAAAACAAGATGTGGTTTCACAGCGTTAAACGATTCCATAATATCGTCGAAGTTCTCTGCAACAACAGCATCATAGCCATATTTTTGAATGTGAGATTGTAGTAACGATGAAATATTTGGATCGTCTTCAACGATTAAAATTTTATACATATGTATATTCCTCCTAAAAAAACAATTGTAGCTATAGTGTATCATGTGTTTCAAGTCTTTTCATTATGTTGAAATGAGAGCTATATAAATATAAAGATTTTAAAAACAACATAGAACTTGTCTTTTTAGGAGAGAGAGAGGAGCCAGCCATGCATAGAAGCGGTCAGAGCCTTTTTTTGCCCCGTACGAAGTAAAAAAAAGAAATCAAATGAATAGGGTTTTCCTGTTTGTATAGCATAGCTGTGGTGTATTTATATGACGAAAGAGTAAACAGTATATAAAAATAATATAGAACCTATCTTTTTAGGGGAGAGAGAGGAGCCAGCCATGTATAGAAGCGGTCAGAGCCTTTTTTTGCCCCGTACGAAGTAAAAACAAAGAAATCAAATGAATAGGTTTTCCTGTTTGTCATACATATCATAGCTGTGGCGTATTTATATGACGAAAGAGTAAACATATAGGTCAAAAGTGGAAAAAGTAAAAAGGCTATGGATACAATTGACAATTACTGGTTTTCAATTTAATATTTAGATAAATATCTAAATGTCTAATTAGTGAAAGGGAGAAAGACATTGAATCAAGCATTCAAAGCATTAGCAGACCCAACAAGGCGAAAAATTTTAGATTTATTAAAAGAAGGCGATTTAACAGCTGGCGAAATTGCTGAACAGTTCAATATGACAAAGCCAAGTATTTCTCATCACCTAAATGCGCTTAAAAATGCTGAACTTATCCAAGATGAAAAAAGAGGGCAATTTGTTATGTACTCTTTAAACACAACTGTATTTCAAGATTTATTGACCTGGGTGTTTACATTTACGAATAAGGGGGAAGAGGGGAAATGAAAAAACATCTTTTTGCAATTATATTAGTTCTTATAACTTGTATCGCATGGGCGTTTGCTTGGCCACATTTGCCGGATACAATCGCGACACATTGGAGTGGTGGTAAGGTAGATGGCTATTCTTCTAAACTTTACGGAATGATTTCTATGGTTGGAATTATGATTGCGTTATATGTATTTCTAAATGTGATACCAAAGATTGATCCAAGGAAAGCAAATTACGAGAAATTTTCTAAAGCTTTTATGATGATGAATAACGGGATACTCCTGCTACTATTTGTAGGAAATATAGATATTATTACAAGTGGACTAGGATATAATTTATTCATTAATCGAGTTCCAGAATTATTAGTTGGTGTTTTATTTTTAGTGATGGGTAATTATTTACCGCAGTGTAAGCCTAACTTTTTCGTTGGGATGCGTAATCCTTGGACGTTAAGTAATGAAGAAGTATGGCGGAAAACACATCGATTTAGTGGAAAAGTATTTGTAGCTTTAGGACTCATTATGATTATAAGTGTTTTCGCTCCAGCTGATTGGAGATCTTATATGATGCTAGGGATTATAGTAGTTGCTGTCCTCATAACAAATTTATATTCTTACGTTTTATATAAAAAAGAAATGCAATTGTGAGCAATAAGGGATTGAACTGTACTAGTCAAATTTTATATTTATAGTTTCTATGTGTTAAGAGATTTTAATACTCAGTGGGGATAACGAAAAAGCTTGCTGAGTAAATTTTTCGCTTTTAGGTCTGAAAATTCAGTTAAAAAGATAGTTTGGGGGAAATCACATGTTAGAAATTATAAATTTTAGTAAGACATACAAAGGTGGAAAAAAAGCAGTAGATCAGTTAAATATTACTGTTCAAGCAGGAGATATCTTTGGATTTATTGGACATAACGGTGCGGGGAAAAGTACAACAATTAAGTCGTTAGTAGGAGTTATAGATTTTGAAGAGGGTGAAATTTTTGTTGATGGACATTCGGTAAAAAAGGATCCGATTGCATGTAAGAGAGTGATGGCGTATATTCCCGATAATCCAGATTTATATGAGCAATTAACAGGGATTCAATATTTAAACTTTGTTGCGGATGTTTTTAAGGTGTCTGCAAAAGATCGGGAAAAGGAGATACAAAAGTATGGAGATGCTTTTGAGATTACACCGTACCTAGGTGATTTAATATCTTCTTATTCACATGGTATGAAACAAAAAGTGGCGATTATATCAGCGGTTTTGCATAAACCGAAATTATTAGTTTTAGATGAACCTTTCGTTGGTCTTGATCCAAAGGCTGCTGTAGTGTTGAAAGGTATTATGAAGGAGCTTTGTGAAAAGGGAAGTGCGATTTTCTTTTCTACGCATGTTTTAGATGTGGCGGAGAAGTTATGCAATAAAATAGCGATGATTAATAGAGGGAAATTAGCACTTTTAGGGGAAGTGAATTCTTTAATAAAGGAAGGTTCATTGGAAGAGCTCTTTATGAAGGAGCTTGCTAATGAATATTAGTAGTCTAGGTCTTTTAAAAATCCGCTTGATAACGCAGCTTGGTTTAAATACTTTTAAATACGAAAAAGATAAGAAAAAGAAGCAGAATAAGATTTTACTGACAGCATCTATTGCCTTGGTGGGTTTCATGTTAATGCTATATTGTGGTGCTTCAGCATATGGGTTGGTGAAGCTAGGGATAAGTGAAATTATCCCAGTTTATGCACTAGTTATTAGCAGTATATTGACGTTGTTTTTCACTATATTTAAGGCAAATGGAGAAATTTTTGCTTTTAAGGATTACGACCTTTTAATGTCATTACCGATTCGTGTAAGTACTGTTATTACAAGTAGGTTTTTGTATTTATATTTGCTGAATACGATCTTTTCAATCATAATTATGCTACCAATGGGAGTTGTTTATGGCATACATGAGAAGCCAGCAGTTTCTTTTTACTTTATGTGGTTCATCAGTATGTTTATAGCATCTTTAATTCCAACAACAATCGCAGCAATCTTTGGAGCTGTGATTACGGCAATCGCTTCTAAATTTAAAAATACGAATAAAATAACTACGATTTTAAGTTTTATAGTAATTATTACATTCGGTTTCTTTATGCTAAAAAACGGAAATGCTCAATATAGCCTTAATGATATGAATGGGATTGGTGCAATTGTTTCAGAGCAACTCACTAAAGTGTATCCATTAGCTAACATGTTTCAAAAAGCAATTGTTCATGCTGATATTGTAGCGTTCACCCTGTTTGTTGGGATATCGGTTATTTGGTATTATCTTTTTGTAAAAATACTTTCGTTAAAATATAAGCAAATAAACACAGAGATTACCACTTATCATATGCTTTCGAATTATGAGATTCATAGCATGAGAAAAGAAAGTGTATTGGCCGCATTGTATAAAAAAGAGATGAAGCGTTTCTTTTCTTCTACAGTGTATGTCATAAACAGTGGAATGGGAGTCGTGATGGCGATAGCTTTCGCGCTAGCTATAGTTGTAGCAGGACCAAGTCAACTAATAGCGTACCCTGGAATTGAGACCCTGTTGCAGAAGGTTGCGCCATTTGCTATTGCAGCAGCGATTTCGATGACGTGTACAACATGTGTGTCATTGTCATTAGAAGGAAAAAATGTATGGATTATTAAGTCGTTGCCTATAGCGCCAAAGATGATTTATGACAGTAAAATTCTTATGAATCTTTCATTAAGTATACCTGCATCACTTATTAGTGCCGTATTACTCATAATAGGGTTAAAACTAGATGTTTGGAGTTCTCTTTTAGTCGTAATAACACCAATAGCATATTCATTCTTTTCGGCAGTATGGGGAATTTTTATTAATAATCGATTTGGTTATTATGATTGGGTATCAGAAACTCAAGTAGTAAAACAAAGCATAGGATCGTTTGTCGGTATGTTTGGTGGATTAATTACGGCTGTTATACCTGCCTTTTTAATCGGTACTGCTACGATCTCGAACTACAGAGTATTTACTTTTGTAGTTGTTACAGTGCTTGCGATTATTACTATTTTCTTGTATAAGAACGAGTCGAGAAGAAGTATAAAGTGAAACTTTAATCAGTGGGGGTTTTGTTCATCCCCCACTGATTATTAGCCTTCACCAATTGGGCGTTTACGGGCAGTTATCTCCCACCTAACTTCCTTGCATTCGCCGAATTTTGAGGTGGGAGTCTTACTGCCAGTTAATGCGGGATAAAATAAAAAGCTGCTTTTCCTGTAAAGAGGAAGAGCAGCTTTTATTTTGAAAAGGTTTAGAACTTTATATTACTTTTTTAAAACAGGTACCCATATCTCACTTCTGAAATTCGTTGAGGATACATCTTTGCTTTCATTCCACAATATTTCCGGTCCTTCCGCTAGTTCATAGTTCGAAGAAGGGAACCATTCGGAATAAATACGTCCCCACACATTTTGTAATGCATCAGGAAATGGACCGACAGCTTCAAATATAGCCCATGTTGAAGCTGCGACTTCAAGTTGTTTGAATTGCTCCGGACAACCTTTTGTCGTAGCTACTCCAATATAGTGATCGAGTTCTCCTTTTTCCTCCATTCTTCCTTCTGAAAAATTCGTAGAAGCACTAATAATTCCTGTAGGTTCAATATTTGAAAGGGACTTTAATATGTCGATCGATTGGCTGTCTAAACTTTTCCACATAGAAGCAATTTCTTCGTTTACACCGTTAAAAACAATCGGTACTCGTTTTTGTATGCCAATGATTTGAAATGGATCTTTTTCTTCAATTCGATAGTTCATCTCATTTCCTCCTTGAATGGATAGTTGGAAGGTCATTGGTGAATAAGATTTCAAAGAACGAATTGTACTTCGAGCTTCTGAAGGCGTTATTCCGTGCAAGTTTTGAAATGCACGTGTAAATGAATCTGGTGAGTTGTATCCATATTTTATAGCGACATCAATGACTTTTGCATTGCTATCTTTTAGTTCAAAGGCAGCAAGAGTAAGGCGTCTACAGCGAATATATTCTGATAGTGATATGCCAGCTAAAAAAGAAAACATTCTTTTGAAATGATATTCGGAGCAGAGAGCTATTTTTGCGACTTCTTTAAAATCAATTTCATGTGTAAGGTTGTCTTCAATATACTGCATTGCCGCATTCATATTTTTAAGTGAATCCATTATATGACCTCCTCTATAAATAGAATATCAGGAACAAAATAGCTCCATCCGACATTTCATGCACAACTTTGTAGGGTACATTTTTAACCTTACAAAATTGTAATGTTCCTGTAAGGAGAATGAATGGATGGCATGATATCCCAATGTTATAGTAACAAAGTACTTTAGCTCATTAGGTTAAATTTTGATTTCTCCGCTTATGTGCCTTACATAACTGTCATGTTTGTGTAAGAAACATCGATAGTGGCAAGAGTAGAGAGTGTATATAGTTGAAAATAGAGAATAGAAGAAATGAGGGATGTCGAGATGAAAACAGTGTTAGAAGCAAAAAATATTGAAAAAGTGTATGACACAGGTGGTAATAAATTTGCAGCTTTAAAAGGTATTAACTTACAAGTAAAAGAAGGTGAGTTCGTTGGAATTATGGGACCTTCTGGTTCTGGTAAGACGACTCTTTTAAATGTCCTTTCTACAATTGATAATGCGACGAACGGTGAAATTTTAATTGATGGAAAAGATATCGTGAAGATGAATGATGATAAGTTGGCGTTATTCCGCCGTGATCATTTAGGATTCATTTTCCAAGATTATAACTTATTAGATACGTTAACGGTAAAAGAAAATATTGCTTTACCACTTGCGTTATCAAAGGTGAAGGCGAGTGAAATTGATCGTCGTGTTCTTGAAATCTCGAAGAAGTTCGGTATTGATCATATTTTAAGTCAGTTCCCATATCAAGTATCTGGTGGACAGAAGCAGCGCTGCGCAGCATCACGTGCGATCGTTACAAGTCCTAGTATGATATTCGGGGACGAGCCGACTGGAGCACTTGATTCAAAATCTGCAACAGACTTATTAGAAAGTATGAAGTCGTTAAATGAATATGATAATTCTACAATTTTAATGGTAACGCATGATGCGTTTGCGGCTAGTTATTGTAAACGAGTTATTTTCATTAAAGATGGTGAGTTATATAAAGAATTACACCGTGGTGAATTAACACGTAAACAGTTCTTCCAAAAAGTCGTTGACGTAATGTCTTCCATTTCTGGAGGTATGGCTGATGACCTTATCTAGCATTGCCCTCCGCAACATACAGCGGAACTTTAAAGACTACTTTGTATATTTTGCATCTATGATATTTAGTATCGTAATTTACTTTACATTTAAAGCACTGCAATATAATTCACAAATGGAAAAAGCAGCGGAAGCTTCTAAAAAAATTAGCGGTGCATTCCAAGTTTCCAGTGTAATGCTAATCATTTTCGTAGCAGTGTTTATTATATATTCGAACGGTTTCTTTACAAGAAAACGTAAAAAAGAAGTTGGACTATATTCCTTATTAGGTATTCGAAAAAGACAAATTGGTAAAATGCTTTTTTATGAAAATATGTTAATGGGATTAATGTCTTTAATTATCGGGATTGCGTTCGGTAGCGTCCTTTCGAAACTATTCCTTGAATTACTAGTAAGTATGATGGGGTTAAATTTAAATGTTCATTTTGAAGTACCGATGGCTGCAATTGTTGATACAGCAATTATTTTCTTTGTGATTATTTTATATACATCACTTCAAGGGTATCGTTTAATTTATCGCTTTAAGTTAATTGAACTTTTCCGCGCAGAACGTGAAGGAGAAGCAATGCCAAAAGGATCCGTAATTATGGCGTTAATTTCAGTTTTCTTAATCGGCTCAGGTTATTTCTTAGCGTTAATGTTTATGAAGGCAGTTATGTATGCAAACTTTATGGCAGTCGCACTTTATATATTACTTGCGACAGTATTAGGTACGTATTTACTATTTATTTTCTTTACAGTATTCGTATTGAAACGTGCAAGAAATAATAAATCATCGTTTTATAACGGTATGAATATGATAACGACGTCACAGTTACTATATCGTATTAAAGGAAATGCAAAGTCACTTGCGACAATTTCTATTTTAAGTGCAGTAACATTAACAGCGGTTGGTACGTCAGTTACGATGTATTACAACACATTTACGCAATCAAAAGCAGCCATGCCATACAGTTATTCTTATGAGAGAAAAGATGTAGAACTGGATAAGAAAGTAAATGCGATTCTTGCGGAGGAGAAGCAGGATCACCCTGTAAAAGATCAATTTGAAATTGAAACGGTTCCTGTCAAAGGGAAGTTCGAAGGAGATAAAGTTGATTTCATTCTTAATATGAATTACACGATTTCAGAGAAATATCAGTTTATATCTCAATCTGAATTCAACAAACTTGCGAAAAAAATTGATGCGGAAACAGTAAATATAGCTACTGGCGAAGCATTTATATATGATAGTTCTTATATTGAAGGATATGAGTTTAGCCCTGAATATAAAGGAAATAAAGCGGTATTCCAAATTGGAAATGAAACGAAGACATTGACGATCCAAGGTGCAAATAATAATGCAATTACGAACTTAGGTGAATTAGTTGTTGTCGTTTCAGATGAAATGTATGAACAGGCGAAGCAAGCATTTGGAACACGTGTTGTAAAAAATATTGATGTAAAAGATGAAAGAAACAGTAAAGTATTAACAGAAAAATTAACAAAAGTGATGCCAACTGGTGAATCAGAAATGGCACCACCATTTAGAGACTTCTATACTGGTTTCCATATGGGACTTGAAGCAACTGGACTAATGATGTTCATCGGAATGTTCTTAGGACTTGTATTCTTACTAGCAACAGGTTCTATTATTTACTTCAAACAGCTAACAGAAGCAAGTGCAGATCGTGAGCGTTACGTTGTCCTTCATAAAGTCGGTGTAACGAAACAAGAAATGAAAAAAGCTATTGCAAAACAAGTGAGCTTTATCTTTGCAATTCCACTAGTAATCGGAATTCTACACAGTTTGTTTGCATTAAAAGGTTTAGGGAACATACTACCATTTGAAATTATGATTCCGCTTCTAATTAGTATCGGAGTATACAGCGTTATTTATATCGGATATTACTTCTTAACAGTTCGCTCTTATTATAAGATTGTGAGCGCGAAGTAATAGACGGTAGCTGCAAGGAAATAAGAACGAGAAAAATAGTCATTCACCTGATTTTTTTAGTCAGGTGAATGACTATTTTTATTTTGATAAGCGCTAGTGAGAAATAAACAAAATAACATTTGAGGAGGGAGTAGGAAAATAGGATTTACACTATAATCCCTTTATTATAATAATAAAATGATGCAAATGAAGTGTTACATATTACTTGATGGGAATAGCATGAATTTTATAGACATAATTAATGCGCATCAATTATGTCTATAAAACTAAAGGTATGTTTATAGTCAAAGGTATCTATGCATATTACATAACGCTTCAAAGGGTGTATTTCAATTACAGTCATACATATTGTGGGAAAATAACCATCTTCATAATAAGTGATTAATATTTCTTTTTCGGAAATGAATGACTGTAATAGAAGGTCTTCAATCCGCTCTCTATCATTTCGTGGTGATACTCTTGGCGGTTCTTTGCGTGTGCCAGCAGATTGTTCAGGTGTAATAGTCATCTGATTCAATTTCGAAGTGTCGCTATCTTTTGATATATTTGCGCTACTCATGCCTTATATTCTCCTAACAATATATTTTCTGTATCTTTTTAACTTAGGAAGAACAGTTACTATTTGATCATTATTAATGCAAGCGCTAAGTTTCTTATTTTCTTGAACTGAATACATTGTATAAGCAGCCTATTTTGAGAAGTAGACTGCTATAAAACTTATATAATGAAGAAATTATGGCGAATTAGCTTAGCATTAAAAAATTACCAAATTTATTAACTTATTTATAGTAATTTATTTGTCATTATTGTACTTTTTTGAAGGGGCTAGAACTTTATTAGTATTAAGGAGAATAAAGGCGTGTAAAGATAGATAGAAAGAATGTAAAAAAGAAGAAACAAATTGATTAATTTTGAGGTGGGGGTATTAGCACTCACAAATAGCGGGATAAATTGAAGTGGTGAATTCTGTAGATAGGTGAGATGGTATTACACATATCTCACCTAATGTTAAGAAATTAATTTTATATTACGGTATGATTTTCACGATATTGTCTAGGAGTCATACTAGTAATTTTTTTGAAGACTCTTGTGAAATAACTTTGGTCATTAAAATTAAGCCAGGTACAAATATCTGATAATGGATACGTCGTTAATGTTAATAACTTTTTGGCTTCCTCGACTCGTTCCCTTTGAACATACTCACTTAAAGGAATCCCTACTTCTTTTTTAAACAATTTAGATAAATAGGTAGGAGAGATATCTAAAAGGTTAGCAAGATCATTGAGAGATATATCGTCGTAAATATGTTTGTGAATATGATTTAGGCATGTAGTTATTGAATTAGAATATGCTTGATTACTATATTCTTTAACACGTTCTGCAAAAGTACATAAGGCATCTTCAATTAATCTATTTACGGAGTACATATTATCTAGTTTTTCAATGGTTTGGATATATAAAGTACCAAGTGAAAAAGCAATATCTGATGGAAGATTACCCTCTATCGCATATCGAATAGCTAAAGTAATTGCGATAATACCATTATTTTTTTGGTTTCTGAGTTGATCTCCTTTTGAGGAAATTGCCGCATCTTCTTGTGGGAATGAGTATGCATATTGTATTACTTTTTCTTTATTTCCTTCTTTAATTGCTGAAAAAAATTTACGTTCTAATGCCATGTTGTAATTTTTAGGGTCATTCCGTCGGCGTTTTGAAATATATAAATCGGGATTTACAATTTTATAAGAAACGTCCTCTAGAACTTTGTTTTTTTCCCACACAATATCTATATCTAATTTTTCATTGAAAATTACGTAATGTAAGAAAATGCTTATATCAATGAGAGTACTTTTTTTAATCTCAGGTAGAAACTGATAGTAGTCTATTCCTTGTTGCTTTTTATTATTAATATTGGAATACTCCATAAGCTTGATAGCCATTTCATCTGATACTTTTGGATAGGTAGTGGGCCCGATTATCATAGTTCCTTTTACATGTTCATGATTTGTTATATGAATGATAATGAAATTCTCAAGATACTTATTCCCTTTAAGAATTGGAAAGTTACAAGGAGCGTTTTCCTGATAAATCTCACTTAGATGTTCTTCCTTAGAAGAATAAAAAGGACTACAAATAGTATTAGAAGTAGATTCATATAAGATTTTTCTGCTAGTAGATAAGAACTGAACAGGTACATGAAAAGTTCTATGCACAAGATCACATAAGTATTGTAGGTCGATGGGATTATTCATTATTTTCTATCTTCTCCTTTTAACATCCATTATATCAAATAAATAGATTTATTAAGTGTAAATATTTACAAAACATTTCATGTATAAGAACAAACGCAATACATTGAAAATATTGTAGCAGTGGCGATAAAGTAGGGCGTGTATTTGTATAGGAGAAAAAAGAGTACAGTTAGGAGTAAATAGCTAGAATAAAGGCTTATGTTCATGGAGAGTAGTGTAAAAGGTTAGAATAAAAAGAAGGAGAGTTATTTTGTAGAATAACTCTCCTTCTTTTTAATGTAATGGTTTCTCATTAGATAAATTAGGCTTTGTTTGAAAAACGATTATATAAATAGTTAATATAATTGTATCGATCAGATTAGCTAATATAGTCATAAAATCACTTGTTGGAATGAGGAGAACAAAGATTGAAAGTATGGCAGAAACAAGTGGAATGAACTTTTGTAGAGTAGTTAACTTTCCATCTTTATGAAGCTTTGAAGACATAAAGAAGCTAATTAAGAAAACAAAAGATGTAAATAATAAACCTAAATACCCCCAACCATCTTCAATATACCAAGGTAAAAAGCTCATTCTTGATGTGAAAATAAATAGATTTAATATTAACATGCTAATCATTAACGTATTTAATATAGTGGTAGTAGTCTGTTGTTTCATTTGAATTACACTCCGAAATTTATTTTTATTGAGACATCTTTGCCATTTCTGTAAATCTTTCTTCAATTTCATCCAATTCGAATGAATGACATATTCTGCGGTCTTCTGTATCTAAAATTCTATAATGTTGAGATAAAATGTTTTGTTGTATTTGATAACCGTTTAATTCCTTTATTTGCCGCCACCACACCTTTCCTCCTAAAGTCTTCGGGAAGTTCGTATTGTAATGTGTAAAAGCGATCGTTTTTATAATTTCATTCACATCGTCTCCGAATGTCATCTGGACTGTATCGCTCTGTTCAAAGAGTGTTACGACACAAACTGCGCCTGTCCATGTTAGAGTGCGTCTACCCTTTTCAATTTCTACTAATGTTTTCTTTGATAAACCAATAATCTCTGACATTTTATCCTGTGATAAATCGCTCTCAACACGAATGAGTTTTAATTTTGAATTGACTAATTCAATAAATTCTTGTTTATCCATAATACAGCTCCTTTTCTCTTTTAGTGTAAAATTACACTAAAAGAGACTTTTTTGTCAACAATAGTGTAAAGTTTTACTTTTTTGTGGTTTGAAGTGAAATGATAGTTCAATAAAGAATGGTGAATTGTATGTATTTTCTTAGGATTAGTATTTTTACTTGCAACAGAATCTATCATTTACTTCAAACAATTAACAGAAGCACATGCAGATTGCGAGCGTTACATCGTTCTTCGTAAATTAGGTGTAACGAAAAAAGAAATGAAAAAGGCAATCGCAAAGCAAATGAGATTTATCTTCTTCATTCCTTTAGTAGTTGGAATTTCACACATTTTATTTGCGCTAAAAGGTTTATCAACAGTGATTCCTTATGAAATTGCAGTACCGTTATTAATTAGTATTGGTGTGTATAGTGTCATTTATATTGGATATTATTTCTTAACGGTTCGTTCTTATTTTCGGATTATGAGTAAATAAAAATAGTGATAAAGTTTTTCGGGAAACGAAAGAGAACATAGTGAAAATTATGTTCTCTTTCGCTTTTTTTAGTTAAAATGGGGTGTGCATAACAATGATATTTTAAATGGAGTGTTATATTTAGAAATTCTTATCATAGTAGGATGCCTATTAATAGGTATCATTTTTATTGGTCTAAGTATTTATCGCTTTGTAAAAGAAATAAAAGAAAAAGATTCAAAGAAAGATAAATGGATAGTAGTAGGACAAAATATTCTAGGGCTATTTAGTGATCCGCTGCACGGAGCACCGTTCTACTTTTTAATTGGTGCGCTCTTTTTTGTAGTGGGGCTTTTATTTCTCTTTATGGGAATGGGCTGGGGCTGGGTTGAAATTGATTAGTTGGCGCTAGAGCATTAATTATATACAAGTATGTAAGAGGTATATTAGTAAAAATATTTTATAGTCGTAGTATTAAGTAGGAGAGAGTAAATGCCAATTATAAGAGATATCCGATTAAGTTTTCTAAAAAGAAAAGAGAATATAAGTAGTCTAGAGGTATTAAAATTAACATCCTCCAGCAACTACGATGAAGAGATATCTTTTTTAATAGAAGAAATAAAGAGTGGAAAAAAGTTTGAACAGGGAATAGAATACACAAATATTATTGAAGGTTATCCTGTCAGTATGAAGTCTTTCATAGAGCTAGATCGAGAGGTTTTAAGAGTTTTATTGCCAGATAAAAAAGGAATTCTTCGAACTGCATTAGAGTGTGATGAATATTATAAGGCTCAATTAGATATTATTGAGGAAAGTTGATAAAAAGAGCTTGAAATAATTCAAGCTCTTTTTCATGATTATTTATGTTCTAAAATACGTTCAATCTCATATACACTTAATTGACTGGCTTTAGCAATTGTTTCAAGCGGTAAACCAAGTTCATACATATTTTTAATCATTTGTGTTTTCTCCTGCTCAATTCCTTTCTCAATCCCTTTCTCAATCCCTTTCTTTAATCCTTTTTCGAGGCCTTTTTCCATACCTCTTTTCATTCCTTCTTTTTCTGCGTGGGCAAATTTTGCAGCCTCATCCATTAAAACTTTTTCCCGCGCTTCATAGGCTTGTCGGAAAGAGGAATCTTGACTCATACGTTCCCATTTATTTATCGCTTTTTGTAAAATAGGATCTCGGTTCATAGCAATGTCCTCCAATGTTTTAGTTAAGTGCTCATCCTCATTTGCTGAAAGTAATAAGAGCCATCTCGCAAACGGATCTTTCCACGGATTGACTTTTTCTTCATGCCATTGCAGTGTTAATTTTGGAATTTCTACAATGTGGATTTCTATGTCGTCACTCAGGGGTTTCTGTTGTTGTATATTCCATAATATGCTCGTTGTATGGAAGGCAGGGGGTTCTGAAAACATTATGAAGTTTAATAAATTTATGGTGATGGTTTTATGAAGTGCGCTGTATGGCATACCTTTTTGTAGTTGAGATATGTATAGTCTTCCCCAATAATATAAACTACGTTTAATCATATCGTGATTATTATTGAGTTGTATTTCTACATTTACTTTCGTTCCTGTATTGAGCGTAGCTGAAATGTCTAAAATTGATAATTTAGCATCTTCATGTTCTGGATGTAAATGTGGATCTTCTAGTTGTAGAGAAGCAATGGGTGACTCTAATGATTCTTGTAACATAGCATTTAAAAAAGCGATTAGAATATCTTCACTACCATTCGTACCAAACAATTGTTTAAATGCAAAATCAATGCGTAAATTAACTAACTGTTGGTTGAACACAGCTTTTCCTCTCCCTTGTCTCAAGTTGTTTCTTTCCTTTATTGTACATAAAAATAACTAAGACATGCAAACAGACCATTTTGCTATTTTTTTAGTAGTATTATTAGAATGTGAAAGGCAAGTATATCTATGCTATACTCTAGTGAAATTGAAAAAATGTTTTTGTTTATATCGAGGTGAAGGTGATACATATGAAAAAAGATATTTTAAATATATTAGATAAAAAACAAAGTAACTATGAATTTCTTGCTTTTGATAATGACTATATGGATATTTCACAAGTGAAATTCTCTCTTTTCTTTAAAGATAATAAGGATTGGTTAATGGTGTTTCAGGTTGTCGGTGTAGGATCATTAGGTGTATTTAATGATATTCAAGTATACGGTGATAGAATAAATCACTCAATTGGTGATGATGGTATTTTGCAATTAAATGATGGAGATTATGAGTTGTTTGATGATGAAGGTGAATTTATACCTGATATTTATAACGGCAGTGTGAAAATTCGTGAGCATCATTTTGAATATCAATTTACAGAAGAAGCTTATGTGAATAATGGAATAGAAGTACAAACGACAGAGCATTATCCAATATACTTCATGCGTATGCTTGCTACTAATGACGAAGCTAGAACATTATTATGGTGGAGTAAAGAAGAAATTTTAGAAGAGTTCGGTTTAGAAGGTGACTGGGAAGTAGCGTATGAAACGGAAGAATGGCAACATGTTGAGGACGAGAAAGTAAGTGGAAATGAATTCTTCCAATCAGTAGCCGCTGCAATAGAGAAGAAAGATCCAAGTGTTATTGTGAATAAGGATTCTAATACGCATTGGAAAAATTGGGTGGAGTTTGATTTTGAAAACTTATATTAAAAATGAAAGAGCAGATCAAAATGCCTTTCTAATAAAAAGACGAGCTAAATGTTAAAACTTTAGCTCGTCTTTTTGTATTACACAACCGCAGGATTATAAATCATCGTAAAGTGCCCTTGTAACAATTCAATCTGACACGGTGTATGAAGGGAACTTTCTCCATCTGTATCTACTTCTTTTTCTTCTTCTGTTTCAATATGAATGGATTTCGCTTTTACGTGGAAGATATCATTTTCATTTGAGTCTTCAAATAGTTTCTTTCCGATATAATCTTTAAATGCCTGAATCCCTGTGGATTTAACGACGAAAATATCAAGTGTTCCGTCATCACATTTTACGTTCGGAATAAAGGAAGGAATACCACCGAGATATTCACCGTTTCCAACCATAACAAGGACAGCTTCGTCGTCATATACTTGTCCGTCGTAAGTGATTTTTACTGGGAATGTTTCAGCATTTTTTACAGTTCGAATGGTGCTTAAATAGTAACCAATTTTACCAAGCTTTGCTTTCTCTTCTGCATCAATATTGTTTGATACTTCAGAGACGAGTCCAATACCCCAAAAGTTTAAGAAGTGTTGTCCATTTGCTTTTGCGACATCAATTGGTTTTACATGTCCTTTTGTAATGAGTTTTGCTGCTTCTGCAATATTTTGCGGAACACCAAGTGTGCGAGAGAAGTCGTTGCAAGTTCCGCCTGGAATGATTGCAAGTGTAGGTCTAGTTTCAAGAGGGGCTAAGCCATTTGTGCATTCAAATACAGTTCCGTCACCACCGAAGACGATAATTAAATCTACTTTACTAGCAAACTCCTGACAATATTTTGTTGCATCACCTTGTTGTTTCGTATGTAGGATGTGTAAATCAGGAAAAGCCGTAGCAAGAGGTGGTACGATTTTCGTTAAGTTCGTATGTAAATCGCCTTGTCCTGCTTTCGGATTTACGATGAGGAGTACTTTTTCAAATTTTGTCTTTATCATTTTTATTCTCTCCCTTTGTCTTTTACGAATCGTGATAGAAAATAAACTTCCATCAATTATTGATGGAAGTTTATTTTTTTATATTATTCCGTTACAACTGAAGCGATAAATGGTAAGTTACGATATTTTTCTGCACAGTCGATACCGTAGCCAACGATAAATTCGTCTGGAATTTGGAAGCCAACATATTCAGCTTTTAAGTCCACTTTACGACGCTCAGGTTTATCAAGTAACGTACAGAATTTCAATGCTTTTGGTTTATGCATAAAGAAGTGATCTTTTAAGAAGTGAAGTGTTAAACCAGAATCGATAATGTCTTCTACGACAATTACGTTTTTTCCAGTAATGTTTACATCGATATCTTTTAATAGTTTTACTTTTCCAGTTGTTTCTGTTTGATTTCCGTAGCTAGATGCAGAGATAAAGTCGATTGTTAATTCGTTTTTAATGTGACGAATTAAATCAGCAGCGAATACGAAAGATCCTTTTAATACAGCGATTACTACGATTTCTTCTCCTTCAAAATCACGTTCGATTTGAAGAGCTAGTTCTTTTACTTTTTCTTGTAATTGTTCTTCAGAAATTAAAGTGTCTTTTATTTCAATTTTCATTTGAATCCTCCTACAGTGTAAAACTTGTGAACATTTCGACTGTAAAGGATAGAAAGGGAAAAGTCAAAGAAGTTATAAGGTTTTTACAGAAAGTCCCACAAAATAGTCAGATGATATGATATACTAATCACATTAAGAAAACGCTTCCATAAAGGGTGATTATGATGAAAAAGAAACAGTATACAAGTGTAACATTTATAAAAGCATTGCTTTTAACAATTGTTCTTGGCATGTTGGCTTACATAATTGATGTACCTGTAATTCGCATTTCACTAATTGGAATGACTTTAGTATTAGGCGCAATTTCCCACGGTATGATGTCACAGCTGCAAGAAGCTGGACTTGATGATATGAAAGATCATATAGATAAAGTGAAACTTTAATCAGTGGGGGTTTTTGTCCATCCCCCACTGATTATTAGTTGAACCAATCGGGCATTTACGGGCAGTTATCTCCCACCTAATTTCTTCGCATTCGCTGAATTTTAAGGTGGGAGTCTTACTGCCAGTTAATGCGGGATAAGAAATGAGAAACCTTCACATATATATAGTGAAGGTTTTTTCGTTTCTTACAAAAATGTAAGGTAATTTGTAAGACAAATCGATAGTTGCATTGTAGTGTTTTGGATAAACTATAAGTGTAAGGTAAAAGGTAAGCATATTTTAGGTAAATTAAGTTTTAGGCACTCTATATGTGAAAAAGGAGTAGGAGGGCATGGAGAAACATTGGACGACTTTTTCTTTTTTAGCAACTAGTAACACCGTAATGCTAGCTGGAGAAATGGATTTTTTGCAGATGTTTGATCGAGAAGACGATCATTCTTCTTCTAAATTTACAATGAAATGGAGTAAGTGGAGCGATAGTTGTAAATTGGAAGAAGAGACCCCTAACGACAGGCAAAAAATTATTTTAACAAATCCTATTAAAGCGTGGGTCGTTCAATGTCGTAAGTGTAACGTCAAAAATCACTTCAAGAAAACTGAGCCGAGACAATTAGTTATCACTCCGGCCCTTTCTACTTCTCAATCACGCGAAAGTAACAAATAAATATTGAGATACATCCAAAGAAGCATCGTATTTATACGGTGCTTTTTTCTTGTCCATAAAAAGTCCCTTAGCGTAGGAAAGATTTGTTATGATTATAAAGGAATCTTACATTTTACATATGGTAGGAAATATGATGGAAGTAAAATTAGAAAAGGTGTGTATGATGAAAAAATATAGTGTAATTGCAGTAGCAAGTTTGTTGGCAACGAATCTATTAACATTTCCTTCTAGTTCGCTAGCGGAAATTGAAAATAAAACAGGAAATAATATAGAAGCTTTACAGAGTATACATAGTGATAGACAGAGTGAGTTGCAAAAACAATTAGAAGTTATACAAGAGCAACAAATGGAATTAGAAAAAAGAACGGATATTTTGAAACAGCAGGAAGAGTTATTTGTTAAGGTTGACGAATTAAAACAGAAAAAAGAAGAATTACTAAAACAAGATAGCGAAGATAAAGGACAATTAGAAGAAGTTCAGCAAAAATTAGATGAATTAAAGAAACAACAAGAAGAACTTGAAAAGAAGAATCCGTTAGAACTAAAAGAAAAGAAGATTGATAAAAAGAATAACCAAGAAGAAACAAAATCGAATGAATTAGAGGAACAAAAAAAGAAGGAAGAGCTTGAAGAGAAGAGTCGATTAGAAGTAAACGAAAAGAATAAACAAGAAGAGACAAATCCTGAATTAAAAGAAAAGCAAAAGAGAGAAGAATTAAAGAAACAGCAAGAGGAATTACGAATAAAACAGCAACAATTGGAGAAGCAGCAAATAGAGTTAAAACAGAAAGAAGAGCAAGCAAAACAAGAAATTGAATTAAAACAGAAAGAAGAGCAAGCAAAACAAGAAATTGAATTAAAGCAAAAAGAAGAGCAAGCAAAACAAGAAATTGAATTAAAGCAAAAAGAAGAGCAAGCAAAACAAGAAATTGAATTAAAGCAAAAAGAAGAGCAAGCAAAACAAGAAATTGAATTAAAGCAAAAAGAAGAGCAAGCAAAACAAGAAATTGAATTAAAGCAAAAGGAAGAACAAGCAAAACAAGAAATTGAATTAAAGCAAAAGGAAGAACAGGAAAAAAGAGAAGTAGAATTAAAACGGGCAGTAAGTAATTTACAAGCAGCACCACAATCATTCCCTGATGTTCCAGGGTGGGCGGAAGAGTCTGTTACTTATTTAGTGAATAAAAAAGTAATTACAGGAATGCCAGATGGAACATTTTCACCGAATAACGTATTAAGTAGGGCTGAAGCGGCTACAATTATGGCTAAAGTTTTAGGATTAGAAGTTAAAGAAGGGGACAAGCCAACCTTTATAGATTCGAAAGATCATTGGGCATCTTCCTACATTGCAGCGGTGGAAAAAGCAGGAATTATTAAAGGTGAAGGAAATGGGAAATTTAATCCGTACGGTCAAATGACAAGAGCGGCAATGGCAACAATGCTTGTACAAGCATATCAATTAGATTCGAAAGTTAATGGAGAATTACCGACATTATTTAATGATGTGAAAGATCATTGGGGCGAGAAATTCATTAATATTTTAGTAGAATTAGGTATATCAAGTGGTATTAATGGAACACAGTGGCAACCTGATAAATCGATAACACGTGCTGAGGCAGCTCGACTTGTTGCGGTGACAGATAAATCTAAAGATAGCGAAGTAAAAGTGAAAAAGGTAAATATAACGAAAAATTTCTTTACTTATAATGGTCCATCATTATCATCAGGTATTTCAAATGAATATGCATCACAAGAAGTAAGGGTATATGAAGAAAGAGACGGTGGATGGATAAAAATTTATACGGATTTGGGTTTTAAGTGGGTGTGCTTAACTGAGAAGAAAGTAAATATAACGAAAAACTTCGTTACATATAATGAATCGTCATTATCGTCTGGTATTTCAGGCGAGTATACTCCGCAAGCAGTGACAGTTGTTGAAGAAAGAGAAGGAGATTGGATTAAAATTCGGACTAGTGTAGGCTATAAATGGGTATGTCTAACTGAAAAGAAAGTACAGATTGATAGAGACTTTACTACTTATGATGCTCCGTCACGGTCTGCGACTGTTTTAGCGTATTATGGACCACAAACAGTAACTGTTGTAGAAGAAAGAGGAACGTGGCTTCGTATAAGTACATATGCAGGATATCAATGGTTGGACACGAAAAAGGAGACAAAGTATTTATCTAAAGTATTTTTTGCATATGACAGCCCTAGTTTTGTATCGCGTGTATCAGGGAAATATTCTCCGCAAACAGTAGAAGTGTATAGCAAAAGAGAAGGCGGTTGGCTTCAAATACAAACTAATAATGGTCTAAAGTGGGTTAATGAAGGCAATATTAATCGTAGTCAAGTGATATTGAATGTACCGTCAATTTATCAATTCCCAGAATTACACAATGGCTGTGAAGTAGTTTCTTTACAAATGCTTGTGGAACATCAAATTGGTCGCTCATTAAATAAAGTAGCATTTGCGTTTGAAATGCCTTTTGATCAAACGAAATTAAAGAACTATAAAACCTCATCACAAATTTGGGGAGATCCAGATGTAGGGTTTGTAGGTGATGTGACAGGAAATACGCCAGGATATTCTATTAATCCGGAACCATTAAAAAAATTGTTAGATAAATATGCAAGAGGAACGAATTTAACAGGAAATGATTTTTCAGTCTTAGAAGATTATGTGCGAAATGGGAAACCGGTTGTTACTTGGGTAACTGTAGCACTAAATAATCCAAGACCAATTACAACGTGGAAAACACCAGGCGGAAAAACAATTTATGGACGAATGAATACGCATGCGGTTGTTTTAACAGGTGTGGATGATAATTATGTGTATTATAATGATCCATTCTATGGGACAAAAAATGTAAAAGTGAGTAAGAGTTGGTTTGCAAGTATTTATAACCAAATGGGGAAGAAAGCTTTAAGTGTAGATTAAATAAAAAAGGTTATCCAAGAGATTATTTTTGGATAACCTTTTTTTATAATGAAATCTTTAACAGAACTCCATTTCATCTGCATCTTATATTTATATCTATTGTTTATTCTAATGATACATCCGATGCGACGTGATGTAAAACGTATAAGAGGAGAGAATGAAAATGAAAAAGAAACTATTACCAATTTGTGCAATGGCACTTTTAACAGTAGGTTATTCTTCGGTAGCGAGTGCTTCAACTGGAACACTGACAAAGGAAGAAGCAGCGCAAGTACAGTCAGATGTAGCTAAAAAGGAAGCAGCAATTCAGGAACAGCAAAAAAATGATGCAGAGAAAAAGCAAGCGGCCCAAGTACAAGAAAAAAGTGATGTCGCTAAAAAAGAAGAAGCAATAAAAGCGCAACAAAAGAACGAAGTAGAAAAAAAGGGAGCAGCACAAGTACAAGAAAAAGGTGATGTGGCTAAAAAAGAAGAAGCAATTAAGGTACAACAAAAGAACGAAGTAGAGAAAAAGGGAGCAGCACAAGTACAAGAAAAAAATGACGCAGTTAAAAAAGAAGTAGCAAAGCCAGCTGTACAAGGTGAAAAATTACCAAACACAGCATCAAATAATGTAGCAATGATGGCACTAAGCGCATGTCTTGTAGGGATAGGGACATTATTTGGTTTGAAGCGTCGTAATAAAGTTAAGGCGTAAATAAAATATTTTCCTATAAAGAATGGGATAATTTCATATATTAAAAATGGTAGGTTATTCCTACCATTTTTTGCATGGAGGGATGGAACATGAAGTTACTCAATTATGTCGGTATCATATTGATGGCCATAGGGCTATTCATGGGATCGTATTACGCTGTGGAATGGTATAAAGGAAAAAGCTCTGCTCAAGAATTAACGAAAGAAGAAATAAAGAGCCTTAAAAATATACAAGATAATCAACTTTCATATGAAACACCTGTAACTTCCCAAGTACCTTCTTCTCAAACACAGCATAAAGAAGGAGAAAAGGTAGCGATGTTAAATATACCGAAAATAAAGAAGAAGTTTTCTATATATTGGGGAGCGAATGATGCAACTTTGAAAAAAGGAGTTGGTATGTTTGTTAGCGATTTAACGACAACTCCATCTGGAGGAGGACATACTGTACTCAGTGGGCATCGAGATACTGTATTTACAGATTTAGGAGAGTTAAAAGAAAAGGATACTCTTATTTTAGAGTATGATAATAAAACTTACACATATGAAATTCAAAAGACATGGATTACCCATGCGGATGATCGTACTGTTATTATAAAAAAAGAAGAACCAATATTAACACTGACGACTTGCTATCCATTTGAGTATATAGGAGATGCACCAGATAGATATATTATCGAGGCGAAGTTAACTGGTAGTTATTCAAAATAAAGTGAAACTTTAATCAGAGGGGGTCTTGTCCGTGCCCCCTCTGATTATTAGCCTTCACCAATCGGGATAAAATTGTAGTTTCTGAAAGTGGGAGGGGGATACATAAGTTATGTCAAAAAACATTTTGATTGTTGAAGATGAAGATATTTTACGTGAAATATTAAAGGATTATTTTTTGAGTGAACAATATAAAGTGCTTGAAGCGAGAGACGGGAAAGAAGCTTTAGTCTTGTTTGAGGAAGAAGAAGTTGATTTAGTTATACTCGATATTATGTTGCCGGAACTAGATGGATGGTCTGTTTGCCGAAGGATTCGTAAGACATCCCAAGTACCAATTATTATGCTTACAGCACGCGTAGATGAAGATGATACGTTACTTGGGTTTGAACTTGGAGCAGATGATTATGTGACGAAGCCGTATAGCCCACCAATTTTATTAGCGAGAGCGAAACGATTATTGGAAAGTAGAAAAGCTTTGAAAGAATCTCCAAATAGTGAAGATGACACAATATGTATTCATGGAATTTATGTTCACTTCCCATCTCGTACTGTTACGGTTGATGGAGAAAGTATTGCGTTAACACATACAGAGTTTGAAATATTAGTGTATTTCATGAAAAATCAAGGAATTGTTCTAACACGAGAGCAATTAATTTCAAGAATTTGGGGATATGAGTTTGCTGGAGATGATCGCACTGTTAATAGCCATATTCGTAATTTGCGAAATAAATTAGGAGAGAAAGCAAAGCACATTACAACTGTAGTGCGAACTGGTTATAAATTTGAGGGGAACATATGAGAAAAGGGATTGTACTTAAATTATTTACCCTTACAACAGCATTATGCATGTTGATTTTAGCGACGATATTTATTGGACAAACGATATTTTTCAAACAATATTATGCGAATCGAAAAGTGGAAGATATTAAAGTCAATTTAAATTCCTTTGAAAAGAATTATTTGAATTATGCAGGAAGTGCAGAAGGAATTCAGAAACTGGAGCAAGATTTTTTAAGAGAAAATAATACGTGGATTACGACTTTAGACCAGTATGGGAATTTAAAGCATGCAAATGATTATTATTTTGAGGTCACGATAGACCGTAAGAACCAGAAAAGTTTTGGACAACAAACATTCATCATGCCCTTGTACTATCTCATCAATATAGAAGAAATTGAAAGTAAAACATCACGTGAAGTTTTAGAGCAAGAAATTAATTTTGCTGGAGTGAAAAAAGAAGATAGTTTTATTCCATTCTTTTTCGAGTTAGGCAAGGGGAATTTAAGTGGATCTAATAAACCGTTAGAAAAAATATTTAAGGAGAAAATGATTACAGCAGCTGAGGAAAAAAAGAAACCGGCCCAAGAACCACTTGTTAAGGAAAAGAAGCAAGTCGTTCAGGAACAAGCTGCTCAGGAATCAGATCCTTACATAAGAGGACGTGTTACGAAAGTACAGTTACCCGATGTAAAAGGTCCTGTGAATCCAATTTATAAAAATAGTTTATTCTTAGATAGTATAAAGGAATTTCAAACTGATTTATTACAAAAAGAGAGTAATAAAATACAATATTCAACACAAATAATGGACTATGAAAAGAATGATATAAAATATAAATTATTAATCAAACCAATAAAAGAAAAAGACGGATCAGTAGCATATATATATGCGATGGCTTCATTACAGCCTGTAGATGAGGCTGTACAAATGGTGCAAGATTATTATATCTACATCATCGCATTTGTAGTCGTTCTTATATTTCTAGCTTCGTTCTATTACTCAAAACAAATCGCAAAACCGTTATTAAAAATAAATGATACAACGAAGAAAATAGCACATTTAGACTTTACAGAAAAAATCCCGATTACTTCAAAAGATGAAATTGGTGATTTATCAAAAAATATTAATACACTATCTAATAAACTACATTCACATATTGGACAGTTAGAACAAGATATTGAAAAAGAAAGAAAGTTAGAAAACACCAGGAAAGAATTTATTGCAGGCGTTTCGCATGAATTAAAAACGCCGCTGAGTATTATGAAAAGCTGTATTTCTATTTTAAAAGATGGGGTAGCTGAGCATAAAAAAGAATACTATTTTCAGGCGATGGAAAAAGAAGTAGACAAGATGGATATACTAATTTTGGATATGCTTGAATTAGCTAAATTTGAGTCTGGCACATACAACATGAAGATGGATTCTTTCTATATCGATGGAGTGATTGAAGAAATATGCGAACAGCTTTCATCGGAGATAGAGAAAAAAGAACTGAGTGTGCACAAGCATATATGTCCAGCTGAAGTGGTTGGGAATCAAAATAGAATTGAACAAGTAATAGTGAACTTCATTACGAATGCAATACGTTATACACCAGAAAAAGAAGATATTATTATTTCCATAATAGATGAGAAGAATCGCATAGAAGTGTGTATTGAAAATAAAGGTTCCCACATTGAAGAAGAACAATTAGATAAAATTTGGGATCGTTTTTATCGTGTGGATGCGGCGCGAAAACGTTCACAAGGTGGAACAGGGCTTGGCCTTGCGATTTCAAAAAATATTTTAGAACTGCACAATGCTGAATATGGGGTGAAGAATACCGAAGATGGTGTGTTATTTTACTTCTATTTACCGAAAAAAGCGTAGACAATACATGTTACGCTTTTTTTTAAGTTATTTTCATATTATCTTTACTTAATCTTTATTTTTACGCAGTATAATCTGTTTAGAATATGAGGTTATGTAAGGAGTAGATTAGCCGTGAATAGCAATTTACTAGGTGTGATGGTATTTATTTTCTTTTGTGCATTTATTGTATTTATTATTGATATTACGATATGAAAAAAGAGCGCTAATGAAGTGACCCCTAAAAGTTAGACACGGTTATTTCATTAGGCTACTTGATCCAAATGAGTCCGGTATTGTACCGGGCTCATTTTTAATTTTGCCTTAATCCGTTTCTTATTATAATAATCTATATATTTTTCTAATTCTATTTTAAAATGCTCTATACATTCAAATTCTTTTATATAGAGGAACTCCGACTTCATAATCCCAAAGAAATTCTCTATTACTGCGTTGTCGTAACAGTTTCCTTTTCGAGACATACTCTGTACGATAGCTCTTGATTCAAGTGTACGGACGTACTGTCTCATTTGATAATGCCATCCTTGATCCGAATGCATCAGTAGCTGGTGGTTTTCAGGTAAACGTTCTAATGCTTTCTCTAACATCTCTGAAACAAGTGAATACGTCGGTCTAGAACCAATTGTATAGGTAATAATTTCACCATTATACAAGTCTAATACAGGTGATACATACAGTTTTTCTCCAAACAATTTAAACTCTGTGATGTCTGTTACCCATCTTTGATTCGGTGCATCTGCATAAAAATTACGCTCTAAAATATTGGGTGCAATTTTACCGACTTTCCCTTTATAGGATTTATATTTCTTCATACGCACAACACACTTTAATCCAAGCTCTTTCATAATACGTTGCACCTTTTTGTGATTCACTTTCTGACCACGATTCGTTAACTCATCACGAATACGACGGTAGCCATAACGACCTTCATTCTCCTCATAAATCGCTTTAATCTCAGCTTTCAAATCGGCATCTACATCTGGGCGATTCATTTTCTTTACTAAATCATAATACGTGCTTCGTGGAATATTAGCTAACTCCACGAGTGCCTTCACCGAATATTTATGCCTTAATTCATAGACTACTTGCGCTTTGTCTTGTTTAGTGACTTTTCCTTGTTTTGAACTAAGGCATTCAACTTTTTTAAGTACTCATTTTCCATTTCAAGCTGTTTAATACGTGCTTCAAGTGCTTCGACTGACCCTTTAGCTAAAGCTTGTTTTAATTGTTTATTTGAATCTTGTTTCATGGATGGACGCCCCTTTTTCTTAGATTGAAGGGCATCAATTCCTTGTGTTTCGAGTTGTTTTTTCCAAACAGAAATCGTTGAAGGGGCAGGAATGTTAAAGATAGCTGCCGTCTCAAATAAGGACATACCGTTTTCAATCATAAAGTTTAGTACGTCTAGTTTAAATTGTTGTGTGTAATTTGTACATCGTTTTAGAAAAGCTTCCACACCATTCTGCTTATATTGGTTTACCCAATTCAAAATGATTGTGCCACTTATACCGATCGCTCTACCCATTTCTCGATAACTTTCATTTCCGTTCAAATAACGTAGAACGATTTGTATTTTTTCATCAGCTGTAAATTTAGCCATAGAAAAACTGCACCTCCAGTTGTTAGACTGTGTCTAACAATTGGGGTGCAGTTCATAATTAAGCGCTCTTCTTTTTTGTATTCATTTGATAAGCACCGATGCTTTTGAATAAGCGTGGTGAAGTTGTAAATAAAAGAATTAGTAATACAGTACATAGTATGAAAGAACCGATCATTGTACTGCCGTTTACAATTAATGAATATAAGACAGCTGATTGTCCTTTAGGTGCATATTGACCAAAGAAAATAATACCAGCAATAAAGTGACAGAAATAGCGTGCAAAGCTGCCGACAAATGTGGCAAGGATAATGTAAACGAGTGCTTTTTTTCCTTTGTTTTGTTTTGGTTTATCTTTGCGACTACCAAAACTTGAATGCTTTGCATCACTGTTGTCTGAGGCAAGTGCTTTTTGAATTGGACGATAGAATAAACCAGCAAAGCCGATAAAGGCAAAGGCAACGAAGTACTCAATAAATGCTTGCACTGGTGTTAAAATGTAGGCATTACCTACGACGATTTGTAATAGCCCCCAAATTAAGCCTCCTAAGAAAGCACTTTTGAAGCCCCAGCGGTATGCAATAATAAAAATAGGAATCATAGCAAATGAGATGGAACCGCCTGTTGGAAGTTTAAGTGATAATGGTAAAATGTCGATAATCAAGGCGAAGGCTGCAAGAATAGCAGATTCGATCATCGCTTGTAAATTGGTGTTACGCATGTTGTCTCCCCCTAAATCCAAGTTGCACAAAAAAGAACATTATCATAGGAGGATACGAAATACGTAAATAAAAAAGAGGTATGTATTTCGGACGTTTGCACAATCCCTGCGTTAGCATTAACTAACAGGTTCAAAGGGTCGGAACGAAATGTTCCCTCTCAGCGGTAAGGCTCCCCCTGCGATAACGAGATTCTTTATTTGTTATTGTTTATTGTAAGCGAAATGGATGAGAATGGCAAACAAATACCTTATGACAATTATTGAAATAGAATTGTATTGAAATGTTAATAAATATGAAGTGAAAAGGTATAGTCCAAGTGAAATAGAGTATGATATAATCTTTTTGAAAATAATTATCATTCTCTTCTGAGGGGGAAGGTTATGAGCTTAGTAGATATTAAAATTGGTGAGAAAGTGTTAGTAAAAAGTATTCAGTCGTTAGATCAGTTATTAAAGCGTAGACTGGCTGCTTTCGGCCTCGCGGAAGGAAGCGAACTTCGCCTGAAACAGAAAGCGATGTTTAAAGGTCCTTGTACATTGGAGTGTCGTGGACAGTTAATTAGTATTCGTCATTGTGACGCGAAAATGATAAAGGTGGAATTAGCGTGAATAAGGTAGCTTTGCTAGGGAATCCGAATACAGGGAAAACATCATTATTTAATGCACTGACTGGTTCTTATGAGTATGTAGGAAACTGGAGCGGTGTAACAGTAGAAAAGAAGGTTGGTAAATTAAAAGATAAGCAAGGAACATTAATTGATTTACCAGGCGTCTATGATTTGAATCCAGTTTCACGTGATGAAGGTGTCGTTACGAATTTTCTACTAACAGACGAATTTCATCATATGTTAAATATAGTGGATTCTTCTCAATTTGAGCGGAATATGCATTTAACATTGCAATTACTTGAATTTGGTAAGCCCGTTTCAATTGGTTTAAATATGGTTGATGTGGCAAAGCAAAGAGGAATTGTGATTAATGTAAAACGGTTATCAGAAATATTAGGTGTAACAGTCGTTCCTGTCATCGCAAGAACTGGAAAAGGCTGTGAAGAATTACTTACTACTCTTCATGAAGAGAAACAAAAAGAGAAAAAGCCATTCATTATTTCATATGGTGTACAAATGGATGAAGGAATTGGAGAGATAATTGCTCTTTTAGAGACAGCGAATTATGAGCATCCGAGATGGTTAACCCTACAATTTCTAAGCAATAACGAAGTAGTAGAAAAAGAAATGAAAGCACTACCAATTTATAAGGAACTTATAGCCATTCGATCTCGTTTAGATGGAAAACTTGATTGTACGTTAGAAGAGCACATTTACAAGACTCGTGAAGCGTATATTGAAAAGTTAAAAACAAATGTTATGCAGCATGAGAAAGAAGGGAAAATTCCTTTTTCGGAAAAAATCGATAGGTTAATTACACATAAAATTTTAGGACTTCCAATCTTTTTAGCAGTTATGTTTTTTATTTTTCAGGTTACGTTTACGTGGATTGGTACACCTTTATCTGATATGCTTGATGGATTTTTTGGCGGACAACTTACTGATTGGGTTACAGCTGGGCTCACAAGTGTTGGCGCTTCTGACTTTATTCAAGCACTCGTTACAGAAGGTATTATTGCTGGAGTTGGTGCGGTATTAGTATTCGTTCCACAAATCTTTGCACTATTCTTCTTCATTTCATTATTAGAAGACTCAGGATATATGGCACGAATTGCAGTTGTTATGGATAGAATTATGGAGTTTTTCGGTTTAAACGGAAAAGCGTTCATTCCGATGATTATCGGCTTTGGATGTAACGTTCCAGGTATTATGGCAGCGAGAACGATTGAACAAGAAAAAGAACGTTTACTTACAGTTCTTGTAACACCATTTATGTCTTGTTCAGCACGTTTACCTGTATATGCATTATTTGCGGGAGTTTTCTTCCCTAATAGTCAGGCAACTGTTGTGTTCTCTTTATATATCGCAGGTATTGTTCTTGCGTTACTCGTTACAAAAATTATGTCTCTTACTATTTTAAAAGCGGAAAAATCTATTTTTGTCATTGAACTACCGCCATACCGTGTGCCGCAAGCGAAAACGTTATGGCTCAGCACGTGGGAGAAAGGTAAAGGATTTGTTCGTAAAGCAGGTACATTCATCTTCGGTGGTTCTGTTGTCATTTGGTTATTAAACTATGCAGGTCCATCAGGATTTGGTGTTGATATGGGAGACAGTTTCTTAGCGATGATTGGTGGATTTATCGCACCACTTTTTGCACCGCTCGGTTTTGGAACGTGGCAAGCTGCGGCATCCCTTTTAACAGGATTTTTAGCGAAAGAAGTTGTCGTTTCTACAATGGCAATTATTTATGCGGTTAAAGAAGATGTGCTAGGAAATGTAATGGGAGCACATTATACTGCGCTATCAGCCTATGCATTTATGTTCTTTATTTTATTATATGTTCCGTGCTTAGCCACAGTAGCTGTCATTAAACGTGAAACAGGGTCGATGAAATGGACAGTTTTCTCTGTCATTTATCCGCTCGTTGTTGCTTATGTATTAACGCTCATTATATACCAAGTTGGATCCTTACTCGGATTCTAGAAGGAGATGTATCGCGGTGATGGTCAATATTATAATTGGAGCTATCATTTTTGGTTATGCAGCATATACGTTAGTTAATTTTGTAAAGAGAAGTAAAAAAGGCAAATGTGCAGCATGCTCTTTAAGTAAGTCATGTCAATCGCAAACTTGTAGTCCAGATATGGAGCAAATTGCTCATAAATAGAAAAAAGCTTTGCGAATTTCGCAAAGCTTTTTTCTTTATTTTTTAATTTTTACAAGTTGTGATGCTTCTACTCCATTTGCTCCAGGTAATTCTTTGCTAGGGTCTTTATCAAACTTCAGTACACCTACAGATTTCTCTTCACCTTTCACATTTCCATATGTCGCATCATCAACGATGGCGAACATATCTGCATAAGAACGGCCATCACCGATAATTGTATTACCTTCATAGTTTAATTTTGAACCATCAAGTGTAGCATTTTCTACTTTATCTTTTGCGAATAATACACCTTGCTCTGTTGTTACAGCTGGTAATTTATCAATTGCTTTTGTGTCGTCATTTTTATCGACTTTTTTCAGTAATTCTTTCTTAACAAACTCTTCACCAGTTTTCTTATCCATTACAAGAACTTTTTTATCTTCAAGTGTTGTAAGTTTCATTTTATACATATCTTTTTCTTTTACTTCTTTTTTGTTTTTATCTGCAATTTGCGTGACTTGCTCTTCTGTTCCATATAATACAAAGCCGTTTGCTTTTTCTCCTTTTATATGTTTTATAGTAAATACAGTTTCTGTATTAGTCCTTACAGTATGAGAAGCTTTTTTGCTATTCCGTTGCTTCTGGTATTAGTGTATAAGAAATATTGAAACGTAACTATCGAGTTAGCTTACAGTAACATTACAATTATGTAATTTAGTGAAATCGCGCAAAAATAAGTTAATTTTGGAGGCAGAAATAATAAGGATATAGTAGGAATACAATATTCTATATGGAATGTCATATTATATTGGCTGTATTTTGGAAATAACATGTAAGGAAATCTTAGTTTTGTTATAATAAACACATAGGTTGTAAAAATGAATATTCTTACTGAAAAGGGAGATTTTTAATTTTCCAAGTAGTGAATTTGAAATATGAGGTATATCATAGGAGGAATTTGGATGTCTGTATTTAAACGATTAAGAGATTTAACAATGTCGAATGTGTATTCATTAATTGAAAAAGCTGAAGATCCAGTTAAGATGACGGATCAATATTTACGCGATATGCAAGCGGATGTACAAGAAGCTGAGAAAAGTGTAGCAGCTCAAATCGCACTTGAGAAGAAATTCAAAATATTATTTGAAGAGCAAGAAGCACTTGTGAAAAAACGTGAAGAGCAAGCTCATATGGCTGTTCAAGCTAGCAACTTAGATCTTGCGCGCCGTGCTCTAGAAGAAAAACAAAATGCAGAGCAAAAGATGAATGAGTATAAAGCAAGCTATGAACAAAACAAAGCTGCTGCTGATAATCTTCGCCTTAAGCTAGAAGAAATGCGTAAGCAATTAACAGAGCTGAAAAATAAACGTGAAACACTTGTAGCGCGTGTAAATGCAGCGAAAGCACAAAAGAATATTAATCAGGCGATGTCTGGATTCGATTCAAATTCAGCAAAAGCTGGTTTAAGCCGTATGGAAGAGAAAGCACTTCAACTAGAGGCTGAAGCAGAAGCAAGCGGTGAAATTTACAAGAAAGAAAAGTCGTTAGATGATGAGTTCGCAAGCTTAAACAAAAATTCTGTTGTTGACGATGAATTAGCTCGTATTATGAAGCAGTACGAGAAATAATATAGAATAGACAAAGAAACCGACATGTCTGAAGAGAATTCATGTCGGTTTTCTATTACTATTTTAGAGGAGGTTGTGTAATGACGTGGATGAATGTTTTAGCTATGCTTGTATGGACTGGAGCGAGTGCGGTACTTTTATTTGCAATTATGTGGGTTGATTCGATTTTTACAAAATACAATGATTTAAAAGAAATAAAAAATGGAAACACAGCAGTGACAACACGTTTCGTTATGAAATTATTCGCTCAAGGATACATTTTGTCACAATCGATTACGAAAGCAAATGATTTATGGCAGGCGCTTCTTGCCTCCGCAGTTTCTTTCGCTATTTTATTAGTTGTAGAAATGTTCATTGAGTTTGTGTTAAAGAAAATGTCTGGTTTAGATTTAGAAGAAGGAACGAAAGAAGGCAGCGTAGCACATGCGCTGTTAGCTGGTTCATTACATATCGTTGGGGCACTTATTTTAGGTGCTTGTTTATAAAGAGAAAAGGAGGGGTAGATTGTGAGCTTATTTAAACGTATTAAAAATATAATGAAAAGCCCAGAGCCGCCGAAACCAGAAAAGAGTCTTTTGACGTTAGCTCCTGGCGATATGATTGAAGTGTCGTTAGTCATGTACGAATTAACTGGGAAAACGAGCATGCATTCTCGTAAAGAGATTGTTTTAACTTTGCAGGACGGGAAAGATATTCGTTATTTGAAGATTGAAGACCGTGAAAATACGTATTACAAATTGTATACACCGATTGATGGTCGTTTAGATTCAATCGATGAAATTCCGACGACGATTGAAATGGATGATATAGAGTATCATATGGAAGAACAATATAATGGACGTGTTGTTGTTATGGGGAAAACGCCATTCGCTGCTTCAGAGGAACAGCACGTATGGGAATTCCAGTCTGACAACCGCAAATTATTACGTGTTGAATGGCAAAATGGTCGCACAATGATGTATGAGGGAGAAGCAATTATTCCTGCTGATGTACAAATCATAAGAGCAACATAAGGGGGCGTAATCATGTCAAACCGATTGTTTACCATGATTAAATCGTTCGTAATCCCTATACTTGCTATCGTTACATTACTTGTTATTGCCGGTTATGCTTTATCGGGCTGTCAAAGTGGTCAGGCGAAGTCAATTCAGGACCGTTATCCACTAGAGTCTGTCGCAAAGGATGGTAAACAAGAATCTTACGTGTATAGGGCCGCCAATCGGTCAGTTCCTGAAGTTGCAAAGGAACTTATAGCCGAAAGGAAACCGAAACAAGCATCTAAAGAAGACGAAAATCAAATGTTCCTCGTTTATTCTGATAAAATGTATAATTTACAAAAGGATAAAGAGAAACCATCTGATACGTTAATTGAAATAAGTAATGAAGAATTTGTCCGTCAAAATTACCAACCATCCTTCTTACAAGGATATATTATGGGGAGTATATTAAACGATATATTCGGTTCAAGAAAATCATCATACGGTGATTATCGCGGATATAATGACAGACAAAATCATAAACCGGTTATCCCGGAAAGACCACCTACGAAAGAAGAAAAGAAAATCCCGCCTCCAATTACGAAGGAAGGGAAAGGATCTATTATTAAGCGAGGCGATAATGTAGATCCGAAATCATCTGTAGGTGATAAAGGAAGTATTACGGAAAAAGGAAGTAACAAGACGCCTCCGCCTTCTACCGGAAGCAAAGGGAAAATCACGAAAAATCCAGGTGGCTCGAGCGGATCTGATGTGAAGCCGAAATCATCTATTAAAACGCCACCAAAGAATACGTCTCCCCCGAAAACAAGGGTTGGCGGTTCAGGGAAAATTTCGAAGAGAAGATAAAGTGAAACTTTAATCAGTGGGGATGAACAAAACCCCCACTGATTATAGTTTCACTTTATAGTAGGTATTCTATGGATAATATGTACATGTACTCTTTTTCTGTATATTCCGCTTCGCTTTCAACATGAAGTGAACGCCTTTCAAAAGTATGTAGATTGGATTAAAAGAGGAGGAAGATGGGGGGAGTAAAATTATATCGGTGATTATTGAAATATATCGACCGCAACTCCAAATATATCAGCGATTATTAGAATATATCGACTTACCGACAAAAACTGACAACGATAGTAACTTAATAATAAGAAGAGGCTGTGCCAAAATTTTGGTACAGCCTCTTTTTTCATAAGGATTAATGAATATCACGTTTCTTGAAATTACCGCCTTTTACTTCTGCTACGTCATAAACTGTAATAAAGGCATTAGGATCGATTTCATTAATAAGGTCTTTCATTTTACTTTCTTCTAAACGGTTAATTACACAAGAGATTTCTTTAAATTTCTCTCTTGAATAACCGCCGTAAACTTCATTGTATGTCGCGCTTCGGCCTAAACGATCACGAATTGTTTCAACCATTAGTTCAGGTTCTTTTGTGATGATTTTAAATGTTTTCGAACCACTTAAACCAACTTCAACGATATGAATCACTTTAGAAGCGATAAAGTAAGCAATCGCCGAAAGGATAGCTCCTTGAAGACCAAATACTGTTGAAACAAAAATAAAGACAAACATATTTAAGAATAAAATAAGGTCACTTGTTCCAAATGGTAACTTTCTAGAAAGTAATACGGCTAGCATATCGATTCCATCTAATGCCCCGCCGTTACGTAATGCGAGTCCCATACCGAAACCGATAATAATACCACCAACAACAGTAATTAAAAGCGTATCGCCTTCAATAATTGTTGGTACTCCGTGCATGAGAACGGTACCTACTGCTAACGAAGCAATCCCGATAATTGAGTAAAGCGCAAAGCTTTTACCGATTTGTTTATATCCTAACCAAACGAAAGGGATGTTAACGACTGCGATTAGAAGTCCTAATGGTAATCCAAATAATCTTGAACTAACGATGCTTAAACCAGTTACACCACCGTCGGATACGTTGTTTGGAATTAATACAGCTTCTAATCCGTACGCTGTGATAAGTGCTCCAATAATAATCATCAAAGCTTTTGAAGCGATTTTTAGCTTATTGGGCTTGTTTTTGATAATTTTCTCCATGTAATTTCCTCGTTTCAAACTAGTTTCTTATTTGTTACGTAATTCACACCTAAATTTCATTTTAACATTTAATTTGAAAAAATTCTCCTTTAATGGATGTATGCAGGGAATATTATCACCATATTACCTTTAAAATATTTTTGAAATGAGTATAAGAAATCCCATCCTTTCAAAGGATGGGAGGCTATTAAGAAATTATAAAACTAAGCACGGATAGGAATAAAGCGAATCCTAAAATAGCTCCGCAAACTTTCATATGACGTTTACGTCCCATTACGACAATCGCAACATATTCACGAATCATTGCGTTAGGCCAGTAATAAAACGCAGTTTTGGATCCAATTCCTTGGCTATTAAGACCAGCTTGTCTTGCATATATACCAGCACGGAAAAGGTGGAAATTGTTCGTTGTAAAAATACTTCTATACTTATCTTCAGGCTTTAAAGAATCCATAATTTCTTTAGAGAACGACATATTTTGATATGTGTTTACAGAGCGATTTTCTTGCACTGTATGTTCAAGAGGAATTCCTTTTTCAACAGCGTACTTTTGCATCGCTTCTGCTTCTGGAAGGCCTTCATCCGGACCTTGTCCACCAGAGAAAATGATTGTTGGTGGTGTATTCACAGCAGCTTGTTTCCAATAAAAGTCGATTGCTTTATTAATACGACTTGCAAGTAAAGGCGGTACTTTATCATTAATTAAGCCGCTACCAAGAACGATGATGAAATCTTGATTACGTCTTGGTCTGTTGAATTGGTATAAAAAATAAGCGGTTAAGAAGTTAGATAAGTGTATAAAGAAATATAAAGTTATAAGAGAAATACCAGCGAAAATAGGCCTTAAATGTGATGAGAATAAACTTGCTGGATTTATAATAGGGAGTAACATCAAGAATAAAATCCCTAAAGCAGCAATGAGTGTTAAACAGTTAGTGAAACGTCTTCCTTCTCGTTTCATTAAAATTCTTGCGTTAAGAAATAACCCAAACATTAAAGCAACAATACCGAAAGGAATCATAATGATAAGTGCTAAAATAGGTAAAAACATGATGTAGTATAGATTAGCATTACCTGAGTCATAAGCTGCAAGCATACAAAAAAGAAGGAAAAAACAGAAAAAGGCATTAAATAAAAAGCCGTTTATTATTTTTCGTGGATCCTTTAAGTAAGAGATAAGAAAAATAATAAATAATATAAGAGGAATAATTCCGAAATACATAAATATAGTACACCTCAATTTTTATAATGTTTTTATTGCAACCTTAATACTACATGATTTTGAAGTTATTAATAATAAAAATAAAGATTTGGAATTTTCTTGAAGATAATATGGATAGGTATGATAAAATGCATTCAAGGCGGTATATGAAAAGTGAAGTGGTTGAAGAGGCACTCTGCGGAGTGTCTTTTTATGAAAAGTATGAAAGTTGTCTTCTTTGAAGGCAACTTTTTGTTGTTTAGTATAGATAGTTTTTACTGTTGGTATAGTGGAAACTATCTATACTAAAGATTAGAAATCTTCCGTATAAATATTATCAATTTACTATATATTCCAGTGGTGTTAAGTTAAATATGAAAGGCTTTCTTTTTCAAAATATTACCCCTAATAAATTTTTGAAAAAGTCAACTGTCTCTAAAATTGCCATTCATGCTTAGAGAAAAAGCACTCTTTTGAGTGCTTTTTCTTATTGAAACATGCTATTTTTTTAGGCAGTTTTCATAAAATGAAAGTAACGAAATGAAAGTAGGTGATAAAATGCCAGCTATTGTTGAAGGGGTTATTATTGAGAACTGTAACGGGACAATCAACTTAGGTGATAAATATAACGTACATCCGATTGAAAAAACGAAAGCTTATAACGGATCAGGATCTTCAAATACGGGACTAAATGTGAGGACATTCAGTGGTATTAGTACGGCAGATGTAACGGATAACGATGTGTATGATCAAGTAATTCAATCTACGTTATAATTTTATATGTAAAATTGCATAAAGTGATGTGTTTGCTCTGTGATACAATTTAGTTGTGAGCTGTTAGTGATTCTTCTTTATCATAGTTGTTAGATTAGAAATGTAACATCTTATCGAAAATCATACGTATAAGAAAAAAGACACTTCGCTCGAAGTGTCTTTTTCATTTTAGTGATACCCTTTAGCAGAGTCTTTATGAATTTTATTTTTAAATATGCTGTAGCTCCAAAGCTGATATCCAATAACGATTGGTACCATGACGATTGCAACGAAGAACATAATTTTTAAGTTTAATTCACTACCGGCTGCGTTATATAACGTTGTACTGTATGCGTCGTTAATACGTGATGGTAACATTCTCGGGAACATACCTGCAAAACCAGTTGTCATAAACATTGCGATTGTTAAGCAAACGAATGTGAATGCAAGGCCGATTTTATGTTTGTACACCATAATAAGTGCGAGTACACTCATTAACATTGCAAGTACTGGAAGAATGAATAGTACAGGATATTCCGTGAAGTTTTGAAATAAATTTGTACGATTTGCAGTTGCGACATAGAAGATAGCTAAAATGATAGCAGCTGCCATCGAAAATGGTCTTGCGATTTTATAAGCACGATCAGATACTTCGCCAGTTGTTTTAATCATAATCCAAAGGGCACCAGATACGACGAATATAGCAGTGAAGAAAAGACCACCTAAAATACCATAATGGTTTAGTAAGCTAAGTAAAGTTCCTTCATAACCATCTTTTCCGATTTGCAGCCCGTAATACAGGTTAGCGAATGTAACACCGAATAAAAAGGCGATTAGGAAACTACCAATTGTAAATGCCCATTTACAAGTTTTTTGCCAAATTGGTGAATCGTCTTTATGCATAAATTCAAGTCCAGCGGCACGAGCAAATAGTGCAAGTAATACTAAAAATAGTGGCGTATACAGGTAACTAAACATATTTGCATATGTGATTGGGAAGGCAGCGAATGTTGCGCCACCAGCTGTAATTAACCATACTTCATTACCACCCCAGAACGGGCCAATAGCTTCTTGTAATTGATTTCGTTCTTGTCGGTCTTTCGCAACGAATGGGAAAATCATCCCGTTACCGAGTGCGTAGCCATCAAGAATGAAGTAAACTGTCCAAATTACGCCCCATAAACCGAACCAGATGACTGCAAGCATATCATGAGACATGAGCTGTACCTCCTTCAGTAGCAGGTTCTTCTAATGCAGCTGGTCCTTTTTTCGCGAACTTCAGCATTAAGTATACGTCTGCAATTAAGAGTAGAGTGTAGAACAATATTAAACTAATTAATGAGAACCAAATTTGTGGAACTGATATAGGTGACACAGATTCTGCTGTACGCATTAGTTTATAAACTGTCCACGGTTGACGACCTACTTCAGCAACAATCCAACCAGCGTTAATTGCAATATAAGGAAGTAAGACAGACCACATTGTAATTTTTAAATAACGTTTTGAGTTTTCTAGTTTTCCTTTTCGGTTTAAATAGAAACCGAACCAAGTTAATGCCATAAAGAACATGCCAAGTGCAACCATTAAGCGGAAGCTATAGTACACGAGGTTAACATTTGGACGATCTTCTTTCGGAATATCTTTTAAACCAACAATTTCTCCATCAAATGAGTTTGTATAGAAGAAACTTCCGAGTTTTGGAATTGTAAGTAGTTCAAAGTTCTTTTCATTTTTCACATCAGGAATTTGAATGATTGAGAAGCCCTGTCCTTTTCCAGTTTCCCAAACAGCTTCCATTGCAGCTCCTTTTGCTGGTTGATACTTAGCTGCTGATACACCGGATTGATGTCCCATAAAAGGTGTAATAGTTGCTGCGAATAACCCTAACATTAAACCAAACTTAAATGATTTTTTGAAGAATTCCACTTCATTTTTACGTAGTAAGTGATATGCACTAATTGCCATAACGAAGAAAGCACCGACAATATAACAACTAATTACAGTGTGGAAGAACATATTCCATGCGTATGGATTTGTAACAAGAGCCCAGAAGTCATTTAATTCAGCGCGGCCGTTACGTACTACGTAGCCAACAGGATTTTGCATAAAGCCGTTTGCTGTAATAATCCAAAGGGCAGAAATATTTGTTCCAAGTGCAACCATCCACATACAGAAAGCACGGAATTTTGGTGAGATTTTGTCTTTACCGAATAACCATATTCCCATGAAAGTAGATTCTAAGAAGAATGCAACGAGTGCTTCGATTGCGAGAGGTGATCCGAAAATATCTCCCATATATTTGGAGTACTCAGACCAGTTTGTTCCAAATTGGAATTCCATCGTAATCCCGGTTATAATCCCCATTACGAAGTTAATTGTAAATAATTTACCCCAGAAATTTGCCATTTTGCGGTATGTTGGATTCAATGTGCGGGCGTATTGAGTTTCCATACATGCTACTAAAATAACAAGTCCGATTGTCAAAGGTACAAATAAAAAGTGATAAAAAATAGTAGTTGCAAATTGAAAACGACTCAGTAACAGAACGTCGGACATAATAAATATTCACTCCTTTTTTACATTATCTACAATCAGTTTATAGTGAAAATACGTTTAAATTATGTGAGACTTGTTACAAAGGTGTGTGTATATTTTGAAAGAATTATGTCGATTATCTGAAAATATCCTATTTTTACTATAAAGCAATATCCTTTTTGAGTTTTTTAAATTTTGGTACACTACATATGTAATGTAAATGAGAGAAAAGAGGGTTTTTACTATGAAGTCATTAGAAGAGATTTTACAATACAATGAAAAATTCGTTGAAGAGAAAAAATATGAAGAGTATGAAACAGGAAAATTTCCAAATAAAAAAATGGTAATTATCTCTTGTATGGATACTCGTCTTGTTGAACTATTACCGAAAGCGATGAATATGCGTAACGGTGATGTAAAAATTATTAAAGTAGCAGGCGCTGTTATTTCTCATCCATTCGGAAGTATTATGCGTAGTATTTTAGTTGCTGTATATGAACTTGGTGCTGAAGAAGTATGTGTAGTTGGCCACCATGATTGCGGTATGGCTAAAATGCAAGCAAGCAGTACAATTGAGAAAATGAAAGAGCGCGGCGTAACAGAAGAGAAATTAGATACACTTCGTTATTCTGGAATCGATTTAGAAAGATTTTTACAAGGGTTCTCTAGTGTAGAAGAAAGTGTAGAACATAGTGTGTCAATACTTCGCAACCATCCGTTACTTCCGGAAGAAGTACCTGTTCACGGTCTTGTTATAGATCCTGACACAGGAAAATTAGATTTAGTTGTGAATGGTTACGAAAATTAAGAATGTATATTGTCATCCTTTTTATCTGGGACAGGATCAAATCCTCCTGGGTGGAAAGGGTGACATTTTAATATACGCTTACAAGTAAGCCAAAAGCCTTTGAGTGCACCATGTTTTTGAAACGCCTCTAATCCGTAATGAGAACAAGTTGGATGAAAGCGGCAAGTTGGTGGTGTCATCGGAGAAATGAACTTTTGATAAAAGCGTATAATCCCAATAAAAATCTGTTTCATAATGGTCTCCTTTTCAGCATAGTCTTAAAGTATTATAGCACGACTGTACATAATACTTTACTAATGTTGATTTCCGTTATATCATATTGGATATAACGGAATTAAATTAAAAGCGGGAGAGATGTTGTATGCCATCAGTAGAAAGCTTTGAATTAGATCATACGATTGTAAAGGCACCTTATGTAAGACATTGCGGAGTTCACAATGTAGGTAGTGACGGTATTGTAAATAAATTTGATATTCGTTTTTGCCAACCGAATAAACAAGCAATGAAACCAGATGTTATTCATACGTTAGAACATTTATTAGCATTTAATTTACGTAAATATATTGATCGTTATCCGCATTTTGACATTATAGATATTTCACCGATGGGTTGCCAAACAGGATATTATCTTGTAGTAAGCGGAACACCGACAGTTCGAGAAATTATTGATTTATTAGAACTAACATTAAAAGACGCGGTTCAAATTATAGAAATTCCAGCTGCAAATGAAACACAGTGTGGCCAAGCGAAGCTTCACGACTTAGAAGGAGCAAAACGCTTAATGAACTTCTGGTTAAGCCAAGATAAAGATGAACTTGAGAAAGTGTTTGGATAGAAGGAAAAAACTGCCTGTGAAAGGGCAGTTTTTTTATTTTGTTAAGAGAAAACTTGCTCTTCTTTTTATGAAAGTATACTAGACACCCCAACATATAAAATAAAGGCAGAACCGAGAAAATAAACAAATGCTTTTGCTTTTTGCTGTTGTTTTATTTCATCAATTCCAAAAAGGATAAACATAATACTTAAAAGGATAAATACGAATGGTAAAAGCATAGAGAAGTTTGCAAAGAGGTTAAGTAGAGCGAGAATAAGAGCGATAGTAGCTATTATAATTCGAAAGTTTTTTAACATGAAATCCTCCTTAGTAGAAGTATTGTTATCGAGAGACAAGAATAAGAATGACAATAATTAAAGTAAAGACGCCAGAAAAGAAAGAGATTGTACTATTTACTTTATTTTGTTTCTGTTTTTCTTCTGCGCTCATGATGAAAGTCATAATAGATAAGGCAATAAGCATATAGGGCATCGTAACAAGTGAGTTTGTAAACATTCCGGATAGAGCGAGAGCGATGACGATAAGAGCGGATATAATGCGAAATGTTTTTAGCATACAAATCTCCCCCTTTTTTCAAAAGTATCCTCTATTTTATTAAGTGCTTATAAATGCTACATGGGTCGAAATTTTATTTTACATGTAGCGAAAGTAGTTCGATATTAAAAAGAAGAATATAAGACTGGAAACGAAAAAATATGGAATACTCATTGATTTCCGTCCGGATTTCAGTTCATTAATTCCTAGAAGAATAAAGGAACAACTGAGAATAAATTGCATGTATGGAAGAAGTGTGAAATTATCGGTAATAAGAGAGTAAGTGCAAAGAGAGATTCCGAGAAGCATGAAAAGCATAAGAAAAATCCGTAATCCAGTTAGCATTGTATACCTCCTTTTAAATAGACTATTTAACGAAATATTTCTGAAAATCCAAGCAGTAAAGCACCAGCGCCAGCTATGAAAGCAAGTGTGCCACTAGATTGTCTCTGTTTCTTTATTTCTTCTAGACCTATAGTGAAAGTCATCAAACCTAAGAAAATGAACATGTAAGGCATAATGTCTCTGTTGCCGCTGATAAAACTATAGATTGCTATAGATAAAGCGATAAGTGAAAAAGTAATTCGAAATCCTTTTAACATAAAGGACCCTCCTTCTATTTTATGTAGGTAATGATGAGAACAAGCCAGATGAAAGCACCAGCAACAATAAAAATAAAACCGGTTCCTGAATCCTTCTTTTTTATTTGCTCAATAGCGATGAGAAACATTAAGGCCCCTAATAGAAATTGTGAAAGTGGTAGAAAGTTATTTTGACCTGTATAGAGCCCAATTGCTGACATAATTATTACAGTGAGTGCGATAATGATGCGAAGTATACGAAGCATACTATGAGTCCTCCTTATTATTTTTTGCATACGGATTATCTTCGGGTTTATCAACGGAATGTTTGTAAGAATAGCCTTTATTAATCGTCATAACGGAGAGTACTAGTACGACTAGGACGATTATAATACCGATAATTACTATTTTAAGCATAAAACCCCTCCTTTTCTTTATTTTACATAATTTTGTAATTGATGAAAACAATAGAAATTAAAAGGATGAAAGAAGGGTGTTACATGGAGAATAAAAAAACATATTATATATCAGTTGGAAATGGTCAAATTTCACAAGTGAAGACGGCGGATACGTATAATTTTGAAATTTATGCAAATGACGAAGAGATTACGGAGTTAAGAGAGTATTTTGATCAAGCGTATGAAGAGGACTTAGGTTCGTATGTACGCTCCCACGTTCCATTCGTTGAGTATCATCATGATTCGAATAATGATCGATATGATGAACAACTACAAAAAGCATATAAAATGATTTATGATCTAGGGAATCATGAAACGAAAGAATTAGTCGCGCAAATGGGAATAATCAATGGATTGTAATTGGATAATATTATGCAGAAAAGCGAGAATATGCTACAATTTGTGGTAGGAAAAACTTGTAATCATCAATAGGGGAGTAATGGCATGTACAAATTTAAAGATTATTACCACAACACTGTACAATTATCGTTTGAACGTTACCCATTTTCTCCTGAGCCAAAGCATGTTTGGGTTGTATGCCGGTACGGGGATCAATGGTTATTAACGCATCATTTACGCCGTGGTCTTGAATTTCCAGGTGGTAAAGTAGAACTCGGGGAAACACCGGAAGAAGCGGCAGTTCGAGAAGTTCATGAGGAAACCGGCGGCATAGTTTCTGATTTAACTTACTTAGGGCAATACAAAGTATCCGGAAAAGACAAAATAATCATTAAAAACATTTATTTTGCAACAATTAGTGCGGTAGAGCAACATACGCATTACGAAGAAACGAAAGGGTCTGTTTTATTAAAAAACATTCCTGATAATATTAAAACTGATAGAAAATTTAGCTTTATTATGCGCGATGATGTATTAGCGCGTACGATGAAACATATAGAAGAAATCGGCTGTTTTACGAAGTAAAGTGGCCGGTTTCTTTTTTTGTGTTCAAAATAAATGTAAATATATCTTCACATTTATTTTGGTAATATTATACAATTTTGTAAAGGCATATTTACGTTTTAGGAGGGGAAAAGATGGATAAAAGAAAAGAAACGACTGTTTCTGTTTCTATGTTCAAATTAAATGTATATGTGTTTATTATAATGATCCCTGTGATGATTGGAATTAGCTATTTACATACACTGCTTTCTGAAGAATTTCAAATCGAAATTACTTTACCGATAATGTTTCTTTTTGTAATTGCAATGATTGTTCTCGTATGTATTCATGAGGCATTACATTTAATAGGGTTTAGGTATATCGGAGGAGTTCCATGGAGTGAGTTGAAATGGGGCGTCAATTTGAAATTAGGTATTGCATACGCTCATGCTAAAAAACCAATTACAGTAAAGCATATGAAGAAAGTGTTAATGTTGCCACTTGTACCAACTGGAATTTTACCAATTATAATTGGATTAGCTATGAATTTTCCGACTCTCTCATTTTTAGGTATTTTACTAACAGCAGGTTGCATCGGTGACCTTGTCCTTTATCAAAAAGTCTCAAAATTTCCAGACGATGCACTAGTTATGGATCATCCGAGCAAACCGCAGTTTACAGTATATGAATAATAAAAGGAGGCGCTTTTGAACAACAGCCTCCTTTTATTATTGTCAGTTTTTGTCGGTAAGTCGATATTCTTTGTCGAATCGCTGATAAAAGTGGAGTTATCGCTGATAAATTTTAAAAATCGCCGATAAAAGTGGAGTTATCGCCGATAAATTCGAAAAATTGCTGATAAAGTGAAATTTATTATCGCATATTTGTGAAAAAATGATTATCATATTTTTGTAGACTGTAACGACGGAGGTTCATATGAAAGAACTGTATGGGAAATTAGTTTGTTTTATACTTTCAATTGGCTTAGTAGCTGGATGTGATATGGCGGAGCAAACTGCGAAAAGAGAGAAAAAAGATGTGTGCGAAACGACAGAAGAATGCACACAAATAGGTGATGAGACGCTTCAAAAAGTATATAAAAAGATAGATGGACTTTCAGAACTTGAAGTACTAGAGGATTATGATTTAGAAGGACATTCAAGTAATGATATGAAAGAAGCGGAAATGAAAAAAGAGGATGATGAAAATTATTTCTTTTTAGCTTCTTATTATATTGATGGTGATGAAATTGTAGATCCTTATTTCGATAAACTAGATCGCAAACGATTGAATAAGGTTTTTGCGGAGGATAAGGACGCGAAAGAAGAAGTATTAAAGCAACGTCAAGATAGAGGGTATCATGAATCGTTATGGGATATGTACAGTACTCTTATTCCAGCTAAGTATCGCACTGACATAAAAGAGTTTGATATGGTAACAGATGGATACGATGGAATTGTAGCTCATGTTATGCCGAGTATGGAGTATCCGAAAGAGTGGACTATTAGTTTAGATACGCTTGATTCTGCAGTAAATATCGATCAAGTGATGAAAACATTAATACATGAGACGGCTCACGTATTGACGCTGGGACATAAACAAATACCAGTAAATGAAAAATACTTAAAGGCTTTTGAAGAAGATAAAGATATTTCATCATACCAAAATAAATGTAAATCTCTTTTCTTACAAGAAGGATGTGCGAAGGAGAGCTCTTATATAAATCAATTTTATAATTTGTTCTGGAAACCAATTGATCAGGAGTGGACAGAAAAGAAAGTGGAAGAAAGCGAAGAAGCTCAAATTGAATTTTTTAAGGAAAAGCAGGGTGAGTTTGTTTCACTGTATGGGACGACAAATGTAGCAGAGGATATTGCGGATACATTTACAGCGTTTATTTTACAAGATTCAAAAAAGATGAAAGAAGGAACAGAATTAAAATATAAAAAAATTGCCTTCTTCTATCAATTCCCCGAGCTTGTAAAAATGAGAGCGGAAGTGTTAGCGGGATTATATGATATTTCAAGGGATATAGAGCAGTCATAGTTTAGTGGTAATTATTTGTTGGTAAGTCGATAAAATTGGAGTTATGTTCGATATATTTTTGATTGATCAAATGAAAACGCGAGGGTGTTCCGTTCTTTGCGTTTTTTCACGTTCATAAAATTGAAAATTCTGTCTTTTTTTAAAAAAGAAGAAGGAACTGAATCATTAAAAGAGAATTAGTATAAAAACGTCACAAATTAGACACAATTATAATGCGCATAGTATAGGGGCTATAAGTTTACTCTCGAGGAGGTAATGAAACGTATGAAAACGATTCTTGCTGTTGCTGGTCTCATTTGGGTAATGTCTCACGGTTTTCCGATTTTTGAAGGGGAGCAAATTCGTAGTGCATTAAATAAAGAGTTTAATGATTATCATATTATTGATCGAAAAGATAATGTCGTTACGGTGCGTGTGAAAGATTGTTTCCATACAGTTACGGTTGCTAATGGGAATGTTACAGATGATTCAAAAATGTGTGACAAAAGGTAACAGAAAGAAGCTGACTCTAGCGTATCGCTCTAAGTCAGCTTTTTTTTCGTTTTCCAATAAGAAGTTTTTCAAATGCCTCGACAAATACATACATAAGAGTTGCGAGGACGCAAGTGAGCAATACACTGAGTAAGACGAGTGTGAAGTTAAAGACTTGGAATCCGTAGCTAATTAAATAGCCAAGTCCTTGTTTAGAAACGAGGAGTTCCCCGAAAATAACACCGACCCATGATAAGCCAACATTCACTTTTAACGTTGAAATAATTGCAGGGAAAGATGAAGGGAGAATAACGTGTTTATAGCATTGCCATTTATTTGCGCCAAATGTGTCCATGACCTTAATATAGTTGGAATCGACTTCTTGAAATGCGCTGTAAATAACGAGAATGGTAATGATGATGGAGATGATTACCCCCATTGCGATAGAGGATGAAATATTTGGACCGAAAATAACAATGATGATTGGACCGAGTGCAACTTTTGGCATTGCATTTAGGACGACGAGATAAGGATCAAGTACGCGGGCCAAAAGTGGCATCCACCAAAGGAGAGTAGCAATAATAGCTCCGAGTACAGTTCCGAGAATGAAGCCTACTCCTGTTTCAAGTAATGTCGTCCATATGTGAATCCAAAGTGAACCGTCAATCCATTTCGTTAAAAAGAGATCCCAAATACTTGAAGGAGAGCTAAAGAGTAAAGGATCAATCCATTCTTTTTTACTAGCTATTTCCCATAGTGCAAAGAAAAGAACAAGAAGTACAAGTTGTAAAGAGCGAGCTAACCATGCATGTTGTCTTTCTTTTTTCCGAAACTGTTCATGTAGTTGTTTTATATTATCCAAGTCGCTCCAACTCCTTCCATATTTCTTGGAAGAGGGATGGGAAGTCATGGTGGTGGCGTGCTTCTAACGGCGATAAGGAACGGATACTTTCTGGGACAATGAACGTTTTTGCAATTTTCCCAGGGTTCGCCTGCAGCAAATAAATACGATCACTCATCGCAATTGCTTCTTCAATATCATGTGTCACAAGTAGGGATGTTTTCTTATAGTTACGTAGTAATGTGAAGACGAGATCTTCTAGTTTTAATTTTGTTTGATAATCAAGTGCGGAAAATGGTTCATCTAGCAATAAAATTTTTGGATCGGTCGCTAATGTTCGAACGAGTGCAGCGCGTTGGCGCATACCGCCAGATAGTTCACGTGGGTATTGCTGTTCTATATCATATAGGCCGACTTGTTGTAAAAGCTTTAATGTATGTTCTTTCGTATTTTCATCATAAATCTTTCGAATATGAAGTCCGAGCATAATATTTTCTTCAATTGTTTTCCACGGAAACAAGTAATCCTGCTGGAGCATATAGCCCATAGATGGGGTCTTAGTTGTAATCGGTTCACCATCTAAAAATACGATACCTTCAATTGGATCAAGTAGCCCTGCGATGATGGAGAGGAGCGTTGTTTTTCCGCAACCACTTGGGCCAAGGATTGAAATGAATTCCCCTTCTTCTACGTGCAAACTCATATCTTCAAGAATAAGTTTGGCATTTTCTTTTGCAAAAAAGCAGTGAGAAACGTTACGTATTTGTAAAAAACTCATATATTTCGCCTCTATTTCTTAATGACGCTTTCAGCAATTTTTGTATTGACGAGCGCTTCATGTGGAACTTCTTTTTGTAATTCACCAGATTCTTTCATAATCGTTTGGAGCTGTTTCCATTCTGCATCATCTAATAATGGATTTGTCGCATAAGAGTGTTGTTTTTTGTAGCGCTCAATTACTTTCACTGAAATGTCTTTTGAAGTGTCTTTAAATAGTGGTGAAACGGCCTCTGCAATCTCTTCTGGACTATGTGTATCAACCCATTGCTGCGCTTTATATAGTGCGCGCGTGAATTTTTCTGCAGCAGCTTTATCTTTCTTTAAGAAACTTTCTTTTGCCATAAACGTTGTATAAGGAACAGTACCAGATTCAGCTCCGAAAGACGCGACGATATAACCTTTTCCTTCTTTTTCAAGTATACTTGCAGTCGGTTCAAAGAGCTGTACAAATTCTCCTGTACCAGATGCAAAGGCATTTGCAATATTAGCAAACTCGATATTTTGAATTAAGTTCGTATCTTTGCGAGGGTCAATGCCATTTTTCTTTAAAACGTATTCTCCAACCATTTGCGGCATGCCGCCTTTACGCTGTCCTAAAAACGTAACACCCTTTACGTCATTCCAATTAAAAGAGTTTAATTTTTTACGTGAAACTAAAAATGTGCCATCTGTTTGTGTAAGCTGTGCAAAATTAATGACAGGATCTTTTGCTCCTTGTTGATGAACATAAATAGACGTTTCTGAACCAACGAGCGCAATATCAATTCCGCCAGATAAAAGGGCGGTCATCGTTTTATCTCCGCCAGCTGTTGTTTGTAAGTCAATATTTAAACCTTCATCTTTAAAAAATCCTTTTTCAATTCCAACATATAATGGTGCGTAGAAAAGAGAGTGGGTAACTTCGCCAACGCGAATTTTTTGAGCTTGTTCTTTCGTACTTTCCTTTGTACTACTACAAGAAGCGAATGTGAAAACAGCTAGTAACATGATGCAAAAAACGGTTATTAATTTTTTCACTATATGACACCTCCTAGAAGTCAATCTACAAGCATAATATGTAGGTAAGTGCCCATATGTGAGTATAGATAGCAGGAATTTTTTAGGGAATAAAGAAGTACAAATATAAGGGGTGATAAAATGGATTATGAATACGATGATAGCGTACATTTACATCTTGATTATTTCGGAACTGAATGTGATATGGAATCGATTGCTTATAAGAGGAAGCATGAAGACGTGTGGGATGTGTATTTTAATTTTGGAGTATACGGTATTCAGAAAGATGATGTAGGGGCAGGAATGTTTATGGACGAATATGCCGGTTATTACGTTTTTTCTGTACATGCTCGTGATTTGAGCTGGGAATTTGGAAGTGCTCAGTTTGAAGAGTGGGTGTTGAGGAACCGTATAGTAGAAAAAACGCTGCAAAAATAGGGAGGAATTTCGTGATTGGATTTCTCATTTTATTATTATTTGCGTAACTGGAATTTACATCATGCATGTGCTTACTTACCGATTTGCAAAGAAAAATATTCATAAATATAAAAGATTGAAATTGGTTCATATGTGGTTAGATATGACTATGAAAAAGGGTCCGAGATTAGATTTTTTTGATTTTATCTTTATAGTAATCGTAAGTATCATATGGAAAATATGGATGCTTCCTCTTGTATAGTAAACATGCTAATCATTTCATCATTTTTCCCGCTCATAATAAATAACGAAAAGAACCTGTCACATGACAGGTTCTTTTGTTATATGGGAAATTCAATGTATACGACAAATTACGACAAGGGGGTTCATACATATTTGTTACTCTATTAAAGGTCATTATTTGTAATGTATATATAGGAGGATTTTTTAATGTTAAAAAAATTAGTATTATTTTTACTTACAGGCTTATGTGTAGTTGCTTTAACAGCTTGTAAAGATGAAGAGGAAAAGCTGAAAGCAGCGGAAGAACAGAAAATAGATGAGAAGAAAATTGAAGAAGATAAGAAGGCTGAAGAAAAGCGCAAGCAAGAAGAACAACAAAGAGTAGAGGAAGAAAAACGTAAGCAAGAAGAACAACAAAGAGTAGAGGAAGAAAAACGTAAGCAAGAAGAACAACAAAGAGTAGAAGAAGAAAAGCGTAAGCAAGAAGAGGAGCAAAAAGTAGAAGAAGAAAAGCGTAAGCAAGAAGAGCAACAAAGAGTAGAGCAAGAGAAACGTAAGCAAGAAGAGCAGCAAAGAGTAGAAGAAGAAAAACGTAAGCAAGAAGAGCAACAAAGAGTAGAAGAAGAAAAACGTAAGCAAGAAGAGCAACAAAGAGTAGAAGAAGAAAAACGTAAGCAAGAAGAACTACAGAAGGCTCAGCAACAGCATTCTGCACAACAAGAGAGAACACAAAAACAAGAAAAAACAACACAAGCAAAAGATGGGAAACCGACAAGATCACAAATTTCGGTTGGTTCACATGTAGTTATTCAATTAGATAAAGATTATAGTAAAACAGTGAGTGGTGTTGTGAAAGATATTTTAACAAATACAGAAACACATACGTACGGAATTAAAGTTCGATTACAAGATGGACAAATTGGCCGTGTTCAAAGTGTTGGATAAATAAAAAAGAGGTCGTCCATTTTTGGACGACCTCTTTTTTATTATGCTTGGTTAGTGCGGAAAAATGGAAGCTTCTGCACAGCGTAAACTAACCCATATGCAAGAATTAAGCACATAAGAGGGTTAATGAAAAATCCGTAGCGATTAATTGCTAAGAATAAGTTTGAGAAGATGATGTAAATAACAGAACTTGCTACTAGCATCATAACGCGTTTATGTTTAAATGAATTTAGCATGCAGCAGAAACTGCTCAAGAATGTGCCTATGATGAAGACTTTATGACACATTTGCATAAATTTATGAATATGGTATTGGTCTACAGCAGGAGCTGTTTTGAATAATTCAATTGTTTTACCAACAGTGAACCACGAGAACCAATATGTAAAGTCCGTCTTAAATCCATTTTTGATTAACTCTTTTGCGTATGCATTTTTATCCTCTAAGCCCTGGGCTTTCATTTGGTTAACTACATTTTCATAGCCAATTTTGTTAAATGGATCTGCACCGGCAATTAATGGGTCCGCACCTTGGGTTGAGAATAAGATAAATTGATTGAACGCTAAATAGTTACGAACAACCCAGGCACCGATAATAAAGAATGGGCCAATGAGCCATAATAATCCAATTCGAATTGAGTCTTTAAATCCATATGTGAACAAGACGACAAGAACAGGAATGAGCATCATTGGAGCTGGATTTGGACGGAACATAAGTAAAATGGAAACGACAATTCCGAACCATATATGGAATTTTACTTTATTATATTTCCATGCGAGAACAAATACATATACACTTAACGTTAATAAGAATATTGAAGGAACTTCGGTTAATAACGTACGGAAGTATGTATAGTTACTTGGATAAATAGCATATAAAATACTTGCGACAATTCCATAAATATTCTTTTCAAATAACTCTTTTCCTATTAAGAATACTAATAACACTGTGCCGAGGTTCAGTATCATATTAATGACGGTTGCCACGTAATAGTAAGGAAGTGATGTAACATCAGAAATAATCATAGCGCCAGCTAATAATAGTGGCTGACCTGGTGTGATGTATGCATTTTTCCCAGGAACTTCACTAGGCTCCATATAAACATATCCAAAGACACCGTGTTTTAATAGCTGTTCAGCTGTTAACGAATAGTTGAACGCATCATATGCACCATATGTTACTTTGACTACCTCTCCATTTAATCCTGGCTGTTTTACTAGACAAAAAACATGCAACAGAAAAGAAAGCGCCAAAATTACATATAACGCTTTAGGCAAATTTTTAAACTTATTTAACAAAAATGAGCAGCTCCTTTTTTATTAATTCTTTCTTATTTTCATGATAAAACCCCAATAGTATTAAGGCTTTCCAAAACATAGTTATTATATCATAAAGTGGAGCGTAGTAATTTGATTTTTCAATACTCCATAGTTTGAATTCCAAAATTTAACTGATTATTAAGGGATAATTAAGAAAATATATTTATAGTAAAAGTAAGCGGGAAGACGAAATACACGTTATATGTTATTTTTAGAGAAAGTATTTTTAAGATGCGGGGTGAAATTAATAGATAGAAAGGAGAGAATGAAGTGAAGTATGGTTCCACACTTTATCATCTTCCGAGAAGGAATATATTAATTTCTACCATGTTAAGTGGCATGGTGACCTTACTAGTAACAACTGTGCTGTTTATGATTTTAAAGTTTTTTAATTTAGATATGATTAAAGGTATTTTTAATCATAAGTTGATTTTAAGTAGTATGATGATTTTAATATGGGGTGTAATATTATATTTTGCGCGTTCAAATGAAAAAGGGACGTTCATAATTAAATCGTCCCTTCGAGTGTATCTTATATTATTTTTTATAGCTCATGTAGTAACTTTATTTTATATTGTATTACAAGTTAATATGGACTTCGTAGAAGCGATGAATTGGATTTACAATTATAATATGCAGTTTATATTTAGCTTACTAGTAATTTATGCACTATATGTTTTTGTATATAGTGTGCTAGGGAAAATTTTTCTGAGTGTTATTTTAACGAGTTGCACGTTAGTCATTTTAGGTATTGTAAACCATTTAAAGCTTATTTTTAGAGGGGACCCACTATATCCTTCTGATTTTACACAGATTGGACATATGCAATCTGTTATACCAATGGTGATGGATTATTTTAGTTGGGGTTATATTCTTCTCGTTATTGTAATTGTTGTTGCGTGTATTTTGGCGGGTATGTATGTGAGGAAGTATATTCAAAATGTAAAAGTTCATGCAGGCGTACGAGTTCTATTTATAATAGGATCCGTTTTTATTTTATATGTGTATGGTAATTTTACGAATACGTTTATGAATAAATGGTTTCAAAAGTCAGGTATAGAGTTCGTTTTGTGGAATCAAAATGAAAATTATGCTTCGAATGGTTTTGTGCTAGGCTTTATAAGTAATTTAGATACGACAGTCATTGAAAAGCCGAAAGATTATTCAAAAGAAAATATGCTTCAAATAGCAAACGATGTAAAGCAACAATATAGTAGCAATATAGGGACGCAGAAGCAAAAAGAGAAACCGAATATTATTTTTGTAATGAGCGAGTCGTTTTGGGATCCAACGAAATTAACGAATCTTTCCTTTAGTGAAGATCCTTTACCTAATTTGCATCATTATATAGAAAGTTTTCCTGGTGGACAAACTATTTCTCCTACATTTGGAGGAAATACTGCGAACGTTGAATTTGAGGCGTTAACGAGTTATTCAATGAGTTTGTTAAAGCCAGGATCTATACCATATCAGCAAGTCGTTACAAGTAAGATAGAAGTTCCATCTATTCCTCGAGCGCTGAAAAAAGAGGGGTATTACACAAGCGCTATTCATTCGTTCGGTCGCTCATTCTTTAAACGTGATGATGTATATAAAGTGTTAGGATTTGATAAGTTTAATGCACAAGATACGATGGAAAATGTAGAAGTTGATGGAGATTATATTAGTGATTTATCTATGAGTAAAGAGATAATAGCTGAATTAGAGAAGCAAAAACAACCTACTTTTATTCATGCAGTTACGATGCAAAATCATTTTCCATTTACAGAAGGAAGATTTGGCGAAAATCAAATTGAGATTAGTGGATTAGAAAATGAAGAATCGAAGGCTGAATTAGAGACTTATACAGAAGGTTTAAGACGTTCAGATGAAGCTCTTCAATATTTAATAGAGCAACTAGATAATTTAGATAGACCTACATTACTAGTATTCTTTGGCGATCATCTCCCATCACTAGGAACAAATAAATCTCTTTATAAAGAGACTGGTTATATAACAAATGAAAAAACGCCAAGTGAACGATTAGCGATGGCACAAACGCCGTTATTAATGTATGCAAATTTTGATATACCAAATGACAATTTAAGCTTAGTAAGTCCAATTTATTTTTCAAATCTTGTCTTTGATTATGCTGGATTAAATAAGGTACCGTTCTATCAATTTTTATCGAAGTTATATGAAGAAATTCCCGTACTTCGTGATGAATTGAAGATAGGAAAAGACGGAGAAGCAATAAAAAGTTTAACAGCGAAGCAAAAAGAAATGTTAAAGCAATATGAGTTTATTCAATATGACTTACTCGCCGGAAAGCAATATAGTAAGGATATATTATTTAAATAAGCGAAAAAAGAACTTGTATACGATACAAGTTCTTTTTTCATAGTATTTAACGGGATAACCAGACAAGCTAGGTTTAGGGAGTATTACTTGTACATTTAGTATAAATTAAAATAGAATCGGTTTAATAATTGATTTGTGAGAAGTATGTGAATTTTTCATTTAGTATATAATTGGATAATTTGTTTAATGCGTAAAAAAACTCTTTAAGGTTTCTAAGAGTTTTTTTATCTAGATATATATTGAAATTTCAGAAAAATAAGTTGCGATAAAGTTGTGTGGTAATTTTAAAAAAAGAATTTGCCATTTTGGCAAATTCTTTTTTGTTGAGGAGGCATTGTTAATTTGTTATGAGTTTATAAATTTAATAAGTTCTTTATTCAATTCATCAGCTTGATCGATTGGAGAGCCATGACCGCTATTTGTAAGAGGATATAGCTCAGAGTTTTTAATGCGTTCTTTTGTTAACTCAGCACTTTTGTAAGGGATGAGTTGGTCGTGAACACCGTGGAATATTTTTGTTGGGACGTTAATTTTACTTAAGTCCTTCGTTACGTCTTCGTTTGCAGCAGCTTGCAAAATTTTGATGAGAGCATAAGAAGCGGACTGCATACCGAGATAAGAAAACCATTCTAACGTGGCAGTTCCTAAGTTTCTATTAAAAAATGATAAAGATACATCATTAAGAAATTTAGGTAAATTCGCATACATTTGAGCAATCAGGGCATCTGCTTGCTCTTTCGGTACGCCGTAAGGGGATTGTTGGTTTTTTACGAAAGAGGGGGAGACGGCATCAATTAATGCAAGTTTAGAAATACGGCGACCGTTATAACGTGACATGTATCGAATAGAAAGAGCACCGCCGACTGAGAAACCAACTAATGTAGCATTTTCTATTTGAAGTGCTTCTAATACAATTGCGATATCATCAGCTAAACGATCATAAGTGTAACCGGTCCATGGTTTATCAGACTGTCCGTTTCCTCGTATATCCATGGCGATGCAGCGGAAACCATGTTGTGGTAAGATATTAAATTGATATTGGTACATTTGATGATTTAAAGGCCAGCCGTGTACAAAGAAAACAGTTTTACTGTCAGGACCTGGGTTCATATCTTGCACAAAAATGTGTACATCTTTTTCCACTGTAACGAACATGACGTATCCTCCTCATACATTTTAATAGGCTCTTTCCCAAAATCGCTGTTTTGTCATTGCCTGAATAAATTCATTCGCAAGTAAGGTAGGGTTTTGTTCTGTTATAACGCCAGGTTTTCCTTCGATGTTTAAAGATTGAATAATAGTAGTTCCATTTTTGAAAGCGCCAATTGGCTTAAAGTGATTATACGATTCTACGACAAAAGAACTTGCTTTGTTAAGAAAATGATCATCAATATTTCCACCAATAAGAAGTAGCCCATCATAAAGAAGCGGTGATCCTGTTAAGAAAGTATCATTCACTTCCCACTTTACATTTTGAGAGCCTTGCACAAAACCTAATCGTTCGGAAATAATAACGGGCTGAAGACCGGCTTGTTTGAATTGATTTATAATATATTGTGCGTTTTGACCGTCATATCCGTTTGCGACAATGACGCCTACTCGTAATGTATTTGGGCTGAATGTTGTATGTTCCATACTTAGTGCTGGTGAGGATTTTGTAACATTTGATTCTTGAACATTTGGCACTGTTGCTCCGACTGCTTCAGCTACTAAAGTAGCTAATTCCGTACTTATATGACCAATCATATCTACGACTTGTTGGCGAACTGATTTACTTTTTACTTTGCCTAATTCAAAGGAGAAGGCCTGTATAATATGGGTTTTTTCGACGTGGCTCATACTATTCCAAAATAAACGGGCTTGTGAGAAATGGTCTTTAAAACTAGCGGCTGTTTCTCTTATTTTATGTCCAGAAACAGTAGAAGGATATGTAACGAAACCGCCTTTCGTACCAGGTACAGTAAAGGGAGAGTTATTAGCTAAAGAGTTATTATGGTAAGCGACTTTTCCTTTATCAATTATATATTTAGACGCACCATCTCTTTGATTGTTATGAAAAGGACATACCGGGCGGTTAATCGGTAACTCTTGATAGTTTGTACCGACGCGGGCTAATTGCGTATCTGTATAAGAAAAGAGTCTACCTTGTAAGAGAGGATCATTTGTAAAATCGATACCGCGGACGATGCTTCCAGGGTGCAGTGCGACTTGTTCTGTTTCCGCAAATACGTTATCGACGTTCCGATTCAACGTCATTTTTCCGATGATTTTAACAGGGAAGTCTTCTTCTGGCCAAATTTTCGTTGCATCTAATATATCGAAATCGTATTTAAATTCGTCCTCTTCTTCTAAAATTTGAACGCCAAGTTCGTACTCAGGGTAGTTTCCAGCATTAATATTTTCCCATAAATCACGGCGATGGTAATCCGGATCAGCACCGCCTAGTTTTTGAGCTTCATCCCAAATTAACGAGTGAACGCCAAGTTTAGGCTTCCAGTGGAATTTTACGAATCGTGACTTTCCGTGTTTATTAACTAAGCGGAATGTATGAACGCCGAACCCTTGCATCATTCGAAAACTTCTCGGAATTGTACGATCAGACATAATCCACATCATCATCGCAGCTGATTCTTGATTATTGGCGATAAAGTCCCAAAAAGTATCATGTGCTGTTTGCCCCTGGGGAATTTCATTATGTGGCTCTGGTTTAAGAGCATGAATAAGATCCGGAAATTTAATACCATCTTGAATGAAGAAAATCGGAATGTTATTACCCACTAAATCGAAATTTCCTTCCTCTGTATAAAACTTAACAGCGAATCCTCGTACATCTCGGTTCGTTTCATTTACACCTTTTGATCCAGCAACTTCAGAAAAACGAATAAAAATAGGTGTCTTTTTAGATGGGTCTTGTAAAAAATGAGCCATTGTTAAGTCTTCTAAAGAATCATATAGCTCAAAAATACCATGTGCTCCGTAACCGCGGGCATGAACGACTCTTTCAGGAATTCGTTCACGGTCAAAATGAGCGAGTTTTTCTCGCATAAGGAAATCTTCTAAAAGTGTAGGACCACGATCGCCGGCGGTTAAAGAGTTTTCATCATTTGAAATTTTGACACCCGTATTCGTCGTCATCTCTTTTCCTTCATTGTTTTTCGTAAAGGATTGTAACTGTTCTGTCTTCTTATTTTCACGACCATCCATATAAAGCACCTCCCATATTATACGTATTATTGTTCATGGTTTTTATGCTTACATATGGCCTGAAGAAGTATATTATCTATGGATTGATTTTCCTCATTTGTTCAATTTATCTTTGTTTGTCTATGAAAATCATTTATTATAATAAATGGTATTCTTTTGAAGGGGTGTTGAAGTGGGAGAGAGTTTTCTATCAGCTAAAGAAGAAAAGAAAAACGCTAAGATTTTCTTATGGGTAATGCATGTTATTTTAATTGTATACGAGGTTGCATACGCGATTATATTAGAAGATACAATGCCTTTAGGAAATTGGCATAAAGTGATATGGAAGCTTGCATATATTATGGCTATATTAGGTATTAGTGTTTACTTATTTGAGAGAGGAAAAGCATATTTAGTTAAATATACATATTTATTTGCATACATAATCGCAGAGATTTTTAATATTGGATGGTATGCTTTTCATAATACAATAGCATTTGATGAAGGGAATGTAATTGAATATATTTTCATTTTCTTCGTACCGATCTTTTTGAGTAAAAGATATTTATTTGTCTTAGCGCCATTTCTTATAGGGAAATATATGATATACCTATTTGTATTTGGAGAACTTAACCTGTTTATGTCTCTTGTTATAAATATGGTGTTACTTTTCGTGTCATTTATTATTTTAAATCGATTTTTACAATATCTTTCAGCAGTAAAGGGACGTATTGTAGAGGCAAGTCAGTCACAAAAATTGGCGGTTATCGGAAAAATGGCAGCGACAGTCGGACATGAAATTAAAAACCCACTTGCTTCATTAAAAGGGTTTACGCAATTACAAAAAGAGAAACACAAAAAAGATGCAACATATGAACAAATGATTCTCGAAATCGAAAATATGAATAATATGATTAGTGAATTAATGGAGGTTGCTACATGTAAACCTTCTGTTTATGAAAAACACATTGTAAGTGATGTTTTAGTACAAGCGGTAGAAAATATGCGCGAAAAAATGAATGAGTTAAATATAAATTGCACCTTTAATGAAGAGCAAAATAGAAGTGAAATTGAATGTGATAAACGCAAATTAAAAGGAGTATTTTTGTATGTTATTAAAAATGCTTTAGAGGCAATGGAACATGGCGGAACATTAAAAATACAAGTTGAAAATAAAAAAAGAGATTATGTAACAGTAAGTATAGTAGATAGTGGTTTTGGGATAAAAAAGGATAATTTAGGACGAGTTAAGGATGCTTTTTATACAACGAAGCAAGATAGAATTGGATTAGGTCTTACGGTAGCAGAGCGAATTATGACAGAGCATCTTGGAGAATTACACATTTCTAGTGAAGTAAAGAAAGGAACGAGAGTAGAAATATTGCTCCCGAAAAAATGTGAGCGCAATGTGACACAAGATTAAGAGGTGTTGTTAAAGGAGTTATCATATGGAAAAAGGCAATATATTTGAAAAAGAAGAGATAAAGGCATTAATAATATTTTTAAGCTTATTCTTCGTTATATTTTTTGCGTATGATTTTGCTGAAAAGGCTATTGTCCTTCTATCAGATAAAAATCAAAAACTAGCAGATGCTTTTGGAGAAGGATTAGGTTTATGGCTATATAGTTTGATGGTTGGATTATTCTTTATAGGACATTATTTTATGAAATGGAAAAAGCCGTATATTGTGAAGTATATTATTTTAATTGGCTATAATATATTGGATTTTATTAATAACTTCATTATTTATTACGGAAGTGATGCGGAATTTGATGGCGGGAATATAGTAGAAGGATTCTTTATTTTATTTGCACCGATATTTGTGAATAAGAGGTACTTTTGGTTAGTTGCCGGAACTATTGTTGGAAAATATGCACTTATGGGATTCGTTGTTCAATCCTTTATCGTTCTTATCCCAATAGCATTATATAGCGTGTTTGTTATTATATGTTGGATTATATTTTTAAGATTTCAATCTTACGTTCGTACACTTGAAATGATGGACAAAGAAATACAAAATGTAGAAAAATTAGCGATGGTTGGAAAAATGGCAACAGTAATTGGCGATAAGATTAGAAGACCGTTAGAAAAATTGAAAAAACTTGTGAATAAGCAAGCGAAAAAATATCCGGAAGATAAGATTTATAGTGAAATTATGAGACAGGAAGTAGAGCGAATTTATACAATTGCTACAGAACTAAATGGGTTTGAGAAATCTAAATCGGTAGAATCCGAAACTCATAATATTAAAGAAATCATCTCTTATGTTATCAGGGTTATGGAAAAGCCAGCTTTAGAACAAGGGATAAAAATGCATGCTATTTATAGTAAAGATATACCTTCAATTACATGTGATGAGAAACGATTGAAACAAGTATTTTTTAATTTAATTAAAAATGCGATTGAAGCAATGTCAGTTGGCGGAACTATTACTGTAAAAGTTGTAGTGGAAGATGTGATCATTGTTCAAATTATAGATGAGGGATGCGGCATTCCGAAAGATAAAATTCCAAAGCTAAATGAAGCTTTTTACACAACGAAAGAAACTGGAACAGGCTTAGGATTAGTAGTTACGGAAAAAATCATTAAAGATCACCACGGTAAATTGAACTTTGAAAGTGAAGTTGGAGTTGGAACGACTGTTGAGATTATGTTGCCGATTTAATTATAGTGTGATATTTAAAAAAGGGGAAATCACTTTCTTGAGAGTGATTTCCCCTTTCGTTTTGGATGGAAGTACGGAATCCAATAAAGGGGATGTTTACAAGATTGACATAGTGTGCAAATTCACGATCTAAAATATGGGTATTTTAAAGCGAGAGTATATAATGAATTTGTCTGTTATTTGTTTAATTTATTTGTAATTTTTTGGACGCGGTAGCGATTTTTTTTGTGAAATGAACGATTTGTAAGTGTGGGCTATATATCAGTGATTAGAAAAACAGAATATATGGCACTTGCCGTAATCCCAGGGGTAATATAAAGAGATATCGCATCCCCCCTCGAAAACAGGTTTCCAGTTGTAATACTAGTCCAAGTTACAGTGGCAGGTCCAGATGCTGGAGTAGGGTTATACACTTGAGGTTGTCTAGAGCCAATATCCGTAGGTTTAATTGAAAATGTCATAGTCCCCGTAATTTTATCTGTAGTAGTTAAAGTGATAGTAGATAGGATGTAACTAGAGGTAGGGGCAGAGAGGTTTGTTGGGACATCCTTGCAAATATCAATCGTATAAACAGCAGCGGGCAAGTTATTAATATTTATAGATGCAGCAAAACCAACTATATTCCCAGCTCCAGCAGTTACATACGGAATAACGTTAGAATCAATTCCTGGAGAACCTGCTATACGTTGAAACCCAGCATTCGTCCCTTGAAAAACAATACTTTTCGCTGATGAACCACCAGCAGGTCCAGTGATGCCAGTAGAACCAGTGATGCCAGTAGAACCAGTGATGCCAGTAGGTCCAATGATGCCGATAGAACCAGTGGCACCAGTAGGCCCAGTGCTACCAGTAGGTCCACCTTCTACTAATACGATATAATCTGGGGACACATTCGGAAACCCTTGAGGTGCATCTTTTTTTACAACATAGCCGCTACTTGTGTAAGTCACAACTTGTCCCGTTTTATAGTTAGGGGCGGCTGCTAGACTAAAAGCGGTAGTACTTTGTAAACCGGCTCCGATAGGTCCGGCATTGCCAGTAGGACCTGTAGCACCAGTAGGTCCAGTGCTTCCGATAGAACCACTGTTGCGTCTACCGTCACAACTAAAGCAATTGCGTTGGTACATATATTGTCTCCTTTCTATAGTTTTGAAAATCTAGTTTTAAAAGTAGAACTACTATATATATATTGTAGATTCTATATTTTTGTGTGGTCGATCATATTGTGTATATGGATTTCTCCTGGAATAAATGATTAAGTGATTGTTCTATTTCTTTTAAGGCTGGCATGTTTGGTAATCATCCTTAAGATAGTTCGTACTTTGTTAGTTGTTTTTATTGTTTGTAGCAAAATAAGAAGCGGATGTAAAACAAATAAAACCTAGAATCCAGCCAATAGAAGGAGAATAGAGAAGTATATGTTGTAATACCATTCCGCTAGAAATAAAAAAGCTACCTAATAGACTTAAGAAAATGGGATATCGCTGTGGTTTGAACATCAGTGATATAACCTCCTTTACCACATACATTGTATATTAGTCTTAATTTTCTGTATGTAAAATTCAAGAAAAATGGTGGTACAATATATAAATGATACGAGAAGAGAGGATGTAGATTCACGCATGTACGTTACTGTAACAGAAGCAGCATATAAAAAGATTATGGATAAGATTCCAAGTGAAGCGAAATATATGAAGTTATTTTACGATAATGAAGGTTGCGGTTGTGTTATGAGCGGGATTATTGATTTAGTAGCCGTTTCAGAGAAAGATGAGCGCGATGTAGATATTGAATCAAGCGTACTAAACTTTATTGCAGATCGCACAAAGCTTGTATTTATGGATGATAAATTAACAGTTGATTGGCATGAAGTTGGAGGGACTTTTCAGCTGAAGAGCCCAAGCCAGTTTTATAATCCAAATATGAAGTTACATATTCGAGTATAATGAAGAGAGAGGGAGTATATAATATGCTCCTTTTTCTTATGGATTTTTTCACATAATGAAATGTACATGTGATTGAATTTTCTGTATAATTCTCTTTGCGGAGGGGATTACGCATGAGAAGATGGGGAATTGAATTATTAATTTTAAGTGTCGTTATTATTTGGGGGATTAACTATACGATTGCGAAATACGGACTTTTAGAATTTACGGCGATTGAGTTTACTGCAGTTCGAATGATGGCAGCAGCACCACTACTGTTATTATTTACGTTCTTTATCGAAAAGTCACTTTATATGGAGCGAAAAGATATACCAAGATTAATCATCGTTAGCACGGTAGGTATTGTACTGTATCAAACGCTATTTATGGAGACTGTTAAATATACATCCGCTACAAATGCTTCGTTACTCATTTCTATTTCACCTATTTTTACAACTTTATTTGCGATTTTTTTGAAACAAGAAAAATTTTCTTCGCGAAAGTTAATCGGTTCTATGATTGCTTTTGTTGGTGCTACATTAGTTTTAGTAGCGGGGCATTCACTCGCTAGTTCTTTCTACGGAAATGGGATTGGACTTATTACATCAATATGTTGGGGACTTTATCCCGTTTTAGCAGGGCCGCTTATTAAAAAATACTCTGCACTACGTGTTACTGCATGGTCGGCATTAGTTGGAGCGATTCCGCTCTTATTATTAAGCGGGCCACATGTATTTGTCATGCCATTTCACATTACACACGGAATGACATTGTTTGCTTTACTATATTCTATTTTCTTTGTAACAGTATTTGGTTTAGTGATGTGGTATGTTGGTGTGCAAAAAATTGGGGCATCACATACGATGGTATATATGTATATTACGCCGCTCGTAGCGGTTTTATTTGCAGCTATATGGGTAAATGAATATGTATCGTTACAACAAATAATCGGTGGAATGATCATTTTCTTCGGTCTATGGTTTGTGAAATCAGAGAAAGTAGAAGCGCATTCTATCGTGCAAGAACATATATCAAAATAGGAAAACAGATCACCTATGATCTGCTTTCCTATTTTTTTATTTTTGGTAAAAATATGAGAAATAAAATGGAAGTAATAAGTGGGATTAAATTAAGAATAGGAATACGGAAGAGTGTAATTAGAATAATTCCTGGAAGAAGAACACCGAGGACAGCGTAGAAGATACTATGTTTTTTCGTGTACCAATATAATGAAAGTCCAATAAGTGCAGGGACAATGAGGTGAATGAGAGCCATTAAAAAATAAATCATTAGACGCCCCCTTTATTTATGTGCTTATTACATCATATCCGTATGTTCATAGATTGATATCACTTTTTTCATAAATGGACGGAAAATGTTTGGAAAAACGTCACATTTATGAGGGATTCTACATTAGAAATCTTGTATAATATTATTTTCTAAAAGCATTTTAACAACATAAACATACTGTTTATGTTGTTTTTAATTTGGATGAAATAGATTTTAAGTAGCATGGACTCGAAAGAAATGAGTTATATAACTTTTGTTGGATAGATAAAAACTATTGAAGGGGAGTACAACATGATTAGTATGTCATTAAGGTCGTTTAAAATTCAATCGTATTATCTACTAGGTATTCTGTTATTAGGCTGGATGTTAACACCCTTTTCAGCACATTTTCTAGGTGCAGGAATTGGACTTATTGTAAGCATGTATTGTGTTTGGATTTTAGGAAGGCGTATCGAAAAACTTGGGGATAGTATCGTAAAGAAGACGAAAGCGCCGACGCTTGGTATGTTTAATCGCTACGCAGCGGCGATCCTTGGTGCAATTATTATGTACGAAATTGAGCATCATATGGTAATGTGGGCATTTGCAGTAGGTATTCTGGGTGGCTATTTCTTAATCGTTGTGAATTTAGGGTATTATAGTATGAAGGATGAAGAAGAATTAACAAAGAGCTAAAAGCTTCTTTTTAGAGGGAATAGAGGATCTGGCGATGGATAGAAGCGGTCAGATCCTTTTTTGTTCCCATGCGATGTGAAACCAGAAGGATGTAGTGAGTCGGAAAAGAGTTTATGTGTTCGAAGCTGTGGTTTGTATGTGTGAAAATCCAAGTATATAAATTGAGAATTAGGTTTGGCACCTTTTTAGATGGAATAGAGGATCTAGCTGTGGATAGAAGCGGTCAGATCCTTTTTTGTTCCCATGCGGTGTGAAACCAGAAGAATGTAGTGAGTCGGAAAAGAGTTTATGTGTTCGAAGCTGTGGTTTGTATGTGTGAAGATCCAAGTATATAAATTGAGAATTAGGTTTGGCACCTTTTTAGATGGAATAGAGGATCTAGCTGTGGATAGAAGCGGTCAGATCCTTTTTTGTTCCCATGCGGTGTGAAACCAGAAGGATGTAGTGAGTCGGAAAAGAGTTTATGTGTTCGAAGCTGTGGTTTGTATGTGTGAAAATCCAAGTATATAAATTGAGAATTAGGTTTGGCACCTTTTTAGATGGAATAGAGGATCTAGCTGTGGATAGAAGCGGTTAGGGCCTTTTTTGTTCCCATGCGGTGTGAAAGCAAGAGGAGCGAATGAGCGAGAAATCTGTTTGCCGTGGTTTGTATGTGGGTAAATTAAAGAATATATAGAAAGAAGCTTACGTTTTTCACGTAAGCTTCTTTTTTATGTAAGTATGTGTAACCGTTAAGCCGCATTGGGTTTTGTCGGTGAGTACGCGAAACTTTTGGCTACACGATACTTATTCATATGAGTAAAGGGTTATTGCAACAGAAAGTTTACATATTAAGCGATTGGACCGCCTAAGTTAATAATATTTTCAGAAACGCTATCGAATTTTTTGAAGTTTTCTTTAAATTCGTTTGCAAGCTCAATTGCTTTCGCTTTGTAAGCATCTTTGTCAGCCCAGGTTTGTTCAGGCATTAATACTTCGTCAGGTACACCTGGAACGTGACAAGGTACTTCAAGGCCAAAGATGTCGTGTTTTGCAGTTTCAGCTTTAGCAAGTTCACCGCTTAGTGCTGCTTGAATCATTGCACGAGTGTAACCTAAGTTCATACGTTTACCAACACCGTATTCGCCACCAGTCCAGCCAGTGTTTACTAAGAATACTTTTGCATCATGTTTCTCGATTTTTTCACCAAGCATTTCAGCATAACGAGATGCATCAAGCGGTAAGAATGGTGAACCGAAGCAAGTAGAGAATGTTGCTTGCGGAGATGTAACACCGCGCTCAGTTCCTGCTAGTTTACTAGTGTAACCGCTTAAGAAATGGTACATAGCTTGCTCTTTTGATAACTTACTGATTGGAGGCAATACGCCAGATGCATCAGCAGTTAAGAAAATAATTGTATTTGGATGTCCTGCAACACTTGGCAGTACGATATTGTCAATCGCATGCATAGGGTATGCGGCACGTGTATTTTCTGTTAAAGTAGTATCGTTATAGTCAGCGATGCGTGTTTGACCGTCAATGACAACGTTTTCTAAAACTGAACCAAATTCGATTGCATCGAAGATTTGTGGTTCTTTCTCGTGAGAAAGGTTTACACATTTTGCATAGCAACCGCCTTCAATATTGAATACACCGTTATCAGACCAACCGTGCTCATCGTCACCGATTAATTTACGGTTTGGATCAGCAGATAATGTTGTTTTGCCTGTTCCAGATAAACCGAAGAATAGTGCTACGTCGCCCTCTTCGCCTACGTTTGAAGAGCAGTGCATAGAAAGAATATCTTGTTCAGGTAGTAAGAAGTTCATAATAGAGAAGATTGATTTTTTCATTTCTCCAGCGTATTCTGTACCACCGATTAGTACGATACGTTTTTCGAATGAAACCATAATGAATGCTTCAGAATTTGTACCGTCAATTGCTGGATCTGCTTTGAAGTTTGGTGCAGAAACAATTGTGAACTCTGATTCGTGAGTTGTTAATTCTTCTTCAGTTGGACGAATAAATAATTGATGTACGAACAAATTATGCCATGCATATTCGTTAACAACTTGAATTGGTAGGCGATAGTTGTGATCAGCGCCAGCAAATCCTTTGAAGATGAATAACTCTTCTTTTTCTTTTAAGTATTCTAAAACTTTTATATATAATTTATCAAAATGTTCTTCAGAGATCGGTTGGTTCACGGCTCCCCAAGCAATTTTGTCAGCAACCGATGCTTCCTTCACAATAAATTTATCTTTAGGAGAACGTCCTGTGTATTTTCCTGTTGAAGCAGAAACGGCACCAGTAGAAGTTAATTTCCCTTCGTTTCGCATTAATACTTTTTCCACTAATTGCGGAACACTTAATTGAATCTGTGCATTGCTTCCGTTCAATAATTCATGTAAACCAATTTGGACATTCACAGTACTCATATTTATATACCATCCTTTTCATTTAATGAAATATTTCTCGTAATCCCCATCAAGAGTATAACACAATTATATAAATAATGTATACTATTTATTTGTTTTTGTTTGTGTGAATGTATCATTTCCTTATTAATATTTCATTCTATGCGTATTGAGAAAAACTTTCAGGAAAATGTGAATATTAATTGACAAATGAATATCATTTCTTTAGTATAGGTTGGGACGGATACTCTCTTATCCCGAGCTGGCGGAGGGACAGGCCCGATGAAGCCCAGCAACCTCACTTGTAGTGGTAAATACAGGTGAATAGGTGCTAAAACCTGTGCGAGGCTAACGGTCTCGAACGATAAGAGCAAAGGGCAAAAAGCAGTATGCAAGTAGCAAATTAAACCTTTCCTCTATGTTAAGTGGGAAAGGTTTTTCTGTATGCTTGTGTGGGAGAATAAATGTATGTCGCAGTTTGTGGCAAATTAAGGATGAGTTCCGTACAATATATACAATTACTGTAGGGAGGTTTACCACATGACAAAAAAACGTCATCTGTTCACATCTGAGTCTGTAACTGAAGGACATCCAGATAAAATTTGTGACCAAATTTCTGATTCAATTTTAGATGCGATCTTAGCAAAGGACGCAAATGCACGTGTAGCTTGTGAAACAACTGTAACAACTGGTTTAGTATTGGTAGCGGGGGAAATTACGACTTCTACTTACGTAGATATTCCAAAAATCGTTCGTGAAACAATTCAAGGCATTGGTTACACACGCGCAAAATATGGATTCGATGCAGAAACTTGTGCAGTTTTAACATCTATCGATGAGCAATCTGCTGACATCGCTATGGGTGTTGACCAAGCACTAGAAGCACGCGAAGGTCTAATGACTGACGCTGAGATTGAGGCAATTGGTGCGGGAGACCAAGGTTTAATGTTTGGCTTCGCATGTAATGAAACACAAGAATTAATGCCACTTCCAATCTCGCTTGCTCACAAATTAGCTCGCCGTTTAACTGAAGTACGTAAAGATGACACATTATCATACTTACGTCCGGATGGAAAAACGCAAGTTACAGTTGAGTATGATGAAAATGGTAAACCTGTACGTGTGGATACAATTGTAATTTCTACACAGCATCATCCAGATGTTACGTGGGAAGAAATCGATCGCGATTTAAAAGAGCACGTAATTAAAGCTGTAGTTCCAGCAGAATTAATGGATGGAGAAACGAAATTCTTCATTAACCCAACTGGCCGCTTTGTAATTGGTGGACCACAAGGTGATGCTGGTTTAACAGGACGTAAAATCATTGTTGATACTTACGGTGGATACGCTCGCCATGGCGGTGGTGCATTCTCTGGTAAAGATGCAACGAAAGTTGACCGTTCTGCAGCATACGCAGCTCGTTATGTTGCGAAAAACATCGTAGCAGCTGGTCTTGCTGACAAAGCAGAAGTACAACTTGCATACGCAATCGGCGTAGCGCAACCAGTATCAATTTCAGTTGATACACTTGGCACTGGTAAAGTATCTGAAGACGTACTAGTAGAACTAGTTCGTAACAACTTCGATCTTCGCCCAGCTGGTATTATTAAAATGCTAGACTTACGTCGCCCAATTTACAAACAAACAGCAGCTTACGGCCACTTCGGACGTACTGATGTAGATCTTTCATGGGAACGTACAGACAAAGCAGCTACTTTAAAAGAGCAAGCTGGTCTATAATATATGAAGAAAAGCTTTGCGCGGTGAGCGCAAAGCTTTTTTTATTTGGTTTTATTTACTACTTGGATGCAAAAACTACAATAAACTTCTCCGTCTAGATCAATATACTTTCTCATATTTGTCATACCACTTGCCGGAAATGGCATATGAATCCATGCTTTTTCATACGTTTGTATTTCCTTTTCACATGATTTGCAAAGGATTGGTTTCCTACGGAACATAGACGGTCACCCTTTCAGTTGACGCGCTTTTCCTGCGCAAAAAGTACTGCTCAGTAAAAATAGCGTTGCGAATATAATACTCACTAATGTAGCGTATGGAATTGCGCCTTTTAAAGAAAAGCCGACAGTGATTGAAGCGATAAATAAGAGGATGAATGTCGTTGTTAATTTTTTATAAAGTTCCATAGTATGTGAACCTCCGAATTGTTTTGCATTGTAAATTTAAAAATTAAACCTATTATGTAGAAAACATAAGAAGAGATAAATAGTAGCTAATGATGTGAAAGCTAGGAGTGTAAGAAATGGAAATAGTATACCTATTTAAATTCCTTTTTGTGGGTGATCATACTTATATTGTATCATGACGTATCGGTGGCTTCATACAGAATTGTGTAAAGATATGTATGATAAAATGAAGAAAAGCTTTTAAGAAGGGGAAGATGAAAAATGAGTGTAACTGAACATAAAAAACAAGCGCCAAAAGAAGTGCGTTGTAAGATCGTGACGATTTCCGATACACGTACGGAAGAGACGGATAAGAGTGGTCAATTGTTACATGCATTATTAATAGAAGCAGGACATAAAGTGACCTCTTATGAAATTGTGAAAGATGATAAAGAAAATATTCAGCAAGCAGTGTTAGCAGGTTATCACAAGGAAGATGTTGATGTCGTGCTAACGAATGGCGGAACTGGTATTACGAAACGGGATGTAACGATTGAGGCAGTGTCAGTGTTATTAGATAAAGAAATTGTTGGATTTGGTGAGTTGTTCCGTATGATAAGTTACTTAGAAGATATCGGAAGTAGTGCGATGTTAAGTAGAGCAATCGGCGGTACAATCGGGCGTAAAGTTGTCTTTTCAATGCCAGGGTCTAGCGGAGCGGTTCGTCTTGCGATGAATAAGTTAATTTTACCGGAATTAGGTCATATTACATTTGAGCTGCATCGCCAATGAAAATTGCAGGAATTGTATTAGCCGGCGGACAGTCTAGTCGTTTTGGAGAGCCGAAAGCATTGGCGATTTGGAAGGGAACTACTTTTGTTGAGCATATTGTGAAAGTAATGGAAAGCGCTGTGCAAGAAATTGTAGTAATTAGTCATTCTGATATAAAAGAGCGATTAGAGAATTTAGTACAAGTTCCTGTTATAGAAGATATTCCGCACTATAAAGGAAACGGACCGCTCGCTGGAATTGTATCAGGAATGGAATATGTAGAAGCAGATTGGTACGCTATTATGCCTTGCGATGCGCCGAACGTTTCACAAGAGTGGTTTACGATTTTGTTAGGACAAACGAGTAATGAATATGATGCAGTTGTGCCTATTATTAATGGAAGGAAACAACCGTTACTTGCCGCGTATCATAACCGTGTGAAAGAGAAAATTTACACTTTACTTCAAGAAGAGAAAAGAAGTATGGGGCAGCTTTTATCACAATCTAATGTGAAATATATTGCTGGAGAAGATGTACAAGCAAATGCAGCATGGTTTATGAATGTGAATACGAAAGAAGAATACGTACAGGCTCAAAAAGAACTTTCAAATAAATGAAAGGTTTTTTGATATACAGCAATTGGGGAACAATTGCTGTATATCGGTATGTGAGTAAGTAGATTTTAAGGGGAATCTCTTAAAATCTCTATACAGTAAAAACTGTATAACCATATATTAATTTTTATGGTTTTTTATTACAAGTATGTTTAGTTATGTATGATTCTGTTATAATTAATATAGAAATAAGGCTATGGTTCACCTTGTGTACCATTTATCAAACTAAAATTTACAATTGTGTAATAAACTCCCTGTCTTTCGTTGCAGGGAGTTTATTTAAGTTTTAAGCCAGTAGTTCTGATTCGTTTTGGTGAAGAACTTCTTCATATTGGTTAAGTAAACGATGAAAGATTTCATCCCAACTTTGTGATTTCGCATAAGACGAGGCGGCGACTCCCATTTGTTTCAATCTTTCTTCATTGTTTAATAAAGAATAAATAGATGATAAAAATGAGTCCACATTTTTGGGCTCACATAGAAAACCTGTTTTTCCATCTTTAATAATATTTTTAACCCCGCCACTATTCGCGCCAATAACAGGTGTACCACATGCGAGTGACTCCAGTACGACGTTCCCAAATGTTTCAGTAGTAGATGGAAATACCATTAGAGCGGAGGAAGCGTAGACTTCAGCTAAATTCGTACCTTGTAAATATCCAGTAAAGGTTACATTTGTTTTTGGAACATTTTCATGCAGGTCCTTTGCGAGAGGACCATCTCCAGCGATGAGCCAATGAATATCGTCACGTTTGTTGTTTGTCGTTTGAATAAGTGTTTGAAGAGTGTCGATATCTTTTTCAGGAGCAAGGCGTCCGACGTAGGAAAGAATATATTTCGCTGTAATATTATATTTTTTTCGGAATAGGTCTTTATTGTAAGTTGGATGAAAGAGAGTACAATCTACACCACGTCCCCAAATATAGAGCTGCTGAAATCCTTTTTTCTTTAATTGATGTAATGTTTCAGGAGAAGGAACAAAGTTTTTTTGCATATGACTATGAAACCACCTTAAATAGTTCCATAGCATATTGGAGAGAAATTCGATTTTGTAATAGCGTAAATAGGCGTCAAAATCAGTATGATAAGAACCGACCACTGGGATATTTAACTTTTTGGCATAATATAACCCGCAAAGGCCCATATTGAAAGGCGTAGCGATATGAATGATATCAGGTTTAAAGGCAAGAAGTTCCCGTCTAATGCGCGGAGTAGGAAAGGCAAAGCGACATTCTGGATATAATATAGTTAACGGGATACTTCTCATTTTGTTCACATTCGTTACGAAATTATCTTCTGCCGTATGCTGAGGGGCGAAAACAGAATAGGCGATATTTTCTTTGTGAAAATATTGAGTTAAACGTTCTAAAGTTTTCGCCACACCGTTGACTTGTGGTGTAAATGTATCGGTAAATATGGCGACTCTCATCATATCGCTCCTTTACATGAGTGGAATGAGTTGATAAAAAGAGATGATGCCAGAGCAAGTGCCAAGGCACATGCCTACAAATACATCTGACGGATAATGAAGCCCTAAATAAATACGGGAAATACCGACGCATAATGCTAACGGTAATAGAAAAGCAAGCAAGTTTGGATTATAGCAAATAAATGGAATGAGGACAGAGAAAACAGCCGTTGTATGTCCGGATGGAAAAGAATGATCTTTTAAAGGCTGTACTGGATATTTCGCATCTTGAATTGTTAAATAAGGGCGTTTTCGTGGATACCATCTTTTTAATATTTGCACTGGAATATGGCTAATTGTTAAAGAAATAGCAGTTGCAATTGCAGCTTGATGCAAATTCCCTGTTGCGAAAATTAAAAAGAAAAGTGTGAGTGCAATGGAAAAACTCGCACCACCGATATGGGTAATATTGCTGAAAAAGATGTTTAATGTTTTTTGATCAAAGTAGCGATTAATTCCTTTGAAAATGTAACATTCTATTTTATATAGTCCACTGACCTTCATGAGATTTTTCCTCCCTCATTTACATATATATGGAGTTATTAACTTCTATTTTAATAAGATTTTATTGAGGGAATAATAATGTTTTGTAAAGAAAAAGTTAGATTTTTTCATAAAGTGAAACTATAATCAGTGGGGGTTTTGTTCATCCCCCACTGATTATTAGCCTTCACCAATCGGGCGTTTACGGGCAGTAGGGCTTCCACCTAACTTCTTTGCTCCATCCGAATTTTGAGGTGGGAGTTTTACTGCCCACAAATAGCGGGGTAAAAAAAGCTGCCAGTCTTACGGCAGCGATAAAATCACTTTTGTAACGATTTATAATATTGTCCTTTTTCAACGTATTGTGTGCGGATACGTTCCATATCTTTACGGTCTTCTTCTGTTAATTCGCGAATGACCTTCGCAGGGCGACCGAAAGCTAACGTATTAGGAGGGATTTTCTTTCCTTGTGAAACGAGACTACCTGCACCGATGAAAGCTCCTTCACCAATTTCAGCGCCATCTAATATGATAGATCCCATTCCGATTAAAGCATCTTTTTCAATTTTGCAGCTATGTAAAATAACTTGATGCCCAACGGTAACGTCATCTTCTAAAATAAGAGGATACTGGGGGCTTTGGTGAAGTGTACATTGATCTTGTACATTTACTCTATTTCCAATTATCGTTGGTGATACATCACCGCGGATGACTGTATTAAACCAAATGCTAGATTCTTCGCCAATGGTCACATCGCCTGTAATGGTAACATAGTCAGCGATAAAAGCACTACTCGAAATTTTCGGATTTTTTTCTTTGTAAGGATATATCATGTAAAGCCTTCCTTTCCTAGAGACTAGTTTTAGTGTATCAAATTATGAAAAAGAGTGAAATGGGGGAGTTTCGTATGTGGAACTATGAAGCGGAAGAAGCGAAAGCCGTCATTATTATCGTGCATGGTGCTATGGAATATCATGGGCGTTATGAAGCAGTTGCAGAAATGTGGAATTATAGCGGTTATCACGTCGTTATGGGGGATCTCCCAGCACACGGAACAACTTCAAGAAATAGAGGACATATCGATTCATTTGATGAATACATAGAGGAAATAAAGTTATGGGTGAAAGAAGCAAGAAAATATAGATTGCCTATTTTTTTATTTGGTCATAGTATGGGAGGACTTGTCGTTATTCGTATGATGCAAGAAACGAAAAGAGAGGACATAGACGGTATTGTATTAAGCTCACCTTGTTTAGGCGTATTAGCTGCACCTTCTGCTCCGCTTCGTGCTGCTTCAAAAATATTAAATGTCGTTGCTCCAAAATTGCAATTTGCAACAAATCTCACTGTAGAAATGTCAACTCGTAATCATGAAGTGAGGGATGCGATGGAGAATGATTCATTGTTCTTGCGCAAAGTATCAGTACGTTGGTATAGTGAATTGATTAAGTCTATCGAGATTGCTCATGAGAAAATAGATGATTTTCCAGATGTTCCACTCTTGCTAATGCAGGCGTGTGAGGATAAACTTGTAGATAAAACACGTGTCCGTACATGGTTTGATAATGTTAAAATGAGTGATAAGGCATATAAAGAATGGCCTAATTGCTATCATGAGTTATTAAATGAGTATGAGCGTGATGAAATTTTGAATTATATTCAGTCATTTACTGAAATGCATATCAATAATATAGTAAAAACAAACAAATAAATCATTATTTGTACATTTAATAGAGGAGATGAAGGAAGAAGTGAACGTACCGAGTAATCCCATAACGCTCATGGCGAAAGTATACCGTGATGTGTTTCCGGTTGTACACCATGAGCTAGCGATGTGGAAAGAGCGTGCCTACCATATTCCGAATGATGAGCTTCATAGTCAGGCAATCGCAAGTATTGAGAATAAAACGTTTCATTGCGAGGGCGGTGGCATTTTAGCGCTGCTAGCAAATGAACACCGAGAGGAATGCATTCGTTTTATCGTAGCATATCAAACGATTAGCGACTATTTGGATAATTTATGTGACCGTAGTACATCACTTGATCCGAAAGACTTTGCGGCTCTTCATGAGTCAATGGTAATGGCATTAAGTCCTGAAGTTGAAGGAGGCGGTAATTATTATCGTTACCGTGATGACCAAGATGATGGTGGTTATTTAGATGAGCTCGTTGAAACGTGTCAGGATGTTTTAAAGAAAACGAAGCATTATGATAAAATTGCTCCAATTCTTCATGAGCTTGCTTGTTATTATTGTGATTTGCAAATTCATAAACACGTGAAATTAGAAGAAAGAGAACCACGTCTAAAAACATGGTTTGAAGCTCATAAAGAAAACTTGCCGCCGATGAGCTGGTTTGAATTTTCGGCTTGTGCAGGATCAACTTTAGGAATCTTTTGTCTTGTGGCATATGCATTTCATGATGAATTACATGATGAGGATATTGAGAAAATTAGACAAGGATATTTTCCTTACGTACAAGGACTTCACATTTTACTTGATTATTTCATTGATCAAGAAGAGGACCGTATCGGCGGAGATTTGAATTTCTGTAGTTATTACGAAAACGAGCAAGCCATATTAGATCGTATGAAACATTTTGTAGAAGAAGCAGAGAAGAGCATTGGTGATTTGCCTCATGCGAAGTTTCATCGTCTAATAAGCAGAGGGTTACTTGGTATTTATTTATCAGACCAAAAAGTATCAGCACAAAAGAATATGCACAAAATGGCACGGCGCATTGTAAAATACGGAGGGCTCACTTCACGATTCTTCTACTGGAACGGGAAGATGTACCGAAAGAAAATGGCGCAGTGATGAAGAAAACCACTCATGTTGAGTGGTTTTTTTTATCCCGCATTAACGAGCAGTAAGACTCCCACCTCAAAATTCGGCGAATGCGAAGGGGTTAGGTGGGAGATCAACTGCCCGTAAAAGCCCGATTGGTGAAGGCTAATAATCAGTGGGGGATGGACAAAACCCCCACTGATTAAAGTTTCACTTTATTATGATCGTATTTTTGAAAATACATATATAAGAAGTTCAATTGCGAAAATAACTAAAACAGATAGTCCGAATAAAGGCATGACAGTGCCTAGTATAACCATCATGATAAAGAAAACGAATATGCTTTTCTTATCTCTTTGTTTTGGAGGTGCTGCTAATTTGCCTTTCGGTTTTCTTGCTAACCACATTTTTATTCCGTAATAAATGAGAAGTAATAAAGATAATGTCGTTAGTAAGCATAATATTTTATTTGGCCATCCGAATAAATGTCCTTCGTGAAGCGGGATACCGTAAGTGAACCATTGTGCAAATAATCCATAATCAAGATAGTCTGTTTTTGAAATCAGTTCTCCGTTATATTGGTCAAAGTAAGCTGTTAGCTCTTCATGTGGTGCCACGTGCATGCCCGTAATGCCAGAGCCGCCCGATTTCGAAACAGTGAATACACCTTTCGGATCAGCCGGTAGTGAGATAACATATGGCTTCTTTATTTCAACCCCTTTTTGTAATTCATCAACTGAAATGGCTTTTGGCTCATTTGAATTTGATTCAGGAGGAGCTTCTTTTCTTGTTGCCCACGGCAATTCTTTTACCTTTGATTCAGGTGGTGCCATATACAATTTCGGATATCCGATTGATTCATTCGACGCTGCGATTTTATAAATTTGGTTACCCATAAATCCGGACCACGGCAATCCAGATGCGACTAGCAGAACGAGAGGAATTGTAAATATAATACCGATAATAGAATGACGTCGTTTTGCTTTTTCTCGCTTATTGGATGACGGTGTGTTTTTGAATTGGCGTATACTCATATATAACCCAGTTACAATTAAAAAGAGTGTCCAGCACGCTGCAAGCTCTACAATATAGTTGACGACCGTACCACCGACTAAAAGAGAACTATGTAATTCCCGCATTATATTGGCAAACGTTTCACTTGCGTTTTGATCTCCAACAATTTGATTATTGCTATCTAAATACACATACTTTTGTTGTCCAGTATATTCATTTGCAATTGTAAGTCTCGTATTATAATCCCCATTAAACTCACTAATTTTCGCCACACTATAATGTGGATATTTTTTCTCTGTTAATGAAATAGAATCAGACATCGAAATAGACTCTGTTTGGGCGCTCTTCCCAAAATATAAATCTTTATAGATGAAATCTTCAACTTCTTCCCGAAATAAATACCCAATTCCGCTTAGTGACAAAGTAATAAGAAGCGGCGTAATAAAAAGTCCAGCATAAAAATGCCAACGCCAAAAAATGTAATGAAGTGAACGATTTTGTTTCATACTTCAGTTCCCCTAACCTTCCCTATATGAATAAACTACTTATTTAATATAGCGAGATTAAGTGTGGATAATTTGAAAGAATTGTGAAAAAAGTTAAAAGTTTTGGGGGAGGAATGGTCGCTTGTTCGAATTTTTTCGGTAATTCGATATATTTGAACTTATGACCGATATAATTAAAAAAATGCCGATATATTTATCGGCGGGACATAAAAATGCAATTGGTGCGGGATAAATACATCCTAATAACCGCCTCAGCAAGACATTGAGAGGAATCAACAAAGTCCTCACTCGCAACGACATTTAAATCGGTACATGCGATAATAGCGGTATCTACTTCATCTTTCAATTGTAAAACGAGCACATTCCATAATTTGCGAGCTTCTTCAACTTCTCCGCTTTTAATACAAGTAATAATTTGATTAATCATTTCCTGCCATTTTTCATCATGAATGTACGCTATATCACGTTTTACAATCCCGTCTTGATAAATTCCGGCTTGAACAGTCGCTTCTGTTGCGAGAAGAGCAACCCTTTTTGCATTTTCAGGAATTGCTTTTAACGTCTCATTGACTATATTCAAAATAGGAATGGTAATAGAACGCTTTAATTCCTCGAAATAAAGATGCGCCGTATTACATGGCATTGCGATGAAATCTACACCAGTACTTTCAAGTTTTTGTGCCCCTTCAATAATCGCTTTTTTCATCGCTGTATGATCAATAGGCCGATCCATGTAAAATGGTGTTGGACAAGAATAAATCATCATATGAGGAAAGTCCATATCATGCTTTGCTCCGTATGTTGCTTGGCATTGTGCTACAACTGTATCGACGAATGGCCCAGTTGATTTTGGTCCCATTCCTGCTAGTATTCCAATCATTATTTAGTCCCCTTTAATATGTAATCAAAAACGTTTGCTGCGAACGAGAAAAAGAAATAAAGTAAGTAATAAAAATGAATAGACGATAGCCCAAGCTGTGAGCCATAGAGTGTGAGTAAGTATATTATATTTGTATTGTCCAAGCATTATAAAGCTTTCGACAGGTGGTAAAAACCACAGTAGCTCTTTTTTAAACCGGATTGAGGCGATCGTTATAAGTAATATAAATGTAAGACTAAGCCAAGCAGTGCTTGCTTTTTGAATAATATTTCTTGTAAATAATGTTGCGATTGAAATCCCTAGTATAGATAAAGACATATGAGCCAGAAATCCGACTAGAAATAAAGAAGCTGTCATTTTTTCATTGAACATTTGTAAGACAATTGGGTAGCTGATGGATATGACAGATAAAACAGTACAAATAAGAAGGGCTGTAATATATTTACCGAAGTATAATGCTGAAATATTATTCGTATGTGAAATAGTAATTTGTTCTTGTACAGGGTCTTCTGTATGAAAAATTGTAACTGTAATCCAGGCAGACAGTAAATAAAGTGCGAGTGCCGTTTCTAAATATGTCGGTACAATGGGAGTCGGTTTATACGCGTATACAAAAAGTAAGCTCACGAAGTACATCACAATAGGAGGGACGTACTTATACGATTTTGTGTAGTCGAGAAAATTGTAACGAATAAGCGCAAACATAATAAACCTTCTTTCGATTTAAAAATTAGGTTGTAGCAGTGTAATAGATGCTTTTTTATGTAATAAAAACTGGAGTATTTCGTTTGTACAATCTTTCTCGATTTGTAACTGAATGAGGTTTTGATTTGAATTGTGTGTAACATGTATAATCCCTGATTGTTGTTGTAGTTCTATCGCTGAAAATGTTTCATGGACGATTGCCTCAATATAGACTTGTTCTATTGATTTTTGCACAGAGGTATCTTCTACGATCGTATAATTTGCTAACGTCACAATTCTCTGGGCGAAGTTTTCTAGTAGTTGTTTTTCGTGACATGTGAAGAGTACAGATATGCCTTGTTGTTTTAATGAAAGTAAAATGTGTTCTAGTTCTTGCTGAGAGTTAGGATCGAGTCCAGAAAGCGGCTCGTCTAAAATTAATAAATGGACGTCTGTAAGTAATGCTTGCATGATGCCTGTTTTTTGTTTCATACCTTTTGAAAAGTTTCGTACAATGGAATGCCTTGCATGATGTAAATGAAAAGATTCAAGGAGCATCGGAATTTTATTTCTTAAATATTTTGTTGATAAACCGTGAATGTGGCCGAGATGATATAAATAATCCTCTAATGTAAACCGAATTCCTTCAGGAAAATGTTCAGGTACATAGCCGATTTGCATATGTTCTTTTCTTTGAAGTGTCCCCGCCGTAGGTGAAATAAAGCCTGCAATTATTTTGAGTAAAGTACTTTTTCCAGTCCCGTTCCCACCAATAATAGCGATTGCTTCGCCTTCTGGAATGGATAAATCGATGTTGTCTAGTATAAGTGATTTGCCATACTTCTTTTGAATTCCCCTTAGTTCTACTAGCAAAGTTCTATCCTTCTTTCTTCAAATATTGTATACATCCATTATATAGGAGGATAAGAAAAAGACGTGCATCCGTTGCACGTCTTTTTTTGTTATGTTTTGTCGAAGAATCGATATATCGGCAAAATCGTTGATATATTATTCCGCATTAACGGGCAGTAAAACTCCCACCTCAAAATTTGGCTGGAGCAAAGAAGTTAGGTGGGAGATCAACTGCCCGTAAACGCCCGATTGGTGAAGGCTAATAATCAGTGGGGGATGCCCCCCGACTGATTAAAGTTTCACTTTATCGTTTCTCAATCGCCACAATAAATGGCGGGTTATTTTGCTGATTAATGAAGCCGTATCGCAAAACGTGAGCTTGTTTTTGGTCTAGTTCTTCTGCAAATTTGAGAACAGCGTCGCGTTCTACTTGTCCTTCTGGGTGTCCGTGGTAAATGACAAGGACGATGATACCTTCAGGTGCCATTACGTCTAGCAATTGTTCGAGAGCCGAGATTGTTGAGTTCGGTTTTGTGACGATATGTTTGTCTCCACCAGGAAGGTAACCTAAGTTGAATATTGCCCCTGTTACTTTTCCCTTTGCGTCGTCCGGTAATATGGATAGAAGTGTATCGTGACTATCATGAACCAAAACAGTACGTTCGAAAAGTTCTTTTTCTTTCAGGCGGATAGTCGAACTTTCGATTGCTTCTTTTTGAATATCAAATCCAAACACTTTTCCGTTATCCCCAACGATTTCAGCTAGGAAGCAAGTGTCATGTCCATTGCCAAGTGTTGCATCTACAGCGTAATCGCCTTCTTTTACTGCTGTTTGCAAGAGTGTGCGTGCAAATGGTAATACGCGTTCTAATTTCATGCTTGTTTCTCCTCATTTGCATATTTTCCTTGCCAGCTTCCGCGGCGTACAAATTCTGCATCGATGGAATTTAATACTTCCCATTTATTTAAGCTCCACATTGGGCCGATCATTAAATCAGGTGGACCGTCACCTGTGATGCGGTGCACAATTACGTCTGCTGGAATAATTTCAAGTTGGTCAACAACGAGACTTACGTAATCTTCAAGAGATAGGAATTCTAGTTGTCCTTTTTCATATTGCTTCACCATTGGCGTTCCTTTTAACAAATGAAGTAAATGAATTTTAATTCCTTGTACGTCCAGTTTTGCAACTTCACGAGTTGTTTCCATCATCATGTCGTAATCTTCAAGGGGAAGACCGTTAATAATATGAGAGCAAACTCTAATACCGTGCTTGCGTAATTTCTTTACGCCTTCCACATAAGATGGATAATCGTGAGCACGATTAATAAGATTTGCAGTACGTTCATGAACAGTTTGTAGTCCGAGTTCAACCCAAAGGTACGTGCGTTTATTTAAGTCCGCTAAATATTCAACAACATCGTCAGGTAAGCAATCTGGACGAGTTGCGATAGAAAGACCGACAACGTCTTTTTCTGCTAGAAGCGGTTCGAATTTTTCTTTTAACACTTCAAGCGGTGCATGTGTATTTGTGTACGCCTGGAAATAAGCGATACATTTTCCGTCTTTCCACTTTGAGCGCATTTTTTCTTTCATTTCATGATATTGCGTTATAACATCATCGCGGCGATCGCCAGCGAAGTCACCAGATCCAGCAGCGCTGCAAAATGTACAGCCACCGTAAGCAACTGTGCCGTCACGGTTCGGGCAATCGAAGCCAGCATCTAATGAAACTTTAAAGATTTTTTCACCAAATTCATTTCGTAAGTGGTAATTCCATGTATGATAACGTTTATTGTCGTTTGTATATGGAAAAGGGTTTTGAACCTTCATTACTTTCCCTCCTAAGACGAGTCAAAATGAAACAAAATCCATTATAACATACTCATAAGGTTGAGATGGAAGGGACACACTAAAGGGGAATTGAAGCAAGGAGGGACAATTATGGCAGAGCGTCAATCACTTGAAGAGTATATTACACAAGCGGAACAAGCGGTGGAATATGCGAAAGAACAATTAGATCAGGGCATGAGACAAGAACATTACAATACGATGGAATATTCAGATGCACAGTTGCAATTAGAGCAAGCATATAACGATTTACAAACGATGCAACAACATGCGAATGATGAGCAACGCGAACAATTAAATAGAGCACGTATGGCAATTCGCCAACTGCAACATCAAATGATTATTACACCGCACTAATAAGGAGTGAATGTAATGGCGAAACGTTCAGATCAAAATAATCCAGAGCAAAAAACACAAAATGGACATAACGCTGAATTTTCAAATGAACTTGATCCGATTGTTCAAGTGAAACAGCGTAATAGTAAAAAAGGACAACCTCAAAGATCGAAGCAATCAGAGTAAACCAGGTCGCAATATGACCTGGTTTTATTTTGCTCTGCAAACGCCCGATTGGTGCGGGATGGGAAAAAACACACTGATTAAAGTTTCATTTTATTATATGACAATAATGTAAGACTCCTGTAAGGTTTGTCGATAGTTGTAAGCTTATTTTTCCAGTAAAGTAAGGGAGGATTTAATTTAGGACAAGGAGTTGCATTATGGGGAACAATATTACAAACAAACGAATTGATGAGTTAGATTACATTCGTGGCTTCGCATTACTGGGGATTATTTTAGTAAATATTCTTGCACTACTTAATATTAAAATTCCAGATTCTAATACAGTGGATGCAAGTTATCAAAGGTTTCTATACTTATTTGTAGAAGGTCGTTTCTTCTCGATTTTCTCATTCTTATTTGGAGTAGGATTCTATATCTTTATTACGAGAGCAATTGCAAAAGGGAAAAATGGATATGTTCTATTTTTACGTCGTTTAGTTGCATTATTTATTTTTGGTTTGATTCATCAAATGTTCCAACCTGGAGAAGCACTAGCGTTATACGCGATTTGTGGATTAGTCACTTTACCGTTTTATAAAGTGAAGAAACAGATAAATTTAGTAATTGGTCTTATTCTTACAATAGCTTTTAGTATTATGGCTTTTAAGGAACTATTACCACTAGGTTTAATTTTATTAGGTCTTGCTGCAGGGCAGTATAAAGTATTTGAAAATCTTTCAACGAAAATAAAGCAAGTCGCTATTTTTACAGGCATTATGTTTGTTTTAAGTGTGATAGCTTTATGGTATCAATATGGGCACGTCCCTGCTAATCCATTTGTAAATATGATACTCATGAATGAGGATGGAACAATGGATGCTGCAACGCAGTTTTTAAAAATTGGTGTTACAGTTGGGCCAATTATTTCAGCTTTCTATGTTGGAGCATTAATTTTATTACTTCAGTTAAAACCAGTTCAAACATTGTTAGCACCACTAAAATACTACGGCCGTATGGCTTTAACAAATTATATCGGACAAACTGCAATGATTTTAATTGCCGGTAGTGTGTTTAACTTTGCAGGTAATTTAACATATATGCAAACGTTATATGTATGTATCGCAATTTATGCCATTCAAATTGTGTTTAGTGTGATTTGGATGAAAGTCTTTAAAATGGGTCCACTAGAATGGATTTGGCGTGTTATTACGTATTGGACGGTAACACCTTTAAAAAAATAAAGAGAGAAGTGGGCTGTTCCTTTGTGGAACAGCTCGTTTTTATTGTCATCTTTTGTCGGTAAGTCGATATTCCTTGAAGAATCGCCGATATATTTTGAAAATCGCTAATAAAATTTCATTTACCAATGAAGCTTACATGCTCAGTTTTTTTTCTTACAAAAGTGTAAGGTAATTGTAATGTTAATAAATAGCAGTTCACCTCCAAAAGGCGCAAAATAGGTAATGGAAAAACAAGCGTAGGAGGATATATATGACGAAACCAGTTGTAGACGTGAAAAACGTTCAAAAAGTGTACGGTAAAAAAGGTGAGAACCAATCACACGCGTTAAAGGGTGTGTCATTCTCAATTCAAGAGGGTGAGTTTGTCGGAATTATGGGACCATCTGGTTCTGGTAAAACGACATTATTAAATGTAATTTCAACGCTTGATAAAGCAACGGGCGGCGTTGTTGAAATTGCGGGTACGGACATTACGAAAATGAAGCAAGGTGAGCTTTCTGATTTCCGTTCACAAAAATTAGGATTCATCTTCCAAGACTTCAACTTATTAGAGAACTTATCTATTTATGAGAACATTGCACTTCCACTTTCACTTCAAGGTGTTCCATCACGTAATATTGGTCCGAAAGTAGAGAAAGTAGCGAATATGTTAGGGATTTCAGAGATACTTCAAAAGTATCCAACTGAAGTATCAGGTGGACAGAAACAGCGTTCAGCAGCAGCGCGTGCACTAGTGCATGAACCGGCAATTATTTTAGGGGACGAGCCAACAGGAGCTCTTGATTCTAAAAATGCAGCAAGTTTACTTGATGCGATGACAAACTTAAATGAAGAACAAGGCGTATCTATTATGATGGTTACGCATGATCCGTACAGTGCAAGTTACTGTCAGCGTATTTTATTCATTCAAGATGGTGAGCTATATAAAGAAATTCACCGCGGTGGTACACGTGAAGAGTTCTACAAAGAAATTTTAGATGTGCTTGCAGACATAGGTACACAAAAAGCATAAGAAAGGAGGTTCAGGCATGTTATTTAAACTTTCCATGTCAGGGCTAAAGAGTAAGCTGAAAGATTACATCGTCTTACTTGTCGGTCTTGTCATGTCCATTTCAATTTTTTATATGTTTCAAACGCTAGCGCTTAATAAAGCGTTTCTTGAATCCAATTCTGTAATTAAGTCTATTGGATTCGTATTCCAAGCAGGTTCATTTTTACTAGCTATTATAACGTTCTTCTATATTTTATATGCGAACTCTTTCTTATTATCTCTTCGTCAAAAAGAGTTTGGTATGTACATGATGTTAGGAGCGAAAAAACATAAAGTTACATTACTTATGTTTATTGAAACAATCGTATTAGGCGCTGCGTCTCTTGCAATTGGAATTACAGTTGGTGTAGGACTTGCAGAAGGTATCGGACAATTATTAATGAAACAATTGGAATTTGCTGGTGAAGGTTATAAAGCATTTTATCTGCCATCTATGACTGTTACTTGCATTTTCTTCTTTGCACTATTTGTATTATCAGCAATTATGAACAGTATTAAGTTATCACGTATTTCTGTATTACAACTTGTACATGCAGATGCACAAACAGAACGTGTTGCGGTAAAAGGAAAAATGACAGGTTTAGTTGCATTCCTTGCGGTTATTTTATTAGGAATTGGCTATGCATCAATGATTTATATGGAAAAGCTAAGAGAAATGGGAATTCTTATTGCATTAATTACAACAACAGCCGGTACTTACATGCTATTTGGATCACTTCTTCCGGTCATTATTAAAAAGTTAAAGAGTAATAAAAAACGTAGTGAAAAAGGCCTTAACGCTTTTACTTTTGCACAATTAAACTTCCGTATTAATAGTTTAACAAAGGTGCTTGCGACGGTAGCTATGTTAGTTGCTCTTGGAGCTGGTGCAATTTCAGGTGGTATGGCGTTTAAAAATAACGTTATAAAAATGGTAGATGGTTTAGTAATATATGATTCAGTAGTTCATAACCCAACAGCTGAAGAAAAGAAAATTTTGGACGGTATTACATTTAAAGAGAAAAGTGAATATCGTTACAAATTGGATGATAAATACGTTTATTATGTAAAAGAAGATTTAGAGAAAAATCGTCCTTTAGTAAGAGATATGGAAAATATGGAGTCGATGAAAGATTTAGTAAATACGAAAAAAGTTTCAGAGGAACTACCAGTAGGTGCAGTTTCTAGAGAAATGAATGAAAAAGATGCGAACGCTAAAGAACTTTCAGAAGAATGGAGAGATGCTTTTAGTACAATCCATCCATATTATATATACGAAGATCATGCAATTAAAATTGTAGATCAAAAAACGTACGATGGGATAAATGGTAAAGAAGGTATGGCATTTATCGGAAAAACAGATGACTTTTTAACATATACAAAAGAATGGAAAAAACTTGACGAGTTGCAGCTAGTTAAATATAAAAATGTAACGGCTGAAAGAATGAACAGTAAATATCAATCTTACGATATGTTCTACGGTGTTGCGAGTGGAACAGTATTTATGGGATTCTTCCTTGGAATTGCTTTCTTGGCGATGATGGCAAGTTGCTTAATGTTTAAAATTCTTTCTGGTGCATCAAAAGATATTACGCGCTATCAAATGCTTCGTAAAATCGGTGTGCGCCGTGAATTATTAACAAAATCAATTTATAAAGAGTTATTCTTAGTATTCTTATTCCCGGCAATTGTGGGTATCGCCCACGTATTAGTTGGTATGAATATTTTCGGATTTATTTTAGTCGATCCGTACTTCCGTATTTGGATACCAATTGTAATTTTCGTAGTCATTTACGCGATTTATTACTTCATTACTGTTCAATTGTATAAAGGAATTGTTCTTCCGAAAGAAGATTAATAGGTAAAAAACCGAGCGAAAGTGCTCGGTTTTTTATATTTTCAGAAAAAACACTTTTATGTTACTAAAATATATAATATAATGTAAATAAGTAACATAACATAATATAAGATTATCATCAGCTGGAAAATGAAAGGAGGAATCCTATCTGTAGAAAGAAGCTGAACTTATATCCCCCCCATTTCTTTTCTCACCACAAAGCATTCGTACAATCGTCAATTTCCAAATTAAAAATTGACGGACCTAAGCTGGATATTGTGAAAATAATGGATAATACATGGAAATCTCATAGCGTGATAAGGTAAAATGGACAACATGATGAGAAAATTACCGTTCATAAGATGAGGAGAATACATGTATGGAAGTTGTAGAAGCATTAAAAGATATAAACCAAATTGAGGCTATGAAAAAGTATTTAAAAGAGCACTCGCAGCGAGATTATCTTTTATTTGTTATTGGGATTAACACCGGATTAAAAATTACTGAACTACTGAGTATTAAATTTGAAGATGTATTACATGAAGATGGAACTGTTAAAGATTTTTATTCTCTTCCTGTGAAAGATGAAAAGTTTAAACAAGATATTTATTTAAATACAAAAGTAAAAGAGGCGCTTTTAGCGTACGTACAATCTTTTGATATTCAAAGAGAAAATTACGTATTTCAATCTAACAAAACAACAAATTCAATCTCACGCCAACAAGCGTATCGTGTTATCCATAACGCAGCTGAATCGGTCGGAATACTTGGTAAGATTGGAACGAACTCAATGCGAAAAACATTTGGATTTCATGCATATAAAAGAGGAATAGCAATCGCACTGTTGCAAAAACATTTTCATCACGCGACTCCGTCAGAAACGTTAAAGTATTTAGGGATATCAAAAGATGAAAAGTTTAAAACAGAGATTGATGTAGATTTGTAAAAGGGAAGAGCCGTAACTAAAAAATTTTAGGAGGCGGGAATATGAATATTAGAGAGAGTGAACTACCGGGCATTGGATGTAAATTTGAAGTGATAACAAAGGGTAATGAAAAAATGGTTATTGTTATTCATGATGATGGAAGAAGGGAAATGTATCATTTTGATGCGGATCATGATGAGAGTATTTCAAGCATTTCTCTTCGCGATTCTGAAGCAAGACAAATTGCGGCTATATTAGGCGGGATGGTATATAGACCACAAGCTTTAGACACGATTGAGATGGCTTTTGAAGGATTATCAATTGAATGGTTTAAAGTAGAAAATAACGCACCAGTGGTACAAAAAACAATTGGTAGCTTACACGTTAGAAAAACATATAACGTAACAATCATTGCTATTTTGAAAAAGAATATGAAGAAGTTTTTTAATCCAGGCCCAGATTCTATCATTGAAGCTGGCGATATGCTCGTATTATCGGGCGAAAGACATGAAGTGAAAAGAATTATTAATGAGTTGCTTTCAGCAGGAGGTGATTCGTAATCGATGGATACTTTAATTTTTGAAGTTGGAACTGCGTTAGTATTAGTAGCTTTTGCAGCTATCCTCGCTGCAAAGTTAAAGTTCTCGATTATTCCGTTTCTCATTATACTCGGTATGCTAGTGGGGCCTCATGCCCCAGATTTAGGACTTATCGATTTAAGGTTTATTGAAAGCGGAGAAGTTATTTCCTTCCTCGGCCGTGTTGGCGTCATATTCCTCCTATTCTACTTAGGCTTAGAATTCTCAATAAAAAAATTAATTAAATCAGGAAAGTCGATTGCCCTTGGGGGAACTGTTCATATATCACTTAATTTTATATTAGGTTTACTTTATGGATATATAATGGGCTTCCCCTTACTAGAAACATTAATTATTGCTGGAATCATTACAATTTCATCGAGTGCAATTGTAGCGAAAGTAATCGTTGATTTAAGAAGATCTGGTAATAAAGAGACAGAGCTAATTTTAGGAATCATTATGTTTGATGACATCTTTTTAGCTGTATATTTATCAGTCGTTTCAGGTTTAGTACTCGGCGGTGCAACGTCATTTGTAGGTGCCCTTACATCTGTTTTAATAGCAGTAGGATATATGTTACTATTCTTTGTGGTCGCTAGAAAAGCTACGTCGTTCCTAAATAAAGTATTAGATATTTCGTCAAACGAAATTTTTATTATCGTAATATTCGCTATTTTATTCTTTGTAGCAGGATTCTCGGAAACGATTCATGTTGCTGAGGCGATTGGAGCATTATTATTAGGACTCGTCTTTTCAGAAACAGAGCATAGTGATCGAATCGAGCATCTCGTCGTCCCGTTTCGTGATTTCTTTGGAGCTATATTTTTCTTCAGCTTCGGTTTAAGTATAGATCCGTTTTCGCTTGGAGGAGCAGTATGGTTGGCATTAGGAGCAGTTTTCATTACTCTTATCGGTAATTTTACAGCTGGAATGATTGCAGGGCGTAAAGCCGGGTTATCGCATAAGGCTTCTACGAATATCGGTTTAACACTTATATCACGCGGGGAATTCTCCATTATTGTCGCGAATCTCGGGATAGCGGGTGGCTTAATGGCAACGATTAAACCATTCTCAGCCTTATATGTTTTAATATTGGCGTCGTTAGGGCCATTATTAACGAAGGAGTCTGGGAGAATATACTTTCTACTAGACAAAATATTTAAATGGAGTGCTAAAGAAAGTGCAAAACGTAAAAAGGAAGTTGGATAACCTTTCGCGAGGGAACGATTCCATTATTTATAGATTAATATTTTACAAAGACGATTAGAATACATTCTAATCGTCTTTGTGCTATTATCTGAATTTCATCAACTATTAATCAGTTGCCTTCCTATTTAAAAACGACTACAATTTTACTGTTATATATATGAACGAAAAAAAGAGAATAGGAGGGGAGACTATGCCAAGGAAAGTATGGCTATTAGTAGCTGGGATGATTATTAATGTCACGGGTGCTTCTTTTTTATGGCCTTTTAATACAATTTACTTACATGATAGTTTAGGGAAATCTTTATCAGTAGCCGGAATGGTATTAATGATCAACTCGCTTACTGGTGTAATCGGAAACTTGCTCGGCGGTGTTTTATTTGATAAATGGGGCGGTTATAAATCAATTTTAGTAGGGATTGTCATTACACTTGTATCGATTTTAGGTCTTGTATTTTTCCATGGTTGGCCGTTATATGTTGTGTGGCTAGCATTAATCGGATTCGGTTCTGGAATGGTGTTTCCATCGATGTATGCGATGGTTGGTACGGTTTGGCCAGAAGGCGGGAGACGAGCGTTCAATGCAATGTATGTTGGACAAAATGTTGGGATTGCGATTGGAACAGCGTGCGGTGGTTTAGTTGCGTCTTATCGTTTTGATTATATTTTCTTAGCGAACTTTATTTTATATTTTATTTTCTTCTTAATCGCCTTTATTGGATTTCGTGGTATGGAAGCAAAAAAAGAGCAAGAGGTACAAAAAGAAGCCGAAACGAAAAAAGGTTGGTCACTTACACCTGGATTTAAAGCGCTTCTAATCGTATGTGTAGCATATGCTTTATGCTGGGTTACATACGTACAGTGGCAAGGGGCAATTGCGACGTATATGCAACAGTTAAATATTAGCCTTCGTCACTACAGTTTATTATGGACGATAAACGGGGCGATGATTGTTTGTGCACAGCCGCTTGTTAGTATGCTGATTCGCTGGATGAAGCGTTCTTTAAAACAACAAATTATGATTGGAATTATCATTTTTGCGGCGTCGTTTATTGTTTTAAGTCAAGCGCAGCAATTTACGATGTTTCTCGTTGCGATGGTGACATTAACAATTGGTGAATTATTCGTATGGCCGGCAATTCCGACCATTGCAAATATACTTGCGCCGAAAGATAAGTTAGGATTTTATCAAGGCGTTGTAAATAGCGCAGCGACTGTAGGGAAAATGTTCGGACCGGTCGTTGGCGGAGCGATTGTTGACTTATACAATATGGAAGTATTGTTTATTGCGATCATGGTAATGCTTGTAGTAGCGCTTATAGCAACGAGTATTTATGATAGACGAGTAAAAGTAGAAGAAACAGTTGAAGAAAAAATTGCAGTTTAGTTTGACGGAACAAGTAACATGTTTTAGAATATATTTAAATAAATAGTAATAAAACAACCTTTGGAACAAGGGAGATAGCTCGGCTGTCCTAAGACGAATTCGTTAGTTATCAAGAGTAACGATTAACCGAGAAGCCCCGCTTCAAGTAAGCTCTTAAGAGATACTAAGTGGCGGGTAGTTCACATTAACTCATATTTGTAATAACAGTGAGAAGGAGTAGTAGTAATAGAAGCTGGTTTAGAGAGTTGACGGTCGGTGCAAGTCAATCCACGTTTCGTTATGAACTCGCCTTTGAGTTGCAGTTGTGAAATCATTAGTAGCAATTGCCGTTAATCCACGTTACGGATCTAAGCGAATGTATTTATTACATTAATTTAGGGTGGTACCGCGGGAATCTATAACCTCTCGTCCCTTTCTAGGGATGAGAGGTTTTTTGTATTTTGGGCGGTGAAAATAAATCGAATTTCAAGGAGGGTATCTCATGAGCTTTAATCATCAAAAAATTGAGAAGAAGTGGCAAGGTCATTGGGAAGAGAATAAAACATTCCGTACGCCAGATGAGACGGAAAAACCAAAATTTTATGCACTAGATATGTTCCCATATCCATCAGGTGCAGGCTTACACGTAGGTCATCCAGAAGGTTATACAGCGACAGATATTTTATCTCGTATGAAGCGTATGCAAGGGTATAACGTTCTTCATCCAATGGGATGGGATGCATTCGGTCTTCCAGCAGAGCAATATGCACTTGATACTGGAAACAGCCCGGCAGAATTTACAGAGCTTAATATTAATACGTTCCGTAATCAAATTAAGGCATTAGGTTTCTCTTACGATTGGAATCGTGAAGTAAATACAACAGATCCAACTTACTACAAGTGGACACAATGGATCTTCCTAAAACTATTTGAAAAAGGTTTAGCTTACGTTGATGAAGTACCTGTAAACTGGTGCCCAGCACTTGGTACAGTACTTGCGAATGAAGAAATAATTGACGGTAAGAGTGAGCGTGGTGGACATCCAGTTGAGCGTCGTCCGATGAGACAGTGGATGTTAAAAATTACAGCTTACGGAGATCGTCTATTAGAAGATCTAGATGATCTTGATTGGCCAGAAAGCTTAAAAGATATGCAGCGTAACTGGATCGGTCGTTCTGAAGGTGCAGAAGTACATTTCAACATCGATGGTACAGATGAGAAGTTCACAGTTTTCACAACGCGTCCTGATACACTATTTGGTGCAAGCTACTGTGTACTTGCTCCAGAGCATGCACTTGTTGCTGACATTACAACAACAGAACAAAAAGAAGCTGTAGAAGCTTACATTGATTCTGTAAAAATGAAGAGTGACCTAGAGCGTACAGAACTTGCGAAAGAGAAAACTGGTGTATTCACTGGTGCTTACGCAGTTAACCCAGTAAATGGTGAGAAATTACCAATCTGGATCGCTGACTATGTTCTTGCAACTTACGGAACAGGTGCTGTAATGGCAGTTCCAGCTCACGATGAGCGTGACTATGAATTCGCATCAACGTTCAATCTTCCAATGAAGGAAGTTGTAAAAGGCGGAGACATTTCGAAAGAAGCATATACAGGTGATGGTGCGCACGTAAACTCAGCATTCCTTGATGGTTTAAATAAAGAAGAAGCAATTGTAAAAATGATTGAGTGGCTTGAAGTAACAAGCGCAGGAAATCAAAAAGTAACGTACCGTCTACGTGACTGGTTATTTAGCCGTCAACGTTACTGGGGTGAGCCAATTCCAGTAATCCATTGGGAAGATGGTACAATGACAGCTGTGAAAGAAGAAGAATTACCATTAGTTCTTCCGAAAACAGAGAACATTCGTCCTTCAGGTACAGGTGAATCACCACTTGCAAACATTGAAGAGTGGGTAAATGTTGTTGATCCTGAAACTGGTAAAAAAGGTCGTCGTGAAACAAACACAATGCCACAATGGGCTGGTAGCTGCTGGTACTACCTACGCTACATCGATCCAAACAACAGCGAAGCACTTGTAGATCCTGAAAAAGTAAAACAATGGCTTCCAGTTGATATTTATATCGGTGGAGCAGAGCACGCTGTACTTCACTTACTATATGCTCGTTTCTGGCATAAAGTATTATATGATATCGGTGTAGTTCCAACGAAAGAACCGTTCCAACAATTATTCAACCAAGGTATGATCTTAGGTGAAAACAACGAGAAAATGAGTAAATCAAAAGGTAACGTTGTAAACCCGGATGATATTGTAGCAAGCCATGGTGCAGATACACTTCGTCTATACGAAATGTTCATGGGACCATTAGATGCTTCAATCGCTTGGTCTGAAAATGGTCTTGACGGAGCTCGTCGTTTCCTAGACCGTGTATGGCGCCTATTCATTCAAGATAACGGTGAATTAAGTGAGAAAATTACTGATGCACCAAACAAAGAGCTTGAAAAAGCTTACCACCAAACAGTGAAGAAAGTAACGGAAGACTATGCAGAGCTTCGCTTCAACACAGCGATTTCTCAAATGATGGTATTCATCAACGATGCATACAAAGCTGAAACACTTCCGAAAGAATATGTAGAAGGTTTCGTAAAAATGATTGCACCAGTTGCACCTCACATCGGGGAAGAACTTTGGAGCAAGCTTGGATACAATGAAACAATCACATATGCAAGCTGGCCAACATTTGATGAGTCTAAACTTGTAGAAGATGAAGTTGAAATCGTTGTTCAAATTATGGGCAAAGTTCGCGCAAAACTAACAATGAGTAAAGACGCATCAAAAGAAGAAATGGAACAACTTGCACTTGAAGCAATTAAAGAACAAATCGAAGGAAAAGCAGTTCGTAAAGTAATTGTCGTTCCTGGAAAACTTGTTAACGTTGTTGCAAACTAATTAATTATTAATAAAAGCTCAGAGCGTTTATGCTCTGAGCTTTTTTATGTAAAAAATAATCTCTGGATCATCTTTATCTAAGTTTTCAATTATTCCACTGCGTATAAAACCGTTCGCGTTAAACACTTTTTGCATACTTTCATTCGATTCGTTCGTTGAAGAAAATATTTTTTGAGTAGGGGAATGCCTTAACATATATGAGATTAATGAGCTTGCATGACCTTGTCTTCTTTTCGTTGGTGAAACAATGATTAATGAGAGGAAAGTATAACCAAAGAAATTTGTATCGTATGTTAGAAAACCAGAAATAGAATTGTCCTCTTTTGCAATTATGCAGTTTCCTTCATCAATAGCGTGTTTAATATAATTTCGTCTACTATCGTCTCCGATTACAGCGACATCTATATGTAAGATTGACTCTAAATCATCAATTGAAGCTTTTGCTACGTTCTCCAACGAAGACACCTCCTTTGAAAAAATAATCAGTTAATCTAGTTTATCATCAATGAAGAACGAAGAAAAAGGTGCGGAATTCCCATATAGACAAACACCTATTCTTCTATAGGAAATATGATAAAAAAGGTAGGTTAAATTGAGCAGAAGAGGTGAAAGGAATGAAAGGGATGGACAATAATGCACCACATGGCTTCTTCGGAGGTGTATCGGATAGTTATGGACAAATGATGTTCATGGGAGGAGATGGACAACACGGATATGGCGGAATCCCAAGTTGGATGGGAGGAGCAGCTGGAGGATTTCCGGCGTCAGTGGCGGGTGTACAAACAGGATTCCCAACATCAGTAGCTGGAGCGCAAACAGGATTTCCGGCATTAGTAGGAGGTACACAAGGAGGAGTGCCTGTAGGTACAACTACATTCCCATCTTTCGTTGGAGGCGTACAAACAGGATTTCCTGTACCTGGCGTTGGTGTTGTAGCTGGTGGAATCGGTGGCTTCCCTCAAGGTGTTCACGGTCATCATGTGCACCATGAGCATCACGGCCATCATCAGCATCACGGCCATCATCAGCAACAAATACATCACCAAGGTCATCATCAAATTCACCCGCAGGCTGTCCTTTATCAAACTCATCAAAGTCATCATCATGGTCACCAAGGCCAGCATCAACACCAACATCATGGTCATCACCAACACCACGGCCATCATCAGCAACAAGTACATCACCAAGGCCACCACCAAATTCATCCGCAAGCTGTCCTTTATCAAACTCACCAAGGTCAACACCATCACCAAGGTCAACACCATCACCAAGGTCAACATCATCACCAAGGTCAACACCATCACCAAGGTCAACACCATCACCAAGGTCAACACCATCACCAAGGTCAACAACATCATCAAGGTCAACAACATCATCAAGGTCAACAACATCATCAAGGTCAACAACAATACCAACAGTATCAGCAACAACAACAGCCTTGGGCAGCTGGAATTGGAGCAGGGACGGCAGCAGGAGCAGCAGCTGGTACTGCAGGAGCAGCGGGACACGCGGGACACGCGGGTCATTAATGGGCCAAAGGAAAAAAGAAATAATAAAAAACTGCTAGGAGATCCTAGCAGTTTTTTTCAGCTTCTTGGCGCTGACGTTCGATTTCCGCACGAAGTTGTGGTTCCGGTGCTTGCCATCCTTCTGGTTTCATGATTTTGCCATCGCCCTCGCGGAATCGAGGCTTTCCATCAGGGAATAGTTTTGCCATGTTAGCATTGTTTACAATTTCGAATCCTTTATCTGGACGTACGCCCATTTCTGCAAACGTTCCGAATGCAAAGTAAATAAGGTCAATAAGTGCATCATATTGATCTTCAACAGTTGTTGCTACTAGAAATTCTTCTAGCTCTTCTTGCATAAAGCTAGCACGAATTTTTGCACGCTCTTCTGTTAGTTTTGTTGGAGTACTTGTCACAGGATGTCCGAATTCTTCATGCATTTTTGCAACAAGTTCGTATCCTTTATCTAAACCTTTTTCGTTTGTCATGTTGTTTCATCCTTTCTTACGTTATGCCGAAGTTTATTGTAACATAAGGTAGTTATTAAATAAAAAGAACATCTTATGAGAAATAAGATGTTCGCTCGTTATTCTTCTTTCTTAATTAAAACGGATAAAATAAGATCGATACCAAACATTCCGATGAGTAGCATTGGTATAACGACAAGTAAATAACGTGTGAAAGAAACATTTTTTAAGTATGTATGAGCAAATAAAAAGACGCCGAGAAATAAAATACCATTTAAAATAGGTTTTATTAATTTTTTAGACATAAGCTCCCCCGTAAATATCCCTTTTCTCTATTTAAAAATAAAAACTCCCCTCTCCGTTGTACCATGCCAGAGAGGGGAGTTCAATCATTAACTTATTCAATTACGCCAGAATTTGTAATATTGACAGTGTATTTCACCTTAATAGGAACATCTTTATACATTCTTCGCCACTCTTCTAATTTGAATGGACGGTAATGTTCTTTATACCTTGCGCCGAGACCGAGTGGATCCACATTTAAAGATTTAAATTGTTTAATTAATTTGTTAGCTGTTGCATCTAATTGTTTTTCAACTGATTTTTCTATTTTTTGGGTGTTCTTTTTATTGTCTAAGTTGAACTGTTTAGATAGTTCTTGAATGCGTGCTTCTAGTTTGACGTGTATGAAAAATGATGGTTTACCATCTTTAATACTTACTTGGTAAGTTGGGACGGATCGAATATTATTAATGATTGTGTATCCTGAGTTTGCTTTAAATTCATGTGAATCTAAGCGATGTTTTTCCAATAAACCTTTAAAGGCGAACATATCGTGATAGTTAATTTTCCCAACATATTTATCTCTTTTTAAAAGTCCAATACCAGTAATTCTTATTTTATCTTTCTCTTTTTTGAGTATTGGTAAATAAGAATCTTGACCTTCACGATAATATCGATAGGCTCCTAAATGTAGATTGTCAGTAGGTAAAGGACCCGTTTTCATATTATGGTCTAACATTTTCTTTATATAAATTGCAACGTTAGATGATGTTGTATATTTACCTTTTAGTAAGTCTAGCCCTGTTCCCTCTAATAAACCGACATACATAGAGTTCCCGATATTCACATCACGAATTAACGTGTCAAAGGAAGTTGATAAACCTTTTTTTGCGATTTTTGTAGTAAATAAAGCAAAACGCATTTGTCCGCTAGCAAACGGTTGAGAGGATTCTAAAGAAGTATCCGCTTTTACTTGTTTTACTGCGTTTCCTACTCCTTCAAAGACTTGAACTTTATTACCTTTTTTCTGTATAGGACAAACGAATGTGACTTTTACTTTATTATCTTTTGCTGTATCAAAAACAGTCCCTTGAATTAGGTTGACATCATCGATAATATTTTTTTGTAAGCAACCAGTTAGACTAAGGATGCTGATACAAGAAAGAAGCATTAATTTTCTTTTGATTTTTTCCATTTTCTTTTCACCCACACAATAATAAATAGAATTGGGATGTATATGTATATAAGCCAAAAACTAATTCTTGACGCATTACTAATAAAGTCATTAATATCATGTCTGTTTGTTAAAAGTTGTGAAACAATGAGGGTAATAAGCAAAAAAGTAATTAAAACACCTCTTTGTTTTACACGAAATATTTCGTGTGTTCCTCTTGTTGCTGCCCATAAAGGAAGAATGAAGCTCGTAACAATAACGAGAGTATAAGCTGAGATTGCAATGTACTCTAGCCGTTCTATGAAAGGAAGTTGGATAACTTGAGTCATAGAGAGCTGGGCCCAAATTGTTTTGGATAATTGTTTTTCGCTAAAGAATGTAAAAGCTAAGAGGGTGCTAAATAAATATAAAAGGTTAGAGAATAGCGCACCGTATTGTGCAAATTTATGAGATTTCTTAGACTCTTTTACAAATGGATAAATCATAAGAAAAATTTCAAATCCGCTCATAGTATAGATTGATAATTGAGCTGCTTTTAAAATTTCTGAAAATGAATGTGAAAATACAGGGAGTAAATTAGACCAGTGAGTGTATTTTAAGATAAAAAGGCTAAGGAAAAGATATCCGAGTGTCCCGCCGATAGAAATGACACAGATACCAGTAATAACACGAAAACCAGATGAAATAATATAGTAACCGACTAAGCATAGAAAAGTTGTTAACATCCAAATCGAAGCAGAAGGAAACATCCATACTTGAATAATTTCTACATATGTTCGAACGACAGAAATACTGACCATTAAAAAATACACCATAAAGATAATGTTAATCCCATTCCCGAGCCACTTTCCGAATATTTGTTTATGCAAATCAATTAAATTTCCATCTATACCTTTTAATGAGGAATACATCATCCATAGGAGAATATGAATGATGATTCCTGTGAGAATGACACCTATCCAGCCATCGTATCCTGCTGCTTTCGCAATAATGCGGGCAAATCCGAGAACACCAGCACCAAATTGTGCACCGTGAATTAAAAAGAAAACGAAGACGGGTGATATTTGGTGTTCTGCTTTAATTTTACTCATCGATGCACCTCATTTCTTAATCATCAAAATCTGACGTATGTTTCGTAGAAATTCCATTAGTTGCTTTCTTTACGTGTTGCGGTCTTGCTTGAACATCTCGAGTATCAATCATTGTTAATGGAAAACGAATCCAAGAATCTTTAAAGGATTGTTGTCTCGTTGGATAAAAGAGAGCGTACGGCTTACGTAAAGAAGTAAGTCTAAACAAATGGGTAAATAAAAAGATAAATCCAAGAGATATACCGAAGAGCCCACCTGTTTCTGCAAATGCGAGAAATGGGAAACGTAGTAAACGAACGGCGTTACCCATTTTATAAATGGGTGTAATAAAGGAAGCTAACGCTGATAAGGCAACGATAATTAATAAAATATTACTCGTTAAACCAGCTTGTACAGATGCTTGCCCAATTACAATACCGCCTACAATACCTAGTGTTTGTCCAACTTTCATTGGTAATCGCGCGCCAGCTTCTCTTAATAAATCAATGGCTAATTCTAAAAAGAGTGCCTCGATTAAAGGTGGGAAGGGTACTTGTGCCCTTGATAAAATCAATGTTTCAAGCAAATCACTTGGAATGAGCTCGTAATGATAATTTAAAATAGCGACATATAACGGTGTGGCACAAATTGAGAATAGAACTGCGATAAGGCGTAATATTCTTGAAAATGTCGCGTATAGCCAAGATACGTTATAGTCTTCTGGTGAAATGAAAAAATCGAAATATGATACAGGCGTTAATAGGACACTAGGAGAACCATCAACAAAAATAGCAATTTTTCCATCAATAAGTGCTTTTGTGACTCTATCAGTGCGTTCTGTATTTATATAGAGAGGGAAAATTGACTTTTCACCCATTAATTCCTGTATATAAGCACTATCGTTAATTTGATCATATTCAAGAGCTCGAAGTGATTCTTCTAGAAAGTCTACATTATCTTTTTCGGCAAGGTTGTCTAAATACATCATGACAACCTTTGTTTTTGAAAACTCTCCGATAATCATCTCTTTTGTGTGTAAATCTAAAACAGGAAGACGTTTTCGTACTAAATTAATATTCGTATCAATATCTTCTACGAATCCTTCTTGTGGCCCGATAACGGTGGATTCATTTAATGGAGGAGTTGGTGCACGATAATTATCAATTGCAATGTTTGCAAGCATACATTTTTGATCTTGCTGATTCAATTGAATAATCGCATGTCCCTTTAAAACCATGTCCTCAATTTTTTGTAAGTCGTTCGTAATCGTTATACCACTCATTGGAATATGTTCTTTTAATTCTTCTAATGGAGCGCAAGGACGTTCCATTAGAGTAGGCATTAAATACTTTTGCAATTTCTCACCATCAAGTGAAGGGCGATAGTAAGAAATCCAATATGGCATCGTTTCATCGTCAGATGTGTGGTAATTAACAAAATCACTAGACTGTTTCAGCTTCTCTATTAAATCTTGTAGAGAATGAATATGGTCATTTTCTGGCTTGCTAAAGTCATAAATGCTGTTACTTCCTGAGCTTTGTTGTTTGTTTTGAGAATTATCCTCTTGTTTAGAACTTTGCTGCTTATTTTGAGAATTATCCTCTTGCTTAGAATTTTGCTGCGTGTCTTGAGAAGAATCCTTTTGCTTAGAATTTTGTTGTTTGCTTTGAGAATTATCCTCTTGTTTAGAACTTTGCTGTTTGTTTTGAGAATTATCCTCTTGTTTAGAATTATCCTCTTGTTTAGAATTTTGCTGCTTGTTTAGAGAATTATCTTCTTGCTTAGAACTTTGCTGTTTGTTTTGAGAATTATCCTCTTGTTTAGAGTTTTGCTGCTTGTTTTGAGAATTATCCTCTTGTTTAGAATTTTGCTGTTTGTCTTGAGAAGAATCCTCTTGTTTAGAATTTTGCTGCTTGTTTTGAGAAGAATCTTCTTGTTTAGAGTTTTGTTGCTTGTTTTGAGAAGAATCCTCTTGTTTAGAGTTTTGCTGCTTGTTTTGAGAAGAATCATCAGTTTGTTCCGTGCTTTTTGCCTCGTCATTCTTATCTTTGTTATGTTCCTTTTGATCATCAGACTGTTGTTTCGAATCATCTGTCTCTTTTGTATTTGAATTTTTTTTCTTACGTAACCAATTCCAAATCATATATATGCCCTCTTTAATTGTGTAATATAGTGCTATTTTGTGGCTAATTTTGTATATTATTCATTTATTTATGAAAAGAAGGAGGAGATTGGTTTGCATAGAAAAAATCCTTTAGTAAGCAGTTCATAAAATGACGGGAAGAAGGCGAGTCTGTGCAAATTGTAAAAAAGGAGAAGTTTGTTTTAAAAGAGTTTGTGTTTGAAAATGGTAGGGAGATTCCTGTTCAAATGGGGTATGAGACGTATGGTGCTTTAAATAGAGAAAGATCAAATGGGATTTTGGTTTGTCACTATTTTAGTGCAACAAGTCATGCCGCAGGAAAATATACAGAGCATGATGAGGAAGCTGGTTGGTGGGATGGATTAATTGGACCTGGGAAAGCAATTGATACAAATAAATATTTCGTTATATGTACTGATAACCTTTGTAATGTACAGGTGAAGAACCCCTATGTGATTACAACGGGACCAAAATCGATAAATCCGATGACTGGTTTTGAGTATGCGATGGATTTTCCAGTTTTCACATTTTTAGATGTAGCACGTATGCAATATGAGTTAATAAAAGATATGGGGATTGCTAGATTACATGCTGTAATGGGACCATCGGCAGGTGGGATGATTGCGCAGCAATGGGCTGTCCACTATCCTCATATGGTAGAACGAATGATTGGAGTTATTACGAATCCACAAAATCCAATTATAACGTCGGGAAATGTAGCGCAAAATGCGATTGAAGCAATTCAGCTTGATCCAAATTGGAAAGGTGGAAAGTACGGAGAGGAGCAACCAACGAAGGGGCTTCATTTAGCGAATAAAATGATGTTTATGAAAGCATTTGATGAACATTTTTATGAAATGGCATTCCCGCGGAACAGTATAGAAATGGCACCTTATCAGCAATTCTCTGCACTAACATCATTTGAGAAAGAAATAAATAAAGTGACATGTAAAAGTATAGATTTAGTAGATGCAAATTCATGGATGTACACTACGAAAGCGGTCTTATTACATGATGTTGCACATGGATTTTCTTCCTTAGAAGAGGCTCTTTCTAAGATTGAAGCGAATGTACTCATGATTCCATGCAAACAAGATTTACTTCAGCCGCCTCGTTCAAATTATAAAATGGTAGAAATTTTGCAAAAGCAAGGGAAGTATGCAGAAGTATATGAGATAGAAAGTATAAATGGGCATATGGCAGGAGCGTTAGATGTTCATTTGTTTGAAAAGAAAGTTTATGAGTTTTTAAACCGGAAAGTATCTAGTTTTGTGTAGGAAATAATTAATGTGGAAAGGTGCATGATTTATAGTAGGCACCTTTTTTTACATGATTTGCAGACGGAAAATATATGAAGCGACTGATAAACCGAAGAAAGCTATACTAAGTAATAGAAATAAGAATGACATTTCTTGAGGGGATTTTATCTTTTTATTATTTTTCATACTAAGAGCAATAACTGCAAAAACTAAGAAAATGATGCCCATAATGAAAAGAAAAAGTGTCATTTTAACTGGCTCCTTTCATCAAACAAGTATATTGAGGATACAATGCGCCAGTTATGTTTGTAAAGAATAAGTTTTGCGGAAAAATTGAGAAATAAATGTTCCATTCTTTGCGTTCCTTCCTTCGCATGCTAAAATTGATGAGAAATGATTGTTTAAAGAAGAAACTGAAGGTTTTATTGTATATAAGGAGGAACTACATATGACAGAAGTAAAGACGATTACTACAGAAGAAGTGCAAGAGCGTTTAGAAAATGGAGAAACATTATTTTTAGTAGATGTAAGGGAAGATGAAGAAGTAGCGGCAGGGAAAATTCCGGAAGCTGTACATATTAAAATGGGCGATATTCCAAATAAAGTAGATTTCTTTGAGAAAGAGAATGAATATATCTTTATTTGCCGTTCGGGAATGCGTAGTGAAAATGTATGCCATTATTTAAATGAGCAAGGATTTAAAACAGTGAATATGGTTGGCGGTATGCTTCAATATGAAGGCGAAACGAAATAGTTAATTGTTAAAAACTTGAAACGAGTCTGTTTCAAGTTTTTTTCTTTTGCATACAGTATACAAAAGGGGGAGGCGAAATGGGAATTAACATGCGTAAAGTAAAAATTATTAATAATACAGGAGCTGTTAATGTCGGCGACTGTTATAATATCTCACCTTTAGCTGTGGCAAAAATATATGCCGGTGCTGGAGGATCAAGTGCGGCTATTTTTTTAAATGGGAAGCGGCAGCCAGAAGCGGTGATTAGAACGTCAGTATTTCTTCCACCGTTAGCGACGAGTACACGTACATTAGGTTCGTAAAGGAGAGGTAGAGTGTAAGTATGCCAGCACATATAAAAGAGTTTATTATCGTTAATAACACTGGGAATATATTTACGGGTGATAATTTGAGTGATACTTCGTTTACTGCCTCGAAATCGTATAGTGGTTCAATGGGTTGCACTTGGATTGATGTTGTTACAGTAATAGGGACGGAGACGAAGCTTTGTTTACAGCCGGGAGATTCTGTGACGACAACATATACACGGGGAACTCCTGCTGGTGCTATAACAGGAACAAATATGGGGCAAGGTGCAAATGCATCAGGTATAGCGCAGGCTGTCCCTAATACAGATAATATGGATTCAACAGCTGGACTCCCCTAGGAAATTAGGGGAGTTTTTATTAATTTAATTAAAAAGTTCACTTCATAAAATAAATTAGAGTCTAATAAAAGTAGTCTTGGAGATTGCTTTTGTAAATAGATTAAAAAGAAGAGTTTTGTTTCATGTGAAAAGATGGTTTGTAGGTGGTGAAAATGTGAAAGAGCGTGATAATAAAGGGAAACAACATTCGTTAAACTCTAATTTTAGAATTCCACCAGAACTTATTGGGCCTACTTTTCCTCCTGTTCCAACTGGATTTACGGGTATAGGGATTACAGGCCCAACAGGTCCACAAGGTCCAACGGGCCCACAAGGACCAAGAGGATTTCAAGGTCCGATGGGAGAGATGGGACCGACAGGACCGCAAGGAGTGCAAGGGATTCAAGGGCCAGCTGGACAAATAGGAGCAACAGGACCAGAAGGACAACAGGGGCCGCAAGGATTGAGGGGACCAGTAGGAGCAACGGGAGCAACAGGTTTGCAGGGCGTGCAAGGAATTCAAGGTCCGATTGGTTCAACAGGCACGACAGGAGCACAAGGTATACAGGGAATACAGGGATTACAAGGTCCGATTGGAGCTACTGGACCAGAGGGACCTCAAGGAATCCAAGGAGTGCAAGGGTTACCAGGAGCAACTGGCCCCCAAGGAGTGCAAGGAGTGCAAGGGCTTATTGGTCCACAAGGGCCGAGTGGAAGTACAGGGGTAACTGGAGCAACTGGTCAGGGGGTTACAGGCCCAACAGGAATTACAGGTTCAACAGGGGTAACCGGTCCGTCAGGAGGACCTCCTGGCCCAACAGGTCCAACTGGTGCAACAGGGCCAGGAGGCGGACCGAGTGGAAGTACAGGAGTAACTGGATCGACAGGAAATACTGGGGCGACAGGAAGTCCAGGAGTAACTGGTGCAACAGGTCCGACGGGAAGTACAGGAGCAACTGGGATACAGGGCTCACAAGGAATACAAGGGATCCAAGGGCCACTTGGACCAACAGGACCAGAAGGTCCGCAGGGGATTCAAGGTATTCCTGGTCCGACTGGAATAACGGGAGAACAAGGAATACAAGGAGTACAAGGGATTCAAGGGATAACGGGAGCGACGGGAGATCAAGGAACACAAGGTATACAGGGGGCTATAGGACCTCAAGGAGTGACAGGAGCAACAGGAGAGCAAGGGCCTCAAGGAATACAAGGAGTACAAGGGCCAATAGGAGCAACAGGTCCACAAGGAATACAAGGAATACAAGGACCGATGGGTGAATTGGGGCCAACAGGTCCAGAAGGTCCAGAAGGACTGCAGGGCCCGCAAGGAATACAAGGAGTACAAGGTCCAATTGGTCCAACGGGGCCAGAGGGACAGCAAGGAATACAAGGACCAGTGGGACCGGTAGGTACAACAGGTCCAGAAGGTCAGCAAGGTATACAGGGAGTGCAAGGTATACAGGGGCCGACGGGAGCGACAGGAGCACAAGGGATTCAAGGAATACAAGGGATACAAGGACAAATTGGTCCAACAGGGCCAGAGGGCCCACAAGGAGTGCAAGGTCCTCAAGGTCCCATTGGCCCAACAGGGCCAATGGGACCACAGGGAGTGCAAGGAATACAAGGAGAAATAGGTGCGACGGGAGCGCAAGGTGTTCAAGGTCCACAAGGAATACAAGGAATCCAAGGTCCGACGGGAGTAACCGGAGATACAGGAGAAACGGGAGCGACTGGTGAGGGAACTACAGGCCCAACGGGCGTAACAGGCTCAACAGGGGTAACAGGACCTTCCGGAGGGCCAGCAGGGCCGAGTGGTCCAACAGGTCCGTCGGGACCAACAGGAGTAACAGGTCCATCGGGTGGGCCACCTGGTCCGACAGGAGCGACAGGTGTGACGGGAGCAACCGGAGATACAGGAGAAACGGGAGCGACAGGTGTGACGGGAGCAACTGGAGATATAGGAGCAACGGGAGCAACAGGTCTGCAGGGTCCACAAGGAATACAAGGAATACAAGGTGTAATTGGTCCAACAGGTCCACAAGGTGCACAAGGTCCTCAAGGGATACAAGGAGTAACAGGAGCAACGGGAGATCAAGGTCCACAAGGGATTCAAGGCCCGCAAGGAATCCAAGGTCCAACAGGTCCACAAGGAATTCAAGGAGATCAAGGTCCACAAGGAATCCAAGGAGCAACGGGAGCAACCGGAGCACAAGGTCCGCAAGGTGTTCAAGGGATACAAGGAATCCAAGGTCCGACCGGTCCACAAGGCCCAACTGGCATTCAAGGTGTGCAAGGGGAAATAGGTCCAACAGGTCCACAAGGTGTGCAAGGCTTGCAAGGCCCACAAGGCCCAACCGGTTCGCAAGGCCCACAAGGAATTCAAGGTCCAATGGGAGTCACGGGAGCAACAGGTTCACAAGGTCCAACCGGTGATACGGGTCCAACAGGTTCACAAGGAATCCAAGGTCCAACAGGCCCAACAGGAGCTGGAGCAACCGGAGCCACTGGAGCGACCGGGGTGACTGGAGTTAGTACAACTGCAACATATGCATTTGCAAATAATACATCAGGAAGTGTTATTTCTGTTTTGTTAGGTGGCACGAATATTCCGTTACCAAACAATCAAAATATTGGACCAGGAATAACCGTTAGTGGTGGAAATACTGTATTTACAGTTGCGAATGCAGGGAATTATTATATAGCCTATACAATTAATTTAACGGCAGGATTACTTGTAAGTTCGCGTATAACTGTAAATGGAAGTCCGCTTGCGGGAACGATAAACTCCCCAGCAGTGGCTGCTGGTTCATTTAGTGCAACAATAATTGCTAACTTACCCGCTGGAGCTGCCGTTAGTTTGCAATTATTTGGAGTAATTGCGTTGGCTACATTATCTACGGCAACGCCAGGAGCTACTCTAACTATTATTAGATTAAGTTAATAAGCAAAAAAACCTTGGAACTTTTATGTTTCAAGGTTTTTTATCCCTCTATTTGTGGGCTAATAATCAGTGGGGATGGACAAAACCCCCACTGATTAAAGTTTCACTTTATTCACTTGAGCAAAAACATCGCGGTTCAAAAATATATTATAATAGAATGAAGAGAGGTAAAAATTTGGCAGAAAGGGAGAGTGGCGATGCAGGAGAAGGTTAAAGATTTTTTCGGACGCCCACTTCAAGATTTGCGCATCTCTGTCATTGATCGTTGTAATTTACGGTGTACGTATTGTATGCCAGCGGAAGTGTTTGGTCCTGATTATGCTTTTTTGAAAGATGAGTTTTTACTGACATTTGATGAAATCGAGCGATTAGCAAAATTATTTGTTAGCATCGGTGTACGGAAAATTAGACTTACTGGCGGTGAGCCATTGCTCCGTAAGGATTTAACAAAACTTATCGAACGTCTCGTGAAAATTGACGGTTTAGTAGATCTAGGATTAACGACAAATGCGATTCATTTAACGAAGCAAGCGAAGGCGTTAAAAGAAGCTGGATTACACCGAGTAAATGTTAGTTTGGATGCGATAGATGATAATGTATTCCGCGCAATTAATGGCCGGAATATGAATACGAAGCCAGTGTTAAAAGGAATTATGGCAGCGAAAGAAGCAGGCCTTGAAGTGAAGGTAAATATGGTTGTGAAAAAAGGGATGAACGATCATCAAGTACTTCCGGTTGCTGCGTATTTTAAAGAACAAGGAATTTCACTTAGATTTATTGAGTTTATGGATGTTGGCAGTACGAATGGATGGAATTTTGATCAAGTTATTTCGAAACGAGAATTAATTGATATGATTCATGGGGTTTATCCAATTGAGCCAGCTGAAGCTCATTATTTTGGGGAGGTTGCGAAGCGGTATCGATACGTTGGAACGAATGTAGAGGTTGGTTTTATTACCTCTGTTTCTGAGTCATTTTGTTCTTCTTGTACGAGAGCAAGAATTTCAGCAGATGGAAAGTTTTATACTTGCTTGTTTGCGACAGAAGGAATGGATTTAAGGAAACTTCTGAGGGAAAACCTTTCAGATAATGAGTTATTAAAAGCTATACAAGATGTATGGGAGAATAGAAAAGACCGATATTCAGATGAACGGACAGAAGAAAGTGCGAAAAATCGTCCGAAAATTGAAATGTCTTATATAGGAGGATAAGAAAGGGGGATGTCGTATGCAAGAGCGATATTCAAGACAAATGTTATTTTCTGGTGTTGGGGAAGAAGGGCAATGGAAAATAAGAAGGAAGCACGTGCTCGTCATCGGTGCTGGTGCGCTTGGAGCAGCGAATGCAGAAGCAATTGTTAGGGCAGGTGTTGGAAAAGTAACAATTGCTGATCGTGATTATGTAGAATGGAGTAATTTACAAAGGCAACAATTATATACAGAAGAAGATGCGAAGCATTATAAGCCGAAAGCGATAGCGGCAGCAGAACATTTAAAGGCAATTAATTCCGAAGTCGAAATTGTACCGGTTGTGACTGATGTAACGGTGCAAGAAATGGAAGAGTTAATTAAAGGGGTAGATTTAATATTAGATGCGACAGATAATTTTGAAACGCGCCTTCTTATTAATGATATATCTCAGATGTATAACGTTCCGTGGATATACGGAGGATGCGTTGGAAGTTACGGAGTAACCTATACCATCTTGCCAGGGAAAACGCCGTGTTTTCGATGTTTAATGGAACATCCGGCGAGCGGAGCGACATGTGATACGGCCGGTATTATACAGCCAGCAGTGCAATTAGTAGTTGCACATCAAATAACGGAAGCCTTGAAAATATTAGTAGAAGATTTTGAGGCACTTCGTGAAACAATGCTATCATTTGATCTTTGGAATAATCAACAGATGGCATTTAAAGTGAATAGGCAGAAAAAGGATACATGTTTATCTTGTGGGAAATTACGTACATATCCGAGTTTAACATTTGAAGCACAAACGAAAACAGAAGTATTATGTGGGCGAAATACAGTTCAAATCCGTCCAGGTGTGCGTCAGGGTTTTAATTTAGAAGAAATTAAAAAGCGCTTACAAAAAAATGTGGATGTAAAAGCAACGCCGTATTTATTATCATTTCCAGTGGAAGAATATCGTTTTGTTTTATTTACAGATGGCAGGGCGTTTATTCATGGTACGAATGATATGAATGTTGCGAAACGACTATATACAAGATATATAGGTTGAACCTAAAGGGGAATCCTTTAGGTTCAAATGGAAAAGGTAGGATTAAGAATTTCTAATATAATCTCCATTTTTTCCGCCCGTTTTTTCAAGTAAGTACGTTTCGCCAATAATCATACCCTTATCAACGGCTTTACACATGTCATATACAGTAAGAGCGGAAGCGGAAGCGGCTGTTAAAGCTTCCATCTCAACGCCGGTACTACCTTCTGTTTTAACTTTTACTTCAATAAGTAGTCGATATTGTTCTTCTGACTGTTTCCAATCGAAAGAGACGTCAACACCTTTTAATAATAAAGGATGGCACATTGGGATAATATCAGAAGTACGTTTTGCAGCCATAATACCTGCAATTTGTGCGACGGCTAATACGTCACCTTTACCAATTTCGTTGTGCGAGATTTTATCAAAAATTTCTTTCGTAACGAGAATGCTAGAGCATGCTATTGCTGTTCGAACGGTCATTTTTTTGTCACTTATATCAACCATTTTAGCGCGTCCTTGGTCGTTGAAATGTGTGAATGAAGACATGGAATTCCTCCTTGAAGTAATTGCGATTTAATATATAAAGTGTAATCGAGATTAGATATTTTGCAAATATGAGGTGAGAAACAATGGTAGAAAAACGAATCCCGATTCAAGTTGCTGAGGCAGTAGAGCGGGTTATGAAATACGCTAAGCATGGTGAAGTAGAAGAAGTTTCTATTACAGAAAGTTACGGGAGGATTCTTGGCGAGGATGTTGTCTCAGATCACGACGTTCCTCACTTTGATCGTTCTCCTTACGATGGTTTCGCAATTCGAGCAGAGGATACGAAGGAAGCGAGTCAAGAGCAGCCGGTTGAATTTGAAGTAATAGGAGAAATCGGAGCAGGATCTGTTTTTACAGAAGAAGTAGGGGCTTTTCAGGCGGTTCGTATTATGACAGGAGCAGCTATTCCAGAAGATTGCAATGCAGTCGTAATGCTAGAACTGACGGAAGGATTCGAGAGGAACGAAAGTACATATATGAAGTTAAAACGTCCTTTCCAAAACGGTGACAATGTGTCATTTAAAGGAGAAGATATAAAAAAAAATCAAGTCCTCGTTAAGAAAGGTGTTGTAATCAATCCAGGTGTTGCCGCATTATTAGCGACGTTTGGATATAGCACTGTGAAAGTTGTAAAAAAGCCTGTTGTCGGTATTGTAACGACAGGAAGCGAATTACTAGAAGTGCATGAGCCGTTAGAACCAGGAAAAATTAGAAATAGTAACTCTTATATGATTGCAGCTCAAATTCTGAAAGCTGGCGGAAAAGTGCGTTACTATGGACAACTTGCCGATGAGTTAGATGCATGTTTTACAGTCGTTAAATCAGCGATGGATGAGGTTGATATTTTAATTACAACGGGCGGTGTTTCAGTAGGAGATTACGACTACTTACCGGCTATTTATGCAAGGTTACAGGCGAATGTACTCTTTAATAAAATAGCGATGAGACCTGGAAGTGTAACGACAGTAGCTGAAGTTGATGGAAAGTTACTTTTCGGTTTATCAGGTAATCCATCAGCTTGTTATGTAGGTTTCGAATTATTTGTGCACCCAATTATAAAAACGTATTTGCATGCGAAGGATCCTCACGTATATAGAGCTGATGCTATTTTACAAAAAGATTTTCCAAAGCCAAATCCGTTTACTCGTTTTGTAAGAGCGAAAGCGAGCATTGTTAATGGAGCACTACAAGCGATGCCAGTCGGTTTAGATAAATCAAGTGCAGTCTCTTCACTTGCGGATGCAAATGCTTTTATCGTGCTGCCTGGAGGAACGAGAGGATTTGAAGCAGGAATGAAAGTGTCTGTATTATTGTTAGAATGCTCTGAGGGAAGTGATTGGCCGTGGGCAAAGCCTCTTCAATCTTACAAATAGTAGGGTATCAAAATAGCGGAAAAACAACGCTTGTAGAGAAGATGGTACATGCATTAGCTGAAAGAGAAATGAAGGTTGCTACAATTAAACATCATGGTCACGGGGGATTTCCTGAAGTAGCGCAAAAAGATAGTGAAAGACACCGAAAAGCTGGTGCTGTAGTAAGTAGTGTAGAAGGTGCTGGATTACTATCTCTGTCCTCTTTGCGAGATGAATGGTCTTTGCAAGAAATTATCCGCTTGTACGAATTTTTTGAAGTGGATACGATTTTAATAGAGGGCTATAAAGCTGAGGAATATCCAAAAATAGTGTTACTTCGTTCTGCGGAAGACGCTGAACTTTTACATAAAGTAGAAAATATAGCGGCGGTTATTACGTGGTATGATGCTCCGTCAAATGTACGAGAAGAATATAAAGTATTTCATATAACAGAAGAAAAATTGTATATAGACTGGTTTTTACAAACGGTTAGGGGTGCAAAATGATAAATACGTATTATGAATTAATTGATACAGAAATCTCGATTGAAGAGGTGGCAAAGAAAGTAGTTCGCCGTGAATGTGGTGCTGTCACAACATTTATCGGAACAGTTAGGGAGTTTACGAAAGGGCGTCGTACACTATACTTAGAGTATGTAGCTTATAAGACGATGGCAGAAAAGATGCTACAGAAAATTGGGTCAGAAGTGAAGGAGAAGTGGCCCGGTACACATGTTGCGATTACGCATCGCATCGGCACGCTGCAAATTTCTGATATAGCGGTTGTTGTTGCTGTATCAACGCCTCATCGCAAAGAGGCTTATGAAGCGAATGAATATATTATGGAGCGTATTAAGCAAATTGTTCCGATTTGGAAAAAGGAGTTTTGGGAAGATGGTGACTCATGGATTGGTGATCAATTAGAAAAAACACCATATCCAGCAGGAGAGCCTGGGAAGGAGTTATAACTATGATTCGAGTATTGTTATTTGCGAACTTGCAAGAAGAAGCAGGAACGAGTGAATTACAAATAGAGAAAGAAAATATTACTGTTGCAGAGTTAAAAGATATTGTTGCGAAAGAATATAATGTACCAGTGTCAGCGCCAATTATGGTTGCGATTAATGAAGAGTACGCGAATGAAGATGATACGATACAATCTGGTGATGTAGTTGCACTAATACCACCAGTGAGTGGTGGTTAATATTGGATTTGTGCTATAAAAAACGACTTTCCTAAATAGGGAAAGTCGTTTTTTTATGGCATTTTGGAGAACACTATCTTATAGGAAAAGGAGGAAGTTATGAAAAAGATATGTGTAATGATTTCGATGATATGTTCTGTTTTTTTCTTTTCTCCAAGCAATTCTTTGGCAAAAGAATCGACGGAACAGCTTTTAGAAAGTGCGTTACTGAATCGATATTACTCGGTTATAAGGCAAGTGACAGAAGATCAACATGAATGTGAATCTGTTATAAATATAAAGCGTCTCGGTAAGAAAGATGAGTTCGTTCCTAGATTTGAAATTATGCTACAATTTCTTACATTTCAAGGTGCACATAATCCGCCGAATGATAAAGTTACACTTACTTTGGAAGATAATTTAGATCACGTAAAGATAAAGAAAGTGGAGCGAGAAAAGAATGTTTCTGGTGCTATTGTAGAAAAGATTTGTGCACGAAAAAATGAAAAAATAAAAGCTCACTCTAATGATTTAGAGCGATAACCTATGACATTTTGTAGAGAAAGGTAATGAGCGATGGATATACTTTTAGCGATTTTACCAGCTATATTTTGGGGGAGTATTGTGCTATTTAACGTGAAACTGGGCGGGGGACCGTATAGCCAAACGCTCGGTACAACGTTCGGTGCACTTATCTTCTCAATTGTTGTTTATATTTTTATGAAGCCGGTATTAACTCCGACCGTTATTGGAGTTGGAATTGTATCCGGCTTATTTTGGGCACTTGGTCAAGCGAATCAATTAAAAAGTATTGATTTAATGGGTGTTTCTAGAACGATGCCGATTTCAACAGGGCTTCAATTAGTCGCGACAACATTATTTGGGGTTATCGTGTTTCATGAATGGTCAACGACGATATCGGTCGTACTTGGAGTTTTGGCGCTCGTTTGTATTATTATCGGGGTTATTTTAACATCACTTCAAAGTAAAGAAGAGAAGAATGCAGAGCAAGCAGGGAATTTCAAAAAAGGAATTATTATTTTATTAATTTCAACAGTCGGTTATTTAGTTTACGTAGTAGTTATCCGGTTATTTAACGTGAACGGTTGGGCGGCTTTATTACCACAAGCCGTCGGTATGGTATTAGGCGGGATTTTACTCACATTTAAACATCATCCATTCAATAAATATGCGATTCGAAATATTCTTCCAGGATTGATTTGGGCAGCTGGAAATATGTTTTTATTCATTTCGCAGCCAAGAGTTGGGGTCGCAACAAGCTTTTCCCTTTCACAAATGGGAATTATTATTTCGACGCTTGGCGGGATTTTTATATTAGGTGAAAGGAAAACGAAGCGTCAATTAATTTGGATTGTTATTGGAATCGTTTTTATCATTGCAGCTGGAATTATGCTGGGGATTGCGAAAAGTTAAGGAGGTATTAAAATGTATAGCGATTTAGAAGGGAAAGTCGTCGTTATTACAGGATCAGCAACTGGTCTTGGAAGAGCCATGGGAGTAAGATTTGCTAAAGAAAAGGCGAAAGTTGTTATTAACTATCGCTCAAGAGAGTCAGAAGCGAACGAGGTATTAGAAGAAATAAAAAAAGTAGGCGGAGAAGCGATTGCTGTAAAAGGTGATGTCACGGCCGAGGCAGATGTTGTGAATCTCATTCAATCTGCTGTTAAAGAATTTGGTACGCTCGACGTTATGATTAATAATGCAGGGATAGAAAATGCGGTACCATCGCATGAAATGCCGTTAGAGGATTGGAATAAAGTAATTCATACAAATTTAACAGGTGCTTTTTTAGGAAGTCGTGAAGCGATTAAATATTTTGTGGAACACGATATTAAAGGTTCGGTTATTAATATGTCTAGTGTTCATGAGAAAATCCCGTGGCCATTATTTGTGCATTATGCGGCTAGTAAGGGGGGGATTAAGCTTATGACAGAAACGTTAGCGTTAGAATATGCACCAAAAGGTATTCGGGTAAATAATATTGGGCCTGGTGCAATTAATACGCCAATTAATGCTGAAAAATTTACTGACCCGAAAAAACGTGACGACGTAGAAAGTATGATTCCGATGGGTTACATTGGAAAACCTGAAGAAATCGCAGCAGTAGCAACGTGGCTCGCTTCATCAGAGGCAAGTTACGTAACTGGAATTACGTTATTTGCAGATGGTGGAATGACGTTATACCCATCGTTTCAAGCGGGGCGTGGGTAATATGAAAGGCCAAAGAGATTTAACTCTTTGGCCTTTTTTACGCAAAAAAAAATAGCGGTCGGCTATTTTTAAAATTAATGATTAATTGTATCTTGAAGAAATTCTGTTGCTTGATGTTCTGAAACATTCTGTACGAGCGCAACTTCACTAATAAGCATTTTACGTGCATTATCTAGCATTTGTTTTTCGCTCGCATTTAATGCTCTTTCTTTATTGCGACGAAGTAAATCACGAACAACTTCTGCACTATCTTGAAGATTGCCGTTCTTCATTTTTTCCATATTCATTGTATATCTTTGTTTCCAAGAGAGTGAGGGGTCTGATTCCCCATGATGAAATTCAAGAAGTATACCATCTAACGTACCTTTATCGACGATATAACGTATACCTGATTTTTGTAATTGATTTATCGGAAGCATTACTTGCATGTCTTTACTAATGATTCGTATAACACAATATTGACGCGTAGTGCCTAATATTTCTTTCTCTTCAATTGCTTCGATGATTCCTGCACCGTGCATTGGATAAACGATTTTATCACCAATTTGAAACAAATCATCCACCTCCATATGTGGTAACTATCTTTAATGATAACATACCAGGATAAAAATGTCAAATTTTATATAATATCATATCTGATATGCTGTAGTCAATATATAGAAGTCGTTTTTTTATGTGTTTTTTTGCTCTTATAAGTTGAATAAGTAGAGGTAATTTTTTTAGAAAAATAGTACAGGCGCAGAAAGAAGGCATATCCACTTATTTTTAAGCATAAAATATAAAATCGCTAATACAATATACCTAAATCCGTTCTTTACAAGGGAGGGAGAGAAGGTGGGGCGCACAATTCGAATTGATATTACAAATAAAGTTGTAGCTAAATTTAGGCAAGATTATTTGGAATTATATACGAGTAAGTTTATGATAGGTAAGTTTTATGTCTATACTGAAGATAAACAATATGTGTTAGAAGACGGATATATATATGAAGATGGAAAGTTTTATCGCATCATAGATACGCACCGTGGCAATAAACAAGCGGCGGAGGGCTGCGATCTAGGATGGTGTTAACATGATTCGTGTGAAAGTGTTTGATGAAAGTCATGAAAAAGACTTAGAAGAAGCTGTAAATGTATTTTTGAAAAAAATTGATGATGGAAATTTTGTAGATATAAAGTATCAAGTTGGTGTTTCAATTAACGATGATGAAAATCAAATTTATTGTTTTTCAGCGATGATTGTTTATAAAGCATAAAAAAGAGCTGGGGATCCAGCTCTTTTTTATGCTTTACGTTGGGACAACATGTGTCGGTAAAATATTCATAATAGATTGTGTTGCGCCGATTTTCTTTGTCGTTAAAAGAACTTCTTCTGTTTCATGCTCCTGAGCATCAGTGCACATACCGAGGTGATAACGATCACCTAAAAATGGATCAATATAAAAACCATTTTTGAATATTTTATCATTTGGATGTTTTTCATGGTGAATTTCAGAACAGTTAATGCAATAGAACATAGCTTTCATCTCCTTTTTATTTTTGTTTAAAAAAGTGGGTAGGTAGTCATTTCGCTCCTAAGGAAATGTTGAGGAGAAGAGAAATAACTACCTACCCAAATGGCGGGCATACTCCTTCTGATTTTTGCATATCTCGCGTATTGTCCCCGAGGGAAGGAGGGAAGGAGGGGAGACGAAGTACAGATGAGATAAGTTAGGCGCTTCTCTCAATATGAATGACGGAGTTTCATGTTGAGGGAGTTTTCTATTTTTCATTGCCTTTGTGAGTATATTATGAAGGAATGCTGAGAGGGTGTTTGTCCTGTTGAAAAAATGTTGAGAATTTCTCAACAGTGAAAAAGAGCCTTTCTTGACATGAAACCAAAAGGTGTTATATTGTTAATGTGAAACTAAAAGGTGTTATATTTAATGCCGAATAAAGGAGATATAAAATGGAACAACAAAATACATTAAATGATATTAAACAAACAATCGTTTTTAATGCACCTATTCAAAAAGTATGGAATGTAGTATCAACTGCAGAAGGAATTACGTCATGGTTTATGCCAAATGATTTCGAATTAGAGGTAGGACATGAATTTCATGTGCAATCACCTTTTGGACCATCACCATGTAAAGTGTTAGAGATTGATGAGCCAAATCATTTATCCTTCTCATGGGATACGGATGGCTGGGTTGTTTCATTCATTTTGAAAGACTTAGGAGATAAAACAGAATTCACGTTAATTCACGGCGGATGGAAACATCCTGATGAAATTCTTCCGAAAGCAAATGCGAAGAGCTCTATTATTCACGATAGAATGAGCGGCGGCTGGGTAGCGATTGTAAATGAAAAACTGAAAAAGGTTGTCGAAGGTTAAATGGCCTCGTCAGCAGCGAAATATGATGTATTTCAAGCAATTGCTGATCCAACCCGCCGAGAAGTGTTACGGTTATTAAGTGATAAAGAGTTACCAATTTCAAAAATAACAGATCATTTTCCGATGAGCCGTACTGCAGTTGTAAAGCATCTTCATATTCTTTCAGAAGCGAATTTAGTGAGTGGAAGAAAGAGCGGGAGAGAGAAGATATATCGTTTGCATCCAGAACCATTAGAAGAATTACAGCAGTGGCTCTCGTATTATGAACGATTTTGGGATAATAAATTGTCCATGCTGAAGCATATTGTGGAGAATGAAGAGTAGATTTTATGCAAAAAAGGATGACCAAAATGGTCATCCTTTTTTTATTGTTCACTTGTTTGTTTAGCTGGCTTTAATAGGATCCAAGCGATAATTAATGTAAATACTGCTAATACGAAAGTACTCATATAAATGACGTGTACACTTGATGCTAATGCGGATTGCGATTCGGTTACCACGTTTGCTGTAGTTCCGCCGTGTCCGCCAGATACAAGATCAAGGTTTTTAATGCCACGTGCATGAATCATCGTATTGAAGATCGTTCCGAAGATTGCAGCACCTAGTGTTTGACTGAAAGTATTAATAAAGGTATTTAATCCGACTGCAGTTCCGCGCGTATTCGCCGGTACAGCTGCTTGAATTGTTACCATGTAAATTGGTGTAACAAGCCCCATTCCTAAGCCGAATAATCCGACTGCAACATAAATAAGGAATGATGGTGAATCTGTTGATAATGTAAATAATAAGAAAGTAGCAACTGATAAAATGCTAGCTCCAAGTAAAATAATTTGTTTCGTTTGTAACTTGCCAACTAAGTTACCGGAGAACATCGCACCGAATGTCCACATAACAGGAATCGGCATTAAAATGAGTCCCGCCTCTGTCGCATTTTTTCCTAAAACACCTTGGCTCCAAATTGGAAGGTACACTGTAATACTAATAATCATTGCGCCAGCAATAAGTGTTAGTATGTTTATTGTAGATAATGTACGGTTAGAGAAAAGTGCTAGCGGAATTAATGGTTCCGGAGACTTTTTCTCGATGTATAAGAAAATAATGAATGAAACAGCGGCAAAGATTAATAGGCCGATAATTGAAATGTCTCCCCAGTTTTGCTTACTGCTACCTGTTAATAATGCGTATAGCAGAGAGATTGTACTTAATGAGAAGACTGTCGCACCAAGATAGTCGATATGTTGCTTAGCGGCGGACTTAACAGATTCCTTATAAGAAGTGGCAAACATTAAGCAAGCGATAATTCCAAAAGGAACGTTTAAGAAGAAAATATAGCGCCAAGAAAGAGAATCAACTAAAAATCCACCTACTAACGGCCCAATAACACCAGATACACCCCAAACGGCACTCATCCAGCCTTGTGCTTTCGCGCGGTCTTTCGCTTCGCTATATAGATCTCCAATAATCGTCATTGTGATCGGCATAACAGCACCAGCCCCTATACCTTGAAGAGCACGGAAGAAGATTAATTGTTCCATTGATGTAACGACTCCGCAAAGTGCAGAACCGATTAAGAAGATTGTTGCTCCGATGAGCAGAACTTTTTTACGGCCGAATAAATCAGCTAGCTTTCCGTATATTGGAGTCGAAACAGCTGTTGCAAGCATATAGATTGCATATACCCAACTAACAAGTTCGACACCTGACAAATCACTCGTTATACGAGGGATCGCTGTACTAACAATCGTTCCTTCTACCGCAGAAAGAAACGTCATTAGCATTAAAGACATCATGACTTTTTTTCTCATTTGTTTTCCCCTTACCCTTTTTCGAATATTCAACAATATAAAATATAAAGGTACTAAGGTATATAAAGCAACAAAAAAGCAATGGGAAGTTAGGAGGAAGGGATATTTTTGAAGAAACGGTCGATATATTTAAAGTATCGCCGATATAATTTCGTGTACTGCTTTGCTATTTCAATATACTAAAAAAAGAAACAGGAGCCCCTGTTTCTTTTTTAATATTGCATTTTCGCATTTTGTCCTGCTGTTGTTCCGGCAATTCGGCCAGTAACAAGGGCTGATGTAATGTTATAGCCGCCAGTATAACCGTGAATATCAAGAACTTCTCCGCAGAAGTATAAACCATTCGTGAATTTCGAAGCCATTTCTTTCGGGTTAATTTCTTTAACGGATACCCCTCCGCCAGTAACGAATGCTTTTTCAATTGACTGCGTACCATTTACATGGACGGTAAATTCTTTAAAGTCTTTCACAAGTGCACGAATCTTCTCATGAGAAACTTGTCCAGCTTGTTCGCTACCGTCAATTTCATTTTTTTCTAATAAAAATAGGAAGTAACGTTCAGGAACATAGCCTTTTAAAACGTTTTTAATTCCTTTTTTCGGATCTTCTTTCATTTGTTTCAGCATGCGCTGGAACAGTTGCTCACTATTTTCTTCTGGCAATGCATCGATACTCATGTGCACTGTGTTCGTTTTAAACTTTTTCATCGCTTTCACAACGAATTGGCTACAGCGAAGAGCAGCAGGACCAGATAGGCCGAAGTGAGTGAAAAGCATGTCCATTTTATGAGAAATGATAACTTTTCCTTTCGGGTTTAATACACTTAAGTTTACATCGCGTAAAGCAAGACCTTGTAATGTGCGATCACGAATAAACGGTTCGTTTGAAAGGATTGGTACTTCTGTTGGGAAAAGCTCTGTAATTGTATGCCCAGCTTTTTCAGCCCAAGCGTATCCGTCTCCAGTGGAACCAGTTTGAGGAACAGATTTTCCGCCAACAGCGATGACGACGTGATTCGTTTCTAATACTTCGCCTGTTTGCAGTACGACTGCTTTCGTTTGACCGTTTTCATATTCAATCGTTTCAACAGGTGTATTCGTACGTATTTTCACACCTAAGTCTTTTAAGCGTGTTAACAGTGCATCTACTACCGATTGCGCTTTATTTGATACTGGGAACATGCGGCCATGATCCTCTTCTTTCAGTTGTACACCGAGATTTTCGAAGAATGTAATAATATCTTCATTACTGAAAATAGAAAAAGCACTGTATAAGAAGCGACCATTTCCAGGTATATGTTTAACGATTTCATCAAGTGGTAGACGGTTCGTTACGTTACAACGACCACCACCAGAAATCGCAAGTTTACGTCCTAGTTTATTTCCTTTATCAAGAAGTAAGACGCTTGCGCCTTCTTCAGCAGCACCGATTGCAGCCATTAGCCCTGAAGGACCGCCGCCGATGACAATAACATCATAATGCATAATATATCGACCTCATTTTCTACATTTCCTGCCTAAAAGAATAGCATGTTTTCCCTTAAAAGAAAAATAGAGTGAAGTACTGCTTAAGAGGAGAATTGTGGTACAATACAAAAGTTAGAGTTCAGCATTATCCTGCTATTTATGGGCAATAAGACTACTCCCTTAAGATTTAAGAGAAGTAAAGGGGGAGTTAAAGCGGCCTGTAAATGCTCGAATGGTTAGTAGGAGGAGAGTCTCCCGCTGATTAAAGTTTCACTTTATGTAGATGTAGGAGGATTTTTGTATGTCCGATTCAAAATTTCTGCGCGGAACGCTTATTGTGACGTTAGGGACATTTTTAGTAAAGTTCTTAGGCATGATTTACGTCTTTCCATTTCATGCATTAGTAGGCACAGAAGGCGGAACGCTCTATACATATGGATACATTCCATATACGATATTTTTAAGTATCGCAACGGCAGGGGTGCCGCTTGCTGTTTCGAAGTTTGTTTCCAAATATAATGCACTTGGAGATTATAAAACGAGCCGGAGAATGTTCCGCTCGGGAATGGTTATGATGATAGTAACAGGAGTTCTTTCCTTCTTAGTACTGTACATGACCGCACCATTATTTGCAGAAGCAATGCTTGGTAAACAAAGTTTACAAAATAAGATAGAAGAAGTTACGACGATTATTCGCCTCGTAAGTTTTGCGCTTATTGTTGTGCCGGCAGCAAGTTTGATTCGTGGTTATTTCCAAGGCCACCAATCGATGGGACCGACTACGGTTTCACAAATTATTGAGCAAATTATTCGTATCATCTTTTTATTAGCGGGTAGTTTCATCGTTATTAAAGTACTTGGCGGTACAGTAGCAACGGCAGTTGGTGTTGCGACATTCGCTGCGTTCGTTTCAGCAGTTGGAGCACTTGGTGTATTAATTTGGTACTGGTTAAAACGTAAAAAATATTTGGATCAATATTTAATTGAGCAAACTGTACCAGAATCAACGGTGAGTACCGCTCAATTGTTTAAAGAGTTGTTTGCATATGCAATTCCTTACGTTGTAATTGGATTAACAATTCCTTTATATCAACAAATTGATACATTGACATTTAACTCTATTATGCAGGCGATTGGTCAAGGGGATATCGCAGAGCGAGCACTTGGTATTTTCACGATGTGGACGCATAAATTAATTATGATTCCGGTATCACTTGCAACAGCGTTTAGTTTAACGCTCGTACCAGCGATTACAAAGTCGTTTACTGAAAAGCAATACCGTTATTTGAAATTACAAATTACACAAACATTCCAGGCGAATATGTTTTTAACATTGCCAGCAGTTATCGGTATTTCTACACTTGCATATCCAATTTACACTGCTTTCTACGATTCAGATCCACTAGGTGGACAAGTATTAATGTGGTATGCACCAGTTGCATTGTTATTCGCTTTATTCACAGTAACAGCAGCTATCTTGCAAGGGATTAACAAGCAGAAACATGCGGTTATTGCGCTTGTGATGGGTGTTATTTTGAAATTTGTATGTAACGTAATCTTTATTCGTTATTTCGGTACAGTTGGGGCGATTTTAGCTACTGCAGTCGGTTTCTTAGCTTCTGTATGGTATACGAATAGACAAATCAAAAAACACGCACACTATTCATTTGGTGTTGTATATAAGAGAACATTCCAAATTGCAGTATTAACACTTGTAATGGTTATTGCTGTAAAACTATCACAATGGCTTCTATCCTTCATGATTTCGCCTGATGGCCGTATTGGTGCTCTTATTACAGTTGCGATTTGTGCAGGTATTGGTGGTCTTGTTTACGGATTGTTAGCGATTCGCACGGGAGTACTAGAAAGAGTATTTGGCGGAGAAGCTTTAGAGAAAATCCAGCGTAAACTTGGTAGTAGATTCAAAATAAAGTTGAAATCAAAAGGGGCGTAAATACGGCCCCTTTTCTATGATAAATAAAGAAGGTGAAGAACATGAGATTAGATAAATTATTAGCGAATATGGGACACGGAAGTAGAAAAGAAGTAAAGAAATTACTGAAAGACGGCGTTGTGAAAATTGATGGAACGCCAGTGAAAGATGCGAAGTTTCATGTGAATATAGAAGAGCAAGAGGTTATGATTCACGGTGAAGTTGTGGAATATAAAGAGTTTGTTTATTTAATGATGCATAAACCACAAGGTGTTATTTCAGCGACAGAAGATGATAACCACGAAACAGTAATAGATTTATTAGAATTAGAAGATGCGATTTTCGATCCATTCCCTGTTGGAAGGCTCGATATTGATACAGAAGGTTTCTTATTAATCACAAATGATGGGAAGTTAACGCATCAACTATTATCTCCGAAAAAGCATGTGCCGAAAAAATATTATGCACACATTTCAGGCGTTGTAACGGAAGAGGATGTAATAGAATTCGCTAAAGGTGTTATTTTAGAAGATGGCTATGAAACGAAGCCAGGCGAACTTACAATTTTAAAAAGTGATGATATTTCCGAAATTGAGCTTGTTATTACAGAAGGAAAATTCCATCAAGTGAAGCGTATGTTTGAAGCGGTAGGAAAAAAAGTAGTGTATTTAAAGAGAACAGAGATGGGACCTTTAGTGTTAGATGAAGAGTTAGAACTTGGGCAATATCGTGAATTAACAGATGAAGAAGTAGAAATGTTAAAGACGTATCAAGTAGATAACGAAAAGTAACGCCGATTTCATAGCATAGAAAAGACCCCTTTCTAATGAGTTGGAAAGGGGTATGTATTTATTTACATACAATTATTTTTTATTATGAGGTCATTCTCACTTTCTTTCCTGTCGTTGTCCACTTGCCGCGGCAAGGGCTATACACGAGTTCATTAAACTGCAACACATTTAGATCACGTTGTATCGTTCGCGGTGTGATCCCGAACTCATCTACAAGGTCTTTCGTTGTTACCGTACCGTTTTCATTGATGTACATATAAATTGATTTAATGCGTGTTAGCATACGAGTAGTTGTAGGTTTCAAGAGAAAACCGCTCCTCTACTAGTTTTTTTGACCCCATTCAGGAAAGAAGGTCGTTACTACCATTGTACTCTACATGATAAAATTCATGCTTTAATCTACTTAAATTTTACAAAAGTTTAACAAAGATTCATATAGAAAAATATTGGAAGTTGACATTGTATATTTAGTCAGTCAACTAACTCATAAATTTCTACGTAAAACGCCAAATTCCTGCAAATTTTTTTGAGAAAATAAAAGAAAAACTAATAAGAAATATCTGAAATATTACAATTGTTCGTTATTAGGTTTTCATGTATGGCATAAGAGATTTTCGTTTGCTATGATGAAAGAGACAATATAGTGAAGGATGGATGCGTGATGTCAACGATTAATTGGACAGAAGAAGTTACAAAACGAAAAGATGATTTAATTCGTGATACACAACAATTTTTGCAAATTAAAAGTGTATGGGAAGAAGAATCTGCGAAAGAGGGCGCGCCATTTGGTGAAGGTGTAGAAAAAGCCTTATCTTTCATGTTACATAAAGGAGAAGTAGAAGGTTTCGCTTCTAAAAATTTAGAAGGGTATGCAGGTCATCTTGAAATGGGACAAGGAGAAGAATTAGTAGGTATTCTTTGTCACGTTGATGTTGTACCAGAAGGAGATGGCTGGACAACTCCTGCGTATAGTGCGGATATTCGCGACGGGAAGATTTTTGCACGCGGTGCAATTGATGATAAAGGGCCGACGATGGCAGCTTATTATGCGATGAAAATCGTTAAAGAATTAGGCTTACCTCTTTCAAAACGTGTTCGTATGATTTTAGGAACAGATGAGGAAAGCAATTGGAAGTGTGTAGATCATTATTTTAAAAATGAAGAAATGCCAACAATCGGTTTTGCGCCGGATGCAGATTTTCCAATTATCAATGCGGAAAAAGGAATTTCTGACATACAAGTTGTGCAAAGTGGTGGCGAAGAGAAGGAAGGCACATTTAAGCTTCTTTCATTTGAGTCAGGTCGTCGTTTAAATATGGTTCCTGATTTTGCAGAAGCAGTTATTACAGGAGAAGATGTAAATGCACTTACAGTAGCATATGAAGAGTATTTACAAACTGCTAAAAAAATAGGTAAAGCAATTGTAGAAGGAAATACGGTGACGTTGCAAATCAAAGGGATTTCAGCTCACGGATCTACTCCAGAAAAGGGAGAAAATGCAGGTTTATTATTGGCAAACTGCTTAACGAAAGTTTCTCTTGATGGAAAAGGGGCTTCATTTGCATCGTTTGTAACAGAAACATTTACAGGTGATATTATTGGAGAAAAAGCTGGTATTTCTTATAAAGACGATATTAGCGGCCCGTTAACAGTGAATGTTGGTCGCCTGTCTTACTCACAAGAAAACGGTGGTAATTTAGGATTAAATGTACGCTATCCAGTTACGACTAACTTTGAAGAAACGATTGCAAAGTTAAAAGAATATGTTGGTACTCATGGATTTGAAGTAGCGGATTATTCTAACTCTCGCCCGCATCACGTTGACAAAGATCATACGTTAATTCGTACTTTGCAACGCGTATATGAAGAACAAACTGGTGAAAAAGCTGAATTGTTAGCAATTGGCGGTGGTACTTATGCTCGTTCATTGAAAGCTGGCGTTGCATTTGGCCCGTTATTCCCAGGAAAAGAAGAACTTGCGCATCAAAAAGACGAGTACATTGAAATTGAAGATTTATTAAAAGCAACAGCGATTTATGCGCAAGCAATTCATGAATTAGCGAAATAATGAGAGGCCGTCCCAAAAGGTTTTTTGGGACGGTTTTCTGTTAGGAATGGGTTGCTTTTATTGTTGTATTTTGTTGTTAAGTCGATATTTCTTGTCGAAACGTCGATATAATTTCATTTATTATCGCGATCTTAACTAAGAAGAAAATAAATCTATTCAAAGGTTAGACTTTTTGGATGGTTCCCTTCTTTTTAGCTGAATGAGATAAGAAAGAAAAGCAACAATAACATAAAGGAGACGATGTAGATGGTGCCGCATTATTTTGTCGCAGTAACTTTACCACGTCATATAAAAGAAGTGCTCTCTAATTATAAAGAGGACATGAAGGATGAATTACCATTTCGCTCGTGGGTACATGAAGAAGATTATCATATTACACTTTCATTTTTAGGAAGTGCGACAGAGGAACAATTAGAAGGAATAAAGAATGGATTACAAATACTTACAGAAACAAAAGAATTATCGTTCACGTTACAAAGATTTTCAACGTTTGGCCTAGAAGAAGAGCCGCGTGTTTTTTGGGCGAAGGTAAGTGAGAATAATGATTTGGTTCAGTTGCAAAAACAAGTGCATACAATTTGTGAAGAAAATGGTTTCTCTCTAGAGACACGTCCTTATCATCCACATATTACTGTTGCGCGTAAATGGGTAGGAGAAAAAGTATTTGATCTGACAAATGTAAAAGATTTGCCCGTAACATCATTTCAAGCAGATACGATTACTTTGTATGAATCTCACGTTAAGGAAACGCCGAAGTATAAATCGATTACTGAAATAAAACTATAAACATAGAATGTATGAAAACGTTTTTTATACAGGTGAATATACTATAGGGAATAATGTGTTACTGTATAGAGCTTCGCTGATAAGAAAACCCTTATCATTTGCAGCTCGTTTCACCCCTCTATTTGCGGGCAGTAAGACTCCCACCTCAAAATTAGGATAAAGCAAAGAAGTTAGGTGGGAGATCTACTGCCCATAAAGGCCCAATTGGTGAAGGCTAATAATCAGTGGGGTAAAGCCTTCCCGCTGATTAAAGTTTCACTTTATTTTAACTTTAAGAATGATGGTGATTTTTTATGTTGAAAGTAAAACGTCCATTTGATGCCTATTTAGATGAAATGAATAAAATTACAATTTTGCTCCCGCATGCGTATGGAACAAGCCGGACATTTCGTTTACAAGAAGGAAGCAATGTGAAAGAGTTACCGATTGTTCATACTATTGCTCTTCCAGATGCAACGAAGTATGAATGTTTTATAGAAGAGCCGCTAGATGTGGGGAAGTATTATACAGTACGGGATGAACGGAATGAAGAAACAGATTTACAAATAGGCGCTGTGATTCGAACAGTAGTTTTCGATGAAAAATATTATTACGAAGGTACCGACTTAGGTGCTGTGTATAAAAAAGAAGAAACAATATTTAAAGTATGGGCTCCGACCGCAAGGCTTGCGAAAGTACGGATTTATAAAAGTGATAAAGAATATATTGATTATGAAATGTACAGAGAAGAAAACGGAGTGTGGATTCATACATTACAAGGTGATCATGATGGAGCACGATATACATTCCTTGTTTGTATTAATTTAATATGGAATGAAGCGGTTGATCCTTACGCAAAGTCAGTGACTGTAAATGGGAAATACGGCGTTGTTATCGATTTGGAAAAGACGAATGTAACAAAACGAGAGGAATTATCACCATTACAGTCAATGACAGATGCTATATTGTATGAACTGCATATTCGTGACGCTACTATTCATTCAAACAGTGGAGTGAATAAAAAGGGAACATATAAAGGATTGATGGAAGAAGAGACAACGGGACGAAATGGGACATTAACAGGATTGGCTCATATAAAAGATTTAGGCGTTACACATGTTGAACTATTACCTTTACATTGTTTTGGTGGTATAGATGAAGTGAATCCTGCTTCCGCATATAATTGGGGATATAATCCATTATATTACAATATACCAACAGGGTTTTATGTTACAAACCTTTCTGATCCGTATAACAGGATAGTAGAGTGTAAACAGCTAATTGAAACATTTCATGATCACGGCATTCGAGTGATTATAGATGTTGTATATAATCATGTTTATGAAAGAGAATTATCATCATTTGAGAAGCTTGTCCCGGGATATTATTTTCGTCATGGGGAAGATGGTATGCCTTCTAATGGGACGGGAGTTGGAAATGATATAGCATCTGAACGGAAAATGATGAGGAAATTTATTATAGAATCTGTTTTATATTGGCTTACTGAATACAATGTTGATGGATTCCGATTTGATTTAATGGGGATTTCAGATGTTGAAACGATGAATGCGTTAGAAAAAGAAGTGCGAAAAATAAAGCAGGATGCGCTGTTATTAGGTGAAGGATGGGATTTACAAACACCGCTTCCTCTTGAAGAGAAAGCGACGTTAAATAATGCGAATAAGATGCCATGTATCGCACAGTTTAATGATCAATTTCGTGATGGAGTAAAAGGAAGTACTTTTAATATAAATAAACGTGGTTTTGCATTTGGTGGGCATGTAGACTGTAATCATTTGCAGTATATAGTAGCTGGTAGCCTTTTAAGTATGAAAGAAACAGGATTGTTCCTAGAGCCAGTACAAAGCATTAACTATGTAGAATGTCATGACAATATGACGATGTGGGATAAACTAGTGCAAAGTAATCCAGAATCAGAAGAAATTTTGAAAAGGCGTCATCGCTTAGCAACTGCAATGGTTATTCTTTCACAAGGTATTCCTTTCTTACATGCGGGGCAAGAGTTTTATCGTACGAAGCAAGGAAATGAAAATAGTTATAATGCAAATGATGAAATTAATCAATTAGATTGGGATCAAAAAGAAAAAGAGATGGAGACAGTTAACTATATAAAAGGTTTAATTGCGATTCGGAAGGAGCATGGGGCATTCCGATTAAAAAGCGCTGACCTTATAAAAAAGCATATGACTTTTTTGCAAACATCAAAAGAAGCACTTGCATACCATTTGCGAGATGTAGAATCTTTCGGACCGTGGAAAGAGATTGTTGTGCTATTCAATAGCGGTTTGGAAGCTAAAACGGTGCAGCTTCCAAAAGAAGAAACGTGGCATGTGTTAGTAAACGAAAAGCAAGCAAAAATAGAGCCAATTTCTTCATTTAGAGGAAAGGAACTTCAATTGGCTCCAATTAGCACGTATATATTGACGATAATGTGACAAATCGCTACTTGACGATGAGAATGTAATAAATGTAGAATTGACAAAGGTGACGATTTTGATAAGTTGTCATTCTATGAGTGATTTTGTAAAATAAACTAGAAGAACAGGTGATTTATCCTGTTTTCGGCTTATGCCAAGTTTTTTCATTCAAATACAGTAAAATATATGAATCCACAACATGTGTAGAAATGTTGCGGTTTTTCTTTTCATAACTATAAAAGATAAGGATTTGTTAACGGGTAATGAATATGGAATGGTTGGAACAATTATTAGGAAAAGAGTGGAGTCTTATACCGGCTGGTGGAGTAACGGGCGATGCATATATTGCGCAAAACGGACAACAAAAGTTATTTTTAAAGCGGAATACATCGCCCTTTTTAGCGGTATTGTCAGCAGAAGGAATTGTTCCAAAATTACTTTGGACAAGAAGGGTAACGAACGGTGATGTAATTTCTGCTCAAAAATGGCTTCCGGGACAGAAGTTAGAGCAAGAGGATATGAAACTAGAACGTGTTGCGAAACTTTTGAAGAAAATACACTCCTCTAAAGCGCTTGTGCAGATGATTCAAAGGCTAGGAAAGCAGCCGCTTCATGGGCAAGAGTTATTACAACAACTACAGCTCGTTTTAAGAGGAGATATAAGAGTTGATGAAACAATTCAGCAAGGTCTTCAATATTTAACGGAGTCATTAAAAGATATTGAGTACAATGAATTCGTTGTATGCCATTGTGATGTAAATCATAACAATTGGATATTGTCGGATGAAGATGAATTGTTTTTAATTGATTGGGATGGGGCTGTTATTGCTGACCCAGCTTTAGATCTTGGTATGTTATTATATTGGTATATTCCGCGCCAAGAATGGAGTGAGTGGCTCGGATATTATGAGGTTGAACTAGATGAATCATTGCTTAGGCGTATGAGATGGTATGTGATAGCACAAACGATTTTATCTATTCAATGGCACACAACAAAAAAGCAGCAAGCAGAAGCGAAATATTGGCACCAATATTTACAGCAACTACTTGCTTCAGAATAATACTTAAGAAAAATTGTCCATTCCAGCAATCCACTGAGTAAGTTGTTCTTGATTATTGGAAATATGGTTGTCCAAATTAGAGGAAGATTTACCCGATTGACTATAAGAATATACATCGTTTAGCATTGCTTTAGCGTCACTACTTATACTATCGTTTGCGAGTAACGATTGAATGAGGCGCTCTAATTGCTCGCATTCAGAAACTGTCCCGCAGCAATCACTTTGATGATTGATTAAAATATCTTTTAACACTTCTAATTGATGCTGTTGATTAATTGGCATGAACGGATCATCCTTTCGAGTGTTTTTCTCTCCCTAGAAATGTAAGAGAAAAAGCTGTTTCGTCATGGAATGTTTAATGCTTTATGTAGTTTTTATCAAAATGGTACATCTTATACTTGAAAGAAACGGACCGAGTGCTCGTACGTACTTGGTTTTTTGTTTGATAGATTGATTAAAACAGAAAGAAGGAATTTTTCCTTTAAAATAGTTTTGTAAAGAGAGGGAGACATCTATGCGTTTAAGACATAAGCCTTATGCAATGGATCGAATTAATGAGTATTCACATATCGTAATTGGAAACCCAGAGGAGAGCGCTGGTAACTGGAAAGAAATATTTGGAAATGAACAGCCAATTCATATTGAAGTAGGTACAGGACGTGGCCGCTTTATGTATGATATGGCAAAAGAAAATCCGCATATTAACTATATTGGAATTGAAAAATTCACAAGTGTTGTTGTAGATGCACTTGATAAATTAATTGAAGAAGAAGTACCGAACTTAAAGTTAATTAATAAAGATGCTGAAGATTTAACAGTTTTCTTTGCGAAAGGTGAAATTGACCGCGTTTATTTAAACTTCTCAGATCCATGGCCGAAGAATCGTCATACGAAGCGTCGTTTAACGTATAAAACATTTTTACACAATTACGAAGAAGTGTTAGTAGATGGCGGAGAAATTCATTTCAAAACTGATAACCAAAGTTTATTTGAATATTCTATTATGAGTATGGCTGAGTATGGTATGTTATTAACTTACCTTAGCCTAGATCTTCATAATAGTGATTATGAAGGAAACATTATGACAGAATACGAAGAGAAATTCTCTAGTAAAGGTCATCGTATTTACCGAGTTGAAGCAAAATATCGTACGGAGCCTATGCAGTAATGCATAGGTTTTTTATATGAAAAATAATCGGAATATTATGCTAAAATTAAATAAAAAAGGGGGATTGGATATGGAACAGTTACAAATTGGAAATATAAAAGTGACGTGGCTAAAAGGTGGGAATACACATTTAGATGGAGGCGCGATGTTTGGAGTTGTGCCAAAAGTACTTTGGTCACGCAAATATAAACATAATGATACAAATCATATTTATTTACGAACAGATCCGTTACTCTTGCAAACGAAAGAAGGAAACATGCTTATTGATGCAGGGATAGGCAACGGTAAATTGAATGAGAAAATGAAGCGGAATCAAGGTGTAACAGAAGAATCATCAGTTAAGGAATCTTTAGAAAAACTTGGACTGCATACTGAAGATATTCATTACGTCTTAATGACACATCTTCATTTTGACCATGCATCTGGTTTAACAAAATGGGAGGGAAACCACCTTGTTCCGGCGTTTCCGAACGCAACGATTTATGTAAGTGAGACTGAATGGAATGAAATGAAAAATCCAAATGTTAGATCGCGTAATACATATTGGAAGGAAAATTGGGAGCCAATCGTTGATAAGATTGTTACGTTCAGACAAGAAATAGAAATTACGGATGAAATAAAAATGGCGCATACAGGTGGTCATAGTGATGGACATGCCGTTATCATTCTTGAAAGTCAAGGTGAAACGATGCTTCATTTAGCGGATATTTTACCGACGCATGCACATCAAAATGTATTGTGGGTAATGGCATACGATGATTATCCGATGACATCGATTGAACATAAACAAAAGTGGATAAAGTATGGTGCTGAAAAAGAGGCGTGGTTTACTTTTTATCATGATGCATATTACCGTGCAGTAAAGTGGAATGAGGAAGGGCATATAGTGGACAAGATAGAGAGAAAAACAATTGTAGAAGCTTAATAAGAGGAGATTGTTCAAAAATATTTGTTGGAAAGCCGCCTCTTATTATTGATCGCTATTATTATCAGATTTTTTCGGTAAATCGATATATTTAAAAAATCGTCGATATAATTTTAATTACTATCGGCGATTTTCAAAAAAAAAGAGGTTCACCTAACGGGAAACCTCCTTTTTATGCTGCTATAACTTCTAAAACAGTACCTGTTTTAGCATCAACTAAAAATTCAAATCGTTCTTGTATTTCATCTAACATCGTTGTAAGACCGCCGCGATAAACTTCGTACGCGACATCATATTTTTCAAATGTCTCTGGAACCATATGTACCCAAGAGCCAGTAATTTCACCTTTATGACTTAATGCTTGTTTCACCATTTTCAATGCTTTTTCTGAAGAAATATGGGATTGTTCTTGTACTTTGTTTGCAACGAAATAACCAGCTGCGAACCCAACGCCAAGACCTGTGACTAAACCTTTCCAGCTCATATATTCACCTCAATTCTGTAAAATAAAAATAGTGTACCAATAATAATTATAATGCAAATGCAACTAAAAAAGAAGAAACTAGAAACATTTCGAAAATTTCGTTACAATAAAAGAGGTATTCTACTAAGGTTTGAAAGAAGGGGACTTCGTGAATAAAGAGACATTACAATTATTTCGTACGTTAACAGAATTACAAGGTGCATCGGGTTTTGAACATGATGTGCGCCGTTTTATGAAGCAAGAATTAAGCAAATATGCTGATGAAATTGTGCAAGACGGTTTAGGTAGCGTATTTGGTCTGAAAAAAGGGGACGAAACTGGCCCGCGCGTTCTTGTAGCAGGTCATATGGATGAAGTAGGTTTCATGGTTACACAAATTACGAAAAATGGGATGCTTCGTTTTCAAACGTTAGGTGGCTGGTGGAGCCAAGTACTATTAGCTCAGCGTGTACAAGTTATGACGAAGAATGGCCCTGTTATTGGGGTTGTTGGTTCTATTCCGCCTCATTTATTAAGTGATGCGCAACGTGCAAAACCGATGGATATAAAAAATATGTTAATTGATATAGGTGCAGATAGTTATGAAGATGCAATTGAAATTGGCATAAAGCCAGGGCAACAAATCGTTCCAATCTGCCCATTCACGCCGATGGCAAATGAGAAGAAAATTATGGCGAAAGCTTGGGACAACCGCTATGGGTGTGGTCTTGCTATCGAATTGCTAAAAGAATTAAAAGATGAAACATTACCAAACACATTATACTCTGGTGCGACTGTACAAGAAGAAGTAGGTCTTCGCGGAGCACAAACTGCTGCAAATATGATTCAACCAGATATTTTCTATGCGCTTGATGCAAGTCCAGCAAATGATGCATCTGGTGATAAGACGCAGTTCGGTCAATTAGGAAAAGGCGCGCTTCTTCGCATTTATGACCGCACAATGATAACACATAGAGGAATGCGCGAATTCATTTTAGATACAGCAGAAACACATAACATTCCGTACCAATACTTTATTTCACAAGGTGGTACAGATGCGGGCCGTGTACATACAAGTAACTCTGGTATCCCATCAGCAGTAATTGGTGTTTGTGCACGCTACATTCATACACATGCTTCTATTTTACATGTTGATGATTATGCGGCAGCGAAGGAATTAATTACGAAGCTTGTGAGAGCGACGGACAAAACGACGTTAGAGACAATTAAGAATAACGCGTAAAGAGGAAGAAGGGCTGAAGAGCCTTTCTTTTTTTAGGTGGGAGAGAGGGCACAGCGATGAGTGGTAGTGGTTAGTGCTTAATTGGTGCTCACTCCGAATAGATAGTGAGAGTATGATCTATTTTAACGTTCGAGTCCCGAAGTTGTGAAAGTGAAAAGTTTGAATGTAGAAGGAATATGAGTGTGAATTTATATAGAGGTGAATGAAATGAAGGTAGTAGTTGGATCGAAGAATAAAACGAAGGTTGGGGCTGTGGAGAAGGTTTGGAAAGATGCTGAAATTACATCTCTTTCTGTTCCGTCAGGAGTGGCAAACCAGCCTTTCTCAGATGAAGAGACGATGCAAGGAGCAGTAAATAGGGCGAAGAGAGCGTTACAGGAAGGTGAAGCTCATATCGGCATTGGGCTAGAAGGCGGTGTTATGAAAACGGAGCATGGATTATTTATGTGTAACTGGGGTGCTTTAGCGACGATTGACGGTAAAACATTTGTAGCAGGCGGGGCACGTATTAAGTTACCAGACGATTTTTTAGCGCCTCTTGAAGAAGGAAAAGAGCTAAGTGAAGTGATGGAAGAGTTTGTAGAGCGAAAAGATATTCGTAGTCACGAAGGTGCTATCGGTATTTTTACAGATGATTATGTCGACCGAACGGAGTTATTTGTACACGTTGTTAAGTTACTTGTTGGGCAATATAAGTATGATGAAAAGCAAGCATAAACCTTGCACCATGCGCGATGTATGGTAGTATAAAGAAAAGATTATAGTGTGAAAAAAGTGCACTCGTTAGAGGAGGAAATATAGATGAAATCATTAGAAAGCATGGAACAATTCCAAGAATTAAAAAATGAAGAGAATGTAGTCTTCATGTTCTCAGCAGAATGGTGCCCAGATTGCCGTTTCGTTGATCCATTTATGCCAGAAGTAGAAGAGAAGTATAGTGATTTCTCATTTTACTATGTAGATCGTGATGAGTTTATTGATTTATGCGTGAAAGTAGACGTATTTGGCATTCCAAGCTTTGTAGCGTACAATAAAGGTGAAGAAACTGGACGCTATGTAAATAAAGATCGTAAAACACAAGAGCAAATCGAAGAGTTTATTGAAGGTTTAAAATAAGACAATTAGCCAATTGAATTGTAAAAACAACCTCTACCTTCGCGGGGGAGGTTATTTTTTTGGAAGGGAGGAAAAAGAGATGAAAATGACAAGTAAAAAGATGAAAGACGAGTTAATGAAGAAATTATCTCGACCAGAATGGGACTTTCATTATGATAGCGAGAAAGAAGTTCTTCGTATTGAACAAGCAGACTCGAAAAAAGGTATTAACGTATCACTTCCAGGAGTAGTTGCAAAATGGGAAGTGAACAAAGAAAAAGCGATTGAAGAGGTCGCTTATTACGTACAAGAAGCGCTAATTGCAATGCATAAAGAAGAAAATAGCACGGCGAAAATTTTACCTGTTATTCGCTCTACTTCTTTCCCGAAACAATCAGAAGAAGGAAATCCGTTTCTTATGACGGACCATACGGCGGAAACACGTATTTACTATGCGCTAGATTCTAATAAAACGTATCGATTAATTGATGAGCGCTTATTGCAAAAATTAGAGCTTACAGAGGAACAAGTACGTGAAATGGCATTATTTAATGCTCGCTCATTAGGTTATGAATTTAAGCAGGACACAGTAGCCGGTAATACATTCTACTTTTTAAACACAAATGATGGATACGATGCGACTCGTATTTTAAACGAATCGTTACTACACTCGATGCGTGAAAAGATCTCTGGTGATATGGTTGTTGCAGTTCCTCACCAAGATGTATTAATTATTGCTGATATCGTCAACGAAATCGGTTATGATATTATTGCACAAATGACAATGAAATTTTTTGCCGAAGGGCATGTTCCGATTACATCACTTTCATTCGTATATGAAGATGGGGACTTTGAACCAATCTTTATTTTAGCGAAGAATCGGAAGAAGACAGATGGAAAAGAGAAAGGATGAACGAAGTGAACGTTTTTTACAACCTTGAAGGAATTGGTGACACTTTAATTGTTACCTTACAAGATATTACTTTAGAAAACCGTACATTTGACCGCAAAGGAGATGTTGCTCGCGTTTATGATCGTGAAAGCAACGTAACAGGAGGATTCAACATCTTTAATGCGTCTTCTTATGTAGAAGTAACAGACAACGGAAACGTTACATTAACGAAAGAGTTTGTTGAAAAAATTAACGACATTTTAGCAAAGAACGGCTTTGAAGAAAAAGTAGAAGCTGATTTCACGCCGAAATTTGTTGTAGGCTATGTAGCTGAAAAAGAGAAGCATCCAAATGCTGATAAATTAAACATCTGTACAGTAGAAATCGGTACAGAAACATTACAAATCGTATGTGGTGCACCAAACGTTGATGCAGGACAAAAAGTTGTTATTGCAAAAATCGGTGCTGTAATGCCAAGTGGTATGTTAATTAAACCAGCTGAACTTCGCGGTGTTCCTTCTTCTGGAATGATTTGCTCTGCACGTGAATTAGAGCTTCCAGATGCTCCAGAAGAAAAAGGTATTCTTGTATTAGAAGACAGTTTTGAAGTTGGACAAGAATTTAAATTTTAATTGATATTAGAAAAGTAGCCTCGCATACGTGAGGCTACTTTTTTTTGTGCGGAATTCCTAGCATTGTAACGTTTCCTCTCAAAATCTATATTGTATTTTAAAAATAGATTAGGTAAAATTTAGAAAAAAGAAGGGGATAGACGTATGAAACAACAACCAAAAATTGCAGAACTTCTGAAACGAATTGAAACTTCAAAACAGCAAGATATCGAGTTAGGTTCCTATGAAATATATTTATTTAGCGAAGATGAATTAGAAAAAGGACAAATCGGTTACCGATATGATAAACATAAAAATTCATTAATAAGCAATGAAAGTGGAAAATGGCAGGAAGGATGGATTGTTATCGGATATGAAACGGACATGGGGGAACCTGTTTTCGTTAATGTAGATAAAGATATTTATCCTGTTTATACAGCTGAGCGCGGTACGGAAACGTGGCAACCGATTTATATCGGAAATATGGATGATATTATAAAAATACTATAAGAAAATGCTTTGAGCCCGGTGCAAAGTGATAGGAGAGAAAAATGAAGTATATAAAAATAATGTGCGCTATTGCAGTCATTGGAATATATATGGGAGGTTGTTCACAAGAACAACCGAAAAAAGAAACAACATCTTCTGTACAAGAGAAAAACAACGATAAAAAAGAAGACGCACCGGTAGAAAAGCAGAAAGAAGAACAAGAAAAGAAAGAAGAACCGCAAGCAATTCAAACGAATGAACAAGTTGAACTTAAGCAGGAGGAAGTGTCGGCCAAAGAAAAGACGGAGGAAATCCCGCCGGCGCAGACGACTGAACAGCCCGTACAAAATAATGAACAAAAAGTAGAGAGTAATGAGAAACAAGAGAAGTTTCTCGTTATTATTGATCCGGGGCATCAACAAAAAGCGAATTTAAATTTAGAGCCAATTGGTCCAGGAGCAACTACGCAAAAATATAAAGTAACAGACGGAACAACGGGAGTTGTAACGAAAAAGAGGGAATCAGTTCTTGTATTAGAGATGGCTTTTATATTGAAAGAAAAATTGGAAGCAAAAGGTATACAAGTATTGATGACAAGAACGTCACATGAGGTTGATATAAGTAATAAGGAACGAGCGACATTCGCGAATGATCATAAGGCGAATTTATTTTTACGTCTTCACGCGGACGGTTCTGAAAATCCAAACCAAAGTGGGTTCGCTGTATTGACGCCAGCGGAAGGAAATCAATATACGAAAGAAATCTATGCTGAAAGTTTTCAAGTCTCTCAAACAATTGTAAACAAAATGAGGGAAAATCATCAGGTGAAAGTAAATGTAATTAAATTTCGAGATGACCTTTCTGGATTTAATTGGTCGAAAGTACCCGGAGTACTATTAGAACTCGGATTTATGTCAAACCCAGAAGAAGACAAAAAATTATCTGACCCACAGTATGTAAATTCTTTGTTACAAAGCGTGACGGATAGTGTAGATGAATATCAGAAAAATAAAGCTTAAATTGCAGTCTTATATGGAAGGCTGCTTTTTTCTATATACAAAATACTCGTAAATTAGAATATTATGGATAAAGTTAAGATGCTTAATTTTACCTGCACTTTTTGCCGAATGCTGATACAATAAAGGTTGTTACTATTTAGTAGAAAGAGTGGTAAGCATGTTAGATTGGATGAAAAAGCTGTTTAACAAAGAGGAAGAAAAAACAGTGATGAATAAAGAAGTACCAAAGCAAATTGTAAGTCAGCCGAAAATTCCTCGTGTAAACCACTACACTGAAGCAAGAGAAGCACAAATGGCAAATCGGAATGCAGGGAAATGTCGTTTTCCATTAATACCAGATAATGGCTTCGATGAGGAGGATGTAAGAGAACTGCCTAACTTTGAAGAACAACCTATTCAAAGAGGAACATATGAAGAACAGCCTACTCAAAGAGGAATAAAAGTGGAAAGAAGTAGACGATCGTATGTGGAAACAGAAGCCCCTACATATGAAGAACCGGAATTGCAATATGAACCGGAACCAGAGCCTGTCGTAAAAAAAGCATTCGTACCGTCGCAAGAAAGTAACCGTAGACCATTTCGTCCAACAGAAATGATTTCTCCGATTTATGGATATAACCGTCCTTCAGTAGAAACGAAGGTTGTGCAGGAGGAAGAAAAGGAAAGAGAAGATCTTGAAATATCTGTTGAAGGAAAAGCTGTTGTTGACGCATGGTTAGAGAAAAAGGGATATACATTATCTGACTTTTCGGGAGTTCTACAAGGAAGTTCATCTGTTAAGAATGGAGTGAACGAACGAAGTAATAAAGTAGAAGAAAAATCGGTTGTGGATGCATGGTTAGAGAAAAACGGTTACGAAGTTGAACGTCAAGCCCCTTCATTAGAAGAAAGCCTAAGTGATGATTTGCTTCATAAAACAGTAGGACAGCATGTGGAAGAAGAGGCTACAATTGTACAAGCCTTGAAGCAGGAGCAAGATGTAGTGGCGTTATCATCTACAGAAGATAACGAAGAAACTTTACAAGAAGAGTCAATAGATTCTAAAGTAGAGCATGTGTATTCGATATTAACAGAAGAAAATGAATGTAATACAGAAATAGAAGAAACTGTTGCTGAAGTTGCAGCAAATCAAGTCGAAGAAGAAACCTTAGAAGATGTAGTGATTGTAAAAGCAGATGAAAAGCTTGAAGAAACAATTACTATAGAAATACCAGATGCTTTTGAAGAAGAAGAAGTGGAATTAGAAGAATCTGAGGAAGCAGAAGAAGTGGAATTAGAAGAATCTGAGGAAGAAGAAGAAGTGGAATTAGAAGAATCTGAGGAAGCAGAAGAAGTGGAATTAGAAGAATCTAAAGAAGCAGAAGAAGATGCGGAGTTAGAGGAATCTAAAGAAGCAGAAGAAGTGGAATTAGAGGAATCTAAAGAAGCGGAAGAAGTTGTGGAGTTAGAAGAAGCTAAGGAAGCAGAAGAAGTGGAATTAGAGGAATCTAAAGAAGCGGAAGAAGTTGTGGAGTTAGAAGAATCTAAGGAAGCAGAAGAAGTTGTGGAATTAGAAGCATCTAAAGAAGCAGAAGAAGATGTGGAGTTAGAAGAATCTGAGGAAGCAGAAGAAGTTGTGGAGTTAGAAGAATCTAAGGAAGCAGAAGAAGTTGTGGAGTTAGAAGAATCTGAGGAAGCAGAAGAAGATGCGGAGTTAGAAGAATCTGAGGAAGCAGAAGAAGTTGTGGAGTTAGAAGAATCTGAGGAAGCAGAAGTTGTGGAATTAGAAGAATCTGAGGAAGCAGAAGTTGTGGAATTAGAAGAATCTGAGGAAGCAGAGGTTGTGGAATTAGAGGAATCTAAAGAAGCAGAAGAAGTTGCGGAGTTAGAAGAATCTGAAGAAGCAGAAGAAGCTGTGGAATTAGAGGAATCTAAGGAAATAGAATCAGTTACGGAATTCGCATTAGAGGAAACACCGCAAGAAGAAGTAATTGAAGAAACGATGAATACAGAGTCGTTAGAAAATATAGCAGTTGAAGAGCAACCAGTGATTTCTCAGCAAGAAACAATTGAGTTCATGGAAGAAAGTGAAGTATTCGTACCAGTTTCAGAAGCAGATGAGCAAACGAAGAAAGATGTTCAAAGCTTTGCGAATGTTTTAATTGAAGAAGCTGATGAAAAGAAACAAGTTGTTGAAGAACAGCCTGCTGCACAAAAAGAAGAGCCGAAACGTGAGAAAAAGCGTCATGTTCCATTTAACGTTGTCATGTTAAAACAAGACAGAAAGAAGTTAATGGAAAGACATGCGGTAAGAACGAACGTAACGCAATCTACTGTCGGTGAACGAGTAACGGAAAAACCAATGCAGCAAGTGGTAGTGGAAGCCCAAGTGGAAGAAAAGCCAATGCAACAAGTAGTGGTAGAAACCCAAATGGAAGAAAAACCAATGCAGCAAGTGGTAGTAGAAGCGCAAGCGGAAGAAAAACCAATGCAGCAAGTAGCGGTGGAAGCCCAAGCGGAAGAAAAGCCAATGCAGCAAGTAGCGGTGGAAGCCCAAGTGGAAGAAAAACCGATGCAACAAGTGGTAGTGGAACCGCAAGTGGAAGAAAAACCGATGCAACAAGTAGTGGTGGCTGAACAAGTACAAGAGCCAATTTCAAATACGGAAGTACAAGAGAAAGCATATGTTGTAAATCAAAAAGAGAACGATATGCGCAACGTACTACAAACGCCACCGAAGTATGAACTTCCGCCATTAACGTTGTTGGCGATTCCACAGCAGGCAGCATTAGATAATACGGAGTGGCTAGAAGAACAGGAAGAATTATTAAATACGACATTTAATAATTTCCATGTTGGAGCACATGTTATTAACGTGTCACAAGGGCCGGCGGTAACTCGTTTTGAAGTACAACCAGACCCAGGTGTGAAAGTAAATAAAATTACAAATTTAAGTGATGATATTAAGTTAAGTTTAGCTGCGAAAGATATTCGAATTGAAGCACCAATTCCAGGGAAGAGTGCAATTGGAATTGAAGTTCCAAACAAGGAAAGTAAGCCAGTATTCCTGCGTGAAATTTTAAGAAGTCCTGTATTTACAAAGAGCGAATCACCGCTTACAGTTGCGCTGGGGCTTGATATTTCAGGTGATCCAATTGTAACGGATATTCGAAAAATGCCACATGGACTTATTGCGGGTGCAACTGGTTCAGGGAAAAGTGTGTGCATTAACGCGATTTTAACGAGTATTTTATATAAAGCGAAGCCGCATGAAGTGAAGTTGATACTAATTGATCCGAAGATGGTTGAGCTTGCACCATACAATTCTGTTCCACATCTTGTAGCACCTGTTATTACTGACGTAAAAGCAGCTACAGCTGCGTTAAAGTGGGCGGTTGAAGAGATGGAACGTCGTTATGAATTGTTTGCTCATGCTGGTGCTCGTGATTTAACTCGTTACAATACGATTGTAAGTGGGAGAGAAATCCCAGGTGAGACATTACCTTATATTGTAATCGTCATTGATGAGTTAGCGGACTTAATGATGGTTGCTCCTGGTGATGTTGAGGAAGCGATTTGTCGTATTGCACAAAAAGCTCGTGCTTGTGGTATTCACTTATTAGTTGCGACGCAGCGTCCATCTGTAGACGTTATTACAGGTTTAATTAAATCAAACATTCCAACGCGTATTGCGTTTACAGTATCATCTCAAGTTGATTCGCGTACGATTATCGATATCGGTGGCGCGGAGAAATTACTTGGCCGTGGTGATATGCTATTTTTAGGAAACGGCACATCTAAACCAGTTCGTGTACAAGGTGTATACGTATCAGATGATGAGATTGAAAGAACAGTTGATCATGTGAAAAAGCAAATGAAGCCAAACTACTTATTTAAGCAAGAGGATTTATTAGCAAAATCAGAGCAGAGTGAGTCTGAAGATGAACTATTTTTTGATGCATGTCAATTTGTTGTAGAGCAAGGGGGGGCGTCCACATCTTCTGTACAGAGAAAATTCCGCATAGGTTATAATCGCGCGGCACGTCTAATTGAAGAAATGGAGTCGCAAGGGATTATTTCTGAAGCAAGAGGAACGAAACCGAGAGAGGTCCTTATTTCCGAGGATGAATTTGCCGCTATGCAGGAAACGAATGTATAGTAAACGGTTTTGCTGTATACTAAGAGAAAATGTTGGATAGTAAAGTAGGGAGTAAAGCGACATGAAAGAAATTGAATTAAAATTAAAAGGTGAAATAAATCGACTAACAAATAAAACATTTAAATTTGATGAACGTGTTGGAGAAGGCTGGTTCTCTGCCGTTTACTTTTTAAAAACTAGAGAAATTATTGAAGAATTTCGCCCGAAAAGTGTTGTAACAATGCAGTTTTTCCAAAAAGAACATTCAGTTCTTTGCGGAGCAGATGAGGTAATCGCATTGCTACAAACATTCGCCAAAAATCCTGAGAAATTAGAAATTCATTCTTTAAAGGATGGCGATAATATTAGCCCGTTTGAAACAGTTTTAACAATTCATGGTCCTTATGAATACTTCGGCTTTTTAGAAGGTGTAATTGATGGGATTTTAGCTCGTCGTACATCAGTTGCGACAAACGTATATAACGTTGTCCAAGCTGCACGTAGTGTAGATAAAGAAAAACCGGTTATTTTCATGGGAGATCGTGACGATCATTATACTCAACAAGCTGGTGACGGCTATGCGGCATACATCGGAGGTATGAGCGCACAAGCAACGCATGCAATGAATGAATGGTGGGGCAGAAGTGGTATGGGGACGATGCCTCACGCTTTAATTCAAATGTTTAATGGCGATGTTGTTGAAGCAGCAAAGGCATATCATAAAAAATTCCCAGAAGATGAATTAGTCGTACTAATTGATTATAACAATGATGTCATTACAGATGCACTTCGCGTAGCGCGTGAATTTGGATCAACATTAAAAGGTGTACGTGTCGATACGTCTCGTACAATGATTGATCAATACTTCATTCGTCACCCCGAAGTACTTGGAACATTCGATCCACGTGGTGTAAATCCATCACTTGTATTTGCACTTCGTAAGGCTCTTGATGAGGAAGGGTTCCAACATGTAGATATCGTTGTAACTGGTGGGTTTGATGAGAAGCGTATTCGTGAATTTGAAGCTCAAAATGTTCCTGTCGATATATACGGAGTAGGAAGTAGCTTATTAAAAATGAATATTGGTTTTACTGGTGATAACGTAGAATTAGATGGAAAACCAGAAGCAAAAGCTGGTCGTAAATACCGTCCAAATTCACGTCTAGAGCGTGTTCAATTAGAAACAAAAGAAGATATGTAAAAGCGAGAAAAACTGATAGGTGATTGACCCTATCAGTTTTTCTGTTATCATAGTATAGCAGCTTGTTTTTTGCTATAATAAATGTGTTATGGACATAAAAAAAGTACGTACGAGTTTATCACTGATAAGTGAATATAAAAAGAAATTCACTGCATCAGAAATGTATGATGATTACCAAAATAAGAAAAGATTCATATACTGTCTTATAGATAGGCCGTTGTATTAGTTCGAAATGTTGGAGGTTCTTTAAGATGACAGTTTACCATTTTGTAGGAATTAAAGGAACAGGAATGAGTTCATTAGCACAAATTCTTCATGACATGAAGCATACTGTTCAAGGGTCTGATTATGAAAAGCGTTTCTTTACACAAACAGCATTGGAAAAGCGTGGTATTTCCATCCTTCCTTTTGATAAAAATAATATTAAAGAAGGACAAGTGATTATCGCAGGAAACGCATTTCCTGATACGCATGAAGAAATCGTAGCAGCAAAAGAATTAAATATCCCAGTACATCGTTATCATCACTTCTTAGGTGACCTTATGAATCAGTACACAAGTGTTGCAGTAACTGGTGCACATGGAAAAACATCAACTACAGGTTTGTTAGCCCATGTAATGCAAGGCGCACATCCAACATCTTACCTTATTGGAGATGGAACTGGGCATGGGGTAGAAAATAGTAAGTATTTTGTATTTGAAGCTTGTGAGTATCGTCGTCATTTCTTGTCTTACTATCCAGACTATGCAATCATGACAAATATCGATTTCGATCATCCAGATTATTTTGCAGACATCAATGATGTATTTAATGCATTCCAAGAGATGGCATTGCAAGTGAAAAAAGGTATTATTGCATGTGGTGATGATGAAGAACTTCAAAAAATTCAAGCGAAAGTACCTGTTATTTTCTATGGATTTGGAGAAGATAATGATTTCCAAGCACGTAACATTCAAAAGAGAACTGATGGTACTATATTCGATGTATTCGTTCGTAATACGTATTATGACACGTTCAAAATTACAGGATACGGCGATCACAGCGTATTAAATGCATTAGCAGTTATCGCGCTTTGCCATTATGAAGACGTTGATGTAGAAGCGGTTAAACATCAACTAACAACATTTGAAGGTGTTAAACGTCGCTTTAATGAAAAACCGATGGGAGAGCAAGTTATCATTGATGACTATGCACACCATCCGACAGAAATTAATGCAACGATTGAAGCAGCTCGTCAAAAACATCCAGAGCGTGAAGTTGTCGCTGTATTCCAGCCACATACATTCTCACGTACAGAGAAATTTTTAGATGAGTTCGCAGAAAGCTTAAGTAAAGCTGACCAAGTATACTTATGTGATATTTTCGGATCAGCACGTGAAAACAAAGGTGAATTAACAATTGAAGATCTGCAAAAACGTATCGATGGCGCAGAGCTGATTACAGATACAACAACAGAGGTATTAAAGAAACATAAACACGGCGTTCTTATTTTCATGGGCGCAGGTGACATCCAAAAATTCGAAGCAGCTTACGTAAAAGAAGTTCAAGTTGCAGAGAAGTAAGAAAAAAGACGCATAGCTATGGCTGTGCGTCTTTTTTGTTGTGTTCGATATATTTTAAAAAGCGTTGATATGTTGATATTGCTTATTCTTTTTGTATTGTCGTTTTAATAAAACGATATACAGTGAACTAAAAAATACATATCCGATTAAATAATAGAATGAAAACATATCGAACTGTTTTGTTATCATAATTCGAATAGCGAAAAATGAAAATGGAAGAGCGATTAAAACGCTAGTACTAAAAGAAAGCACTGTTTTTAAAAATTTTAATAGATCTGCATTCCAATGGTTCTCTCTACAGATGAACCAAATGTTGCTTGCGATAAAGGCTAGTAAAAATGGTAAATTAGCTGAAATATTTATAAAACCAAGTGCGATAGGTACTGATAAAGCCCCAAGTGGAGCGATTGATAGACCTGTAAAGTATTTAATAAATGTATTTGTAGATTGCTGTGCATCTTGAATAACGTCTGTATATTCTGCTGCAATTTCCTTTGCTAATTCTTTTGGAGGTAGAAATTCTTCAATAACTTGTTGAGGGATAATTGCTAAGGGTATCCCGTCACTTTCTTTACTTAATGCGTTTTCATATAAATCGGATTTGATTTCTAGCACATGTTGTTCTCTTGTTGATGTAGGCAAGTTCATTAAACCTTTGTGAAGATCCTGTAAGAAAGAAGCGATGAGTTCATTTGAAAAGAATTGTTCCTTGTTCATTTTTTATCCTCTCCTTTAGCTAGTAACATTAGAGCATGATAAACTGCGTCATAATCATTTAAGCGATTATGCAAAATTTCTCTCCCTTCATCTGTAATCCGATAGTATTTTCTTTTTGGTCCATCACCGGACTCTTCCCAATAGGAAACAGCCCAATTGTTTTTTGTAATTCGATTTAAGATAGGATAAATCGAACCGTTTGGAATATGAAATACAGGGATATCTTGTAATGCACTTGTAATTTCGTATCCGTACATAGGTTGTTTGCTTATTAAAGACAAAATAGCGAGATCAAAAACACCTTTACGTAATTGAATTATAAAATTATCATTTTTTTCCATGGCTTAACTATATATGATTCATATCTAGATATCAATCATATATAGTGGTTATTCGTATATAAAAAAAGAAAGTGTGAATATTTAACATTTTTTATCTGTAAGTGTTAGAATAATAAGAAAAATGAAAAGGGGCTAAAAAACATGTTCACACTCCGAGTAGATGACGAAATCGAATTACAACTATTAGAAAAACATCATAAAGAGGGACTATATGAATTAATAGATCAAAATCGTAATCATTTAAGAAGATGGCTTCCGTGGGTAGATGGGACGAAATCTGCTGCTGCTTATGATGATATTTTTCCGATGTGGTTAAAGAAATTTGCAGAGGGAGATGGGTTCGAGGCTGGCATACGTTATAAAGGAAAGCTCGTTGGGATGGTAGGTATTCATCCAGTGATCTGGGGTAAGAAAGCTACGAGTCTTGGATATTATCTTGCAGAAGATGCTGGCGGAAAAGGTATTATGACGCGAAGTGTGAAGAGTGTGCTTCATTATGCATTTGAAAATTTAAAGTTGAATAAAATTGAAATTCGGTGCGGTGTTGAAAATGCGAAAAGCCGTGCAATCCCAGAACGTTTAGGGTTTAAGTTAGATGGAATTTTACGAGATGAAGAATGGGTGTATGATCATTTTCAGGATATTGCTGTTTATAGTTTACTAGCTTCAGAATGGAAGGATATTCGATGAACGAGAAGATTTGTATTATGCCATATGAAAGTAAGTTTCGAGATGAAGTAGTAGATCTCATTGTTCATATTCAGCGAAAAGAGTACAATGTCCCAATTACGAAAGAAGAGCAGCCGGACTTACTAGAAATAGAAACGTTCTATCAAAGAGACAGCGGAAACTTTTGGGTAGCAGCTTATGATGGTAAAGTAGTTGGAACGGTAGCTTTATTAGATATTGGGAAGCATCAAGTAGCGCTAAGAAAAATGTTCGTGAAAAAAGAGTTCCGCGGAAAAGAATGGGGTGCATCAAGTATGCTGCTTCAAACAGCAATTTCTTGGGCTGATGATAAAAAGTTGAAAGATATTTATTTAGGAACAACAGTAAAATTTTTAGCGGCGCATCGCTTTTATGAGAAGAATGGTTTCCAAAGTGTGAGTATAGTAGAGTTGCCAAAAAGTTTTCCTGTGCTAGAGGTAGATAAGAAATTTTATAGATATATTATTTGAAAAGGTCATTTATAAATGATCTTTTTTTATAAACTAAAATGGAAATTATGGTATAATTTGGATTAGGGGGTGTGGGTATGAACTTTCCAATTCAAAGAAGTAAGTTAGGAATAATTTTCGCTAGTATAACGTTAGCTTTTATGGTGGTATATCCAATAGTTATGTTTTTTACAAGAAAAGGGGATTGGGCTTCAGCTCTAATTGGGATGGGATTATGTTTTATTGTAAATGTCCCTCTCGTTTGGGAAATGTTCATTAAAAAACATAAAGTGGAAAATGGTATTTTAAAATACGGAATTTTAAATGACGACGTTGTATTAAAAGATATAAGAGTTGTTCGTCAAGTTGGAAAATCATTTGAGATTACAACGAATGCGTATAAAGTACATATGATTGCGATGCCGCAAGATCCGGATGAATTTTTGGCGTTTATCGCGAAAGAAAATCCATATGTGAAAATAGAAATGGTAGGTAAGAAATGAAATATATAAAATCTTTATCCCGCTATTTGCGGGCAGTAAGAATCCCACCTCAAAATTCGGCTGGAGCAAAGAAGTAAGGTGGGAGATCAACTGCCCGTAAACGCCCGATTGGTGAGGGCTAATAATCAGTGGGGGATGAACAACCCCCCCACTGATTAAAGTTTCACTTTATTTTGTTTGGAAATTTTGCTAGTGCTGGCTATTTGCACTAGAGTATATATGAAACGGGATCTGCCCTTATATGTCCCAATATTAATAGGTACTATCGCAGTGACGCTTTTATTTTATTTTCATTTTTGGCAAACAAAAAGCGAGAAAAGTAGCTCCATATAAAGTAGGGGGATTAGAAATGAAAAAAAATTATATGTTGTTTTTGTTTCTACTAATCACATCCATTCTTTTAATAGGATGTAGTGCGAAGAAAGAGAAGTCTGATGTTAGTTTAGAAAAGGCACAAAAAATTGAAATAGAATCGCTTATTGATTCGAGCTATAAAAAAACAATTACCGATAAGAAAGAAATCACAAAGTTGTTTGAATCAATCAAGATGAATGAGTGGGAAATGGAATCGGCTCCTATGGATACTCCGCAAGGGAAAACGTTTAAAATGTATCAAGAGGATACACCGAAATTATTGGATTCGAGTAAAGATAAAAAAGAATTACATGAAATTGGTACTATGACAGTATATAAAGATGTCCCTTATGTTGAGGTTGAATTGAAAATTAGTAAAATGAAAAATAAAAATAGTTTTAAAGTACCAGAAGATGTAGCTAAAAAATTATTAGAGTATTAATGAAAAAGCGCTCGGGATTCTATCCGAGCGCTTTTCATATTATTTTAAGTTCTCTGGGTTTAAAGCTTCTAGTTCAGTTACAACGAAGCGTCCGTCTTTACGGATTAGTACGTCGTCGAAGTAAATTTCGCCGCCGCCATATTCAGGGCGCTGAATGCATACTAAATCCCAGTGGATGTTAGAGTTGTTGCCGTTCCATGCATCATCATAAGCTTGTCCAGGTGTGAAGTGGAAGCTACCATCGATTTTTTCATCGAATAGAATGTCTCCCATTGGATGTAAGATGTATGGGTTTACGCCGATTGCGAACTCACCAACGTAGCGTGCGCCTTCGTCTGTATCGAAGATTTTGTTAATGCGCTCTGAATCGTTTGCAGTTGCGTCAACGATTTGGCCATTCTCAAATTTAAGTTGTACATTTTCAAATGTATAGCCGTTGTAAGGTGATGGCGTGTTATAAGAAACTGTACCGTTAACAGAATCGCGAACTGGTGCAGAATATACTTCACCATCTGGAATGTTTAAATGACCTGAGCATTTAATTGCTGGAATGTCTTTAATAGAGAATGTTAAGTCAGTTCCAGGACCAGTTAAGCGAACCTTATCTGTTTTATTCATTAATGTAACAAGGCTATCCATTGCCTTGTCCATTTTACCGTAATCTAAGTTACATACTTCGAAGTAGAAGTCTTCGAAAGCTTCTGTGCTCATTTTAGCAAGCTGCGCCATAGAAGCATTTGGGTAGCGAAGAACAACCCAGCGTGTTTTCGGAACACGGATGTCTCTATGAACCTTTTTACCAACTGTTTGGCCGTGAACTTTCATACGTTCACTTGGAACGTCAGCTTGTTCGTTAATGTTATCACCAGAGCGAAGACCAATGTAAGCATCCATATCTTTCATTACGCTCGCTTCATATGCAGCGATTTGTTCGAAATGTTCTTCAGTAGCACCCATTAATAAAGAGCGATCTACTTGATGATCTTTTAAAGAAACGAATGGGAAACCACCAGCTGCATATGCTTCTTTTACAAGTGCTGTTACAAGTTCTTTTTGTAAGCCAAAGTTTTCAATTAATACTTTCTCACCTTTTTGTAATCGGATAGAGTAGTTAATTAAATTGTATGCTAACTTTTCAATACGTGGATCTTTCATATGTAAAGCCTCCCTACTAATTATGTATCCTCACCTATTGTAACCTACTTAGTGGAATTTGTTGAATGATTTGTGTTAAAGTTAACGAATAAGTATGAAAATTCTAATGGAAAGATAGGGATTAGAACGAAACGGAAAATGATTGTATAATAAGAGAAAGTATGAAAAAGATAAAGGAAGTGATGAAATGCAAGTTCTTTTATATGTAAGTGCGGCTATTATTGCAGTTGCTTTCGCTGTATTAGTAGTGTATGTATGCAGAACGTTGTTATCGGTTCAGAAGACGTTAGAAAATGTTGCAAGTACGTTAGAAGGTTTAGAAAAGCAAATGCAAGGAATAAGCGTAGAGACGGAGCAATTATTACATAAGACAAATGCGTTAGCTGATGATATTCAACAGAAGTCACAGTCGCTAAATAAAGTAGTAGAAGGTGTAGATGGAATCGGAACGACGATCCACTCTTTAAATACGAAGCTTCGCAACGTTTCAGAGTCTGTTACAGACGAAATTGAAAATAATGCAGATAAAGTGGCACAAGTTGTACAGTGGAGCAGCGCAGCAATTGAAGTATATAATCATTACCGTACTACGAGACAAGAGAAAAAGATTGAAAAAGAAGAGCGTAAACTTGAGAAAGCTGAGCAGAAGGCTGAAAAGAGAGAGAAGCGCTCTAGACTTCGCATGAGAGGTGAGTAATGATGAGTATGATGAAGATTGAAACAATTGAAGAACTTGAAGCGTTAGTAGAAAAGAATGAGCCTTACGTTCTTTTTAAACATAGTACGACATGCCCAATTAGTCACGGTGCATATACAGAGTTTCAAGCGTATTGCGGTGAAGAAAGAGAAGTGCCAGCATATTACTTATACGTACAAGATGCGAGAGATGTTTCGAACAATGTTGCAGAGCAGTACAGCATTAAGCATGAATCTCCGCAAGTACTATACATAAAAGATGGAATGGTAGTATGGCATACATCGCATTGGAATATTAAAAAAGAAGCTTTAGAAGAGAATGTAAAATAGGGGGAGGCAAGCGAAGGGCTTGCTTCTTTTTTATTTTGTTGCAATATATTTAATGGTACACTAGAGATACATTAAAACTAAGTAAATTGACTTTTGAAAGTGGGTTTTAAGCAATGAAGAAAATGGCGTTATTCATCGCAAGCTTAAGTGTATTACTGGGGGCTTGCAGTAATAATACTATTGAGAAAAAAGATGAAGTTGTACAGAAAGATACGAAAGAAAAAAGTATGATTCCAAGGACTGCTGTTTCTAAGGATTACTATAGAACTGTTATTCCTTTAAAAGAACAAAAGGTAATTAATACAGTTAATGTTAAAACTAATTCTAAACTAGATTTAGCAGAATATGAAAATGGTTTAATGGATATTGCTTCAAAACAATTCGATACAGAAAATTACGTATTACAATTAAATCAATATATTCCAGAGAAAACAATTGATGAATTAGTTACGAAACAAGAAGTACCAGTTTTGACTAATATTATAGAACAGGACTACTTCGGCAAACAGAATTCAAATGAACTAAGCTTATCTGGTGTTGTTATTGGTTTATCTATGTCTTCAAGTGTATCTAATGAGGAAGCTATTTCTAAAGGTACTGAAGTCGCTAAGGGGCTTGTAGAAGCTATTAATAAAAATGATAAATATAACAAATCTCCAATTACGTTTGCTATATTCAAGCAAGAAAGTACAAGTTCTTTAAAGAATGGTACTTATATTTCAAGCGCTACTGTTCAAAAGAACGAGACTAACCTTGGAAATTGGGATACTATTGATGAAAAATCGTATTCGTATCCTTCTCAAGAATTTGAGGGAGCACAAGGAGAAGATAAGAAAAAGTTAGATGATTTTTCGAAAGCAATAAAGAAATTCTCTCCAGGAGATTATATCCCTGTTAATGCTAAGATTTCTTATAAGCAAAATAAGATGGATAAATTAAAGATGGATCTTGTCGTTAAATATAATGGTAAGTCAGAATTAATGGCACTCTCTCAAATGGCTGCTCAAAGTATGTTAGAACAATTTCCTAAAGATGCTAAGGTTCAATTACAGATAAAGTCCGAGAATAAAATCGAGGTTGTTATTATAAAAGAGAAGAACAGCGATAAACCGTTTGTTTCTTTCCTATAAAATAAAAAAGACAGTTTTTAAGCTGTCTTTTTTATTTTATAAATTTTCCGCAGTTCAATGAGTTTATGAAAGAATTAAAAGCATTCGGAAGTAAATTATAAAAAGGTTTCTTAGTCTATGTAGCCCTTGTTACATAATTTTTTACAAAAATTGACCTTTTTTGTATAAAAAATACGAAAATACGAGAAAAGAAGCGAATTTTTTCGAAACTTTTGCGGGAAAATATTGTATGACCCTGCGTTTTTATCGTATCATTAGTAAAAGGAAGAACTCGGGACGATTGTTGGCATCTGCAAATAGAGTTGATGTCTTTTTTTCATTCAAGTGAACCGATACATAAAAATAGATAACATAAATAGAAGGAGTGTGCGAAGAGATGAACATAACAATCTATGATGTAGCGCGCGAAGCAAACGTTTCAATGGCTACCGTATCACGTGTTGTGAACGGTAACCCAAATGTAAAGCCTACAACAAGAAAGAAAGTATTAGAAGCAATTGATCTTTTAGGATACCGCCCAAATGCGGTAGCACGTGGACTAGCAAGTAAGAAGACAACTACAGTGGGTGTTATTATTCCTGATATCTCAAATACGTTTTATGCAGAACTTGCTCGTGGAATTGAAGATATCGCAACAATGTACAAATATAACATCATTTTAAGTAACTCTGACCAAAACAAAGAGAAAGAGTTCCACTTATTAAATACGATGCTTGGGAAACAAGTGGACGGGATTGTTTTCATGGGTGAAGATATTACAGATATTCACGTGGAAGAGTTCAAAAAATCTCCAGTACCAATCGTATTAGCAGCGTCATTTGATGAGCAAAATGAAACGTCATCAGTAAATATTGATTATACACAAGCCGCTTACGATGCAATGAAGCACTTTGTTGAGCAAGGACATAAGCGTATCGGTTTCGTCTCTGGTCCTTTCATTGATAAAGCAGGAAGCGCGAAGAAGTTAAAAGGTTATAAAAAAGCTTTAGAAGAAGCAGGTATTTCATATGATGAAAATCTTATAATTGATGGAGATTACACATATGATTCAGGTATAGAAGCGTTTGAAAGACTTTGGAGCATGGATGAAAAGCCAACAGCAATCTTCGTATCTTCTGATGAAATGGCACTAGGTGTAATCCACGCAGCACAAGACGCGGGATTAAACGTACCAACTGATATCGAAGTGCTTGGTTTTGACAACACACGTCTTGCATTAATGGTGCGTCCACAGCTTTCAACAGTTGTACAACCAATGTATGATATCGGTGCAGTAGCAATGCGTCTACTAACGAAATACATGAACAAAGAAAAAGTAGAAGATCACTCAGTTATCTTACCTCACCGTATCCAATTTAGAGATTCAACGAAGTAAGAATAAGAGAGCTCACAGCGATAGCTGTGAGCTCTTATTAGTATTCAGGATAGTATTGTTTAACTACTGTATCGACAGTTTCATTTTTCTTAACATGTAAAAAGCGTGCATATAATTCTTTTCCTGTCTCAAATGGTGTGTCATCTAATTCGAAAACATGCAACACTTTTCTAAACGTCCATGTTACTTGCTCACCGTACATATTATCGTACGTATCTTCAGAATGTAGAGCTATCTTTTCACCTAGCTCGTGAGCGTCCTCTAAACTGTTCGCCTTAACGAGAATAATACTTTCTTCAAAAAGTGTATCGTGATTCTCTTCATAATGTTCATCAATTTTACTAGGATTAGGTTCACCTGAATGAACAGATTCAAATAATAATTTTACAGCGTACATATGAGATCAATCTCCTTATGCTGAATGTTTTACTTTATAAACAATACTCGCGATAAGTGAAGCTGGTATTGTAAATACGTTGCTTTGATAATGGTAATGTATTTGGGATTCTTCATAAGACATTCGCTACAGTTGGGGTTATTCCTTGTTATATGTCACACAAGTGCAAATTTAACTATTATAGGGCAATGTCATGTATAATAGAAAGAAAAGGCTTGTGAGGGGGGAGAAGAGATGATCGTTCTTTGGATAATTACGCTTTGCATGACTGCTATTTTTGCATATATGACGTTAAAACAAAATGGCTTAAAGCGATTTGTTCCAGGAAGTATTCTTGCAGGAATCGCCCTTATCACGTATGTAATTTCAATTTTTACTGAAAGTATTTCGATAGATTTAAGTACGAGTTTAATGTTTATCGGTATTACACTATTTGCAGGTAGCATTATGGTACTTATGGTTGCAGGTATTATTGCATTTATTCATATGAATTCAGAAACGTTATAGCATATAAAAAAGGCATGTCCCGAGAGGGGCATGCCTTTTGTCCGTTCAATTATGCTCTATCTTGAGAAGAGTTTTGTTGTTTTAGTAAGTCGCGAATTTCGCTAAGAAGAACTTCTTCTTTTGTTGCTTTTTCTTCTTTCTTTTCAGCTTCTCTTTTTAAAGTCATTTTGTTAAAGACTTTAACGAAAATGAAGATTGCGAATGCAACGATTAGGAAGTCAAATATCGTTTGGATAAAGTTACCATATTTAACAGAGGCCTCGCCTACTGTAAATTTTAATCCTGTGAAGTTAATTCCGCCCATTAATAAACCGATTAATGGTGTAATGATATCTTTTACTAAAGAACTAACGATTTTACCGAATGCAGCACCGATTACAACCCCGACAGCTAGATCAATGACGTTTCCTTTTAAAGCGAACTTTTTAAACTCGTTCCACATGTGTTAATCCCATCCTTTCCACGATTCAATATGAAATTTATAATTCCTATCAACATATTCTATAGAAATTTGTGATAGAAATAAAGAGGAAATGGGAATGAAAGTAAATTCTGAAAAATGTATCCGTTTTAATTTTTGCTTACAGCTTGCAGTAGAGATTGGAGCATTTGTTGAGATTTTAATCCTTCTAATCCATCTACAATAGGCTGTGTATCACCTTGTACACATTGGATAAAATGATGAACAGCATCTTCAAATCCGCGCTGCTTTAACGTTGTCTCCCATGATGGTGAACCACTTTGTGAAACGGAGTTTTCTTGCTCAATTTCAAATGTGTTCATATTTTTTACGCGAATGATTTTACCTGCCGTTACAAGTTCAATTTGTTCTAAATTTGTACCTGCATGGCGGTGCATCGCCGTAGAAAGTAAAAGTCCATTTGCAGTTGTATATGTATGATGTCCGTAAAGAAGTTCGTTCTTTTCATTGATTTGCATCATATTATGAACGACGTTAAGGTCATCGTTAGCTAACCAGCGAGCAGTATCTACAATATGTAAGTAATCATCTAACATAGTAAAGTCATACGTATATGGCCCCACCTTATTTGTGCGGTGCTTTTCAATTCGAATCCATGAAGTATCATTAGCTTGCTCTTTGGCAGTAACGTACATAGGAACGAAACGGCGATTAAATCCCACCATTAACTTTCGATTATACTTTTCACTCATTTCAACTAGTTTCTCTGCTTGTTCAGTAGTAGCAGCTAGCGGCTTATCAACATAAACATCGATTCCTTTTTTCAGAAGTTCAGAAACGATTTCATAATGTGTAGCAGTTGAACTATGAACGAAAGCCGCATCACATTCTGAAGCGAGTGCCTGAAGGTTAGCGAAATCTTGAATACGATATTGCTCGCAAATTTGTTTTCTTTTATTAACATTAGGTGTAAACGCTCCCACAAAAGTCCAATCAGTTTCCTTTGTCAGTGTTGGAAGGTAAGCCTTTTGTGCAATACTACCTAATCCAATCATTCCAATACGAGGTTTGCTCATGTTTTTTTCCCACCCTATTATAAATATATAAGTTGTCTAGCTGTATAGCTATGTGACGAAATAACTGTAGCATAGACTGGGGAGAATGGCAAAAAATAGATTTGAAAATGATACGTTTTTTATAGGAAATGAGCTTTTATTTATTTGTCGCTAATAAAATCTTCTCTATCTCTTCAAAGTTATGAGCACGGGCGTGTTGCAATGGGGTAATACCATCATTGTCGGGAATATTTACATCAGCACCATGTTCAATAAGAAGTTGAATGACTTGTTGCTGTGTTTCATCTCCATTGCTTAGTACGATGGCCTCCATTAAAGCTGTCCATCCGAGGTTATTTACATGGTTTACATCGATATTTGTTCGAGTGAGGAGTTCTTTTATTACATCGAGATAACCATGCTCTGAGGCTGGAATAAGAGCCGTTCCGCCGTAACGATTCGTCAGAGCTGGATCTGCACCAGCATCAATCGTTAGTTTTAAAATGTCTAAGTAACCTTCTGCACCGGCGTATAGAAATGGATTGTTTTTCATATTATCTTGGATATTTACGTCAGCACCAGCGTCGATAAGAGCTTTGGCGGTTTTTACATCATTTTTGTATGTAGCAATCATAAGAGGAGTACGTCCTTTATTGTCCGTTATATTTATGTCAGCCCCTTTTTTGAGTAATGATATAACAGTATTTGTTTCTTGTTTCTTAGTAGCTGTTAGTAGTGCTGTCTCCATGTTTGTCATCTCCTTTTTAACTTCTTGTTCTTGTGAGCATCCTTGTAAAAAAATTACGCAACATATCATGCTTAATGTTTTTTTGAACATGGAATTTCAACCTCCTTTTGTAAGCAATTCGGCATCCTAATTTAAACTGTAAAATAGGAACATTAAATTTTTATAAACTGGTGCTAAAATTACTATAAAATCGCTTGAGTATTTGAACATATATTTTTATGCTTATGAGTAATAAGGATAGATAAAGTGAGGATTTTAATTATGTCTATTAAAACAAGGTTTTTATTTTCTTATATTGCCGTTATTCTCGTTTCCATTACGCTTATATTAGTCGCGGGATTTTTAATTGTTTTTTCGATAACGGGTGATTTGGAATCAGTGAAAAATTTCTACAAGAGTTCTTACATCCAAAAGCCACTGACGGCGGAAGAAGAAAATATTTTTCTTGAATTGAAATCGGAGGCTAAACAGAATCAATCACAATTGTTAGATGAATCGTTCATGTCATCGATCGAAGAGGAAGATGTGAAAATAGTTGTAAGGAAAGGAGAAGCAATTTCATATGCTTCAAAAGTATTTGAAAGCGTAGCTTTAAAAGAAGCTCTTCCAAAATTTGAAAAGACAAATATCAATAGTCGTGGCACAACGGAACTAAATGGTACATTTTATCGATATGTAAAATTTGATTTTTATTTTCCAGAGAATGAAGAAGGGAGTATATTTGTACTAAAAAAGCAAAGTTCGTTCGTAGATCTTACACAAAAATTATTTCCGATTTTATTCGTAGCGCTTTTACTTTTAGCCATTTTACTCATTGGACTAGTAAGTTATTTTGTCTCAAGAAGTGTGATAAAACCAATCTTTGTATTGAAAGATGCAACTGAGAGAATTAAAGAAGGAAATTTAGATTTTCAAATTCCAGTTACATCGTACGATGAGGTAGGGCAATTAAATCAAGGGTTTGAGGAAATGAGGAAGAAGTTAAAAGAATCGATTGAAGTGCAAACGCAATACGAAGAAAATCGAAAAGAACTTATTTCAAACATCTCTCACGATTTAAAAACACCAATTACATCTATTATAGGCTATGTGGAAGGAATAAAAGATGGGGTAGCAAATACGCCGGGAAAAATGGATAAATATTTAACAACCATTCATACGAAAGCAAAACATATGGACACACTCATTGATGAACTATTTTTGTTTTCGAAGCTCGATTTGAACCGAGTTCCATTTCAGTTTGAAACGATAGAGTTAAATATGTTTATGCAAGATTTGATAGAAGAGATGCAGATGGATTTAAGTGAAGAAGGTATATCTGTATACTTACAATTACAGCATGTATCACCGCTATATGTAATAGCGGATCTTGAAAAAATAAAGAGAGTTATATCGAATTTAATTAATAATAGTGTGAAGTACATGGATAAAGGTGAGAAAAAAATTACCGTTACAGCATCAAGTAATGAAAACAAAGTTATCGTGAAGGTGAAGGATAATGGATCAGGAATAGAATCTGATACACTTCCATATATTTTTGAGCGTTTTTATCGTGCAGAGCAATCACGAAATTCTAGCACAGGTGGAAGTGGACTTGGTTTAGCGATAGCGAAGCAAATTGTTGAAGAACATGGTGGGGAAATTTGGGCGGAAAGTAAGCTTGGAGAAAGCACAAGTATTTTCTTCTCGCTGCAAAAAGTACAGGAATGTGGTGAATGAATTGAAGAGAGTTTTACTAATTGAAGATGAAGTAAGTATTGCAGAATTGCAACGAGACTATTTAGAAATTCATGATTTTCAAGTTGATGTAGAGCATTCTGGAGAAACAGGCTTACAAATGGCTTTGAAGGAAGATTATGATTTAATTATTTTAGATATTATGCTTCCGAAGATGAATGGATTTGAAATTTGCAAACAAATACGTGCTAAAAAAGACATTCCTATTTTACTTGTTTCAGCAAAGAAAGAAGATATAGATAAAATTCGTGGACTCGGATTAGGTGCGGATGATTATATAACGAAACCATTTAGTCCAAGTGAGTTAGTCGCCAGAGTAAAAGCACATATTTCTCGTTATGAAAGATTATCAGGAAATATGGTTAAGAAGCGTGATACATTATACATTCACGGGATTTCTATTGATCAGCGAGCGAGGAAAGTTTTTATAAATAATAAAGAAGTTGCGTTTACAACGAAGGAATTTGATTTATTAACATTTTTTGTAATGCATCCAAACCAAGTGTTAAATAAAGAACAGTTATTTGAACGCATTTGGGGATTAGACTCAGCTGGCGATTTAGCAACGGTTGTTGTTCATATTAGAAAGTTACGTGAAAAAATTGAAAGAGATCCTGCTCATCCGCAATATATTGAAACAGTGTGGGGAGCTGGTTATCGCTTTAATGTGTAGTGAACCTGTCAAATTGTTGACAGGTTTTTTTATTGAAAAGAATGAGATTAAAAATATATTACTTTTATTTTATCTTTTTTTAATAATTTATTTATAGGCAATTTATACCCATTATTTATTATAAGTATCACAGAAATCAATTTGATTATTTGTAAGTGGAAAATACTGATAATAAATTTGGAGGTTATTAGGATGAAGAAAATGAAATTTTTAGTACCAGCAGTAATTGGATTTACAGTGCTTGTAACGGGATGTGCACAAGGAGAAACGCAGGCGCAATCAAAACAAGAAACGAAGCAAGAGGCGAAAAAAGAGAAGAAAAAGCAGCAAGCACAAATTACGAAACTAGAGCCATTAAATGCGATGACATTACAACTAACATTTGCTAAACCGTTATCAGAAGAAGAAGTGAAATTAGAAAACTTAGATGCTATTAAGAAAAACTTCGTGTTTAGTAATGGCCTGGAAATTGTGAATGTACCGAGACTAAAAACAGGGGCAACGAGTACATATATCGTACCTGTAAAGGTGCAAAAACCAGGTGGAAAATATACGTTAAGTTATAAGGACGGGAAAAAAGAAAAGTTTGAAGGAAGTTCGGAAAAGATTAATGTTCGCCAAGCGAAGCAAGTGACAAATGATACGTTTGAAATTGAATCATTTTTAGAAGATGGTGTGGTAGATTATGCAAATATTATTGAAGCGTATAAAGCAGGAAGAGGTAATCAAGCATTCCAATTAGATGAAGAAAATAAAGATAAAGATGGTAAACAATATCAAATCATTTCTTCACTTCGTGATAGAAAACTAACGATTACAGCAAGTTCAGGTGAAAAAATTGAAGTTGGATATGTTCCGTTTACACAAGCGTCCGATGGTAGACAAGCACCTAAATTCCGCTTACCTGCTGGCCAAGCGTTGAAACCAGGAACAGAGTACACAATTACGTCTGACTGGGCAACAGTTAAAAATCCGAAGTTTACTGCTTCGTCTATCGCTCCGTTAGTAATTCAAAGTGCAGAAGAAATAGACAATAAATCTATCCAAGTTACATTAGACAAAGATCCGAGCATGGAACTCTTTGCTGGTAGAAAAGTAGAGTTACAAAGTGAAGATGGAAAGAAAGTAGAAGCACAATATCGCTTCAGCTCTCGAAAAGGTGCAGTAGGAATCTTTGACTTACAAAACGGTGCAACTCTGCAGCAAGGAATGAAGTATACAGTTGTACCGATGGGAGGCTGGGCGACTGGCGAACAAGTTACATTTGTAGGGAAATAGTTCAGAGAGCGTAGGACAATTGTATAAATGACAGATTAAATCGAGTATAAAATCATAAAGGTTTTATGCTCGATTTTTTTATGTGTAATGGTGTGTTTTGCTTGTTACTTGAGTGAAAAGGGGAAAATAGGTAATTCGTGTTAAAATATAAAGAGAAATAAAATTTCTTTGTTTTGCTAAAACGAAGGATAGTTTGAGAGGGAGTGCTAGATTTTGGGGGATACATTAAAGAATAATAAATCAAACAGGGCTTTAAGAATTGGAACTAATATCATACTTATTTTATTAATTATAGGTGCAATACAAATGTTTTATGATGAAGATTATACGAATGACCATTTCGGCTGGTTATTTTTGGTGATATGTTGGATAGTTAGAAGCATTTTTAGTATTACGATAAGTTTAAAAGAAGGAGATAAAAAGTCAGTATTACTTGATTTAGGTTTAGTGCTTTTTTCCTTTTATCTTTTATTTGTATATAGTACGAAATATTTCTTTTGAAAATTAAGCTCATAGTCATATAGAGACTTTGAGCTTTTTGTCGGCAAATTAGCCTGTAACGTAATATATTATTTTAGATTTCCTCAATAATAACGGAACTAAAGTCTGTTGTTTTCTTGTTGCAACGTTTTATAAAACTCTCGCGTAGTAGAAGTAAACTGAGCAGCTTCTTCTAAAAAAGGATAATGGTTACTGTACTCAAATGGAACGAAGATCGAATTACGTATCCCCTCATGCATTTCAATAGAATATTGAATCGGGCACTGCACATCATGTCTTCCGCAAATAATAAGCGTCTTTGTGTGGATAGAAGGTAAGTACTTTCTTAAATCAAATAACGGATATTCATAAGCGAAAGCGTTCATCCGACTAGCGGACATTGTTTTTTGGATTGGTTTACAAAAATAAGAGTTGTAGTTTTCAGGTTTATACAATGATAATTTGGTTCTCTTAGTAGATAATTCTTTTCGTTCTGCATTTGTAAGATGAGGGATTTTTAAGTTTTCGATGAGTTCTTGCATATAATGAAACTGTGGATGTTTTGGGTGATAAATACAAAATGATGTTTCGGTATAGTTACTGGCTGCGGCTCCGGCCATGACTAATGATTGCAAGGAAGTTGGATATGTAATGGCATATAAAAGGCCAAGCATACCGCCTGTTGAATGACCAGCGAAATGCCATGATGGAAGTTGTAAAGCATCTCTTATTGCTTCTAAGTCGTGAATGGTTTCAATCATACTTAATTCGTTTTCTGTCTGGGCTTTTACAGAGTTACCGGTGTCTCGCAAATTAACGAGGAATACACGATGTGTAGAAGTAAAAACATCCGCAAAATAATCACCTGTATTATTAAACTGTGAATAATGATGTGTAATGCAAAGTGGTTCGCCATTGCCTTTTGTGAAAATTTCGAATGTGCCGCGCTTTGTATTGACTATTTGTTGTTTCCACATAGTATCACTACCTTTTTTCATTAGAGTTGGGGTTAGTTCATTAGTAACTAAAAATACATCAACGATTCGACACGGAATATCGACTTAACAACAAAAAACGACAATAGTAGCAAAATATAAAAGAAAGGAGGCTGTTCTAAAACGAGCCTCCTCTCTGTTTAGTACAAAGATTTTGTCATATTATTCCGAATAATTTCGAGAGACTTCGCTACAGTTAATGTATTTTTTTCTTCGATTTCTGGTTTTCTAGGGATAGGTTGATACATGTTGTCTGGATCTTCCCATGTGAGGGGAAGGTCGGTTTCTGCTTGTCCTTTCCAAGCGTCAATCCATTCTGGAGGGAGATAACCTGAGATGTTTTGGATGTTGTTCATTTCGAGCCAAATGAGTGCCCAGGCTCTTGGTACGACGCGCCAGTGGTCATAGCCACCACCGCCGACAGCAACCCAGCGACCATCGCAATATTCATTAGCGATTTCACGAGCGAGTTTCGGTATTTCACGATAAATATTCATCGTTGCGCAAAGGTGTGTAAGTGGATCGTAATAATGTGCATCAGCACCATTTTGCGTTAAAATAATATCCGGTTTAAAGTACTCTGCAACTTCTTTTACAACAGTTCGATATGAATCTAAAAACGATTCGTCTTCTGTAAAAGCATCGAGCGGAACGTTAAAAGAATAACTATATCCATTTCCTTGTCCACGTTCATTTACTGCGCCAGTTCCAGGAAATAAATAACGTCCAGTTTCATGTAATGAAATGGTGCACACGTTAGGATCGTCATAAAAAGACCATTGTACCCCGTCACCGTGATGAGCATCTGTATCAATATATAAAACGCGTAAACCGTATTTCTTCTGTATATATTTCATTGCGATAGAGCTATCGTTATAAATACAAAAGCCAGATGCTTTACCGCGAAAGCCATGATGTAAGCCGCCGCCTAAATTGAGGGCGTGCTTTACTTTCCCAGAAAGAACAGCATCGACAGCTGTTAATGTTCCGCCAACGAGTAATGCACTTGCTTCATGCATATTTGGAAACATCGGTGTATCTTCTGTTCCGAGCCCATATGTCATCGCAATTGATTTTTCTAACTTTCCTTCTCCAGCAAGTTTCACCGCATTTATGTACTCCTCTGTATGAATGAATGCAATTTCCTCATCTGTAGCCATTCTTGGCGAGATGACTTGAGAAGGGGAGATAAAACCACTCTTTTGTAATAAATCATACGTAAGTGTGACGCGTAGTTGGTTAAAAGGATGATCAGGGCTAAAAGAATAGCCCCGAAAGTCATCCGAATAAATGAAGGCGCTGCTCATGCTTGCATCCCCATTATGTTTGGCCATAATACGCGGTAGCCCTCTGCTTCAAGTGCATCAATCACTTTTAGAGGATTCATTGTTTGAATGCGGAAAACGAGTACTTTATCATTCTCATCTTTTGCTGGATAGACGAGAACGCTCACAATATTTATTTGTAAATCACTAAAAATAGCAACGACTTTTCCAAGAATACCAGGTTCATTTTTTACTTGAATTTCAATTTGTGAACTTGGTTGGTGAGCTCCTGTTAATTTCACTAACGTGTGCAGCACTGTAGATTCAGAAATGATACCTACGAGTTTTCCAGCTTTCGTAACAGGAAGACAGCCTATTTTATTTTCGAAAAATAAAGTCGCAATTTCCTCAACGAAATCGAGAGGGTGACAAGTCATAACAGGGTGTTTCATTATGAGTTCAAGCGGTTGCTTCAGCATATCGAGTGAAACTTGTTCATCTAAAATAGACGGACTTGCATCTCTTACATCCCGGTCAGAAATAATGCCTACTACGTGATTATTTTGATCGACAATTGGAATGTGCCGAATACCTTTCGTACGTATTGTTCGGATTGCTGTTTCGATTGTGTCATCTGGATGCAATGTTACTACATTTTGGTTCATAATTTCTTCTACAATCATTCCAGTTGCCCCCTTTATTAATACATAAAACGATTGTGAAAACGTAGACGATCGAATGCTTGAATCGAATCCGTATCGACGCGCTTACCGATGCGAACCATTAAACAGTTAGCGGGGTGTGAACAAATTTCAGGATCGTCTGTAGCCATCCATTGTAAACCACCGGCATTCATCATTTTTTCCATTACTTTTCGGTATTCCCAAACATTTAAGCCTGTTTGTTTTAAATCCCAGTGCCAATAATATTCTGTCGTTAATATAATGTAATCTTCCATATGATCGTCCATCATTGAAACTTCTAATAAGTTTTTTCCGACAGAGCAACCGCGAAAGGCTGGGACAACTTCAATCGCCCCGAGTTCAATTAAGGTTTCAATCTTTCCTTCTGACCATCGCTCGAGCGGATCAGGATATAAGTATGTAACATATCCAACGATCGTTTGGTCATGTCTAGCAATAATGAGACGAGCTTCTGGTAATTTAGAAATTTCGACAATTGCTTTATATTGCTGCTCGGCAGGACGAAACGCAATTAAGTCTGGATGAAATTCATACATTTCAAGATTATGTGTAGAGACAGGACCTTCAATAATTAAAGTGCCTTTCGCTGTTTTTAAGTTTCTGGCATTATATATTTTTTTATGAATCAATTTATTGCTCACCACCTTGAGGGTTTGTGAATCTATTAATATCGTACTTTATAATATATGCGATGTGAATCGAATTTTGTCATTAAAAATTTGTCTAAAAATCAACAAATATACTGAAAATTTTAAATAATATCATTATAATAGATAATAGAATACATAGGAGGGGGATGTAAAGTATGAAAGTGGAAACGCTTCCTGTCATTAAAGGAGAAAATAATTTGCCGAATTATGAAGAGGCATACGCGAATTTTAACTGGGAAGAGGTTAATAAAAATTTTACTTGGAATGAAACTGGCCGAGTAAATATGGCGTATGAGGCAATTGATAAGCATGCGAAATCTGATCGAAAGAATAAAGTAGCACTTTATTATCAAGATGGATCGCGAAAAGAGAAATATACGTTTAAGGAAATGAAGGATTTTTCTAATAAAGCAGGAAATGTCCTGAAAAACTATGGCGATGTTGAGAAAGGCGATCGCGTTTTTATTTTTATGCCGCGTTCCCCAGAATTATATTTCGCACTTCTAGGTGCAGTGAAATTAGGGGCAATTGTTGGACCATTATTTGAAGCATTTATGGAAGGCGCAGTTCGCGATCGTTTAGAAGATAGCGAAGCAAAGGTGTTAATTACAACTCCTGAATTGTTAGAGCGTATACCATTAAATGATTTACCAGCTTTAAAAACAGTCTTTCTTGTTGGAGACAATGCAGAAGAAGGCGGTAAAACTGTAGCGTTCAATCCTTTATTTGAACAAGCTTCAAAAGAATTACATATCGAGTGGTTAGGCCGTGAAGACGGTTTAATTCTACATTACACATCGGGTTCTACTGGTAAGCCAAAAGGCGTCCTTCATGCTCAAAACGCAATGGTTCAGCACTATCAAACAGCGAAATGGGTATTAGATTTAAAAGAAGATGATGTATATTGGTGTACAGCTGACCCAGGCTGGGTAACTGGAACAGCTTACGGTATTTTTGCACCGTGGTTAGTGGGGGCATCAAATGTTATTTTAGGTGGACGCTTTAGTCCGGAAGCGTGGTATGAAGCGTTACAAGATTACGGTGTAACAGTTTGGTATAGCGCACCAACAGCGTTCCGTATGTTAATGGGAGCTGGACAAGACGCAATTAAAAAATATGATTTATCACAAGTGCGTCACGTATTAAGTGTTGGTGAGCCATTAAATCCAGAAGTAATTCGCTGGGGTATGAGCGCATTTGGACTTCGTATTCATGATACGTGGTGGATGACAGAAACAGGTGGACAAGTTATTTGTAACTATCCTTGTATGGAAATCCGCCCAGGTTCAATGGGGAAACCAATTCCAGGTGTGAAAGCAGCGATTGTTGATAATGAAGGAAATGAAGTGCCTCCATACACAATGGGGAACTTAGCGATTGGTAAAGGTTGGCCAGCTATGATGCGTGGAATCTGGAATAACCCACAAAAATATGATTCTTACTTCATGCCGGGAGATTGGTACGTATCAGGCGACTCAGCTTATATGGACGAAGATGGATACTTCTGGTTCCAAGGACGTATTGATGATGTAATTATGACGTCAGGTGAGCGCGTTGGTCCGTTTGAAGTAGAAAGTAAATTAATCGAGCATGCTGCTGTAGCAGAAGCTGGTGTAATTGGTATTCCTGATCCAGTACGCGGGGAAATCATTAAAGCATTTATCGCGCTTCGCGTGGGATACGAACCATCTGATGAATTAAAAGAAGAGATTCGTCAATTTGTGAAAAAAGGCCTAGCAGCTCATGCAGCGCCAAGACAAATTGAATTTAGAGATAAATTACCGAAAACGAGAAGCGGTAAAATTATGCGCCGCGTATTAAAAGCGTGGGAATTAAACTTACCAACAGGCGATTTATCGACGATGGAAGATTAAGAGAGAAAGGTCTGAACGAAATGACGTTCAGACCTTTCTTTTTTTATGGTATCATAAACTCATATATATAAGTTAAAGGGGATAGTATGATGAAAACAGAAAAAGAAAAGATGATACAAGGGGAAATGTACATACCAGCTGATCCGGTTTTAGTACAAGAGAGGGAGCAAGCTCGTATATTAACAAGAAAGTTAAATGAAACATCAGAAGTAAAGTTAGAAGAACGTAGTGCAATCGTAAAAGAATTATTCGGAACGACTGGAGATAACATTCATCTTGAATCTTCTTTTAGATGTGATTACGGTTATAACATTCACGTTGGTGAAAACTTTTACGCAAACTTTGACTGTACGATTTTAGACGTATGCCCAGTTATAATCGGAGTGAATTGTATGTTGGCTCCAGGAGTTCACATTTATACAGCAACGCACCCACTTGATCCGGTGGAGCGCATAAGCGGATCAGAGTACGGAAAACCAGTTACCATTGGCGATAACGTATGGATTGGCGGAAGGGCTATTATTAATCCGGGCGTAACAATTGGACATAATGCAGTCATTGCATCTGGAGCTGTTGTAACGAAAGACGTACCGGATAATGTAGTAGTGGGCGGGAATCCTGCGAAGATTATTAAAAAAATAAAATAATATTTGAACGAAGTGCCTTCCTCGTCTGTATACATTTATGAAAGAATAGATGAGGGAGGCGCTTTATATGTCTAATAAATTGATGCTTACTTTTGCTTTAGTTGGAATTATAGTTGTGTTTTCTTGTGGTATGTTATTACCTATACCAATTGGATTTAAAATTTCAATGATTACAGTTGGGATTATTATGATTGTTATTTTTTCAATCCTTATTCCGTTTGATAAGAAGTATATTGTACGAAAAAATGGAAATAAAATTGATTTTACAAAAACAAAAGTGTATTTTCAGTGGAATGTGTTTGATACAATTTCAGTCTGCCTTGCCGTGTATGCATGCATATGTGTGCAAGTATTAAACATTTTAGTTTCAACCGGCCATACAATTCAAAACCCTTACGTTCAATTTTTTACGAATCAATCACAAGTATGGGTCATTGTCGCAAGTGCATATTTAATTTCCCGTATTTCATTAACGTTAAAAGGAATAAAGGAGATTAAAAATCATGGCGCAGATTGGGATTGAGGAGGAGCTCATGCTTGCGTATCAAAATGGAGATAAGCAAGCGGGAGAAAAACTATATGTCTTAATCAAGCCAGCGCTATATACATTTTTGTATCGATTTAATCGTGATGAACAACTAAGTATAGATCTCGTTCAAGATACGTTTTTAATGTTAGAGCGTAAGAAACATATGTATGAAACCCGAAAAGGAAAAGTAAAAACGTATTTATTTCAAATTGGTTATCGTCTTATGATTAATAAATTAAATAGAAGAAAAAAGTGGCGTTCGCTCTTACCGTTTTTAGTACCAGTGCAAGAGGTAGAGTTTTCCCACGAAGATCGGCTCACGGTAAGAGATGCAATTTTGAAAGTTCCTGAAGAACAGCGAGCGGTCCTGATTCTTTCTTATTATCATGATATGCAGCAAAAAGAAATTGCAGAGGTACTAGATATTCCTGTCGGAACAGTGAAGTCGAGACTTCATAATGGGATAAAGAAATTGAAACAATTGCTGGAGGTGGATGAAATTGAGCGAAAATCCTTTTAAGAATGAATATAAATTAAAGCAGCATTTAAATAGTGACCATGTAGAAATACCGGATTTTCCAAACACGGTAAGTCGCTTTGATCGATTACTTGGATTTCTTGCTTCTCCAGCGAAAGATCCTGTGGAAGCGACGATTGGGAATGATTTATCGGTTGTGTTTCATGTATCGTTATTAGTTGGTGTTCCGGTTCTTTCTTTGCTAACAATACTATTAGTCGTTTGAGTGAAAAACATACCGTATTTGAAAACGGTATGTTTTTTGTTAGACCTAAAATTATTCTATTTATTATGGTGTTTCATGTTAATATATTAATATTTAATGTGGAATAGAGGTGGAAAAAGTGAGACATTGTTCTAATTGTGGAGGAAAAATTCAAGATTACGATAATTATTGTAGCGGTTGTGGTCATTATTTAGAGAAAATAAGAAAAGATAATTTCGTGACTGAAGTAGACAATAAAGAAAAATTACCTGTAAAGAGTAAGATGGCTATGTTGTGGGAGCAAAAATTAGTAAAAAGAGGTTTGCTTGCTTTCTTAATTATCATTAGTAGTATCGTCCTTATTTATATGAATTCATCTCCGTTTAATACGATGAAAGGTTATTGGTATACGGAAAAATATCATAACTATATTCAAATTCGAGAAATAAATGATGAGTATATTGAAATGGTCTTCTATGATAAAGGGAGAAAAGAAAAAGTTATTCAAGGAAATGTCGTAAATCATAAACGAGATACTGTGAACTTCTACGTGACTGATCGCGGGAAAAATGTAATGACAACATTAGAATTAAAAGATGGAATGCTGTATTATTTTAGTCAAGAAGATACTGCTTCAGGAAGAATGGAATTTACAAAAGGGACGAAAGAGGAATTTAATAATTTCTATAACGTAAAAGACTTTTATAATTCGAATTAAATCTCCTATTTTCTTCAATTTGACACATACTAGTAAATAATGTTATAAAGAAAAGTATATGAATAATTGAGCGTGGAAAGGGAGAAGTAGTGATCATTTCCCTGTTTTAGAGAGCTGATGGTCGGTGAAAATCAGCACATAGATGATCGCGAATTACGCCCCTAGAGCATCTTTTTTCGATTGAGTTATATTCAAAAGGGAAAAGACGGTGTTAAGCCGTTATGTAAATAAGGTGGTAGGCTTTTTTGTCTGCAACTAGGGTGGTAACGCGATGATCAAAATCGTCCCTTATTTGAAGGGGCGATTTTTTTATGTTTTCAACCTTCACGCCAGTAATGAACTTAAAGGAGAGTATGTAGGATATGGGTATTTTACAAGATCTTGAATTTCGCGGGCTAATTAATCAGCAAACAGATGCTGAGGGATTAGAGCAATTATTAGAAAAAGAAAGCGTTAAATTATACTGTGGTTTCGACCCGACAGCGGATAGCTTACATATTGGTCATATGTTACCAGTATTAATGTTACGTCGTTTCCAATTAGCTGGTCACCAACCAATCGCACTTGTTGGTGGTGGTACTGGTATGATCGGTGACCCAAGTGGTAAAAAAGCAGAGCGTACATTAAATACGAAAGATACAGTTGCTTACTACACGGAAAGCATTAAAAACCAACTTTCAAACTTCTTAGAGTTTGAAAATGTGGGCAACCCAGCAACGATGGCTAACAACTATGACTGGCTTGGTAACTTAGATGTAATTACATTCTTACGCGATATCGGTAAAAACTTCGGTTTAAACTATATGTTAGCAAAAGATACAGTAGCATCTCGTTTAGAAACTGGTATTTCATTTACTGAGTTCAGTTACATGATTTTACAATCATACGACTTCTTAAACTTATACCAACAACACAATTGCCGTCTTCAAATCGGTGGTAGTGACCAATGGGGTAACATTACAGCTGGTCTTGAATTAATCCGTAAATCAGAAGAAGATGCGAAAGCATTCGGTTTAACAATTCCGCTTGTTACAAAATCTGACGGTACGAAGTTTGGTAAAACAGAGGGCGGCGCAATTTGGTTAGACCCAGAGAAAACAACTCCTTACGAGTTCTACCAATTCTGGATCAATACAGATGACCGTGATGTAGTTAAATACTTAAAATACTTCACATTCTTATCTCATGAAGAAATTCTTGAGCTTGAGAAGCAAGTAACTGAAGCGCCAGAAAAACGTGCAGGACAAAAATCATTAGGATCTGAAATGACAAAACTTGTTCACGGTGAAGAAGCGTTAGAGCAAGCAATTAAAATTTCAGCTGCATTATTCAGTGGTTCTGTAGCAGAACTTACTGCAAGTGAAATCGAGCAAGGATTCAAAGACGTACCATCTGTAGAACGTACTGCAGAAGATACAGTATTAATCGACTTACTTGTAGAAAGCAAAATTTCACCATCTAAACGTCAAGCACGTGAAGATGTAACAAACGGTGCAGTCTACGTAAACGGTGAGCGTACACAAGCGTTAGACTACGTTGTAACAGAAAACGACCGCATCGAAGGTAAATTTACAATCATTCGCCGCGGTAAGAAGAAATATTTCTTAATTCGTTACTAATCAGAAAAGAATTTAAAACAAATAGTACCCCGAATTGTAGGCTGAAAAGTTTATGATTCGGGGTTTTTTATGTACGGATTTATATGGCTTCATTATTTCTTTTGAATATGATATGAAAAATTAATACGAGCATATAAAGTAAGCTAATTAGCATAACGACAAATGCTGTGGGATAAAATTTTGCCGCATATATAAAGAAATCGATTTGATAAATATCTTCATAATTTAAAACTGTCCCTTTAAAGTAATTCGTAAACTTCGCACTATATTTCCATTCATCAGGATAATCTATTAAATTACTTCCCTGGTACCAACTAATAAGTGCTGAAGTAATAAACAGCATAAATGAACTACCGAATTGAACCATTTGGTTTATTGTCAAAATGAATCGCCCCCCCCATTTTCTGGTTATTATATCGTAAGAATGTACTTTAATAAACTATTTCGGGGATAAAATACAGTTTGCAGTCCTGTAACTTTTTGTTTTAATCTCCTTTTCGAGTTCATACGGAAATCACATGTAAGCGATATGATAAACGTATAACAAATAGAAAGGAGTGGTAAAACAAAATGTCACTAGAAGCGCTCATTATTTTTTCTTTGCTAAATGCGGGTCAGCTTGCAGAGAACACGAAGGTTGATATACATAAAGAGCAGAAAGATGCTTATGTATATGTTCAAAAAGAGGAAAATAAATAATTTTATTTTATATATAAACGAAAAAGCCAATCCCATGGATTGGCTTTTTCTCATTTTAAACATTAGCTAAAATTTGATCATAACAAGAAAGGACAAGTGGTTCTAAATCTTTTAAATCATTAACATTATCAATGAAAATTCTACTTACTCCCTGTGATTTTGGGGCTTGCTCAACCACAAAATTAGGACATAGTTGCTTAGTAGTTTCTAAGTCTAATCTTACAACTAGAGATTTTGCCTCGCCATCAAGGAATAGACGTATAAACCATTTTGTGATTACACGATTCATGATTCCAAAATAACTAATGGTATCTTTATATTTAAGGTCGCTGATGTCTCGTTGATTTTCAGTTAAAATTTCTTTAACAATGTTAAAGGCAGTTAGTTCATCGTTGGTGGTGAAAACTCTATCTGTTTTGTCTTCTTTGTTAATATCTTCAATTACTTCGGCAGAAGCGGCTGCAACTACACTTGTTTCGGTGGTCTCTGTTATTTTTGTTTCTTTTGGTGTTAAACCATCACTGATTATTTCTAATAGTGTTTGATTAATTGCTTTTTTTACAATTGGTCGGAATCGGTCTAAAACGTTATTTGTAATTCTAGTTGAGCTAAAGTCTTTAATTAGGAAACGAAGGAAATCATCTGAAGGATTTTTAAACAATTCTTTAATTGTAGAATTTAAATTAGTCATATAAATAAGTTCCTCGGCATATTTTACGATTCCCTCAGCTTCAAAATTTTCTTTTGTAAAGGTTTCAATTGTTTCAATATCCACATTGCTTAAATTATCCATGCTAAATGTAAAGAAAGGTTTTTCATCCATCACATTGTCATTTGTTAAATCAGTATAAAATTTGTACTCTACACCATTAGTTAGTACTCCTACTTTGACATCTGGTAAGGCATTGAAATACCTAGATAATTGCGCATCGTGTTTAAGGAGATTTTCTGTTACGGATTTAGCCTCAATTAAAATAATTGGAATCCCATTTTTAAAAACAGCATAATCAACTTTTTCCCCTTTTTTAGCCCCAAAATCTGCAATATACTCAGGTCTAACTTCTAAAGGATTAAAAACGTCATAACCTAGCTTTTGAAGAAAAGGAATAATTAATGATTGCTTGGTCATTTCTTCGTTAGTTATGTATTCTTTTCGTTCTAAAATTTGGTTAGCTATTTTGTTTATATCATTTCTGAATTCCATATTAACGTCCCCTTAGTCTAAAAAAATTATAATTCTTAATATTAACGCTATTTTACTATAAAAATCCATAATATAACAGAAGTTCTGTATGGAAATAAACAGATTCTTCTTTTTCTTTAAATTTAATGAAATAAAAAAGAGAGCCGAAGCTCTCTTTTTTAGTGAAAAACCATTTGTTCTCAGTGAAAACATTGTCATTGTTATACTATTTGGGATATAAATAACAATGTTAGAAAACGAAAAAAGCCAATCCAGAGGATTGGCTTTTTGTCATTAACGAGAGTAGAACTCGATAGCATTAAAAAGCCTTATTATATCAGTGTTTAAAGTAGGTTTATTATTAACTAGCCCCAAAATTAGCCCCACTTTCTGCTAAGCTTTGACTAAATAACTCTACTGACATAGATTCCATTTCCTTTAATACATGGCCATATATTTCATAAATCATTTGTGGAGTATTCCCTAAACGTTCGGCAATTACTTTCACATTTAAACCTTGATTTAATAATATGGTGCAATGTGTATGACGTAAGCCATGTATTGTTATCGAAGGAAGGTTTGTTTTATTTAATACTCTTCTAAATGCATATAGGACACTGCTATCTGTTATAGGTTTTCCTGTTTGGTATGATGTAAATACAAAAGATTCATCATGTAGTTTATATCCAAAAGACAGCATTGTTTCCATGCACCATTTTCGATAAACCTTCAATTGATTTACTAATACATCATCTATTAGAATTTTTCTATAGCTATTTTTTGTTTTGGGTGATCGCACACCTTTATTATCCCTGGTACGTTCAATAGTAATTGTTTTATTATCAAAATCGATGTTTTTCCATTGCAAACCACAAGTTTCGCCTCTACGAATTCCTGTGTACGCAACGGTTAATAAAAATGTGTAGTTTGTAGTGTTTTCTTCTTGTTTCGCTACTTTTAAAAATTCAACTAATTGTTCAGGCGTGAAATAATTGTTTTTTTCTTCTTGAACAGTTTCCTGGTTTGAAAGTTTAATTTTTGTGAAGCGATTACGAGACAATATTTCATCTTCTACAGCTGCGTTAATAGCGATCTTGAATAGGGTGTGAAATAAATGAACTGTACTTGGCTTATATTTCTTTTCAAGTACATTCAAAAATTCTCTCTTATATGTGGTTCTATCCAATGTTTGCAACTTGTAACGGCCAAGTAATGGTTTCATTTGTAAGCGAATAGCCATTTCACGTTGCGCTCGAGAGGTTAGTTTCCAACTATTTTTATGAGTGTTATACCAAATATCTAACCATTCCCCAATGGTTATTTGATCATGTTCGATTTGTTTAGATTCACCACGTAGTGTTGCAGCCTTCACTTCTAATAGTGATTTTAGGGCTGCTTTTTCTGTTTTAAACCCACTTTTCTTTTTCTCTTTTCTTTTCCCTGCATTGTCATAATATTTATGACGGTACATCCACAGTTTTTCATTCTTTGCATTGAAATAATAGTATATTTCCGGTTCTTTTGCTGATTTGTGTAACTTCACCATTACCATTCCTTTCATTGCTTTGGCTGGCGTATGCATAGGAATGGATAGGTATTGGATTTATTCAAAAACATGTGTAAATTTAGTTTTGTGCTTTAAGCATGATATTTGCCATTTCGTTTAGGAGGTGTAGATTGGAGTCGTTCAATTTATTTAATGTATCTACCATTTGTTTTTCAAACTTCATTTTTTTTTCTAACTCTTCCCAGTGTTGTTCCCATTTTCGTTGAGTTTCTTCCTCTATTTCTTTATATTCCTCTGTTTTCTTCCATTCTTCCTCTGTTTTTTCCCATTCCTCTGCACTCATTGCATTATTTTCATCGAAATGAAAAAAGTATCCAGCCTTCTTTATTAATGTTTCACAATCATAGTTGTAAGCTTTGGCTAGCTTTTTTATTGTTTCAAGGGATGGGCGATTGATTTTCCCCGTCCGAGGATCAACACCCTTTTCTAGATTACTTAATTGTACATGACTAATTCCTATCAAATTTGCCATTTCCCTTAAAGAATGATTACCTCTAAGTTCTCTTAAAAGTTGTCCGAAATCATCCATTAGATTACCTCCTTATTTTTTTGTTAATCGTGCTTTACATAAGTTTAACACCATGATATATTATTAGCAAGAGGTGTTAAACGTGATTAACAAACTTAAAGAAGTTAGAGAAAAAAAGAAAATATCGCAGATTGAATTGGCGAAACGCTCTGGTGTGAGCAGAACTACTCTTTATAATATTGAAAAGGGTGGTGATACACGTGTTTCCATTGCACTCTCAATAGCCCGTTCACTTGAAGAGGATGTGGAAAAAATTTTTTATAATTCTTGTTAACCTCGTTTAACGATTTGCAGAAAGGTAAATAAGAATTGTTTATATAAAGAAATTATTGAGATGAGGTAATTATATGATTCCTGCAAATGTGCAAGTAAATATTGATGAAAAAGCCATTAAGGAATACATACTGCAGCAAATAGATCAACAACTTCACGAAACCTTATTGATGGTTGATCTTGAAAAATTAGCAGTAATTACATCAATGAGTAAGAGATTCCTAGAAGATGAGATTTTATCTGATCCACGTATGAGATTAATAGAGCGACGTCGCAACAGAAAACGTTGGTGGTTCTATAAGCGAGCCCTTGAAGTAATAACAGAAATTGTAGATGAATGGTAAGCAACAACGCTTTGGCTGGCGTGTGCATAGGAAACAAAGTCCATAAAAGATTAGGTGGATAATACTTATTAATTCAAATTGCTTGATATTTTATAGCAACGTCGATTTGGAAACAATTGAGGTGAATAGGTTAATGACAACTGCTGAAATACGTGAAGATAAGTTACATATGATTTTAGAAAAAGCGGAAAACGGTGATTCAAAAGCAATCAAAGTTTTAAAAGAAATTAATCGAATATTAAAGCAAGTATGATATTTACTTTTAAAAGCATTATTAAGAGAAAAGGAGGTGCTCATTTTTGAAAGTTACCATGCCGCACTATATAACAAAAATTGATGAAATGTTACCTGGAGCAAAAATTATCAAGCTAACTGGATATGCAAATGGAAATCAAGAGTATCAAAAAGCGAAAACGCCAGTATGTAAGTGGAAAGATAGCCAGGGATTAGATGATTTAGAAATAAATAAATGGATAAACCAAGGCGGATGGATTGGGGCAGTTATTCCCAAGGAGCGGATTATCATAGATGTGGATAACCAGGTTCAAGGAAAACTTGTGAAAGATTTGCTTGAAGGAGAAAACAGGCATCACCATTCGATTAAAACACCAAACGGATGGCAGTTTGTTTTTGCAGCTAAAGAGAAAAGGACACAAGACATTAAACAGATTACGAAATTCTTCTCTCAAATAGGTGTGGTTATTGATACCCGTACAGCTGGAGCAGGATATATTGTTTTTCCTACAAACAACACAGAAGGACGCTACATAGCAACTAATAGTATAGATCAGCTGGACGAATTACCACACTATTTAATACCTGTTAGAAATACAGATAAATCTAAAGATTATACGTTTCCAGTACCTATAGAAAGCTCAGGGAGCAGAAATGACACGATGTATAAGTTTGCTACCCATTTAAAAGTGTGGAATCTTTCTAACGAGGAAATAATGCAGGCAATGGAGCTCATTTATGAGTATTTTCTTTTAGATAAAACTGATTTTCCTTATAACGAATTAAAGACCCTTACGCAGTCAGCTATTCAATGGGAACCAAACCAGTCAGAAAGACAGCATATATCTGACAATAATTTTGAAGCGCATGCCGAAGGTAAGAACGAAAATAAAATCATTCCTAAGCCTTTTAAAGTAGGAGAAAAAGCTACACTTTTTGAGGAAAGAGAGGATAAGGATGGAAATGTGATAACAAAGCTTGTATCACGTAAAACACCATATATTACAAAGGAATTCCATAACATAGAACGTCCACAAGTGCTTTATGAAATTGAATGGAAGGAAAGCAATAGAACGGTAAGAGAAGTTGTGCCAGCTTCTACTATTGCTGTTAGAAAAGAATTATTAGAACTAAGTGATAAAGGTTTTTCTGTTAATGATAATAACGTTAAAAAAATCATTACTTATTTTGACCAATATCTATTGATTAATAATATAGAACAAAATTATGCGGTAGAACGTTTAGGACATATAAAGGATACTTTTATCCATCCTTTAGTTACTAAAGATGTTGAGATTATGGCGATAGATCATGGTGAGAAACAACTACTTGAAGCCTTTGAAGTAAAAGGAACAGGTGATACTTGGAAAGAAGAAGTGTTTGAACGAATTAAGCAGCAACCTAAGGCAGTATTTTTTGTACTTTCTAGTTTTGCGAGTGTCATTATTAAAGATTTACGCTTGCAACCTTTCATTGTTGATTTAAGCGGAACGACCTCGCAGGGGAAGACTACTACATTAAAAGTAGCCGCAAGTGTTTGGGGTAATGAGAGCTTAATGAGTGAGTGGAATGCCACAAAAGTATCTATCGAGAGAAAATCAGCATATTTAAACAGTTTTCCTTTATTACTGGATGATACACGAAAAGCCGATGAACGTATTTTAAAGGATGTTATTTATTCTTTCAGTGGAGGGCGTTCAAAAGGAAGGGGAAGTTTAAAAGGTAGTCAGCGGGAGTTTACTTGGCACAATATTTTATTAAGTACAGGTGAAGTATCTCTCAACGAATATGCAAAAAATCAAGGTGGAGCAGCTGCAAGGATTATTCCATTAATTGACCAGCCGTTAAAGAAAGATCATAGCAATATCATGGAACTTCATGAAGCAATGGAAAGCAACTACGGAGCGATAGGAATAGAGTTCTTAAAAGTTTGGTTGAAACATAAGAAGGAGCTTACTCCAGAGTATCACAAGTTTAGAAAACACTATGTAGATAAAGCCAAAGGTAATGAAGTATTAAGCCGATTAGCTGGATATTATGCTGCAGTCCATTTTACAGGAAGTATATTAAAGAACAAATTGGAATTTGATATTGATCTAAAATCTATTTCATCATTATTTGACGATATAGCAGAAGAAAATAAGGCAATAGACAAACCTATGCAGTTCTTAGAAGAGATACTTACGGATTTGGATAGTAGTAGACAGGATATATTTTATGATTATATGCCAAAAATTATTAAAGCGATTTATAAGGATAAACAAAAACAGTTGTTTTTGACACCAGCTTATACTACTGATTTCTTAGGTGTTGAAGAAAAGCAAGTAAGACGTGAATGGTTAAAAAGAGGTATGACAATTCCATTTGAAAAAGGAAGTAAAATAGTTGATTACAAACTTGTTAGTCATAAAGGTAAGAAGTTTAATAGTATTCCATTAAATATGGAACTTGTAGAAGAATTAGGGTTTGATTTTCATGAAACTAATAGAGATTTTTCGGATTAGAAGTAATAAGAGTAATAGGAAATTACTAGATTTTAAATTTCTTATTACTGTTCAAAACCCTTATAAATCAAGGGGAAATCAATAAAAGTAATAAGAGTAATAAGAGTAATAAGGATTTTGATATACACATGTATTTTAACAATAAAAAATTTAGCTTTATATATGTAAGTATTTTGATTTTAAAAATGTATTACTTTTATTACTGATAAGTCAAATCCCTTGTGGGAGTAAGGGCGAATAAGGTAATACGTCTAAATATTTATTATTACTCTTACTACTGAGCTTTTTATAGAAAAGGTAATAAAGCTTAGAGCCGTAAGCATTTCAAGGTTTTAACAAAGAGTAATAAGCACGTATTACCAAAAAAAATGGAGGTAAGTAAATGGCAACTAAAAAAGCTCCAATCGTAATAGCAATAGAAAGAGACGCAGCAGGAAATCTTAGTACATGGTGTCAATACTGTAGAAAGTTTCATCATCACGGAACAGGTGAAGGACACAGGGATGCACATTGTTTTGAGGAAGATAGTCCTTATATTCGTACAGGTTATGTCCTTAAGAAGATGAAACTATCGGGTAGAGAGGTTGTTACAAAGAGCGAACCTAAGTAGGTGATATGTAATTGGTTTGCCTTAAGGATTATCAAATGTTAGAAGAAGAGATTGCTTATTTGGAATACAAGTTTAATAGAATACATGCTGAATTAAAACGTCAGAGCAAATGGGGTAAAGATATATTATCAATTAATACAGGCAATGAAGAAACAGAAAAGATACTGGATCAACTTAAGAAGAAGCTCGCATTTAAGAAAGAACAATTGCAACAGCTCGTTGACATATTGAGTAATTTCAAAAACTTAGAACAACAGATACTTAAGCTGAAATATATTGATGGAATGACGTTAGAAGGCATAGGAACCAAATTAAATTACAGTACGCATTATATTAAAGTGAAACATGCTGAGATTATGAGAAGAATCAAGTTTGCTGAGAGATTAAAGGTAAGAGGATAGAGAACTGTGGAAGGAAAATAAAATATTTTAAAAGCTATTTAATTAATTAAACAAGAATTGAATTGTTCATTTGTAAACAAAAATTAAAAATGATTTTTTATATAACACCCCCCCTATCTTATATATGAACGGTTTTTGGGGGAGGGCTGGCAACGCGGTGGGGAGATTTGTCTTTTTATTTTTTGCTTTTCGCGCGCGGAAAATAGAAAAAAAGGCCTAAAAAAGATGCTTTCCTATTTTTTTAGGAAAACATTTATGTTTTTAATCGGTAAATTAAATTGTTACTTATGAACCTATAAACCGCATGAAATCAACGTTTGTTTCGTTAAATTTAGATTATCACAACTCAAATATACACGTCAAATAGTGATTTTCATTTTAAAAAAATAATAAAACAAGTGATGAAAGGGTGATGAAAGTATGATTTCAAATGAAGACAAAAAACAAACAGCTTATGAAATGTATAAAAGCGGAAAATACTCGTTTAAAGAAATCGCAGCAGAATTAGAAGTCAAAGAGAGTACGCTAAACAATTGGCGTCACCGTTACAAGTGGGTAGAACTATCCGCAAATGTAGATCGTCAAAAGCTTTATGATTTACTGATGTCTAAATTGAAAGATAAAGGTCTAGAAACCGAAATGCAATTCGTAGACATGGTGAATACGTACATGAAATTTTTCGATATCAAAAACAAATTGATTGAAGATATTGAAGAACGCGGCGTATCTGTAATGGGTGTAACGGGATCAGTCAAAAAGAATGATTCTATTTCAGAATTAACAAAAGTTATCACGTCTATGTCAAAGTTGCTGGAGTTTTTAGGTATCAACATTGAAGAAGCTGAAGACGATGAAGAACTTGATATATAAATAATAATATAACAGGAGGTCATGAAAACATGGCACATTTAGAAAATAGTTTAAAATTGAAAGAATTATTTTATCAACGAATCAAAACAGAAGAAAGAAGCCTTCCAACCTTGGAAAAACTTAAATTAGCTCGCGAATGCCAAAGAAACGTTGCATCACGCGATGAATATAACCATATTACAAAGATCGTTGAAGGACTAGAAAAAGAGTATGAAGCCGAAAGAAAGTTTGGTTACACGCCAACTGTTATTTTTAGCAAAGAAGACAAGGTGCAGGCATCGAAAATGGTCAAGAAAGATATTGAAGCAATGGACAAGCGATATACCGAGTTATACAAACGTAAAACAGAATTAGAATCATCTATCGCTGATGAAGTTTTCGCTATTAATGCAGAACTAAATGAAATGCACGAAGCACATAGAAAGCTAGTATATTGCAACGAAATCTACGGCGGTTATTACGGTGAGTTATACAAAATGGTTACGTCTACGAAATCGGAGGTATTACGATAATGATTACACTATATGAAAAGATTCTATCGGCACGAGAAAGAAAACATGCTTATCATACTTATGATATTGAACTAACGCCGCTAACAGATGCAGGGAAAGTATTATTCGGTCGGATGGACTTATTAAAGGAAGAAAGGGACGGACAAGTTGAAAACTGGTTAAAGAATGCTTTATCACGTAACAAAAGCAACTTCAAACCTAATGACAAATATACTTTTTACTATGATGATCCGAACGAATCAGAAGATCAGCGAGTAAATGAAGTATTACGTTATGTAGAAAACAAGATTTATAGCAAATGGGAAACAAGTACAAAATGGGGTAATTTAAAAACGCCGGTACTTGGAGTCGACTATTCAGTGGAAATTGAAAAGCGAGTTGATGTACTGGACGCTCCGAAAAAGAGCAGCAACCAAAAATCGCTTAAAAATCCAGCTATTGAAGTTGAGGGAAAAGAAGTAAACGAAACGTTAGTTATTGAAGGTTAACACAAGAACCCTGTTATCAGGGGGTCTTTTCCATTTAAATCCGGAAATAACGAAAATATGAAAAACGGCTTTCCAGTGTGTTAAATATGCTATTTTGCGTAACTGTCTAATGTATTTATACCTAAACGACGAATAACATGAAATAAAGAGGGATAAGCGCGTTAGGAAGAAAGTTACTAAGGAAGCAATTGCAGAAGAAATAATAAGAGAGGTAACAGAAGATGAAAACTAAACTAATTCTAGACATCAACAAAACACAACATGCTCAACTCAATTCCATTGTAACTGGTCGCGTTGGCGATAAGGCTAGTAATATAGTTGATGTTTATGTAATTGACAATGGGACGCCGTACAATTTAACAGGTAATACAGTATTTTTTGAATGTGTAAAGCCGGATAATACAGTTGTTCGTGATGATAATGGTGTAAAAATAATTGATGCCGCAAAAGGACACTTTGAATATACATTCCCTACTGAAACGTTCGGAGCAATTGGTAAGGCAAAACAGGCATTTATGTCGATCGAAAAAGATAAAACAGTAAGAGCAACAACGCAAGATTTTGTATTAATCACATTACCTGACGCAACGACAAATCGCATTCCATCAGAATCTTATGTATCCGATTTAGAAAAACTCATCAAAGAATTAAATGAAATGGCATTAGAAGAAATTAATAGCCAAGCCGCCGCAGAAGCATCGGCAGCGAAAGATTTCGCAAATAAAGCGAATGACTTATCTATTAGTATACAAAAACAATTAGATACAATCGTAATCAATGGTGATTCTTCAGTTGAAGCGGCCCAAGCACGTACAGATATAAATGGTAATAGTTCTAGAACTTTAAAGGAAAGATTAGATAAAGAACAAGTTAAAGTTGATAAATTATCAGAAATGGCAAATAAACCGAAAACTATTGAGCAAGTCATTGAGAAAATGATTAAAAAGGAACTTGTAACGATAGTTTGCTATGGAGATAGTATTACTTTTGGATATATACCGGGAAGTGGAGCACAAACCCCTAACACATATCCATCTCATTTACAGACACTTTTAAGAGATTATTATGGATACTCGGGAATTACTGTTATAAATAAAGGGAATAGTGGAAAACGATCTTACGAATTTGCTAGTGATGCATATGTTAAAGAAGTTATTTCATTGAATCCAGACATGATTATTTTCATGACTGGAATAAATGATTGCCGAGGTAGTTCAAGTGGAGGACCTATTATTCCTGTAAAGGATTATAAATATAATATCGCATTAATGATTTCTAAGTTGAATTACCCATTTATCTTTATGACGCCTACGTTCTTTCAAGATACAGAGGAAACAAAGAGTAGATTCGTTCAATATGTTAGCGCTATGGGAGAAATGGCAAAAAAATTAAGTGTTAAACTTATTGATTTGAACACTATTGTTTTGAATGACTTAGAAATTAGAGAACTGTCATTTTCAGATATAGCACCAGACAATATTCATTATATTGATGAGTATTATAAACGATTAGCTGAATTCGTGTTTACATTCGGATTATGTAACAATGATATTGTTGTTAAGCAGGGGAAATTTATTAACCCTTTGGATAACTTATTTAGATGGAAGTTAAATTCAAATTACTATACATCTCCGATTAATCCGATGAAACGAAATATAATTTTAGATAATACAAAAAATGAACTTGAAAATCTAACTATTTATTTATTTGCTGATGAAAAAAAATTAGCATTACAATCATTATACATTCCAAACTATAATACAAGTCCAAGTAATACGATTGAAGTAAATGGAGTAGTATTCTCTCAACCTATTCCATCGCCTGGACAGACAATTTGGAAACTTCGAGAACAAGCAATTCCCTTAGTATATGGTCTTAATAAGATTGTTTATAAAACAAGTAATGCTGTGTCAGGGAAAACACTTCAACTTATTTATGGTGTTAATATCATAAAAACAGATAGTATAATTTTAGGTGATTCGAAGAAGCTTTCTGGAAAAATATATATCAATGCTGAAACAACAGGTGTTCAAAAAAGAACGAAACTATTAACTATGAAAGACAATGATTTCAAAAAAATATCGGTAAAATTTACACCATCGGCAATTGATAGTGGAATTGCATTCGGGACTGGATTAGTAATTTATGAAGGAAAAGCAATTGAATATCCTCTTTCTGTGGTTTTGTATGGCGGAGGCAGGAAAACTAAACTTTATGATTTTAAAATGAATCATAATAACGCTCTCTATAATGTAGATGGAAAATTAAACTTTGGAGAATTGTTTTCTAGCGATGTAGCTTATAACCTTAATGTAGAAAACACATTAACTATAACTTTAAGTTTAGATGAGTATGTGTTTGAACTTAATGGTGTATTATTATTTACTCTTCCTAAGACAACTTATAACATTGGTGTACTAGATGTTTGGGGATATAGCATTAGCACGAGTCCTTGTACAGTTAATGAAATAACGGTTTCTAGATAGCTTTTTAACAAGCATAGATTGCGAGAGGTGATTATCGTCTCTCTTTTTATTTTGAAAGGAGGTGAACAATTGGAGCGGGATCTATTGTTACAAAGGATGTACCTTCGCATTCGGTTGTTGCAGGTAATCCGGCTCGTGTAGTAAAAGAGAATATTGAATGGAAAATTTAACATTATACAAGGGGGAGGCAGCTAATTGCTTCCTCTTTGTTATTTATAAGGTTTCAAGTAATAATTTAGTATGTGTATTTAAAAGTTAACAGTAAATTAGCATGAATTTCACATGAAATTAACATCAGGTAATTAATATATGTGATAAGTCATTAAGAAATAGGAGGTAACTATGAAAACAGAAGGTAATATCATTAAAGGGATTCGAAATGGCGGTTTAATATCTTTAAGTTTTTGGATTTTACTGTACTGTCTGTTAAAAGTAGTGATCCTCTAGTAATAATTAGGTTCTTAACAAAATATGGATTTTAAAACAAAACGAAGCGTGCTTATAGCAGGCTTTTTTATTTTTAAAAGGAGGTAATAACATAAGAAATTGACGAAAGGACAACTGATGCACGGTTGTTCTTTTTTGTAGGAATATGTCGAATGATAGTGCTATGAAAGAACTTCCTTATATTAGATAATTTAGATAGAAGGGAGCGAGTACAAATGGCTAAAAACAAACAATTAGAAGCTGAATTTACTCAAGATAATATGCTTGTACTTATTGAAAGTCGTACAATGCGAGACCAACACGTTTATCGTGAAGAAGTTTTAGAAAAGGTTAAAGGAGTAGCGTTTTTAACGGACAACTTCGAAGTAACTATCCAAATGGCTGCTGATTATTATGAAGTTCCTTTTGAAACAATTAAAGGTGTAATAAGACGCCACCGTGAAGAATTTAATGAATATGGTGAAATGAGATTGTTAAAAGGTAAGCCGTTAAAGGATTTTAAAGCTCAGGTACATGATGTACCTAACCTCGAATCAGCTCCTTCATTAACTCTAATTAACAGAAGAGGATTGTTACGGATTGGTATGCTTCTGACAGATTCAGAAGTTGCACAAGCAGTACGTAACTATTTACTTAATATCGAGGAAGTATCAGACGACGAACAAAAACGTTGGGCTATTGAACGTGAAATCAGTAAACGTGACAGAAGACAACTTACTGACGCAATTCAAGAATTTTATAACGGTGCACTAAAAAATGGAGTTCAGTATGCTGCATTTACTAACTTAGTGTACGATACGTTGTTTGATATGACTGCAAATGAATTAAAGGTAATGTACGAACTCGAAAAGAGAGAGGCGTTAAGAGACTCATTTACCACTGAAGATTTAAGAAAGGTAGTAAAGGTTGAAAAGACGATTTCTGTTTTACTTCTGCTAGGTAAGAGTTATGAAGAAATCGAGTCTGAATTACAAGTTAACAAATCGAAATATCAATAATATTTATTAAAGCATTCCTTATGGAGTGCTTTTTATAATGTGAAAATTACATGAGTGGTATAGATTAAATAAAAATGATTTTTGTTTTTAAAGGTATTGATGTAAATCAAAGCTAACTTATCCATATTCAATAAAAAGCTTACCGAGTCGTATAATCATTAAGCTTTTTTATTTAGTATATGTTTATTTATTACATAAAGGTGTAAAAGAAGGTACACTGGCTAAATTTAGAAATGATAACTCTAATGTTGTATTAGCATTGAAAAGAAATACTAACATTCGAACAAATAGGACAATATAAAATGAATTAGATAATGAAGAAAGCCGCTCGTTTTCCGGGGCGGCTTATGCTTTACATATTTTATTTTTCTTCTTCTTTGTAATTCAATGCAATCTCTACTATTTCTTCTGGTGTTAAATCCCTAAAATCCCAAAAGATTATATCACTTGGAGCGGGATGAGGCACACCGCTATTATTAAATTGGTTTACGTATTCATTAAGTTCTTCTTCAGGTAATTTAGGGTTACAAATCTTTGTTACAAGTTCAATAAGTTCTTCTTTTGTCATTTTGAGTGTCATACTAACCATCCTTTCATAATCATTAACCTTTTTTACCGAAATGATATGAACGATCTAAAACATTTTGATGCATTTTAGGAGAAACAATTATTAAGTTATCGAGATTGTATACATCTCCACCCTGGTGAATTGGTTGTTTATGGTGCAAAATATATTGATTGTGCTGACCATACTTCTCAGATAATGGAGCGAATGGAGCTTTACCCTCTTTCATAAGGTTTATATTTCTTTGGTTAAACTCTTCCGCATAGTTTGAATCAGCAACTGTTTTCCAAAATTCTTTTCTAAAATCATCAAAAGAGTTAAAATTTTTTCCAATCAAACTATCTCGAATTTCTTGTGGAATAACACCAATTGAACCTTTATTATACATTAATTTCTTTTGAGTCCCTAAACTTCGTTCAAGATTAAAACTTGAAGTTACTGTCCCTGGAGAATTTCTTTTTTGTGCACTTGAAATCGTAGTCTTTGCAAAATTATAATAGGCTTGATTCAATTCGTTTTGAGGTATCTTGGTTATGATAGCTCCACCAGAGAAAGCATAAGAAACATCTTTCTTAAAAGATTGTAAAATCTCAGATGCTTGCTTCATTTCTTTTATTAGCGTTACTCCTTTTGTTAATGTACTTGCTCCACTTGATGCTTTTACTCCTTTTATGACAAGTCCTGCTTTACCTAGTCCCTTGTCGGCGATTAGACCGACACCTATTTGGGTTAATGCATAAGTAATCCATTGTGTACGGCTCTCTGCATCTCCATTTATCATATCTCGTTTCACGGTACTTGAAAATGCATGCCACATATTTTTCGCCGTTTCATCCAAATGTAAAATCGCATATGTAACATTAATAAAAGTTCCTATATCCATATTCCTTATATTCATATTACTTAAAGTTTCCATAGACTTGATTTCATCTTCAACAGCTTTCCCTGTTCCGATTACAGTACCATTCCACATCTTTTTTACTGTTTCGAACATTTTAACTACATCATCTACCTTAGCGTCCCAAGCCTTTTTGATCGGAGATTTCTCTTCTATCCTACCGCACATTTCTTCAGCATTAATTAAATGATCAGCTTTTCGGAATTTCTCTTCTGCAATCGCTTGAATTGAAGTCGCCCATTCCATATTCAATCCTTGTGTATTAAATGTACCACTTGCAGGACTAAAACCTTTCCCACTTTGGACTTCAGCAAGACCCGTCGCAATGCTAGCGGCTAATTGAATTGCTGTATTATAGTTATCGCTAGATGTTTGATTAAATTCATATAGATGCTCTAGCTTTTCTTGCAGTTTACGCCTCATGACAGCAAAAAGATTTACCATAGCATCCATACCTGGCATTGGCATAGCTTGATTGATTGCTTCCGTACTTGCTATCATTCGGTCAATTTCTCGAATTTGTTCTAATATTTCTTGTTCGATTACATCTGTCGAAGCGACCTGTGATTGAAATTGACTTGGGAAGGCATCATTTTGATGGATTAGTTCTTCACATAAGTAAATGATTCCTTGTGCTAAAGGACGAAAAGTTTGTACAAAAAATGATTTTGCACTGCTATATGTTTGTCCTTGTAAAACAGTATCGATTGCAAAAGCGTCAATCGACTGAATCGCTTGTTCCATACCTTGAATGGTAGCGGTACATACTGCGTTCATACTTTGAGTTTGGTTTTGTACTTCTCCCAAATACATATTTAAACTCATGAATTCCCCTCCTTAACAGGTAAATCATACCAATTCAAAGGGGGAACTGTAAATATTCCATTGTAATGAATTTATTAGAGGTATCAGCGTATCTCAAAGAGAACTTATCCATATCCCAAATGAAAGGGTGATTCAATGATAATCAGAGAAGGTATCGAAGTAACTAAAATAACTTTAGATGGGTACGAGTTACCAATTCCAGAAGGGTATTCTGAGTTTCTACTTCGTGCTGGATATTGGGGAGTTGGTGAGAAAGTAGAAAAAATAAATCGTGATGAAATCCTAGCGGATTATGACAGAAAGGTTGTTCTGGAAGATGGTAAGTTGTGTACGATACTCACTTACAAAGGGAATAAAAAGAAAAGAGGTAAAAAATCATGAATGAAAAGGTGGGCTTGTTCTTATGGAAAGAAAAGAATGAACTGTTTTGGATAATTCACCAAATAAAAAAAGTGAACGAGTATGAAAAATATTCGTTCACTTTTATTTTACCCTTTATAAATGCAATTCATAATTTCCGTCCGTACTATCGGGCTTTCTAAAAATTTCCTCGAATGGATCAATCTTTTTTGAGAAACCATTTTTTAATGCAAAGTGGTAACCTTCTTCAGTTATAACTTCTTGTAATACTAATCGTTCGAATCCTTTTTCTTTAGCGAATGTTTTAAACCATTCAAGAACAATACTTCCCTTACCTTGATTACTTGGTGTAATGTTTATAGCAGTAATCGCCAAGTATGGATCGGGGAAAAATTCGCTTCTAAGGTTAATGGTGACTTTAGATTTTTTAGAAGAAATATCTAAAGAATACTTAGAAAGGCCTTCTATGAACATTATTTCATCTTGCACTAATTCTTCTAATAACAATTTTAATTTTTGAAAGTCTTGTACATAAAGCGGGATTTTGGTGAATTTTTCTTTCAAAACAAGTACCCCCTTTTATTATTTGTTTTCTGTACTTATCCATTTCTATACATACGCCAGCCTTTTTTATTTTTGGTCCCAAACTAGCCCCACTTAGCCCCAGGTGCATACTTTTCAATGCTTTATTTTGCATTATTAGTGACAAATAAAAAAAGCCCAGAACCCTTGATAAACAAGGTTTCTAAGGCTTTTAATACGACTCTTTGCAGAGTACCGAGATTAACGAGAGTAGAACTCTACGATTAATGCTTCGTTGATTTCAGCTGCTAACTCAGGACGCTCAGCGTGACGAGTGTAAGTAGCTTCTAACTTATCAGCATCGAAAGTTAAATATTCTGGTACGAAGTTGTTAATTTCGATCGCTTCTTTAACAACAACAAGGCTGTTAGATTTTTCGCGAACGCCGATAGTTTGACCAGGTTTAACGCGGTAAGATGGGATATCTACGCGAGCTCCATCAACCGTGATGTGACGGTGGTTTACTAATTGGCGAGCTGCACGACGAGTGCGAGCTAAGCCCATGCGGTAAACTAGGTTGTCAAGACGAGCTTCAAGAAGGATCATGAAGTTTTCGCCGTGCTTACCAGGCATTTTACCTGCTTGGTCAAATGTGCGACGGAATTGACGCTCAGTCATGCCGTACATGTGACGAAGTTTTTGTTTCTCTTGTAATTGTAAACCGTATTCTGAAAGTTTCTTACGTTGGTTAGGACCGTGAGGACCTGGTGCGTAAGGGCGTTTTTCTAATTCTTTTCCTGTGCCGCTTAGAGAGATTCCAAGACGACGAGACAGTTTCCATGCTGGACCTGTATAACGAGCCATAGTTGACTCCTCCTTCAAAAATGTTTTTATTTTCGTAAAATAAAAACAGACGTAATCGATATTTACGGGTATTTTGTTTTCATGTACCTTCGCTCCAGCAGCAGGGAGTTACGAGATACACCTCCGCAGAGGAACAAAATACAAACGATAAACTCACATTACAAGGCTGCCTTTTTATTTTACACAAACGCTATTATATCTTTTAGCTACAGTTTCGTCAAGCGACTCCCTTTTTGTTTTATGCAGATAAATTTTGGAAATTAACAAGAAGGAATTTAAAACAATATGAAAGAAAAGATAGAAACACAAGTAAAACGCTTACATAAAATGTAGTAAAAACGTTCATCAGATTTTTCTTGGTGGATATGTGGCAATAAAGACATAAGGGGGATGTTTTTATGAAAAAGAAACATATGGAGACAGCATTAATTCATCACGGATATGAATCAAATGAAAATAAAGGGAGTTTAACACCACCTTTATTTCAAACTTCTACATTTACGTTTGAGACAGCACAGCAAGGAGAAGCGAGTTTTGCGGGAGAAGATCCATCTTATATTTATTCAAGGCTTGGGAATCCAACTGTGAAATTATTTGAAGAACGTATGGCTGTTTTAGAAGGTGGAGAGGAAGCGCTGGCGTTCGGTTCAGGTATGGCAGCCATTTCAGCAACGTTAATCGGTTTTCTAAAAGCTGGAGATCATATTATTTGTTCGAATGGATTATATGGATGTACGTACGGTTTTTTAGAAGTATTAGAAGAAAAATTTATGATTACTCATTCGTTTTGTGATATGGAGACAGAGACTGATATTGAAAATAAAATTCGTCCAAATACAAAGCTCATTTTTGTGGAAACACCGATTAATCCAACGATGAAATTAATTGATTTAGAAAAGGTGATCGGGGTAGCGAAGCGCAATGATTTGCTTGTTATTGTCGATAATACGTTTTGTTCACCTTATTTACAAAGACCTCTTGAGCTTGGTTGTGACGCCGTCGTTCACAGTGCGACAAAATATATTGGTGGTCACGGGGATGTTGTAGCGGGTGTAACAATTTGTAGAACGAAAGCGTTAGCTGACAAAATTCGTCCGATGCGAAAAGATATCGGCGGTATTATGGCGCCGTTTGACGCGTGGTTATTGTTACGCGGATTAAAAACATTAGCAGTAAGAATGGATCGTCATTGTGATAATGCGGAAAAAATTGTATCGTTTTTGAAAAATCATGAAGTAGTAGAAGGTGTTTGGTATCCGGAGGGAGAATTAGCATCTCGGCAAATGAAACGAGGCGGGGGCGTTATTTCTTTTTCAATTAAAGGCGGGAAAGAGGAAACACAGTCGTTTATCAATGACCTCCATTTTATTACAATTGCCGTAAGTTTAGGTGATACAGAAACGTTAATTCAGCATCCAGCGACGATGACGCATGCAGCTATTCCAGCTGAACTAAGAAAAGAAATGGGTATTTTCGATAATTTAATACGCCTATCTGTCGGCTTAGAATCATGGGAAGATATCGTTTCTGATTTAGAACAGGCACTAAAGAGGATATCGACGGTTAGCAATCAATAAAAAAAGAGTGAGCTATCGGTTTCGTACGTTACGTACTTAATCGATAACTCACTCTTTTCTTTATTAAATATGTTTTAGGAGTGTTTCCACAAACTTTTCTAAATAATGCTGATCTACTTCATCGAAACGATTTTTTTCAGGACTATCAATATCAAGTACACCAATGATAGTTCCTTCTTTCAGAATCGGTACAACGATTTCAGAATTAGAGGCACTATCGCAAGCGATATGTCCTGGGAATTGGTGGACATCTGCTACAAGTTGCGTTGTTTTTGTTTCAGCTGCAACGCCGCAAACACCGCGTCCGAACGGAATACGCACGCAAGCTGGCATTCCTTGGAATGGTCCAAGAACAAGCTGATTTCCTTCTGTTACATAAAAGCCAACCCAATTAACGCGATCTAAAAATTGATTTAATAGTGCGGACGCATTTGATAAGTTTGCGACTACGTTCGGTTCGCCAGTTAATAATGCATCCAGTTGTTTAATTACTGTCTCATATTGCTTTTCACGAGATCCTGCATAACTTTCTTTTGTGAACATGGAAACAACTCCCTTTTTATCGAGATATGTAAAATGGTAGCAAAATACGATGTATTTCACATGACTTTGTCGATAGAAAATTAAAGGAATTTGTCTTAAAAGTCAAGAAATTTAAACTATAGCTGTTCATTGAGAGGAAGTGAGCGCATGAAGCAGACGAAACAAAAGGTAATTGATGCGGCAATATCGTTGTTTAATACGAAAGGGTATGACGGGACATCGGTGCGAGACATTGCAAAGCGAGCGGATGTGAATGTAGCGAATATTTCATATTATTTTTCTGGAAAGCAAGGGTTATTAGAACAGCTTATTACGGATTTTTTAGAAGGATATATTCACGTAATTGAAACGTCATTTGAACAGAGAGAATATTTATCGGCTAAAGATGCGATGGTGCAAATGGTGCGCGGGATTTTACGATATCAATTTGATAATAGAGAACTGACACGTTTTTTTTATAGAGAGCTTTCGCTTGATACGACATTAATTCGTGAAGTGATGACCGTTTATTTTTCCAGAGAAAGATATTATATAGAGCAAATCATTAAACAAGGACAAATGAAGCAAGAATTTAAAAAGGTATCTTTTACAATGTTTATGACGCAACTAAAAGGCATGATGAATATGCCATTTTTATATCCACAATATATATCAGAGGTGCTACACTCATTTCCATCTGAGACGTTTTTCTTAGAAATGTATACGAAGGAAATTGAGCAATGGATGGAACGAACATTATATAAAGCGAGTATGTATTATGAACTGCCAAGAGCTGTTCATATGTGAAAAATCCCCACCTAACGAACTGAGGTGGGGATTTTTATATGTTGTTTTCTTTGCTTTGCTATAAATTGTTGCATACTAGCGCAATAATTGTTAATGAGGCGCCGGCAATTTCTATGTTATCGACAGTATAACCTTGAAACATAGAACCGATGCTTGCAATGGTAAAAGCTGGCCTTGGTATTACTTTACTTCCGGAAATGGTGGTAGAGCAAGCGGTAAGGCAAGGAAATGTTACTTGTGCGCAAAATTTATTTCGCATCTCATATGAAAGAGTGCCTGTTATTACAATCATTTGAGGATAGGTATTTAAGTAAGCGGAATATTAAGAAATATTACATTTACATTTAAAGAAACATGAAATTTTAAAAAAAACTAGGTCAAAAACACGTCATTACATGGTATGATTAGAACATTGTTAGTTGTTAAATATAGGGGAATTCCCTTTTTATACATAATGCCTTCCATTTCATAAACGGAACGGACAAAAAAAGAGATATAACTTAGGAGGCTTTTTTGCATGGATTCTATCCTGACGATCGTTATCATTGTAGTAAGCTCTATTCTAGTGCTGCTCATGATAGAGCTTGTGATAAGAAATCGTTCATATAAAGATATTGAAGCACTGGAGCAGTGGAAACAAGAGATAAAAGATAAACCTGTGGCAGATGAACTAAAGCGGGTAAAAGATTTAAATATGACAGGTCAAACAGAAGAACTATTTGGTAAATGGCGTGAAGAGTGGGATGAAATTGTATCAACAACTCTTCCGAAAGCTGAAAAAGATTTAGGGCAAGCGCGAAAATTTGCCTCGCAATTCTCCTTCCGCAAAGCAAAGCATGCGATGAAAGAATCCATAAGTGGTTTAGATGACGCTGATAATCGTATTACAGACATTTTAAATGAATTACAGCAACTGTTAGAAAGCCATGAGAAAAACAGCTCGGAAATTGAAGAGTTACGTGATACATATCGTAGTATGAAAAAGAGCGTTCTTGCTCATCGACACATGTATGGAGCAGCTGAGCAAAAAATTGAAGAGATGTTAGATGTTGAATCCGAGAAGTTCAAAACTTTTGAAGAGGCAACTGATAATGGTGATTATTTAAAAGCGAGAGAAATTGTTATTAGTTTAGAAGAAGGTTTAGCAAGTTTAGAAATCGTTATTCATCAAATTCCAGATTTATTGGTAGAGTGTCAAGCGACATTACCAGTTCAGCTGGAAGATTTAATACAAGGCCATGATGATATGATAAGACAAGGTTATGTATTAGAGTATTTGGAAATTCCTAAAGAAGTCCGCGATATGACGACACAACTACAAACATGTTTAATGGATATACAGGAGCTTTATATAACGGAAGCAGCAGAAAAAGTAGAGAACTTAAAAACTCGTTTAGACAGTTTTTATGATCAACTTGAACAAGAAGTGCATGCGAAACACTATGTGGAGCAAAAAACACTGTCTGTTTATGAAGATTTAGAAGAAATTCGTACAGAAACAATTGAAACGAAAATAGAAACACAACTTGTGAAACAAAGTTATCAATTACAAGACAAAGACATTGAGTCACAAAAAGTAATTGAAAAGCAAATGCATATTTTAATGAAACGTTTTGAAGTGTTGCAAATACGTGTTGCTGAACAAGATATTGCATTCTCTATTATTCGTGAGGAACTAGAAGAGGTTTATGAGCAATGTGAAACTTTAAAAGTACTTCATGCAGAATATAAAGAAATGCTGCAAACGATGCGCAAAGAGGAATTTGAAGCACGTGAGAAGTTACAAGAAATGCGAAATACGATTTTTGAGACGAAACGTTTTATGCAAAAGTCGAATTTACCAGGTCTTCCAGAGAGTATTATGGAAGATTTACAAAAAGGGCAAATGGCGATGCAAGCTGTATATGAGCAATTAGAAGTAAAGCCGTTAAATATGAATACTGTAAATAGCAGTTTAGAAGAAGCGTACACAGTTGTGAATGGTGTATCTGAAATGACGGAAGAATTAATTGGACAAGCGTATTTAGTTGAAAAACTAATTCAATACGGTAACCGGTACCGCAGTCATGATGAGAATCTTGCAGAAAGCTTAAATTATGCGGAGAAATTATTCCGTGAATATCAATACGATGCAGCTTTAGAACAAGCGGCTTCTATATTAGAGAAACTTGAACCTGGCGTTGTTCAAAAAATAGCTGAATATGTAGACAATGAGCAAACCCTTTAATAAAGGGTTTGTTTTTTTGTGTAATTTTGAAGTCGATGTTGCTATAATGAATAGCGGAATACAGTAAGGTTGTTCGTTTCAAAATAAAGTGAAACCATAAGTGATGGGTTTCATCCACCATTGATTATTAATCTTCACCACTCAGTATGCCTGCAAATGGCGGGGGGAAATATACACTTTTATATAAAAACGGAACCTTTGAGTAGTCTTAGCGTAATTACACGTATTTGTGATATGATTATATGATGTGATAGCGCTGAAAGGGGAAGAACGATGATCTATTTTGATAATAGTGCGACGACGAAGCCATATCCAGAAGCTCTTCAATCGTACGTAACGGTTGCAGGGAAATATTTTGGTAATCCTTCTTCTATTCACTCGCTTGGAGGAGAGGCAGAGCGTCTATTAACACAATCGAGAACGATTGCGGCACAGCTCCTTCACGTTAAACCTTCTGAAATTATTTTCACATCAGGTGGAACGGAAGGGAATAACCTTGCGATTAAAGGGATAGCGATGAGGAATCGTTCGCGCGGCAAACATATTATTACAACAAATATTGAACACGCGTCTGTGTTTGAGGCATATAAACAATTAGAAGATCTCGGTTTTGATGTAACATATTTACCGGTTAACGAGCACGGTGTTGTATCGGTAGAAGATGTAAAACGAGCGCTTCGTGAAGATACGATTCTTGTGTCAATTATTCACGTGAACAACGAGACTGGAGCGATTCAGCCCGTTGCTGAAATTGGAACATTATTAGCGAACTATCCGAAAATAAGATTCCACGTGGATCATGTACAAGGGATAGGAAAAGTACCACTTGATTTATACGCTTCTCATATTGACCTTTGTTCAATATCTGGACATAAATTTCATAGCGTAAAGGGGACAGGTCTTCTTTACATACGTGATGGTGTAAGATTAGATCCAATCTTATCAGGTGGTCAACAAGAGCTCAAGTATCGTTCAGGTACAGAAAATTTACCTGGTATTGTAGCGATGGTGAAAGCACTTCGTATGACGATGGAACAAGTGAAAGAAAAAATAGTTCATTTGCAAAATTTACAAACAGAGCTGGTCCGTTTCTTTAAAGAGATGGAAACTGTAACGATTAATACATCACTTGAATATGCGGCACCGCACATTTTAAATGTATCATTTGTCGGTTTAAAACCAGAAGTAGTCGTTCATGCTTTAGAAGAATATGGTGTATATGTATCGACGAAGTCTGCTTGTTCTTCAAAAGCAAATGAAGTGAGCCGAGTACTAGTGTCAATGGGAGTACCGCACGCCGCAGCTACAAGTGCGATTCGCATTAGTCTAGCACCGGACAACACGATGGAAGAAGTAAAACAATTTGAAGGTATTGTTAAAGAGACAATGCCAAAATTATATGAAGTGATGAGGTAAAGAAATATGATGACATATGAATATATTTTAGTTCGTTATGGAGAAATGACGACAAAAGGAAAGAATCGTTCTAAGTTTGTAAGTACGTTAAGAGATAATGTGAAATTCAAATTAAAAAAATTCCCAAACATTAAAATTGATGCAACACATGATCGTATGTACATTCAGTTAAATGGCGAAGACCATGAAGAAATTTCTGAAAGATTGAAAGATGTATTTGGTATTCATAAGTTTAACTTAGCGATGAAAGTACCATCAGAATTAGAAGATATTAAAAAAGGTGCATTAGCAGCTTTCTTACAAGTAAAAGGTGATGTGAAAACATTTAAAATTACAGTGCACCGTTCTGATAAGCGCTTCCCAATGAAGACGATGGAGTTACTTCCAGAAATCGGTGGGCACATTTTAGAAAATACAGAGGATATCACAGTAGATGTTCATAATCCAGATGTGAATGTACGTGTAGAAATTCGCAGTGGTTATAGCTATATTATGTGTGGTGAGCACATGGGAGCAGGCGGTTTACCAGTTGGTGTTGGCGGAAAAGTAATGGTACTTCTTTCTGGTGGTATCGATAGCCCGGTAGCAACTTACTTAACGATGAAACGCGGTGTATCTGTGGAAGCAGTTCACTTCCATAGTCCACCTTTCACAAGTGAGCGTGCGAAACAAAAAGTAATCGATTTAGCACAAGAGTTAACGAAATACTGTAAACGTGTAACACTTCACCTTGTTCCATTTACTGAAGTGCAAAAAACGATTAATAAAGAAATTCCATCTAGCTATTCTATGACAGTTATGCGTCGTATGATGATGCGTATTACAGAGCGTATTGCAGAGGAGCGTAATGCACTTGCAATTACGACTGGTGAAAGTCTTGGACAAGTAGCGAGCCAAACGTTAGATAGTATGCATACGATTAACGAAGTGACAAACTATCCTGTTATTCGTCCACTTATTACGATGGATAAATTAGAAATTATTAAAATTGCAAAAGAAATTGGAACGTATGATATTTCAATTCGTCCATATGAAGACTGCTGTACAGTATTTACACCAGCAAGTCCATCGACGAAACCGAAGCGTGAGAAAGCAAATCGTTTTGAAGCGAAGTACGATTTCGCGCCGTTAATTGAAGAGGCTGTAGCGAACAAAGAAACAATGGTATTACAAACAGTAGAAGTAGTGGCCGAAGAAGAAAAATTCGAAGAACTTTTCTAAACCCATAAATTACCACATTCAAATGTGCATGAAGTCATGTTGTTTATCACACTCTATACTCACAAGGAGGTGATACAACATGGCAAGCACAAATAAATTAGCAGTATCTGGTGCTCAAGCAGCATTAGATCAAATGAAATACGAAATCGCTCAAGAGTTTGGTGTTCAACTTGGAGCTGATGCAACATCTCGCGCTAACGGATCTGTTGGTGGCGAAATTACTAAACGTCTAGTTTCACTAGCTGAGCAACAATTAGGCGGTTACCAAAAATAATCCCATATACGATGGCTTAGAAAGAGCGGGTTCTCCCGCTCTTTCTTTTTTTGTCATGATTTATCGGTAAATCGATATAAATTCATTCAACGGTTCGACATAAATATAAAAAAATTGTCAAAAGAAGAGGGTTCAAAATTTACTGAAAATTCTTTATTATATAAGAGAGGCATAGAAATAAAGGAGGATGTTATATGAAGAGAGAGGAATTGTTGGCGCCGCCGTCTTATAACTTAGTTTCGGAAATAGAGAAATATACGAATGATAAAGAGAAGCTTGCTTTAATTTGGCAAGATGATAAAGGGAATATACGAGAGATTACATATTTTGAATTAATGCAAGGTGCGAATAAAATTGGAAACGTTTTTATAAAAAGTGGCTTACAAAAAGGGGACAAGCTCCTTATTATGATGCCGCGCTTAATTGAAGCTTACATGACGTATATTGCTGCGATTAAAGCAGGATTTGTCGTTATTCCAAGCTCAGAAATGTTGCGTAAAAAAGATATTGAGTATCGTATTGGGCACGGAGAAGTAAAGGCTATCGTAAGTTACGAACCGTATATTGGACAATTTGACGGCGTAGAAGCGGTGGAATCTCTTCAAAAATTCGTCTTGAGCGAGCGATCAGTAGATGGATGGACAAATTTAAAAACAGCATTAGAAACAGAAAGTGACATGTTAGAAATGGCGAAGACAGATAAAGAAGATATGGTCTTTTTATCTTATACGTCAGGGACGACAGGAAATCCAAAAGGAGTTGTACATACGCATGCCTGGGCATACGCTCATTTACGTACAAGCGCCCCGAATTGGCTCGGAATCGAAGAAGATGATGTTGTATGGGCAACGGCTAGTCCAGGTTGGCAAAAGTGGATTTGGAGCCCGTTTGTAGCGACTCTCGGTTCAGGTGCAACTGGATTTGTATATCATGGTAAATTTGAACCGAAAACATATTTAAACTTATTAGGCGATAATAAGGTGAATGTGCTTTGTTGTACACCGACTGAGTATAGATTAATGGCAAAGGTAGAAAACTTAAGTGAGTACAATTTAGAAGCGTTACATAGCGCTGTATCAGCTGGTGAGCCGTTAAACAGAGAAGTGATTGAAACGTTCCAAAGGCATTTCGATATTACGGTAAGAGACGGTTATGGGCAAACGGAAAACACATTACTTGTTGGGATAATGAAAGGGATGGACATTAGACCAGGATCAATGGGAAAACCAACGCCAGGAAACCATGTTGATATCGTAAATGAAGAAGGTATTCCGGTGCAGGTAGGAGAAGTTGGTGATATTGCAGTTCACATTGAAACACCAGCACTCTTTAAACAATATTATAAAGACGATGAGCGTACAGCGATGCAATTCCGCGGTGATTATTATATTACCGGTGATAAAGCGAAAAAAGATGAAGACGGCTATTTTTGGTTTGAAGGACGCGGAGATGATATCATTATTAGCTCTGGCTATACAATCGGGCCGTTTGAAGTAGAAGATGCACTTGTAAAACACCCATACGTAAGAGAATGTGCGGTTGTCGCAAGTCCAGATGAAATTCGCGGAAGTGTCGTGAAGGCATTTATCGTATTAAGAGAGAATATAGAAAAGAACGAAGAAACATTAATTCCAGTGCTCCAACAACACGTCAAAGAACTGACTGCACCATATAAATACCCTCGAAAAATTGAATTTGTAGATGAACTACCAAAAACGATTTCCGGAAAAATTCGCCGTATTGAACTTAGAAAACAAGAGATGGAGCTTCCTTCAAAATAATTTTGAAAATGAAGAAGTAAATAGTTGAATGAAATGTAAAACGTATGATATTATAAGAACGAACGTAAGTTCGATTTTATAAATTTGAAAAAGAGGTGTCCGTATGATTTTAGGTATTAATCCTTACTTAGTTTTAGATGGTAGTGGGCAAGAAGCTGTACAATTTTATAAAGAGGCGTTAGATGCAAAAGTAGAAGTAATGCAAACCTTTGGTGACATGCCTGAAAATCCAGAATACCCGATTCCAGCTGAAGCAAAAGAGCGCGTTTTACACGCTCATTTAAAAATTGGTAATACGGAGCTTATGATTTCTGATACATTCCCAGGTCAAGGGCATGCAATCGGATCTCAAGTAACAATTGCAATTCGAATTAATAACGCAGAAAAAGCGAAAGAAGTATTTGATAAGTTACAAGAAGGTGGAGAAGTTATCATGCCACTTCAAGAAACTTTCTGGAGCCCAGCATACGGACAATTGAAAGATAAATTTAATATTGAATGGCAAGTTACAACGAATCCTACTGAACAAAAATAATTTTTAGAAAAGCACCATTTTTAATCGGAATGGTGCTTTTTTTATACATATTAATTTCGTAGACTAAAGGAAAAAGGGATGAGTATATGGGAGAAATGTGGCATGGCGGAAGCATTTATACAATGCGAGAAGAGAATGAAAAAGTGGACGCCGTTTACGTTGAAAATGGCATCATAGTTGATGTGGGGAATAAAGAAGAGTTAGAAAACCGATATTCAGAAGTGAAGTCGTGCGACTTACAAGGAAAAACGATGATTCCAGGGCTTGTTGATAGCCATATGCACCTTATTGGGCATGGGGAGAGGTTACTTCGTCTAGACTTATCAAATTGTACATCTTATAAAGAAGTACTTTCACTTGTTCAGAAGCGAGTAGAAGAAGCTCCACAAGGAACATGGATTATCGGAGAAGGATGGAATGAAAATAATTTTACAGATACAAAACATGTTCATATACGTGATTTAGATGAAATCTCTAAAGAACATCCGATTTTATTAAAGCGCGTTTGTCGTCACGTGACATGGGTGAATTCATACATATTGCAAGAAGCGAACATAACAGAAGCGGCGCAAGATCCAAAGGGCGGAAAAATTGGTCGTGACTCATTAAATAAATTAACAGGACTTTTATATGAGCAAGGACAAGAGTTAATTAAACATGTTCAGCCTGAAATAGATGGAGTGTATTTGCAAAGTGCTCTGCAAACAGCGATTTCAGACTGCTGGCAATACGGATTAGTTGGCGGACATACGGAAGACTTAAATTATTATGGCGGCTTTCAAAAAACGTACAATGCGTTTTCACACGTTATAAAAAAAATGCCATTTAAAGCACATTTGCTCGTTCATCATGAAGTAGCGAATGAGCGAAAAGAATATGAAAATGAGCACTATATTGAATTTGGGGCGATGAAGATTTTTTCTGACGGTTCTTTTGGCGGAAGAACAGCTTTATTAAGTGAGCCTTATGAAGATGCACAGGAAACGAATGGAGTTGCGATTTTCTCACCTGAAGAGCTTGCAGGGTTAGTGAAGAAAGCACGTGATTTACATATGCCAGTTGCGATTCATACAATCGGTGATTTATCACTAGAATATGTCATTGATGCGCTTGAATTATATCCACCAGCAGAAGGATTACGTGACCGCATTATTCATTGCCAGCTTGCCCGTGAAGAATTAATTGAAAGAATGAAGAGTTTGCAAGTAATTATTGATATTCAGCCCGTCTTTGTTTCATCGGATTTTCCGTCAGTTATTGAAAAACTAGGAAAGCATCGTCTTCGTTACGCGTACGCTTGGAAGACATTACTCGGCGCAGGATTACACTGCAACGGTGGGTCTGATGCTCCAATTGAACAAGTAAATCCATTTTTAGGTATATATAGTGCTGTTACACGTAGAAGCTTTATTGACGGCGTATGCTATATGCCAGAAGAAAGATTAACGGTATATGAGGCGGTTTCTTTATTTACAACAGGAAGTGCGTATGCAATTGGAAAAGAAGCAAATCGAGGGCAAATTACAAAAGGATATGAAGCAGACTTTACGATATTAGACCGTAATGTTTTTGAAATTGAGGCGGAAGAAATAAAAGAAGTACAGGCAGAAATGACCGTCATTGATGGGGAGATTGTTTATAGAAAAGACGTGTGAAAATATATCAGCGATTTTCGGAATATATCGACCGCAATTCAAAATATATCAGCGATTTTTAAAATATATCGATTTACCGATAAAAGCTGACAATAATGGCGACTGCATAGTAAGAGATGGCTGCCTACACCAATCGGGGGAAATAAATAACCCTCGAATTATGGAAATCCCATAATTCGAGGGTTATTTTATTACTATAAAAATGTTCTCTGTACTTTTTCCCAGAAGGAATTGTTTTTTAATTTAACAGTTTTAATTTGTTTATCGCTTAAACGAACAACGGCTTTTTCCACTTGTTTAATGCTAAGTGCTTCGTTATCCATTCCGATAACAGGATAATCATTGCCATCTGGTTTAAGTGTTAAAGTTAACGTACGCTCGTGATTTAAAAGGAACGGTGACCCGAGTGTACGGTATGTGTTGTTATTTAAAGATGCTAGTTCGCTTACTTGGAAACATGGGATAAGTGGATCGACAACTGCACCATGTAATGATTTATTGTAAGCGGTACTTCCTGTTGGTGTGGAGATAACTAATCCATCACCTCTAAATGTTTCAAAATGTAAATTGTCGACGTGTACATCTACGACAAATGTTTTAATGATGCTAGAGCGTAATGAAAATTCATTTAAACAATGGAAAGATGTACCGTGATCTACATCTACTTTAATTGTTGGATATTTTCGCACTTCAATTTCGTTTTTTGTAATTTCTTGAAGGGCTGTATCAATGTGATCGATGTGGAAATCGCAGTAGAAAGAAATTTCATCTTTCGTAGAAATACCTGCGTATAAGCAATCTTCTCTAAAGCCAGTTTTACGAACGGCTTGTAAGAAAGTTCCATCATCTCCAACGCTGACGATAGCGTTTGCATTTTTTGGATGATCTAATATGGTAAATCCATTCTCCTCTAAAATACGATATACTGGTTTCATTTTTTCAACGAGCGTTACTTTGTCATCACCATAAAAGAAAAATAAATTGCGACGATCTGCCATTATGTATCCCTCCACTGCAGTTAAATTTTCTAGTTTTAGTGCTGCATATCATCAGATTGTATTCTGAATAATATGCTCAAATAGTATATTTCGATATAAAATGTCAAAATCCCTTTTTATTTTTAGAAAAATTTTTATATTCAATTTTATCAAAGGTTGTTTAATGATGAATAAACTTGTCGATAATGGGTATGGAGTGAAAGGATGGTACGAATGAAATGGCTCGTAATTGGAATGATAATTCTTCTACTTTTTATTTTACTAATACTATTATCGAAAATATCGCTTAAGGTGACGTTTTTATATTCAGAAATGGAAAAACAATGTTTATTTCAAGTGAAAATATGGATGATTCGATATACGTTTGATGTATTGGAAAGAATTGAAAAACAGCAGAAAAAGACGGGGCAGAAAATCGAAAAAGCTGAGGAAGATGGCGGCATAGATAATAAAATTATGGCACAACTTGATAGCGTCGGAGAACTGATAAAAAAGCTTCAAGAAGTTCATACTATTGTTAAAGATTTTCTCAAACGAGTGAAAATCAATAGTTGGAAATGGCATTCACAAATTGGAACAGGCGATGCGGCTAGTACTGGAATTGTCACTGGATATGCATGGGGGACAAAAGGAATGGCTGCTGGAGTTGTAGGACAATATATGCATATTGTCGACGTACCAGAATTTGAAATTACACCTGTTTTTCAAGGGAAGGGATTTGCATCAAGATGTGAACTAACAGCTTCCTTTCATATATTTCGTACTGTGAAAACAGCGGTAAAACTACTCATGTTTATGAGAAAACAAAAGTCTGGTATGGAAGATAAATCTGTTCAAGCATAGGGGGGATATAGAATGGACCATCCAATTCAAGGCTTAATGACAACAGCAATGCAGCATTTAAAACAAATGACTGATGTAAATACAATTGTTGGTGATCCAATTAAAGCGGCAGATGGAAGTGTAATTCTTACCGTTTCGAAAGTAAGTTTTGGATTTGCTGCTGGTGGAAGTGAATTTGGAAAAGTAGAACATTCAGGCCGTCACCCGTTTGGAGGAGGTAGCGGTGGTGGGGTTTCCATTAATCCTGTTGCCTTTCTCGTTGTAAATGGAGACGGTGTGAAAGTTTTACATTTAGATAAACAAACACATGTCATTGACAAAATAATTGAATTAGCGCCACAAGCTGTTGATAAAGTGAAAGAAATGATGGATAAACGAAAAGAAGATGATCCGGAATTTCAAATTTAAGGAGTAAAGAAGCTAATCAATGGATTAGCTTCTTTATTTTTTTGTAAATAAAGCGATTTTATTTGCATTATCGATAGGGACAAACTATCATTTACATTGTACATATTTTGTTTAAATAAGGGAGGATTTTTAAGTGGCAAATGTAACTTTTAAAGGTAACCCAATGACTTTAGTTGGAACAGAAGTTAAAGTTGGCGATCAAGCGCCTAACTTTCAAGTATTAGCAAATGACTTATCTCCAGTAAGTTTAGAAACATACAAAGGTGAAGTGAAATTAATTAGTGTTGTACCTTCAATCGACACAGGTGTATGTGATGCACAAACTCGTCGTTTTAACGAAGATGCAGCAGGTATTGAAAATACGAAAGTATTAACAATTAGCGCTGATTTACCATTCGCTCAAAAACGCTGGTGTGCAGCTAACGGTTTAGAAAACGTTGCGACACTTTCTGATCACCGTGATCTTTCATTCGGCGAAGCTTATGGCTTAGTAATGAAAGAACTTCGTTTACTTGCTCGTGCAGTATTCGTAGTAGATAGCAATGACAAAGTAGTTTACGTAGAATACGTAAGCGAAGGTACAAGCCATCCAAACTATGAAGCAGCATTAGAAGCAGCAAAATTGGCGAAGTAATGTAAAAGAAGACGACCTCTCATTAAAGTTTCACTTTAGAAGAGGTCGTTTTTTCTCATGTATTGTTAACTGAACCAATATATGAGAAAAGACGTTACATCATAAACAACTTGAAGGGGAGCTCTTTGCAAGAGGTCGCTTTTTCTTTTTGGAAAAAATCACTTTGTGGTATGATATAAGTTATGTGTAAATGAGAGAAGGAGGAATGTACGTGAGTCAGGCAGTAGAAACATTATTTTCTAATTTTGATTCTTCTACGGTAGTTTTACGTAAAGAATTAGATGTAACATATTTAGAGGCGCTTGTAGAAACAGGTGATAACTTGTTTGAGGGAGCGATTTTACAAGAGGAATTATCCGAATCAACAATTGAAAGGTTGAATCGTGAATATAGTACGTTTAATGAAGAAACATATAAAGGTGAAGAAATTCGTAAAGCATTTCAGCTAGCCATTTTAAAAGGAATGAAAGAGGGCGTACAAGCGAATCACGAAATGACGCCAGATGCAGTTGGAATGTTCGTGAGCTACTTATTCCATAAATTTATGCAAGGGCAAAAAGAAATTACAGTTTTAGACCCTGCAATTGGAACGGGTAACTTAATGACTACCGTGTTTAATAGCGCCAAAGAAGAACTAGCAATGAGTGGATTTGGTGTAGAAGTGGATGAAGTGCTAATTAAACTTGCTTTAGTAAATGCGAATTTACAAAAGCATGCAATCGAATTCTTCCACCAAGATGGACTAGCACCACTTTATATCGATCCAGTTGATGCAGTTGTTTCAGATTTGCCAATTGGTTACTATCCAAATGAAATCGGTGCAAGTGAATATACATTAAAAGCAGATGAAGGAATGTCATATGCGCATCACTTATTTATTGAACAAAGTGTGAAACATACGAAAGAAGGCGGGTATTTATTCTTCTTAGTACCAAACTTCATTTTTGAAAGTGATCAAGCGCCAAAGCTACATGCATTCATTAAAGAAACATGCTTTATTCAAGGATTGTTACAGCTACCTGTTTCCATGTTTAAAAACGAGAAAAATGCAAAAAGTATATTTGTTCTCCAAAAGAAAGGCCAGGATGTAATAATGCCGAAACAGGCACTATTAGTGGAATTACCTAAATTCTCCAACATGAAGGCTATGGAGAACATGATGGATCAACTAAATACGTGGTTTGCAACACATAAGTAATGTCAGATATATGTAACAGGGTTAGTGATTAATGTAGTACAGTTGTATATAATATGGAATATTTTTTAATATATACAAGATTTAACTGAATCTTTTTGAAATCTGTAATATATTTTTTTTCTTGGTGTTACAATTTTTTCACTTGAAATATATGTCGGACGATGTTTAAATTAAAATCGTGAGTATAAAATTTACTAATGATGAAACGTTTTCATAATGAGTGAATTTAATTAGATAAAATCGAGCGGTTTGTGGAATGATCCACACAACTACCAAGAGAAAAAGGGGCGAAAGACTAGATGTCAAAAATCATCGCGATTAACGCAGGAAGCTCTTCCTTAAAGTTCCAATTATTTGAAATGCCAAGTGAAACAGTATTAACAAAAGGTTTAGTAGAACGTATCGGTTTAGAAGATAGTGTCTTCACAATTACTGTAAATGGCGAAAAACAAAAAGAAATTACAAACATCCCAGATCATGCAGTAGCAGTTAACATGCTTCTTAAGAAATTAACTGAAAACGGAATCGTAAAATCTCTTGATGAGATTGGCGGTATCGGTCACCGTGTTGTACACGGCGGCGAAAAATTTGCTGATTCTGTTTTAATTGATGATGAAGTATTAGCTGATATCGAAGACTTAAGCGATTTAGCACCACTTCACAACCCAGCAAACCTTGTTGGTATTAAATCATTCCAAGAAGTACTACCAAACGTACCAGCAGTAGCAGTATTCGATACAGCATTCCACCAAACAATGCCGGAATCTGCATTCCTATACAGCTTACCATATGAGTACTATGAGAAATTTGGCATCCGTAAATACGGTTTCCACGGAACTTCTCATAAATACGTAACTGAGCGTGCGGCTGAACTATTAGGTCGTCCAATTGAAGGCTTAAGCCTACTTTCTTGTCACTTAGGTAACGGTGCAAGTATCGCAGCAGTAGAAGGCGGTAAGTCTATCGATACTTCTATGGGCTTCACTCCACTTGCTGGTGTAACAATGGGTACACGTTCTGGTAATATTGACCCTGCGTTAATTCCATACATCATGGAAAAAACAGGCCAAACTGTAGAAGAAGTAGTTAGCGTATTAAACAAGAAGAGTGGTATGTTAGGTCTTACTGGTTACTCTAGTGACCTACGTGACATCATTGCGAAAGAAGAAGAAGGCGACCACCGTGCGAAAGTAGCACTTGACGTGTTCGTAAGCCGTATCCATAAATACATCGGTTCTTACACAGCTCGTATGAAAGGCGTTGACGCTATCATCTTTACAGCTGGTGTAGGTGAAAACAGTGCAGTTATTCGTGAGCGCGTATTAGAAGGCCTTGAGTACATGGGCGTATACTTCGACGTAAAACGCAATAACGTATTCGGTGAAGAAGCATTCATCAGCTTCCCACACTCTCCAGTAAAAATTATCGTAATTCCAACTGACGAAGAAGTTATGATTGCTCGTGACGTATTACGTCTTGGAGATATGGGTTAATATATGCATGAAAAAGACGAGATCCTAAAGGATTTCGTCTTTTTTTTGTATATATTTTAAAATCTGATCTGGATATAGTATTTTTTCCTTTTGAATAAATGCAGTGAGGGGAATCCATTTTGCATATGAGGCTGTTTGTTCATCTTTTATATTCAGTATTTCCATTTCATATAGTGATATGTCTAATAAACGCACAGAATATAGTTGAATGATCTCATGACCAATTTCCTCACCTGAATAAAAAATATTTTCTAAGCATCCTAAATAATCGATAACTTCTATTTCTGTATGAAGTTCTTCTGTAAATTCTCGAATAACGGTATCTGTTGATTTCTCACCAAGTTCAATTGAACCGCCAAGAGGCCGATAAAAGATTTCGTCTTCCATATTATATTCTTGTACGAGAAGTCGATCGTGATGTATAGCAATGCCAAAAGCTTTTGCACGTGGATACATATGTATAATCGCTCCTTATTTGTTTTGTATAGGGACGATTATAATCTAGCTGAATAGAAACTGGTACCATTTATCCCGCATTAACGGGCAGTAAGACTCCCGCCTCAAAGTTCGGCGAATGCGAGGAAGTTAGGTGGGAGATAACTGCCCGTAAATGCCCGATTGGTTCAACTAATAATCAGTGGGGGATGGACATCCCCCACTGATTAAAGTTTCACTTTATTCGGATAGGTTGTTGCGACTTCTTAGGTTGTAAATAAAGAACACGCGATGTACAAGCACATTTGCAAATATGATACAATAGAAAAAAATCGAACGAGGTGGTTGTTGCGATGCGATCGAAGCGAGAACAAGCCATTTTAGAAAATATAAAAGAGTGGGAAGGGCAATTAGTAGAGCAAGAAGCGACCGATTTTCAAAAGATGTTTGATAAGTGGTTGCATACTACAGTTGCAAAACTACCTGAGAAAAAACGAAAAGACTTCTTTACGAAAGCAGATGGATGGCTCTTTCATTTGCATGCACTTATTCAAAGTTCACAATCACAGTTAGATGCACGTAATCGTATTTTAGGAACGTCGAGATTATTTGATGAATCAATTGAACAACTTGAAGATTTGAAGGCGTTATCTATTGATCAATTAACATACATAGCAGAGCAGCAAACAGCACGTCATCGTCTATATTCATTCGTACAAGGCGGAGCAACAGGTGCTGGCGGTCTATTATTATTAACGGCTGATTTTCCGGTTATGCTTGCATTAAATGTGAAGGCTGTACAACTTATTGCGACATCATTTGGGCATGATGTGAACAAGCCATATGAAATGATGCTTGCGTTAAAGGTATTCCATGCAGCATTATTGCCGGCAAGACTTCAGCAATATGCATGGTACAATTTACTGAGAGAACTTGAGCAAGAAGATTCATTCTTCTATGAAGGAGACGAAGAGGTATTAAAGCCAGCTTCTACTGAGGTTGTGTTAAAACAAATTTTGAAGACATTTTCCATCTATGCTCTTCGTCGTAAATTATTCCAAGGCATTCCTGTACTTGGAATGGCAATTGGATCTACAGTGAACTATCGCTTAACGAGGAATGTTACTGAATTTGCAAATAAGTTTTACCAAGTACGCTACATATTAGAAAAAGAAAAGAGAGCATGAAAAAAAGCGAGAGGCCGAAACCTTTCGCTTTTTAGTTTGTCGCATGTTTTTTGGACATTGGAATAGAAACGGGTTGCTTTGCTGCTTTCTTTTCTGTTTTTGGATAGTAAATTAAATCCAATGTTTTTGCCTGTACGGCAATCGAAAGAATAGTAAAAGCAATTTCTGTCCAATTTAAATAATATAATGAAAGCGCAAGAACAATCGCGTCAAAGACGAAGAAAATTTGCCCAATTGTAAACCGAGTTCGTTTACTTAATATAATTGTTAAAATATCGTCTCCACCGGTTGCACCGCCAAATCGCAATATAAAACCGAGTCCAATACCAGCTAACGCACCGCCAACTACTGCAGCTACAAATAAATTATTTGATAAATCTACCGTAAAAGGAGAATAATTTTCCATAAGGGAATAAAATACTCCGAATGAAAGTGAACCTAAGAATGAATAGCCAACCATTTTTCTACCTAAAAATGAAGCACATAGTAAAATAATAGGGATATCCATTACTACAGTTGAAATAGATGGTGAAATATCATAAAAATTTTGGATAAATAGTGCAATACCTACAAAGCCACCTTCTGTTAAGTGGTTTTGGAAGTGAATGTGATATAGCGCTGTTGCTAAAATAAATGAACCGATTAAAACCATAAAAACTTCTTTAATAATTTGTCGACTTTGGATGTTACTCATCGTTATTCCTTCTTTCCGTAGTTAGTAGTCCTTTTGGTGTTGTAAACTAACTACGAGCTCACATGTAGCTTCAGTTAGTTTACGTAAAACTAACTACGCTATATGTCGCTGAAGAAATAACGAATAATCCTCTCGTCCATCAATTCTCCCTACCTTCGTTTTAGTTTAAGTCTTAAAGCGACTAAACAAAACGTGGAGTAGAATTCTTCATTTAGCAATCCTGCTCTTCTTTGTTTTGTTTAGCTAGTAACAATTAAGTCCTAAACAAAACGCTATGTGTAAGAAGAGTCTTTTTTTTGCCAAATTATCCTTCGGGCAATCATAATTTCCCCACTCTCGTATTTTTTTCGCTAGACTAAAGTATCTGAGCTGAAAAATACGCTACGTGTATGATTCGTCAATACGATGCCACATGCTCCTTCGAGCGATCATGATATCAAAATCCCTTCCTTCAAGATTTATATTATTATATCATACTTTCAAAAAATGTATGCGGATGGAAACCGACAATAACCGGAGGGAATCTACAAAAATTGTTATGTTTAAATATTTTTGTAGAAAAGCCTAAGTTATTTCGTAGAACTGGACAGTTTTTAGAAGTTTGTCCAATAAGTAAGAAAAGAAGAGTTCTTATTCAATTGTATTGTTCTTATCACTTTTATCTGTAAAAAATGCATCCCAGCTAATCACACTTAAAAAAGTTAAAGCGATAATAATGAAAGCTCGCATAATTTTGAGGCCTCCTTTTGTACATAGTATATGAATCCCATACTTTGTGATGTGTCATTTTTTTACAGATTATAATTATTATGAGATTATATTAATATAGATAGATGAAAGGGAGGATGGAGATATGCTAAAAGACATTTTTAAAAGAAAAGAATTAAAATGCGTTTCATGTCAGAAAAAGATTGAATATGAAGAAGAGCTAGTTGCTTTTGTGAAGTTGCCGAAAGAAAGAAGTATATTAGTAGGCCCGTTTGATGTATGTTTAGCAAAAACGGCGCAAGAAATATATTGCAAAGCTTGTTACGATAAAAAAGCATGACCCAAAGTAAATGAGGGGCATGCTTTTTTCATTGGTGTGCTTTTCCCTCAGATACGTTTTGGGTTAGACGATACCAAAGCCAAAGATCGTTAATAATTGAAGCGAGATCGGCAATTTCTGAATTAAGCCTACAGGAAATTTCGAAATTCTCTTCGTTATTTAAACAATGTTGTTTTTGATTAATATGATGTTCAAGCTCTTGTATACGATCAGGTATTTTTCCACGAATTTGCTCCCATTTTAATAAAATAGAATGCTGCGCTTGTTCAGAGATGTCTTCCCATTTTTCTTGTATGTTCGGGACTTCAATTCCTAGATGTTCATTGTATATAAAATACTTTTTCATAGACACCCCTCCATTTTCCTGCCTCTATTTTACATAAAAAAAGAAAGAAGTTCGACGAAATTGTTTGAAAAATTTTTATAAATTCCCCTTGATTCATTTTATGAAAGGTGATAAAGTTTGAATTATTATAAGAAAAGATGAATATTTATTCTTTAGGGGGATGCAAAATGGAGAAGAAAAAAGTTGTATTAGCATATTCCGGAGGTCTTGATACTTCCGTTGCAATTAAATGGTTACAAGAGAAGAATTATGATATTATAGCGCTTTGCTTAGATCTAGGGGAAGGTAAAGACTTAGCGTTTGTAAAAGAAAAAGCACTTTCAGTAGGAGCAATTAAATCATATATGATTGATGTTCAAGAAGAATTTGCGAATGAATATGCATTGATAGCAATGCAAGCTCACACGTTATACGAAGGGAAATATCCTCTTGTCTCTGCATTATCTCGTCCGCTTATTGCGAAAAAATTAGTAGAAATTGCAGAGCAGGAAGGTGCAAGTGCAGTTGCACATGGATGTACAGGGAAAGGGAATGACCAAGTTCGTTTTGAAGTTTCTATTCAAGCGTTGAATCCATATTTAGAAGTTATTGCGCCTGTACGTGAATGGAAATGGTCACGTGAAGAAGAAATTGCATATGCAAAAGAAAATGATATACCGATTCCAATTAATTTAGATAGCCCGTTTTCAATCGATCAAAACTTATGGGGACGCAGCAATGAATGTGGGATTTTAGAAGATCCATGGGCGGCGCCGCCAGAAGAAGCATACGAGATGACATTAGCATTAGAAGATACACCGAATAAACCAGAGTTTGTAGAAATCGGATTTGAAGCAGGAGTACCGACGACTTTAAACGGCACTGCATATTCACTTTCAGAATTAATTAAAACGTTAAATGCCCTAGCTGGAAAACATGGTGTTGGACGTATCGATCATGTAGAAAATCGCCTTGTCGGTATTAAATCTCGTGAAGTGTACGAATGCCCAGCGGCAATGACGTTAATAACAGCGCATAAAGAACTTGAAGATTTAACACTTGTGAAAGAGGTCGCTCATTTCAAACCGATGATTGAGCAAAAACTAACAGAATTAATTTATAACGGTTTATGGTTCTCACCTTTAAAACAAGCACTCAATGCTTTCTTACAAGAAACGCAAAAAAATGTAACAGGTACAGTGCGTGTGAAATTATTTAAAGGTCATGCGATTGTAGAAGGACGTAAATCTGAGTACTCTTTATATGATGAAAAACTTGCAACATATACTGCCCAGGATGAATTTAATCATGATGCAGCAGTTGGTTTCATTTCATTATTCGGTTTACCTACAAAAGTATACAGTCAAGTGAATCAAAAGAAGGTGGAAGCGTGAGCAAACTTTGGGGCGGACGTTTTACAGAAGAAGCGGAAGCATGGGTTGAGGAGTTTGGAGCATCCATCTCCTTCGATCAACAATTAGTAAATCAAGATATAAATGGGAGTATTGCACATGTAACGATGCTAGCAAAGCAAGGCATCGTTACGAAAGAAGAAGCAGAGAAAATAAAGATAGGGCTTCAGTATTTATTAGAGGAAGCGAAAGAAAATAAATTGAATTTCTCGGTAGAAGCTGAGGATATTCACTTAAATATTGAAAAGATGTTAATTGAAAGAATCGGTGAAGTAGGAGGGAAACTTCATACAGGCCGAAGCCGTAACGATCAAGTAGCGACAGATATGCATTTGTATTTAAAAGAAAAAGTAGAAGATATTATAAAAGCTACAAAACAATTGCAAACTGTTCTTGTTCATCAAGCTGAAAATAACATTGAAACCATTATGCCTGGTTATACGCACTTGCAGCGCGCACAGCCTATATCGTTTGCTCATCATATTCTTGCTTACTTTTGGATGTTAGAGCGCGATGTGAATCGTTATGAAGATTCGTTAAAGCGTATTAACATTTCACCATTAGGAGCAGGAGCACTAGCTGGTACAACATTCCCGATTGACCGAGAGTATAGTGCGGAGCTTCTCGGATTTAATGGAATCTATGAAAATAGTTTAGATGCGGTAAGCGATCGTGATTTCATACTGGAGTTTTTAAGTAACTCATCTATGCTTATGATGCACTTATCACGCTTTTGCGAAGAACTTATTTTATGGAGTAGTCAAGAGTTTCAATTTATTGAAATGAGCGATCAATACGCAACTGGAAGCAGTATTATGCCGCAAAAGAAAAATCCGGATATGGCTGAGCTCATTCGCGGGAAAACAGGCAGAGTATATGGCAATTTATTTAGCTTACTTACAGTAATGAAAGGATTACCGCTCGCTTACAATAAAGACTTACAAGAAGATAAAGAAGGAATGTTTGATACAGTGAAAACAGTAGAAGGATGCCTTCATATTATGGCAGGCATGCTTGAAACGATGACCATAAACAAAGAAAAAATGGGGCAAGCTGTGACGCAAGACTTCTCTAACGCAACAGAAATTGCTGACTATTTAGCAAGCAAGGGACTGCCGTTCCGCCAAGCCCATGAAATTGTTGGGAAGTTAGTTCTACATTGCACACAAAAAGGAATTTACTTATTAGATGTACCACTTGAAACGTATAAAGAAATGAGTCCGTTATTTGAAGAAGATTTATATGAAGTTCTTTCACCTTATGCAGCTGTAAAGCGTCGTAACAGTGCTGGCGGGACAGGGTTTGAGCAAATTGAAAAAGCTTTGGAGAAGGCGAAGGGGTTAGCCATAGAGTTTGTTGGAAGTTAAATGATATATGATATAGAAGGTAAGGTGCTTTTTTAGAAAGTACCTTACCTTTTTGTATTTAAATTTTTAGGTATCTATCATTTCATAATTATAAAATGATGCTTCTCATGAATCGCTAATAGTTGGATAGATTGAATAAGGTTAGGATAGTGAGCGATTGGATCTAAAAATACGATATGTCCTGCAATATTTTCTTCTATATTTTGAACTAGTTTTTTTATTTCATCTGTTTCACGTGAAAGTAATTCTTCTAATTCGTTTACATTCATAGAGTAATAGACTTTTTTTGAAGGGATTAAAATCCAAGGAGCTTTCATTCCTTTGCCGTGTTTTTCTTTATATTCGGCATAAATGTCATGTATATCAGTTGCAAATGGGGCGTTTTTTCTTAGTTTGGCATAAGGGATAAGAGTGAAAGAGAATTTAATCGCTACTTTTAGCATCCTTGCAATTAAATATAAGTGATAAAAGTGTTCACCAATAGACCATTTTCCGTCCTCTTTCCTATACCATAGTTGTTCGTGTGAAAGTGAATGAAGCTTAGGAAGGAACTGGTTTCTTTGCGCATGTAATGTGTGAAAATATTTTGAGATATTTTCAGAATGCATATTTTGGTATCCTTCATGTTTTTTCCTAATTATAACATTTTCCGTATAGATGTAATTAAGCCTAGAACAATATGTTCTAGGCTTAAAGTTTCATCGATTAATCATACTTGTGTCGATCTTCCGTAATTCGAATGTATTCAATATCCATCAAATCTCGAAGTAATGCACCGTGACTTAGTTCCACACCATGTTTTTCTTTAAAATGCTCGCGAATCGTATTTAACATTTCGAGTTCTGTACCATTCACATCTAAAATAATACGTTCATAATCATCCATGTAGCATCCTCCTTTTCTAAACACATATATTTTGTCCGTCTATTTCTAAAAAATGTATGTTAGTGTAATGTTAGGAAATGCGAAAGGAATGGAAAATTACGCCGCCAATCGGTTATGTGTATGTTTTCTTACTTCGTAAAAAAATGACAGAAGATGTAAAGTAAACGTACTTAACGGTTGCGACGATAATGATGGCGCTATGGTCCTTGAAATTCCTTACGTCCTATGTGTTGGCAGTTACCGTTGTTGTGGTGGCTTGTCTTGTATTTATAGTGAAGTTTGTGAAATGAAAAACACCAAGCCCATGTGGACTTGGTGTTTTATTTATGAATTAAAGATCACCTTGCTCCTCATCACCACGAACAACAAGGACATCGCATTTTGCATAGCGAATAATATGTTCAGAGACGCTACCAATTAGGAAACGTTCAACTGCATTTAAACCAGTTGCACCGCACATAATTAAATCCACTTTATTGTTTGGAGCAATTTCTTTTGAAATTTTAGATTTAGGATTACCGAATTCTAATACAGTTTCAATGTTTTCAAGGCCAGCTTCAAGCGCAGTTTTTTTGTAGTCTTCTAATAAGTCTTCTGCAAATAGATTAGCACGTTCAGCAATTGCGCGGCTATACGCCTCTACTGCGGAATATGCTTTCACATCAACGATATGAGCAATTGTTAATGTTGCATTGTTTCGTTTTGCGACTTGAATTGCTTTTTTAAAGGCTTTTTCTGCTTCTTTAGAACCGTCCACCGCGATTAAAATATTTGTATATGTATTATTCATAGTAAATTCCTCCCAATTCATTTTTATTACCGTTTACAACTTTATTATAAAACAAATTTTGGTAATGTGCTTGCTAGAAACGTTACAGAATTTTGAAAACTTTGCTTTAATTCATTTTAGTTGTAATTGGAGCGAGAACTTGTTACATATGGAGTATAGCAATTTAAAAGGAGGCATGTTTGTGAGACACGCGCTCATTACAGCCGGTACGAAAGGTTTAGGAAAGCAAGTAACAGAAAAGTTATTGGCTAAAGGATATTCGGTAACAGTAACGTATCATAGCGATATAACTGCTATGGAAACAATGAAAGAAACATATGAAAATATGGAAGAACGTCTACAGTTCGTGCAAGCTGATGTCACGAAAAAGGAAGATTTACATAAAATAGTAGAAGAAGCGATGAGCCGTTTTGGCAAAATTGACTTTTTAATTAATAATGCTGGTCCTTACGTATTTGAAAGGAAAAAATTAGTCGATTACGAAGAAGACGAATGGAATGAAATGATCCAGGGTAATTTAACAGCGGTGTTTCATTTATTAAAACTTGTCGTACCGATTATGAGAAACCAGCAATTTGGCCGTATTATTAACTATGGATTTCAAGGAGCAGATAGCGCACCTGGATGGATTTATCGTTCAGCCTTTGCAGCTGCGAAAGTAGGACTTGTTTCATTAACGAAAACAGTAGCTTACGAAGAGGCGGAATATGGTATTACTGCGAATATGGTTTGCCCTGGTGATATAATTGGTGAAATGAAAGAAGCAACGATTGAAGAAGCACGAAACCTGAAAGGTAGTAACACACCGATTGGTAGATCTGGAACAGGTGAAGATATCGCAAGAACTATTTCGTTTTTATGTGAAGAAGATTCCGATATGATTACTGGTACGATTATTGAAGTAACCGGCGCTGTTGATGTTATTCATAGACATCGATAGAATTAAATAAAGTGAAGTTTTAAATAATTGGACAGTTTATCCTTTATACTGAGAGGTATGGATAATACTGTCCTTTAATGTAAGATTAAATCTATCGGAAAACTTGTATTATTTTTTGTAAAATATTGAGATATTATGTTAGAATATAAGAGCGTAGAAAGCGCTTTAAAAAATGATTCAGGGGTCATTTCATAACTCAAGGGGGAACTAATAATGCGTATCGGTATTCCAACAGAAATTAAAAACAATGAAAACCGCGTGGCAATGACGCCAGCGGGAGCTGTACATTTAGTACAAAATGGTCATGAAGTTTTTGTTCAAAAAGGATCAGGTGTAGGATCAGGCTTTACAGATGAAGAATACGTACAAGCTGGTGCGAAACTTGTTGAAACTGCTGAAGAAGCATGGAATCAAGATATGGTTATGAAGGTAAAAGAGCCAGTTGAAAGTGAATACGGTTATTTCCGCGAAGGTTTAATTTTATTCACATATTTACACTTAGCTCCAGAGCCAGAATTAACAAAAGCATTAATTGATAACAAAGTGGTATCAATTGCATACGAAACAGTACAATTAGACAATCGTTCTTTACCATTACTTGCACCAATGAGTGAAGTTGCAGGTCGTATGTCTGCGCAAATCGGTGCACAGTTCCTTGAGAAAAACAAAGGCGGAAAAGGTATTTTACTTGCAGGTGTTCCAGGGGTTAAACGCGGTAAAGTAACAATTATCGGCGGTGGTCAAGCTGGTACAAACGCAGCGAAAATTGCAGTAGGTTTAGGTGCAGATGTAACAATCATCGACTTAAGTGCAGAACGTCTTCGTCAATTAGATGACATTTTTGGAAACCAAGTAAAAACGTTAATGTCTAACCCGTACAACATTGCAGAAGCTGTAAGAGAATCTGATCTTGTAATCGGTGCAGTATTAATCCCAGGTGCAAAAGCGCCAAAACTTGTAACAGAAGAAATGATTCAATCGATGGAACCAGGTTCTGTCGTTGTAGATATCGCGATTGACCAAGGTGGTATTTTCGAAACAACTGACCGTATTACAACTCACGACAACCCAACTTATGAAAAATATGGTGTTGTTCATTATGCAGTTGCTAATATGCCAGGTGCGGTTCCACGTACATCAACTCTTGCATTAACAAACGTAACAGTACCATATGCAGTACAAATTGCTAACAAAGGCTACAAAGAAGCTTGCCTAGGCAACGCTGCATTATTAAAAGGTATTAACACATTAGAAGGCTATGTAACATTCGAAGCAGTTGCAGAAGCGCACGGCTTACAATACGCTGATGCAAAAGAGCTTCTTGAAAAAGCTCCTGCTTTATCATAATAGAAATATATTTGAGACCTTCCTTTTATGAGGAGGGTCTTTTTTGGTGAGGAAATAAATTGTTATGTATGGCTGTTAATGAATGTTTTTATGATGATTTAGAATTATTGAAACTTAAATAAAGGGATTGGATGGGGAATAAAAATGAATGTAGAATTAACAAGATTCAAAGTAAAGCCAGGTAAAAGTCATCGTGTAGATAAATGGATGCAGCTTCTTAATGATAATATGAAAGAAGTGCTTTTGACATTAAACGACGAAAAGATGTATGTAGAGACAATTTTCCGGGAAATAAGAGATGGAGAAGAGTACTTATATTGGCATTCTGTGCAAGGAGAAGGCGGGGCTCTTGTCGAAAATTCTCACTATGAAATTGATAAAAAGCATTTAGCGTTTTGGTATGAATGTATTGATGAGGATGATCAGGCTGTTGATATGAAAACAGAAGTCGTTATGATTCAAGATGTTGTGAAGGAAGCGATGAAATAATAGAATAGTATTTTAAAGAGAAGCGATCTTCTTTTTTCTCCCCATGCCAAGTTAAAATAGATTTATATGAGAAGTGCATCAAATTTGGTGTGCTTTTTTATGTGTAGAAACTTTTTTTAGAAAAGAGACTCTTATGTAGGATTAAAAGATCCTAAAAGTGGTTCAATATTAAATGCTGAAATGGCTAGTAATGTTTTTGGATTTGAAGGAATTTATGCAAAAGCAAAAGAAGACGTAAAAAGCGATTTAATAAGAAACTCAAAAGAGTTTCTGTGCCAAATGAAGTATTTAGCAAAAAATAGTGAAGGTATACCAAGTGATTATTTTGAACAATATTATAAAGAAATAAAAAACACCAAACCGAAAGACTTACCAATATACGGTGTAGTCGTAACCGGAAAAACAGAGGATTTACAAGGTTTACAAGGAGTACCATATATCCCGCATTAACGGGCAGTAAGACTCCCACCTTAGAGTTCGGCTGGAGCAAAGAAGTTAGGTGGGAGATCAACTGCCCGTAAATGCCCGATTGGTTCAACTAATAATCAGTGGGGAATGAACCCTCCCACTGATTAAAGTGTCACTTTATTAAGGCGGCTGTTAGAGGTGTAACAGTCGAGAAATATTAATTACAGTTAATTAATGTGAATAATCAGAAAACTTATGTTATAATATGGGAAAAGGAGGCTAATATGAAGCAAATACATGGAGCAATTTATATTTACATAACAATATTTCTCGTGGTGATATCCTATGGTTTAGGGCACATGTATTCGCATCCTATATTAACTTTTTTAAGTGGAGCATGTATGGTGTTTGCGTTTCTTGTCCACCTTTTCTCAGTTTGGATCGTGAAATTTCAATTAAATATTAGTGAAATAGAAGAAGGCACTTTTTGAGTGGCCTTCTTTTTTAGTAATAATATTTATGAAGTTCTTGTAGTAATTTTTCAATTTCACGTTCAGTTTTTTTACATATAGACATTGCACGTAATTTGAAAAATAAGCTGCGCAAGAAAGATTTTATATTTCCGTATAGAAATTCATACGATTTAATATGTAGTGTTGGTTTTTGAACTTGTAATTGAGCTACTAAATTATGAAGGGCTAATATGAGTACTTTTTCCTCTAAGCTATTTTGTAGCATTGCAACAATCGGATAAACGAGACGCTCATCTTCTTCATATTTGTAATAGATGGAATGGACACAGACTTTGTTTAATAAAGTTTGTAGTATTTCTTCGTAATGTGAAGCTCCTAGTTTAGGATTATTAACAAGCGCTTCAAATGTATCGGAAGCATGAGCGATACTATGTGCCCAGCCTTGGTCTTGCACATACCCACGGAAATCCTGTTCTTTGTTCATATATAGAATTAATTTATCCTTCACATTTAAAATATCAGTCTGTGATAAGAAATTATGATTTGTATCAGCATCAATAATGAGTGCGATTAATAATGTTGTAAATGCACGGGTAAATACAGCATCGTCGTCATCCGAATGAATCTTATAAAATAAATATTTTTCACTGATGCTTTCTAATAATAGTTTCTGTAAGTGGGTGTGTGAAATATAGTCCTTCTTGATTAGATGATAAAAAGTAGAGTAAATGAGTTTGTCCCTTAAATTGCTATCAGTAACACCGATATGCTCCAGCATATTGGAACTTAAAGAATCAATATTGAGTGCACCATTGATTACGTAATTATTATTACGAATTTCTTCTAACTGTTGTTGTAACATATAAACCTCCTTGATTTAGAAAATTCTGCATATTAATGGTATAATGCATGGAAGGAATAGACAAGAAATAATTTCTTTTGAATGACTCGATATGGGAGGCGTCGTTATGAGGAAAGCCATGTTCTTCTTCATTAGTATTTTATTTTTAGGTGTGTTTCTAATAATATTATCAGCGTGTACTCCGAAAACAGTAGAGCAAGTAGGAGTAAAAGAAGGCTATGTAATAGTCAGAAACGAAACGGCGTACTTTGTCAGTGATAAAGCCTTTGAAACCAAAATAGAGTTGCAAAATTATATAGAACAACAAATAAATAAAGAACACGCATCAGATACAGTCTTGAGCTTTAAGGATAAAAACGCATATGATCAATTAAAAACAGGGGATAAAATAAAAGTATGGTCTTCTCAAATACTTGAAAGCTATCCAGCAAAAATGATTGTAGAGAAATTTGAAATAGTAGAGAAATAGGAAAGGCAGCAATTACGCTGCCTTTTTTCTTATTTCACAAATTGTAATTCTTTCGGGAATTTCGTTAAGATTTCTGATCCGTCTTTTGTGATGTAAATATCATCTTCAATACGAACGCCGCCTACGTTTGGTACGTAAATACCTGGCTCGATTGTGAAGACCATACCTTCTCTTAATAGAGACTCATTGCCTTCTTTTACATCTGGAAATTCGTGTACGCTAATTCCAAGTCCGTGACCAAGGCGGTGTGGGAAGAAGTCTCCGTAACCTGCATCTGCGATAACAGAGCGAGCAGCGTTGTCAATTGCACCAAATGTAACGCCTGGTTTACATACTTCAACTGCTTGTAGTTGTCCAGCAAGTACAGTGTTGTAAATGCGCGTTTGTTCTTCAGAAATATCACCAAATGCTACTGTACGTGTAATGTCAGAGCAATAACCTTCAATGATTACACCTAAATCAAATAGTACGAAATCGCCGCGTTTCATTTTGTTTGCGCCCGGAATACCGTGTGGAAGAGCAGAGTTTGCACCTGCTAATACCATCGTATCGAATGACATTTTATGGATGCCTTTTGTTTTTAATTCATGCTCAATAATTGCTAATACTTCTAGCTCACTACGATTTTCTTTAATTGCATTTACACCAACTTCAACAGCATAATCTGCCATTTTAGCTGCTTCACGTAAAATAGAAAGTTCTTTTTCGTCTTTAATTAAGCGAAGCTCGCGAACTTTCTCTTCAGCTGATTTGAAAGCTGCATTTGGGAATAATTTTGTTAATGCTTCGTAACGCTCTACGTTTAAATGCTCTTTTTCAATTGCAACTGCATTTACATCAATACCACGATCTTTAATTGCTTTTGCAATCATATCCCATGGTCTGTCAGTATCAGTAAATCCGATAATTTCATGTGCCCAGCCAGCGTTACGCGCTTGGCCTTCTTCCATTTTAGGACAAATTAAAATAGGTTCTTTTTCTTGGAATACAAACATACCAAGTAGTCTTTCATGTGGTTCACAATGGAAGTTCGTCATGTAGAAAACGTTCGGTGTAGAAGTTAAGAACGCAGCTTCTACGTTTTTTTCTTTTAGCCATTGCATTAAATTTTCTAATCTAGCATTCATCGATTGGCACCCCCGAGATATTTAATTACAAATATAACTTTACATCGGATGAAAGCGTTATGACAAGTAAATCGATGTTAGAAAAGACAGGTAATTGAGAAATCATGTAGAATAAAAAGTGAGAATGTGAATAGGGGAGGAATGTAATGATGAAAGTATCTTATCACGGGCATTCAGTTGTAAAGATTGAAACGAATGGAAAAGTTATTTTAATTGATCCGTTTTTAACAGGAAATCCGAAAACAGATTTAAAGGCTGAAGATGTAAAAGTTGATGCGATTATTTTATCGCACGGACACGGTGATCATGTCGGCGATACAGTAGCGTTAGCAAAGAAAAATAATGCGGTCGTTGTGGCACCGTTTGAATTAGCGACATTTTTAGGATGGCAAGGTGTAAATACACATCCAATGCATATTGGTGGTTCACATAAATTTGACTTTGGAAAAGTAAAATTCACTCAAGCATTCCACGGCTCTAGTTATATTGATGAAGAAAATAAGACGATTACATATACAGGTATGCCAGCTGGTATTTTGTTCACAGCAGAAGAGAAAACGGTATATCATGCAGGAGATACTGCTTTATTCTCTGATATGAAGTTAATTGGAGAACTTAATAATATTGATGTAGCATTTTTACCAATTGGTGATAATTTCACAATGGGGCCAGAAGATGCTGTGTTAGCGGCAAAATGGATAGAGGCGAAAACAGTTGTACCGATGTATTACAATACGTTCCCAGTTATTGAACAAGATCCATATCAATTTGTAGAAAAGCTACAAAATTGTACAGGGAAAGTGTTAGAAGCTGGAGAAAGTATTACACTATAAAAAAGAAACCCTTCATTTGAAATGACAAGTGAAGGGTTTTTTATGTGTGTAGTATAGTTTTTAAAGTTTGCACTTGTTTAGGTGATTCTTTTCTTTTTGGAAGTGGCTGTTCGGGTGTTTCATTCAACTCCATTGCAACTTTTTTCCCATCTACGAAAGCTAAAAATACAGCACCTACAACCTCTAAAAATTTTTTCATCATGTATTCGCTCCTTTGTTTCATTTCTTGTCTTAATTGTATATGGAATCGAGTGGACAAACTATCGAACGAGATGACAACAGCATTACATTGTTGTAATAGAGTGACTGGTGGAATGTAAGGAGCATTTTGTTATAAAAAAAATAGTACAGACATACAAAGAGAGAGTGTAACAGTTTTGAAAATATAGTATACTGAAAATACAACACATGAAGAATTTAGGGAAAAGAAAGTATGGTGAAACCATTTGGCTACCAAACATAATCAAATTTTAGAACATATTAATAGCCTGCCAGTAGGGCATAAAATTTCTGTGCGGCAAATTGCGAAAGATTTAAGTGTAAGTGAAGGGACAGCTTACCGTGCAATTAAAGACGCAGAAAATAAAGGGTATGTTAGTACAATTGAACGTGTCGGAACAATTCGAATTGAACAAAAAAAGAAAGAGAATATCGAAAAACTGACATATGCAGAAGTCATTAACATTGTCGATGGTCAAGTACTTGGGGGCAGAGAAGGGCTACATAAAACATTAAATAAATTCGTAATCGGGGCTATGAAATTAGAAGCGATGATGCGCTATACAGAAGCAGGGAATTTACTTATCATCGGTAACCGTACGAACGCACATCAATTAGCACTAGAAGCTGGGGCAGCAGTGTTAATTACGGGCGGATTTGATACGGAAGATCATGTGAAGAAATTAGCAGACGAATTAAAGCTTCCAATTATTTCGAGTAGCTATGATACATTTACGGTCGCGACTTTAATTAACCGTGCAATTTATGATCAACTTATCAAGAAAGAAATTGTACTCGTTGAAGATATTTTAACGCCAATTGAAGAAACGTTATATTTAAAGCCAAATGATACAGTACAGCAATGGCATGCGTATAATGAAGAAACTATGCATGGACGTTATCCAATTGTTGATGAAAATAAAAAGGTGTTAGGTATCGTAACTTCAAAAGATATGATTGGTGTCGTGAAAGAAACACCAATTGATAAAGTGATGACAAAGCACCCGATTACGGTAAACGGAAAAATGTCTGTTGCAGCTGCAGCACGTATGATGGTGTGGGAAGGTATTGAATTGCTTCCTGTTGTGGAAGAAGGGAATAAATTGCAAGGGATCATTAGTCGTCAAGATGTACTTCAGGCGCTGCAAATGATTCAACGTCAACCGCAAGTTGGCGAAACAATTGATGACATTGTAACGAATCAATTTATGACGCCGAAAGAAGCGAAAAATGAGCATTTGTATCAATTTTCAGTGACGCCACAAATGACGAATTCAATCGGGACGTTATCTTACGGTGTATTCACAACAATTGTGACAGAAGCAACAAACCGCGTCATTCGTGCGCAGAAGAAGAGCGATTTAATTGTTGAAAACTTAACTATTTATTTCGTAAAGCCAGTTCAAATTGATAATGTTGTATCAGTTCATCCGAAAGTATTAGAAATTGGGCGTAAATTTGGTAAGGTTGATGTAGAAGTGCATCATGAAGGTAATGTTGTCGGGAAAGCGTTACTTATGGTGCAATTGATCGATAAATAAAAAGGTGGAACAAATCGCTTTGGTTTGTTCCATCTTTTTTTGTTTTATCCCGTAAAAGCCCGATTGGTGAAGGCTAATAATCAGTGGGGGATGGACAAAACCCCCACTGATTAAAGTTTCACTTTATTTGGTTTTGAAGTTATTACTAAAGATGTGGAAGTGTTTTAGCGGGAAAGAAATAGCAGGATATATATGAGGAGACGTAATTATATGGTTAAAAAACAGAATATTAATTTAATTAGAAGTCATACTATGTTATAACTGTATTATAAGATAATAGATGTCGGAAGGTGGTATGCCATATGTCATCAGAAGTACTCTTTTTTGGTGGTATCGCACTCTTTTACTTTCTTGTGATGATACCAATTCAATATTTATATTTACAAGGATTGCATGAAAAAAAGAAAAGAACAGGATTATCTCAGCAAGAATTATACAAACAGATGTCTTTTGAAGAAGAACAATTACATTTTCACGTGCAAGGTAATCTCTTTAATATACCATCTGCGTTTGTTGCATATATGATTTTGAAAGTGAAGGGACGTAAAAAAGCATCACAATATTGATGCTTTTTTTACGTTGTTTTATAAGATTCGGCTTCTTTGACTGCTAATGGTAGAAAATGTTTATATTGGCGGAATCCATTAAATGTACTCGCGCTGCCAAGTAAAATAAACAAAACACCAACGATAATGCGTGCAGTTGAAAGTTCTAAAAAGAATTGGTTTATCCCAAAGAATAGGACGAATAAGCCGAGTGCCATTGCGGATTTTCCTGAGAGCCAACCTTTCTCCATTGGACGGTTTGTACGAAAGAACTTTGTTTTGTAGAAGAGATACAACACAAATGAGATGATAATACAAAAGACGAATACTGGCATAATACACGCTCCCATCGATTGGTATAAAAATAACATTTTAGAAAAAAGAAAAATCTAAACTTTCTAATTTTTATTATAAAGCAATTGTTCGCATGTATGAAATGTTTTCCGTTATAATGGGGGGATAAAGTGAAACTTTAATTAGTGTGGGGAGATCCCACGTACTAATTATTAGCCCTCACCAATCGGGCTTTTACGTGCATCCGGGCTCCAAATTAATTTTGCCCCATTGTTTTTAATACTTTTGAGGTGGGAGTCTTACTTACACGTTAATGCGGGATAAAATGAAGAAGTTGGATAAAAAGGAGATTATACATATGCATGAGCAAATTTTAGGAGCAATTAAAGAGTTTGATACAATTATTATTCATCGTCATGTACGTCCGGATCCAGATGCGTTAGGTTCTCAGTGCGGACTTGGTACAATTCTGCAAGAATCGTTTCCAGAGAAAAATATTTATATGGTTGGGTACAACGAGCCTTCTTTAGCGTTTTTACGAGTAATGGATGATATTGAAGATAGTGTATATGAAGATGCACTTGTTATCGTTTGTGATACAGCAAATCAAGAGCGTGTTTGTGATCAACGTTATGCAAAAGGAAAGATGGTAATTAAAATTGATCATCATCCGAATGAAGACCCGTACGGAGATATTACGTGGGTGGATACGACAGCTAGTTCTACAAGTGAAATGATTTATGAGTTTTACAGTTATGGAAAAGATAAAGGATTAACGATATCAAAGGAAGCAGCTCGCCTGATTTTAGCGGGTATTGTCGGTGATACAGGTCGTTTCTTATTCCCAAATACAACAGCGAAAACACTTCGTTACGTAAGTGAGCTTGTTGATATGGACGTGAAATTCACAGATTTATACAATGAAATGTATAAGACAAAAGAAAAGATTGCTCGTTTAAACGGTTATATTTTACAAAATTTCACGATGATAGAAGAAGGCGCAGCATACATTAAATTAACGAAAGAGGTACTAGAAGAGTTTGATGTACTTTCTACTGAAGCATCTGGTGTTGTCGGGGCGCTTGGTAATATTGATGGATTAAAGGCATGGGTTCTATTTTTAGAGGAAGATGATGTTATTCGTGTTCGTCTTCGCTCAAAAGGACCAGTTATTAATAAATTAGCAATGCAATATAATGGCGGAGGACATCCGATGGCTTCTGGTGCAAAAGCATCTTCTTGGGAAGAAGCGGATCGCCTTTTTGCTGATTTACGTGAGCTGTGTAAATAAGAAGTTGTATGTTGAACGAAAGAGAAGGAGAGGCGCTGAGGCCCTCCTTTTTTATTTTTCTTTCTCTATATCAATACTAATTTCAAGTACGGTATCAAAAGAGACTGTATCTACTTTAAAGCGGTATATACGATCGTAATGTTTGTACGTTTTATTTTCGATGACTTTTTTGAGTAGGTCTTTATTTTTTGCGATGCTTTGAATGTTTTTCGTTAAAAGATGCTGGAGATCATTATGGATAGAAGTGGTCATGTTTTCAAGTGTAAGATTGTCTAAATCATATTTTTTTCGATTTATAATTTTTATTTTGATTTCTTGAATTGTTAAGAGTCGTTTATTTTCTGTGTTCAATTTCTCTTGGTCTTCGAGAAGGACGTGGAGTTTTGCTTCTTGTTTTTCGATGATTTCCCTTTGTTCTGCTATTTTACTAGCTTGTTCCTGCTGAAAAACACCGTATATGTACAAAAAAACAAACCAGCTCAACACTCCTCCAACAGCAGCGCCAGCTAAAACTAAATACCACCTTTTGGCTGTATTGGCACTCGGTACCCTCATACATGTTCCTGTGTAAGCCATTTAATAATAATAAGACCAGTTTGCATACCGCCAGTTGCAAAAAAAATAAGGAGAATTTGTTTTACGATATCTTTCATATCTCCGCCAAAGAAGCTTCTTTCAAAGCTATAAAAGGTATCGAACGTTCCGCCAATTGCTGCAACGAGTGCCCAAATCCTTAAATTTTGGGCAAATTGACTAATATAGGTTAGAGCTGGTTTTCCGATGAGAAATGCACCAAATCCGCCAATTAATGAACCACCAAGTATAACTCCAAAGGCAATAAAGTAACTAATAATAAGCAGAGAGAAAAAAGTATGTTCTCTTACATCCATCGTCATTCCCCTTTCTTCTTCATATATATGGACAAAGTATGAGAAGTATGTTTTGATTTCCGCTTTCCTCATCACCTATAATAAAAGTAGTCAGATAGGTAAAGAGAGGGTACAACAGTGAAGTTTGTGCATTTACAATGTCAAACCGTTTTTAGTTTATTAAAAAGTGCTTGTAAAATTGAAGAGCTTGTTATACGGGCGAAAGAGCTTGGATTTTCGTCGCTGGCTATTACGGATGAAAATGTCATGTATGGAGTTATTCCGTTTTATAAAGCATGCAAGAAACATGGTATACATCCTATTATCGGCTTAACAGCTTCTATTTTTAGTGAAGAAGAAGAAAGGTCTTATCCACTCGTCTTACTTGCTGAGAATGAAATAGGCTATCAAAATTTATTAAAGATTTCTAGCAGCATTATGACGAAGTCAAAAGAAGGTATTCCGAAGAAGTGGCTTGCTCATTATGCGAAAGGATTAATTGCAATTTCACCAGGGAAGGACGGAGAAATTGAGCAGTTATTATTAGAAGACAAAGAGAGTCAGGCTGAAGAAGTAGCTCATACGTATCAAAATATGTTCAGCAATTTTTATATAAGTTTGCAGCATCATGCGATTCAAGATGAGCTACTTTTACAAGAAAAACTGCCTGAATTTATTAATAAGGTAAACGTTCCAGTCGTTGCAACAAATGATGTTCGCTATATTAATCAAAGTGACGCACTTGTTCATGAATGTTTATTATCTGTTGAAGGCGGAACGAAAATGACTGATCCAGATAGACCGAGAATGAAAACGGATCAGTATTATTTAAAGTCATCGGATGAAATGGAAGCACTATTTTCTCATGCTGAGGAAGCGATTCAAAATACAATAACAATCGCGGAACGTTGCCAAGTAGAAATTCCTTTCCATGTAAATCAACTACCGAAGTTTCCTGTTCCATCTAACGAGACGAATGATACGTATTTGCGCCGTGTTTGTGAAGAAGGCTTAAGTAAAAGATATGGTACGCCGAAAGAAGTGCATATACAGCGTTTGAATCATGAATTACATGTGATTTCTCGTATGGGATTTAGTGATTATTTCCTCATCGTATGGGACTTTATGAAATATGCACATGAAAATCAGATTTTAACTGGGCCAGGCCGTGGATCGGCAGCGGGTTCACTCGTTTCTTACGTATTGGAAATTACAGATATTGATCCAATTGAATATGACTTATTATTTGAAAGGTTTTTAAACCCTGAACGTGTGACACTTCCAGATATTGATATTGATTTTCCAGATATAAGACGTGATGAGATGATTCGATATGTGAAAGATAAATATGGTCAGCTTCGTGTTGCTCAAATTGTAACGTTCGGAACTCTCGCAGCGAAAGCCGCAATTAGAGACATTGCTCGTGTGATGGGGCTCCCGCCAAGAGATATCGACATATTTTCAAAACTTATCCCATCAAAGCTTGGTATAACGTTAAAAGATGCATATGAGGAATCGCAATCGCTCCGTGAGTTTATACAAGGGAATCTTTTGCATGAGCGTGTGTTTGAAATTGCAAAACGTGTAGAGGGATTACCGCGTCATACGTCTATTCATGCAGCTGGCGTTATAATGAGCCAAGAACCGTTAACGGGAAGTATAGCGATTCAAGAAGGGCATAACGATGTTTATGTTACGCAATATCCAGCTGATGCACTAGAAGAACTTGGATTGCTCAAGATGGATTTTTTAGGCTTACGTAATTTAACGTTACTTGAAAATATTATAAAGTTTATTGTTAAAAAAACTGGGAAACAAATTGATATAAGAAATTTACCTCTTCAAGATGAAAAGACGTTTCAATTGTTAGGAAGAGGGGATACAACAGGTGTATTCCAGCTTGAATCAGGTGGTATGCGAAATGTACTTCGCGGGTTAAAACCGAATGAATTTGAAGACATAGTTGCTGTTAACTCTTTATACAGACCAGGACCGATGGAACAAATTCCAACCTTTATTGAATCGAAGCATGGGGAAAGACGAATTGAATATTTACATCAGGACTTAAAGCCTATTTTAGAACGAACATACGGCGTAATTGTATATCAAGAACAAATAATGCAAATCGCATCGAAGTTAGCTGGATTTTCGCTTGGAGAAGCGGATTTACTGCGCCGTGCTGTGAGTAAAAAGAATCGTGATATTTTAGATCAAGAACGCAAGCACTTTGTTCAAGGTTGTTTGGAAAACGGATACGATGAGACATCTTCAGAACAAATTTACGATTTAATTGTAAGATTTGCGAATTACGGTTTTAACCGAAGTCACGCTGTAGCTTACAGTATGATCGGATACCAGCTTGCATATTTAAAAGCGAATTATACGCTGGAATTTATGACTGCGTTATTATCAAGCGCAATTGGAAATGAAGATAAGATTGTGCAGTATGTACGAGAAACGAAGCGGAAAGGTTTTCACGTTTTACCGCCGTCTCTTCAGAGAAGTGGTTACAACTTCCAAATAGAAGGGAATGCGATTCGATATAGTTTACTTTCGATTCGGAATATCGGAATGGCTACCGTGACTGCGCTACTCGAAGAACGAGAGGAAAAAATGTTCGAAGATTTATTTGAGTTTTGTCTTCGTATGCCATCAAAATTTGTAACAGAGCGAAATTTAGAAGCGTTTGTCTGGTCTGGATGTTTTGACGATTTTGGTGTTTCGAGGACGACGTTATGGAAAAGTCTTAAAGGAGCGTTAGAGTATGCAAATCTTGCACGTGACTTTGATTTAGGGGATGCTGTTCCGAAATCAAAATATGTACAAGGAGAAGAGCTATCCTTTATTGAACAGTTAAATAAGGAGAAGGAAGCACTCGGTTTTTATTTATCTAGCTATCCGACAGCGCAGTATGCGGAGTTAGGAAAAGAATTAGAAATCCCATCTCTTGCTCAGGCGATGCGACATAAGAAAAAAGTACAAAGAGCGATCGTATATATAACAAGTGTGAAAGTTATTCGTACGAAAAAGTTGCAAAAGATGGCGTTTATTACATTCTGTGATCAAAATGATGAAATGGAAGCCGTCATTTTTCCAGAAACGTATATACATTTTTCACACAGGTTACAAGAAGGGGAAATTGTTTTAGTTGATGGTACGATTGAGCAAAGAAATCATAAGTTGCAATGGATCGTGAATGGACTATATCCGCTAGAAAAAATGGATGTTTATGAAGGAATGAAAGAGGCATCTGTTTACGTGAAATTGCCGTCTCAATATGAAAAAAAGCTTGTAAATCAAGTTACAAAAGTATTGTTTGACTATTCAGGTTTTGTGAAAGTACTAATTTATTATGAACAGGAACATAAAATGGTACAATTATCTCGAAGTTTATCAATTCATCCAAGTGAAGAATGCTTAGGAGCACTTCGTGAAATTGTCGGTAACGAAAATGTTGTTGTGAAAATATAATGGACAATTTCCCTATACTTCGATTATTATAGTAGTAGTGTTCGTGGTCAGACCACTTGGAGAAATTGATAGCAGCAAGAATAATTTGAGGAGAGTGGATAGCTTGTCAACACTTCGTGAAGAAGCACTTCATATGCATAAAGTGCATCAAGGAAAATTAGAAACTGTATCAAAAGTAAAAGTAGAAAATGCAAAAGATTTAAGTCTTGCATATTCTCCAGGGGTTGCAGAGCCTTGTAAAGAAATTTATGACGATAAAAGTAAGGTATATGAATATACAATGAAGGGAAATATGGTAGCAGTTGTGACAGATGGAACGGCTGTACTTGGTCTTGGTAACATTGGACCTGAAGCATCTCTTCCAGTAATGGAAGGTAAAGCCGTATTATTCAAGAGCTTTGCTGGCGTAGATGCATTCCCGATTGCCTTAAATACAAACGATGTAGATAAAATTGTTGAAACTGTAAAATTAATGGAGCCAACTTTTGGCGGTGTAAACTTAGAAGATATCGCAGCACCAAACTGCTTCGTTATTGAAGAACGTTTGAAAAAAGAGACAAACATTCCGATATTCCATGATGATCAACACGGAACAGCTATCGTAACAGTAGCAGGTCTTGTGAACGCGCTGAAGTTAGTTGGAAAGAAAATGTCCGACATTAAAGTTGTCGCAAATGGTGCAGGTGCAGCAGGTATTGCAATCATTAAACTTTTATATCGCTATGGTGTACGTGACGTTATTATGTGTGACCGTAAAGGTGCAATCTATGAAGGTCGTCCTGTCGGTATGAATCCGGTGAAGGATGAAGTTGCAAAATATACAAATAAGAATCGTATCGAAGGTTCTTTAGCTGACGTTTTACAAGGTGCGGACGTATTCATTGGTGTATCTGCAGCAGGTGCGTTAAATGAAGAGATGGTTCGTACAATGAATGACGATGCAATTATTTTTGCAATGGCGAATCCGGTTCCAGAAATTATGCCAGAATTGGCAAAAGCAGCGGGCGCAGCTGTTGTTGGAACAGGTCGTTCTGACTTCCCGAACCAAGTAAATAATGTACTAGCGTTCCCAGGTATTTTCCGCGGTGCACTTGATGTACATGCGACACAAATTAATGAAGAAATGAAGATGGCAGCTGTACAAGCCATTGCAGAGCTTGTATCAGACGATGAGTTGAATGCAGACCATATCATTCCAGCGCCATTTGACGCGCGTGTAGCGCCTCAAGTAGCGGCTTACGTTGCGAAAGCAGCAATGGAAACAGGAGTAGCTCGCCGTCAAGTAGATCCAAATGAAGTCGCTGAGAAAACAAGACAATTAGCGCTGATTGGTAAAGAATAAGCGAGGAATTTCCATTGACATCATCAAATACAAAAGTATATCTCGAAATTGTAAAAAAAATCCGATCCATTATGGAAGAGGATTGTTTAGTAGCAGGGGATCGTTTGCCATCTGAGCGTGAGTTAAGTTCACGCTTAAATGTTGGACGTTCCTCTGTAAGAGAAGCATTACGTGCTTTAGAACTGGTAGGATTAATTGAAACGAGACGTGGTGAGGGGACGTTTATTCGAAACTTTTACGATAACGGTCTTGTACAATTAATTGCTCCGTTTCTACTGCAAGATGAGAAAACAATTCGTGATTTATTACAAACAAAACGATTGCTTGAGAAAGATATGATTCGACTTGTATGTAATTTACCGAAAGAAACGTTTTCTGAAGTACTAAGTAAATTACACCAAGTGCTTGAAGAAAATGAAAGCTCAATTCCGGTGCTTCATCAAACGTTCTTTAAAACACTTATTGAACAGTTCGATAATTATTTACTCTATCGCATTTGGATGATCGTAAATGATTACGTTGCAACTCTTTCTTGTGAAGTTTCAGGAGATTCTATCGAAATCTATAGAAAGCTTTATGCTACTTTGGAAGTGAAACAAGAAAATGATGCGTTAAAAATTTACGATGAATTAGTAGAGAATATACAGTTTCACTCGTAATGTATAAAATTTGTCGAAATGACCATGACACGTTATGACAAACATTCTACCGCATAGCGGTTAAAGTTAAACGTAAAGAGAGAGGTTATTAGACAGATTGAGAAGATAAGGCTAACATCAAACATTGGTGTTAGCCCCATTTTCTTCTTACGCTAACCTTAGCTCTCAACGAAGGGGGTCAAATTGTGCTAAGAGATTTATTCGTGAAAAAGAAAAAGTACGCTGCAATACCTTCAGAACAAATACGAAAAGATGTACCAGATGGCGTTATGACAAAATGTCCGAAATGTAAAAAAATCATGTATACGAAAGAACTTCTTAAAAATTTAAAAGTATGCGTGAATTGTGGATATCATCATCCGATGAATGCATGGGAACGCCTTGATAGTATATTGGACGAAGGTTCATTTCGTGAGTATGACAAAGAGATGGTTTCACTAAATCCACTTGAGTTTCCGGGATATGAAGAGAAACTAGAAAACGATCGTAAGAAGACTGAATTGTATGAAGCGGTTGTAACTGGTGAAGGAACAATTGATGACATGCTTGTTGTTGTTGCAGTAATGGATTCTCGTTTTCGAATGGGCAGCATGGGCTCTGTTGTAGGAGAAAAAATTGCTCGTGCGGTTGAAAAGGCATACGACTTACAGGTTCCATTTATTATCTTTACTGCATCGGGTGGTGCCCGTATGCAAGAAGGGATATTAAGTTTAATGCAAATGGCGAAAACAAGCGTAGCTTTGAAAAAGCATAGTAATGCAGGAGGGTTATTTATTTCTGTTATGACTCACCCGACGACGGGCGGGGTTTCAGCGAGTTTCGCTTCACTTGGTGATTACAATCTTGCGGAGCCAGGTGCACTTATCGGCTTTGCTGGTAGACGCGTAATTGAACAAACAGTGCGTGAGAAACTGCCAGAAGATTTTCAAACGGCAGAATTTTTACTAGAGCACGGTCAATTAGATGCGGTGGTGCATCGTGATGATATGAGAGAATCACTCCGTAAGATTTTAGAAGTTCATCAAGGAGGGGAAATGGCTGTATGGCAGAGCTAGAATTTGAGAAACCAGTTGTTGAGCTAAGAAATAAGATTCGTGAACTGAAAGACTATACGAAAAACAGCCAGATGGACTTCAGTGAGGAGATTCGTATTTTGGAAGACAAGCTAGAAAAACTAGAGGAAGATATATACGGCAATATGAAAGTATGGGACCGTGTTCAAATTGCTCGTCATGCAGAACGACCGACAACGCTCGATTATATTGAGCACTTATTTACTAATTTTTTTGAATGTCATGGAGATCGCCTATTTGGCGACGATGCAGCGATTGTCGGCGGCATTGCGAAATATAAGGGGATGCCTGTAACTGTAATTGGGCACCAACGCGGAAAAGATACGAAAGAAAATATTCGTCGTAATTTTGGGATGCCTCATCCAGAAGGATATCGAAAAGCACTGCGTCTAATGAAACAAGCGGAAAAGTTTAATCGTCCCATTATTTGTTTCATCGATACGAAGGGAGCTTATCCTGGTAAAGCAGCTGAAGAACGTGGACAAAGTGAGGCAATTGCCCGTAATTTATTTGAAATGGCGGGTTTAACTGTACCTGTTATTTGTATTGTTATCGGTGAAGGTGGTAGCGGTGGTGCGTTAGGTCTTGGAGTAGGAGATTACATTCATATGCTGGAAAATTCCACTTATTCTGTCATTACACCAGAGGGTGCGGCGGCGATTCTTTGGAAAGATGCTGGTAAAGCAAAAGAAGCTGCAGAAGCGATGAAAATTACAGCATTAGATTTGAAAGAATTAGGTGTAATTGACGAAATTATTCCAGAGGCAAAAGGCGGAGCGCATCGTAATGTTTTGAAACAATCAGAAAATATAGATTTAATGCTTAAGAAAACTTTTGAACAATTAAGCGGAATTTCGAAAGATGAATTAATCGAAAAACGTTATGAAAAATATATGAAAATTGGGCAAGTTTCGTTTTCAAACGCTTCCATTGGGATAAAATAAGAAAAGCGTGCGTTCCTCTTCGCGAATGCACGTTTTTATTATGAAAAGACACATCTTCTCCATTGTGCTTTTGTATTTTTTCGTGTTATTTTATTATAAGGCAAATAATCTTTATGAGGTGAGTACAAATGAAACGTATTGGTGTATTAACGAGTGGTGGAGATTCACCTGGTATGAATGCTGCCATTCGTGCAGTTGTTCGTAAAGCGATTTTCCATGATATTGAAGTATATGGTATTTACCATGGATACGCTGGTTTAATTTCTGGTCATATTGAAAAATTAGAACTTGGTTCTGTTGGCGATATTATCCACCGCGGTGGTACAAAATTATATACAGCAAGATGTCCTGAGTTTAAAGACCCAGAAGTACGACTAAAAGGAATCGAGCAATTAAAGAAACATGGTATTGAAGGACTTGTTGTTATTGGTGGAGATGGTTCTTACCAAGGCGCAAAAAAATTAACTGAGCAAGGATTCCCATGTGTAGGTGTACCAGGTACAATCGACAATGATATCCCTGGAACAGACTTCACAATTGGTTTCGATACAGCTTTAAATACTGTTATTGATGCAATTGATAAAATCCGTGATACAGCTACATCTCATGAACGTACATATGTTATCGAAGTAATGGGACGTCACGCTGGAGATATCGCATTATGGGCTGGTTTAGCTGATGGTGCAGAAACTATCTTAATTCCAGAAGAAAAGTATGACATGGAAGATGTTATCGCTCGTCTGAAACGCGGTAGTGAACGTGGCAAAAAGCACAGTATTATCGTTGTAGCTGAAGGTGTTGGAAGTGCAATTGACATCGGTAAGCACATTGAAGAAGCAACAAGCTTTGATACTCGTGTAACTGTATTAGGTCACGTACAACGTGGTGGATCACCAAGTGCACAAGACCGTGTATTAGCTAGTCGTCTTGGCGCAAGAGCAGTTGAATTATTAATTGCTGGTAATGGCGGACGTTGTGTTGGTATTCAAAATAATAAACTTGTTGATCATGACATTATCGAAGCGTTAGCTCAAAAGCATACAATCGATAAAGATATGTATCAATTATCTAAAGAATTATCTATCTAATTGGCTTAATGCCTTGTATTTGGGAACGGTTTCATAATTTTCGGAGGTGCAATATGCGTAAAACTAAAATTGTATGTACTATAGGTCCTGCTAGTGAAAGTATTGAGAAATTAGAGCAATTAATGGAAGCGGGTATGAACGTTGCTCGTTTAAACTTCTCTCATGGTAGCCATGAAGAGCATGGAGCTCGTATTAAAAATATTCGTGAAGCTTCAAAGAAAACTGGTAAAACAGTTGGTATCTTACTTGATACAAAAGGTCCAGAAATCCGTACACATGACTTCGTAGACGGACAAGCTGAGCTTGTAACAGGTGCAGAAGTAATTCTTTCTACTGAACAAGTATTAGGAACTGCAGAGAAGTTCTCTGTATCTTATGCTGGTCTTTATGATGATGTTGATCCAGGTTCTCGTATTCTAATCGATGACGGTCTTATCGAACTAGAAGTAATCGAGAAAGCTGACGGAGACATCCGTACAAAAGTATTAAACAGCGGAACTGTAAAAAATAAAAAAGGTGTTAACGTACCAAACGTAAGCATTAAGCTTCCTGGTATCACTGAAAAAGACGTACAAGATATCGTTTTCGGTATCGAGCAAAAAGTTGATTTCATCGCAGCATCTTTCGTACGTAAAGCATCTGACGTATTAGAAATTCGTGAATTATTAGAAGGGCATAACGCTCAATACATCCAAATCGTACCAAAAATCGAAAACCAAGAAGGTATCGACAACATCGATTCAATCTTAGAAGTTTCTGACGGTTTAATGGTTGCTCGTGGTGATATGGGTGTAGAAATTCCACCAGAAGAAGTACCATTAGTACAAAAACGTCTAATCAAAAAATGTAACGTATTAGGCAAACCAGTTATTACTGCAACACAAATGTTAGATTCTATGCAACGTAACCCACGTCCAACTCGTGCGGAAGCAAGTGACGTAGCAAACGCAATCTTCGATGGAACAGATGCAATCATGCTTTCAGGTGAAACTGCTGCGGGTCAATACCCTGTAGAATCTGTAACAATGATGGCTAACATTGCGGTACGTGTTGAAAAATCATTACAATATGAAGATATGTTCAAAAAACGTATTAAAGAGTTCACTCCAACAATTACAGATGCAATTAGCCAATCTGTTGCGCATACAGCACTTGCTCTTGATGTAGCTGCAATCGTAGCTCCAACAGAAAGTGGACATACTGCGAAAATGATCTCTAAATACCGTCCGAAATCTCCAATCGTAGCTGTAACATCTGACGAGCAAGTAGGACGTCGTCTTGCACTTGTTTGGGGTGTACAAGCGTTTATGGCTGGAAAACGTGCAGCGTCTACTGATGAAATGTTAGATACAGCAATTCAAACAGGTATGGATGCGGGTCTAATCGGACTTGGAGATACTGTAGTAATCACTGCTGGTGTACCAGTTGCTGAAACTGGTACAACAAACTTAATGAAAATCCACGTTGTTGGTGAAGAAGTTGCTAAAGGACAAGGAATCGGTCGTAAAGCTGCAAAAGGTAAAGTAGTTGTAGCGAAAACAGCTGCTGAAGCTGTAGCGAACGTAAACAAAGGTGATATCCTTGTTACAACAAGTACTGATAAAGATATGATTCCTGCAATTGAAAAAGCTGCAGCTCTAGTTGTAGAAGAAGGCGGTCTAACAAGCCATGCAGCTGTTGTAGGTGTATCAATCGGTATTCCTGTTATCGTTGGTGTAAACGGCGTAACAACAACTTTAAAAAGTGGCCAAGAAGTAACAGTTGATGCAGCACGCGGAATTGTTTATAATGGACATGCGGAAGTGCTATAAGAAGTAATACGGAGAGAAGGATCGGAGTCCTTCTCTTTTTTTTACACAAAAAAGGATAGAGATAGCTTTAAATACTTGAAATTGCTTCGAAAAACGTTTGTTATAATGTCTAGCGGGAAGAGGGTTATTCGTCCTTTGTGAAGCTTGTATGAGCGTTTTAAGGGGCTTATAAGGGTTTTTGCAAGGTGATGGTGGGAAAAGTTATGCCTTTCACCTTTCGAATGAAATATGAAGGAGTGTGGAGCTGTGAAGTGGTTGCTATTCTTACTTATTGTAATACCGGCGATTGAGATTGCGGTATTGATAGGATCGAGTCATGTAATAGGTTTATGGTCTACGTTCGCTATGATTGTATTTACGGGTATTGTGGGTGTATATTTGGCGAAACGACAAGGGTTTAAAGTACTTAGAGAGATTCAATTTAGGTTAAATAGAGGAGAAATGCCGGGTGATACGGTTCTAGATGGTATTTTTATATTCGTAGGAGGTATTCTTTTAGTACTGCCTGGATATGTGACGGATATAATAGGTTTTATCTTTGTTGTTCCTGTAACGAGGGCTTTATTGAAGCCGGTTGTTATGAAGTGGATTGATTGGAAATTTAGAAAGAGGACTACTATTATTGTTCAGAAATAACGCGTAGATTATAGCGATCTACGCGTTATTTTTTTGTTTGCTATTTATAATCAAATGTTAGCTTCTTGTTGGGGGGATTTTTGTTAGTTATTAAACGATAGGATACAGAGGGTTCTTGTGAATGAAAAGTGTTACATTAGGGTGATGTTCTTGGTTGTAGTGAGATTCGACTAGTGAGCAGAAGTTAGATAGGAGAAGAAAAATTACTGATTAAAGGGTTAATCTGCCTTGTTTTGTATATTTATTCATTTACATAAAAAGTAATAAATGTAAGTAATAATTATAGAATAAATAGAATAAAAATGTATTTTTCGACCTAAAACATGCGTTTTTATGCAAAAAAATAAGAGGATTATCCTTTTTTAGGAAATTCTCTTTTGGATGTAGGTAGTACAAAAAAAGTACAGTGAATAATCAGTGGGAAATTCCCACTGATTACAGTTGATTTTTTGTTGTGTATGAGTTAGAAAACATTATTTTGATGGTGAGCCTTTAATGAATTTCCATAAATCGTGGAATACATGAGCTTTGTGTAATGTATTAAGTAGTACTAATATGACTGGACCGATGATTAATCCTAAAAAACCAAAGAGCTTAAAGCCGACAAATAGAGCGATGAGTGTCGCTAATGGATCGAGTCCAATATTAGATGAAAGTACTTTTGGCTCCATGATTTGTCTTTGGACAATCACGACGATGTATAGGATGAGAAGACCGATGGCGAATGCAGTATCACCTGTGAAAAATACGTATATAACCCAAGGAACGAAGACGGCTCCAGTTCCTAAATAAGGGAGTAAATCTACAACCCCTGTAATAATCGCGATAGTAATTGCGTATGGCACGCGTAATATTAAAAGGCCGATTAGTACAATGATAGTTGTCATAGATACGAGTGTAAGTTGCGCTTTAACAAAACCAAACAAAGCTTTTCTTAAATCGACAAAAATAGTTTTTCCGTATCCGTGTACACGATTAGGTAGAAGTTTTCTTACTTTATGAGCAAGACGGTGCCAATCGTAACTAATGAAGAATGTGGCTAATAAGACGAATACAAGGACAGTTAAAGTTGTTGGTAATGCACTAATGAAATTTGTTAATCCGCTTATAATGGCGGTTAAAAGTTCTTTCATTTGTGTCGTTGCTTCGGTGCCTAAGTTTTGAATGTTTTGTGTAATAGTGTATCGCTGTGGTTCTCCAAGATGATTAAATTTAGAAATTAAATCATCATAGAGAGGCATAATATGATTAAGTGCAAATTCTTGGGCGAATGCAACGATATCTGGAAACTTCACTGTGACAATTTGTAGTAAGTATGTTGTGGCAGATATTGCTTCAGTTACAAGGTATGTAACGAGCCCGACGATAGCTCCGAATACGAGAATTAAGCTAACGAGTACCGCTAATGCGCGAGGGAATTGTAGTTTTTGATTAAGGAAATTGACGACAGGATTAATCAAATAAGCGAATGCAAAAGCGATAATAAAAGGGTAGATAAGGCCTGACATGTGCAGCAATGTATAGAACCCAACTACCGTTGCTACAATGACAAATATGAGTCGTAATATCATATATAGTAAGTTTCGGTTCAAAGATGTATACCTCCCATTCCGATTTGGATTATCCTAATTCGTTCAACTTATAACTAGTGAGATTCACTGATCAAAGTTTCACTTCATGTTATAGTGGAATGATGGATTTAGCCTGCTTTTACAGTGGATTAATGACTACAGAAGCTTGTTGGTGACGCTTCTACTATATGGTAAAAACTTCATTTTCTCTCTTTTTTATTTTACCTGTTTCTTATTATAAAAGAAAGGAGAGACATCCACTTTTAAATGTATATGCATGCTTTATTTTTTTCTGGTTAAAGTCTTATTTGTAATTTTGAAATGTATATAAAAATCATTTTTTTCTTTATTATAATTATCAAATATGCATCGGTATAGCATGTAAAACGATAGGTTTAAGGGTATTTTTGTTTGGAAACAAGTTCATTATTTTCAGAAAGGAAGTGCAATCATGATTAGTCAGTCAACGTTATTTTTATTCATACTACTTATTATAGGACTTATTGCTAAAAACCAATCGCTTACTGTAGCTGTTGGAGTGTTATTTTTATTGAAGTTTACGTTTTTAGGCGATAAAGTCTTTCCTTATTTACAAACGAAAGGAATTAACCTCGGTGTGACGGTTATTACAATTGCGGTGCTTGTCCCAATTGCGACGGGGGAAATAGGGTTTAAACAGCTTGGAGAAGCGGCGAAATCATACTATGCATGGATTGCTTTAGCTTCAGGAGTAGCGGTTGCTTTATTGGCGAAAGGTGGGGTGCAATTATTAACGACGGATCCTCATATTACAACCGCACTTGTTTTTGGGACAATTATAGCTGTAGCTTTATTTAATGGAGTTGCTGTAGGTCCGTTAATTGGGGCTGGAATTGCCTATGCAGTTATGAGTATTATACAAATGTTTAAATAAGGAATTTTATAGTAATATAAAATTTTTGAATTCTTTCTGTTCACAAAAGTCAGATAATTGTTTATAATAGGATTAGAAACTTTGAAAAGTTACATAACAGCAGAGACTTTACACCAGATAAAATAAAAACAACATAAAACAATTTTATAATGATATTGTTTTATGTTGTTTTTATCATAAACTCTTCGGAATTCATTTTCCTCACTAACTTGTTGTTCTGAGCGTGAGGATTCGGGGAGACATTCACGCTCATGCTTTCCATGTAAGTAATGGACAATTAGAGGGGAACATCGCAACAAATTTGCATGAACGTGCATTTTGCTTGCCTAAAGAGTGAACGAGCGTTCATAATTTATAAGGGGAGCAAATAGATATAAGGAGCAAGGTTGGGAGAATTTTCAGGAAAAGGAGAGAATGTCATGACTGTTATTCGAGGTTTAGAAGGGGTAGTAGCAACAACATCATCTGTGAGCTCTATTATTGATGATACATTAACTTATGTTGGGTATAATATTGATGATTTAGCTGAGAATGCTACGTTCGAAGAAGTAGTGTACTTATTATGGCACCGCAAGCTTCCTAACGAAAAAGAACTAGCGGAATTTAGTGGAACTGTATCTGAATACTATAAAGTACCAGGTGAAATTTTAACATATTTGAAACAAGTAGATTTAAAAATCGCGCACCCGATGTCGGTTTTACGAACTGCGATTTCCATGCTATCATTATATGATGAGAGCGCTGAAATAATGGATGGAAAGTCTAATTATTTGAAAGCGGTTAAATTGCAGGCTCAAGTCGGAACTTTAATTGCGGCTTATGCAAGAATTCGCAAAGGTTTAGATGTTGTTGAGCCAAGAAAAGATCTATCATTAGCTGCAAACTTCTTGTACATGTTAAATGATCGTGAGCCAAATGAAGTTGAAATTGAGGCTTTTGATAAGGCACTTGTACTTCATGCCGATCATGAGTTAAACGCTTCTACATTTACTGCACGTGTTTGCGTAGCTACACTTTCAGATGTGTATTCTGGTATTACAGCAGCAATCGGTGCATTAAAAGGTCCTCTTCACGGCGGGGCAAATGAAAATGTAATGAAGATGTTAACTGAAATTGGCGAAGAAGAAAATGTAGAATCATATATTCATAATGCTCTTCAAAATAAAGTGAAAATTATGGGATTTGGTCATCGCGTATATGAGCATGGTGATCCACGCGCGAAACACTTACGCGAAATGTCTAAGAGATTATGCGTGCTTTTAGGAGAAGACAAATGGTATAATATGTCTATCAAAATTGAAGACATTGTAACAAAAGAAAAAGGTCTTCCACCAAATGTTGATTTCTATTCAGCTTCTGTATACCATTGTTTAGGAGTTGACCATGACTTATTTACACCTATCTTTGCGATTAGCCGTATGTCAGGCTGGTTAGCTCATATTCTAGAACAATATGAAAACAACCGTTTAATCCGTCCGCGTGCTGATTATGATGGACCTACGCATCAAGTGTATGTTCCGATTGCGCAACGATAAGTGAAAAACACTATTTTGATAGTGAAAATACGCTTTCAAAAGTCTGATTTTTTCGGAAAGATATAATGATTAGAATATTTAAATTTGACTAACGGTTTGAACTGAGGGGTTATTCCCTCAGTTTCATACATATGAAATTTCAAACATGGGGGTTATCACATTGACGACAGGTGAAAAAATTACTGTAACTAATGGTGTTATGAATGTACCAAACAATCCGATTATTCCATTTATCGAAGGAGATGGAATTGGTCCTGATATTTGGGCTGCAGCATCTCGCGTACTAGAAGCAGCAGTTGAGAAAGCATATGATGGTGAGAAGAAAATTGTTTGGAAAGAAGTGCTTGCAGGGGAAAAAGCATTCAACCAAACAGGCGAGTGGTTACCAGAAGAGACTTTAAATTTAATTCGTGAATATTTAATCGCAATTAAAGGTCCACTTACAACTCCAGTTGGCGGTGGTATTCGTTCTCTAAACGTTGCGCTTCGTCAAGAATTAGATTTATATGTATGTCTACGTCCAGTTCGTTACTTTGAAGGTGTTCCTTCACCTGTAAAACGTCCGGAAGATACTGATATGGTTATTTTCCGTGAAAATACAGAAGATATTTACGCTGGTATTGAATATGCACAAGGTTCTCCAGAAGCAGAAAAAGTTCTTGCATTCCTAAAAGAAGCAATGGGCGTTAATAAAATTCGTTTCCCAGAAACATCAGGGATTGGTATTAAACCAATTTCAGAGGAAGGGACAAAGCGTCTGGTTCGTGCTGCAATTCAATATGCAATTAACGAAAAACGTTCTTCTGTTACATTAGTTCATAAAGGAAACATTATGAAATTTACAGAAGGTGCTTTCAAAAACTGGGGTTACGAAGTAGCTGAACAAGAATTTGGCGACAAAGTATTTACTTGGGCTGAATATGATCGCATCGTTGAAAAAGATGGTAAAGATGCAGCGAATAGAGCGATGGCAGAAGCAGAATCTGCTGGGAAAATCATCGTAAAAGATTCTATTGCAGACATCTTCTTACAACAAATTTTAACTCGTCCACGTGAGTTCGATGTTGTTGCAACAATGAACTTAAACGGAGACTACATCTCGGATGCACTTGCTGCACAAGTAGGTGGAATTGGTATTGCACCTGGTGCAAACATTAACTATGTGACTGGACATGCTATCTTTGAAGCTACACATGGTACAGCTCCAAAATATGCAGGTTTAGATAAAGTAAATCCATCGTCTGTTCTTCTTTCTGGTGTATTATTATTAGAGCACTTAGGATGGAACGAAGCTGCGAATTTAGTAACTGATTCAGTTGAGAAAACAATTGAATCAAAAGTAGTAACTTATGATTTCGCACGCTTAATGGAAGGTGCAACAGAAGTGAAATGTTCTGAGTTCGCTAATGAACTTATTAAAAACATGGATGTAGCGATAATCAAAAACGCATAATTAAAGCGGGGGGTAAATTATGACAATCAAACGCAAGAAAGTTTCAGTCATCGGTGCAGGATTTACAGGAGCAACAACAGCATTCTTATTAGCACAAAAAGAACTTGCAGATGTTGTAATAGTGGACATTCCACAGCTGGAAAATCCAACAAAAGGGAAAGCGTTAGATATGTTAGAAGCGAGCCCAGTACAAGGTTTTGATGCTAACATTATTGGTACATCTGATTACGCAGATACTGCTGATTCTGACGTTGTCGTTATTACAGCAGGTATTGCGCGTAAGCCTGGTATGAGCCGTGATGACTTAGTAGCAACAAACTCTAAAATTATGAAAAGTATTACGCGCGACATTGCAAAACATTCACCAAATGCGATTATTGTTGTATTAACAAATCCAGTTGATGCAATGACATATTCTGTATTTAAAGAAGCAGGATTCCCGAAAGAGCGTGTTATCGGTCAATCGGGCGTATTAGATACAGCTCGTTTCCGTACATTCATTTCACAAGAATTAAACCTTTCTGTGAAAGACATTACAGGATTTGTTCTTGGTGGACATGGTGACGATATGGTTCCTCTTGTACGCTATTCCTATGCAGGTGGCATTCCGTTAGAAACATTAATTCCAAAAGAGCGTTTAGAAGCAATTGTAGAACGTACACGTAAGGGTGGCGGCGAGATTGTAGGCTTATTAGGAAACGGTAGTGCATATTATGCGCCAGCAGCTTCTTTAGTTGAAATGACAGAAGCAATCTTGAAAGATCAACGCCGTGTATTACCTGCTATTGCATACCTTGAAGGTGAGTATGGTTATAGTGACATTTACTTAGGGGTACCAGTAATTCTAGGTGGTAACGGAATTGAAAAAATTATTGAATTAGAACTTCTTGCAGATGAAAAAGAAGCGTTAGATCGCTCTGTCGAATCTGTACGTAACGTTATGAAAGTTCTTGTTTAATAATTAAATATAAGCGGAAAAAGATTCGGGGCCCCGAATCTTTTTCTACTATATATTGAAATGTTTTTTTGAAATAATATGAAAACGCTATCATTCGGTGTATCCTATAATGAAACTATAGACTTATACTATACATTGCCCTCATCATAGTAAATTTCGGATAAGGTATCGCTTTTAGTAGGATAATAAGGTGAAAAAATCGGAGGGGGTTGTAACATGTTAAAGAAAAAAGTTCAAATTGGTCGTAAAATGGATGAAATTACAGTAGGAGAGAAATTATCTATCACTGAAAAAATTGAGGATAAAGATTTGTTATTGTATTTAGGGTTAACGAATGATGCCAATCCATTATATATTCAGCATGATTACGCATCCCAAACTCCGTATGAAAAGCCGATTGTCCCAAGCATTATGCTAACGGGGCTGATTACAACGGCGGTTACGAAATATTTACCAGGTCCAGGTAGTCATATTACTAGGAAGGACCTTACGTTCGTGAAACATGTTCACCATTATGAAACGTTACAAATCCACTTTGAAGTTGTGGCTGTTTCAGAGGAGGAACATACAATTGATATGCTTGTAATTGCTCATGATGAAAAAGGAGAAACTGTTGTAAAAGGTTCATTAACAGTAACACCACCTTTTAAATCTGTTTCCATTATGGAAAAAGCATTAGATAATTTTTAAAAAATGAAAGTTAGAATGATATAAAAGTAGCGCTAGTCATATTCTTATTAAGGATATGACTAGCGCTACTTTTTATTTGGAAAGGGTGATATAACTGTGAAATGGGAAAGGGAAGACATTATTTTTGAAACGATAAGAGAAGCTGAAGTATGGGCCGATTCAATCGCGAATGAAATGTACGGGAAAGTATTTGATGGATATGAAACACCAGATTATAAAATAGCGTATGCTCTTTCATTTTTCCTAGCGGAAAATCGAGATTTTATAGTTCATACGGAAAAAGAGTTTAAAAAAGATAGATGCATCTATAAAGTTTGGATAGCGGCCGGATAGAGGGAATGAAGTTACGATTGCTTTTATTTTCCGAAACTCTAGTACAAACGAGCTCCATGAATAGACAATTATATTGAGGGAGACCTTGTTTTCTAGTATGATGAGAATAACGGGGAAAATACTAGGATGAAGAAGGTTTCAAGTCTATAACTTGGAGGAAAAGAATGAACAATCGTATTTTAGTAGTTGATGATGAGGAATTTATCTTAACTTTAATTGAATTTAATTTACAACAAGCTGGGTTTGAAGTTATAACAGCAATGGATGGAGAAATGGCGCTTCAAAAAGCGACAACAGAACGCCCAGATTTAATTATATTAGATTTAATGCTTCCAAAAATGGATGGTATGGAAGTTTGTAAAGAATTACGATTGCAGCGTGTTATGACGCCGATTTTAATGTTAACAGCAAAAGATGATGAATTTGATAAGGTGCTAGGTCTTGAGCTTGGGGCTGACGATTATATGACGAAACCATTTAGTCCAAGGGAAGTTGTTGCTCGTGTGAAAGCGATTTTGCGCCGCACGAAATTACAGCAAGAAGAAAAAGTTTCGGAAACGCCAGATGAAGAGAGCATCATAATTGCAGAGCTTAAAATTTTACCGGAGTTTTATGAAGCGTACTTCCAAGGAAGGAAACTGGAGCTAACACCGAAAGAATTTGAGTTACTTGTTTATCTTGCGAAAAATAAAAGTCGTGTATTAACTCGTGACCAATTATTGAGTGCTGTATGGAATTATGATTTTGCCGGTGATACAAGAATTGTTGATGTCCATATTAGCCATTTACGCGATAAAATTGAACAAAATACGAAAAAACCGACGTACATTAAAACGATACGTGGTTTAGGTTATAAATTAGAGGAGCCAAAAGTGGATGAATAAGTTTCGTTCCAGGCTTCTTTTTACATTTGTTTCTCTTATCGTTTTTATTTTAGTTGGACTAGGTGTATTATTAGAAACTGTATTTGAAAACTACTATATAGATCATGCTAAAGAGAGAATGATAAAAGAGACACAGTATGTTGCTGTATTAGCAGAGGAGCAAGGGTTTGATTCTGTTTTAAAAAAGCCGTATGTATTTGAAAAGTTAGAAGAACAAATACCAGCTTCTATTATATTTGTGGATGAAAAAAAGAAAGTTCAATATAGCGGAGGGAAACAATCTGCATTTAGTCAAGAGATGATTAAAGAACTTTCTTCTGAAGCAGGAAAACAAAAAAATAAAGTCATTACGAAAGAAACAGATCAAAAGAATGAATTTTATCATACTGTGTTCGTCCAGGATGTAGAAGGGAAACAAGGATACATTTTGGTGAAAAGTACAATTGATACTTTGAGGGACGTTCACCAAAAAACGTGGGGATTATTAATTATCGGATTTGTCATTGCTTGTCTCGTAGTTGTATTCCTAGGTGTCAAAATTACAGGACAATATATTAGGCCGATTGAATCAGTTACGAAAGTTGCGATTGAATTAGCGAAGGGTAATTATAAAGCGCGTGCATATGAAAGTCATTCGGATGAAACAGGAATGTTGAGTAAAGCAATTAATATTTTAGCTCGTAATTTACAAGAGATGACACTCGAACAAGAAATGCAACAAGATCGTTTGCACACATTAATTGAAAATATGGGAAGCGGAATGATTTTAATTGATAGCCGTGGTTATGTAAACCTTGTAAACCGTTCTTATAAGGAGACTTTCCACGTAACAGATGAAGAATATTTAGACCGTTTATATTATGAATCGTTTCACCATACGGAAATTATTGAGCTTGTGGAAGAAATTTTTATGACAGAAGTGAAAGTGCGTAAACAAATGTTATTGCCGCTAGGTATTGAGCGCAAGCATTTCGAAGTATATGGAGCGCCAATTATTGGGACAAACCATGAGTGGAAAGGGATTGTTCTCGTATTCCATGACATTACAGAGTTAAAGAAATTAGAACAAATGAGAAAAGACTTTTTAGCGAATGTTTCTCATGAATTGAAGACACCGATTACTTCTATTAAAGGTTTTTCAGAAACACTCTTGGACGGAGCGATGGATAATAAAAAATTCTGCGAACATTTCTTGCATATCATTTTAAAAGAAAGTGAGCGTATGCAAGGATTAATTGAAGATTTATTAGATTTGTCAAAAATTGAGCAGCAAGGGTTTAGATTAAATATGGGTACGGTTGATATGAAGGAGCTTCTTGAAGACATTCACATGGTGCTTGATAATAAAGCGGGTGAAAAAGAAATCTCTTTACAAGTGAATGTATTGAAACGAGTTTCCGTTATTGGAGATCCGAGCCGCTTAAAACAAATCTTTATTAATTTAATTAATAATGCAATCGTATATACGCCGGCTGGAGGCGTTGTTTCAGTTGAATTATTAGAGGATAAATATAATGCGTATATAAAGGTGTCGGATACTGGAATTGGTATTAGTAAAGAAGAAATCCCTCGTATATTTGAACGTTTTTATCGAGTGGATAAAGCGAGAAGTAGAAATACGGGTGGAACGGGTCTTGGTTTATCAATTGTAAAGCATTTAGTTGAAGCACATCAAGGTACGATTACAGTGGATAGTGAGGTTGGAGAAGGAACAACATTTACAGTTGTTTTACCAAAATCAGCTACTGAAAAATAGGATGAAGGATATTTACAATATATTAACAATGGCTTAATTAAATATTAATAAAGCTCTGTTAATATAATATATGAAAACCCCTTCATCCAAGGAGTAATTTTGGACGAGAGTAGTTATGCTATTCTCGTCACTTCCCTTTTATGCCAATGTAAGTCTGTTTATATATGATAGAAAAAAACCGTTATTTTTCTTCTCTCTATTAGTCATGTTAATATAGAGAGAGGATAGGAACGGTTTTTTTCTGTGGAAAAATCGTTTCAAATTTGTATGGGGAGGTTTGTAGTTTGGAAAAAAAAGTCGTATTAGTAGATGGTAATAATATCGCGTATCGTGCTTTCTTTGCACTACCGCTTTTAAATAACGACAAAGGTATACATACGAACGCAATTTATGGTTTTACGATGATGTTAATGAGAATATTAGAGGAAGAAAAACCGACGCATATGCTTGTGGCGTTTGATGCGGGGAAAACAACGTTCCGTCATAAAACGTATAGTGATTATAAGGGAGGACGTCAAAAGACTCCACCTGAACTATCAGAGCAATTCCCATTTATTCGCGAAGTACTTGATGCATTTAATGTTCCGCGCTATGAATTAGAAAACTATGAAGCGGATGACATTATGGGAACGTTAGCGAAAGAAGCGAGTGAGCAAGGGTTTCATGTGAAAGTTATTTCAGGAGATAAAGATTTACTGCAACTTGTTTCAGATAATACACTCGTATGTATTCCTCGCAAAGGGATTACAGAAGTAGATGAATATACGAAAGAAGCTTTATTTGAGAAATATAGCTTATCACCAAAGCAAATTATCGATATGAAAGGTTTAATGGGAGACCAATCAGATAACATTCCAGGTGTACCAGGTGTTGGTGAGAAGACAGCCATTAAATTATTAACGCAATTTGAAACGGTAGAAGCAGTATATGAAAACTTAGATCAAGTGAGTGGAAAGAAATTAAAAGAAAAGTTAGAAGCGAATAAAGAACAAGCTCTTATGAGTAAAGAACTGGCGACTATTATTACAGACGCACCGATTACTGTGCATGTAGATGATATGGCATATAAAGGGTATGAACCAAGCGATTTGATTCCAATGTTCGAGAATTTAGGATTTACATCCCTTTTAAATAAGTTAGGTGTTACACCAGAAGAAACAGCTCCAGCTGAATTAGATGATATTACATTTGATATTGTAGAAGAAGTTACAGAAGAAATACTTCAGCAAGATAGTGCGCTTATTGTTGAAGTGCAAGAAGATAACTATCATAAAGCTGATATTCAAGGTTTTGGTATTCAAAATGAAAATGGTTGTTACTTCATTCCGGCCGATGTTGCTCTTAAATCGGATGCTTTTAAAGAGTGGCTTGCAAATGGAGAAATGAGAAAACATACATTTGATGCGAAGCGTGCTATCGTTGCTCTCAAGTGGAAAGGTGTAGATATTCAAGGGATTGACTTTGATTTATTAATTGCCGCTTATTTACTTGATCCAGCTGATACCGATAAGGATTTCCGTACTGTTGCGAAAATGAAAGAAACACATGCGGTAAAATCTGACGAAGAAGTTTACGGGAAAGGTGCGAAGCGTGCTGTTCCTGAGCAAGAGGTAGTAGCTGAGCATGTCGCTCGTAAAGTGCATGTATTATTCGATGTGAAGCAAACATTCGTAGAAGAGTTAGAAAAGAATGAGCAATATGAACTATTTACAGAGTTAGAATTACCGCTTGCTCGTGTATTAGCTGACATGGAAGTGAAAGGTGTTACAGTTGATACGGAGCGTCTTCGTAATATGGGAGAAGAGCTTGCGGGTAGATTAAAGGAAATGGAACAAGAGATTTATGAGCTTGCAGGAACGGAATTTAATATTAATTCACCGAAGCAGCTTGGGGTTATTCTGTTTGAAAACTTAAATTTACCTGTTATTAAAAAGACGAAAACAGGTTATTCTACGTCTGCTGATGTACTAGACAAGCTTATGGATCATCATGCAATCATTCCGAAGATTTTACACTACCGTCAATTAGGGAAACTAAACTCTACATATATTGAAGGGTTACTAAAAGTTGTACATGACGATTCATCTAAAATTCATACTCGCTTTAACCAAGTGTTAACGCAAACAGGACGACTAAGTTCAACGGAACCAAACTTGCAAAATATCCCGATTCGCTTAGAAGAGGGAAGGAAGATTCGTCAGGCGTTTATTCCTTCAGAAGAAGGATGGATTATGTACGCAGCCGATTATTCACAAATTGAACTTCGTGTGCTTGCTCACATTGCAAAAGATGAAGGTTTAGTTGAAGCGTTCCAACATGACATGGATATTCATACGAAAACAGCTATGGATGTATTCGGTGTTGGAAAAGATGAAGTGACATCTAATATGAGACGACAAGCAAAAGCTGTAAACTTCGGCATTGTATACGGTATTAGTGATTACGGCCTTTCACAAAACTTAGGAATCACGAGAAAAGCGGCAGGGGAATTTATCGAAAGGTATTTAGAAAGCTTCCCTGGAGTACAAGAATATATGGCTGACATTGTAAAAGATGCGAAGCAAAAAGGATATGTTTCAACGTTATTAAATCGCCGTCGTTACATTCCAGAAATTACGAGCCGTAACTTTAATTTACGTAGCTTTGCAGAGCGTACAGCAATGAATACACCAATTCAAGGTAGTGCGGCGGATATTATTAAAAAGGCTATGATTATTATGGCGGATCGCTTAGAAGAAGAAGGCCTACAAGCTCGCCTACTTCTACAAGTACACGATGAATTGATATTTGAAGCACCAAAAGAAGAATTGGAAAAATTAGAGAAGCTTGTACCTGAAGTAATGGAGCATGCAATTGAACTAGCAGTTCCGCTCAAAGTTGATTATTCTTACGGTCCAACTTGGTACGACGCGAAATAAGGAAGTGATAAAATGCCGGAATTACCAGAGGTTGAAAATGTTAGACGGACACTTGAAAATCTTGTAACGGGAAAAGTGATTGAAGATGTAATTATCACTTATCCAAAAATAGTGAAACGACCGGACGATGCAGAAATCTTTAAAGATATGTTAAGAGGCGAGATGATCGAGAATATAAAGCGAAGAGGTAAGTTTTTGCTTTTGTATGTAACAAACTATGTAATTGTTTCACATTTGCGTATGGAAGGTAAGTTTTTACTTCATCAAGAGGATGAGCCAATTGATAAACATACACACGTACGTTTCTTATTTACAGATGGAACTGAATTGCATTATAAAGATGTGAGAAAGTTTGGTACGATGCATCTCTTTAAGAAAGGTGAAGAGTTTGCTCAAATGCCTCTTGCTGATTTAGGACCAGAGCCATTTGATGCTGAATTGACACCGCAGTACTTACAAGAAAGATTGCAAAAGACAAATCGCAAAATAAAAGTTGTATTATTAGATCAGCGTCTTTTAGTGGGGCTTGGAAATATATATGTAGATGAAGTATTATTCCGTTCGCAAATTCATCCAGAACGAGAAGCTGCATCTTTAACAGAAGAAGAAGTAGAAAGAATTTATGAGGCGATTGTTACAACGCTGGGCGAAGCGGTTAAGCGTGGCGGAAGTACAATTAGAACGTATATTAATTCGCAAGGACAAATTGGTTCGTTCCAGGAACTTCTAAATGTATATGGAAAAAAAGGAGAACCGTGTGTGACTTGCGGTACGCTATTAGAAAAAACAGTTGTTGGCGGAAGGGGAACACATTACTGCCCAATTTGTCAGCCTAGAATATAGAAAAGGGATAACATCGGATAGGCATTTGTCATATACATAGAGCAGAGCTATGTATAAGGGAGGAGCTTACCGATGTATCTTTATTTATCTCTTATTTTATTAGCTTTTACATTAAGCTTAGATAGCTGTAGTGTGGGGCTAACATACGGATTAAGAAGTGTAAGAATTCCACTAAAATCAATTATAATTATCGGAATCTGTTCAGCGGCTGTCATGCTCGTTTCCATGGGAATTGGACATATGATTGCGAAAATATTTTCACCTGTTATCGCAACGCGTATCGGTGGGTTTGTTCTTATTGGAATCGGGATTTGGGTATTATACCAATTTTTTCGAAGTGATAAAAAAGAAGAACCGAAGCAAGAAGAGAAGGTTTGGAAGTTAGAAATTGCTTCTCTAGGGTTAGTGATTCAAATTTTGCGGAAGCCGACTGTTGCCGATTTTGATAAATCAGGAACTATCTCTGCAGGAGAAGCGTTACTTCTCGGCATCGCTCTTTCTGTAGATTCGTTTGGTGCTGGAATTGGTGCATCTTTATTAGGTTATGCACCGGCGATGATGGCGGTATTAGTCGCGGTTATGAGTTCTTTATTTTTATTTATTGGAATGAAGCTTGGTACGATTTTATCGAATATGAAATGGTTACAAAAATTCACATTCCTGCCTGGGGTATTACTCATTATTATTGGGATTTGGAAAATGTAAGTAGGGGCGTGGAACATTAGTTTCGCGCCTTTGATATTATGAGGAGGATTATTATGACAGTAATAATTGGATTAACAGGAGGCATTGCAAGCGGAAAAAGTACGGTATCAGAAATGTTTCGTGAAATGAGTATACCGGTTATTGATGCAGATATTATTGCGCGAGAAGTTGTAGAACGAGGAAAACCAGCATATAACAAAATTGTAGAGGTGTTTGGAACGGAAGTGTTACAAGAAAATGGGGAGCTGGATCGCCCGAAGCTTGGAAGTGTCGTTTTCTATAATGAAGAAAAACGATTGCAGTTAAACAAAATTGTTCACCCTGCAGTGCGTGAAGAAATGAATGCACAAAAGGAGATGTACATAAAAGAAGGTATGCAAGCGGTTGTGTTAGATATCCCTCTTTTGTTTGAAAGTAAATTAACAAATCTTGTTGATCGTGTTGTAGTTGTAGCAGTCACACCGAATACGCAATTGGAACGTTTAATGAAACGAAATAACTTTTCAGAAGAAGAAGCAACAGCGCGTATTCAATCTCAAATGCCACTAGAAGAAAAAGTAAAGAAGGCAGATGAAGTAATTTATAATGATGGCACAATTATTGAAGCGAAAACACAATTAGCGGCTATTTTGAAAGAATGGAACATTATTGATTAAAAAATTGCGAAATTAATGAAAATGCTTAGTGACATATCTCCTTTTTGTGTTATACTATTATTGGGATTGGAGATAAATAGTATAACGCATTCAAGGGGGACAACATATTATGACTCGTGTGGCAATTAATGGATTTGGACGTATTGGGAGAATGGTATTTCGTCAAGCAATAAAAGAAAGCGCATTCGAAATTGTAGCAATCAATGCAAGCTATCCATCAGAAACGTTAGCACATTTAATTAAATATGATACAGTTCATGGAAAGTTTGACGGAACAGTGGAAGCATTTGAAGATCACCTACTAGTTGATGGGAAAATGATTCGCCTTTTAAACAACCGCGATCCAAAGGAATTGCCTTGGAAAGATCTGGGTGTTGAAGTTGTAATTGAAGCAACTGGTAAATTCAACTCGAAAGAAAAAGCAATTCTTCATGTTGAAGCTGGAGCGAAAAAAGTTATTTTAACAGCTCCTGGTAAAAATGAAGATGTAACAATTGTAGTTGGTGTGAACGAAGACCAATTAGATATTACAAAACATACCGTTATTTCAAATGCATCTTGTACAACAAATTGTTTAGCGCCTGTTGTAAAGGTGTTAGATGAGCAGTTCGGAATTGAAAACGGTTTAATGACAACTGTTCACGCTTATACAAATGACCAAAATAATATTGATAACCCACATAAAGATTTAAGAAGAGCGCGTGCTTGCGGACAGTCTATCATTCCGACAACGACGGGCGCTGCGAAAGCGCTTGCAAAAGTTCTTCCACACTTAAACGGAAAACTCCATGGTATGGCACTTCGTGTACCAACACCAAACGTGTCTCTTGTTGATTTAGTAGTAGACGTAAAACGTGATGTAACAGTTGAAGATATTAATGAAGCATTCAAAACTGTTGCAAACGGTGCGTTAAAAGGAATTGTAGAATTCAGCGAAGAGCCTTTAGTGTCTATCGACTTTAATACAAATACACACTCAGCTATTATTGATGGTTTATCTACAATGGTAATGGGTGAGCGTAAAGTGAAAGTACTTGCTTGGTATGATAACGAGTGGGGCTACTCTCGTCGTGTTGTAGATCTTGTAACGTTAGTTGTTGATGAATTAGCAAAACAAGAAAATGTACAACATATTTAAGTGAAATAGAGGGAGGGCAAGTGAATATTTGCTCTCTTTTTTTATTTTTTTCTGAAAAGAAAAAAATTATATGGGTATATTTTCAAATAGTGGACAGACCAAAAAACGTTGTGATTACTGTATTTGTGAATCGTTTATTTTTTTTAGGGAAAAGTAAAGAGGAAATTATGACAGAAAATCGAAAAAACTGTTGTTGCAAAATGAAAATAAACAAAGTATACTAACACTCGTAAACTTAAGAGCTGAGGTACGTAGTCACTACTTAAAGGGTTAGGACCTCTCTGGACTAACTTTCCCCCGTGGTAGTGGAGCAAGCCAAATTGCAAATTAGTTTTCAATTCGAACAGTTAGAATAAATTTACAAGGGGGAACTGTAGAATGGATACTATGGATACGATGGGTCGTCACGTAATCGCTGAACTTTGGGATTGCGATTTCGACAAGCTTAATGACATGCCGTATATTGAACAATTATTTGTGGATGCAGCACTAAGAGCTGGTGCTGAAGTACGTGAGGTTGCTTTTCATAAATTTGCACCACAAGGTGTAAGTGGAGTAGTAATTATTTCGGAATCACATTTAACAATTCATAGCTTTCCGGAGCACGGTTACGCAAGTATTGATGTTTATACTTGTGGGGATCGTATTGATCCAAATGTTGCTGCAGAATATATTGCAGAAGGTTTAAACGCGAAAACGCGTGAGAGCATCGAGCTTCCTCGAGGCACTGGTAGCTTCGAAATTAAGCAGAGAGAAACAAAAGCTCTTTAAAAAAGAACATAATTGATTTAAAATGTAAAGAGGTGTATAATGCACCTCTTTTTTAGTTTATATAAAATAGGATCACGATATGTAATAACTTAGAGTGGTCATTATAGAAGAATGAGTTATATAATATTGTATATATATTGTCACATGTAGGTGAGTAGCGAAAGAATAAAGATTATAGTGTAAAGGAGTGAATGAATTGCGTTGTCCATCCTGTTTTCATAATGGCACAAGAGTGTTAGATTCGCGTCCGGTAGACGAGGGGCGCTCTATTCGAAGAAGAAGAGAGTGTGAAAGTTGTTTAAGTCGCTTTACGACATTTGAAAGAGTAGAAGAATCACCTCTTATCGTTGTTAAAAAAGAAGGAACACGAGAAGAGTTTAATAAAGAGAAAATTTTACGCGGTTTAATTAAAGCGTGTGAAAAAAGACCTGTATCTTTAAGGCAGTTAGAGGAAGTAACACAAAGTGTGGAGCGTGAACTTCGTAACTTAGGTATATCAGAAGTGAAAAGTGATATGATTGGTGAAATTGTTATGGAAGAACTTCGTGATATTGATGATGTTGCTTACGTACGTTTTGCTTCTGTGTATCGTCAATTTAAAGATTTAAATGTATTTATTGAAGAATTAAAAGATATACTGCAAAAAGAGAGAGAGTAGAAGGAATCCCTTTATATATTGTAAGTAAACGAGATAAGAGAGCTAGAAGCGGAAGCTAATAGCTCTTTTTCGCTAATAAATTATATAATAAAGATAGAACGAGTGAAATGTAGGTTAGATTGGATGAGAGAAAGGAAAAGCAAGAATGGAAAAACAGTCATGGATGGAGCTATTGCCGATTGATCGTTATAAAGTAAGTGCGAAAGGGTTGTTACATAATTACGACCGGAAAGTATTAACGATGTTGTATCAGCCGTTAATAGGTAGTAGAGCTTTTAGCTTATACATGACACTATGGGGAGAGTTAGAGCAAGATCGTGTGTTTGGAAAAGAGAATACACATCACTCCCTTATGGTGACTATGCAAATGCAACTTCCTGAAATATATGGGGAACGAGTAAAGTTAGAAGCGATTGGTCTTTTAAATGTATATATTAAGAAAGAAAAAGATATTCGAATGTTTATATATGAATTGCAACCACCTTTATCTCCGAAGCAGTTTTTTGATGATATTGTTTTAAGTATCTTTTTATATAATCGCTTGAGTCGGACAAAATACAACCAAGTAAAGCAATATTTCTTAGAAGAAGAATTCGATTTTGCTTCTTATGAAAATGTTACGCGCTCCTTCAACGATATATTTGATTCGTTTAACCCAGGTCAGTTTGAATATGCGCAAGAAGAATTGCGTATTCCGAAAACGACAATTATGCCAAGTAACGAGAATGGGGATGCTCCGAAAGTTTGGAATGATTTCTTTGATTTCTCTTTATTTGTAGACGGACTATCAGCGCTTGTTCCTAAAAAGGCGATTACAGATCAAGTGAGAGAATGTGTCATTACACTCGCGTATGTGTACGGTGTAGATGTGTTATCGATGCAAAATATCGTTCTTGGCGCAGTGACAGAGATACAAACAATTGATATCGAAAGGCTTCGGAAGGGAGCACGCGATTGGTATCAATTCGAAAATGGTCAAGCGTTACCTGTATTAAGTGAAAGAGTGCAACCTCATGCTGCTCGTACAATGAAAGAGAAAGAGCCATCTACGCAAGAAGAGATGCTAATGAAGCAGTTAGAGGAAATCTCGCCAAAACAACTATTGAAAGAGATTTCAGGCGGTGCAGAGGCGACGAAAGCGGACTTGCAAATCGTTGAGGATGTAATGATAAACCAAAAGTTAACGCCAGGGGTTGTGAATGTACTTATATATTACGTTATGCTACGCTCAGATATGAAGCTTGCTAAAACGTATGTCGAGAAGATTGCTGGACATTGGGCGCGAAAAAAGGTTGGTACAGTAGGCGAGGCGATGGCGCTAGCGAAAGAAGAGAATCGTCAATATCAAGAGTGGGCTGAGACGAAGAAAAAAGGTCGTACAGCGAAGAAAACAGTGAGAAAAGAAATGGTACCAGATTGGCTTAAAGAAGAGTCGAAAGAAGAAGAGAAAGAACCTGTAAAAAATGACGTAAGTGCGAAAAAAGATGCAAGTACGTTAGAAGATGAACGGAAACGATTAGAAGAAGTATTGAAAAAATATAAGCGTGATTAATAAAAGAAAATGAACGCTCTTTGAGGTGAGAAAATGGAGCATATTCAAAATTCATTTACGAAATTAATGGAAAATAAAAACTTTAAAAATAGATATGAAGTCTTAAAGGCAGAAGTGATGGCGCACCCTCGTGTGAAAGAATTTATAGACGAACATAAAGGTGAAGTAACGACTTCTATGATTGAACGAAGTCTTGTGAAGTTATATGAATATATTGGACAAAGTGTAGGGTGTGCGGATTGTCCAGATTTAGGGTCATGTAAAAATATGCTACAAGGATATGAGCCGAAGCTCGTCATCCAAGGTAAGATGATTGATATTCAATACGATCGTTGTATTAGAAAAGTAGCATATGATGAGAGAAAAAAATATGAAAAACTTGTTCAAAGTGTATATATGCCAGTTGACATTTTGCAGGCAACTATGGAAAATTTAGACCCTTCAGATTTAGATGCACGTATTGATGCAATAGGTGCAACGAATGAATTTTTAAACACATACGAACCAGGTAAAAAAGCACAAGGTTTATATTTGTACGGTAAATTTGGTGTAGGGAAAACGTATCTTTTAGGGGCAATTGCAAATGAGCTTGCGCGAAAGAAAATTAGTTCGATGCTCGTATACTTCCCTGAATTTTTACGTGAAATCAAAAGTTCGATTCAAGATAATTCGATTAGCGGAAAGATTGATGCTGTCAAACGTGTACAAGTATTAATGTTAGATGATATCGGGGCAGAAGCGATGTCAAGTTTTGTACGTGATGATGTACTCGGTGCAATCTTACAGTTCCGTATGTTGGAAAACTTACCGACGTTCTTTACATCTAACTTTGATTTCAAACAGTTGGAACATCATTTAACGTATACACAGCGCGGTGAAGCAGAAGAGATGAAAGCGGCCCGTATTATGGAACGAATTAAATATTTAGCGAAGCCAATCCCAATTGGCGGGAAGAACCGTCGTAATAAGTAAAGAGCGAGCTGAGAAGCTTGCTCTTTTTTATTTTAATCATTTTTTCAGAGTAGCTTGTATCATTTTTTTCTCCCTCCCTTAATATATATAAAATTAGCAAGCCATATCGAGTGGATGTTCTAACAATGGGAGATAGGTTTCTACTAAGAGTGAACTTCCATAGATCGGACTCTTATAGGATTTGTAACGTATAGATGCAATCCTTTAGAGCGGGGATAAAGGGGGGGGACAAAAGTGATTGAAATTTGCTTCGAAGAAAAAAATGATGCTGTGCACGTATACAGACAACTAACGAAAAGAACGGAATCCTTATATAAGGAAACAAGTGTATATTTAAACGAACAAAAGGTTGTTATCCATATACCATTATGTGAATCGAATTATATTGAAAAGATTTTATTGCCAGTATTACTATATTTCATTATGAATGTGAAACAAAATGAATGGATTCACACCATTTTAAAGGAAAAGTTTTTTTATGAAGAACAAGAAGAGTGTCATCAAATATTGCATATGGCACATGAGATTTTAAAGGAAAGAAGAAAAGGAGTAGCTCGTGATTTAACACGTCAAAAATTTGAATCTTATATTGCGTCGTCTTTGAATGATTGGCTTTGTGATCCGCTCTCATTCTCGTTTTCATCATACGTTCGTTTTCGTCTTCGTACATATAGGGAAATGATAGCTAGGCTTGCTGAAGTTGCAATTGATGAGTATAAGATGGAGCAGGAATATCAAATGTTCATTGAGACACTTCGCCAACAAGTAAGTAGCCGGAAATCACGTTTGTCCTGTGTGCATCTTATTTTTGATGAAAGTTTTATTTTCTATGATGATAAAGGTAGACGTTTAAAACAGGATAAATTGGTTCAATATATAGATGAAGAATTATTAAAGAAACAGGATGTATATATTGATACGAAAGTAATTGCACCACTTCTTTCTATTTCGCCGAAAAAGATTTATTTATATACGAAAGAACAAGATCATAATATGATTATTACTTTGCGAAATGTATTTCAGGAACGAGTGCAACTACATGGATTACATGAATTTGAGCGCAACGTGAAAAATTTAAAAAATAAAGGTAACGCCCTTGATTTTCTAAGTTTTTGAGCATATAATTACCTACATAAATGAAATATATCGAAATGTTATGATGAGGACATGGGTAGTTTTCTACGATTTTCAGAGAGGGAAGCCTTAGGGTGCGAGCTTCCTATTACGGGATTATTACTTACCACCTCTAAACTTTAGCAGTGAACGTTTTTCTAGTAATTGCTAACGGACAACACCGTTATGTTGAACTTGAGCAATTAACAATAAGGTTAATTGGAACAAGGGTGGAACCACGAATTCAACACTCGTCCCTTTTTATGGGATGAGTGTTTTTTATTTTGAAAAAAAAGAGGAGTGACCAGTGATGGCAGATGTAGTTAAAATTACTTTCCCTGATGGAGCTGTGAAGGAGTTTCCAAAAGGAGTAACAACTGAAGAAATCGCAGCTTCTATTAGCCCAGGCTTAAAGAAAAAAGCTGTGGCTGGAAAATTAAACGATGAGATGATCGACCTTGTTACACCAATCGAAGAAGATGGTGCAGTTTCTATTATTACATTAGACTCTGAAGATGGCTTATATATTTTACGCCATTCAACAGCTCACCTTTTAGCACAAGCGTTAAAACGTATATATAAAGATGTTAAGCTTGAGCTTGGCATTGGTCCAGTAATCGAAAATGGCTTCTACTACGATATTGATATGGAAGAAGCAATTACAGTTGAAGACTTCAAAAAAATCGAAAAAGAAATGCAAAAAATCGTGAACGAAAACTTAGAAATCGTTCGTCATGAAGTACCACGTGCAGAAGCACTTCGTCGCTTTGAAGAAATCGGCGATGAGTTAAAATTAGATTTAATTAACGATCTTCCAGAAGATGCAGTTATTTCAATCTATGAGCAAGGCGAATTCTTCGACCTTTGTCGTGGTGTTCACCTTCCATCTACAGGGAAAATTAAAGTGTTTAAATTATTAAGTGTTGCTGGTGCTTACTGGCGCGGCGATAGCAATAATAAAATGTTACAACGTATTTACGGTACTGGATTCGTTAAGAAAGCAGAATTAGATGAGCACTTACGTATGCTTGAAGAAGCGAAAGAGCGCGATCACCGTAAATTAGGTAAAGAGTTAAAACTATTTACTAATAGCCAAAAAGTAGGACAAGGTTTACCACTTTGGTTACCAAAAGGTGCAACAATTCGCCGTATTATCGAGCGTTATATCGTTGATAAAGAAGCAAGCTTAGGCTATGATCACGTATACACTCCAGTATTAGGAAGTAGAGAGCTTTATGAAACTTCTGGTCACTGGAACCATTACCGTGATGGCATGTTCCCATCAATGGAAATGGATAATGAAGAGTTAGTTCTTCGTCCAATGAACTGCCCTCACCATATGATGGTTTATAAAAATGATATTCACAGCTACCGTGAATTACCAATCCGTATTGCGGAACTTGGAACAATGCACCGCTATGAAATGTCTGGAGCATTATCTGGATTACAACGTGTACGCGGAATGACTTTAAATGATGCGCACATTTTCGTTCGTCCAGATCAAATTAAAGAAGAATTAAAACGTGTTGTAAACTTAACGTTAGAAGTGTACAAAGATTTCGGTTTAGAAAACTATTCATTCCGTCTATCTTATCGTGACCCAGCAGATACTAAAAAGTATTATGCTGATGATGAGATGTGGGAAAAAGCACAAGGTATGTTAAAAGAAGCTATGGATGAAATGGGTCTTGATTACTATGAAGCTGAAGGTGAAGCGGCATTCTATGGTCCAAAACTTGATGTTCAAGTTCGTACTGCTCTTGGAAAAGACGAAACACTTTCAACTGTACAATTAGACTTCTTACTTCCAGAACGCTTTGAATTAACTTACGTTGGTGAAGACGGTAAACAACATCGTCCAGTTGTAATTCACCGTGGTGTTGTATCAACTATGGAACGTTTCGTAGCCTTCTTAATTGAAGAATACAAAGGCGCATTCCCAACTTGGTTAGCTCCAGTTCAGGCGCAAGTAATTCCAGTTTCTCCGCAAGTACATTTAGACTATGCGAAGAAAGTACAAGATGAATTACGACGTGCTGGTATCCGTGTTGAAGTAGACACTCGTGAAGAGAAAATTGGTTACAAAATCCGTGAAGCACAAATGCAAAAGATTCCGTACATGCTTGTAGTAGGTGACAATGAAGTTACTGAAAATGGCGTTAACGTACGTAAATATGGTGAACAAAAATCAGAAACAATCGCATTAGATGCGTTTGTTGACATGATTAAAGTAGAAGGAAAACGATAAGAAAGAGCCGCGGTATACCGCGGCTCTTTTATATATTATAAAAAAGAAAATCTAGAAAAAATAACCAAACAATACTTATCATAAAAAAGTATTGCAAGTATGCTGGTTGTTTGTTACAATATTTCTTGTTGTTAGTAAAACACATCGCGTCTTCTTGACAGACGTCATGTCCTATGATAAACTCATCAAGGATAATAGAATATGGTTTTGACAAGTAGAAGCACCCGCTTCTCACCTGATGGACGCATTCGCAGTTAGCAGGTAAATGTATTTCTTACTAGAGATATTACAAGTGTGGGTGCCGTGTGCCCGCACTTTTTTTGTTCGGGTTCTACAATTGCAAAACGTATTCTAAGAAAACCTTGGAGGTGGCTTACTATTAGCAAGGATATGATGATTAACGAGCAAATTCGTGCACGTGAAGTACGCTTAGTTGGCGCAAACGGCGATCAACTTGGAATCAAGTCTCGTAATGACGCTTTAGACTTAGCTGCAGGTCTTAATCTTGATTTAGTATTGGTTGCTCCAAATGCGAAACCGCCAGTATGCCGCATTATGGACTACGGTAAATTCCGCTTTGAGCAACAGAAGAAAGAAAAAGAACAGCGCAAAAATCAAAAAGTAATTAGCATGAAAGAAGTTCGTTTAAGTCCAACAATTGATGAACATGACTTTAACACAAAACTTCGTAATGCTGTCAAGTTTTTAGAGAAAGGCGACAAGGTTAAAGCGTCAATTCGCTTTAAAGGACGTGCCATTACTCATAAAGAAATCGGTCAACGTGTTTTAGATCGCTTCTCAGAAGCTTGTGCTGAAGTTAGTACAATTGAATCTAAGCCTAAAATGGAAGGACGTAGTATGTTCTTAGTTTTAGCACCGAAAAACGATAAGTAATAGATAGAGGAGGAAATACCTATGCCTAAACAAAAAACTCATCGCGGCGCTGCAAAGCGTTTCAAAAAGACTGGATCTGGTAAACTGAAGCGTTCTCACGCATACACAAGCCATTTATTCGCTAACAAATCTACAAAAGCTAAACGTAAACTACGTAAAGCTGGTGTAGTTAGCGCTGGTGACTTCAAACGCATTCGTCAAATGCTTGACAACTTAAAATAAGTTCGGCTGATATATAGAACAAACTAGGAGGTAATATTATGCCAAGAGTAAAAGGTGGTACAGTTACTCGTCAACGTCGTAAAAAAGTTATAAAATTAGCAAAAGGTTACTACGGTTCTAAGAGTACATTATTTAAGGTTGCTAACCAACAGGTTATGAAATCTCTAATGTATGCATTCCGTGACCGTCGTCAAAAGAAACGTGACTTCCGTAAATTATGGATTACACGTATCAACGCAGCAGCTCGTATGAATGGTCTTTCTTACAGCCGCTTAATGCACGGTTTAAAAAATGCTGGCATCGAAGTTAACCGCAAGATGCTTGCTGACTTAGCTGTTCATGACGAAAAAGCTTTCGCTGAATTAGCAACAGTTGCAAAAAACAACATTAACTAATTGTTTAAAACCTTAGAAGATCTTTCTTCTAAGGTTTTTTTATTTGTATTCATCATAACCATTCAATAACTTGTAAAATTTCCTGCTTAGTGTCGTCACGATTAAATGAGTTATTTCTCTCTAGTATATTAAGATGTGCTTGTAAGAACTTTTGTAACGATAACAGGGAAGCGTTTACATGGAAGTAGGAAAGATTAACGGATGTGTCGTTATCGATATGACAAAATCAATATAAAAGCTATAGCGATATAAAAGAATATGCATATAAAGTCAGGAGAATCCTCCTGACTTTTTTTATTTGAACTCATTCGTGAGGAAGTGCATCTTTCCTAGCAGAAACGACACTGCTATAATGGAAGGATGATATGGAACTTTCATCAAGTGAACAATCTGTGAGTGATGATTGAAACGTATTTGCAAATTAAGGACAAGCTATCTTTATAAAGATGTAGGTAGCTGACTTGTTAATAAGAAACGAAAAATAATAATGAACTTTGAGATGAAACAACATTGTTGCGGAAAATGCGATGTTGGAGGAGGACAATAGAATGGACTTACTACAACTATTTAAATTACAAAAAGAGTTAGATGACCGTATTGTGAAAGAGCATGACTTACAACCGAAGAAATTGTTAAAAGAAAAAATGTTAGCTCTTCTTGTAGAAATTGGAGAACTTGCAAATGAAACACGTTGTTTTAAATATTGGAGCAATAAACCAGCGTCAGAACGTGAAGTAATATTAGAAGAATACGTAGATGGTTTGCATTTTATTTTATCAATCGGAATCGATTTAGGAATTGATAAAAACTTCTTATTCTATAAATGTGCGCAAACGAATAAAACACAAGTGGAAATTTTCTTAGACACATATGCGAAAGTGATTCGTTTTACAGATCAACCTTCTATCACGAACTATATTGAACTATTTACAAGCTATCTTCGCCTTGGACAAGCGCTTGAATTTGAACAAGAAGAAATTGAAAAAGCATATTTAGATAAAAATGAAGTAAATCATCAGCGTCAAACACAAGGATACTAATTTAATTTTTGAATATTTCAATTTCCTTTTGTATAATAAAGTGACTGAAGAAAAAGGAGGGTGTTGGCAATGATAAAATTAGACGAGACATTGACAATGCTAAAAGAATTAACAGACGCACGCGGTATTGCGGGTAACGAGCGTGAACCACGTGAAGTAATGAAGAAATATATTGAGCCGTTTGCAGATGAACTTTCTACTGATAATTTAGGAAGTTTAGTTGCGAAAAAAGTTGGGGAAGAAAACGGCCCAAAGATTATGGTTGCAGGTCATTTAGATGAAGTTGGCTTTATGATTACGCAAATTGATGACAAAGGCTTCCTTCGTTTCCAAACGGTTGGTGGCTGGTGGTCGCAAGTTATGCTTGCACAGCGCGTAACGATTGTAACGCGTAAAGGAGATGTAACAGGTGTAATTGGTTCAAAACCACCGCACATTTTACCTCCAGAAGCTCGTAAAAAACCAGTTGACATTAAAGATATGTTCATCGATATTGGTGCTTCTAGCCAAGAAGAAGTGATGGAGTGGGGCGTAAGACCAGGAGATCAAGTTGTACCGTACTTCGAATTTCAAGTGATGAAGAATGAAAAGATGTTACTTGCAAAAGCATGGGATAACCGAATTGGTTGTGCAATTGCAATTGACGTATTAAAACAATTAAAAGATGAAAAGCATCCAAACGTTGTATACGGCGTTGGGACTGTACAAGAAGAAGTTGGTCTTCGTGGTGCGAAAACGTCTGCAAACTATATTAAGCCAGATATCGCATTCGCTGTAGATGTTGGTATTGCTGGGGATACACCAGGTGTAACAGCAAAAGAAGCACAAAGTAAAATGGGTGATGGCCCACAGATCATTCTATATGATGCTTCTGTTATTGGTCATACAGGTTTACGTGATTTCGTTGTTGATGTTGCTGATGAATTACAAATTCCATATCAGTATGATTCTGTAGCGGGCGGGGGAACGGATGCAGGAGCAATTCATATTTCTGTAAATGGTATTCCGTCTATGGCAATTACGATTGCGACACGCTACATTCATTCTCATGCAGCGATGTTACATCGTGATGATTATGAAAACGCAGTGAAGTTAATTGTAGAAGTTATTAAACGTCTTGATAAAGAGGCTGTACATAACATTACATTTAATTAATAGAAAAAAGCGAAGGGTAATTTCCTTCGCTTTTTTCATTTTTAAAATGGCCTTTCTAATCCTGCTGCAGTATGAGCGCCTAAAATAATTAAGCGAGTTAATTGCATTGCCATGAAATGCGGGGTATAAATCATGCCTCTTTTTAACCATGACATAATCATTCCGATATGAGCCCCTGTAACATAACTAATAAGAATGTCACGAGGAACCATGAGTTCTTCATCATCAGGCTGTGAAATAGATAAGCTTAATGTTAAATGTGTTTGGACTGTTTTCATCATTTTATAAGAGTAATTTCCAGCGGCTTTATCACCAAGCATAACGTTATAGAAGTTCACATTTTCTGCTATATGTTCAAATAAAGCTAAAAAGGTTGGATGTGGTGAGTCAAATGTGAGCTGAAAATCTTCTTTATTTCGTTTTTGTGGTTTAATTACTTCAGCTAGTTTTTCTAACATTTCTTCTATGCTTTTTTCTAATAAATCATATTTATCATGGTAATGGCTATAAAATGTAGCACGATTTACAGGAGCACGTTCCGCGATATGTTGCACAGTTACATTTTCAAAGCCCTTTTCGCCTACTAAAGCGACAAAAGCATCCTGTATGAGTTGTCTCGTTCGTTTTACACGTGGATCATTTGTATTTTTAATAGACATTTTTACTTCACCTCGTTTAATTTTTTTAACTTAAACAACACACGCGTAGTGTAATGTTGTTTAACCAACATATATGTTTAAATTGTTGGTTGTAGATTTGGGATAATTATTTATAATTATAAACGATAGTCCTTTAGAAATCAGCACCGCTAGGATGCAGACAAAACATAGTTTGCGTCGTAAAAGGTGTGCTTTTTTTGTTTAAAGGTTAATATAATTAACAATTAAACAATATAAACACTAAGGATGTAAATAGTTTAGAAAAAAATTATATGCGATATAAGGAGAGGAATGCAATGAATCAGTTTCGAAGAATGGTAATTATCAACATTATCACATTAATTGTATTAGTTGGCGGCGGTATTGGCGGTTATTACTATTACAATCAAGCGGAAAACTATTTAAAAACAGAAAATGCAAAGATTGACGGGAAAGTAATCCCAATTGTATCACCAGTAGCAGGTAAGTTAACGGACTGGAAAGCTGAAGTCGGAAAAAACTACAATGAGAACGATAAATTAGGTGCGGTTACTGTAGCAGGAGCAAATGGTGAGCAAACAGTAGATGTAACGATTCCGCAAAATGCAACAGTTGTACAATCAAATGCAACAACTAATGCATTCGTTGGAGCAGGTAGCCCGATTGCTTATGCATTTGATATGAGCAATTTATGGGTAACAGCAAATATTGAAGAAACAAATATTGATGATGTTCAAAAAGGCCAAACAGTAGATGTGTATGTAGATGCATATCCAGATACAACATTGACAGGAAAAGTAGAACAAGTTGGATTAACAACAGCGAATACATTCTCGATGTTACCATCAAGTAACGCAACAGCGAACTATACGAAAGTAAAGCAAGTTGTACCAGTTAAAATTTCTTTAGATCATAGTAAATCAGTAAATATTGTTCCTGGAATGAATGTGTCAGTTCGTATTCATAAGTAAGGGGGAGATGAGATGTCCTCAATTGCAATTGTAGGATATGCACTATTTTGTATAATCGTCTTCTTCCTTATAAATCGTCTTTTACGAAAGAAAAAAACGAATGTGGGAGAAGAACAAGTCCCAGCCGTAAGTAAGATAGAAGTAAGTCAAGCAGAAACAGTAGAGAAAGAACTTGAACAAAAACAAGAAACAGAAGCTTCTAACGTAGTGGAATTAGAAACAGGGAAGCAAGAGCAAGTAAAACAGGAAAAAGAAATGCTGAAGAGACAATTGCCGGTAGAGAATGTGAATGTAAAGGCAGTTGTAGCTGTATTAATTCTCGGTATGTTCGTTTCTATTTTAAACCAAACGATCATTAATGTTGCACTGCCTCCATTAATGAATGAATTTAACGTATCAACTTCAACAGCACAATGGTTAATTACAGGCTTCATGCTTGTAAACGGAATTTTAGTACCGATTAGTGCATTTTTAGTTTCACGGTTTACGTATCGTAAATTATTCATAGCAGCAATGTTATTCTTCACTGTAGGATCTATCATTTGTGCTATATCAGGAAACTTCACAATGATGATGACAGGCCGCGTTATTCAAGCGGTTGGTGCAGGTATTTTAATGCCAGTTGGTATGAATATCTTCATGACATTATTCCCTCCTCATAAGCGCGGAGCAGCTATGGGATTACTAGGGGTAGCGATGATTTTAGCACCAGCTATCGGACCAACTGTAACAGGTTGGGTAATTGAAAACTATAGCTGGAACTTAATGTTCTATGGGATGTTTGTTATCGGTTTAATTATTACGTTCTTATCTTTAAAATTCTTTACACTAGCCCAGCCAGTGTCTAAAACTAAGTTAGATGTATTCGGTGTTATTAGTTCAAGTATTGGACTAGGTAGCTTACTTTACGGATTTAGTGAAGCTGGAAATAATGGTTGGACTAGTGCAGAAGTTGTTATAACACTTATCATTGGTGTCATTGGTTTAGCGGTATTTATTTGGAGAGAGTTAACAACAGACAATAAAATGCTTGATTTACAAGTATTTAAATATCCGACGTTCACTTTCACATTAGTAATTAACGCGATTGTAACGATGGCCTTATTCGGAGGTATGTTATTACTTCCAGTATACTTGCAAAACATTCGCGGTTTTACACCGATGGAATCAGGTTTATTATTACTTCCAGGATCATTAATTATGGGAATTATGGGACCAGTTGCAGGTAAACTATTTGATAAGTATGGTATTCGTCCGTTAGCAATTGTCGGATTAGCCATTACAACATTTGCGACATACAAATTTACAACGTTATCGATGGATACACCGTATAGCGTTATTATGACGGATTATATTATACGCTCAATTGGTATGTCATTCATTATGATGCCAATTATGACAGCTGGTATGAATGCACTGCCGATGAAATTAATTTCTCACGGTACAGCAACGCAAAATACGTCAAGACAAGTAGCTGGTTCAATTGGAACAGCGATATTAATCACGCTTATGACGCAACAAACTACTGCTCACGTAGCGGATTACGGCAATATGTTAACAACGTCAAACCCAATTTTAGTTGATAAAGTACACGGCATGGGCCAAAGCCTAGCTGCAGTTGCTGGATCAGCTCAAGCAGGAGATGCGATGAGCACGCAACTATTATTCGGACAAATTTCAAAGCTATCTGCAATTAATGGTATTAATGATGCCTTCTTAATTGCAACAATATTAGCAGGGATTGCTTGGGTGTTATCGTTCTTCTTACCATCCGGCAATAAAACAAATAGAAAAGCAGGGAATTAATTTCCCTGCTTTTTTATTTTGGATATTATTAATAAATATATATAATTTGATAGAAATAAGTAGTAACGATACGAATTAATAGATGTAGAGCACGTTAGAGAGGAGGGGGCATATGAAAATTACAGAAGATAACGTTGCTAATCAGCTAAGGAAAAGGAACGAAAAAGCATTATACTTTATTATCGACCAGTACGGGGGACTTATAAAAAGTATTATTCAGAGGCATTTAGCTGCTTTTCAAGATGTGCAAGAGGAATGTATGGATGATGTGTTATTCGCGATTTGGAATCATATTGAAAAGTATGATGAAGAGAAAAATACATTAAAAAATTGGATTGCAGCCATTACAAAATATAAATCTATCGATTATGCGAGGAAATATGCGAAGGCAGTAAATGAAAAAGGATTAGACCAAATAGGTGAAATAGCGATGCATACCGATACTACTAAAAATGAAATTAGTAATGATATGGAACAGATATTAGATCATTTAAAGAAGAACGATAAAGACATCTTTATGAAGCATTACGTGGAAGAAGATAGTGTAGAAGACATTGCAGAAAAGATGGGGGTGAAAACTTCTTTTGTATACAATCGTTTATCGAGAGGTCGAAAGAAGTTAAGGGCTTTATTTTTACATAACCGAATGAAATAAATAAGAAAAGAGGTGAAGAAAATGAAAGATCCATATGAAATGTTAAATGATATAAAAATGGACGAGAATGAATATGAAGCAGTTAACTTAACTCACATAGAGAAAAAGAAAATAAAAAAGCGAATTCGTAAAAAAATAAAAAAGAATAAAGTTCATACGAAACGGAATGTAGCTATTCTAACATCGGCTGCGGCATTATTTATCATGATGATGACTGTAGATATGAGAAGGATGATTGCGGATATACCGTTAATCGGAAGCAAAATGGAAGACTACGTAAACAGTAGAGGAGAACCTTTAAAAGAGTATAAAACGACAATAGGACAAACAGTTTATGATAACGGTGTAGAAGTACGATTAGATGAGGTGATCATAGATGAGGGACAGATTATTGTTAATAGTACGTTTAAGTCTAGTCGTATCAATTTAGATGGTTCTTATCCTAGCCCTGATATTTATATAAACGGAAAACTGTTAAATGGTAGCGGTAGTGGCGGGGAAAAGAAAATAAATGAGTACACGTATACATTTTTCTCAAATATAGATTTAAAAGATGATGAAATGAATCCTCTAGAAATTCGAGGAGAATGTGATATACAAGTTGTATATAGAGATATTTCTTTAAAAGAGGAAAATTCAACATGGAAAGGAGAATGGGGCTTTTCCTTCAAAGCATCTGGAGATAAATTAAAAGCTGAAACGAAAACAATCCCAATCCATAAACATTTTAAATTGGAAAATGGTCAAAAAATAGAAGTGGAAGATTTAAAAGTTTCTCCTATATCTATGAAGTTGAATTATAAAATGTTGAATGGAACAAAATTAGAGGTGAAATTTATCGCAAAAGATCAAGATGGAAAAGAGTTAATACCACATTCAGGCCTTACATTATCGAAAAATAGTTATTGGCGATTTGAAAAACTAGAAGATAGTGTAACGAAAATTATCCTAACGCCTGTCCTAACTTCTGGTGAAGAGGGAGAAAAGAAAACGAATTATCGAAAAGTGTTAACAGAAGAAGAGTTTGAAGTTGTGATAAAAGAGTAAAAAGAGGTATCACAATGATACCTCTTTTTAACTCAAGAATGCCAACATATTATTCATAATATGAAGTAACATAGCTGGAATAATGGAATTTGTTTTTTTACATAAAATAGCCATCAATAACCCCGTGAAGAAAGTAATTACCATTACTCCGAGTGAGTATGTATGAGCAATACCAAAGAAGAAACTGGTTACAACTGCTGCAATCCAAAATGGAAAGCGTTCAGAGAAGAAGCGAAGTAAAAAACCACGGAAAATAAGTTCTTCGAAAATTGGGGTGAGTATCGCAAAGCTGATAAGTAGTAATATTTGATACTGTTCAAAAACGTCTAAATTTAGTGCGGAAGCTTGTTGCTTTGTTGCGTCTTGGAACACATATTTCAACAAGATATGATTGAGCGCGATGTTTATAGTGAAGAAAAGAAGTAAGTATGCGTATGTGCGCCATTTTTTAAGTGGTGTAAAGTTAAAGGATTGTAGTAATAATTTTTTTGCGGGTTCAAATTTAAAAATGAAGAATAACAACACGGCTAGTTGTAATACGATACTTGCAGTATTTGCAATAGATTCATACAGGGCAATTTGTTTTTTATTTGTAAGACCGGCTGTATAAATTGTTAAGGGCATTGCGAGGAACACAGTAATAAGTCCGGTTCCGAAAAAAGCGAATAAAACGGAGCTAATAAATTGTCCCCATGACATAGAGTATTTCTGTTCATTAGAAAGTTGTGTAGCGGATTGCATTTGTAAAATCACCTCTTTATATTTGTATATTTAATTATAAAGTATTTTGTTTTCGGATGTAATATTTAAATATTACATATAAAGGTGTATTTTTCGTAAAATAATAAAAGAGGTATCACTCTGTAGTGATGCCTCTTTTTCATTGATAACTATGTTCTGCCTTGTCATTCGATTTCTTTTGCTCTATTTGTAATTCACGCTCTACCAATCGGTCTAATTGCTGAATTGCTTTCAATGCTTTTTCATAAGAAATCGTTCTATAATGATGTGCGCCGCCTGGCTCTTCATCGGCTTCATCCGCCCACTTAATAACGTTTTGTAGAGGTGTTCTTTCAAGTGTTTGTTCTAGTAGGAAAGAATCAGTGTGCAGAAGAATTGCAACAGAAATTTCTTTTGCTAGTTTCGGATGTTCTCCTAATCTAATAAGCAATTTATGAGATCTTTCTGCCCCTTTAATCGCATGTATATCATTCTTTTTATACAAGTCATAGTCCCATTCGCCGCCTGTGTACCACGTATGATGTCCGATATCATGAAGGAAGCCAGCCTTTGTCGCAGCATCGACTGAGGCGTGATGCTTTTTGGCTAAGTGAAACGCATGGTAAGCGACAGCAATCGCGTGGACCATTCCAGAACGGTTTACATATTTTTGTGTAATGTGATGTTTAAAAATTTGTTCAAGCGTAATACGGTGCATAAAACATTCACTCCTTTTATCCAATGATGTATATGAAGAAAAATCGATCGGTTTAAATGTATTTTGAACATTGTACTCCATCAATCAGCGTTAGTAAAGTAGAAATGTTTAGGAGAAGAAAAAATTTATAGACATAAAAGGTCACCTTAGTTTTTTTTCTAAGGTGACCTTTTATTGCTTATTTTTTTAAACCTTGCTCCAGTGTTCCTAACATTTCGTGTTTTTCATTTTCATCAGCATTTTTCCAAATGACTTCGAATAAAACGCCAAGACCTGGAAGCATTTTTTCTTCACCGCTTTGAATTGCATCGACAATCGTTTCTTGTAATTGGTCTTGTGAATTTCCAGATACATTCGCTAATACAGCGCCGCGTAAATTAAAACTCATTATCTTCACCTCTTCTTCAGAATTGAAACTGACGTTAGTTTTTGTTCTTTTTTATGTAAATATGTATGAAAAATAGGCTATAATGATAAGACAAGAAGAGAGGGAAATACATATTATGAAAAACATTGATTCAGTACAAAACCCGCGTGTGAAGCAGTGGAAAAAGCTGCAGACGAAAAAAGAGCGCGATAACAAAGGGTTATTTTTTGTAGAAGGATTCCATTTAGTAGAGGAAGCGTTAAAGGCAGGAGTTGTAACAGAACTTATCGTTTCAGATCAGACAGATCTTCCGAAAGATTGGACAGTTAATGATGTTGAAATGTATATTGTGCCTGAAGCAATTGTAAAAATACTTCGCGAAACAGAAACAACGCAAGGCGTATTTGCTGTTTGTGAGAAACATGAGAAAGAAGTAGCTCTTACGGATGGGAAATTTCTTTTATTAGACGGCCTTCAAGACCCAGGTAATTTGGGAACGATTATTCGTACAGCTGATGCAGCTGGTATTCATGCCGTTGTGCTTGGAGAAGGGTGCGTTGATGTTTATAATAGTAAAGTACTACGATCTACACAAGGTTCTATTTTCCACTTACCGGTTGTAAAAGGGAACTTAGAAGAGTGGGTAGACAAGTTAAAAGAAAATAACGTCCCTGTATATGGAACAGCTCTTGAAAATGGAGTTCCATTTGGTGAAGTAACACCGGCCGGAAGTTTTGCATTAATTGTAGGAAATGAAGGAAGCGGCGTACGCCAAGAAATTCTTGCGAAAAGTGATCAAAACTTGTATATTCCGATTTACGGCGGGGCAGAATCATTAAATGTTGCGGTCGCAGCAGGGATTTTAACGTATTATTTACAAAGCCCAGTTGCGAACAAATAAAAAACTTCTTATAATAAGTTGAAGTATATGTTCGTAATGAACATACAATAAAAGTTAAATAACGAAAAACGTTGATAGAGAAGAGTAGCTTGCAAAATCGCCATATAGGGAGAGAGTGCCGTAGACTGAAAGCATTCTTATGGTAGATGGAAGTGAATTCACCTCTGGAGTTGACGCCAGGACCATTTATATGTAAAGGCGTTCCGGTCAGAATTGATCGTTATAACTAATGAGTGGGCAGACTTGTTCTGTCAATTTAGGGTGGTACCGCGAATTTACCTCGTCCCTTTTTGGGAGCGGGGTTTTTTTATTTTTAAAATTAGGAGGGTTCCAAATGGAAGCACGTTTAAAAGAGCTAAAGCAAAAAGCGTTAGAGCTTATTGAAGAAGCGAAAGAGCTAAAGGGCTTAAACGACGTACGCGTAGCGTATTTAGGGAAAAAAGGTCCAATTACAGAAGTATTACGCGGCATGGGAAAATTATCAGCAGAAGAGCGTCCACGTATGGGAGCATTAGTAAATGAAGTACGTGAAGCGATTCAAACGCGTTTAGAAGACAAAATTGGCAACTTAGAAAAAGCAGTAATTGAGGCGAAATTAGCTACTGAAACAATTGATGTTACACTGCCAGGTCGTCCTGTTGAAACAGGTTGTCACCATCCGTTAACAGCAGTTGTTGAACAAATTGAAGATGTATTCATCGGTATGGGTTATGAAGTAGCTGAAGGAACAGAAGTAGAAAAAGACTACTACAACTTCGAAGCATTGAACTTACCGAAAGATCACCCAGCGCGTGATATGCAAGATACATTCTACATTACAGAAGAAACGTTACTACGTACACATACATCTTCTGTGCAAGCACGTACGATGGAAAAGAATAAAGAAAAAGGACCAATTAAAATTATTTGTCCTGGTAAAGTGTATCGCCGCGATGACGATGATGCGACGCATTCACACCAATTCATGCAAATTGAAGGTCTTGTAATTGATAAAAACATTCGCATGAGTGACTTAAAAGGTACACTGCAAGTATTCGTGAAAAAGATGTTCGGTGAAGATCGTGAAATCCGTCTTCGTCCAAGTTTCTTCCCATTCACAGAGCCATCTGTAGAGATGGATATTTCTTGTATGATGTGTCACGGTAAAGGTTGTGGCACTTGTAAAGGGACTGGCTGGATCGAAATTTTAGGAGCAGGTATGGTTCACCCGAACGTACTTGAAATGGCTGGTTATGATTCAACAGAATATCAAGGTTTCGCATTCGGTATGGGCGCAGAGCGTATCGCAATGTTGAAATACGGCGTAGATGACATTCGTCATTTCTATACAAATGATGTACGTTTCTTACAACAATTCAAACGAGCGTAAGGGAAGGAGAGGATAAATATGTTCGTATCATATCGTTGGTTACAAGAGTATGTAGATATTAAAGATGTAACAGCACAAGAACTAGCAGACAAAATCACGAAAAGTGGTATTGAAGTAGAGGGTGTTGAAGTATTAAATAAAGGTGTAAAAGGTGTTGTAGTTGGTCACGTATTAGAATGTGAAAAACACCCGGAAGCTGATAAATTAAGCAAATGCTTAATCGATATTGGTGAAGAAGAGCCAGTTCAAATTATTTGTGGAGCTGCTAATATTGCAAAAGGTTTAAAAGTACCAGTTGCAAAAGTTGGCGCTGTACTTCCTGGTAACTTCAAAATTAAAAAAGCAAAACTACGCGGGGAAGCTTCTCACGGTATGGTTTGTGCTCTTCAAGAGCTTGGTATTGATGGGAAATTCGTTGCGAAAGAATATGCAGACGGTATCTTCATCTTCCCAAGTGATGCTGAAGTTGGTGCAGATGCACTTGAAATTTTAAACTTACATGATGAAGTGCTTGAGCTTGGTTTAACACCAAACCGTGCAGATTGCTTAAACATGTTAGGTGTTGCATATGAAGTAGCTGCTATTTACGGCCGTGAAGTGAAGCTTCCAGCTATCAGCTTACAAGAATCAGCAGAAAAAACAGCTGATTACATTTCTGTAAGTGTAGAAGCGAAAGAAGAAAACCCGTTATACATTGCAAAAATGGTGAAGAACGTAAAGATTGGTCCATCACCAATGTGGATGCAAACTCGCCTTATGGCAGCTGGCATTCGTCCAATTAGTAATGTAGTTGATATTACAAACTACATTTTAATGGAATACGGTCAACCGTTACATGCATTCGATTACGATAAATTAGGTTCAAAAGAAATCGTTGTTCGTCTAGCTAAAGAAGACGAAAAGATTCAAACATTAGATGATCAAGAGCGTAAATTACAAAGCCACCACCTTGTTATTACAAACGGTGAAAAAGCTTTAGCTGTTGCTGGTGTAATGGGCGGGGCGGATTCTGAAGTTGATAGCGAGACAGTAAACGTTCTAATTGAGTCTGCATACTTTGCAGGTCAAACCGTGCGCCGTACATCAAAAGATTTAGGTCTTCGTAGCGAATCAAGTGCACGTTTTGAAAAAGGAATCGATCCAACACGTACATTTGAAGCGATTCAACATGCAGCTGCTTTAATGGGAAAATACGCTGGCGGAGAAGCACTTGAAGGTGTAGTAGAAGCTGATAACTTACAAGTACAAGAACGTACAGTATCTGTTACTGCTGAAAAAGTAAACCGTGTATTAGGTACAGATATTTCTGCGAGTGAAATGGGTACAATGTTCACAAACTTAAAATTCCCATTCACAGAAGTAGAAGGAACATTCCATGTGAATGTACCGGCACGTCGTCCTGACATTACAATTTCAGAAGACTTAGTAGAAGAAGTAGGTCGTCTGTATGGTTATGATCACATTCCAGTTACATTACCATCTGGAACGATGACACGTGGTAAATTAACATCAGCACAAACGAAACGTCGTATAGTACGCCGCTTCCTAGAAGGTGCTGGTTTATATGAAGCAATCACATATTCATTAACAAGCGCTGACAAAGCGAAACAATATATGGTTGAGCCGAACGAAAAAGCTCCTGTCAATCTTGCGCTTCCAATGAGCGAAGAGCGTAGCCAACTTCGTTTAAGCTTAGTGCCACAATTGTTAGAAGCAGTTTCATACAATGTTGCACGCAAAAACGACAGCGTTGCTTTATATGAAGTAGGTTCTATCTTCTTACCAACAGAAGCAGGTCAACTTCCGAAAGAAGAACAACATCTTGCAGGTGTTATGACAGGTCTTGCTCTTCACCATGCATGGCAAGGTGAGAAGAAAGTTGTAGACTTCTTCGTTGTTAAAGGTGTGTTAGAAGGATTATTCGATGTACTTGGCGTTGCAAACCAAATCACTTATGCACCAGCAAAACGTGAAGGTATGCACCCAGGCCGTACAGCTGACGTCGTATTAGATGGTGAAGCAATCGGGTTCATCGGTCAATTGCATCCGGAAACAGAAAAACAATTAGATGTGAAAAATACATTCGTATTTGAATTATCTCTTGCAAAAGTATTCGGTACAGACGCTGAAGAAACTTACTACTCAGCAATTCCACGTTTCCCATCTATGACACGTGATATGGCTGTTGTAGTAACAACAGAAACAAAAGCTGGTGAAATGAAGCAAGTCATTGCTGAAGCTGGCGGAGAACTTCTAAAAGAAGTAACACTATTCGACTTATACGAAGGTGAAAAAATGGAAGAAGGCAAGAAATCACTTGCATTCTCTATGAACTACTTCGATGCAGAACGTACATTAACAGACGAAGAAGTAACAGAAGCACATAGCCGTGTATTAACAGCGGTAGAAGAGAAATTTGGTGCGGAGTTACGTAAGTAATGAGAAATTGCCGGATTAAGTCCGGCAATTTTTTATGGCACGATTGTCGGAAAATGTCGGTAAGTCGATATATTACAAAAATCGCCGATATATTTGGAGTTACGGTCGATATATTGCGAAAATCGCTGATATATTTTTTGGCATCTTGCATCTTTCCCTCGAATGTAGTACATTAATTTTAGTTTAACAAAATGAAAGACGATGATAAGGAAAAGTAGTATATACTATAATCCAAAGCGAGTCAGGGGCGGTGAGAGCCTGATGAGGCGGTATATGTGAAGAACACCTTGGAGTTGCTAACCGAAATTGAAACTTGTATTCAAGAGTAGACTTAGACGGGAATCCGGCCTGTTACAAACCGGGAAGTATGTATTACATACGAGTTAAAGTTGGTCTTTATGACAAATTGGGTGGTACCGCGAAGTTTAACCTTTCGTCCCTTTATGGATGAAAGGTTTTTTTGTATTTAAATATATGAGTAAAGGAGAATTTTACTATGGAAAACACATTAGTAAAAAGTCTGTATAGAGATACAGATAAATACGCAGATCAAACAGTACAAGTATCAGGTTGGATTCGTAACTTACGTGATTCAAAAGCATTTGGTTTCATCGAATTAAACGACGGTAGCTTCTTCAAAGGTGTTCAAATCGTTTTCGATACAGAATTAGAGAACTTCAAAGAAATTGCAAAGCTTCCACTAAGCTCTTCAGTTAAAGTAGAAGGTAAAGTAATTGCAACACCTGGAGCGAAGCAACCATTTGAAATTAAAGCAGAAAAAATTGATATCGAGGGCTTATCAGATTCTGATTACCCACTTCAAAAGAAGCGTCACACGTTTGAATACTTACGTACAATCGCTCACTTACGTCCAAGAACAAATGCATTCTCTGCAACATTCCGCGTGCGTTCTATCGCAGCATTTGCAATTCACCAATTCTTCCAAGAGCGTGGATTTGTACATGTTCACACACCAATTATCACTGGTAGTGATACAGAAGGTGCAGGCGAAATGTTCCGCGTAACAACGCAAGATTTAAATAACGTACCTAAAGGTGAAGACGGACAAGTTGACGAATCAAAAGACTTCTTCGGCAAAGAAACAAACTTAACAGTAAGTGGACAGCTGAATGCTGAAGCTTATGCGTTAGCGTTCCGTGATGTGTACACATTCGGACCTACATTCCGTGCAGAAAACTCAAACACAACTCGCCACGCAGCGGAGTTCTGGATGGTTGAGCCTGAGATTGCATTCGCTGAATTAGGTGATGTAATGGATCTTACAGAAGATATGCTGAAATATGCAATGAAATACGTACTAGAGCATGCACCAGAAGAAATGGACTTCTTCAACAGCTTCGTTGATAAAACAGTTCTAGAGCGCATGAACAACGTGATCAACTCTGACTTCGGTCGCATCACTTATACAGAAGCAATTAAAGTACTTCAAGAATCAGGTGCTGAATTCAAATACCCAGTAGAATGGGGTATTGACTTACAAACAGAGCACGAAAGATACTTATCAGAAGAAATCTTCAAACGCCCTGTATTCGTAACTGACTATCCGAAAGACATTAAAGCATTCTACATGCGTATGAACGAAGATGGTAAAACAGTAGCAGCTACTGACCTTCTAGTTCCTGGCATCGGCGAATTAATCGGCGGTAGCCAACGTGAAGAAAGAATGGACGTTTTAGTAGACAGAATTAAAGAATTAGGTATGAACGAAGAGGACTACTGGTGGTACTTAGAACTTAGAAAATACGGCGGTACAAAACACGCTGGATTCGGTCTAGGTTTCGAGCGCTTCCTAATGTACATCACTGGTATGGCTAACATCCGTGACGTAATTCCATTCCCAAGAACTCCAGGTTCTTCAGAGTTTTAAGATGAAAAAAGCGAGAGCAACTGCTCTCGCTTTTTTTGTTTGGAAAAATGTTGTTCATAGGTTCGTTCATATCTCACATATAGTAAAACGAATGAAATATTTATGGGCAAGGGAAGGGGTTTTTGTACAATGGGGGAGATTCCAAGTCATACAAAGTGGACACTGCATGACAAGTATGTGGTGATTACTGGTGCAACAAGTGGTATTGGATTAGCGGCAGCTAAGGCATTTGCAGAGCGCGGTGCCAAACTAGGAATCATTGCACGTAACGAGGAAAAAGCGAATGCTGCTATTGCTCAAATTAAGGATGTAACGAATGGGGATGTGATGATAGATCTATTTTTAGCTGATATGGCTTCCCAACAATCTATACGCCGGGTAGCTACTGATATTTTGGAAAGGTGTCCGAGAATAGATATATTAGTGAATAATGCTGGTGCTTTATTTCAAACAAGGCAGCTTACAGAGGACGATTTGGAGATGACTTGGGCGGTTAACCATTTAGGTCCATTCCTAATCACTAATTTGCTGTTGGAGCGTTTAAAAGAAAGTGCTCCTGCTCGTGTTATCACCACCGCATCTCACGGTCACAAAATGGCTAAAAAGGGAATTGATTTCGGTGATTTAGATGCAGAACAACTTTATCGTGGTGTTAAGAAATTCATGGGTGGTCCTACAATGCGTTATGCTCAATCAAAACTAGCAAATATTTTATTTACCGCTGAATTGGCAAAGCGGTTGGAGGGGACGGGTGTTAGTGCATACAGCTTCGATCCAGGGCTAGTGGCTACGAATTTCAACCAGGACAATGGTCTAGTTGCTCGCTTAACTATGGCAGCAATGAAACCTTTCTCTCGTACACCCGAGAAAGGTGCTGAAACTCTAATATGGCTAGCAGAATCAACTGAATTTACTGATCATAGTGGTTATTACTATGCCGATAAGCAAATAGGAAAAATGTCTGAAGCTGCCTTGGATAAGGATGCCGCAAAACGTCTATGGGACATTAGTGAAAAACAGACAGGAGGATAAAAGAGTAGCCAGTATATGTTCAGATGGTTATGCTGAATAGTTTTTTACTCTTAAGTGAAAAGTAATCTTGGGGGTGATTGTAATGAGTAAGAAAGTGAAAACAGACCATTCTAGATCAAGCTTAGGTTCTCCGGAAGTGGAAGGACAAGGAACGACTACGCATGAAACGGGTTCTTATAAAGTACCTTCATCAAATAAGAAGCAGAAACGAAGTTAAACATAAAAAGGGAGTCATGGAGACTCTCTTTTTTAGGTGAATAGTAAATGAATATATATCAGATTAAATTTAAATATATAGATATACAGAAGAAGTGCGGCGAAAATAGGAACGTGTGAGATCCTATTTATCCATTTTTCATTCATAAAAGGCGAAAAGAATTCAATTCTTTTCGCCTTGTTTAGTTCATCCATATCCTGTCGATACTAAAAAGTAGTTATTTTTTCAGTAACCGAAACGCCTTCTCTGTATTAGCAAAATGCACTTTCACAAACTCAGGTAGTCTTTCTTTACCGACTTTTTGAATTAATTTAGCAGCGGCAATATCAACTTGTTTACCAGCACCTTTTGGAAGTGGCATACCAGCTTTTTTGCTTAGTTCATCAAATTGTTTTACGAATGAGTAACGAGCTAAAATGGAAGCAGCAGCTACTGCTAAATGGACACTTTCTCCTTTTGTAGCGAAGTAAACATCTTCACGTTGTACCTGTTTTTGTTTCGCTAAATATTTATAGTATGTATCAGGCTGTGTAAATTGGTCGATTAAGATGCCTTCTGGTTTGGTAGGTGCTATTTTCGCTAGTAAGTTTGTAATTGCTTTGTTATGTAGTAAAGCTTTTAGTTTACCTTGGTTGTTTCCTTTATCAAATAGCTCGTTATATTTTTCATTATGAAGAACGAGGGAGCTGTAAGGAACAACGTGAAGGAGTTGTTTTGCAATCTCAGCAATTTGAGCATCATTTAAGTTTTTGGAGTCTTTTACACCGAGTTCTTTTAAAAGTGGAATTTGCTTCGCATCCACATATACAGCAACTACTGTCATCGGTCCGAAATAATCACCAGTACCTACTTCGTCTGATCCTAAAATAGACATTGTGCCGATGGAAGCGGGCGGCGCATAACGATGTGAATTGACCGATTTTTTTACAGCTGATTTTGGTGTTTGAGAGACGGTTTGCCAACGAGAAGCTTCTGCTTCAGCACGTCCACCTTGAAACATCACTTTCCCTGATTTATAAGCTGTAATTGTGCAAGATGGAACCTTTGCCATAAAGATACCGCCTTGCGGAATTTTGGGGCTAAGTGCTTGTTTGTATTGTTGTTTCATGTCTTCAATTACTGTAGAACTTGTTTGTATTACGATAGAATTTGACAAAATGGTCGCTCCTTTTTTATGTTGTTATTTTTATGATATCGGATTGTTCTTTCTGTTTCCATATTATGATGGTTCATGGTATGATAAACTTTAGGATTCTGTACGTGATTGGAGGCCGGTGAGTTGTCACAACAAAAGGGAAATAAAAGTCGAATTAATGTAGAAATATATGGTCAACAATATTCAGTTGTTGGCGATGAAAGTACAAGTCATATCCGCATGGTAGCAGCGATTGTGGATGATAAAATGCGCGAACTCAATGCCAAGAATCCTTCGCTTGATACGAGTAGACTAGCGGTATTGACGGCGGTAAACGTCATACACGATTACATAAAATTAAAAGAAGAACATGAGAAATTGAAAGAAAGTATGACACAAAAAGGAATTGAATAAACATGATTGATATTATTATCATTTTATTGCTTGTTATGGGATTCTTCCTCGGTTTACGCAGAGGATTTATTTTGCAACTTGTAAAGTTAACAAGCTTTATTATCGCATACCTCGTTGCATACTGGTATTGTAAAGATTTAGCGCCAGCACTTGCGAAAATTATTCCGTATCCATTTGATAAGAATGTTTCTGTTCCAGAATGGATAGATGCGAATAATATTGAGGGTGTCTTCTATCAAGCAATTGCGTTTATCGTATTATTTATTATTACAAAAATCGCACTTTCACTACTTGGTAATTTACTGAATATGTTTGCAGAAATCCCAGTTTTAAAGCAAGTCAATGCGGTTGCTGGGGCACTTCTTGGCTTTTTAGAAGTGTATATCATTCTGTTTGTCTTAATTATTGTTGGATCAATTCTTCCAATTGAACAAATACAAACACCATTACAAAAATCATCAATTAGCAAAATAATTGTAGACGATACACCGATTCTTTCTGAAAAGGTGAAGGAACTATGGCAGACAGGTAGCAGAGTGTAACTTCTCTTTTTTCGGAAAGAGAAGTTTTTTTCTATGAAAGAAAGGCGGGGCAATGATGAAAGTGAATAAAAAACAAGTTATCAAATTACTAGAGACAATCGGCCTGTTTATGGAACTAAAGGGCGCAAATCCATTTAAAATATCTGCATTCCGTAAAGCGGCGGCAGCGCTAGAAAGTGATGACCGTAGTCTTTCTGAAATTGAAGATTTCACAAAGATTCCAGGTATCGGAAAAGGAACGGCAGCAGTTATTCAAGAATATATAGAATCGGGAACATCTGAAGTACTACAAGAACTTGAAAAAGAAGTGCCAAGCAGTTTATTACCACTATTAAAATTACCAGGGCTTGGTGGCAAAAAAGTAGCGAAGTTGTATAAAGAGCTTGGTGTTATTGATATGGAAACATTGCAAAAGGCCTGTGAAGAAAATAAAGTACAAGCTTTAGCGGGATTCGGTAAGAAAACAGAAGAGAAAATATTAGAAGCAATTGATCAAGTAGGCTCTCGTCCAGAGCGTTTACCAATTGCGATGGTATTGCCTATTGCCGGGGAAATAGAGGAGAAATTGTCGAATGTTGCTGAAGTAATTCGCTTCTCACGCGCTGGTAGTTTGCGCCGTGTTCGTGAGACAGTGAAGGACTTAGATTTCATCATTGCAACGACAGAGCCAGCAGTAGTACGTGAACATTTACTACAATTTGATAATATGATTGAAGTGATTGCAAGTGGAGATACGAAAGTATCTGTTCGTCTTCAATATGAATATGATATTTCAATTGACTTTCGCTTAGTAAAACCAGAAGAATTTATTACAACTCTTCACCATTTCACAGGATCAAAAGATCATAATGTGAAAATGCGCCAAATCGCGAAAGATAGAGGCGAGAAAATTAGTGAATACGGTGTGGAAATCTTAGAGACAGGTGAAGTGAAAACATTCGAAACAGAAGAAGCATTCTTCGCCCACTTTGGCCTTCCATTCATCCCACCAGAAGTGCGTGAAGATGGAAAAGAAATTGAATTAATTAAAGAGTATCCGAACTTAATTCAGTTCTCTCATATACAGGGTGATTTACATATGCATACAACGTGGAGTGACGGTGCTTTTTCAATTGAGGAAATGGTACAAGCATGTCGTGCTCGTGGGTATAAATTTATGGCAATTACTGATCACTCGCAATACTTGAAAGTAGCGAACGGTTTAACGAAAGAGCGTCTTCGCGAGCAAGCGACAGAAATTGAACGTATGAATGAAAAGTATCCAGACATTACAATTTTGCGCGGAATCGAAATGGACATTTTACCAGATGCAACACTTGATTTTGACGATGAAGTATTAGCAGAACTAGATTATGTCATTGGAGCTATTCACTCTAGCTTCTCACAAGACCGTGAAACGATTATGAAACGACTTCGTACTGCACTTGAGAATAAGCATGTCACAATGATTGCCCATCCGACAGGACGTCTTCTTGGGCGCCGTGAGGGTTACGATGTAGATACAGATTTATTAATCCAGCTCGCAAAAGAAACAAATACAGTTTTAGAATTAAATGCAAATCCAAACCGTTTAGATTTAAGTGCGAAATTATTAAAACAAGCACAAGATGCTGGTGTAAAAGTAGCGATTAATACGGATGCCCATACACTTGAAATGTTAGAAGATATGGAAACAGGTGTAGCAGCAGCGCGTAAAGGTTGGATTCAAAAAGATAACGTGATTAACACATGGGATATTGAACGTTTATTAGACTATATTAAACGTAATAAGTAATACAGGGGGGACCTGCAACATGTTAGAACGAACGTTGCGTGTATTAGAATACAATAAAGTAAAAGAACAATTACTTGAACATACAGCATCTTCACTTGGTCGTGATAAAGTGAAGAATTTAGTGCCAAGCACAGATTTTGAAGAAATTGTGGAACTGCAAGAAACAACGGATGAGGCAGCGAAAGTTATCCGTTTAAAAGGACATGTACCACTTGGAGGGATTTCTGATATTCGCTCCAATATTAAGCGTGCGAAAATTGGAAGTATGTTAAGTCCTCATGAATTAATTGAAATCGCAAGTACGATGTACGGTAGTCGCCAAATGAAACGTTTCATTGACGATATGATTGACAACGGTGTTGAGCTTCCAATTTTAGAAACACATGTCGCGCAAATTGTGTCTTTATATGATTTAGAAAAGAAGATTACAAATTGTATTGGTGACGGCGGTGAAGTAGTCGATAGCGCAAGTGACAAATTGCGTGGTATTCGTAACCAAATTCGTACTGCGGAAAGCCGTATTCGTGAGAAATTAGAAAACATGACGCGTTCTTCAAACGCGCAAAAAATGTTATCAGATGCAATTGTAACGATTCGTAACGAACGCTACGTAATCCCGGTAAAACAAGAATACCGCGGCGTATATGGTGGTATTGTTCACGATCAATCTGCTTCTGGACAAACATTATTTATCGAACCGCAAGTAATCGTGGAATTAAATAACGCACTTCAAGAAGCGCGTGTGAAAGAAAAACAAGAAGTAGAACGCATTTTAATGATGTTAACGGAAGAAGTAGCAGTGGAAGCTGATATCGTTCTATCAAACGTAGAAGTAGTTGCAAATCTTGATTTCATTTTTGCAAAAGCTCTTTATGCGAAGCGAATTAAAGCGACGAAGCCAATCGTAAATAATGAACGCTACATGGATTTAAAACAAGCACGCCATCCGCTTATTGATCCGGAAATTATCGTGCCAAATAACATTATGCTTGGTAAAGACTTCACAACAATCGTTATTACAGGACCGAATACTGGTGGTAAAACAGTTACACTTAAAACAGTCGGTATTTGTGTCTTAATGGCGCAATCTGGTCTTCATATTCCGGTAATGGATGAATCAGAGATATGTGTATTTAAAAACATCTTTGCTGATATCGGTGATGAGCAATCGATTGAACAAAATTTAAGTACATTCTCTTCTCATATGGTAAACATTGTAGATATTTTAGAAAAAGCTGATTTTGAAAGTTTAGTCCTATTTGATGAATTAGGTGCTGGGACAGATCCGCAAGAAGGGGCTGCACTAGCGATTTCTATTTTAGATGAAGTATGTAACCGTGGTGCTCGCGTTGTTGCAACGACGCATTACCCAGAATTAAAAGCATATGGATACAATCGTGAGCAAGTTATTAATGCGAGCGTTGAGTTCGATGTGAATACATTAAGCCCAACGTACAAATTATTAATCGGTGTACCAGGACGTAGTAACGCCTTTGAAATTTCGAAGCGTCTTGGTTTGTCTGATCGCGTTATTGATCGCGCTCGTAACCATATTAGTACAGATACGAACAAAATCGAAAATATGATTGTAAAGCTAGAAGAAAGCCAAAAAAATGCAGAGCGCGAACGAAAAGAAGCGGAAGAACATCGTAAGCAATCTGAAAAACTTCATCGTGAATTACAGCGTCAAATTATTGAATTTAACGATGAGCGTGATGGGAAATTATTAAAAGCGCAAAAAGAAGGGGAAGAAAAAGTCGAAGCTGCGAAGAAAGAAGCAGAAGGCATTATTCATGAACTTCGTCAATTGCGTAAAGCACAGCTTGTAAATGTGAAAGACCATGAGCTTATTGAAGCAAAGAGCCGTCTAGAAGGGGCAGCGCCAGAGCTTGTGAAGAAACAAAAAGTAAATGTGAAAAATACAGCGCCGAAACAACAATTACGATCAGGTGATGAAGTAAAAGTGTTAACGTTCGGTCAAAAAGGTCAATTGCTTGAAAAAGTAAGTGACACAGAGTGGAGCGTACAAATTGGTATTCTGAAGATGAAAGTGAAAGAATCCAATATGGAATACATTAATACACCGAAGCAAACTGAGAAAAAAGCAGTCGCAAGTGTGAAGGGTAGAGATTATCACGTGTCGTTAGAGCTAGACCTTCGCGGCGAACGTTATGAAGATGCAATGATGCGCGTTGAAAAATATTTAGACGATGCACAGCTTGCAAGCTATCCTCGTGTGTCAATTATTCACGGTAAAGGAACAGGAGCGCTTCGCCAAGGTGTACAAGATTACTTGAAGAAACATCGCGGCGTGAAAACATACCGCTACGGTGACATGGGCGAGGGAGGCTTAGGCGTAACAGTTGTCGAATTAAAATAGCAAACAACCAAACAAAAGGGGAAACCATTATATGTTTATGGACAAACTTGCAAAAGTATTGTTAGCTTGTTGCGGAATATTTTTGGTAATTGGGGTTATTTATTTAGTTGTTTTTGCGAAGTAAAGGAGCGTCAATCTTGGCATAATGATATTGCCATGGATTGACGCTTTTAATCTATAAGAAAAGGAAAAAAACATGAAAATCAACCAATACATAAGCGAAGCAAAATCATGCTCTAGACGCGAAACAGACCGTCTTATTAAAGCAGGACGTATCGCGATTAACGGTGAAATTTGTACACACGGTACAATCGTGAGCGATGGTGATGTTGTAACGATTGATGGACAGGTTATTGCAAAGGAAGAGAAAGAAAAGGTGTATATCGTCTTTCATAAACCAGTTGGCATTACTTGTACAGCAGCCGAACATATTGAAGGAAACATTATTGATTATATCGATTATCCAGAACGAATCTTTCCTGTTGGACGATTAGATAGAGCATCGGAAGGACTCATCTTATTAACGAATGACGGTGCGATTGCGAATCAAATTTTGCACGGTGATCATGAGCATGAGAAAGAATATGTTGTCACTGTTGATAAGCCGTTTACAGATTGGTTTATTGATGAGATGTCCAGCGGTGTAAAGATTAAAGATGGAATGACGAAGCCATGTAAAGTGACGAGAGTTAATCAGTCTACATTCCGCATCGTTTTAACGCAAGGAATGAATAGGCAAATTCGTAGAATGAGTCGTGCTTTCGGATTTACTGTAACAAAGTTAAAGCGAGAGCGCATTATGAATATAGAGTTAAATGAACTGGAAGTAGGGAAATGGAGAGATATTACAGCTGAGGAATTAGAAATATTAATAGGGCGGTTATAGGGAGAAAAGTTTTCTTCCTATATTTTTTTGTCAGAAAAAATAAAACTATTGATTTTTTAAAAAATAGCCCATATAATAAAAAACAACAAGTTTCGACAACATATTTTATAAAAGTAATGATGAGGACATGAGTTGTTTTTGACGATTTTCAGAGAGGGAAGCCTTAGGCTGTGAGCTTCCTAATACGGAAAGACAAACTTACCACCTCTAAACTTCAAGAGTGAACTGCAGATGCATTGTAATTCTTGGCGGATAAAACCGTTATCAATTTACACGAGCTATAAAATGAGCTTATTTCGTTATAAATTCATTTTATTAGAATAAGGGTGGAACCACGATTTCAACACTCGTCCCTTTGTTAGGGACGGGTGTTTTTTGCGTTCTTTTACGGGGAAGTATGCTTGAAAGAGGATATGTGACGGATTTTAATTCAGAATATTTTGTCAATAAAATAATTAGGAGGTAGTAGAAATGAAATCATCTTTAAAGTTTTCTGAGATGTTTGCAATAAGCTTAATGTTATTTGCACTGTTTTTCGGTGCCGGTAATATGATTTTCCCACCAGCGTTAGGACAAGGTGCTGGAACAGATGTATGGATCGCATTATTTGGCTTTATCGTAACAGGTGTAGGACTGCCTTTATTAGGAGTTATTGTTATAGCTCTAAAGGGAGATATTAATGAATTAGCAAGACGTGTACATCCTGTATTCGCGCTACTTTTCATTACTGCAATTTATTTATGTTTAGGCGTATTTGTTAGTGTGCCACGTACAGGGACTGTTGCTTATGAAATGAGTGTTGCACCGTTTTTACCAAGTGAGATAGTTGGTCAATCCTATCCACTTGTTATCTTTACATTTATTTTCTTTGCAGTAACTTTCTATTTAGCATTAAACCCATCGAAATTAGTGGGGCGCATTGGTAAAGTGTTAACTCCAATTTTATTAGCTGTTATTGCAATTATTGTAGCGAAAGCAATTATGACTCCAATGGGAGAGTTTGGTGCCCCTACAGAAGCGTATAGTGCCCCGCTCTTTAAAGGTTTTATTGATGGATATTTAACTTTAGATGGATTAGCAGCACTTGTTTTCGGAAATGTTGTGATCAATGCTTTAAAAGCAAAAGGCATTACAAATAAGAACAGTATTGCGAAAGTAACAATCTTTGCAGGATTTATTGCAGCACTTGGCTTACTTCTTGTTTATTTAGCACTTGCTTACCTTGGAGCTTCAAGTGTTTCACTTGGAATGGGAGCAAACGGTGGAATTATTTTAACAAACGTCGTGAATCATTTATTTGGTAGTTACGGAACATTATTACTAGGTATCGCAATTACAGCAGCATGCTTAACAACTTCTGTCGGTATTGTAGCAGCTTGTGGAGAATATTTTTCTTCGTTATTACCAAAGCTTTCTTATCAAAAAGTCATTTTCATTTTCTCTGTATTAGCATTTATGGTAGCAAATCTTGGTTTAACTCAGTTAAACGCATTAGCATTGCCGATTTTAATTGCAATTTACCCAATTGGTATCGTACTGATCGTATTATCGCTTGTTGAAAACTATATTCGTCTTCCATTAGCTATGTATGTAGGCGGTATTGTAGGCGCATTTGCAATTAGCTTCTTTGATGGATTGCATAATGCAAATCTTCAAGTAGCGGCCCTTGCTCCTATTTTAGATAAAATTCCATTATATAGTGTAGGGATTGGTTGGCTAGTTCCGGGTATCATTGGAATTGCAATTGGATATGTAGTTTCTTTATTTCAAAAGCAAGAAATTGCTGTAGAAAAATAAGGGAAAGAGGCTTTCTTTAAAAGAAAGCCTCTTTTTTTGTAGAAAAATTATATATAGAAGAATTCAGATATTAAAAATTTTATACGTAATATAGTTGACAAAAAAATTACCAGTAGGCTAAGATTGACTTAGTTGTGGAAATATTGGAAGGGAAGAGGTTTTCTATGACTATATCATTTTTGTAAGAAGAGGTGATAGAACGATAGAATTAGGCGGTTTATTTTTTTTGAAATTCGTTGAGAATGATAATCAATAAAATGATGAAAGAGTTTTATGTTTATTCTTATAGGAAAAATTGGTGGGATTATTTTTTTGTCTATCAATGAGAATGATAATCAATATATTTCTAACTACATAGTGTTACTCGTTATAAAATAGAGATAGAAAGATTATTTTTTTTCTTATATATTGAGAATAATTATCATTTTCAAAAAAGAAAAACAAGGAGGCAGTAAGGTAAATGAGAAAGTTTTCGGTATTACCCGCTTTTATTATGACATTCGTATGTATGCTAGCTTTTCTCGTAGTGCCATTCGGACAAGCTTCGGCAAATGTAGCTGACGGTACTTACGATATTAACTATGTCATACAAAAAGCAGAAAATGATTCAGCTTCAATGGCAAATGATTATTTTGAAAAACCAGCTAAGTTAATTGTAAAAAATGGTGAGATGAGAGTACAAATTCCTATGAATCATAGTGCTTGGATTACAGAATTTAAAGCACCAGAGAACGGGAACTTTGTTGATGCAAAAGTTGTTAGTAAAGATGAATCTGCAGATAAAAGAACTGTAGAGTTTAAAATAGACGACTTATCTAAACCAGCAGCTGTAAAAATTCATGTTGTTGTACCGAACGTAAATTATGACCATAACTACACAATTCGCTTTGCGTTTGATGCAAATGTAAAAGCAGTAGGTGGAGAGAATAAGGCAACTGCTGCAACAAAAAATGAAGATCAAACTCAAAAAAATACACAAGTAAAAGAAGAAGTGAAGAAAGAAGAGAGCAAAGAAACAAACAAAGATGTAAATAAAGGAACAAATGAAAGTGGGAAAGCTGAAAAAACAGATAACCCAAAAACAAGTGATGAAGCACGTATCGGATTATTTGCAGCATTACTTCTTATTTCAGGTGTTTTCTTAGTTCGTAAAGTGAAGTTAGGTAAATAAATCTTTGGAAGGGCGATGAATATATGTTTAAACAATTTAAAATGATTATTGCCGTATTTGCTGTCTTATTTACGTTTATAGCAACACTAGGGTTACAAGATGCAAAAGCTGCTACACAACTAGCTGATGGAAAATATAATATTGCTTTTACTGTATGGAAAGGCGATAAAGATGAATCATCTAGAATGAATAGTTATTTTGAAAGTCCAGCAACATTAACAGTTAAAAATGGAAAACAATACGTTTCATTGAAAGTGAAAGATAGTGTTTCTATTAAAAGTTTCCAAGTAGAAAAAGATGGTCAATTTTTAGAAACAACAGTCTTAAGTGAAAACAAAAAAGAGAATACTAGAGTAGTAGAATTTGAAGTAGCTGACTTGTCAGAAAAACTAAAAGGAAAGGTGAAAATTAACATCCCAATTATTAATTATAACGCTTCATATGATATTCGTTTTGTATTTGATGGGAACAGCATTAAATAATTGGAAATTTTTTAAAAAGGAGAGTCATTCTATTGAACAGGTATTTTAAAATTGTTGTTGCAATGTTTCTAACGATTTTCACATTCGTATCAACGCTACAACCCCTTGCAGTTCAAGCTGCTAGTCAACTAGCTGACGGTGAATATTCAATCGGTTTCAAAGTTCTTAAAGACACATCAGATGAAGAATCCATGATGAATCAATACTCTGTAAGTCCAGGAACTTTAAAAGTGAAGAATGGGAAAAAGAAAGTATCCTTTACGTTAGAACATAGTTCATGGATTACAAAGTTTGAAACGGAAAAAAGTGGTCAGTTTGTTGCGACAAATGTAATTAGTGAAGATCAAGAAAAAGATACAAGAGTCGTAGAATTTGATGTGGACGATGTAGAGAAGGTATTAAATGCGAAAGTAAAAGTAGACATTGATTTTTTAAATTATCATCATGACTATGATGTGCGTATTGCATTTGATCAAAATAGTATTACACCGATTCATGTAGAACAACCAAATGAAAAAGAGGACCCAGCTAATAAGCCAGATCCAAATGAAAATCCGGATCCGAGTCAGAAGCCCGACCAAAAGCCTGACCCAGATCAACAACCAAATTCTAACACAATTAAAGATGGAGAGTACAGCATTCCATTTAAAGTGTTAAAAGATCAAACAGATGAAGAATCTAAAATGAATACTTACATGGTAAATCCAGGGGTATTAAAAGTAGAAAACGGTAAGAAAAAAGCAATTGTAACGTTAAAAAATAGCTCATTAATTAAAAATTTCCAAACGGAAAAAGATGGCGCATTTGCTGATGCAAAAGTAGTGAGTGAAGATAAAGAAAAAGATACAAGAGTAGTAGAATTTGAAGTAGACGATTTATCTAAAAAACTAAATACAAAAGTATTTATTGAAGTGGCATCACAAGGTTACAAGCAAACACATAATGTACAACTTTTATTTGAACAAGATAAACTTGAACAAATTAAAAATGAAGAGAAACAACCGGAAGTAGAAAAACCAGATACTGAAACAATTAAAGATGGTGAGTACAGCGTTCCGTTTAAAGTGTTAAAAGATCAAACAGATGAAGAATCTAAGATGAATACTTACATGGTAAATCCAGGGGTATTAAAAGTAGAAAATGGTAAGAAAAAAGCAATTGTAACACTAAAAAGTAGCTCATTAATTAAAAATTTCCAAACGGAAAAAGATGGTGCGTTTGTTGATGCAAAAGTAGTGAGTGAAGATAAAGAAAAAGATACAAGAGTAGTAGAGTTTGAAGTAAACGATTTATCTAAAAAACTAAATACAAAAGTATTTATCGAAATGGCATCAAGAAACTATAAGCAAACACATGATGTGCAACTTTTATTTGAACAAGATAAGCTTGAACAAATTAAACATGAAGAGAAACCAGAAGTAGAGAAACCAGAAGTAGAGAAACCAGAAGTAGAGAAACCAGAAGTAGAGAAACCAGAAGTAGAGAAACCAGAAGTAGAGAAACCAGAAGTAGAGAAACCAGAAGTAGAGAAACCAGAAGTAGAGAAACCAGAAGTAGAGAAACCAGAAGTAGAGAAACCAGAAGTAGAGAAACCAGAAGTAGAGAAACCAGAAGTAGAGAAACCAGAAGTAGAGAAACCAGAAGTAGAGAAACCAGAAGTAGAGAAGCCAGAAGTAGAGAAACCGGAAGTAGAAAAACCAGATGGAAACAAAAATCCAGATGCTGAAACCATTAAAGATGGTGAATACAGTATCAATTTCAAAGCTTTAAAAGATCAAACAGAAGAAATTTCAATGATGAACACGTATACAAAGAGTCCAGGCGTGTTAAAAGTGAAAGATGGTAAAAAATATGTATCATTCACATTAACGAATAGCGCTTGGATTACAAAGTTTGAATTTGATAAAAATGGTTCGTTTGTTGATGCGAGTGTATTGAGTGAAGATACGAAAGCTGATACGCGTGTAGTGGAAGTGGAAGTAGCAGATTTATCGAAAAAATTAAACGCAAAAGTAAAAGTCGACATCGATTCAATGAATTATCATCATTTCTATGATATTCAATTTGCATTTGATAAAGATAGCATTAAACCGTTAGATAACCAAGGCGGAAATGATAACCAAGGCGGAAATGATAACCAAGGCGGAAACGACAACCAAGGCGGAAATGATAACCAAGGTGGAAACGACAACCAAGGCGGAAACGACAACCAAGGCGGAAACGACAACCAAGGTGGAAACAACAACCAAGGTGGAAACAACAACCAAGGCGGAAACGACAACCAAGGTGGAAACAACAACCAAGGCGGAAACGACAACCAAGGCAATAATACAACAATTGATCCAAACGCTCTTAAAGACGGTGAATACAGCATTGGCTTTAAAGTATTAAAAGATCAAACAGATGAAATATCAATGATGAATACATACACAAAAAGCCCAGGTGTATTGAAAGTAAAAGATGGTAAGAAATATGTATCGTTTACATTAACAAATAGTACATGGATTACAAAGTTTGATTTTGAGAAGAATGGCTCGTTTGTTAATGCAAAAGTATTAAGTGAAAATAAAGAGCAAAATACAAGAGTAGTAGAAGTAGAAGTAAATGATTTGTCTAAAAAATTAAATGCAAAAGTAAAAGTAGATATTGATTCAATGAATTATCACCATTTCTACGATGTTCAATTTGTATTTGATCAAGATAGTATCAAAGCTTTAGGGAACCAAGGTGGAAACGATAACCAAGGCGGAAACGACAACCAAGGCGGAAATGATAACCAAGGTGGAAACGACAACCAAGGTGGAAGCGACAACCAAGGCGGAAATGACAATCAAGGTGGAAATAATACACCGAAAGTAATAGTTGATCCGAAAAATTTAGTGGATGGTCAATATGATATTACATTTAAAGTGTTAAAAGACAAAACAGAAGAACTTTCAAAGATGCATGACTATACTGTAAATCCAGCAAAATTAATCGTTAAAGATGGTAAAAAGTACATTGAGATGACGCTGAAAAATAGTGCGTGGATTACGAAATTCCAAACAGAAAACAATAGTCTTTTTGCTGATGCAAAAGTAGTAAGTGAAGATAAAAATACAAATACGCGAGTAGTACAATTTGAAGTAGAAGATTTATTTAAAAAATTAAATGCAAAAGTGAAAGTAGACATTGATGAGATGAACTACCACCACTTCTACGATGTACAAATTCAATTTGATACAAATAATATCGGCGCGGTAGGAACTATTAAAGAGGATCCAAAAAATGATCCGAAAAATCCAGTGACTACACCGAAAGTAGATAATGTAAAAACAGTAGGTACTCCTGATTTTAACCGAAATGCAGATGATAAGAAGAAAAAAGAAGATACAAAGAATGATGCGAAAAAAGAGAAAAACTCAAAAACAGCAGATACAGCACAACTTGGTTTATACATGGTGCTACTGCTCGGTTCACTTGCTTTACTAGTTCGAAAATATAGAGCAGGTAGATTGTAATTTTTGGAGTCTTGATGCATGTTTGCATGCATCAAGACTTGTTTCATATTGTTTGGAAAGGAGTGGTGATTAAGAGTGAAGAAAATTGTAAGTGTACTAATGGCTATCATTTTATTAGTGAGTATAGCTGGATGCCAGGCGCCCAAAAAAGAAACAGCGAAGCAGGTAAAGAGTGAGGGTAAAGAGAGGATTGTCGCAACGACAGTTGCTGTTACTGAAATTATGGATGCATTAGAAGTAGATTTAATTGGTGTACCAACAAGTACTAAAGATTTACCAAAGAGATATAAAGGTTTACCTGAAGTTGGGAATCCGATGAGTCCTGATATGGAAAAGGTAAAATCATTAAAGCCGTCAGAAGTATTATCCGTGACAACACTTGAATATGAATTAAAGCCAGTTTTTGATGGTGTAGGTATGAAAGCAAACTTTTTAGATCTAACAAGTTTAAAAAATATGCAAAATTCCATTATTAATTTAGGTAAGCAATATGGACGTGAAAAGCAGGCTGAAGCAGTTGTAACTAAGTTAGATAACAAGGTTGCAGAGATTCAAAAAGCAGTAAAGGGAAAGAAAGAACCGACAGTGCTTATTTTATTAGGTGTACCGGGGAGTTATTTAGTAGCAACAGAGCATTCTTATATTGGAGATTTAGTGAAACAATTAGGTGGTAAAAACATTGTACAAGGTGAACAAGTAGAGTATTTAGCTTCTAATACAGAGTATTTAAAAAAAGCTGATCCAGACATTATTTTACGAGCAGCACATGGTATGCCTGATGAAGTTGTAAAAATGTTTGATAAAGAATTTAAAACAAATGATATTTGGAAACACTTCGCTGCAGTTAAAAATAATCGTGTTTACGATTTAGAAGAGCGTTTATTTGGAACGACAGGAAATTTAGCAGCGACTGAAGCTTTAGATGAATTGAAAAAAATGATGTATCCGTGATGCATTTTAATATAAAGGAAGATTAGCATGAATAAAAAATTTTGGAGTTTCTTTATTGTTACTGTATTACTCATCGTTATGACTTTGTTGTCAGCGACGAAAGGTAGTTTAGAAGTAGGTATTGTTGACCTTGTACAAGGAATATTTACAGGGGCAAATGAAGATGTTGAAGTTATTAAAGATTTACGTTTCCCACGTATTATCATTGCACTATTCACTGGGGCGGCACTTGCTGTTTCTGGTGTGCTCTTCCAAGCTGTCATGAAAAATCCACTTGCGGATGCTGGGGTAATTGGGATATCTTCAGGGGCAAGTTTTATGACACTTGTAATTATTACATTATTTCCACAGTTTTTCTTCTGGACACCGGTATTTGCCTTTTTAGGCGGAGCTTTTGCGTGTTACTTAGTTTATTCATTTTCATGGAAATCTGGATTGAGTCCGTTACGCATCATTTTAATTGGTATTGCCATTAACGCGATGTTTACTGGATTAAATGAATCGTTCATTACGATCTGCGGATACTTCATTAAGAGTATTAAACAAACGACGACTTCAAATATAACAATGAAGACATGGGGAGATGTGGAAATCATCGTCACATACGGAACAATTGGACTTGTTCTTGCGCTGTTTGTAGGAGCGTGGTGTAACTTATTATCATTACAAGATAAGACTGCAAAGAACTTAGGTCTTCATGTGACGAGAGTTCGCCTTATTATTTCCGCAATTGCAGTGTTGCTAGCGGCTGTATCAACCGCCATTGCAGGAGTTATTGCTTTCGTAGGTTTGCTTGTTCCTCATATTTCAAGACAATTTGTCGGTTCAGATCACAAAGTGTTAATTCCATTTTCTGCGCTAGCAGGGGCATTGTTAATTTTGACGGCGGATACGATTGGAAGATTGCTTGTGCCACCTAATGAAATTCCAGCAGCGACAATTATGGCGGTTATTGGCGGCCCATTCTTAATATTCTTGCTGAGAAAGAGTGATAAAGTTCATGGAAATTAAAAATGTAACCTTTTCGTATGACAATGTAACAGATCGTTTAAAGTCTGTTAGTAGTGAAATAGAAATGGGGAAAATCACAACCATTATTGGCCCAAACGGTTGTGGGAAATCAACATTACTTGGTGTTATGTCAAGAAATCACACTCCCCGTAGTGGGGAAGTAATACTTGATGGAAAAGCAATTAGTATGTATAAGCCGAAAGAGTTTGCTAGAAAACTAGCGGTTGTTCATCAACAAAATGAGGCGCCGGCAGATATTACTGTAGAAAAATTAACGAGTTTTGGTCGTATGCCATATAAAAATATTTTTTCTTCACACAATGAGGAAGATAGTGAAGCTATTGAAAGGGCACTTACTTGTACGAATTTACAGAGTAAGCGAGATAAGCCAATTCATGCTTTATCTGGCGGTGAGAGACAAAGGGTATGGATTGCGATGACTTTAGCACAAAAAACACCGATGCTCTTTTTAGATGAGCCAACAACGTATTTAGATATTTATTATCAGCTTGAAATATTAGAGTTAGTGAAAGAATTAAATGAAGTATATGGATTGACGATTGTAATGGTACTGCATGATATTAATCAAGCGATTCGATATAGTGATCACATTATTGTTATGAAAGATGGTGAAATCGTTACGAAAGGTAACCCGAATGATGTAGTAACAGAGGATATGATTAAAACGATATACGGTGTAGATGTCGTTGTAAAGCATGATGAAGATACAGGGTTGTATATGGTACCGATGGGAATTTAAGCACTGATCGCAATCCGTTTTGAGGTGATAATTTGAGTAGTACAGAAAAACAGAAAAAGAATCCTTTTTTTAAACGAATACTTACGGTTGTTTTTTTAGGTATCTTTTTCTACTCAATGTATGAATTAGGCGGCATTTTTATGGACTACTATGAAAATCGTAAAGTAATGGCTGAGGCACAAGGAATTTATGAGCGGAGTCCGGTAGAGGAAAAGGCAAAAGACGGAGAGATACGAAAACAGTTTCAAGATTTACAAAAAATTAACCAAGAAATAGTTGGATGGATTACGATGGATGATACACAAATTAATTATCCAATTGTTCAAGCTAAAGATAATGATTACTATTTATACCGTAATTATAAAGGAGAAGATATGCGAGCAGGCAGTATCTTTATGGACTATCGTAATGATGTGAAGTCGCAAAATCGAAATACAATTTTATACGGTCACCGTATGAAAGATGGTTCTATGTTTGCAAGTTTAAAGAAAATGTTAGATGAAGATTTCTTCATGTCGCATCGTAAATTATATTACGATACATTATTTGAAGGATATGATCTTGAAGTGTTTTCGGTGTATACAACAACAACTGATTTTTATTACATTGAAACGGATTTTAGCAGTAATACGGAATACACATCATTTTTGGAGAAAATTCAAGAAAAATCGCTGTACAAAACGGATACAAAAGTGACAGAAAGTGATCAAATCGTAACACTTTCGACGTGTGACTATGCACTTGATCCGGAAGCGGGAAGATTAGTAGTGCATGCGAAACTAGTAAAAAGACAGTAAATAAAAAAAGTATAGAATATGAGAAGTGATAACGCTCCTCATATTCTATACTTTAAAAAAGAAATATGCTTACTGTGCTGCTGCCATTGGCATACGTACAACCTCAACATTATAGTAAGTGATTTTATTGTCGAGAATATACTCTGGTAGCCCACCTTGATGTGAGTGAGCATCTTTAAATGCTGAGCTCTTCGTCCAACCTTGAAAATCTTCTTTTGAATTCCAGCGAGTGCTAATTGTTACTTCATCGTAATCAACTGTATTTTGTGTTAAAAGAACTTCTAATCCTAAAAAACCAGGCATTGTTTCAACTTTTCCAACTTTATTAAAACGCTCGATTAATTTATGACCATTATCTTTCGTAATTTTAGTTATATTTGCAACAATAATCATGTTTATTCCTCCTATAAAGTTACTTTTAATTTCATGAATTCATATACATTAAATGATAATGAAATTCATTATCATTGTCAATAGTAATAATGAAATATATAAGTTTTTTTTCGATTATGGGGGAGGATGAGCTGGTTGTACTAGCAAAGCGATAATATGGTATAGTGAAACGGGGCTGTTTTTTCAGCCTCGTTTTTTACATTGCTTCCTACTAATTAGAAAGCATTTAAATGGAAAGGAAGACATTACATGCGATCTGAAGTAACTATAAAAATAAAACCGAAGTTTATAAAAGAAATTAAAAGTGGGTATCCACTTATTTTAAAAGATGCGATTCAAAATTTAAATGATGTACGTGAAGAAGGGACAATCATCAACGTAGTGGATGAGAAGAACCAATTCATCGGAAAAGGCTATTATGGAAAACAAAATAAAGGATATGGATGGATTTTAACGAGAAAAGAGAAGGAGGAAGTGAATCAATCTTTCTTTGAAAGTAAAATCAAATCTGCTTTACATAAACGAAAAGATTTTTATAAATCAAATGATACAACAGCGTTTCGTGCCCTGAATGGTGAGGGTGATGGCCTTGGTGGGTTAATCATCGATTATTATGACGGTTATTACGTAATAAGTTGGTATAGTGAAGGTATTTATACTTTCCGCGATGAAATCGTAGCAGCACTTCAAAAAGTAGCAAACTTCAAAGGGATTTATGAGAAAAAACGTTTTGATACGAAAGGAAAGTACATTGAAGGTGATGATTTCGTAACAGGAGAGCACGGTGAGTTCCCACTTATCGTAAAAGAAAACGGTGTAAATTTTGCTGTATATTTAAATGACGGGGCGATGGTTGGTGTATTTTTAGATCAACGTAACGTTCGAAAACAAATTCGTGATAAATATGCAAAAGGAAGAACAGTTTTAAATATGTTCTCTTATACTGGAGCTTTCTCTGTATTTGCAGCACTTGGCGGCGCAAGTAAAACAACAAGTGTTGACCTTGCAAATCGTAGCTTAAGTAAAACGATTGAGCAGTTTAGTGTAAATGAAATTGATTACGAAGCACAAGATATTATTGTAGAAGATGTATTTCTATATTTCAAATATGCTGCTAAGAAAAAGATGAAATTTGATATGGTTGTACTTGACCCTCCAAGTTTTGCACGCTCAAAAAAATATACGTTCAGTGCGGCGAAAGATTATAAAAACTTATTAAAAGAAACAATTGCGATTACAGAAAATAACGGTATTATCGTAGCTTCTACAAATTGTAGCGCATTCGATATGAAAAAGTTTAATGGCTTTATCGATACAGCATTCAAAGAAATGAACGGTAAATATAAAATATTAGAAGAACATTCTTTACCAGAAGATTTCCGTACAATTGATCAATTTAAAGAAGGAGACTATTTAAAAGTGGTTTTCATCGAGAAAATTAAAGGTTAATAAAGAAAAAGGAGCTCAAGTTTAAATGAGCTCCTTTTCTTATTGAATGATATTTTGGACTCTGCCAACTTGCCCGTCCTGCAATCGTACTTTAATGCCATGCGGATGAGAGGGTGAGTTAGTTAAAATATCTTTTACAATTCCTCTTGTTAGCTTGCCTGTACGTTGATCTTGTTTTAACACAATATCAACCGCAAGACCTGGCGCGACGTTAGATCGTTTTTGCCCGCTCATTTATACACCTGTACGTCTACGTTGGTTGTTTGTTTTCTTCGTTTGTTGGTTTTGTAATTTTTTCGTTTCTTGACTTTGACTTCCATTATTTGAGCCGTTTCCATTTCCTTGCTTTTTCTTTGCAAGTTGTTCGCGCATTAAATCAGCTAAGCTTACTTTTTTGTTTTCTGACATGATAAGTCTCCTTTATATAAAGTTAATTATGAACAATAGTAGTGAATTTCATCATATCATTGTTAAGGAAGGAAGGGAAGTTGGTTTAAAAATTCACATAATTGTACCAACTAATTTGCAGTTGCGATACAATTGAATTGTTAATGTTTGTGAAAAGGGGATAGAAATATGTCATATCATATTTTATTAGTTGAAGATGATATCTCAATTCAAGAGATGGTTGAAAAGTACTTGGTAAAAGAAGGCTTTCAAATTACAATCGCATCTGATGGTGAAGAAGGCGTATTATCCTTTTTAAAATCATCATTTGATTTAATTATTCTTGATATTATGATGCCGAAGTTAGATGGATTAGAGGTTGTAAGAATTATCCGTGAGAAGAGTGCTGTTCCGATTTTAATGATGTCAGCAAAAGATACGGATGTTGATAAAGCGATTGGCTTAGGGCTTGGAGCAGATGATTACATTTGTAAACCATTTTCTATGATTGAATTAGCAGCACGTGTCAAAGCTGCAATTCGAAGATCTACAAAGTATTCAGCTACGGAACTGAAAGAGGAGACCATTCAGATTGGGGACTTAATAATTGACCCAATTAATTTTACGGTGGAGAAAAAGGGAAAACAGCTTAAACTTACTTTCAAAGAGTTTGAGATTTTAAAACTATTCGTGAAGAATCAAAAACGTGTATTTACAAAAGCACAAATATATACGCTAGTTTGGAATGAAGAATATTATGGTGATGATAATGTTATTAATGTTCATATGAGGAGATTACGCGAGAAGATTGAAACGGACCCATCTAACCCGGAATATATAAAAACACTGTGGGGAATTGGCTATAAATTGGAAGTGATGTAGTATGGTTATATTTTTAACAGTGGTGATTATTATATTGCTTATCGTTATTTACGTGCAATATAAAATTAGGAAAAATAGTAGTAGGAATTTACGCTACACGTATGAGAAGTTAAATCGAATTGTAAAAGAACAAACTGGTGAGAAGCTATTAATTATGACAGATGATCTAGAATTGCAAAAGTTATTAGTGGCGATTAATCATTTATTAGATGCAAAACAGAAAACGAATGCAGATCATGCGAAAGTGGAAATTTCGATGAGAAAAATGCTTTCAAATATTTCACATGATTTGAAAACACCACTAACAGTTATTCTTGGATATACCGAAATGTTAAATAAGGATAAAACGATAAATGAGAAAGAGCAGCAAATATTACTCGAAAAGGTGCATGTAAAAACACTAGAAGTGATGGAACTGATTCATAAGTTTTTTGATTTAGCAAAATTAGAATCCGGTGACAAAGCAATCGAGATGACAAAAGTAAATATGAATGAAGTTTGCCGAGAGAAGATTTTATCTTTTTATGATTTAGTGACGACGAAAGGTTTTCATGTCCATATTGATATAGCAGAAAGAAATATATATGCACTTGGAAATGTAGAAGTATTAGGCAGGGTATTGAATAATTTAATATCAAATGCGATTACATATGGGGACGATGGAAAGACAATTGGTATGACTTTAAGAGATGATGAAACGAGTGTGTATATAGACGTATGGGATAAAGGAAAAGGAATTGATGAATCTCATATTGATAAAGTGTTTGAGCGTATGTACACACTTGAAGATTCAAGAAATAGATTGTACCAAGGAAGTGGTCTAGGGTTAACGATTACGAAAAGGCTTGTGGAAGCGATGGATGGAGAAATTTATCTTTCTAGTAAGCCGTATGAAAAAACGGTTTTTACAGTTGTATTAACAAAGATGCAGTTTTAGCTTGTAGAGAAGTAGATTCTACAAGCTTTTTTGAACGTAAGGAATTTGTAAGGAACGGGTAAGAAAAAAGAGATTTCCGTTGTCTATTATAGAAATATAGAGCAGTGCGAAAGGGGAAAGTGACATGACATATATATTAAAAACGAACCAGTTAACGAAAGTGTTTAAAGGGAAAGAAGTTATTTCTAGTGTTAATATGCATGTGAAAAAAGGAGAGATTTACGGCTTTTTAGGACCGAACGGCGCGGGTAAAACAACGATTATGAAAATGATTACAAATTTAATAAAACCGACGAGCGGTGATATTGAAATTTTCGGTGAGAAGTTAACAGACACATCTTATGAAGTATTAAAAAGAATGGGGACAATTATTGAATATCCAATCTTTTATGATAAATTAACGGCGAAGGAAAACTTAGAATTACATTGTGAATATATGGGATATTACGATAAAAACGCAATTGATCATGCTTTAAATTTAGTGAAACTGCACGGTATAGATAATAAAAAAGTAAAAGATTTTTCATTAGGAATGAAACAACGACTTGGTATTGCAAGGGCGATCATGACAAAGCCAGAATTACTCATTTTAGATGAACCGATTAATGGTTTAGATCCAATTGGTATTAAAGAGTTACGAGACTTATTTAAAATGCTTTGCAAAGAATATGGCATTACGTTATTAGTTTCTAGTCACATTTTAGGTGAGATGGAACAAATGGCAGATACAATCGGTGTGATTCAAAATGGAAAACTAATAAAAGAAGTTTCAATGAAGAGTATTAACGGAAAACAAACAGAGTACATTGAAATCACTGTTCCTGACGTAAAACGTGCAGCTTATATTTTAGAAGATAAACTTGGTATAAAAAACTACAAAATAATGAGTGGAAACATGATTCGTGTTTATGAAGTGGCGGTGACGCAGCAGGCAATTTCAAAAGCACTTATTATGAACGATGTAGAAATTGAAAGTATTAATAAGAAACATAGTTCTTTAGAAGAGTATTTCTTAAATGTAATGGATGGAGAAGGTATTCATGCTTAATGGACTGTGGCTGAACCTGGTAAGTGGATTAATCGTAATGTTTATAAGTGGAATTCTCTATTATAGGAAACCAGAGCGGAAATGGTTGTTAATTCTACCAGTGATAGGAATGTTAAGCGTAGTTACTGCTGGAATTAGAATGTTAGCAGCGTAGAGAGAGTTATATAAAGAATGGAGGCGTGGTTTGTATGCTTAGATTAATGAAGCTAGAGTGGAAAAAACATCAATTATCTAGTTACTTTAAAAGTGTAGCAATTTGTATTATAGCAATTTTTATTGTAGTAAATCTTATGGCGTTGGGAGTGAAAGGCGAGGTAGATTTGCTACTCTCTGACTTCACACAACAAATGGCTTTAATAAACATTTTTATTAGGATAACATTCATTACTTTTAGTTCAGTCCTTTTATCACGTTTAGTAATTGATGAGTATAAGAACAAAACGATGCAACTATCGTTTATGTACCCGCTACAAAGGAAAATGCTAATGAGGGCGAAATTAACAATTGTTTTTTGTTTTTGTTTTGTGAGCACGATTATTGCTACTTTCATTATTAGTTTGCTCGTATATTTTGTGAGTCCAATGATCGGACTGATTGAAACGCCTGCTACGATAGGCGAATTAATAGCTAGCGTTCCAACTACTATTATAAGTGCATTTATGATATCTGGTATAAGTTTAATTCCTTTATTTTTTGGGATGAGAAAAAAATCGACACCGACAACAATTACTTCTGCAGTAATAATTGGGATGCTAATTAATGGTAACGTTGGTTCTGGAAACGGTCAAGTAAGTATGTTTAATTTTATCGCTATTCCAATAGTGCTCTGTTTATTAGGGATTTTTATTAGTTATCTTTCATATCGTAAAATCGACAAAATTGATGTGGCGTGAAGTAAGCTTAAAACAACAACGAACTGGGGTATGAATAGTGAAAAAAATAATAGTAATTGCAAGTTTACTTATTACAATTGCTAGTGTGGTTTTTGGTTTTAAGGTGTTTCAGGGGAAAGATTTTAAGAAAGAAAAGTCTTTTGAGATAAATAATATAAAAGAAATAGAAATAGACAATGAAAACTGGGATATTGAATTTAAAAGTACAGACTCTAATAAAATAGTAGTTTCCGCCCAAGGTCAACAAGTAGATAAAGAGATAGATCCCGTCAAAATAGAAAATGACGGTAATAAAGTTGTGATTAAGCAAAAACAAAAGGTGACCAAATTTTTTAATGGTTTTACATTTAGGAAGAAAAATAGTATATCTATAGCTGTTCCGAAGAAAGAAATAGATAAAATTGTATTAAATAATAAATCGGGTGATGTGAAAATAAGCGATATAGTAGTAAAAAGTATCGTGACAAAAGGCAAGTCTGGAGATGAAATGATTGTAGGACTATCGGCAGATAAGGGTGAGTTCACATCCGAAAGTGGAGATTTAATGTTAAAAGATAGTTCATTACAAGAAGTAAATATAACTTCTACTACTGGCGATAATTATGTGAAAAATATAAAAAACGAAAATATGAACATCACTTCAACATCCGGGGAAGTATTACTGAAAGATATGACAGAAGGAAAATCATTATTTGTAGAAACAAAATCAGGTGATATTGGCGTAAGGTACAAAGATGTCCCAGCTTCATTGAAGCTTACGGCTAAAAGTAATTCGACTGACATAATGATAGATTTAAAAGGACTTAAGAAAGATAAAAATACAGAAAAGATAAAAGAAGGAACCATCGGTGATGCAAAAAATGATGTGAAGATTTTAAGTAAAACAGGAGGAATTTATATCGATTAAAATTTAAATAAAAGGAGGACTATCATGCTACGTCTTATGAAGCTAGAACTGAAGAAGTTTAAGCTCGGATGGTATGTGAAGAGAGCAGTTATTGCAAATATCATTATACTGGCACTACTAATTTTCGTTAGTTTCGTTGCTCAAATAGAAGGAGATCCTGAAATAAAAGATCCACAGAAAATTTTGTTGATGGCTAGCACATTAGTAAGAGCAACATTTATTATTTTTGGTGGCGTACTAATAGCCAAGTTAATAATTGATGAATATAAAAACAAAACAATATTACTCATGTTTTCTTATCCAATTAACCGAAAGAAAATGATGGTTAGTAAGTTGGCCATTACAGCAACATTAACATTTATAACAGTTATTTTATCGAACATTTTAGTAGTAGGAATTTTCTTTGGGATAGATAGTTATTTTTCAATTCTTCCTAATCCATTTACAGTAGATCAATTGATGCAAGAAGGAATAAAACTGGTTCCTTTAGCCATTGCAACTGCGGGAATGAGTTTAATCCCATTATATTTCGGAATGCGTAAACGTTCAGTGCCAACTACAATTGTTTCATCCCTTATCGTTGTATCAATTGCAATGAATAGCAACCCAACGTTTCCTACAGCAACTTTTCTTCCCCTTCAACTAGCATTGGCAGCAATTGGAGTTGCGATTGCATATTACGGAATTAAAAATATAGAGAAGGAAGATATAACAGTATGACAAGAATACGTAAAAAAGAGTTGGCGTTATACCAACTTTTTTTTGTATATGTATGCTTCGTTACTACTCTGTAAATTTATAGTGTTTGCTTAAATACTCTTGCACTCCTGGAGAAATGTTAAAGTTATTAGGACTTTTATATTCGATAGTAAACTCTCCGTCTGTATTTGTTTCAAAAGAGATCGCATAGCTATTCATTTTAGAATCATAAGAAGTATCTTTGACTTTTGTATTTAAATTGAAGTATTTTGTAATATAACTTTTTGATTCGGCAATTGCTGTTTGTTTTCCCCATGGTGTGCCATAACATGTGAAGTAAATAGATACACCGATAACTCCAATGATTGAAGTTAGTAAAAGAGTTCCCAATGTTATTTTTTTATTCTTTGTATTCAATACGGTTCCCCTTTCCTAATAATATGAATTTATTTTAACGTATTTTCCTCATAAAACAACTATTTAGTAGAAAATAGTTTCACATGAAACAAGTTACAGAAAAAGACAAGGTGATAGGACACCTTGTCTTTTTCTGTCATTACATTTTTGGAGCTTCCATTCCAGCTGCAGCCCATTCTTCTTTCGAAGGGCCGTATACGCCAGGGACTTTTAATCCAGCTTGACGCATTAAAACAGTCATCTGCCCGCGGTGGTGATTTTGATGATTAATGAGTGTTATTAAAAATATAGAATTCGGCATAGGACGACCAAAGAAGTCATTAATAGTAGCTAAGTCTTTATCAGTCCATTCGCTTTGAAGTGCTTCAACAAAAGCTACATTTACTTTACGGTACTCATCTGTAATTGTTTTTGCTGAAGTTGGTACAGGATAATCCTTTGTTTCACCTTCAAACTTTAACCCTGTCCCTGATAGAATAACAGGAATTGCAGTAACGATATGCCAAGCAACTCTTCCTAACGTCCAGTGTTCAGGTGCAATTTCTTGTGACAAAGATTCATCTGTTAATGCATCGAGCATCTTTTGAGTAGACTCAGCCTCGTATTTCCATGATTGTAAAAAGCCTTCAATTGTTTGGTACATGTTATCCCTCCTAGTTATGTTCATGGGTTAAATTCGTGAAAAACAGTTAGTTTCCTGTTAGGCTATGAAAATGAATAATAAAAAAAGAGGCTTCCAATACAAGAAGCCTCCTTTTTAATTAACTTTCTTCCCACTTTTCCTCATTAACCATAAGAAATACGGAGCTCCAAGTACAGCAACAACAAGCCCAGAAGGTATTTCTTTCGGATATGCAATTGTTCGTCCGAGTAAGTCAGCAACGGAAAGAAGGATTGCTCCAAACAGTGCTGAACAAACGAATAGTCTTTGATGATTCATGCCAACAACGATCCGCGCTAAGTGCGGTGCAACAAGGCCTAAAAAGGCGATAGTACCGACAGCAGCGATATTGACTGATGCAAGTAGTGTCGCTAAAACAATTAGAGCAAGACGCGTTTTATTTACAGGCTGCCCGAGTCCGGTTGCTAAATCATCGCCAAGCACAAGAACGTCAAGTTGTTTCATTAAGAAAAAGATAATTAGCACAAGAATCAGCGATGGATATAGAATGATATTTTCTAAGTGATTCCATCCCCTTGCATAAGTACTACCTGACAACCATGTTAAAGCAGCAGCCACATTCAAATTCGCTTTAACGATAAAGATTTGAATAATCGCTGAACCGAGCGCCGAAATGCCAATTCCTATTAAAGCGAGAGCTGTTGGACTAAATCCTGATTTCCATGAGAAGAAAAGGACAATTCCAACTGCAAGCAGTCCACCAATAAATGCACCAATTGGTAGGAAGAAACCAGGAAGTGCAGGGAAGACATACATAATGGTTAAAGCACCTACACCGGCTCCAGACGAAATTCCGATAATAGATGGATCAGCCAGTGGATTTCGTAATATGCCTTGGAAAACAAGTCCGCTTATCGCAAGACAGGCTCCAGCAATAGCGGCAACGAGCATTCTTGGTAAACGAAGATTCATCATCATATTTTTATCAAATTGTGTTAATTGTCCTGTTATGACATTTGTAATGTTTTCGATATAAGAGTTGCTACCGATTGCAACGCCAAGAGAAATCGTCACAATACAAAGCATGATAGATATAATGATTACCTTTTTATAAGAGTAATAGCGAGAACTAGCTCCAGCTGCATTAGCTCCATTATCATTCATATATTGTTTCGATTTCATCATGCGATACACTAAATAAATAAGCCAAGGTGATCCAATCATTGCTGTAACTGCCCCGACAGGTAATTCTGCGCCAGTTGGATCTATTAATCTACCGACAACATCTGCTCCTAGTAATAATATTGCTCCCCATAAGAATGAGGAGAGAAGGAGGGTAAAGTGTTGACGATAACCAATAAGGCGCATTAAGTGTGGTGCAACTAAGCCGACAAACCCAATCGGTCCAACAACAGTTACAATTACTGCTGTTAAAAAGATTGCAGCGATGAATGCAATAAACCGTGTTACTGCGGTTTTCTCTCCAAGTGAAACAGCTACATCATCGCCGAGTAAGAGGATATTAAGCTTACGTGACATGAATAGTAAAACTAGGAAAGAAATAATGATAAATGGAAAAGCAAATTGAACGCCATCCCAGTTATTTTGAATAAGAGATCCAGCTCCCCATAAAAATAAACCTGCTGTTTCATTTTCATAGAAAAGCTGCATCGTTCCAGTAAAGGCAGAAAGCATTAATGTAACGACCATCCCAGCTAGCGCCATTCTAAGTGGGGTTCCCTTTTTCCCACCAGAAATACGGTATACAAATAAAGCAGTAATTGCACCACCGATAAATGTGAAAAGAAGTGAGTTAATTTGCAAACCTTTCGGTAAAAAAATAGTAGCTGTTACTAAAAAGAAATATGCTCCAGAGTGAATTCCCATTGTACTGGCTTCAGCAAGTGGATTTTTCGTTAAAGTTTGTAAAATGACCCCAGATGCAGCAAGAGCCCCTCCAGCTAAAATAGCAATTACAGCTCTAGGTAATCGAAGCATGATTAAAGTTTGATGCTCTAGAGATTGGTTCGGTGAGATAAGAGCGTCGATAATCATACTATAGGAAATATTTGCTTGTCCCTGACCAATATGAATAAAGAAAAGGAGGAGCAAGAGAGCTGCTCCTCCTCCGAATACAAGACTTGCTCGAAGTGTATGTTGAAAGCTATTCATCGTTCAATCACTTCTTCGCAGTCATTACATCTGCTACTTGTTTTGCTAATGATTTTGCAGATTCAGGACCACCGAAAATCCAAGTGTCGCCTTTTAATTTATACATTTTGTTTTCTTTTTTGAACTTTAACTCTTCCCAAGCAGGGTTCCCTTTTAATTGAGTATCAAAAATGTTATCTTCATCAGCTACAATGTAAATGAAGTTTGAATCTTGTACACTTTGTAATGATTCTACAGTTGTTTGTTTAAAACCATCTGCCTCAGATTTACCTGGTTCAAAAGTATTTGTTAAACCTAATTTTTTTGTAACCTGTAAAGCTGTAGAATTGTCAGTTAAAATACGGAATGTTGGCACATTTTTAGCTGTAAATGCTTGTGCCATTGCAATATTTTTATCTTTTAAGCCTGCTTTGTCAATTTTTGCTTTTGCATCAGCAAATGTTTTATCCATATCAGCTAATACTTTTTTACCTTCTTCTTCTTTTCCAACTGCTTTTGCAATTTGTTTAAATGTTTCTGTCATTTCTGCAAAGTGATCGTTATTGCTTGTTGATGGATCAAACATAACTGTTGGTGCAATTTGTTCTAATTCGTTTTTAATAGCTTTACTACGGAATGAAGCTGTGATAATTAAATCTGGTTTTAGACGGCTAATTTCTTCTAAGTTTGGTTGTTGACGTGTCCCTACGTCTACAACATCTTTACCTGGTTTTGTTTCTGTATTTACCCATTTATTATAATTCTTAATGTCTGCCATCCCTACTGGCTGAACACCAAGTGCTAATAAGTCTTCTGAATATACCCACTCAAGTACAACAACTTTTTTCGCTGGTTTATCTAACTTTGTTTCCCCTTCAGCATGTTTAATTGTTATAGCTTGATTTTTATTGTCCGCTTTTGTTTCTTTTTTCTCTTCTTTCTGTTGTCCGCATCCGACAACGAATAGAAGAACTACCATGAAAATGCTAAGAATTTTCTTCATCTTCTGCCCCCAAATGAATTATTTTATATGCAATGCACGATATTGAAAATCGTTATCAATTACAACAACCAAATCATACTATGAGGATATTTTAAGTGTCAATATTTTTTTAAAATTTCGACGAAAAATAACGAATTATACGAATTTTGATATATGAGATTGAAATCCATATGTGTATGAAAAATGCAGAAAAGGAATTTCGTTTAAGCAGGAAGGCGAATGTACAAGCAAAAAGAGAGAGTGTCGCATGTAATAATTACTAGAATATAGGGAATAAACCTGTGTTTATCTCCATTGATGAAAGTTTCTCTTTATTATTCGATAGATGTATTTTAATTCGTTGCTTATATTTAAAAGATTGAATTTGAAGGAAGGGATCAACATGTCTTCATGGCGCAATGATACAAATGGATATTGTGGGTGTAATCAAAACGGTGTACATGTTGATTCATGCTGTTTTAGTTGCGATGGGACAGTTCCTAAGCTTGGTCCAACAGGTCCAACGGGGGCGACAGGAGCAACAGGCCCAACAGGTGACACAGGTCCAACAGGAGCGACAGGAATAACGGGAGCAACAGGAATAACGGGAGCGACAGGAATAACGGGAGCAACAGGAGCAACAGGTCCAACGGGAGCGACAGGAATAACGGGGGCAACGGGGGCAACGGGAGCAACGGGAGCAACGGGAGCAACGGGAGCAACGGGAGCAACGGGAGCAACGGGAGCAACAGGAGCAACGGGAGCAACGGGAGCGACGGGAGCGACGGGAGCAACAGGATCAACGGGAGTAACGGGAGCAACAGGAGCAACAGGAGCAACGGGAGTAACGGGAGCAACGGGAGCAACAGGAGTAACGGGAGCAACGGGAGCAACGGGAGCAACGGGAGCAACAGGAGCAACGGGAGCAACGGGAGCAACAGGATCAACGGGAGCAACAGGAGCAACAGGAGTAACAGGAGTAACGGGAGCAACAGGAGCAACGGGAGCAACAGGAGCAACGGGAGCAACGGGAGTAACAGGTGAAACGGGAGCAACAGGATCAACGGGAGTAACGGGTACAAGTATAACTGCGACGTATGCATTTGCGAATAATACATCAGGAGCGGCAATATCAGTGCTTCTTGGTGGAACAAATGTCCCACTTCCAAATAATCAAAATATCGGTCCAGGAATTACAGTATCGGGGGGGAACACAGTATTTACGGCCGCAAATGCGGGGAATTATTATATTTCATATACAGTTAATATAACGGCTTCATTATTAGTTAGTTCGCGAATTACAATTAACGGTGCACCGCTTGCGGGGACTATCAATTCCCCTGCATTAGCAACGACATCATTTAGTGCAACAATTATTACGACTCTTGCAGCGGGGAGTGCAATTAGTTTGCAGTTGTTTGGATTGTTAGCTATTGCAACATTATCAACGACTACACCTGGTGCAGTTTTAACGATTATAAGATTAAGCTAATTAACGATAACTCTCTTATTCTTTTAAAATTAAGAGAGTTTCTACATATAATAAGAAGTTAACGAAGTAAAGCATAGTTATAAAGAAGTCAGAATATTATGATTGTAACGATGTTCTGACTGTAATATAATGAAAACAATCATCATGAATGAACATTCATTTATTTTCACAAGTATTGGAAGGGGGAATGAGAGTGGAAAAACCTTGGCTGCAGAGTTATCCGGATGAAATTCCAGGGACAATTTCTTATGATATTCAGCCACTTCATGGATATTTAGAGAAAATGGCTTCTCGTTATCCAGAAAAGAAAGCGCTTCACTTTTTAGGGAAAGATGTTACATTTTCAGATTTCCATGACAAGGTAAAAAAATTTGCGAATTACCTTCAAAGGCTTGGTATTGAAAAAGGCGATAGAGTTGCGATTATGTTACCGAATTGTCCGCAATCTGTAATTGGTTATTATGGTACTTTGCTTGCGGGGGGGATTGTCGTACAAACGAATCCTCTTTATACAGAAAGAGAGCTTGAGTACCAACTTCATGACTCAGGGGCAAAAGTTATTCTTTGCCTTGATTTAGTGTTTCCGAGAGTTACTAACGTTCAAACTGCAACAAAGCTTGAGCACATTATCGTAACCCGTATTGCAGATTTTTTACCATTTCCTAAAAATTTACTTTATCCATTTGTACAAAAAAAGCAGGCAAATCTTGTTGTGAATGTGTCGGAAAGCGAAACGATTCATCTTTGGAAATCGGTAGAAAGGGAAAGTAGTGCTAATGTTGAAGTTCCATGTGATCCTGAAAATGATCTAGCCCTTTTGCAGTATACAGGGGGAACGACAGGGTTTCCAAAAGGGGTTATGTTAACGCATAAAAACCTCGTTTCGAACACTTTAATGGGAGCGCATTGGTTATATAATTGTAAAGAAGGAGAAGAGGTAATTCTTGGTGTTCTTCCATTTTTTCATGTGTACGGGATGACAGCTGTAATGAATTTAAGTATTATGCAAGGATATAAAATGGTGCTTATTCCGAAGTTTGATATGAAAATGGTTTTTGAAGCAATTAAGAAACATAAAGTTACACTATTTCCAGGAGCACCAACCATTTATATTGCTCTATTAAATAGTCCTCTTTTAAAAGAATATGATATTTCTTCAATTCAGGCTTGTATTAGTGGTTCTGCACCGCTTCCTGTAGAAGTGCAGGAGGAGTTTGAGAGAGTTACAGGTGGTAAATTAGTAGAAGGTTATGGATTAACAGAGTCATCACCAGTTACACATGGGAATTTTTTGTGGGAAAAGCGTGTACCGGGAAGTATTGGGGTACCGTGGCCGGATACAGAGGCAATCATCATGTCACTTGAAACAGGAGAGTCATTACCTCCAGGTGAAATTGGTGAAATTGTTGTAAAGGGCCCACAAATTATGAAAGGGTATTGGAATAAGCCAGAAGAAACGGCAGCTGTACTGCAAGATGGCTGGCTCCATACAGGTGATGTAGGATACATGGATGAGGATGGCTTTTTCTATGTGAAAGATCGTAAGAAAGATATGATCGTTGCTAGTGGTTTTAACGTATATCCTCGTGAAGTAGAAGAAGTGTTATATGAACACGAAAAGGTGCAAGAAGTGGTAACAATCGGTGTTCCTGATCCGTATCGAGGGGAAACTGTAAAAGCGTTTGTTGTTTTGAAAGAAGGCGCTGAGTGTTCTGAAGAAGAATTAGATCAGTTTGCACGTAAATATTTAGCAGCTTACAAAGTTCCGAAGGTATATGAGTTTAGAAGTGAGTTGCCGAAGACGACAGTCGGAAAAATTTTACGCCGTGTCCTAATAGATGAAGAGAAGAGAAAGAATGAGGATGAGCAAACGGGCTAAGGCCCTTTCTTTTTGAAAAAATAGGATTGACACTTTTCTAAATAGTCAGTATTATAAGAATATGAATGACTATTCATTCAGTCATCTTCTTGAAGGGGACAGTAAAGTGAAGAAAAACAGACCGAAATACAATCAGATTATTGATGCAGCAGTCATTGTGATTGCGGAGAATGGATACCATCAAGCGCAAGTTTCTAAAATTGCAAAGCAAGCTGGAGTAGCTGATGGCACGATTTATTTATATTTTAAAAATAAAGAAGATATATTAATATCCTTATTCCAAGAGAAGATGGGAGAATTTGTTGAAACAATTCGTCAAAAAATAGCAGGAATTGAAAGCGCTGTAGCGAAGTTATTCATGTTGGTAGAAACGCACTTCTTGCTGTTGTCACAAAATGATCCTCTTGCTATCGTTACGCAATTAGAACTAAGGCAGTCCAATCAAGACTTGCGCCTTAAAATAAATGAAGTATTAAAAGGCTACTTACAAGTTATGGATGAGATTTTAGAGACAGGTATAAAGCAAGGTGAGTTTCAGGCGGATTTAAATGTTCGCGTGGCAAGACAAATGATCTTTGGAACAGTAGATGAAGTTGTGACCAATTGGGTAATGAGCGATCATAAGTATGATCTGGTCGCACTTTCAAAAACGGTACACGGGCTACTTATTGCAGCTTGTGGTTATCGTCAATAATGGGAGGGATCATGTTGAAATTCCTATCTGTAAAAGTTGAAGATTATATCGCGGTGGCGACGTTAAATCATGCTCCAGCTAATGCGATGTCTTCACAAGTTATGCATGACGTTACTGAATTAATCGATCAAGTGGAAAAGGATGATAACATTCGTGTTGTTGTTCTACATGGTGAAGGACGCTTCTTCTCAGCGGGGGCAGATATTAAAGAATTTACATCTGTTACTGAAGCGAAGCAAGCAACAGAGTTAGCACAGCTTGGACAAGTTACGTTTGAGCGTGTTGAAAAATGTTCAAAACCAGTTATTGCGGCAATTCATGGAGCGGCACTTGGCGGTGGCCTTGAGTTTGCTATGTCTTGCCACATGCGCTTTGTAACTGAAAGTACAAAGCTTGGTTTACCTGAATTAACACTTGGATTAATTCCTGGTTTTGCAGGTACACAACGCTTACCACGTTATGTTGGTAAAGCGAAAGCTTGTGAAATGATGTTAACAAGCACACCAATTACTGGTGCAGAAGCATTGCAATGGGGACTTGTTAACGGAGTGTTTTCTGAAGAATCCATTTTAGAAGATACGCTTAAAATTGCAAAACAGATTGCTGGAAAAAGCCCAGCAACAACTCGTGCTGTGCTAGAGTTATTACAGACGACAAAATCGTCTCATTATTATGAAGGTGTACAGCGTGAATCACAGATTTTTGGTGAAGTATTTACGAGTGAAGATGGAAGAGAAGGTGTAGCAGCGTTTTTAGAAAAACGTAAGCCTTCATTTAGTGGTAGGTAGTCCAATTATTTTTTTAATAAAAATTAACAGAATTTTAAAATTGATAGAATCTTTCTGAAAAATAAGGGGGTAAATGGAATGAACATCTACGTACTCATGAAACGAACATTTGATACAGAAGAAAAAATCGTAATTAAAAACGGTGCAATTTACGATGGCGAAGCGGAATTCATCATCAACCCTTACGATGAATATGCGATTGAAGAAGCGATTCAAGTAAGAGATGCACAAGGTGGAGAAGTTACTGTTATAACAGTTGGTGGCGAGGATAGTGAAAAAGAACTTCGCACAGCATTAGCGATGGGTTGCGATAAAGCGGTACTAATTAACATTGAAGATGATGTTGAGAATGGTGACCAATTTACAACAGCAAAAGTGCTTGCTGAATATTTAAAAGATAAAGAAATTGACTTAATTTTAGGCGGGAACGTTGCGATTGACGGTGCATCTGGACAAGTTGGTCCACGAGTAGCTGAAGCGTTAAATATCCCATACGTAACGACGATTACGAAGCTTGAAATTGATGGTACAAATGTGAAGATTGAGCGTGATGTTGAAGGGGATACAGAAGTAATTGAATCATCATTACCTCTTCTAGTAACAGCGCAACAAGGTTTAAATGAACCGCGTTACCCATCACTTCCAGGTATTATGAAAGCGAAGAAGAAGCCATTAGAAGAAGTAGAATTAGATGATTTAGATTTAGAAGAAGAAGATGTGGAAGCAAAAACAAAAACAATTGAAATCTATTTGCCTCCTAAGAAAGATGCAGGAAAAGTGTTACAAGGCCAGCTGCAAGATCAAGTAAAAGAACTTGTATCGTTGCTCCACACAGAAGCGAAAGTAATCTAATAAAATACGAAATTATATATGCAGGAGGGAAAATCTATGGCTCGTAAAGTATTAGTAATGGGTGAAGTTCGTGATGGATCGCTACGTAACGTTTCGTTTGAAGCGGTAGCAGCAGCAAAAACAATTGCAGAAGGCGGTGAAGTGGTAGGTCTTCTAGTTGGAGACAGCGTTGCCTCTTTTGCAAATGAATTGATTCATTACGGTGCAGATCGCGTTGTGACAGTTGAAAATGATAAATTAAAATCATATACATCTGATGGTTATGCACAAGCATTTTTAGCTGTATATGCTGAAGAAAATCCAGAAGGCATTGTATTTGGACATACAGCACTTGGTAAAGATTTATCACCAAAATTAGCAGCGAAGCTCGAAGCTGGTTTAATTTCTGACGTAACTGCTTTAGAAATTGAAGGTGGCAATGTTATCTTTACTCGTCCAATCTATTCTGGTAAAGCATTTGAGAAGAAGATTGTAACAGATGGTATATTATTTGCGACAGTGCGCCCAAATAATATCGCAACTCTTGAAAAAGACGAGTCTCGCACAGCTGACGTGTCTTCTATTACAGTAGATGTGAAAGATTTACGTACAATCATTCAAGATGTTGTCCGTAAAACTGCAGAAGGTGTTGATCTTTCTGAAGCGAAAGTTATTATCGCTGGTGGACGCGGTGTGAAGAGTGAAGAAGGATTTAAACCGTTAAAAGAATTAGCTGACGTACTCGGCGGCGCAGTTGGAGCATCACGTGGTGCTTGTGATGCAGAGTACTGTGATTATTCATTACAAATTGGTCAAACGGGTAAAGTTGTTACACCAGACCTATACATTGCATGCGGGATTTCTGGTGCGATTCAGCATTTAGCTGGTATGTCTAATTCAAAAATAATTGTTGCGATTAATAAAGATCCAGAAGCTAGTATCTTCAAAGTAGCTGACTATGGTATCGTCGGTGATCTATTTGAAGTATTACCTCTTTTAACAGAAGAGTTTAAAAAGTTAAAAGTACATTCATGATTTGAGTACCCTTGAGTTCCAAGTGAAGTACCCCTATATATAGAAAAAGGTGAGAGATCCCCTGTCTCTCATCTTTTTAGTATTTCATCCATATTTTTATATAGTATAAAGGAACATTTTTTTGTTACAATACATAACGATACATAATATTCGCCACGTATAAAAGTTAATGATATACTCTTGGTAGAATATACTTGAAGGAGGAAATAAAATGGCAATTATAAATGCAAATGACCAAAGCTTCGCAGCTGAAACTAGCGAAGGTGTTGTATTATTAGATTTCTGGGCGCCTTGGTGCGGACCTTGTAAAATGATCGCTCCTGTATTAGAGGAAATCGATTCAGAGTTAGGCGAGAAAGTAAAAGTAGTAAAAGTGGACGTTGATGAAAACCAAGAAACTGCTCGTCAATTCGAAGTAATGAGCATTCCAGCTCTTTTCGTATTAAAAGACGGTAAAGTGGTTGATCAAGCGTTAGGATATAAACCGAAAGAAGCGTTAGTAGAATTAGTTTCTAAACACTTCTAAAATAAAGAAGCTGCCATTTGGTAGCTTTTTTTATTTTCTTTTTTACAACCTTTCCGTTACAATAAAAGAACGTATGTTGGGTGTTTTGGCATAGTATGTTTTTATGTAAAAATAAAAATGATAAGCATGTTGAAATGGAGGGAGACGAGTGCACGAGCATTTAAAAGAGAAGTTAGCAATTTTGCCCGATCAACCTGGTTGTTATTTAATGAAGGATAAGCAGGGAACGGTTATATACGTCGGAAAAGCAAAGGTACTCAAAAATCGTGTGCGCTCGTACTTTACTGGTTCACATGATGGGAAAACACTCCGGCTTGTTGGAGAAATTGTTGATTTTGAATATATTGTGACTTCCTCAAATTTGGAGGCTCTTATTTTAGAGTTAAATTTAATAAAAAAATATGATCCAAAATATAATATTCAATTAAAAGATGATAAAACATATCCTTTCATTAAAATTACAGCTGAAAAACAGCCGCGCTTACTCATTACGCGAAATGTAAAAAAGGATAAAGGAAAGTACTTTGGGCCTTATCCAAATGCGCAATCGGCACATGAAACAAAGAAATTATTAGATCGTATGTATCCACTTCGTAAATGTTCAAATATGCCAGATAAAGTTTGCTTGTATTATCATATGGGTCAATGTTTAGCACCTTGTGTGAAAGAAGTAACGGATGAGCAAAATAAAGAAATTGTTGATGAAATTATTAAATTCTTAAACGGTGGGCATAAAGAAATTCGTTCAGAATTAGAAACGAAGATGTATGAGGCCTCAGAGAAACTAGAATTTGAACGGGCGAAAGAGTTGCGAGATCAAATTGCTCATATTGATGCAATTATGGAAAAGCAAAAGATGATTATGAGTGACTTAGTGGATCGTGATGTGTTTGGATATGCAGTTGATAAAGGGTGGATGTGTGTTCAAGTTTTCTTCGTTCGAAAAGGAAAGTTAATTGAGCGCGATGTTTCCATGTTCCCGATATATGATGAACCTGAAGAGGGTTTTTTAACTTTTATCGGTCAATTTTATGAAAACAGTAGTCATTTCAAGCCGAAGGAAATTGTTGTTCCAGGAAGTATCGATTCAGAATTAGTAGAGTGCTTTTTAGAAGTTGAAGCGACACAGCCGAAGCGTGGGAAGAAAAAGGATCTTGTGGAATTAGCAAATAAAAATGCAAAAATTGCACTAGAAGAGAAATTTCACTTAATTGAACGTGATGAAGAGCGAACGATTAAAGCTGTAGATCATTTAGGAAAGCAGCTCGGTATTGAAACACCTTATCGTATTGAAGCGTTTGATAATTCAAATATTCAAGGGACAAATCCTGTTTCAGCAATGATTGCTTTTATCGATGGGAAACCAGCGAAGAAAGAATATCGGAAATATAAAATTAAAACAGTCCAAGGGCCAGATGATTACGAGTCTATGAGGGAAGTTGTGAGACGTCGTTATACGAGAGCATTGAAGGAAAATTTACCTTTGCCAGATTTAATAATTATCGATGGGGGAAAAGGACATCTCGGGGCTACAAGTGATGTTCTTGAAAACGAGCTTGGATTATATATTCCAATGGCAGGGCTTGTAAAAGATGAAAAACATAAAACATCACATTTAATCATTGGAGATCCGCCTGAACCTGTGATGCTTGAGAGGAATAGCCAAGAATTTTATTTATTGCAGCGCATTCAAGATGAAGTGCATCGATTTGCAATTACATTCCATCGTCAATTACATGGGAAATCTGTTATTCAATCCGCGTTGGATGAAATTCCGGGAATCGGTGATAAACGAAAAAAGGTATTGCTAAAACATTTTGGTTCATTAAAAAAGATGAAAGAAGCTTCCATATCGGAATTTGTCGAAGCGGGTATGCCGAAAAATGTAGCGGAGACAATTTATACTTATTTAACAGATAAGAAGACGTTGTAGTTTACAACGTCTTCTGTTTTTTGGTATAATTTCTGAAGATTTAAAATAAACACACCTGAATGAATATACAAAAAAGTCAACTAAACTTATATGTCTAGTTGACTGTAGGTAGATGCTACACTTCAATGAGATCTTTTATATCCCATTTAACAAGAAATGTAATAGAGTCTGAACGTTTTTTCTGTTCTTCGTAGGACTCTGCAACGACGTTTCTTTGTCTTTGAATTTGCTCGGCGATAAATCCAGCTTCTAATTGATAAGATGAATGTCTTTTTTGTTTTTGACGCTCAGTAATAAGTGTACCTTTAAGTTGAAATTGCATTTCACGACGTTTATGTTCAATGATGCTTAAAGTACCCCAACCAGCCTTTTCAAAAAACTGAATGACTTCTTCAATTGTTTCTAGTGGATATTTTCTCGCAAGGTTTCTACCGGCCCAGTATAAAATACCATCTAAATCGTTACCAATTAAATCAGGTAGTAATTCTTCACGTAGCAATTCATAAGCGAAGGCGTTCAATGAAACATCTTCTAAAGATGTTATATCGATTGTATTTTTGCTCACAATATTCCCCTCTTTCTATAGGGCTTATTATATAACATTTTTCATTTATAAAAACAGATTTTTCTTAGGGGAAATCTGAATATATAAGAAGAAAAAAAGAATTGGCAAATTATATGCAAATTATGTATACGTTTTCTTGACGCTTCGACAAAAATAGGGGTAAAATGAACTTGGAATCAAATTATGCTGAAATATTTTGAATAATTTTTTCAGTTTTTCTTATGCCAATAGTGAAAAAACATTATTGTTGTAAATTAATCTGAAAACAGCAGTCAAACATTCAAGGGGGTAATGGGGACATGAAAGGCCGCGAGTATACGTTTCGTAAGTGGCACTCATTAATGGGGGTCATCCCGGTTGGTGTCTTTTTGACGCAACATTTAATTGTAAACAACTTTGCAACAAGAGGAGCAGAGGCTTTTAACAAAGCTGCAGGCTTTATGGAGCTCCTTCCATTCCGGTATGCGCTAGAAATCTTTATCATCTTTTTACCTATACTGTACCATGCTATATATGGCTTATATATTGCATTTACAGCTAAGAACAATGCGGTATCTTACGGCTATTTCCGTAACTGGATGTTCGTCTTCCAACGAATTTCAGGTATCGTTACGCTGATCTTCATTTCTTGGCACGTCTGGGAAACTCGTATTCAAGCATTGTTAGGTAAAGAGGTAAACTATGATATGATGGCAGATATTTTAAACAACCCATTTATGTTTGGTTTCTATTTAGTTGGTGTTGTTTCAACAATTTTCCACTTTGCAAATGGACTATGGACATTCTGCATAAGCTGGGGAATTACAGTATCTCCACGTTCACAAAGAATCTCTACTTATGTAACATTAGCTATTTTCTTAGGTCTATCTTATGTAGGTGTGAGTGCATTATTAGCGTTCATCGATCCACAGCTAGCAAACCAGTAAGGAGTGGGAGAGCATGAAAGGGAAACTTATAGTAGTCGGCGGTGGCTTGGCCGGCTTAATGGCAACGATTAAAGCGGCAGAAGCAGGAGTAAATGTGGAACTATTTTCTTTAGTACCAGTAAAACGTTCACATTCTGTATGTGCCCAAGGTGGAATTAACGGTGCCGTAAATACAAAAGGTGAAGGGGATTCTCCATGGATCCACTTTGACGATACAATTTATGGTGGGGACTTCTTAGCGAACCAACCACCAGTTAAAGCGATGTGTGATGCAGCACCTGGTATTATTCATTTAATGGACCGCATGGGTGTTATGTTCAACCGTACGGAAGAAGGACTTCTTGATTTCCGTCGTTTCGGTGGAACACAACATCATCGTACAGCATTTGCTGGCGCAACAACTGGTCAACAATTACTATATGCATTAGATGAGCAAGTACGTCGTCATGAAGTAGCAGGACTTGTAACGAAATATGAAGGTTGGGATTTCTTACGAGCTGTTGTGGATGATGAAGGTGTGTGCCGAGGAATCGTCGCGCAAGACTTACAAACTATGGAGATAAAAAGTTTCCAAGCTGATGCCGTGATTATGGCAACAGGGGGCCCTGGTATCATCTTTGGAAAATCAACAAACTCTATTATTAATACAGGTACAGCAGCGTCTGCTGTATATCAACAAGGTGCATATTATGCGAACGGTGAGTTCATTCAAATCCATCCAACGGCAATTCCTGGAGACGATAAGTTACGTCTTATGAGTGAATCTGCACGTGGTGAAGGTGGACGTGTTTGGACGTATAAAGATGGTAAGCCATGGTACTTCTTAGAAGAAAAATATCCAGCTTACGGAAACCTTGTACCTCGTGATATTGCAACGCGTGAAATCTTTGATGTTTGCGTAGAGCAAAAACTAGGTATTAACGGTGAAAACATGGTGTACTTAGATCTTTCTCATAAAGATCCGAAAGAACTAGATATTAAACTTGGTGGAATTATTGAAATCTATGAGAAATTTACGGGTGATGATCCTCGTAAACTACCAATGAAAATCTTCCCAGCGGTTCACTATTCAATGGGCGGATTATGGGTTGATTATAAACAAATGACAAGTATTCCAGGTTTATTTGCAGCAGGTGAGTGTGATTATTCTATGCACGGTGGTAACCGTCTAGGTGCGAACTCACTATTATCAGCAATTTACGGTGGTATGGTAGCAGGACCGAACGCGATTGAGTATATGAAAGGTCTTTCTAAATCATCTGATGCTGTTTCATCTACTGTATATGAGCAAAATGAATTAATTGAAACAGAGAAATTTAACAATATTTTAACGCTTGATGGTAACGAAAATGCATATGTTCTTCATAAAGAGCTTGGAGAATGGATGACAGATAACGTTACAGTAGTTCGTGAAAATAAAAAGTTACTAGAAACTGATGCGAAAATTGAAGAGTTAATGGGGCGTTACAAACGTATTAACATTAACGATACAGCGAGATGGAGTAACCAAGGTGCTTCATTTACACGCCAACTTGCAAATATGTTCGAGTTAGCACGTGTTATTACAATTGGCGCATATAACCGTAATGAAAGCCGCGGAGCGCATTACAAACCAGAATTCCCAAATCGTGATGATGCAAACTTCTTAAAAACTACGATGGCGAAATTTGAGGGAGAAGGAAATGCACCAGCATTCCATTACGAAGAAGTGGATGTTTCATTAATTAAACCACGTAAACGTGATTATTCCTCAAAACATGATGTAGCTGCTAAGGGTAAAGAGAAGGGGGATAAGCAACATGTCTGAGAAAACAATCCGCCTCATCATTACGAGACAAGATGGACCAGATGCACAAGAGTTTGACCAAGAGTTTGAAATTCCATATCGTCCAAATATGAATATTATTTCGGCACTGATGGAAATTCGTCGTAATCCTGTTGATTCAAAAGGAAACCAGACTACTCCGATTGCATGGGATATGAACTGTTTAGAAGAAGTATGTGGTGCTTGTTCGATGGTGATTAACGGAAAACCACGTCAATCATGTACAGCTCTTATTGACCAGTTAGAACAACCAATTCGCTTAAAGCCGATGAAGACATTCCCGATTGTACGTGACTTACAAGTTGACCGTAGCCGTATGTTTAATGCGTTAAAACGTGTTAAAGCTTGGATTCCAATCGACGGTACGTACGACCTAGGACCAGGTCCAAGAATGCCAGAGAAAAAGCGTCAATGGGCATATGAACTTTCGAAATGTATGACATGTGGTGTTTGCTTAGAGTCATGTCCGAACGTAAACAGTAAGTCTGACTTTATTGGCCCAGCACCGCTTTCACAAGCACGTTTATTCAACTCGCATCCAACTGGTGAAATGCATAAAGCAGATCGCTTGCGTGCAATTATGGGTGATGGAGGACTTGCAAACTGTGGTAACTCTCAAAACTGTGTGCAATCATGTCCGAAAGGTATTCCATTAACAACTTCAATTGCAGCATTAAACCGTGATACAACAATTCAATCGTTCAAAGATTTCTTTGGTAGCGACAATAACTATTAATAAATATTGCCTCTTCATGTTGAAGAGGCAATATTTATAACTTTATATTTCTGTTTATTCTGTTTATTTTAAAGGCGAAAAGGAGAGGGAACGATGAAGAGAATTTCTTATATTGAAGACTTTGAGCAATGGGAAAGTGGTTTTTCATTTTATAATCCTGTCAAAGTTCGTTTTGGTGAAGTAGATATGTTTGGACATGTAAATAATGTCGTTGCTTTTACATATTTTGAAGAAGCTCGTATCGCATTATTTAAAGAACTTGGATTTATGCAAGAATGGACACATGAATCATCAGAAACGATGATCGTTGTTGCAGATTTACAATGCAATTTTATTAAACAAATTTATTTTGATGAGCAGTTGAAAATATATGTAAAGGCAGGAACAGTTGGGAACTCCTCTTTAGATTTACACTATATGGTCAAAAATGCAGAAGGAGAAGTTTGTTTAGTTGGACGCGGTATGATGGTCCAAGCATCGAAAAAAACTGGAAGAGGCGAACCGTGGCCTGAGGAATGGAAGAAATTATTACAATAATAGAATAAAAGAAAAATAAGAGAGCGATTCGCTCTCTTATTTTTTGTCCTTCGTTGCCTCTTCTAATGTTAGATGGTGCTTATATATGTATGCGGCATATGGATTGCCAACGTAGCGTAAGTGCCACGGTTCGTATGAATACTCTGTTGTCTCTGTTTTATCCTCTAAATAACGAATGACAAATCCGAACTCATGGGCATGTTCTGCAACCCATTTTCCTTCTGCTGTCTCTCCGAAGATTGGTTCTAATTGGAATTTAGCAGATTTTGAGCTAATATCCATTGCTAGACCAGTTTGATGCTCGCTTGTTCCAGGAATTGCACTTACCGAATCAGCCTCAGCTTTTCCTTGGCGTTTAATATATGTATTATGTAATGACTGTTGGCGTTTGTAAGAACGGTAACCTGAAACTGCTGTAAGTTTTAAACCTTCTTCTTTCGCTGCTTGGAACATTTTTTCAAGAGCGTCTGCAGCATCTTTGCGAAGTAATGTTTTCTCTTTATCTTTTGGACTAGTAAATGGTACGTTTGGTTTCGTCAAATCTTCTGGAATGTACCCATCTGGTAATTTACGATGTTTATTGACTAATACAAGAGCAGAATCTGGATTTGTTACAACGGAAAAATTATCATCTAGTTTCTTTGCATTATGATCAGCTTTTTGAAAAGCAGGAATCTCTTCTTTTTGGTGGTTATTATGTTTTTGACTTTCGACAGCTTTCGCTTCGTTTTGTAGTGGTGATTTAGAACCAAAGTAAACGAAAGATGTGATACCGATTACAATAGTAGCGGCAGAAATAATTATTATTTTTTTCATGATGCCCTGTAATCACAGTCCTCTCTTAATAAAATATGTATCGTTTTTATTATAGGTCTAGTTTGTTGAAAAAGAAATATAAGAGTCGTAACGTAATAGAAATGCAAAGAAAATGTCAGAAAATGTGTGAAAATGTAGTATTTTTTCATATAATTCATTTCTTATCTTTCATGAAGTTCATTTTTTATGTAATATATGTATATAAGAAGATGTAGCGATTATCAAGAATAAAAGACTTCTTGTATAGACTAGGAGTGAATGGGAATGGATTTTGCAACAATTATTGGAATCATTTTAGGAGTATTAGCGGTAGTCGTAGGGATGGTCGTCAAGGGCGCTGACATAACAGCCTTACTAAATCCTGCCGCAGCACTAATTATTTTCGTCGGTACATTTGCTGCAGTGTGTATTGCATTTCCGATGAATCAACTAAAAAAAGTTCCAAAATTATTTAAAGTTCTTTTTGGTTCAAATAAAAAAGATTTAAGTTATGAACAATTGCTAGAATTATTTGTTCATTGGACATCTGAGAGTAGAAAATACGGTATTTTGTCTTTAGAGCAACAATTAGATAAAATTCAAGATGAATTTCTTTTGCGTGGTATGAAATTTGTTATTGATGGCGTATCTGCGGAAGATTTAGAACAAATTTTAGAAGCCGAATTAGAAGCAATTGAAGAGAGGCATGCAAAAGGAGCTGCTATTTTCTCACAAGCTGGTACATATGCACCTACATTAGGGGTTTTAGGTGCTGTTATTGGTCTTGTAGCTGCTCTTGGTAATTTAACTGATATTGACAAGTTAGGACATGCTATTTCAGGTGCGTTTATTGCAACGATTTTTGGTATTTTTTCAGGTTACGTATTATGGCATCCATTTGCAAATAAGTTAAAGCAAAAATCTGCAGCTGAAATCGAGAAAAAGCGTTTAATTATTGATTGTTTATTAATGTTACAAGAAGGTACATATCCGTTTATTATGAAGAACCGCATTTTAGGTGCACTTTCTGCAACTGAGCGTAAAAAGCTAGAAAAAGGAGCAGAAAAAAATGCGGAGTAAGAAAAATAGAAGAGGCAAAAAGAAAAAACATGATGAGCATATCGATGAAACTTGGTTAATTCCATATTCTGATATGTTAACGTTGTTATTTGCATTGTTCATCGTATTATTCGCAATGAGTAGTATAGATGCTGCGAAGTTTAAACAGATGGCAGTTGCTTTTCGAAGTGAGTTAGCCGGTGGAACAGGAAATAAAGAATTTTTAAGTGATCAAAAACCAAATGAGGAAAAAGAATTATCGGCAAGTAGTTTGGAATCTGAGAAGATCAAAAAAGATGCTGAAGCTGAAGTGAAAAAGCAAGAAATGAATGAATTAAAAGCAGTACAAAAAGGTATTGATAAGTATATTGAGGAAAAGCAATTATCTTCTTCTTTTAAAACTGATTTAACCGAAAAAGGTTTAATGGTAACAATATTAGAAAATGTACTATTTGACTCAGGGAAAGCAGATGTGAAATTGGAATCGTTAGGGATTGCAAAAGAGATGTCTAACCTACTTGTTTCAGCATCACCTCGTGAAATTACCGTATCGGGCCATACAGACAATGTTCCTATTTCAAACGCACAGTTTGCATCGAATTGGGAATTAAGTACGCAGCGTGCAGTTAATTTTATGCAGGTGTTACTTCAAAATAAAGAATTGCAACCAGAAAAATTTAGTGCAGTTGGTTATGGAGAATACCGTTCAATTGCACCAAATGATACGCCAGAAGGAAAAGCGAAAAATAGACGTGTTGAAGTGTTTATCTTGCCTTTAACAAGAAATATGCAATAAAAGAGGATGGCGCAAGCCATCCTCTTTGTTATTTTGCATCAAATGATTTTAAGTTTTCATGACGAATTTTGTCTTTTTCTGCATCTGATTTTTTGAAATTATAATCGTATAAAGCGCCTTCCCAGTCACCGTACATTGGGTTAGGGAAAATGATGAATTTTTCACCAAATTGTGCTTTTGATTCTGCCACTGTTTCATTGCGATCTTTTACAGATTTTCCATCAAAACCAGTGAAATCAGATAAGTTGTCACCGAAGAATAGGACGATGTCATGTGTTTGAGAAACAAGTTCACGACGCTTTTCTTTCCCTTTTTCTTTCGGATCTTGTAATAAGATATGCTCTTTTGTTGCTTGTGGAGCACCAACGCGCTCAAGGTTTTTAATAGTTGCATCTAGTTGATTCGTTTTGCGATTTGAGATGTAGTAAATATCTACACCTTTAGACTCTGTATATTTTAAGAAATCAATCGCGCCTGGAAGAGCTTCAGCTTCAGCTTTATTAATCCAATCGTCCCATTTATAAGGATAGCCTTTTCCTGTTTTTACGCTCATTGCTTGATGGGGACTGTTATCTAAAACAGTTTCATCTAAATCAAGTACGATAGCAGGTTTTTTGTTTGTGCCTTTTGCAAGAGCTGCATCAAGCTTCAATTGACCAAGATTATATCCTTGGTAGTATAGTGCTTTCGTTTCACCAGCTGTTTGATACCATAAATCAGCCATCAATTGCTGGTCTGTTAATTTTACTTTTTCTTCTTTCGCCACTGTTTTCTCAGCTGTTCCTGAACATGCTACAAGCGATGTGGAAAGAACGGCTACAGATAATAAAGTGGTAATACCCCTCTTCATCTTCATATGTATCCTCCTTGATGTTAGTAAATCATTTAATATTATATATTAAAATATAATGCTTTTTATATTTTTTTTTATGAACATTTGCATATTGTCTTTTGTATATGTAGTAGTTTGTCCTATATTAGAAAGATGGGTTAAATAATAATAATTATTTTGACAAGTTTTATTGTCGTAATGACAATTATAATTGACAAAAACAGGATTTTTATTTACAATTTTAACTAAATGAAACAAATGATGGGTTAGGTGTAGTGATACATATAAGAGAATGAAATATAGTACTATATTTCATTCTGAACAATCATAGGCTTTAACAGAAGGTACGAATGATACTAAAGGGGAGGCTTTATACATTGAGTTTACAAATTCAAAAATTAACAAAAATATTCGGAGAATCTAAAGCAGTTAATGGTTTGCAAATCTCGTTACCGAAAGGTGAAGTGTTAGGGTTACTTGGCCGAAATGGTGCAGGGAAAACAACGACAATTAAAATGTTACTAGGCTTATTAACGCCAAATGAAGGTTCTATTACGTGGGATGGAAAATCATTTGGTGATAGCGGGGTAACAATTGGATATTTACCAGAAGAAAGAGGATTATATACAAAAAGTAGAGTAATAGATCAGTTGCGATATTTTGGCAGATTAGAAGGAATGACGAAGAAAGAAGTCGATCTTGCAATTGATCACTGGTTAGAGCGATTAGCAATCCCAGAATATAAATTTAAAACGGCAGGGGAGCTTTCGAAAGGGAATCAACAAAAAATTCAATTGATTGCTGCTCTTCTTCATGATCCAGAACTTCTTATTTTAGATGAACCATTTAGCGGACTTGATCCAGTTAATGCGGGAATGTTAGCTAATATTATTGGAGAACAAGTACAGAGCGGAAAGACAATTATTTTATCAAGTCACCGTATGGAGCAAGTAGAGGCTTTTTGCCAACATGTATGTATTTTGAAAAAAGGCGAAGCGGTCGTAGAAGGACAGTTAAGTGATATTAAGAAAGAATACGGTTTCCGTAATTTAACTATTGAAGATACAGTAGAGAATGAAAAGGGATTAGAAGCTATACACGTTCCGTATGAAAAACAACAAGGCCTTCTTTATGTAAAAGTACAAGGCGATGCAGAAGCTCTAAAGATTTTGCAACAGTTGCAAGAGCAAGGTATTAGCTTACGACAATTTAAAATGTTAGAGCCGACGTTAAACGAAATCTTTGTAGAGAGGGCGAAATAAAGATGCGTAAATTTTCTCATGTATTTTCATTTTATTTTAAGGAAGCGTTTTTATCTAAAAAATCATTAATTACGAGTGCGATTTTATTTTTAGTTGTGTTTGGAATTTTTGCATTTAATCATTTTACTTCAGGCGATGATAAAAATAAGGATAAAGATAAAATTGCAGTTGTAGTAGAGAGTTCCACATACAAAGTACAAAAAGAAGAGCTAAATAAGTTATTGCCATCAGCAAAAATAACGGTCGGTTCAAAGGGTGATTTTGATAAACTGCATAAGCAAGTAGAAGAGGGCGATTTAGATGGTCTATTCCATGTGACGGAAAAGGATGGGGCTCCAGCAGTTACATATATGTATAATGGATTTCCAAGCCAAGCAACTTCTGCGATTATGGCGGGTTATTTAAAACAACAATATACGCTGGTGACGATTGCAAAAAATAATGTTTCACCAGAAATTGCGCAGCAATTACAGGCAGAAATTCAAGTGAAGCAAGAAGCGATAAAAGATCGCACATCTTCTTTCGGAATTGCATATTTCTTTACATTTGCTTTGTATATGTTTATTGTAGCTTTCGGAAATACAATCGCAATGAATATTGCATCTGAAAAGGCGTCACGTGTAATGGAAGTAATGCTTCCGAAAGTAAAACCTCTTACGATGATGTATGCGAAAATTTTGGCGGTTGTTTCAACGGCGTTATTACAACTTGTAATATTGGCGTGTGGTTATCTTATTCCTTATTTGTTAGGTTGGGTCGATTTAGAAAGTGCCTCATTGTTTGGTGTTCCAATTGACTTTACAAAATTAGATGCAAAGGTTATAAGTATGTTTCTTGTTTATTTCATTACAGGGTATTTACTTTATGCGATGATGTACGCTGCGGCTGGAGCTGTTGTGTCTAAGACAGAGGATTTACAAGCTGTATCTTTCCCGGTAATGATTTTGATCATGGCTGCATTCTTCATTAGTATTAAATCATTAAGTGATCCGAATAGTACTATTGTTGTTGTAAGTTCGTATGTTCCGTTTTTTACACCGATGGTTACCTTCTCGCGGATTGTAGCTGGTGAAGCAGGTATGTTAGAGATTACGATAACATTAGTAGTTTTATTGGCGACGATTGGTATATTAAATGCTATTACAAGCCGTATCTATGTAAACGGTGTAATGAATTACTCAGACAAAGTGAAATTTAAAGATTTAGCGAAATTTATAAAGCGTCAATAATGAGAGAAAAGCATGATTTCCTATTGAAATCATGCTTTTTCTTTACCCCGCTATTTGCGGGCAGTAAAACTCCCATCTCAAAATTCAGCTGGAGCAAAGAAGTTAGGTGGAAGCCCTGCTGCCCGTAAACGCCCGATTGGTGAGGGCTGATAATCAGTGGGGGATGAACAAAACCCCCACTGATTAAAGTTTCACTTTATGTATAAATTAAAAATAGTATATAATAATAAGAGTTGTCTTTTAGTAGAATGAATAAAAAGGAGGGTGTGCAGATGGGAATTAGTAGTCGTTTTACAGTAGGTGTTCATATGTTAACGTTACTTGCAATAGATCGAAACTCTCGCTGTACCTCTGAATGGATTGCTGGTAGTGTGAATACAAATCCAGTTGTGATTCGTCGCATTACAGGAATGTTGAAGAGAGCAGGACTTGTTGATGTACAAGCTGGTAAAGGTGGTACAACACTTGCTCGTGATTTAGATGAAATTACATTACTTGATGTATATAAAGCTGTGGAAGTTGTAGAAGAAGGACATCTATTTTCTTTCCATGAAAATCCCAACATTGAATGTCCAGTAGGAGCTAATATTCAGTCGGTATTAGAGATTGTTTTAATACAATCGCAAGAAGCGATGGAAAACGTACTTGCAAATGTAACGGTGCAGCAGTTAGTTACAAATTTAAAGTCGAAAATTAAAGAATAAAAAAGCGAGCTTCCTCACGATGAGGGCTCGCCTTTTTTATTCGGAAATATTGGAAATTCTATTTTTCAGTATTTAAAATAAACTTCCCTACAACAGCTGCTACGATACCACCAAGAATTGGGGCAACGATGAACACCCATAGTTGAGAAATTGCTTCTCCGCCAGCGAATAGAGCTGGTGCGATACTACGAGCTGGGTTAACAGATGTTCCAGTTAACGGAATACCTAATAAGTGAATTAATACTAATGTGAAACCAATTACTAATCCAGCTAAAGAAGAACTTCCCTTTTTACCTGTTACAGCAACGATAACTAAAACAAATACGAAAGTTAAAATGAATTCAACTAAAAATGCTCCTGATAAACCAAGAGTTCCAAAACTATTTTGTCCTAAATTATCTAAAGGTAATTTAGCAGATCGTAAAATTGTTACTAACGTTGCAGTTCCTAATAAACCACCTAAAATTTGAGCTAATAAATAATAGCTAAGTTCCATAGCGTTCATTCTTTTGTTGATGAACATAGCGATTGATACTGCGGGGTTAATATGACACCCAGAAATTGTTCCAATACTATATGCCATAGCCACGATAGATAATCCGAAAGCCATAGCGATACTTAACGTTCCAATTCCTTCAATTCCGCCACCAATGACAGCTACTCCAGTTCCGAATAATACAAGTACAAATGTACCAATAAATTCAGCAGTTGCTTTTTTTAACATAATTTACCTCCTATTAATGCACATGAAACGTATTATAACATAGGTTTTAGTGTAAACAGCTAATGAAATACTATTCTGATAAGGCGAAATAGGGAGACAATAAAAATAGATATGGTTCTATGAAGAAGAACCATATCTATTTTTATGCTGCTTTTTTTTGTTTAATGACTGGAACAGAACGGTTTAAAACACTATTTACGATCATTCCTAACATTATAATCATCATCCCAATCAGTGACAGACCGCTAGGGAATGAACCATTTAAGAAAATAATCTCACCAAGCACAGTGAAGACCATCGTTCCAGCTTGTGTTGCTTCAACAGCTCCAAGTAAAGCGAGATTGTCTTTTGCTAAGTCAGTAGCAAAGAAAAATGTCATCGTCGCAATAACTCCGGAACATAATGCTAACAAAAATCCTTGCATCATTTGACTTGATGATGGAATACCAGTAGTGGAAAATCCATATATAGCAAGTAGAATTGTAATAGGGAGACTTCCGATTGCCATTCCTAATACACGTTGGAATGTATCAAGACGCCCGCCAACAAGTTCCATCATTTTTCGGTTACCGAACGGATATAAGAAAGCTGCTAAAACGACAGGTAAAAATCCCGAGATGAACTGAGTCATTGTAATATGACCTGCTGCAGTCGCTTGCATACAAATTACACCAAGTAAAATAAATAATGCTACATATAAACTGCGAAGTGGAATTTTTCCGCGTACAAGTTTTGTACCTGATTTCGTTTCTATTTTAACGAAAAATAATGGTGATAGTAGTAAACCTGCTAATATCGTAACTTGCCAAGTTCCAGCAACGAGCCAAGCTGGAGAAAAAACAGCTGCGAAGCTTAATAAGGAATAGAAGCCGATGCCAGCGACCGAGCCCCACCCGATCCATACAAATGGATGTTTTTTTAATTCTTCCCATAAAGCTCCTAAGTTTTTGCGAAATAAAACGATAAGGAATAAAATAGGGAGAGCAAATAGAAAACGGAAGGAAGCAGTCCAAGCCCAGCTTGTTCCAGATACATTCATTGCTCTGTTAATAATAAAGGTTGCAGAAAAAAAGGCCGATGATAAAAGACCTAGTAATATTGCGCGCATGAAGTATGGCACTCCTTTCGTGATTGAGTATTTATGTATAGTATAATATACTTAAGGTGAATAAAAGTAAACTATTTTATATTTTAAGGTGGTTTTTATATATGAAAGAAAATGAAGATATGCAAACAAAAGAAGTAATTCAGCAAGTAGGTCAGTTATTAAGACAAATTCGAAATGAACAAAAATTAAGTTTAGAAGATTTAGCCCAAAAGACAGGTGTTAGTAAATTAACGTTAGGAAAAATTGAAAGAGGTGAAACGAATCCAACATTAGCTGTCATTTGGAAAATTACGAAAGGGTTATCAATTCCTTTATCGAGATTGATGGTTGTTGGAGAGCCTGTAGCTGTTGCGCGCTGCGGAGAAGGCTTTGCAGTAGATGTAGGACAAGCGTGGCACTTAGAAACAATGTTCCGTTACACGAAAGAAACGGGGATGGAAATGCACCGAGCTTGTTTAAGAGCGGATAGTATATATGAACCTGAAGCTCATCATGAAGGGGCAATCGAACTTGTAACAGTAATGAAAGGGAAAGTTTCTATTCAAGTGGAGAACGATGTGTACGTGCTAAATGAGTTTGATTCCATTCAATTTGAAGCGAATAAGAAACATAGTTATAAAAATGAAGAGGATGAAGTGGCCGTATTACATTTAACGATGAAATATTCTTCATGAAACAAAGCCTATAGAAAAAGATTCTATAGGCTTTGTTTTCAATTTGTATATTCTGCTTAAGTATAGTGAAAGGAGTATTGTTAATCAGGATAATATTAGTAAGAACGTGGTATGAGTAATAAACAAATGAGATAAACTAAAAACCCCGTTCCAAAACATAAAATAGCAATGACCCACATAATACGAATGAGAGTAGAGCTAATATCAAAATATTCTCCTAAACCACCGCATACACCAAATAACATTTTGTCAGTTTCGGATTTGCATAATTTCTTCGACATATAATGATCCTCTCCTTTTCATATCACCGCCGTTATGTATGAGTGATACAGTATTCTTTTATTCTATATGGAAATTTATGAGAAGACCATTAGGTTATATTACATTTTTTTTGTGAAGGGACAATATAGCGTATTAATTGTCTTAATTTTCAGTTGATATTAAAATGAAAATGAGGGTGTGACGTATTTTCTAATATAAGGTGGGGAAATAGTAATGACATTGTATTGGTTGACTAATGTAAAGCTTGAAGCAGGTTATACATATGAAGAAGCGAAAATTTCACAAACGGAAACTGAGATATGCAGTCTTCTTATTGAAGATGGGCGAATTAAAAGAATTATATCGGGAATTGTTCACGAGGAAGGAACATTAACTTTTGATGCTAATCGTTTATTAGTTTTACCAGCTTTTGAAGAGATGCATATTCATATTGACAAAACGTATTATAGTGGGCCTTGGAAAGCTTGTATGCCAGCAGAAAATATTTTTACACGTTTTAATGAAGAAAAAACGATTTTACCAAAGCAATTAGCAACTGCTCAACATAGGGCGGAAAATATGTTAGAGTTACTGCTCCGAAATGGCTCAACGAATATTAGAACGCATTGTAATGTTGATCCAATTATTGGGCTGGGTAATTTGGAAGCAACATTAGCGGCTTTAGAAACATATAAAGATCGGTTGTCTGGTAGAATAGTTGCATTTCCGCAACATGGATTGTTGCGCAGTAATTCTGTGCAACTTGTAAAAGATGCGATGCGTATGGGGGCGCATCTAGTTGGCGGAGTGGATCCAGCTACAGTAGATAATGACATTGAAAAATCATTACATACGATTATGGACATTGCGGTAGAATTTAACGCGAATGTTGATATTCATTTGCACGATGCGAATAATCTTGGAACGTTTACAATGAAGAGATTGGCAAGCCTAACGGAAGAAGCAGGATGGCAAGGTCGTGTAACGATTAGTCATGCGCTTGGACTTGGAGGCGTTACTGATAAAGAAGCTGAAGAAGTGGCAGAAAGACTAGCAGCATTAAAGATTGATATCACTTCAACCGTTCCAATTGGTAAACAAGTAATCCCAATTCCATTATTAGATCGAAAAGGAGTTAAAGTTTCATTAGGAAATGATAGTATTACAGATCATTGGTCTCCATTCGGAACGGGAGATATGCTTCAAAAAGCAAATCGATTGGCAGAACGATTTGGTTGGAGTGATGAAAGGTCTTTAGGGAAAGCTCTTCGTTTTATTACTGGAGGGAAAGAAACATTAAATAATGAAGGGAAACGAGTATGGCCGAATGTAGGGGATGAGGCAAGTTTTGTTTTAACGAATGCAACATGCGCCGCTGAAGCAGTAGCTCGTCAAACAGAGAAGCGTGTAGTTGTATATAAAGGAAATGTTGTTATAGGGGATTTAGATCAAGTGAAATCTGATAATCTTGTATAGGGGAATCGTTTAGATGTTTTTAGAAGGGTTCTAATTGTGAAAATAGAACCCTTCTTTTGTATTCAGTAGAAACAGGATAACGCTATACTTCCTTATAGGAAAGCTAGAAGGGATGAAAAATTTGGACAATCAACATAATCAAAATCACATTATGGGAACTTTGCAATGGTTTATTTTTTTATTAGCGAACTCAATCGCACTACCAATTGTCGTTGGCGGATTATTTCATCTTACGACGGAAGAAGTATTTTATTTAATGCAGCGTACGTTTTTCGTAGTTGGTATATCTTCTTTTTTACAAGGGTGGCTTGGACATAAGCTTCCGATTGCGGATGGGCCAGCTGGATCTTGGGTTGGTGTATTTACCGTACTTGCTTATGCAACTGTAGGACAAGATCAATTACATAGTACGTTGCAAATTTTAGAATTAGGAATGATGGTTGCAGGAGTTGTTTTAATAGGACTAGGAGTAACGGGGTTTATCGGGCGTATTTTATTTTTATTTACGCCGCTCGTGACAGGGACGTTCTTACTTCTATTATGCTTGCAATTAAGTGGTGTGTTTTTAAAAGGGATGTTAGGAATTACAGCTACTGTTTCTCAAATCGATGGATTTACAGCGTTGATCGCTTTTTGCATATTTTTGTTCGTGGTCATACTCTCCAATTTTGGAAAAGGTTTTGTTAAAAGTTATGCGGTTTTAATAGGACTGATTAGCGGTTGGATTATTTTTCTGATTGCAGGAAAAGTGACGATTCCATCTCAAGTAACTCATTTTGTGCAACTTCCACATATATTTGCTTGGGGACTTCCAAAATGGAATACAGGTATGGCTGTATCAAGTTTCGTTATGGTATGTATTTTAGTTTCAAATACAGTGGCAGCTATTATAGCAATCAATCAAGCTACGATTCATAAAGCGACTGTTGAACAAAAACAGTTGAGAAATGGTACGTGGGTCGGAGGGATTTCGCATATGATTTCCTCTTTGTTTTCAACTGTAGGTGTCGTTCCGTTACCAGCAACGGCAGGTTTCATACGTTTAACAAATCAAAAGTACATGCGTTCATTCTTATTTGCATGTGTACTATTAGTCGGTATGTCGCTATTTCCAAGTATTATCCGCTACTTAGCCTCTCTGCCATCCGCGGTCGCATCTGCGGTTTTAATGGCTTCGTTCGTGCAGCTCATTGGAATTGGATTTCATAATATAAAACAAGTGCCACTTAGCGAACGGAATGTAACGATCTTAGGAGTTGCGGTATTGTTTGGCTGCGGCATTATGTTTTTACCGTCTGTAGCACTTCAATCGTTGCCTTCTGTTATGCAATATATATTTGGTAATGGTTTGTTTGTAGGTACTGTTGTAAGTATATTGCTAGAACAAATATGGCGCATGGAGAAGTGAATGTATAAAATAAGTGCATAAACCGTATAAAAGTCTAAAATAACATAAGAAATAAAGCCCATTTTCATTCACCACCTGCACATTTCGTTCATACAATATCTTGACTAAATAAACACCCAACTTACACATATACAGCTCTGGCTTAGGCAAGGAGGGTTATACCAGTTGAAGGAAAAAGCGTATCAATCTAAACCGTTACTCACAAAGAGAGAAAGAGAAGTATTTGAATTACTGGTTCAAGATAAAACGACGAAGGAAATTGCAGGTGAACTGTTTATAAGTGAAAAAACAGTACGTAATCACATCTCAAACGCAATGCAAAAGCTAGGGGTTAAAGGACGTTCACAAGCAGTTGTTGAGCTTCTTCGTATGGGAGAACTCGAACTATAAGAAAGCAGCCGACTTTTATACAAAGAGTCGGCTATTTTTCTGTTTGTTTCATGCTCCATATGAATGATAAGAATGTTTCATATATAAATAGGTAAGGCTATAAAGAACGCGATAAATAAAATATAGAAATAAAACTCCCGCTATTAATAAAGGTAGCGGGAGTTTTGTTTTGAATGGGCATTTTATATAGAAGAAACCGACTTTCATATAGAAGGTCGGTTATTTTTCTGTCTTGCAAATTATGAAAAAAAGGAGCAAAATAAAAAAGGTCCTGAACTATACAGGTACAAATGAAAATTTTTATACAGGGGCACTTTAAGTTAGCGAACTTAAAGTGTGTAAAATATACTGATAAACATAAAAGATGATGAATGAGAAAACGGGTGATTAAGTTGAATAGAGCGATCGGTGTTATTGATTCAGGAGTGGGCGGTTTAACAGTAGCGAAGGAATTAATTCGTCAGTTGCCGAAAGAGCGTATTATATATTTAGGAGATACAGCACGTTGCCCTTATGGCCCGCGTTCTCGTGAAGAAGTGCGTCAATTTACGTGGGAAATGACGGAGCATTTATTAGATTTAAATATCAAAATGTTAGTGATTGCGTGTAATACAGCAACTGCGGTTGTATTAGAAGAAATGCAGAAACAATTACCAATTCCAGTAGTTGGAGTTATTCATCCAGGATCACGTACAGCTTTAAAAGTGACAAATACGTATCATGTTGGGATTATTGGAACGATTGGAACAGTAAAAAGTGGTGCCTATGAAGAGGCGCTAAAGTCTATTAATAACCGTGTTATGGTAGAAAGTTTAGCGTGTCCACCTTTCGTTGAGCTTGTAGAGAGCGGGAATTTCGAAAGTGAAATGGCGTATGAAGTTGTAAGAGAAACGTTGCAACCGTTGAAAAGTACTGACATTGATACACTTATTTTAGGGTGTACACATTATCCGATTTTAGGTCCTGTTATTAAAAAGGTAATGGGGGATCAAGTACAATTAATTAGTTCGGGTGATGAAACAGCGCGTGAGGTAAGCACGATTTTATACCATAGTAAGGTGTTAAATGAGGGAGAAGAACAAAGTGATCACCTCTTCTTAACGACTGGTAAAATAGGTCTGTTTAAAGAAATTGCATCAAAATGGTTCGGTCAGCCGATTGAAAATGTGAAGCATATTAATTTAGAAACAGAATAATAGTAGATTCATATAAGAGAACTCCTGAGAAATCAGGGGTTTTTTCTGTGTAAGTGGCTATAGCTTGTTCTAAAATATGAAACAGCTCGTATACATAATAGTACAAACTTAGATTTTAGGGGGGAATGGCATGCCTAAATCCACTTTTAAATGGGTTGTTGGTGCTACTGTGAGTGCGATTTTATTATCAGGGTGTGGCTTGTTAAATCAAGAGAAAGCGACAGAACAAATTGATCCGCCAAAAAAAGTTACGTATACAGAAGGTGAAAAGAAAGAAACAGCTAAAAAAGATAAACAAGGGCAAACAGTAAATAGAGAGTTATACCTCGTTGATAAAAATGGATATGTCGTACCGCAAACTATTGCAATGCCTACTCCGAAGGCAAATGAAGTTGTACAGCAAACATTAGAGTATCTTGTGAAAGATGGACCAGTCACAAATTTATTGCCGAATGGATTTCGAGCAGTCCTTCCAGCGAATACGACGATGACCTTGAATTTGAAAAAAGGCGGGACAGCAGTAATTGATTTCTCTAAAGAAATGAAAAATTATTCAAAAGAAGAAGAACGTCAAATTGTTGAATCGGTAGCGTGGACTTTGACTCAATTTACAGAAATAAAACAAGTGCAGTTCCAAATAAATGGTGAAAAGTTAGCGAAGATGCCTGTTGCGGGTACACCGCTTGGTGAAGGTGTAAGTCGTGCGAATGGAATTAACTTTGATGATGAACAAGTAGCAGATGTAACGAATACAAAACCGGTTACACTTTACTTTATGGCGCAAAATAATAATAAGCAGCAATATTACGTACCGGTAACAAGACGCGTTGCAGAAGGAAAAGAAAATGATTACTCGGCAATTGTGAATGAGCTTGTAAAAGGTCCGATTCACGGTTCGTTACTAAATGATTTTAATCCGGGAGTTAAGCTTATTACGAATCCGAAAGTGGAGAACGGAAATATTACATTAAACTTTAATGAAAATATATTTGTGAACCAAGACAAAAGTATGATTTCAAATTACGTATTGAAGTCGTTAGTCTTATCTTTAACGGAAAAACAAGGTGTGAAAAATATTTCTATTGAAGTGAATGGGAAAGCAAACCTTACGGATGAGAAAGGTGAAAAGTTAATAAAACCTGTCGATCGTCCACAAAACGTAAATACAGGTAGTTTTTAATCGGGAATAATTTGATATACTTATGTAAGAAAGGGGAATTGCTTTTTGAGTTCCCCTTCTTTTATTGTTATACATATCGTACATTTAAATTTGGCTATACTAATGAGAGTATTTATGAGGGGGTTATTTTTATGCGAGTAGATGGTAGAGGACAAGCAGAGTTACGCCATATACATATTCATACAAATTATTTAAAACATCCAGAGGGATCGGTACTAATTGAAGTTGGGGATACAAAGGTAATTTGTTCAGCGACAATTGAAGAGCGTGTACCGCCGTTTATGCGTGGAGAAGGAAAAGGATGGGTAACAGCAGAATACTCAATGATTCCACGTGCGACAGAGCAACGTACAATCAGGGAGTCAAGTAAAGGGAAAGTAACAGGGCGCACAATGGAGATACAGCGTTTAATTGGACGAGCATTGCGTGCGGTTGTTGATTTAGAAGCGCTTGGTGAAAGAACGGTTTGGATTGACTGTGATGTAATTCAAGCGGATGGCGGAACGAGAACAGCTTCTATTACAGGTGCTTATGTAGCGATGGTATTAGCTTTTGAAAAATTATTGCAAGCAGACAAAGTATCTAAAATTCCAGTGAAAGATTATTTAGCGGCAACGTCAGTAGGTGTTGTTGAAGAACAAGGTGTCGTTTTAGATTTAAATTATGCTGAAGATTCTAAAGCAGACGTTGATATGAACGTTATTATGACTGGAAAAGGTCAGTTTGTTGAAGTACAAGGAACTGGAGAAGAAGCGACGTTTAGCAGAGCTGAATTAAATGAATTACTTGATGCTGCTGAACAAGGGATTTTCCAACTTGTTGAAAAGCAAAAAGAAGCATTAGGTGACATCGTATCTCATATAGAGTAGAGGTGGAAAATATGAAGCAAGTTGTTGTAGCGACGAAAAATCTTGGGAAAGTACGTGAGTTTGCTGAGTTATTTGAGAGATTTGACTTAGAAGTGAAATCTTTACACGATTTTCCTCATATTGAAGAAGTCGAAGAAACTGGTGAAACATTTGAAGAAAACGCAATTTTAAAAGCGGACAGTCTTAGTAGACAATTGAATTCCGTCGTAATTGCGGATGACTCTGGTCTTATTGTAGATGCCTTAAACGGGAAGCCAGGTGTATATTCAGCTCGTTTTGCTGGAGAGTCGAAAGATGATCAGGCGAATATAGATAAAGTGTTACAAGAGTTAACTGACGTCGATTTAGAAAAACGTACAGCTCGTTTTTACTGTGCGTTAGCAGTTGCTTTCCCTGAAGCTGATAAAGAGCCGGTTATTGTAAACGGAACGTGCGAAGGGAAAATTCTAGAACAGCGCCGCGGGGAAAATGGTTTCGGATACGATCCGATTTTTTATGTAGAAGAATATAAAAAGGCGATGGCGGAGCTAAGCTCAGATGAGAAAAATGCGATTAGTCACCGCGGGCGTGCTCTTCGTAAATTAGAAGAAAAAATCCCGGAATGGTTTTTAGAAGAATAAGGGAGAGAGATTGATGAAAGCTTTAATCGTAAGCGATAGTCATAGCTCTGTGAAGGAATTACAGCAATTAAAAGAGAATTACGAAGGGAAAGTAGATGTCATGATTCATTGTGGTGATTCAGAGCTAACACCTGCTCACGAAGAGCTGCAAGGTTTCCATGTTGTAAAAGGGAATTGTGATTATGCTAACTTTCAAGGTGAAATTGTAACTGATGTAGATGGAATTCGTTTTTTAGTTGTACACGGTCATCGTCATAATGTGAAAATGACGTTACAAACGTTAGCGTATCATGCAGAAGAAGTAGGAGCGCAAGTAGCATGCTTTGGACATTCTCATGTATTAGGGGCAGAATTAATTGATGGGATTTTATTTATTAATCCAGGAAGTATTTTGCTCCCGCGCTCTCGTGTGGAAAAAACATTCGCTTTATTAGAAATGGATGAAAATCATATAGAAGTTCGTTTTGAAACATTAGACGGACAGCTGGTGGAACAAGCAATTTTTAAAAGAGGATAAGGAAAATTATCCTCTTTTAAAAAAGTGTTGACTTTATAAGTGGTTATGAATATAATAAATATTGTCGATAGGGCAACGGCGCTAACGAAGAAAAATAAAATAACATATGCGGGTGTAGTTTAGTGGTAAAACAAGAGCCTTCCAAGCTCTGGTCGAGAGTTCGATTCTCTTCACCCGCTCCATGTCCCAGTAGCTCAGCCGGATAGAGCATACGCCTTCTAAGCGTACGGTCGGGAGTTCGAATCTCTCCTGGGACGCTAACAAAACCTTTGCGGTGACGTCAAGATCCGCGATATATAAGCTCTCTAATTCGTCAGTTGAATCGTACAATGTGCGGTCGCTAACGAGTTAGGGGGCTTATTTTTTTATGTCCAAAAGACGTGATTCTTTAACGATTGGTGAAGACTTATCGAATATTTTTAACGATAGATTGAAAAGTGATCCACGGAAGAAAGAGACCGCAGAGGGTCGTTATACGTTTAATTTAACAATCGACAAAGCGCTCGAGATAGTTGTACGTCAAATGAAGGCGACTGGCTTACGTGAGCGTACGATAAATGACTACTATTTACACGTTAGTCACTTTACGAAGATAACAGATACGCAATACTTAGAAGAATTAAACGTTAATCATATTTACGAGTGGCTATCGTCTATGAACGTTAGTAATCAAACGAAATTAACCCGTTTGAAGTGTCTAAAGGCGTTTCTAGGACGCTGCCACGATAACGGGTGGATTGATATTAACTTTTGGCGGAATGTGAAAATAAAAGTCGATACGCCTGTTAAAGAAGGTGCGACAGACCGTGAAATTAATATCCTGTTATCAGTGCTCGATTTAACACGATTCTTAGATTTACGGGATGCTACCGCTATCTTACTTATGTATCAGACGGGAATACGTGTCGGTACATTAGCGCAATTAGAACATAAGCACGTTGATTTAGATGCGAAAGTATTAAGTATTGATGGCGGTATTATTAAGAATCACGAATCAATATATCTGCCGTTTGATGATGCTCTCGCACGATTGCTAGACGTTCTAATGAAACAAAACGAAATCATTCGCAGAGAGTATAAAGCGAAAAATGATTATCTCTTTATTACGAAGAGTGGCGGAAGTGTCGTAACTAGTCCGACGAATAATATTATATCAAAACGAATGACTAAACATGCGAAGGAATATGGACTAAAAAACATCAATCCGCATGCCATACGTAGAGGTTTTGCGAAGAATCTTCTAAAGAAAGGTGCAAATGTCGCGCTGATATCGAAAGCGCTAGGGCATAGTGATATATCTGTTACAACGCGTTATCTGCACTTAGATAAAAATGAAGTAGCGGAAAGTCTACGGAATTTCTTGTAAATAAAAAGTCCCCGATTGCCGTCGGAGACTCAAAACATACACAAATCAAACTGAATACAGGACAATCCGCATCAGTCCGAATTTCTACCTTCATTCTATCGAAAAAAATCGAGGATTGCAAGGTGTCTTTAGTGATGTCTTTTTTAGGTATTGATGCGGTAAGTCAAAAAGCGGAAGCCGTACCGCTATAACAACGTAAAAGGGGAGCTGAACCGCCGCACACATCAGCGCTATACACTCCAACGCATATCATTCCCCGTGCGTCGTATAGGACTAGCCGATTGCGGGCATTGTACGGCAAGGGTGGAAATACGTTGTTACTACGGTAACAAGGTGTATCGAAAGATTTACGCACTATGGGACGTTTTGTAGTGTAGAAAGTCGATATGTGCGAAAGCACAAGGACGGGGAATGCGTTACTGAAAACCTCACACAACGAGCCGACGCTAGTTGTTAACGCCTTACCTCTATTTGCATTGATATACACGAAATCTGACGAAGTTTAACCGCTTCGTTATTTTTTATCTATGCGAATAGGGGTGAAAACTGCGCCCTGCTTCCTACGACTTCCTCGCCTCTGCTAGTCGATGCGTCACCGATTGTCAATAGCATAAATTCGATATTGAACGCCACTAGCGGAGTGAGTTGAATATCGGGGGTACAGGTGCTATAAAAGGTGGAAGACTTACGTATGCAGAAACGACTTACTATCGGACAGTACGCAAATGAAGGCGAAAATATAAAAGAAACATTGAATAGAATAGCGATACTAGCTAAAAAAGAAGTGGAAGATTATTACATAGGAATATACAATAATAAAAATAGAACGATGATAAAAGCGCATTACATACCGTTAATAGAACGACTAGCCAACGATAATTGGCATCGTATAAACAATGAGATACATTTCATTGATGATTGTTTCCGTAGAATAAGATATGCAATTAGAACGTTTGATGTAGAGCGAGGAGACTTCGACAAAAGAGTGAAGTACTTTATCTATCGATCGTTACGAGATTATTGCGGAAGAAGAGGAGAAAAACGATACAAGATAACGCTTATAGAAGATAGTAACACATTTAAAGCGTTGGACTGTACAGATACTACGGAAGAAAAAGCAATCGATAATATGAGTACATACGAAGAGACATACGCAAGGTTATACGAGAATATATGCGTGAAGGAAATAGATTTTATTGTATTAGACACTATGATACATACCGCGAAGAATTACGATAAGGTTACGGAGGCTGAAATCTCTAGAGCACTATCGAAAAAGACGGGGCGATCATTTGATTCCGCTAGAAGTACGATAAGAAGTTTTAAGAAGAGACTGCGAAAAAGGAACGTCAGAAGGGAGGATATAGCGTGAAGAGAAAGTGGAAAGAGAAAAATGCTAGGGCTAACCTGTTAATAGTTGCGTTCGTACTTTTGATAGTTACGAAAATAATAGGGAACGTCATTATAGGGGGACTGGCGGTATTATTTGCAATGGCGGTAGTTGCATCGGTTATTATGCGAGAATAGGAGACGTTAGGCGGAAGAGAAAGAAGTAAGAGGACATATAAAGGTTCGGAAAAAGACGGAGGAATTATACTATGAAAAATAATCGTAAAGTAACGTACCTAATCGTATTCGCATTTTTATTTATGACCGCAGCGAAGGCGTTCGGCAATCTATACGTAGCAGCATTCGGCGTGGCGTTTGGATTATCGATAGGTTTGGCGTGTTTAACCGAAATCATATCGAGAAAAAGAGGCAAAGGTACTCGTGAGTGATCGATTAGGGGGACGTTTTTTTATTTTGAAAGGATGGAGATTGTATGCGTATTAGCGTAGAGAGGAAAGCGGAATTGTTTCAGGGGCTTTTAAACCGTTTACGAAGTGACCAAACTATTATGATAGGAAGTCTTTCTCGTTTTAACTTATCTAATGGAAATACAATAAGAAAGCTACATATTATTCGTAATATGGATACTAAAACAATCTATTGTCGTAAATTAGGCGTGGCTAGGGGGTATATCCAACCTTTGAACTCAAAGGAAATACGTTTGTTTTCAGGTGGGGTTTGCAGATTATGTGTGAAAAGGTGGATCAAAGAAGAGTTTGAGAAGTTATTGCAGGAGGAAAAAGAAGAGGGACATTAAGTCCCGTCTTAGTCACTAAGGGCGATTCGAGCTATATCACCAATCTTTATAACTTTATCTCCTGTTTTTCTCCCTGATATTTCACTCTCATTTATATCAATTTTTTCTATGTGTGTCTTCGTTTCTGTAGTTCCTGCCATTCCACCAAGTCCAGCTACACTACTAGAAATTGCTTTTTGAAGAGGGGAAGGGTGGTATATCTTTTCAGTTACTACCTTTTGACAAACCGTAAATTCTGAATATACCTCGGTAACCTTTAAAGTATCTTTTATGAAGTCAAGCGTTCCAAGTATTTTATTATCGTTAAATGGATCGGATATTTCATCTCCTTCTAAAAATATTTCAATGTCATCCCCTATTGAAATATCTTCATTTAGTCCGCCATTTATTACGATGCTATATTCATCAATAATCTTAATTACTCTGAACGTTGTATAACTGCTCATCAAAATCCCTCTTTTCTTTATTTATTACCTCAATTGTTCTACTTTTCACATTCGTCGTAAGCACTCTTAATTCTTGATGTTTCTGTCCTCTGTATGAATCTTTTACATGAACTTCAAACTCAGTGATTAATACACCTAACTCAGGTAAATCATGATGTATAAATAACTTTCTTTTATGTACAAAATTATCATACTTATCAATTGATTCATCAGAATTCTTATTTGTGTTTTTTAGCTGGGTAAGTTCAGCATTCAAGGAATTCAAATCTTTTTGAGATCGAGATAGTTTTTTGAGCAAATGTATCACAAATAATAGAAAATAAAGAGTAGAAAACCCGAATATCAAAAGAAACTTCTCAGTATTGTTCCATGAAAGGGAAAAGAAGCCTACAATTCCAAAGAACCCAGGTAATGCAGTTAAAAGGAAGTTTTCTAACTGTTTCAATTCATTTCACCCCCTTTAATTAGAAGTTTAATAGTTCACTGGCATTCCCCATTTAAAATTATTATACATTTTTTCTTAGTATAATAATAACTGTATATGCTTGATTCTTCCAAGTGAAATTGATTGTTTATATCCGAATGTATTGAAATGAATTTATTTATAGTGAAATGTAGTATCATCCACCGATTTAAACGCAATATTAATTGGAGAAATATTCGTTTATAGAAAAGTGTAGTCGAATGTAGCGAATGAAATGGAATGTAAACTATACGATTATTTAACGCAGGGTGATCGAATCCCTTTCGGCTCTAAGGTTTACGGTGGTTTACGTGTAACGCAAATAGTTACAACTGGTTACATATATACGAAACTCATAGGGATTGGTACATTTCGGTAGTACTTCGTATATATCGCTAGTAATTTATGATAGATTGCGCATAGTAATCGTTGTACATCGATACATATGTGTAGTTATCGGCAGTGATTGCTATACGTCAGCAAATTTCCGTTTTGGAAGAGCGATCGAAATTTCAGGGGGTCTGCGCATTCTGTTCGATTTCAGCAAATAAAAAAGACGCCGATTAATTCAGCGCTTGTTGTCGTTGTTTTCTCGCATATCGTTCTAAGGTCGATAATGAAATGCCTGTCATTTCTGCGGTCTTTTTCATCGACCACTTCATTTTATCTCGCATTTCCATCGCCTCTTTTAACTTCGAATCCCCGTGTTGCTTCGGACGTCCTTCTTTATAGTCGGGGCGCTGCTTAGCGATTGCCTTGCCTTCCTGCGTTCTCTCGACGATCATATCTCGTTCAAATTCTGCGAACGCGGCGAATACATTAAACATTAATTTACCCGATGCGGTTGATCGATCAATGAGACCAATATTTAATACGTTAACCTTTACGCCTTTTTCGTACAGATCCGTTACAAGTTCGATCGCATCCTTTGTTGAACGAGCAAAGCGGTCTAGTTTCGTTACGACCATCGTATCACCTTCGTTTAGTTGCTGCATTAATTCGTTTAGCTGCGGTCGATCCTTCGTTGTACCCGTAAACTTCTCCGAGTAGATATATTCACATCCCGCCTTCTGTAAAGCGATTTCCTGTGTTTCTAAATCCTGTCCGATCGTACTAACTCGTGCATATCCGTATACTGTCATAATAATTCGCCCCTTTTTGCATCCTTCTGCGCCTACACTTTTGAAGGTAAGTTATGAAGGTGTCTCGTACACCGATATTATCACACGTCAAAAACACCGTCAATACTTGAAAGTTATGAAGGTTACTCAAGGTTACCAAGTTATCATTTCTATAAGGAATAGGGCGTATGTATGTGCCGTATTCGTCATATCTATTTCACAGGGCACACCATGTACGGTTTTATAGGGCATATAGGGTAAGTGTCATAGGGCGTACCACATAGACTTATACAGGCGCGTATATCTGTGTGCATATAACCGCTATCGAATGTCTAACGGCTCTCCTGTGATGCCTTAGCCGCGTTTAACCGATAGAACTATTCGTATTACATCGTACCAATATTACCCGCCAATCCGCGCCATATCGTACCGTACCACATCTATATACTATATCGAACATCATTTATCGTCAGTAATATATGTGAGTATTTGCGTTGAGTCTTTCGAAAGAGTCATCGAAAAGATTCTATTAATCTTTCTATCGCAAAGAGTTAAGAAGGATTCGAAGAGTTATTCGAAAGCAATTGACTTTCTTTATTCATTCCTTTACTCATTCGATTGAAACTTTCTGCGTTAAAAGAATGCTTTTAAATCAACGTTTCTTTTAATGTATAAAACTTATTCGAAATGTTTTGTTCATCGAAAGTCTTGCGAATGCTTTTAAATCAACGTTTAAAACGAATTATCGAAAGTAACAAAAGTCACTTCTGTCACATTCGTTATGCATCGAAATGAATGTCGCATTCGCCGTCGAGTTATCCAGTATCGAGAAAATTCTCTCGACCCCCAACGCCCACCACTGATCCTCGTACGCAACCTCTAACACCTAGCGTATTCAAATTTTGACTCAGGGGGTTAATTCCCGCGGTAGTTAAAGAAGCCTATCGACTACCACGGCAACCAAATTTGCATAAATTCCGCAGACTTGACCGCAGAAAAAAGTCGATGCCCCTATATAAATAGAAGCGTAAAAATAAAATACAGAGATTAACCGAACTGTATATAATCACTGCGTCTATGTTTACGTAGCGATAAAGTGGCGATCGATAAAAAAATTTCGCAGACTTGACCGAAACAGATTGGCTCACGGCGTTTATATTAACGTAAGCAGATTGGCAGCGATTATTATTTAGATGAACTTCGCCTTTCCGTTCCTTCTTATGCGTAACAATTTTATTGAATTGATGATTTTATGCGTTATTAATTTATTGATTGAATATGCCTTTTTATATTCGATCAACTGCGATAGCAGTCGGTATATAACTATCGTTATATATATAATCTAGTTCAATAAATTTAGTTACTTATAAATCTAGTTACCATGCAAAATGACGTATGTTAAGACATGCAGATTAGCGTAATGCCGTGTGCAAAATGACGTAATCCCATGTGCAAAATAGCGTATGTAAATTATCAACAATGGGGGAGATCTTGAAAATGAAAGAGATAATAACAGACCTACTAAACGGTGAACAACTTGAAACAAAATTTGAAGCGTTCCCGCAGTTCAAAAAACAGGCGTTATCTGCCGAAAGGATCACGGAGCAACATAAGAAACAACCAACATTCGATAAGTCAGTGATGCCTGAAAAAGGTAATCATACACTCGAATTTATCAAAATGCCGACGGATTTGCGCTACTATGCGTATATGTCCGAATACGGCGTAAATGATTCAGTATTAATGTTGTATCAACTGATTATCGATTTCTATAATGTTGATCAAAGGAAAGCATTTCCCTCGCAGTATCGTCTAGCTATGCAAACGGGAAAGAGCCTGCGAACGATCATAAACAATCTTAAAGTATTGCGTCAGGTAGGTTTAATTCAAATCAAGAAAACGGGAAGCGGATCGAATAACGAATACCGCCCATTATTGCCGTTACCACCTGCGCAGCTATTCGAGAGATATCCGAAAGCATTAGAAAGGCTTATTAAACAAAATAAATCAGTCGTAGCGATCCGACAACGTGATGAAAAGCGACGAAAGAGGAAAGTTGAGACGGCGGAATGGCAATAAAATTCGAAATGTCTAAAACCAACCTAAAAGAAACCGATCAACGACACTAAAAATACATGAAACCTACAAATTCTAGGAGGAATCAAAATGACAAATAAAACCAACAACAAAACAACTAATTCAACGGAAAAATTAAAGAAGTGCTACCGATGTAAAAAACTAAAACTAGAGCGGGAGTTCCATGTGTGCAACAGTCGAGAGGACAAGTTGCAACTATACTGCAAGCCATGCAATAACAATACGAAATATACGGGGAAATTATCGGTGATCTTCGTAGAAGTAGACGGTGATCAGATCGAATGCAAGAAATGTAATACCTGCAAAGAGATTAAACCGCTATCGGCATTTAATAGTAACGGGACGCAGCGCGGCAAATATTCTCGTCGTGGATCGTGTGGACAGTGCGAATACGAAAAGAAAGTAAAGTCGAAAGTAATAAAAAAGGCATTGCAGCATAAATAAAATTCATAATTTATACGGAGGTATCGCAAATGAAAACTATATATAGAACTCACGCAACGTGGACGAAAGAAAGTGGCTATGATCCGCGACGTATATTATCCGACATCAATCCTATGCGTAACGAAAAGAAAACTAAAACACACCGAGATGCTGATATAACGGCACTCTTAGAGAAAGCTCGTCAAAAGTATGGAAGCGATTTTGTACTTATAAACGAAGGTCGCGAAGTAGATCCAAATTGGATGATCAAACATCAGCCGCCAAAAGGAAACGGTGGTATTCGTGAAAGGGGGTTGCTCTATATAAGACTGCATAGATTACGTGGAAGATGTGGGATCTGTCCGAAAGAAAAATAACAAAATAAAAAAAGTTTCAATACATATACAAAAAAATACTAGATAGTCGCACATATATTATGAGGAAACAAGGGTGTTTTCCTTACACCTCACCTGCGTTTGCCGCGAGATCCTATGTTAGTGCGCGGTGGTGGTTGCCCGCCTTCACCGCATTTCTTTTATTTAAAATTAAACTCATTTTTTAATATGAAGGAGGTTACAAGGATGAATACAAATGTAATAAAGCTATTTATGTCAATAGCTCAGATCAATCAATATCAATTAGCGAGATTGCTTGGCGTACATCAAACGGCGGTAAGTGGTTGGTTAACTAGAAAGTGCGGTATGTCAGATGACAATGTATCTAAGCTAATGGACATCATCGGTGAGCAAAACGTCCGCACATTAAAGAATCTATGTAATTCGCTAGCGATAGATGAATGGCGAGAAGCCGTTAAACAAAAACTAGCGGCTGAGAAAGGTGGAAGGTAGTATGTCAGAAAAAAAGCTAGTTAATGCAGTCCGTCCATTATTCGTAACAAACTACCATACGTTACACGGCACGAAGTTTTTAGTTTCGTTCCTATATGTCGATGGACAATCAGTAGCACAGTTTGTAACGGAAGAAAGCGAATTCGAGAATCCGATAGATAAACTAGGCGACTACCTGATCGCAAACTTCGATCTATCTAGTTTTGGAGTTTTAACGGCAACGGAGGAAATCTATGTATCTTCAATAACTGCGGAGGACGTTTTCGCACATTTAGTGGATAAAGAAGAAGTGAGCGAGACCTTTCGACTGTTCGAAAGAAAAGACGTAAAACAATCGTTGATTGTTATCCACGACTTGGTAGATCCTACTACAGTGCCAAAAGAGCCGATTAAAGAACCGACAAAATTCGAAAAGATCTTAATCGCAGTATTGTTAAAACTTGCGAATGGATTAAATGGCGTGTCAACAAAACTACAAACAAAAAGGGGTAAATAATTATGGGAAACACTAAAACTATCAAGGAACTAATTACGGAAGCATACGGAATCAAAAGCGGTACAGCTAGCTATGTACAAGGTTTATTACGAGGGCAGGATGGATTATACGAAATGCTTGCGAAAATCGAAGGTGATAACAGCCTATCATATAAGGGGAAACTCGAAAAGAGAGAGCGGGTGAAAAAGATGGCTGAATATACGTTAATGGTGGAAATGAAAGACCGCCGAGAGAAGTATAATGCGTTGCTAGACGAAGCTGAAAAGCAAGTGCGAGCGAAGTTAACGCCTGATTACGAAGACCTAGAGGCAACCGACCGTATTCTATATGATGCGGAAATCAAAGACCTAAAAACAAAGGTGCTACTAGCGTCCGACCAAAAACTAACTATGAAATATCTAGACCGCATGGTAGAACTAGCGAGTGGTAACGGAAAGACGGCGTTAGAAATTCAAGACTATTTTACAGGACAACTGGCGGAACTAGTAGGCAAGGGTCATAACCTCACACACATTCGCCCGCAACTTCTAGTAATGTCGAACAAACTAACGAAGGCGTCACAGGTCGATAATTTCGATGGTATCAAAGCGCAACTAAGAGACATTAATCAAATGAAACAAGGCTCATTCGCCGTAGGGGCAACACAAACGGCAATCACGGATAATATCGGGCACGTTGCGGGGCAATACGTAAACAAGTCTGCTACCTATTTCGAAGACCATGCGGAAACGGTCGCATTCGTAGAAAAGAAAGTCGAGAATCATAGACGATTTGGGCACGACTTATATAGCGAGTAATACGGGAGCGAGAGGATTTTTATCCTCTCTATCATATCGATATAACGGGAAGGATGCGATAATATGGTAGAAATCAAGAAAGATGCGAAGAAGGTTAATGAGGAATTAGGCGAAGAGGTGACAGAAGTACAAGAGCCGATGCTAACAAATGAGGAAGCAAAAGCAATGTTCGCGCCGAAGCGACGACCAGGAATGGTGTACGCGAGATGGAGCGACCAACCTGTAACCGATCCGAAAGTGAAAAAGAAAGCTACGGTTATTCAAGGCATGGTGTCAGCACGCCACTTAAATGCGAATTAAATAAACGATGACAGGTGTTCTCCAATGAGGGGAGCGCCTTTTTTATTGTGTTAAAAGAATGAAGAAAGGAATGATTAAAAAATGGCGAACGCGGGAGAAGTAAGAGCGAAACTCGTACTAGATAACGCTCAGTTTCGACAGGGCGTAAATCAAGCAAGACAAGATATGCAAGGGCTAGGAAAGGGAGCGCAAGACACCTCGAAAGGTATATCGACATTAAACAAAGCATCGGCAGCCGCAGGGATAGCTATAGTAGCTTCGGTAGGTGCATCGGTTAAAGCTGCGGCAACCTTTGAGCAGTCAATGGCGAAGGTTAAGGCGATATCAGGAGCTACAGACGTCGAATTCAAGGCGCTAGAAAATACGGCGAAGGATCTCGGAGCGTCTACACAGTTCAGCGCAAGTCAGGCGGCGGACGGTTTAGCGTTCTTATCTTTAGCGGGATTCAAGGCGCAGGACTCAATCGACGCAATTCCATCTGTATTAAACCTAGCTGCGGCAGGTGCAATCGATCTAGGGTCTGCGGCGGACATCGCATCGAACATTATGACGGGGTTCGGATTGTCTGCGCAAGATACAAGTTTTGCAACCGATGTTTTAGCAAAGACATTCACAACTGCGAATACTGATATGAATCAATTAGGCATGGCTATGAAATACGTTGCACCAGTAGCAAACGCATTAGGTTGGGATATCACCGACGCAGCTGCGGCAGTAGCGAAAATGTCCGATGCAGGTATTCAAGGATCGCAAGCAGGTACGTCTCTACGTGCTGCATTACTATCTTTAGCGAATCCGACAGGACAAACCGCAAAAGCCTTCGATAAGTTAGGGATCAGCGTAGTAGACGCAAATGGACAATTCAAGCCATTACCCGAGTTGATCGGTCACATTAGCGGAAAAATGGAAGGCATGACAGACGCACAAAAGACCGTAACAGCAGCGCAATTAGTTGGGACGGAAGCGTCGGCGGGATTCTTAGCGTTACTAGCACAAGGACAACCTGCACTACAAAAGTATAAAACGACATTAGAAGAATCGGGCGGAACTGCGGAACGTGTAGCGAAGATCCAACAAGATACGCTAATTGGCGCATGGAATCAAGTTAAGTCTGCGTCAGAAGGTTTAGCGATCAATCTAGGACAGGCGCTATTACCTGCTTTTACTGCGGTAGCACAGGGAGCAGCGATGCTAATCGGCGGACTATCTCAATTAGATCCTGCATTCTTAGCGGGTGGACTAGCGGCAGCAGCCTTCGCGTCAGGCGCGATGTTAGTCGCAAATAACATGAATAAAGTTATCGCAGCGGTTAGGTTACTAGGCGCTACATTATTAACGAATCCTGCTACGGCATGGGTCGCAGGTGTATCGCTAGCGGTCGGAGCTTTAACGACTGTACTTATGAAAGCGTCGGGGTCTACACGAGAATACAAAGAGGTCTCACTAGATACGTATAAATCGTTAGGTGAGCAAGCGGATTCAATGAATAATCTGGCTAATAAACATGATGAATTACGCGGGAAGATCGGTCTAAGTACAGACGAGTTACTGCGATATAAGGACTTACAAAACGAAATCGCAAAAGCCGAAGAGGGCGACAGTAAACAAAAAATGATCGAAGAGTACGAGCAGTTAGGTCAAAGAGCGGGCGTAACTAAAGAGGAAATGAACGAATATTTATCGGTCAATTCCGAGATTATCGCAAAAGCACCTGCTACTGCGACGGCATTCGATAGCAAAGGAAATGCGATCGTTAAAACTGCGGACGAAGCGCGAAAACTATCTGAATCATATAAGGAAATGCAACGTATCGAACTAGAGTTACAACAAACGCAGCTTATGATTAATCAGAAAAAGGATCTCGAAGACATGGTCGAGGCATCGAAGAACTATCAAGAGTCGTTAAAAGAGCGTGGGAATCTAGAAAAGGCACAAGCCGAAGCGCAATCTCGCTACGATAGTATGCGAAAGCAGCATCAAGACGCTATAAACCGCGGCGACGAAAAAGGGATCGAGAATACGGCGAAACTTTTAGACAATCGCAGAAATACGTTAATGAATGCTAATGCAGAACTAGCCGCAAACAAGGCAGCAGGTACAGAATTAAGAGGTCATTTAAATTCTGCGCAACAAAAGTTACAAATGAGCGAAAGAACTACAGATCTAATCGTACAAGAGCAACTAGCGTCGATAGGCGTACAAGCTGCGACAAAAGATGCAGTAGCAGCGATTCAAGAAAAGTTAAATGCGGAGCAGAACGTCGTAAAAGAACTCGAAGCACAAAAAGAGGCAGCGGGCGGATTAACTGACGAGCAACAAAAGACGCTAGATGCAGCATCGCAAAATGTAGATAAGTTAAACGAAGCGAAAGACGCAATCAATAACGCCAAGTCTAATCAAGATATGTATAAGCAAGGATTCGAAGATACGCTAGGGGTTATCGAGGATATGAACGACGGTCTAGAAAAGCCTATCGATAAAAAAGTAAATATGAACGTAGACAAGGCGAAGAAAGATGCGGAGGATCTCCAAGCCAACGCAGAGCGGGAAGCGACGAAGAAGACGAAAGGTGACAACTCGCACGCTAATAATGAGGCGGACAAGACCGACAAAAAGGCGCAAAAGGAAAACACGAAGAAGACGAAGGGTGATAACTCTCATGTTAACGCTGAAATCGAAAAAAGCGATAAGAAGGCGCAGAAGGAGAACACCAAAAAGACTAAAGGCGACAATAGTCATGTAAATTCTGAAATCGATAAAACTGATAACAAGGCGAAGAAAGAAAATACGAAGAACCTAAAGGGGAATAATTCCGATGCTAATGCGAAGATCGATGAAACAGATCGCAAAGGTAAGCAGGAAGTGACGAAGCCTTTAGATATGGACGACAAGCAGGCGAAAGCACGTCTTGACGAGATCAAGCGAGAGGCGACGAAACCTGAAAGGAAAAGCATATTCCTCGATATCAAAGAGTCGATCACACGAACGGTAAACAACATCTTCGGAAACGCAGAGAAGCGACATAACGGCGGGACTCTTCATCAAGTAACGAAGAAACCGAAGTATCATAACGGCGGATCGCCTCGCGGTCTAGTCGCAAATCGACCGAAGTTCGACGAAGTAGATGCGCGACTACTTAAAAACGAGATGGTATTAACGCAGGCACAACAGGCGGGTCTATTTAACCTTCTTCGTACTGCGAATCGACCTTCTACGGTATCGGCGTTCTCTAAACCGCAAGGCGATCAGGTCGGAAATACTACGATGAGTGTGAACATCAATGTTGCCGAAATGAGCGTACGTGACGATCAGGATCTTCCGAAGTTAGCTCAACAGGTAAGTCAGGAAATGGCGAAGCAGCAGCGAAGTCTAGAGCGATCAAGAGGTCGATAAGTTTAGCGAAGATTGGCGGGGAATATCCCGCCTTTCTTTCTTTTTGTAGACTATATGCAAAAAACCACGATACCAAGAATGACGGCACTCTATATATCTTAGGCGACGAAACTGTCAAGGAAGAAGAAGTCGTTAAGGCGTTAGCTAAAACGAAATAATCGAAAATGATCGGCTAGGGCTTCGGCTCTAGTCGCTTTTTTATGCGTAAACGATATAGATTGGTAACGAATGGGATCGCATCGTTTAGCGTAGCTGGCATCGGCTCATTCACATTCAAAGAAAATAACGTTTCTAGTGTGATTTGGCAGCCGTTATCGGAACTTATCCCCGACAGTGTGTTACAATTAAACGAAGCGGAAAGCGAGGATCTCCAATTGACTGGACGTGTGATTGGTTGGACAGTTTAAGAAGGTTGTATAAAAAAGGGAGATGGCGCAAAGATGGCGAGAGCAAACGAGAATGATATAACGGAGAAATTGGCAGAAGGTCACCGAAAATATGGTGACGGCAACTTTACAATACAGAACATCGGTGATGAAACTAACCCAAATTGGACTGTCTTAAAAAACGTGAGGAAGGGAGCGGCGGGTATTCACGAGGGCGAAGATATATTTAGCCTGCGATCAAAATATATAAAATAGTGCGGAGATGGGCGGGCATCACTTCGTCTGTCTTTCTTTTTATAGACTATATGCGTTCTATTTCGATTTAATTAGATTAAGAGACGGGCGGAAGTGAGGTGAGCGGCAGATTTGCTACACCTTTTTTATTATTTATGTGATATATTTAGAAGATAATATTGTAAAAATTAGATAATACAATATTACGCAAGTTGCGTAATAAGAAGAAGGAGATGATCATGTGAAAATCGAGGAAGTAATAACGTCGTTGAAAGAAAGTAACGCTAAGGAAGTTGGAAAAAAAATTGGCATGTGTGATAAAAGGTTGCTAAAGGGGCTAAACAACGCAGGGTATAAACATAGTAAAAAAGGTGGTATAGGTTGGTATTTTACAGGAGAAGGAGAGGCGCCTTTAAAAGCGGATATCCGAGAATTTGTAAAGGTTGCCGATGCAAAGAAGCCAGAAACTACAAATGATGCACATACGAAAAAAGAAGTAAATACGTTAGGAAAGCTCATGAGCGAATTGGTTACGATTAAAAACGCAGTTAATGAGATCAAGCAAGAAAAGGAAAAGATTTTGGCACAGAAGAATACTAATCCAATTCATTCGTTGCATGAACGCATTAGAGAAAGTGGATCGAAAGAAAAGGTTAGCAGGACGGTGAATATCGGCAAGGAGATATGTTCGAAATTAGGTACAGTCGAAGATGTGCTTCGAATCAATCGTGATGATATTATAGAGATTGCGCTTCGTGAGTTCTTTGAGAGGCTTAAGGTGTAATAGCGGTGAGAGGGACGTGGATTTTGTATCTACGTCTTTTTTCGGCTATAAGTTCGGAAAGGCGCGCTGAGAAACACAATTTGAGACGATTATCTTGTCTTCCGTGGATATAGTATCATCTAAATGCGTCAGAATCGTCGATAGGAAAATCGGTAGAATAAAAGAGTTTTCAACGTTGACGTAGAGCCGTACTATAGCGTATAATATTAATTAACAAAAACGGTCAGTTGACCGCCCAAATGAACGTTCAGCAAACGATGAAAGAGTCGTTTATATATCGTAGGTAAATGACGGAACGGGAGTTCGAATCTCTCCTGGGACGCTAACAAAACCTTGTTATCTTTTGATAACAAGGTTTTTTGTTTGTTTTAAATTAGTTATTAATAAACTTTTCAAAGACAAAACCGTAATCTTTCACATTATATTGCTTTTTCGTATCAACGAGCCAGTTAAAGGCGATATCGTTCATTTCTTTAAACTGTTCTGCTAAATTTACTTGTGCATTTGAAATACGGCTGAAAGCGTTAGATGCCATATCTAAACTTTTATGTGCATACTGCAATGTAATGTCGTTGTCGTATGAGATTTCTTCGATTTTAAGTAAAGCCTTATATAAATCTTTTAATTCTTCAATATGTTTTTTATGAACATCAATTGAGTAATGCTCATCTCCCATTTGAAATTTAATTTCTACATCTAAATCAATCGTTCCTGCAGTTTCGAGTGCTACGTTTTTAATTTGATATTTACTATAGCTAAAGCGGCGTAATGTACGTTTTTTGCTTGTGGCACTTGTACCATCTAGATGAATTAATCCTTTGTTTGTGAAACAATATTCATCCGATTTTGATTTAATAAGAAAATAAATTTTCTCTCCATCTTCATGCATAACGTAATCATCAGCATCGACCTTATCGTAATCTTTCGGTGTGATGACAGAACCTACATCGCTTAAACCTAAAACATCAGCAGCCATTTTTTTGAACATATATAATCCCCCTTGTAAATTAAATTCTTAATTGTACAAAAATATATTAACATGATTTTAAACTTATTTTTGAAATCTTACAACTCTGTAAGGTAAGTGTAAGGAAGTTCGATGGTAACAAATTACTAATCCTATATAATGAAGATAACAACGATACATGAGGAGGAAGAGATGATGAAGGGATTAATCGTAACGGGTTTAACAGTAGCTTTTGGGTTTGTGGCGTATGAAAAGTTAACATATGTAATTGATGTTGTAAAACATTTAGTAGCGTAGAAAAAACTGCCATGAGAGGGAAAGGGAATGAGTGAATGGATGGAATGGTTATTTGGAATTATAGGTACTTGTAGTGTAGTTTTATTGTTCTTTGTCCCGAGTGGTATACTTAGTTCGACAACAAGTTTGTTCTTTTTAAGTTTGTTTGCTTGTACGATGCTTATTATTATGTTTTTAATGAAGCGAAGTAAACCGATCTTCTATTTTAGCATGATTGTTATGGCAATTATTGTTCTCCAAATTATTACCCTTGTTATATACCCCACAATTATAAAAGCTTTCCGTTAATGATGAATCCTCTGCGTCTGTTGCTGAGGGTTTTTGTTTGTGAAAAATGAATTTCATTTAAAAGTTTGTTGCTTTTCGTTACGAAAATAGAATATTCCTATATTTCAAATAAATAATTTTGGAATGTTGTGTTCTCATTACGCATTTGATATATTTACTTTGAAGATCATTAAAATCTAAAAAAAGAGGCGGACGTATGGATAAAAAAGAAAATACGGTCGTATTGTTTCCGCAACTATCAGAACGCTATATTGATAAAGGTTTTTTAGCGTTGAAAGAGCGGGAATTCGAAGATGCATTGCGCTGCTTTGAAATATTACGTCAGTATAATGCAGAAACGGAACAAACAGAATTAGCTTCAGTTATTTGTTTGCTAGAATTAAAACGTATGGAAGAAGCGAAAGAAAAATGTAAGCAGTTGCTTGAAATAGGAGCTGTATTATTTGGTGATATTCTTGAAACGTATGTAACTATTTTAGTTCAAACAAATGATTATGAAGGTGTCATCGAAACTGTTGAGGAAGTTTTGCAAACGAAAGATATAATTCCTGAGCAAAAGGAAAAATTGGCGCAGCTTGCTTTGTTTGCGCAAGGGATGCTGAATGAAGAAGATATACCGCTAGTGGATTCGAATTTTGAATTAGAAGAATTCGCCAATTTGCTTTTTGGAGAAAACTTTGGTCAAAAGCTAAGGGTGATCCAGAAACTTTCGTTAAAAGACCTGGATCTCGCACTTCCTACTTTAAAGAAATTTTTAATAGACGAAGATCAGCACCCTTATTTAAAAACTTCTATTTTGTATAAAATGGTAGAAAATCAAATAGAAGAAGAGATTGAAGTAGAGAAGTTTGGGAATACGATAAAGGTGATTCCAGCATTTGTAGGTCATAATGAGGAGCAATCCGATAAAATTATACATAAATTCTCAAACCGGTTAGAGCAAAATTATCCGGATATATTTGATGCAATGGTTACATACTGGAAAGAATTACAAATTAGCATTTTCCCATTCCCTCTATTAATGGATAAAGTAGAAATTTGGGCTGCCGTCTTAGAGAGAATTGGAAGAAAGCGTTTCGGATTGGCTATTGATGAAGAAGAACTTATGACAGCATACAATATTGAGTTTGAGGAATTTCATATTGCCTATCAATGGTTACTGCGCATTGAAAGAGAAGGGTATTTGCCCGTATAATTATGAAAAAGAATCGTTCAGTTATTGAAACGAGCACATTCTATGTTATAATGTAAGGGTTGCAAAAGGCAGAAATCTGCCTGTTTGTAAGAGAAGAGGAGTATAATTCTCTTACTTAATATGTTTCATATTAGTCTCGAACAAAATATACCGTAGTTGTCTTTTAGACAATTAGTAGATTGGAACATTGTATCTGAAAGCTTTTTGCTAGAGGGTTATTTGTACATTTGTTATTTCAAAAAAGAGATAATAAAAATCTTAATCTATAGAGGTATGTGCATACATTATTATAGTTGGAGGGAAAGAATAAATGTCTACGAAATGGGAAAAATCAGAAGGTAACGTTGGCGTTTTAACAATCGAAGTTGATGCTAAAGAAGTAAATAACTCTATCGACGCTGCATTCAAAAAAGTAGTAAAAACAATTAATGTACCAGGTTTCCGTAAAGGAAAAATGCCTCGTCCATTATTCGAACAACGCTTTGGTATTGAATCTTTATACCAAGATGCTTTAGATATCATCTTACCAAAAGCATACGGTGAAGCAATCGATGAAGCTGGTATCTTCCCAGTTGCTCATCCTGAGATTGACATCGAGAAATTCGAAAAAGGCCAAAACTTAATTTTCACTGCAAAAGTTACTGTAAAACCTGAAGTTAAATTAGGTGATTACAAAGGTTTAGCAGTAGAAAAAGTTGAAACAACTGTAACTGACGAGGATGTAGAGAACGAAGTAAAAGCTTTACAAGAGCGTCAAGCTGAACTAGTTGTTAAAGAAGAAGGAACTGTTGCAGATGGTGATACAGCTGTAATCGACTTCGAAGGTTTCGTTGATGGCGAAGCATTTGAAGGCGGAAAAGGCGAAAACTATTCTCTTGCAATCGGTTCTGGTACTTTCATCCCAGGTTTCGAAGAGCAAGTAATTGGTCTTAAATCTGGTGATTCTAAAGAAGTTGAAGTATCATTCCCAGAAGAGTACCATGCTGCTGAATTAGCTGGTAAACCAGCGAAATTCAACGTAACAATTCACGAAATCAAAACAAAAGAACTTCCTGAGTTAAACGACGAGTTCGCTAAAGATGCTGACGAAGAAGTTACAACTCTTGATGAATTAAAAACAAAACTTCGTACAAACTTAGAAGAAGGCAAGAAGCACGAAGCTGAGCACAAAGTACGTGACGAAGTAGTAGAATTAGCTGCTGCTAACGCTGAAATCGACATTCCAGAAGCTATGATCGACACTGAGTTAGATCGTATGGTTCGTGAATTCGAGCAACGTTTAAGCCAACAAGGTATGAACCTTGAGCTTTACTACCAATTCACAGGTACTGACGCTGACAAATTAAAAGAGCAAATGAAAGAGGATGCACAAAAACGTGTAAGAATCAATCTTGTTCTTGAAGCTATCATTGAAGCTGAAAACATCGAAGTTACTGAAGAAGAAGTAACTGCAGAAGTTGAAAAAATGGCTGAAATGTACGGTATGCCAGTAGACGCTATCAAGCAAGCTCTTGGAAGCGTAGACGCTTTATCTGAAGATCTTAAAGTGCGTAAAGCTGTAGACTTCTTAGTAGACAACGCTGCATAATAAAATAACAAGGCACGATTTTAATCGTGCCTTGTTTTATAAATATAGAAATATATTTATAAAACTTTTCGATGAAGAAGGAAAAGTTCCTTTGTAAGTCGAATATACATATTTCAAAAGTTTTAAAATTTTTTTATTTGTACATAACTAGTCATATTATTTGTATTTCTCGCCACGTAGTGACATAATATGTATTTACATACGATACATTTATCGTGTACATACGAAGGCAAGAGGTTAGCACTTTGTAAGGGGTGTGAAAATATGTTTAAATTTAATGATGAAAAAGGTCAATTGAAATGTTCTTTCTGTGGTAAAACACAAACGCAAGTTCGAAAGCTAGTTGCAGGTCCAGGTGTTTACATTTGTGACGAGTGTATTGAGCTTTGTACTGAAATTGTACAAGAGGAGCTTGCGAAGGACGAAGAAGTAGAATTCAAAGATGTACCGAAACCGGTAGAAATTCGTGAAATCTTAGATGAGTATGTCATCGGACAAGATAACGCGAAAAAAGCACTAGCGGTAGCGGTATATAACCATTACAAACGCATTAATTCTAACAGCAAAATTGATGATGTAGAATTGGCGAAGAGTAATATTTCACTTATTGGGCCAACTGGTAGTGGTAAAACATTATTGGCACAAACATTAGCGCGTATTTTAAATGTTCCATTTGCGATCGCGGACGCAACATCTTTAACAGAAGCTGGATATGTAGGGGAAGATGTAGAAAACATCTTACTAAAATTAATCCAATCAGCTGATTATGATGTAGAGAAAGCGGAAAAAGGAATCATTTATATTGATGAGATTGATAAAGTGGCACGTAAGTCCGAAAATCCATCAATTACACGTGATGTATCTGGTGAAGGCGTACAGCAGGCACTTCTGAAAATTTTAGAAGGTACTGTAGCAAGCGTTCCACCTCAAGGTGGTCGTAAGCACCCGCATCAAGAGTTTATTCAAATTGATACAACGAACATCCTATTCATTTGTGGTGGAGCGTTTGATGGCATCGAGCCTATTATTAAACGTCGCCTTGGTGAGAAAGTAATTGGATTTGGTGCTGAGAAGAAAAATGCTGATGTAAATGAGAAGCATGTTTTATCTCACGTTTTACCAGAGGATCTTTTAAGATTCGGTTTAATTCCGGAGTTTATCGGTCGTCTTCCAGTTATTGCGAACCTAGAGCCGCTTGATGAAGATGCTCTTGTAGATATTTTAACTAAACCGAAAAATGCACTTGTTAAGCAATTCCAAAAACTATTGGAGCTTGACGATGTTGAGTTAGAGTTTGAAGAAGGTGCACTAGTTGAGATTGCGAAAAAAGCAATTGAACGTAAAACAGGTGCTCGTGGACTTCGTTCTATTATTGAAGGCTTGATGCTTGATGTAATGTTCGAACTGCCATCTCGCAAAGATATCGAGAAGTGTATTCTTACGAAAGAAACAGTAGTTGATAATGAACCGCCAAAATTGGTGTTACAAGACGGTACTGTACTTGATACAAAAACATCTGCATAATGCGAAGAAGAAACAGCAATTTTTATAATTGCTGTTTTTCTTTATGTTTAGCACTATTCCTCCCAGGAAATACTAAAAGGTAAAACATAGCGGGAGGAAATGAATTATGAGCTGGACAAATATATTTTTACTTGTTCAACTTGTTTTTGGCGTAATTGTCGGATTGTACTTTTGGCATTTACTTCGAAATCAGCGAACACAAAAAGTTTCAATTGATCGAGAATCGAAAAAAGAATTAGAGCAGCTTCGTAAGATGCGTGAGGTTTCTTTAACAGAGCCACTTGCGGAAAAGGTACGTCCTACATCCTTTGTAGACATTGTAGGGCAAGAAGACGGGATTAAGTCGTTAAAAGCGGCTCTTTGTGGTCCTAATCCGCAACATGTGATCATATACGGTCCGCCAGGTGTCGGAAAGACAGCGGCAGCACGCCTTGTGTTAGAAGAAGCGAAACGAAATCCGAAATCTCCATTTCGTACAAATGCAACATTTATCGAACTTGATGCAACGACAGCCAGGTTTGATGAGCGTGGTATTGCGGATCCATTAATTGGTTCAGTGCATGACCCGATTTATCAAGGAGCAGGTGCAATGGGGCAAGCGGGTATCCCGCAACCGAAAAAAGGGGCTGTAACAGATGCGCATGGTGGTATTTTGTTCATTGATGAGATTGGTGAATTACATCCAATTCAAATGAATAAAATGCTAAAGGTGTTAGAAGATCGGAAAGTATTTTTGGAAAGTGCGTACTATAGTGAAGAAAATTCGATGATTCCAACGTATATACATGATATTTTTCAAAAAGGTTTACCTGCAGATTTTCGCTTAGTTGGTGCAACGACGCGTTCACCAGAGGAAATTCCTCCTGCAATTAGGTCGCGTTGTTTAGAAGTGTTCTTCCGTGAGTTAGATACAGAAGAAATTCAAAAAGTAGCGAAAAATGCAGCTGACAAAGTGGAAATGCAAGTAGGTGAGAACGGTATCGAAATGATTGGAATGTATGCAAGAAATGGACGAGAAGCAATTAATCTCGTGCAAATTTCTGCTGGTATGGCGATAAATGAAGAACGACCTTTCATTAAAGATGAAGATATTGAGTGGGTTGTTCATTCTAGTCAGCTTACACCAAAGTACGAAAAACGTATTTATCCAATTCCGAGAATCGGTCTTGTGAACGGGCTTGCTGTATATGGGCCGAATACAGGTACGTTATTAGAAATTGAGGTAACAGCTATTCCTGCGAAAGATAAAGGGTCAGTAAATGTCACTGGAATTGTAGAAGAGGAAAGTATTGGTAGCCAAACGAAATCAATCCGCCGTAAAAGTATGGCGAAAGGTTCTGTTGATAATGTGTTAACAGTACTTCGTTCTCTAGATGTGTTGCCAGAAGGGTATGATATACATATTAATTTTCCTGGTGGTATCCCGATTGATGGTCCTTCAGCAGGTATTGCTATGGCAACAGGTGTCTATTCAGCGGTGCATCGTACGTATGTGAATAATGAAGTAGCGATGACAGGTGAGATAAGTATCCATGGAGAAGTGAAGCCTATTGGTGGTGTGTATGCAAAAATAAAAGCTGCGAAAAAAGCGGGAGCTAAGAAAGTCATCATTCCGGCTGAAAACATGCAACCATTTTTGTATACAATAAAGGGAATTGAGATCATTCCTGTTCGCAAATTAAAAGAAGTATTTGAATTAACATTTATGCAGGAAAATATGCATCGTGAGCTTGATGCACATACTGCTTTGGATGAAACAGATGCGCAATCAATGTGAGAATATACAATAATAAAAATTTGCCAGACTTCGTTTAAGTTTGTATGCTTAAGCGAAGTCTTTTTTCTTTTCGTGAGGCACAAAAAAACAGGAGATTTACAATTGCGAAGAATCTCTGCAATTGCATCTAGATGTATTGTAATATAAAATAGTTGAACAGGAGTTTAATTTATTATGGAGGTGCTATGTCTAGTATGAATACGAATGAAAGAATTGTACCCCTCCTACCATTAAGAGGCATTCTCGTATATCCAACGATGGTTCTGCATCTTGATGTAGGACGTGATAAATCGATACAAGCACTAGAGCAGGCGGCAATGGATGAAAATATCATCTTTTTAGCAATGCAAAAAGAAATGAATATCGACGATCCTAAAGAAGATGACATATATAGTGTAGGTACAGTGGCGAAAGTGAAGCAAATGTTAAAATTGCCGAACGGTACGCTTCGTGTCCTTGTAGAAGGTTTACATAGAGCAGAAGTAGTAGAGTTTATCGAAGAAGAAAGTCTGGTACAAGTTTCTATTAGAACAGTAGCTGAAGAAGTAGAAGATGATTTAGAAGAGAAGGCTCTTATGCGTACGTTACTGGAGCATTTCGAACAATATATTAAAGTTTCGAAAAAAGTTTCAAATGAAACATTTGCAACGGTAGCTGATGTAGAAGAACCCGGAAGACTAGCTGATTTAATTGCTTCTCACTTACCGATTAAAACGAAGCAGAAACAAGAGATTTTAGAGATTGTATCTGTGAAAGAACGACTACATACACTTATTTCAATTATTCAAGATGAACAAGAGTTACTTAGCCTAGAAAAGAAAATTGGACAAAAAGTGAAGCGTTCAATGGAGCGCACGCAAAAAGAATATTTCTTACGTGAGCAAATGAAGGCGATTCAAACTGAACTTGGTGATAAAGAAGGCAAGGGCGGGGAAGTTGAAGAACTTCGTGAGAAAATTGAACAGTCGGGAATGCCTGAAGAAACAATGCAGGCTGCACTGAAAGAATTAGATCGTTATGAAAAGTTACCTGTAAGTTCTGCTGAGAGTGGTGTCATTCGTAATTATATTGATTGGTTATTAGCTCTCCCATGGACAACAGCAACAGAGGATATGATTGACCTCGCTCATTCGGAAGAAATTTTAAATAAAGATCATTACGGTCTTGAAAAAGTGAAAGAGCGAGTACTTGAATATTTAGCTGTACAGAAGTTAACGAATTCATTAAAAGGACCAATTCTTTGTCTAGTAGGACCTCCTGGGGTTGGGAAAACATCGTTAGCACGTTCTATTGCAACATCGTTAAATCGTAACTTTGTACGTGTTTCTCTTGGTGGTGTGCGCGATGAATCTGAAATTCGTGGTCACCGTCGTACATATGTAGGAGCGATGCCAGGACGTATTATTCAAGGTATGAAAAAGGCAAAAACAGTTAATCCAGTCTTCTTATTAGATGAGATTGATAAAATGTCTAACGATTTCAGGGGAGACCCATCAGCGGCGTTACTTGAAGTGTTAGATCCAGAACAAAACCATAACTTCAGTGATCATTACATTGAAGAGCCATATGATTTATCGAAAGTTATGTTCGTTGCAACTGCTAATACACTTGCAAGTGTTCCTGGCCCATTGCTTGACCGTATGGAAATCATTTCGATTGCTGGTTATACAGAACTTGAAAAGGTGCACATTGCTCGTGAGCATTTATTGCCGAAACAATTAAAAGAGCACGGTTTGCGAAAAGGTAATTTGCAAGTGCGTGATGAAGCGCTTCTTGAAATTATTCGTTATTATACACGCGAGGCTGGTGTTCGTACGTTAGAGCGTCAAATTGCAAAAGTTTGCCGTAAAGCAGCAAAAATTATCGTTACAGCAGAACGCAAGCGCATTGTTGTAACAGAGAAAAATATTGTTGATTTACTTGGTAAGCATATATTCCGTTATGGTCAAGCTGAAAAAACAGACCAAGTTGGTATGGCAACAGGTCTAGCATACACAGCAGCGGGCGGCGATACACTGGCAATTGAAGTGTCTGTAGCGCCAGGAAAAGGGAAATTAATTTTAACAGGGAAACTTGGGGATGTTATGAAAGAATCCGCACAAGCCGCGTTTAGCTATATTCGTTCTCGTGCAGAAGAACTTCATATTGATCCGGATTTCCATGAGAAAAACGATATTCATATTCATGTTCCAGAAGGAGCAGTTCCAAAAGATGGACCGTCAGCAGGTATTACGATGGCAACGGCACTTATTTCTGCACTAACAGGTATTCCTGTAAGTAAAGAAGTTGGTATGACAGGTGAAATTACACTTCGTGGTCGTGTATTACCAATTGGTGGTTTGAAAGAAAAAACATTAAGTGCTCACCGCGCGGGATTAACAAAAATTATTTTACCGGCGGAAAATGAGAAAGATTTAGATGATATTCCAGAGAGCGTAAAAGAAAACCTTACGTTTGTGCTTGCATCTCATTTAGACGAAGTATTGGAGCACGCATTAGTAGGAGTGAAACAATGAAAGTAACAAAAGCAGATATTGTAATTAGTGCCGTTAAACCGGAACAATATCCAGACAGTGATTTACCAGAAATTGCCTTAGCAGGTCGTTCTAATGTCGGGAAGTCTTCCTTTATTAATAAAATTTTAAATCGTAAAAAGTTAGTACGTATTTCTTCTAAACCAGGAAAAACGCAAACGCTGAACTTTTTCTTAATCAATGAAATGATGCATTTTGTTGACGTTCCAGGTTATGGATATGCGAAAGTATCTAAAACAGAGCGCGCGGCATGGGGCAGAATGATTGAGACTTACTTTACAACACGTACGCAATTAGACGCAGCTGTATTAGTAGTTGATTTACGTCACCAACCAACAAAAGATGACATTATGATGTATGATTTCTTAAAGCATTATGAAATCCCAACAATTATTATTGCAACGAAAGCCGATAAAATTCCGAAAGGGAAATGGCAAAAGCATTTAAAAGTTGTAAAAGAAACGCTTGCTGTTGAAATTGGCGATGAAATCGTTCTATTCTCTTCTGAAACAGGACTTGGAAAAGAAGAAGCATGGAAAGCAATTCATAGAATGACAAAAACAAAAAACGCGTGACGAATGTCGCGCGTTTTTTTTATTTACTAAACCTTTAGCGTACGTTTAATGTAACTTCAATATTTCCTCTTGTTGCTTTAGAGTAAGGACATACACCGTGAGCGGCTTCTACAAGTTCTTGTGCTTCGGCATGAGAAACACCAGCAACATGTACGTCAAGTACAGCAGATAGTCCGAAACCACCATCTGTATCTTTACCGATAGAAACGTGTGCAGTCACTTCTGTACTTTCCACTTTCATACGTTTTGTACGAATTACAAGTTGCAATGCGCTATCAAAGCAAGCTGCATAACCAGCTGCAAATAATTGTTCTGGATTTGTTGCCTCTCCGCCTGCGCCACCTAGTGCTTTTGGCATTTTTACATCAAGATTTAATATGCCATCATCTGAAACTACCTTACCGTTTCTTCCACCTGTAGCTGTTACTGAAGCAGTATATAATTTATCCATGTTTATTCCCCTTTTCTATCATCAATTTTTTTCATTGTTTCAATTAATGTGTTTAATTGGATTAATAAAGAATGATATTCTTGCTTTGTAATTCCTAAATTTGTAGCCATCGTTGTCGGTAATGAACAAGCTATTTCTTTTAAATCTTTACCTTGTTCTGTTAATTCAATACAAACTTTTCGCTCGTCTTCTTTTGAACGAACACGTTGTACAAGTTTTAATGATTCCATCCGTTTTAACATAGGTGTTAAAGTACCAGAATCTAAAAATAGACGTTCTCCAATTTCTTTTACTGTTAGTCCGTCTCGTTCCCAGAGTACGAGTAAAGTAATGTACTGGGGATATGTAATGCCCATTTCTTCTAAATAGGGTCGGTAAAAACGAGTAACCTCTTTAGAACAAGCGTAAATAGAAAAACAAAGTTGGTTATCTAGATGTAAAGGATTTTCTTTCATAAGCAACTCCTTATATTTTTAAATTGTGCACAATTTAATTTTGTAAAATCAATATAACGAAAAATAAATACAATGTCAAATGCATTGCATTGAGAAAGTGAGTACTATATTTTGGAACAATCATACATATTTTCCTTCATGATGAAAGAAGATAGAAAAGATGATGTTATAATTAATATGGAATAGTTTCCATCACTTGATTATGAGGACTTTTTTTGGTAACGTACAAATAGAGTTATTATTTTATAATCATTATAAAGTAGAGAGTTCTTTATTAATCTTACTGAAGCTCCTTTATTACATATGGAGAAAAAATAATCAGTTGTTCACACGATTGTCAGATTCATAAGAGGAAAGTTGTATTATGATAGTAGATAAAGTGATAAAACGGGTGAAGGGGGACATGCTGCGTGCATATTCTTGTTGTTAGTGTAAATTATCGAACAGCCCCTGTAGAATTTCGTGAGAAACTCACATTTCAGGCAGCAGAGCTAGAGCAAGCAATGACTACATTACAAAACCAAAAGAGCGTACTAGAAAATGTCATTGTATCAACTTGTAATCGCACTGAGATTTACGCTGTTGTCGATCAATTACACACGGGACGGTATTACATTAAGAAGTTTTTAGCTGATTGGTTTCAGCTTGAAATAGAAGAAGTCGCACCATACTTGTCTATTTTTGAACAAGATGGCGCAATAGATCATTTATTCCGCGTAACGTGCGGTTTAGATTCTATGGTTGTTGGAGAGACGCAAATTTTAGGTCAAATAAAAGATAGCTTTTTAGAAGCGCAACAAGTAAAAGCGACAGGTACAATTTTTAATGAGTTGTTTAAGCAAGTGGTTACGTTAGCAAAACGTGCGCACTCAGAAACAACGATTGGTGAAAGTGCGATGTCTGTTAGTTATGCTGCTGTTGAGCTCGGAAAGAAAATATTTGGGGATTTAACAGATTGTCATGTACTTATTCTTGGTGCGGGTAAGATGGGTGAACTTGCACTGCAAAACTTATACGGAAGCGGTGCTCGTAAAGTAACAGTTATGAATAGGACGCTTACGAAAGCGGAAGTGATGGCTGAGAAATATATGGGACATGCAAAGCCTTTAAGTGAATTGCAATGTGCATTATTAGAAGCGGATATTTTAATTAGTTCAACGGGTGCATCAGAATATGTCATTACGAAAGAGATGATGACGAAAGTAGAGAGAATGCGCTCTGGTCGTCCGTTATTTATGGTTGATATTGCAGTACCACGTGATATTGATCCTGCGATTGATGAATTAGAAGGCTCTTTCTTATATGATATCGATGATCTGCAAGGTGTAGTTGAAGCAAACCGTGCTGAACGTTTAAAAGAAGCAGAGAAAATTCAATTTATGATTGAAGAGGAAATGGTTTTATTTAAAACGTGGTTAAGTACGCTTGGTGTTGTACCGTTAATATCGGCTCTTCGTGATAAAGCGCTAGCAATTCAAAGTGACACGATGGAAAGTCTTGAGCGAAAAATACCAAACCTTAGTGATCGTGAGAAAAAAGTAATTAGTAAACATACGAAAAGTATTATTAATCAATTGTTAAAAGACCCAATTTTAGTAGCAAAAGAATTAGCTGCTGAAGAGGGAGCTGGCGAAAAATTAGCTTTATTTGCGAAGATTTTTGATTTAGAAGTGGAAGAAGCGGGAAATACGGAAGAAGTAGAACATAAAAGAGCGTGGACACCATCCGTTCCATCTTTATAACTTGGAAGGATGATCGGATGAGTTTTTTAAATAACAGTATTATTTATCATATTGCAATTATTTTATATGCTTGTAGCATTAGTTTATATTTTATAGATTATTTTCAAAGTAACCGAAAGGCGAACCGATTTGCTTTTTGGTTACTTTCGATTGTATGGGTATTGCAGTCTATCTTTATGTTGCTTAGGGCTACAGATTCAGAAACGAATCCTATTTTAACTTTATTGTCAGGGATTTATTTTTATGTTTGGTTATTGATTACGATGTCATTAGTCATTAATCGATTTATGCGCATTGACTTTTTAGTCTTTTTTACAAATGTTGTAGCATTTGGCGTAAGCGCTTTTTCTATTTTTACACCGCTCGGAAAGATGTCGCCAGTACTTGCAGAGCAATTAGTTTCAGAACTTGTATACGTGCATGTCGGTATGGCGATTATTTCTTATGCAACGTTTACTGTATCGTTTATTTTTTCTATTATGTATTTATTGCAATATCGGCTATTAAAAAAGAAAAAATGGAATGCGAGATTAAGAAGGTTAGGGAATTTGCCGAAGCTTGAATCTATGTCTTACGGATTAAATTTATTTTCTGTTCCGTTTTTCTTATTAGCAATTATATTAGGATGCATATGGGGATATACAAAATTGGATAATTTCCATTGGTATGATACGAAAGTAATCGGGTCTTTTGTCGTTCTATTTGTATATTGCGTGGGCTTATATTTACGAGCGGCAGATGTGTTGCAGGGTAAGAAAATTGTGCTGTGGAATATCGGGGCATTTCTCGTAATGCTAGTTAACATTTTTTTATTAAGCAGTTTATCTAATTTCCACTTTTGGTATTTATAATGAGGAGAGAGAATTATGCGCAAAATTATTGTAGGTTCACGAAAGAGTAAACTAGCATTAACACAAACAAATTGGTTTATCGATCAATTAAAAGCGCTTGGTTTACCATATGAATTTGAAGTGAAAGAAATCGTCACAAAAGGTGATGTTATTTTAGATGTTACTCTTTCAAAAGTAGGCGGAAAAGGTTTATTTGTAAAGGAAATTGAACATGCGTTGCTTACGAAAGAAATTGATATGGCTGTACATAGTATGAAAGATATGCCAGCTGTACTTCCAGATGGATTAACGATTGGTTGTACGCCAAAGCGCGTTGACCCTCGTGATGCTTTTATTTCTAAAAACGGAGAATTGTTTAAAGACTTAGCAGAAGGCGCGATCTTAGGGACGAGTAGTTTGAGACGTAGTGCACAATTACTAGCTGCGAGACCAGATTTACAAGTGAAATGGATTCGTGGGAATATCGATACACGCTTACGTAAGTTAAAAGATGAAGATTACGATGCAATTATTTTAGCGACAGCTGGATTACAGAGAATGGGCTGGGACGGAGAAGTTATTACAGAACATTTAGACGAAACGTTATGTGTACCAGCCGTAGGACAAGGCGCATTAGCGATTGAATGTCGTGAGGATGATAAGGATTTACTTCAGTTGTTAGCACATATTAATGATGCAGTAACAGAAAGAACAGTGGCTACTGAACGAGTATTTCTTCATAAACTTGAAGGTGGATGCCAAGTTCCAATCGCTGGATATGCAACTCTTAAAGAAAATGATGCAATCGAATTAACGGCGCTGGTCGGTTCTATGGACGGTTCTGTTTTATTGAAAGAGATAGTAGTAGGCACTGATCCGAAGCAAGTTGGATTAGAGGCTGCGGAACGTTTAATTAAACAAGGAGCAAAAGAGCTCATCCTTGCTGCAAATAAGGAGCAACAATAAATATGGATGCTCTCGCTGGCAAAATAGTATTGATTACACGTGCCCAGCATCAAGCGAAACAAATGAGTGTAGCAGTGAAAGAAAGGAGCGGAATTCCATTGGAAATTCCGCTTTTGCGTATGGAAGGCACATCTCATAGGCAAATTCAACGTATAACAAGGCAACTACATTTGTATGACTGGGTTATTTTTACGAGTAAAAATGGTGTAGCTTTTTTTCTAGATGGTTTGAAAAAGAAAATACCATTAACTATTAAAATTGCTGCGGTAGGCGTGAAAACAAAATTAGAGTTAGAAAAAAGGGGCTATCAAGTGGACTTTGTTCCAACTTCATTTGTTGCAGAAGTATTTGCAGAAGAGTTTGTAAGAAAACTAAGTGGAAACGAGTGCATTCTATTTCCGAAAGGGAATTTAGCAAGAGATGTAATCCCGGTTAAACTTAGGGAATTTGGTGTTTTTCTAGATGAGCTAATCGTATATGGTACGAAGGTGAATGTAGAGAAAAAACAAGAACTTATAACAGCATTGAAATTAGGGGAAGTAAATATTATTACATTTACGAGCCCTTCAACTGTTGATAGTTTTGTTCGTTTACTTGAGGGTACAAACTGGAGAGAATGGACGAAAAAATGTACAATTGCTTGTATAGGGCCTATTACGGAAAAAGAGGCGCTCCTTTATTTTCCACATGTTATTGTGCCGAAAGAGTACACTGTAGAAGCATTACTGCAATGCATTTGTGAATCTATAAAGTGAAACTTTAATCAGTGGGGGTTTTGTTCATCCCCCACTGATTATTAGCCTTCACCAATCGGGCGTTTACGGGCAGTTGATCTCCCGCCTAACTTCTTTGCTCCAGCCGAATTTTGAGGTGGGGGTCTTACTGCCCGCAAATAGCGGGATAAAATAAAAGAATGGGGATAGAAATCTATGAATTCTTTACAATTTAATCGTCATCGTCGTCTAAGACAAAGCGGGGGCATGCGTGCACTTGTGCGTGAAACATTTTTACATACAGAAGATTTTATTTACCCTATTTTTGTATTAGAAGGAGAAAATACTCGTAATGAAGTTCCTTCTATGCCAGGCGTATATCAAATGTCTTTAGACTTATTGCAAGCTGAAATGCAAGAGGTCGTTGATTTAGGCATTCGTTCTGTTATTGTATTTGGTTTACCTGCTGAAAAGGACGAAGTTGGATCATCGGCATATTGTGAGCATGGAATTGTACAGCGTGCAATTAAGCAAATTAAAGATGAGTTCCCAGAGCTAGTAGTAGTTGCAGATACATGTTTATGTCAATTCACAAGCCATGGTCATTGCGGTGTTATAGAAGATGGCGTTATTTTAAATGATGAGTCTCTTGCAGTTCTTGCAAAAACAGCTGTAAGTCAAGCGAAAGCAGGCGCAGACATTATTGCACCATCAAATATGATGGATGGATTCGTAACAGCAATTCGCCATGCATTAGATGAAAATGGTTTCGCGCATGTACCAGTTATGTCGTACGCTGTGAAATATTCATCAGCATTTTACGGACCGTTCCGTGATGCAGCACATGGTGCACCGCAGTTCGGTGACCGTAAAACATATCAAATGGACCCAGCGAATCGTATGGAAGCATTCCGTGAAGCAGAATCAGATGTAATGGAAGGGGCAGACTTCTTAATTGTAAAGCCAGCTCTTTCTTATTTAGATATCGTTCGTGATGTGAAAAATAGCTTTAACTTACCAGTCGTTGCTTATAACGTAAGTGGTGAATATTCGATGATTAAAGCAGCAGCGCAAAATGGTTGGATTAATGAAAAAGAAGTTGTACTTGAGAAATTAATTAGCATGAAACGCGCAGGAGCAGACTTGATTATTACGTATCATGCAAAAGATGCAGCAAGATGGTTACAAGAAGGAGGCGCTAAATAATGAAAAAGTTCGATAAGTCGATTGCGGCGTTTGAAGAGGCACAAAATTTAATGCCTGGAGGCGTAAATAGCCCTGTTCGTGCCTTTAAGTCTGTTGGTATGAATCCGCTGTTTATGGAGCGCGGAAAAGGCTCTAAAGTATATGATATCGATGGGAATGAATACATCGATTACGTATTATCGTGGGGACCTTTAATTCATGGTCATGCGAACGACCGTGTTGTTGAGGCTTTAAAAGCTGTTGCTGAAAAAGGAACAAGCTTTGGTGCCCCAACAGAAATTGAAAATAAATTAGCACAGCTTGTTATTGAGCGCGTGCCATCAATTGAGATTGTACGTATGGTTAACTCTGGAACAGAAGCGACAATGAGTGCACTACGTTTAGCTCGAGGTTATACAGGGCGTAACAAAATTTTGAAATTCATTGGTTGTTATCATGGTCATGGTGATTCTTTATTAATTAAAGCAGGTTCTGGTGTGGCGACGCTAGGTTTACCAGATAGCCCTGGTGTACCAGAAGGTGTAGCGAAAAATACGATTACAGTAGCGTACAACGATTTAGAAAGTGTAAAATATGCTTTCGAACAATTCGGTGATGACATCGCTTGTATAATTGTAGAACCAGTGGCAGGGAATATGGGTGTTGTTCCTCCACAACCAGGATTTTTAGAAGGACTTCGTGAAGTGACAGAGCAAAACGGTGCACTACTTATTTTTGATGAAGTAATGACTGGATTCCGTGTTGCTTATAATTGTGGACAAGGTTACTACGGCGTAACTCCTGACTTAACTTGTTTAGGTAAAGTAATCGGTGGTGGCTTGCCGGTAGGAGCATACGGTGGGAAGGCAGAGATTATGCGTCAAGTTGCACCAAGCGGACCGATTTACCAAGCCGGAACATTATCGGGTAATCCACTTGCAATGACAGCAGGCTATGAAACGTTAGTGCAGTTAACACCAGAATCATATGTGGAATTTGAGCGTAAAGCAGAAATGTTAGAGGCTGGACTACGTAAGGCAGCTGAAAAGCATAATATCCCGCATCACATTAATCGTGCAGGTTCTATGATTGGTATTTTCTTTACAGATGAGCAAGTTATTAATTATGATACAGCAAAATCTTCAAACTTAGAATTCTTTGCAGCTTACTATCGTGAAATGGTAGAACAAGGTGTATTTTTACCACCTTCTCAATTTGAAGGTTTATTCTTATCGACAGCACATAGTGATGCAGATATTGAGGCGACAATTGCGGCGGCCGAAATTGCAATGTCAAAATTAAAAGCATAATTTCTTAGAGAAAATCGCTTTCCATTAGGGGAGCGATTTTTTTTATTCATAAAGTAGCCTTAGGGAACATAAATCTGTAATGACCTATAGTTTGGGAGGGGGAAAAGAAGTGGCAACAGATCATTCATTACGATTTTCATTAAAAGAATCTGTTTGGTTCCAGAAGGGACAGGAAGTCGAAGAACTTTTGTCAATTTCGTTAGATCCAGACGTTGAGATAGAGGAGCTCGATCATGAAGTTATCGTGAGAGGGCAATTAGATTTAACGGGAGAGTACGTTGCAAGGCAAGATGATTCAGCTTATTCATTAAGAGAGCTATCACCAGCAAAGGCAATTGATTATGTAGAAACAAGGGCAGACGGGGTTAATGAGCTTGTCCATTCCTTTCCGCTCGAAATATCAATTCCAAGAAATCGAGTGAAAGTAATTGAAGAATTATATGTATCAATCGAGGAATTTGATTATGAATTAAAGGAAAATGGTTGCTTACAACTATTAGCGGATATATCTATTACAGGTTTATGTGACGAAGAAAGAACCGAGGATGAAGAGGAAGAGACGGCGTATGCCGAGTTGGAAGCTGATTCAGCTGAAGAAGATGAAAGTAGACCTGCGCCGCACGAAGAGGTACCAGCCTATAAAGAATCAGATGGATGGGAAGATTATGCATTTGAACCGTTTCAGTTAGAAGAAAGAAAAGAGCAAGAAATAGAAGAAGAGGAATTAGAAGAACAGGAACTTGTGGAGCGTGAAGAGGAGCAAGAAACGACGCCACAATTTGAATTGTTCGGGCGGAAAAATTTCAAGAAAGAAAAAGCAAAAAAGCAGGAAGAGCCAGAGGAAGAAGCATATTCACAGCGAGATGAAAATGCACTTTATTTAACGAAATTATTTACGAAAGAACCAGAAGAAGAATTTACGAAGTTAAGAATGTACTTCGTACAAGAAGGAGACACAATTGAATCGGTTGCAGAACGTTATGAAACGACTGTACAAAGCTTATATCGTGTAAATCAATCAGAAGATATATATTTAACTACAGGGCAAATTATATATATTCCTGTTTCAAAAGCAACAGCGAAATAAGTGAGTGAGTTTTTTCACTCACCTCTTTTCTTTTCCTAGAAGCTATGTTTTGAATAAGAAAGGGTTATTCGTATGGATATTGAATTACGAAATCGCTATGAACCCATTGTGAGGCAATATAGATTGGACACTCAGCATATGGAAGAGCACGGAAGTGTAATGAAAATTTATACGAATCAAGGTCCGTATGCGTTAAAGAAAATACAAGATAGAAAATTAGAGCGGAATAATTTTTTGCACCATATTCAATATTTGAAGGAGAAAGGTTTTTCGAATTATGTACCTATCTATCATGCGACGGACGGGAATTATGTTTTAAGTGATGGGACGTATAGCTATTATTTAATGCCTTGGTTAGAACGTGCGGAAGGAAATGGCGAAGATAATGATCAATACCATAAGATGTTTCAAACTCTCGGGACGTTGCATCAAAAAACGGTGAAAGAGGAAACTTATACAGAAGAAGATTTAGAAAAACATTATACAAATATATCCGAACGTTGGGAAAATGATGGTGAGATATTAGAAGAGTTTCTTGTAGAATCTGAAGCGAAGTGGTATATGTCGCCATTTGAATTACAATATTGTACGTATTATCACCATGTTATGAGAGCACGTGAGTTCGCAACGAAACAATTAAGTGAATGGCATGATGCAATGAAAGAAAAGGAAACGACACGTACTACTTTCGTTCATGGAAATGTATCGCTTAATCACTTTTTATTTGATTATGAACGAAACGGTTATTTTATTAGTTTAGAAAAGTCTCAGTTTGCTACACCGGTACAGGATATCGTCAGCTTTTATTCAAGGTCTTTAAACACATATCCAATTGCGCGGAGTGACCGCTTTGAATGGTATCAAATGTATCAAAAAAATTTTCCGTTTACGAAAGAGGAGCAGATTCTTATGTTTGCGTATATGACGTACCCGTCGCATTTTATTCGGCAAATTCAGTCGTATACGAAAAGAAGAAAGAGTCGTAATGAAGAAAATGAGCTTCGCGGGGTGAAAAGCCTGCAGCAATCGCATTGGCTCATTAGCAATACAGAATATTTCCTTTCGCAATTACAAGCTGCCCAGCAAGGGAACGGATAAAGTGAAACTTTAATCAGTGGGGGGTTTGTTCATCCCCCACTGATTATTAGCCTTCACCAATCGGGCGCTTACGGGCAGCGGGGCTTCCACCTAACTTCTTTGCTTCAGCCGAATTTTGAGGTGGGGGTCTTACTGTCCGGCAAATAGCGGGATAAAAAAGATAAGTAGGGAGAACCCTGCTTATCTTTTTTTATTAGTTCCATAAAGAGATAAAAGCCGTAGTTTCAAATTTATCTTGACGAATAAGGTTTCGTTTTTTACACTATTGTATATAATAATTAACAATCACATAAATGCATTGAAGGGGAAGAGTATAACATGAAACGTCTTCAGAGAGGGGAACCATTGGCTGGGAGGTTCTCTAGATAGTTATGTTAGAAGGTAGCCCTGGAGCATCTTTTCTGAACGGAATGATTCTTATTAGGAAAAGACGGATTTGTCCGTTATCAAATTAAGAGTATAAGCAAATTCTGAATTTGTTTGTAAATAAAGGTGGTACCGCGATGTCCCTCGTCCTTTTTTGGATGAGGGGCATTTTTTATTTTAAGGAGGGAAAATAATGTCAAACACGGAAAAAAATTTACCAACTAAATATGATCATATGTCCGTTGAAGAAGGCCTTTACAAGTGGTGGCTTGAAGGCAAATATTTCGAAGCAACAGGAGATGAGAAGAAACAACCATATACAATTGTAATTCCACCTCCGAACGTAACTGGTAAGTTACACTTAGGTCATGCTTGGGATACGACACTTCAAGATATTTTAACTCGTACAAAGCGTATGCAAGGTTATGATGTATTATGGCTTCCAGGAATGGACCATGCTGGTATCGCAACGCAAGCGAAAGTAGAAGGGAAACTTCGTGAAGAAGGTATTTCACGTTACGATCTTGGCCGTGAGAAATTCCTTGAAAAAGCTTGGGAATGGAAAGAAGAATACGCTTCTCACATTCGTCAACAATGGGGGAAAGTTGGTTTAGGACTAGACTATTCTCGTGAACGCTTCACATTAGACGAAGGTTTATCTAACGCTGTTAATAAAGTATTCGTTCAATTATATGAAAAAGGCTTAATTTACCGCGGTGAGTATATCATCAACTGGGATCCAGCAACACGCACAGCTCTTTCTGATATTGAAGTAATTCATAAAGAAGTTCAAGGTGCATTCTACCATATGAACTATCCGTTAACAGACGGTTCTGGGCACATTCGCCTTGCAACTACTCGTCCAGAAACAATGCTTGGTGATACAGCAGTAGCAGTTCATCCAGAAGATGATCGTTACAAACATTTAATCGGAAAAACAGTTACACTTCCAATCGTAGGCCGTGAGATTCCGATTATTGCTGATGAATACGTAGAAAAAGACTTCGGAACAGGCGTTGTAAAAATTACACCAGCTCATGACCCGAATGACTTTGAAGTAGGTAACCGTCATGACTTACCACGTATTTTAGTAATGAACGAAGATGGAACGATGAACGAAAAAGCTGGTAAGTACAACGGTATGGATCGTTTCGAATGCCGTAAAGAGTTAGTGAAAGACTTACAAGAAGCTGGCGTATTAGTAGAAATTGAGCCTCATATGCACTCAGTAGGTCATAGTGAGCGTAGCGGTGCAATTGTTGAGCCTTACTTATCAACACAATGGTTCGTAAAAATGGCTCCACTTGCTGAAAAAGCAGTAGAACTTCAACAAAAAGAAGAAGAAAAAGTAACGTTCGTACCAGAGCGTTTTGAAAACACATACTTACGCTGGATGGAAAACATTCATGACTGGTGTATTTCTCGTCAATTATGGTGGGGACACCGTATTCCAGCTTGGTATCATAGAGAAACTGGTGAAGTATACGTAGGCACGGAAGCGCCAGCGGATATTGAAAACTGGAATCAAGATAACGACGTACTTGATACATGGTTTAGTTCAGCACTATGGCCATTCTCAACACTTGGCTGGCCGAATGAAGATGCAGCAGACTTTAAAAAGTTCTATTCAACAGATGCTTTAGTAACTGGTTATGACATTATCTTCTTCTGGGTATCTCGTATGATTTTCCAAGGTTTAGAGTTTACAGGAGAGCGTCCATTTAAAGATGTATTAATTCACGGTTTAGTTCGTGATGAGCAAGGACGTAAAATGAGTAAATCTCTTGGTAACGGTATCGACCCAATGGATGTTATCGAGAAGTACGGTGCAGATGCAATGCGTTACTTCTTATCAACAGGAAGTGCACCAGGTCAAGATTTACGTTTCAGCATGGAAAAAGTAGAATCTACTTGGAACTTCATTAATAAAATTTGGAACGCATCACGTTTCGTATTAATGAACATGGATGACATGAAGTATGAAGAAATCGATTTAACTGGTGAAAAATCAGTTGCAGATAAGTGGATTTTAACTCGCTTAAACGAAACAATCGAAAGTGTAACACGTAACATGGATAAATATGAGTTCGGTGAAGCTGGTCGTTCATTATACAACTTCATTTGGGATGATTTCTGTGACTGGTACATTGAAATGGCAAAACTTCCACTATACGGTGAAGATGAAGCAGCTAAGAAAACAACTCGTTCTATTTTAGCTTACGTATTAGACCAAACAATGCGTCTATTACATCCATTCATGCCATTTGTAACAGAGAAAATTTGGCAGCATTTACCGCATGAAGGCGAGTCTATTACAGTAGCAGCATGGCCAACAGTTCGCGAAGATTTACAAGATAAAGAAGCGGCAGCAGAAATGCACCTTCTAGTTGATATCATTCGCTCTGTTCGTAACATCCGTGCGGAAGTAAATACACCAATGAGCAAAAAAGTTCAAATGCAAATTAAAGCAAAAGACGAGGTAGTACTAGCTCAGCTTACGAAAAACAGCTCTTACATTGAGCGTTTCTGTAACCCAAGTGAACTAACAATTAAGATTGATTTACAAGCGCCAGAAAAAGCGATGACTGCAATCGTATCAGGCGCAGAGTTATTCTTACCGTTAGCTGATCTTATCAATCTTGATGAAGAGAAAGCGCGTCTTGAAAAAGAACTTGAGAAGTTCGGTAAAGAAGTAGAACGTGTACAGAAGAAACTTTCAAACCAAGGATTCGTAGCGAAAGCTCCTGCAGAAGTTATTGACGGAGAGCGTGCGAAAGAGCAAGATTACCTAGAAAAACGCGAAGCGGTTCGTCAACGTCTAGCTGATCTTGAGAAATAAAGTGAAACTTTAATCAGTGGGGGGTGTTCATCCCCCCCCCCGCTGATTATTAGCCTTCACCAATCGGGCGTTTACGGGAGCCCGACTCCCGCCCAACTTCTTTGCTCTAGCTGAATTTTGAGGTGGGAGTCTTACTGCCCGGCAAATAGCGGGGTAAAAATGTTTTCAGAGACTCACTATATTGGTGAGTCTCTTTTCTTTGCGTATAATAGAATTACAGCCCTTTCCGAACGAGAAAGTCCATCGCCTTTAGGCATGGGATGAAAGTGAGGTTGGATACGGAGTGCCACTAAAAATCGTAAGGTTCGTGGTACTTTAAGTATACAAAGTATAGGTAGTTTCATTGGGTCTTTTTGTTGTGATTTTTCGAAAATAAATGATACATTGTAACTATGGTAAATGATTATAGAAGAACGTTGCAAAGTTTATGGACACGTTCTTATTTTGTTTCTACAGCTAAAAATGTAGCAAATGAAAATATGTTGAAAATCAAAAAACAAGGGGTGAAACGTATGTCACAGACCCTAACAGTGAAAGTGAAATTGATTCCAACAAAAGAACAAAGTCGTTTATTGGAAGAAAGTAGTCGTGAGTATATCAAAGTCATGAATATGCTTGTATCGGAAATGGTTGAAGCAAAGAAAAGTACGAAAAAAAGCACAAAAGATATCGAAGCGAATATCCCCAGTGCGGTGAAGAATCAAGCAATCAAAGACGCGAAAAGTTTGTTTGCTACAAAAGTAAAGAAAAGTAATTATAAAATCATTCCGATTCTAAAGAAACCTGTTTGTGTATGGAACAATCAAAATTATTCATTTGACTCCACTCATATTTCAATCCCGTTTAAGGTAAATGGAAAGTCCACTCGTTTAAAGGTCCGTGCTTTATTAATCAATAAAAAAAATCGCAATTTGGATTTGTTAAAACATAAGTTAGGTACACTTCGTATCACAAAGAAATCGAGTAAGTGGATGGCCCAAATATCTGTCACACTTCCTACAAATGAAAGAGCAGGAACGAAAGTTTTAGGGGTAGACTTAGGTCTCAAGGTCCCTGCAGTAGCAATCACAGATGATGACAAGGTTCGTTTCTTTGGGAATGGTAGGCAAAACAAATATAGGAAGCGTAAGTTTCGGAGTGTTCGTAAGAATTTAGGAAAAGACAAAAAAGTGAATGCCATTCGGCGATTTGATGATAAAGAACAAAGATGGATGCAAGAAAAAGATCACAAAATAAGTCGTGAAATCATTGATTTTGCGATTGCTAATCAGATTTCTGTCATTCGATCGTTTGGCACAATTTATTGCTTATAAAGCAACGATAGCTGGTATTCAGATTGAATATGTGAATCCAGCTTATACAAGTCAAAGTTGTCCGAAATGTGCTGAAAAGAATAAGGCTCGAGATAGAAAATACAAGTGTCCATGTGGGTTTAAGACACATCGTGATATCGTTGGAGCGATGAATATTCGCTACGCAACTGTGATTGATGGTAACAGTCAATCAGCCTAAGCACCTATATGGTCTGGTTTAGGAGGGGCAATGAGATGCCCTTATCTTGAAGGCTGTTCAAAACAGAAATGGACTGCGAACGCTTAGTTATTCAAGAATCCCACCCGTAAATCCGTAAGGATTCGGGCTTGCGACTTTAGTCGTGGGAGTCTCAAGAAGTTTGTCTTTTGAAAGGGGAATAGCAAACGTGATACATACATACGAAGAAGCAATAAGCTGGATTCATAGCCGATTGAAATTTGGGATAAAACCAGGACTAGAAAGAATGCAATGGATGTTAGAAGAACTCGGAAATCCAGAGCGTCATATAAAATGTGTTCATCTTGCCGGCACAAATGGAAAAGGTTCAACTTTAACATATATGCGCTACATGTTAGAAGGCGCGAAATATAAAGTAGGAACGTTTACATCGCCTTACATAGAAACATTCAATGAACGTATTAGTGTAAACGGAATACCGATTGCAGATGAAGAGATTGCGGAACTTGTAAATATGGTAAAGCCAGTCATTGAAAAATTAGATGAGACGGAATTAGGAGAAGCGACTGAGTTTGAAATCATTACAGTAATGGCAATTTGTTATTTCGGTAAAGTTAATTTCTGTGATGTTGTTTTATTTGAAACGGGGCTTGGGGGAAGATTTGATTCTACAAATGTTATTCATCCGGTTCTCACGATTATTACGAATATTGGTCACGATCATATGCATATTTTAGGAAATACACTAGGAGAAATTGCATATGAAAAGGCAGGAATTATTAAGTCTGGTGTTCCAGTTATTACTGGTGTGAAAAATGAAGAAGCATTACAAGTAATTCAAAAGGTTGCTAAGGAAAATCATGCAAGCTTATATGAATTTGGAAAACAGTTTACAACACTACATAAACATTCTAATGAAGATGGGGAACATTTTGATTTTGCTTGTCCATTTGCCTCGTTTGAAAATGTTCGGATTTCAATGAAAGGTATTCATCAAGCAGGCAATGCAGCGCTAGCGCTTATGGCAGTCATGTATTTAAAAACATATTTATCATTTTTAATTAATGAAGAGGAAATGAAAGCTGGCTTACAAGAAGCCTACTGGATTGGTCGATTTGAAAAGTTACAAAGTAATCCAGATATTATAATAGATGGTGCTCATAATCCAGAAGGTATTGAAAGTCTTGTAAAAACAGTAGAGGCACATTATAAAAAGAAGAATGTAATAGTTTTATTTACTGCTCTTGGTGACAAACAGTTACATAACATGGTAGGGCAATTAGAAAAAGTTGCTGATGAAATAATATTTACGACGTTTGCCTTTGATCGTGCCATTTCTGCTGACAAGCTTGCATCGTATTCACAACAAGAGTCAAAATTAGTTTTTGAAGATTGGAAAGAGGCAATTGATACAAAAGTTGGTATGATTGGAGAAAATGATGTCTTTATCATAACAGGTTCTCTTTATTTCATTTCTGAAGTTCGAAAATATATTCGCGAGAAAAACTAGATAGTCTTTGCTATCTAGTTTTTTGTTCTACAAATGAAGTCAAATGCATACATATAAGATAAATATATAGGGTTATTTGGCGAATTTCTCTGACAAATATCTCGTTTTTTTGCGAAGTGAATATGATATGATGCGGACAACGATAAGAGGTGAGGTGTGAGTGTATGGACAAGCAATCACGAACGATCTCAGTGAAAGTAAATGGAACAGAAGCGAAGTATGAGGAAAAAAAGAAGGATGAGTTTGACTGGATGGTAGTAGAAAGTGAAAGACTAAAAAACGTTGTTCCGTTTCAAAAAGCGAAATTAGTGTCTAAGGAAAAAAAACGAAAGAAGTGGAGTAATACAATAATTGCAATCGTTGCAACTGCAATTGTTATTGGTACGGCGTTTGGAATGGGAATGCTGCATTTACTTAATGGACAAGGGACGACAGGGGGAAGCGAAGTAACAGCTTCGAAGCAGACGGGGAATGAAGAATCAAAGGTGGGTGGAACGGCAGAGCAAACACCGGCACCAAAAGAGGAAAAACAAAAAGCGCAGGTAGGAACGTCATTAGACCCGATGAAATTATTTTTTGTTCAAGGAGGGATTTATTCTTCCGAAGAAAAGGGACAGGCCGCTCTTGAAGAGTGGAAAGGCAATGGAGGCGTGGCTGCTTTGAAACCGAGTGGTGATAAGTATGCGTTAGTTGTTGGTATTACGAGCGATGAACAGGCTGTTAATCAATTAATAGATCAGTATAAGCAAGATGGTGTTTCAGTTTTGAAAAAAAATTGGGATATTACAGATAAAGCATTGCTCAAAAATGATAAAGAAGTAGGAATGTTTTTAGCGAAAGTGCAGCCATTATATACTCATTTAACAAAATATGTGTCCAGCGTACAAACTAGTGGAAAAAGTAATCCAAAAGATATAGAGGCGATTGAAAAAGAGTGGAAAGCTATTGAAAAGGAAGCGAAGAGTATGAAGCGTGAAGATGCGAAGAAGCTTTATACGTATACGTCAATAGCGGTGCAAACGATTAAGGAAGGGAAGGGCGATAAGGAATCTGTAGCTAAATTAAATCAAGTTATTATTGATGGATTACTTTCGTACGAAAAAATGGTTTCACAAAAAGTAAAATAATAAGATAATAAGATGAAGGAGAAAGAAGTACATATACTTCTTTCTTTTCTTTTGAATTTAGAGCAAAGTGCTTTCTGTATGGGCAGAATATAATCGTATTTAAAAAGAACTATTATTTTGTTTAGAGAAAATGATATTTCTAGAATTTGTGGGGAAACTATTCCTTTGATACGATTGATTTGAATTATTCTGCTTCATGCGAGAAGGGAAGGAGAAAATATGAGGAAAATTATTTTAGCTTCAGGATCACCTAGGAGGAAGGAACTGCTTGAATTAGCTGATGTGCCATTTGAAATCGTTGTTAGTGAAGTAGAAGAGACGATTGGTGCATATTTATCACCTTCTGATATTGTTATGTCGCTTGCTTTGCAAAAAGCATCTGCTGTGGCAGAAAATCATAGTGATCACGTTGTATTAGGTGCAGATACAATTGTTACATATGATTCACGTATTCTTGGAAAGCCGTCTAATGAGGCTGAGGCGAAAGAAATGTTACGATTATTATCGGGGAAAACACACGAAGTATACACAGGTGTTGCAATTATATTGAAAGAAAAAACGGTAACTTTTTATGAACGTACAGAAGTAACATTTTGGGAATTAACAGAAGAGGAAATAGACGTATACGTTGCATCGAAGGAACCACTTGATAAAGCAGGAAGCTATGGAATTCAAGGTAAAGGGTCTATTTTTGTTCAACATATTCAAGGGGACTACTACAGTGTAGTTGGCTTGCCAATTGCGCGTCTTGTCCGTGAATTAAAACAGTTTGATAGCGATGTAACCCATGCGTAAAATTGCATGGGGTTTTCTTTAGGAGAAATCGTAAAAAAAGGGGTGGAGAGATGAACGGTATTCGTGATGTTGTGAGAGAAGAACAGCCACGGGAGCGTTTATTGTTAGAAGGAGCAGGAAGTTTATCGAATCGAGAACTTCTTGCAGTTTTACTCAGAACGGGTTCTAAAGAAGAAACGGTGTTAACGTTATCAGATAATATTCTACATCATTTTGACGGCTTACGAATGTTAAAGGATGCAACGTTAGAAGAGATGATGAGCATTCATGGTGTTGGGATTGCAAAGGCGTCGCAGCTTATGGCTGCTTTTGAATTAGGTAGAAGAATGATACGTTTAGAATATCAAAATAGATATAGTATTCGAAGTCCAGAAGATTGTGCGAGTTATATGATGGAAGAGATGCGTTTTTTGCAACAGGAGCATTTTGTTTGTGTAAACATACCATAAATACTAATAAAACTCTATGTCTAATACTTCCGTAGTTCCTTCTTTTTTATCTATTTTGATATTTTCTATAAACATACTCATAAAACGCTTTTTCTCACCTGAAGGTAGAACGGGCCAGTTATTTTTAATATTGTTTACAATCTCTTTTATAACGTCATTGTTCACGTCTTTGTTATTAGGTTTTAAAAGAAGTAAGTTTTCTTTTACTGAATCTAGTATGTGTTTTGTTTCTTTCATTCGTGCAGCAAATTCATCGTCTGTCATTAAATCATTAGACCAAGCTTTTTGGAACTTTTCTCTTTGGCGCTCTACTTTTGCAATTTGTTTTTTTAAAGTTTCTGATTCATTATCTTTTTTCTTTAATGGTGTAACTTTTTCAAAATGTAACGCAGAAATATAATCTAGGAAGGCCTTTTCTACTTTTTTTTCACTAGTAGCAAAAGCTTTCTTTTTGTTTAAGGCACAGGCTTGGCAACGATATTGGTTACTTTCAACATGCTGAGCATCTTTTTTTCTATAATACATAGATCGTTCGCTAGTTAGATGGTTACCGCAGTTTGGACAAATCAATTTCATCTGATAAATAAAAATAGAGCTAGTTTGTCGTTTTTTTAGGTTTTGTCGACTTGATAATATCTTTTGTAATTTCATAAATCTATCTTTTGTAATGATTCCTTGGTGAGCTCCTTCTATTATTTCATCAGACCATCTTATGGCCCCGTACATAGCGTGATTAGAAAGAATATCTAATATGGTACGTATATGCCACTTGTAACCTCTTATGGGCTTAATATAGCCGTCTAAGTGTGTGGAAAGTTGTCTTATAGAGTAACCTTCTTCGACTTTTCTTACCATATCTACAACAACTTTACCTTCTTCTGGATGTATAATGAGTTTGCTATGTTCATTTTTATCAAATCCAAATGGAGCCTTCGCTGAATATTCACCTTGTCGAGCTTTTTCTAATTGCCCCATTCGTACGCGTTCTCCTAAGTTTTCTCTCTCCCATTGTGCAAGCGCAGCAACTATAGTTATAAACATTCTCCCCATCGCGGTGGACGTATCGTATACTTCAGTCGCTGACTTAAAAGCACAATTATATTTGTCAAATTCATCAAGTAACTTGTATAGGTCCATAACGGACCGAGTTAAACGATCCAGACGATAAACGAGAACTGTAGTAATCAAACTTTGTTTAATATGATCCAACATAATACCTAATTGTGGACGATTTGTATCCTTTGCTGATACACCTTCATCCACATAGAACTTAAAATTATCCCAATCCTGGGCCACGCAATATGCTTTTAATTTTTCTCTTTGAGCCGAAATAGAGAAACCGTCTCTTGCTTGTTCTTCTGTACTTACTCTTATATAAATTCCAACCGTCACTTTTTATCTCTCCTTTAAAAAAGAGGACAGCTGTACTGGCTGTCCATTAAATTCTTAGCGCTAAGGATTTAATTAATCTAACTCTACGATGTAAAGAACTACTTTACCATGTATTTTTAAGTTCTTTGCATTTTCATAAGAAACCGTGTAATCAAAGAATCTGTTATCGTATGAGTCAGGTCTAAATATCACACGCTCATTTTCTTTATCATGGAAAAATCTTTTAACCGAGTAGTCTCCACCATTACTAAAAACAACTATATCTCCATTTTTAAGATCCGATAACTCTACTTTTTTAACAACAATTAAAGAACAATGTGGAATAATTCTATTCATTGAATCCCCATTTACTCTAGTTACAAATACATCTTTGTTTCCAGCCCATTTACCCATTAATGAATTTGGCATTGATATCTTTTCAAGTTCATTATCTGAGATTGAATCAACACAGTGTGGAAGACCAGCTGAGATTGATGTTGGAAAATAATTATATTGAGATTCCGCTATCATAGATGTTGTTTCATTAGTGCTTGTATATGGTTCCATTGTCGAAGGGAACAAGTCATTGATTGACACATCTAATGCATTTGCTATTGCAAATAACGCATCTTGTTCGGGTTCATTCGTTCCATTTTCATAAGATGAGATTGTATTATGTTTTTTTCCTATTCGTAAACCTAATTCCTTTTGAGTCATTTTCTTTAACTTCCTATAGTGCTTTATCTGTTGTCCTACATACTTAGAAATATCCTGTTTCATGAAGTTTCACCACCTTTCTAAATACATTATACCACATTTCATGAAGTTTTAAACAATAAATTTCATAAAGTATGAAAGTAATTGTTGAATATTGTCTTTTTTTCATGTATCATGAAAATCGTTAGCGAGGAGGTGGATAAAGTTGCAAGATAAATTAATATCTTTTCGTATGAGCAAAAGGGTGACTCAAAAGGATATGGCTGAATTATTGGGCGTTGACAAAAGAACATACATAAATAAAGAACATGGCGTTACTCAATTTAAAGCCAATGAAATGTTCTTAGTCGCTCAATATTTCGGTGCGGAAATCGAAGAAATTTTTTTACCTACAAACTTCATAAAACATGAAGTTTTAGTAGCGGAAGGATGAAATGGATGAAGCGATCTATATTAGATAATCCGCCAAGCGAAGAAACTAAGTTAAAAATGTTGGAATTCTTTATGGAAACTTTAGTTCCTCGTGTATTAGCTGCTCGTAAAGCAGAAGCAGAATCGAAGAAAGGAGGTAAATCTGCATGAACGGAGTATTCGCAGCGACAAGAATAATGAAAGCATCCCAAGTACGTAAGCAATATGTTGAGACGCGAAATGAAACGTCAGGTTCGTACTTGAAGGGAGGAAAGTTAAGTGAAGAATGGTAAAAAAACAACTAAGAAAGAGAAAATTCATATCAAGTCATACGATTTAAACCCCGATAATTGGTTAATCTTCAAAAAAGTAAGTAATGAATTACATTTAGTACATCGTTATACAAATACAACTAAAGTAATTCCCAATCTATAGATAGGAGGAAAACAACATGGATCAATTAACAGTAGTAAACGAACTACATATTTTAGGTGAAAAAAATATTGCAGGTTATCAATTCACTGGAATTGAGGGCGGATTTGGTGAAAGTAAGAAAGCGATGTTAGTAAAAGAAATTGCAGAAATTCATGGGCAACCATTTAAAGAAGTGAATCGCCGCATTAATGATAATCGAAATCGTTTTAAAGATGGTGTGGACATTCTTGATATTAGGGCTAGTGGTTTTGAGCCACTAGGTCGATTATTTGGATATACTAAGCAATCTTTTAATCAATCTAATAACATTTATCTACTATCCGAACGAGGATACGCAAAACTCTTAAAAATCCTTGAAGATGATACAGCATGGGAATTATATGATCAATTTGTTGACGGGTATTTCAACATGAGAGAACAACAACAAATCCCTACAGATCCAATGAGTGTTTTAAAACTAACATTCGAAGCGTTAGAAGGACAGAAACAAGAAATCCAGCACATTAAGACAGATGTGAAAGACTTGCGAGAAAACGCACCATTATTTGCGATTGAATGTGATGAGATTTCAAATGCTGTAAAACGTTGTGGAGTTGCTTTACTTGGAGGTAAAAATTCCAACGCCTATCGAGACAGAAGTGTTAGGGGTAAGGTTTATAAGGATATATACAGACAGTTACGTCGTCATTTTGATGTGAAGAGCCATAAAGCTATCAAACGTCGTCATTTAGGAGTAGCGAAAAACATAGTGGCGAGGTACGAATTGCCAATGGTATTAAGTGAAGAAATTACTTTTGCAAACTCACAAATAAACATGGCGGAAGTTCAATAGGAGGAAGTAGTATGCAAGAACAAAAGTATTTAGTCATTCATCATAGTGGGTTTGGTACTGCTAAGGTTTATGAATTTGAAACAAAGGATGGAGTAAAAGAACAAGTAACACAATTAATTGAGAATGGAGAAAGCCCTGGTTCTATTCGTATTACTAAAGAAATTCCAGTAAACATTCAAGTTAAAGTAGACGTTAATTTTGTGTGAACAAAAAGAAGCGTTCTTTAATTGGGTGGAGAGGAGTGCAACAGCATGATGGAAGATCCAATTTCATTATCAATCTTTACAATGATAATAGTTTTGAGTGCGTGGTTGTTTCACATCACATATGAGCCAATTAAAAAATGGGCTTGGAGTGATGTAGAACAAAAGAAAAAGACCCATGACAGTGGGTCCCTTTAGAAAAAACACTTGTTATTAGTATATCACGGAAAGCGAGCAAATAGTACATGCAGATAAACCTAGTGACTTATCAAGTACTGTTACCTCAAAAGTTTTGGGAACAAACAAATAATGAAGAGGAATTAAATCTGATGATTGAACAATACTTTAGTGCTGGTTACCCAAATTATGAGATTCAAGAAATTATTGAAAGCGGAGTAGCGCACATAGCGGTTTGCATAAGGAGGTAAAGACTATGTCTGAAGTAAAGGTGAAATGGATTAAACTTTCCGTAACGATGTTCGAGGATGAAAAAATCCGTCTGATTGAGAGCATGCCTGAAGCTGATACATTATTAATTATTTGGATTAAGATGTTGGCTCAAGCAGGGAAAACAAATGCAAGTGGGTACATTTTTTTGAATGAGAATATCCCATATACGGAAGATATGTTAGCAACACTTTTTAATAGACCTCTAAATACAGTTCGTATGGCATTAAGTATATTCCAGAAGTTTGGAATGATTAGTATTGACGAGAATCACTATATCAATGTGACTAACTGGGGAAAACATCAAAGTCTAGATCGATTAGAAAAGATGAAGGATGATACTCGAAAACGCGTAGCAGCACATCGTGAAAGAAAAAAACAAGAAGTACTGAATTGTAACGTTACATGTAACGATGTAGTAACGGACATAGATAAAGATTTAGATAAAGATATAGATAAAGATATAAAAAAAGAACATAGTCCTGAAAAACCTCAGGACAATGTTCAATCTATTCCATATCAAGAGATTGTTGATTATCTCAATATGAAAGCAAAAACCAATTATAAACATACATCTAAAAAAACACAGGATCTAATCAAAGCAAGATGGAAAGAAGGGTTCGGATTAACTCATTTCCAACAGGTAATTAATATTAAAACTTCACAATGGATTGATAATACAGAAATGAGCGGCTATTTGAGACCTATCACATTATTTGGAACTAAATTTGAAAGTTATTTAAATGAAAAACCTGTACAACGAAAAGGAACATTTAAAGGAGGACCAACTAATGCAAGCAATCAAAAAGATAGTAGCTTCATCGAAAAATACGACTTCAAGAAACGCTAGTCAAAGATATGTATTGTCTCCTAATAGATGCACGAATGTCTTTTTAGTAGGGAAAGAAAAATTTAAAGACGTTTGCAGTAAACGCATGTTGATAGATATAGAAACAAATGAGGAATTTTGTCCTCAATGTAGATCGGTAGAAAAAGAAGATCAGAAATTAGCTATAGAGACACTAGCTATAAAAAAGAAAAATGAAATCATTCATTTATATGATTCATTTGCTGATAACAGTTTAATAAATGACAAACTCAAAAAAGCCACATTTGAAAATTATGCACCACCTAAAAAGGAATTGGCTGATGCGAAAGAAATGATTATGAATTTTGTTACTTCATTCAATAAAGAAGAACCGACAAGCATGATTATTACAGGTGATTACGGAGTAGGAAAAAGTCATTTGTGTGTGGCAGCCACTAAAGAACTTATGAAAAAGGGTCACAGTGCAATGTTTATTCAAATGAATAAGCTATTTACTAAAATCAAATCAACTTGGAATAAAAACAGTGAAATGACAGAGGACAAGCTTATGTCCCTTCTAGCAAAAGTTGATGTCTTGATTATCGATGACTTTGGAGCAGAATTCACGGAGAAAGATAAAGAAGGTGTCACTTGGAAGCAAACGAAGACAAACGAAATTGTAGATAGCCGTATAGGTAAAAGTACTTTATTTACTACCAACTTTAACATTGGTGAATTGGCAGGAATGTATGGAGAACGTGATTTTAGTCGGATGATGGAAAATGCCGAAATGTTAGAAATGCATGGGGATAATTATAGATTGCGAAATTTTAAAAAGGGGGAATAAGCATGTGTGCATTATGTCATGATACAGGAATTATTCGTAAAGAAACTTATCCAGGTGTAATTGAAACGAACGGTTGTAATTGTGAAGTGGCAAAGCAACAACAAGAGGAAAATGATAAGCGTTGGGAAGCATGGTTAATAAAATTTGAATCAATGAAACAATCATTAAAACAGAAACAGCAAAAAGCTAGTTAACAAGGGGGAGCAAGGTATGAAAAACACAGGTGTTGCAAGAAAAGTGGACGAGCTAGGGCGTGTAGTAATTCCGGTAGAGTTACGCAGAACTTTGGGGATTGCTGAAGGAACGGCACTAGACTTTCATGTTGATGGGGAAAACATCGTTTTAAGAAAACATGAAAAGTCATGCTTTGTAACGGGTGAAGTTTCCGAATCAAACATGGAATTGCTTGGTGGTCGAATGTTTTTGAGTAAGGAAGGGGCAAGTGAGTTACTTAACCTTCTTGAAAAGAGTGAGATAGCACATGCCTAAGCAATTAAATATTTTCGATGTAGAGCCAGACATTTGTCAGTTCGATGTAATGAAAGCGAATGTAAAGAAAGGAACTGGACGCACTACATACGCAGATGTACGCGTCCAAGTTCCAAAGAATGCAAAGTGTACGGATGAATTACCACGAGAGACAAAACCAGATCCACGATATGAGACGTTTGAGGAATATGCAATAGCAATATGGCGGTTTCAACGTTCATTAGATAGATTGTTTAATTGGGAGACAGCTGAAGAATTGTGTAAGGCAGCAAGGGATAAAAAAGAAGCTATTCCGGTAAGAATTTATTTAGGAAGTGGCTTTAAACCTGATGTTGTCGAGTACATGCGGTAGTAAAAAGGAGATGGACATATGAAAAAAATAGAAATTGATGTTACTAGCAATAAGCTCTATGTAGTTAAGGATGGAAATGTTATAGCAGTTAATCCACCGGTGAGCGGATTTGGTGAACAAGTTGCGGTTTGGGTTAATGGGAAGGTTGATCGCGTGGATACTAAGTTTACTGAAAAGATAAAATAAACATTTTTAGAAGGTGGGTTCGCATATGAGCGTAGCAAGAAATCATGAAGCGATGAAGGAATCACGTTTGAAAATATACATCGCTTTAGAAGAAGCTAACTTCATTTGGGATGAAAGGGACATTATATGGTTTCGTGAAATGTGGAAACAAGATATGAGTTTACCAGAAATGGCGAAAGCATTAAGAAGACACCAATCAGAAGTAGCGCTTCTTGTAATAGATCAGGCTGATAAATATATGATTGAAAACCGTCCAATTGGATTAGGAGTTTGTTAAAGAGAGGGGAAAGCAAAATGAAAGCAATGGAAAACGGTGTATATGCAACAACTAAATTAGTTAGTGAATCAAAGGGAGGACAAGCTGTAATGAATATCAATCAAATTTGTGAATTAGATCAATATCAGGAAGCAACATTACGTACATGGAATACAAATAACGATTTTGGTGGACGTGTATTAAATGCATCCTTAGGGATTACAGGAGAAGCTGGTGAGGTTGCTGATATTGTAAAAAAAGCTATTTTTCACGGTCATGGATTTGATCCAGCACATTGTCCAGGAGAAGAGAACGGGAATACTCACAAATTGGCTTTAGAGTTAGGGGATATCATGTACTATATCTCCATTATGGCCCACGAAATGGGATATACATTAGAAGATATTGCTCAAATGAATATCTCTAAATTGGCAACAAGGTATCCGGATGGGTTTAGCAGGGAAGCAAGTCAAAAACGTGTTGATGTGAAGTAAGACCAAATTTGAATTTTATTAAGAAATGGGGAATGAGAAATGAACGATTACTACATTACTCCAGAAGATTTCGAACGAGCAGAAGAGAACGGCATCAGTAATGAAACTTTGCGTCAGCGCGTCTACGGACGTGGCTGGCCAAAGGAAAAAGCGATTACTAAGCAAATCACAAAGGGGACAGGATGGAGGAAATATAAACGTGTCGCTGAGGAACATGGGATTTGCTATAGAACATTTGCAGATCGTATAAGAAAAGGAATGGAGCCATATGAAGCGGCAACGAAGCCGATAATGGATAATAAAGAAGCTGTTAAAGTCGCTAGAGAGAGCAAGACAGATACAGTGTTCACTGAAGATCAGGTACAAAGAGCAGAGAGAAACGGGATTTCAAGGGATTTACTTTGGTGCAGAGTTAGACGATGGAAATGGGATGTGGAAGTTGCGATTAATACGCCAGTTCTTACACCATCGCAAGCAGCATCAAGAGGATATCAAGCGAGTCCTTTCAATTATAGAGGAGCAAACACATTTTGGAATAAGAAACAAGCGTAAAGGGGAATGGGGAAATGATAGAACAAGTGGAGATCGAAGGGCAATTATCCATGTTTGAAATGGATGAGACGAAAAACAAGCTGTACGAAGTGTTGGAAGCTAACAACTACAATTACGAGATTCAGAGTTATTACATGCACAATGATTACAGGGGATATGTTAAGTACTTTTATGCTAGAACGACAGATAACGAAATTATTGATCTGTGCTTGAGTGATTTTCCAGAAGTGTTTGCGATACATAAAGACCTTTCGGATATTGAGATCAAGAACATCTTTAAAGGAAGATTATAAAAATTTCATTTTGTAGAAAAGGGGAATGTGAGATGGCTAGATATTTAAAAGTTAAGAGAGATACAGAGTTGCATAAGGCATTTTCGGAATATGCAGCAGACATAGAATTGTTAGAACAAAACAAAGGGAAGATGGAAGGGTTTTTAAAGTGTGAAGTAAACGAAAATATGTCTCATTCTTCTTATTTAAGTTTAAGAAGTGTCCCTGAAGAGTTAGAATCAGAGTTTAGAAAAAGACCAGATAGACAAGGATTCCGTGCAGTGAAAGTTCGTTCGAAGTTAAAAAAAGAATGGGACAAATTCATCAAGGAAATAGGAATTGAATTCCGTGACATAAGACAGATCATTTTTAAATTCAACTTATCTTCAGCCTTCGGAAAACCAGCGTTGAGTAGGTATTACAAGATGAATAATGATTTCTATTTTGAAGCAGAAGAACAGAGATATGACGATGAAAAAGTTCATGAAGATATGGAATTTATTTCGGAAATAGAATTCATGGAAGTTCGCACAGCATTTTTGAAAGAAAGTGCTTAATTAAAAGAGCAGCTAGCAAAAGCTAACTGCTCACCTCTCGACCAAGAGAGCTAGAGTGGGAAGAATTTAAAACAACCTTTTAAATTCTTCCATAGTATCGGAAAAAAATTAGAATTTTATTCACTTAAAACTTAAATTAGGAAGTTCAATAATTGATTGTATCTATAGCATAGACAAGTTTTAGAAATTTATTCAAGGGGGAATGGATATGGCGTCTGGTTGTATCATAGCTGAATGTCCTATTTGTGAGGATTTGGTATTTGAAGATGAATGGATACTTGATCAATATGACAACGTGGTTCATGAGAGATGCCTTAAAAAAAGGAATAACAACAATAAAACGATTCATCTGTTAAATCAAGAAATAAAAAGGCTTGAGAAGAGAGTAAATGAATTGGAAGAGCAAAATAAGAGCGGACAGATGACATTGTTTTAAATAAAAGAGCAGCTAGCAAAAGCTAACTGCTCAGGTTAAGAAATGGGTTGTCTACAGTATTGACGTAATATTGAGTTTTATTCAGGGAGGTAGAGGGAAATGAAAGTTATAGTACATTTTGTCCATGGCGGCCAGAGAGAGCTGTATGTTTCTGATGAAGAATTCGAAAACGAGTTTGGACCAATTTTTAACCAAATGTATCAGAAATCAGATTGGCAAACCGGATGTATTCAGTTTCAAAACGCATTAATTCCTAATAGAGAAATTAAATTTATAGAGTTTAAGGAACCACCAGAACCACCAAAATTGCCAAAAAACCAAACAAAATAATCCTTTGAGTAGAAAGTGAGGTTAGGAGAAATGTCTAAATTAAAGAAAAAGAAAACCAGAAAAGCTATTGCTCGACGTGCGAAATCCTTTGAAAAATATAGAGTTAAAAGCGCTTGGAGAAACATTTTTGTACAAGCTGGTATTTTAAAGTGAAAAGAAACTGAATATAGTCCGGCTAGAAAACTAGAGGACATCAATTTTTAGAGCAGCAATAAAGCTGTTTTAAGAAATGGTGTCCTCTTTATTTTGTGAAGGGAGATGGGGAAATGAAGGTGCTAAGAGATCAATTACGTGAGTGGAAAAAGCAATCAGAGCAAGAGAAAAAGAAAAACAAGAAAAAACGAAAAGAGAAATTAAGCACTCGTGATATTGAAGATTTAATGGGGATTCGTGGACCACGTTATGAGCGTAGACGTGGAGCGTTAAGACAAAAGTAATTTAAAAATAAAAAGGAGTGGTCTTACATGACTAAACAATTATCTTTCTTACCAAAAATCGATAGAACGGCAACACAAGAAGAATTAGAAGGTGTGTTGGAAAGCGTACGTATATATAGACAATTTGGGGTGATGCGTAAAGAAATGAAAGTCACTCCTTCTTATGAAATGCGTGAGCATGGTCCTACACATGCAGTTGGTAAACCGTTAGAAGATGTTGCTATAGCGAATATTCAACAAAGTAAACGAGAAGAGTGGCTTGGAATAATGTCAACACGTATTCATCAATTTCTAAACCGATTAGGAAACGGACGTGCAGGAAGTATCCAAAGGGATATTATTTGTAAACGTTATTTAGAAGAAGAGGATGTATGTGATTACATGGTTTATAACGAAATTGGAATGTCAGAGCGTACTTATCGACGTTGGAAATCTAAAGCGTTTTATAAACTCGCTTTTGCACTTGGATTAGAAGTTTACGAGACGGAAGAGACTGGAGGTAATGAATAATGAATTTTGTTCAGCCAATACGTGATCCAGAGCAAATACAACAAATTAAGGAACATCTAAAGGAAAAGAGTGAACGTAATTATATTTTGTTTGTAATGGGAATTAATACAGGTTTACGTATAAGTGATATTTTAAAACTAAAAGTTGGAGATTTAAAAGGTAGTCACATCTCAATGCGTGAAATGAAGACAGGTAAGCAGAAGCGTATACAGATTACAGCAGCACTAAAGAGAGAACTTCGATGGTTCAATGAAAATAGAGAAGATGATGAGTATCTATTGAAAAGTAGACAGGGGAAGAATCGTCCAATTGGCCGCAGTATGGCATACAAGATATTAAGTGGAGCCGCAGCAGAGTTTGGATTAGATGAGATAGGGACGCATACTTTGAGAAAGACGTACGGGTATCACATGTACATGCAAACCAAAAACATAGCATTACTTATGGAGATATTCAATCACTCGTCAGAGAAGGTCACGTTACGTTATATAGGTGTAAATCAAGATGCAATGGATAAAGCAATGAGTAGATTTAAAATCTAAGCATTGTTTTTTCTTTTTAATTCATACAGTTACTCATAAATTTTGTACTGTGTAACTCAAAAGAGAAAGTCTTATGAATTCAATGATGGCAATGGATTTCGCGAAGGGGTCAGTTACACAGAATATAAGATATGGGTAAGTGAAGAGGGTGATTGAGGGAATATTCTTTCCATTGTGATAAAATAGATATGAGAATATTAAAATATGGGAGTGATTAAAATGAATATTTCAAATCAAGAAAGATTTAATGCAATGGAAGCGATTTTCAAAAACGCTAGGAGTTTCATTGTAAATAAAGTGAAAGAAACATCGACATATAAAGAATATGATTTGTTAACAATTAAAAATAATGAAAAAGAATTGCATCTACTATTTGAGGAAATAAATGAACAATTAAGAAATAATGACAATACATTAGAACTTATGAAAAATCCTCAATATAACAACTTAATGAATAAAGCTGATAACTTATCCAAGGAACAAATCTGTTTTGGAAAGATTAAAGCAGGACTGAATTTAGTAACAAAAGAGATTAAAGTAATAGTAGAAACGGAAAAGGAAAATAAAATTTTTATCTATGATGAGCAAAGGTATATGGATGATTTAATTGATTATATGGATGAAATTAATAAAATTGCTCATAATGAATGGAAATAAAATAATTAAGAAAAGTGTGGCAGAGTCGTGACCGCTTTTTGGCAGTAAATGTGCCGGTTGTTTTGGAATTATCGTGTTATATTTATATTGTGAGTAGTGGCGGAAAACATTACTCACAAGATTCCAGATAATCGAAAATGGATCGTCATTACCGGTGGCGATGGTTGCAGATTGGATGAACAGTTGTTTCTTGATTTCACATTCAATTGCAATTTACGTTGTGTAAACGGAGAAGGGCTTTTGCTCTTCTTTGAGCTAACAACATCCTAGGTAGACAGAATGAGGGAGCCTGATAAGCGGACCAAGAGTGTCTGTCGTGGTTGTTAGTTGAAAGAAGAATAAAACTTCATTTACCGTAATCAAAGTACAAATTAATAATTGAGAACAAGGCATCCATTCGGGTGCCTTTTATTTTGGAGGAGGATGAAGGATGGATGAAATTGATTTAAACCATAGATATTGGTGTTTTGGGTTCGATCAATATTATCCTTGCGGTGGATTTGCTGACATTCATATAACTACTGATTCTAGAGAAGAAGCGATTAAGTGGTATGAAGAAGAAAAAGAACACATCGACAATTGTGAGGTTTGGGATTCTGAAGCTCGTGAGTATATAGATGAAGAATGATAAAGGGTGAGAGTAATGTGTGAGCATAAGTATCAAGTGCTAGATAGTGAGACTACTACTTTTTATTCAGATGATAAACAATTCATCAAGGGAGTCTCTGCTACTTTCTACTGCGAGAAGTGTCTTGATATTACACGTCGTGATAAAAGAATTAGTAAAGGTCATCACACTGTGAGAAATAACAGTAAACAGAGTGGTGGGACAATTAAAGGTGTAGGCACTGTAACTCATAGTAGTTATTGTTAGATTGCGAGGGGAATGAATGGCAAAGGAATACGCAAAGAAGTTTTACAAATCTACAGCATGGAAGAAGTGTAGAAATTCCTATTTTAATTTAAGACACGGTTTGTGTGAGAGATGCACAGTGCGACCAGGTAAGATTGTTCACCATAAGAATTACATAACACCAGAGAATATTAATGATCCAGAGATTACGTTGAGCTTTAGTAACCTAGAGCTATTGTGTCAAGACTGTCACAACCGTGAGCATCATGAGAAGAACAGTCCAGTTGTTGAAGGTGTAATGTTTGATGATAATGGGGATTTAATTAGGAGGGATTAGGAATGACATTACGTAGTTATGAAGTTACTTTAAAGGATGGTAAGTCAGAGGTTGTTAACGGGAAAGTATTTCTATTTAGTGAGAGCAATGCAGTAGTTCCAATAGCAACTAATCTTAATGTATACAATGCTAACCTAGTACAGTCTATTAAAGAAGTTAAACAAGAGTCGTGTACAGAAGGACAGTATGAAGGTGTAGCTTTAACGAAGGTAGAGAAAGCTATTGCTCTTAGTATAATCTTTAATGCTATTGATAATAAGGAACTAGATGGACATGTAAGTAAAGAAAAAATAACGGACGTACTTAAAGTATTTGAAGAGCTACAAGAAGATACAGAACCAGAGGAAGAAAAAGAAGCTCATATAAATATAATTAATAAACTAATTGATAATTTATCAGCAGAAAAGAATCAGGAGCAAAAAGAACCAAGCCCCCCCTTTCAAAAATAAATCAAAGACCCCTAAGGGGACCGATAGGGGAGCTTCACGTAACACACGGGTCATTTCTATAGGGGGTGTGGTCATGAAAGGAGTGGAATTTTATGAGTGATAATCTAGATATAGAAAAAGAAAAACGAATTAAGAGAGAGATGACACGATTAAACAGTTTATTGAAGAATTTAGATCCAAAGAAGAAAAGAGCTATTTCTTCACTCATAAAAAATGCTGCTTTTATGGCTGTCACTTTAGAAGATTTACAAGAAGAAATAAATAAGAATGGGGTTACGGAGCAATACCAAAATGGAGCAAATCAATTTGGTATTAAGAAATCCTCAGCAGTAGAAGTATACAATACTATGATAAAAAACCACGTCCAGGTCATGAAGCAATTAACTGATTTGTTACCAAAAGAGCAACCTAAAGAAGAGGACGATGGATTTGATGAATTCGTGGCTGATAAATGAGTAAACGAGTAAGAAAGCAGTACCCGTTAACTTATAATCCAATCATTGAGTATTACAATCAAATCGAATCTGGAGAAGTAATTGTATCTAATAAAGTTAGGCGAATTTATAAGAAGCTTGTTGACGATGTGTATGATACTTCTTCTGTATTTGAGTATGATGCTAAGAAAGCGAATCATGTAATAGAATTTATTGAGAATTTTTGCAAACACTCAAAAGGTAAATGGGGCGGTAAGCCCATTGAATTAGAGATTTGGCAAAAAGCATTTTTAGCAGCTTCGTTTGGATTTGTACATAAAATTGACGGTACAAGAAAGCACAGAGAAATACTTTTAATAGTAGCTCGTAAAAATGGGAAATCAACAATTGCTTCTGGAATTGGATTGTATTTACAAGTGGCTGACGGAGAACCTGGTGCCGAGATATATGCGGTTGCTACTAAATTAGACCAAGCGAAATTAGTTTGGTTAGATGCAAAAAGGATGGTTAAGAAATCACCTGTATTATTAAAGCGAATTAAACCGCTTGTTCGTGAGTTGAACGCAGATTTTAATGATAGTACGTTTAAACCATTGGGAAGTGATTCGGAAACACTTGATGGTCTTAATGTTCATGGAGCAATGATGGACGAAATACATGCTTGGAAAGATAAGAATCTATATGACGTTATAGTGGATGGTACTTCCTCAAGGGAACAACCAATGATATTTATGATTACAACAGCTGGAACCATTCGTGAATCTGTTTATGATATGAAATATGAAGAAGCGGAGATGCTTTTAAATGGTTTGGATGATCCAGATGGTTATAAAGATGATCGTTTCTTGCCGATTATATATGAATTGGATAAAAGAGATGAATGGACTGATAATGCCAAATGGGCAAAAGCTAATCCTGGTTTAGGTACGATAAAAAAAACGGATCAACTTGAAACAAAAGTAAATAAAGCAAAAGCAAATTCGTTATTAGTTAAAAACTTATTAACAAAAGATTTTAATATTCGTGAAACAAGTACAGAAGCTTGGTTAACATTTGAACAATTAAATAATAAAGCTATCTTTGATATAGTAAAATTAAAGCCTTCTTATGGGATTGGTGGTTGCGATTTATCTTCAACAACCGATTTAACCGCAGCGAAGGTTATTTTTATGCTTCCAAATGATCCGCATATCTATGTTAAACAGATGTATTGGCTCCCGGAGGATTTACTTGAACAAAGAAGTAAAGAGGATAAAATCCCCTATAATTTATGGGAAGAACAAGGATTATTAAGAACGACACCAGGCAACTCAGTACATTATAAATTTGTGACTGAATGGTTTTTAGAAATACGTGATGAATACGGTATTTATATTCCGTGGATCGGTTATGATAGATGGTCCGCAAAATATTGGGTAGAGGAAATGGAAGGCTACTTTGGTAAAGAAGCAATGATTCCAGTTGCCCAAGGTAAACAAACACTTTCTAGCCCTATGAAACTATTAGGAGCAGATTTAGAATCAAACTTAGTAAATTATAATAATAATCCTATTGATAAATGGTGTTTATCAAACACAGCTATTGACGTTGATAAAAACCTTAATATACAGCCGAACAAAACAAATAATCAACGTAGAAGGATTGACGGAACCGCAGCTCTTTTAAATGCATATGTGGTACTTCAAGAGAAACGTAATGATTACCTAAACATGATTTAAGGGAGGTGAGAAATTGGGGTTATTTAACAAGATATTCGGTAAGAAACAACCGCCTACTACAACTCGTTTTGAAATGATAAACGACAATGGAGGGGGCTTTTTTTCGTGGGGCGGAGATATCTATCAGAGCGATATTATCAGGGCTTGTATACGTCCAAAAGCAAAGGCTGTCGGCAAACTAGTTGCTAAACATATAAGGGATAATACGAATGAATTTAAAGTGAATCCTGAGCCATATATCAGATTTATTTTAGAAGAGCCGAACCCGTTAATGACAGGTCAAATATTTCAAGAAAAAATGACTATTCAATTAGAGTTGAACCATAATGCATTCGCTTATATTAAGCGCGATGAACTAGGGTTTCCAACTGAAATTTATCCTATACCATGTGTAACTGTAGAAGTTGTAGAAGGAGTTCAAGGTGATATTTTTCTCACTTTTTATTTTAAAAATGGTAAGAGGATGACTGTTCCATATGTAGATATTATCCATCTTAGAAAAGATTTTAACGAAGATGATTTTTTTGGTGAACATCCAGGTAAAGCATTATCGTCACTAATGGACATTGTTACAACTACTGATCAAGGAATTGTAAAAGCAATTAAAAATAGTGCAGTGGTGAAATGGATACTAAAATTTAAATCTGTTTTAAAACAAGAGGACATCGATACGCAGGTTCAAAATTTCAAGAAAAATTACTTGAGTATTGATAACGAAAATGGTGGAGCGGCTTCATCTGATCCTCGTTATGATTTAGAGCAAGTTAAACCAGAAGCGTTTGTTCCAGATTCCAAACAAATGCAAGAAACAACTCAAAGAATTTACAACTTCTTTAATACAAACGAAAAAATCATACAAAGTAAATATACAGAAGATGAATGGAATGCTTACTACGAATCTGAAATTGAGCCATTAGCAATGCAGCTTGCTGGAGAATTTACCAGGAAGCTTTTTTCACGTCGTGAACGTGGGTTTGGTAACAAAATCATTTTCGAAGCAGCAAGCCTTCAATACGCTTCTATGTCAACAAAGATGAATTTAGTTCAAATGGTTGATAGAGGGGCGATGACACCGGATGAATGGCGTTCCATTCTTTCACTTGGACCAATTGAAGGTGGATCTAAGCCAATCCGAAGACTAGATACAGCGCTAGTTAAAGACGGAAAGGTAACTGATAAAGGAGGTGGGAACAATGGACAAAACGGAGACAAGGGAAATAGTAACGCAGAAGATTGAAATCAGAGAAGATGACAATGGAAATCGGACGCTTATAGGCTATGCAGTAAAGTGGGAAAAGAAATCTTTAGTCATGGGATATTACCGTAAATTTCGTGAGCAATTCAAAAATGGAGCATTTACAGAAACGTTGCAAAATGATGACCAACGTTTTTTATGGTCTCATGATACGTCTAAAGTACTAGGAAGAACCAAGAATAATACTTTGCGTTTAAGTGAGGATGCTGTGGGCTTGCGCTTTGAATTAGATTTACCAGATACAACTCTAGGCAATGATACTTACAAATCTATTAAGCGTGGAGATGTAGATGGTGTTTCGTTTGGATTTAGCATGATAAGTGAAGAAATCCAAGAGCCAGATGATGATCTTATGCTACGAACTGTTACAAAAGCAAAACTATTAGAAGTAAGCGCAGTAGCTTTTCCAGCATACCCAGATTCAGAAGTAAGCGCTAGGGGATATGATCCTTATAAACACTTTACAGAAGAAAAAAAGCGCTCGGAAAAGCGTAAAAGACTATATTTACAAACATTATTATAAAAGGTGGACATTAACATGAACAAAGAACAATTATTAAAACGTAAATCTGAAATTGGTGAATTATTAGGTGATGAAACTCGTTCTATTGATAACCTGGAGGCAATTGAAACAGAGTTACGAGACATTAATGAACAGTTGGCAGCAATTGAAAAACGTGAACAACTTTTAATTGAGGCACGATTTATTAATGAAGGTAATGCAGCAGGTGCTCATAAGATTGAGACTTTTAGTACAGATCCATCGAAGGAGAAACGTGAGCTTGGTACAGATTCCCCTGAATATCGTAATGCCTTCATGAATTATGTGTTACGTGGTGAAGCAATTCCGACTGAAATTCGCGCAAATGCAGTTACAAAAACGGGTGATGTTGGCTCTGTTATTCCACAGACTGTGTTAGATAAGATTATTGAAAAAATCGAAGCTGTAGGAATGATTCTTCCATTAGTTACTCGTACAGCTATTAAAGGCGGAGTGACTGTACCAACTTCATCAGTTAAACCAGTTGCAACGTGGGTTGCTGAAAGTTCTGGAAGTGATACGCAAAAGAAAACTACTGGTAGCATTACTTTTAACTACCATAAATTACGTTGTGCTGTAGCGGTTTCACTTGAAACAGATACGATGTCTCTTGCAGTTTTTGAAACGACGTTAATTAATAACGTTGTGGCAGCAATGACAAAAGCAATTGAGCAATCTATTATTAGCGGTGATGGAACAGGTAAACCAAAAGGTATTCTTACAGAGACTCCTGTTGATGGACAAGCTTTGGATGTATCTAAAATTGAATATAAAACTTTAACAGATGCAGAGGCGGCTTTGCCACTTGAATATGAAGCAAACGCGGTATGGACAATGACGAAAAAAACATTTATGGCATTTTCAGCTATGACAGATACTGCTGGACAACCAATTGCGCGTACTAACTATGGTATTTCAGGAAAACCAGAGAGAACTTTACTAGGACGTTCAGTTGTACTTTGCAACTATATTGAAAGTTTTTCAACTTCATTGGAAAAAGGAGCTCCATTCGCTTTCCTATTTAACTATCAGGATTACATCCTTAATACAAACTATCAAATGGGCGTTAAAAAGTATGAAGATAATGATACGGATGATTTGGTAACAAAAGCAATTATGATTGTGGATGGAAAAGCCGTTGATTTTAATTCCCTTGTTGTTCTTAAGAAAGCTACAGGAACTACTACACCCTAATGCGCCCCAAGGGTTAAGGAGCTCTAATCTAACGGATAAAAGTGTGAAGTTGGATTGGAGCCCTTAATTATTTGGGGAACAAAAGAAAGGAAGGTATAAATGACAACAACTTATAATGTGTATCGAAATGGAAATAAAGTGAAAGAAGGACTCACCGAAACGACATTTACTGACACGGGATTAACTCCAAATACAAGTTATTCTTATCAAGTGTCAGCTGTGAACGATGCAGGGGAAAGCGCCTTGTCTGAACCACTATCAGTAAAAACACCATACAGTGCACCTACTGGTGTTTCAGTAAATAAAGCAACAACAACCATCGTTACAGGTGGAAATGAAACGCTAACAGCTACAGTAGCACCGGCAACAGCAAATCAAAGTGTAACGTGGTCTTCTAGTTCGTCCGCTAATGCGACAGTTGATGAAAAAGGTAAAGTGACTACTGTGAAAGCTGGTAGTGCGACAATCACCGCAACAAGTAAAGTAGATAGTTCAAAGTCATCTAGTTGTGTAGTAACAATCAATGATCCAGTTGTAGCAGTAACTGGTGTAACCCTAGATAAAACAACAGCAAGTGTGGAAGTAGGAAAAACGGCTCAACTGACAGCTACAGTAGCACCAGCAAACGCAACAAACAAAGCTGTAACATATTCTTCTTCAGATGCAGCGAAAGCAACTGTGACAAATGCAGGACTTGTAACAGGCGTAGCCGCTGGAGTAGCAACAATTACTGTAAAAACAACAGATGGTAACAAAACAGCAACTTGTGTTGTTACTGTGACAGCTCCAGCAGGTGCTTAAGATGTTGGATATTGTAAAGTTAGCTCTTCGGATTACTCATTCGCACTTAGATGATGAGATTACAGATTTAATTGAAGCGGCCCGGCATGACTTAATGTTGTCGGGCGTTTCTAGTTTAAAAACAAATGACGATGCTGATCCATTAATTAAGCGTGCAATTATCACTTATACGAAAGCTAATTTCATTCCAGATTTAAAGGAAGCAGTTCGTTTTCAATCATCTTATGACATGCTTAAAAATCATCTCACTTTAGCAGGTGATTACAAATGAACGATATTTTATTATTTCCAGTTTCAACTACTACTAAAGATGAATTAGGACAAGTGGAAGTATCAGAAGACTTTACAAGACAAGTATTTTGTGAGAAAAAAAGTGTTTCTCAAAATGAGTTTTTCCAAGCTGGTCAAAATGGATTTAAGCCTAAATGTGTATTAATTGTTTACACATTGGATTACCAAGAAGAACAAAAAGTAAAGTATCGTGAAAAGGAATATAGTATTTATCGCACATATGAAAGAGATGATGAAAAGATTGAGCTATATTGTGAGGTGAAAACTGGTGGCTAATATTGACGATTTATCAAGTGAGATTGCTAGAGAATTACAAAGGTATACAAATGTGATTGAGGAAGATATGGAAGGTGCAAAGGAAGAAGTAGCAAAGAATCTTGTAGATGAATTAAGACAAAAAAGTCCTAAGAAAACAGGTAAGTATAGTAAAGGGTGGCGTAAGAAAAAGGATGGTAATGCAATTATTGTTCACAATGCTTTAAAGCCACAGCTTACGCACTTATTAGAGAAAGGTCATGTAAAGGCAAGTGGTGGACGTGTTCCAGCTCAAGTTCATATTGCTCCGGCTGAAGAACATGCGATTAATGACTTTGTTGAGCGTGTTGAAAGGGCGATTCAACAATGACATTAGGTGAATTCAAAAAAATCCTTGATGCTACAGGTTATCCTGTGGCTTATTCGCATTTCACCGAAACACCAGGTAATCCTGTGCCAGCGCCACCTTATATTTGTTACTTTGTAGATGGTTCTCCTAATATGCCAGCTGATAACAAAGTCTATCACAAAATAAATGATGTAAATATTGAGCTTTATACAATTAAAAAAGATTTAGTTGCTGAAGCCAAATTAGAAAAAGTCCTAGACGATCATGATATTCCTTATGAATCGTATGGGACTTTTATTGAATCTGAGAAATTATTTCAAAAAATATATGAAACGAGGTTGATGTAAATGAATGAAAACAAGGTAACATTCGGTTTAAAAAATGTACATTACGTGCCATTAGATATTAAGGATTTCTTAGTTACATTCGGGACGCCAATTCCATTACCTGGTGGAGTCGAACTAACTTTTGAGCCACGCGGTGATTTAATTGAATTCTATGCAGATGACATGCTTTATTACGCGGCAAGTAATAACCAAGGTTACGACGGAGCATTAAATATTGCTACTATCCCAGAAAAATTTGCTATTGATGCACTTGGTGAGGAATTAGACGAAACGGATGGTGTATTAAATGAATTGGCTGATGCAAAAGGGAAACCATTCGCATTATTATTTGAGTTTGATGGTGATGTGAACGCAACCCGTCATGTTATGTATAACTGTTCAGCAAGTCGTCCAACGATTGCATCTAAAACAAAAACAAGTTCTGCTGAACCAAATACAAATGAACTGAAGTTTGTTTCTAGCCCAATTATTTTAGCACCAGGCGGAAGACCAATGGTTAAAACGAAAACAACTGCTAAAACAGAACAAGCAATTTATAACGACTGGTACAAAAAAGTTTACAAAAAAGTGGTAACACCCTAACGTTCCCCAGGGATTGATTAGTTCCGATTTAACTGATACCACTGCTCGGTTAAGTTGGAACTAAATCATAGGGGATTAATCACTATACTTAAACTATTAAGGAGAATCATATGGAAACGACAATTACAATAGACGGAAAACAGGTCCGATTAAAAAGCACAGCCGGAACTCCTATTAGATATAAAGCTCAATTCGGAAAAGACATGTTCGCTGATATGTTTAGTTTACAAGCCTTTATGCCACTCTTAAATGGGAAAGTTGATGAAATGGATTTTAGTAAACTAGATTTCGATGTTATCTATAATCTTGTGTGGGCATACGCAAAAACAGCTGATGAATCCATCCCAAGTCCACTCACATGGTTAGATGGATTCGGTGCATTCCCTATTTATGAAATTGTGGAAGAAATTCAAGACATGCTTATGAAATCAATACAAACTTCAAAAAAAAAATAACTGAAAACGATAGAAAGCAAGGAGCGAAAGGTGAAGGAATTACAACCGAAACGTTCCTTGCTCTTTGTTATAAACACAAACTAACACATGCTGATTTAGAGATGATGACGATTGGTGGTTGCTTGGATTATATTGACGAATTTATCGAAATGAGTAATCCACAAAAAGAAGCGGTAAGAAAAGCAAATCAATCTGACTATGATTCTTTCTAATAAATGAGGTGAAAATATGGCAGGAAGAATTAAAGGGATTACGGTTGAGATTTCGGGAAATACCGTTGGTTTACAAAATGCCTTAAAAGATGTCAATAAACGTAGTAATGATTTAACTAAGGAATTGAAAGACGTTGAACGTTTATTAAAATTTAACCCCGGTAATGTTGAAGCTTTGGCGCAAAAACAGCAACTATTAACTCAGCGTATTGAAGCAACAACTGAAAAATTGAATCAATTAAAGACAGCGGAACAACAGGTTCAATCACAATTTGAACGAGGAGATATTTCCGCTGAACAATATCGGGCGTTTAGGCGTGAACTTGAATATACAGAAGGTTCTTTGGGAGGATTACAAAACCAACTAAAGAACATGAAAGATGAGGAAGAAAGGGTTGCTCGTTCCACTCGTGAATTGAATGTTGTTTTTGATGCGACAGGTACAAGTATAAATGATTTTTCAGAGATATTAGGTGGGCGATTAACATCAGCAATTCGACAAGGCACAGCTACATCCTCACAATTAGATGAAGCAATTGAACGAATTGGACGTGCAGCTTTGGGCACTGATGGTGATTTAGAACGTTTCAGAACGACTTTACGAAGTGTTCACGATGGGGCGGACTTAGAAAAAATAAGCAGAGAACTAGATGATATTGCAAACGAAGCACGTCAAGCTGAGCGAGCGGTAGATGAATTTGGATCAGGGATGGAAAGTTTAGCAGGTGCATTAGTAGCAGGTGGCGGAATAGCAAAAGCTATTGAGGAAGCTTTAAATGTTTCGAATTTAAATACTAAGATCGAAATTTCGATGGAAGTACCAGAGGCATCAAAGCAATCTGTTAAAGATGCAATTCGCACTGTGGAAGCATATGGTGTAGATGCAGAATCATCCCTCGAAGGCGTGCGGAGACAATGGGCATTAAATAAGAATGTAAGTGATGAGGCTAATGCTGCTGTTGTTAAAGGTGCAGCAGCTATCACCTCGGCTTATGGCGATATAGACTTTACTGAATTAATCCAAGAAACAAATGAAATTGCAAATGAATTAGGTATAACTAATGATAATGCTCTCGGATTAACAAATGCTCTTTTAAAAATCGGATTTCCTCCTGAGCAATTAGATATTATAGCTGAGTATGGAGGACAGCTAACGCGGGCTGGCTACAATGCTGAAGAAGTCCAGGCTATTATGGAAGCAGGGGTTGAAACTGGTACATGGAATTAGATTATAGTTCCCTTGTATGGCGACATACAATGAAAAACTCCTTTAATTCAGTGAAACTCTCAAAAGAGACAATACTGAGCGAAGCCTTTTTATTAAGGAACGTGCAACGACTAGTCAAAAGACGTAGGATGTAAGTAAATGACATCCGAAACGGGGAGCAACTCAAGTAGTTGAAGATATAGTCTAATCTATACGGTGACGTATAGCAGTTCATAAGAGAACGGGCGTGACGTTGCGAATCACGTTGAATATAAATGATTGATAATCTCTTAGATGGCTTGAAAGAAGGGCGTATTAAAGCCGCTGAGTTTGGTCAAGGTGTCGATAAGGCTATGAAGGAAGCCCTTGAAGGTACTAAAATTTCTGCTGAACAGTTAGAAAAATGGGGGAAATCTGTAGCAAAAGGCGGTAAAGAAGGTTCTGCCGCTATGACAGAAATTGCTAAGGCGTTAGTTGAGATTGAAGATGAAACGAAGCGAAATGAAATTGGAGTAAAGCTCTTTGGGACGATTTATGAAGACCAAGGACAAAATATCACTAACACATTGATAGGTGCTCAAGAAAAAGTTATAGATTTTGGAAAGAACCAGGATCAACTAAATGAATCAATTAAAAAAATGGATGCAAGTCCAGCGGTTAAAATGCAAAAAGCAATGGCTGATTTAAAGAAAGCACTCGAGCCTGTTTTAATAATTATAGCGGAGGTTATATCTGCAATTGCAACATGGGCTTCTGAAAACCCAAAACTCGCTTCTACTATTGTGGCTATTAGTGTAGCGTTGGGCGTAGTAGTAGGCGCTATCGCAGCGTTGGCACCTGGATTCGTAGCTCTTTCTGGTGCGATTGCCGGTGCAGGAGGTGCAGCTGCATTATTCGGTGGAGCTTTAGCTGTTATTACAGGACCTATTGGATTAGCAGTTGGGGCAATTGCAGCATTAACAGTCGGTGGAGTTGCTCTCTACAATCATTTTAAACAGTCATCTATAGAGGTTGAGTTGTTCGGTGATAAAGTGTCTGAATCTACTCAAAAAGCTGTGGGCGGTTTTTTAGAACTTGATGAAAAAGCAACTGTCGCTTTAAATCAATTAGCTTGGAGTGGTCAAACTGTAACGGGCGAGATGGCAAATAATATCGTTACTACCTTCTCGCAGATGGGAGACCAAGTGTTGGTAGCAATGCAAGAAGATCACGCGGCACAATTAGCAACTATACAATCATTTTTTGATTCCAGTGCAGCAATTACGGATGCGGAAGAAGCAGAAATACTAGCTAAAATGCAGACAAACCAACAGCAAGAACAACAGGTTATAACCGATGGAAAAGCGCGTATAGCTGAGATATTAAATACAGCAAAAGAACAAAACAGAGCTATAACAGATGCTGAACGAACTGAAATTAATGCGATTCAAGAACAAATGAAATTACAAGCTGTCGAGCATATGTCCGCTAATGAGAGAGAGCAAAAAGTAATCTTAGAGCGCATGAAAATGCAATCAGGCGAGATAACAGCTCAACAAGCGGCAGAAACAGTTGCTAATTCCGTTAAACAAAAAAATGCAGTTGTGAAAGAGGCGAACGATCAATACAACAAAACTATCGCTGAAATCATAAGACAACGAGACGAGACTGGTACTATTTCAGGTGAACAAGCAACAAAGTTAATCCAAGAAGCAGAAAAACAGAAGAATGAAACTGTTAACAAAGCTGAAGACATGCATAACAAAGTTGTTAGAGAAGCGCAAAACCAGGCGAAAGAACATGTTAGAGAAGTTGACTGGGAAACTGGTGAAGTACTTTCGAAATGGGATATGTTCAAAAAAGATTTTGGTGCAGCATTAGATATCATTGGAACTGTTTCGTCTGCAAAATGGAAAAGCGTAAAAAAAGATGCTTTGGATATTTGGGACCAAACTGTAAACGGTTTTAAAGATGGAATTGATAAAATTAAAGGCTTCTTTTCGGGATTAGATTTAAGTTTACCAGATATAAAAATGCCTAAAATGCCAAAATTTAAAATTACTGGCGGATTCGATCTTAATACAAGGTCTGTCCCTAGTGTCGACTGGTATGACAAGGGAGGTATTTTCACTGGTCCACAAGTTATCGGTGTAGGTGAAAAACGCCCTGAGTTTGTAGGGGCTTTAGAAGACTTAGAAGTGATAGTAAAAAAAGCAATGCTAGATGTCTCAAACCAGAACACTAGAACAAATGCTATCGATGTATCACCTTTGACGATTGGTAATGAAATGATGCAATCTACAGGGGGATTTCCAGTGCAAAGCGGAGGTTTAGTAATTGAAGTACCTGTTATCTTAGAAGGTAGAGATGTGGCACGAGGGACTTATAAATACACAACGGAATATCAAGATAGAGAAGCAAACAGAAACTCAGCCTTTTAGGTTTGGGTTTCTTTTATTTTATAAAGAAATGAGGTGTCAAAATGACTTCTTTTACATTTAACAAAGGACGTAAAGATTTTGTTCAAATAGAAAAAGGATGGAAAAGACCGACTTGGGCGCCATTGAAGAGGAATTTATTAAGTGTTCCAGGTTATCCAGGAGCGAGATTATTAAATACCCAAACCGATATACGTGTACTTTCCATTCCAGTTGGAATTATTGTTCCTGATGGATCTAATTTAGAAAAATTGAAAGAAGAAATCGCAGATTGGCTTATAACAGAACAACCTGTTGAGCTTATTTTCGATGTAGAGCCAAACAGAACATATCTAGCTGTTGTGGACGAGGGGTTTGATCCAGATGAATTCGTCATCCTTGGTAAAGGCGTTCTTAAATTCATTTGTCCTATGCCTTATAAATTAGGACCAACTCGAACGGTAGAATTTCAAATGGATGGTCGAGGGTTTATAGCTAATGTTCAAAATAAAGGTAGTGTAGCATCTAATCCCATTTTTGAAATTGAAGTAACGAAACCTTCCACATTTCTTGATATATGGAATGGAACGAATTACTTTCGCATTGGATATCCACTTAAAGCTGATCAAGTTCCTGTTGAAAGGAATCAGCGTGTATTGTGGGATGAAATGTCCACAACCGTAGGATGGACAAATGTAGCCAAAACAGAGGATATGACTGGCGGTGGTGAATTTAAGTTAGATGGATATCGCCTTGTACCACTTCATTTCGGAACGGAAGGCACAAAAGGATGGCATGGTGTTATCGCTAAAAAGAATATTCCACAAGGACCATTACAGGATTTCATTATGCAAGCATATGTTGGAGTAAGAAGTTTGCACTGGGACCAAATGGGACGCGTAGAAATCGGGCTTCTTGATGAAAATAGTGATTATGTTGCTCGTATATCTATGAGTGACGTGCAATGGGAAGCGGAACAGAATAGTGGATTTGCTTCTGTTGGAAATCGAAAGAAGCCAGGTGGTCAAGTATTTATTAACGAAACAGGCGACCATCCTAATACCTGGAATCAATATCGTGGTCGATTGTGGTTAGCGAGAACAGGGAATAGATGGGAAGCTTATATTTCAAGGTTTAAAGATGGTACGGAAATTGATGATTCAGAACGCTTTGTCGTGTGGATAGATGAAAATAATGTAAACATGACTAAAATTGCACAGGTTCAAATTAGTATATGTCAATTCTCGAATAATATGTTCTGTCAAAACATGTCTATTGATGATTTGAAAATATGGAAAGTCAATATGAATACACAAGATAATCCACCATATATTTTCGATGTTGGAGATAAAGTAGTCATTAATACAGAGAGAAGTCTTGTCACGATAAATGGTAAGAGTGCTATTAATCTAAAAGATATATTTAGTGATTATCCCGTTATTCATAAGGGGTTGAATAAACTAGAAATAATGCCTTCAACTGTCGGAACAGCCAAAGCAACGTACAGGGAGCGATTTAGATGAAGACACCAAGCGGAATTTTACATGTTGTTGATTTTAAGACAAGTCAAATCGTTTCCAATATACAACCAAAAGATTATTGGGATGATAAACGACATTGGGAGATAAAAAATAACATTGATACATTAGAGTTTAGAGTATTTGATAATACAGACCATGCAGCTACACTCATGCAGCAAAATTTGGTTTTAAAAGAGGTAAGGGATGGACGGATTGTTCCGTATGTCATTACTGAAACTGAAAAAAATTCAGACGATAGATCCATTATTGCTTATGCATCTGGTGAATGGATTCAACTTGCGAAAACTGGCATTATTAATCCGCAGAAGATTGAAGGTAGAACAGTCAATGAATTTATCGATATGGCTCTTGTGGGTACGAAGTGGAAAAGAGGAAAAACCGAATACGCTGGCTTCCACACGATGACAATTGATGAGTTTATAGATCCATTGAAATTTTTAAAAGATATTGCTTCCTTGTTTGAGTTAGAAATACAATATCGTGCTGAAGTGGTCGGCTCTCAAATTGTCGGTCGTTATGTGGATATGGTTAAGAAGCGAGGGCGTGTTGCTGGTAAAGAGGTAACTCTTGGTAAAGACCTGATGGGAATTAAACGTGTCGAAAACTCTCAAAACATCTGTACAGCTTTATTGGGGTTCGTAAAAAAAGAAGGTGGGGACTTTATAACCATCTCTAGTATTAATAATGGAGTTCCTTATCTCGTAGATAATGATGCATTTCAGCGATGGAATGAGCGTGGTCAACATAAATTCGGCTTTTATACTCCAGAAACAGAAGAAGATATAACACCGCAACGCCTTTTGACACTCATGAAAACAGAACTTGCAAAACGTGTAAATACATCTTATTCATATGATGTTCAAGCACAAAGTATAGGGCGTGTATTTGGGCTAGCTCATGAGCTGATTAATGAAGGAGATACAATTCGAATTAAAGATACAGGGTTCACGCCTAAATTGTATCTAGAAGCTCGTGTTATTGCTGGTGATGAATCATTTACTAATCCTACACAAGATAAATACGTTTTCGGAGATTATCGCGAAATTGTGGATGCTAACGAAGAATTAAGGAAGTTATACAATAAAATTCTTGCTTCATTAGGAGATAAACAAGAATTATTAGACAGGCTGGATGAACTTGTTAAAGAAACGACTGAAACAGCTAACAATGCTCAAAAAGAATCTGAAGCCGCAAAGAAACTTGCTGAAAAAGTACAAGAAAACATAAAGAACTATCAAACGACTATCATTGAAAGTAAAACAGCGCCGACCACAGGGTTAGAAGCTGGTAAAACAATATGGCGTGATATTAGTAATGGTAAGCCTGGTGTTTTAAAGGTATGGAATGGAACAGGCTGGGAGCTTCTTATTCCTGATGTAGAATCCGTTAAAAAAGAAACCCTGGATCAAGTGAATAAAGATATTGCAGCTACAAAAAAAGAATTAAATAAAAAAGTGGAAGATGCTCAAAAGGAAGTATCAGGGCAATATAACAAAGTAACGGAAAGCCTTCAAGAAGTCACGAGAACTATTGCCAATGTACAAAATGCACAGGGTGAAATAGATAAAACAGTTACTAAAATGAAACAGACCAACGAAGGTTTTACTAAATCCATTGAATCATTAACGAAAAAAAACGGTGAAATCACTGAAAAATTAACTACAGTAGAAGAGACTGCTGAAGGTACAAAAAAGACGCTTATTAAAGTGCAAGAAACAACTAATGACCTAAAAAAAACAACAACTGAAATCACGGAGAAAGCAGGAACGATTAATGAGAAGTTAGAGAGTATAGAAGCGAAAGTTGATAATACAACAATCGATGGTGAGAACTACATTATCAATTCATCCGCAAAAAATGAACGTCCTGCAATGTACGATGATAAAGGTGTAATAATTAATAAAGCAACTTCATGGGATGGTACGGATTACCTGGGGATAACATGCTCTGATTATACAGATTCGTTTTACCAAATTGGTAATTCCACAAATAACTCTTTGCGTGATTTTGATGTTAACACTGACATAACTTTAAGCCTTGATATGCAAAATGATATGAACGGCGTTGATTTAATTATTTTCCAATTTATCAATAATGCATGGAATGAAACAATGCTAATCAAGAAAATTGATGCAACTACCGGTTGGAAACGTTTTTCATATACATTCAAACTAGACGCAAATGCAAAGGGTTGGTTTATCCGGATCAGATTCCCACGCGTAGCAGCTTCTAACAATAAAAACATACGCTTTAAGAAAGTTAAGTTAGAAAAAGCCAATATCGCTACTGCATGGTCACGTTCTAGATATGATCTTACTTCAAATTATGAATTTACCAAGAAGACAACTGAAATTACAAAAAGTGTGGAAGGTATTACAGAGAGCATTAAAAAAGTAGAAAAGACACAAGGTGATTTCAGTGAACGTGTTAATACAGTAGAAAAGAATGCGGAAGGAACGACAGCAAGTGTTGAGAAATTACAAGAAACACAAACTAAGCAAGGGAAAACACTAACTCAAGCTACTACAACGTTAGAACAACATTCTGAATCATTGAAAATGCAATTGAAAATGAAAGATGTTGAGGATTATGTAGGTGGGCTTGGATCTATCAACGAGATTCGTGACGCTGGCTTTACTCAAGGGAATAAATACTGGGAGTTCCCAGCGGGTCACGGAGTTAACACCAGTCTAAAATACAAAGGATACAATTCATTCTCAATGATAACTACTGGTCAAACTGCTGATAAATGGTGGGGATTAGGTGGGCAAATGCTCAACTGTCAGCCAGGAGAAGATGTTGTTATATCTGCTTTCTTCAATACAGATAATGTAGCTACTGTCGACCAGGGTTGTTTTATCGAAATTGAGTGGTTTAACGCTAGTAGAGGTAGAATTTCTACGGCTAGAACTAAGGTCGATTTAAAAAATCATAATTGGATTAAAACTGTTTATACAGCTAAAGCTCCCGCTAATACGGCGCTTGTGAGATTCAGAACCTACCTAGCTAGAAACGGTAGAGCGTTTGTATGTATGCCTATGTTACAACGCGGTACTGTAGCGACAGAGTTTTGGTTACATCCAAAAGATCAAACTGATGTTGACAAAATGATAGCAGATATCGCTGATAGAATAGCAACTGAGGATTACAATAAAAAAGTAACGGACATTGAGAGGGAAATGAAAGTTACAGCAGACGGCATTGAATTAACATCGCAGAAACAAGAAAAGTTTATAAATGAGACTTATGCCGCTTATGTAAAAGACATGGGTTCTAAACTTAAGGTTCTTGATGAAGGGATCCTTGCAGAAGTTAAAAAAGGGAATATCATCGCAGCTATTAACTTTTCATCAGAAAAATTAGTAATTGATGTTGCAAAGGTAAATATCAATGCAGATACAATGGTGAAATGGTTAACAGCAAAAGGTATTGATACGAATGTCATTAACGTTAATGGTGATAAAATAACCATTGATAAAAATGGTGTAACCGTTAAAATGCTAGACTTTCTATTCCAAGACGAATGGGGAACAAAAACAACTGCGGTATCAAGACGAAACTTAATAGCAGATCCCGATTTTTCTAGTGTTGGAAAGAAAAACATAGGACATGCAGATTACTATGGATTTGAAGGTGGTTATGGTCTTTCGTGGAAGTCACAGGGCAATGTAGTTATAGAGAAAAATACATCTGTATTTGATTACGAACAAATGGTTAATGCAGCAAGGGTAGACATGTACAACTATCCAGAAGCAGTAGTTAACAATGGAATACATCCTGGAAATGAATATACTGTATCTGCTCACTTTAGGACATCTATGATAAATGGTGTACGTAAAACAGCAAAACCACGATTACATGTATGTTGTGTAAAATTTAGAGATAATGTGTCTTATGACATCTGGAACGAGCAAAAAATGGACTTTCCTGATCCATCTACATTTTATGGAGAGATTAGGAGATATTCATATACTTTCAAAGTACCAACAAACTATAAGCCACAAGAGCATGCGTTGATTATTAAAGTGTGTTCTGCAAATGGACAAATAAGTGCAGGAGCAGCAATTTGTGTATCAGGTGTAACACTATACAGCGGTAAATATGCATCTATGTATAACTGGGATCGTGCAGCAGCAGAAAGAGCCGCTGGTCTTCAACCGTTTAATTCGATTGCTGTAGGTAGTGTAAACAACAACATAGGTCCAGCACCTGATGGACAAACGTTTGATATATCAACAGAAAAAGATGTTAAGTTTTTTACTAATATACGAGCTGTACAAGGTGTAAATCTTGGTGGGAATGCATTTCAAGGCTGGGGGCATATTCGTTTTACAGACGGCAATCTTGGCCCTGGTTTTTATGTGAGCAGTGCGAATGGCTGGAAATTCAATGCCCTTGGATAAAAAAGGAGAGATATAGATGAATAAGTATGACATTCAAATGATGCCACTTCAAGCAGGTGAAAGCTTTCCTTTTATGGGTAGGCTGGTAGATGCAACAAGAACTGATACAGGAATCTCCGTCCAAATACCTGCTGATATGTTAAAAAATGCTGGCATTCCTGAAGGTGCTAGTAAGGTCGAGGTGTGGAGAGAAATGTCTGATGGGACAATCTGTTTCAGAATTGCAACAAGATGTGAGTTGTGTGGCCGTGGTTCGCGTCTGTATGAATTAGACATGGGGTTCGCAAAGAAAAATATTTGTGCGGATGATTATTTCAAACTTACAGGAAAAAATCCGCCGCAAGAAACTCAAATAACTGAAAATACAAAACCAATAGAGCAGCCATAAGCTGTTTTTTATTTTGCACAAAATACGGCTTTTATAACACAAGAGGGGCGAACATCGTCTCTCTTTTTATTTTGAAAGGAGCTGAACAAATGCAAGAAATCCAAGATTTAAAGCAAGAGATACAACAAATTAAATCGGATCAAAAAGATATGCAGCACGATATTCGCAAATTAGAAACACGTACTACTGTAAACGAAAAAGACATTGTGAATATAAACAAGCAACTTGAAAAAATAAGCGCCAATACTACCTGGATTCTCCGCATCATTATTGGTGCAATCGCAACAGCACTTATCGGCTTACTATTGAAGGGAGGTGGTATGTAATGTTTGAAATCACTGTAATGATTGGAATTGTCGTTGGTCTTTCACAGATTGCAAAAACAATTGGATTACAAACAAAATATGTTCCGTTATTGAATTTAACGCTTGGCATTGTGCTAGGCGTTTTATTTTTGGACGGAGATATCAAAGCAAATTTATTTCAAGGAATCATCATTGGACTGTCAGCAAGTGGATTATTTGACCACACAAAAATTATGAAAAAGGATGCTGATGCTAAATGAAAAAGACAATGAAACATGTTACCCCATTTCTTATGATTCTAGTACTTGTTGTTTCTTTCACAACAGGGGCTTTTGCTGATAGAACGCTTATTATTCCAGATTTACCAAAACAGCCATACCGTTATGGTGTCGGTGCTTATGAGGGCGTTGTGGCGCATAGTACAGCGACTCCAGAAGCTCCGGCTATTAATATTCAAAAGTATGAGTCTCGTACATGGCGCAACGCATTCGTTCATTATGCAGTCGATTGGAACGAAACAATTCAGATTGCGGATACAAATTATATTGCTTATGGGGGCGGACCTGGTGCAAATAAACGATTTGTACATGTAGAGCTTTGCGAAACAGCTGACTATGATAAATTCAAACGCAGCTATGATAAATATGTAAAGTTACTAGCCAAAATCCTACGTGACCGTGGATTATCTGTAGAAAAAGGATTATGGACTCACTACGATGTAACAAAGTACCTTGGCGGTACAGACCACGAAGACCCACTTGATTACTTACGTAGCCATGGCGTTTCTGAAGCTCAATTTAGAGCAGATGTGCAACGTGCATACAAGAATTCTAGTGTAGAAGTTTCTGTTCCTGAAAAGCCATCTAAGCCAGCAGAAGTTCCAACTGCTGTAACAGACGGTATTGCTTATATTGAAGGAAACAACGTTAACTTACGTAAAGGACCAGGTACAAGCTATTCTAAAATTCGTCAGCTAAACAAACCAGAATCATATGTTGTGTGGGCTGAAAAAGACGGTTGGTTAAACCTTGGTGGAGAACAATGGATTAAAAATGATCCATCTTATGTGAAGTTTAATAAGAAAAGTACAGTGGATTCATCTATTGTAGGGAAACGCGTTGTTTCAAAAGTTAACAACCTACGTTTCTATGATGCTCCATCTTGGCAGAATAAAGATGTTGTAGGTACCGTTGATGCAGGATTAGGGTTTACAATTATTGATAAAGTATCAGTGAATGGTTCACCGCAATATAAAGTGAAAAACTCAAAAAGCAATGTCTTCTATATTACAGCTAGTCCGACATATATTGAGGTAAGATAAAAATTAAAAGCCGACTCTAATTAGTTAGAATCGGCTTTTTTGTGAGAAAAAATGTCTTTGTTGATTTTATTGAAATCAATTGATAAAGGTAATTTGGTATTTAAGGCTTTTGTATCGAAATATTTGTAGTTCATAATAAGTGCTCCATTGAGTTTTTCATTTTCTTCTGAATAACGAAGGAAAATATTCGGTTCAATTTCATCTTCATAGGATATCTCTGGGGGTCCGATAAAAAGATATAAAATGTCGAAATCGGAATCGTAGTTATATCTTAATGAATTATTATGTGCTCCGTTTTGGGCGTACATAATATGCCCCTCCTTCCGTTGATTGTGAAACTCTCGATTGAGCAATAGTTGTAACTACATGACCTACGTCATCTTTATCATATTCTACAATGACTCTTAGATATTTTAATTTATTTGTAGTTGATAATTCAACTACATCTATAAATCGGTATCTTTCTTTTCCATCGGGAGTTATCTGATCAGGATAAATGTATTTAGGATCTTCTATAACCTCTTTTACTACTTCTTCTTGATTTAGTAATTCGACCCTTTCCGGGTGATCTCCTCCTGTAATATGATTATCCCAAGTTGAAGCCTTTAAATGTACCTTTTTTCCTAATGGATCTCTTGTTGAAAATTTATAATCGGTATCTGAATGTGACGTTTTCTTCTCCATTTTATCCACCTACAGAAATTATGTTATTGTTGTGATTTAGTTGGAATTGTGCCATGTTTTTGTTCGTATTCTTCGACACATTCCACAAGAACTTTTGAAAATGCTTTTGTGTGTTCAGGACTCATCATAAGAGTACTAATTTCTATGTCGCCTGTAGGATTTGATTGTTCAAAAGTTAATGTGAAATTATAGATGTTAGTATTAACGCTTACGCTATTACTATATTCAAATACCCTAGGTTTGCTTTGGGATTCTGTATCAAGTTTTTCTACTACTTCTGCTACTTCTACTTCTACTACATTTTTAGTCATTATATTATACCTCACTTTTCATTTTTGTGTTTTTACATATTTTGAATTCATTACAAAATATGTAAAAACAACACTTCACTGAATAATATTAATGTAATTGTAACTAAAAAATATAAAGTTTTATTGGGGGTTATTTACATTGGTTTTCAGTGTAAAATTCATCATTTTAAAGTTATATATTGATATAGTAACAATATGTTTGTTAAAATACAGTCGAAATTTGTCGAATGAAAAAAGTATCTAGCTTTTTATATGATAATTAACGATTTTGATACTAAAGAAGCGTTGATTCATTTTAATCAAGAAGAGGTTATCAATACCTTGAAATATATGGAAAATTTAGGTTGTTATTGTTGAAACTTAAATGTAATGGTGCAGAAAGAAAAAGTGAAGCCGATTAAAGAAATGCCTCGAGATTGGTTATATTTCAAAGAGGATATTTTAAAAAGTAAAGAACAAATGAGGAAGTAGCCCCGGATTAAAGGGTTACTTTTTTTTAATTTCAAGGGATATTATGACAAAAACCTATTGATTCAAATAAATAGCTATGGTATAATTATATATGTAAGGGAGGTGAGAAACATGGATTGGGACTTAATAGAAAAGATTCTTCGGAATCTAGCTTACATAGTAGGCATGGGGGTAGGAATTACAACCGCAAAGAAAAACATAAACGATATGAAAGATAGAAAGGAGAAGAAAAATCAAGAAGAAATAGAAAAACGCCTAGCCCGCAAGACTAGACGAAAGAACTAACAACACGGGGGAAGAAGTTCCCCCAACCTTAAAAAATATTATAACATGATTACAAAATTACACAAAATCCAATCCATGTAAAAATGAAGTTAGATCGAAACACTTTAGTACTAGTATTATTTTTAATATTAGTGGTTACAGTGACAGATTATAGAACAGCAGAGATGACCACCTACTTAGGTATTATGGCTACAGTGATTTTAAGTGTAGCACTTATTATTAATTTAATTGCCTTGTATATGAAAGGAAGGGATAAATAGTATGGATATTAATAATATTATGAGTGAAGAGTATAAACGCAAAATAGCAAAAGAAGTTGTATTAACGGCGCCTGAAACTGCACATGTTTTAGGCGTTACAACTCAAAGATTACACACGCTTGTAAAACAAGGTCGGATAACACCTCTTAAAGTATCGAATAGAGTTGCGGTCTACTTTCGACCAGATGTAGAAAAGTTAGCTGAAGAATTAGCGCCATTAAGAGATAAATATCGTCCATATGAATAAATTGAAAGCCAACTCTTTTTATGAGTCGGCTTTTTTGTCGTTATGTAGCTAGAATTTACTTTTAGATAATGCCTTTAATATTGGTTTTACAATCAGACCTATTAGACGAAATCCCTTAAATATAGATCGTACAACCTTCATAATATATCCTCCTAAAATTTAAGTGGACTATGTTAATTCTACTTGTTCATTTTAATTAAAGCTTTATCCATTTGGCGCTCATTAGCTAATGTAGAACCACTTGTTGTATTTTCTACACCGCGGTAGTTATATTTAGAGTTTTGCCAGAAGTCGAAGGCGAAATCTTTTAATGGTTTTTCTGATGCGTTTTTATCGACTACTTGTGATTTGAAAATATTTGTTAGCATATATTCATGGTTAGACACATCTTTAATATAATTCTTATCTTTATATTCTTTAATGATTTCAGTACCAAAAGTGTTCACTTCATCATTAGATGGTTTGTAGCCATTGGCATATTTACTTATTTCATCAAATTTTTCAGTTGTAGATTTATCACTGGATGCTACTTCTTTAACCGTATTTCCCCAGTCAACTGTTTTAACCGTCTCTTTTGCGGCAGTGTCTTCTTTTTTAGGTTGTTCTTTCTTTTTCAGTAATCCAAAGTCTAAAATAGTATCTACTTTGCTGTCATTAAACAATATGTAAACATAACCATCTTTTTCTATACCATCCAATACAGGATATTGATAATCAACAAGTGACTGATTGAATTGATTAACATTTTCTTTTCCTTTTCCGCCTACAATTTTTTCAACTTCTTTCATACTCATTCCTTTTTTAATCTGTTTAAATTCTTCTTTAGAAATTTTTCCATCAGCTGTACTATCAGCTGTACTACATGCTGAAATTAATATCACCATAAGGGATATAGACATTAAAAAAAATAGTGACTTCTTTTTCAATATTTGTTCCTCCTAAAATATGTTGTGAATATATTCCGTTATCCAGTATAACAAATAAGCAACAGTGCTTTAAGGAATAATTTGTGAATGAAGGAAACATTTAAATAGTCTTTCGCCAAAACGAGAACATGTGTGCTATAATGAACACAAACAAATGTTCTTATGGAGGTTATCACATGAATCATTTACTTAAATGTTCGTTCAATCAAAAAATCCCAATTGAATTAATTTATTTAAACGGTTCAGGAGATTTATCTCAAAGAACTGTAATTGTTAGAAAGATATATGAAGATCGTGTATTAGTGTATTGCATGCAAAAGCAACAAGTTAGAATGTTGAAATTAGCTAATATACTATCAATTGATAAAGTAAGAATGAAATATCAATATGCTTAAACATACATAATGAGGTGATATTATATGTCAACATCAATTCCTAAACCACCAAAGAAGAAAGGTGCTTCAAAAAAGGAACCTAGACCGTATATGGATGAATTCGAACAACAAGAAGCTGCTGAATTAATTCAAATGGCTGTGCAAGATGATACAGAGTTAGTGTTTACTTTGTATAGAAAGTATAAAGACCCAGAAATTATTAAAGGCAAAATAATTAAACTTGAACCACAAATGGGTAGAATTGTGTTGAGTGATGGACCTAATCCGATACATAAAGTTCAGTTTATGAATATTTTAAAAATCGAAACACCTCGTTAATTAAACTGGGTGTTTTTTATATACTCATAAACTCACTGTCAAAATAGAACTTGTCCATTAAGTTATTCACAATTCCGTTGAAATAAGCGAATTTACCATTCTTCATTTTTGTGCCAGACTTCACTTTCATAACAAATTCTTTAATAGCTTTTAAGCCAATAGTAAGCTCCTGGTCTTTATTGAACACTGTATCACCTGTTGTATAATTAACGACTTTATTACACTGTCTTACGACCTTCCACAGTTCTTGAATTGTTTTAGATTCAGAATAAAAAGAGCTAGTTAAAGAAACAAAACGTTCTGGTACCCAATGAGCAACAAAATTAGCTCCTTTAATGTTTTCTTCAGGTGTATTGCTATTCTCATTACTATTACGTTTGTTTATATTTTTTATATTTTGTTTTAAGGAAACAGGTGTTGTTTTAATGGTAGGACACTTTGTAGGATTTTTAGCAGGTTGCTTGTCGGACATTTCTTCCACAATTGGTTGAATGATAATTGCATTTGAAGTTTGAAGCATATCTTTTTTACGCTTCATAGATACCTGGCGGATCATGCCTAAGTCCACAAGTTTCTTCATTAAACGTTGTACAGTTTTATATGATACTTCCATCTTGTTAGCAATCCTATTTTTGCACAGGAAACTAACGCCTACATATTTGCAGCTGTGGCGCTTTAAAATTCCAAGTAATGCAATGAGTTTAGATTGTACATCGGTACGCTTAATAGACATACAGATGATGTCTCTATATGTACGAATAGTTTTATTCATTTCTTCCAATTCTATAAATGTAGAAAGATTGTGGAATGATTGTTCACTTGCTATAACATCAATGCGTTCCTTCATTTGTATATGTCTCCTTTGTGGAAACAAAAAAGCAACGTAGCCATTTTGTGACAAACGTTGCTTAATAGACCCTGCATGATATAAAATAATTCATGAGGGTACAGCAAGTGTTTGCCTAGTACGATTAGGCAGGCGGTATAAGAGTGTTGGTAGCACTACTTATACACGTTGTGCTCTTTTATTTTTAATTTTTCGTATTTGCGAGAACTTTACATGTTTATATTTGAATACGAAAAATCAAGTTATACATAGGCAAACTATTTTTATTGGAAGTTTAAATACGTCGATTGTGCACCCAAGGGAAGTTTTTAAAGAAGCGTTCCGTCGGGCAGCAGCCTCTATTATATGTTTCCATATATATTGTTTTAAAATGGGCGGATTCATTATTTGTTGTGAATTTAATGTTTGGTAGAATTTCGCCCAATCTATATGGGCGAAATTCTATTGATAAAATAGCTTCTTAATCTAAAGGATTTTTGTTTTTAATTGCTTATGTATCTATTTTTTGCTTGGCATGTACTAGTTCGCTGGACAAACAAGATCGCGTAAGGTTTTTGGGGATAAGAAACCTTGAATTTCTTGGGCAAAGAGATGCAATTTATTAGATGTAAAAATAGAAATATAAAACGCTATCCTTTCCTATGATTCTACAGAAAGAATAGCGTGTTTTTTAATTTTAGAGGGTATATTGTTGTGTTGACTTGATAACAGTGGGAGTCCACTCCTTTTAGGTAATAGATTAATTTCAGAAGAAAATTAAAAAACGCATCAAATATGCAATATTGCATATTTGTAGAATTCATTATCCAAAAAACATAATATATGTTTTAATTAACCAAGGGAGTGATTAGTATTTTTGGTAAACTAAGGAATCATAGTTATTTTTTTAAAATTTAAAAGGGGTGTTTTTTTATGAATACTGAAAAAGGAAATGAAAATTTTGAATTTAACGAGTTATTTGGTGATATTGAGTTAATTGAAATTGACGAAAGTATTACACTTTCTGAAACTGCTGCATCTAGTGGTATTTCATCTTGCAATAGTTGTTCTTGCTGTGCATCTACTTCATGTTGTGATGGTTGTTGTATTCATATAGGCGGATGATTTAATAAATCACTCCCCCTTAATTTGATTGTGAGGCGATTTTATGGATATTATTATTAATAATTTAAATAAAAAGTATGGAAATATGTATGCGCTTAAGGACTTAAACTTAAAAATAAAAGAAAATTCTACTGTTGGTATTATTGGGCACAATGGTTCTGGAAAGACAACATTATTAGAAATATTATCAGGCTTAAAAAAACCTACATCAGGAAATATTAATTTTTTGAATGGAAAGGATTTTAAAGAAGATTTAGGTGTTGTTTTGCAAGAGAATTCTTTTTATGAGGATGTAAAAGTTATAGAATTAATTAAATTATTTTCAACATTCTATAAAAGTACGATGGATGTAAATGAGATCATTTCTGTAACTGGGATAGAAGGATATATTAATGAGTATTATAAGAATTTATCAGGTGGAATGAAGCAACGAGTTAATATTGCATTGGCAATATTAAACAAACCGAGATTACTATTATTAGATGAACCTACTACTGGATTAGATCCTATAGCAAGAGAAGATTTGTGGAGCATTGTAAGAAAGCAATCTAACAACACAACAATTTTACTTTCTTCTCATTACATGGAAGAGGTTGAGAAATATTGTTCTCATATTTTGTTTCTTATTAAGGGAAATGTTCATTATTTTGGAGAGGTAAAAGAATTAATAAATAAAGAACAAAAAAGTCTAACAGATATATATATATCTTGGAATCATGAAGGAGCAAAAAATCAATGAGTTCATTTGCTAAGCAATTTTTAATTGAATTAAAAATATATTTAAGGCAGCCGTTATATATACTGTTTAGTTTAATAATGCCAGTTGCAAGTTTTGTGTTTTTTGGGAAATTGTATTCGTCAAATGATTATGGTGGAGTGGACTTTTTTTCTTTATATATACCTGGATTTTGTATGTTAATTTTATTTGCTACATCTGTTTTTAATGTTGGAAATCAAATTATATCCGATAAAGAGAAGGGGATATATAGAAGAATAGCTGTAACCCCAATTAAAATTTCTCGATTTATTGGGGTTATTTTACTGAAAGCGGGTTTATTAGCTATCATTGGCTTCCTCCTTATTATTTTAGTTGCTATCTATATGTTTAATATCGAATTCGGTATTGAGAAAATCTCATTCTTATTAGCGTACATTATTTTTATTGGTTATTCATTATTGTTAGGTATTGGGATAGCTCTACTTATAGATAGAATTAAGACGTATACAGTTTTAATGATGACCTTATTTTTTCCTATGTTCTTCTTATCAGATGCGACATTACCATTAACAGCTTTACCAAAGTGGGCTCAGAATATTGCTGAGTTTAATCCTTTATATCATGCAAATAAAATATTACGTCCTTTTTGGGATAGTAAATTTAATGATTTATATAGTAATAGTGAGTTATTTAAGTCTTATTTAATTTTAGGAGTAATATTATTGGCAATCTATATAGGATTATTGGTTAAGGAGAAGATGAAAAATGACTAATAAATTTCATCCTGTAGTTGTTCGGAGAGAAAAGTTTTTGGCGCGTAATGATTTTTTTTTAAATAAAGAATTAACAAGCACGTTTCGATACATGAAAAATATTAAAAAAGAATTAGATCAATTGCTTATGTCAATTGATTTAAAGAAAGGAGGGAAAAAAAAGCTATTAACAGAGATAGAGGGTGAAGATAAAAGTAAAGAATTAGAAGACTATGGAAAATTACATCATCACTATCAAGAGTGTTTAATGAATTTAAAAGAAGTCTTGGTACATGCAGAGAAGGAAGACCGCATAAGGTACAAAGAACTTTTGAAGGAAAATAAAGATTTTAGATCGATGATTAGACTAGTTAATAAACCTTTAAATAATAGAATCGAAAAATATTTAAATAATGAGTACGACGATAGTTATAGAAAGCTACGAAAAATAGAATATCCACTTTCAAATATTATAACTCGAGCTATTAAGAAGACTTCTCCATATTTATTATTTAATGAAGTAAGTTTTAGTTCAAATAATATTAATGACTTTGAATATAAAGTTGATAAGGAGTTAATTACTCCAAATTTTGTATTTTTCCATAGATTATACGAAAAAATCATCTTGAATCATTGGAATATAAAAAATACAGTGTTTAGAGTTAATAGAAGAACAAAAATTGAAGGAGAGTATTTGTTCTTTTTTTCTAATTCTACAGATAATTATAAAATTTATAAAGCAAAAGATGGGCTAGGAAAATTAAAAGTAAACAAGTTTATTGAATTTTTATTATCAAGAGATATTGTAACTACTTTAGATTTGCAAAAAACATTTAAGCTTACAGATATAGAAGCACATAAGGTATTTACTAGGTTATATGATATTGGTTTACTTGAAATCATAGAATATTTAGATGAGAAAAAGGATATATTTAAGCAAATATTATCAAAGATACAAAAATTAGATGCGATAGAATATAACAGATTCAATTTCATTACTATCAAGAAAATGCAAGAACAATTCAAACATATAAATAAAGATTTGAATGAGGAAATAATTAATAGTATTGAAAAAAAATACAATGAATTAGTAGAATATAACAATATGGATGATATGCCTAATAATATTATGGTGTATGGTGATAATATCAAAAGTCAATCAAAATGCGGAGAGGTTTTATCAAGTTCTATTACCGAACTGTTAAGTGTTTATAAAATATTTGATGTGAACGAATTAATAAAAAATGAATTCATAAATAATATTGAGAAATATATGGTCGATAATAAAATCCCTTTTAATCATCCTAATATTTTGAATGAATTAACTAGTGCAAATTTGAAATATGCCGAATTTTGGACAAATCCATGGTTTACTCCTAAAAATATGTGTATAAAAAATAAAGAAATATTAAATATTAGGGACAATTTCAAAAAAGAATTTATGATGTTGAACCAACATAAAGACTCCATAGATATTGAAGAAGTCATTGCAGATTTAAAAATAAACATTTTAAATGATAAATTTAATAGTAGGTATTCCCCGAATGGTTTTTTTAGTGTTTTCTTTCAAAAGGATAAAAATAAGACTATAATCAATAATATTTACCCAGGTTATGGAAGTTTTTATATAAGATTTCTTAGATATACGAATATTCAAGAAAAATATAGGAAGGAAATAAATGAGTTTTATTATGATGATAAGTGCAAATATGCTGAAATAAATGAGACTTTAGGGTTTAATGCAAATGTTTCTAATGAAGTATATTTACCTTACAGATTAATTGATGATATATCAAGATCTGTGGATCATAAGCAAAATTATGAGAAGATTATACAAAGTAATAATTGTATGTTGGTATATAAAGAAAATGAATTGTTCCTAGAGTTTGAGAATGAATATATAAAACCAGTAATTAATAGTAGTTTAATCAGAGCTCTATATCCAGGAAAATTAGCTTTTGTTAGTAGTATATTTACCAATATTAACTTTATTACAAATTTGTTGGTTCTAAAGATTAATTATGATAAAGATATAAATATTTTACCGAGGGTTACATATAAAGATTTAGTGTTAAATAGAAAAAAACACTTTGTGAAGAATAATGTTTTTAAAGACTTGCAAAACAAAGAATGGTTTGAACGTTATATATCTATTAGAAATTGGATTGAAGAAAATAATATAGGGAATGAGTTCTACATTAGAGTAAGAAAAAAAGAATACATCGGAAAAAACATATTATCATTTGATGTGGAGTTTCAGAAACCTCAATATTTTAATTTGGAAAGTCCACTTTTAATGAGACATTTAGCCAGCATTCTGACTAAATCGGCGGAATTGATAATTGAAGAGTCTATTCCAAAAGATTCTTCATCTCCAGAATTTATGCAGGAGGTTAGGGTAAATGAGTAACAAAATATATAAAATTTCTATTTCTTTAAACGTGCAAAAAGAATTTAAATTAAGTTTTTTGAAAGAGATAATTAATACTATAAAAGAATTTAGGGTTAAAAATCCTGAAGTAGAACTATTCATATTTCGTAACATAGAAAACGGCCCGAAGATTAATGTATATATATATGGAAAAAGGGACGTTTCGTATACTTTATATTGTGAAGTGGAAAGTTTGTTTCAGAAGTTCTTAAAGGAAAATAAATTAAAATTTCGGGAAAACTCGATTTATAGCACTAGTATGGAAGAATTGAAAACAATGAATAATCTTCTAACGTATTCGAATTATGAAAATTTAACTTTATCGTTCGAATGTATAGATAATATAGAGCGTAATGGCGAATATCATAGTGATGAAGAAAAGGAATTTGTAAACAAATGGCTATTGGAAAATGGCACTTTGATTGAAGATACTATTAATTTTGTAATAGAAGAAGAACCTTATAAAAAAATATTGTTTGCTGTATTGCTATTCAAGATAATTTCTTCAAAATTAGATAGAAAAAGTTTAAGAGGATATTTATCTTTCAAATCTCATTATGAAGGTTTTATAAATTATAAAGAGTATGAAATGAAGGGATATGCAGAAAAATTCAAAAAATATTATGATGTATATCACCAACAATTATACTCGAATTTCTATACTTTTGACAAAATGAAGGACGAGCATATGAGAAGATTATTGATGACATGGGCTAATAGAATCGATAAAGCCGTAGTGGATATAAAAGTGCTACCCAGAAGGAAATTAGAGGTAGATCATATGGAATCCTTTGTGGAAATGAGTGAGTTTCATAAAAATATCTTCTCACAGGAGAATATTCATTATTATGTTAGTGATGAATTCCAAAATTATAGAATATTAATCAATTTAATTTATTTACTTTTACCTACATTAGGTATAAATACAATTGAGAGATTACTGGGTAGCTATATCTTAATACGATTGATTGAGGAAGGATAAACTTGAAGTATATATATAATAATAATTTGTTTATTAAATCAAAGAATGAAAAAAAATATTTGTTACGTATAAAAAATAAGGAATTATACATTGATAAAGAAAAAATTAATTACTCTTTAATAGAAGAGATTGTTACTTTAACTTGTGAAAGTATTGATTCTAAAGAATTAGAGACTATTTTGAGAAAGACATATAGTATATATGAAATAGAATTACATCTTAAACTATTGGTTAAGATAAAAGCGTTATCAATAGTTCAGGATAGTTACATTGTATCTCCCAGAAATAATTACATTATAAAAAATTATCCGGATGGAGAAGGAATAATTGAAAAATTGGATTCTACTAATGATGAATTTCCTAATGTGATTTGGATAGATAGAAACGATACAAGTAATATTCCTAATAAGTATCCATTTTTTATTGCAACAAAAGATTTACTAACTAATTATGTTTTTAGAGTCTGTACGCAACAAGATAGAAAAAGAATAATTTCATTTATTAAAGAATCCAAACTTGTTTCAGATGGCTTATTGTTATGTGACTACAGTAAAGAAGTAATGTTGAGGTATATTGAATTATTGAATATAGATAAGTTGTCTAATTCACAAAGGCTAAAGGATGCTTTTTCCTTTTATTCAGATGGTCAAATAAAAAACTTTGAAATTGATCATTACTCTGACTACTCTTACAATAAAGAAATGATTAATGTGAAGGTTAGGGAAAATAATGAAATAATTTCCGCATTAATCCAGTACTTCTATAGCTCTCCTAATTTTGATTTAAAGATAGGCGTGGAAAGGAAGAATAATAAATTTGTTGGCTTCTATCAAACTAGAATTCAGAACTTAAATAATGAAGAAGTAAAAGAAGATACATATTTATTATTCTTAGAAAAGATATGTAATGATATCTTAAAATTTATTAAATTACCTAGTGTAAAGCAAATAGCAAGTATTCAAAGAGAATTTGAAAATACAGATGAAGCAATAATTAATTCCCAGATATATGTAAAGACAGGGGTTTTAATAGGTGATAAACATGTACTTAGACAATAAGTTAATTGTTAATAATTTGTTAGAAAATGAAGAAATTAAAAAAGAAATTGAAAAAAATTTAATTAGAAATAAAAAGTTAGATATCAGTAATAATATGTTAAAGGTTAATAAATTGGATCCATACTTAGATGCAATACAAAAATATTTAGAAGCTAAAGTTAAAAATAAAGAATTTTTAGACTTTAACACAAACTTTTTAGAAGTATCGAAGCACAATATAAATTTAGAGTCTAATGAGAATAGGCAAAAAAACAATATGTTAAATAAAAATTGGCATATAAGAAATCTAAGTGAACTATCTTATTTGAAGAACGAACTTTTTGATAATAAATATGGAATAATAAATAATATTTATAAAGATATTAATTCCAGTGATTATTGCATAGTAGGAGCAGAATTTTCCATCTTAGAATCTAAAGAAAATATAGTTGGATACGGGAGGGCTACCACTTTTCAAGAAGCAGAAAATATAGCTATTTTAGAAGCGATAGAAAGATTTTGCATGTTTAATATTGAAAATTGTACCCACAGAGGCATCTTAAAGGAAGTTATTGAAAATCCATATATTAGAAATGAATTGAAAGAGTATGAAGATGAGAATATATATTATATTGAAGCACATAATTATAAGACAAATGATTCATCAAATATCCCTTTACAATTTGTTGATTTAGTTGTTAAAGATAATAAGAGAATGGTTTTAGAAACTTCTAATGGCACCGCAATAGGAACGAGTTATCACGAAGCGATGTTATATGCATTATTAGAGTTTATTGAAAGAGATGCATTTTTAACGTTTTGGCACAAGAAAGTTAAATTAGATATGATTGATGTAGCGAGTTTAAATGTAGAACAAAAAAATATTATAGAAAATTTCGAAAATGATGGAAAGAAAGTTTATTTATTTGATATGGCTATTGATATAGATATACCAACAATTCTCTGTTTAATCATATCAAATAAAGAAAAACCTGCTACATATGTAAGCTCAGGGACACATATTGACCCTGAATTAGCAGTAGATGCGGCTTTAAAAGAAGCTATTGTTGCACATAACATTTATAGAACGAATAATGCGGTAGGAAAATTATATAATAATAAATTTGAAGTTGAAGGTCTATCAGATCATTTTAATTACTATTCACATCCAAGTAAAATTACTACGTACGATTGGTTAATTGAAACTAGTAAAAAAAAGAATTTGTATGAAGTATATCCGAAGATAGAGAAGAATTTTAGTGATGTAGAAGCTGTAGAATTCGTAATTAAAAAAATGGAGAATATAAAAGAAATATATAGTGTTCTTTTAGAAAATAGATTTATACAAAATAAGGGCTTATATGTAGTTAAAGTTGTGATACCAGAAATGCAGACAATGTATTTTGGCTATAAGAATAAGCGTATAAACATTAATCGACTAGATGCTGCTATTAATAATTCGAAGCATAGATATAAGGTAGAATTTAATAGGGGAGAATACTATGATGAACCACATCCCTTCCCTTAAAAAAGATTTTATAGAAGATTCGGTTATCAATAGATACGTCACTGGGGAGAAAGAATGGAAATCATCGCGTTATATTGAAAATATTTCAAGAGTATGTAATGAAAAAGTGCGTACTACTACAGAATTTGAATTTTTTTTAAAAAAATTAGCTAAAGCATTCTCTGTATGTAGAATAGAATTTGAAAATCCATATCAATCTCATAAGTTATTTCCAGAAGCTAGGGGAATAGGTACTCACAAGTTGGTGATAAAACATACATACAATAAAAAAATGTACACCTATTATTTAATGAAATATTCCTCTAGTTTTGAATTAATAGATGAAATAGAAGTGGATGAGAAAGATGAAAATATCGCTTTGATTTTATATTTTGATATATATGAAATAAATAATATATATGGAAAGTTCGGATTTATATTAACATTACTTAATGGTGGGCATTTAATTGATAATATACAACAATTTATAAGTCATGAAGGTTTAATTATGGAAGGTGGAGAAATCTTTCCGCACGATTGCACATTTAGTAATGATGATTTTTTATTTCCTGGTGTAAAGATCATGTTATCCTCAGTTTCTCAAAGTAGAAGTTCAGAGTATATCTTTAAAACTAAATATAAAGTGGATTTTGATGCGCGTACTATCTATAAAGATGACTATTATAGAAGTTATGTTGATTTTAAGAATCGATGTATTAATTCTAGAAATATGATTCGTTCAACTTTCAATAATCTATATTTTCAAAATATGAATATGAGAACTAGTGGTCACAATCTACAGGGATTGGCGTTTAGAAGAAAAATATGTGCTGATTTTTCCTTTTTAAAAGATATAGTGTCAAAGTATCCGTATTTAAAGGTGAAAGTTTTCAATCAAGATTTCCATAAGATATTATTTGAAGTTGGGGATTTTTTAGAATTGGATAGTGTTTCTTATTTAGTTCTGATATTTATTGATTCGGAATATTTGTTCACTCAAAAGGATTTGGCGTATGCATATTTATTAAGTGGACAATTAATGAATGAAATAAATTCAAGAATTTCTAATAAGCTTTTTTGTAGATGTATTCGGAATATTAACGAGAAATATATCTTAAGTGAAGGGGAAGTACATGGATTTCCGTTATATGCATGTATGATAGGTGATAAAGGTTTAGCAAGTAATTATAAGTTAGAAAGGTGGGAGTGTGATTAAATCTATTCATTATTTTATTCATAATTTCGATGATCAAGATAGATTAATAGTGAAATTAAAAGAAATATTTAAAGATATTCAATGGTTTTATATTAGGTATTGGGAAGGAGGACCGCACTTAAGGATTAGGTTTTTAGACGATGGTAATATATATGAAAAAATTTTATTAGATACTATAAGTAAACATCCAATAGAGAATAAGAAGATTTACTCAAAAAAAGAGTACTATGAAATGATAACTGTTCGAGAAAGTTATGAAGATCAAGATAATTTATTATGGTATACCCCATATTCGATAGAATATATTGAGTATGTGCCTGAACTTGAAAGGTATGGTGGGACAATAGGAATGCCTATATCTGAAAGAATCTTTAATATATCTTCAAACTTAGCGAGTGATATTATTTCAAAAAGAAGTAATCTTCATCAACGATTACTTCTTTCATTGTACTTTTCATATAGCATTTTAAAAACCATGGATGTTAATGTGAATGATTTTATGGGACAATATTATTCATTTTGGAAAACATATGAAAATGGAATGAATTTCAAGGTTAATGAGAAAGCAATTGAACAACTAAAATTTGCCATTAAATCATTAGATAGTAAGAAGTGTTATATGGAAGAAATCAATAAAGTTGTAACGGAGTTAAAAATAATAAAACACCTTCTTAACAATAAGGATTATATGTTATATATATTAAGCTCTCAAATACATATGCATAATAATCGATTGGGTATTACAGCAGATATGGAGGCATCCTATGCTAAAATATTAATGAGTATAAGTAGGTGAGGGTGTAGTGTGGAAACGGAAAGAGTCTAATTTTAATAATATATTAAAGTTGATGGAATTTCATTATTTAACGTCACATGAACGTAGCAACATGGACATAAATCATATTAAGAGTGTTCATACTGAAGAAGTAATAAATACAGTATGTTCGACAATCAATTGGAATGAATTAATTGTTAATGAACAGTTGGAAATGGAAAAACATGAGATTTTTCGAAAAAGGAGAACTTCATGGGATTTTAATAATTGTGTAGATTTAAGTAAGTTACATGCTATTTTAAACATAGGACTAGGTGTTACTGAAATAGTTAAATATGGAACAAATATAGTGCATAAGAGAGCATATCCTTCGGCTGGAGCAGAATATACAGTTAATGTTCATTTAATAGCAAAAAATATTGATAAAAAAATAGACAACAAGGTATTGAGAGTTAATGATGATGGATTAGAAGTACTTCATGAATTGAATAACTATAATTTTAATGAAATTTGTTCTTCTACAAAGTATGGAGTTAAAAGTTTTGAAGATGCCAATGTATTAATTTTTTTAACTATAGAATTTGAAAAGTTATTTTCAAAATATGGTGCATTATCATATAGATTGGCACTACTAGAGGCAGGGCATATGGCTCAAAACCTTCAATTGGTAGCAAGTAATTATAATATTAAATCAGTTCCTTTAGGCGGGTTTTATAATGAAGAAGTAAAATCAACCTTAAAATTAGATACTGAAGAATGTCTATATATTTTAGCTTTGGGGTGAATGTATGCTTTTTTGGAAAAATAACTATAGATTATTTGAAGAAGCAGGAACTTTAGTCATATATAATTTTAAAACTAATAAGGCTGAAAAAGCTCTTGATATTAAGAATAATCGAAAAGAACAATTTCAAAAATTAAATGAAATAGATTTAAACAGCACTGATCAGCAAAAATTATTTAATTTAATAAATCCCGCTTTTAACAAATATCTAAAAGAATTTGGTAAAGAAGAATTGGAGCAGTTAGCAAAAATACAAAAGTTTAGTATTCAGTTTGCATTAAATTTAAAAGATTCTTATGTTTTGAAGAGTAATTTAATACAAATAAATATTGAAATGTTTCATTTGTTTTACCGAATTTTCAATATTTCTGTATATGAGGATTTATCGTTTGATAATTTTAGAGTTAGCAGGTATTCAACTAATCAGCTTAAAAGCATATTTAATAATGCTGTGTGTAATGATAAAAAGGTTTATTTGGTTAATTATAATAGTGTGTCTAGAGACGACATCGAGTATATAGAGGATACTTGTAATAAGAAAAATTTAATTAGGTTGTATTACGGTGAGACAAAGAAAGAAATAGTGATTGGCCCTGGTTTAATTGGAAATGAACAGAAAGTATCAGTTTTAAAAATATACGAAGGGCACTATTTTGAAAATACACCTTTATCATTGGAAGCTAATGCTTTAATCTCTTCACTGCTAACTTATGAATTACCAAAATACCATGAGAATTTGATGAATTTATGTGTAGAAGATATAAGTTTGTGTAAAGGGAAAATTTTTATGATTAATAAAAAGAATTTTTCGGCAGAAGATATTATTTTATAGAAAAGGAGAAATGAAAGTGAATTATAATAGACATAAAATGGTAGATCCAAAGGAAACGATTAATAAAATTAAGGTTTTTTTAAAAGACCTTCAAGTAAACATTAAGGAACATGAGTTACTAAATACAAATGGATTTAAGTCTCAACTATTGCAATTAAATACAACTCCATTATTTGTAAATGGAAAAGGGACAACTGATATTTTTACACAAGCAAGCGCATATGGAGAACTAACGGAGAGGATTTTGTCAAGTGTTTTATTTAGATTTAATTATAAAATGGATCAAAAAAGTATTGAATTAGACAGGAATTTAAGTGTTGTTGATAGTCTTGGATATGATATTGATTTTGTAAATGAAAAGTTAAATGCAAACATAGATCAATATTTTTTAAATGAAATTCAAAAATATTACTTTAAAGATTTAGATGAGAAAAAAATAGTTATAGAAACTTATGAAGATTATTTTAATAAAGAATCTATAGATATTCCTGTTTCATACATAGATGCAATGTATACAACAAATGGTATAGCATTTGGTAATACATTATTGGAGGCTAAGATACAGGGGTTAAGTGAAGTTTTTGAGAGATATGCAAACAGGGAATCTGTAATTAATAGGATGACCCTCCCAATGATTGAAAATTGGGAACAGTTAGCGGATGATAAGTTAGTAGAAAAAATTAATCAGTTTAAAGATCTAAATGAATTAGAAATAGAGGTGCGTTCGGTTTGTATTAAAGAGCAACTACCGGTAGTCTGTGTGATTGTTTATAAAAAGAATGATGGAAAGTATTTTGTTAAGTTTGGAGCTCATTTTTCTTTTACAGTTGCTTTAGAAAGATGTTTTACAGAACTAATGCAAGGTCGAAAGCTTGAGAATGATTTTTGGAAAGCTAGAATTTATCCAGAGAATAAAGTTTTGATTGAAAAAAATCTAGAGGATATAATGAAAGATGGCGATGGATATTATCCTCCTGAATTCTTTAATAAAGAATCTATTGATAATTTTACATATGAATTTGGTGAAGATAATGATTCTGCATTATTTATTTATGAAAAATTACTTTTAGAGTTAGGGAACAAAGTGTATTTTAAAGATTATAGCTATAAGGGATTTAATGTATGTAAATTCATTGTTCCTGATGTGAGTAATGTGAATTTATCTATGAGTAATGTATTACAATGGTATAGAAATAATGAGAATCACACTCGTGCATTACTTAATTTTGTAGAATTAGATAAAAATGAAAGAATGCAGACGATTAAATATTTTAAAGATTTAGGAGTTGCAGATAATAGTCTTCTAACAGGGTTTATTAAATTCCCAATTTCATATAGAGATAAGTTAAATTATCTTACTTTATCATACCTTAAATCGATTGATATGATCTTAAGTGGAGAGGAAGTAAAAGAATTTGCATACTCAAAAGTAGTTAACTCTAATTATAATAAAATAAAAGAATTATTAGGGAAAGGTAATGATAAGGAAATAATTTATCAAGCACTTTTATATCCTCGTTTAAACAATAATGAAATATATATTCAAAAACAGAAAATTTCTTTCAATCAAGAAATTAAGGTTTTACAAGACACAATAAATAAGAATTTTTAAATTTGACGTCTGTGAAAAAATAAGATTATGATCCCCCTAAGGAAACTATTTACCTCAGGGGGATGTATGAAAATATAAATAGATATAAAGTAGTGTATCTAATGAGGAAAGACTGAAAATTATTAAAATGGGTGAAAGATAAAAGAGGTGATTTATACAGTGGTTAGATCACCCATACATGCCCATCAACTTAAGGATATTGACTACTCTCAAGTGTAAAAAACGTTATTCTTTCTAAAGAAGATTATTAGAAAGAATAACGTTTTTTATGAATGTTTTGTTTCAAGGTAGACTACAATTATTTGCTGAAGAGCTATGCTGCCATTTAGTACTTTCTTTATAATTGGGATTCTTTTATGATGAAATCAAATTTTTTATCTAGGCTTTAATTAAACTTTCTTTCAAGTCTACAGGATGTAGTAAAAAATGATAATATTTTATTTAAAGTGGAATTAGTATACAAAAAATTAATCAAATTTGTCTCTAAATCGATTTGATAACTTCCTTTCGGTTTTATTACTATTGATCGAAATTACATTCCTAGATGAATTATTTGCTGGATTAGTTTTTTGGAATTCCTTGAAAAAGTCAATGGGACTAGTAAATAATTCTTCCATAGCTCTTATAGCCATTCCTTTGGTTTTATGACTAGACTCTATTAATATGTGATGATATAGATCAAATAAAAGTAGCTGAATCTGATTTTGTTTTTCTTGTAATTTGTTATATTTCTCTTTTTGTATGGAGAGTTGCTTTTGATAGTCTTCATTTTTTTGTTTAAGCTCGTTTTCTTTTTGTATTCCCTTAATAATCAGCTTTTCTAATGGAAGTAAGCTGTTAATTAAAGCCTCTTTATTGGCGTATTTTTTATCAACTAGATCTACTATGTTTGGAACTGCTGTTTTTGCATCATTTGAAATAGGGAGCCGATGAGTAAATACAGCATTAGCTTCATCTACTAATTCTCTTCCTAGGCGACCTTGTTTTCTCCAAAAAGATTCTGATGTACTTGTATCTAAACGACCTTGCTCAACTAAATAATTAGAAAAACAATAGATATCCGAATATTTAATCTGACCTGATACATTTTTTTCCGTTTTATACAAATAGATTATTTCTTTTACTTGAGTCTCTGTTAATTTTACTTTACGCCCCACTTTATTCATCAAAAATGTCCCCTTTAGAATTCAGAGTTTGTAGCGCTGTTAAATTACTTATCTCGGCTTGAACTTGTTTTGAGGTAGTTTTTAGCCGTCCTAACGTATTAGGATTTATTCTTGTCAATTCGTCTTTTAAAATATTTGAATGTAAATTTTTTATAAACGCAAAGAGTTCATGGATATGCTTTCTTTTTTTTAACAATATTTCTTTAATTAGTTCTTCTTTTTCCAGAAGCTCTTTTGTGTTAATTCTCCAATGAGAACAAAGCATACATTCTTCAGACTCGCATCTTTGCAAGGCATCTGTACAATAACCTATTTTTAATTTTCCTTGAAAAGACGAGGTAGGGGGAGCAAATGCTTTTAATTGAATTTCTTTAGGAATAAAAGAATCATTTATAGTATCTGAAGTTTGTCCTTTATGTTGATTTTCTTTCAAGTATTTAAATTTGGAAAATAATTTAAATACTTCACTATCAATCCAATATTCTATATGAGATGAATAGTGGTATTGTGCATTAATTGTTTGATGTCCACCGAGTCTTGCGATTTCAACTGGAGAAATTCCTTGCATCATGAGGGAAATGAAGGCAAGGTGTCTAGTATCATTAGGGCTGAGATGATATTCTTTAGGAATATCACAATTATACGTTTTATTAAGTACATCTTTATAAAATTTTGTAATTAATCTTTGCAGATTCTCACGATTAAAATCAGTGCTAACCCTTTTCTGTCGTTTTCTTTGATTAGATGAATCTGTCCATATTAAAGAAGGATATGAAACTAGGGTATTAGAATAACCATAGGATTGAGTATCGTTAATATAATTATTTATGAGATCATATATATCTTTTGATATAGCGACAGTATCAAGTATTTGGATGTTGCGTTTATTGTTTGATTGTATCTTTCTTCTTGGAAGATGTATGAAGTACTCATTATTTTTGACGGATAAGCAATTTCTTTTTATGGCAGCAAATTCTACACTTCTTATAGGTATAACATTGGTAAGCTTCCACCAGATTAAAAGGGGGTAATACAAAAATTTTTCTTTTTGTACTGTTATATCTAAACCTCCTTTTGTTTCTAGCTGTTTAATTGTTTCAAAATGTTTTTCTAAGTAATAAGAAAATTTCAGTATTTCCTTTGAAGGAGGAAGTTGCCTAACACTATGAATAAAATTAAGTTTAGAGTTTACTTCATGAAGTTTAGGGATGAAAACCTCTCCAACCTCAAGGTCGCTATAGTCAAAAAAATTCAACATTGAAGTTATTAAGTAGATTTTAGTGTTGTTTTCAATGATTGGTTTATGTAACCATTCTATGAATTGACTAACAATTTCTTTTTGGAAGCCATGGGTTTCTTTAAATGCTAGTAAGAAGTGATAATATTGGTTTACTACGGTTGCGATCTTAAATTTATTTAATAACTCTGAAATCCAACACTTAACTATGAGTTTAAACTCATTTGGTAAATCAGTACTAAACATATGTGTGTGTAACGCGTTGAAGTCAATTTTATGTGTTCTGCCTTTAGAGTTAGGGTTTGCCAATAACCACAAATCATCATCGAATTCACCAGATATCAGTAAATCTAATTTCTTTAATTGTCGTAACGTGCTTTTGGATTCTTCAATGGTGGTCAGTAGAGAAAATGATGATTCTGATAGAGCTTCTATTATCTCTTCATCTATTCCTAGTTTAATAATATTCATATATCCTCCTATAATTCGTACTGTGTTGTAGGGACATAGGTGAGATATTCTTCGATGTCTTTTTCGAGTTCTAGATTATCTAATAAAGCCAATAACTCAAAATAGCCTTCTTGTTTTTTTTCGAAAAACTGGAATACTTCTTCTTTTCCAAATGAAACACAAGCATCGTGTAATATATCCATCTCCATGTATAAAAGATTAGCTAACTTTATCCGCTCAGTATTATAGGTAGTGTTTTCAAATTGGTCTTTAAAGCTTTTTAAATGGGAACTAATACTTTCTGTAATTGCGGAAAGTGCATAAAAGTTAGGGATGGCATATACACATTGTTTGCAGCTCTTTGCTGGGTAGATACAGCCTGTTTCTGATACTAAGCATTGGATATGTTCCTCTCGGCTAGGAAGTACATTAGAATTTAGTTTGAATAAATAATCTATGACAGCTTCCTTTCCCATGTTTAAAATCATGTCACCAATTAATTTTTTTTCTGATAGAACACTATTAATAAATTCAGATGTAGCTTCTATCTGGTAAATATCCTTAAATTTTTTATTTAATACAGTAATTTCATGTGTTCTCTGTTCGCGATTATTTGATTCTCCTAAAAGTACTTCGGCAAAAAGGTTAGTAATATATCCAAAGTGTTTTCTTTGAAATAGCTGGCGAGATAAGTGATCTAATTCTTTTTCTGGGATGTGTATATAAATATTAGTAGTTTCAAAGTCTGCATGTGCACGTAGTCTTTGAGCGACTTCAAGTGCAGCTCCTCCATGTCCTTTTTGAAGAAGTAAAATATACATAAATGATAATAAGGTTCTATTCATTTTCCTATTTTCAAAAATAAACTGCGAATCACTAAAATTTTTAAAGAAAGCTTTTTGAGCCGTCTCAGTAAAGTATTGATGTTTATTTCCGAAATCAATAATATGATTACGTATTGGAAAACACTCATTTGCTACAAGTTGACATATAATTACTGCCGTTGCTAAAGAAATTGTAAGATCTCTTGAGCAAAAAAAACGGTTAGTTACTTGTGTTTTTGAGACGGTTAAATCTTTTGCAATAAGTTGGTTGATAACCTTTTGAGCATCTTCGATGCTCAATTCTTGATCTTTGAATTGTTGTAGAGATGTTATATGAATTAGTTTTAAATCAACATTGGGGATTTCACATACATCTTTGTGTCGCCAAGCATTGTTTAAGTGAATTAGTATATATAACCATGAAGAGGCGTAATGTTTACTTAATGTGTTGTGCTTCCTTTGGTATTTATAGTCATGGGTTTTATTAATAGCGTCATTGATCGCCTTCGTTTTGTGTAATGTTATGTTATTTGTATAATGGAATAAAAGTTGGTATTGTTCATATTCATAAATATCTTTATCTTTCTTTGTTGATTTTGTGGCATATGGATTTTTTATCAATTTTAAGTTGAACGTTGGTAAGCTGTTAACTTTTAATTCATGATAATAGCTATTTATAAATGCATATAAAACAAACTGATGTGTAATAGGGATTTGCTCATTAAATAATAAAAGGTTAATTTCTTTAGAAGATTTGAGATAGAGTTCTTGATTTCCTAGCGAATTAATGAGGTGCTTTGTACACTTTACTAGTTGAGATACATTTGCTTCAACTGTTAGTTTGTGTGCCTTAGATAGTTTCAATTTATTGATACAATAGCTCATCCACTGATTCTTTGTATACCAACAATTTGTAGGGAATGTGAGCTCATATATATCTAGTTGAGTTAAGAAGGAATCAGTTGGTTTACTATAGTTTAATTGAGCGATTTGTTGCTTAATTGTATCTTCTTTAATAAAGGCGTCTACTTCGGATTTTAAATAAACAAAGCTACGACGATTTTTGCTATTTAAAGCTACTTTAATTAAATAAGATGTTTTGTACCTAGTGAAATACTTATCAACATGCTGAGAATAACCTTTATTTCGAAGGTATTGTGGAGTGCAATATTTTATTTTTGCTTCTTCTTGAAGTTGCTTTAATTGGTTAATATCTGTTTTTAGATATATTGTGGTGTCTTTATAATAAAGGAAATCTAGATTTTCTTCCTTTCGAATTTGTTGGAGTTCTGTATCATTCGCATTTAAAATGTCTTTGACTTCTTTTAATGTATAATAGCTATTAATCTTAAAGGGCGCTCTGGGTTCGGTGTTGCTAAGTGAAAGCTGGGGAGTATGAACGAATAGGTGTTCAATATCTTTTTTGAAATAATAGGATAATGTGTAGTGAAATGTTAATTTTTTTATATTGTTTTTTCCAATCCAGTGGTTAAGGTCTCTGTGAGTTATTTGATACTCCTGTACTACGTCATTGTTTGAAATATATTTTTCAAAGAACAGATCCAACCCGGTACGTTCAATAAATATAAACTCCCTCTCAATTGGTATTTCGAATTTTTTGTATTTGATTCCTATAGATTTACATATATGAAGAAGATTTGGGATGAAATTAACTTGTAGCTGAGAAATTTTAAATTGTTTTATACCAAATAATCTAGTAATTTTGGTGAGTTTATAATAATGTTGTTGTAGTTCACCTACTAATTTAGCGTACTTTATGAAGGATTTCTCTTCAACGAAGAACTTATTATCGGTATCAAAGAAGTACTTAAAATGCCCCAATTGCGCTATCTTGATTAAGGTCTCTACTTTTTTTGCTACATGACTATACTTAACATCCTTTACTACCCTAGCCCCAATCAACCATGTAGATTCATTTGAGTTGGTATTGTATTTTACAGTAGCTTGTTTGAGTATGTTGAAATCACTGATTGAAATGAATGGGTTTTTAATAGTTATCTTTACCTCGTTTATATCTGTTTTTCTTAAAATCATATGATAATCGTGTAGTGATAGATTAAGTTGCTTTAATATATCATCTCTGTGTATAAATTCTTTTGAAAAACGTAGCATGTCAATTTTTTTTATATACTCTTTGTTTCTAAATACTTTAAAATCAATTAACAATTGCTCTTTATTTTTAATAAGTCCTTCTTTATAGTGGGTAATTTTTGCATTTTTTTTTACGTGAAATACTTGTTCAATAAATGAATGAATGGATAAGTAGTTTTCGTGTATTTCACTTTCAATTTTTATATATTCTTTTATCTCTAATATTGATACGAAAGAGGTATTGTTCTCGTTCTTTATAGTAATAAACCCCTCTTTTTCAAGTTGTTGTAATTTGAATCGACTCATGTTCAAGCATTTAAATTCAGGATCAATTGCTACTGAGTTAATAGGAACCAAATCTTTTTTCACGTTTGAGCACACCATCTTTCCAGATTTTTTTAACAAGATTATCTTCAATAAATCCAATACGTTCAATAGGGATATTTTTAATTTCGTCCATTGCTTCTTTTATAGATTCTATTGTTAGTTTTTCATCTACATAGTCCATTGCGGAGTGGATACTTCTATCACCACGCCCGATAGCAATTTGAGTAATGCTTAATCCCATATCCATCAAAAAATTTGTGAAAATACCTCTTCCTATATGTGTCCCCCAGTAAGAGTCGCTAAATAGCCTGTAATCATCATATCGTTCGGCTGTTAATAAAGATTTAAGAAAATGCTTTTTTATCTTTTTAAATCTTTTTTCGTATACTTTTCCAGACATGGCGTTCCCATCTTTATTAATGAAGAAAGCAAAAGGATTTTTTATTTCCTTTTGTTTTATTTCGAGCATCTTTCTATGTTCTTCATACACTTCCCATACCAGATCATTATCTAATACGCTTTGTCTAGTTAAATGGGTTTTAAGGTAATTTAATCGTTTTGGATACTCATTTTTTGTATCTTTTAAGTGTGAGAATAATTTATTTCGGTTATCCTGAATTTGTACAGATAGACTTTCTCTTGTAGAAGCAAAGATATCTCCTCTAGTGATGTTTACAACTTCTCCTTTTCGTAGGCCGCCATAGAACTGTAAGCAAACACCAAAGGCAATGTCAGGCGCTACTTTTCGTGCTACTTGAATAAAGTGCGCAGTAAGAGAGTATCTGTTTACACCGAAATCTTTTAACTTTGCAGTTCTTTTCTTCATGGTATCTTTTGAAGGGAATCTAGTTTGGAGGCTCGCATGTCTAAATAATGATTCAATTATAGGATTACCATTAGCATCCGTTCTTGATTTTACTTCAAAGTGTTGGTCAATTAAATCTAGTTCTTGTAAATATAGATAAAACTTAGTTAATATCCCTTCGTGCTGTAGGACAGTAGAACGCTTAAGTCCACATAATGTTAAGTATGAAATATATTTACTTCCATGACTAAGGGTGAGGCCCCTAATCCCTTCACTTTGAAGTGATAGGAAAATGTCGTTCCTTTCTTTTATTTCACAATATATAAAATTCAGAAAACGACAAACGATATAGGCTGGTATTGTTTGTGAGTTTAAGGATTTTCCCATGTATGCATATTTAATTCTTATAAAGTCTGTTAGTGGATGAGGTATTGTAACGCCCGTTTGTTTATCCTGGACCCCAATAGCAATAATTCTATTTGTAACAATTATGTCTCGTATCGTTTCCTTTATAGGTATTTCTTTGACGACAAATCGGTAATTTGTTAAATTGCTGTTCATCTGAATACCCCCTTGAAAATATATTACATTAATTGAAAGGGTTATTAAATACTACGTAGTAAACTATTTTGCCCTTGGGGATAAATGGATGGTCGAAATGGTTTTACCTATACCCCCTTGGTAAATATGGAGTTATATAATAAAGGTAGGGATAAAATTTATTTTGGCCAAAACTGTACCTATATGTCTTCATAACCATCCCTCAGGAGATCCGGCGCCGAGCCGTGAAGATATTGAAGTTACAAAACGACTAGTAGAATGTGGTCGGATTATTGGAATTGAAGTGCTTGATCATATCATAATAGGTGACCATAAATTCGTGAGTTTAAAGGAAAAAGGTCATATTTAAGACTATTCTTTTTACCTATTTTGTTTTATAATGTGATTTATGAGTTTTTTGTAGAAAATTATCTACAAGAAGGATACAGATATAAAAAAACGTACTGTTTTTATAAATATAAAGTAAGAAAAATGAGTCCGTGAAAATAAGAAGGGAAGATAAATGATATGTTTGGATTTGGTGGATTTACTCGCGATCTTGGAATTGACTTAGGAACAGCGAACACGCTTGTATATGTGAAAGGAAAAGGTGTAGTTTTACGTGAACCTTCAGTAGTAGCATTACAAACTGATACGAAACAAATCGTTGCGGTAGGTAGCGATGCAAAACAAATGATTGGTCGTACACCAGGAAACGTAGTGGCACTTCGCCCTATGAAGGATGGTGTAATTGCTGATTATGAAACAACAGCAATAATGATGAAATACTACATTCAACAAGCTCAAAAATCAAATGGATTCTTCTCACGTAAACCATACGTAATGGTATGTGTACCATCTGGTATTACAGCTGTAGAAAGACGTGCGGTAATCGATGCGACTCGTCAAGCTGGTGCTCGTGATGCTTATCCAATCGAAGAGCCATTTGCGGCAGCAATTGGTGCAAACTTACCTGTTTGGGAGCCGACTGGTAGTATGGTTGTTGATATCGGTGGTGGTACAACAGAAGTTGCAATTATTTCTTTAGGTGGTATTGTAACAAGTCAATCAGTTCGTGTTGCTGGTGATGATATGGACGATTCAATCATTCAGTACATTAAGAAGAGCTATAACTTAATGATCGGTGAAAGAACAGCAGAAGCACTAAAATTAGAAATCGGTTCTGCAGGCGAGCCAGAAGGTATCGAGCCTATGGAAATTCGCGGTCGTGATTTAGTAAGTGGTTTACCAAAAACAGTACTAATTCAACCAGAAGAAATTGCAGATGCATTAAAAGATACAGTAGATGCAATTGTAGAATCAGTTAAAAATACGCTAGAAAAAACTCCACCTGAATTAGCAGCGGATATTATGGACCGTGGTATCGTATTAACAGGTGGTGGGGCATTACTACGTAACTTAGATAAAGTGATTAGTGAAGAAACAAATATGCCAGTTCTTGTTGCAGAGGATCCATTAGATTGCGTAGCAATTGGAACGGGTAAAGCATTAGACAATATCGACCTTTTCAAAACTGCTGCTCGATAATATTGCAAAATAAAAATCAATGAAATTAAGAGGGTGTGAACGTGCCACAGTTTTTCTTAAACAAAAGATTAATTGTTTTGTTAGTTAGTATTATTCTTCTCGTGGCATTGATTGGAATCTCATTGAAAGAACGGAACAGTTTATCATGGCCAGAGCAGTTTATAAAAGATACTGTCGGTGTTGTAGAACGTGTATTCCAAAAGCCAGCGAATTATGTTGCCGGATTCTTCGAGAACGTAGAAGATGTAAAGCGCACGTATGAAGAGAATAAAGAATTAAAAGCAAAGTTAGATAACTATGCAAAGTTATCAAGTGACGTAAAGCAATTAGAAGATGATAAAAAGAAATTACAAGAGTTAACTGGTAAAAAAGAGTTGAATAGCGATTATACTGAAATTCCAGCTACTGTTGTTTCTCGTAATCCAGATAAATGGTACGATTTAATTGGAATTGATAAAGGGGCACAGCAAGGAATTAAAAAAGATATGGCTGTAATCACTTCACAAGGTTTAGTTGGACGAGTGAAAAGTGTATCGCAGTTTACATCATCAGTAGAGTTGTTAAGTTCTATGAGCCGAACAAACCGTGTTTCTGCTATTGTACAAGGTCAAGAAAAAATCTTTGGATTGATTGAAGGTTATGATAAAGAAAAACAATTACTTCTTTTCACAAAGATTGGCTCTGATGCACCAGTAGCAAAAGATCAATTAGTTGTAACGTCTGGGCTTGGGGATATTTTCCCGAAAGGGCTTGTGATCGGAACAATCGTTGATGTTCAGCCAGATCCATACGGTTTAACAAAAACAGCTTATGTAAAACCTGCTGCTGATTTAAATGACGTAGAGCATATTACGGTTGCCAAACGCGCTACGCCTACAGCGCCGTTAGAATAGGAGGGGAAGAAGAGATGATGACGATTTTAAAAAGAGCAGCTCTTCCTCTTTTGCTCCTTTTTGTTTTTTTATTTGAAAATATGTTCTCTACTGTTGTTCCAACAGACGTCTTTTGGAAAGGCAGTATAGCAGCACCGCATTTCTTTATAATTGTGTTATGTTTTATTACGGTGTACTATAGTCAGGTTCAAGGGATTTACTACGGACTATTATTTGGTTTCTTATTTGATACCGTATACACAGAACTGGTCGGAATATATATTTTTGCTTATCCGATTTTAGCTTATTTAGTTTATAGTGTGATGAAGGTATTACAATTGAATTTATTTATTGTCGCTTCTATCGTACTGGCTGGCATTGCAGCATTAGAGTATTATGTGTATGGGTTTTTAACTTTGTTAGGACGTACTCACATGTCAGCATCTGTCTTTTTCACAGATCGTCTCCTTGCTACTTTATTGCTAAATGGAATTTTCTTGTTAATAGTTTGTTTCCCACTGAGACGATATTTAGTGCGTCTTTCAAAAGCGATAGAAGAAAAGGAAAAAAGGATTTTCTAATTTTATGTCGAATTGAATCGGTGGGGTGAACTTTAGTGGAAGAAAAAAAGCAACAAAATGTAACGATAAAAGGGACAAAAGATGGAATAACACTTCATTTAGATGATTGCTGTTCATTCTCTGAGCTACTAAAAGAATTGGATGAAAAGCTTTCTACACATTACTATGAGAGTGACGGACGTTCTTTAATTGAAGTGCGTGTTAAAGTAGGAAATCGCTATTTAACAGAAGTACAACAAGAAGAGATTCGTACGTTAATTCGCAATAAGAAGAACCTTGTTGTAGAATCAATCGAAAGTGATGTTATAACAAAAGCAGAAGCAATAGCTTGGAAAGAAGAAACAGAAATTGTCCCTATTTCCAAAATTGTTCGCTCTGGACAAGTGTTACATGTAAAAGGCAATTTATTATTAATTGGAGATGTTAATCCAGGCGGAACGGTTATCGCTGGGGGGAATATTTTTGTCTTGGGATCATTAAGAGGAATTGCACATGCGGGGTATGATGGAGATTCAGAAGCTGTTATTGCTGCATCTAGTATGAACCCTATGCAACTCCGAATTAGTGATGTGACAATGCGGGCTCCGGAAGAGAAAGAAGACGGAGCAGAGGCGGCAGAATGTGCGTACATTAATGAGAACAATCACATTGTTGTCGATCGCCTGCAACTTCTCACTCATCTTAGACCTGATTTAACAAAGTTAGAAAGGGGAATTGTATAGCTGTGGGAGAGGCAATAGTAATTACATCTGGAAAAGGCGGAGTAGGTAAAACTACAACGTCTGCGAACATTGGTACAGCCCTTGCGTTATCTGGAAAAAAAGTGTGTTTAATTGATACAGATATCGGTTTACGCAATTTAGACGTAGTAATGGGGCTAGAAAATCGTATTGTATTTGATCTTGTTGATGTCGTTGAAGGGCGTTGTCGTTTACCTCAGGCTCTTATTAAAGATAAGCGTTTTGATGATCTTTATTTATTACCTGCAGCACAAACGAGCGATAAATCGGCGGTAACACCTGAACAAATGGATGAATTAATACAAGTATTACGTCAAGATTATGATTACATATTAATTGATTGTCCTGCGGGGATTGAGCAGGGATTTAAAAATGCAGTAGCAGGTGCGGATAAAGCAATCGTTGTAACAACACCAGAAGTATCCTCAATGCGTGATGCGGATCGTATTATCGGGCTTTTAGAGAAAGAGGATATTGAACCACCGAAACTTGTCATTAACCGTGTGCGTAGCCATATGCTTCATGAACAGGATATGTTAGATGTTGATGAAATCGTACGTACACTGTCAATCGAGCTTCTTGGAGTTGTCGAGGATGATGATGAAGTTATTCGTGCTACGAATACAGGTGAACCTGTAGCACTGCAACCTAGTGGGAAAGCAGCAATAGCTTATCGTAATATTGCAAGACGCTTATTAGGTGAGAATGTACCATTACAAGCATTTGAACAAGAAAAAGTATCGGTATTTACAAAGATGAAAAATTTCTTTGGAATCCGTTAAAAGCACTTCGCATAAATGCGGAGTGCTTTCTTTTTTCTTCGCATGAATATCTTCCTTCTATAACTCATACATATGTACAAACTGTATATAACTGTTTCTATGTTAAATAAGGCTAACGAAAGAAAGGAGACAGTATGAAGAATAGAAGAGTGGAAGAAATTAAAAAGCGGATTGCGAAAAGGAAAGCAGAGCAAGAATTGCTAGAAGAAGAGCGGTATTTTGAGGGAGGAAATTTTGATAGCGAAACGGTCTTTATTGAAGAGGGGGAGAAGGAAATTCATCCTCTATTTCGAAAAGAAGTTTTTCTCTTCAAAGTTTTGCTGTCAGCAATATTAGTTCTTTCTGTTGCTATTTTATATAAGAATGCGCCTTCTTCTTTCGATGGTGCTAAAGCTGTTACAGAAAAAGTGATGAAAGAGGAGTTTCAGTTTGCCACTGTAGCGAAATGGTACGAAAAGCAGTTTGGAAAACCTCTCGTATTCTATTCGCCTAATGAAAGAAAGGAAGGAACAATTCAGCAAAAAGATTATGCAATTCCTGCCTCTGGAAAGGTGATGCAAGGCTTTCAAAAAAATGGTCAAGGTGTATTTGTCCAAACAGCTACAAATGCAACAGTTGAGTCAGTGAATGAAGGGCTAGTTGTTTTTGCGGGCAAGAAAGAAGAACTTGGAAATACAGTTCAAATTCAGCACGCTGATGGCACGGAGTCATGGTATGCAAATTTAAATGATATGTCAGTAAAATTATATGATTACGTTTCAAAGAAACAAAAAATTGGAATAGTGAGTAATGATGAAAATAATAAAAATGGCAAATTTTATTTTGCAATAAAAAAGAATGGAAAATTTATTGATCCAATTCAGGTGATTTCATTTGATTAAATATAGGGATGTTTTCACGAAAATTTCCGTGCATCCGTTGTTTTGGGTTATTATTGTCATCGGTATTTTTACGGCGCGTTTTAAAGAGTTACTATTGTTATTTTGTATCGTTCTCATTCATGAACTTGGGCATGCTTTTGCCGCAGCGTATTATAATTGGCGTATTAAACAAATTCAGCTTTTGCCGTTTGGTGGCGTAGTTGAGATGGAAGAGCATGGGAATAAATCGTTAAAAGAAGAATTAATTGTCGTTATGGCGGGGCCAATTCAGCATATATGGATGATTGCGGCCGCTTACATTTTGTATCAAGCGGGCTGGGTAACTGATGATTTGTACCATTTCTTTGTATGGAATAATGTCATTATTTTAGGGTTTAATTTATTGCCTATTTGGCCACTTGATGGCGGAAAAGTATTATTTAATGTATTATCATATCGTTTTCCCTATTTACAAGCACATGAAAAGATGATGAAATTGTCATGTGTTTTTTTTAGTTTAATATTAGGATGGCAGTTACTTTGGAATAGTAATAACATTATGATGTGGGTATTACTCGTTTTTCTAGCGATTTCTTTATATCAAGAATGGAAACAAAGACGGTACGCATTTATGCGTTTTTTATTAGAGCGTTATTATGGGAATAAAAGAGATATTGAAAAAATAGCACCTATTGAGGTGAAAACGGAAGATCATTTATATACGATTTTCACAAAATTTCGCAGAGGATATAAACACTCTATTATCGTCCATGGAAAATATAAAGAGCATTACACATTGGACGAAAATGAATTGTTGTATGCGTATTTTGCTGAAAAACGAACAACCTCATCTGTTGAAGAATTAATTGGTTAGTGTTGACGACGACACTAACCTTTTATATTGTAAGGAAAAGAAATGAAAAGTGAGGAAAGAATTTTGAAGACGTTATATATTAACTACACTGGTTCGGAAAAGCGTGTTGCGATAGAAGAGAAACAAAAAATTGTCGAGCTTTTATGGAAACGGAATGAAGAGCAGGAGATTGTCGGACATATTTATGTTGGGCGTATCGTAAGAACAATTGCTGGAATGAACGCAGCCTTTGTAAATATCGGATTAGAAAAACATGCATATCTTTCGTTTGATGATGTACCATCTTCATATCGCATACATGAAGGGCAGGCAATACTTGTACAAGTTGTGAAAGAGGCAATTGATACGAAGGGGCCAAAATTAACGGCGAAGATAGAATTTACCGGAAAATATGTCGTTTACATGCCGTATGATGACATGCGCGCTGTTTCTCGGAAAATAAAAAATAATACAAGAAGACAACAGTTACTGGGAATTGAAGTAGAAGGAACGGGTGGATACATTTTCCGTTCTGCTTCTGAAAAAGGAACGATCGATGAAATACAAGCTGAAATGCAAGGGTTGCAGCAGTTATATGAAGAGTTAAAAAGAAAAGAAGATCAAGGGAAGGCGCCCTTACTACTTCATCAACCAGCGACGTTTTTAGATCGTGTATTTCAGGAGAACCCAATTGAAACAATTGAAAAAATAGTTGTAGATACGAGAAGTATAGTAAAAGAATTAGAAGAAAAAGTAGGGAAAGAAAGAGTATCCTTTTATAATGAAAAATCTTCGATGTTTAACCATTTTGGAATAGATCGTGAAATCGAGAAAGCACTTCAAAAAATTGTGTGGCTACCAAATGGTGCCTATCTAATTGTAGAACAAATGGAGACGATGACTGTAATTGATGTGAATACAGGTAAATTTACTGGAAAACAAAATTTACAAGATACCGTATTTCACACAAATGAAATGGCTGCGGAAGAGATTGCTCGTCAATTAAGACTTCGTGATATTGGCGGGATGATATTAATTGATTTTATTAATATGAAAAGACGGGAAGATAAAGAGAAGGTAAGAGAACGCCTCATAGCTGCTATGCAAGATGATCGCACATATACAAGAGTGCTTGGGTTTACAGAGTTAGGTATTTTAGAGATGACGCGAAAACGTAAGAAACATTCGTTACGTGACGTATTATTAGAAGAATGTGTACCTTGTAAAGCGACCGGGTATGTTATGTCTTATGAAACAATTGCATATGAGCTAGAGAGAGAGTTAATTACATATGGCAATATAGAAGATGAAGCAGTATTAATCGCTGCACCAAAAATTTTGCAAAAACATTTTTCACAAAAAGAATTACAAAAAAATATTCCATTTGAAATTTATTTCAAAGATGATATTATCGAAAAGTACGCTATTATCCGTTTTGGAAGTAAGAAAGAAATTGTAGAACGGAAAAAATAGTTAGCAGAACATTCATTGACAATAGTCAATGAGTCATGGTAATATTTTTATGTTATAGTTTATAGCACCTAAACTGCTATATGCTACAACCGCACAAGACAGGTTCCCTAAAGACATTTTATGTCTACCTCGTTTTTGGCGAGTCTTAGTAATTAAGAGGAGGTGCAAGTATGTACGCAATTATCGAAACAGGTGGAAAACAAATTAAAGTTGAAGCTGGTCAAGCAATCTACATTGAAAAATTAGATGTTGAAGCTGGTGAAACTGTTACTTTTGACAAAGTTCTTTTCGTTGGTGGCGAAAACGTGAAAGTTGGTAGCCCAGTTGTAGAAGGTGCAACAGTTACTGCGAAAGTTGAAAAACAAGGTCGCGCTAAGAAAATCATCGTTTTCAAATACAAAGCGAAAAAGAACAATCGTAAGAAACAAGGTCATCGTCAACCTTACACTAAGCTAGTAGTTGAAGCTATCAACGCTTAATTCTGGTTAAGATGATTAAAATTACGATAAGTCGCACGAAACTAGGAAGTATCCAATCATTTAAAATGACTGGACATGCCAATTATGCGCCACATGGACAAGATCTTGTCTGTGCTGGAACTACAGCGGTTGTGTTTGGTTCTATAAATGCAGTGGAAGAACTTTGTAATGTGCAGGCAACTATTGAACTCGGAAGTGATGGCGGATTCTTGACGTATGAATTGCCTAATGATTTAGACGTTCATACAGCAGAAAAAGCACAAATACTTTTAGAAGGATTGGTTGTTTCACTTAAGACGATTGAACTTGATTACGGAAAGTATATCCGTTTAATAGAAAAAGTGCAGGAGGTGTAACGTATGTTAAGATTAGATCTTCAGTTTTTCGCATCTAAGAAAGGTGTAGGTAGTACAAAGAACGGTCGTGACTCTCAGTCAAAACGTCTTGGTGCTAAACGCGCAGATGGTCAAACGGTTTCAGGTGGTTCAATTCTTTACCGTCAACGCGGTACAAAAATTTATCCAGGTGTTAACGTTGGTCGTGGTGGCGATGACACTTTATTCGCGAAAGTTGACGGCGTAGTACGCTTTGAGCGTCTTGGTCGTGACCGCAAACAAGTGAGCGTATATCCTGTTGCTCAAGAAGCATAAGAACTCACGGAAAACTCTAACCTGAGTGCAGGTTAGAGTTTTTCTATATTAAGGGGTATCTAAATGAATGAAAAATGGACAATTATAGATGCATTGCGCCATTCAAGACATGATTGGCTCAATCGTTTGCAGATGGTTAAAGGAAATCTTTCCCTTGGAAAAGTGGAAGAGATTCATGGGCTCATCGATCGTTTTGTCCAAGAAGCTAGACAAGAATCCAATCTGATAGGGCTATCAATGCCTTTATTTTCAGAGTGGATTTTAACATATAATTGGAAACAGCAACCGTGCTTATTGGAGTACGAAGTGTTAGGGAAATTACATAACTTATCTCATCTAGATGAGACTGTATGTACATGGACGAATCAGTTTTTCTCGATGCTTCAGCATAGTTTAGACGTATATGTTGAAAATTATGTTTGTATCACAATTGAATGTGACGCGGAGAATGCTCGTTTCTTTTTTGATTTTCGTGGAAAGCTAACGAATGTAGAAGAACTACAAACGTGGCTTGCGAACCAAAACAATAAATGGTATTCCATTTCTTATACAGTACGAGACGAAGAAGTCTCAGTTATATTACAACTAATCGAAAAAAGTGTGGTGAAATAATGTTTGTAGATCAGGTCAAGATATATGTAAAAGGCGGCGACGGTGGTAACGGAATGGTTGCGTATCGTCGTGAGAAGTATGTACCTAAAGGTGGCCCAGCAGGTGGCGACGGTGGTAAAGGTGCAGATGTTGTTTTTGTTGTTGAGGAAGGCTTACGTACATTAATGGACTTCCGCTACCAACGTCATTTCAAAGCTGATCGCGGTCAGCACGGAATGAGTAAAGGTCAGCACGGTCGTAAATCTGAAGATTTAATCGTAAAGGTTCCACCAGGAACAATAGTGAAAGATGAAAAAACAGGTGAAATTCTTGCCGATTTAGTAACGCATGAACAAACAGCTGTAATCGCAAGAGGTGGCCGAGGTGGCCGTGGTAACTCACGTTTCGCAACAGCGACGAACCCAGCACCAGAAATCGCTGAGAACGGGGAACCAGGTCAAGAACGTGATGTCACGCTAGAACTTAAAGTGCTAGCAGATGTTGGACTTGTTGGATTCCCAAGTGTAGGTAAATCTACATTATTATCTGTTGTATCATCAGCGCGTCCGAAAATTGCAGAATATCACTTTACAACAATCGTTCCGAATCTTGGTGTTGTTGAAACTGGTGATAACCGCAGCTTCGTTATGGCTGACCTTCCTGGACTAATTGAAGGCGCACACTCCGGCGTTGGACTTGGACACCAATTCTTACGTCATATCGAACGTACACGTGTAATTGTGCACGTTATCGATATGTCTGGTTTAGAAGGACGTGAGCCATATGAAGATTATGTCACAATCAATAATGAACTAAAAGAATACAATATGCGTTTAACTGAGCGTCCACAAGTTGTTGTTGCAAACAAAATGGATATGCCAGATGCAGAAGAAAACTTACAAGCATTTAAAGAGAAATTGGGAGACGAAGTAAAAATTTTCCCAATCTCAGCTGTAACGAAACAAGGTGTTCGTGACTTACTATTTGAAGTAGCGAACTTATTAGAAACAACACCAGAATTCCCAATGTACGATGATGTAGAAGAATCTGAAGCAAGTGTAATGTACAAATTTGAATCTGAATCTAATTTTGAAATTACACGCGAAAGTGATGGTACATTTGTTATTTCTGGTTATGACATTGAGAAAACATTCAAGATGACAGACTTCTCACGTGATGAATCTGTACGCCGATTTGCTCGTCAAATGCGTGGAATGGGTATTGATGAAGCCCTTCGTGCACGTGGTGCAACAGACGGAGATATTGTAAAAATTCTTGAATATCAATTTGAATTTATCGATTAAGACTGCCGAAATATGGCGGTCTTTTTTTTTCGCTATTTGAGTCCAGTAAAGATCTGATTCGTATAGTTGAACCATAAGTCGGTATAGGAAAAAATCCCCATTGATTAAAGTTTCAATTTATAATAGAAAAAGGAGTGATTTTAGAAGAATATTTTATGGGGAGAAAAGGAACATGTATAAAATATTAATTGTAGAAGATGATGAAAAAATTGCAGAAATATTAGAGGGGCATTTAGAAAGGTATGGATATCAATCTTTCAGAGTAAGCGATTTACGGCATATAAAAGATGAGTTTGTAAAAGTAAGTCCTCATCTCGTGTTACTTGATATTAATTTACCATACTTTGATGGCTTCTACTGGTGCCGCCAAATCCGCATTGTATCGAATGCGCCAATTATTTTCGTTTCTGCAAGGACAGGGGAAATGGATCAAGTGATGGCGATTGAGAATGGCGGGGATGATTATATTACAAAGCCATTCCATTTAGATATCGTAATGGCAAAGGTGAAGAGTGCACTTCGCCGCGGATATGGTGAGTATGCTTTGGCCGCGGAAAGTGATTGTTTAGGTGTTAATGGATTGTTATTATTCCCATCACAGCACACAGTAGAGTGGAAAGGGCAACAAACTGAACTTACAAAAAATGAATTTTATTTATTAGAATGTTTAATGAAACAAGCGAATCAATACGTGACACGTGAAGAGCTGTTAGAGGCCTTATGGGATGAAGTAGCTTTTGTTGATGATAATACATTAACTGTGAATGTAAAGCGTGTAAGGAAGAAACTTGAGGAGTTAGGTATTAAAAATGCAATTGTCACAAAGCGTGGGTACGGTTATGCTCTTCTTACTGAGTGGGGCGAAGGGCATGAAGGTTAAAAGCTACCTCATAGACCGTTTTTCCTTAATCCTTTCTTACATTATAAGCCTTTGTTTATTTGGGCTCGTATTGCAGTTGCAAAGTCTTTTAGAAAAGCGTTCGCTGGACTGGAGTACATGGCTATACGGACTGTTATTAGGGACAGTTGTGTTTAGTGTATACCTTATTTACGATTACCGAAAACGAAGTGTGTTTTTAAAGAGAATAGAACAGTATATTGCCGGTGGACATACATTACATGACTCTTTACTTATCGATACTTCTTATACGTCAGAGCAAGAACTGGTTGTTGAAGCGTTTACGTTGCTAAGGCAGCAATATATGAATGAAGTTCATAAGCAGCATGCAAAAGAGCAACAGCAAATGATTTTTATGAATCAATGGATCCATCAAATGAAAACACCAGTATCCGTTATCGAATTATTGTTACAGAAATATGGTAAGGAACACCGTGAAGCAAGGGGAACGATTGAAAGTATTCGTGAAGAAAATAACCGTATTTTAAATGGGTTAGATTTAGCGTTACATATGGCAAGGTTAGATCAGTTTTCGAAAGATTATAGAGTAGAAGTAGTAAATGTTATAGAGGTCATTCGAGATATTATTAATGAAAATCGAAAGTCGTTCATTCAATCTTCTGTATTTCCGAAACTGATGTTTGAAGAAGAGACTTGTATGATTGCGTCTGATAGAAAGTGGCTTAGTATCGCTATGAGCCAAATTGTTGTGAATGCAATTAAGTATACAAAAATTTCAGAAGCAGAGAAAAAAGAAATTCAATTTCAAATTGAAGAGAAAGATCAAAAGGTATTACTACATATTAGGGATAATGGAATTGGTATTCCAGAGCAAGATGTAAAGCGTATATTTGATCCGTTCTTTACGGGAATAAACGGCCGTAAAACAAGGGAAGCGACAGGGATGGGTTTATATATTACGAAGGAAATTTGCGGTAATTTACATCATGGAGTGTATGTACAATCAACTGAAGGGGAAGGAACAACAGTTACGTTCCAATTTGCAAAAGATGAAGAATATCATACATTAATGAGAAAAATGACAAAACTGTAAGATAACAAAACGTTTTGTAAGGGAAATCACTCGTTTCTTTTTCTTATTTTTCTTATAGTAAATGTAAGAAGAAAACACGTAGGGGGATTAGAAATGAGTGTTCTTGAAGTAAAAGGATTAACAAAGGTGTATCAATCAAAAGGTTCAGTAGCGACGACTGCTTTAAATGATATAAATTTTAAAATTGAAGAAGGCGAATTTGTAGGAATTATGGGGCCTTCAGGGAGTGGGAAAACAACGCTTTTAAATTTATTAGCGACAATTGATAAGCAAACTTCAGGTCATGTGCTTGTAAATGGTGAAGAAATTAATCAAATGCGCGCTGCAAAATTGGCGGAATTTCGCCGTACACATTTAGGATTCATTTTCCAAGATTTTAACTTACTTGATACGTTATCCATTAAAGAAAATATTATTTTGCCGCTTGTAATGGCGAAGAAATCTGTAAAAGAAATTGATGCGAAAGTACTTGAAATTGCGAGGTTTTTAAACATCGAAGAAATTTTAAATAAAAAAGTATACGAAGTATCAGGTGGACAACAACAACGTGCAGCTGCTGCAAGGGCAATTATTCATGAACCAACATTAATTTTAGCGGATGAGCCAACGGGAAACTTAGATTCGAAATCAGCGAAATCATTAATGGGAGCACTTCAAGATTTACATGAGCAAAAGAAAGTGACAATCGCAATGGTAACGCATGATCCGGTAGCGGCTAGTTATTGTGAACGTATCCTCTTCATACGTGATGGAGAGATCTTCTCAGAAATACATAAAGGAAGAACGAAACAAGCCTTTTTTCAAGAAATTTTGGACGTACTTGCGATGCTAGGGGGGGAATATCATGAACTTTCGCCAGCTCGCGCTTAACAATGTAAAAGGAAATTGGCGTAATTATAAAGCGTTCCTTATTAGTAGTTGTTTATCGATTGTCGTATTTTTCATGTATGCTTCCTTCATTTATCATCCAGATGTCGTAAGCGGTAATATTAGTATGAAGACGATGATTACAAAAGGATTAGAATCGATGAATTATATTGTAGTCATCTTCTCAGCACTTTTTATTTTATATGCGAATTCAACGTTTTTACGAGCAAGAAAAAAAGAATTCGGTTTATTAACATTAATAGGTGGAACGAAGTCTCAGCTCGGCCGAATGATTATATTAGAGCAACTGATGTTAGGTAGTATTGCCATTATAGTAGGTATTGGGATTGGAATGCTTTGTTCAAAACTTTTCTTCCAAGCACTCAGTGTCTTACTGAAAATTGATAAAACACTGCCGCTTGTGTGGAATGGAAAAGCAGTTCTTATTACAGCTGGCATATACTTTATCCTCTTTTTAATACTATCATTGTTTAGTGTTTGGACAGTAGGCCGCTTGCAAATTATTGATTTATTAAGAGAGGCAAGAAAACAAAAAGTAGAGCCTTTTGCATTTACATGGTTAGGTGTAGCTGGTATAGGATGTATTATTGCCGCATATGTGCTTAGCTTCCAAGTGACATTTATGAATTTTATAATGCTGTTTTTACCGATTGTAGGGCTGACAATAGGCGGAACGTATTTACTGTTTACGCAAGGTAGTACAGTCGTATTAAAAGCATTGCAAAAAAGAAAACAATCTTTTTATACGTATCCAAATATGTTTGTTCTTAGTAATCTTATTTATAAAATGAAAGATAATGCTCGTTTTCTATTTGTCATTTCTATCATTACGGCGGTTGTTTCTTCAGCAGTTGGTACGCTTTATGTATATTTTGAAAATATGAGTGCGAAAACGATAGAGCTTACACCGCATGCTATTTCATATGAGGAAAAGGGACTAAATACGCATAGCCTGATTAATGAAGAAAAAGAACAAGAGATTGTAAAAAAACATGGGTTTGAAGATGCACGAAAAGTAACTTACGTAAAACTACCTGCAACACAGAAAATAATGTTGTTTAACAGTGAACGTGAAGTACCAATGACGATTATTTCAGAAAAAGAATATAACGCGGAAGTGCGTAAACAAAAGAAAGAGCAAATTACAGAGGTTCATAATGCACCAGGTAGTGCGACGATGGTTATGGTTGATGCAGCAAATGAACTTATGAAGATAGATCGTACGAAACCGTATGAATTTACAATCAACGGACAAAGGCAGTCTGTTCAATTAAATGAGCCAACGTCATATTCTGTTTTTAATGATAGCGAATATCTCATTGTGAATGATCAAGATTTTGAGAAATACGAAAAGCTCGTACCAGATGAAGAAAAGACGAAATATTATGGTTATTATATTGAAGACTGGAAAAGTACGGAAGACCTTGTGCTAGATTTGAAAAAGGAAATTGCACCAGAAAAGCAAGGGGAATTGAGAAACGCAGTGTTTGCTTATAAAGATATAAGAGAAGGTGGAGCGATTACAATGTTCATCGGATTCTTCGTAGCAGTACTGTTCTTCTTCTTTGCTTGTAGCATGACATACTTTAAATGGTTTAACGATAAAGAACAAGATCGTATTCAATTTAAGTCATTAAAAAGAATTGGTATGACAGATAAAGAAATTCGTAAAATTGCAATTCGACAAATGGGTGTTATCTTCTTTATCCCAATTTTAATCGGTACAATTCATAGTGGATTTGCCCTTCATACGTTAGGGAAAATGCTTTATATCGATTTATGGAAATCAGGTGCGATTGTAATAGGTGCATATATTTTAGCTTCTGCCATTTACTTTATGATTGCGCAAAGAGGATATTTAAAACACGTAAAAAGCTAGGGAAACCTCTAGCTTTTTGCCTATGTAGTAAGTTACAGGAGGACGATAGATGAACATTCGGCAACTAGCGCTGCAAAATATAAAGGGGAATTGGCGTAATTATAAAGTGTTTTTCTTAAGTAGTTGTTTTGCAATATTTGCTTCTTACGCATACATGTCTGTTATTGTACATCCGTATATGCAAGAGACGATGTGGTATCAAAATGTACGCTGGGGACTTATCGTATGTAATGTTATAATTATTTCTTTTTTCGTCGTGTTTATTTTGTACTCTACTTCTATTTTCATAGAAGCACGTAAGAAAGAATTAGGACTATATATGTTAATGGGAGCGACGAAGTCTAACGTAATAGGAGTGATTATGACCGAGCAAATATTGATCGGGATTTTCGCTAATATTTTCGGTATTGGGCTTGGTATAATCTTTTTGAAACTCTTTTTTATGGTGTTTAGTATGTTACTTCGCCTTCCGAAAGAGCTCACTGTCATATTTGATGTGAGAGCGATTGGTGTAACGTTTGTTACATATATGGTTGTTTTTATTATCTTATCTTTTATAAGTGCTTTACGTATATGGAATATAAAAATCATACGGTTATTAAAAGAATTTCGAACAGATAAACGAGAGAGGAAAACATCAAAGTGGCTTTGTTTATTCGGTTTTTCTTGTTTAGTGGGCGGATATGCGTTAGCACTACAAGTGACGATGACAACGATAGCATTATACTTTTTTCCGGTGTCTATACTTGTCTTTTTCGGAACGTATTTTTCTTTTACACACGGTGCCGCTCAAGTATTAGAAATGATAAAACGAAGTAAAAAAATTATGTATACATATCCGTATTTATTTATAGTAAATCAACTGTCACATCGAATGAAGGAAAATAGTCGCTTTTTCTTTATGCTTTCTATGGCAACGACGTTTGTAGTTACAGCAACAGGTACGGTATTTTTATATTTTTCCAGTATGCAAGATATGTGGCGTGGCGGAGGAGCACACTCATTTTCGTACATAGAAAAAGGTACTGCTACTCATGAAGTCTTTGAGGGAGGTGAGGTTGAAAAATTACTGCATCAATATGGATATGATGATTTTCAATCTATGAGTTTTGTTGGAGTATATGCATCTTTTCAGTCCAATAAGGGAGAAACAACAATAGCACCGCTTATAAAGGAAAGTGAATACAATCAAGAGGCAAGAAAACAAAAACAGAAAATGTATCATCCTAAAAAAGGAACAGTTACACTTGTTTATTATAATAAACGCAATTATCCTAATGTATATGATCAAAAAGAGATTCAATTGCAAGTTATGAATCAAACATATCAATTTGTATATAACGGTCAGAAAGAAGGGGTGGAATTTAATTATCACCCCGCGTACATTAATGGTCTGTTTTTCGTCATGAATGATGAAGATTTTAACAGTATAGCAAATACAATTCCGGATTCTGAAAAAATGATATATAGAGGTTACACATTACCAAATATCGAAAATACGAAAGATTTGAATGAAGATTTACGGAAACATATGAAACAAGATACAAATGATGCATTTCGAAGTAATATGGAGTTATATGTGAATATGAAAGAGTTCGGTAATATTACTCTATTTGTAGGCTCATTCATTAGTATATTATTTTTTCTTACTTCATGTAGTATCGTATATTTTAAATGGTTTCATAATATTGCATCGGATCGAAAGCAGTACGGGGCACTCTCTAAACTTGGAATGACGAAGGAAGAAGTGTGGAAGATTTCTCGTTGGCAATTATGTATGCTATTTTTTGCACCTATTATAGTAGGGAGTATGCATAGTGCAGTTGCGTTATATACGTTTCATAATACGGTCTTTATGGACGGATCATTCAGAAAAGTGGGCTTGTTTATTCTGTTTTACATTACTGCATGTATCATTTATTTCTTCTTCGCTCAAAGAGAATACAAGAAACATTTAGACTAGCGAATGCTAGTCTTTTTTAATATTCGAAATTCTCATAGAAGAATATAAAAAAGTATGGTATAACAGTAAGAAAACGAAAAAGAGGGAAAAGACGATGATTCGAGTAGGATATTTAGGACCAGAAGCGACATTTACAAATATGGCGGTGAGTCGTTTTTTTCCGGAAGCAGAGCATGTACCGTATCGAACGATTCCAGATTGTATTGATGCAGCAGCAAATGAAAATGTAGATTATGCGGTCGTACCGTTAGAGAACGCCATAGAAGGTTCAGTTAATATAACAGTTGATTATCTCGTACATGAGCAGCCACTTTCCATTGTAGGAGAAATTACAGTGCCAATTCAGCAACATTTACTCGTACGCCCGCAGTACGAAGAAGTGTGGAAAGAAGTATACGCTGTACATTCTCATCCGCATGCCATTGCACAGTGTCATAAATTTTTAAATGAGGAATTAAAAGGCGTAACAGTTCGAGATATGACATCAACAAGCGCTGCTGCGCAATATGTGAAAGAACATCCTGAAGAAAAAGTTGCCGCCATTGCAAATGAAGCAGCGGCAGAAAAGTATGGATTAACAATTGTAAGGCGTGACATTCATACGCATAAAAACAATCATACGCGTTTCCTTGTTCTGCATAAGAAAAAGAAAGCAGTACTCCCAAACAACGGAGAAAATCGCGGGGAGAAAACGACGCTTATGATAACGTTACCGGCGGATTATGCAGGAGCGCTGTATCAAGTGTTATCAGCTTTCGCATGGAGAAAATTAAACTTATCAAAAATCGAATCTCGCCCGATGAAAACAGGTCTTGGAAATTACTTTTTCTTAATCGACGTAGATAAAGCATATGATGACGTATTATTGCCAGGCGTAATGATGGAACTTGAAGCACTTGGCTTTTCTGTTACTGTTTTGGGGAGCTATTCTTCTTATTGGTTGTAAGAAGTGAGGGTGTCGGTATTTGTCGATAAGTCGATATTTCATGTCGAATCGCTGATATATTTTGAAAATCGCCGATATAATTAAAGAAGCGGTCGATATAAGTTCATTTACTAGTATAATGATAGATTAATAAAAACCCACCTGCAGAAGGTGGGTTTTTTTATTTCAACTTCGCAAGACGATCCTCTAACTGACCACGCCAAATATCAGCTAGTTCTTGTACAGCAAGAACCTTCTCAATGCCATCTTTATCTTTTCTATTATGAAAATAAATTTCGTTAGAGAACAAAACAGATACATTATTTGATGGACGCTCTAGTAATGTGATTTTAGAATCTTTACGCACAGCACCTTCTTGTAGAACTCGGCATAAGTATCCAGTATATCCAGTTGCTACAATGCGTGGTAATATGCCAGGAATACCAAGGCGTTTTGAAATTGTGCTACAGGGTACTCTCGCTTGTGTAACTTGAATAATTGCCTCACCTAATTGATATGTATCTCCGATGCAAACATCACGCTCTAACATATTTGTTACTGTAATGTTTTCGCCAAATGTGGAAGCTGGAAGTGTTGTTTGAAATTCTTCTTCCCATAGTGCGTAATGTTCGTATGGATACACACAAACAGCGCGGTCAGGTCCACCGTGATGTTTTAAATCCGCTACATCATCACCAAGGAATCCATCTTTTGAGAGGAAAGCTTCTTCTGTAGGCTCCTTACATATACCTGTTATCATTTCTTTATCTTCGTTATATTTCATTTGTTTCGGTTTACCGGTGCTAAAGTGAACGAGTTCAATTCCCATATTTGATCTCCTTTACAATTGATTACAATATTATATCATTAAAAAAAGCACAGAGAATGATAAAAAACTCTGTGCTTTTACATTAATAAACGAGAAATCCTGCTTTATCTAGTGCCTCACAAGCTGCGTCTAATTTCTCTTTTGAATCTGCTTCAATTGTATGTAAGTGAATACCATCTGTTAGTTGCGAAAGATAGGAAGCGTTTGTGTTTTCGATTTTTTGTAAATATTGCTCTACATCAAAGCGATTACTTACCATAATCGATGCTGTTAAGTCGCCGTATACAGGATGCTCAACTTTTACGTCTTTAATCGTAATGCCGTGGTCAACTAACATAGTAAGTTCTTGACGTACTTCTGCCGGTTTATGTTGGCATACGATTACGCGTTCAAAAGCTTGTTGTCTTGTTTGTGGTTTTAAATATAAATACCCTTGTGCAGTTGCAATAATTGGTTCATTTCGTGCTTTTAGTAAGGAAATGTCTTGAACGATAACTTGCCTACTTACGTTTGTCTTTTTAGATAGCTCATTCCCCGATAACGGTTCATTTGCAGCAAGAAGCCACTCGAGGATGAGTTGTCGTCTTTCTTCGCCTAAAATCTTTTTTTGATCATTTTGTTTCATAATGATTTAACACCTCTATAAAATTGATTTCCAATTGTGTGTAGTGCATGAATAGTTGTATCAATTTGTTCTTTCGTTGTGTGATGTCCGAAAGAAAAGCGGACATATTGTTTTGCCTCTTCATACGTTTTTCCAATTGCGAGCATTGTTTTTGAAGGTTCTTGTTTACCGACTTGGCAAGCACTTCCAGTTGAAATGGCAATACCATGCCGGTTACATTCTAACATTGTATACTGACCTTCTATTCCTTTTATTGTAACCCCAATAATATGTGGTAAACAAGCTGTAGAATGTCCTTTCACTTCAATTTCTAGAGGAAGTGTTTGCAATTGCTCTAAAAAATAAGATCGTAATTGTTTAAAACGAACGCTCTCTTCCTTTTGATTCTTTAATATATGCTCTGCGGCTGTTAAAAAAGAAGCGACTCCAGGAACGTTCACTGTACCAGGGCGAAAGCCTTTTTCATGAGAAGTTCCAGGGAATATTTGTTCCCAGCGAACTTGCGGATTTATATAGCAAGCTCCAACTCCTTTTGGTCCGTATATTTTATGGGCTGAAACAGAGAGACTATCAATCTCCATCGCTGTAACGTCTATTGGAAGTTTACCAAACGTTTGAACACAATCCGAATGAAATAAAACATTAAATTTTTTTAAAAGTGCTCCGATCTCTGCAATGTTTTGAACGGTCCCAATTTCAGAGTTTCCATGCTGTATACTTGCTAGAGCAGTATCTTCTGTAATAGCTGCTTCTAAATCTACTAAATGAATTATCCCACTTTTATCAACAGGAATCTCAGTAATAGTATAACCTTGCGATTGTAAGGATTGAAAATAACTTCGAATCGATGCGTGTTCCATAGGTGTCGTAATAATATGCTTTCCATTTCTAGCATTTAGAAGGGATTGAATCGCAAGGTAGTTAGATTCTGAACCGCCGCTTGTAAAGAATACACCTTGTTCCTTACCCCCAATCATTTCTGCAAATGTTTCTCTACAAACTTGTAATAAAGATGATGCGCTTCCGCCGATATCGTGTAAACTTTGTTCATTTCCGAAATATGTTTTTGCCGCTTCTACATATGTTTCTAAAGATTCTTCGCTCATAGGTGTTGTCGCTGCATAATCTAGATATATCATTATTTAATTTCCTCTCTTCAGTAAGAGTGACATTTGTTTTCATTTTTAGAATGGTAGTGAAAATAAGAATTGTAAAAAAACTCTTGTCATTATTTTAAAACTATGTAAATATAGGTGTCAAGACAGTTGGAAAGTGTAAAGTGGGAGGCAACAATTATGCCAAGTGCAGATGTCTTGATTATTGGAAGTGGCGTTGCAGCGCTTCGTGTTGCGAAAGAGCTTTGTCACGAAAAGAATGTGATAATTATCACAAAAAAAACAGGACGTAATAACAATACACATTTAGCTCAAGGAGGAATTGCAGCAGCTGTTGCTACATATGACGATCCGAGTGGGCATTTTGAAGATACATTAGTGGCAGGTTGCCATTATAACAACGAAGAAGCAGTTCGTTATTTAGTTGAAGAGGGGCCGAAAGAAATAAGTAAGCTTATTACAAATGGAATGAAATTTGATGGGGATGAAAAAGGGCTCCACCTTGGTAAAGAAGGAGCGCATCGAAAACGGCGTATTTTACATGCGGGAGGAGATGCAACTGGTAAAAATCTATTAGAGCATTTAATACAAGAAGTAGTTCCGAATGTTACTGTCGTTGAGCATGAAATGGTGCTCGATTTTATTATAGAAAATAATAAATGCGTAGGAGCTTTAACGCGAAATAGTGAAGGGAAGCTGAAGCGTTACTATGCTGATAATACGGTGTTAGCATCAGGAGGAATTGGTGGCTTGTACGCCTTTACATCGAATGATGAGACAATTACAGGCGATGGACTTGCGATGATATATCGAGCTGGGGGAGAACTTGTTGATTTAGAATTTGTACAATTTCATCCGACAATGTTATACGTGGACGGGCGATGTTGTGGTCTTGTTTCTGAAGCAGTTCGTGGTGAAGGAGCTGTCCTTATAAATGAAAAAGGACAGCGTTTTATGATGGGTATACATCCCGGGAAAGATCTCGCACCGCGTGATGTAGTGGCAAGAGCTATTCATGAACAACTTCTTGCGGGTGAAACAGTGTACTTAAACATCGAAACCATTCAAAACTTTGAACAACGTTTTCCGACCGTCTCATCATTATGTAAAAAGAATGACGTTGATTTAAAAGGGAACCTTATTCCGGTCGTACCGGGTGCTCATTTTCATATGGGCGGCGTGAAGACGAATTGTGACGGAGAGACGTCCATTTCAAACTTATATGCGGTCGGTGAAGTGGCTTGTAATGGAGTTCATGGTGCGAATAGATTGGCGAGTAATTCATTATTAGAAGGTCTTGTGTTTGGAAGAAGAATAGGAAAACACATTTTAGCTAAACCAGCAGAGGAAAGAAAAAATGTGCCGGAAGAGAGAGGGAAAAGTTTTATAGCTCTTAATGATTTACCGCTGAAAGAAGAAATACAAGAATACATGATGAAGCATGTTGGGATTGTGCGAACTGAGAAAAATTTATCATATGTTAAGAGATGGTTTAGTAGGTACGGTGTGCTAAATATGATCTTACAATATGATGCACTTACAAATGAAGAGATAACGCTTATTAATATGTTAACAGTTTGTGAGCTTATAACAGTATCAGCTTTGCAAAGAGAAGACAGTATTGGTGGTCATTATCGCATTGATTATCCAGAAAGAAATAGCGTGAAAAAAGAGATTATCCGAGTGAGAAGAAAACTACAACTTGTTTAATAAGGGGAAGAGGGGTTTTATGAATACGTTAAAAGTTAAGGAAGCATTAAATCGATTTTTTCTAGAAGATATAGGAGAAAGAGATGTAACATCTCAGCTTATCTTTCCCGATAATGCACTTGCGAAAGGAACGTTTCTTGTAAAGGATACAGGGGTATTTGCAGGGCGCTTAGTAATTGAAGAAGGATTTAAATTAATTGATCAGAGAATTGAAGTTGAACTTCATAAAAAAGATGGGGATCTTGTAGAAAAAGGCGAAATAATTGCAACCGTGCAAGGCCCAATCGCATCATTATTAACGGCAGAGCGCGTTATATTAAACGTTATTCAGCGTATGAGCGGGATAGCGACGATGACACGTAAGGCGGTTTTTGCTTTAGATAGCAGTCATACACGCATTTGTGATACGAGAAAAACAATGCCAGGACTACGTATGTTTGATAAATATGCGGTAGTATGCGGGGGCGGATTTAACCACAGATTCGGTTTATATGATGGTGTCATGATTAAAGACAATCATATTGCTTTTGCTGGCTCGATTACAAAAGCTGTTACATCGGTGAAAGAAAGATTGGGACATATGGTGAAAGTAGAAGTTGAAACAGAGACAGAGGCGCAAGTAAGAGAAGCAGTAGAGGCCGGCGCAGATGTTATTATGTTCGATAATCGTACGCCAGAAGAGATTCGTGAGTTTTCAAAAATTGTACCAAGTGCCATCGTTACGGAGGCTTCAGGTGGTATTACAATTGAAGATTTATCAAAATACGGAAAAACCGGGGTAGATTATATTTCACTTGGAGTGTTAACACATTCAGTGAAGGCACTTGATATTAGTTTTAATATTGAGGCTTAATGAGAGTGGTTTAGAGGGGGAGAATCATAAATGGGTATTTTAGAGAAAGTTCAGCCAATCGAAGTAATGTTACCAGAGCGTTATCAAACGATGTCTACATTAGAGATGGAAGAGCGTGTTCGTGAAATTAAAGAAAAAATGGGGGCATTACTCTTTATTCCAGGACATCATTATCAAAAAGATGAAGTGGTGCAATTTTCAGATGCAGCAGGGGACTCACTGCAACTCGCGCAAGTTGCAGCGAATAATAAAGAGGCAAAATATATTGTGTTTTGTGGTGTGCACTTTATGGCAGAAACGGCAGATATGTTAACGACAGATGATCAAATTATCATCTTACCAGATATGCGTGCCGGCTGTTCTATGGCAGATATGGCAGATATTGAACAGACAGAAAGAGCGTGGAAAGAGCTCACGAAATTATTTGGGGATACGATGATTCCGTTAACGTATGTAAATTCAACAGCTGCGATTAAAGCTTTTTGTGGTCGTAATGGAGGGGCAACAGTAACCTCTTCTAATGCAAAACAAATGGTGTCTTGGGCGTTTACACAAAAAGAGCGTCTTGTCTTTTTACCAGACCAACATTTAGGAAGAAATACAGCGTACGATCTAGGTATTCCGTTAGAAAAAATGGCAGTGTGGAACCCGCATACAGATTCGTTAGAGTATGATGGAGATATAGAAGAAATTCAAGTGATTTTATGGAAAGGCCATTGTTCTGTTCATCAAAATTTCACTGTGAAAAATATTGAAAATGTGCGAAAAAATCATCCGGATATGAATATTATTGTTCACCCTGAATGTTGTTATGAAGTTGTTGCCGCTTCTGATTGTGCAGGATCAACGAAATATATCATTGATATGATTGAAGCTGCTCCAGCGGGAAGTAAGTGGGCGATTGGTACAGAGATGAATTTAGTGAACCGAATTATTCAGCAACATCCTGATAAAGAAATTATTTCGCTAAATCCGTTTATGTGTCCTTGTTTAACAATGAACCGAATTGACTTACCTCACCTATTATGGGCACTTGAGAACATAGAAAGAGGAGAACAAATTAACGTTATTCGTGTGGAGAAACAAGTAACAGAAGAGGCAGTTCTTGCATTAAATCGTATGTTAGAGCGTGTTTAAAGCAGCGGAATTTCCGTTGTTTTTTTTCGTACATATAATCATAACAAGAACGAAAGAGGCATACATTGTGTTGAGGAAATCATTGCGATTTTTCTATGCTTATTCCACTTCGAATCATATTGAAAATAGAAGAAGTGATAAAAGTAAAAGAAGTTAATGTTGTTTAGAAAGTGTTACTTCAAAGTGTTTTTTACTTATAGATAAGTTATACAGGAGGGGGAAAATTTGAAAATTCATATCGTGCAAAAAGGGGAGACCCTTTGGAAAATTGCAAAAAAGTACGGAGTGGATTTTGAAACGCTAAAAAAAACAAATACACAGCTTAGTAATCCAGACCTAATTATGCCAGGGATGAAAATTAAAGTGCCATCGAATAGCGTTCATGTGAAGCAACAGACTGGATCGGGTTCAGCGCCCCCGAAACAATATGTAAAAGAGGTACAGCAAAAAGAGTTTGCATCAACACCAACTCCACTTGGAATAGAAGATGAAGATGAAATTATGTACCAATCAGCACCTATTACACAGCAACCAGCTATGCAACAAACGCAAAAAGAAATGCAGGTAAAACCGCAAAAAGAAATGCAGGTAAAACCGCAAAAAGAAATGCAGGTAAAACCGCAAAAAGAAATGCAAGTGAAACCACAAAAAGAAGTACAGGTGCAGCCACAAAAAGAAGTGCAAAAAGAAAAACCAGTTGAAAAGCCACCTGTCATTCAAAAACCACCTGTTGTAGAGAAAGTAGAAAAGCCACCTGTCATTCAAAAACCACCTGTTGTAGAGAAAGTAGAAAAACCAAAACCGACTACGAAAGAAAACACTAAATTTTCCATTAATGTATTGCCACAGCCACCGCAACCGCCAATTAAAGCGAAAAAAGAATATAAAATTTCAGATGTAATAAAAAAAGGAAGCGAGTTAATTGCTCCTCAAATTAATAAAATGAAACCTAACAACGTCATTTCTCCGCAAACGAAAAAAGACAATATAGGAAACATAGTGTCACCGCAAGTGAAGAAAGAAAATGTAGGGAATATAGTGTCACCGCAAGTGAAGAAAGAAAATGTAGGGAATATAGTGTCACCGCAAGTGAAGAAAGAAAATGTAGGGAATATAGTGTCGCCGCAAGTGAAAAAAGAAAATGTAGGGAATATAGTGTCGCCGCAAGTGAAAAAAGAAAATGTAGGAAGCATAGTCTCGCCACAAGTGAAGAAAGAAAATATAGGAAGCATAGTTTCACCAAACGTATCAAAAGAAAGTGTTATTATCCCGCAAGTAATACCGCCTAATATTCAAGTGCCGAATATAATGCCAATAATGGATAACAATCAAATGCCGAACATGATGCCGATAATGGATAACAATCAAATGCCGAACATGATGCCGATAATGGATAACAATCAAATGCCGAACATGATGCCGATAATGGATAACAATCAAATGCCAAATATAATGCCGATAATGGATAACAATCAAATGCCAAATATAATGCCGATAATGGATAACAATCAAATGCCGAACATGATGCCGGTAATGGATAACAACCAAATGCCAAATATGATGCCGATAATGGATAACAATCAAATGCCGAACATGATGCCGATAATGGATAACAACCAAATGCCAAATATGATGCCGATAATGGATAATAATCAAATGCCGAACATGATGCCGATAATGGATAATAATCAAATGCCGAACATGATGCCGATAATGGATAACAATCAAATGCCGAACATGATGCCGATAATGGATAATAATCAAATGCCAAACATGATGCCGATAATGGATAACAACCAAATGCCAAACATGATGCCATATCAAATGCCGTATCAACAGCCAATGATGCCGCAATATCCGCATTATCAGCAACAAAATCCATACAATCAAATGCCGTATCAACAAATGGCACCGCAATATACTTCTATGCCAAATCCAAATATGATGCCAATGGATAATAATATGCCACCACTCGTACAAGGGGAAGAAGATTGTGGATGCGGAGGAGAGAGTAGGTTATATAGTCCGCAACCGGGTGGACCACAATACGCCAATCCTTTATATTATCAACCGACTCAGCCAGCATATGCACCGCAGCCAGGAACGATGTACTATCAACCAGACCCACCAAATGTATTTGGAGAACCAGTTTCAGAAGAAGAGGACGAAGAGGAAGTTTAAAAAAGGTGGGGTTATTCCCACCTTTTTTGTATTCATGATAGTCAGGAATATGATGAATTTACATTAAGTGCTAGAAAATTCCTAGTGAAATATTAACAGTGTAAAAACCCTCTCTGTTACTCATCATAAGGGGGAGCTTTTCGAAAGAGAAGTTCATTCTAACAAGGGGGGTTTTTGTATTGAATACGAAAGTAAAAGTTATTGCTGCTTCTTTGTTAGTTACCAGTGCATTAGCTGCATGTGGTACACCGAAAGATAATAATGCGATGGATGGACGTAACTATAATTACGAGCGTACATCTTATAATGATACACATCCATATCGTGATAATGTAACGCGTAACAATCATTCTACAGATTATGTAACATATAGAAATGGTCCTAACAATACAGGATCCAACTATTACCGTGATGTAAATTACAATGGGCAAATTGCTAATCCGCATCCAACTCGTAATATTACAATGAACAATTCATACATTAACAATGATGGTAAAACTGCGGAGAAAATTACGAATCGTGTAAAACGTATGAATAACGTAGATCGAGTTTCTACAGTTGTATATGGAAACGATGTAGCGATTGCGGTAAAACCACGTAATCCAGCGACAAATGAAACAGCGATGGCGAACGAAATTCGTCAAGCTGTTGTAAATGAAGTTGGAAATAGAAACGTATATGTTTCTGTAAGAAATGACATGTTTACTCGTGTCGATGCAATGAGTACACGTCTACGTAACGGTACAGTTACAAACGATTTTAATCGTGACATAACAAATATGTTCCGAGATATTCGTTACGGTCTGACTGGTACTATGCGATAACAAATCAAAGAGGAAGGGGATAGCCCTTCCTCTTTATTCATCTTCGTCTTGTAAACGACGTTTTTTTATGAAATAACTAATGGAATAAGAAGTTAAAAAGCATATGAAGAGAATACTACCTGTTAGAATAGCTTCAAATAGAGGCCTTTCTGGACTGAAAATAATATAAATGATAGCCATAACGATTCCTACAACAAGGGAGCGTAATACAATTTTATAATAAGGTGTTAATTTCATTTCTTTTTCACTGTTTTCTACATCGATTGAAATACTTAGTTGTAAATAACTAAGTAACATGCTTGTAAGAATAAATAATAACCATAATGGAGATTTTGTAATTTGATTAATTCCTTCGGTGAATCCGATATAACCTAAAATGCCGATTATACCAATTGATTGGAAGAGAAAGGCAACACGTATGTTTTTTAACGTTTGAAGTATGAGGCGCTCGTCTTTAATTTTTTTCAAAGCATTCATCCCCTGTTTATATTTATAGCATTAATTGTAACATATATATTACAATAACCAATTTATAATTTACATAAATTTCAATTTGATGAAAGAGGAAGACAAATATGTTTAGAAACATGTTGCGCTTCTATCTTATTAATGTTATATTAGCAAAGCGATGAGCTAATTTACGTAAGACGAGAGATATGCTTAAGTGCTAAACACGCGAATGTGGTCGCCTGGTTTCTCGCCGTAAACGCATCAAGACGCCTGCTTTGCAGGCGTCTTTCATTTTATATAAAAGTAAATGATACATGCAGATGAGGACAAACCCTTATCTGCATTTTTTGTTTTCCTTAGAAATTTAACGCTATTGTTTATATGGATAAAAACCCCATTTCCGGAAAAGCTACAAATGAAAGTATGATTTTGCCTAGAAGAGGTGAACGGAAATGAAATGGATACTAATTGCAGTGCAAGCTTTCGTTATGATGTTTTGCTTAGCTTATGGATCCGATGTGAGGGCAGAAATAACAGAAAAAGTACCTGAAGTTACAATTTTATTAGAGCGTATGTATGTTGATGGAGAAGTAAGCGAGGAAATACTGACAGAAAAAGTAGCGGATTTAGAAAAGTTTTTGCAGCAATATAAAGAATGGCAACTTGTTGATCGTGATGATGTGCAAATCGTATTACAAAAGAAAGTGGATGATATTTCTCCTTTACTGAAAACGAGCGGTTATTTTGGTGTTTCAGAGGAAGGGATATTGCAAATTTTCAAAGGGGTACCGAAAAGTGATAACGCGATCCATTCCTTCTTTCAAATTGATATGAAAAAGCTTGAAAGTTATGAGCGTGCGGAATTAAAACGTGGTATTCGCATAAAATCAAAAGAAGGTTTTGTGAAGACAATCGAAAAAATGAAGCAGTACGCAGTGCAAAATAAGAAAAAAAGCAGCTCAGGGTGAGCTGCTTTTTCTTATTTATTCTTAGCTAAAATCTCTTTTGCGATTTCATCAATTAGCATATCTTTTCCGATTGGATTGAAGGCTTTCGTATTGAAGACTTCATTTGATACTTCATATACGTGATTGTTTTTTACTGCTTTATTATCTTTCCAAACCGCACTGTTTTTATAGTCTTCGTACACTTTATCAGCTTCTCCGCCGAAGTTTACAATAAACATTTGATCAGGCTGGAATGCAACAAGACCTTCTAGTGATACTTGTGCCATCGTTTGTTTTAAATCTGTACCTTTTGTTGCTGGAAGCTTTAAGTCGTTAAAGATGATGTCACCGTATCCGAAGCTACCGTATACACGGAAGTTTTGTGGTGTAACTGCAACGAACATAAAGTTCTCATCTTTTGTTTTTTCTTTAATTTTTTTAGATAAAGACTCTGCTTTTTTATCGTAGTCTGCAATCCATTTGTCAGCTTTCTTCTCTTCGTCAAATAGTTTACCTACTTCTTTAAACTTACCGCGCCAGTCTTCTAGATTTGTTTCTAGAACAACTGTCGGTGCAACTTTTTCTAGTTGATCATAAATTTTCAATTGACGATTGTTTAAAATAATTAAGTCTGGTTTTAAAGCAGTAACAGCCTCTAGGTCAACTTTAGGCGCCCAGTACCAGCCGACTGCTTTTACGCCGTCTAGCTTGTCTGTTAAGTGATTTTGGATTTTATCTTTATATGTGTTCGCTGTGCCAACAGGTTTATGTCCAAGGAGTAATAATTCCTCTGTTGATCCAGATAAGTCAACAATTCTCTTTGGATTAACTGGAATTGTTGTTTCCCCTTTAGCATGTTTTACAACTTTCGTTTTTGGTTGTTCTTTTGCTTTTGATTCTTCTTTTTGAGAAGAACAGCCAACAATAGAAAGAACAACTAGCATAATAGTAAATAAAATAAATAGTCTTTGTTTCATCCTGATGTAACCCCTTTAATTAATATTGATAATCATTATTGACTCCTGTATAGTAATGTTCTTTTTGTCTTTATGTCAATAGAAAAAAACGGAAATTGTAAACAGGGAACATTTGTTGGGGTAGTCTCGCTTTTCTATTGTTAAATATGTTAAAATGGAATACATGATTTGAGAGGGAGAGATCGTATTTTGTTTGAATATGTTACAGGTTACGTGGAGTATGTAGGACCGGAATATGTCGTAATTGATCATAATGGAATTGGTTATCAAATTTTCACACCAAATCCGTATGTATTTCAAAGAAGTAAGCAAGAAATTCGTGTCTATACATATCATTATGTGAGAGAAGATATTATGGCACTTTACGGATTTAAAACACGTGAAGAGCGTTTATTATTTACAAAGTTGTTAGGTGTATCGGGGATTGGACCAAAAGGTGCTCTTGCAATTTTAGCTTCTGGTCAAACAGGACAGGTCGTGCAAGCGATTGAACATGAAGATGAGAAGTTTTTAGTGAAATTCCCAGGTGTCGGAAAGAAAACAGCACGCCAAATGATTTTAGACTTAAAAGGAAAACTAGCAGATGTCGTGCCAGATGCATTTGTTGATCTGTTCTCGGATGCCGAAAGTTTTGATCAGAAGAAAGGTTCATCAACTGAGCTTGATGAGGCGCTTGAAGCACTACGAGCACTTGGTTACGCAGAGAGAGAAGTTTCTCGCGTTGTACCAGAGTTATTAAAAGAATCACTAACGACGGATCAATATATTAAAAAGGCACTTAGTCTTTTACTAAATGGTAAGAGGTGAGTATAATGGACGAACGTCTCCTTTCAGGGGAATCTGGATACGAAGATGCGGATTTAGAGTATTCATTACGGCCACAGACGCTCCGTCAGTATATTGGCCAAGATAAAGCGAAACATAATTTAGAAGTTTTTATTGAAGCGGCGAAAATGCGTGAAGAAACGTTAGATCACGTACTTTTATATGGACCACCTGGACTTGGTAAAACGACGCTTGCGAATATTATTGCCAATGAAATGGGTGTTAACATTCGAACAACGTCAGGTCCCGCAATTGAAAGACCAGGAGATTTAGCGGCTGTATTAACAGCACTTCAGCCTGGGGATGTATTATTTATTGATGAAATTCATCGTTTGCATAGATCTATTGAAGAAGTGTTATACCCAGCGATGGAAGACTTTTGCCTTGATATCGTTATTGGGAAAGGACCGTCAGCTCGTTCTGTACGTCTAGACTTACCTCCATTTACGCTAGTTGGGGCAACGACGCGTGCAGGTGCATTATCAGCACCACTTCGTGACCGTTTTGGTGTGCTTTCACGATTAGAGTACTATACAGTAGATCAGCTTTCTGCGATTGTAGAACGTACAGCAGAAGTGTTTGAAGTTGAAATAGATTCGTTAGCTGCATTAGAAATTGCAAGACGTGCCCGTGGTACACCTCGTATTGCGAATCGTCTATTACGACGTGTACGTGACTTCGCACAAGTTCGCAGTGACGGAACGATTGCGATGGAAATTACACAAATGGCGTTAGAACTATTACAAGTAGATAAATTAGGACTTGATCATATCGATCATAAATTACTGCTTGGTATTATTGAAAAGTTCCGCGGTGGTCCAGTTGGATTAGAAACTGTTTCAGCAACGATTGGGGAAGAATCGCATACGATTGAAGATGTGTATGAGCCGTATTTATTACAAATTGGCTTTTTACAAAGAACGCCAAGAGGCCGGATCGTAACACCGCTCGCATATGAGCATTTCGGAATGGAGATGCCAAAAGTATGACGGAGATGCCAAAGCTGCTTATTACAGCTGGTATTTTGCTCATTGTTGTTGGATTAGCTTGGAAGTTCATAGGAAGACTTCCAGGCGATATTTTTGTGAAAAAAGGTAACGTTACCTTTTATTTTCCTATCATTACATGTATTGTGTTAAGTATTGCATTATCTTTCATTATGTATATAATAAATCGATTCAAATAAGAAATAGGTGGATACAGTTATGGATATTAATCTGTTTGATTTTCATTTACCAGAAGAACTCATTGCACAAATTCCGCTTGAAGAGCGTGAAACATCAAGATTGATGATGTTAGACCGTGAAACAGGAGATATTGAGCATAAACATTTTACGGACATTCTTTCTTACTTACATGAGGGGGATTGCTTAGTTTTAAATGAAACGAAAGTTATGCCTGCTCGCTTGCACGGTGTGAAAGAAGATACAGGTGCACACATTGAAGTGCTTCTTTTGAAACAAGAAGAAGGCGATAAGTGGGAAACGCTTATAAAGCCAGCGAAGCGTGTAAAAGAAGGGACTGTCATCTCTTTTGGTGAAGGAAAGTTAAAAGCAACTTGCATTGGAACAGCAGACCAAGGTGGGCGTCAACTTGAGTTTTCATATGACGGCATCTTTTATGAAATTTTAGACGAGCTTGGAGAAATGCCTCTTCCTCCGTATATTAAAGAGACGCTAGAAGATCGCGATCGTTATCAAACGGTATATGCGAAGGAAATCGGTTCAGCAGCAGCACCGACGGCTGGCCTTCACTTTACAGAAGAGTTACTTGAGAAATTGAAGCAAAAAGGCATTCAATTAGCATTCATTACACTCCATGTAGGACTTGGAACATTTAGACCAGTTTCTGCAGATACGATTGAAGAGCATCATATGCACGCAGAGTATTACCATATGTCTGAAGAGACAGCTGCGTTATTAAACCGCGTAAAAGAGAATGGCGGACGTATTATTACAGTAGGTACGACATCAACACGTACGTTAGAAACGATTGCGACAGATCATAGTGGTAAGCTTTGCGCCGCTTCTGGCTGGACAGATATTTTTATGTACCCAGGATATGAATTTAAAGCAATTGATGGTTTAATTACAAACTTCCATTTGCCGAAATCAACATTAATTATGCTTGTAAGTGCATTTGCAAATAGAGATAATGTACTTCATGCTTATAATGAAGCAGTAAAAGAAAAATATCGTTTCTTTAGCTTCGGTGATGCGATGTTCGTTGCATCTCACGCTAAAATGAGAAACAAATAAAAGGAGTAAATTATGACAGCAATTCGTTATGAATTTATTAAAACTTGTAAACAAACGGGTGCGCGTTTAGGTCGAGTACATACGCCGCACGGTTCATTTGATACACCAACATTTATGCCAGTTGGTACACTTGCAACAGTTAAAACGATGTCACCAGAAGAATTAAAAGCAATGGATTCTGGCATTATTTTAAGCAATACGTATCATTTATGGCTACGTCCAGGACACGAAATTATTCGTGAAGCAGGTGGCTTGCATAAGTTTATGAACTGGGATCGTGCAATCTTAACGGATTCAGGTGGATTCCAAGTATTTAGCTTAAGTGATTTCCGACGCATTGAAGAGGAAGGCGTTCATTTCCGCAATCACTTAAATGGTGATAAATTATTCTTATCTCCAGAAAAAGCAATGGAAATCCAAAATGCATTAGGTTCAGATATCATGATGGCATTTGATGAGTGTCCACCGTTCCCTGCTACTTTTGAATACATGAAGAAGTCTGTAGAGCGTACGAGCCGCTGGGCAGAGCGTTGTCTAAAGGCGCATGAACGTCCACAAGATCAAGGTTTATTCGGTATTGTACAGGGCGGGGAGTTTGAAGAACTTCGTCGCCAAAGTGCGAAAGATCTTGTTTCAATGGACTTCCCTGGCTATGCTATAGGCGGTCTATCTGTTGGTGAACCGAAGGATATTATGAATCGTGTTCTTGAGTTTACAACACCACTTCTTCCTGATGATAAACCACGTTACTTAATGGGTGTAGGTTCTCCTGACTCGTTAATTGATGGTGCGATTCGCGGTGTTGATATGTTTGACTGTGTACTTCCAACTCGTATTGCTCGAAATGGTACATGTATGACAAGTGAAGGCCGTCTAGTTGTGAAAAACGCGAAATTCGCTAGAGACTTTGGGCCGCTTGATCCGAACTGTGATTGCTACACATGTAAAAACTATTCTCGTGCGTACATTCGTCACTTAATGAAATGCGATGAAACGTTCGGAATTCGTTTAACGTCTTATCACAACCTTCATTTTCTGTTAAACTTAATGGAGCAGGTGAGACAAGCTATTCGTGAAGACCGTCTTGGCGATTTCCGCGAAGAGTTCTTTGAACAGTATGGCTTTAATAAACCGAATGCTAAAAACTTCTAATACATAATTTAAAAGGAGGAACACAAGATGAATGCAGGTATGATGAATATCGTTATGATTGTTGCGATGTTTGCGATTTTCTATTTCTTATTAATTCGCCCGCAACAAAAGCGCCAAAAAGCAGTTGCTCAAATGCAAAATGAAATCAAAAAAGGTGATGCTATCGTAACAATCGGTGGTTTACACGCTACAATCGAATCAGTGGATGAAACGAAAATTGTTGTTAAATCTGGTGGTTCACACTTAACTTTCGATCGCAATGCGATTCGTGAAGTTGTGAAAAACTAATGATGAAGGCCCTGCATGAAATGTGCAGGGCCTTTTTTTAACTATTTTGTTTTGACATATTTACACCGAAAATACCTCCGAGTGTACTCGCACCCATTAATGCTAATTGGTAGAGTAACTGTGAGTTCGATAAAGTTTGAGAGAAGCCTAAATAGTTAACGAGAAAGACGAGAAGAGTGAATGTGAGTCCTGTAGTGAAACCTACTAACCAACCTTTTCCTTGTGCCTTTTTACCAGCAATGAATCCAGACATAAGCATAGATAGAAGGGCTATTATAAAAATAGTAATTACTAATGTCCCTTCATTAATATTCGTAAATTTTAATAAAAGAGCCATGATCATACTTGTAATAGATGCGAGGATTAATAGGGTAATAATACCGAAGCCGATTGCGCTCGATAATTTTTTCGTTCCATCCATTATGCATTCCCCCTTTTTAATACAAGCATATTTTCATTTTGTTTAAGTTAGACTAGTTTCTTTTTTGTAGGGGAGCCTATAAGTAAAAAAAGGGGATGTAGAAATGGAATGGGTATCAATAATCGGACGAACAATGCTTTTGTATACAATCATTTTAATTATTTTTCGTCTTATGGGTAAACGTGAAATTGGAGAATTAAGTGTATTAGATTTGGTTGTATTCATTATGCTTGGTGAAATGGCTGTAGTGGCAATTGAAAATACAGATAAATCACTTTGGCATCAATTAGTTCCAATGATTTTTCTAATGTGTATACAAATCATTTTGTCGGTCATTTCTTTAAAGTTCCAGCGTTTTCGGCATTTAATAGAAGGAGAGCCTGCGATTCTTGTGAATGCAGGTAAAATTGATGAAAAAAAGATGCGGAAGCAGCGATATAACATAGATGATTTATTGATGCAACTACGTGAGCAAGGAATCGGAGATGTGCGTGATGTAGAATACGCTATTTTAGAACCATCTGGAAAGTTATCTGTGTTTCAAAAACAAAAAAGTAAAAAAAGCAAAAATGATACACCAATTTTTACACTCCCACTAATTATAGATGGAGAAATTCAATACAATCATTTGCAAATGATTGAGCATACAAATGAGTGGCTCGTTGAGAAATTGAATAACTTAGGTTATAAAGATGTGAAACAGATTGTATATTGTAGTTTTCAAAATGGACAATTTTTTGTTGATTTGAAAGAAAATTAGAGGCTTACCATTTTGAATGGCAAGCCCGCTTACTTCAAAAATGAAAGTTTCCGAATGATAGGGAGACGACTTAATTCTTCTTTTCGAATGAGTTTGAAAACGAAGAGGAGAACGATATAAACGATTGTTGTTAAGGTAATTTCCCATAATGTTTGTACGCCAAGTGAATGAGAGAAAACGATATGCTTATGAAGATAAAAACCGAAGGTACCAGCAATCCCGATAGCAATTCCGCCGAAAATATAATCTTTTGCGTAAATGGTAAATGTAATTTTCTTTAAAACAGTGGCGTAGTGAAGGAATGTTACGGTTACTATATTCGCTGCGATGGCGAGGGCAACCCCCATCATTTGGAACTCTGGGCGTGAAGCGAGTGCAAAGATAACGATTAATTTTACGATAGCGCCAATAAAGGTGTTCATCATAGCAGCGCGTGCTAAGTTTAAAGCTTGCAAGACAGACGTAAGGGGACTTTGGAAATAATGAAATAAAAAGCAAGGTGCAAGAAGCTGGATGAATGCGGCCGCGTTGTCTGATCCGTACATGAGAGTTAAAACTGGAGAAGCAAATACATATAATATAACGACTGACCATCCACCGGTTATTAAGGAAATTCGAAGTGCTTGTTGTAATCGGTGTTCCACTAATTTGTGTTGTCTCTTTGCCATTGCCTCGCTAATTGATGGGATGAGTGCTGTAGAAAGAGCATATGTAATAAAGGCTGGCAGTGATAGAAGCGGGAACGCATATCCGTTTAATATACCGTATTGCTGAGTTGCGACAGAAGCAGCAACGCCGGCGATCGCTAAGCTTTGCATAACGACGATAGGTTCAAAGAAATAAGAAACGGAACCAATTAAACGGCTTCCTGTAGTTGGTAAAGCAATGTCCATAAGGGAATAAAACGTATTTTTGCTCTCCTTTACAGTAGTGAAAAATCCAGAGCGTATAGATAAATGTTTTTCGCGTTGGAATAAAGTAAGTAAAAATAATAAAGATGCAACTTCGCCAAGAACAGCTGATAGCATGGCACCGGCTGCAGCATATTCTACGCCGTAAGGTAAAAATAACCGAATGCATACAGCGATAATTGTAATGCGGACAACTTGTTCTATGACTTGAGCATAAGCGCTCGGCTTCATATTTTGTTTCCCTTGGAAATAACCACGTAAAACGGAAGAAACTGCAATAACAGGGACGACAGGTAAAATAGCCATTAATGGATAGTAAGTTCTTTCATCTGTTAATAATGTTTTTGCTAAAATAGGTGTGAGTAGCATAATCCCAATTGTTAAAATGATACTAATAATGGATGTAACGGCTAGCGAGACAGTTAATATTTTTTTAACTTTTTGTTTATCGTTCACTGCTTCCGCTTCTGCTACAAATTTTGCGATTGCAACAGGAAGGCCAATTTGTGTTAATGTAATTGCTAAAATGAAGGTGGGGACAGCCATCATATAAAGGCCAACGCCTTCTTCGCCTAAAATACGTGCCATTACAATGCGGTTAATAAATCCAAGGATTTTTGTAATAAAGCCAGCTATCATTAAAATAAATGCACCTTTTAAAAAGCTTTGTTTCGTCATGGTCTTCTCCTACCTTCTCAAAATCAATGGAATGATTTACAATAATTTATATGCACGTATGAGACAAGAATGACAAGCATTTAAGAGAGTGAAGTATGAATGGTACTCTTGAAAGAAGTTATTACTGTCCATTAGAGCGGGATTAAAAGCGACTTTTCGTGCTGAAATAAGAAGGAGATGTTATATATGTTGGATAAAGAGGCTTTGGTAGAATCATACCGCGGACAGTTACAAGTCGTTTTAGAAAGTAAAGTAGAAGAGTTTCACATGTTTGGTTATGACCGAGTGACAGATAATGATATTTGGAAGTTTCTCAAGGTGAAAAAGTGGAAAAAGATAGACAGTGATGTTAGGTTGTATGCATTAGTAAATGATGTATTAAGAGTAAGTACTAATGAATATATGAATTATTTAACTGTTGAAGCATATCAGGCGCCACTTTGGTCGTTTGATGAATATGAAAATAAATAACCGACTGTAATTGGTTTGTTCTTCCTTTTGCAGTATAATGATAGGTATTGATAAAGAGGAATTAATTATGTCTAAGATTATATATAAAGGAGGTAGTGAAGAGAAAAAATAAATAATAGAAGTGTAGGTATTGTGAAAAGCTTACCGACACAGCTAGTGATGAACTAGCGGAAATACATGTATTTTATAGAAAGTAAGTCTACTAACTAGGCGTATGCACACGTGCAAAAATGAATCGTAAGAGATTTATTGAAAGTGTTAGTAGCAGAAAGAGGGTACATATGGCAAAGCGTGGTACAAGAATTGCCGCCTTTTTCCTCATCGTTTTATTAATTGGTGGAGTAATTGGTGCGGCAGGAAAAGACATAGCAAAAGGAATTAGTCTAGGACTAGACCTTCGCGGTGGTTTTGAAATTCTGTATGAAGTAAAACCAGCCAAAAAAGGTGATAAAATCGATCGTGATGCACTTGTAAGTACAGTAGGTGCTCTTGAAAATCGTGTCAATGTTCTTGGTGTAAGTGAGCCGAACATTCAAATCGAAGGGGAAGATCGAATTCGTGTACAGCTTGCTGGTGTACAAGATCAGCAAAAAGCACGTGAAATGTTATCAACACAAGCGAAACTAACATTCCGTGATGTGGATGACAATCTTCTTATGGACGGAACGGATTTAAAAGGCGGCGGAGCGAAGCAAACATTTGATGAGCAAGGCCGTGCGAGCGTAGGTCTTACACTAAAAAGCGCTGAGAAATTCCGTGAAGTAACTGAAAAGATTTCAAAAATGCCACCACCAACGAATTTAATGGTAATTTGGCTTGATTTTGAAGAAGGAAAAGATTCATATAAAGCAGAATCTGCAAAACCGAATCCGAAGTTTTTATCAGCAGCAACAGTAAGCCAAGTATTTAACCAAGCTGAAGTATCTATCGTAGGTGGAAACTTTACAGTTGAAAGTGCGAAAGAACTTTCATCTTTATTAAATGCAGGTGCACTTCCTGTTGATTTAAAAGAAATGTATTCAACATCTGTTGGAGCGAAATTTGGTCAACAAGCATTAGAGCAAACGATTTTCGCTAGTGCGATCGGTATTGCTATTATCTTCTTATTCATGCTTGTATTCTACCGTTTACCAGGACTTGTAGCGGTTATTATGTTAGGTTTATACATTTTCGTTACATTACTTGTCTTTAACTGGATGCATGCAGTTCTTACGTTACCGGGTATTGCAGCATTAGTGCTCGGGGTTGGTATCGCAGTTGATGCGAATATCATTACGTACGAGAGATTGAAGGAAGAGCTTAAAATTGGTAAGTCGATGATGTCAGCATTCCGTGCTGGTAACCATCGTTCATTATCGACAATTTTAGATGCGAACGTTACAACAATTGCAGCAGCTGGTGTATTATTCGCTTACGGTAATAGCTCTGTAAAAGGATTCGCAACAAGTTTAATCGTAAGTATTTTAGTTGGTTTCATTACGAACGTATTCGGTACTCGTTTCTTACTAGGTTTACTTGTAAAGAGCCGTTACTTTGATAAGAAACTATCTTATTTTGGTGTTAAGGAAAAGGATATTATTCCATTAACAAAAGGTGTAGTACATCCACCGACGAGATTTGATCGTATTAATTTCGTAAATATCGGTCATAAATTCTTCTTATTCTCAATTGTAGTTGTAATTGCTGGGGCAATTATATTACCGATCTTCAAAATGAATCTTGGTATTGACTTTGCAAGTGGTACACGTATCGACTTGCAATCAAAACAAGCAACTACTGTTTCTAATGTTCATAAAGATTTGAAAGAATTGAACATCGATGTGAAGGAAGAAGATATTGTACCGACCGGAGATGACAATAAAGGTTTCGCGGTTCGTACGTTAGGCGTTTTATCGAAAGATGAAATTGCGAAAACAAAAACATTCTTCCACGATAAATACGGTACAGATCCAAACGTAAGTACAGTTTCGCCGACAATCGGTAAAGAGATTGCACGAAATGCATTCATCGCGGTTCTGATAGCTTCATTGGTTATCATCTTATACGTAAGTATTCGTTTCCGTCTTACGTACGCAGTATCTGCAGTAATCGCATTATTACATGATGCGTTCGTTATGATTGTTGTGTTTAGTCTTTTCCAGATAGAGGTAGACTTAACGTTTATCGCTGCGGTATTAACGATTATTGGTTACTCTATCAATGACTCAATCGTTACGTTTGATAGAAACCGTGAGTTATACAACCAGAAAAAACGAGTTCGCGATATAAAAGATTTAGAAGAAATCGTAAACTCAAGTATTCGTCAAACAATTGGTCGTTCAATTAATACAGTGTTAACAGTGTTATTCCCGGTAATCACACTACTTATTTTCGGTAGTGAATCACTGCGTAACTTCTCACTTGCATTATTAATTGGATTAGTTGTAGGTACGTACTCTTCTATTTTCGTGGCTTCTCAAATTTGGTTAATGCTTGAAAACCGTCGTTTGAAAAGGGGCAAAAACAAGAAGAAGGTTGAGAAAGAAGTATCTGAACCGCAAGTATAAAAAATAAAGTGAAACTTTAATCAGTGGGGGTTTTGTTCATCCCCCACTGATTATTAGCCTTCACCAATCGGGCTTTTACGGGAAGTTATCTCCCACCTAACTTCCTCGCATTCGCCGGATTTTGAGGTGGGAGTCTTACTGCCCACAAATAGCGGGATAAAACATATAAAAAGATGGTGTCTCTATATGAGGCATCTCTTTTTCGTTTGCGGACACAATAAAGTAGCGCCTTTTTTAAAGGGGAGATAAATGGAAGAAAGTGGTGATGTTATCTTTGTTTTTGTTACAATAAAGTGAAACTTTAATCAGTGGGAGTCTTACTGCTCGTTAAAGCGGGATAAAACGATAGGTTAAGAAAAGAAGGGATTTCAATTATGGAAAAAGATGAACGTTTTAAACAGGCCGAGTTTGGTGCTATTGTCGGAATCGTTGGTAATATTATATTAGCGATTGTAAAAGCGGTAATTGGTTATATTGGAAACAGTAAGGCACTTTTAGCGGATGCGGTGCATTCTGGATCAGATGTAATTGGCTCGTTAGCTGTACTTTTTGGATTACGAGCAGCAAAGCAACCGCCTGATGAAGATCATCCGTATGGTCATGGTAAAGCGGAATCGATTTCAGCGATTATTGTTGCGGTATTATTATTTATTGTTGGAATAGAGATAGCGATTTCGTCTATAAAAGCTTTTTCACAAGATTTAGAACCACCAAAAGGAATTACGATTTTTGCAGTTATTCTTTCGATTGTAGTGAAAGAAGGGATGTTTCAGTATAAATATCGATTAGGGAAGAGGATAAATAGTGATGCAATTATTGCAAATGCATATGAACATCGTTCGGATGTGTTTTCTTCAATTGCAGCTTTAATCGGCATTTGTGCAGCTATTATCGGCGGTAAGTTAGGCATAGATTGGCTTGTATATGCCGATCCAATTGCGGGATTATTTGTTTCAATTCTCGTTGCTAAGATGGCGTGGAGTATTGGAGCAGAAGCTATTCATGCAACGCTCGATCATGTTCTGCATGAAGAAGATGCTGTTCCGCTTAGGGAGGCAGTTTTTCAAGTGGAAGGTGTGAAGAAAATCGGCTCTTTATATGCAAGGGAACATGGCCACTATGTTATTGTTGATATTAAAATATCTGTAGATCCATATATCACTGTAGAAGAAGGTCACCGCATCGGAAAACATGTAAAAGAAAAACTTATGAAACAAGATAACGTACAAAATGTTTTTGTACATATTAATCCGTATTCTCCAAATTAAACATAACGGATATTTAATTATATAGATATTGAATCGTAGTTTGCATTATATTGTCACCCCTTAATCTGTCTTGTATAATGGATAGGTTAAGGGGTGATTTCGTGTTACAACCGAAGACGCGTTGGAAAGAAAAAGAATATAATGAGGAACTAGTGAGTGAATTAGCAAATAAATTGCAACTATCACCTCTTGTGACTTCATTATTTCTCGGCAGAGGCTTAAATACAGAAGATAAGATTGTAGACTTTTTAAATACAGCAGATCAAGAATTTCATGATCCATTTTTACTTGAAGGAATGGATCGGACTGTAGAACGTGTGAAAAAAGCCATTGAAAATGGAGAACAAATATTAATATTTGGTGATTATGATGCGGATGGAGTAAGTAGTACGACTGTATTATATCTTGCTCTCAAAGAATTAGGTGCAGAAGTAGAGTTTTATATTCCAAATCGTTTTACTGAAGGCTATGGGCCAAATGAAGAAGCGTTTCGTTGGGCGCACAGTGCAGGGTTCTCACTAATTATTACTGTCGATACTGGTATCGCAGCGGTACATGAAGCGAAGGTAGCGAAGGAACTTGGGATAGATCTTATTATTACAGATCATCATGAGCCGCCACCAGAGTTACCAGAGGCATTTGCGATTATTCATCCGAAATTAGAAGGCGGTGTTTATCCGTTTCATTATTTAGCGGGTGTTGGTGTTGCATTTAAAGTTGCACATGCACTTTTGGGCCGTGTACCAGAGCATTTATTAGAAATTGCAGTAATCGGTACGGTAGCCGATTTAGTATCGCTTCACGGTGAAAATAGATTGTTAGTACAGCGTGGACTGAAGCATATGCGAATGACTCGAAATATCGGTTTAAAGGCGTTATTTAAAGTTGCTAACGTTTCGCAAAGCGAAATTACAGAAGAAAGCATCGGATTCTCACTCGCACCTCGTATTAATGCAGTTGGTCGTTTGGAAGATGCAACACCTGCTGTACACCTTTTATTATCAGAAGATCCAGAGGAAGCGAAAGAGCTAGCTGAAGAAATTGATGGGCTGAACACACTTCGAAAAGATATTGTAAAGCAAATTACAGAAGAAGCTATCGCTGAAGTCGAAAATAATTTCCCGCCAGAAGAAAATAAAGTATTAGTCCTTGCAAAAGAAGGTTGGAATCCAGGGGTAATTGGGATTGTCGCTTCTAAGTTAGTTGAACGTTTTTATCGTCCGACGATTGTATTAAGCATTGATCCTCATAAAGAAACAGCAAAGGGATCGGCTCGTAGTATTGCAGGATTTGATTTGTTTGCAAACCTTTCAGATTGCCGTGAATTGTTACCGCATTTCGGAGGTCATCCGATGGCGGCGGGAATGACGCTTAATATGAATGATGTGGATGAATTAAGACGCAGGTTAAATGAGCAAGCAGATGTAATTTTAACAGAAGAAGATTTTATTCCGATTACAGCAGTGGATGCATTTTGTAAAGTAGAGGATGTAACGCTTGCCGCGATTGAGGAGATGCAAAAGTTAGCGCCATTTGGCGTAGGAAATCCGAAACCGCGTATTGCGGTGAAAGATGCTGACTTAGAAAGTATCCGTGCAATTGGATCTGATGGATCTCATTTGAAAATGGCTCTTCGTGAGGGACAAGCAACACTGGATACAATTGGATTTGGATTTGGTGCTTATGCGAAAGAAATCTCTCCAGTTGCGAAGGTTTCTGTAGTAGGAGAAGCGTCCATTAATGAATGGAATAACTTTAAAAAGCCGCAATTAATGGTGCAAGATATTGCTGTAGAGGCATGGCAATTATTTGACTGGCGTAGTATGCGTAATGTAGAAGCAAATTTAGCAGAACTTCCGAAAGAAAAAATAACCATGGTGTATTTTTCTGAAGAGGTATTGAATAAGTTTTCTTTAGAAGGCTATAAAGAACAGCTTGTGCATGCATCAGAGGTAACACATTTAGATGATCAATATATTGTGTTACTCGATTTGCCGAAAGGAACAGATGAATTGCGTGATTTATTTAAAGTAGGATTTCCATCTCGAATTTACACGCTATTTTATCAAGAGAACAATCATTTATTTAGTACAGTTCCAACGAGGGAACACTTTAAATGGTACTATTCTTTCTTAAGCCAAAAAACATCATTTTCTTTAAAGCAATATGGGGAACAACTGTGTCGTCATAAAGGTTGGTCAAAAGATACAGTAAATTTCATGACACAGGTGTTTTTTGAGTTAGAATTTGTTACAATAAAAGACGGTGTCATTTTTATGGCAGATAAAAAACAAAAGCGTGATTTAATTGAATCGAACACATATCGTGAGAAAATGAACCACTTACAATTAGAGAAAGAATTGGTTTATAGTACATATCAGCAACTATATACATGGTTTGAAACGATTCGTAATCATAAATAAGTAGAACAGTTAGGGTAAAGGATTTGTATTTACAAACCTTTTATATCTGAGGAGGATTCAGAAATATGGATTTCAAGCAACATATCGCAATTGTACCAGACTATCCGAAAGAAGGTATTGTGTTCAAAGACATTACACCTTTAATGAACGACGGAAAAGCATATAAAGCAGCAACAGATGCAATCGTTGAGTATGCAAAAAAAAGAGACATTGATGTTGTAGTAGGACCAGAAGCGCGTGGTTTTATTATCGGTTGCCCAGTTTCTTATGCATTAGAATTAGGTTTCGCACCAGTTCGTAAATTAGGGAAATTACCACGTGAAGTAATTACAGTTGACTACGGTAAAGAGTATGGAACGGATGTTTTAACAATCCATAAAGATGCAATTAAGCCAGGTCAACGTGTATTAATTACAGATGACCTATTAGCTACAGGTGGAACAATCGAAGCGACAATTAAACTAGTTGAAGAACTTGGCGGAGTTGTAGCAGGAATTGCATTCTTAGTAGAGCTTACTTACTTAGATGGTCGTAAAATGTTAGATGGTTACGATGTATTAGTATTAGAAAAATACTAATCATTATATAGGTGAAACTACGGTGATAAAAAAGGTACCCGTGAATCTCTTGGAGAGGAGCGGGTACTTTTGTATAATTGCACAAAAAAACATGGTGAAATGTCAGTAAAATCTTTTCCTTTTCACAATTCACAATCATTGGGTTATAATGATAGAATATAAATTATTCTATTCAATAAAGATAAAGTCAATTTTCAATAAAAGGTGATTCGATGGCAAATGAGCAAGTACTAACAGCTGAACAGGTACTCGAGAAAGCAAGTCAATATTTAGCGGATGAAGATATTGAGCTAGTGGCACGTGCCTATGAATATGCGCGTGATGCACATAGCGAACAATATAGAAAATCGGGTGAACCATATATTATTCACCCAATTCAAGTTGCAGGTATTTTAGTTGATTTACACATGGATCCGGCTACAGTATCGGCAGGTTTCTTGCATGATGTAGTGGAAGATACAGAAATTACATTAGAAGATATTGAACGAGAATTTAATAAAGAAATCGCTATGCTTGTTGATGGTGTTACAAAGCTTGGAAAGATTAAATATAAATCCCATGAGCAGCAACAAGCAGAAAACCATCGCAAAATGTTTATTGCAATGGCTCAAGATATTCGAGTTATTTTAATTAAACTAGCTGATCGTCTTCATAACATGCGTACATTGAAACATTTGCCTCAAGAGAAGCAGCGTCGCATTGCAAATGAAACGTTAGAAATCTTTGCACCTTTAGCACATAGACTCGGAATTAATACTATTAAATGGGAGCTAGAGGATACGTCACTTCGCTATTTAAACCCGCAGCAATATTACCGTATTGTGAACTTAATGAAGCGTAAACGTGCAGAGCGTGAAGAATATTTAGATGAAGTAATGACTGGCATTCGTGAGAAATTAAAAGAAGTTGCAATTCAACCTGAGATTTCTGGAAGACCAAAGCATATTTACAGCATTTATCGTAAGATGGCACTGCAAAATAAACAGTTCAATGAAATTTATGATTTATTAGCTGTACGTGTTGTTGTAAATAGTATTAAAGATTGTTATGCGGTACTTGGAATTATTCATACGTGCTGGAAGCCAATGCCGGGTCGTTTTAAAGATTATATTGCAATGCCAAAAGCAAATCTATATCAATCTCTTCATACGACTGTAATTGGGCCGAAAGGTGATCCACTTGAAGTGCAAATTCGTACGAAAGAAATGCACGAAATTGCAGAATTCGGGATTGCGGCACATTGGGCGTATAAAGAAGGTAAAGCAGCAGAAACAACGGGTACATTAGAGAAAAAACTAACATGGTTCCGTCAAATATTAGAATGGCAAAATGAAGCTTCTAATGCAGAAGAGTTTATGGAATCATTAAAAATTGATTTGTTCTCTGATATGGTATTTGTCTTTACACCGAAAGGCGATGTAATGGAATTACCTCTTGGCTCTGTCCCAATTGATTTTTCATATCGTGTCCATTCGGAAATTGGAAACAAAACAATTGGTGCAAAAGTAAACGGGAAAATGGTGACACTTGATTATAAGCTGAAAACTGGTGACATCATTGAAATTTTAACATCGAAACATTCGTATGGCCCAAGTCAAGATTGGGTAAAGCTTGCTCAAACATCTCATGCGAAAAATAAAATACGTCAATTCTTTAAGAAGCAACGTAGAGATGAAAATATTGAAAAAGGCCGTGAACTTGTTGAAAAAGAAGTGCGTGGCTTAGAGTATGAAATGAAAGAAGTATTAGCACTTGATAATTTAAAACGTGTTGCTGAGAAGTTTAACTTTGCAAATGAAGAAGATATGTTTGCAGCAGTTGGATACAACGGAATTACAGCTGCACAAATTGTTACGCGACTAACGGACAAGTTCCGTAAACAACGTGAAGAAGAAGAAATCGTTGAAGTTAAAGAAGTTCGTAAACCGATGAAAATTCGAAAATGGGATTCTGGTGTAAAGGTAAGTGGTGCAGATAATTTGTTAATTCGTTTATCAAAATGCTGTAACCCAGTTCCAGGTGATGATATCGTTGGGTATATTACGAAAGGTCGAGGCGTATCAATTCACCGTTGCGATTGTGTCAATGTGCATACAGAAGAAGCGGTAGAGCGTTTACTAGAAGTAGATTGGGAAGGTAGTCCTGAAAAAGAAATTGAATACAATGTTGATATTGAAATTTCAGGCTATGATCGTCGCGGTTTATTGAATGAAGTATTACAAGCTGTTACAGAAACGAAGACGTATATCTCAGCTGTTTCTGGTAGAAGTGATCGTAATAAGATGGCAACGATTAACATGTCGATTTCTATTCGAAACTTACAACACTTGAAAAAAGTAGTAGAGCGCATTAAACGTGTTCCAGAAATTTATGCTGTACGACGCATGATGCATTAATAGGGAGTGTAGAAAAGATGAGAGTTGTTTTACAACGATCAAAGGAAGCGTCTGTCACAGTAGATGGTGAGATTGTAGGACAAATTCCATTCGGTTTAACATTACTAGTTGGCATTACGCATGAAGATACAGAAAAAGATGCAACTTATATCGCAGAAAAAATTGCAAACCTACGTATTTTTGAAGATGAGAGCGGAAAGATGAACCACTCTGTACTTGATATGAAGGGACAAGTTCTATCTATTTCGCAATTTACATTATACGGAGATTGCCGTAAAGGAAGACGTCCAAACTTTATGGATGCTGCGAAACCTGATTATGCAGAGCGTTTATATGATTTCTTTAATGAAGAAGTTCGTAAACAAGGACTACATGTGGAGACAGGACAGTTCGGAGCAATGATGGACGTTTCTTTAATCAATGATGGTCCGGTGACCTTAATTGTAGAAAGTAAATAGTGTTGCCGGGGAAGAGAGGATTATAGGATCCTCTCTTTTTTCATACATTGTGGTATGTTTTGTTTAGTTATTTGGAATCAATAGCTGTTTCGGCTATGTATAACTATCTCATCAATATGGAACAATAAAAAGTAAAACATCCATATTGAATGTGAGGGATATACGTATGCGTATGAATGAAAAAGGGCATTCTGTTACAAATGGTGCAAATCAACTGTTTAACGTAAATTTACATGATTTTATTTCAAAAGAACAAAACAATACTTCAATGGAGCTTGCTTCTGAGTTTGGAATTTCACTACAAGATGTAAAGCGCCTAAAGAAGCAAATTGAGCGCTCTTAGAGCACTTGACAATCCTACTCAACAAACGTATAGTAATTTTATATTTACATATGAATATAGCCGTTGATAGAGGAGAGTAAATGAGATACACATGGAAAGAGAAGAAATGTCCTAGGCTGAAAACATTTCTACATGATGACTGATTGAATGACACTCTGTAGGTTTCAACTTGAAAGGCTTATACGCTTAGTAGAGATGAACGCAAATTTAAGCGTTATTAAAAAAGTGGAAGCATACGTGCTTCAATTAGGGTGGCACCACGGGTATAATACTCTCGTCCCTACTGTTCAAACAGTAGAGGCGGGAGTTTTTTTATTTTTATTAAGATTAAAACAATTTGAGGAGGAACTGAATATGTCTATTCAAATCCCACGCGGAACGCAAGATATTCTTCCAGGTAGTGTAGAGTTATGGCAGTATATCGAAGGGCAAGCACGCGAAATTTGCCGTCGTTACAACTATAAAGAAATTCGTACACCAATTTTTGAACACACAGAGCTATTTTTACGCGGTGTTGGTGATACGACAGATATCGTACAAAAAGAAATGTATTCATTCCAAGACCGTGGAGAGCGTAGTTTAACATTACGTCCAGAAGGTACTGCACCTGTTGTACGTTCTTACGTTGAAAACAAAATGTTCGGTGATGCAACACAACCAACGAAATTATACTATATAGGTCAAATGTTCCGTTATGAAAGACCACAAGCAGGTCGCTATCGTCAATTCGTACAATTCGGTATTGAAGCAATCGGTAGTAACGACCCTGCAATTGATGCGGAAGTAATTGCACTTGCTGTAGAGTTTTACCGCGGCATGGGCTTAAAAAATATTAAAGTTGTATTAAACAGCTTAGGTGATGCAGCGAGCCGTCAAGCGCACCGCGATGCATTAATTGCGCATTTTGAGCCACGTATCGGTGAATTCTGCTCTGACTGTCAATCTCGCTTAGAAAAGAACCCTCTTCGTATTTTAGACTGTAAGAAGGACCGTAACCATGAATTAATGGGAACAGCACCATCTATTACGGAATACTTAAACGAAGATTCAGCAGTATACTACGACAAAGTACAAGAACTACTAACGATGATGGATGTTCCATTTGAGAAAGATCCGAATTTAGTACGTGGTTTAGACTACTACCAACACACTGTTTTTGAAATTATGAGTGAGGCAGAAGGTTTCGGTGCTATCACAACATTAAGTGGCGGTGGCCGTTATAACGGACTTGTACAAGAAATCGGTGGACCGGAAATGCCAGGTATCGGTTTTGCGATGAGTATTGAGCGTTTAATTATGGCGCTGAAGGCTGAAAATATTGAGTTACCAATTGAACATAGTATTGATTGTTACGTTGTAGCACTTGGTGAAAAAGCGAAAGACCAAGCTGCGAAAATTGCGTTTGATCTTCGTAAAGCTGGATTAGCAGTTGAAAAAGATTATTTAGATCGTAAAATGAAAGCACAATTTAAATCTGCAGATCGTTTAAATGCGAAATACGTAGCTGTATTAGGGGAAGATGAGCTAGATAAAGGCATCATTAACTTAAAAGATATGGCAACAGGCGGACAAGAAGAAGTAGCGTTAGATGTATTTGCTTCATATGTAGCAGAGAAATTAATATAGGGGGAACTTAAAGTGGCTGAAAGAACACATGCATGCGGAAAAGTAACAGTAGAAGCGGTTGGACAAACAGTTCAATTAAAAGGTTGGGTACAAAAACGCCGTGATTTAGGTGGATTAATCTTTATCGACTTACGTGACCGTACAGGTATCGTACAAGTTGTATTTAACCCAGAAACATCAAAAGAAGCGTTAGAAGTAGCAGAAACGATTCGTAGCGAATACGTATTACACGTAGAAGGTACAGTTGTTGAACGTGGTGAAGGCGCAATTAATGATAATATGGCAACTGGTCGTATTGAAGTACAAGCATCGAAAGTAAACGTATTAAACGCAGCGAAAACAACGCCAATCATTATTGCTGATGATACAGATGCATCAGAAGATGTGCGTTTAAAATATCGTTACTTAGACTTACGTCGTCCTGCAATGTTCAACACATTCAAAATGCGTCATGACGTAACGAAAACAATTCGTAACTTCTTAGATACAGAAGAGTTCTTAGAAGTTGAAACACCAATTTTAACGAAGAGCACGCCAGAAGGAGCTCGCGACTATTTAGTACCAAGCCGTGTGCATGATGGTGAATTTTATGCATTACCTCAATCTCCGCAGCTATTTAAACAGCTTCTTATGGTCGGTGGATTTGAGCGTTACTATCAAGTAGCACGTTGTTTCCGTGACGAAGATTTACGTGCGGACCGTCAACCGGAATTCACGCAAATTGATATCGAGGCATCATTCTTAACACAAGATGAAATTTTAGAAATGATGGAGCGTATGATGACGAAAGTCATGAAGGATGCAAAAGGTGTAGAAGTTAGTGCACCATTCCCTCGTATGAAATATGCTGATGCAATGGCTCGCTTTGGTTCTGATAAGCCGGATACACGCTTTGAAATGGAACTAAAAGACCTATCTGAATTTGCAGTAGGTTGTGGATTTAAAGTATTTACAAGTGCTGTAGAAAACGGCGGACAAGTAAAAGCGATTAACGCAAAAGGTGCAGCGAGCAAATACTCTCGTAAAGACATCGATGCATTAACTGAATTCGCAAAAGTATACGGTGCAAAAGGTCTAGCTTGGCTTAAAGTTGAAGAAGACGGCTTAAAAGGACCGATTGCGAAATTCTTCGGTGAAGAAGATGCAAACGTGTTAATGAGTACATTAGAAGCGGATGCTGGTGACTTATTACTATTCGTAGCAGATAAGAAGAGCGTTGTTGCAGATAGCTTAGGTGCACTTCGTTTACGTCTAGGTAAAGAACTTGAGCTAATTGACGAAAGTAAATTTAACTTCCTATGGGTAACGGATTGGCCACTTCTTGAGTACGATGAAGATGCAGATCGTTACTTCGCAGCTCATCATCCATTCACAATGCCATTCCGTGAAGATGTTGAACTATTAGAAACAGCACCAGAAAAAGCACGTGCACAAGCATATGACCTTGTATTAAACGGTTATGAGCTTGGTGGTGGATCACTTCGTATTTACGAGCGTGACGTACAAGAAAAAATGTTCAAAGCACTTGGATTCTCACAAGAAGAAGCACAAGAACAATTCGGATTCTTATTAGAAGCATTCGAATACGGTACACCACCACACGGCGGAATCGCATTAGGTTTAGACCGCCTTGTTATGTTACTTGCAGGTCGTACGAACCTTCGTGATACAATTGCATTCCCGAAAACAGCAAGCGCAAGCTGCTTATTAACAGAAGCTCCAAGCCCAGTTGCAGAAGCGCAGCTTGAAGAGCTAAGCTTAAAATTGAGCGTGAAAGAAGAGAAGTAATTCTAAAGCTTAGATGGTTATACTAACCCCATCTAGGCTTTTTTATAGAGGTTGTTTAAAAAGTCCGGTTCAGATGGCAGTCGCAGCTCATCGTTGCTTAGCCAGTCCGGTGCTCGAGTAGTAAAGTTACACTGCGCTCCTCCTGGCGTCAGCGCCTCGATCTGCTCGGCCATCTGAATCCTCCTTTTTAAACGAATATTGAAGAGGTTGTTTAAAAAGTCCGGTTTAGATAACCGTTGCATCTCATCGTTACGTATGCTAGTCCGGTGCTCGAGTAGTACCCTACACTGTGCTCCTCCTAGCATAAGTGCCTCGATCTACTTGGTTCTCTAAATCCTCCTTTTTAAACGAATATTGAAGAGGTTGTTTAAAAAGTCTTCAGCTAGTGGTCTTATGTTTTATTTTTTCTCTTTGAATATGTATTTTTAGGAATTCTATAACTTTTTCTATACAAATAGTCGGAAAAACGCTAGAATACATGATAGACCATTTTTGTAATAGGAGTGTAGAGCTGAATGTTACATCAATTTTCACGTAATGAATTAGCCTTTGGAAAAGAAGGCCTTGAAATATTAAAAAATAGTACAGTCGGTATTTTAGGAATTGGCGGCGTAGGGTCATTTTCGGCAGAAGCGCTAGCACGTTCTGGCGTAGGACGTCTTGTATTAGTTGATAAAGACGTTGTAGATATTACAAACGTAAACCGTCAAATTCACGCGTTAGTATCTACTGTAGGACGTTCAAAAGTAGAATTAATGAAAGAGCGTATTGCGGACATTAATCCGGAATGTGAAGTAATTGGACTAGAGATGTTTTATACAGATGAAACATATGAAGAGTTCTTTAAACACGGTTTAGATTTCGTAGTAGATGCATCTGATACGATTACGTTCAAAATTCATTTAATTAAACAATGTTTACGTCGTAAAATTAAAATTATCTCATGTATGGGTGCGGCAAATAAAATGGACCCAACTCGTTTCCGTATTACGGACATTTCAAAAACACATACAGATCCAATTGCGAAAGTGATTCGTACGAAGCTTCGTAAAGATGGTATTAAAAAAGGTGTAAAAGTTGTCTTCTCTGACGAAAACCCAATCGTAATTCGTGAAGAAGTACGTAAAGAAATCGTACCAGACGAAAATGCAAAAATTCGTAAAGCGAAATTACCACCTTCTTCAAATGCATTCGTACCATCTGTGGCAGGCTTAATTATGGCAAGTCACGTTGTACGTGAACGTATTAAAAACGTAGAAGTGAAGCGTGTAGGGCAAGAATAAAAAGGAAGCATATATCCGCCTAGGGTATATGCTTTTTGTATGTTGTAAAGAAATATTATTAATGTGAATGTTTGTCGGAAAATCGATATTCTATGTCGAATCGTTGATATATTTCGAGTTGTGATAGATATATTTGAAAAATCGTTAATATAATTTCACTTACCGATGCGATGTTTGCCGTAGCAAAAAACAGGGATGTCACTAAGTTGAAAAAGTGACATCCCTGTTTTTTAATTCTCTGCTGAATATATAATATCTAAATTTCCATTTTGATCGGTTTTGAAAATCGGAGCAATTTGCTCTTCTTGTTCTTCGACCGAAACAAGTTTTCGAGCACGATCCATAATTCTAACAAGCATTGCATAATCTTCTTCGATTGCTTGTTGTTTTTTTGTGAGAACAGCTAATTTTGCTTCAAGTTCATTATTCGTTTTTTTCAGGGAAGTGAGCTGATCTTGTAATACGTCATTTTCAGTTTGTAACTTTGCGAGTGAAGGGTTATTGTGTTCCAAGTTTTGCAAAAATGAGATGACATTTTGCATTGTAAGATCTTGTTTATTTGGGGCAATATCTTCTGAAAACTCGGCATCGATTACGAGTTGCCGAGTTTGTGAGAACTGCTCTTTTTCTATTTTAGCTTCCGAACGCTTTAATTCTTTACGTTGTTTTTTTGCAATTTGCACCGTATCTTCATAATATGGTCTTACTTCAGCATTCCATCTAAAGCCACAAGCTGCTGAAGTTCGGTTTAATGTATCACCAACTTCATCGAATGCTTTTATTTGTGTACTTCCGCTGCGAATATGTCGTAAAACAGTTTCTGCTAAAAGGAGATCGTCTTCTTTTGTCCATGCATCTTGACGTGTTTTCATAAGCGAAGCCTCCGTAATGGTGACGTTTTCGCTTATATTACCCTTTATTCTTCGTTTTATGCGAACTTTGTAATCTTTCATAAACAGTAGAAAGTGCTTGTTCAAATTTCCCTGTCGTTTTCGGCTTATAATATTGCTTGTTTTTAATTTTATCAGGTAAGTATTGTTGTTGTACCCACCCGTTTGGATGATCGTGTGGATATAAGTATCCGATGCCTCTTCCTAACGATTCGGCTCCTTTATAATGACTATCTTTTAAATGACTTGGAATATCGCCTGTTTGGCCATTACGTAAATCGTGTAGTGCGGCATCGAGTGCTTTATAGGCCGAATTTGATTTCGGTGATAGACAAAGTTCAATAACAGCATTTGCAAGTGGTATGCGTGCCTCTGGGAAGCCGACCCGTTCAGCTGATTCAATCGCTGCAAGTGTACGTTGTCCAGCTTGTGGGCTAGCAAGTCCGATATCTTCATATGCCATAATAAGCAGACGTCTACCGATGCTTTGTAAGTCACCAGCTTCAATAAGACGTGCTAAATAATGAAGTGCGGCGTTCACATCACTTCCGCGTACTGATTTTTGAAAAGCAGATAAAACGTCATAGTGAGCATCGCCACCTTTGTCGTGAACGAAACTCTTTTTCTGTAAGCATTCTTCTGCGATTTCAAGTGTAATTTCCGCGGCTTTGTCGTCAGTTGTAAAGCTAGATAAAACAGCTAGTTCAAGTGCATTATAAGCTGAGCGCATATCTCCGCCTGACGCATTTGCAAAGTGATGTAATGCTTCATCCGTAACAGTTACATCATATTCCCCAAGCCCTTTTTCTTTATCTTCAAGCGCTCGTTTTAACCCAATTAAAATATCATCTTCTGTTAATGCGTGTAATTCGAAGATTTGACAACGACTTCGAATAGCAGAATTAATAGCATGGAACGGATTGCTTGTCGTTGCACCAATTAAAGTAAGAAGTCCGCTTTCTAAATGGGGTAATAGAAAGTCTTGCTTCGCTTTATCTAGCCTATGAACTTCATCCAAAATTAAAACGAGGTGTCGATGCATCTTCGCTTCTTGTACGACAACTTCCATATCTTTTTTATTATGAGTAACAGCGTTTAAGAGGCGAAACAGGGTTCCAGTACTTCCTGCAATTGCGCTAGCGATTGATGTTTTTCCTGTGCCTGGAGGACCGTATAAAATCATTGATTGAAAATGATTTGCTTGGACCATTCGCCATAAAATCTTGCCTTCACCAACTAAATGCTGTTGTCCGATAATTTCTTGAATATTTGTAGGGCGCATTCGATGTGCGAGTGGTTGTTTCATTTGACCCTCTCCCTTAATGTATAATCTCATTCTATCGTATCATTTTTTTTTGTGAAATTTGAAATAGGATGCTGTTTTGTGGGGAAAAATGAATATGAATATTTTCATTTTTCTTTCAATTGTAATAATTTCCGAGTTTTTCAATGTGATTTTATGTTATCATTTTGATACACAAGTTGAAATTTCTTATAATACTATATTATGCTATAATTTCATAGGATTTTAAATTGTGTTCTTTTATAAAGTGAAACTTTAATCAGTGGGGGTTTTGTTCATCCCTCACCTAACTTCTTTGCTCCAGCCGAATTGTGAGGTGGGAGTTTTACTGCCCGCAAATAGCGGGATAAATAAGATATAACCAATAGAAGTGAAAATTTGAAATGAGGTGCAAATAGATGAAGATTTCAACGAAAGGCCGCTACGGCTTAACAATTATGATTGACCTTGCGAAAAAGTTTGGTGAAGGTCCAATTTCATTAAAATCAATTGCGCAGGCACATGACCTATCTGAGCATTATTTAGAGCAATTAATTTCACCACTTCGTAACGCTCGTCTTGTAAAGAGTACGCGCGGGGCATATGGCGGATATGTATTATCTGATCAGCCAGTCAACATTACAGCTGGAGATGTAATCCGTGTACTAGAGGGTCCAATTAGTGTTGTAGAAATGATAGAAGAAGAAGAACCAGCACAACGCCAATTATGGATGCGTGTTCGTGATGCGGTGCAAGAAGTATTAGATAGTACAACTTTAGAAGATTTAGTACGTTATGAGGAAGAAAATCACGGGGGCTATATGTTTTACATTTAATTCCTTGTGAAACGATTTGGAAAGAAGGAGATTTAATGGAACGCATTTACTTAGATCATGCTGCGACATCTCCGACTCACCCAGAAGTGGTCGAAAAGATGATTCCATATATGACAGAAACATTTGGAAACCCGTCTAGTATTCACTTTTATGGGCGTCAAACGCGCCATGCGGTAGATGAGGCGAGACGTGTGTGTGCACGTAGCATCCACGCGAATCCAAATGAAATTATATTCACGAGCGGTGGTACAGAAGCTGATAATTTAGCACTTATAGGTGTAGCGCGCGCGAATCGTCACAAAGGTAACCACATTATTACAACGCAAATTGAACATCATGCGATTTTGCATACGTGTGAATTGTTAGAGCATGAAGGATTTGAAGTGACGTATTTACCTGTTGATGAAACAGGGCGTGTTCAAGTTTCTGACATACAAAAGGCACTAACGGAAGAGACGATTCTTGTATCTATTATGTTCGGGAATAATGAAGTAGGGACAATGCAACCAATTGCGGAAATAGGTAAGCTGTTAAAAGAACATCAAGCTTATTTCCACACAGATGCTGTACAAGCCTACGGTTTATTATCGATTGATGTGAAAGAATTTGAAATTGATTTATTATCAATTTCAGCTCACAAAATTAACGGACCAAAAGGTGTCGGGTTCCTATATGCTGGTGCAAATGTGAAGTTTGAACCGTTATTAATAGGCGGAGAGCAAGAAAGAAAACGCCGTGCGGGTACTGAAAATGTACCTAGTATTGCTGGACTTCAGCAAGCAATTTTGCTAGCTGAAAAAACTCGTGAGCAAAAAAATGCCCAATATGAAGAGTTTAAAGATATAATGGTATCTGTCTTCAAGAATGAAGACATTACTTTCGAGGTAAACGGAAACTTGGAATATCGCTTACCACATGTGTTTAATGTAAGTTTTACAGGAATGAATATTGAACCATTTCTTGTAAACTTAGACTTAGCTGGTATTGCAGTATCAAGTGGTTCTGCTTGTACAGCTGGTTCGATTGACCCATCACATGTATTAGTGGCGATGTTCGGAAAAGATTCCGATCAAATACGTTCATCCGTACGCTTTAGTTTCGGTCTTGGAAATACGAAAGAGCAAATTGAAAAAGCGGCGTACGAAACAGTGAAAATCGTGAAGCGATTAACACAAAATTAGCATGGGAGGTGACATGATGAACAAACTACCTCACGAAACACGCGTTGTCATCGGGATGTCCGGTGGCGTCGATTCATCTGTAGCAGCTCTTTTATTAAAAGAGCAAGGTTATGATGTAATCGGAATTTTTATGAAAAACTGGGATGATACAGATGCAAATGGTGTCTGCACAGCAACAGAAGATTACAATGATGTAATTGAAGTGTGTAACCAAATCGGCATTCCGTATTATGCAGTAAACTTTGAAAAACAATACTGGGATAAAGTATTTACGTACTTTTTAGATGAGTACCGAGCTGGTCGTACACCAAACCCAGATGTAATGTGTAACAAAGAAATTAAATTTAAAGCATTTTTAGAGCATGCAATTGCACTTGGTGCTGATTATGTAGCAACAGGTCATTATGCACGCGTTGCTTATATGGACGGCGAATATAAAATGCTTCGCGGCGTTGATGACAATAAAGATCAAACATATTTCTTAAATCAATTAAGCCAAGAGCAACTATCAAAAACAATGTTCCCATTAGGTGAATTAAAGAAACCACAAATTCGCGAAATGGCGACAGAAGCTGGTTTAGCGACAGCGGCGAAGAAAGATAGTACTGGTATTTGCTTCATCGGTGAGCGTAACTTTAAAGATTTCTTAAGTAACTATTTACCGGCGCAACCAGGTGTGATGCAAACATTATCTGGTGAAGTGAAAGGGAAACATGATGGTTTAATGTACTATACAATTGGACAACGTCATGGCCTTGGTATTGGTGGTAATGGTGATCCATGGTTTGCTGTTGGGAAAAACTTGAAAGAAAACATTTTATATGTTGACCAAGGATTCCATAACGAACTTCTATATGGTGATGAAGTTATTGCTACGAATGTAGGCTGGGTAAGTAATAAAGCGAAGGAAAAAGAATTTACGTGTACAGCGAAATTCCGTTATCGTCAAGCAGACAATAAAGTAACGGTTCAAATCGTTGATGAAAATACAGTTCGTATTCTTTGTGATGAGCCAATTCGTGCGATTACGCCAGGCCAAGCAGTTGTTTTCTATGATGGAGATGAGTGCTTAGGCGGCGCTACAATTGATGAAGTATATCATAGTGGTAAGAAATTAGATTATTTAGGATAACACGAGAAGCCTCTGCCGATTAGCGGTTAGAGGTTTCTTTTACATAAAGCGAATTTTTGTTCGCTTGGAAAATACATTCTTTGTTATAATTTGTTGTAGAGGTGAAGGATATGTCAAACAAACTTGAAACAGGTATTAAATATATGCAAGAAGGAAACTGGGAAGAAGCAGCTGAAAATTTCACAGAAGCAATCGAAGAAAATCCGAAAGATGCGCTTGGATACATTAACTTTGCGAATTTATTAGATGTATTAGGTGATAGTGAGCGAGCAATTTTATTTTATAAACGTGCATTAGAATTAGATGGTAAATCTGCGGCTGCCTATTATGGCTTAGGAAATGTATATTACGGTCAAGAGCAATTTGCAGAGGCAAAGGCTGTATTTGAACAAGCGATGCAAGCGGGATTACAATCAGCTGATGTAACATTTATGTTAGGTATCACGCATGTGCAACTTGGCAATGACCGTCTTGCGCTGCCATTTTTACAAAGAGCAACTGAATTAGATGAAAATGATGTAGAAGCTGTTTTCCAATGCGGACTTTGCTTCGCGCGACTAGAACATATTCAAGAGGCAAAACCTTATTTTGAAAAGGTATTAGAAATGGATGAAGAGCATGCAGATGCGTATTATAATTTAGGTGTTGCGTACGTATTCGAAGAAAATAACGAGAAAGCTCTTACTTTATTTAAGAAAGCGACTGAAATTCAAGCAGACCACTTTTTAGCTGGTAATGGTATTCGTTTATTAGAGCAAGAAGCTGAATAAAGTGAAATTATAGTTTAATGCGCAGTTACCCCTCATCTAAAGATTGTGAAAGAGGTGGGGGATGTACTGCTCATTAAAGTGAAAAGAACTCGGAAAGGAGAGGAAATATGGGAAATCAACATGCAATGGATTTGTTTGAGGAAGAGAAAAAATTTGTAAAAGCGCAAGTTCTTCATACCATTTTCCACAACGAAGAAAACCTCTATTCCGTTGTCAGTATGAAAGTCATTGAAACGAATGAAACATACGACGAAAAAAAGGTAATGATAAACGGTCATTTTCCCCGTATGCATGAAGATGAAGTGTTTACATTAACAGGTCATTTTAAAGACCACCCAAAGTATGGAAAACAATATTTAGTTGAAACGTTTAAAAAAGAACTGCCACAAACAAAAGCAGGTATGGTGCAATATTTAGCGAGCGATTTATTTAAAGGGATTGGAAAGCGTACAGCCGAAAAAATCGTGGACCATCTTGGTGAGCATGCGATTTCTAAAATTATGGATGATCCGGATGCGTTAAGTGGTGTTGTAAACAAGCAAAAAGCGCAGGAAATATATGAGACGATTATTGAGCATCAAGGGCTCGAGAAAGTGATGAGTTTTTTAAATGGTTACGGTTTTGGAACAAAACTTTCTATTAAAATTTATCAGCAATATAAAGAGATGACATTAGAAGTGATTCGTAATAATCCGTATAAACTTATTGAAGAAGTGGACGGAATTGGATTTGGAAGAGCAGATGATATAGGGCGTGCAATCGGAATAACGGGCAATCACGACGACCGTGTACGTGCAGGGTGTTTTTATACGTTAGAGAATATTTCATTACAACTCGGTCACGTGTATATGGAAAAAGGTCAGCTTGTAAGAGAAACGATGTCACTTTTAAATAATCAAGAAGGCAGAGTGACTGAGGAAGATATTGTAGGCTGCGTTGAAATGATGCAAAGCGAAGGGAAAGTCATTATAGAAGAAGAGCGAGTGTATTTAGCTTCTTTATTCTATTCTGAGAAAGGCGTTGTAAAGTCAATTCGTCGTCTTATGAATCAAGAAGAAACCCCTGCATTCCCTGAAGCAGAAGTGTTAAAAACATTAGGAGAAATTGAAGAACAGCTAAAGGTGCAGTATGCGCCGCTTCAGCAAGAAGCAGTTCAAACTGCACTTCATAAGCCGATGATGTTATTAACAGGTGGACCAGGAACGGGGAAAACAACAGTTATTAAAGGGATTGTTGAAATGTATGCGTCACTTCACGGAGTATCATTAAATCCGAATGAATACAGTGATGATAATCCATTTCCGATTTTATTAACGGCTCCAACTGGAAGGGCAGCGAAGCGAATGAGTGAATCGACGGGGCTTCCGGCGTGCACAATTCATCGTCTACTCGGTTGGACGCCAGAAGGGTCTTTCCAGCGTAATGAAACCGATCCAGTACAAGGAAAGTTACTCATTATTGATGAGTTTTCAATGGTTGACATTTGGCTTGCAAATCAGCTGTTTAAGTCGCTTCCGACAAATATTCAAGTTATCGTTGTAGGTGATGAAGATCAGTTGCCATCTGTAGGACCTGGACAAGTGCTAAAAGACTTATTGAATGCAGGTGCAGTTCCAACGGTCAAGCTTACAGAAATTTATCGTCAAGCGGAAGGGTCATCTGTTATTCAGCTTGCCCATGCGATAAAAGGTGGTGCGCTTCCGCCAGATTTAGCACAAAATAAAAAGGATCGTTCCTTTATTTCTTGTACAGGCGCTCAAATCGTTGAAGTTGTAAAAAAAGTATGTGAAAATGCCAAGACAAAAGGATTTAGCGCAAGAGATGTACAAGTGTTGGCACCTATGTACCGCGGACCAGCAGGTATTAATGTGTTAAATGAAGCTCTCCAAGAAGTGTTTAATCCGAAAAGGGAAAAAAGTAAAGAAATTGCATACGGTGATGTTGTATACCGCAGAGGAGATAAAGTACTGCAACTCGTCAATCAGCCGGAAAGCCAAGTGTTTAATGGTGATATCGGAGAAATCGTTTCGGTGTTTTATGCGAAAGAAAACGTTGAGCAACAAGATATGATTATTGTTTCATTTGATGGGATTGAAGTAACGTATACAAAGCCAGATTTAAATCAAATTACACATGCATATTGCTGCTCGATTCATAAATCACAAGGTAGTGAATTTCCGATTGTTATTATGCCGATTGTAAAAAGCTACAACCGTATGTTACGTCGTAATTTAATTTACACGGGTATTACAAGAAGTAAGAAATTCCTTATTATTTGCGGGGAGGAAGCAGCTTTTCAATCCGGTGTGAATCGCCTTGATGATGCAATGCGTCAAACGACTTTAGCTGGTCGATTGCAAGAATCACAAGGCGAAGTGCAAATGGTGACGGTTAATGGTGAAGAAATGGATGTGGAAAACATTTCACCGTATGATTTCATGTAACAAGGTGAAATTATATAGTGAAACTTTCAAACGTATAACGTTGAAAGGCTCTAGCAATGTATAAATGAATGCAGTTTGGACATAATGGCGAATAGAATCTGGGAGACTGTAAGGAGATGAAAGCCATATGTTCAGTTGTCCAAATTGCAAAGGGAAAGACATCGGAAAAATAGGTGTCAACCAATTTTATTGCTGGAATTGTTATATCGAATTATCGGTTTCAAAGGGGAAAATCCATACACATCAAGTAGAGGAAGATGGTTCATTAAGCTCTCTTGATGATTTATTTGATGATAATGAAAGAACGATCGGATAACGAAAAGGGGGATTTACTTTGAATCTACGCAATTCATTAATCGCATTAGGTGTTGGAGCTGCAGCATATCAATATGCTCGCAAACAAGATGTATTCTCAAAACGCAATGTGAAAAAAGCACGTAAGATGATTAAGTCTTATTTATAAGGCGTAAAAAACTCCCTTCATGATAAGGGAGTTTTTTTATGCGCTTGTATGCAAATATAAAAGTCCGATTTCAGAGAAGAGATAAGATAAACCGTAACATCCAACGCCAAGCATTCCATAATGCCATAAGTACTTCGCTCTTTCTTTTCGCGAGGAACGAATAAAGAAGCCTTTCCAAATACCAAACCCGATACAAATCCATTCAAGAAGCATAAAAAGTGCGGATAATGCAAGCATAAATAAGATCATTATGAGCCCTCCTGATTATATTTTGACATTTTGTATTTTCAGGGGTGGTTGTCCTTATTATGTTAAATATATGTACGTCTTTAAAAAACAGTATGGTCTGTATAAAAAGATTTTAAAACTTTTGCACATAACCTAACCTATTTATTTTCAAAATAAAGGTGGAGGAGGTTTTTCGTGTGAAGAATCTTAAAATCATTTGGATATATCGTTTAGGATTATTGTTACTCGTTTTTCTTTGTTTGCTCGTCTTTTTAAAAATTAAGCCACTATGGGCACCGATTATTTTTGTATTTAAAGTGGCGATCACACCGTTTCTTATTGCTTGTTTTATTGCTTATTTATTACACCCTTTAATTGAAAAAATCCATAAGGAAGGAATGCCACGCACACTTGCTATTTTGCTCATTTATATTCTTTTCTTTGGCGGAATTGGCTATGGGATTTATAAAGGAACGCCAGTTGTTATTAAACAGTTACAAGAAATTAATGAACAATTTCCGCAGTTTACAAAAATGTACGATTCTTGGATGGATGGAGTTACAGAACAAACAGCGAATTTCCCATCATTTATTCATGAAAAGGTAAAGCAAATTTTCGTTGGTGTAGAAATGAAGATACAAACGCTTTTAAATAAAGTTATGAGTACAGCACGTGGTGTACTGGATTCATTGCTCATTATTTTCTTAATTCCGTTCATTGTATTTTACATATTAAAAGATTACGGTGAGTTTTATCATATTTTTTGGAAACTAGTTCCGAGTAAGTGGCGTAGTACGGGTCAAATGCTTGCGAAAGAAATTGATAAGTCACTCGGAAGTTATATTCGAGGCCAGTTATTTGTTTGCTTAGTATTAGGGGGAGTATCTGTTCTTTCTTTTTGGTTTATCGGTATGAAATATCCGTTATTACTCGGTATTATTATTGGGGTAACGGATATAATCCCGTACTTTGGTCCTATTTTAGGGGCGATTCCGACGTTGATGATTGCGGCAACGGTATCAACGAGTTTACTCATTAAGGCGGGGATTGCGATTGCTATTTTGCAATTTTTGGAAAGTAACATTTTATCGCCTTACATCGTTGGTAAGTCGCTTCGTATGCATCCTGTGATCATTATGTTTGCGTTACTAGTAGGGGGAGAAGTTGCGGGGATTGTAGGATTACTAATATCGGTTCCTATTTTAGCGGTCATTCGGACAGTGGTCGTTCATGTGAGGCCTCTTTGGAAAAGAGAAGATATTTAAAATGAAAAGTAGATGCTTATGTAGCTAACGAAAATGTGTGTAGTACAATATAATTATTATTATCTACATTGACAAACTTAAGAGAATTCTATTATATTTAGTCATATAATACATTAAATCAATGACGGAACAAGTATGTTACAGTCCATTTATAGAGAGAAGCTTCCAATGGCTGAAAGAAGCTTTAAATGAAGGGTAACAGAAAGCTAATCCTGAGAGCAGCTAATCACTGCCGTCTTGCCACGTTACGGCACCATGAGGTGATGAATTGATTGTTATAATAATCAATTCATAATTAGGGTGGTATCGCGAGTTAACTCTCGTCCCTTTTATTAGGGGCGGGAGTTTTTTATATTTAAGGAGGAAAATACAATGAAACAACTAACAGGCGCACAAATTCGTCAAATGTTTTTAGACTTTTTCCAAGAAAAAGGACATGCAGTAGAACCAAGTGCATCACTAGTTCCGCATGAGGATCCATCTCTTCTATGGATTAATAGTGGTGTAGCGACATTAAAGAAATATTTTGACGGACGTGTAATCCCGCAAAACCCACGTATTACAAATGCACAAAAATCAATTCGTACAAACGATATTGAAAACGTTGGGAAAACGGCTCGTCACCATACATTCTTTGAAATGTTAGGGAACTTCTCAATCGGTGATTACTTCAAAGAAGAAGCAATTACTTGGGCTTGGGAATTTCTAACGAGCGACAAGTGGATCGGATTCGATAAAGAATTACTATCTGTTACAATTCATCCGGAAGATGAAGAAGCATTCACAATTTGGAATGAGAAAATGGGTGTTCCAAAAGAACGCATCATCCGTTTAGAAGAAAACTTCTGGGATATCGGTGAAGGACCAAGTGGACCGAATACAGAGATTTTCTATGACCGCGGTGAAGCTTACGGTAATGACTTTAGTGACCCAGAATTATATCCGGGCGGAGAAAACGAGCGTTACTTAGAAGTATGGAACCTTGTATTCTCTCAATTTAACCATAATCCAGACGGTTCATATACGCCGCTTCCTAAGAAAAACATCGATACAGGGATGGGTCTAGAGCGTATGACATCTATCGTTCAAGATGTACCTACGAATTTTGATACAGACCTATTCATGCCGATGATTGGGGCGACAGAATCAATTTCTGGCGAGAAGTATCGTAATGGTGACTTAGAAAAAGATATGGCATTTAAAGTAATTGCTGACCATATTCGTACAGTAACATTTGCGGTTGGTGATGGAGCACTTCCTTCTAACGAAGGCCGTGGTTATGTATTACGTCGTTTATTACGCCGCGCTGTTCGTTACTCGAAAAAATTAAATATCAACCGTCCATTCATGTTTGAATTAGTACCGGTTGTTGGAGAAGTAATGAAAGACTTCTATCCAGAAGTACTTGAAAAGAAAGATTTCATCGCAAAAGTTGTGAAGAATGAAGAAGAGCGTTTCCATGAAACACTTCATGATGGTGAATCAATTTTAGCTGACGTAATTGCAAAAGCGAAGGAAGAAAAAATAACTGTTATTTCTGGCGTAGATGCTTTCCGTCTATACGACACGTACGGTTTCCCGATTGAATTAACAGAAGAATATGCAGAAGAAGCTGGTATGACAGTTGATCAAGCAGGCTTTGAGAATGAAATGGAGAAACAACGTGAGCGTGCACGTGCTGCTCGTCAAGACGTTGATTCTATGCAAGTTCAAGGCGGTGTACTTGGTGAAGTTAAAGTAGCGAGCGAATTCGTTGGTTACGGTACAGTTGCAACAGAAAGTAACGTTGTTGCACTTGTAAAAAATGGTGAGTACACAGATAGCCTACAAGCAGGTGAAGAAGGACAATTAATGCTTGATGTAACGCCATTCTACGCTGAGAGCGGTGGGCAAATTGCAGACCGTGGTTATCTTCTTGCTGACGGCGTGAAAGTTCTTGTAAAAGACGTACAAAAAGCACCAAATGGTCAAAACTTACACAAAGTTGTTGTTGAAGAAGGTACATTAACGAAAGAAGCGGCTGTAAAAGCTCTTATCGATACGAAAAACCGTAGTAGCGTTGTGAAAAACCATACAGCAACTCACTTACTGCACCAAGCATTAAAAGATGTACTTGGAACGCATGTTAACCAAGCGGGTTCTCTTGTAACATCTGAACGTTTACGTTTTGACTTCTCTCACTTCGGTCAAGTGCAAGCTGACGAATTAGAAAAAATTGAGCGTATCGTAAACGAAAAAATTTGGCAAAGTATTGATGTTGCGATTTCTCAAAAAGCAATCGAAGAAGCGAAAGAAATGGGCGCAATGGCATTATTCGGTGAAAAATACGGTGATGTTGTACGCGTTGTACAAGTAGGCGATTACAGCTTAGAGCTTTGCGGTGGTTGTCACGTTGATAACACAGCTTCTATCGGTATTTTCAAAATCGTTGCTGAATCTGGTATCGGTGCAGGAACACGTCGTATTGAGGCGGTAACTGGTAAATCTGCATACGAATTAATGAACGATCAAGTAGGTTTATTAAAAGAAGCAGCAGGAAAAATGAAAACAAATCCGAAAGATATTTTAACAAGAGTTGATGGTTTATTTGCTGAAGTAAAACAACTTCAAAAAGAAAACGAATCTCTTGCTGCGAAATTAAGCAATATCGAAGCTGGAAACTTAACTGATTCAGTAATGACAGTTGATGGTGTGAACGTATTAGCCGCGAAAGTAAATGTTGCAGATATGAACAATTTACGTACAATGATGGATGACCTTAAAAATAAATTAGAGTCTGCAGTTGTTGTATTAGTGTCTGTAAATGACGATAAAGTAAATATTTTAGCTGGCGTAACGAAAGATTTAATTAGTCAAGGTTACCATGCAGGTAAACTTGTGAAAGAAGTAGCTTCTCGTTGTGGAGGCGGTGGTGGTGGCCGTCCTGACATGGCTCAAGCAGGTGGTAAAAACCCAGCGCAAGTTGAGGAAGCTTTAGCATTTGTACAAGAGTACGTTAAATCTGTTTCAAAATAAAGAGATAGTAGTGTACAATGGTAGGGAGAGGAGAAGTTCTTCTCCCTATACTTACTACTTACAAGTGAGGTGCTTGAAATGGACGGTTTTGATAAAACAATGAAGTTTAGCATTCAAGATGAAAAGCAGAGTGTCCATGTAAATGATGTACTTTTAACTGTGTATAATGCACTTCAAGAAAAAGGTTATAATCCGATTAACCAAATCGTCGGTTATTTATTAAGTGGAGATCCAGCATACATACCTCGCCATAAAGATGCACGAAGCATCATTCGCAAGCTTGAACGTGATGAGTTAATTGAAGAGCTTGTGAAGTCTTACTTGAAACATCATCGTGAGGAGTAGTTTATGCGGATATTAGGTTTAGATGTTGGTACTAAAACAGTCGGTGTTGCAATGAGCGATGAAATGGGCTGGACAGCACAAGGACTGGAAACAATCAGGATTAACGAAGAAAGAGGCAACTTTGGTTTTGACCGTATTTCTGAGTTGGTAAAACAGTACAATGTGGACAAAATAGTAGTAGGTTTACCTAAAAATATGAATGGTACAATTGGCCCGCGTGGTGAAGCGTGCCAACAATTTGCAGAAAACCTGCGAAATCTGTTACAATTAGAAGTTGTAATGTGGGACGAGCGTTTGTCGACGATTGCAGCGGAACGTCTGCTCATTTCAGCTGATGTGAGCCGTAAGAAGCGAAAGCAAGTAATCGATAAGATGGCTGCAGTCGTAATCTTACAAGGATTTCTAGATAGTAAATAAGAGGTGACCAAAATGGAAGAAAATCAAATTACAATTGTAGACGAAAAAGGAAACGAACATTTATGTGAAATTATTTTCACTTTTGATGCTGAAAAATTCGGCAAAAAATCTTACGTAGTCTTCTCTCCAATCGGTGAAGTAGACGAAGATGGAGACCAAATCTTCGATGCAATGGCATACGAGCAAAGTGAAGAAGAGGGCGGAACATTACTTACAATTGAATCTGAAGAAGAGTGGGAAATGGTACAAGAAATGTTTAACACTCTTGCTGATGAGCAAGACGAAGAGTAGTAATGTATAAAAAGGCGGACTGTGTACACAGTCCGCCTTTTTTGTATTCATATGCAAAATGACAGATTTTTTGTCGAAACTACTTAATTGTTTATAGTATAATAAGACGGGTTGTATGAAATGAGGATTTAAATGAGTAGCTGTCACCAATTATTTAGAAATGATTGGTTTTGCTTTATGTTTGTAGGGCATTGTATAGAGGAAGTGTATATGGTCTACAATTAAATAAGGAGGAAGAATTTTGGTAGAGAATCAAGTGAAGAAGAAGCGTAGACGCATTTTTTTATTTTCGATTATCGCACTGCTTTTAGTTTGTGGATCAGTCTATGCGTATATTTCATCTGCATTAGGACCAGTTGATAGTGGAAATAAAAAAGAGATTGAAGTAGAGATTCCAAAGGGGTCATCTACAAGTAAAATCGGTGAGATTTTAGAAGGAAAAGGTGCTGTGAACAGCGGTACAGTTTTTAGTTTTTATACGAAAGTTAAGTCAAAAAGCTTACAAGCAGGTACATATTTATTAAATCCTTCGATGAATGCTAACGATGTCATTGAACAAATGTCATCTGGCAACGTACATCGTCCGGCTCTTTATAAAGTGACGATTAAAGAAGGAGCGCAAGTAACTGAAATTGCTGAAGTGATTGCGGCAGAATTAAAGTGGAATAAAGATGATGTTGTGCGTCAATTAAACGATAAAGCATTTATTCAAAAAATGCAGCAAAAGTATCCGAAGCTATTAACGGATAAAATTTTTGATAGTAATATTAAATATCCATTAGAAGGTTATTTATATCCTGCGACGTATTCGTTCTATAAGAAAGATACGACATTAGAAGAAATCGTAATTCCGATGCTTGAGAAAACGAATGCAATCATTGTTCAAAATGAGGCGAAAATGAAAGCGAAGAACTGGGATGTTCATCAACTGCTCACGTTGTCTTCCCTTATTGAAGAAGAGGCCACTGGCTTTACAGATCGCCAGAAAATCTCTAGTGTTTTCTATAATCGTTTAGCGAAAGGTATGCCGCTTCAAACGGATCCGACGGTACTATACGCGCTTGGAAAGCATAAACAACGTGTATTATACGAAGACTTGAAAGTAAACTCACCGTACAATACGTATGTTGTGAAAGGGTTGCCAGTTGGACCGATTGCAAACTCTGGTAAACATTCAGTGGAAGCAGCGTTAGATCCTGCGCAAACAGATTATTATTATTTCTTAGCTGCACCAAGTGGTGAAGTGTATTATGCGAAAACATTAGAAGAACATAATGCATTAAAGCAAAAATACATTACGAAAAAACAGTGAAATGGGGAGGGATAGCGAAAAGGGTCGCATATCCCTCTTTTTTGTGGTAAAATATATCGGGTTAAAAACTGGCAGAAGAATCGTTTTTAATATCAAAACGGGACGTACAAGCTAAGGGTGAAACTGGCTTGTATTTTTATTGCATTCTATGTGTGAAAAGACAAAGGTTGACGCGTCATAGAGGCACTTCTCCATGTAAATAAGGAGGACCAATTATGGAGGATGCAGTTAACGAGTACCTATTATCATTTATTGATCCAAAAGATAAATTAATTCTTGAAATGGAAGAGTATGCAACTGAACACCATGTGCCGATTATGGATCGACTTGGAATGGAATTTATGCTGCAATTTTTACGTTTAATTGGACCGGAAAGTATTTTAGAACTTGGAACAGCAATCGGTTATTCTAGTATTCGTATGATGCAAGCTATTCCGAACTCTCGCATTGTGACAGTAGAGCGCAATCGTGAACGATATGAAAAGGCACTTGAATATATAGAATGTTCCTCGGTAACAGACCGTATTTCTGTTATTTACGGTGATGCTTTAGAAACGGGCGAACAAGTGAAAGAACATGGAACATTTGATGTTATTTTTATTGATGCAGCGAAAGGGCAGTATCGTCGCTTTTTTGACTTATACGAACCGTTATTAAATCCTGGTGGCGTTATTATTTCAGATAACGTTATGTACCATGGTCTTGTGACGACAAAAGAGAAAATTGAAAATAGACGTACCCGTGGTTTGATTCGTCGTATTAAGACGTACAATGAATGGCTTATGAATCATGAAGGATATGATACAACGATTTTCCCAATTGGCGATGGAGTGGCTGTAAGTAAAAAGAGAGGGTGACAAAAGTATGAAGAAACCTGAATTGTTAGTAACGCCTAGAGCGGTGGCGGATATTGAACCTCTTGTGAAAGCAGGGGCAGATGCAGTAATGGTTGGTGAACAAAAGTTTGGTTTACGTTTGGCAGGAGAGTTTTCACGTGAAGATGTGAAACAAGCTGTAAACATTGCACATGAAAATGGTGTGAAAGTATACGTTGCAATGAATGCGATGTTCCACAATGATAAAGTAGAAGAATTAACGGACTATGTTGCCTTTTTAAATGAGGTAAATGTAGATGCGATTGTTTTCGGAGATCCAGCGGTATTAATGGCTGTTCGTGAAGTTGCACCAAATATGCAACTTCACTGGAATACAGAAACGACAGCAACAAACTGGTTTACTTGTAACTATTGGGGGCAAAGAGGAGCGAAACGCGCTGTATTAGCTCGTGAGCTTAGCTTAGATGAAATTGCTGAATTAAAAGAAAATTCCGAAGTGGAACTTGAAGTACAAATTCACGGTATGACTTGCATGTTCCAATCGAAGCGTTCACTAGTAGGAAACTACTTTGAGTATCAAGGGCGTAATCTCGACATCGAAAAGAAAAAGTATGAAGAGAATATGTTCTTATACGACCCGGAACGTAATAACAAATATCCAATTTATGAAGATGAAAATGGTACTCACATTATGAGTCCGAATGATATTTGTTTCATCGATGAGTTAGAGGAACTAATCGATGCTGAAGTCGATAGCTTAAAAATTGATGGTGTCCTAAAAAGTTCTGAGTACATTATTGAGGTAACGAAGAAATATCGTAAGGCGATTGATTTATGTGTAGAAGATCGTGATGCGTATTATGACGTGAAAGATGATTTATTTAAAGAGATAGAAGAAATACAACCGGTAAATCGTCCGTTAGATACAGGATTCTTCTTTAAAGAAACGGTTTACTAAACGAGGAGGGTGTAGGAAATGACTGTACAAGAAATTTCACGAGTGATCGATGGCAAACGCGTTATTGTGAAAAAACCTGAACTGTTAATCCCTGCGGGTAACTTAGAAAAATTAAAAGTAGCTATCCATTATGGGGCAGATGCTGTATATTTAGGTGGACAAGAATTTGGTCTTCGTTCTAATGCAGGTAACTTTACGCTGGAAGACATGGCAGAAGGCGTTGAATTTGCAAAGAAATATGGAGCAAAAATATACGTAACAACAAATATTTTTGCACATAATGAAAATATGGATGGGCTAGAGGAATATTTAAAAGGGATTGAAAAAGCTGGCGTAACGGGAATTATCGTTGCCGATCCGCTTATTATTGAGACATGTAAACGTGTAGCTCCTTCTGTTGAGGTGCATTTAAGTACACAACAATCACTATCCAACTGGAAAGCAGCACAGTATTGGAAAGAAGAAGGTTTACATCGTCTTGTATTAGCTCGTGAAGCAAGCTATGAAGAAATGAAAGAAATTAAAGAAAAAGTTGATGTTGAAATTGAAGCATTCGTCCATGGTGCAATGTGTATCGCGTATTCAGGGAGATGTACATTAAGTAACCATATGACAGCGCGTGACTCTAACCGTGGTGGTTGTTGTCAATCTTGCCGCTGGGATTATGATTTAGTTCAAACGGTATCACAACATAAAGATGCAAAAGAGCTTCCTCTATTCCAAGAAGAAGATGCTCACTTTGCGATGAGCCCAAAAGATTTAAATTTAATCTTATCAATTCCGAAAATGATTGAAATTGGAATTGATAGCTTAAAAGTTGAAGGACGTATGAAATCTATCCATTACGTAGCGACTGTAGCAACTGTATATCGTAAAGTAATTGATGCGTATTGTGCGGATCCGGATAACTTTGAGTTTAAACAAGAATGGTTAGATGAACTTGATAAATGTGCAAATCGTGATACAGCTCCTGCATTCTTTGAAGGGGTTCCAGGACATCAAGAGCAAATGTTTGGAAATCATAGTAAGAAAACAACGTATGATTTTGCTGGTTTAGTGTTAGATTATAATGAAGAAACGGGCATCGTAACGCTTGAGCAACGTAATCACTTCAAACCAGGACATGAAGTGGAGTTCTTTGGGCCAGAAATAGAAAACTTTACGCAAACGGTGGAGAAAATTTGGGATGAGGATGGAAACGAATTAGATGCAGCGAGACATCCGTTGCAAATCGTGAAATTCAAAGTGGATCAACCAGTGTATGTGAATAATATGATGCGCAAAAACATACTTCAATAAGAAAGAGTGGTAGTCGAATGGGGACGAATAAGCCTGTTGTAATTGGAATCGCTGGTGGTTCAGGATCAGGAAAAACAAGTGTAACGAAAGCGATTTTTGACCATTTTAAAGGTCATTCCATTTTAATCTTGGAGCAAGATTATTATTACAAAGATCAAAGCCATTTACCAATGGAAGAACGTTTAAAAACAAATTACGATCATCCGTTAGCGTTTGATAATGATTTGTTAATTGACCATTTGCAGCAGTTGCTTGCATATGAGCAAGTGGAAAAGCCTATATATGACTATACATTGCATACGCGTTCAGAAAAAATTATTCCAGTTGAGCCGAAAGATGTAATTATTTTAGAAGGAATTCTTATTTTAGAAGACCCACGTCTTTGTGAGTTAATGGATATTAAGGTGTTCGTTGATACAGATGCAGACCTTCGTATTTTACGCCGCATGCAGCGCGATATTGAAGAGCGCGGTCGTACAATGGATTCAGTTATCGACCAATACGTAAACGTTGTACGTCCAATGCATAATCAATTTATTGAGCCTTCTAAGAAATTCGCGGATATTATTATCCCTGAAGGTGGACAAAACCATGTTGCAATTGATATTATGGTTACAAAAATTGCAACAATTCTTGAACAAAAAGTAAATTTGTAATAGCATAGTAAAAGATATACGATAGGAAGGGATTTTTTCCCTTCTTATCGAATACAATGAAACATGAAACCTCACCTACCAATAGGTGAGGGCATATTTATATCAACTTTCCATACATACCTTCTTTATATAAGGAAGAATTGGAGAATAAGGGGTTGTATGTGACAACTCCACTAGTGCTACGTGTGCTAGAAACCTCCGCTATATAAGCGGAGGAGTTTTCATATGGAACTCCTCTTTTTTTCGGGGGATTGGTATATAAAAGGAGTGGAAAACATGGCAACAGAAAAAACATACCCTATGACGCAAGAGGGTAAGCAAAAACTAGAGAACGAAGTTGAACAATTAAAAACAGTAAGACGTAAAGAAGTTGTAGAGCGTATTAAGATCGCACGTAGCTTCGGAGATCTTTCAGAGAACTCTGAGTATGATGCAGCGAAAGATGAGCAAGCATTCGTAGAAGGACGTATTACACAACTTGAAAACATGATTCGTAATGCGGTTATCATTGAAGACAATGGTGAAGAGTCTACAGTTGTAACATTAGGTAAAACAGTAATATTTAAAGAGTTACCAGGTGGAGACGAAGAAGCGTACATAATCGTAGGTAGCGCAGAAGCCGATCCATTTGAAGGAAGAATTTCTAACGATTCTCCAATCGCAAAAAGCTTATTAGGTAAGCAAATTGGTGAGAAGGTAGCAATCCAAACACCAGGTGGAGAAATGCAAGTAGAGATTATCTCTGTAAAATAACGTAAAAAATCACTCGTGTTAAAACGAGTGATTTTTTATTTGTATAAAAGGTGAAACACCTCGTCTAAACTACAATAGACGAGGTGTTTTTTATGAAAATGAAACGGAGAATTATAATTGTTTTAATTTGTTTTATGGGTGTGATTTTTTTATTACTTTGTCGTTTAATCCAAATACAGATTATAGATACGGAATCATTTACTGATCGAAATATCAATTTGATTGAAAAAAGTGTTACACAACGAACCCAATCACTTACAGTAGATAATGGAAGAGGGCATTTTACAGATCGAAATGGTAAGGAAATTGGTGAAGAGAAATATCCAGTCTTAATTGTTTTTCCATTTTTACAAATAAAAAATGACATGTTAGAGAAAATTGCGCATATCATTGGTGTGTCGAGACAAGAGATAAGACTGCAAATGAAAAATAAGAATCAAGCATTTATATTACGAAAGGAGAATACCCCATTTCAATTAACGCTCGAGCAGATGAAGAAGGTAAATCAATTAGATATTTTAGGTATTGTAGCAGCAGAAGTTCGACTGAAGCAAATGGGGGAGGCAAATCATTTAATTGGTGATGTGGGAGAGAATGAACAGGAATTTCAAAAGCGTTATGGAGAAATGAAAAAAACGCCAATTGGTATTTCTGGATTGCAACAATCATTTGATGAATTTTTACTGACTGATGGAGAAGCGAAAGTACTATATCAAGTGGATCGACAAGGAGAACCGATTTTTGGGAAGCAGGCGAAATACACTTCACCAGGAAATCCATTTTATCCAGTTACTATTCAAACAACAATACATAAAACGTTGCAACGACGAGCAGAGAAGATTATAGATGAAAACGGAATAAAAAAAGGTGGGTTAGTATTACTAGACATAAAGAATAGTGAAGTTTTAGCAATGGTAAGTAGGCCTTCTTTACAGATGAATGATAGGAGGATATATAAATCTACACTTGAAAATCAAATGTTAACTCCTCATTTTCCAGGGTCTGTTTTTAAAACAGTAGTTGCAGCAGCAGTAATTGATGAGAATTTGGTGCGGTTTAATCGTACATTTAACTGTAATACGGATTTATACGGTGAAAATCTTCCACAAGTTATGATGGGGTCATTAAACTTTAAGGAAAGCTTTGCTAGAAGCTGTAATCGAACGTTTGCCGTATTAGGTGATGAACTAATGCAAAAGGATAGGGAAGTATTAGAAACGTATTTAGAGGCCTTAGGAGCAAGTGAGAAGGTAGGTTGGAAAGGTTCAGTATTTCATACACCAGAATTTGAGCAATTGCCAGAAGAAAAGAGTGCTATTATTTGGGGAAGCGAAGAAAATAAAGATAGTAGAAAAGCGATTGCTCAAACGATGGTCGGACAAAAAGATGTACGTGTGTCACCTCTAGCTATAGCGAATATGATGGCGACAATTGCTAGAGGTGGAGAGAAGATGGAAGTGAAAGCTGTGAAAAAAATAGTGTATAAAAATGGAACCGACTTTTTTACATTTAAAAATCATAAATTAAATGGGAAACAGCTTTCTTATGAAACGATGAAAAAATTACAACAGTTGTTAAGAGCCGTTGTAACGATGGAGAAAGGAACGGGAACCGCATTCCGTTCGTTGCCACTAACTGTCGCTGGAAAATCTGGGACGGCACAAACAGGAAAAGGAGAGAGGGTGAATCGCTGGTTTGCAGGTTATTTTCCATATGAAAACCCAAGATATGCTTTAGTTGTAGTTGATATAGAAACAGATAGTAATGAAAATGTAGTCACACCAGTTTTTGCAGAAATGGTAGAGGCAATTCATCAATTAGAAATTGAAAAGTAATCTTGCAATTATTTATGAAATGTTTTCATTTCGTGAAAATATTATTGTAAATGTTCAACCTTTCTAGATTTAATGTTACAATAGCAAGTATGAAAAACTGCATGGAGGTTTGAAGAATGGCAGGAGGATCTAGATTCCAACAGAAACAACAAAAACGTCGTCAAAACGGTGTTTTAAATATTGCAATTGCAATTGTATTAATATTAGTAGCTATTGTATCATATCAATTGTTTGTTCCTGAAAGAAAAGAGCAAGCGTCTTCTAGTGATAAAAAAGTAACTCAGCAAACAACAAAAGAGAATAAAGCTGAGAAAGCTAAAGGTAAAGAAGAGACGAAGAAGAACGAGCAAGAGAAAGCAGAGGCTAAGAAGAAGGAAGAAGAGAAGCTAAAGGCTGAAGAAGAAAAGAAAAAAGCTGAAGAGGAAGCGAAAGTTAACGAGAAAGAACCAGCTGAAAAAACACAGCCAAAGGCAACAGATGCGTATACGAAATCCTCTTGGAAGCCAGTAGGTACAGAACAAGGTGCAACACCTGCGATGACGTTTAAAAAAGGTTCAGCAGATTGGAATGAAATGAATCAAGCGATTTCCACTGCAATTGACGTTCCAGTAGAGCAATTAGTTATTCATAGAATCGGAAATAACGGTAAGAATAAAGCGTACGGTAATGTCCAAGATAAGCAATCAGGTAAAAAATATTATGTAAATATTGATTGGGTAGACAATGAGGGCTGGAAACCAGTACTTGTTCAAACTCTAAACTAAAAAAGAGAGGCTCTTATGAGCTTCTCTTTTTTAGTTAGCGTAATTTCTTTAATTTAAAATGAACAACCGCACTATAATAAGGTCTTTTGCTTTCAGGATCCATAACCATTTGATGCGAGATGTGATGTACTTCGAGCATAAGTGCTTTATTATTATCAATTTGCTCACTAATTTTTCTTTCTAAAGAAGCTAAGTCCGCCGCTTCAAAAAACTCTACTTTATCTTCTAACATTTCAAAGGTAAATGACACGAAGACGACCCCTCTCCTATGTAATCACCTATAGTGTAACAAAGAAAAGAAGGAAATACTACGTACATTTCAATTGACATTTTTAGAAAGAGGGAATATCATACTGATAAAACCGATAAGAAAAAGGGGAATTTTTATGGGGACAGAATTTAATGGTCTATTTGATGAGTGGGCTCATACGTACGACTCATTTGTACAAGGCGAAGATATACAATATAAAGAAGTTTTTGCCCATTATGAGGACATTTTAGAGGATGTAGTTAACAAGTCATTTGGTAACGTATTAGAATTTGGTGTAGGTACTGGCAATTTAACAAATAAATTATTACTTGCCGGCCATACAGTTTACGGTATAGAACCGTCACGTGAAATGCGTACTATTGCAGAAGAGAAATTACCAAAAGAGTTTTCAATTACAGAGGGTGATTTTCTTTCATTTGAAGTCCCAAATTCAATCGATACTATCGTGAGCACTTATGCATTTCATCATTTAACAGATGAAGAAAAAGACGTAGCAATTGCGAAGTATAGTCAATTGCTAAACAAAGGTGGTAAAATAGTGTTTGCTGATACGATATTTGCAGATCAAGATGCATATGATAAAACTGTCGAAGTAGCAAAACAAAGAGGTTTTCATCAGTTAGCAAACGATTTGCAAACAGAATACTATACACGTATTCCTATCATGCAATCTATTTTTGAAAACAATGGCTTCCATGTAACGTTTACGAGATTAAATCATTTCGTTTGGGTAATGGAGGCAACTAAGCAATAGAAAGAGGGATTAGATTGAGAATTGCTGTAATTGGAGCAATGGAAGAAGAAGTACGTATTTTACGTGACAAACTAGAACAAGCAGAAACAGAAACTGTTGCAGGTTCTGAATTTACGAAAGGGCTATTGGCAGGACATGAAGTAATCTTGCTAAAGTCTGGTATTGGTAAAGTAAATGCAGCGATGTCAACGACAATTTTATTAGAAAGATATAAACCTGAAAAAGTAATCAACACTGGTTCAGCTGGTGGATTCCATCATTCTTTAAATGTTGGAGATGTGGTTATTTCAACAGAAGTTCGTCACCATGACGTAGATGTAACAGCATTTAACTACGAATATGGTCAAGTGCCAGGAATGCCACCTGGATTTAAAGCTGATGAGGCATTAGTTGCATTAGCTGAGAAATGTATGCAGGCAGAAGAAAATATTCAAGTTGTAAAAGGTATGATTGCAACAGGTGATTCATTTATGAGTGATCCGAACCGTGTTGCAGCAATTCGTGATAAATTTGAAGATCTTTATGCAGTAGAAATGGAAGCAGCAGCTGTTGCGCAAGTATGCCACCAATATGAAGTTCCATTTGTTATTATTCGTGCACTTTCTGATATTGCTGGTAAAGAATCAAATGTTTCATTTGATCAATTTTTAGATCAAGCAGCTCTTCATTCTACAAACTTTATCGTAAAAGTACTAGAAGAGTTAAAGTAATGTAACAAAAAGGCAACTGTCTCATATAAAGAAAATACATACAGTTGCCTTTTCTTTATTGGCAAATAAGGGGGAGAACACGATGAATGTATATCGTGGAGTTCATGAGTTGATTGGCCATACACCAATCGTAGAAATTACTCGTTTTTCACTTCCGAAAGGAGTCCGTTTATTTGCAAAGCTTGAATTTTACAACCCAGGCGGAAGCGTTAAGGATCGTTTAGGAAGAGAATTAATCGAAGATGCGTTAGAAAAAGGGCTTGTTGCAGAGGGCGGGACAATTATTGAACCGACGGCTGGAAATACCGGCATTGGACTGGCACTTGCAGCGTTAGAACATGATTTACGTGTCATTGTTTGTGTACCAGAGAAATTTAGTATTGAAAAACAAGAATTAATGAAAGCGCTAGGTGCAAAGGTCGTGCATACACCGACTGAGCAAGGAATGACCGGCGCAATTGCAAAGGCAAAAGAATTAGTAAAGGAAATACCAAATTCATACTCTCCAAGTCAGTTTGCTAATGAAGCAAACCCTCGTGCTTATTTCAAAACACTAGGTCCTGAACTTTGGGACGCATTGAATGGAGAGATTAACATATTTGTTGCGGGTGCAGGAACTGGCGGTACGTTTATGGGAACTGCGTCTTATTTAAAAGAGAAAAACATTGATATTAAAACGGTTATTGTAGAACCAGAAGGATCTATTTTAAATGGCGGTAAAGCTGGTTCACATGAAACAGAAGGTATTGGTCTTGAATTCATTCCACCATTTTTAAAAACATCTTATTTTGATGAAATTCATACGATTTCTGATCGAAATGCATTTTTACGTGTGAAAGAATTGGCGCAAAAGGAAGGTCTTCTCGTTGGAAGCTCTTCAGGAGCGGCATTCCATGCAAGCTTGCTTGAGGCTGAGAAAGCAAAACCAGACACAAATATTGTAACGATTTTTCCAGATAGTAGTGAGCGTTATTTAAGTAAAGATATATATAAAGGATGGGAATAAAAAATGAGAGCAAAGACAAAGTTAATTCATGGTATTCGCATAGGAGAACCTTCAACTGGATCTGTAAACGTGCCGATATATCAAACGAGTACGTACAAACAAGAAGCAGTTGGTAAGCACCAAGGATATGAATATTCTAGAACTGGTAATCCAACTCGTTCAGCTTTAGAAGAAATGATTGCAGTGTTAGAAAATGGTCATGCAGGATTTGCATTTGGTTCAGGGATGGCAGCTATTACAGCAACTATTATGCTATTCTCAAAAGGAGATCATGTCATTTTAACAGATGATGTTTATGGCGGGACGTACCGCGTTCTTACAAAAGTACTAAACCGTTTCGGCATTGAGCATACATTTGTAGATACAACAAACCTAGAGGAAGTTGTAGAAGCGATTCGCCCAAATACGAAAGCGATTTATGTGGAAACACCAACGAATCCATTATTGAAAATTACTGATATTAAGAAAATATCGACTCTTGCTAAAGAAAACGATTTATTAACAATTATTGATAACACATTCATGACGCCATATTGGCAGTCGCCAATTTCTTTAGGAGCAGACATTGTACTTCATAGTGCAACGAAATATTTAGGTGGGCATAGTGATGTAGTTGCAGGCCTAGTAGTTGTAAATAGCCAGCAACTAGCAGAAGACCTTCATTTCGTACAAAACTCAACAGGAGGTATTCTTGGACCACAAGATAGCTTCTTACTACTTCGCGGTTTAAAAACATTAGGAATTCGTATGGAAGAGCATGAAATAAATTCACGCGCAATTGCTGAGTTTTTAAATAACCATCCGAAAGTAAATAAAGTATATTATCCAGGTCTTGAATCACATCAAAATCACGAATTAGCAACAGAACAGGCGAATGGATTTGGTGCAATCATCTCATTCGATGTAGATAGTGAGGAAACATTAAATAGAGTACTTGAGAAGTTACAATACTTTACACTTGCTGAAAGCTTAGGAGCAGTAGAAAGTTTAATCTCTATTCCATCACAAATGACACACGCGTCTATTCCGGCTGATCGCCGTAAAGCATTAGGGATTACAGATACACTAATTCGTATTTCTGTCGGTATTGAAGATGGTGAAGATTTGATTGAAGATTTAGCACAAGCGTTAGCATAATGAGAAAGTGCTGCTTATAGAGCAGTGCTTTTTAAAAGATTCTCTTGTGAAAAGTTTCACAAAACGGACATACACAAATAAAATGATTTCATGTATAGTGAAGTCATGAAATATTATTCACGAACAATCTTGTGAAAAGTTTCACAAGCGGTGAGATTCATGTAGGAAGGTAACTCTATTTTTTTACGCTAATCGGGACTTTTTACGACCTATAGGGACTTATAAAGCCCAAGATAGCAGAATAGGAGGAAATTTACATGGTAGTCAAAGAGAAAGTTGTAAATGAAATGCAAGAGGTAAAAGAGATGATTGATACGTTAGTAGATAACGGTCAAAAAGCTTTACAAGCATTAGAAGGTTTTACACAAGAGCAAATTGACAACATTGTTCATGAAATGGCGCTTGCAGGTGTTGATCAACATATGCCACTTGCGAAGTTGGCTGTTGAAGAAACGGGTCGTGGTGTATATGAAGATAAATGCATTAAAAATATTTTTGCCACTGAATACATTTGGCATAGTATAAAGAAAGACAAGACGGTAGGAATTATTCATGAAGATCCTCATGAAGAAGTAATAGAAATTGCAGAACCGGTTGGTGTAGTAGCTGGCGTAACGCCAGTAACCAACCCAACGTCGACAACGATGTTTAAAGCATTAATCGCGATAAAAACGAGAAATCCAATTATTTTCGCATTCCATCCTTCTGCACAAAAATGTTCTATTGCAGCAGCGAAAACAGTATACGATGCTGCAGTGAAGGCTGGTGCACCAAAGCACTGCATTCAATGGATTGACAGACCTTCTGTCGAAGCAACGAAACAATTAATGAATCATGAAGGTATTGCGCTCGTTCTAGCAACTGGAGGAGCTGGTATGGTGAAATCAGCGTATTCTACTGGCAAACCAGCGTTAGGTGTAGGTCCAGGTAATGTACCCTGTTATATAGAGAAATCGGCACATGTAAAACGAGCTGTTAATGATTTGATTTTATCGAAAACATTTGATAACGGTATGATTTGTGCGTCAGAACAAGCTATCATTGTAGATAAGGAAATCTATCATGATGTTAAAACAGAAATGATTGCAAATAATTGTTATTTTGTAACAGAAGAAGAGAGAGAAAAATTAGAAAAGCTTGTTATTAATGAAAATACATGTGCAGTAAATAGTGATATTGTTGGGAAATCAGCACAGTATATTGCCGAATTAGTAGGGATTACTGTGCCTGAAGATACAAAAATGCTTGTAGCTGAAATTAAAGGGATCGGAGCAGCGTATCCACTGTCTCGTGAAAAACTGAGTCCAGTATTAGCTTGTGTAAAAGCAAATTCATTAGAAGAAGGATTTACATATTGCGAAGAAATGCTAGGCCTGGGCGGTTTAGGGCATTCAGCAGTCATTCATTCTACAAATAAAGAAGTACAAAAACAATTTGGATTGCGTATGAAAGCTTGCCGTCTCATTGTAAATGCACCTTCATCACAAGGAGGAATTGGTGATATATATAACGGATTTATTCCATCACTTACGCTTGGATGTGGTTCCTACGGAAAAAACTCAGTTTCCCAAAATGTAACAGCTACTCATTTACTAAATATAAAAAGGCTGGCAAATAGAAAAAAGAATATGCAGTGGTTCAAATTACCACCAAAAATCTATTTTGAAAAACATGCTACAGCATATTTAGCGAACATGCCTAATATTTCACGTGCATTTATTGTAACGGATCCAGGAATGGTTGAGCATGGATATGTAGATACGGTCACGCACTATTTACGTAAACATGCAAATGATGTGAAAGTCGAAGTTTTCTTCGAGGTCGAGCCAGATCCATCAGATGAAACTGTTTTTAAAGGTGCGGAAATGATGAGAAGCTTTAAGCCAGATGTAATTATCGCACTTGGTGGCGGTTCAGCTATGGATGCAGCAAAAGGGATGTGGCTTTTCTATGAGCACCCAGAAACGACATTCTATGGAATAAAACAGAAGTTTTTAGATATAAGAAAACGTACATGTAAGTATCCGAAATTGGGAAATAAAGCGCAATTTGTTGCCATTCCAACAACATCAGGGACGGGTTCAGAAGTGACGCCATTTGCGGTTATTACAGATAAGAAAAATAATATAAAATATCCGCTTGCTGATTATGAATTAACACCAGATGTAGCAATTGTTGATCCACAATTTGTAATGACAGTACCACCTCATGTAACAGCAGATACTGGCATGGACGTATTAACGCATGCAATTGAGGCGTATGTGTCTGTTCTGGCAAATGACTATACTGATGGTTTAGCGTTAAAAGCAATTGATCTCGTATTTAAATATTTACCGAGAGCATATAAAGATGGAAATGATGAAGAGGCGCGCGAAAAAATGCATAACGCTTCTGCGATTGCAGGGATGGCATTTGCTAATGCTTTCCTTGGTATTAATCATAGTTTAGCACATAAAATTGGACCGGAATTCCATATTCCACACGGACGTGCAAATGCAATTCTTATGCCGCATGTAGTTCGCTATAACGCGATTAAGCCAAGGAAACACGCATTGTTCCCAAAATACGAGCATTTTGTGGCAGATGAACGCTATGCACATATTGCAAGAATGCTCGGGCTTCCAGCGAGTTCAACAGAAGAAGGTGTAGAATCACTTATCCAATCAATTATTGCGCTTGGGAAAAAATTGAATATTAATATGAGTATTGCAGGACAAGGAGTCGCTAAAGAACAATTTGAAGCGGTTGTTGGAATATTAGCAGAAAGAGCGTTTGAAGATCAGTGTACAACAGCTAATCCAAAATTGCCGCTCATTTCAGAGCTAAAAGAAGTCTATATGGAAGCGTATAAAGGCGTATAATAGATAAAAAAGAGCCGCATTTAGCGGCTCTTTTTTACTTTGGAAAACATCTCCCAGTTTGGTTCTATTTACTTGTCTTTAAGCTTGATAGAATGTGATAAAGTGAGGATGGGAGTGATAAAGAGATGAAAGAATTACAAGAAAAAATAGCAGATTATACCCGTTTCGGACAAGTGCTTTTGTCTATAAGTACATTTTTAATGATCGGTTTATTAATTCCAAGTGGAGTCAAAGATATGCTGCAGTCTTTTGTTATGATGGGGAGTATTATTGTATTTTTAGTTCTTGCTTTTTTCCTTTTTAAGCGTGTTAGAACGATGCGTGACCAATTAGAGGAGAGCGAATATGAAGAAAATTGTTAAATAGGGCGCTACGAAAAGAAGAAATCTTTTTGTAGCGTTTTTTCATTTTTGTAGAAAATGTATGCGTTTCATATTGACAATGATAATCCTTATCAATTAAAGTAGAATAGTAGTCAATGATTATTATTATCAATTAGAGGTGAAAGAATGAAAAAATCTATTACGCTGTTCACAGCGATCTTATCTATTTTTTTCTTATTAATAGGTTGCAGTGCAAAAGAAAACGAAAAAGCATCCGCAACAAAAACAGAGAAAGGAACAGACAAAATCGAAATTACCGATCTCTCAGACAGAAAGATAACATTCAATAAAGTTCCTGAAATTTTTGCGACGTTAAGTATGGGTGATATGAATATTATCCACGCTTTAGGAGGGAAAATCGTCGGGCGTCCAGATGCAAAAATTCCCCTTCCAGAAGATTTGCAAAAAACACAAGTAATTGGAAATGCACATCAGCCAAACTTTGAACAAATTGCTAGTTTAAAGCCAGACGTACTTATTGCTAATAATGGGTTCCAAAAAAATATTCCAACGGTTGAAGGGCAAGGAACAAAAGTGATCATTTCTTCAGCAAACTCTGTAAAAGATATTCAAAAGAGTATTGAAATGTATGGAACAGTAATGAAGAAAGAAGATAAAGCAAAAGAGCTTAACCAAAAAATTAATGATCAAATGAAGAAATATGAGAAAAAGAGTGATATTAAAGCGTTGCTAGTTTATGGAGCGCCAGGCACTTATTTAGCAGCATTACCAACATCTCTATCAGGGGATATTTTAGAAAAAACAGGCGGGAAAAATATCGCAGCTGGTTTTCCAGAAATGAAAGAATATCCGCAATATGCACAGCTAAGTGTAGAACGTATTATTGAAGCAAATCCAGATGTGATTTATTTAATTACACATGGAGATCCCAATAGTGTGAAAAAAGCATTTGAAGGCGAAATGATGAAAAATGAAGCATGGAAAAATTTAGATGCAGTAAAACAAAATCGTGTAGTTATTTTGCCACCAGATTTATTTGGATCAAATCCTGGGACAAAAGTTACAGAAGCGATGGAATTCATGTATAAAAGTATACAAGATGTAAGGAAATGATAAGTATGGAGAGTAGTGAAATAGTAAGAGAAAAGGAACATCCTTTTGCGAGAAAAAGATGGATAATAGCAGTTACTTTAGTCGTATTAACATTTCTAAGCCTTTTTTACGGTCTTTTCGCAGGAAGTTTATCTTTTTCTTTACGAGACATTCTAACAGGGATACAAGATGAAAGTTCGACAGTTCATCGAATTGTATGGGATCTTCGCATACCGAGAGTGCTCGTTGGGTTTATAGTAGGAACGTGTTTAGCTACATCTGGAGCATTACTGCAAGGGGTTATGAGAAACCCTCTTGCAGACCCTGGAATTATCGGGGTTTCATCTGGAGCGGGTCTTGTAGCAATTGTAATTATGATTCTATTTCCTCAGCACATGGCTTTTTTACCGCTAGGAGCGTTTTTAGGAGCTTTCATAACAGCGATGGTCATTTATGCTTTATCATGGCAAAAAGGGGCACCGCCTTCAAGAATCGTCTTAGTAGGTGTGTCAATCAATGCATTAATTGGTGCAGCAACGTCAGCATTAATGTTATTACATAGTGACAAAGTACAATCCGTGTTACCGTGGTTAGCTGGGGGTATTGGTGGTGTGAGCTGGGCACATTTAAATATGATTATTTACTATGCAATATTCGCTATTATATTAGCTTTCTTCGGTATTAAACACATTCGAGTATTAATGCTTGGGGATGAAATGGCGAAATTATTAGGGCATAACGTGGAAAGAAGTCGGTTTTATTTAATAGTAGTAAGTACAATGTTAGCTGGAATTGCGGTTAGTGTTTCTGGTCTAATTGGATTTGTAGGTCTTGTCGTACCGCATATGTTACGTTTATTAGTTGGAAATGACTATAAATATTTACTGCCATTATCATGCCTTGGCGGAGGGATATTACTTGTTTTCGCGGATGCGATAGCTCGAAGTTGGTTCGATCCAATCGAATTGCCTGTTGGTATTTTATTGTCCTTCTTAGGTGGTCCGTTCTTCTTATATTTAATTCATAGAGGAGGAAAACAACGTGATTTCCGTTAACAAAGTGTTTTACGCACATTCTGAAAGATTTCAAATGCAAAATATGAATGTACATATTAAAGCTGGAGAAATCGTTAGTTTAATCGGTCCGAATGGATCAGGGAAATCTACTTTGCTGCGTTTAATAGCACGGCTACTTAAACAAAGCGAAGGAAATATCATTTTAGATGGGACAAATATTCATACGATGAAGAGTGCGGATGTAGCGAAGCAATTAGCGATGTTACCACAAATGCATGATCATCAATTAGATTTAACAGTGAAAGAACTAATACAGTTCGGAAGAGGTCCCCATAAATCATGGAGTAGTCGCTTAAATAAAGAAGATGAAGAAATTGTTAATTGGGCATTGTCTGTTACAAATCTTGAAGGGTATGAATATCGTCTTTTACAGTCTTTGTCAGGAGGAGAAAGACAACGTGCTTGGATTGCGATGACGCTAGCACAACGTACAAATGTCTTATTATTAGATGAACCAACAACCTTTTTGGATATCGTTCACCAGTTGGAAGTAATGGAACTTGTGAAACGATTAAACGAGGAGTTTGGTATGACAATTATAATGGTCTTACATGACATTAATCAAGCGGCTCAATATAGTGATCGTTTACTCGTATTAAAGCGAGGAAAGATTCAGTATGACGGTGTACCAGAAGAAGTATTATGTCAACAAATGTTTCAACATGTATTTGGCATAGAAGTAGATATTTTTCAAGGAAGCGACAAGCCATTTTTTACACCGAAACGAATTTCTAAAAAAGGAGCAGAGCGATGCAAACAGAAGAGCGTATTACCACTGAATTAGTAAGAGAATTTGTTATGGCAGCTCACGGAGATTTAGAAAAAGTACAGGAACTATTGGCAGAATCGCCAAGCTTACTTCACGCTTCTTATAATTGGGGCGGCTCAGATTGGGAAAGTGCCTTAGGAGCAGCGGCCCATGTAGGACGTAAAGATATTGCACTTTATTTACTGGAAAAGGGAGCTCGGATGGATATTTTTGCAGCGGCTATGCTTGGTGAACTTGAAGTCGTACAAGCCATTTTAGTAGCACAACCCGAAGTATTACGTGCATCTGGCCCACATGGCATCTCTCTTCTTCAACATGCACGAATGGGTGGAGAAAAAGCTCAGCGTGTATTTGAGTACTTAACAGTGCTTTCTTAATGACCGCAAAGTTCTTATGTGCGGTAAACTTTCCACTCAAAAGATTGGAAGGTTTACCGCCCGTTAGAACGGGATAAGCATCTAGTATATTTGAAAATCCTACACCCCCTCAATTGTAGTTTTCTTTATACTAGTTATGATATGGATGCAGTAGACACTCTTTTGTCTACTGCTTTTTTTTGATATAATACACTTTTATAAGATTGAATTTTCTTTCTTTTCGACAACTTTCTTGATATAAATTATTCAACACTTACGTAGTTTGAAATATGTTGTTATGTAATGAGGTTCAAAATGATGGGAGTGAATAAAAGAGTGTTCCATACAGATCGCTTACAATTTCGCAAATATACAATGGATGATTTACCATTTTATGCTTCTTTATGGGGGGATGAGAAGGTAATGCGCTATATTGGAAATGGAACGTTAAAAACATTTATGCAATGTAAAAAAAGTTTGGAGGAGAGGGTACTTCCAAATTATAAAAATGGTCTCGGTTTATTTGTAATGATTGAAAAGGAAACAGGGATACGAATTGGTCATGCAGGGCTTGTCAAGCAGAAGGTAGATGGAAAAGAGGAAATTGAAATTGGCTATTGGCTACTTCCTAAGTATTGGGGGAAAGGGTATGCGAAAGAGGCTGCGGCTGCATTTCGAGACTATGGTTTTCAAGCATTACAAATGAATAAATTAATTTCACTTATTAATCCGAACCACCCAGCTTCAATATTTGTTGCTAGAAAAACAGGGCTTAGTTATGAGAAAACAACTTCATTTCATGAGATGGATGTTCTCGTTTATTCCATTAAGCGGGTTGGATGAAAAAAGGTGAATTGCGTCTTTTGGAGAATGGTATATAAAAAATAAAGGGGGGATTACATGTATATTTACCATAATGGACTTATTATTCGTGAGGGAACGAACGGTGTACCAGCATATGCAATTAAAACTTTATTCGAAGATGCCGGTTGGAGTAATGATAATATCCCTTCTTGGCAAATTGAAAAATTTACGATAGCATTTGAAAATTCCACATGGGCTTTCACAATTTGGGATGAAGAAGAAATGGTCGCGATGGTTAGAGTGATTTCTGATCAAATCATGGTCGCTAACATAGTGAATTTAGTTGTGAAGTGTGAGTATAGGGGAAAAGGGTTAGGTAAGAAACTTGTAGCTCTTTGTTTACAAAAGCTTCCGCATGGCGATTGGTTTGCGCATACATCCGCTAGCAATTTTGATTTTTATAAAAGTTGTGGTTTTGAAGTAAGAGAGTTATCAAGAAATGGAACATGTGCGTATTATGGGTATCAAGTGGCAAAAAGGGATGGGCATCGATAAAATTATAAGGTAGTGAAGAAAAAGGATCGCTATTTTAATAATATAAACTGAACGGAGACTTATTTTGTGATAAAATTAAAGAAAATTCAGTTTATTAAACGGGGGATAAAAATGAATGTAAAAGTTGGAGATGTATTTAAGTACGAAAGAAGGTTTACTGAGGAAGAAGTTTTTGAATTTGCAAATATTACAGGCGATAAAGGTAGACATCATATGGAATATGATGAGAATGGACGATTAATGGTTCATGGTCTATTGACTGCTAGCATTGGTACGAAAGTAGGAGAAGAGTTACATTACATAGCGAGGGAATTAGTAAGTGAGTTCATTAGACCAGTTTTTACAGGTGATACGATTACTTGTGAATTAACATTAACAAATATTGAGCAAATGGAAGGATATAAAAAAGTTTCAATTGAGTCAGTTTATCGCAATCAACATGAAAAGACCGTACTAGTTGGGACAAGTTATGGAATTATAAGGGAATAAAAAAGAAGCCTGTTACGAAACAGGCTTCTTTTTTATTAATTAGTAAACTCGTTTTCGATTTTCCGCATGACTAGAGATAAGTAATAATGCAGATTCTTCACCTATATTACGAACAATATGGGGAACGCATGCATTCCAGGAGAAAGAGTCACCTTCTTCTACAATTGCAATATCTTCACCATGTTGAACTTCCAGTTTTCCGCGTAATACAAGATGACACTCTTCGCCTTCATGAGCATTTGGCGAGTTTTCCTTCGGGAATCCGGCAGAAATTTCTACGAGATTTAGGCGAAGGCCACCTTGCTCCGCAACATGCTCAATTCTTTGTTCATCTTTTCCATACACACTGTATTTACGCTCTTCTTTTTTTATAATTTTCAAACGATCTTTTTGTTCTAACAATAAATATGGAAGGGGAACATTTAAAAAATTAGCAATCATTTCTAAAGTTGAGATAGATGGTGAGGTTTTATTGTTTTCAACCTGACTCATAAAGCCTTTAGAAAGACCTGTTCCTTCACAAATTTGGGCAATCGTAATTCCTCTACGTTGACGAATTTCACGAATCGCAGAACCGATATTCATAAAATCATGCTCCTTTTTGTAAACAACTATTTGTATCATAGCAAAAAAAAAATATTTTTTCTCATGAAAAATGAATTGACGAATAAAAATAATTAGTGTATGTTTTGTAATATAAATAAAAGTTTTGTATAAGAAAACTATAAAGGAGAGAATGAAATGAATCAACATATTGGTAACTTAATTATTCGTATCGTGTTAGGGGTAACGTTCTTTATGCACGGTTTAACAAAATTCCAATCAGGAATTGACAATATTGCAGGGTGGTTTACAAGCATTGGTTTACCAGGAGGACTTGCATACGGTGTAGCAACAGTTGAATTAGTTGGAGGTCTATTGTTAATTCTAGGTTTAGGTGTAAGATATATTGGCTTATTATTTGCACTTGTTATGGTTGGAGCGATTGTGAAAGTAAAATGGTCAGCTGGCTTGTTAGGAGACGGAAAAAATCCTGGGTTTGAGTTAGAACTTGCATTATTAGCGATGGGTGCATACTTATTTGTTGCGAAAGCTGATGGTTTTGTAGATAATTTCTTAAAAGAGAAAATGTTAAAGAAGAATTAATTAAAATGGGGGTATAACAAAATGGGCTTGCCACTTCATCCCGAAACAACACTTGAGGTTGTTCATTTATATGTATCAAATTTAAAGAAATCGCTAGAGTTTTATACAGAAGTATTGCGTATGAAGGTACTGGAAGAAAAAAGTACAATCGTTACGTTTGGTAATGAGGAAAATGAGCCACTTCTCATAATAGAAGAAAAGGAAGACGCTCTTCCGAAGCAAAGAGGTCGAACTGGTTTATATCACTATGCAATTTTATTACCAAACAGACAAGACTTAGCAAATATTCTTCGTCATTTTGTTGAGAAAGTACACCCCTTACATGGTGGGGCTGACCATTACTTTAGTGAAGCTCTTTATTTAGCTGATCCAGATGGAAACGGGATTGAAATTTATCATGATCGCCAAAAGGAAGTTTGGCATGATGAAAATGGAGAGCTACCATTTGTTAGTAACCCGTTAGACGGCGAAGGATTATTACAGCAAGGAAGTACATGGAATGGGTTCCCGGCTGGTACTGTGATGGGGCATATTCATTTACATGTAGCTGACTTAGAAGAAGCGAAACGTTTCTATGTTGATGGTCTTGGTTTTGATGTAACAATCCCAGCTCGTAATGGAGCATTGTTCGTATCAGCAGGTGGTTATCATCATCATATCGGTCTAAATACATGGCAAGGTGAGGATATACCACCACAAATGCCAAATTCCGTTGGCTTGAAATATTTCACCATTGTACTAGCAGATGAAAAACAAAAAGAGCAAGTATGTGAAAGCTTAAAATATATTGGCGTGGTTGCTACGTATAAAGATGGAGTGTTACAGGCAGAGGATCCGTTTGGACATTGTATACATTTTAAAGTGAAAGGAGAAGCCTAAAAAAGGCTTCTCTTTTTTTACTTTCTTATAATCGCTTTTTCATTTTGTAAAAACAGTTCATCAAATTGCTTTGCAAGGTCAAAATCTAGTTTAGTTAAACCTTTTGCATTCCATGATGACAATGTAATAATGACTGCTTTATACTGAATAAGGATAAATGGATGGTGATTATGTTCTTCTGATAGTTTGGCGGCTTCAGAGACAAATTCGACTCCTTTTAAGTAGTCGGAAAACATATATTTCCTTTCAATCCATTTTTCATCTTTCACTGTCCATTTATCCAGCTTTGTTAATTCCTCTTGTACTTCTTCATTAGTTAATCGTAGCATCATTTTTCACATCCTTTACCTGCAGTAGCGCAAGACCATTGTTAATAAGACGTGTTACAGATTCTTCAGTTGTGAAAGTAGAAAGTTGTTGTAATAATGCTGCTGATGCTTCATGGCCTTTATTATGTTCTAAAAGCAATTCTAAAATTTCAAGACGAAGCAACCATTCTTTCGGATGAAATTTATTTAATACTTCTTGAATAGCTATTAATTGATCAATATGAGTATCGTGTAAAATACTATCGTTACGTATATCTCGAACTGTTTGATACATACGTTCAAGCTCATTCAGTACAAGTGGATCAGGAGTTTCTTGTACTTCTTCATCTATCGGGAAAAATGCAGCCGCATCTGCCGCTCCTGGGAATACAGAAGTGATTTGTGAGCCGACAGCCATATCAAATGCTCCCCATGAAGGATCAAATAATAAGCGATCTTTATGAGTAACCGCACAATTTATAAAGGAGATAAGAGCAATTTTTTTATCATTCCTTACAATGTCTGTTACTGTTCCTTTTACATGAATGCCACTTTCAAAAGTAAACTCTGCACTGTTTCCAATTGTAATGCCTAATGATTGTAATTGTTCTTCTGTACAATTTTCTAATGCAATATCTCCATCTAGTAATCCGATTGGTGTCCCGAATCCATCGCTGTGTACAGATGTAGAATGATTTGCTAGTTGTTTATTATGAATTGCTAATGCAGTTGGTGAGCTTGTTCGTGTGTAAATAACTTCACCAGTATCATTTTTAATTGTCTCTGTAAATGTACCCGTAATTTGTAATCCACTACTTAGCTCAGTTGTAGCATGATTTTCGGAGCGGATTGCTTTTTCTAATCCTTCTGTGCCACCTGTTTTAAATGCCATCGTTGTAGAGAACTGCTCAAGTGCCTCAGTCAACTCTTCAAATGATTCACAAACAAATAGCTGTGGCTGCATTTTTGTTACGTCATAAGTTGTCCCGGTGCAAGCTTCAATTGAGAATGGAACTTTCTTTACAGCATCTGTTAAACAATGCTTACTTTCACCGACAGAGGAAAGGAGACCAGCACCGTAAATTTTGGGGTCATCTATATTACCGATTAAGCCGTATTCCACTGTCCACCAGAATAGACGTGAAATTTGTTCTGCTTCTGATAAACCAGAAACTAAGTTTTGTTTTTCGATTACAGCATTTTCAGCAGCTGCAACTTCTTCAGGTGTAGAAGTCGGGCTTTCTTTTACGATCGTTAATGTACGAACAGCTTCAAAAGCTTCATGTTCTTCTTTAGTGGAGAAAGCTTTCGCTCCAATTTGCCCAAAGCGTTTCACATAGTTTGCATATGTACGATCAAGTAAAATCGGTGCGTGTCCTGCTGCTTCATGAACGATATCAGGAGCTGGTGTATACTCGATATTTTCTACTTTACGAATATCTGTTGCGATTGGTAGTAATCCGTGCCCCTGAAAATCAAAGAATGCTACGCCGGGAATAAGCCCATCAATCGTTACGGCGCCCCAGCCGCTTGGTGCTAAACAGTCATTCATTTCTTCTACTTTTGGAATCGCATCTATATTAATACCAGATGATTGTAGTCCATTAACATAGGCGGGATGAGCAACATCTTTTAAGAAGTTATGGTTTTGTTTCATAATGTAACGCCAAACAGCGTGATTCACCGGTGTGTATTGATCATAATGCTGTGTGGATACGAATGGTTTTAAATGTGATGGAATTTCTGTTTTCTTTGTCATTTAGACATCCTCCTTTTTTCTATAAAAATGAATACCGGTTCGTATAGATTGCATCACCTCCCTTTCAAAAAATGTAAGCGCTTATAAAATCTTATCATAAGATTCGGAATTATTTAACAACTGTTTGTGTGAGAAATAGAAAAAGCCCCTATCGGAAAATCCGATAGGGGCGAAAAAGTCGCGGTACCACCCTATTTGTAAGTGAAAAGGTACTTACATCTCAACTAATGATAACGGAAAAACTCCGTCTTTTCCTTCATGCATAAAAGCACTACGAAAAAGAAGCTCCAGAATTGTAATTCGTACTTATATATGTGCTAATTTCCACCGACCATTAGCTCTCTGAAACAGGGATACAAGATACTACTGCGATTCTTTCAACGCGTATATATGAAGTTATTTAAAGGGAAGGACGCAAAAAAGCCCCTATCGGAAAATCCGATAGGGACGATAAAAATCGCGGTACCACCCTATTTGTAAACAATTAATTGTTTACCACTTACTTTAAGATAACGGAAAGATCCGTCTTTCTCTTCATGCATAAAAAGCATTACGGGAAAGAAGCTCCAGAATTGTAATTCACGCTTGTATATGTACTGATTCGCACCAACCATCAGTTCTCTGAGACAGGGATATAAGTCGCTACTAGTATTCCTTCAAAGCCGATATATAATTCGTTCAACTAAACTATGTTTTGTATTATAAAACTATATTTAAAAGCTTGTCAACAATAATTTTATTATTTCACTTCTAAATCAACGTTTAAATTAGATGTATTTCCAGCTGCATCGGTTGCTACAATATGAATTGTATTTTTTCCTTGTTGTAATTGATTACGATCGAAATAAATTTCATAGTTTTTCTCCCAATGGTTCAGGAATGCGTTCTCCCATACGCCATTTCCATTAATTTCATACTGTATCGTTACTGGATGTCCTGGAGCAACCCATCCGGATTCTGTCATCCAATCTAAAAGTATATCATCTACTTTTCCTCTAATTATGAGGTTTTCTTGATCTACTTCAGACGATAATTTCGGTGCAGTGCGATCGACAAACACAGCTCCTGTTTGTTTCGTTTCTCCTCCAGAATTAGAAGCAACAGCTTCGATTTGGTATAAGCCATCAGGTAGAGGGGACCCATCAGTTTTTGTACCATTCCATTTGAAAGATTTATAACCAGGTGTTTCGTTTTTACCTTGATGTATCATGCCTTGATATGCTACACGATCTTTCGTAATTAAATTAGCATGAAACGTTACATCTTCAACTGGTGTAACTAAGTAGTAATTAATCAGGTTGTCATCTAGTATTTTGTCATTATTTGGACTGAAAGTAGAATTAACGATTTCAAGGCCATCAATACGTTTGTATTCTTTCGGATCAATGCTAAATGTAAATGGAATACGCATTTCTTCAGTCTTTCCTTGCTCTTTTACATATAGATTTCCTGTATATACCCCTTGTGGTAAGGAGCTATCTACAGTAATTGTAAAAGGTGTTTCGATGTTACTATTAGGTTTTACGCTAACAGAAGAAGAGAAAGAAGTTTGAACTTTCGTTTTTGTATCTAATAGTTCAATACGAGTTGAAAAGTTTTTCTTTTTGCTAGAAAGATTTTGCAATGTAATATTTTGTGTTAATTTTACTTTTCCGCTATTCGGTTTAATTAGACCGAAACTTACATTGTTTGGTGTAACTAATGCGTCCGTTTTTACTGCTTTTGGGATATTAATTAAGCCAGATCCTTGTGCCATGACAGAATATGTATTTTCATTGACATCCTTTAATGTTTTTGCAGTATTGGCAAGAGCTGCTTTCAATTGCTCTGTCTTCCAATCAGGATGCATTTGACGTAGCAAGGCAACGGCTCCCGCTACTTGTGGAGCAGCCATACTTGTTCCGTTGTGAGATTCATATCCACCTCTTGGTACTGTGCTTGTAATGTTTACTCCAGGTGCAACAACATCAGGTTTTATGAGCCAACTTCCCTGTGAGGGTCCTCTTGAACTAAAATTACCAATAAGTTCTGTTTGGTTTGGTTGTCCAATCTTTATATTTTTCTTTCGTTTTGTGATTAAAGTTTTCAACTCTTCACCATTCGTATTTGATAGTTGCATAACTGGAAGAGCTACATCTTCACGTCCAAAATATTCGGGCATAAGATTAATTTCTTTTTCATTAGAAATTAGTAGCACGCCAAGAGCGCCAGCTTGTTTCGCTTGTTCTGCTTTTACTAACGTGCTCGAAGTTCCTTGTAAAACAAGGGCGAATTTTCCTTTCACATCTTGTTTAGCGTAATCACTTGGATTACCGTAGCCAACATATACAAGCTGAGCGTCGTTTCCTACTTGGAAATCTGCTTTTGATAAAGGTAATCCTTGGTAAGATTTATTGGAACCAGCTACTTGGAATGTTGGAAATGGAATAGAAACTGTAGATGCTCCAACAGAGATGACACTACTTGCGTTACCAGGAGCGTCAACAGACCAAGGTTTTGGTCCATCATTTCCATTTGAGACGACTGCAGTAACCCCAAGTTTTGCTGCGCGTTCTAGCGTCATTGTTACCGGCTGATCAGGTACATTCAAATCTTGACCAAGAGATAGATTTAAAACATCGGCACCATCTTGAATAGCACGCTCAATACCTTGAATAATATCTTCGGTCGTACCAGTACCACCATCATTCATAACACGGTAAGCAAGTATAGAAGCATTCGGAGCAATTCCCTTTATTTTTCCGTTACCAGCAATAATTCCAGCAACATGGGTACCGTGGACGTTTCCATCCATCGGATCATTATCTTCGTCGACTGTATCATAGCCACCGATATAATTTGCTTGTAAATCAGGATGGGTATAGTCTACACCTGAATCGATAATAGCGACTTTCATTCCTTTTCCATCAAGGGGTTTGCCAGTTGGATCTTTTAAATTCCAAGCTTCAGGTGCACCAACTGTAGGGCCCCCAACGTTTGGTGTTGCTTGATCTGCTGGGCTTTTTGATGTTTCATGTAACTTATATGTTAAGTTCGGATAAATTGCTTTTACTTCAGGTAAAGAAGCTAAAGCAGCAATTTGATCCCCTGGGATAGAAATAGAAAATCCAGAAAATAACGTACTATACGTTTCTTTTATGGTTGCTTTCGGTGCTTTTTCTTTTATTTTCTTTGTTGTATCCTCTTGTGCTTTTTTTAGTTGTGCATGGTATGATTGCACATTGCTATTTTGTAGGTCCGGAGCATGTTGAATGTTACTTTGTGAAGCGAGTGGAGCATGCTGCAATTCTACAATAACTGAAATTTCTTTTGATGTTTTTGTTTCAACATTTTGCGCGATTTTGTTTTCTCCCCATTGTTCAATATTTGCTTTTAACTGTGGGCTAAATTGCTTCTCTTTTTGCAGTGATTCAGCATGGGCGCTTAATGCTCCAAAGCTCGAAAAGACGAGCGCCATACTTAATAGTGTTGATGTAGTTTTCTTCATTGAGACTCCCCCTAATAAAAAGCGCCAATATTCCGAAAAATAATCTTACATTTTTGTCGTTAAATATAAAAATGAATGTTGGCTAAACTATACATTCGACATAATTCATACCAATCCTCTTTGAATTGAAAATTTCTCGGGAAATTTTTTGGGATTATGTCGAATGGATAAAATTTGCATATAGTAAGCGAAATATGAGGAATGCTAAAGGGGAAAATGGGGGGCTTTATATGAAAAGGTTTGTAAGTGGAATCGTGATTCTGTGCCTTTTTTTCTGTTCAAGTTCTATTACTAGCGCAGAAAATAATGGAGTGAAAGTTGCCTTTATTCGTAATCATAATCTATGGATTAAAGTCGGTGAAAAAGAAAAACAAATTACAAAAGGAGAGTACATAGCAGGGCCGAAATGGTCACATAATGGAGAATGGCTTGCCTATGCAAAAGGAAAGAAGCGAAATCATTTTGAACTGTATCGGCTGAAAGATGGAAAGAAAGTTACACCATCTCAATCAGAAGCATCGAATTATCAATGGTCACCAACAGAGAATATAATTGCCTTTGTATTTACACGCACATTAAATACATTTGATGCTGAAAAAAAGAAAGCAGATTTTGAAAACGTAGCTAATGGTGTAGGTGACTATGCATGGTATCCTGATGGTAAGAAGTTTCTTGTATCATCAGAAGCGTACTTGCTTCCAAAAGGATGCAAATATGAATCCTCATAAGATGAAGCATTTATATGCACTACCGAATGAGCATGATGACTTTTTAGCATTAGTTGGAAGTGGATTTAAGTGGTCGCCAGATCAAAAATGGATTTCGTTTTTGGCAGTACCAACAGCTTCTTTGTCAGCTGATAGTAATACCCTTTGCTTAATTCGATCAGACGGCAGTCGTTTTGAAACAGTAGATCAAATGTTATTAAACACACAATGGTTCAAATGGGCGCCATCAAAGAATATATTAGCCTATATTGAAGGAAGCGGGAGAGTGGCTTTAGAGAATAAGCATTTAAAAATAAAAGAATTGCCGGCTCTCCAGCAAAATACATTTACTCCAAAAGGCTATGTTGATTGGGATTTCACATGGAAGAACGATAATGTAATTATCGTTTCAAGGGCAAAGGAAGCAGAGCTATCGGTCCCTCTAGAAAAAAGACCACTACCGTCTTTATATGAAATAAATAGTACAACAGATGAACAACATCAAATTACAAAGCCATCAAATAGCCAAGGCGATTATAACCCTATTTTTATTAAGAAGAGCAACCAATTAATGTGGCTCCGTTCAAATCGTAAGAAAGCTGATGTATGGCTTGCTCATAACGATGGAAAACATGAGAAGAAGTGGATTGAAAATATAGATGTGCCAGAGTGGTATTATGAGAAATGGAATTGGGAAGATGTCGTTTCGGTTAAAGACGAGTAAAAAAACCTGCCTAAAATATAATTTTCAGGCAGGTTTTTCAATGTTATTTATGTGTTTTATTTGGCTTTTTTTTCGCAGGGTTTCCGTTCCCTTGGCGCTTTCTATTTTGTTCATCTTTTGCTTGTTTTTCATGTAATGTATCTAAAAAGTCATTTGAGTTACTCATTTTTATATCTCTCCTTTTTTCATTGCGTCCTAGTTACTATAACCATTTAGGAGGATAATCATGAGATAAAAGTTAAGCGCTTAGTTTTCTTCGGTAGTATAAGTAAAATAGTCCATACGTAATGAATAACATAAGTAAAACTTGTAACTCTACATTTTCTTTTAAAATAGTTGCGACAGAAGATGGTAAGTAAGGTGATGTATCGCTCGTTCCTAAACCTAACCATTTGTTTAAGAGGTTAATGATACAAAACATGAAAACACCGGACCAGCTTGCGATAATTGCTTTTTGCTTAATTTTTGTTTCACGTTCATCATCTGTAATCCAAGGATTAGCAGTTTTATCACTATTAAAAAAGCCATTTATGTATCCCCATATGACCATTCCGATAAAGGCGATAATCCATTTCATATTTGTAATCCTCCTCTTCTTGTAAAAAGTATTTTACATATATAATTGTAATGTTTTCCAAATGTAGATGTCAAATACTTTTTACATTCTGATTTTTAAAATAGCAGGAGTAAAGAAAACAATAGGGAAGAAATATGTGAGACTATTTCCTAGTGAGAGGAAGAGGAGAATGAAACTTGTCTTTGTTCGGCATGGTGAAGGTGAGCATACGAAAGATTTACCATTAAGTTTACAAGCGGTGAATCCGCCATTGACGGGCGTGGGAAAGAAGCAGGCTAAATTGCTTCAGTGCGATGTATCATTACAAGAAAAGGATATATTAATCGCTAGTCCTACACTTCGAACTTTACAAACTGCGACAATATGGAGTGCGGAAGTTGCTTGTCAAAAAATTGTTCATCCATATATATCCCCGCGTATTTTTCCTTATCGGGAATCCGCCAAAACATTACCGTGCGATCAATTGTTAGATCGAAAGATAATAAAAAATTTATTTCCGCATTTTTCATTAGAAGAAAGTACAAATGAATTGTTATGGAATGAGGGAGTCAATATCATCTCGGAGATGGAATTTCAGCAAATAGTAGATGAATTTCTGCACTGGTGCTATCAGTTAAAAGCAGAAAAAATTTGTATCGTTTCACATGATGGAACAATTACAGCGTATAGGCAATATTTACAGAAAGTCGCTTTAACTAGAGCTGATTTTTTGAAAGAAACGGGTATATATGAAATGGACTTATAGGAGAGGAAATTTGTAATGGAAGAGTTAGGGGAAGATGTGTACGACTTAAATGAACCGAGAGTATACTTTAGCGTAGCGGAAATTAAGTAATATGCAAAATTGCATATTACACATATTGTAAATGGTTGGTATAAGTTTGGGGAGTTGAAACTAGTAAAATCCTTTTTACATAGTGGTGTAAAATCATATGTTGGATCGATAGATTATGTAGATGGAAATGTAGTGCTTATGTTTACAATACGCTTATTTTACGGGCGTATTAACCATGACAAAACGTTAGAAGAAGCTGTTCGAGAAGCGAGATTAATCGATGAGGAGACATGTACATTTCGAGTATATAAACAATATGAAATGCATTTGTTTTATATTCGAATGAATGCGTTTCACATTTAACTCACAGTTTTTTTACATTTTCTTCAATGAAAATGATTATCACCTGTGGTATGATATGTTCAAGTTTTTACAGGTAATAAAAGTTACTATATAAACGTTAGTATTTAATGTTTTTTATACATGTCACAAATTATTCATAATTAACATTTTAAAAGTAAGTAACTAATGTTATTATATTATCTGTAACTGAATTAATTACAACTTTAGGAGGAAGATATGATTATTCAATTTTTAAGAGAAAACAAAGCAGTTTCTTTTGTATTAGCGATAATTCGAGTGTATCTTGGTTACACATGGGTAATGGCTGGAATCGGTAAACTACAAGGAAAAGGCTTCGATGCAACTGGTTATTTACAAGGTGCAATTGAAAAATCTAAAGGAGCACAACCAGCTGTTCAAACTTGGTGGGCATCATTCTTACAAGATTTTGCAATTCCAAATGTTGATTTATTTAATACACTTGTGACGTGGGGAGAAATTTTAGTTGGAATTGGTTTAATTGTAGGCTGTTTAACAAAAACAGCGGTCTTTTTCGGTCTTGTAATGAACTTTTCCTATATGTTTAGTGGGTCAATTGGTGTAAACCCTGAAATGGTTATCTTATCCATGTTCGTTCTTGTTTCTGGTATGAATGCTGGAAAACTTGGAATTGATGGCTTCGTTATTCCAAAAGTACTAGGATCAAAAACTCAAAAACGCCAAAAGCAAGCTGCTTAATATATGAAAACGGGTATCTCAAAATGAGATACCCGTTTATTTTTCAGCACTTATAGGATTTTTCTCGAAGAAATCTTTTACATATCCCACAAATTCTTGTGGTTCTTGACGAAATGGAGCATGATAACCTTTTTCAATAATATGGAAATTGCTATTTTTTAAGAATTGATGATAAGTTTCTCCTTCTTTCCAAGAAACGCTACTATCATTTCTTCCCCATATAATTAAAGTTGGTTGCTTGATTTCATTTGCATTGATTTGAAGACGTCTAGGCCATAATTTCATTTTATTATAATGTTCTTCATCATTACGCTTAAATTTAACTTTTCTCTCATCATAATCTGCAATAGAAGAAACGGCACTTAAATCATTCGACAACTTTGGTTTTGGTGAACCTTGTTTATTAACGAGCGTATGAGGGCCGCCTGTAGCATCAGTTAAAATAAGGTGGGTAACCGCTTCAGGGTATAAATATGTTAAATTAAGAGAAATTTCTCCGCCCATCGAATGTCCCAGTATTGCGAATGAGTCATACCCTAGTTTTTTCATTAACTTATAATACAAATTTGCATGAGTTGGGAAAGAATAATAAAAATCCATCGGCTTAGAGGAACGTCCGAACCCTAAAGCATCAACCGAAATGATCGTATGAGCTTTTGCTAAATCTGAGTAAATCTTTTGAAAACCATCGGATGATCCTCCAAATCCATGGATCATAAGTAAAGGTGGTTTTTCATCACCAATCTTTTTAAAGTAAATCGTTTGGCCATCTATCTCTACCATTTTTTCCTCAGTAGCTAGTTTCGCTGTAATTGTATTTTTAACTTGTTTTACTTGTTCTACTGGCTTTTCTGCTGCACTACATCCTACTAATAGTGTAAGAGTAAGACAACCTACCATAAAATAGCTAAATCGCTTCAATTAGGTGTCCCCTTTCTAACATAACGCTGCATCTATCATAGCAAATAGCATATTACGATTTCCAGGAAGTTGATTACCATTCTTTATCATAAGAGGTGAAAGGAGCGTTTCCTGGAAATTTGCTGTTTGAAGAAATTGGCGGAAAATGAATTGTGAATGCGGAATATCAATGCGTATCGTCCCATTCCACGATTTACAAATCATTTCTAATAATTGAATAGCGTCTTTTTCTTTTTTTGAAATAAGCGGAGTGATACATAGTACATCTCCTTTTTGTATGCATAAAGCAAAAGCATCTATTTGATTATCCCGCTCTATTTTAAAGGAGTAAGTTGCTCTCGATAGTAGTGATAAATAAAGCTTAGAACGATGTGCACCAGTCGCAGTTTGATCAAGAGAAATTAGAGATTGAACATCCGTCTGCTGAATTTGTTTTATGGGAAAAAAATTTGTACTTATATGAGCCGTTTGTTTTTCGAAACGATGAATGGTTGTTATTGATTGAAATCCATAAGATTCATATAAGGGTTCACCAGCTTTTGTTGCAATGAGCGTAATAGGGAGCGATGGATGAGTTATTTTTAAGCTATTGTTTAACAAAATACGGCCAATTCCTTTTCTTTGAAAATCAGGATGCACGATTAACATACCGATAGAAGAAAATCCAGGGGTAAATGAAAAGACCCCGCCCGCTGCAATAAGTTTATTCTCATGTACATAGCCAAAAATTGTGCCAATGGAAAGGTACATATGGAATTGCTCTTTCATAAAACTCGCATGCTGTAACCACCCGACTGATTCGCAAAGAGAGAGTAAGGCTGGAATGAAAGATTCGTCTAGTTTTACTGTTTTCATAAAGTTCACCATATTTCTATTTAAATTTAGAAAAAATAAGAATAATATTACGAAATGTAAAATAATAGGTTCGTATTAAAAGAAATCCAACATGTTTATATTTTTCTTTGTAAAGGGAAGTATGCTTGATACGAAAAGACAAACTTATACAAATTATAACTGGAATTTACATAAGTTAACAAAAAATTTACATATAACTCATTTTCTCTTAACAGTCTTCTATTAAATTTGATAGTGGGAAATGAATAACCTAATTAGGGGGACAAGACAGTGAAAAAGTTTGTAAAAAAAGCATGGCCATTTGCAGTTGTGGCGTCGTTAGCAGTTACTTCGGTAGCAACATGGAATTTTACGCGTTCTAGTGAGGTTAATGCAGATGAGAACGGAAGTAATGCAAAAATTAAAAATGTCATTGTATTAATTGGGGATGGTATGGGGCCTTCATATATGACAGCTCATCGTTATATGAAAGATAATCCAAAAACATTTGAGATGGAATCTACAGAATTTGATAAGCATCTTGTAGGAACACAAAAAACATATCCAGAAGATGAACATGAAAATATTACAGACTCTGCATCGGCAGCTACTGCGATGTCAGCAGGTATAAAAACATATAACGCAGCTATTGCAGTAGATAATGATAAAGCTGAAGTGAAAACAGTGCTTGAGCAAGCGAAAGAAAAAGGGAAGTCAACGGGACTCGTTGCAACTTCTGAAATTACGCATGCAACGCCAGCTGCATTCGGTGCACATGATATTAGTCGTAAAAATATGGACGCAATTGCAAATGATTACTTTGATGAGAAAATTAAAGGTAAGCATAAAATAGATGTTATGCTTGGCGGTGGCGTAAATAACTTTGTTAGAAAAGACCGCAATCTTACAGAAGAGTTTAAGAAGTCTGGTTATAGTTATGTAACAGATCGTAATCAATTATTAAATGATAAAAGCGATCAAGTTCTTGGCTTATTTGCACCAGGTGGTTTAGACAAAATGATTGACCGTACTGACAAAACACCTTCATTAGAAGAGATGACAAATACCGCGATTGAGCGCTTGAACAAAAATAAAGATGGTTTCTTCTTAATGGTCGAAGGTAGTCAAATTGATTGGGCTGGACATGATAATGATATTGTCGGTGCAATGAGTGAAATGGAAGACTTCGAAAAAGCGTTTAAAGCAGCAATTGAGTTTGCGAAAAAAGATAAGAACACATTAGTTGTTGCAACGGCAGACCATGCTACTGGCGGATTATCTTTAGGTGCGAATGGTGAGTATAACTTTAAAGTAGATCCGATTAAAGCTGCGAAACGTACGCCAGACTTTATGGCAAATGAGATTGTAAAAGGTGCAAATGTAGAAGAAACATTGAAAAAGTATATTGATTTACAATTAACACCAGAAGAAATTAAAGCTGTAAATGATATAGCTCCATCAAAAGATGTAACAAAAATTGATAATGCAATTGAAGATATCTTCAATAAGCGTTCGGTTACAGGTTGGACAACGGGTGGACATACAGGTGAAGATGTGAACGTATATGCATTCGGACCAGGTAAATACTTATTCTCTGGCGTTCAAGAGAATACAAATATAGCTAAACGTGTCTTTGACATTGTTGGCGGCGGTGACCCGAATAAAGGAAGACGCTAATTATAAAAAGTGAGGCATTTTTGCCTCATTTTTTCTTTTTTAGGAAGGGTGAAAAGATGAGGAATTTTACAGGGAAATTAGGAGTCGTTATACTAGCCGGACTATTGCTAGTTGGCTGTCAATCCAAAGAAGAGCACTTAGAAAAGGAAACGGGCGTTAAAAAGATGGAAGAACAAGTACATATAACGAAAGAAGAAGAGAAATCCATTCAAGATGTTATTGCAGCATTTGTACGGACGACGAATGAAAAAAATCTTGCTGAGCATATGGAGTTATTTTCAAAGAAGATGCCTAGTGCGGAAGACTTAAAAACACAAAAGGAAGCGGCATTTCAAAAGGGAAATAAGAAAATAGAATTGGAACATATGAATATGAAAGCTCTTAAAGGTGGGCTTGTTATTGTAGAAACGGAGGAAAAAGAAGTAGATGGAGGGGGTACTCTTCAAAAGAAAATGCAGTATGCACTTGGAAAAGAAGACGAAGGGTGGAAGATTGAAGAGGTTCGTACGATAGAGAAGAAATAAAGTGAAACTTTAATCAGTGGGAGTCTTACTGCCCGCAAATAGCGGGATAAAAAAAGGTTCTCATAGGAGAGAACCTTTTAAAGTGGTAATAAAATTTGATTTGAACATGCTTCAATGTCATCAATATCTTGACGGATTGTTGCCATCTTATTATCGAGGTCTTCAGCTTTCATAGCAGCGTCATGTAGTTCATCCTTCAAATAATCAGGTATATTTCCTTCATATTTGTAGTAAAGTTTATGTTCTAAACTTGCCCAAAAGTCCATGGCAAGTGTACGTAATTGAATTTCTGCAAAGACATCTTTCGTACCAGAATTTAGTGACAATGGATATTTAATAATCATATGCAAACTTTTATAGCCATTTCCTTTTGGATTGGCAATATAATCTTTTACTTCTACAATTTCCATGTCTCCACGATTTTCAATAACCCCTTTTAAATGGTAAATATCTTCTACAAAGCAACATGTAATACGGATGCCAATAATATCTTGTAATTGTGTTTGAGCATTTTCAACTGTTGGTGATAAGTTTTTACGCTCAAGCTTCCTAATGATACTTTCGGGTTGTTTAAGTCTTGTTTTTATATGTTCAAACGGGTTGTAGTCTTCTAAAAATTGAGCTTCCCGGTTCATAATTTCAAATTTAGTTTTTAACTCTTCTAAAGCGAATGTATAAGGTAATACAAAAGCTTTCCAGTAGTTAACGGTTGATTGGTTATATTCCATTTATATACACACCTTTTCTTATTTACAAGTGAAGTTGTTACTATACTAAACACCAAATCATGTAGGCGCAAGCAGCAAATGATGAGATCATAAAGCGATATTTAGTTTTCATCTTTTCAACCCCTTTCAAATGAAATTATATATGAATAAACGTCATTGTTAGTAATTTCATTATGTACAATTCTTATAATAATAGATTCATGTGAAATTCGTATGAACTAATTGTTTCAGTTTTTTGTCTTTTTGCTAATGACTTTTGGTTTTGTTTGTTATAATTACCTTAAATTGTAATAAAAGAGAGGGTATGATGAATACAAAAGATAAAAAAAGAAAAGAGCAAGTGGCCCATATTATTGAAATTCCAGATGAATATAGGCTTGTTGTAGATGATCAAGAAGGAGTGGATGATCCTCATCATTTATTATGGTGGGGGCATAAAGAGGATGAGGAGAAACAGATACAAATTTCATTAAATAGGCATACTGGTAATCTATTTGAATTCAGGATAGATGATGAAAATTATTTTTCGAGTGATAAAGAAGCGATAGAGGAGAATAAGGCAAGAGAGATTGCAAATGTATTTATAAAAAAACATGTGGAAGAAGGATTAGAAATTTATACATATGTGTCAATTAAGGACGACTGGCGTGGTTGGAAAGAAATAAATTATATGCAGGAAGTGAATGGATATCCATTGCCGGATACAGGATGTGTTGTGCGAGTTCATCCTTCAGGTAATGTTGTGAATTTCCGTTATAACGGAGGGGAAAGTATACAGGGAAAACCGTTATGGCCAATTGAAATTGTTGATGAGAGCACGGTTTTAGATAACCTCAAGGCTAGACAAGATATAAGACTTGTATTTGCTGATTTAACATACTCCTCATGTGAATATGAAAGTGGAGAAGAAGTAAAAGGGTACCATCTTGTGTATGAGCCAGAACCTAGTCATGCGTTTATTGATGCAAGTACAAGTAAAGATTTGTTTGGCCCAGATCATTATAAATTGCCTCCAACTGTAGCTGTTGAAAAACCGAAAAAAGGTAGTCAACAAGATGATATATTCGATTTATTTGACTGGGATAAAGAAAGTTTTATAAAAGTAGCTGAGACGGAAAATGAAGATGGAATAAGGATGAAATTTGTTCCGAAAGAGGAATTCCAAAAGCAGAAAGAAGAAAAAAATCCATATTTAATGAATGAATTCTTTAAAAAGCATTTACCGATGTTAAAATATAATAATTTAGTTGGCATTACGATTGATAAATCAACCAATGAATTAATTGGTTTTATAAAACTGACAGAAGATAAAGAAGTAAAACAAATACTGTCTAGAGAGGAATGTTTACAAAAAGCACTTCAATTTTTAGAACGAGTTATTCCAGAGGTTACACAATATCTTCGTCTTTGGGAAGAACGTGAAGAAGCAGAAGATGGGATTGAAAGAATTACCTTTTCCGTATATATGAATGCTATTCCAGCAGAGTATAACCAATTTAGGGTCAATATCAATACAGAAAATGGTGCTGTGATGCACTACTCAGGAGAATCTAGCAACTTTATAAAAGAATTGCTCACATATGAAACAACACCAAAAGTGACAAAAGAAAAAGCGTTAGAAATATACAAAGAAGCCATCCGAGTTAAATTAGAATGGTATATAGATAATGATGCAGAGGAAACGGTATATCAATTACTGTATAAACAAACGACGGATGAAAATCATAAAGAGCCCTTCGATTGTAGTCGAGAAATTCGTTATATTGATGCCCACACTGGGGAAAAGATTTGGAGTAAATAAGTCTTTAAATAGGGGAAAAAGTCTTCGAGAGAAGACCTTTTTTAGAAAGAACGATTATTCTTCGCATGTATCAATTTTGTATAACCACTTCTGTACACTGGCAGGTGGTTCTTCTGTTCTCCACTTTGTTGTACACATTCCGCAAGAACAGTGAACTTTTCCTTTTGCAAAAATACCGACAATTTCAGGAGTATATCCCCATGCGTGTTTTGCAATATTCATCTTTCGGCGCATTGTACGCTGACGTTGGTGTCTTGTATAAGCGCGTGTTCTTTCAAATTTCATATTTGTAATCCCTCCTTGTAGTACAAGCAGCTTGCAAGAGCGTACAAGGAGTTCATCTTTTACAAGCTACTCTGGTACAAGAAGGTAATAAAATGTTTCACATTTTACCCTCCTATCTTTTGTTTAAGTATACGTAACGAAGCTTTGTGCGACAAATATCATGCTTAAAAACATGTTGGAATGATATCGTACAGACACAAACAACCTCATGCCCACATACACATAGTAAAGACCACTATTTTGGCGGAGGTGAAAGGTTTGAGTCTATTCGCCGCAATTGGATATATGGTTCGAGAAGTGTTTGTATTTGTTTCTTATGTGAAGAACAATGCGTTCCCGCAGCCGTTATCATCAGATGATGAGAGAAAGTACTTAGAGTTAATGGAGCAAGGTGATGCTCAAGCGAGAAATCTTTTAATTGAACATAATTTACGGCTTGTAGCTCATATTGTTAAGAAATTCGAAAACACCGGTGAAGATGCAGAAGATTTAATTTCAATTGGTACCATTGGGCTTATTAAAGCGATTGAAAGCTATTCAGCAGGGAAAGGAACTAAGCTTGCAACATATGCAGCACGCTGTATCGAAAATGAAATTTTGATGCATTTACGTGTGCTGAAGAAAACGAAAAAAGACGTTTCACTTCATGATCCAATCGGGCAAGATAAAGAGGGTAATGAAATATCGCTTATTGATATATTAAAATCAGAATCTGAAGATGTAATTGATATGATTCAGCTTAGTATGGAGTTAGAAAAAATTAAAGAGTATATCGATATTTTAGACGAACGAGAGAAAGAAGTAATTGTGAAGCGTTTTGGACTTGGGCTTGATAAAGAGAAAACACAGAGGGAGATTGCGAAGGCACTCGGTATTTCAAGAAGCTACGTATCGCGAATTGAAAAGCGTGCTTTAATGAAAATGTTCCACGAATTTGTGCGGGCTGAGAAAGAGAAAAAAGCAAAAGAATAATGTATATTGTAGGCAGCTACACTTTAAAAGTGGCTGCTTTTTTCTCGGGAAAACGGAAAGAAAACGAGCTGCTCTCAGAAGAAATACATGTTCACTGTTGAAAATGGCGGGTTCTATCTGTAATATTAGAAGGTGCTAAACAATTTAAGAATAAAAATTATACTTAGTTTTTCTTCGTGTATAACGAGACGGCTCCATTCTATATGTGGGAATAAGAACCAATTTCACATATGATATAGAGAGAAAAGAAGGGGAAACTAAAGTTATAGGCTGATTAGGAGGTTTCGTAATTTGCGACGGACATTATATCGACTTATGATCGAACTTACAAATGGTCGTTTTACTTCTTATATATTACGTAAATTTGCACAATCTCGTTTGAGCTCTATCATTATTCCATCGTATGCGAAAGTTTTTCAAATTAATCAAGATGAGATGGAAAAGGGTTTGAAGGAATATCGAACATTGCATGATTTATTTACACGTAGGCTAAAAGAAGGAAAGCGTAGTATTGATACTGATGCATCGAGTATCGTTAGTCCTGTTGATGGTGTTTTTGCTGATCAAGGTCCTATTGAGGATACAAAAACATTCGATATAAAAGGAAAGCGTTATTCAATTGTGGATATGCTAGGTAATGAAGAGCGTGCAAAGCGATATGCAGGCGGTACATATATGGTAATTTATTTGAGTCCAAGTCATTATCATCGTATTCATAGTCCGCTCTCTGGTTCTGTGACTGAAAGATTTGTACTCGGTAGAAAATCATATCCGGTAAATGCAGCGGGTATGGAGTATGGGAAAGAACCATTGTCAAAAAATTATCGCTCTGTTACAGAAGTAAATAGTGAAGGCGAACATATGGCGCTTGTAAAAGTAGGTGCTATGTTTGTTAATAGTATCGAGCTCCTTCATGAAAGAAGTACTGTTCAAAAAGGTGAAGAGATGGCATACTTTACATTTGGCTCAACAGTTGTTTTATTATTTGAAAAAGATATGATTGAAGCAGTTCAGGAATTGACAAGTGGGCAAGAGCTGCGTCTTGGTGAAAAAATTGCAACCCGAGTATCTCATAAGTAAAGAAAAGATTTTATAATATACTTATGAAGCTCTAATTAAGAAATGTAGACAAAGATGCTTGATGAAGAAATCCCCTAGATGGGAGTACTTGTTTATTCGAGAGCCATCGCAGGATGGCTCTTTTTACAGGTCAATCAGCAATCTATATGTACTCAAGAAGATTTGACGAGCTTGTCCTCTAACGAGCGTCTAATAATTTCTTGTTTTATAAGTAAAATGAAGTCGGGATTTAATTTTAGTTCTTTTGCTTTATAATAAGACTCAGTGAGTAAATCAGTAGATAGCTGTTCCATATGTTTTGTTTTCAAGGTGAGTCACCTCCTAATAATATAAGGATTGATTCGTTGTTGCATTTAATGTACCAAAAAAATATGACAGTCACAAACACGAGGTTATCCACATACCTCAGTGGATAAAATGTGTATAGAATGTTAGTAAATTCCGAATTGACTGAAAAATTAATGTGGAAAGTGTGTACAAGTTTATCCACAGGTTAGTTATCGAAAAATGCTGTCGAAAAATTTTATGAAAAATCCTCAAAGAGGTGAAAGAAATTGAAGTTATTTTTACCAAATGAATATGTGAAAAATGTATATCATGTTCAAGCAGAAGATTTGAAAAAACGTGGAATTAAAGGAGTTATCACTGATTTAGATAACACTTTAATTGAATGGGATCGTCCAAACGCAACACCACAGCTTGAAGAGTGGTTTTTGAAAATGAAAGAAAATGATATTCAAGTAACGGTCGTTTCAAATAATAACGAGCAACGCGTTAAAGAATTCGCTGATCCATTAGGTATTCCGTTTATTCATAGTGCGCGCAAACCGTTTGTCCGCGCATTTAAGCGTGCGATACACGAGATGCATTTACAGCCAGATGAAGTTGTAGTAATTGGAGATCAGTTACTAACGGATGTGCTCGGTGGGAATCGTGTGGGACTTCATACAATTTTAGTTGTACCGGTAGCGCAAACGGACGGATTGGTGACACGCTTTAATCGAAAAATTGAACGAAGAATTATGAGAAACATGAAGAAAAAAGGCTTAATTAACTGGGAGGAATAAAGTTTGACTGAAACAATTAAATGTATTGGTTGCGGTGTAGAAATTCAAACAGAAAATAAAAATGAAGTAGGATACGCTCCTGTATCATCTTTAGAAAAAGAACAAGTAATTTGCCAACGTTGTTTTCGTTTGAAACATTATAACGAAATTCAAGATGTATCTTTAACAGATGATGATTTCCTTCGTATTTTGAACGGAATTGGACAATCAGACGCACTAGTGGTTAAAATCGTAGATATTTTCGATTTCAATGGTAGCTGGTTACCGGGCTTACATCGTTTTGTAGGGAACAATAAAGTATTACTTGTAGGGAATAAGGCTGACTTAATTCCAAAGTCAGTTAAGAATGATAAAGTAAAACATTGGATGCGCTATAGTGCAAAGCAACTTGGTTTAAAACCAGAAGATGTCTTTTTGATTAGTGCAGCTAAAGGACAAGGAATCACTGAACTTGCTGATGCAATTGAGCATTACCGCGAAGGTAAAGATGTTTATGTTGTTGGATGTACGAATGTTGGTAAATCAACATTTATTAATCGTATGATTAAAGAGTTTAGTGATGAGACTGAGAATGTAATTACAACATCACATTTCCCAGGAACAACGCTTGATTTAATTGATATCCCATTAGACGAAACATCATCTTTATACGATACACCAGGTATTATTAATCATCATCAAATGGCGCATTATGTTGGGAAACAAAGCTTAAAGCTTATTACACCGACTACAGAGGTTAAGCCGATGGTATTCCAATTAAATGAAGAACAAACATTATTCTTTGGTGGATTAGCACGATTTGATTATGTAAGTGGAGGTCGTCGTGCATTTACTTGTCATTTCTCAAACCGTTTAACAATCCATCGTACAAAGCTTGAAAAGGCTGATGAATTGTACGAAAGACACGCTGGAGAAATGTTGAATCCACCAACACCAGAAGAATTAGAAAATATGCCGGATTTTGTGAAATATGAATTTAATATTCGCGAGCCAAAAACGGACGTTGTATTCTCTGGATTAGGCTGGGTTACTGTAAATGAATCAGGAGCGAAAATTGTTGCTCATGTACCAAAGGGAGTAAGTGTTTCATTACGTAAATCTTTAATTTAATATGGAGAGGGATTTATGAAACAATTATATGGTGTAATCGGAAATCCAATTGGACATTCATTATCACCCGTTATGCATAACGATGCATTTGAACACTTGAATATGGATGCCCATTATCATGCGTTTCTTGTAGAAGAAGAAGCGCTAGGGGAAGCAGTAAAAGGTTTGAAAGCATTAGGTATTTCAGGATTTAATGTAACGACTCCACATAAAGTTGCAATTATGGAGTACTTGGATGAGGTTGCCCCGTTAGCAAGGCAAATCGGTGCGGTAAATACAGTAGTTCATCGAGATGGAAAATTGATTGGGTATAATACAGATGGAATTGGTTTTGTTCGTGCCCTGCAGTCAATTAGTGAAGATCCACTTCAAGAGAAACGTATTTTATTAATCGGTGCAGGTGGTGCTAGCCGAGCTATTTACTTCTCGCTTGCAGATGTAGGCGTGAAAGAAATTGATATTGCTAATCGTACGAGAGATAAGGCGGAAAATCTTATCGCTGGGTGCATGGTAAATGTTAATTCACATGCTCTATCGTTAGAATGTGCAGCAGAAAATCAAGGGGAATATGATATTATCATCCAAACAACAACGATAGGTATGCATCCACATGTTGCGTATACGCCACTGGAAATTCGTTCATTGAAACAAGGAACGATTGTTTCTGATATTATTTATAATCCATTTGAGACGAAAATTTTAGGCGATGCGAAAGAACAAGGTGCAATAATTCAAAATGGAATCGATATGTTCGTTTATCAAGGTGCACTTGCATTTGAAATGTGGACAGGGTGTGTGCCGAATATTGATAGAATGAAACAAGTAGTAATGAGAGAGCTTGGAGGCTAATTATATGTTAACAGGAAAACAAAAAAGATTTTTACGTGCAAAGGCACATCATTTAACACCGATTTTTCAAGTTGGAAAAGGTGGCGTGAATGAAAATATGGTGAAACAAATTGGAGAAGCATTAGAAGTTCGTGAACTATTTAAAGTGAGCGTATTACAAAACTGTGAATTTGATCGTCGTGAAGTTGCAGAAGAGCTTGCACAAGGTGCACGAGCTGAAATCGTTCAAGTAATCGGAAGCACAATTGTTTTATACAAAGAATCAAGAGAAAATAAGCAGATTAAGCTTCCACGATAAATTGAAACTTTAATTTGTATTTTTTAGCCTTCACCAATTGGGCTTTTGTGTGCAGTTAATTTCCGATCTAACCTAGTTATTGTCAGTGACTTTTGAGGTGTTGGCAAATAGTAGGATAAAAAATCACGTAAATTACTTCCATAATTGACGCTTGATAGATAGAGAGTGAAATCAATTGAACTTTTATTAACAGTAGGCTCTCTTCGAATATGTATGGGGAGAGTTGCTGTATGTAAAAGGAAGGGGCGTTTCTTTTGAGAAAAATTGGCATTATTGGTGGCACGTTTGATCCACCTCATAATGGGCATTTGTTAATTGCAAATGAAGTGTATCATGCTTTAGGGTTGGAAGAGGTATGGTTTTTGCCGAATCAAATTCCACCGCACAAGCAAGGACGTAACATTACGAGTGTGAAAAGTCGATTAAACATGCTGCAAATAGCGACTGAGGAAGAAGCATACTTTTCAATTTGTTTAGAAGAGCTAGACAGAGAAGGCCCATCTTATACGTATGACACTATGGTACAATTAACGGAGAAGTATCCGGATGTGCAGTTTCACTTTATTATTGGCGGAGACATGGTTGAGTACTTGCCGAAGTGGTATAACATTGAAAAGTTACTTAAGCTTGTGACTTTCGTTGGAGTTGCAAGACCAGGTTATACATTACATACGCCTTATGATATCGTAAAAGTGGAAATTCCGGAGTTTGCAGTTTCTTCTTCTCTGTTACGGGAGAGATATATGACGAAGAAAACTTGCAAATATTTACTCCCTGAAAAAGTACATGTATATGTCGAGAGGAATGGGTTGTATGAATCGTGAGGAAGCACTTAGTATTGTCAAACAACAAATGCATGAAAAACGTTATATACACACGATTGGTGTAATGGAAACAGCGATTGAACTTGCCCAGTTATATGGTGTAGATGAGAAAAAGGCAGAGACGGCTGCTATATTTCACGATTATGCAAAATGTAGAGCGATTCCAGAAATGGAAGAGATTATTAAGAGAGAAGCTTTGCCGAAGGATCTACTGCACTATAACAAAGAGTTATGGCATGCACCTGTTGGGGCATACTTAGTAGAAAAAGAAGTAGGCATTACTGATCTTGAAATTCTACAAGCTATTACATATCATACAAGTGGTCATGAAAAAATGACAATGTTAGATAAAGTTATTTATGTAGCAGATTACATTGAACCAGGACGTAAATTTCCTGGTGTGGAAGAAGCGAGGAAACTCGCATATAAAGATATAAATCAAGCTTTACTGTTTGCTTTAAAGCGAACAATTCAATTTTTAATGGAAAAAGATCAAACGATTTATCCATTAACATTCCAAACATACAATGCAATTATCAAGGAGGAAATTAATAAATGAAAGATAAAGAGTTATTAGTATTAGCGGCAAAAGCAGCTGATGATAAGAGAGCAGAAGATATGGTTGTACTAAATATGCAAGGTATTTCACCGATTGCAGACTATTTTATTATTTGTCACGGAAATTCAGACAAGCAAGTACAAGCAATTGCACGTGAAATTAAAGCGAAGGCACATGAGTTCGAAATTAACGTAGAACGTATGGAAGGCTTTGATGAAGCACGTTGGGTTTTAGTAGACCTTGGTGATGTGGTTGCTCATGTATTCCATAAAGATGAGCGTAATCACTATAATTTAGAGCGTCTATGGGGCGATGTGCCGCGTGAAGATATTGCAGATGAGCTAGATCAATGAAATACGAACAATTTGCTTTGCTGTATGACGAACTGATGAATGATGTCCCTTATGATAAATGGGTGGAATTCACAGAGGAAAGTTTGCAACAGGCATCTATGAAAGAGGCAAAAATTCTTGACGTAGCATGTGGAACTGGTAACGTAACACTTCCGCTTGTACGAAAAGGTTATGATTTAATTGGTGTAGATCTTTCGGAAGAAATGTTAACTGTCGCACAGCAAAAATTGGGGGGAGAAGGTTATTTTATTCCTTTTTACCAACAAGACATGAGAGAGCTCGATGTTCCTGGTGAATTTGATTGTGTGACAATATTTTGTGACTCATTAAATTACGTATTGCAAGAAGATGGAGTGCAAGAAACATTTAGAAGAGTTTTCCACCATTTACGTCAGGATGGCTTGTTTTTATTCGATGTACACTCTTTATATAAAATACATCACGTATTTCAAAATGAAACATATACAGTGAACGGCGAAGAAATATCACTTATTTGGAACTGCTTCCCTGGAGAAGAATCAGATAGTGTGGAACATGATTTGACATTCTTTGTACAAGATTCAGAAGAAGATGTGTATCATCGTTTTGACGAATGTCACGTGCAGCGTGCATATTCGGTTGAAGTGTTAACAAAATGGCTTGAAGAAGCTGGATTTACAGTACTTCGCGTCACAGGTGACTTTGAACGAATTGAAGTGACAGAACAAACAGAGCGCATCTTTTTTATGGCGAAGAAGAATGGATAAAACAAAAGCAACCGATAAGGTTGCTTTTTTTTATAGAAAAGATGTAGTTTTAGTTCTAGAAAAATAAAAAGATGATATGTGTAAAGTGTAAAAATGCTAGTTTTAGTGAAAATGTAGCATGAAAAAGATAAGTATTAATAAAAAGGGTTTGGGATTACGATGGCGTATTTATTATGTGTGTTTATTGAATTGCTGCTCAACGCATTTTAAATCTTCATCAAATTTCTCATGTGTCCGTTCGATTAATTTATGAAACATATCCCCAACATGCTCTTCTAAAATACGAATACCTTCTCCTGTAACACCGCCTTTAACGCATACCTTTTCTTGTAAAGTAGGTAATGTAAAAATTTCTTTTTCAAGTAATTTCCCCATTCCAATGACCATTTCACTTACTAAAGTAGTGGCTTCTTCGTGTGTAATATTTGTTTTATCTACAGCAGCATTAATGAAAGATTGTAATAAATAACTAAAAAAAGCAGGGCCGCAGCTTGCTATATCAGATGAAACGCGCGTTATATCTTCTTCTATAACAAGGGGAGTAGAAATGTTTTTGAATAGACGAAGTAGTTTTTTTTGCCATTCTTCAGAGCAGTTATTTCCAAATGTAAATAGTGATGCGCCGGATAAGGCGCGGTTTGTGATGCTTGGAATGATACGAGCGACGTGGCAAGGTATAAGTGTTTCTAATTGTGATGGAGATAGGGGGCTTGTGATAGAAACTAAGCAATTTTCGTCTGAAAAATGGTCAGCGTATTTTTGTAGAATAGGGTATATATCTATTGGTTTTACGCAAATGAAAATAAGCTGGGATTGTTCGATTACCTCTTGGATTGTTTTGGCTATATGAACAGAAGGGTATTTTTCTTTTATATGATATGCTTTGGCAGGCGTCCGATTAATAATAGTAAGGCACGAAGGTTTGACAGCACGGGTTTCTAAAAATGCATCGATTAGTATATTCCCCATGTTCCCTGTCCCTATAATTCCTATATTCAATGTTTCATCCCTCCTTCGTAACAGCTTTCTCCTAAACAATATGAATGATGTTATAAATTTATGATTAGAGGTGTAAAATGATGTGGGATTTTCCGAAAAAATGGTTGGGATTAGTGGTTATTATTGGCACTTTAATTTTTCTTTTTTTCTGGAAAACGAATCAGCAAACGGAGCAATCGCTCATTACAACGGAAGTTCAAGCGAAAGATGTGGAGAAAAAAAGTAAACCGAAAGTATTGGATACAAAGGGACAGAAAAAAATAATTATAATTGATGTGAAAGGGGCGGTTGTAAGAGAAGGTGTGTATGAAATGAAAGAGGGGGACCGAGCGAAGGATGCCGTTGAAAAGGCGGGTGGTTTTTTACTAGAAGCAGATGTGAAGAAGGTGAATTTAGCGCAAATTGTACAAGACCAAATGATCCTTTATGTACCGAATAAAAATGAGCAAGTACAAGAGGTGGCCGCTTTTTCAAAGGGCGAGGCAAAGATTCAAATAAACGCAGCTTCTAAAGAGCAACTTGAAAAAATTACAGGCATTGGTTCTCGGAAGGCAGAAAGTATTTTGAAATACCGAGAAGAACACGGTCCGTTTCAGAAAATAGAAGATTTATTAGAAATTGATGGGATTGGGGCGAAGTCTTTAGAGAAAATAAAAGATCAAATTATTATTCCGTAAAAGATTGACGAAGTTTTTCTTTTTTCGCTACACTACAAGTAGACAAAAAAGAAGGTGAAAAATATGGAACGAATTTCATGGGATCAATATTTTATGACGCAAAGCCATCTACTATCTTTACGTAGTACATGTACAAGGCTTGCAGTAGGAGCGACAATCGTTCGTGATAAACGAATTATTGCTGGTGGATATAACGGTTCAATTAAAGGTGGTGTACATTGTATAGACGATGGTTGCTATGTCATTGATAATCATTGCGTTCGTACAATTCATGCGGAAATGAATGCTTTATTGCAATGTGCGAAGTTTGGTGCAAAAACAGAGGAAGCGGAAATTTATGTCACACATTTTCCTTGTTTGCAGTGCTGTAAGGCGATTATTCAAAGTGGTGTTACAGCAGTTTATTATGCACAGGATTATAAAAATCATCCGTATGCCATAGAGTTATTTGAACAAGCGAGTGTAACAGTAAAGCACGTTCCGCTAGAATATGATATTACATCGCTAGAGGAACAAGAGCGTCATTTGCAGCTAAAGGAATTATTTTCATCCTTAGAAAAAGATAATTTATCAATGGAAGAATTACAGCGTGTATTCACTAAAGCGAAAATGATGCTATAAGGAGTGAGTATGAGTTGAATGGACAATGGGGCTATGTTGCAATCTCGTTTATAATTGGGATTGCAATTACCTTTTCCACATCGCATTTGTTGACTGCTTGTTGTTTCGTTTGTTATGTTTTATTTTGTTTATATCGTACTTCGCGTAAAACCTTCATTTTTTGTATAATAGCGTGTTTTAGTGGCGCTATGTACACCATATATGTTCAGAGTCTAAATAAGCCGCTAGGGGAGCCCTACGAAGTTACACGAGGGGTCGTGCAAAACACACCTCTAATTAATGGAGATCGTCTCTCTTTTCAAATTGAGGATCAGAATAAAAACTTAGTGCAGTTAAATTATAAAATAAAATCTGCTTCGGAAAAGAAGCAGTTGCAACAATTACATGCAGGTATATCGTGTACATTTAAAGGGGAGGTGAAAGAACCGCAAACTGCCCGGAATTTTCATGTTTTTGATTATCGTAATTATTTATATCAGCAAAAAATACATTTTATATTTGATGTGACATACATTTCTGAATGTCAAAAAACATCATTGTCACTCGTGCAATGGATTTTCCTTCTCAGGCAACAAACAATCTCGAAAGTTACAGAAATGTTCCCGGAACAATCAGGTGCATTTATGAACGCATTATTATTTGGAGATCGACAACAAATGACGTTTGAAGTAGAAGAGCAATATCAACAATTTGGTCTTATACATTTGTTAGCAATTTCAGGATCACATATCGTATTATTAATGGTTATAATGTATTTTGTTTTGCTAAGAAGTGGTGTGACGAAAGAGACAGCAACAGTATGCCTTATAGTTTGCATTCCTCTGTATATGATTATAGCGGGGGCGTCGCCATCTGTTGTGAGGGCTTCTATAACAGGAGTTTTATTGTTGGTAGCTTTCATGTGCTCTGTTCGCTTATCTAGTCTAGACGCCTTAAGTATGACAGCTATATGTATGCTTATATACGATCCGTATCTTATTTTCAACATTGGATTTCAATTCTCATTTGTAGGTAGCTTTTCTTTACTACTATCTGCGCCGATATTATTAGGACGTAGTAATGGAGTAGTTCGAAATTCTATTTACATTTCTATAATTTCACAGCTCGCTAGTACCCCCATCTTGTTATATCATTTTGGTTATTTTTCTCCTTATAGCATTTTCCTCAATCTTATATATGTTCCTTTTCTATCCATTATTGTATTGCCGTGTAGCATTATTATTCTTATATGTATGCCGGTTATTCCATTTTTCGCAAAAGGAATTGCATATGTATTTTCATTATGTTTAACCATTTCTAATGACTTTCTAAGTTACTGTGAAAGTTTCCCTTTCATCCGACTTACTTTTGGTCAAACTCCTTTATTTCTTGTGGCTATATATTGTTTTAGTATCGTTAGTATATTTGTGATTTGGGAAAGAGTAATAACGAAAAAAATTTTGTGCATAGTTGTGGGAGTGTTTCTTTTTATTAGTACTTGTCATTATGTATATCCATATTTTCGCGAAAGTGGGAGTGTTACATTTCTTGATGTTGGACAGGGAGATGCAATATTAATTCGTCTTCCGTACGATAAAGAGGTTTATCTTATTGATACAGGAGGAGCCCTTCCTGTCAAGAAGGAAGCGTGGCAACAGAAAAAGCATGAATTTTCTGTTGGGCATGATATTCTTGTTCCTTTCTTACAAAAAGAAGGTATAAAAACGATTGATAAATTAATTGTAACGCATGGAGATGCGGATCATATAGGTGCTGCGCTGGATTTGCTGTCATCTATTATTGTAAAAGAAGTTGTATTTGGGAGAAAGGAACAAGATGCTGTATTGGAAAAAGTGGTGAAGAAAAAGGCGTTAGAAAAGAGCATGAAGATAAGTGTAGTAGGAGAAGGGGAAGGTTGGAGGGTAAATGAAGCGGAATTTTTCGTATTAGCTCCAAAGGGGAAAGAAAAGGGAGAAAATGACTCTTCGATTGTACTATGGGCCAGACTAGGGGGACTAACATGGCTATTTACGGGTGATTTAGAAGAAGAAGGAGAAAAGTTTATAGTATCGACATATCCTGATTTGCGGGCTGATATTTTAAAAGTTGCCCACCATGGGAGTAAAACATCGTCTACAGATCCTTTTTTAAGCCTTGTACAGCCTACTGTAGCGATTATTTCTGTGGGGGAGCGTAATAGGTATGGGCACCCGCATAAGGAAGTTATAGAGCGTTTTAAGAAGATGGGTATTGATATATGGCGTACGGATAAGCAAGGTGCTATTTCCTATGTTTTTAATGGAGAAAAAGGAACCTTTCAAAGTAAAATCACATATGATGAAACACATAGAAGATGAAAAAAAGAAGACTGCCGTTAAGCAGCAGCCTTTAAGAACCGATGAATTTAATAACAGTTGCAATAATGAAAAGTGTTGCGAAAAAACCAAATGAGACGATAAATCCTACCCCTGAATCAATAGCGTCATTGCGTTTACTTTGAACGTTTTGTTCAAAATCATTCATTTAGAATCCCTCCCCAACATTCCATTTTAGTATAGAATATTGTCAGAAAAAAATCTACAATTTCCATATGAAGCGAAATAGAGTATTTGTATACTTTTTCTAGTTAGTTAAGTAGCGTGAATTTTTCATTTCCAATCATGTTAACAGTTGGCACTTATACTAAGATTATTATTGTAAATAATAAAGGGAAGGTGATTACCGCACACCAATAAGAAATCCGGGGCTTATTGCGTGGCGTTTTATATAAATAAAGGGGCGGGTTATAAAGCCCGTCCCTTTGTACTTGTAAAACAAAAGCTAGGGCATTAGTATAAATATATATTGCCAAGTTAGGGAGTAGGAAAAAATATGAGTGATATACATAAGAAGATTAAAAAGAAACAGTTCGCTCCGTTGTATGTACTGTATGGAACGGAAGCCTATTTTATAAATGAAACGATAAAGCTTATTACAACGGAAGCGCTTGAAGAAGAAGATCGAGAGTTTAATGTTGTGACATACGATTTGGAAGAAGCGTATTTAGAAGATGTAGTTGAGGATGCGCATACGCTTCCTTTTTTTGGAGAGCGTAAAGTTATATTAATAAAATCACCATTATTTTTAACGGCACAAAAAGAAAAATTAGAACAAAATATAAAAATTTTAGAAGAATATATTGGGGAGCCATCTCCTTTTTCTATTCTTGTTTTTGTTGCGCCTTATGAAAAATTAGACGAACGAAAAAAAATTACAAAACTATTAAAGAAAACAGCGGATGTAATAGAGGCAAATGCCATGCAAGTGCAGGATGTTCAGAAATGGATTGTTTCTCGTGCGGATGAGGTGCATGTGCATATTGATAATGCAGCTGTTAGTTTGTTGTTAGAGCTTGTGGGAAGTAATGTAACAATGTTGGCGAAGGAAATGGACAAGTTAACGTTATACGTCGGTATGGGCGGAGAAATTACGCCAAAACTTGTCACGGAACTTGTGCCGAAATCTGTTGAGCAAAATGTTTTTGCTTTAACAGAAAAAGTGGTGAAAAAAGATATTGCTGGTGCGATGCAAATTTTAGACGGATTATTTACACAGCAGGAAGAACCAATTAAACTGCTCGCGTTATTAGTAAGTCAGTTCCGCGTGCTACATCAAGTGAAAGAGTTGCAACAGCGTGGTTACGGACAAAATCAAATCGCGTCCCATATTGGTGTACATCCGTACCGGGTAAAGTTGGCGATGAATCAAACGAAGTTTTTCTCTTTTGAAGAATTAAAAAAAGTTATTATAGAATTAGCGGAAGCTGATTATAGTATGAAGACTGGAAAGATGGATAAGAAACTTGTGCTTGAGTTTTTCTTAATGCGGTTAAATCATATGTAGTAACACAAAAAAGTTCACGTACTTAGTACGTGAACTTTTTTGTGTATATAAAAAACGATCCGAATGGATCGTTTTTTAAACGCCTTACGCGTTTACTTGTTTCGCTAAGCGAGATTTTTGACGAGCTGCAGCGTTTTGGTGGATAAGACCTTTACGAGCTGCTTTGTCAAGTTTTTTAGAAGCAGTTTTGAAAGCTTCTTTAGCATTTTCAAGATCGTTATTAGTAACTAAAGTTTCTACAGTTTTAACAGCAGTACGCATGTCAGACTTGATAGAAGCGTTATGTGAACGACGCTCTTCGCTAAGTTTAGCGCGTTTGATAGCAGATTTGATGTTTGCCATACTTTTCACCTCCCTGGTGCAATCGAATGACTCGATTCTTACATAGAACAAGTGATATTTTATCAAACGGTGAAGAGAATTGCAATAGTATATCAATGAAATTTCACGTAAAGGAAAGAATGACCTAATATAACTTGGGGAAATCTAACGATATTTACTATGAATTACGGAGGAGATACGATGAAAGAACCATTAGATTTAAGTAAATATAGTGTTAGAACTGACCTTGCTGTAGAGGCGCACCAAATGCTGCAAGAGCGCCAAGAAGAACAAAAAGGGATACAGGGAGTTATTGTAAAAGAGAGGGAAGAAGAGGGAGTTACAATTACAAAAGTAACTATTGATGAAATTGCATCTGAGTCGATGGGGAAAAAACCTGGGAGTTATTTAACTCTCGAGGTGCAAGGTATACGACAACAAGATACGGAACTTCAGCAAAAAGTAGAGCGTATTTTTGCAAAAGAATTTTCTTATTTCTTAGAAGAGGTTGGAGTTTCAAAAGAAGCGAGTTGTTTAATCGTAGGTCTTGGGAATTGGAATGTAACGCCGGATGCACTCGGACCGATAGTTGTAGAGAACGTACTGGTGACGAGACATTTGTTTAAATTGCAGCCTGAAAGTGTGGAAGAAGGGTTTAGACCTGTTAGTGCCATTCGTCCAGGGGTAATGGGAATTACAGGGATTGAAACGAGCGATGTCATTTACGGAATTATTGAGAAGACAAAACCAGACTTTGTCATCGCAATTGATGCATTAGCTGCGCGTTCTATTGAACGAGTAAATAGTACGATACAAATTTCTGATACAGGAATTCATCCAGGATCTGGTGTTGGGAATAAGCGTAAGGAACTAAGTAAAGAAACATTAGGTATTCCTGTTATTGCGATTGGTGTTCCAACTGTAGTAGACGCAGTTTCTATTACGAGTGATACGATCGATTTTATTTTGAAGCACTTTGGAAGAGAGATGAAAGAGGGACATAAGCCGTCACGATCTTTATTACCAGCGGGATTTTCATTTGGAGAAAAGAAAAAACTAACAGAAGAAGATATGCCGGATGAAAAGAGTCGAAATATGTTTTTAGGAGCTATTGGTACGTTAGAAGAAGAAGAAAAGAGAAAGTTGATTTATGAAGTGTTATCTCCTCTTGGTCATAATTTAATGGTAACCCCAAAAGAAGTAGATGCCTTTATTGAGGATATGGCAAATGTAATAGCAAGTGGTTTAAATGCAGCACTGCATCATCAGATTGATCAAGATAACACAGGGGCCTATACACATTGATGGAAAGAGCCAGAAATAGTTTGAGTCGATTTACGCTGTTATGTATATGCGGTACAGTCTTATGCTTGCTTATGATGATAGCTGGAGTGGGACTCGCTAATCATGGTCTGAAAAGTATGAAGGGGTATCGTCAGCTGTCATATGAACAAATTGCTCATATGACAGGAACAGAAGGCGCTGGGGCTGAATCAGAAATTTCGAGAGATACGTTTTCGGCTATTGAAAAACAAAAACAGTTAGAAAGCTTAAGAAGTTTTAATGTTGTAGAAGGTATCGGTATGGCGATAGCAAGTGTTGCTCGTGATATGACAAAGTTTGGAACGGATATAGTGGTTGGAGCAATAAAAGGGATTTTTAGTTAAGGATAGCGGGAAGGACGGTTGTCTTATTGGTTTGTAAGAGAGCTGTTCTTTAATTTGAAAAAGGTTTGTCTCTTATGGTTTGTTCGCATAAGATATAGATAGAGTGATTTGTATTGTAAGCAGCACGAGTTTTCATTGAATCTTTGCTGCTCTATTGATATAATCAGTGCTAGTGTATATTGGCGAGACTATTAGGAGTTGAGAACATAGATGAATAAAGAAGAAAGAGCAAAAAGACAGTCCAAAATTCGTAACTTCTCCATCATTGCTCACATTGACCACGGGAAATCAACGTTGGCAGACCGTATTTTGGAGAAAACAAACGCGTTGGCACAGCGCGAAATGAAGGCGCAATTACTTGACTCTATGGAGTTGGAGCGTGAGCGTGGTATTACAATTAAATTAAATGCGGTACAACTAACGTATAAAGCGAAAGACGGTGAAGAGTATATTCTTCACTTAATCGATACTCCAGGACACGTCGACTTTACGTACGAAGTATCTCGTAGTTTAGCGGCTTGTGAAGGTGCAATTCTTGTTGTGGATGCAGCGCAAGGAATTGAGGCGCAAACATTAGCGAACGTATATTTAGCGCTTGATAATAATTTAGAAATCTTACCAGTTATTAATAAAATCGACTTACCAAGTGCAGACCCAGAACGCGTACGTCAAGAGGTAGAAGATGTAATTGGTTTAGATGCATCGGAAGCTGTACTTGCTTCAGCGAAAGCTGGCATTGGTATTGAAGATATTTTAGAACAAATCGTTGAAAAGGTACCAGCTCCAACAGGTGATTCAGAAGAACCGTTACAATGTATGATTTTCGATTCTTTATATGATCCGTACCGCGGTGTAATTGCATATATCCGTGTTGTAAATGGAACGGTAAAAGTTGGCGATAAAGTACGTATGATGGCAACTGGAAAAGAATTTGAAGTAACAGAAGTAGGTGTATTTACACCGAAAACGACGCAACGTGACGAGTTAACAGTAGGTGATGTAGGTTTCTTAGCAGCATCTATTAAAAACGTAGGAGATACACGTGTTGGTGATACGATTACACATGCAAAGCGTCCAGCTGCAGGGCCGTTAAAAGGGTATCGTAAATTAAATCCAATGGTATTCTGTGGTTTATATCCAATCGATTCTGCACGTTATAACGACTTGCGTGATGCGTTAGAAAAACTAGAATTGAATGATTCTGCTCTTGAATTTGAGCCTGAAACATCTCAAGCTTTAGGTTTTGGTTTCCGTTGTGGTTTCTTAGGGCTGCTTCACATGGAGATTATTCAAGAACGTATTGAACGTGAATTCAAGATTGACTTAATTACAACAGCGCCAAGCGTTATTTATAAAGTGTATTTAACAAACGGTGAAGATCTTATTGTTGATAATCCATCTAATATGCCAGATCCACAGGCTATCGATCGTGTAGAAGAGCCGTTTGTGAAGGCTGCAATTATGGTTCCGAATGACTATGTTGGAGCTGTAATGGAAATTTGCCAAGGGAAACGTGGAACGTTTATTGATATGCAATATTTAGATGAAACACGTGTTACATTGACATATGAAATCCCGTTATCAGAAATCGTATATGATTTCTTCGATCAATTGAAATCAAATACGAAAGGATATGCATCATTTGACTACGAGTTAATTGGTTATAAACCATCTAAACTTGTGAAAATGGATATTCTTTTAAATAATGAACAAGTGGATGCTTTATCATTTATTGTACATCGTGATTCAGCGTATGACCGTGGTAAAGTAATTGTAGAGAAATTAAAGAAATTAATTCCAAGACAACAGTTTGAAGTGCCAATTCAGGCGACTATCGGAAATAAAGTTGTATCTCGTTCTACAATTAAGGCGATGCGTAAAAACGTACTTGCAAAATGTTACGGTGGTGACATTTCTCGTAAGCGTAAACTTCTTGATAAGCAAAAAGAAGGTAAAAAACGTATGAAGTCTGTTGGTTCTGTAGAAGTGCCGCAAGAAGCATTCATGGCTGTACTGAAAATGGATGATAACTAATAGAGTGAACTATAATTAGTAGGGATTTTTCTATTCTTCGCTAATTATTAGCCCGCACCAATCGTGATAAAAGTAGAAGCCGTTCGTTCGGCTTCTTTTTTATATGCTACTTTTTAGACATCTTAGCATCTCTCATTTACAATAGTGAGAGAGCTTTTTAGTGATTGATATAGAGTTAGGAGACTATTAATGTCCGAAAATATTCGAAAAGATATTCGAGAGAAAATACAAAAAGGTAATTTTAATTGCGAAAAGGAACTGACGCTTTCTATTATTAGTGGGAAGTGGAAAGTTGTGATATTGTGGCACTTAGGTGTGGAAGGTCCGCATCGTTTTAGTGAATTGCAACGTCTGTTCCCGAGCATTTCTCATAAAGTGTTGTCAAATCAATTGAAAGAGTTAATGGAGGACGGGATTGTTGATCGAACAGTATACCCGGAAATTCCTCCGCGTGTTGAGTACTATATGACGGAATTAGGTATGTCGCTTTTACCGATCGTTGAAATGATGTATGATTGGGGAAAAATGCGAATGGAACAAATCCGTAATACAGTAGAGAAGTAAAGAATCCTCCGAAGTGCGGAGGTTTTCTTTTTAGAAAGGTAGGAGTTATATTTGGTACAAGCTGCATATATTCATATTCCATTTTGTCAGCATATTTGTCACTATTGTGATTTTAATAAAGTATTTATTGAACGCCAACCGGTTGATCAATACTTACAATATTTAGAGAAAGAAATAATAAATACGGTTCAAAAAGTACCGTTTGAAAGTATGAAAACGATTTTTGTTGGCGGAGGAACTCCGACGGCATTAAATATGGAACAGACAAAAAAACTACTCGACATCATTAACCGTCGTTTGCGTCCATTTGCGCCGAATTGTGAATTAACATTTGAAGCGAATCCAGGTGATTTACCGAAAGAGAAGTTGAACGTATTGCTAGAAGGTGGAGTAAACCGAATTAGTTTTGGTGTGCAAACGTTTCGTGATGAGCTACTTGAGAAGATTGGACGTCAACATACGAGAGAAGATGCATTCGTAGCAATTCGAGAAGCGCAGGAAGTCGGTTTTACAAATATTAATGTAGATTTAATTTATGCTCTGCCAGGACAGACGATAGAAGATGTAAAGGAAACATTAGACATTGCCTTTACGCTTGGTGTGCAACATTTCTCGGCATATTCATTAATTGTGGAACCGAAAACAGTCTTTTATAACTTAATGAATAAAGGGAAATTAAGACTACCAGGTGAAGATCATGAAGCGAAAATGTACGAAATGGTAATGGATGAAATGGAGAAACATGGCTATAACCAGTATGAAATTAGCAATTTCTCAAAAGGTGATAATGAAAGTAGACATAATCTCACATACTGGAATAATGAAGAATATTATGGATTTGGAGCTGGAGCGCATAGTTATGTGAACGGAGAACGAATTCAAAATGTAGGTCCGCTTAAGCACTATTTCACTAAAATTGATGAAACTGAATTTCCATATTTAGACGTTCACGCAGTGACGGAGAAAGAAAAAATGGAAGAAGAGTTGTTCTTAGGGCTTAGAAAAACAAAAGGTGTTTCTAAGTTAGAATTCCAAAAGAAATTTAATGTGGAGATGGACCATGTTTTTGCAAAGCAGTTACAAAGTAATCAAGAACAAGGATTACTTGAAAACAGAGATGGACATGTTTGTTTAACGAGGAAAGGGAAACTATTAGGGAATGAAGTATTCCAGTCATTTCTGATTGATTAATTAAATGTGCCATAAGCGTGAAAAAGTTTCGTTATTTCGTGACGTTTCCGTTGACAATTGAATGTCAATTTTGGTAAGTTATTAATAGATTTAGCACTCGAAGACAAAGAGTGCTAACAGAGGTGATGATGAGATGCTTACGGAACGTCAGCTCTTAATTTTACAAACAATTGTTGATGACTTTATTGGATCAGCGCAACCAGTTGGTTCGAGGACGTTGGCGAAGAAAGATGAAATTACGTTTAGTTCAGCTACTATTCGAAATGAAATGGCTGATTTAGAAGAACTAGGATTTATTGAAAAAACGCATAGTTCTTCTGGGCGTGTTCCTTCTGAAAAAGGGTATCGTTTTTATGTAGACCATCTTTTAGCGCCACAAAACTTACCGACCGATGAAATTGTACAAATTAAAGATTTATTTGCTGAAAGAATTTTTGAAGCAGAAAAAATTGCACAACAATCAGCTCAAATTTTATCAGAGCTTACGAATTATACGGCCATTGTTCTTGGTCCGAAATTGAGCACAAATAAACTTAAAAATGTACAGATTGTACCGCTTGATCGTCAAACAGCAGTCGCTATTATTGTAACAGATACAGGGCATGTGCAAAGTAAAACGATTACCGTTCCGGAATCTGTTGATTTATCAGATTTAGAAAAAATGGTTAATATTTTAAATGAAAAGCTATCTGGTATACCTATGGCAGAACTTCATAATAAAATTTTAAAAGAGATTGTTACAGTGTTGCGTGGGTATGTTCATAATTACGATAGTGCAATAAAAATGTTGGATGGTACATTTCAAGTTCCTTTATCGGAAAAGATATACTTTGGAGGAAAAGCAAATATGCTTTCGCAGCCAGAGTTCCATGACATTCAAAAAGTAAGATCCTTGCTGACGATGATTGATAACGAAGCTGAGTTTTATGATATTTTGCGTCATAAACAAGTAGGTATTCAAGTGAAAATTGGCAGGGAAAATTCTTCGATAGCTATGGAAGATTGTAGTTTAATTTCTGCAACGTATTCGATTGGAGAAGAGCAACTTGGAACAATTGCGATTTTAGGTCCAACGAGAATGCAATACTCTCGTGTAATTAGTTTGTTGCAGTTATTTACAAGGCAATTTACTGATGGACTTAAAAAATAAATGAGAGTAATACATTCGCTCAAGTGATGGAAATTTCATTGCTGTGTGTAATATATAATGCTTAGGTAATCGTGCTAAGCGTGATACCTAATACCTTTTAAGGAGGTGAAAATTGTGGAAGAGCGTAACGAACAAGTGGTAGAAGAAGTGAAAGAAGCGCAAGTTGAAGAAGCTGTCACGACAGACAACAGTGAAGAAGCTGTAGAAGAAAAAAGTGAAGCTGCTCTTTTACAAGAAACAGTAGATGAGTTACAAGCGAAACTAACGGAAACGGAAGGTCGCACACTACGTCTACAAGCTGATTTTGAAAATCATAAGCGCCGCGTTCAAATGGATAAACAGGCTGCTGAAAAATATAGAGCACAAAGTCTTGTTTCAGATATTCTGCCAGCTCTTGATAATTTTGAAAGAGCAATGCAAGTGGAAGCAACTGATGATCAAATGAAGTCCTTATTACAAGGTATGGAAATGGTGCATCGTCAATTGTTAGAAGCGCTGACTAAAGAAGGTGTTGAAGCGATTGAAGCTGTTGGTAAACAGTTCGATCCTCATGAGCACCAAGCTGTTATGCAAGTAGAAGACAGTGAGTTTGAATCAAACGCGGTTGTGGAGGAATTCCAAAAAGGTTATAAACTAAAAGACCGTGTGATTCGCCCATCAATGGTAAAAGTAAATCAATAATTTACATAAATGTAGGAGGATTCGCTATGAGTAAAATTATCGGTATTGACTTAGGTACAACAAACTCTTGTGTAGCTGTTATGGAAGGTGGAGAACCAAAGGTTATCCCAAATCCAGAAGGAAATCGTACAACACCTTCTGTTGTAGCTTTCAAAAATGAAGAGCGTCAAGTTGGGGAAGTTGCGAAACGTCAAGCAATTACAAACCCAAATACAATCATGTCTGTTAAACGTCATATGGGTACAGACTATAAAGTAGAAGTTGAAGGTAAAGATTATACACCTCAAGAAATTTCTGCAATCATTTTACAAAACTTAAAAGCTTCTGCTGAAGCGTACTTAGGTGAAACAGTGACGAAAGCTGTTATTACAGTACCAGCATACTTCAACGATGCAGAACGCCAAGCGACAAAAGATGCTGGTCGTATTGCTGGTTTAGAAGTAGAGCGTATCATTAATGAACCAACAGCAGCAGCACTTGCTTACGGTTTAGAAAAACAAGATGAAGAACAAAAAATTCTAGTATATGACTTAGGTGGCGGTACGTTTGACGTATCTATCCTTGAGTTAGCAGATGGAACATTTGAAGTTATTTCAACTGCTGGTGACAACCGTCTTGGTGGAGATGACTTTGACCAAGTTATCATCGATCATTTAGTAGCTGAATTCAAAAAAGAAAATAGCATTGATTTAAGCCAAGATAAAATGGCACTTCAACGTTTGAAAGATGCAGCTGAAAAAGCGAAGAAAGATCTTTCTGGTGTAACACAAACACAAATTTCATTACCATTCATTAGTGCTGGAGCTGCTGGTCCATTACACTTAGAATTAACGTTAACAAGAGCTAAATTCGAAGAAATTTCAGCTGGTCTTGTTGAAAGAACATTAGAGCCAACTCGTCGTGCATTAAAAGACGCTGGTTTTTCTCCAAGCGAATTAGATAAAGTTATCCTTGTTGGTGGTTCTACTCGTATCCCAGCTGTACAAGAAGCAATTAAACGTGAAACTGGTAAAGAGCCATACAAAGGTGTAAACCCGGATGAAGTTGTAGCATTAGGTGCTGCAGTTCAAGGTGGCGTACTTACTGGTGATGTAGAGGGCGTTCTATTATTAGACGTAACTCCACTTTCTTTAGGTATCGAAACTATGGGTGGTGTGTTCACGAAATTAATCGAGCGTAACACTACAATTCCAACAAGTAAGTCACAAGTATTCTCAACAGCTGCTGATAACCAACCAGCGGTAGACATTCACGTACTACAAGGTGAACGTCCAATGTCAGCTGACAACAAAACATTAGGTCGTTTCCAATTAACAGACCTTCCGCCAGCACCACGTGGAATTCCACAAATCGAAGTAACATTCGATATTGATGCGAACGGTATCGTTAACGTACGTGCAAAAGACTTAGGAACAAGTAAAGAGCAAACTATTACAATCCAATCTTCTTCAGGTCTTTCTGATGAAGAAGTAGATCGTATGGTACAAGAAGCGGAATCAAATGCTGACGCTGACCAAAAACGTAAGGAAGAAGTTGAACTTCGTAACGAAGCTGACCAACTTGTATTCCAAACAGACAAAGTTGTAAAAGACTTAGAAGGTAAAGTAGATGCAGCTGAAGTAGCGAAAGCAACGGAAGCGAAAGAAGCATTACAAGCGGCAATCGAGAAAAACGAACTTGAAGAAATCCGTGTGAAAAAAGATGCTCTTCAAGAAATCGTACAACAATTAACTGTTAAATTATACGAGCAAGCTCAAGCGGCTGCAGGGCAAGCAGAAGGTGCACAAGGAGCACAAGACGCTGGCGCGAAAAAAGATAATGTAGTAGACGCTGAGTTTGAAGAAGTAAAAGAAGACAAGTAATACAGTGAAATAAAATAAGTAAGATGACAAAAAGTCAAAGTCAAGCGTGCCTTGGCTTTGGCTTTTTTCACGAATAAGAAGAAATGTGTGAGGAGCTTAAGTTTTTTATTTTGCATACTGTAAGTGAGGAAACTTTGTTGCAAAGCACTTTCTTTCGGTGTTAAAATTACGTTTATGTGAAAGATTCGGGGGTTGCAAATTTATGAATAAACGAGACTATTATGAGGTCCTTGGACTTAGCAAGGGTGCTTCTAAAGATGAAATAAAAAAAGCGTATCGTCGTTTGGCTAAAAAGTACCATCCAGACGTAAGTAAAGAAGAAAATGCAATTGAAAAGTTTAAAGAAGTACAAGAAGCATACGAAGTATTAAGTGACGATCAAAACCGCGCGCAGTATGATCAGTTTGGTCACGCGGGTCCGAATCAAGGTTTCGGTGGAGGCGACTTCGGTGGTGGCTTCGGATTTGAAGACATCTTCAGTTCATTCTTTGGTGGCGGTGGCGGCAGACGTCGTGATCCGAATGCTCCGCGTCAAGGTGCTGATTTACAATATCAAGTTACTTTAGAGTTTGAAGAAGCTATTTTTGGTAAAGAATTAAATGTTGAGATTCCAGTGGAGGATCCATGTGATACTTGTAAGGGTAGTGGAGCAAAACCAGGAACTTCAAAAGAAACATGTAAACATTGTTCAGGATCAGGGCAAGTAAGTGTAGAACAAAATACACCATTTGGGCGTATTGTAAACCGTCAAGCTTGTGGGCATTGTTCAGGAACAGGTCAAATGATTAAAGAGAAATGTACGACATGCCATGGTTCTGGTAAAGTTCGTAAACGCAAAAAAATCAATGTTAAAATTCCAGCTGGTATCGATAATGGTCAACAAATTCGTGTATCTGGAAAAGGTGAAGCAGGCGTAAATGGCGGACCGGCAGGTGACTTATATGTTGTTGTTCATGTGAGAAATCATGAATTCTTTGAACGCGAAGGGGATCACATTATTTGCGAAATGCCATTAACATTTGCGCAAATGGCACTTGGTGCGGAAGTAGAAGTTCCTACCGTTCATGGCAAAGTGAAGCTAAAAATTCCAGCAGGAACACAAACAGGAACAGAATTCCGCTTAAAAGGAAAAGGTGCTCCGAACGTACGTGGATATGGTCAAGGAGATCAATATGTAGTTGTTCGTGTTGTTGTGCCGACGAAATTAACTTCACATCAAAAAGATTTATTGCGTGAATTTGCAGGGCAAGAAGAGCAGGATGATAGCTTATTCAGAAAGCTTAAACGTGCTTTCAAAGGGGAATAATGGAAATGAAAAATGGAGTTGGTAAATTGTGAAATGGTCAGAAATTAGTATTCATACAACAGAAGAAGCAGTAGAAGCTGTCTCTCATATTTTGCATGAAGCAGGCGCTAGCGGGGTTGCGATTGAGGACCCAGCGGAGTTGACGAAAGAGCGCGAGCAACAATACGGTGAGATTTATGCACTTAACCCAGATGAATATCCAAGTGAGGGTGTTTTGGTAAAAGCATATTTCCCACAAACGGATTCTTTACACGAAACGGTTGCAGGTGTAAAATCATCTATTGATGCGCTACCATCTTTCGACATCGAAATTGGTACAGGAACTATTACAATTAATGAAGTCGATGAGGAAGATTGGGCTACTGCTTGGAAGAAGTATTATCATCCAGTTCAAATTTCTGATACATTCACAATTGTGCCGACGTGGGAAGAGTATACACCGTCTTCTCCAGATGAAAAAATTATTGAATTAGATCCAGGTATGGCATTTGGTACAGGGACACATCCAACAACAACGATGTGTATTCGTGCGTTAGAAAAAACGGTTCAGCCAGGTGATACTGTGATTGATGTGGGGACAGGTTCGGGGGTACTTAGTATTGCAGCAGCAAAATTAGGTGCGGTTTCTGTTCAAGCATATGATTTAGACCCAGTTGCAGTTGAAAGTGCAGAAATGAATGTGCGCTTAAATAAAACAGATGACATTGTCAATGTTGGACAGAATAGTCTGTTAGAAGGTATTGAAGGTCCAGTTGATGTAATCGTAGCAAATTTACTAGCGGAAATTATTCTTCTATTCCCTGAAGATGCAGCGAGAGTGGTGAAGCCAGGTGGATTATTTATTACATCTGGTATTATTGGAGCGAAAGAAAAAGTAATTTCTGAAGCGTTAGAAAAAGCTGGATTTTCAATTGAAGAAGTACTTCGAATGGAAGATTGGGTAGCAATTATTGCGCGAAATGCGTAATATAGATTTTAGTCTATAAAGAACAGGGGAGTCTCTCACCGTATAAGGTGAGGGACTTGCCGTTTGTTATATGAAAATGATAACGTTTCGTTCTTTTCGTAAGTGTTGACTTACGAAAGGAACGAAACTCTACTAAGGTGATTATATGCAACGTTATTTTGTAGAAGAGAAATATGTAAATGAGACAAGTATTCGCATAATGGGTGATGATGTCCATCACATCGCAAGAGTGATGCGTATGTCAGCTGGTGACCACATTTATTGCTGTGTAAATGGTAAAACAGCAGAGTGTTCAATTGCTGAAATTACCAGTGAATTTGTGGATACCACTATTGTAGAATGGGTAGAGGCGTCAAGCGAACTTCCTGTGTTCGTGACGATTGCAAGTGGACTGCCAAAAGGAGACAAGCTAGAGTTAATTTTTCAAAAAGGAACTGAGCTTGGGGCAGCTGCATTTTTACCATTTCAAGCATCTCGATCTATTGTAAAGTGGGATGCGAAAAAAACAGATAAAAAAGTTGAGCGTTTGAAAAAAATTGTAAAAGAAGCTGCGGAACAATCGCATAGAAGTGAAATTCCAGAAGTACACGTTCCCTCATCATTTAAACAACTGCTGTCGATGAGTAGCGAGTATGATGTTTGTCTTGTTGCGTATGAAGAAGAAGCGAAACAAGGTGAGAAATCTAATTTTGCGAAAGCTTTATCGACGATTAAACCAGGCCAAAAGCTGCTGATTGTATTTGGACCAGAAGGCGGTTTAGCGGAGGAAGAGATAACCGCACTTCGTGAACATAAATTTGTACCATGTAGTTTAGGACCAAGAATTTTAAGAACAGAAACGGCTCCGCTTTATGCGTTAAGTGCCGCTTCTTATCATTTTGAATTGATGGGGTGATAATCAATGGCAACTGTTGCGTTCCACACGTTAGGTTGTAAAGTAAACCACTATGAAACAGAAGCGATTTGGCAATTGTTTAAACAAGGTGGTTATGAAAGAACTGAATATGAAAAAAAATCTGATGTATATGTTATTAACACATGTACAGTAACAAATACTGGAGATAAAAAAAGCCGTCAAGTAATTAGACGTGCTGTACGTCTAAATCCAGATGCGGTAATTTGTGTAACTGGATGTTATGCACAAACATCTCCAGCAGAAATTATGGCAATTCCAGGTGTAGATATTGTTGTTGGTACGCAAGATCGTGAGAAGATGTTAGGATACATCGAAGAATTCCGTAAAGAGCGTCAACCAATTAATGCTGTCCGCAATATTATGAAAACACGTGTATATGAAGAGCTCGATGTACCATATTTCACGGACCGTACACGTGCATCTTTAAAAATACAAGAAGGTTGCAATAACTTCTGTACATTTTGCATCATTCCTTGGGCGCGTGGTTTAATGCGTTCTCGTGATGGAAAAGAAGTTATTAAACAAGCGCAGCAATTAGTAGATGCGGGCTATAAAGAAATCGTATTAACAGGTATTCATACAGGTGGATACGGTGAAGATATAAAAGAGTATAACTTAGCGGGATTACTGCGCGATATGGAAGCGAAAGTAGGCGGATTGAAACGCCTTCGTATTTCTTCTATTGAGGCGAGTCAAATTTCTGATGAAGTAATTGAAGTGTTAGATAAATCAGAAGTAGTTGTACGTCACTTGCATATTCCATTACAGTCAGGATCTAATACTGTATTGAAACGTATGCGCCGTAAGTATACGATGGAATTTTTCCAAGAGCGTTTAGATCGTTTGAAAGAAGCGTTACCAGGTCTTGCGATTACATCAGACGTAATTGTTGGATTCCCAGGCGAAACAGAAGAAGAATTCATGGAAACGTACAATTTCATTAAAGAGAATCGTTTCTCTGAATTACACGTTTTCCCTTATTCAAAACGTACTGGTACTCCAGCAGCACGTATGGAAGATCAAGTTCCTGAAGACGTGAAGAACGATCGTGTTCATCGTCTAATTGAGCTATCAAATCAATTAGCGAAAGAGTATGCTTCTGGATTTGAAGGTGAAGTACTTGAAATCATTCCGGAAGAGACATTTAAAGATGGCGACCGTGAAGGTTTATATGTAGGTTATACAGATAACTACTTAAAAATTGTGTTTGAAGGATCTGAAGAATTGATTGGTAAGCTAGTAAAAGTGAAAATTACAAAAGCTGGTTATCCATATAACGAAGCGCAGTTTGTTCGTGTTCTTGAAGATGATGTAAAAAAAGAATCAGCAAGCGCATGATAAAGTGAAACTTTAATCAGTGGGGGGGTGTTCATCCCCCACTGATTATTAGCCTTCACCAATCGGGCGTTTACTGCCCACAAATAGCGGGATAAAAAGCATGCAAACGACAAGGGTTTGCATGCTTTTTTCGTTCATGGAGAAGTTAAGTATTGAAAGAAGATGCAGTGGGTTATTCGGTAAATGAGTGTTTTTTGAGCGTATCCTTGTATAAAAAAGATCCAGTGATAAAAAAATATTTATTTTTAGGGGAAGAGATAACGGCTATCAACATAGTTTTTGAAAAAGGAAGAGCATTAATTCTTCTTTTATTCTGCCAAATAGTTGACCTGAAGTGATAAAATGTATTATAATCGTAAAAGACATGCTGAAGAAGTGTTTCTTTTTGCATGCTGAAGTTAGTATGTAAGTGTGATGTTTCGGAGGGAGGGAAAGAGAATGTCAAAAACAGTCGTTCGTAAAAACGAGTCTTTGGAGGATGCACTTCGCCGTTTTAAAAAGTCGGTTTCTAAAACTGGTACACTTGCTGAAGCAAGAAAGCGCGAGTTTTATGAAAAGCCAAGTGTAAAACGTAAGAAGAAATCTGAAGCGGCAAGAAAGCGTAAGTTCTAAGAGAGGGTGTAAGTTATGAGTCTTCTCGGTCGTTTAAACGATGATATGAAACAAGCGATGAAGAATAAACAAAAAGAAAAATTAACCGTTATTCGTATGGTTAAGGCTGCTTTACAAAATGAAGGTATTAAACTGCAACATACTCTTACTGAAGAAGAGGAATTAACAGTTTTAGCTCGTGAAGTAAAACAGTATAAGGACTCCCTCCTTGAATTTAAAAAAGCTGGTCGTGAAGACCTTGTTGATAAACTGCAAAGTGAAATTCAGATTTTAAGTGCATATTTGCCGGAGCAATTAACAGAAGAAGAACTAGCGGATATAATTAAGCAAGTTATTTCTGAAGTTGGTGCTACATCTAAAGCAGATATGGGTAAAGTGATGACTGCTGTTATGCCGAAAGTAAAAGGTAAAACAGACGGATCACTTGTGAATAAGCTGGTTATACAGCTATTAGCATAAAAAAGCGTCTCATTTCGTATGAGACGTTTTTTTATGCTTTTTTCAGTTTGGACGTGATATTACAAGCTCTTTTTTCATACATATGGGATGAGAGGGGGTCTTTTGAGATGAAGAAATTAGAACAAATGAAGAATTGGTTAACGAAGCAAATAGACCTGCCAGTGGATGTGTTAATGGATCTACCTCGGATCACGCTTGTTGGGCAAGTACATATCTATATAGAAAATCATCGAGGATTATTAGTGTTTTCAGATAAAGAGGTAAGATTGCTATTGAAACATGGTCAATTATTAATTAAAGGTCAATCCTTTGTTATTAAAACAATCCTTCCAGAAGAACTGTTGCTTGAAGGGATTATTGAACAAGTGACGTTTTTAGAAAATGAAAAGAAAGAGGATTGAGGAGAAACTTCCGTTTGTGAAGTTTTTCTTCGTTACCTTGTATTAACAGGCGATAACGTTCTGGCCTCAATATTCGGTTCGTACAAAGAGGATAGGTAGGAATTGAGTTCCACGTAAAAAACTGGCTCGTGAAGGTTAATAATTAGTGAGGATCAAGGAATCTGCTAATTTAGTACGAGCTAGTTTGATAATCGAATTGAAAAGTAGTGTATCTACTTTTAGAAAGGTAGTGGAGATAGTCGATGAAAAATAAATGGTTTATAAAATGGCTTGGGTATGTAAAGGTGCGAATTGAAGGTAGAGGAGCGGAACGCTTTGTTAACGAGTGTGTGCGGAGGAAATTACTCGTTTGGGATGTAAAGAAGATAGCTGATGAAACGTTAGTTTTTTGTATGTTATTACGAGATGTGAAAAAGATAAAACCAATTTATAGAAAAAATGAATGTAAATTATATTTTATTGGACGTTACGGTTTTCCGTTTTGGAATAAGCGTTTAATTAAAAATAGTGGATTTTTAATTGGGTTTTTAATATTTTTTTTCGGAATGATCGCATTGTCAAATATGGTGTGGAAAATTGAAATTACAGGAGCAAAACCTGAAACGGAATATATCTTGATGAAAGAATTGGACAAAATGGGTATAAAAAAAGGGAAATTACAGTTCCAAATGCCGAGTGTAGAAGATGTTCAACGTCATTTGACAGACAATATTAATGCGATTACTTGGGCGGGATTAGAAATAAGAGGGACAACATATCATTTTAAGATTGTTGAAAAAAATGAACCGAAAAAAGAAAGTGAACAACAGCCGCAAAACTTAGTAGCGAAAAAAGAAGGGATTATTACAAAAACATTTGTGGAAGTTGGGAAGCCTGTTGTCATGAAAAATGACCATGTAGAAAAGGGGCAACTTCTCGTCTCGGGGATGTATGGTAATGAGGAGAATCCGACAATTGTTTCGGCTAAAGGGATTGTATATGGAGAAACGTGGTACAAATCTGAGGTGGATGTTCCGTTAAAGACGCAATTTCAAGTGTATACTGGTAATTCGTATAATGAATATTTTCTTAAATTTGGGAGTGCTAAAATAAAAATATGGGGATTTCAACAGGATAAGTATAAACGCTCTCGTACTGAAAGCGTAAAACATGATGTGAAATTATTTGGATTCACATTACCAGTTGCATACGAGAAAGATATTGTACGAGAAGAGGAAGAAGCGAACCGAGAATATACCGAAAAACAAGCAATGAAAGTAGCGAAAGAGATGGCAGAAAAAGAACTGAAGAAAAAATTGGATGAACATGCTATGATTGTAAGTGATAACATTTTGAGTAAAGAGGTTGAGGCGGATCACCTAAAGGTCACATTACATTATACAGTGATTGAAAATATTGCAGAGCCACAACCAATATCTGAATTCGATATTCAAGGAGACTGAGTGATGGCAGAACAATTAGTAGAAATGAACCAACAATTGGAAAACCCTAACGAAGCAATCGCTCTTTTTGGGGTAAATGATGCTCATTTAAAAGTAATTGAACGAGAACTTAGTGTATCGATTGTGACTAGAGGAGAATCTGTTCGTGTATCTGGGGCAGATGAAACTGTGGTACTCGTAGAAAAAATCTTACAACAGTTACTTGTTGTTATCCGTAAAGGTGTATCAATTTCGGAAAGAGATGTTGCGTATGCGATTCAGCTTGGGCAACAAGGGAAAATTGCTCAATTCGAAGAGTTATATGAAGAGGAAATTTTTAAAACAGCAAAAGGTAAATCCATTCGTGTGAAAACGATGGGGCAAAGACGATATATTCATGCAATGAAAAAGAATGATATTGTATTTGGGATAGGGCCTGCTGGGACAGGAAAAACATACTTAGCCGTAGTGATGGCTGTGAGAGCTTTAAAGCAAGGGTATGTAAAGAAAATTATTTTAACAAGACCTGCTGTAGAAGCTGGAGAGAGTTTAGGGTTTTTACCAGGTGATTTGAAAGAAAAAGTAGATCCGTATTTACGTCCACTATATGATGCGTTACATGATATTCTTGGACAAGAATATACACAACGTATGATGGAACGTGGTGTAATTGAAATTGCACCTCTTGCTTATATGAGAGGGCGTACTCTTGATGATTCATTTGTTATATTAGATGAGGCGCAAAATACGACTGGTGTTCAAATGAAAATGTTTTTAACACGATTAGGTTTTAGTTCTAAAATGGTTATTACGGGGGATCCCTCACAGGTAGACTTACCAAAAGGGGTAAAGTCAGGTCTTTCTATTGCTGCTAATATTTTATCTGGTGTATCAGGTCTTTCGTTCATTACATTGGAACAAACGGACGTTGTGAGACACCGGTTAGTGCAACGTATTATTGAGGCATATGATAAAATGGAATGATCCTATTTGTCAGGATCATTTCTTTTTGTATGATAAGGTTGGCGAAGGACATGTTTTTTACTATCATTAAAGACGAGAGAAATAAACTATAGGTGATGGTCTATAAAAATATGGTCCTAAAAAGCATCGTTGGCTGGAAGAAATGAAAGCTATGAATAGTTTCACTTTATTTCTGGAGAGGAGAAGGTATTGAAATCATGTCAAGATCTCAAGAAATTTCTAAGTGGTTTCGTGATTTACAACATTCGAAAAAACTAAGTTGGATTTCTTACGTTTTATTAGGAGCGGTACTGTTTTTTGCACTTATGAATAATGTGAAACCAGAGCAATTAGATGTTAAAGAGCTCGATATTGCTAAAAAAACAATTCACTCTCCTGTTAAAATTGAAGATAAATCCGCAACAGCGAAAAAGAAAAAAGAAGCCGCTCAAAAGGTTGAGGATAAATATACATATAAAAGCGAATATAAGCAAAATAAAGTGGATATTGTAAATTCCGTCTTTGATGCGGTAAGTGAAGTAGAGGCAGAGGCTAAATCGACTGGCCCAGACGAATATAAAAAAATTTCTGATGTGGATAAATTGGACAAGTTAAAGAAGAAATTACCAACAGATTTAGCGAAAAGCTTAACAGATTCGATATTGCTGAAATTTATTAATGCTGATTCAAGTCAATTGTCATTGGCGAAGGATGCGGCTGTAACAGCGGTTAATAAAATTATGAGTGAACACATTAAGATGGATCAAGAAGAAGTTGCAAGAGAACGATTTGTTACTGAAATGAGTAGCGTAAGTATAAGCAGTGATTTAAAAGTTGCGGTGAATGCACTAGGGAAGTATGCGGTTACAGCGAACTATTTTTATGATTCAGCTGCGACGAAAGATAGTCAAAAAATAGCGGAAGATTCAGTTGCATCAGTTTTTATCCTTCAAGGGCAAGTTCTTGTGAAAGAAGGCGATACGATTTCACGAGAAGCATATGAGCAGTTGAAGTTAGCCGGATTGTTAGAGAAGGGCAATACCTTCCAACCTTATGTTGGTCTGGCTGTACTTATTTGTGTGTTATTGTACTTTATGCATAAGCAATTTGAAGTGTTTTTACAGCGAAAAAGAGAAGATAGACCGTATGTTTTAGCATATATCACAATTTTGTCTATCACGATTGTTTTAATGAAAATCATTAGTTTGTTTCAAAAACTTGAATATGCAGGAATCGCGTATGTTGTTCCAGTTGCGATGGGAACAATACTTGTAAAATTAATGATTGGTGATAGATTTGTATTTTTAACGAGCATGATCTTTTCTGTGTGCGGAAGTATTATGTTTAATGAAGGTGTAACGAGTACACTGAATTATAGTGTGGGGATTTATGTTTTATTAAGTTCATTATCAGTTAGTATTTTCTTGAGAGAAAAAAATCGTCGTACGATGATTTTACAAGCTGGTATACTCGTTTCTGTATTAAATGTAGTCGTATTAGCGGCGTTGTTATTATTGCGAAATGGGAATTTTTCACCTCTTGAAATTGGGATACAATTATTAATGGCTGCAGTTTCAGGGATTATCTCTTCTGTTCTAGCTATGGGGATTTTACCGTATTTAGAAAGTGGCCTTGGGATTGTATCGAGTATGAAGTTGATGGAACTTTCAAGTCCGAATCACCCGCTCTTGCGCAAAATTTTATTAGAAGCACCAGGTACATATCACCATAGTGTAATGGTAGCCAATCTTTCAGAAGCTGCATGCGAAGCGGTTGGAGCAAACGGAGTATTAGCACGTGTAGGGGCGTATTATCATGATGTAGGGAAAACAGTACAACCGCAGTTTTTTATTGAAAACCAGATGGGGATTGAAAACCCGCATGATAGATTAGACCCTGTAACGAGTAAAGATATTATAATTGCTCATGTAACCGATGGGGTGAGAATGTTAGAAGAACACCATATACCTCAAGAAATTATCGATATCGCTGGACAGCATCATGGTACAACGTTGCTTAAATATTTTTACTATAAGGCGATTAAAGAAGATAAAGAGAAATATACTGAGGAAATGTTCCGCTATCCAGGGTCAAAAGCAACTTCTAAAGAGTCGGCAATCATTGGTATTGCTGATAGTGTAGAAGCGGCGGTACGTTCAATGAATCATCCAACGCCAGATCAAATCAATAATTTAGTGCAAAGTATCATTAGAGATCGTTTGCAAGATGGTCAATTTAGTGAATGTGATTTGACATTTAAGGAACTACAAATCGTTGGAAAAACGTTATGTGAAACGTTAAATGGTATTTTTCATTCCCGTATTACATATCCGGAACCGCCGGAAGAAAAGGAGAAAGAATGAGTTTATTAATTGATTTTATTGATGAAACAGACGAAGTGAAAGACGAGTATATAAGCTTGATTCGAGGGTTGGTAGAGAAAGCAGCCCAAATGGAAAAGATAGAAGAAGGAGCAGAATTATCGGTTACGTTTGTAGATAATGAACGTATTCGTGAAATAAACCGTGATTACCGAGATAAGGATCAGCCTACGGACGTTATTTCTTTCGCCATGGAAGAAATGGGAGAAGGTGAAATGGAAATTGTCGGTGTGGAGATGCCGCGTATGTTAGGAGATCTTATTATTTCTATTCCAAGAGCAAAAGAACAAGCGGAAGAATATGGACATTCTTTTGATCGAGAACTTGGGTTTTTAGCACTACATGGCTTTTTGCATTTGCTTGGTTATGATCATATGACAGAAGAAGATGAAAAAGAAATGTTTGGAAGACAAAAAGAAATTTTAGAGGCCTTTGGATTAGGACGATGAAAAAAGGAAAACTTTTAGATAGTTTTGGATATGCTATAGCTGGTATATACTTTTGTCTTCGTCATGAACGAAATATGAAAATTCATTCTTTAGCCGCAGTCATTGTTATGTGCTGCGGCTTTTATTTCCATATTACAACAACGGAATGGATTGTATTACTTATTGTGATAGGGATTGTAATGAGTTTAGAAATGGTGAATACGGCTATTGAAAAAACAGTAGATTTAGCAACCGCCGATATTCATCCGTTTGCGAAAATTGCAAAGGATGTTGCGGCGGGGGCAGTTTTATTGTTTGCAATTATAGCTGCTGTAATTGGTGCTATTATCTTTTTACCGTATATGGTATAGTTGCATTCCGAAGCTTTTATTAAGCTTTGGGAGCGCCGTGAAGGCCTTTAATGAAAGAGTGTATCTATTCACATCTGTGAACGGAAAGGATGCGGGAATATGAATAGCAAACAATTAATTCAAGAAGCAACCGAAGCGCGTAAACGAGCGTACGTACCATATTCTAAATTTCAAGTAGGTGCAGCTTTACTAACTCAGGATGGAAAAATATATCGTGGATGTAATGTTGAAAATGCATCATATGGTTTATGTAACTGTGCAGAAAGAACAGCGTTATTTAAGGCGATTTCTGAAGGAGATAACGAGTTTGTAGCTATTGCAGTCGTAGCAGATACAAAGCGTCCAGTACCTCCTTGTGGAGCATGTCGACAAGTTATGGTAGAATTATGTAAACAGGATACGAAAGTATACCTATCAAACTTACATGGTGATGTTCAAGAGACAACAGTCGGAGAATTGTTACCAGGAGCATTTTTAGCGGAGGATTTACATGAATAGAAAAGGTTATAAATCAGGTTTTGTCTCTATTATTGGCAGACCGAATGTTGGGAAATCTACATTTTTAAATCGTATTATTGGCCAAAAAATTGCTATTATGAGCGATAAGCCACAAACAACTCGTAATAAAATTCAAGGTGTATATACAGAAAATGATTCACAAGTAGTTTTCATTGATACACCAGGAATACATAAACCTAAACATAAACTAGGCGATTTCATGGTGAAGATGGCTCAAACGACATTAAAAGAAGTTGATATTGTTCTGTTTATGGTCAATGCAACTGAAGGATATGGTCGTGGTGAGGAATTTATTATTGAGAAATTACAAGAAACGAAACAACCGGTATTTTTAGTAATTAATAAAATTGACCAAGTTCATCCAGAGCAATTATTAGCGTTAATTGATCAATACCGTAAACTATATGAGTTCGCGGAGATTGTGCCAATTTCTGCATTGGACGGTAATAACGTTGAAGCGTTAATCGGAGCAATTAAAAAGTATTTACCAGAAGGACCGCAATATTACCCGGATAATCAAGTAACGGATCATCCAGAGCGATTTATTATTTCAGAGCTTATTCGTGAAAAAGTATTACATTTAACACGTGAAGAAGTACCGCATTCTGTAGCGGTTGTTATTGATGCAATTCAAAAGCGTGAGGGCGGAGCGGTTTATATAAACGCAACGATTGTTGTTGAACGTGCATCACAAAAAGGAATTATTATAGGTAAGCAAGGGAAGATGTTAAAAGAAGTCGGTAAGCGAGCTCGCTTTGACATTGAAGCACTTCTTGGTTCTAAAGTATTTTTAGAAGTATGGGTGAAAGTGCAAAAAGATTGGCGTAATAAGATGTCACAGCTTCGTGACCTTGGTTTCCGTGAAGACGAGTATTAATATGAAGTAAAGTTGTGATCAGTGGGTGTTTTGTTCATCCACTGATTATTGGTTTTTATGAACCTTGATAAATTAGGAAAATTTTTTCTCACATGAAAATGAACAAAATGGGTCAACTTAATAACAACAAAAGAAATTGCTTTATAGGCTACGCTTATTGAGAAAGGTGGATTCTTATGCTAGATTTTACCTGGAAGTTTTTCTCCAAAACAGGAAGCATTGAAACGTATTTGCTTTTGAAAGAAATGGAAAAAGACGTAAACGATGAGATGGATCAACATGAAGAGGAGTTAGCGCATCTAGACTCTCCAATTTCTTGACCCGTTTTGTTCAAACCTTGGATGGTGACGAACATGTTTCAAAAAGTTGAGGGCATTGTCATCCGTACAACAGATTACGGAGAAACAAATAAGATTGTTACAATATACTCACGGGAATTTGGTAAGATAAGTGCAATGGCAAGAGGGGCGAAAAAACCGAAGAGTCGGTTAGCGGCTATTTCGCAACTTATGACACATGGTCATTTTCTTATTCAAATTGGATCTGGACTTGGAACTTTGCAACAAGGCGAGATTATTTCATCTATGAAAGAAATTCGCGAGGATATATTTTTAACTGCTTATGCATCATTTATTATCGAATTAACTGATAAAGCAACAGAAGATAAGAAGCATAATCCGTATTTATTTGAAATGTTATATCAAACGTTGCATTATATGTGTGAGGGTGTTGACCCAGAAGCATTATCATTAATTTATCAAACGAAAATGCTTCCGGTATTAGGGATGCACCCGTACTTTGATACATGTGCTATTTGTCATCAAGAAACAGATTTTGTCGCCTTCTCTGTCAGGGAAGGCGGTTTTCTGTGCTCGCGTCATGCGGAACAAGATCCGTATCGTATTCCGGTGGGAGAGGCTGTTCATAAATTATTACGTCTCTTTCTTCACTTCGATTTACACCGGCTCGGTAATGTATCGGTGAAGGATAGTACAAAAAAACAAATGCGTACAGTATTGAATACATATTATGATGAATATTGTGGGATTTATTTGAAAACAAGGCGTTTCTTGGAACAACTTGATAAGTTTCAAATATAAAAAGGGCCGTATACGGTCCTTTTTACATACTTTCTTTTTCGAATAGCATATTTAGTATATAATATTTAAGAGATAGTATAACTTTTTTCGTTGTGCATTAAAGGTGGTGATTATCATAGAGCTGAATAAACGGCAAGAGCATATCATTCAGATTGTAAAAGATCACGGTCCTATTACAGGGGAGTCAATTGCTGGGCAATTGGGTTTAACACGTGCAACGCTAAGACCAGACTTAGCAATTTTAACGATGGCTGGTTATTTAGAAGCACGTCCACGCGTAGGTTATTTTTATACGGGTAAAACTGGGGGACAGCTATTATCTGAAGCTGTTAAGAAAATTAAAGTGCAAGATTATCAATCTAGACCGGCTGTAATTGATAAAAATGTATCAGTATACGATGCAATCTGTGCTATGTTTCTAGAGGACGTTGGTACATTATTTGTTGTAGATCAAGCTACTTTATTAGTTGGCGTTGTATCTCGTAAAGATTTATTACGAGCTAGCTTAGGAAAGCAGGATTTAACCTCTCTTCCGGTTAATATTATCATGACAAGGATGCCAAACATTGCGATGTGTCGCAGGGAGGATTCTTTATATGATATTGCGATGGAATTAATAGAAAGACAGATTGATGCGATGCCGGTTGTGAAGGATACGAAACAAGGTTTAGAAGTGATTGGGCGAATTACAAAAACAAATATTACACGTGCGTTTGTAAATTTAGTAAATAACGAATAAGTGTAATTTGTTTAAAGTGAGGTAATGTAATGGATAATAAAATCGTATATGTCGTATCTGACTCTGTAGGAGAAACGGCTGATTTGGTTGTTAGAGCGGCAATGGGACAGTTCCCATTCGCTCCTGATATTAGACGTGTACCGTATGTAGAAGATACGGGGACATTAAAAGAAGTAATCTCGATTGCCAAGAGCAATCAAGCGCTTATTTGTTTTACGTTAGTAAAGCCTGATATGCGTCAATATTTATTGACAGAAGCGGCAAAAGAAGGAGTAGAGGCATACGATATTATCGGACCTCTTATCGATCAAATTGAAGGAATTACAGGGCAAGTACCAAGGTATGAGCCAGGTGTCGTTCGAAGATTAGATGAAGAGTACTTTAAAAAAATTGAAGCGATTGAATTTGCAGTTAAGTATGATGATGGTAGAGATGCACGTGGTATTTTAAAAGCTGATATCGTGTTGATTGGAATTTCACGTACATCAAAAACACCACTTTCACAATATTTAGCGCATAACAAACGTTTGAAAGTTGCCAATGTACCACTTGTACCGGAAGTGGATCCACCTGAGGAATTATATCAAGTGGCAAAAGAGAAATGTTTCGGTTTGAAAATTATACCGGATAAGTTAAATCATATTCGAAAAGAACGATTGAAATCACTTGGATTAAGTGATGGAGCAACATATGCAAATATTAATCGTATTCAAGAAGAACTTGGTCATTTTGAGGAAGTAATTAGTAAAATAAATTGTCAAGTGATTGATGTATCAAATAAGGCGATTGAAGAAACAGCAAATATTATTGTGAATGCAGTGCAAAACCAAAAAATGTTTTAGCACATTTACCAAAGGTGAATGTGCTTTTTTCGCTCGTGAGAAGGCGATAGAGGAAGATGCGAAGTAGAGCATGAACTTTCGGCTTAGTAATAGAATATAGCGGAATGGTTATACTTATATTCTTCTGTTTTTTTTATTATGCTAAAGGAACGATTTCGTTATCTTTAAATGTAAGATGAAAATTAAAGGGATATGTAGCGTAGTTGAAGAAAATATATTATAATAAAAAATTGTGATAAAAACCTATATTTTACGTTTAGACTTTAATTTTTCAGAATAAACTAGGGATAGGATTTTCGAAAAAGACATGTATTTACGTTAAATCGACAAAATCTAGACAAGAAAACGCACATTATGGAAGGATTCACAGAAGGGATGTAGAATACAGAAATATGCAAAACATCAGTAAGATATTATTTGATGCAGATGCGTATCCCGTGAAGAATGTAATTGTGCAAGTTGGAACAAAATTTTATGTCGAAATTTTGTTTGTCGCATCCTATGCTCATCGTTCAAGAAAACAGCAAGGCAATTGGGTCTATGCAGATTCTGAGCAAGATGAAGTTGATTGTTATATTCATCAACATGCAAAAGCTACAGATCTCATGATCATACAGGTTATAGTGCTTGCTAGTCTTCTTGTGAAAAAGGAGTATATGTATTGTCTCCAAGAGATACATTTGTAACAGATGAGCAAATGGATACAATTTTATATAGTAGTATGTATCTGCGAATTCACGCAGACTGGGGACTTATACGAAAGGTCCAAAATCGTTTACACAATGTGATCGACAGTACTTTCTAACAAATTTAGAAAAATATTGTCGAATTATAAAGGAATCTTTTAATTTATATCGAATACAAAATACGACACGGAGATGGATTTATGGGGAACAGAATTCCCGAAGAAGTTGTTGAACAGATTCGGACATCATCTGATATTGTAGAAGTGATTGGTGAGTATGTTCAACTTAGAAAGCAGGGACGTAACTATTTCGGCCTTTGTCCATTTCATGGTGAGAATTCTCCTTCATTCTCTGTTTCATCTGATAAGCAAATTTTTCATTGCTTCGGATGTGGAGAAGGTGGAAATGTATTTTCTTTTCTTATGAAAATGGAAGGACTTGCTTTCACCGAGGCTGTTCAAAAGCTTGGCGAAAGAAATGGAATTGCAGTTGCAGAATATACATCAGGGCAAGGACAACAACAACAAGAAGACATATCTGATGACACTGTCATCATGCAACAGGCTCATGAACTTTTGAAAAAGTATTATCATCATTTATTAGTAAATACAGAAGAAGGAAATGAAGCACTTTCATATTTATTAAAACGTGGTATTACAAAAGAGATGATTGAGAAATTTGAAATTGGTTATGCATCACAAGCTTGGGATGCAGCAACGAAAGTTTTACAAAAAAGAGGTTTGTCGCTATCTAGTATGGAACAAGCTGGCCTTCTTGTAAGAAGTGAGAAGGATGGCAGTCATTATGACCGCTTCCGCGGAAGAGTTATGTTTCCGATTTATACTTTACAAGGTAAGGTGATAGCGTTTAGTGGAAGGGCGTTAGGAGATGACACTCCGAAATATTTAAATAGTCCTGAAACACCGATTTTTTACAAAAGTAAGCTGTTGTATAATTTCCACCAAGCAAGGCCGTTTATTAGAAAACGTGGGCAGGTTGTCCTTTTTGAAGGTTATGCCGATGTACTAGCTGCGGTGAAAAGTGGTGTGGAAGAAGCTGTTGCGACAATGGGAACAGCCTTAACTGAAGAACAAGCGAAACTTCTGCGACGTAACGTTGAAACTGTTGTTCTTTGCTATGATGGTGATAAAGCAGGGCGAGAAGCGACGATGAAAGCAGGGCAATTACTATTGCAAGTTGGTTGCCAAGTGAAAGTTACATCCTTGCCAGATAAGCTTGACCCTGATGAATATGTGCAACAATATGGGACAACCGCTTTTGAAAATCTTGTGAAATCAAGTATAAGTTTTGTTGGTTTCAAAATAAATCATTTGCGTTTAGGGAAAAATTTGCAAGATGAGTCTGGCAAAGAAGAATATGTGAAAAGTGTTTTAAAAGAGTTATCATTGCTACAGGATGCGATGCAGGCGGAATCATATTTAAAATCATTATCGCAAGAATTTTCGTATTCAATGGAAACACTTTTGAATCAATTGCACCAATATCGCAAAGAACAAAAGGTACAGCAAAAACAAATAAAGCAGGTTTCTAAGCCATCTCAAATTGTTCAAACGAAGCCGAAGTTAACAGGTTTTGAAAGGGCAGAAAGAGAAATTATCTACCATATGTTGCAAAGTGCAGAAGTGACAGTACGTATGGAACCTCATATAGAAGATTTTTATACAGAAGAACATAAAGGGATTTTATATGAACTATACGCATATTATGAAAAGGGAAATGAACCTTCAGTCGGAACATTTTTAAGTTGGCTCTCTGATGAAAAGTTGAAAAATATTATCACTGATATTTCGACGGATGAATTTATTAATCCAGAGTACACAGAAGAAGCGTTACAAGGTCATTTGGAGGCGTTAAGACGCCATAAAGAGAAACTTGAAAAGATGGAAATTATCTTTAAAGTAAAACAAATGGAAAAAACAGATCCTGTAGAGGCTGCTAAATATTATGTGGCATATTTACAAAGTCAAAAAGCAAGAAAATAGCTTTTTCGATAAAATTTTAGTATAATGAATGTTTGTATCTCGCGTAAGGAGGGGAACAGATGGCTGATAAACCAGCTCGTTCTAAACAAATTGAAACTGAAATGACCCTTGAGCAAGTGAAAGAACAACTCACTGAGCTTGGAAAAAAACGTGGCGTTCTTACATATGAAGAGATTGCAGAACGCATGAATGGATTTGAAATTGAATCCGATCAAATGGATGAATACTATGAATATTTAGGTGAACAAGGGATTGACTTAGTTGGTGACAATGACAACGACGAAGGTCCTAATAATCGCCAAATTACAAAAACGGAAGAAGAATTCGACCTCAATGATTTAAGTGTGCCACCAGGTGTGAAAATCAATGACCCTGTTCGTATGTACTTAAAAGAAATTGGTCGAGTTGACTTACTGTCCGCTGAAGAAGAAATTCGACTTGCGACACGTATTGAAGAAGGCGATGAAGAAGCGAAACGCCGTCTTGCAGAAGCAAACTTACGTCTTGTAGTAAGTATTGCAAAGCGCTACGTTGGCCGCGGTATGCTTTTCTTAGACTTAATCCAAGAAGGAAATATGGGTCTAATTAAAGCGGTTGAAAAGTTCGACTATCGTAAAGGTTTTAAATTTAGTACGTATGCAACTTGGTGGATTCGCCAAGCTATTACACGTGCGATTGCAGACCAAGCGCGAACAATTCGTATTCCAGTTCATATGGTTGAAACCATTAATAAGTTAATTCGTGTACAACGTCAATTATTACAAGATTTAGGACGCGAACCATCTCCTGAAGAGATTGGTGAAGAAATGGATCTTGCTCCAGAAAAAGTACGCGAAATCTTAAAGATTGCACAGGAGCCAGTTTCTCTTGAAACACCAATTGGTGAAGAAGACGACTCCCATTTAGGTGACTTTATTGAAGACCAAGAAGCAACATCGCCTGCGGACCATGCAGCGTATGAGTTGCTAAAAGAACAATTAGAAGATGTGTTAGATACACTAACAGATCGTGAAGAAAATGTTCTGCGTCTTCGTTTTGGTTTAGATGATGGACGAACTCGTACGCTTGAAGAAGTTGGGAAAGTATTCGGCGTAACGAGAGAACGTATTCGTCAAATTGAAGCGAAAGCACTTCGCAAATTAAGACATCCAAGCCGTAGTAAGCGTCTTAAGGATTTCTTAGAATAGGCTACCTTTAAGTTTACTTCACTTTTGTGAAGTAAACTTTTTTATTTTGTTAATTTTTGTTAAAATTTATCTATCGGCAACGATTACAATTTCTTGTAATTTATTTTACAGAATTGTCTTTTGATTTGCAAATGCTCATTTTTCGATTTTTCGATTAATTTTGTTTATTCCATACAAAATAATATGTAGAAAAGTAAAAAATATGATGAGAAACGTTAGTAATTATCGAAATAATATGCGATATAATAGTGAAAATCAATAAAATGAATTTACGGAATATTTTTAACAAGTAGTAGTTTGCTCTTTTCTGATAGAGTGTTTTCAAGTACAATATAAATGACTGAATCATCTAACTATTTAGCGGTATAGAGGGGGGAGAAGAGATATGAAACGTAATCCATTGATTCCGTTCGCTCTTATTGCAGCATTAGGTATTATCGTTATGTTTGTATTTTCATTTCAGGGGCTAAATAAATCTAAAGAGTTAGCTGATGCAAAAAATGGCGGGAAACCAGCACAAACAGCATCAAAGCCAGAGGATATTGTAAAGCAAAGCTGTACGAGCTGTCATGGTGATCAGTTACAAGGGGCGGTAGGACCTAATTTACAAAAAATTGGTGGGAAACTTTCGAAAGATGAAATTAAAGAAGTTATTTCAAAAGGAAAAGGAAATATGCCAGCAAATATAGTTCCAGCTGATCAAGCGGCAAAAGTAGCTGATTGGTTATCGAAGAAAAAATAAAGTATAGAAAAACAAGTCTTTTGCTTTTTGCAAAAGGCTTGTTTTTCTATACTATCTAAAATACGATTAGTAATAGAGAATTGAAGTATTGTTATGGGCTTGCAACAACAACTATAAATTCATTATCATGGAGACAGACTGACAAGAGAAGGAGTAATGGAAATACATGAATGAAGTAAAGCTTTCGAAACGATTAGAAGAAGTTGTGAGGGAGATTCCGGTAGGCTCTACAGTAGCTGATATTGGATCGGATCACGCGTATTTACCGTGTTATACAATTATAAATAATATTGCTACAAAAGCAGTTGCAGGAGAGGTTGTAGATGGACCGTTTCGCTCTGCACAAGCAACTGTAGCTGAAAGTGGCTTACAAGGTAAAGTAGACGTTCGTAAAGGGAATGGATTAGCTGTTATAGCGCCAGGAGAAGTAGATGTTATTACAATTGCTGGTATGGGTGGAGCGTTAATTCGTGACATTTTAGAAAGTGGTAAAGAAAAATTAGAAGGTGTAACACGTTTAATCTTACAGCCGAATATTGCAGCGCACCATATTCGTGAATGGTTTATTGAAAATGGATGGGAGCTTATAAGTGAGAAAATTGTAATAGAAGACGGAAAGATTTACGAAATTTTAGTCGGAGAGCGAGGAGATATAGCGGTACCTTACTCTGAAAATAAACAAGCTGAATTGTTTATGGGGCCATTTTTAATAAAAGAAAAAAGTGAAGCTTTTGTTGAAAAGTGGGAAGGAGAATTGAAAAACTTCCAAAATATTTTAAAACAGTTAGAGCGTGCAGTAGAGTCTGAAGAGACAAAAGCGAAGCGTGCAGAAGTAGATGCGAAAATGAAAATGATAGGAGAGGTTTTATCATGAGTAAAATTCCGAATGGTCATGAAATTATTTCTTTGTTTGAAGGTATGTATCCGAAGCATTTAGCGATGGAAGGGGATAAGGTTGGCTTACAGATTGGAGCGCTTAATAAACCTGTGCAGCACGTATTAATCGCGTTAGATGTAACTGAGGAAGTTGTGGACGAGGCGATCCAATTAGGAGCGAATATCATTATAGCGCACCATCCTTTAATCTTTAATCCATTAAAAGCGATTCATACAGATAAGGCGTACGGAAGAATTATTGAAACATGTATTAAAAATGATATTGCGGTGTATGCAGCGCATACAAATGTAGATATTGCTAAGGGCGGGGTAAATGATTTACTTGCTGATGCGTTAGGGTTACAAAATACAGAAGTATTAGCTCCTACATATGCAGAAGAAATGAAAAAAATTGTTGTATTTGTTCCGGTAACCCATGCAGAAGAAGTGCGCAAAGCTCTTGGAGATGCGGATGCAGGTCATATCGGTAATTATAGCCACTGTACGTTCGGTAGCGAAGGGGTAGGCATGTTTATCCCTCAAGAAGGTACAAACCCTTATATCGGAGAAACTGGACAGTTAGAACGTGTGGAAGAGGCGCGTGTCGAAACGATTGTTCCAGCTTCATTACAAAGAAAAGTTATTAAAGCGATGTTGGCAGCCCATCCATATGAAGAAGTGGCATATGATGTATATCCGCTTGATAATAAAGGTGAAACATTAGGCCTTGGTAAAATAGGGTATTTACAAGAAGAAATGACGCTTGAGCAGTTTGCTTCACATGTAAAACAATCATTACATGTAAAGGGTGCAAGAGTTGTTGGAAAGTTAGATGATAAAGTGCGTAAAGTAGCTGTACTTGGTGGTGACGGTAATAAATATATAAACCAAGCGAAATTTAAAGGAGCAGATGTATATGTAACAGGTGATATGTATTATCATGTTGCTCACGATGCGATGATGATTGGTTTAAATATAGTCGATCCAGGGCATAACGTTGAAAAAGTAATGAAGCAAGGTGTACAAAAACAATTGCAAGCCAAAGTAGATGAAAAGAATTTCAATGTACAAATTCATGCTTCACAGTTACATACGGATCCGTTCACATTTGTATAAGAAAAATAAAAACCGTTGCTCATGTAGGCAACGGTTTTTTGTTATTGTTGTTTTTTTACTTTTACACGTGGCAATATCTTTTGAAGTGGTACTTTTCGAATTCTGTCCCATGTAGCTGGATTCATCGGGTCATATTGCTCTAAGAAAGCAATAACTTCTTTTGTGATTGGTGTTGGAGTAGAAGCACCCGCTGTAACTGCAACATTTTCGATACCTTGTAGCCATTCTAATTGGATTTCACTTACGTCTGCAACGCGGTATGCTCTCGTACCAGCGATTTCTTGTGATACTTGTGCTAAACGGTTTGAGTTGTTACTTTTCGGATCGCCGACAACAATTGTTAAATCTGCAACATCAGCTTGTTTAGCGACAGCTTCTTGGCGAACTTGAGTTGCTAAACAAATTTCCTTGTGGAATTCTGCTGTTGGGAATTTTTTCTGAATGTCCTCCATTAAATGTTGAACATCCCATTGACTCATTGTTGTTTGATTCGTAACTAAAATTTTATCTGTTGGGATTTCTAATGTTTTTAAATCGTCAGCTCTTTCGATAAGATGAACGATATCAGGTGCAATACCAACTGCGCCTTCTGGTTCTGGATGATTTTTTTTGCCGATATAAATGACATGATATCCTTCAGCTTTCTTTGCTTCAATAAGGTCATGTGTTTTTGTAACATCTGGGCAAGTTGCATCAATTGTCGTTAAACCTTTTGCTTTTGCACGTTGTTTAACTTCTGGAGAAACACCGTGTGCAGTGAAAATAACAGTACCAGAATCGATTTTATCTAAAATTTCTAATCGACTTGGACCGTCTAATGTAATGATGCCATCCTCTTCGAAAGCATCTGTGACATGCTTATTGTGAACAATCATACCTAAAATATAAATGGGTCTCGGTAATGATTTATCTAATGCGGCGTTACGTGCAATAACCATTGCGTCAACAACACCGTAGCAATAACCACGAGGGGAAATTTTAACAATCTTCATGTGAGTAATCCTCTCCTTCTAAACAAGGGATACTTTTGTGCATAGTCCATTACATTATAAAGGAGGAGTGGATAGAAAACAAAGGATTGTTACACATATAGTTTTGGTTTTGTTGCTGATTGTTGAACGGGTTCTTTCGGAACCTCTTTTTCTATTACCGGTTCAAGCACTATTTTTTTTCGTTTCCTTTTTGGAGGTGGAGGAGGTGGAGTTGCTACCTCAACCTGTTCTGTTGCATCTTCAGTTTGATTTTCTTCCGTACCTTTTCCAGAGGTGAGGATTTTAACAATGCTTGGTAGACTACGCATAATGGGACCGTACTGTTCGACAACAGGACCGACAGATTGCACGACTTGAGATACTTTTTCGATATTATTTATCATATTAGTTGGGTTCGAAATTAAATTTGAAAAAAAACTACCGATGCCGCTGCTAGATGCCGCTGCAGTTGTAGCTGACGCAGCACCACGTGTATCATTTGATTCATACATTTGAGGTGGTATCATCTGTTGAGGATATTGCTGCATGTATGGTTGATATTGTTGTGTATATTGTTGTTGGTATGGCTGTTGCTGTTGATATTGGGGCGGCGGTTGTTGGTGCATCATCGGTGGCCCTTCCATTTGTCGATAAGGAGGGACCATTTGCATGAAAGGTTCGGTTGGATCGTGTTTTTTAAAGAGTTTAGCAAGGAAACCTTTCTTTTTTTGAGCCATCGGTGGTAGTTGTGGAATCGGATATGGTGTGTAAGATTGTTGTCCTCGATTCGGATACATTTGTCTTATAGGGGATTTCGGAAACATGTGGGAAATCCTCCTTTCTTCAGTTAGGTATATACACATACAATATGCAATGGAAGGAAAGAAGGTTAGTTTTTGAGATAAAAACCTAAACTAAAGATGGATTTTACTTGTAGATTTCGATATAATGTAGACTTGACTGATTTGTGCGCAGTAGAAATTTTAGAAAGAAGGTGTAACTTATGACACTACAAACTTTTACACAGTATGATTTTAAACCATTTTTAATAGATGCAGTTCGTGAACTACGCTTTTCAGAGCCGACAGGAATTCAAAAGAAAATTTTCCCGGTCGTGAAAAAAGGTGTGAGTATAATTGGACAATCCCAAACTGGTTCTGGGAAAACACATGCATACTTACTTCCTACATTAAACAGAATTGATGCAAGTCGTGAAGAAGTACAACTTGTTATTACAGCGCCTACTCGTGAGTTAGCACAACAAATTTATCAAGAAATTGTGAAACTAACAAAGTTCTGTGCAGAAGATCAAATGATTACAGCACGCTGTTTAATTGGTGGAACTGATAAACAACGATCAATTGAAAAGTTGAAAAAACAACCTCATATTGTAGTTGGAACGCCAGGACGTATTAAAGACTTAGTAGAAGAAAAGGCGCTATTTGTTTATAAAGCGGATACTATTATTGTCGATGAAGCGGACTTAATGCTTGATATGGGATTCATTCAAGATGTAGATAAAATTGCGGCACGTATGCCTAAAAACCTACAAATGTTAGTTTTCTCTGCAACAATTCCTCAAAAATTAAAACCATTTTTGAAGAAATATATGGATAATCCAGAACATATTCATATTAATCCGAAGCAAGTTGCAGCAGGAAATATTGATCATTACCTTGTGCCTTCAAGACACCGTAATAAAACTGAATTAGTGAAAAATATGCTACTTCAATTTAAACCATATTTAGCAATTGTCTTTACAAACACAAAGAAGAAGGCTGATGAAGTAGCCGATGGATTAGCAGAACGTGGGTTAAAAGTAGGACGTATACACGGTGATTTATCACCACGTGATCGTAGAAAAATGATGAAACAAGTTCGTGATTTAGAGTTCCAATACATTGTCGCAACAGATTTGGCGGCACGCGGTATTGATATTGAAGGGATTAGCCATGTTATTAACTATGAACTTCCACCAGATTTAGATTTCTTCGTTCACCGTGTTGGAAGAACTGCACGTGCGGGTCATTCAGGTATTGCAGTGACGATTTATGATCCAGCAAATGAAGAAGCGTTAGATAGTTTGGAAAAACAACGTCATATCGAGTTTAAGCATGTAGATTTACGCGGAGATGAATGGGCGGATTTAGGTGACCGTCGTCGTCGTAAGAGCCGTAAAAAACCAAATGATGGACTAGATGTTATGGCAACAAAAGTTGTTAAAAAGCCGAAAAAAGTAAAACCAAACTATAAACGAAAACTTGCAACAGAACGTGACAAAGTGAAGAAAAAATATAGCAATAAAAAAAGATAAGGGATTTCCCTTATTTTTTTTTATCTCACTACTTGAGAGAAAATCGATTACTGCGGACTAATAATTAGTGAGGGGTAGAAAAAACGTTGACTAAAGTTTCACTTTATTGGATTAATTTAAGTATAGAGTGCAGACTGTTTAAATAGTCAGTTTAATCTATGTAGTGCCTTTTGTGTGAACAAACAATTCGCTACATATTTCTACAAATTATGCTATCATTATATCTATTGTATATTGAAGAGGTGATTGTATGTTAAAGATAGGATCTCATGTTTCAATGAGTGGTAAGAAGATGTTATTAGCAGCAAGTGAAGAGGCTGTTTCATACGGTGCAACAACGTTCATGATTTATACAGGTGCACCGCAAAATACACGAAGAAAACCAATTGAAGAATTGAATATAGAAGCAGGAAGAAAACATATGGAACTAAATGGTATTGAGGAAATTATCGTCCATGCTCCGTATATTATTAATGTTGGAAATACGACGAAACCTGAGACGTTCCAATTAGGTGTGGATTTCCTGCGTATGGAACTTGAAAGAACGGCAGCATTAGGGGTAGCGAGACAAATTGTTCTTCACCCAGGAGCTCACGTTGGTGCAGGAGCAGATGCTGGTATTCAACAAATTATTAAAGGGCTTAATGAAGTAATAACGCCAGAACAAACGGTTAATATTGCGCTAGAAACGATGGCAGGAAAGGGAACAGAATGCGGTCGTAGTTTTGAAGAAATTGCGAAAATTATTGATGGTGTGAAATATAATGAAAAACTATCTGTATGTTTTGATACGTGTCATACGCATGATGCAGGTTATGACCTTGTAAATGATTTTGACGGTGTGTTAAACGAATTTGATAAAATTGTTGGAATAGATCGTTTGCAAGTACTTCATATTAATGATAGTAAAAATGTACGCGGAGCTGGAAAAGACCGTCATGAAAATATCGGTTTCGGTCATATTGGCTATAAAGCATTACATCATATTGTGCATCATCCACAGTTAATGAACGTACCAAAAATTCTTGAAACACCGTATGTAGGTGAAGATAAAAAAGATAAGAAGCCACCATATAAATTAGAAATCGAAATGCTGAAAAATGGTACTTTTGATGAAGGAATTCTTGAAAAAATTAAAGCGCAATAAGGAGGGGATTTTCCCCTCCTTATTTTAATAGCTGCTGAAATAAAGTATTTACTTGTTGGGCAGTGGCAGGAGTAGTTACTGTAGCGATTTGTTTTAGCAAATCTAGTCGCTCGGTATTATCATAAATGTTAATATTTTTTCCCTTCATAAGTAAAACAATTTGATCAGCTTGCGCAGTCGTAATTGAAACTTCATATTCTTTACTATATTTCAATAACTCTTTTGTAGAAATATGATTTAATTTTTTGTTCACAATTTGTTTAATGAGGTTCATCGTGTTGTCCTCCTTCACACGTTCTTCTATCGAAATATATGTAAGCATAGCTTGTACATATTCGTATCAAGGTGCATTTTTTCAATGGGGAAAAGAAGCTTATGTTATAATATAAGAACGAAACTATAGATAAAGAGTATAAGGAGGACTTATGGAGAAAAAGCAACATCGAAAAGAAAGTGTTATTCATCTTGTATATCGTTTAGTTATGATTGTCTTTGGGGCAGCGTGTGCGGCGGTAGCGATTGAACTGTTTTTAATGCCAAATAAAATTATTGATGGTGGAATTATTGGTATTTCTCTTATATTAGATTATCTTACTCCTAATATTTGGTGGTTAAGTTTCTCTACTTTAGTTGTTATCCTCAATATTCCTTTTATGTACTCCGGGTATAAGCAAATTGGAAAAACATTCATGTTATCTTCAGCATTTGGAATTGTAGCTTTAGCATTTATTGAATCAACGTTGCATGCTATCCCGCCATTTACAACAGAGCCGATTTTAGCAACAGTTTTCGGCGGTCTTATTTTAGGGATCGGTGTAGGACTTGTTATTCGTCATGGTGGATCGTTAGACGGGACGGAGATTATGGGAATTCTATTAACGAAGAAATTACCGTTTTCTGTTGGTGAATTCGTAATGTTTGTGAACTTATTCATTTTTGCATGGGCAGCATTTGTTTTTGGTGTTGAACAAGCGATGTATTCTGTTATGACGTACTATATCGCATTCAAAACAATTGATACGGTAATTCAAGGATTAGACGAAACGAAAGCGGTTTTAATCGTATCCGATCAATATGAGGAAGTATCAAATGCAATTTTACACCGCCTTGGTCGTGGAACAACAAAACTTGTTGCTAAAGGTGGCTATACAGATAAAGAAAAAGAAGTTATTTATGCAGTTGTAACACGTCTGGAAGTGACGAAGTTAAAATCAATTGTGCATGAAATTGATGAAAACGCATTTGTTACGATTATGAATACACAAGAGACAAATGGTGGTAAGTTTAAATCAGCAATTCATTAAAAAGTTAATTGTAATATCTTTTGAAAGCAGAGAATTCTTCTCTGCTTTTTGTTATAATAATAAGGTTTCTTGAAATAAAGAATATATTTTAGGCAGATTGGTTTACAACTATAATAAGCTGTACTATAATTCAAATAGAGATAAATCGGAATCATTCTGAATTAAAATAGGTGAGATGATATGAATAATATATTGGAAATAGAAGGATTAACGTTTCGATATGAAGATCGCAACGTGTTAGAAGATATTAATTTGCAAGTTCCGAAGGGAGCTTTTTTAGGTTTAGTTGGACCAAATGGTTCAGGGAAATCGACTTTACTTAAATGTTTATTGGGTGTTTTAAAACCAAAGCAAGGAAGTATTAGATTGTTTGGCATTGATAGTAAGAAATTTAAAGAGTGGAATAAAGTTGGTTATGTATCCCAAAAGGCAAGTAGTTTTAACTCAGGTTTCCCAGCAACTGTTTTTGAAGTTGTTTCAATGGGGCTCGTTTCGAAAAAGGGGCTTTTTCGCTTTTTTACGAAAGACGATAATGCGAAAGTAGAAAAAGCGATTGCTGATGTAGGTATGAGTGAGTTTCAAGGTCGCAACATTGGAGAACTTTCTGGTGGACAACAACAGCGTGTATTTATTGCTCGTGCACTTGTGAGTAATCCGGAATTGCTTATTTTGGACGAACCTACTGTTGGAATCGATGTAAAAAATGTGGAAAGCTTCTATGAGATACTAGAGGATTTAAACAAAAGGCTAGGGATCACGTTAATTCTTGTTACACACGATATGGGTGCTGTAACAGAGAAGGTGACGCATGTTGCATGTTTAAATCAGCATCTACATTTCCATGGGAATGTAGAGAAATTCCGAGAGTTAGAAGATGCAGAAATGTCGATTTTATATGGGCATCATGTTCATCGCTTAGAACATGAACATGGGCATCACGGGAGGATATAATGATACAGGATTTTTTACAATATGATTTTTTACGTAATTCTTTATACGCTGGTGTTTTAATAGGGCTTGTCGGACCACTTATCGGCGTGTTCGTTGTAATTCGCCGCATGTCGCTTATTGCGGATGCATTAAGTCATGTGACGTTATCAGGAATTGCAGCCAGTTTATTACTTGAAAAGACAATCTTTACTGGTGGGTTTTTAAACCCTTTATATATGGGAATGTTTTTTTCAATCGGTGGAGCATTGCTAATTGAAAAATTACGTACTGTATATAAACATTATCAAGAGTTAGCAATTCCGATTATACTTTCAGCAGGCATGGGGATTGGAGTTATCTTCATTTCACTTGCTAATGGATTCAATACGGATCTATTTAGTTATTTATTTGGTAGTGTAAGTGCTGTGACAAGTGCGGATTTAATTATTATTGGTATAGTAGCAATTGTAGTTATTATAACGATTGTTTTATTATACAAAGAGTTGTTTTTACTATCATTTGATGAGGAATACGCTGTATCAACCGGTTTGAGTGCAAAGTGGATTCACTTTATTTTCATTATATTAGTTGCTCTTGTAATTGCGGTATCAATGCGTGTGGTAGGTGTTCTTCTTGTATCATCTTTAATGACGTTACCAGTTGCAGCAAGTATTCGTATTGCAAAAGGATTTAAACAAACAATTTTCTTTTCCATTTTATTTGGTGAAATTGCAGTAATTGGTGGAATGTTTGCTTCGTATCAACTTGATCTAGCACCAGGTGGTACAATTGTTATGATAGCGGTTCTTATTTTAATCGGTGCGATTTTATGGAAGAAGAAAAAAACTGCATAAAGTAGGGATAGGTATGAATCTAACAGAAGCTTTACGCCTAATGAAGGAAAAAGGATATAAACATACGGGGAAAAGGGAAGAGATGCTAAGATTATTCGCGGCGCATAATCGTTATTTAACCGCAAAAGATGTTTTAGAACATATGAAGGATGATTATCCAGGACTTAGTTTCGATACGATTTATCGTAACTTAACGGTTTTTGCTGAAATTGGTGTTTTAGAGCAAACGGAATTAAATGGTGAAAAACATTTTCGTTTTATGTGCTCTATTATGGAACATCATCATCATTTCATTTGTTTAGATTGTGGTGGTACGAAAGAAATCACTTCTTGCCCAATGGATTTTATGAATAAAGATTTTAAAGGTTATGAGGTAACGGGACATAAGTTCGAAATATATGGTCGTTGTCCAAAATGTGCAAAATAAGAGAACTCGTCGGTTATATAACTGACGAGTTTTTAATTTAAATGTAAAAAAGGTTGCTCACAAAAATTGTGGGCAACCTTTTTTTATTGTTCTTGTTCTTGTTTTTCTTTTTCTCGTTCGGCAGCCATTTCAGCAGCGATTACATCAATTTCTTTTTTCAGTTCTTCTACCATTGTTTCTTCTGGTACTTTACGAACGACTTGCCCTTTACGGAATAATAAACCTTCTCCGCGTGCACCAGCAATACCGATGTCGGCTTCACGAGCTTCACCAGGACCGTTTACGGCGCAGCCGAGTACTGCAACCTTAATTGGAACTTTAAGTGTAGAGATGTATTCTTCGACTTCATTAGCAATGCTAATTAGGTCGATTTCAATACGACCACAAGTTGGACAAGAAATAAGTGTTGCGGCATTAGATGCAAGACCGAATGACTTTAATAGTTCACGTGCAACCTTTACTTCTTCGACTGGATCAGCACTTAAAGAAATACGAAGTGTATTTCCGATACCTTTACTTAAAATTGCTCCAAGACCAGCGGCGCTTTTTACAGTTCCAGCAAACAATGTTCCTGATTCTGTAATACCTAAATGTAATGGATAATCAAAAGCGCGAGCAGCTTTTTCGTATGCTTCAATTGCTAAGTTAACATCAGAGGCTTTCATGGATACGATAATATCGTGGAAATCTAAGTCCTCTAAAATTTTAATATGGTGCAGTGCGCTCTCGACCATACCATCAGCAGTTGGATATCCATACTTTTCTAAAATATGACGTTCTAATGAGCCGGCATTTACACCGATACGGATTGGAATGCCACGCTCTTTCGCTGCATTTACAACAGCTTCTACTTTATGGCGACGTCCAATGTTACCTGGATTGATACGTACTTTATCAATGCCGCCTTCGATTGCTTTTAAAGCAAGGCGATAATCAAAATGAATATCAGCAACAAGTGGAATGTTGATTTGTTTTTTAATATCAGCAATAGCATTTGCTGCGCGTTCGTCTGGAACAGCAACACGAACAACTTGACAGCCAGCTTCTTCTAAACGTTTAATTTCAGCAACTGTAGCCTCAACATCATGTGTTTTTGTTGTCGTCATACTTTGTATAATTAATTCATTGTTACCGCCAATTGTTAAATTACCGACTTTAACTGGACGTGTTTTTGTGCGTTGAGTCATTTCATTCACGAATTGATCGCTCTCCTTATAAAAGAAGTTTCTTATTTTAGTCCCTTACATCAATGATAGTATGTGTGAGAAAGGGCTATAGAAACCAAAGTACTCGGTTTCACTTTTACTATTGTATCAGCGCCTTTATGTAATTGACAAGGATTAAGTGATTGCTTATTGATATAACGGGAATTTATAAGACTTTCCAACTTGGATTTTTGTAGTGGATGTATTTTTATTTAATTGCTTAAAATCATCAATTACTTTTTCAATAGAAGGGATTTTTTTCTTATTAATTTGTTCTGTAATAGAAAGAACGGTCTCGCCAGTTTTTACTTCGATTGCTTTATAAGCTACATCCGTTTCTTTTTCTGTTTCTTTCTCTTTATTTTGTTTTGTATCTGTATTTTCTTGTTTTATCGTTTGGGCAGCAGAGGTTTTTTTGTATGAACTTAACATCGGTAAAGTACCGATTTTTATGTCGTAATAAAATATATAACCGAGGACAAGCACGAATAAGAGGACACCTAATCTCTTCATATCCTTCACTCCTTTGCTAGGAATATATGCTTGTCCAAAAAAAAAATGCCTATTTAGGCATTTTTTTATAGTTCTTGTTTTTCTTTCGGTTTTGGAACTTCTTTAATTGTTAAGTATAGAACGATTAAAACAACTGCAATGTAAATGAATGTTGCACCAGGTACGTTTATTTTGAATAAATCCATAATCATAAAGAAGATTGTTGGAATTGTGTAGCTGTAAGCAGTTAATGTCCAAACTTGTTTATAAGATAATTTGCGTTGACCGCTCATCGCAGAACCGATGAAGGCAAGCAATGTAACTCCTACAAAGGTAATAAATAATTGGAACAAGTACAGTAAGAACCCAATAACGAATAATAAGATTGGATAGATACTGTCAAATAACGAAATGAAATCTTGTAAATCTTTTTTCTCAAGAGATGCGCCTAATAAGTCATTATAGGAGTATGTTTGTGTTTGACCATTCCCCATGGAGACTACTTTATCTTTTAAAACAAATAAACCTGTTTTATTTTGATATTTTTCTAAGTCTGTTGAATTTGGATCAAATACGAAAAGGGCATTTCCATCTTCTTTTTCGATAGGTTGATCAATATCAGCTGTTAGCTCGCCATTTTCAATTTTAAAATCAGGTAAATCTTTTTCGATTACTTTATTTACCATGTTAACACCATCTTGGATGACGCTACCGTACAAGAAAGTTCTTGGAATAGTAGTGATTAGGCAAAGAAGCATAATATACAAAATGGTTTTACCGATTTTTTGAAAACGGAAAAGCGCCATATCTTTAGGCGAATATACGCTTTTTGCTAGCTGTGTAAAAATGGACATAGATTCACTTCCTTTATGTATGTATAAAATCATTGTAACGTACGAATCTAGAGAAGCTCAAGATATATTATATTTACATATAGTAGAGAGGACTAAATTCCTTCTTATTAATTTACTTCTTTTAGTAGAGAAAAATACAATTGACACTTTTCTTTTGTATATGGTAAATTTATCTTACATTTTTCAAACGATATATCCGATGGGAATTTAGTTGTTTTTAATGGTACATACGTAATCGTGGACCCTTAGCTCAGTTGGTTAGAGCAGACGGCTCATAACCGTCCGGTCGTAGGTTCGAGTCCTACAGGGTCCATATCCATTTCATATGTTTAGTATGTCAGCAGGAAGCTTCCTTGTAGAAGGAAGCTTTTTTTCGGAATATATGAGCATTTTAATTGAAAAGAAGTGGGAATTTTGCTACTTTAATGATAGCAAGACAAAGCGATTTATTTGTTTGCACCCTATGGCAATTAGGGTAGAATGAAGTTGTAGGTCACATATGTAGTGACAATACATAAACCGGGAGGAATATAATAATGGCAAAACACGAATTACCAAATTTACCTTATGCGTATGATGCTTTAGAACCTCACTTTGATAAAGAAACAATGAACATCCATCATACAAAACATCACAACACGTATATTACAAACTTAAACGCTGCTTTAGAAGGTCATGCAGAATTAGCAGACAAAAGCGTTGAAGAATTAGTTGCAAACTTAAACGAAGTACCTGAAGCAATCCGTACAGCAGTACGTAACAATGGTGGCGGACATGCTAACCATACATTCTTCTGGACAATCCTATCTCCAAACGGCGGGGGACAACCAGTAGGCGAACTTGCAACTGCGATTGAAGCGAAATTCGGTAGCTTCGATGCATTCAAAGCAGAATTCGCAAAAGCTGGCGCAACTCGCTTCGGTTCTGGTTGGGCTTGGTTAGTAGTAAACAATGGTGAGTTAGAAGTAACAAGCACTCCAAACCAAGATTCTCCTCTAACTGAAGGTAAAACTCCAGTTATCGGTTTAGATGTTTGGGAGCATGCTTACTACTTAAATTACCAAAACCGTCGTCCTGACTACATCGGTGCATTCTGGAACGTTGTAGATTGGAACGTTGCTGAAAAACTTTACCAAGAAGCAAAATAATTGAAGTTAATACAGCTAGAAAAAAGCTAGGAGTTTTCTCCTAGCTTTTTTCTATGCTCTCCTTTTACATAATTGAGCTTGTCTTTGGAAGACTAGAACATGAAGTAAAGGAGAGTTGTGTATGAAGTGGAAACATGTAATTGGTGATGTTGAAGTGAATCGGGATTTAGTATTATTGCTCGTTATAGGAGGTTTATACACGCTCGCAATTTCTTTATCGAATACGTTTGTAAACATTTATTTATGGAAGCAAACACAAAATTATGTAAATCTGGGCTTGTATAATTTGGCCAGCGTTGTATTGCAGCCTCTAACATTTCTTGTGGGCGGGAAATTAGCGAAACGTATTGATCGCTCGATTTTATTGAGAATCGGTGTAGGCACGTTAGCTGTTTTTTTTATCGTCGTTTTAGTAGCGGGAAAAAGTGCATCTCACTATATTTTACTAATGGGAGCCCTTTTAGGAGTTGGTTATGGTTTTTATTGGCTCGCTTTTAACTTGTTGACATTTGAGATTACAGAACCAGAAACAAGAGATTTTTTTAACGGTTTTCTAGGACTTCTTACATCGTTCTCTGGAATGATTGGGCCGATAGCAGCAGGATATACAATTTCACGTATGGAAAAATGGAGTGGTTATACTGTCGTTTTCTTCCTCTCGTTACTGCTATTTGCGGTTGCAGTCGTTCTAAGCTTTTTTTTATCAAAGAGGGAATGTGAAGGACGCTATGAAATTGTGCAAGTATTGAAAGAGCGGCAAGTTGATGAAAACTGGGGAAGAATTACGCGTGCTCATTTCTTCCAAGGTTTGAGAGAGGGAACGTTTATTTTCGTTATTTCGGTATACGTCTATTTAGCATCTGGTAGCGAGTTAGCACTAGGGAAGTATAGTTTAGTGAATTCTGCAGTATCATTTGTATGCTATTATTTAGTTACTCGTCTGTTAAAGAAAGAATGGCGAAAAAAAGCAATTTTAATTGGTGGCATTATTTTATATGCGGTCGTATTTTTAGTTATTTTCAATGTTACATATACGAAATTACTTATTTATGCAGCATGTATCGCGGTTGCATATCCCATTTTACTCGTTCCGTACGGATCCATGACATACGATGTAATTGGTAGAGCAAAACAGGCGAGAGAATGGCGTGTAGAATATGTAGTTGTCAGGGAATTATGGTTAAATGCCGGAAGGATTTGTTCCATTTTAAGTTTTTTATGTGCTGTCATATTCTTTCCTCCTGAAAAAAGTTTACCTTTCTTACTATGTATTTTAGGAGCTGGACATTTTCTTATTTATTTTGCAGTTAAAAATGTCAAATATGATGAGGGAAATGTGAACAAAACCAGCGCTGTAGCGCAAGGAACCCCGCAGAATCAAACTGAACCAGAAGGTTAACTTATCGTTTGTTTTATGCTAGAATAGAAAAAGATGTAAGACAGCAGTGAGGGCACCTGTATGAAGGTGTCCCTTTCACATTACATAGCTGTTGGTAGAGGGGGTTTGTATGAGTAAGAAGCAGAAAAAGAACCAGACAAAGACAAAAACCCACGTTCCCTTTCGGTTAAACGTGTTGTTTTTTTGCGTGTTTTTAATGTTCTCCGCAGTTATTGTAAGGCTTGGATACGTACAAATTGTTCGTGGTGAGGAATATAAAAATGAAGTTGAGAAAAAAGAAAATTCAACGATAAGTAATCCTGTACCACGCGGGAAAATATTTGATCGTAATGGAGAAGCGGTCGTAGATAATGAGCCTATTCGTACAATTACATTTACAAAAATGAAGGGATCAACTGCAGCAGATCGCTTAGAAACGGCGAAAAAGTTAGCAGATTTAATTGAAGTCCCAACAGATAAGTTAACAGATCGCGATAAAAAGGATTATTGGCTTGCTTTACATAAAGAAGAAGCAGAAACAAAAATCACAAAAAAAGATCGTGAAGAGCTTAAAATAAATAAAATTGACGATAAAGAACTGGATGAACGTCAACGAAATCGTGTGACAGAAGAAGAGATTAATCAACTGTCAGCAAAAGATTTAGAAATATTGGCGATCAAAAGTAAGATGGAAAGCGGATATGCAATGACGCCGCAAATCGTTAAAAAAAATGCAACACCGGAAGAATACGCGATTATTAGTGAAAATTTAGCGAAATTACCAGGTGTAGATACAAATGTTGACTGGGAGCGAAAATATAAGTATGACGATATGTTCCGAAGTGTACTTGGTGGTGTAACTTCTTCTGATGAAGGGCTACCGAGAGAAAGATTAGATTACTATCTTGTTCGTGATTATAATCGTAATGATCGCGTAGGAAAAAGTTACCTTGAGCAACAGTACGAAGATAGTTTACACGGCACAAAAGCTGAAGTTAGAAATGTTACAGATAAAGAGGGTAATATTTTAGAAACTATTAATGTGTCACAAGGACAACGAGGTAACGATCTGAATTTAACAATTGATATGGCATTACAAAAGCGCGTGGAAGAAATTCTTACGAAAAACTTAATGAGATTTAAAGGGAGCGAACCTCTTTTAGATCGTGCATTCGTTGTAATGATGAACCCGAAAAATGGTGAAGTTTTATCTATGGCGGGGAAACAATTAGTGAATAAAGACGGCGAAACGAAAGTAGAAGATTTTGCATTAGGAACGATGACGAGTTCTTATCCGATGGGTTCAACTGTAAAAGGTGCGACAGTACTTACGGGATATCAAACTGGTGCAATTCAACCTGGATCTGTACAGTTAGATGAACCAATTAAATTAAAAGGGACACCTACGAAGTCATCTTGGAAAACGATGGGGTATATTAATGACCTTACAGCGTTAAAAATGTCTTCTAACGTTTATATGTTTAAAACAGCGATGAATATTGCAGGGGTTCCGTACATACGAGGCGGTACGTTAGATATCCCGCAAAAAGCATTTGATACTATGCGTTATTATTTTGGGCAGTTTGGGCTTGGTGTAAAAACAGGAATTGATTTGCCAAATGAAACTGCTGGTCAAATAGGTAAAGGGAATCAACCAGGTTTCTTATTAGATTTATCAATCGGACAGTATGATACGTATACACCGCTTCAATTAGCGCAATATATTTCGACGATTGCAAATGGTGGATATCGTATGCAACCCCAAGTTGTAAAGGAAATCCGTCAGCCATCGGCGAAACCAGAGGAAGTTGGAAAAGTTGTTCAATCCATGGAACCGAAAGTGTTAAATCGTGTTGATATGCCTGAATCACAAATTAAACGTGTTCAAGAAGGATTTAGACAAGTGTTTAACGATTCAGGTGGTACAGCTACAAAGTACTTTGCAGGTGCACCATATAAAGCAGCTGGGAAAACAGGTACAGCTCAAACTGTATATGGCGGAGATAAAGAGATTGGTAGAAATGCAAAAGGTGAGCGTGTTGAAACATATAACTTAACATTAGTAGGTTATGCGCCACTTGAAGACCCAGAAGTAGCATTTTCTGTTGTTGTGCCATGGGTACATGATGACAAAACAGGGATTAATGGATATATTGGTCGTGAAATAATGGACGCTTACTTTGATTTGAAAAAACAAGCATTAACTGGTGAAGCTCCAAAAGATGAAAAAGAGAAAAAAAGTAATGCACAAGATGATGAATAAAAAAGTTGTAAAAAAAGCACACTATCTGAAAAGATAGTGTGCTTTTTTTTATGCTTTATGCATATGGTTTAGTAAATGTGGACAAGCGTAAAATGTTGAAAAAAACATGTAGTTTCAAAAACGATGAACATAACAAGATGAGTGCATACGCTCTAAGTTTGTCTTGTGTAATAGGAGATAGCAGTTTTATGGATGATTAGAAAATTTCCTGCATCTAAAGTACAAAATTCAAAATTAAGTTTGTGTATACAGTTGTTTTTGTGGAACTTTACAAAACTTTTACAAACAATTAAAACCGAATTAATAGTTTAGCAGTATTCTTATATCTGTAATCCTGTTATTTCCGGTTACTTCTAGGAGGAAGAACACGTGAAATGGATGAGCGCATCGATTAAAGTTTTGACATTATCGACATGTTTCCTTTGTTTTAATATGTCTACTGCATTCGCTACAAGTGAAATGGGAGAAGTGAGAGTTGATGGATCCTCAACGGTTTTTCCTATTATAGAGGCAGTAGCAGAGGAATATACAAAGGCCCATCCAAACGTGAAAATTTCTATTAGTATTTCTGGGACAGGAGGAGGATTTAATCGTTTCAGTAAAGGAGAAGTAGATATAAACAATGCTTCGAGATTGATGAAACCGGTAGAAGAAAATGCAATGCAGAAAAACTCCATTCAATTTACACCATTTGAGGTTGCTTATGATGGTCTAACGATTGTTGTGAATCGTCAAAATACGTGGGTAAACAATATGACGATAGACGAGTTACGTCTATTATGGAGTGAAAATGGAAGATTGAAACGGTGGTCACAAATTCATTCATCATGGCCACGTGAACAAGTTAAATTTTATGCGCCAGGCGTAGACTCTGGTACTTATGATTATTTCCAAAATGTTGTCTTACAAAATAATCGCCTTGTAAAAACGGTTTCTTTGTCTGAAGACGATCAAGTTATTATGCAAGGGGTAATGAATGATAAAAATGCCATTGCTTTTGTAGGATATGCTTATTATATGGCCAATCGAGATAAGGTAAAAGCAATACAGGTGGATGGTGTATTTCCAACGAAAGAGACCATTCAATCGGGTACGTATAAGCCATTATCTAGGCCGCTATTTACGTATGTGAATCATGCATCTATCAGAAATAAAATTAATGTAGCAAATTATGTTGAGTTTATGATTAAGCATGTTGGAAGCCTTGCTGAAGAGGTCGGATATGTAAAATTACCAAAAGAAAAATATAATGAACAGCTGCGAATGTTAACAGAAATAAAAAGGTAATGTCAGGGTGGAAAGGGGTTTTCATCTTTGGCTCATAATGACAAAAGTCAAATTACACTTTCTGTACAACATTTGATTGAGAGAAATACAAATAGAAGAAAAAAAACGCAGCGAATCAATCGAATTGTTCCGTTAATACTAAAAGTCATTGCTAGCGTGTCCATTGTAACGACACTTGGAATTATTATTACGTTGGCAAATGAAACAATCATGTTTTTTCAAAAGATATCCTTGTATTCTTTTTTGACAGAGAAAGAATGGTTACCTTTTTTTGAAGATCCGAAATTCGGTATATTACCACTTATATGTGGAACAATCCTTGTAACAGCAATTGCCATGTTCGTAGCAATTCCTATTGGTTTAGGTTGTGCCGTGTTTTTAAGCGAATACGCTTCGAATGGCGCTCGGAAAATATTAAAACCGTTGTTAGAGCTACTAGCAGGCATCCCGACAATTGTATATGGTTTTTTCGCGTTAACAGTTGTCACACCACTTTTACAACGCGTTATACCAGATTTGCAGTTTTTTAATGCTATTAGTCCGGGTATTGTTATAGGGTTCATGATGATCCCGACGATTGCGTCTCTCTCTGAAGATGCGATGAGGGCTGTAGAAAAAGGAATTAAAGAAGCCTCATTAGCGCTAGGAGCGACTCGTTTTGAGATGGTAAAACAAGTGGTGTTTCCATCGGCTTTTACGGGCATAATGGCAGCGATTATATTAGCAGCTTCCAGGGCAATTGGTGAAACGATGATTGTTGTTATTGCAGCTGGATCAACACCTAATGTATCGATAGATCCGACTCATTCTATTCAAACATTAACAGCCTATATTGTACAAGTGAGTTTAGGTGATGCTCCGCACGGAACGATTACTTATTACAGCATGTATGCTGTAGGTGCAACGTTATTTATGTTTACTTTTATTATGAATATCATTTCGCAATATATTATGCGCCGTTTTAGGAGGGTGACATAATATGCGAATGTTAAACCATAAAAAAATACAAGAAAATATGGCATCGCGTTTTTTAAAGGATCGGATTTACAAGTGTTTGTTTTATATAGCAATTTTGTTTTCAGTAGTAATACTTTTTATATTGCTTTTTCAAATTTTTGAAAAAGGTATAAGTTATCTTTCAATAGATTTCTTTACAAACTTCGCCTCACGTAATCCGAAAGAAGCTGGGATTGTCGCTGCTTTGTCAGGAACAATACTATTTATGAGCATTGTTATACCGGTCTCTTTTATATTTGGAGTCGGAACAGCTCTTTATTTAGAGCATTATGCGAAGGAGTCCGTTTTTAAAAAGTTAATTGAATTAAATAATCAAACATTAGCAGGGGTACCTTCCGTTGTGTTTGGTTTACTCGGATTAACTATTTTCGTATACGCTCTCCATTTAGGAGAGAGCATAATTGCAGCGGCACTGACGATGAGTTTACTCGTCTTACCAACTGTTGTTGTAGCTAGTCAAGAAGCGATTCGAACTGTGCCGAGCTCATTACTAGAGGCTTCTTACGGATTAGGTGCTACGAAGTGGCAAACGATGTATCAAATTGTATTGCCAGTAGCTTTACCAGGGATTGTAACGGGATGTACGTTAGCGGTATCGAGAGCAATTGGTGAGGCAGCACCATTATTAGTCATTGGGGCTCTTGCTTTTGCAAATTATGTTCCGTTCAGTATGTTTGATAGATTTACGGTTTTACCAATTCAAATTTTTAATTGGATGAGTAGACCACAAGAAGAATTTCAGTATGTAGCAGCAGCTGGGATGATTGTTTTGTTAGGGTTGCTGCTCTTTATAAATATATTTGTCTTATGGTTACGAAATCGAAAATAAGTTGGAAGTGGATGAAAGGGGAATTCAAATGGTAGCAACAGTAGTAAATGTACAGGTGAAAAATGAGAAAAAGATTGAGACAGCACCAAAAAAAGTGGTATTTGATACGAAAAATTTAAATTTATGGTACGGAGAAGACCACGCTTTAAAAGATATCAACTTAAGTATTCATGAGAATGAAGTAACAGCGATTATCGGTCCAAGTGGTTGTGGTAAATCAACGTACTTAAAAACACTAAATCGTATGGTAGAGTTAGTGCCTATCGTTCGAACTACGGGCGTTATCGAATATAGAGAACGAAACATATTCGAAAAATCATATCCGGTTGAAGAATTGCGTACGCATGTGGGAATGGTGTTCCAAAAGCCAAATCCATTCCCAAAATCTATTTATGAAAATGTAGCATATGGCCCGAAAATCCATGGTGTTCGTGACAAAAAAACACTTGATGAAATCGTTGAGAAAAGCTTACGCGGAGCAGCTATTTGGGATGAGTTAAAAGATCGTTTGCACGATAATGCATACGGTTTATCTGGTGGACAGCAACAGCGCCTATGTATTGCACGCTGCTTAGCGATTGAGCCAGACGTAATTTTAATGGATGAACCAACATCGGCGCTAGATCCAATTTCAACATCAAAAGTAGAAGAGCTAATTCAGGAGTTAAAGAAAGACTTTAGTATTGTTATCGTGACGCACAACATGCAACAAGCAGCACGTATTTCAGATAAAACCGCTTTCTTCTTAAGTGGAGAAGTTGTGGAATATACAGATACGAACAAATTATTTACAACACCTACAGATAAGCGTACAGAAGACTACATTACAGGACGATTTGGTTGATGTTGTTGTAAGGCTAAGAGTAAATGCCCTCTTAACAGAGAGCATTTCTCACTTTCACCTCATTCTAATAGGGGAGAATATTTCTCTTTTCTCAAGGCTTAATAAACGTACAAGAGGCTGGGTAGGGGATTTATATAAAATGGCACATAATATTGAGGGGGAAGAAACGATGGTAAGAGAACAGTTTCAATGTGATTTAAAAACGTTACAGCAAAAGGTGATCGAGCTTGGTGAGTTAGCAAGGGAAGCTTTATTGATTGCTATGGAAGGTCTTCACAACAGGGATGTAGAGAAAGCGTTAGAAGTCATTGATGGGGATTATCGCATGGATAATTTAGAAGAGGAAATAAATGACCTTGCGCTTATGCTTATTACAAAGCAACAGCCTGTAGCAAGTGATTTAAGAAGGATTTTCATTTCAATTAAAACAGCGACAGATTTAGAACGTATTGCAGACCATGCTGTTAATATTGCGAAATCAACAATTCGTCTTGGTGAAAAAGAAGTGGTCGTTAGCTTGCGTAATCTTGAGGAAATGTTTGAGATTGCTCATAAGATGTTAAATTTAGCATTAGAAGCATATGAGCAAGAAAATTTAACTTTTGCTAAACAAATTGCTGAAATGGATGATTCAGTTGATGAAATTTATGGGAAAGCGATTCGTGAATTTATTTCCTCTGTCCCTGGACAACCAGAAGCGATTACACAAATTACACAACTATCCTTTGTTGCAAGATATATTGAGCGTGTAGCAGACCATGTTACAAATATTGCTGAGAATGTATTTTATTTAGTAAAAGGAAAGCATTATTTATTGAATGAGTAGGGGAAAAAGTAGGTGATGAAAAATCACCTGCTTTTTTTAGTCAAAACATGACAAAAAAAGCTCGTTGTTTCCTTTAGTCTATGATGATAAGATGTATCATAATTAATGGAAAAATAAGTACATATGTGTTAGTTACGTTTTATTAATTATTTTACCAAGTTAATGGTAAGCGCTTTCTTTTTTATCGGGAGTTAAAAGGTACATGTATTCATAAAGTGAGGCTTTAATTAGTGGGGCTGTCTCTCACTGATTGTTAGATCATACCAAAACGGACTTTTCCTGTAGTTAATGTGGGATAAATGATATACGGAGTTCTTGAACATTATATAAGTGGAGGCTGAAGTATATGAAGGGGGTTATTTTAGCTGGAGGAAAAGGGAGACGTCTTAGACCATTAACATGTAATACTCCAAAACCGATGTTACCATTGTTAGAAAAACCAGTTCTTGAATATAATATTGAATTATTACGTCAGCATGGTATTCGTGAAATTGCAATTACAGTTCAATATATGAGTACTGCCATTAAGCAATACTTTGGTGATGGTAGTAAGTGGGGAGTTAACTTGTATTATTTTGAAGATTCTCCTCCGCTTGGAACAGCAGGGAGCATTAAGCAAGCGGAAAGTTTTTTAGATGAAACATTTGTTGTTATTAGTGGGGATGCATTAACTGACTTTCAATTATCAGAAGGAATTGCATTTCATGAACAGAAGAAGAGAATGGTAACGATGTTTGTGAAAGAAGTAGAAAACCCACTCTCATTTGGGCTAGTTGTAATGAATAAAGAACAAGAAATTATACGATATATAGAAAAACCGAGCTGGAATGAGGTAGTTTCTAATATTGTAAATACAGGTATTTATATAATGGAGCCAGAAATCTTTTCTTACATACCATCCATGGAATTTTCGGATTTCAGTCATGATGTGTTTCCGTTATTGGCTAATAAAAATGCTTTATTTGCATATTTATCAGAAGACTATTGGCTAGATATTGGTACATTTGATCAATATCGGCAAGCTCAATTCGATTTGTTGACGAAAAAATTGAAGGTGCCTATTCCATATACAGAAGTATTACCAATGGTGTGGATGGGAGAAGGTGTAACGATAGGAAAAGGAACGAAAATTCATGGTCCTTCTTTTATTGGAGAAGGAGTAATAATTGGTGCGGGGGCTGTAATTGAACCGTACTCTATTATTGGGAAAAATAGTATCGTTTCAAGTTATTCTCATTTGCAAAAAAGCATCATTTTTGCAAACGCTCATATAGGAAAAAATTGTGAGTTGCTAGAAACAACAATAGGAGATCATACAATGGTCGAAGATGATGTTACACTTTTTCAAAAAAGTATTGTAGCGGACCATTGTCATATAGGGAAAAGTACAGTAATTAAGCAAAAAGGAAAAATATGGCCATATAAGGAGATAGATAGTCATTCGATAGTAGGTTCTGCCGGTGTTAAAGAGAGTGAAAAGAGTGCAGGGTGGTTACAAAAAAGCCGGATTGTAGGAAGGGGTAATGTTGAAATTACTCCTCAATTTATTGTGAAAGTTGCAATGGCTTATGGATCTCTTTTTGCCAAAGGAGAGAGTATATTGATTGGAAGTCAGGAAAATATAGAAACAACTTCCTTTAAAAAATTATTCCTCCATGCCATTCATGGCAGCGGGATTCATACGATGGAATGTAAAGAAATGAATGAGTCGCTTTTTCAGTATGCCATTCACAATCTGCAATGTGCAGGTGGAGTTTTCGTTCAAGTGGAAAGCGAAAGAGGGATTGTTATACAATTGTATGGTAAGGAGGGCTCATTTTTAACGTATAAGCAGCAAAAAGCGATAGAACAAGTATATATGTCTGAGTCGTTTTATTACGCTTGTGAGAAAGAAATGGGGCGAAATAAGCTAGTTCACGTTTCTGTAAATAATTATGTAGAAGCTGTGCTAGAGCGTATTGATATTGAAATGATACAAAAACAGAAGTTTCATCTTCTTATTAATAAGAGAAATGATATGTTACAACATTTACTTATGCTCTTTCTACAAAGGCTTGGATGCACAGTTACATGGATTTATGCGAGTGAACAAAAAGATCATGTGAAAGCTCTGATGAAATCGAGTAAAGCAAATATGGCGCTTATGTTTTCTGAACATGGAAATCGCTTCGAATTATATGACACTCACAGCAATATTTACCAAGGAACTGATTTTGAAGAAGTAGATATTCCGGATTTATTACTCGAATCAGCAGATAATGTTTACCCGATGTCTTTGAAATTAGGGGAATGTTATCTCCTCTTTTATATGCGTAATGAAAAAAACTCTTTTCAAATAAGATGGAAGCGAGATATTTTATATCGAATTGGAAAATTATTTGAATTAATAGCGTTGCAAGGAAAAACATTACTTAGCATAGCAGAGCAATCACCTCCACTGTATCTACTTTATGATGAAGTTGTATGTTCATGGAAGGAAAAAGGGAAAGTAATGAGGAAATTATTGGCCGATATGGAAATAAAAGAAGAAGGTATATTTGAAGGGATACAGTTCAAATATGCAGAAAAAGAGTGGTCTTATATCGTTTCTGATACAAAACAACCAAAATTTTTGGTGTATTCACATGCTAGAAACCCAGTGATAGCAAGGGAAAACATGAAAAATCTTATAGAAAAAATTAGACAATATCAAAAGGTGTAGAATTTTTATTTTAAAAGTGGTATTATAGTATAGTCTGATTTAAGTTATTAGTGACTGGAGGGAAATAAGAATGCGTGTGAATATTACTCTAGCATGTACAGAATGCGGAGATCGTAACTATATCTCAAAGAAAAATAAACGTAACAACGCTGAGCGTATCGAGCTTAAAAAGTATTGCAAGCGTGACAAGAAGTCTACGTTACACCGTGAAACAAAGTAAGCAGTAGGAATATTTTCCTACTGTTTCTTTTTTTTATGCGATTCCTACGTAAAAGTGATACACTATCTTCGTAGAGTAAAGTGTCACTGCAAGGGGGAAAAGTGTGTGAAAGAAGAGAAAATACGTTTACGCAAACAAATAATAGAACACATGAATTCTTTATCTGAAGAACAGTATACAACTTTATCGGAACAAATTGCAGTTTCGGTGTATGGACAAAAAGAGTGGGTTGAAGCTAAAACAATTGGAATCACTCTCTCGATGGAGCAAGAAGTCAATACATATCCTATTATCGAAAAAGCTTGGGAAGAAGGAAAGAAAATTGTTGTTCCGAAGTGTAATAAAGGGACAAGAACGATGTCTTTTCGACAAATTAGTAATTTAAATCAATTAGAAACAGTATATATGAATTTACGTGAACCGATTCCAGCACTTACGGAAGAAGTGAATGCGTGTGAAATTGATCTTCTTATCGTGCCAGGAGTAGCTTATACACAGCGAGGAGAACGGATTGGATATGGCGGTGGCTACTATGATCGTTATCTCGTGCACTATAAAGGGAAAACGCTATCATTAGCTTATGATTTTCAAATTGTAAAACATATTCCGGTAGAGCCATTTGATAAAAATGTAGAAAAAATTATTACAGAAAAAGGAACAATGGTTATAAATGGGCTTGTATAGACAAATAAAAATTGACGAGACTTTTTCTTCTTGATTATAATAAAATATGTGAACGTTTTCTTATTATAATTTTTTTATAGTAAGTGAGCATAAAGGGTGATGAAATGATATCCATTTATGATATTCAGCAATTGCTAAAGAAATTTGGCACGATTATTTATACGGGTGATCGAATCGCTGATTTACAATTAATGCAAGATGAATTGCGTGAATTAAATCAATCACAGCTAATCGATCCACAAGACTATCAAACCGCTTTATTTTTATTGAAGCAAGAAATTCAAAAAGAGATAAATAAGAAATAGATAAAGGTAGGTACGTAACATGGAAGAGAAATGGTTAGTTGGTGTTGACCTTGGTGGTACAACGATTAAATTAGCATTTATTAATGTGTACGGTGAAATTTTACATAAGTGGGAAATCCCTACGAATACAAATGAACAAGGAAAACATATTACACTTGATGTAGCGAAAGCTATTGATAAAAAGTTAGAAGAATTAGGTGAATTAAAAAGCAAGCTAATTGGTATTGGTATGGGAGCTCCTGGTCCTGTACATGTGGCATCTGGAATGATTTATGAAGCGGTTAATTTAGGATGGAAAAACTATCCGTTAAAAGATTTACTAGAAGTAGAAACGGGATTACCTGTTGTTATTGATAATGATGCAAACTTAGCGGCGCTTGGTGAAATGTGGAAAGGTGCTGGTGAAGGAGCAAAAGATTTAATTTGTATGACACTTGGCACTGGTGTTGGTGGTGGTGTTATCGCCAATGGTGAGATTGTACATGGTATAAGCGGTGCTGCTGGTGAGATTGGACATATTACAGTTGTTACAGAGAACGCTTTTCCATGTAATTGCGGGAAGTCGGGTTGTTTAGAAACGGTAGCCTCTGCAACAGGTATTGTGCGTGTTGCTATGCAACAAATACAAGAGACAGATAAAGAAAGTGTTTTACGTTCTATGTTAGCAGAAGAAGGGCTTATTACATCAAAAGATGTGTTTGAAGCGCTTGGACAAGGTGACGAACTAGCAGGTGAAGTAGTGGAAAAAGTAGCTTCTTATTTAGGATTAGCTGTAGCGAACCTTGCTAGTACGTTGAACCCAGAGAAAATCGTAATTGGTGGTGGCGTATCTAAAGCTGGAGACGCACTATTAGAGCCAATTCAACGTTATTTCGAGCAATATGCTTTCTCTCGTGCTGTAAAGGGCACAAAGTTAGCAATTGCAATACTTGGTAATGATGCAGGTGTAATTGGAGGAGCGTGGCTTGTAAAAAAGCACAAATACGAGGCGAAGATGATATAAGTTGTGAATAATGAAAAGAGGAAGGGGCCCCCTTCCTCTTTTTATGCAAGATCTTGTTGGAGAATAAAAATGTAAATGGATTAAGCTGTTGGTGGGTACCCATTATATAGAACAGTCATGATTGTAAACCATCCGAAAACAAGTACAGTTGCAATAGCGAAGCCGCCCGCGAATAAGTTTTTTTCGCGAAGTGTTCTAAGCGTAGCAAATACAGCTAACAGAGTGACTAGCGTAAAAATAATAACAAGGCCCATACAATATCCTCCTCTGTCTACTCATTCCTTAGGATGAGTTTTTAGAATATTTACTCTTTTATATTGTACATGTTTTAAAAATGATTGTCGAGATAACACCCCTTCTTTTCCTAAGAGAAAGAAATGTTGTATCATTAAAAGTAAATTAAATAACTGGAGGAGATTTTCATATGAAATGGATACAAATGCCATTAGGCCCATTACAAACAAATGCTTATATTTTAACGAATGATCAAAATGAGTGTATTATCTTTGATCCTGGCCATGAAGGAGAGAAACTTGTTACATATTTACAAGAAGCACAGTTAAAACCACTTGCGGTTTTATTAACACATGCTCATTTCGATCATATCGGTGCTGTTGATGCGGTGAGAGACGCTTTTCATATTCCTGTATACGTACATAAAGAAGAAGCGGATTGGTTAGGTGATGCAACTGTGAATGGCTCGCAAATTTTTATGATGAACCGCAGTATTACAGCAAAACCAGCAGATCATATTATTGACGAAGAGGGTACATTAACGATCGGTTCTTTTAGTTTTGAAATTTTTGAGACACCAGGACATTCTCCAGGAAGTATTTCTTATTATAGTAAAGAAGCGAATGCTGTATTTTCTGGAGATGTATTGTTCCAAATGAGTATTGGAAGAACGGATTTACCTGGTGGAAGTTTTGCTGAATTAATTGGAAGTATTGAAGAGAAATTATTTGTATTACCAGATGAAACAGCGGTACTATGTGGACACGGTCCAGAAACAAGCATTGGTTTTGAAAAAGAAAATAATCCATTTTTACAATAAGGAGTCATTATGGGGATGGAGCTCATTTTAAGAGAATGGATGGAAAAAGAAAAGGATCATTCGATTTCATATAGTACGTATATGAACCTCGTATTATATGCAGAGGAACATGGGTATTATATGAGAGAACGTGAAAAAATTGGCAGAAAGGGAGATTTTTTTACGAGTAGCAATGTATCTTCTGTATTTGCGAAGACTTTTGCTAAGTTTTTTATTCGGCTTGTTGAAAAGGGAGAAGTTTTTCCAAATATTTGTGAGATTGGTGGGGGAACAGGAAAGTTTGCCTATGATATTTTACAAGAATGGAAACAATTATCTCCGGAAACCTTTATCAATTTAAACTATTCAATTATTGAAGTGAGCCCTTTTCATAGAAGGCTACAACAGGAGAGGCTTTGTTTATTTGATAATGTGTCGTATTATACATCTTATATTGAAATGGGAGAGTCTTTCGAAGGAATTATTTTTTCGAATGAATTATTTGATGCGTTTCCTGTTGAGATAGTTGAGAAAAGAAATGGAATTTTGTATGAAGTACGTATCACGTATACAGATGAGGGAAACCTTACAGAAGTATTTAGACCGATAGAGAAAAGAGTCGGTCGTTACTTATTGAAATATAACATTCATATTGCTGAGGGACAGCGCTTTGAAGTGCCTATTGCAATGGAAGAGTATATAGAAGAGATTGCGAAATGGTTTCAGAAAGGTATATGTATTACAGTTGATTATGGATATACAAAAGAAGAATGGATGCATCCTGCACATCGTGAAGGAAGTTTAAGAGGATATTATAAGCACAAGTTAATTCGTAATCCTCTTGCATATCCAGGAGAAATGGACCTAACTACGCATGTTCATTGGGATGAGTTGAAGATGAATTTTGAGCTACAAGGAATGAATACGATATGGCATAGGAAGCAATCAGAGTTTTTGTTAGCAGCAGGAATATTAGATCAGCTTGCTAGCCATCAAGATACTAACCCTTTTTCTGAAACTCAAAAACGAAATCGAGCAGTTCGTTCTATGATTTTGAACGGAAGCTTAGGAAGTGCCTTTGATGTTGTTATACACACGAAAGATATGAAGAATTTACTTTTGAATCAATATTTAACAATATGAAAAAAACAAGACACAGTATTTTCTGTGTCTTGTTTTTTAATACGACTTATGTAGTATTATATATTTCCTCTCATGATATATATTTATATTAAAGATATGAGATGAAAAATATAGAATACGTTCTTTTTCTCTGCCTATAGGTCCCTAACCTAATAATACGCGAACGAGTTGAATAATTGTTTCGTTTTCTACTTTGTAGTAAATTTCCAATCCTTTTCTTTCACTAGAAACGATTTTAGCACTTTTTAACTTTGCTAAATGCTGTGAAATTGTAGATTGTGGCATGTTTAAGCCTGTGTACATTGTAGAAACGTTGCTTGGGCCACGTTCAATTAATCCCTTTACAATACATAAGCGAACAGGATGAGCAAGCACTTTCAATAATTCTGCATTGCTTTCATAAAGTTCTATTTCTTTTTGAAAGGTTTCTAACATGTTCTTTTCCACCTCCGTGTGAGCTGTTATACCATACTATACATACCAAAAAATTAAAGAAAAGAAAACAGTTGTTGCAGAAAAAGAGTCCTAAAGTAAAGAAATTGTAAGAAAAGAGACCCTGATGTAAATAAAATAGATAAATTAGCACAGTTTTGTAAAATGACATTTTTGGGTGAAAATTTTGATGCGTTTTGAAAATTGGAAGATATAGATATATTCGTAACACAATTTTATCATGATTTTCTTATTCTTTCAAATGAATATACGAAATTTTTAAAATAATATGACAAAGGAATCATAATGTTATATATAGAATATATAACAGGTTAAAAGAAAAGAAGCTGATTATGATCAGCTTCTTTATGATGATAATGAAATGTTTGGATGTAACTGATAAATCTTCGAATGAGCAAGTCATTAGTCATTTATTCTAGAGTTCATTTTTTATCAACTTTAAAAATCTGTGGTTCCATATATTTTCATAAAAATCAATCGTCTCTTGTGCAGACATAAATGAATTATTCAAAGTAGAGGTTGCTTTCTGTACCATGAAGTTTTCGTATCCCAATCCATGAGCAAATTTAATCGTAGTATCCATGCAGTACTCTGTTTGGGCACCGCAAAATTCAATACGCTGTACAGATAATTGATCTAAAATTTCTTTTAAGTTTGTTTTATAAAATGAATTTGCATGTGTTTTTCTTACAAAAAAATCTTGTTCTTGAACATCTAGATCGGTATGAATAGCCCAAAGTTCTTTTTCGGGTACTAAATCATCATCACAATGTTGAACAAAAATGATTGGTTTATTTGATTTTCTGTATGAAGAAATTCTTTTATTTACTTTTGTAAGCAAGTTTTGTAAATCAAATAAATGCTCTCCGCTATAACATACCCCATTTTGTAAATCGATAACGATTAAAATATCTGCACAAGTATCCATTATTTTTACCCCTTTTTTATTTCTTAATATATCAATTAATCCATTACTTGGAAATAGATGATATATTTTTATTTTTTAATGAAGGATACAAAAAGAAAAAACATTAAAATGAATATGCTAGACAGCATAAAAAGAAGATATGAAAACTTAATTTCATATCTTCTTTTCTCTCTATGCATTTACAGGTTCTTCTACATAAGAAAGAGCATTTTCGAAATCGGATATTAAATCGTTAACATTTTCAAGACCAACCGATAAACGGAGTAATGAATTGGAAATACCTCTTTCATCACGTGCTTCCTGTGATAAGGCTGCATGTGACATTTTTGCTGGATATGAAAGAATAGATTCAACAGCTCCTAGACTAACCGCAAAAACGGGCAGTTTAACTTTTGATAAGAATTGGCGCAGTGCATCTTCGGATTGTAAGGTGAAAGATAAAACAGCCCCAGCCGATGTTGCTTGATTTTGTTGAATACTATAACCAAGATGTGATTGTAATCCAGGGTAATAGACATTTTGAACTTTAGAGTGCTCTTGTAAAAAATGTGCGATTTTGTTGGCACCTGCAGCTGAATGTTCGAGACGTACATGCAGTGTTTTAATGCCGCGAAGCACGAGAGAACAATCTTGCGGTCCTAAAATAGCACCAAAAGCGTTTTGTAGAAAGCCGAGCTTTTGAGCAAGCTCTTCATCTTTTACGACAGCCAATCCGGCGGTGACATCACTATGACCAGCAATAAATTTTGTTGCACTATGAAGAACAACATCGGCGCCAAGGTCAAGTGGCTTTTGAAATAGTGGTGTCAAAAATGTATTATCAACAAAAGTAAGAGCATCAATAGATTTTGCAAGATTAGAAACAGCACGAATATCTGTCACTTTTAAAAGTGGGTTAGAAGGTGTTTCTACATAAAAGAGCTTCGTATTTGGTTTAATGTTTTCTTTTACTTCTTCCACATTGGTCATATCAACAAATGTATGTGAAACACCATAACGGGAGAGAACTTCAGTAACAATTCGATAAGTGCCTCCATATACATCTTCTGAAATAAGAACATGGTCACCTTGTGAAAGAAGGAGAAATGCAGTAGAAATGGCTGCAATGCCTGATGCAAAGGCAAATCCTTTTGTCCCGCCTTCTAATAAAGCAATGATATCTTCAAGAGCTTCACGTGTTGGATTTCCAGATCTACTATAGTCATACTTTCCGAAAGCATCTACATCAAACTGATGAAATGTTGATGTGTTATAGATGGGAACGTTAACAGCTCCTGTGTGTGAGTCATGCTTGTATTGATTATGCAGTAAAAGCGTATCTATGGAATAGCTCATATTTTTACACCTTCTTTTACAAGTTTAATTGCTTGCTTTAAGTCTTGAATTAAATCATTGCTATTTTCGATGCCGACTGAAAAACGGAGAAGACGATTACACACACCGCGTGCTGTTCGAATATCTTCTGGAATATCGGCATGAGTTTGCGTTGCTGGATAAGTCATTAAACTTTCGACGCCGCCAAGACTTTCAGCAAATGTAATTAAGGATAAAGATTGTAAGAAAGGATTAATCCAAGTTTCATCTTGAAGGCGAAATGAAATCATACCACCTCTTCCTGGATAAAATACATCTGTCACACCATCTTCATCATTTAAATAAGCAACAATTGCATGAGCATTTTCTTCATGCTGTTTCATGCGGAGTGCTAAAGTTTTCATCCCTCGAATTAATAGCCATGAATCAAACGGGCTTAAGACAGCACCAGAGGCATTATGATAATGAGCAAGCTCCTCGCAAAGAGATTTCCCTTTCGCAACGACAAGTCCGCTTAGTACATCGTTATGTCCGCCTAAATATTTAGTTGCGCTATGAAGGACGATGTTTGCACCTTCTGTTAATGGTTGCTGTATATAAGGTGTATAGAACGTGTTATCTACAATAAGAAGTAGTCCGTGCCTTTTCGCTACACTTGCTACACTTACGATATCAGTTACTTGCATTAATGGATTAGTCGGTGTTTCTATGAAAATAGCCTTCGTTTGAGATGTGATTGCTTGCTCAATTTGTTTAATAGATTGTGTATCTACGTATCTACATCGAATATTCCACTTGTCTTCATGTTCGGAAAATAGACGATATGTTCCTCCGTATAAGTCTTCGGATACGATAAGCTCATCTCCGGAACGGAATAGTGAAAGGACAAGGAGAACAGCCGCCATTCCTGAACTACAGGCATACCCTTGTTCACCGCTTTCTAAGTCTGCAATTGCCTGTTCTAAAAGACCGCGAGTCGGATTTCCAGTTCTTGAATAGTCAAAGCCAGTAGATTTACCAATTCCTTCGTGACGATAAGCAGTTGAGAAATAAACAGGTGGATTAACAGTTCCTGTTGTAGCTTCGCTACGGTTCCCGATTTGTGCTAGTTTTGTTTCGATTGTTGACATGTGAAAATTCCCCCTTTTTAAAGTGAACGACTAAGTGAAAATAAAAAAAGCCTTCTAAGAAGAAGGCTTTCGGATTGAATAGAGTCTTCTTCTCATCTGTCAAATCTTTAACAATTTGCTGGAATTAGCACCTTATTAACGAATGAATGTTAATGGTTGCTGAGGCGTCATAGGGCCAGTCCCTCTACCTCTCTAGATAAGAATGTGCGTATGAAATTTTTATTATGTTTTTAACTTTACAACAAAAGATAATTGAATTGCAACTTTATTTTAAATAATTTTTATTTTTCCGCAAGTGTCATTGACTTTTATTTTAGTGCATGCTAAATTTATAAAAAATTAACAAACATTGTTAAAAGGGGAACGTATTTCCTTTTAGCTACATAAATAAAATAATAAAGACAAACTCTTATTGAGAGCGGTGGAGGGAAAGGCCCTGTGAAACCCAGCAACCTTCAAACTAAATGTTTGAAACGGTGCTAAAACCTGCAAAACGTGTGTTTTGCATAATAAGAGGAGGAACAATTATGTCCCCCTCTTCAAAGTGAAGAGGGGGTTTTTATATTGATAGAAATGAGGGAGATTCGTGAAATTACTAGATTTATTATCAAAAGGAATTGTAATAGGTGATGGTGCGGTTGGAACGTTATTACATTCACATGGTTTACAAAGTAGTTTTGAAGAATTGAATTTGTCTGATCCGGACTTAATTATATCGATCCATAAACAATATGTAGCTGCTGGAGCGGATGTTATTCAAACGAATACGTATGGTGCGAATGAAGCGAAACTCCGCATGTATGGTCTAGAAAATCAAGTTGTCCAAATTAATAAAGCGGCAGTGAATATTGCGAAAGCATCAGTAACAGAGCGGAATGCAATTTTAGGGACAATTGGAGGTATGAAACATATTGGTGCTGTTACAACGACTGATATAGAGCGAGAATTTATGTTACTTGAGCAGGCAGGTGCTTTACTAGAAGAACAGGTTGATGGATTACTATTAGAAACTTTTTATGATGAATTTGAATTATTGCATGCCGTTAAAGTATTGCGTAAACAAACGAATATTCCGATTGTTGCTCAGTTAGCGTTACATGAGGCAGGTACGACTCAAAATGGGAATGATGTCAATGAAGTATTAAAACAGCTTTTGGATTACGGTGCCAATGTTGTTGGATTGAACTGTCAACTAGGGCCACTTCATATGACGGAAGCTTTCAAGATGATATCGATTCCTCAAAATGGCTATTTATCAGCATATCCGAATGCAGGTCTCCCGAATTATGTGGAAGGGCGTTACGTATATGAGGGAAGTCCAGCGTATTTTGAAGAGATGACACCAAACTTTATTGAACAAGGTATTCGTTTATTAGGTGGTTGTTGTGGTACTACCCCGGAACATATTGAAGGAATGAAACGTGCTATCGCAAATGTTGCACCTGTAATAGCAAAGGAGACGATTCAAAGGCCTAAAGTGGTCCATACACAGGAGAAGCGTTCGAGAGCTCATGTCACTCTCGCAGAAAAGGCAAAGAAACAAACGACAGTTGTAGTGGAATTAGATCCACCGAAAACGTTAGACACGCAGCGATTTTTTGAAGGGGCAAGAGCACTGAAAAGGGCTGGAGCGGATGCTATTACCCTAGCAGATAATTCATTAGCATCTCCTCGCGTTTCGAATATGGCTATGGGTGCATTATTAACGAAGCATGATATTCCAGTATTGACGCACTTAACGTGTAGAGACCATAACGTCATTGGACTACAGTCTCACTTGCTTGGATTATCAGCATTAGGTATGGAGGAAGTGCTAGCTTTAACTGGTGATCCAGCGCGCGTTGGTGATTTTCCAGGTGCAACTTCTGTATATGATTTGTCATCTATAGAGCTCATTAAAATGATTAAAGAGATGAACGACGGTCGCTCTATTTTAGGGAAATCAATTGGTCCGGCAACAAGATTTTCTGTCGGAGGGGCATTCAATCCTCATGTAAGGCATTTAAAAGCAGCGGTAAAGCGAATGGAACGAAAAATTGATGCTGGAGCAGAATATTTCTTAACTCAGCCAATTTATGATGTAGCTTTAATTAAAGAAGTATATGAAGCGACAAAGCATTTGGAACAACCTATCTTTATTGGAATTATGCCGTTAGTAAGTAAGCGGAATGCAGATTTTCTTCATTTTGAAGTACCGGGTATTACGCTCCCTGAAGAGATAAGACAAAGAATGGATGGACATGAAACGAAAGAGGCTGCTATCGAGGAAGGAATTCGTATTTCACAAGAGTTGATTGATGCGGCAATGAAATATTTTAACGGTATTTATCTTATTACGCCGTTTTTAAAATATGAAATTACAGAACATCTCGTGAAATATGTGAGAGAAAAGCAAGAAGTGAAAGAGGGTATTAATTGATGAAACGAATAGAAGAGAGATTACAACATGAAATTTTAATATTAGATGGTGCAATGGGAACGATGATCCAGCAAGAAGACTTAACAGCGGAAGATTTTGGAGGAGAAGAATACGAAGGTTGTAATGAATATTTAGTAAAAACAAGACCGGATGTGATTTTAAATATTCATAAAGTCTACATTGAAGCTGGTGCAGATATTATTGAAACGAATACGTTTGGTGCAACAAATATTGTATTAAGTGATTATGCATTGTCTCATTTAGATGAAGAGTTAAACGAAAGGGCAGCGCTTTTGGCGAAGCAAGCGGTTAAAGAAAGTGGGAAAGAAGTGTATGTTGCGGGAGCGATGGGACCAACGACGAAAGCGATTAGTGTTACAGGTGGTGTGACTTTTGAAGAGTTAATTGAAGCCTATACAAGGCAAGCGAGAGGACTATTAAGAGGAGAAGTTGATGTATTACTCGTTGAAACGAGTCAAGATATGCGTAATGTGAAAGCTGCGTACATTGGAATTCAATCGGCGTTTGAAGAACTAAACAAAATAGTACCTATTATGATTTCTGGAACAATTGAACCGATGGGAACGACTTTAGCGGGTCAAACGATCGAAGCCTTTTATTTATCGGTAGAGCATATGAAGCCATTATCGGTTGGATTAAACTGTGCTACTGGTCCAGAATTTATGAGGGAACATATACGTTCCCTATCTGATTTATCGGAGTGTTATATTTCGTGTTATCCAAACGCTGGTCTTCCTGATGAAGATGGGCATTATCACGAATCTCCAGCGTCACTTGCTGAAAAAGTAAAACGTTTTGCTGAAGAAGGATGGATTAATATTATTGGTGGTTGTTGTGGCACAACACCAGAACATATACGTGTAATGAAATCGGCGCTTGCCTCGATTAATCCTCGTGAGCATCATGAAAGGGTTGGACATGGAATTAGTGGACTAGAAGCGTTGCAATACGATGATTCTATGAGGCCTTTATTTGTTGGAGAAAGGACGAATGTAATTGGATCGCGTAAGTTTAAAAGATTAGTAGCAGAAGGGAAATTTGAAGAGGCTGCTGAAGTGGCAAGAGCGCAAGTGAAGAAAAATGCTCATATTATTGATATTTGTATGGCAGACCCTGATCGTGATGAAATAGAAGATATGGAAAGATTCTTGGCAGAAGTTACGAAAGTGTTAAAAGTACCGATTATGATTGATTCAACAGATGAAAATGTTATGGCGAAAGCTCTTACTTATATTCAAGGAAAAGGTGTTATCAATTCTATTAATTTAGAGGATGGAGAAGAACGTTTTGAAAAAGTGACACCCCTTCTTCGGAAATACGGTGCTGCGATAGTTGTAGGGACAATTGATGAAGATGGTATGGCAGTTAGTGCAGAAAGAAAGATAGAGATTGCTAAAAGAAGCTATGAATTACTAACGAAAAGGTATGGTATACGCCCATCTGATATTATTTTTGATGCGCTTGTGTTTCCTGTAGGAACAGGTGATGAAGAATATATAGGTTCAGCAGCAGCGACTATAGAAGGAATTCGTCTTATTAAAGAAGCGTTACCAGAATGTTTAACGATTCTAGGTGTGAGTAACATATCTTTTGGTTTACCACCAGCTGGACGTGAAGTATTAAACTCTGTCTTTCTATACCATGCAACGAAAGCAGGATTAGATTATGCGATTGTTAACACGGAAAAATTAGAGCGCTATGCGTCAATTCCAGAGGAAGAAAAACGTATGGCAGATGCATTATTATTTAAAACGACGAAAGAGACGTTAGAAAAATTTACAAACTTTTATCGTGTTGCCAAAAAGAAAGATGTCGTTATACAAGAAACGCTAACACTTGATGAACGACTGGCAAACTATATTGTAGAAGGTACGAAGCAAGGACTACAAGAAGATCTAAGTCTCGCGCTTACAGAAGGACGAAAACCTCTGGATATTATTAACGGGCCGCTTATGACAGGAATGGATGAGGTGGGGCGATTATTTAATGGTAATGAGCTTATCGTTGCTGAAGTATTACAAAGTGCTGAAAGTATGAAAGCTGCCGTAAGTTATTTAGAGCCACATATGGAATCTAGTGATAGTGCCAAAAAAGGGAGAGTATTATTAGCGACTGTAAAAGGTGACGTACATGATATTGGGAAAAATCTCGTTGAAATTATTTTATCAAATAACGGATATGAAATTATTAATTTAGGAATTAATGTTCGTTCGGATCGAATTGTTCAAGAAGTACAAGAAAAGAAACCAGATATTATTGGTCTTTCTGGTTTGTTAGTAAAATCCGCACAACAAATGGTAACGACTGCCGAAGATTTAAAAGCAGCGAATATTGATATTCCAATTGTTGTAGGTGGTGCAGCGTTAACGAGAAAGTTTACAGATAATCGTATTTCGCCATCATATAAAGGGCTCGTCTGTTATGCAAGTGATGCGATGACAGGTCTTGATATTATTAACAAATTACAAAAAGAAGAAGAACGTGAAAAGATGAAGCAAGATAAAAAGGAACGCCATCTTCATATTGTGAAACAAGAGGAGAAAAAAATAGAAATTCCCGCAGTTATTGAGCCGTTGCCAAAAGCAACTGTTATGATACCAGATTCGACGAAACGAGTTGTATTACGGGATATTCCTACCCTTCATCTTGCACCGTTTTTAAATAGACAAATGTTAATTGGACACCATCTTGGGTTAAAAGGAAACGTAAAAAAACTCTTGCAAGAAGGGGATAAAAGAGCACATGAGCTAAATGATTTAATTGATGAATTATTACAAGAAGGACAATCTTGGTTACGCCCAAAAGCGGTGTATCAATTTTTCCCGGCGCAAAGTGATGGACAAAATATAATTATATACGATCCGGAAGATCACACACGTATCATAGAGCGATTTGAATTTCCGAGACAAGGGAAAGCACCATACCGTACTTTAGGAGATTATATACGACCGATTGGAGATGAGATGGATTATGTCGCTTTCTTATCTGTTACCGTTGGAGAAGGGGTTCGAGATATTGCAGAGGAATGGAAGGCGAAGGGAGATTATTTACGCAGTCATGCGATTCAGTCGTTAGCGCTTGAATTAGCAGAAGGACTTGCTGAAAAAACACATATGCTCATTCGTGATCGTTGGGGAATTCCAGATTCACCTGAACTGACGATGGAAGAGAGATTCCGCACAAAATATAGAGGAATACGCGTGTCATTTGGTTATCCAGCATGCCCAGAACTTGCTGATCAAGAAAAATTATTTCGCTTAATTCATCCAGAAGAAATTGGTATTTCATTAACAGAAGGATTTATGATGGAGCCAGAAGCGTCTGTAACGGCTATGGTATTTTCTCACCCTGAGGCAAGGTATTTTAGTGTACTATAGTGTAGAAGGGGGAGACGTATGAAAAAAATAGTCTTTACAGGTGGCGGTTCGGCAGGGCATGTAACGCCTAATTTAGCAATTATTCCACATTTACAAAAGCAGAAATGGGATATCTCTTATATTGGTTCTCATCAAGGGATTGAGAAAACGATTATAGAAAAAGAAGGAATTCCGTATCATAGTATTGCAAGCGGGAAGCTACGTCGTTATTTTGATTTAAAAAATATAAAAGATCCTTTTCTCGTGATGAAGGGTGTTATGGATGCGTACGTAACAATTCGTAAACTAAAACCGGATGTTATTTTTTCAAAAGGTGGTTTCGTATCCGTACCAGTCGTAATTGGAGGATGGCTAAATAGGGTGCCAGTTTTATTACATGAATCTGATATGACACCTGGACTAGCAAATAAAATTGCGCTCCGTTTTGCCTCGAAAATATTTGTTACATTTGAAGAAGCTGCGAAGCACTTACCGAAAGAAAAAGTAATATATACAGGATCACCTGTACGTGAAGACGTACTAAGAGGAAATCTTGAAAAAGGTTTAAAGTTTCTAGGGTTTTCCCGGAAGAAATCAGTTATTACTGTTATGGGAGGAAGTTTAGGAGCAAAGAAAATTAATGAAACGGTTCGATCGGCACTTCCAGATCTTCTGAAAAATTATCAAATTGTGCATCTTTGCGGAAAAGGAAATCTTGATGAATCCTTACAAAATAAAGAAGGATATAGACAATTTGAATATATACATGGAGAGTTGCCGGATATATTAGCAGCAACAGATTTTGTTATTTCACGTGCGGGATCCAATGCGATTTTTGAATTTTTAACAATGCAAAAGCCAATGGTTTTAATTCCGTTATCGAAATTTGCAAGCCGTGGAGATCAAATTTTAAATGCTGAATCCTTTGAAAGACAAGGGTATGCATCGGTATTATACGAAGAGGATGTAACGGTGAACTCGCTTATAAAGCATATAGAAGAGCTATCTCATAATAATGAGATGTATAAAACAGCATTAAAAAAATATAATGGAAAAGAAGCGATTAAAACTATCATTCAACATATTTCAGAGGCATGATTAAACAATCATGTCTTTTTTAGTAGGATGAAAGATTCCAAGAATTGATATTTTTATGTTACAATAAAGTGAAACTTTAATCAGTGGGGGGTTCATCCCCACTGATTATTAGCCCTCACCAATCGGGCTTTTACGGGCAGTTAATCCCACACCTAACTTCTTTGTTTTCGCTGAATTTTGAGGTGGGGGTCTTACTGCCCGTTAATGCGGGATAACAAATGGTTAATAGGGAAATTCCAATTGATTAAGCGTGAAAATACGAATGGATTAGGAGTGACTGTGTTGGAGCTAAGTCTCTATGAAAATACTGCACTTATTATATGCTTTGTGTTGTACGTTGGTAGTGTTATTGTTTATATTTCACGGAAATTTTCACAAGAACGAGAGCTTGAAAAATCAGAAATAACAGCTGAACTAGAAATGTTAGCTGATGAAAGTTATAAAAAGAAAAAAATAAAAGAAGACCATGAAGCACCCCATCATTGAAACGAAAATAAGTTCTAAAGATGGGGATTTTTTTTTGGAAATCCCATTAACGCTAAAAAGGAGTTTTCCCATACATATTTAAGGAGTGGATATAAATGAAATTTTATATTGCTTCAGGATTTCAAAATAAACATCTTGTACGTTTCGTATCAAGCCAGTTGAAAGAAGTGGGATGGCAGCATACATATGATTGGACGAAAAATGAAAGAGCAACCAATAGAGAACAATTGCAAAAAATTGGTGAAGAAGAACAAAAAGCGATCCGAGAAGCTGATGTTTTCTTACTCATACTAGAGGGTGGGAATGGAAGTCATACAGAATTAGGGATGGCAATTGCTTTAGAAAAGAAAATTTATATATATCACAAGGGCAATGAGTTGCAAACTACATTCTACCATTTACGAGAAGTTGATATTTTCGAAGGAGAAATTGAGGGGCTTGTCTCATATATATTGAATAAAGTGGAATGTTAGACGTGGGAATGTAGCGAGAAATATTTCTTGCAAAAAAAGAGTGAAGGTTACCATTAGGCTATTTTGGGCACAGTTATTATAAGTAAAGCATATAAAGGAGTTATAAATATGAAATTAGAAAATGGATGGGAAACAAGTTTTTTAGAGGTTGTACAAAACAGTGAATTTAAGAAAGATGCAATTCTTAGTCAATTACTTTTTGCAGATAGTGAAGAAGTAGAAGAGATTGTTGATGATTACGGTTATGAAGAGATTATTGAACGCGAACATGATGATGAGTTAGCAGGAATTTTAGGAGAAGAACTTTTTAGTGAGATGGAGCGCAACGTATTCTTAGCTTCACAGCCAGAAGAAAAACTGATTTCATTCGTAAATGGATTAGGTTTTCATGTGTTAGATTGGATCGTGCTTCTTGAAACAGAATTTGGCATTGATAGCGCAAATTTCACATCGGATGCGGTGAAAATGTTAGAAAAGCGTTTTAGACAGTTTCCGTATATAGAAGAGAAGACAATTTTTGATATGAAGCTTGAAGAAACAATGGATGTATTAGAGTCTGTAACAGGTTTGCATTTAAAAGAAAAGATGGGTGTTTAAAAAAAGAACGTGATAGCTTCACGTTCTTTTTTTTACATAATAATAATTTTATCATCTAGCTTTGTTTGTCCAGTAAGAAGTGCGTTTAAATACTCTACTTTTCGTATGCAAGCTTGTATATGTCTTTCAACTTCTTGTAACTCTGCTTGGTGATGCGTTTCAATTGGATGAATTTGTACGTTAAATTTTTCGAATTGACTACTATATGTTATTTCTGCATAACCGCTCATAATATCGGTTTCGTTATGAAATAAAAATTGCTTCGTTTCTTCACAGAATGATACATCCTGAAAGCCATATACTTTTAATGCTTCAATTACTTTTTTAATCATGTTTGTATTCATTTTTTAACCCTCTTTGCGAAGTTCTACTTTTATATTATAACATAAAAAATTACTTAGAAAGCGCTTCCAAGTGTATTTTATTATAAACTTTACGTTTTAATCATAAAAATGAAACAAAGAAAAAATAATTGTAAAGAAGGAAGGACTCTTTTATTGTTTCGTCATATATATAGAGAAATAGTGCAATGAAAGGAAATTTTCCGAGGTGGAGATTGTATTTCCAATTTGAGCGCAGTAAAAGAGGTGAGAATCTTGAACTTTGATATTGTAGGACAAAAAGCATATATAAAAGATGGGCCGCATCGGAACCGAATTGGAACTGTAAAGAAAAATGAAAAACAATTAGAAACCCACTTTGCTATTGTAATTGGGGAACAAAGTATTGCTGTAGAGCTAAAGGATATCGTGTTAGTTGGAGTAGATGTAGGACAATTTCATACATGGTGCGAGCAAAATGGTTATTTGTAAAAGGACGGGCTGTGAGATAGTGAAATATATTTGAGAAAAGAGAATATGTTATTGTATTCTCTTTTTCTATGTTTCAGGAGGCGGAAATGAAATATAAAGCACAGGAGCTTACATTGGAGTTGAAAGAGAAGATTCAATGTATGGAGAATGAAATAGAGCGAATATCACTGGAACTTTTTAAAGAGTATTCATATTTATACATAGAGAAAAACATGGAACTATCTATGGAACTTGTTAAAGATAAAGAGCATCCTTTTGAGGTGGGTTATTATTCATCAGTTGCCATAGCTATATTAGATGAAGAAAAAGAGATGATTGGATTTTATAATATTCCAATTTGGAAATACGAAAATATTTTTTTAGGAATGCCAATTCAATCGAGGATTTTGGGGAGTAAGAAAATAGGGGAACTTGTTGATGAATCTTACTATGAGATTGAAGAGGAGTTAAAAGAGCAACTAGAAGAATACTTGGAGTGATAACTTTCAAGATAAGATGTATAGAGATGGAACATAATAAAAAAGACGCTAACATAATCAACTGTTAGCGTCCTTTTTTATTATGAAGCAATTTCACCAGTTTTTACATCGTCTTGATTGTACGTATCTTGATCTAATTCACCAAGCCATTTACTAGAAATAAGACCTGCTGTCATAGAACCACTTACGTTAAGAGCTGTACGCCCCATATCGATTAATGGTTCAACTGAGATAACTAGAGCGACAATGCCGATTGGTAAGTTCATTGTAGATAGTACGATTAACGCTGCGAATGTTGCACCGCCACCAACGCCGGCAACACCGAATGAGCTAATAGCAACGACAGCGATTAAAGTTAAAATAAATTGTGGTTGTAATGGATCAATTCCTACAGTTGGAGCGACCATCATAGCAAGCATTGCTGGATAAATACCTGCGCAACCGTTTTGACCGATAGATACCCCAAAGGATGCAGCGAAGTTAGCGATTCCTTCAGAAATACCAAGCTTTTCTTTTTGGGCTTCAATATTTAATGGCATTGCACCAGCACTAGAGCGAGAAGTGAATGCAAATGTTAATACAGGGAAAACTTTTTTCAAATATTGAATCGGATTTAAACCAGATAGCGCGATTAATAATAAGTGAATGATAAACATTACGATAAGTGCTACGTAAGATGCTAAAACGAAATTACCAAGTTTTAAAATGGCATTCACATCACTACCAGCAACTGTCTTTGCCATAAGAGCTAATACGCCGTATGGAGTAAGACGTAAAATTAATGTTACCATACGCATTACGATTGCATACACAGCATCAAGCATCTTCTTAAATAGCTCTGCTTGTTCGGGATATTTTCGTTTTACACCTATAAAGGCAATCCCGATAAAGGCTGCAAATATTACAACAGAAATTGTTGATGTTGGACGAGCACCTGTTAAATCAAGAAACGGATTTGTAGGCAACAATTCTAATAATTTATCTGGAATTGTTGTCTTTTCAATAGAAGTAAATCTTTCTTCTACTAATTTCAGACGAGCAGATTCTGCATCACCTTGTTGTAATCCTGTTGCTGATACATCAAATCCTGCGCTTGCAGCTATACCGACAGCTGCGGCAATTCCTGTAGTAAGAATTAAAATTCCGATAATAAGACCACTGATTTTACCAAGGTTTTTCGTTAATTGTAATTTTGTAAATGCTGAAATAATAGATACTAAAATAAGTGGCATAACGATCATTTGAAGTAATTTCACATAACCGTTACCAATTAAACTAAACCAGGTATTTGATTCAATAATTACTTTAGAAGTAGGCTCATAAATAAATTGTAATATAAGACCGAAGATAATTCCGACTCCTAAAGCAGTAAATACACGTTTATTAAAAGATACATGCTTACGTTGCATATAATACAATACGCCAACTAAAATGAGCATGACTGTGATGTTAATTCCGACAAGCAGTGTATTCATGTTAATTCCCCCTAATTCCAATGTGTTATATAGAATATAAGGTAATAAAACCTATAAGTCAACTAGGGAATTGCGGAATTAAAAAAAAGATGGCAATTTGCCATCTCTTAATGACCAGCTCCAGGGACAAGTAAAAATGTTGTGTACCATGTAAATCCGATGAAGAAAACGGTTAAATATGCCCCGAATACGTATATATACATACGCTCTGTTAATTTTAAATAACTTAAAAGTACGAAGAATCCTGTTTGTCCTAAAAATAGTAGTGCGGTCGAATGCATATCCCCTACGTAAAACATAACCGAGAAAATTCCAGTCCAAAAGCCGAGAACGCGAAACATGCGCTCCATGCCATCTCCCTCCTTTTCAAAAAAAGTAAAACCTCTCTTCATTATAGTTTATTTTTCTAACTATTGTAAATATTCATTCATATAAAAGAAAGAAGCCAATTATAATATTGACTTCTTCTTAATTGAAAAACTAAATTTGAACTTTATAGTTACAAGATTTGCATCCATCTAGTAGACTATCGTTTCGTGTTAATTCCACGTTCGGGAATAGGATTTCAAAAATCCCCTTCATCATATCTCCGTGCATATTACAAATTTCAGTCGGATGATGCGCAGCAATTTCTTTAAATGGGCAATTGTGTACATCATAGAAAATTTTTGTACCATCCGTACTTATTTCAAAAGCAGGAGATAAACCAGCTGTTGAGAATGCTTCTTTTGCGATTAGCATTTTTTGTTCTATCGTCAATGCTTCTGCACTTACATTTAAGCGATGCATATGTTGTTGCATTAATTCTTTGCCGAATTGTTTCCCTGTTTCATATAGCGCTTTTTCACCAGCGCTACCTAAGCTTAGCAGTGAATTAAATGCTATCTGCGCTAATAATTGATAATCACGAAATGGGAATTGTAATTGGATGACATCTTGAGACAAGACGTATAGTCTGCTTGGTCTGCCGCCTTTCCCAGTTTTTTTTGTTTCTGATTTGAGCATATTAACATCTTCTAATTTAGATAAATGTAAACGCGCTACGTTTGGATGAATGTCAAACTCATCTGCAATTTCTTGTACAGTTACGTAATTATGTTTTTGCGAAATATATTTATAAATGTAATAACGAGTAGGGTCAGATAATACACCTGTAATTTTTAAAGCTTGTTCCATGAGGATCTCCACCTTTATCACTTTATCCAAGATATTAACATTATAATACAGATAAACTGCTATATAGGTAATTTCAGACAATAATTCGGAAATTGTTCATAATTTCACAAACATATTTTTCCTTTTTCTCTTAGTGAAAATACAAAATCTCTAATTTTTCTTGAGCATTTTTTTATGATATATACATAGTGAGGAGGGAAACTTGATGAATAGTGTCGAGCTTTTTGCAAATATGATTATGAAAGAAGCTTGTAGGGTGCAAGCATCAGACTTACATATTGTGCCCAGGCAGAAGGATGTGGCGATTCAATTACGTATAGGGAAAGATTTAATTACGAAACGGTGTATTGAAAAGGAATTTGGAGAAAAGCTTGTTTCGCACTTTAAGTTTTTAGCATCAATGGATATAGGAGAGAGGAGAAAGCCTCAAAATGGTTCATTATATTTGCAAATTGATGGATCAGAAGTGTATTTACGCCTTTCAACACTTCCAACAGTATATCAAGAAAGTCTAGTTATTCGTCTCCATTTACAAGCATCTGTTCAGCCATTGTCTCATCTTTCGTTATTTCCAAGTACAGCGGAAAAATTACTCTCTTTTTTAAAGCATTCGCATGGGTTACTCGTATTTACTGGGCCGACTGGTTCTGGGAAAACGACGACAATGTACGCGTTATTAGAAGTAGCTAGAAAAGGAGAAACACGTCGTATTGTTACTCTGGAAGATCCAGTTGAGAGAAGAAAAGACGGTTTATTACAAATTCAAATAAATGAAAAAGCTGGTATCACATATGAAACGGGATTAAAGGCTATTTTGCGTCACGATCCAGATATTATTTTAGTTGGCGAAATTCGTGATGAAGAAACAGCGAAAGTAGCTGTAAGGGCCAGTTTGACGGGACATTTAGTGATGACAACCTTGCATACAAATGATGCGAAAGGAGCGATACTACGATTTATGGATTATGGTATTACAAGGCAAGAAATTGAACAATCATTATTGGCTGTAGCTGCTCAGCGACTCGTTGAATTAAAATGTCCGTTTTGCAGAGGGAAGTGTTCAACTTTATGTAAATCAATGAGGCAAGTGAGGCAGGCAAGCATTTATGAACTGTTATATGGATATGAATTAAAACAAGCGATTAAAGAAGCAAGTGGAGAACATGTTACGTATCACTATGAAACGTTGGAATCGTCGGTGCGAAAAGGGTATGCTTTAGGATTTTTAGAAGAAGATGTATATGTTTAAGAGAAAATGGAGTTTAAGTGATCAAGTATTACTATGGAAAAGATTAAGTGATTTATTAGAGAAAGGTTACTCACTTTTACAGGCGTTAGAATTTTTGCAGTTTCAACTACCGTTAGGGAAGAAATTACAGTTACAGCATATGATCGAGGGATTGAAAAATGGACAAAGTTTGCACGCTTCTTTTCATCAATTAATGTTTCATCCGGAGGTGTTAAGTTATTTGTTTTATGCAGAGCGACACGGTGATATTTCTTTTGCTTTGCAACAAGGGAGTGTACTTCTTTACAAGAAGGATAAATATAGGAAAGATATGATGAAAGTAATGCAATATCCTATGTTTTTATCATTTTTTTTAATGATTATGCTTTCTGTTTTTAACCTCATTTTATTGCCTCAGTTTGAAATGATGTATAGTTCTTTACGTTCTACAGCACCACCACTTACGGAGCAAATTTTAGTTGCAATTAAATTATTACCCTACTTCATTTATATCATTTTTCTTATCGTTATAACGGGATTTAGTTTATATATATTTTATTTCCGAAAACTTCCGCCTACTCAACAGGTAAAGATTATGATCCGTATTCCCCTTATGAAAACATTTTCTATTTTAAATCATTCGCATTATTTTTCCGCTCAATTAAGTGGTTTATTACACGGTGGATTGTCAGTGCACGAAGCATTAACAATAATGATGAAGCAAAAGTATCATCCGTTCTTTCAGTATGAAGCAGCCCGAATTGAGCGGCAATTAATTGCAGGAGAACCGTTACAATCTATTATTGATAAAAGCGGTTATTACGAGAAAGAACTTGCTTATATCATTACGCATGGACAAGCAAACGGTAATTTAGCAAATGAGCTTGGTGATTACAGTGAGCACATTATTGAAAAGGTAGAACAAAAAATTAAACGTATGTTATTTGTGATTCAACCCATTTTATTTACATGTCTTGGGGTTATAGTCATTCTGATGTACTTAGCGATGATTATGCCGATGTTTCAAATGATGAATTCAATTTAGGGGGGATTTACATGCAGAATGAGGAAGGTTTTACTCTTTTAGAAATGTTATTAGTTATGGTTGTCATAACTGTATTATTACTATTAATTATTCCAAATGTAGTTACACAGCGCTCATCCGTGCAAGGAAAAGGATGTACAGCCTATGTGAAATCTATAGAAGCACAAATACAAGCATATCAATTGCAACATAATAAGATTCCATCAATAGAGGAACTTGAAACAGAAAAGTATATTACTTCTAAAACTTGCCCGAAAGGTGAACCAATCCATATTTCTGATGATGGCAAAGTAACAGCCGGGAAATCGTGAAACAAAAAGGTTTTACGCTTTTAGAAATGCTACTTGTCTTATTTGCTATTTCTGTACTGAGTGTTGTTACGCATTTTAATGTTACTTCATTATATGAAAAACAAAGAGCCGAGCAGTTTTTGAAACAGTTTTCAAATGATATTTTGTATATGCAGCAGTTGGCGATTAAGCGTCAAAAACATTATACGTTACGCTGGTTTAAAGGGAAACAGATGTATTATATTTCGGAATCGGAGACGGACTTTTTAATTGTTAAGAGAGAATATGATAAAGATGTCCAAATTGATTTGCATACCTTTCCAAATCCGATGACATATAATCCGAGCGGGAATATTAATAGAGGTGGTACGATTTTACTTTCCTATCGAGGGTATAAATATGAGATTGTATTTCAGCTTGGAAGAGGGAGATTTACGTATCGTGAAGTGTCAAAAAGGATCAGTAATGGTTGAAATGGTTGTAGCGTTAAGTTTAATAATGATGGCGGTATCGTTATTGCTCCCGCAAACATTATTAATTATGCAAGAAAGAAAAAATATAAAAATGAGCTATAAAGCATTAATACTATTAAAAAAAGAAGCGGCCTTATTTATGTATGAGAATGAGGAAAAGCGAGAAAAAGAGCAAGTCATAAAAGGAATTGTATATTACACATATTGGAGAGGAGATGAAGTTTGTACGATGTGGAAAGATATGAGAGGAAAAGCGATGGAGCAATGCCTTTATGCAGAGAAAAGGTAAAAAGGAAGCGGGATTTACGTTAATAGAAATGATTGCATGTTTGTTGCTTTTATCAATGTTCTTTTTACTTTTACCACGTCTTCAGATTATGGGGATAGAAAATACACATTCAAAAGGATTAAATGAATGGGAGTGGGATGTGTTTTTAGGACAAATGCAATTAGAGTTTCGTGAAGTATTAAGAGGGAGGAAGATAGCACTAGAAAATGATGAACATATTTTGCGCTTCCAACTTCGTAATGGCGATGAGGTGACATATGAAAAAGTGAATAGTAATTTAATAAGAAAAGTAAATATGCGCGGAAGGGAATCTATATTGCAAAGGATTGAAGCGATTTCGTATAAATTAACACCTCATTTGCTCTATATATATGTGAAAGATATAAGTGGTGAAATATATGAAGGCGTGGCTGTACGCTATAGTGAAATTGAGATAGAAACATGAGAAAACAAGATGGATTTGCAATGCCAGGAACAATTATTTTTCTTATTTTATTCATTTCTTTTTTGATGTACGAAACGAATATGTTACTTTCGGATAAAAAATTCTATTCTGAAATAGAACAAAGTTTTTTCATGGAGGAACTTGTTGATCGAGCTATTTCAGATATAAAAAGAGACTTACAGCAAAAAGAAAAAGAGGATGTCTTTTTATTTCAGTATGAAAGAGGAGAAGTGAGTGGAAAGTACGTCTTTGAAAATGATGTTATTAACATTTCATTGCAATGTGTTACAAAAAAGAGAGTTTTCTACAAAGTGAGCTTTCGCTATAGGAAAAGGGATAATAAAATATTGGATTGGGTAGAAGGATAATGTGTAAAATACGCGGGGGAGAAGCATTAATTTACAATGTGTTGAGAGTCAATTTTTTTGTGGAAAGGGATAAAAAGGATAGTTAAAAGTTTAAATTTTCTCAAAAAAGAGAAAGGTAGAAAGAATATGATATATTCATGCTATCCAATCATTTTTTCTAGGGAGATAAGGAAATGACAACTAACAATCAAATAGGTGAAAATAAGGAACAAACTATTTTTGATCATAAAGGAAATACGATTATGACAGAAGATAGGGAAATACAAATTATTTCAAAATTCGAAGAACCCCTTATTGTCGTATTAGCAAATGTATTAAGTGATGAAGAATGTGACGGATTAATCGAATTGTCTAAAAACAAAATAGAGCGGTCTAAAATTGGTTCGTCACGTAATGTAAATGATATTCGAACGAGTAGCGGTGCATTTTTGGAAGAGAATGAACTAACTTCCAAGATTGAAAAACGAATTTCATCTATCATGAATGTTCCTGTAGCACATGGAGAAGGATTGCACATTTTAAATTATGAAGTGGATCAAGAATATAAAGCGCACTATGATTATTTTGCGGAACATAGTAGATCAGCTGCTAATAATCGTATAAGTACTCTTGTGATGTACTTAAATGATGTAGAGGAAGGCGGGGAGACATTCTTTCCGAAATTAAATCTTTCTGTACACCCTAGAAAGGGAATGGCAGTATACTTTGAGTATTTTTATCAAGATCAATCACTAAATGAGCTTACGTTACATGGAGGAGCACCTGTAACGAAAGGCGAGAAATGGGTTGCAACGCAGTGGGTGAGAAGAGGTACTTATAAGTAAAAGTGAGCCAGCTTGTTTGATTGCGAGAAAATAGCGAGTATGTTACGTTTTGTTCTTCATAAAAAGAACAAAACGTTTTTTTATTAAATAAAGTAGTATCTTTCGTTATAATAACAAATAATAACGGATGATTGAGAGGAACGAAAATGAAATCTATATACATAACCGGCTATATGGGAGCTGGGAAAACAACAATTGGAAAAGCGTTAAGTAAAGAACTCCATATGGAAGTTGTAGATACAGATCAAAAAATCGAAGAGCAGAAAGAGAAAGCGATTCGGCATATTTTTGCAGAAGAAGGCGAAATGGCTTTTCGGGAATATGAAAGTGAAATGTTACGTTCACTACCGGTTCAGAATGTAATTATTACAACTGGTGGAGGAATTATTGAACGAGAGGAAAATCGAAAGTGGATGAAGGAAAATGGAACTGTTGTGTATTTATATTGCGATCCACATGTAATTGCAGAAAGGCTTCGTGAAGATACGACACGTCCACTATTTCAGAAGAAAGATATAGATGCATTTGTAACGAAATTTGAATCGCGCCGAGCTTATTATGAAGAGGCTGATATTCATATCGATACGACAAATAAGTCGGTAAAGCAAATTATGAATGAATTAAAGCAAAAGATTAATGAATAAAAAAGTGGACATACTAATCAAGTAGAGGTGATGATAATATGTCTACTAATGATTATGTACGCTTTGTGACACAGCAATTTGTGTCATATATGGATGCTCCAAAAGAGGATCGAAAACAACAGAAACAACAACGTCGTGCGGAGAAAGAGCCATTCTTAAATAAATGGTTTGGTGTTATGCCACTGAGTGCTGCTTTGTTTTATCGAAATGTAAAAAATAAAAGAAAAAAATCAAGCTAACTTTTTCGTAATATGTTTAGCAAAACAAAAATCCCCTAGTATAACAAGATGCTAGGGGATTTTTGTTTATTGCACAGATTCTTTTTCTTCAGTAACCGCATGTATTTTATTGTTTACCCATACAAATCCAATTCCGATACAAATAGAAATGCCCCACCCAACAGCGGTCATAATAGCTCTCATTTCACCATATCCATCTACACCGAAAACAGAGATGAAATAGATTTTCAAGAAACTTTTTAATATAAATTGAAGACCGAAAAATAGTGTTAAATATTGCAGTGCTGGATATATGCGACTATCCCGGTAAAGCTCACGACTTTTATCGCGGTCATGACCTTGCAGCGCTGCGATGTCCGCAGCGAAATATAACATAATTGGTTTTTTTATAAAGATTGTACATATAACGATGCAGCCAAGTACGATATGATAATATGCATCATTCCATAGCATTCGTTCCGCTGATCCAGATATTAAGTCTACCGTTGTATTAGAAATGAGTGTAATTAAAATAAAGAACCCTGTAACGTTAAACTGTTTTTCTTTTTTAAAGGTATACAGTGTATAAATAATTCCCGGAACAGAGGAAATTAACATTGCGTAATAAGGATCGATATAAGGTTTTGCAAATTTCCAAATGAGGAATGGGAATACGAGATAAAAGACAAGATCTAATATAGCTTTTTTATTTTGATTCATACAAATCCTCCTTAAGTCATACATATATTTTATAATATAATTTCTGAAAATTGTATAAGGTTTAATAAAAAAAAGAAAAGTAGATGATTAGTAGATTAAAAAAATTGTCCCTAGCGTGGTAAGTTTTTTTAGTATATAATAAAGGAAACGCTTTCATTTTTTTGGTTTGTTCACAAAATGGACGGAAAATCACATAATTACTATTGATATGTTGCTTTATAATGAAACTAATTAAATATACATGCATACAATATTGTGAAATAAATAACATAAATAATCTATATAAATGTAAACGTTATCAAAGGGAGAGGTGGAGACAATGAGTAAATTTTTCTTCAATCATAATCCAGCAACATTAGAGGATGGAAGACTTGTTAAGTATGCTGAAATTATTTATGGAGAAGGTGGCCGTTCTGTATTAGAAAATTTAATGGTGAAGGCATCTATCAGATTGCGTGATCGTTATCCGAATAAATCTGACGAACAGATCTCGAACCTCGTAAATCAAGGCATCCATGATATGTTTCAAAAATACGTGAATGAATAAGAGCAGCTACTGGCTGCTCTTATTTTTTTGTATAAGGATTGTGCTTTTAGCTGAAAATAAAGGTGCATTTTGAAGTTTGTAAAAAGGAGGGGAACAGATGAGCAATGGAATTGGTCGTTCAAAAGAAAATCTTCCAACTGATGCAAATCATGTAAGCGCGAAGGATCGTGCATATCAAAAACGTATGACAGAGAAAAAACAACAAGAGCGTAATGACGATAGAGAATAGGATGAAAAAACATCTTAAAGAAAGCTCCTTCAACAGTTGAAGGAGCTTTCTTTAAGATAGAAAATGATTTGCGGTAACATAAAAGAGACCGCCGTTTATAATTTGTATTGTAATACGTGGTTCGTATTGTTCTTGTAATGCTTGCTTTTCAATTTCATAGCTTTCTGGAAGTTCATCGCTATCTTCGTAAAATCGATTTAAAAGGTCTAAATCGTGATTCCAACGCACTCTCGCTTCTTTTGCCCACGTGTGGTCATCTTCAGCAATTATACTTTTTAAAGCATCCTCTATACGTTGTAAGCCACTTTGTGGCTTAATGATAGGTGAGAGGGTAAAACAAAAGTCAGGTATTTTTGGTGTGAGTTTGATCTCTGCTAAAGTGTCATGAAAGTTTGCAATCATTGTCCCAGAAATAAGATGAATACCGATGGAATGAAGTATGTCTTTTTTTCGGTCACATTGATAAGATACTTTTATATTTACACCAAGCCAAGGATGAAGGGGGGTATGAGTTGCCCCGCTATGCTTCACTTCCTCATATAAACGTATGTATGAGCCTAGTTCTTTTGTCGTTTCAAATATTTGATGCAAACGGGGTGAACCGTAATGAATAAGTTCACCGTCGTTTTCTTCGTTTTCCGGATTTGTAATAAGAGTAAGGCGCATCGGGTTCGGAACGCCTCCTGTTTTTTCAAGATAGTGCCAATAGAAAGGGCGGTTCATTAATAATTTATCCATTTCAATTGTTAACTGTACGTCTAATAGGTGAGGGGAACGTTCTAAAATTTCGCAGTTATTCGCCTCAAAAAAGTTGTATAAGTAATTATGAATTTCATTTTGCTGCATAGTCCTGCACCTCTGCTTCATTGCGCTTCGCAAAATCGATAATAGATGTTAAATTTTCCATTTTGATTCGAATTTCACCTTCGCTTTTTGACTGCGCGAAAATTTCTTGAATATGTGCATCAATATTTTTCATGTTGATTCTTGTTAAAATTTCATCGAGTTCACCGATTACACGTTCAAATAAATTAATTTTTTCATATAGTAGTTTTAAAATGTGCTCTTCAACAGTATGCTTTGTTGCTAAGTTATAAATATGAACATCATTTTTTTGTCCGAGACGGTGAATACGTCCAATCCTTTGCTCAAGTCGCATTGGATTCCACGGTAAGTCGTAATTAATCATATGGCTACAAAATTGTAAGTTAATTCCTTCACCACCAGCTTCGGTCGCAATTAATACTTGGGCATGAGTTTGGAACAGCTCCTTCATCCAATCTTTTTTCCCGCGCTTAAATCCACCGCGAAATGGGACAGAGGAAATGCCATGTTGTTGTAAGAACCATTGTAAATACATTTGTGAAGCTCTATATTCAGTGAAGATAATGACTTTATCGTTAACTTCTTTTATGAGCTCTAGTGCTTTATTTGCTTTGGAGTTGAACGGAATATGATTAATTTTATCCATCAGCACATCAATATGTGGGTCCTTTATGTAATGCTCATTTTCTTTCTGCCGTTTTTCTACATGTTTTTTTAATGAATAGTAAACAGCTTCACGACTACTACATGCTTCCCGTTTTAAAGTTAAGGATGAGAAAGCAGATGTAAAGGCATTTTGTTCACGCCAATTTTCAATTTCATTATACAAAGCTTGTTCTTCTTCATTAAATTCAACGAAGATTGTTCGTACATGCCTCTTCGGCCAATCAATGCCAGTGTTATGGCGTCTATTTCGAACCATTACTTTATTGATAAGAGCTTTTAAATCTTCATCGGATTCAGTGGAACGATTTTTGGAAGCATAATATTCTTCAAAATTAGATTGATTGCCTAAATGACCTGGTTTTAATAAAGAAACGAGGTTGAAGATTTCATCAATTTTATTTTGAACAGGAGTTGCGGTTAGTAATAAACAAAACTTCTTTTTTAATCGCTGTGCAAATTCATAGTTTTTTGTTTTATTGTTTTTTAGTTTATGTGCTTCATCGATAATAATAAGGTCATACTCTAGGTTTAAAACGATATCGCGATGCGGTGAACGTTTCGCAGTATCGATTGATGAAACGATGACATCAGCTTGTTCCCAAGAATAACTTTTCTTTTGAGCGACCGCAGGAATAAAAAATTTTGTGTTAAGTTCATATGCCCACTGAGATACGAGAGAAGCTGGAACGAGAATGAGTACCTTTTTTACAAGTCCTCGAACCATGTATTCTTTTAAAATAAGTCCAGCTTCAATCGTTTTTCCAAGTCCAACTTCATCTGCTAGAATCGCTTTACCATTCATTTGTTCAATGACATTTTGAGCGACCTCCAATTGATGCGGAAGCGGCGTGAAATGTGATAAATGTTTCGGTGCTTGCAATCCATCAAAAGTAGGAACGAGTAATGATTTCTCTGTTTTATAAGCTAAATGATATAAATCCCAATTTGTCCAAGGACCATCTTCATCAATTCTTTTTAAAAAATTGTTTTGCCACGTTCGATCTACGGAAATATCGACATTCATTAAGACTCTCCCACCTTTTATAAACTAAAGTGATTATTTTAAAAATCTTTATTATAAGCCTCGTAATAAGGCACTATCACAATTACTAAAAGTTAAAGAATAGGCAATGATTTAGGACTAAATCTTGAAAGTTGTATTTAATATGATTAAGAATAAAAAATTCTAAATTTTTTTTTATGCTAGAATATTGATGAAATATAGCGAATGATGTTAGGATAATGGTGTGAAATGTGTGGAATCTTTCGTATTTTATCCAAGAAAGTAACTTTTTATTTACGCTTTCATAAAAAAATATACTGAGATTCCGTATAACCTTATCTTTTCAGAATGAAAATGTTTAGATGTGGGAAGCAACTTTTATTGATTTGTCAGAGCATAAGGGGGAAAGAGCATGATTACATTACAACGTACACCGTTATTTGATGTATACGCGAAGTATGGTGGGAAAACAATCGACTTCGGTGGTTGGGAATTACCAGTTCAATTTTCAAGCATTAAAGAAGAGCATGAAGCTGTACGTACAGAAGCAGGTTTGTTCGATGTATCTCATATGGGAGAAGTAGAGGTAAAGGGTGTAGATAGTTTAGCATTTTTACAACGTGTTGTTACAAATGACGTATCTACCTTAAAGGTAGGAGGCGCACAATATACAGCTATGTGCTATGAAAATGGCGGCACAGTAGATGATTTATTAATCTACAAACGTGGTGAAGAAGACTATTTATTAGTAATCAATGCATCAAATATCGAGAAAGATTACGAATGGTTAGCAAGTCATGTAATTGGCGATGCGAAGGTAGTCAATGTTTCTAGTGAAGTTGCGCAACTTGCAATTCAAGGACCAAAAGCACAAGACATTTTACAAAAAGTTGTGTCAGAAGATTTGAAAGAAATTAAGTTCTTTAAATTTAAAAACGATATTCTTGTAGATGGAATTCCTGCACTTGTATCTCGTACAGGTTATACAGGTGAAGATGGATTCGAAATTTACTGTAAGAGTGAAGATGCTGCAAAACTTTGGGTGAAACTTCTTGAAGTTGGAGAAGAAGATGGATTAAAACCATGTGGCTTAGGTGCTCGTGATACACTTCGCTTCGAAGCAACACTTCCGTTATACGGACAAGAGTTATCAAAAGATATTACACCGATTGAAGCGGGAATTGGCTTTGCGGTAAAACCAAATAAAGAAGCAGATTTCTTTGGAAAAGAAACGTTAAAAGAGCAAAAAGAAAACGGTGCATCTCGTAAATTAGTCGGCATCGAAGTAATCGAACGCGGTATTCCTCGTACGCATTACCCTGTATTTATAGGAGAAGAAAAAATCGGGGAAGTAACGAGTGGTACACAATCTCCAACGTTAAAGAAAAGCATTGGTTTAGCACTAATTGATGTGAAATACGCAACAGTTGATACAGAAGTAGAAATTGAAATTCGTAATAAACGCGTCAAAGCAGTAGTTGTTCCAACACCATTTTATAAACGTTCAAAGTAACGGGGAGAGGGGTAGATTTCATGTTGCATCGTTATCTTCCAATGACAGAAGAAGACAAAAGAGAAATGTTACAAACAATCGGCGTTCAAACGATTGATGAGTTATTCTCTGATATTCCAGAGAGTGTTCGTTTTAAAGGGGATTTGAAAATTAAAGAAGCAAAATCAGAGCCAGAGCTTTTAAAAGAGCTATCTCAAATGGCTAGCAAAAATGCGAACTTAAAAGAATACGCTTCTTTCTTAGGAGCAGGTGTATACGATCATTACGCTCCAGTAATTGTGGATCATGTTATTTCTCGTTCAGAATTTTATACAGCTTACACACCATACCAACCAGAAATTTCACAAGGGGAATTACAAGCAATTTTTGAGTTCCAAACAATGATTTGTGAATTAACAGGAATGGATGTAGCGAACTCTTCTATGTATGACGGAGGTACAGCATTAGCTGAAGCGGCAATGTTAGCAGCTGGTCATACTCGCAAAAAGAAAATTCTTGTGTCTAATGCAGTTCATCCAGAATCAAGAGCGGTACTTGAAACATATGCAAAAGGTCAAAATCTTGAAGTTGTTGAAATTGATCATAAAGACGGTGTAACAGATTTAGACGTATTACAAAGTGAAGTAGATGATACAGTTGCTTGTGTAATCGTTCAATATCCAAACTTCTTCGGACAAGTTGAAAAGTTAGCTGATATCGAAAAAATCGTTCATCAACAAAAATCATTATTTATCGTTTCTTCAAATCCATTATCATTAGGCGCATTAACACCGCCAGGAAAATTTGGTGCTGATATTGTAATCGGTGATGCACAGCCATTTGGTATCCCAACGCAGTTTGGTGGACCTCATTGTGGTTACTTTGCAACAACGAAAGCATTTATGCGTAAAATTCCAGGACGTCTTGTCGGACAAACTGTGGATTCAGATGGTAAACGTGGATTTGTATTAACGTTACAAGCACGTGAACAACATATTCGCCGTGATAAAGCGACGTCTAACATTTGTTCAAACCAAGCGTTAAATGCATTAGCAGCATCAGTTGCAATGACGGCACTTGGAAAACAAGGTGTGAAAGATATGGCACGTCAAAATATTTCTAAAGCACAATATGCAAAACGTCAATTCGAAGCGAAAGGCTTCACTGTAACGTTCGCTGGACCATTCTTTAATGAATTTGTTGTAGATTGCAAACGTCCAGTTAAAGAAATAAATGATGTATTAATACAAAAGAATATTATCGGTGGTTACGACCTAGGCCGTGATTATAAAGAGCATGAAAACCATATGCTTGTAGCAGTAACAGAGCTTCGTACAAAAGAGGAAATTGACACACTTGTAAACGAAATGGGGGCTATCCAATGAAGAACCAAGACCAAGCACTTATTTTTGAAGTGACTAAAGAAGGACGCGTAGGATATAGCTTACCCAAATTAGATGTAGAAGAAGTGAAATTAGAAGATGTATTTGAGAGCGATTATATTCGCGTTGAAGATGCAGAGCTTCCAGAAGTATCTGAACTTGATATTATGCGCCATTACACAGCGCTTTCAAACCGTAACCACGGCGTTGATTCTGGATTCTATCCACTTGGATCTTGTACGATGAAATATAATCCGAAAATTAATGAAAACGTAGCTCGTTTCGCAGGCTTTGCAAATATTCATCCACTTCAAGATGAAAAAACAGTGCAAGGTGCAATGGAATTAATGTACGACTTACAAGAACATTTAATTGAAATTACAGGTATGGATACTGTTACGTTACAACCAGCAGCTGGTGCACACGGAGAATGGACAGGTTTAATGTTAATTCGTGCATACCATGAAGCAAATGGTGACTTTAACCGTACGAAAGTAATTGTTCCAGATTCTGCTCATGGAACAAACCCGGCGTCTGCAACAGTAGCTGGTTTTGAAACAATTACGGTGAAATCAAATGAACATGGTCTTGTTGACTTAGATGATTTAAAACGTGTTGTAAACGAAGAAACAGCAGCACTTATGTTAACAAATCCAAATACATTAGGCCTATTCGAAGAAAATATTTTAGAAATGGCAGAAATCGTCCATAACGCAGGCGGTAAATTATACTATGATGGTGCAAACTTAAATGCTGTATTAAGCCAAGCACGCCCAGGAGATATGGGATTTGACGTTGTACATTTAAACCTTCATAAAACATTTACAGGTCCGCATGGCGGCGGTGGCCCAGGTTCTGGTCCAGTAGGTGTAAAAGCTGATTTAATTCCGTACTTACCAAAACCGATTTTAGAGAAAACGGAAAATGGCTATCACTTCAACTATGATCGTCCAGAAGCAATTGGGCGTGTGAAACCATTCTATGGTAACTTCGGAATTAACGTTCGTGCATACACGTATATTCGTTCTATGGGTCCAGATGGACTACGTGCAGTAACTGAGTATGCTGTATTAAATGCGAACTATATGATGAGAAGATTAGCACCATTCTATGATCTTCCATTCGACAGACATTGCAAGCATGAATTTGTATTGTCAGGTCGTCGTCAAAAGAAACTTGGTGTACGTACATTAGATATTGCAAAACGTCTGCTTGATTTCGGTTACCATCCACCAACAATTTACTTCCCATTAAATGTGGAAGAATGTATTATGATTGAGCCAACAGAAACAGAATCAAAAGAAACATTAGATGGTTTCATTGATAAGATGATTCAAATTGCTAAAGAGGTAGAAGAAAATCCAGAAGTTGTACAAGAAGCACCACATACAACAGTAATAAAGCGTTTAGATGAAACATTAGCTGCTCGTAAACCAGTTTTACGTTATGAAAAGCTAGCACCTGTACAAGTGTGATTGGAATAAAAGAACTCGCTACATGCGGGTTCTTTTTTTTTTGCAACATTGATGCGGCTAGAATGAAAAAATGTTGAAAATTTATATTTTTTGTTTCATATTGCTGTAAAGATGCGGTTTTATAGGTGATTTTGTTGAAAAAGTCGGTTTGATAAAAGTATTTATTTTTGTTAGAATTTTATTGAAATTAAGAAGATGTGATGAGGTAGAAATTACTCATTTTTATGTATATGTGAAAAAACGAGCAAGGCGGGGGTGGAAGCGTGGGATATCGATGTTATAGAATGGTATACCATCTAGAAAATGGAGAAACAATTAAAGATGTAAAAGAATTTTGTTACAGAGACCAAGGGAAAGTGTTAGAAAGAGTAGCGCACCGTGTAATGGATAATAGAGAAGTGACAGCGATTGATAAACAAGGAACAATCATTTCAATAGCGTGTGAGGACATTGTAAAGATAGAACTTGATTACATAACAGAAAGTTAACCTTGAGTCATATCGAATTATTCGATACAATATACTGTTGAATGGTGAAGAGAGAAGAGAGGAGTTTATCATGGGTAATACAAGACACTTTTATATGTTTATTTTAGCGTTTGTTCTTGTTGTGGCGTTAACGATTTATTTAATTGTTGATAGCAGCTGGTACAATACAGTTCATCCAGCATTCCTTCTTTTTATGTATGTAGGAATTGCGGTTGTTAGTTTCGGAATGAGAGACGAAATGTTAGATCGCTTTGAAAAGTGATACATATACGAAAGACCAACAGGAAAATGTTGGTCTTTTTTTCTTGCCAAAAATAGGATGTTTTGTATATACTGTGCATATAAGGTATATACAGTATATACACACTGGAGGAAAACATGAATATTATTATTTCGAATTCTTCCCAAGACCCTATTTATGTGCAAATAAGGAAACAATTGAGCCAGCTTATTTTAAATGGTGGTTTAAAGGGTGGAGACCAATTACCGTCTATTCGTAGCTTAGCGAAGGAATTACAAATTAGTGTAATTACAACGAAGCGCGCGTACGAGGAGCTTGAAAAAGAAGGATATATAGAAACTGTTGCTGGGAAGGGGACTTATGTTTCACGTAAAAATAATGAACTATTAAAAGAACAGCGGCTACGTCTATTGGAAAGTAAAGTGGAAGAGATTGTGAATGAAAGTAAAGTGTTACAGCTTTCACTGGAAGAGTTGCAACAGATGATTGCGTGTTTATACGAGGGGGAATAAGAGATGTTAGAGCTAAAAAACGTTTGTAAAACTTATCAAGATTTCTCAGTGAAAAATGTAAGTTTTACATTGCCACGTGGATATATTATGGGATTTATCGGACCGAATGGTGCTGGAAAAAGTACGACGATCAAAATGATCATGAATTTAATCAGAAAAGAGAGTGGTGATATAAAAATTTTTGGTAAGGACAATAAGAAAGCCGAAAAGGAAATAAAACAAAATATTGGTTTTGTATATGATGAAAATCATTATTACGAAGATTTAACGTGTGAGCAAATGAAACGGATTATTGCACCGTTATATAAAAAGTGGGACGAAAAGCAGTATCAATCGTATATGCAGAGATTACAAGTTCCAACGTATAAAAAGATTAAAGAGTTATCCAAAGGGATGAAAATGAAATTTGCGATTGCAATCGCACTTTCACACCATGCGGAATTCATTATTATGGATGAACCAACAGCAGGATTAGATCCAGTTGTTCGAAGTGAATTACTTGATATGTTGCAAGAAATTGTAATGGAAGATGAAGTATCTGTCTTATTTTCAACGCACATTACAACAGACTTAGAACGCATCGCAGATTACATTACGTTCATCAATGATGGAGAAATTATATTTACTGGTGAGAAAGATGAATTAATGGAGAACTACGTAATAGTAAAGGGAAACAATGATTTATTAGATCGAGAAGGAAAAGAACTATTTGTTGGATTACGAAAAAATAAATTTGGTTTCGAAGGTTTAGCAGAGGATAAACAAGCAATTATAGATTGGTTTGGAAATGAGGTTGTATTAGAAAAGCCTCATTTAGATGATATCATCGTTTACACTGCGAAGGGGAGAGGTGCCTATGCGTCAGCTCATATATAAAGATTTGTTCTTTTTTCGGGTAACTTGGTTAGTGAATCTTGTTGTGCCCCTTGTATTATTTATGTTAGATCCAAGTGGTGAATTGTTAGTTCCGATGAGTTGTCTATTTATAACTCTTTCCTCCGTTATGACGTTAATCTTTATGGATGAAAGGAATAAAAGTGACATTATTATAAATAGTTTACCGGTAAGTCGAAAGGATATCATAATTGCTAGATATATTTCCTGTGCAATATTTATTGTAGGTGGTATGTTCTCTACTATGTTAGTTGTTTTTCTTATAAGAGGCATTGTGGTCATTGGTGATATCGGTGCATATCATCCTAATCTATACATTGAAATTCCATGGTATGAAGTAATAAATGGAGTTGTTTACGCCGTATTTTTGGTTGTCACGTTTTTCCCTAGTTATTATGGTACAAAATCGAAGGTAGTAAGAAGTATAGTATCAGCAGCATCAATAGGAGTGGGGGGAATCCTTTGGATATTTATTAGTGATGGGCTGAATGAAACAGCACCTTCATTCATTGAGTGGATTATGAATCCAATGCATATTGGTGTATTTATAGTTGGAGGAATTATATTAGCTAGTGTCTATATCGTTTCTATGTTTCTTACAATTAAAATTTATGAAACGCGTGATTTATAGAGAGGAGAATTCATATGCAACAGTTGATTTTGAAGGATTTTTTCTTACAGAAGAAGATGTTTCCTTTCTATTTTTTAATAACTATTTTATCTATTTTTAGGAATTCCGTAGAACCAATGGGGATTGCAATAGGATTATTTGTAACATGTAGTACGATTATATATATTTCTTTTTATTATGAAGAGAAAAGTAAAACAGGAAAAGTATTAGTGAGTTTGCCTATAACAAGAAAAGAGATAGTTATAGCTAAATATATTTCAACCACATTATTTATTATAGCCGGTTTGAGTACAACTTTTATAGTCGTAATATTAGGAAATATTTTGCTGGACAGAGATGTAGTTATTCCTGGATATGTAATATTTTCAGCAATATTAGCAACTTTGATTTATTGTGCAGTAATGATACCTACTAATTACATCGGAGGATATAAAGCTACTACTGTCTTGAATGTTATTATGATTTTTCCTTTAATGGGTATGATTGGACTTATGTGCAATGTTTTTGGTGATAAAACAATCATGCTAAAAGTACTTCAATCTGAAGATGCTATAATATCAATGAGTGTTCTTGGTATCGGAGTGTTAGTAAGTATAGTCATATCAATGTTGCTCTCAATGAAAATGTTTCAGGAGGCAGAGTTATAGAAGGGGCATTTTCATATTAGGCGGTGTAATAAATGATCAAGCAACTAGTCTTAAAAGATATGATGTTGCAAAGAAAGTTAGGGTTTGTTTATCTAATATGTTTGTGTTGTGATGGGAATGAAGCTAATGTATTTGAATTTATTGAAACGACAGTGGTTGCTAGTATTAGCTTTATTTTAGTGTATTTAAGCTTTGTTTTACCAATATCGTTTTGGTTAGCATATAAAAAAACTGTTTTTATTACAATATTCATATTTATAGTACCGATTGTTATTTTAGAGACGTTCTTTCAAATCAACCTGGAACAAATTCAATTATATAATAGCTTATTATTCGGGGGTTCAATATGCATGTTCATAGCATCTGTCTTCGTTTCGGTAAAATTATATGAGAAGAGAGAATTTTAAAAGGTGCCTCATACAAGGCACCTTCTTCAATAATGACAATATGAAAGCAGTAGTTTATAAACAGAAACGCTATTCGGCAAATCTTTCGGAGTATGTAATATAAAGCTGAAAACGATGATGAGAATGAGAAAGAGAAAAAATAAAAATAGGATCTGCTTATGTATAGAATTTTGCATATGATCCACTCCTTTTTTAGGTAGTATGTCCAAAAGAAAGGAGGGTATGAAAATTTTAGGAGGGAGAATGATGGAAAAAAGAAAATGGTTATATAGAATAGGGGTACTTTTATGCTCAATTGGTCTCATATTAGCAAATTTTTATTCGGATATACCACCGCTATTTCCTAGTTTGCATAAAGGGATTGGTATGAGTGTTGTCATAGTTGGTCTGCTTTGTCTTATCGCATCAAATTTCTATAGAAAATCTGAATGAATATAAAAAGGACAGTTACTTCTTTTCAGAAGAACTGTCCTTTTTATATAACTTATTCCATAGCTTGGCGATACTCCATATAATTACGATTGCAATGGAGGCAATAATTGACCAAACGATAGATGCAATTTCAAGTGCCATGTTAGGAAGGAATGTAAGAATGGATATTACTCTATGAAACAACCATTCTATTATATGAAAACTTATTTGTAATAGAATGACGATCCCGAGTGTGATCCATGCTAACATTTGTTTTCCTTTTTCTTTCCACATGACATTCACCTCACGTTAGCCTAATAATTTTAAGCCAACAGCGCCGCACAGAATGCAGCTTAAGAAGGCAAGGCGGCGCCAATCCGCTGATTCACGGAAAATAAGAATACCGAGAAGTGCACTTCCGGCAGTTCCGATTCCAGTCCAAATTGCGTAAGCAGTTCCCATCGGTAATGTGTTCATTGCAAGAGATAAGAAGAAGAAGCTTACGCCAAAGTTAGCGATTAAAATAACTTTTGGTGCCCAGCCTTTCTTTTCAGTGGCTACTTTCATAAAGAGTACACCAACAATTTCACAAATACCAGCTAGAATTAAAAATACCCAAGCCATTTTATGCGGCCTCCTTCGCTTCTTTTTCTTCTGTTACTCGTTTTAAACCAATTACTCCGAAGAAGATTAAACCAATTAATAAAACTTTTACGATAGAGAAAGGTTCTCCGAAGATGAAAATCTCTGTAAGAACGATTCCACCAGCTCCAATTCCTGTAAAGACTGCGTATACAGTGCCGACAGGTAGATCTTTATATGCTCTAAATAATAAGACGAAACTAATTGTAATTAATAGAGCAACACCAGCCCACTCAAGTGGTGCCTCCGCTTTTTTTAGTCCAATCACCCAAAAGATTTCAATAATACCAGCTATGATTACATAAATCCATGCCATATGTCATTTCTCCTTCCTACCAGTCGTTAGGTAAAGGGCTTAAAAACGACGCATTGCAAAGGAGCAATCCGTCAGTTTGAAAGTCCGCGCCAAAATACTTTCCAAGAAGCTTCTAAACGTGTCTCAAAACGATTTAAACCTGCGTATAGTAGTTCAACCATAAGGCCGTCAAGTAAGCATAAAAAAGCCTCCAAAGCGTCTTTTACTTCAATGTTATGCAGTTCATCTTGTTCGCTTGCTCTTTTAAACACAGGGAATAAAAGTTTTCCGACATTTTCAATGTGTACATTCGCTTTATCAATAATTTGTTCGCGAAATGCATCCGGCGGAAAATAAGAAGTTCGTAACCAAAACATTGATTCTTCACTTTCACCAAATCGTTTTGCATAGCCTTTTAACAAATTTAAGAGCAATTCTTCAGTAGACGAATTTGAAAAGTTTTCGATATCGTCTGTGAAGCTTTGCAAATCTTTTTGAAGAGCGGATTCCAAGCATGTAAAATATAGCTCTTCTTTTCCTTTAAAGTGTGCGTAAATCGATGGTTTTTTAATCCCAACTTCTTGAGCAATATTTGCTAATGAAGTTCCTTCGTAGCCGTAGCGCGCGAAATGAGAAAGTGCTACAGCTTTAATGCGGTTTGCTGTCATTTTCATCCCCTACCTACCGTTCGTTAGGTTAATTATATGAGATGAAAAATATAAAGTCAATAGGTGAAGAGTTGAAAAAAGAGCGCTATAGTTAACGCTCCTTTTTCAGACTGTTTCTCGCTCAATTAAATGGAATGAAAGTTCTTCTGAGTTGCCAATAATTTGTTCGTTTTGCATCTGTTTATGGAATAAAGAAAAAGCACGTGATCCCATCGTGAGACCGGGATGTTCAATAGTTGAAATTTCTAATGCTTTTGAAATTTCATGGTTATCAAATCCCAGGATAGCGAGGTCTTCAGGTATGCGAATGCCATGTTTTTTTGCTTCTGTTAATAAACCAGCAGCAACTTGATCGTTCGCTGTGAAAATAGCGGTTGGGCGATTTTTCATGTTTAAAATACGGTGAAGTATTTTTGCCCCGTCCTGCATCGTATAACATTGATGGAAAATCCAATCAGGGTAAACTGTTTTTCCTTCGTGACGAAGGGTATCGGCGAAAGCTTTTTCACGCTCGATTGAATTAACACTTGTTTTTCTTGCTAAACAAATGCTGATTTTTTCATGGCCTTTACTGAGTAAATAGGAAGTACCGAGACGGAATCCTTCATAATGATCTACATAGACAGATGAAATGAGGGGATGGTTCATTTTCTCACATGAAATAATAGGGGCAAATTTTGCGAACGGTTCAATTTGTTCCCATGAACTCGTTCGAGAGCAAATAATCATCCCGTCAAATTGTTTCATTTTCATCATTTCAAGAACGCGAACTTCTTCAATACTATCGTAATTCGTTTGGCATAAATTAATATGATATCCAGCTGCTAACGCTTCGTTTCCGATTCCTTCAATGATCGTGCTAAAGTACGGAAGATTAATAAAAGGTAGCATAACGCCAATTGTATATGTTTTACCCTTTATTAAATGGATAGCATTTATATTTTTTGCATAGTTCAATTCTTCAACTGCATCTAAAACACGCTTACGTTTTTCCTCTTTTACGTAAGGATGATTATTAAGGACACGAGAAACAGTTGATATAGATACACCAGCAGTTTTTGCAATTTGTTTTATATTGGCCATATGTATCACCTCTTTCCTTAATTATAAGGGGAAAATAATAAGAATGAAAAAAATCTTGACCTGAAAAGCTTTTCACAATCTATGTTATAAGCATGACTTCTGTTATTCGCGTAACCTTTTTATTTGGGCGTAAGAATAGCGAGGTCTTTTTTGTATGTCTGCAAAGAATTTTTGTCAAAATGTGTGAGAATAACGTGGAAAGTTTTCGGAGGAGGCGTTTGATAACGAAGCGAATAGAAGAGAGTATAAACGCTTCGCTCGTTAAGAGAGCGGTATGAAAGGGCGGAAACAAATTGAAAAAAGGCATCATTTGTTTCGTGTTTTCTAGTGTAATACTTAGCTCATGTTCATTTCAGCAAACGATGCAAGAAGAAAAAACATTTGTAGGAACAACAGGAGGGGCTAAGGACCGTGTTACTGATCCGATTCCGCTAAAGGAACTTCCAAAATATTTTCCGGCGAAGTTTAAAGTTCCAACGTTTTTACCTTATGACATTACGAGTGATGTGAAGGGAGAGGTAAGAACGATGGGAAAGAAGAATGCTGTCTTAACGATTAAATATAAGCAACAAGAGAAAGGAAGGCACGATTATATAGAATTAACAGTGGCCAACTTTTCTTACAGTTTTCCATACCTCGTAGAAGAGAATCGATTTCAAGAACAAATGAAATTGAATAATGGAGCACCTGCTTATTTTAAAAATAAGGATGATTACGAGCGAGGGGACGAATTTGCTACGCTTATATGGAAAGAGAAGGGGATTGAATATCAGCTATTATATCGTAATGTAGATGAGAAAGATGAAGATGTGATTAAACAAAATCTACTGTACATTGCGAACAATATGGAATGAAAAAACTAGCTGAATTATACAGCTAGTTTTTGTATGTTATTTCTTTTTAATTTTGCCTGACCAAGATTTAAATCCACCTTTTAATTGGTAGAAATCTGTGTAGCCTTGTTTTTTTAAGTATTGAGCTGCACGACCTGTACGGAATCCGCTTTGGCAATATAAATAAACCGGTTGATCTTGGCGAAGTTCTTTGTGGCGAAGGCGAATTTGTGATAATGGAATGTTACGCGCACCTAAAATATGTCCCGCGTTAAATTCATCCGCTTCGCGAATATCGATAAGCTGTGCTTTACGGTAGCCAGCGCGAAATTCTTCTTCTGAAAGTGTTTTAATTAATTTTTTCTGATAGAAATACATCCATACAGTGTAGCCGATGAATGCTGCAATTGCGGCTAGTATAATAATCAAGTTTGTTGACACGATTCTATCGCTCCCTTTTTTCTTATCCTACTTTCAATATTATAATGCCCATATGTATTTATGCAACAGATTCATTTGTATATAAGAAGAAATTTCGTATTCTTTCACAAATTTTGTCGAATTTGGTAGACTAGAGAATGTGAAAAATAATTGGTTATATGAGGTGCAGGATGGGAAAAGAAAAATGGTGTTATATTAACTCTGGTCAATGTTCATCAGCATTTAATATGGCGTTAGATGAATGTTTATTAAATTGGCAAAGTGAAAAGAAAATGCCACCAACAATTCGTTTTTACGAATGGGAAGTACCAACATTAACAGTTGGGTATTTCCAGCGTGTTGAAAAAGATATAAATATGGATGTAGTTAACGAAAAGAAATATGGATTTGTTCGTCGTCAAACAGGCGGTAGGGGTGTACTACATGATAAAGAATTAACGTACAGTGTTATTGTGTCTGAAGATCATCCGGATATGCCTAAAACAGTTACAGAAGCGTATCGTGTTATTTCACAAGGCTTATTAGACGGTTTTAAGGCATTAGGATTAGAAGCATATTATGCAGTTCCGAAAACAGAAGAGGATCGTGAAAATTTAAAAAATCCGCGTTCAGGAGTATGTTTTGATGCACCATCTTGGTATGAGATTGTAGTTGAAGGAAGAAAAATCGCAGGTAGTGCTCAAACCCGTCAAAAAGGTGTTATCTTACAACACGGTTCGATTCCGTTAGAAATAGATTTAGATGAGTTATACGACCTATTTTTATTCCCGAATGAACGTGTAAAAGAGCGTATGAAGAGCATGTTTTCTTCTAAAGCGGTAGCGATTAATGAATTAACAGATCGTACATTTACGATTGAACAGTTAATCACAGCATTTGAAACTGGATTTGAAAAAGGATTAGAGGTAGAGCTTGTGCCTTATGAATTAACAGAAGAACAGTTACATGAAGTTCAAACTTTAGCAAAAGAGAAGTATGAAAGTAATGAATGGAATTATAAAAAATAAGGAGATGGCAATTGCCATCTCCTTATTTTGTTATAGTAAATTAAGTACTTTTTCTACTTTGATTCCTTTATCTTGTAAAGAACGAAGGCGATTTACAACGTCCATAATTTCTTTGTCGAATGTAACGCTAATACCTTGGCTTTGTAGCTCTTTTTTTAATCCTTCAATAGAATCATCTATGTCGATGCCAAGCTCGTAATCTTGACAAACTTCAATTGTCTTTTTCACAAGTTTAACATAATTTTCTTGTAGTTTTGTATTTGTTTCAGTCAAAGCAGGTTGTTTCGGTTTTACAGGAGTAACCGGTGCTGTCTCTTGCTTTGTAACTGGAGTAGGTACTGCTTTTTTCACAGGTGCTGGAGTAGATAGTTCTACAGCTGCTTCAACACTTACTGACTTCGGCGTTGGTACCGGAGTAGGCTTAGGTGCTACAGCAGGTGTTTCTACACGCACAATAGGTTTAGGAGCGGGTGTAACTGCTTTAGGAGCTTCTACAACTACTTCTTTGTTCGGAGTAGCTTCTACAACTGTTTCTTCTTGCTCAGCAGCTTCTTTATTTTCTTTGCTCCACATAACGCGTTCAATTTCTAGGGAAACATTGTTCTTATTCATCGCTGTTAATGTAACTTTACCAACTTCCGCGTTCCCAGTGAAATCAACAATTTTATAAATAACACTCTTGTTCCAATCCACGTTTCCGCTCAAAAATAATTCTTCGTTACATTTTGGCGTTAAGCCCTCGATTTTAATTTCTACGTTTACACCGTTTTCACTATATACCATAATTAGCGAAGCATTTACATCTTCGTCTGCTAACATTAGTTCACGTACCATTTTGCCGGTGCGTACTTGCGTTTTCTTCTTAACTGACATCAAATTTCTCCTCTCAAAAACTCAGTAATAATAAAAAAATCGTATAACGAAAAATAATTGCTCACGAAGATTTATGATACCGATAATAAAAGCATCACGTCAACAATTAACTTTAATTATTTTGCATTTTTCTTATTTTCTTTATGAAATTTTTCAATTTGTAAAATTATACAGAAGAAAAACAGCCGTTTGAAAGGCTGTTAAAAATTTGTTTTTTTGTATAGTAGTTTATATAAAATATAAAATAGAATAGCGATTAAAGCGTTTTGCCAAAAGGTAAGATGATAAATGAGATAAGGTAGTTTTTTGAAATAAATATTTATAAAGATGGCTGAACAAAATGGAGTAGCAAATGCGAATCCAAATAGAATCTTTTTTTTCCAATTCATCGTTTGATCAAAAGAATAGCGTTTTAATAAATATAAAATGAAAAGTATACCTAGTACGATAAGTGAAATAGACAAAGTAGTCCCAGGAATACTTAAAGGTGGACTTAATCTTTCTGTATTCTTTTCAAAAAGAAAAATGAAAAGAGAAGCAACGGTATCTATTCCAAACTGTATAGCGAGAAGTAAGCTAATAACAAAGCCGATCAAAGAAATTTTTTCTAACTTAGTTGGAGCTGGTAAAGCCGATATAAGTTCATCGCAATAAGATTGTAAATCATCACCAAAGATGTCGTAAGCATTTTTATTCTCTGCTTGTGCTTCGATGAGATGATCTAATATTTCTAATAATAGTTCCTCTACTTGATGTTCAGGTACGTTAGATAATCGAAGATATACTAGCATATCGCCATAAGCAGCTTCGTTTTCAGGTGTTAGAAGTTTGCGTTTTCTGTTGTTTAGTTCTATCATATCTTTCGCGTTCATCCCTATCACTCACCTTGTAATAAGTTGTTTACCGTCGTTGAAACCATCCCCCAGCTTTTTTTAAATTCTTCAAGCTGTTCTAATCCCTTATCAGTTACGTGATAATATTTTCGCTTCGGTCCAAGAGAGGAAGCCTTTAATGTACCTTCAATAAGTTTCTCTTTTTGCATGCGTAACAATAAAGGATAGATGCTTCCTTCACTTACGAATGTAAAGCCGTGTTTATTTAATTTTGTACTCAGTTCATATCCGTACACTTCTTCTTGTGAAATGATATATAGAATGCAACCTTCTAGTACACCTTTTAACATTTGGCTGTGCATGATTTCACCACCTTTTATCCAGGTAACTTGCCTTGCAAGGTAGCTGTTATCCAAATTATAACATTCAGTAACTTGCTTTACAAGTTACTGAAGTGGAAAACTTTAATCTGTGTTAATTTTTCTGTGCTTCCCATACTAACGAGAGGAGGGAAGCACATGAAACCATTTATGCCAAAACTCGTTTACTTTGAACCGAGGGCACTCGAATATCCGCTTGGAAAAGAGCTTTATGAGAAGTTTACGAAGATGGGATTGGAAATTCGTGAAACGACATCACACAATCAAATTAGAAATTTACCAGGCGAAAATGAATTGCAAAAGTATCGTAATGCAAAAGCAACACTTGTCGTTGGGGTGAGGAAGACGTTAAAGTTCGATACATCAAAACCGTCAGCTGAATATGCAATTCCGCTTGCAACAGGGTGTATGGGACATTGTCATTATTGTTATTTGCAAACGACGCTTGGGAATAAACCTTACGTTCGCGTGTATGTGAATCTAGATGAAATATTTGAGAAGGCAAAGCAATATATGGATGAAAGGGCCCCTGAAATAACAAGATTTGAAGCGGCGTGTACATCAGACATCGTTGGAATTGATCATTTAACGCATGCATTAAAGCGGGCGATAGAGTTTATCGGAGAAAGTGAACATGGACGTTTACGTTTCGTTACGAAATATTCGCATGTTGATCATTTATTAGATGCAAAGCATAATGGGAAAACGCGTTTTCGATTTAGCATTAATTCACGTTATGTGATTAAAAATTTTGAACCGGGGACGTCGCTATTTGAAGAGCGAATTGAGGCTGCTCGTAAAGTAGCGGGGGCTAATTATCCGCTTGGCTTTATAGTTGCGCCAATTTATATGCATGAAGGGTGGGAAGAAGGATACCGAGAATTATTTGAGCGATTGTACAATGCGTTGAAAGATATGGTGATACCAAATTTAACGTTCGAATTAATTCAGCATCGCTTTACGAAACCGGCAAAAAAGGTCATTCAAGAGCGTTATCCAAATACAAAGCTTGAAATGGATGAAGCGAAGCGTAAATATAAATGGGGACGATACGGGATTGGGAAATATGTATATCAAAAGGATGATGCAGAAGTATTGGAAGAAACAATAAGAGGTTATATATATGAGTATTTTCCTGATGCAGAAATTCAATATTTTACATAAGGGGAATCTGTATTCTTTTTTTGTTTTATATATTTAGGCTCGTTTCCACCTTGTCACGTTATTCTTTCTGGTGTATCATTTTATTGATTGCTTCGTACGGAATAAGCAAAATGAAATTGGATGGAGGAAACCGATGCCTACCCCTAGTATGGAAGATTATATTGAACAAATTTATTTGTTGATTGATGAAAAGGGTTATGCCCGTGTATCTGATATTGCTGAAGCGCTTAGTGTACATCCATCCTCTGTAACAAAAATGGTACAAAAATTAGACAAAGACGAGTATCTAATTTATGAAAAATATAGAGGGCTTGTATTAACATCAAAAGGTAAAAAAATCGGAGAACGTCTCGTATATCGTCATGAATTGTTAGAACAGTTTATGCGCATTATCGGTGTGGATGAAAGCAAAATTTATAATGATGTAGAAGGAATTGAACATCATTTAAGTTGGGAATCAATTGACCGTATCGGTGATTTAGTACAATACTTTGAACAAGATGAAGTTCGAGTAGAAACACTTCGTGGTGTTCAAAAAGCAAATGAAGAGAAAAGTAATTAAGGGGAACGTGTGGCGTTTCCTTTTTTATTTCAATCGAAAAGGACGGGAGAATAATGAAAGCAATTATTTTTGATTTTGATGGATTAATTGTGGACACAGAAACAATATGGTTTCACTCTTTCAGAGATGCTGTTCGTGAATATGGCGGCGAGTTACCTTTAGAGGAATTTGCAAAATGTATTGGAACGACAGATGAAGTGCTTTATGCATATTTAAAAGAGCAATTAAAAGAAAAATTTAACGAGCATGCATTAAAGGAAAAAGTAACAACTTTACATAAAGAGAAAATGAAAATACCAAAAGCTCGTGACGGGGTAAAAGAATATTTAGAAGAAGCGAAAGAACTTGGATTGAAAATCGCATTAGCCTCTAGTTCATCTAGGGAGTGGGTCGTTCGTTTTTTAGAAGAGCTACAAATTAGAGATTATTTTGAAGTGATTAAAACGCGAGAAGATGTAGAGAAGGTAAAACCAGATCCAGCTCTTTATAAAGTTACGATAGAAGAATTAGGAATTGAACTGTCAGAAGCTGTTGTATTTGAAGATTCATTAAATGGATTGAAAGCAGCGGTTGCAGCAGGATTAAAATGTATCGTCGTGCCTAATGATGTGACAAGAAATTTGCAATTTGAAAACCATCACCTTCGTATCGAAAGTATGAAAGAAAAAAGTTTGAAAGAAGTGCTTCAACATATAAAGTGAAACTTTAATCAGTAGGGAGGCTCATCTTCCACTGATTATTAGCCCCGTACCAACCGGGATAAAAAAAGACCGTATTTCCTAAAAGGAAGCACGGTCTTTCTTTTTGTTTTTTTTACCTTCAATGACAGTTAAATGAGATTGTTTTCTTTTTCTTTTCAACGATGGAGAATTACCCTTTTTCCCCTTGTCATCAGAAGCATTTCGTTTCAAGAAAGAATTACTTAGGGGTGCTACATTTTGTTTCCCGTGTTTGCGGTTCGAGTGTTTCGCTGCACGCTTATATGAGCTTTGCGAATTTGCAGAACCACTAGAGTTTGTAAACATTTTGTAGAGTAAGTAAAAGATACCGACGACAGCCAACATGATACCAATGTTTTTCAATACTAGCATTGGATTTGTAATAACAGATGAAACAAGGCCGAATATTGCTAATCCGATAATAAGCACAAATATAGCGAATGTAAACGAACGACCGTTCATAAGGGACACCTCCTAAAAACATATATTAAAATTAGTATATTAACGATGAGGAAAGGAGTTGAACACCATTTTTAAATAATTATTGTTTGTTTTCTAAACGTAATAATTCTTCAAACGATGCGATTGCAACTTCCGCTTGATCATCTGTTGGTTCTTTTGTTGTTAATAGTTGCAGCCATAATCCTGGATATCCAAGTACTCGTAAAACAGGGACATCTCGTAATCGATTGGTAAATTGTAATACTTCAAAAGAAATACCGAGAACAACTGGAATTAATAAAATTCGGTTTACTACCCTTGCCCAAAGCGGATCTGTAGGGACGAGGAAATAGACAAACATTCCAATAATGACCGTAAATATAATAAAGCTACTGCCACAGCGATAATGGAGGCGAGTTTGCTTTTGAACATTTTCTACAGTCAGTGGAAGATTATTCTCATAAGCATTGATTACTTTATGTTCCGCACCGTGGTACTGAAATACCCGCTTAATAAGTGGGGTTAAAGAAATGAAGTATATATAGCTCAATAATAGCATGAGCTTAATGACACTTTCGACAATGATTTGCCCTGTATGAGATGGGAAAATCGGTCTCGTTAATTCAGCTAAAAGTGCAGGAACTGCTGTGAAAATTACTTTACCGAATATGAACGATAAAACGCCAACTGCTGCAACTCCTAATACCATCGTTAATTTTGATTGTTCTTCTTTTTTATTTGCAAATTGTTCATCATCTTCTGGGTGGACATCAAATCGTTCTGAAGCAAAGTTTAAATGTTTCGCTCCATTCGCACTTGCATCCACAATAGCGGCAATACCTCGTAAAAATGGAATCTTCTTTAGTAGAGACAATGCTTTATTACGAACGCGTGGTAAACGATAAAATTCAATCGATTTATCTTTACGACGAACCGCTGTAACAGTATATTCTCTACCGCCAAACATAACTCCTTCTATGACTGCCTGCCCGCCATATATTTGTTTTGACTCTTCTGCCATGTTAACACCAACCTGTATTTGTTTCTCTCTTATGTAGAAAAAGAGGCAATTGTCATACTTGGTTCTGTCATCTTGAAATAAGACAATCACCGAGTTTCCTTTATTTTATCGACAAATACAGGCAGATGACAAGTGAAAATGTTACGAGAGTCGGACATTTCTTATTCTTTTTATAGACAAATTTTGCAGGATTTAAACATGCTTCAAAATAGTTTCGGGCATACTATTGAGCGGAGGTGTCAATGTGAATCAAGAACAATCAACAATAAGAAACTTTGTACAAATTGGTTTATTTGGTGGCTTATTTTGGGGAGGTATATGGTATTTCCTTCATATATTCTCATTTACAGAAGCTGGCCCTAACTATTTACTTTTACCGTTTGCATTTGGAGATTGGAAAGAAGGGGTTTGGGGAAATGTACTAGGTATCGTTTGTATGGGACTTCTTTCAATTTTAGTGGCATTTCTCTATAAAGCTCTTTTTAAAAAGTTTGAAGGAGTATTACCTGGCGTACTATACGGTTTGTTTTGGTGGGCATTATTATTTTTGGGGATGGGGCTAATGGCACCTGTTATTAAAAGTGCACTCCATTTACCGAAAGAAACAATTGTAACGACAATATGTATCTTTATATTATATGGTGTTTTTATTTCGTATTCTGTAGCATTCGAATCGAATAATACGAATAGAGGAGAAGGGCTCGAGAAGACAAACTATTCAAACAAGTGATTCCTATGTTAAAATGTCGTATAGACATTCTTTAATATTAAGGAGTTTTAAGAAAATGAAAAAGTTACTCCTCGTAAACGGTCCGAACCTAAATCGCCTTGGCGTTAGGGAAGTAAATGTATACGGAAAAGGAACGTTAGCGACGCTTGAAGCAGATATGAAACAAGAAGCAGAAAAAATGGGAGTGGAATTAGAATGTTTCCAATCGAATCATGAAGGTGCTCTTATTGACATCATTCATGAGGCTGAAGATATATATGAAGGGATCATTTTAAATCCTGGAGCATTTACGCATTATAGCTACGCGATTCGGGATGCTATCGCAAGCATGTCGATTCCAGTTATTGAAGTACATATTTCTAACATTCATCAGCGGGAGTCGTTTCGTCATGAATCTGTCACAGCGGCTGTTTGTGCGGGACAAATTGTTGGATTTGGTTTTTATGGCTATAAGCTAGCGCTATTTGCATTAATGGAGAAATTGAGGGAGGCATAAAGTAATGGAAAAGATCGAGAGATTAAGAAGTGCGTTTGATGAGGCTGGTATTGACGGTATCGTATTAACGAATGAACATAGCCGTAGATATATGGCGAATTTCACAGGAACAGCTGGTGTTGTACTAATTTCAAAAGAGCGTGCTCTATTTATTACAGATTTCCGTTATGTAGAGCAAGCTAGTAAGCAAGCGGCTGGATACGAAATAGTGCAGCATGCAGGATTAATTCTTGATGAAGTTGCGAAACAAGTTAAAGAACTTGGAATTCAAAAGCTAGGCTTTGAGCAAGATACTCTTACATATAGCTCTTACATAACCCATAATGAAGCGATCGAAGCTGAATTCATCCCAACTTCTGGGCTTGTAGAAAAGTTACGCTTGATAAAGACTGATTCAGAGATTAAGATATTAAAGGAAGCTGCACAGATTGCAGATGCTGCCTTTGAGCATATTCTATCATTCATTCGCCCGGGAGTATCTGAAATTGAAGTGTCAAATGAACTTGAATTTTTCATGAGAAAACAAGGAGCAACATCTTCTTCGTTTGATATTATCGTTGCTTCAGGTCTTCGTTCGGCATTACCGCACGGCGTGGCATCTGAAAAAGTGATAGAAAAAGGAGATTTCGTAACATTAGACTTCGGCGCTTATTACAAAGGATATTGCTCTGATATTACTCGTACGATTGCAGTCGGTGAACCATCTGATAAATTAAAAGAAATTTATAATATCGTTTTAGAAGCACAACTACGTGGTGTGAACGGTATTAAAGCTGGTTTAACGGGTCGTGAGGCTGATGCATTAACGCGTGATTACATAACGGAAAAAGGATATGGTGAATACTTCGGACACTCTACTGGTCATGGAATCGGTCTTGAAATCCATGAAGCACCAGGTTTAGCGTTCCGTTCTGATACAGTACTTGAACCAGGTATGGCTGTAACAGTAGAACCAGGTATTTATATTCCAGGTGTTGGCGGGGTACGTATCGAAGATGATATCATTGTAACAAGTGAAGGTAATGAAGTAATAACGAAATCACCAAAAGAACTTATTATTTTGTAATACACAGGAGGATTTTTTTACATGATTTCAGTAAACGATTTTCGTACAGGTTTAACAATTTCAGTGGACAATGCCCTTTGGCAAGTAATGGATTTCCAACACGTAAAGCCAGGTAAAGGTGCTGCATTCGTTCGCTCTAAACTACGTAACCTTCGCACAGGATCTGTTCAAGAGAAAACATTCCGTGCAGGTGAAAAAGTAGAAAAAGCACACATCGAAAACCGTCGTATGCAATACTTATACGCGAGCGGTGAGTCTCACGTATTTATGGATAACGAAACTTATGAGCAAATCGAACTTGGCGAAAACCAAATCGAGCGCGAATTAAAATTCTTAAAAGAAAACATGGGAGTATCTATTATGACATACCAAGATGAAGTACTTGGTGTTGAACTTCCGAACACAGTTGAATTAACAGTGGCAGAAACAGAGCCTGGTATTAAAGGTGACACAGCTTCTAACGTAACAAAACCAGCTAAATTAGAAACTGGTCTTGTTGTACAAGTACCAATCTTCATTAACGAAGGCGAAATGCTTATCATCAACACTGGTGAAGGTAAATACGTTTCTCGTGCATAGTAGAAAAGCACTCGTGATTATCACGAGTGCTTTTTTTATCCCGTTATTTGCGGGCTAATAATCAATGGGGGATGAATAACTCCCCCACTGATTATAGTTTCACTTTATAGGAAGTAGGGAAGATAGTAAATTGCGGTTATAACAAAACTAACTGTGACGAGTGAAAGGGTACCCATAATATATGGAGTCAAAACAATTTGAAACGGGCGTATTTCACCAGTTTCAATACCGGTAAAAGTTTTATTCGTTGCATGATCCATATTGTTATTTCTAAAGGTACTCATAATAATTAACCACGTAATTGCAAATATTGCTAGACTGCCAAGGAAAAAGCTCTCCATAAATGACCAGCCGACCATTTTGGAAAAAAGATAAATAATAGCTAATTCTACTACAATTGTTAAACTAATTTTCAATCCCTTCATATTTTCCCCCCTCATTTCGTACTTCCAACCAATTTGAAAATTTTTCGCATGATACAACATGCAGTACGCAAGGTGATTTTACTTCTTTCTCCAAAGCAGCGTGTACGTCTGGAAATTGTTTTTCCACATGTAATGAAATGTAAGGTAGTTTCTCTTGTGCTTTTAAAGAGCGAATGTTAGTCGTTTTAGCACCGGCAAATACGTATGTAAGTTGCAAGTCTAAAAAAGCGATATTAAAGATCTCTTTTTTAGCAGCTTCGTTATATCCTCTTCCCCAATATTGATAGCCGAGCCAACTTCCAATATGTGAGTGCTTTTGTTCGTAATTAATATGTTTAAGTGTCGTGAGGCCAATTATTTCATTTTCCTCACTTACAATCACTCTTGATAAGGAGTGTTTTTTTCGTTCCTCTCCAATTGCAAAAAGAATGAATGCCTTTGTATCTTCCACTGATTCTACTTTTATCCCTAATGCATTTTTTACATGTGGATTACTTGATAGCTCAAAAATCACATTTGCATATCGTAAATCGAGTGGTAATAAAGTAACTTCCTTCATCATCTATGCTCCTTTTCTATTAAATATACCATAAATTAATGAGAATATTCAGATTCCAATAAAGTCGATAGAGAAAAATTATGTTTTTACTTCTGAAATAGACAACCTCTGCATATGGTTGTACAAATATATTCTTTTTCAGAATAAGGAAGTAGTAACTGTTATGGGAGAAGGTGGGAGAATGAAACAGTGGCTAGCGGCAATGGAAACATCCGTGCTTGTTATGGGGTTACTTCGGTTGTTTTCAGGTAGCGCGGAAATATTCGCCGCTTTGCTTATGCTTTACGTGAATGATGCGAAGAAAGCATTGTTTATAAATGGTATGTTGGCGTTTGTTGGACCGACCGTATTAATTTTAACAATGACAATTGGCATAGCGAGTGTAGCAAGTGAGATTTCTTTCTTGAAACTCTTTTTTCTAGCGCTTGGAATTGGCTGCATTTTTATCGCGTTGTTGAAATAGTAAGTCGATTATAGTGGGGAGAAGCTTATGAAAGAAGTATTAGAAGTTTTACCGAAAACGATGAGACAGTTAGTTGAAGGCTGTAAACAATACGATGTTCTAGAGGAAATTCGTGTTCGAATTGGAAGGCCACTAGAGTGTATCGCACATGGAGAAGTGTTTTTCTATGACTATATCGCTACAGCGGAAGATGCAATCCATTTATTGAATAAATTAAGTCAATTCTCAATCTATACGATGGAAGAGGAATTGAAACGTGGATATGTGACACTACGAGGAGGACATAGAATTGGCCTAGCTGGAAAAGTCATTACAGAAAAAAGTGCAGTGAAAATGATTCGGGATGTCTCTTCTTTTAATATTCGTATTGCCCGTCAAAAAATAGGGATTGCTGAGCCGCTTCTGCCATATCTTTATGAATCACGATGGTTAAACACGATGGTAATAGGCCCACCGCAAACGGGGAAAACAACACTTTTAAGAGATGTAGCACGCTGTATGAGTCAAGGTGTAAGTGCTTCGAAAATCCCTTCATGTAAAGTGGGAATTGTTGATGAACGATCAGAAATTGCGGGCTGTGTGAAAGGAATCCCGCAATATGACTTTGGCACGCGAGTAGATGTATTAGACGCTTGTCCAAAAGCTGAAGGAATGATGATGATGATCCGTTCTATGAGCCCAGACATATTAATCGTAGATGAAATTGGACGTAAAGAAGATAGTGAAGCAATTATGGAGGCGGTGCATGCCGGCGTTCAGCTTTTTATAAGTGCACACGGATTTTCTTATGATGATGTTGTGAAACGTCCATCGTTACAGGCGGTGCTGGAACTTGGTGTATTTGATCGGTTTGTGGAATTGTCAAAAGCGAGAGGGCCAGGAACGGTTATGCAAGTGAAAGATAAATATGGAAAATCAGTATTACCTCATAGAAAGGCTCAAGGCGTATGGTGAAAATATTTGGTGCGGTATTAATAGTTGCTGTTAGCACCTTTTTCGGATTTTCATACGCTAAAAGGTACAGTGAGAGACCACGGCAACTTAGGTTATTGAAGGCAGCATTGCAATCATTAGAAGCTGAAATTATGTATGGACACACGCCGTTATCTGAGGCTGCAGAGCGTTTAGTCAAACAAATGCCGAAGCCATTAAATTGGATATTTCAAAGCTTTTCGAAACGGCTAGAGGGCGGGGAGCAAACAGTTAGAGAAGCTTGGATTGATAGTTTGAAGGAGAACTGGACGTTAACGGCGTTTAAACAAACCGAGTATGAAATACTGCAACAATTTGGTGAAACACTTGGACAACATGATCGTGAATCACAGCAAAAACATATTCGCTTATGTATTACACATTTGGAGAGAGAAGAAGGAGAAGCGAAAGCATTACAAATACAATATGAAAAAATGATAAAGAGTTTAGGGGTACTAGCAGGGCTACTTATCGTAATTTTACTGCTATAGGGGGGAGAAAGGCGATGTCCATTGATGTTGGATTAATATTTCAAATCGCCGGAATCGGCATTGTTTTAGCTTTCATTCATACTGTACTAAAAGAATTAAAGCGAGAGGATATTGCGAATTGGGTTATCCTTGTCGGTTTTGTCGTTATTTTGTTTCATGTAGCATTTTTAATTAATACTCTATTCGACAAGATTAAAAGTGTCTTTCTCTTCCAGTAAAGGAGGCGGTTCGAATCGAAATTATACAAATTGTCGGATTAGGCCTCGTTGCTACATTTTTAGCAGCTGTTTTAAATCAGCATAAATCTAGTATTACATCGTTATTTATTGTGTTCATTGGTAGCATGATGTTTCTTCTCTTAATCGATCAAATTCATTCTATTTTACAAATGATTGAGAGAGTGGCGAGTGAAGCGAAGGTTAGCAACGTATATGTAGAAACGTTATTGAAAATTATAGGGATTGCTTATATCGCTGAGTTTGGTGCGCAAATTACAAAGGATGCTGGTCAAGGTGCAATCGCTTCGAAAATTGAATTAGCTGGAAAAATCTTAATTCTCGTCATGGCAATTCCTATTTTGACGGTTGTAATTGAAACAATTCTTGGTTTTTTACCTACGGGATAAGGGGGAGTGAATGTTGAGGAAGTTTGGAGCTAAGCTATTATTTGCTTGCTTCCTTTTCTTTTCTTTACCGATTGTTGTACAAGCTTCTCCTATAGAAACAAACGTCGTTGATCAACAATTGGATAAGCTCGGAATTGAAGATGTGAAGCAATTTTGGGACGGGCTTGTTACAAAGTATGGAGGCTATTTACCAGAGAGTCAAAAAGGAAGCTTTATGGAGTTTGTAAAGGGAGAAAAAGAGTTCTCCATAAAAGAGTGGATGATAGGTTTACTAAAATATTTATTTCACGAGCTTGTTGCAAATGGAAAGTTACTTGGAACGCTCATTATGCTAACGATTTTCAGTGCATTGTTGCAATCGTTGCAATCTGCTTTTTCAAAGAGTAGCGTGAGTAAAATCGCTGATGCAGTCGTATACATGGTACTTATTATTTTCGCTTTAAATAGTTTTTATGTCGTCATGACATATGCAAGAGAGACGATACAAACAATGGTAGATTTCATACTAGCGTTATTACCAATTTTACTTGCACTCATAGCAACAGGCGGCGGTGTTGTTTCTGTAGCATTTTTTCATCCAATCATCATTTTCTTAATGAATACGAGTGGGCTTCTTATGAACTATATCGTTCTACCACTTTTATTACTTGCAACTATATTAAGTATTGTAAGCACGATGAGTGATCAATATAAAGTTACGAAATTGTCCAAGCTTTTGCAAAACGTTAGTGTTGGGATTATTGGTATCTTTTTGACGGTTTTTTTAGGCGTATTATCTGTACAGGGAACAGCGTCAGCCGTTGCTGATGGTATAGCTGTAAAAACGGCTAAATTTGTAACAGGAAACTTCATTCCTGTAGTAGGAAGGATGTTTACTGAGGCGGCGGATACTGTTATTAGTGCATCTGGATTATTAAAAAACACAGTCGGAATTATCGGGCTCGTTATTTTATGCTTAATTGTCGCTTTCCCAGCGATTCAAATTTTTTGTATCGCGTTTATTTATAAATTCGCAGCAGCAGTATTGCAACCAGTAGGCGGAGGAGCAATTATTCAATGTTTAGATATCATTGGACGAAGTATCATTTACGTATTTGCTTGCTTAGCTATCGTATCATTTATGTTCTTTTTAAGTATCACAATTATTATTGCTGCCGGGAACATTACTCTCATGATGCGGTAGGAGGTGAAGAGTGTGCAATTTGTTACAGAGTGGATTAGAAATATTATCGTTTTTTTACTCTTAGCGACAATGCTTCATCTTATTCTTCCAAGTTCAAATTTGCAAAAATACGTTAAATTCGTTGTAAGTCTATTGTTAGTCGTATTAATTTTAACGCCTCTATTTAAGTTGTTACAAACAGATGTAAATGAAGTTATCGCAAATTTCAATGAAGAAAAGTACGTAGCAGAAGGATCTGTAAAAAATTCGATAGATTCGAAGAAAAAAGAAATACAAGCTCTAACACGTGCATATAGTTTAGAAGAGATGGCTGCCAAAATGACGAAAGAAGTAGGAAAAGAGTTTGAGAAAAAGTATGGTATGACAGTCTCTGAAATACAAATAGTCGCAGTGGAACATGCAGAAGAAGTAAAGTCAGCGAAAGATATTCAATCTGTGGTTGTGACGTTGACAGAAAAAGAACGTAGTAAAAATGATGCAATTGAAACAGTAAAGCCAATTGAAATTAATATGAAAGAACCTCCAAAAAAAATAGAAGAAACGAATGTAGAAATGAAAGATTTCTTTTCAAGCAGGTGGCAACTAGAGGATAAACAAATCCAAGTTCAGATGGAAGGGAGGACAGGTAGCGTAAATGGACAATAAAGATAAAAATTCGAGGTTCTCATTTTTTCGAAACCTATTGAATGGGGATGAAAAAGAAAGTAATGAGAAGGGAAAAAAGGTAACACCTAAGTTTTTGCTTGTCCTACTCATACTTGGGATTGCGCTTATGTTTTCTAGTAAATTCTTATCACCTAAAAAAGAAGAAGTGCCTGTGTTTAAAGAAAAGACAAGTCAAAGCCAAGAAAAAGATGTACCAACTTTCGGACAAAAAAACAATGATAATATGTCAAATTTAGAAAAATACGAAAAAGCGTATGAGCAAGAATTGAAAGCTGCTTTAGAAGAGATAGCCGGAGTAAAAGATGTAACTATTAAAGTGAATTTAGATTCATCTGAAGAAAAAATACTCGAGAAAAATACAGTAAAACGTTCACAAACGACAGGTGAAACTGATAAAACAGGCGGGAAAAGGGAAGTAGAAGACGAGTCTCTTGATGAAAAGACAGTCATTATACGTGAAGGTGATAAAGAAACTCCAATTGTTTTGCGAACAGAGAAACCAAAAGTACGAGGTGTCCTTGTCGTAGCAAAGGGAGTGGATAATATACAAATAAAAGCGATGGTAAAAGAAGCTGTGACGCGATTATTAGATGTACCACCTCATCGCGTTTCAGTATCACCGAAAAATTGATAGGGAGGAAATAAAGTGTTAAAAAAACAAACGGTTTGGTTATTAACGATGTTAAGTTTAGTGGTTGTGCTATCTGTTTATTATGTAACAACTCCTGATAAAATGAATACAGCAACACCGGCAACGAGTGAAAAGATGGGACAAGAAAAGCAAGGTGCTGATAAAGCAGTTACAAAAGAAACAACGAAAGAAACTACAAATAAAGAGACAACAAAAGAAAATACAAGCAAGGAAACTACAAATAAAGAAACAGACAAAAAAGAGAATGACAAAAAAGAAACAAGTAAAAAAGAAACAAGTAAAAAAGATGCTAACGTAACAGTTCAATCAAGCGATGAGAATTTCACAGCGTTACGTATGCAAATGGAAGATCAGCGTAGTGCAGAGAAAGTAAGATTACAAGAAGTAATAAATTCAACAAAATCTTCAGTAACTGAAAAGAGTAAAGCGAAAGATAACTTTGATGCAATCACTACAATGGAAGCGAAGCAAGAATTACTTGAGACAGTGATTAAATCTCAAGGTGGATATAAGGATGCTCTTGTAAGAGCTGATGGAACGGACATTAAAGTAACAGTCAAGTCGGCAAAGCATTCACAAAAAGAAGCGAATAAAATTATTCAGCTCGTAAGAAGTGAAGGTGGTTCAAAAGATGTAGGTGTGAAATTTGATCCATCAGTAAAATAAAGTGGCATATTCATTATAATAGGTGTTTTTGCTTCAAATTAGATAAAAGAATAATAGAAAAAAGCTATCGTTTTCGATAGCCTTTTTCTATTTCATCTTTTTTGCAGTTGTTTTTAGTATTTTCAATTGGAAACGGGGAAATACGCTGTGAGTAAAAGATTAATGGTTCATGATGATGGTGATTACTTTCTCCAGATTTGACGTGGATGAAGAGGACCAATGCCCAAATCACTACGGCAGGCAAGAACAGGATGAGCCATATCATACGTCCACACCTCACTACAATAAATTTTCTACACTTTGAACATACTATTCTTTTATGAAGGAAGAATGAACGGCGCGTAAACAAAAAAATAATATTTGGTAAAAATATGTTTTTTACCGTAGATAAAATGAAGAACGCTGAGGGAATTACGTTTTTATACTGTACAGTTTTGAAAAAGTAAAGAATGTTTTTTAAGAAGTGGTCTTGCCAATTTTGTGTGAAACTTGGTATTATTACTAGGTAATAATTTTTTGGTGGAATAATATTTTTACAGGAATTCCGATTTATAATAAAGAAATATAAATTGGAATGTTTAAAAAATTTAGCGTAAGATGGGAATAGTAAATATTTCTATTAGTAAATGTCATAGGAATAAATTTTCTAATAGAATACATCGTATTTTTACAGTAAATCAATTTGATGCCAATCTGTAAAAACGGGACAAACAAGAGTATGGGAGTGGATTTTACATGTTTAAAATTCAAGAAGTTCGTGAATTAATTAAATTAATTGATAGCTCTAATATTGATGAATTTGAATACAAAAAAGACGGTACAACAATCAAAATGAAAAAACGTGGTAATGAAGTTGTTGCTGTGCAAGCACCGGTAACGAAACAGGTAGTACAACCAGCAGCATCTGTTGAAGTAGAAACGACAGTAGCGGCAGCGCAAGTAGAAGTGCAAAAACAAGAAGAAGAGAAAGCTGTTCAAAATGAAAACCTACATAAAATCACATCACCGATGGTAGGGACATTTTATTCCTCTTCTTCGCCTGATACACCTCAATATGTAAGTGTTGGGGACAGAGTATCGAAAGATTCTATCGTATGTATTGTTGAAGCTATGAAATTATTTAACGAAATTGACGCAGATGTAGAGGGCGAAATTGTTGAAATTCTTGTTAATAACGGACAGCTTGTTGAGTATGGACAACCGCTATTTCTTGTAAAAGCGTAATAAGGGAGTCTTTGTGATGATAAAAAAAGTATTAATAGCCAATCGTGGAGAAATTGCTGTACGAATTATTCGCGCTTGTAAAGAAATGGATATTGAAACAGTTGCAATTTATTCTGAAGCAGACAAAGAGTCACTTCATGTGCAAATTGCAGATGAAGCGTATTGTGTTGGACCAACGATTTCGAAAGAAAGCTATTTAAATTTGACGAACATTATTAGCGTTGCAAAATTGACAGGTTGTGATGCAATTCATCCGGGATACGGATTTTTAGCAGAGAATGCAGATTTTGCAGAATTATGCCGTGAGTGTAACTTGATTTTTATCGGTCCAAGCCCGGAAGCTATTTCAAAGATGGGCACAAAAGACGTTGCACGTGATACAATGAAAGAAGCAGGGGTTCCGATTGTACCAGGTTCACAAGGGATTATTAAAAATACCGAAGAAGCGATGGTGCTTGCTAATCAAATTGGATATCCAGTTATTATTAAAGCGACTGCGGGTGGCGGCGGAAAAGGTATTCGTGTTGCGCGCCATGAAGAAGAGCTTGTAAAAGGAATTCAAATTACACAGCAAGAAGCCAGTACCGCTTTTGGGAACCCTGGTGTATACTTAGAGAAGTACGTTGAAGATTTCCGCCATGTTGAGATTCAAATAATGGCAGATACACATGGAAATGCCATTCATTTAGGAGAGCGTGATTGTACAATTCAGCGCCGTCTGCAAAAACTATTAGAAGAAAGTCCATCACCTGCACTTGATGAGGATATTCGCAAGCAAATGGGTGACGCAGCAGTTAAAGCGGCGGTAGCGGTTGATTATACAGGTGCTGGTACGGTTGAGTTTATTTATGAATATAAAACGAAAAGCTTTTATTTCATGGAAATGAATACGAGAATCCAAGTTGAACATCCAGTTACTGAAATGGTAACAGGGATGGATTTAATTAAAGAACAAATTCTTGTTGCTTCTGGAGAAAAGTTATCGTTACAGCAAGAAGAAGTACAATTTAATGGTTGGGCAATGGAATGTCGAATTAATGCGGAAAACCCTGCCAAAAAATTTATGCCATCTCCAGGTAAAGTAGAAATGTACTTACCACCAGGCGGATTTGGTATTCGCGTCGATTCAGCTGTATATCCGGGATATTCAATACCACCTTTCTATGATTCGATGGTTGCTAAATTAATTGTTCACGGAAAAACACGTGAAGAGGCAATTGCAAAAATGAAGCGAGCGCTCAGTGAGTTTGTCATTGAAGGCGTACATACAACAATCCCGTTCCATTTGCAATTGCTAGATCATCCTGATTTTGTAAAAGGTGAGTTTAACACGAAATTTTTGGAAGAGCATGAACTTGTGACGCAGTGATACATTAAAGGAGGTTTTTTTCATGGCTGAACATATGTTAGATATGGGTCAAGATACAACTCTTGGAAAAGTAGAAATTGCACCAGAAGTAATCGAAGTAATTGCAGGTATTGCAGCTGCTGAAGTAGAAGGTGTAGCGGCAATGCGTGGTAATTTTGCTACAGATGTTGTTGAGAAGTTAGGTAAGAAAAATCATGGTAAAGGTGTAAAGGTGGAATTAGCAAACGAAGATATTATTGTTGACCTTTATGTTGTGATGTATTTTGGTGTAGCAATTCCGGTTGTTGCACAAAAAATTCAAGACAATATTCGCCAAGCACTCTTTACAATGACAGGACTTGAGCCAAAAGAAGTGAACGTTCACATCGTTGGCGTAACATTCGAAACACAAAAAACAGAAATCGAACCAGTGTAAGAGTGAAAAAAGGTGCCTAGTAAAATAGGCATCTTTTTTATCGTTTCATTTCTTCACAAATTAAAACCCTCAAATTATTATACTATTTTAAAAAATGAGAAATATGAAACGGGATGTTTCATTTTTCCAAAAAACGTACATTGTGATAAGATATGGAACTTGAAGTTAATCTTTTTATTATTTTTCAGCCTTGTACCCCGTGTGTGAAACGATAAATTGTGTTATTATCATTGTATTATAAGGTTGGAAAATCAATGAAAACTGCAAGAGTAAGTGAATTGACGGCTTATAAATTATAATAATATAACAAAACATAAGGAAAGACTTGAAGTATAAAGGAGAGTTACAATGAAACGTAGGACGGCTAGAGAAAGAGCAATGCAAGCATTATACCAAATGGATATTACAGGTGAATTAGAACCGAAAGTAGCGGTGGAAAATACGCTAGATGAAGGCGAAGAAACAAATGAGTTTCTAGAATCACTTGTTGTAGGATTTGTAGACAACAGAGAAGAGATTGACGCAGCAATTCGTCAAAATTTAAAAAAGTGGAAGCTTGAGCGTATTAGTATTGTTGATCGCAGTATTTTACGTGTAGCTGTGTGTGAGATGAAATACATGGAAGAAATTCCGCACAATGTAACAATTAACGAAGCAATTGAAATCGCAAAAACATTTGGGGATGAGGAATCTCGTCGTTTTATTAACGGCGTTTTATCTAATATAAAAGATACACTGTAATTTCTTTAAGGGGGAAACTTAAAATGGTAGCAGTAATCATCAAAGGAAATGAAGTTGCGGAGAAAAAACGAGCACAATTAAAAGAAGAAGTTGTGAAGTTAAAAGAGCAAGGGATTGTACCAGGATTAGCAGTTATTTTAATTGGAGAAGATCCAGCATCTCGTTCTTATGTAAAAGGAAAAGAAAAAGGCTGTGAGCAAGTAGGAATCTATTCAGAGCTAATTGAATTTCCTGAAACGATTACTGAGGAGCGTTTGCTTGCTGAAATCGATCGCTTAAATGGAGACGACCGCATTAATGGCATATTGGTACAATTGCCTTTACCAAAACATATTGAAGAAAAAGCTATCATTGAAAGAATTTCACCGGAAAAGGATGTAGATGGATTTCACCCAATCAGCGTAGGACGTATGATGACGGGACAAGACACATTCCTTCCATGTACACCGCATGGCATTTTAGAATTAGTAAAAGAAACGAATCTTGATATTTCTGGAAAACATGTTGTTGTAATTGGAAGAAGTAATATTGTTGGTAAACCAGTGGGGCAACTGTTTTTAAATGAAAATGCAACTGTCACATATTGTCATTCTAAGACGCGAAATATAGAAGAATTATCGAAGTTAGCTGATATTTTAATCGTAGCCGTTGGACGACCGAAAATGGTAACAGCTGACTATATTAAAGAAGGTGCGGTTGTAATTGATGTTGGTGTTAACCGTTTAGAAACAGGCAAACTTTGTGGTGATGTTGATTTTGACAATGTATTAGACGTTGCGGGTTACATTACGCCTGTGCCAAAAGGAGTCGGCCCAATGACTATTACAATGCTTCTTCACAACACTGTGGAGTCTGCAAAGCGTGCAGGTGTTGTTTGTCAATAATTTGAATCGGCTATGAGGAGAGAGCAATGGAGAAACAATATTTAACCGTTACAGCATTAACACGCTATATTAAAACAAAAATAGAGTATGATCCGCATTTACAGTCTGTTTGGTTAAAAGGAGAAATTTCCAACTTTAAATATCATAGTCGTGGTCATATGTATTTTACATTGAAAGATGAAAATGCAAGAATTGCAGCGGTTATGTTTGCGGGTCATAATCGTAACATTAAATTCAGACCGGAAAATGGAATGAAAGTACTTGTAAAAGGAAAGATTTCTGTTTACGAGGCGAGTGGTTCTTATCAAATTTATATTCAAGACATGCAGCCTGATGGAGTTGGAAATCTTCATTTAGCTTATGAACAATTAAAAGTCCGATTAGAAGAAGAAGGGCTGTTTTCTCAAGTTTATAAGCGTCCAATCCCTGCGTATGCAAAAACAATCGGTGTTATAACGTCGCCAACAGGAGCAGCAATTCGCGATATTATAACAACAATTAAACGTCGTTATCCAATTGGAAATGTTATTGTGTTTCCTGTACTTGTACAAGGGGAGTCAGCAGCTCCCTCGATTGTACAAGCAATTCGTACAGCGAATGAAATGGGAGATATTGATGTTTTAATTGTTGGACGTGGTGGAGGCTCTATTGAAGAATTATGGGCCTTTAATGAGGAAGTAGTTGCAAGAGAAATTTTCACAAGTGAGATTCCGATTATTTCGGCTGTAGGCCATGAAACGGATTTTACAATCGCAGATTTTGTCGCGGATTTACGTGCGCCAACACCGACTGCAGCAGCTGAGCTGGCGGTACCTAACATCATAGAGTTACAAGAAAAGGTATTACAAAGAACTCTGAGATTGCAAAGAGCAATGAGAGAGAGAGTACATAAAAAAGAAGAAAAACTGCAAGTGTTACAAAAATCTTATGCGTTCCGTTATCCAAGGCAAGTGTACGAGCAAAAAGAAGAGCAGTTAGACAGGGCTCTTGAACAACTTGTTTTAGCGAAAGAGCGTTATATAGATAAAAAAGTAAATCAATTAAAGCAACTTTCATTTTATTTAGAAAAGCACCACCCATCTCAAAAAATTATACAAACGAAAACGGCAATTGAAACGTTGCAAAAGCAGTTGCAACGTGAAATGCAAACGTTACTTCAAACGAAGGAGTTCGTATTTGTGAGAGCGGCTCAAAAGCTTGAAGTATTAAGCCCGCTTAAAGTAATGATGAGAGGGTACGGGCTTGTATACGATGAAGAGAAACAAGTATTAAAAAGCGTGAAAGATGTTAGCCTTGGAGATGCTGTTTCGGTTCAATTACAAGATGGAATACTAGATTGTAGCGTATCAAGCATAGAGGAGCGTGAATTGAATAATGGAAAATAAGTTAAGCTTTGAAGAAGCAATTTCGCAGCTTGAGCATCTCGTTTCTAAGCTTGAACAAGGTGATGTACCTTTAGAGGAAGCGATTTCTTATTTTAAAGAAGGCATGGAATTATCTAAGCTTTGTGATGAGAAATTGAAAGATGTACAAGAACAAATGGCAGTTATCCTTGGAGAAGATGGAGAGCTTAAACTGTTTACTGCTTTAGGAGATGAAGCATAGTGACACATATAGCTTTTGATGCTTTTTTGAAAGAGAGTAAAACTTTCGTAGAAGAAAAGCTTGTAAGCTATGCAAATGAATTACAATGTCCAAATGTGCTTCGTGAAGCGATGGCATATTCTTTGGAAGCGGGTGGGAAACGTCTCCGCCCGTTACTTTTATTTGCAACGTTACAAGCGTTTGGGAAAGAAAGAAATCTTGGAGTGGGTGCAGCTTGTGCCCTTGAAATGATTCATACATATTCGTTAATTCATGATGATTTACCTTGTATGGATGATGATGATCTAAGACGAGGAAAGCCTACCAATCATAAAGTATTTGGTGAAGCAATGGCAGTTTTAGCAGGAGATGGTTTGTTGACATATGCTTTTCAAGTTATTATGGCATATGGGCCAAAAGAAATCTCTGCTGAAAAAAAAGTAAGACTTGTACTTGAGCTTGCGAAAGCAGCAGGACCTGAAGGAATGGTTGCTGGACAAGTGGCAGATATGGAAGCTGAAGGAAAACGACTTACAATTAATGAATTAGAGTACATCCATAAGCATAAGACAGGTAAACTGCTTGAGTTTGCTGTACTTGCAGGAGCGATACTTTCTGATGCTACAGAAGAGCAAGAAGAGAAGTTACTTGCATTTGCGAAATATATCGGTCTAGCTTTCCAAATTAGAGATGATATTTTGGATGTAGAAGGAACAGAAGAAGAGATTGGAAAACCGATTGGTAGTGATGCTTCCAATGAAAAGAGCACATATACGACGTTATTTACTGTAGATAGAGCAAAATCTATTTTAGAGGAGAAAATTGCAAAAGCAAAAGATTCTATTAGCTCCTTACAATTACAAGATGAATATTTACTATCTATTTGTGATTTAATCGCAAAACGTAATAACTAATATAACAGCGTTTTCATTTGTTGAGTCATTCATCATTTTATGATATAAATGTAGGAAAAGGTTTTTCTTTTCTTGTTATTGGCAAAAATATATGTAGATTACATTGCCGTTATCACTTCGTGTTAGCGGCTATTTTTTTCATCACGTAAAGAAATATGATGTATAATATGATAAGTGAAAAAATGGAAGTGTTTTCTGAAAGCAGGACAAGATAAAAAGAATAGAAAAGAGAATTTCTTGTGTTGTGTAAATGTTTCTTATAATATTTGACATGTTGACAGATTATGAAATGAAAGTGAGTGATCCATGTGGATCTAACGCAAATTCAAAACCCTAGTTTTTTGAAAGATATGTCTATAAGTGAACTAGAGGGGTTGAGTGAGGATATTCGTAAGTTTTTAATTGAAGAGCTCTCTCAAACAGGTGGGCATATTGCACCTAATTTAGGTGTAGTAGAACTCACAATTGCTCTGCATAAATTATTTGATAGTCCGAAAGATAAATTTTTATGGGACGTAGGACATCAATCCTATGTACATAAAATTTTAACAGGGCGTGCGAAAGAATTCGGCACATTAAGGCAATATCAAGGTCTATGTGGTTTTCCAAAACGCTGCGAGAGTGAGCATGATGTTTGGGAAACTGGTCATAGTTCGACGTCGTTATCTGCTGCAATGGGAATGGCCCTAGCACGTGATTTAAAGAAAACGAAAGAATACGTTATACCAATCATTGGCGATGGTGCATTAACAGGCGGAATGGCTTTAGAGGCATTGAACCATATTGGACATGAAAAAACGGACATGATTGTTATTTTGAATGACAATGAAATGTCAATTGCACCAAACGTCGGTGCACTTCATAATGTACTTGGTCGTTTACGTACCGCAGGGAAGTACCATTGGGTAAAAGATGAACTAGAGTATATATTGAAGAAAATCCCAGCAGTCGGCGGGAAAGTTGCTGCGACAGCAGAGAAAATAAAAGATAGTCTAAAATATTTACTAGTATCAGGCGTCTTTTTTGAAGAATTAGGCTTTACATATTTAGGTCCGGTCGATGGGCATGATTATGAAAAGTTATTCGAAACGTTGCAATATGCAAAGAAAACAAAAGGCCCAGTACTTGTTCATGTTATTACGAAAAAAGGAAAAGGTTATAAACCAGCTGAGAGTGACGTTATTGGAACTTGGCATGGAACAGGACCGTATAAAATTGAGTCAGGTGACTTCGTTAAACCGAAGGAAGTTGCACCAGCATGGAGTGCTGTTGTTAGTGAAACAGTGCTTAAGCTAGCGAGAACGGATGAACGTATCGTTGCAATTACGCCTGCAATGCCTGTTGGATCGAAACTTGAGAAATTCCAAAAAGAATTTCCGAATCGTATGATTGATGTAGGTATTGCAGAGCAGCATGCTACAACAATGGCGGCTGGTATGGCAACGCAAGGAATGAAGCCATTCTTAGCAATTTATTCAACGTTTTTACAAAGGGCATATGACCAAGTTGTTCATGATATTTGTCGCCAAAATTTAAATGTTTTCATTGGAATAGATCGTTCTGGATTAGTTGGAGCAGACGGTGAAACGCATCAAGGTGTATTTGACATCTCGTTTTTACGTCATTTGCCGAATATGGTACTTATGATGCCGAAAGATGAAAATGAAGGACAACATTTAGTATATACAGCGATGCAATACGAAGATGGACCAATTGCTTTACGTTATGCACGCGGCAATGGACTTGGCGTTCAAATGGATGAAGAATTAAAGGCGATTCCAATTGGTACATGGGAAACGTTAAAAGAAGGCACACAAGCAGCAATTTTAACGTTTGGTACGACAATCCCGATGGCAATGGAAGCAGCTGAGCGTCTTGAACAAACTGGATTATCAGTGAAAGTAGTGAATGCTCGCTTTATTAAACCGATGGATGAGGCATATTTACATGAGCTTTTAGGGAAAAATATACCGATTTTAACGATTGAAGAGGCTTGTTTAATCGGTGGCTTTGGAACGGGTGTAGTTGAATTTGCTTCTGAGAACGGATACCATAGTGCTTTAATTGAACGAATGGGTATTCCTGATCGCTTCATAGAGCATGGTAGTGTAACAAAACTGTTAGAAGAAATTGGTTTAACGACAGATGCTGTTGTAGACCGTATTCATACAATGATTCCATCAAAACAAAAAAGGGCGTAACAAATGAGCATAAAAAAAGAAAGAGTAGATGTACTATTAGTAGAGCGAGGACTTATAGAAACGCGTGAGAAGGCTAAACGTGCTGTTATGGCAGGTCTTGTATATGCGAATGAAATGAGACTCGATAAGCCAGGGGAGAAAATCTCGCAAGATACGGAGATTACGGTGAAAGGGCAAGTTATGCCGTATGTAAGCCGTGGTGGTTATAAGCTTGAAAAGGCATTAGAAACATTTCAACTTGATTTACAAGATAAAGTTATGATAGATATTGGTTCATCAACTGGTGGTTTTACAGACTGTGCGCTTCAAAATGGTGCGAAGTTATCCTACGCATTAGATGTAGGATATAATCAACTTGCGTGGAAATTGCGTCAAGATGAGCGTGTTGTTGTGATGGAACGAACGAACTTCCGTTACGTGACACCGGCAGATTTAGAGCGTGGTTTACCGCAGTTTGCAAGTATTGATGTTTCATTTATATCATTAAGGCTTATATTGCCGGTTTTAAAAACAATGCTTACGCCAAATGGTGATGTAGCTGCATTGATTAAACCTCAGTTTGAAGCTGGACGAGAACAAGTCGGGAAAAAAGGCATTGTTCGTGATAGAAAAGTACATGAAGCTGTCGTGGAAATGATTGTCGATTTTGCTCTTAAGGAAGGCTATAATGTCGAAGGTTTAACATTCTCACCAATTACAGGCGGGGATGGAAATATTGAATTTTTAATTCATCTAAAGTGGCACGGTGAGCGTGAGAATGGCGAAAATCATTCGCCGGTTTCTATTGAACAAGTTGTTACAGAAGCGCATAATGTTCTAAAACAAAAAGGGAAAGGGGAATAACATATGTTGTTCCTCTTTTTGTTGTAATCGTATAATTATTGTAAAAACAATTGTATACAAGTAACGGATTATACGTTAACATAAATAAATGAAGTATACCAATGTTTAAACTATGGTAAGAGATAGTGTGAGGTGCAAATGTATGAATAAAGGTCAGCGCCATATTAAAATCAGGGAAATTATTGCGAACAAAGAAATTGAAACACAAGATGAACTAGTTGATATTTTACGTAATGTGGGGTTTAATGTAACGCAAGCAACAGTATCGCGCGATATTAAAGAACTGCACTTAGTGAAGGTGCCATTACATGATGGTCGCTATAAATATAGCTTGCCAGCAGATCAACGATTTAATCCGTTGCAAAAATTAAAACGAAATCTAGTGGATTCATTTGTAAAATTAGACACGGCAGGACATATGCTGGTGTTAAAAACATTGCCTGGTAACGCTCATTCACTTGGGGCACTTATTGATCATTTAGAGTGGGATGAGATCGTCGGAACCATTTGTGGTGATGATACTTGCTTAATTATTTGCCGTACACCTGAAGATACAGGTGTTGTCTCTGATCGTTTCTTAAATATGCTGTAACAGAAAAATCTTGTTTACTTTCCTCTGTAAAGTGGAAAGTAAACAAGATATTTTTATTGGCGAAAAATATGGATTTTCAAATACAATACATTATTTTTTTTGAATGAAGTTAGAAAATAGGTGGATTGACCCGTAAAACGAATGTTTGGTACAATGGAGCGGGTTAGAAGAGTAATTTATACATACAAACATATAGTATAACTATTTGAATGAAGAATACTGAGAAAAGCCCTTAATAGGGGATTAGTTTATAACGAGGTGAATGGGGCATTGTTATCGGAATTATCGATCAGAAACTTTGCTATTATTGAGGCATTAAATATTTCTTTTCAAAAAGGTTTAACCGTTTTAAGTGGTGAAACAGGAGCTGGAAAATCCATTATTATTGATGCAATTAGTTTGCTTGTTGGTGGGCGTGGTTCAGCAGAATTTGTTCGATATGGAACAGAAAAGGCTGAGATAGAAGGATTATTCTATGTAGAAGATGACAAGCATCCATGTATCGCAAAGGCAGAAGAGTTAGATATAGAAATAGAAGATGGCATGATTATTTTGAAGCGTGACATCGCTGCGAACGGAAAAAGTGTCTGTCGTGTAAATGGGAAACTTGTTACACTCAGCGTATTAAAAGAGATTGGAAAAACGCTAGTTGATATTCATGGACAGCATGAAACACAAGATTTAATGAATGAAGAGCGTCATATGTTTATGCTTGATCATTTTGATGGAAATCGCATTGTTAAACAATTGGCCATATATCAAAATGTATATAAAGACTATGAGAAGTTAAAAAAACAGCTGAAATCTTTAAGTGAAAATGAACAACAAATGGCCCATCGTCTAGATTTAATTCAATTCCAACATGAAGAAATTCATAAGGCGGATTTAAAAATGGATGAAGAATATGAATTGACTGAGGAACGATTAAAAATCTCCAATTTTGAAAAGATTTATAAAGCATTAGGAGATGCGTATCGTTCGTTAAGTGGAGACGGACAGGGATTAGATCACGTAAGAAATGCAATGGGACAAATGGAGAGTATTACGCACTTAGATGAAGCGTATCAAGAAAATCATGATTCCATTGCAAATAGTTATTACTTATTAGAAGAAGTTGCATACCAGCTTAGAGAAAAGTTAGATATGATGGAATATGATCCGAAACGTCTAGATGAAATTGAAACACGTTTGAATGAAATCCGTATGTTAAAGAGAAAGTATGGAAATACTGTAGAAGAGATTTTAGCGTATGCTGATAAAATTGAACAAGAAATTTTTACGATTGAAAATAAAGACGTACATATTGAAACGACGAGAAAGCAGTTAACGAAATTAGAAGGTGTTATTGTAAAAGAAGCAACGTTGTTAAGTACTATGCGTCATGAGCTTGCGAATCATCTTACAAGCGCTATTCATCAAGAATTAAAAGAACTATATATGGAAAAAACGAAATTTGAAGTGAGAATTATGAAGAGGGTAGGAAATGTAGAAGAACCTCTCGTGGAAGGAACACCGGTAAAACTTACGGCGGATGGCTACGATCATGTGGAATTTTATATTTCAACGAATCCGGGTGAACCGTTAAAGCCACTTTCAAAGGTTGCTTCTGGCGGAGAGTTATCTCGTATTATTTTAGCTTTAAAAAGCATTTTTTCTAAGCATCAAGGTGTTGCATCTGTTATTTTTGATGAAGTGGATACGGGTGTGAGTGGTCGGGTTGCGCAGGCTATTGCGGAAAAAATTTATCGTGTATCAGTAAACTCGCAAGTACTTTGTATTACGCACTTACCTCAAGTAGCTTCAATGGCGGACTCGCATTTATTTATTAGAAAACAAGTGGCGAATGATCGGACGATTACATCGGTTACTGTGTTAAGTACGGATGAAAAAGTAACAGAAATTGCTCGAATGATTTCTGGTGTTGAAATTACAGATTTAACGACAGAGCATGCGAAAGAGTTACTTACGCAAGCGCATCATTTCAAACAGACAGCAGAGGCTATCCAGTAATGGATAGCTTTTTTTTCTCAAATGACGATTTCTTAATTCTTCCGGTTATAAATAAAGCACTGCAAGGAGAGATTAAAAAGTGAAGCCAAGAGGCTGAATGTGGGTAGGAGCGAGGAGAGTGAACAAATTGAAATTAGAAAGATTTCGAAAAATAATAGGTCTTTGTCTCCTTGTTTCTCTAGTTTTTATTGGATGTTTTAAACCGCTTCGAACGTTTATTTCATCGCCGAAGCAACTTGTTGTTTTTGAAGGACAACAATCAGAAATAGCATCATTACCAGTTTTTAAGGCTTCATCTACAAATCGTAATGTATTTACTGTAAGTTCAAATGAACAAGAACTTATGGTAAATTCTCACCAAAATGGTGAAGCTGATATGGTGTTTCAACTTGCTGGTTTTCCAGTGAAAAAAGTAAATGTGAAAGTATTAAAAGATTTTAAAGTTATTCCAGGTGGACAATCGATTGGTGTAAAATTGAACACAAAAGGTGTACTTGTTGTAGGCCATCATTTAATTCAAACTGAAAAGGGTAAAGTATCTCCTGGTGAAACAGCTGGTGTACAGATTGGAGATATGATTACTGAAATCAATGGTAAAACAATTGAAAGAATGAGTGATGTAGCACCATTTATTCATAATAGTGGAGAAACAGGTGAACCGCTTAATCTTGTTTTATTAAGGGATGGAAAATATATTCGTGCTAAGCTAACACCACAAAAAGATAATGGTGAATCTTCTTACCGAATTGGATTGTATATTCGTGATTCAGCAGCTGGTATCGGAACGATGACGTTTGTACATCCAGATTCTATGAAATACGGAGCGCTTGGTCATGTAATTTCCGATAATGATACAAAAAAGCCAATTCAAGTAGAAGATGGACAAATTATGCGTTCGACAGTAACGTCTATTGAAAGAGGAAGTCACGGGAACCCGGGAGAAAAATTAGCAAGATTTTCACCGGATCGTGAAGTGATTGGTAATATTACAATAAATAGCCCGTATGGTATTTTTGGGAAATTAAATACAAATATGACAAACGGCATAATGGATAAAGCAATGCCTATCGCATTATCCAATCAAGTAAAAGAAGGGCCAGCGAAAATATTAACAGTTATTGATCAAGATAAGGTGGAAGCGTTTGATATTGAAGTTGTTAGTACAGTACCACAAAAGTTCCCGGCTACAAAAGGTATGGTTATAAAAGTGACAGATAAACGTTTACTAGCAAAAACGGGTGGTATTGTACAAGGAATGAGTGGAAGTCCGATTGTACAAAATGGGAAAGTAATTGGTGCGGTTACACATGTATTTGTAAATGATCCAACGTCAGGATACGGTGTTCATATTGAATGGATGTTACATGAGGCTGGAATTAATATTTATGATCAAGAGAAAAAAGCGAGCTAATACATATTAGCTCGCTTTTCTTTTGAAAAATTCGTTGAAATTTTGTAAAAGCTCCGCAAGAGCTGTTTTTTGTTGTAAGATATAAGCAAAGGGTTGAACGTTTCGCTGTAATTCTATGATGGAATGTGTTGCGAAAGGAAAAAAATGAACGATAAACATATTTTTTTGTGATTTTATCGGAAAGTAAGAAACTTTAAAGGGAATTTTCACACAATTGTCGAACAATTCATGTAGCCTAGAAGCTTACACATGTCGGAAGAATCGATTCGGTAAGGGAGGAAAAACTGTGGAGAAAATTAAAGTATGTCTTGTGGATGATAATAAAGAATTGGTATCGATGCTAGAGAGCTATGTTGCTGCTCAGGATGATATGGAAGTTATTGGAATTGCTTACAATGGTCAAGAATGTTTAAACTTATTGAAAGAAAAGCAGCCTGATATACTCGTTTTAGACATTATTATGCCACATTTAGATGGTCTAGCTGTGCTAGAGAAAATGCGACATATTGAAAGGCTAAGACAACCTAACGTTATTATGTTGACAGCATTCGGACAAGAAGATGTGACGAAAAAAGCGGTTGATTTAGGGGCATCATATTTCATATTAAAACCATTTGATATGGAGAATTTAACAAGTCATATTCGTCAAGTTAGTGGTAAGGAAAATGCTACCATTAGACGTCCATTACCATCTTTCCGATCAGCAACAACGATCGATGGCAAACCGAAAAACTTAGATGCGAGTATTACAAGTATCATTCATGAAATTGGGGTACCCGCTCATATTAAAGGATATATGTACTTACGAGAAGCAATCTCTATGGTGTACAATGATATCGAATTACTAGGATCTATTACGAAAGTATTATATCCAGATATCGCAAAGAAATATAATACAACAGCAAGTCGTGTCGAGCGCGCAATCCGTCACGCAATTGAAGTGGCTTGGAGCCGTGGGAATATTGATTCTATTTCGTCCTTATTTGGTTATACTGTATCGATGTCAAAAGCAAAACCTACGAATTCCGAGTTCATCGCAATGGTTGCGGATAAGCTGAGACTTGAACATAAGGCTAGCTGAGATTAGTATATTCAAAATAAATTTTTTTATAAAAGATCAATGAGTTTAAAACACTCGTTGATCTTTTATTTTGTTGTTCTGTGCATTCATAATTTTAGTGGGTAAGTTATCCGTGATATAATAGGTGATAATAAAAAGCCCTGCAAAACAGGACTATATTATTCTTCGTCTTTATTTTGTTTTTCTAATTCAACTAACTTTTGTATTAAAATATGCTGAGGCATATGCATAAGTTGTTCAAGTGGAACACCTAACGCTTTTGATAGGCGGACTGCAGTGTCTGGAGAAATTTGTAATGGTCTCATAGAAGTACCTCCTTTTTCGTATAGTATAGCATAAGATTGGGGGAGTGAGGATGACTCTTATATTTGCGCATCGTGGTGCGGCGGGAACGTATCCGGAAAATACAATAATTTCATTTGAAGCAGCAGAGGCTTTCGGGGCAGATGGAATTGAACTTGATGTTCAATTAACGAAAGATGGAAAAGTTGTCGTTATTCATGATGAAACTGTGAATCGAACGACGAATGGAAAAGGTGCTGTTCGGAATTATTTATACGAAGATTTATGTAAGTTAGATGCAAGTTATAAATTTAGTGAAAAAGTAGGCTTTTGTAAAATTCCTCTTTTAGAAGAGGTACTGGAATGGTTTGAAAAAACGCAATTGCTACTTAATATTGAACTTAAAAATGATAAAATTCCATACAGAGGTTTAGAAGAAGAGGTTATAACACTTGTGCGTAAGTTTAGTCTGGAGGATCGTGTTATATTTTCTTCGTTTAACCACTATAGTATGAAACGGTGCCATATGATGGCTCCTGATATTCAAACAGCTATTTTGTATCGTGAAGGTTTGCATAGCCCGTGGGCATATGCAAAAAAGATGGGTGCTACTGCAGTGCATCCGAATTATCGTTATCTTCAAGATGCAATCGCTGAATTAACGATGGAAAGTGGTGTAGAGGTTCGTCCTTACACGATAAATGAAGAAACGCTTATGCGTAAATATTTTGATATGAACATATCGGCGATTATTACTGATTATCCTGAAACAGCAAGAACTTTATTACCGATAAAAAATGAGACCTAATATAATGGTCTCATTTTTTTATCGGTATGTGAAAACGTTGTTCTATCTTCTGAAGCGGGCTTGCACTTTATTTCTCTTACGATCTCTGTGTAAGACGAAGCCGCCGAAAATATAAAACCCGAGTGCAAAGCAAAGAGCGCCGATTAAAAATTGTAACCATAATATAGGGATTGGGGAGAATAAAATCCCAAATACAGTATCTCTCATTAGTTTAATACCAAGCACGGCTAATGAAATCGGGATGAGTGCTAATGATAGAGCGAGGTAACGCTGCATACATAACGCCCCTTTTCAGATTATTTTGTTTATTTCAATGATGTTATATGAAAAGGGGGTTTGTCAAGAGATTGCTGAACGAGTAAGATAAGGATGTGAAAAATTTTGCAGAGATACTTCGAGAGGAAGTGTAATGTATGAAACAAAAGGTGTTAATTGTTGGAGCGGGTGAAGGTGGAAGTACACTGCTAAGTCTGTTACAAAATTCGAATATATTTCAAATTATAGGGATTATTGATAGTAATCCAATGGCGAAGGGACTACAAATTGCAAAGGAATATGGGATTCCGATTAGTGATAGTGTAACTCCGTTTCTTTCTATGCATATTGATGTAATGTTTGATATGACAGGTGATTATGATTTACATAAAGTTTTATTGGGAAGCAAGCATAAAGACACCCTTCTTATACCAGGGGATATTGCAAAAATTGTTACGAAACTAGCGCATGAGAAGGAAAGCTTAATTGGGAAGCTAGAAGAGCAGACGCAACAAGGGAATTTAATTTTAAATTCAACGCATGACGGTATGATTGTTATAGATCAAGAGGGACAAGTTCGTCTGTTTAATAAAAGTGCAGAGCGTATTATCGGATATAAGAAAGAAGAGGCGATAGGAAAATATATTTTAGAAGTTATTCCAACGAGTAAGTTGCTTCGTATTATACGCACGAAAAAAATAGAAGTGAATCATGAACTGACGTTAGAGAATGAAAATAAGATCATTACAACGCGTATCCCGATATTAAAAGAAGATGGAGAAGTTCAAGGCGCATTTGCGATTTTTAAAGATATTACAGAAGTTGTAGATTTAGCGGAAGAAGTTACAGATTTAAAAGAAATTCAAACGCTACTTGAGGCGATTATTAACTCATCTGAGGAAGCGATTTCGGTTGTTGATGAGAAAGGAAGAGGGTTAGTTATAAACCCTGCTTATACGAAGTTAACGGGTTTAACCGAAGAGGATATTATAGGGAAGCCAGCTACAACTGATATTGTAGAAGGTGAAAGTATGCATATGAAAGTACTTCGGACGCGCCGAGCGGTACGAGGAATACATATGAAGATTGGGCAAAAAAAGCGAGATGTAATTGTAAATGTAGCACCGGTTATTGTTGATGGAATATTGAAAGGGAGCGTCGGGGTAATTCGCGATGTATCAGAAATTCAAAAGTTAACAAATGAATTGAATAGGGCAAGACAAATCATTCGAACGTTAGAAGCAAAATATTCATTTGATGATATTGTTGGTGATTCAGATGAAACGACGGCAGCTATTGAACAAGCAAAACTTGGAGCGAATACACCGGCAACAGTATTGCTTAGAGGGGAATCTGGTACGGGGAAAGAGTTATTTGCACACGCTATTCATAACGGTAGTAATCGAAAATACAATAAGTTTGTACGAGTAAACTGTGCTGCTATTTCTGAGACCTTATTAGAAAGTGAATTATTCGGTTATGAGGAAGGCGCGTTTTCTGGAGCGAAAAGAGGCGGGAAACGAGGATTCTTTGAAGAAGCGAATAATGGAAGTGTTTTTTTAGATGAAATCGGAGAGTTATCTGCAAATACGCAAGCGAAGCTCCTTCGTGTACTACAAGAAAAAGAAATTGTGAAAGTAGGGGGAACGAAAGCGATACCTATTAATGTTCGAGTGATTGCTGCGACGCATGTGAATTTAGAAAAAGCTATTTTAGAAGGGAAGTTTAGAGAGGACTTATATTATCGTTTAAATAAAATCCCGATTCAAATCCCTTCCCTTCGTCAGCGTAAAGGAGACATACCAGCGATTGCAGAAAGGTTAATTCAAAAAATTAATCAAGATTATGGTCGTAATGTAGAAGGACTCACCGATTCAGCCGTTTCGTATTTACAATCATATGAATGGCCAGGGAATGTTAGGGAACTTGAAAATATTTTAGGACGAGCTATTATCTTTATGAATTATAACGAGATATATATTGATGTACATCATTTACCGCCTTTACATAAAGAAGAACAAGTAGAGACGAAACAAAATAATTTATTACCTGAAGTAGAAGAGAAGGCCCTTGAACACCTAGTGATGGAATTTGAGGGGAATATTATCCGTGAATATTTAGAGAAATTTGATGGGAACAAAACGAAGACTGCAAAAGCGTTAGGAATTTCAGTTCGAAACTTATATTACAAGCTAGAAAAGTACGACTGTGCAAAAAATAGCATGCAATAAATTGCGTACCATGCAATTTATTGCGTGGTATACAAAAAGCGACAAAACGAGACAGAATATTTAGTTGTTTTCCAAAGTATTGATTTTACTGCATTTTGAATGCGTTTTCATTATTGGTAAGACCAATTTTAAAAGTTGGCACGGTATTTGCTTAATGAATAGACGAGGGACGACGGAAAGGGTTGATTACAAAATATGAAGTTAGAACACTTAATTGATCAAGCAGCAGGACAGCCTAAAAAAACTGTGGCTGTAGCAGTAGCTGAAGATCATGAAGTAATTGAAGCTGTAGCGAAAGCAATCAAGTTACAGCTAGCTCAATTTCGTCTATATGGAAATCAAGAGAAAATAATAGGGATGCTACAAGAGCATGGGTTACAAACTTCAGAACATATTGAAGTGATTGCAGCAGCGTCAAGTGCTGAGGCTGCAGAACTTTCTGTTAAAGCTGTAAGTAATGGCGAAGCAGATGTACTAATGAAGGGGAACATCCCAACAGCAAATATTTTGAAAGCTGTATTAAATAAAGAGTGGGGACTTCGTAAGGGCAGCGTGCTTTCACACGTTGCAGCGTTTGAAGTTCCAAATTACGATCGTCTTATTTTTGTTACAGACGCAGCGATGAACATTGCACCTGATGTAATACAAAAAGCTGCTATTATACAAAATACTGTAGAAGTTGCCCAGGCAATAGGAATTGATTTGCCAAAGGTAGCGCCAATTGCAGCGGTAGAGGTTGTTAATCCTGCGATGCAAGCGACAATTGATGCAGCGATGTTAACTCAAATGAATCGCCGCGGACAAATTAAAAATTGTGTCGTTGATGGACCACTTGCTTTAGATAATGCAGTATCACAAATTGCAGCAGAACATAAAGGCATAGTAAGTGATGTAGCAGGTAAGGCAGACATTTTACTCGTCCCAACGATTGAAGCTGGAAATGTGCTATATAAATCACTCGTCTATTTTGCAAATGCAAAGGTAGGAGCGATGATTGCTGGCGCTAAAGCACCGATTGTTTTAACATCACGTGCTGATTCAGCAGAAACAAAAGTATATTCATTAGCATTGGCAGTTGCGACTGCTTCAAAATAAACCAAATAGGGTAAAACAATTAGGGGGAAACGACAATGACATTAGAAATCTTCGAATACTTAGAAAAATATGATTATGAGCAAGTGGTATTTTGTCAAGATAAAGAATCTGGTTTAAAAGCAATCATTGCAATCCATGATACAACACTTGGACCAGCTCTTGGTGGAACAAGAATGTGGACATATGATTCTGAAGAAGCGGCGATTGAAGATGCATTGCGTCTTGCAAAAGGGATGACATACAAAAATGCAGCAGCTGGTTTAAACTTAGGTGGTGCAAAAACAGTAATTATCGGTGATCCACGTAAAGATAAAAGCGAAGCGATGTTCCGTGCATTAGGACGCTACATTCAAGGACTAAACGGACGTTACATTACAGCTGAAGATGTTGGTACAACAGTAGATGATATGGATATTATCCATGAAGAAACTGATTTTGTAACAGGGATTTCACCATCATTCGGTTCTTCTGGTAACCCATCTCCAGTAACTGCATACGGTGTTTACCGTGGTATGAAAGCAGCTGCAAAAGAAGCGTTCGGTACAGATAACCTAGAAGGAAGAGTAATTTCTATTCAAGGTGTTGGTAACGTAGCATATCACCTATGCAAACATTTACACGCTGAAGGAGCAAAATTAATCGTTACAGATATTAATAAAGAAGCTGTACAACGTGCAGTAGAAGAATTCGGTGCAACAGCAGTTGAGCCAAATGAAATTTACGGTGTTGAATGTGATATTTACGCACCATGTGCATTAGGTGCAACAGTTAATGATGAAACTATTCCACAACTTAAAGCAAAAGTAATCGCAGGTTCTGCAAATAACCAATTAAAAGAAGATCGTCACGGCGACATCATTCATGAAATGGGTATTGTATATGCACCAGACTATGTTATTAATGCAGGTGGCGTAATTAACGTAGCAGACGAATTATATGGATACAATAGAGAACGTGCATTAAAACGTGTTGAGTCTATTTATGACACAATTGCAAAAGTAATCGAAATTTCAAAACGCGATGGCATAGCAACTTATGTAGCAGCAGATCGTCTAGCTGAAGAGCGCATCGCAAGCTTGAAAAACACTCGTAGCACATACTTACGCAACGGTCACGACATTATTAGCCGTCGCTAATCATTCATATACAACTTTTACGAAAGGTGTGGTTACCTCTTATGAGGTTTCCACTTCCTTTTAAATTTATTAGTGGAGGTAGCAACATTGTCCTTAAATCGAATTCTTGTTATTAATCCGGGTAGTACATCCACAAAAATTGGTGTTTTTGATAATGAAAGACCCGTTTTAGAAGAAACAATTCGTCATGATGAAGAACAGATTGGAAAATATAAGCGAATTATCGATCAATATGAGTTTCGAAAAGAAACAATTTTAGAAGTGCTACATTCTCATGGTATTAACATTTCAAAATTGAACGCTGTTTGTGGGCGTGGTGGATTACTTCGTCCAATCGAAGGTGGCACGTACACAGTAAACGATTCAATGTTAGAAGATTTAAAAAACGGATTTAGCGGTCATCACGCTTCAAATCTCGGAGGCATTTTAGCTTATGAAATCGCTTCTGGATTAAATATTCCTGCATTCATTGTGGATCCTGTCGTTGTAGATGAAATGGAGCCAATTGCTCGTATTAGCGGTATTGCTGGTATGGAACGTAAAAGTATTTTCCATGCATTAAACCAAAAAGCGGTTGCTCGTAAAGTAGCAGATGAATTAAATCACAAATATGAGGATTTAAATTTATTAGTTACACATATGGGCGGCGGTATTACAGTTGGTGCTCATAAAAAAGGAAAAGTTATCGATGTTAATAATGGCTTAAACGGAGAAGGACCATTTAGTCCTGAGCGTGCTGGTACGGTACCAGTAGGACAATTAGTTGAAATGTGTTTCTCTGGTGAGTATTACCGAGACGAAATGGTTAAAAAACTTGTCGGACAAGGTGGACTTGTAAGTCTTATCGGTACAAACGATGCAATTAAAGTAGAACAAATGGTTGAAAAAGGTGATCCTGAAGCAACTCTTATTTATAAAGCAATGGCATATCAAGTTGCAAAAGAGATTGGCGGAGCTAGTGCTGTACTTCACGGGAAAATCGATGCAATCGTATTAACTGGTGGACTTGCGTACAGTAAAATTCTGGTTGATGAAATAAAAGAACGTGTTGACTGGATTGCAGATGTTATCGTACATCCAGGTGAAGATGAATTACAAGCGTTAGCAGAAGGAGCACTTCGTGTATTACGTGAAGAAGAAGCGCCGAAAGAGTATGTTGTACGAGAAAAACAAACAGTAGCTAGGGGTTGAGATAATGGCAAGAGAATATGATTTAGTCATCGTTGGCGGCGGTACTGGTGGATATGTTGCTGCTATTCGCGCATCACAACTAGGGTTAAAAACTGCACTTGTTGAAAAAGAAAATCTTGGTGGTACTTGTTTACACAAAGGGTGTATTCCTAGTAAAGCTCTTTTACGTAGTGCGGAAGTATACGCAACTGCTAAAAAAGGAGAAGAGTTCGGGGTTATTGCAAGTAATGTAGAACTAAACTTTGCTAAAGTACAAGAGCGTAAAGAGAAGATTGTAACGCAGCTTCATAAAGGCGTTCAGCATTTAATGAAACAAGGTAAAATTGATGTGTTTGAAGGTATTGGCCGTATTCTTGGTCCATCTATTTTCTCTCCAATGCCAGGTACAATTTCAGTTGAACTTGCAAGTGGAGAAGAGAATGAAATGTTAATTCCAAAAAATGTACTTGTTGCAACAGGTTCTCGTCCAAATTCATTACCAGGATTAGAGTTAGACGGAGAGTATGTAATGTCTTCGGATCATGCCCTAAAAATGGAAACGCTTCCTAGTTCGATCATTATCGTTGGTGGCGGTGTAATCGGTATTGAGTGGGCATCTATGCTTGCTGACTTCGGTGTAGAAGTTACAGTATTAGAGTATGCGAAAAACATATTACCACTAGAGGATAATGACGTTTCAAAAGAAATGCAGCGTCTATTCAAGAAAAAAGGTATTAAAGTGGTAACTGGTGCAAAAGTATTACCAGAAACATTGGTAAAAGATAATGGAGTAACAATTCAAGCTGAACATAACGGTGAGAATAAAGCATTTAAAGCAGAAAAAATGCTTGTATCTGTAGGAAGACAAGCCAATACGCAAAATATGGGCTTAGAGAACACAGATATTGTTGTGGAAAAAGGATACATTCAAACAAATGAGTTTTATCAAACGAAGGAATCTCATATTTACGCAATTGGAGATGTAATCGGTGGCCTACAACTTGCTCACGTTGCTTCGCATGAAGGAATTGTTGCTGTAGAACATATTGCTGGTAAAGAAGTTACACCAATTGATTATTCTATGGTATCGAAATGCGTATATAGCAGTCCGGAAGTTGCTTCTGTCGGTTTAACAGAACGAGAAGCAAAAGAAAAAGGCTATAAGTTAAAAGTAGGTAAATTCTCATTCCGTGCAATCGGAAAGGCACTTGTATACGGAGAATCAGACGGTTTTGTAAAACTTGTAGTTGATGAAGAAACAAATGACATTCTTGGTGTTCATATGATCGGACCACATGTAACAGATATGATTTCTGAAGCTGGTCTTGCAAGAGTACTTGATGCAACACCTTGGGAAGTAGCACATACAATTCATCCGCATCCATCATTATCTGAGGCGATTGGTGAAGCTGCATTAGCTGTAGATGGAAGAGCGTTACACGCATAAAAATGTGGATTTAGGAGGTTATGAAAAATGGCAGAAGTAAAAGAAAAGCGCCATGAAGAGCTTGGCTTAAGTGATGAGCAAGTATTAGAAATGTACCGTACGATGTTACTTGCGCGAAAAATCGACGAACGTATGTGGTTACTAAATCGTGCAGGTAAAATTCCATTCGTAATTTCTTGTCAAGGACAAGAGGCTGCACAAGTTGGCGCATCGTTCGCTCTTGATCGTGAAAAAGATTATGCATTACCATACTACCGTGATATGGGTGTTGTATTAGCGTTTGGTATGACAGCTAAAGAGCTTATGTTATCTGCTTTCGCGAAAGCTGGAGATCCAAACTCTGGTGGTCGTCAAATGCCTGGTCACTTCGGTCAAAAGAAAAATCGTATTGTTACAGGTTCATCTCCAGTAACAACACAAGTACCTCATGCGGTTGGTATTGCATTAGCTGGAAAAATGGAGAAGAAAGATTTAGTAACGTTTGTTACATTCGGAGAAGGTTCTTCCAACCAAGGTGATTTCCATGAAGGTGCAAACTTTGCTGGTGTACACAAACTACCTGTTATTTTCATGTGTGAAAATAATAAATATGCAATCTCTATTCCGGTTGAAAAACAATTAGCGTGTAAAAACGTATCAGATCGTGCAATTGGTTACGGTATGCCAGGATATACAGTAGACGGAAACGATCCGCTTGCAGTATATAAAGCTGTAAAAGAAGCAGCAGACCGTGGCCGTCGTGGTGAAGGCCCGACTTTAATTGAAGCAGTATCATATCGTTTAACAGCACATTCTAGTGACGACGATGATCGTGTTTACCGTGATAAAGAAGAAGTAGAAGAAGCGAAGAAAAAAGATTCAATAATAACATTTGCGGCTTATTTAAAAGAAGTTGGCGTGTTAACTGAGGAATTTGAAAAACAAATGTTAGATGAAATTATGCATATCGTAAACGAAGCAACAGAATATGCAGAAAATGCTCCGTATGCAGCACCTGAAGATGCATTGAAGCACGTATACGCAGAATAGGGGGGAACGTTTCATGGCTGTAATGTCTTATATTGAAGCTATTACATTAGCAATGCGCGAAGAAATGGAACGCGATGAGAAAGTATTCGTATTAGGAGAAGATGTTGGTAAAAAAGGTGGCGTTTTTAAAGCGACACACGGTTTGTATGATCAATTTGGTGAAGACCGTGCGCTTGATGCACCGCTTGCAGAATCTGCAATTGCTGGGGTAGCAATTGGTGCGGCAATGTATGGTATGCGTCCAATCGCTGAAATGCAGTTTGCTGATTTCATCATGCCAGCAGTAAACCAAATTGTTTCTGAGGCAGCAAAAATTCGTTATCGTTCTAATAATGATTGGACTTGTCCAATTACAGTGCGTGCGCCATTTGGTGGCGGTGTTCATGGTGCATTGTATCATTCACAATCTGTAGAAGCGATGTTTGCAAACCAACCAGGTTTAAAAATTGTTATCCCTTCTACACCATATGATGCAAAAGGCTTATTAAAAGCTGCAATTCGTGATGAAGATCCAGTATTATTCTTTGAACATAAGCGTGCATATCGTTTAATTAAAGGTGAAGTGCCAGAAGATGACTATGTATTACCAATCGGAAAAGCAGATGTGAAACGCGAAGGTGATGATATTACTGTTATCACTTACGGATTATGTGTTCACTTTGCTCTTCAAGCAGCTGAGAAGTTAGCACAAGATGGAATCTCTGCACACATTCTTGATTTAAGAACGGTATATCCGTTAGATAAAGAAGCGATTATTGAAGCAGCTTCTAAAACAGGTAAAGTTCTTCTTGTAACAGAAGACAATAAAGAAGGAAGTATTATGAGTGAAGTGGCAGCAATTATTGCTGAAAATTGTCTGTTTGATTTAGATGCGCCAATCGCACGTCTTGCAGGCCCAGACGTTCCGGCAATGCCATATGCACCAACAATGGAAAAATTCTTTATGGTAAATCCAGATAAAGTTGAAAAAGCAATGCGTGAACTTGCGGAATTTTAATCGGGGGGACTATACATGGCTGTAGAAAATATCACAATGCCTCAGCTCGGGGAGAGCGTTACAGAGGGTACAATTAGTAAATGGCTCGTTAATGTTGGCGATCACGTAAACAAGTATGATCCGCTTGCAGAAGTAATGACGGACAAAGTAAATGCCGAAGTACCATCTTCTTTCACTGGTATTGTGAAAGAGTTAATAGCTGGTGAAGGTGAAACGTTAGCCGTAGGTGAAGTTGTTTGTGTCATTCAAGTAGAAGGCGCAGATGAAGTAGCAGCAACAACTGTAGAGGAAAAAACGAAAGAAGAACCAAAGGCAGAAGTAACTACGCCTGAACAAGCACCGAAAGTAAAACAATCAACTGATGGAAAACCACGTTTTTCACCAGCTGTGTTAAAACTTGCGGGCGAGCATAACGTTGATTTAGATTTAGTAGAAGGTACGGGGGCAAATGGCCGTATTACTCGTAAAGATATTTTAAAGCTAGTGGAATCTGGAAATATTCCGCAAGCAGGTGCGAAGAAAGAGGAAGTTGTTGCAGTAGCAGCGCGTCCAGAAGCACCAAAATCAGCGGCAGTAGTACCGGTAGCGTCAAAAGTAGAAGCTGCAAAACCAGTTTCTGTGCCGACAATGCCTGGAGATATCGAGATTCCGGTAACAGGTGTGCGTAAAGCAATTGCAGCAAATATGTTACGCAGTAAACACGAGGCACCTCATGCTTGGATGATGATTGAAGTAGATGTGACAAACCTTGTGTCATACCGTAACTCAATTAAAGGCGATTTCAAAAAGCGTGAAGGCTTTAACTTAACATTCTTTGCTTTCTTCGTAAAAGCAGTAGCACAAGCGTTAAAAGAATATCCTCAAATTAACTCAATGTGGGCTGGCGATAAAATCGTTCAGAAGAAAGACATTAATCTTTCTATCGCTGTTGCAACAGAGGAAGAACTATTTGTACCAGTAATTAAGCACGCGGACGAGAAAACAATTAAAGGTATCGCTCGTGAAATTACAGAATTTGCAGGAAAAGTACGCACGAAATCATTAAAAGCTGATGAAATGCAAGGCGGAACATTTACAATTAATAACACAGGATCATTCGGTTCTGTTCAATCTATGGGTATTATTAATTACCCACAAGCTGCTATTTTACAAGTTGAATCAATTGTAAAACGCCCAGTAATTATGGATAATGGTATGTTCGGTGCTCGTGACATGGTTAACTTATGTTTATCACTTGATCATCGTGTACTGGATGGCCTAATTTGTGGTAAATTCTTAGGACGTGTAAAAGAAATTTTAGAAAACACGTCAGAGAACAATACATCTGTATATTAATAAAAAGCTCGCATTTGCGAGCTTTTTATTATTTTATTTCTTCATTTGTATCCTACTATATGTACAAACCTTTCCCAGTAATCTTACAATGAATGATCATGTATTAGGAATTTGCGAAAATACATTGCTGATATATGGTATATAGATATAAAATAAGAAAAGAATAATTTTTTTGGCAAATCTTACTGACGAAACTGTAGTATAATATATTGTATTGTATGAAAAAGAGAGTTATTCTATATAAGTGTTTTATAGATAATGTGTAATCAGTCGTCAAAACATAAAGAGTATTGACTCCTGGTTTTTTTATTTTGCCGTAACAATGTTTCAGGAGGATGTCATGAAAAGAAGTACCGATTTTCTAAAAAGTTTAGATGTAAAACTAATTTTAATTTTGTTTGCATTATGTGTTACGAGTATAGCCGCAATATATAGCAGTCAGCAAACCGGACAGTATGGAGATGCAAACTTTGCTTTGAAACAAGGTGTTAACTACATAATTGGGGTTGTATTGTTACTTCTTGTTGCAAGCATCGACTTAGATCAATGGCAAAAATTGTCTTGGCCACTTTATATCGCTGGGTTTGGTTCACTTATTCTTTTGAAAATACTACCGGTTTCCAGTTTCACACCTGAAAAATTAGGTGCAAAAAGATGGTTTGTTTTTCCAGTAGCTGGACAAATTCAGCCATCTGAGTTTTTCAAAATTTCATTGCTTCTCATAATAGCCAGTTTAGCAGTGAAACATAATGCTCAATATATGGCCCGGACATTCCAGACTGATTTAAAATTAGTCGGAAAGATAATATTAGTATCTCTTCCACCTATGGCCGTTGTATATAGCCAACCAGATACAGGTATGGTGTTCTTATATGCAGCAGCTATCGCATGTATTTTATTTATGTCAGGAATTCAAAAGAAATTAATTGCGTTATGTACAGTCATTCCGGTGACCATATTGTCTACATTAATATTTATATTTGTAAAATATCCAGATTTCTTCTTTAATAAATTAGTTACTTTGTTAAAACCTCACCAACAATCACGTATTATAGGTTGGCTAAATCCATTTGAAAATGCAAATGAAGGCTATCAAACACAGCAATCGATTTTAGCTGTAGGTAGTGGAGGTATGGAAGGGAAAGGATTCGGTGAAGGGAACGTCTATATTCCAGAGAAACACACTGACTTTATTTTCGCTACAATTGCCGAAGAAGGTGGATTTATAGTAGCGGCGTTAGTTGTGTTCTTGTTCCTGTTACTACTATATCGAACAATTATTATCGGTTATTCTGCTGATAATTTATTTGGTACATTATTATGTGCTGGATCAATAGGAATACTAACGGTTCAAATATTCCAAAATATTGGTATGATCGTTGGATTAATGCCTGTAAAAGGTATCGCATTACCTTTCTTATCATATGGGGGAAGTTCCTTATTCTCGAATATGATTATGATGGGGCTCATATTATCGGTACGGAAAACATATAAAAAATATATGTTTTCAGTTAAGTAAAAAAAGCTGGTTCGTTTAAAAACGAATCAGCTTTTTTTACATATATGCCCTTAAACGTTGCAAACTAAGAAAGAATTGTAGTTTGCAACGTTTAAGGAGTGCAAAGTTATGCATATTTTTGAAGGAGCACGGCATCTTTCTAATGGCGAATGGGTTATCCGAGCGATTATAGCTTATATATTTTTAATTCTTGTTGCGAAAGCGATGGGGCAAAGGTCTATTGCGCAACTAAGATTTTTAGACGTTGTACTAGTGTTATTATTAGGGGGGAATATTTCTAACGCATTATCAGATGAAAAGGTTGGATTACTCGGTTCGATGATTACAACGTTCATACTCGTTGTACTTCATATAATAAGCTCTGTTTTAATGTTGAAATGGGATAGGTGGAGACGTTTTTTAGAGCCTGCACCTATTATTCTTATACATAATGGTTCCATTGATTTTAGTAACTTAAAAAAAGCGAGAATTACGGTTGAATATTTATTTTCGGAACTTCGCGTACAAAATGTGAGCGATATTAAAACGATTAAATTAGCATTGTGGGAAGCGAGTGGTGTTGTTTCTATATTTCGGTATCCAGAATATGAAGCAGTTTCTCGGCTTGATCTTAAAGTGGCGGGGAAAAAAGCTCCAGTTGCTTTTATATTAGTGAAAGATGGAAGAATTCAGCAAGATGTTCTCGCGTTATTAGGAAAGACAGAAGAGTGGGCGAAAGAGTATTTAGAGAAGAGTGCAGAAATCGAATCCATTATGTTAGCTACAGTAGATGAAGCACATAAAATAAATGTTTTGTTAAAAAAATGAAAAATATACGCATTTTGTCGTTTCATACATATGATACAATAGTGTGGACAACGAAAAAGGAGGCGATACGATGGGATATGTAGAGGAATTACGAAAAGTAGTTGGTCATCGCCCTTTAATTTTAGTTGGTGCTGTTGTACTCGTTATAAATGAAAGTGGATATGTATTATTACAGCAAAGAACAGAGCCGTACGGAAAATGGGGGTTGCCTGGCGGGCTAATGGAGCTTGGTGAATCACCAGAAGAAACAGCTTACCGTGAAGTATATGAAGAGACAGGAATAGAAGTAAAGAACCTCCGATTAATCAATGTATTTTCTGGAGCGAACTATTTTTCAAAATTAACAAACGGTGATGAGTTTCAATCTGTAACGACAGCCTATTATACCGATGAATACGAAGGGAATTTTGTTATGAATAAAGAAGAAGCGGTTCAGCTTAAATTCTTCCCGGTAACAGAGCTACCTGATTATATTGTAGGATCGCATAAAAAAATGATTGTGGAATATATGAAAATTATGGGAAAAAAGATATAATAGTAGTGGAAGAAATACAAAAACACAGCTCTGGTTGGTAGTCCAGACGCATGATTTTATGTCAGTAACCTTCCCCTCCGGGATGTCCAGTATTTCTAATTTTTTTAAGGAGGGGCTGTCAATGGAGTTGACAGTATATCATGATGGTCAATTTTTTGTGGGAATTATTACGCGCAAAGAAAAAGGGAAATTGTACGGGGCAAGGTATATTTTTGGGACGGAACCATCAGGTGAAGAAGTATTTATATTTGTAAATGGTCCAATGTTAGCGTATTTCCAGCACTTTGCAAGATTTGGTGTGGAGATTAAAGAAAAACAGCGCCCGAAAAATATTAAGCGTATCATACGGCAAGCGGCCAAAGAAGTAAATGAAAAACGTTATACAAAAGCGCAAGAGGCAATTAGTTTATCTTACGAGTTGCATAAACAAGAAAAGCGAGTGCAATCTAAAGAGAAACGAGAAGCTGAAAAGCAAAGAAGACGTTTAATAAAAGTACAAAAGGCAAAGCAAAAACATCGAGGGCATTAAGAAAAGGTGTTAGAGCAAGAGCTCTAACACCTTTTCTATGCTCAAATACAAGTAAACTTACTTGTATTCTCTAAACATTAACTGGTAAGATACAAATAGGTAGAATTAGAGGAGGGAAAAGATTGATTAACTTTAACTTTTTTATGAATGATGTTGTCCGTCAAGCGCGTGAAGAGATCGTCTCTGCGGGATATACAGAATTGACGACACCAGAAGCAGTCGAAGAAGCATTTAAAAGAAATGGTACAACACTTGTAATGGTAAACTCTGTATGTGGTTGTGCAGGCGGTATTGCTCGCCCTGCTGCTGCACATTCCGTACATTATGATAAACGCCCTAACCACCTTGTAACGGTATTTGCGGGTCAAGATAAAGAAGCAACAGCAAGAGCTCGTGAATATTTTGAAGGATATCCACCTTCATCTCCATCATTTGCTTTATTGAAAGATGGAAAAATTGTAACGATGGTAGAACGTCATGAAATTGAAGGTCATGAACCAATGCAAGTAATTGCAAAACTACAATCTTATTTCGAAGATAATTGCGAAGAACTATAAGGAAGAGAAAAGGCGGTACGTCCACGATCAAGTGGGTGTACCGCCTTTTTTATTTAGTGTTTAAAATAATTAAACATAAATGATGTTATTGTTTTATGCATGTTTTTATGCAGTGAAAACGAACTTAATAATGTTTTTGTGTTTATTTTTATTTTAAATGTTGCATAAAAATGAAAGTGTTGATACAATACAAACATCGAATAAATATTCTATTTAACTTTTAAATATACATCATTAGGGGGAAGAAAGATGAAGAAGTTAGTATCAATATCATTTGCACTTATTTTAATTGTAAGTATGTTCAGTGCTTGTAGTAAAGGGGAAGAAAAGGCGAAGAGTGAGAATAAAAAAGTACTCGTTATGGGGACTTCAGCAGACTATAAACCGTATGAATACGTGGAAGCTTCAAAAAGTGATGAAATTATCGGCTTTGATGTTGATATTGCAAAATATATCGGAAAAGAACTTGGGTATGAAGTAAAAGTGAAAGATATGGATTTTGGAGGATTATTAGCATCTCTTAGCTCAGGAAAAGTTGATTTCGTTATGGCAGGTATGACGCCAACTGCAGAGCGTAAAAATAATGCTGATTTCACAGATATTTATTTTGTGGCTAAAAATATGATTGTTTCTAAAAAGGGCTCTAATATTAAATCATTAGAAGATTTAAAAGGTAAAAAAGTAGGGGTACAAACAGGATCAATCCAAGAAGAAAAAGCAGAAGAATTTAAAAAACAAGTCGATTTCAAAGCTGAGGGACGTGACCGTATACCAGAAATTGTACAAGAAATTAAAGCTGGTCGTTTTGACGCTGCAATTATAGAAGACACAGTTGCAAAAAATTATTTAGAAAAAATGAAAGAACTACAAGGAATTGAAATTCAAGAAGCACCAGAAGAAGTAGGTGCAGCAATTGCTCTTTCTAAAAACAGTGATAAAACAGAAGAATTTAATAAAGTAATTAAGAAAATGCAAGAAAATGGAGAAATGGATAAATTAGTGAAGAAATGGTTTGGTAGCGGAAAATAAGCTGCCTTTCACTTTTCTGTGAGGGGAATGAAAAGGATGAATCTAGATTTTTCGGCAATTACGCCTTCAATACCATATATATTAAAGGGCTTAGAAGTTACATTGAAAATTGTAGCTGCATCAGCTGTGGTAGGATTTATTTTAGGGACGTTATTAGCACTTTGCAAAATTGCTAGAATACGAGTATTAAATATTGCAGCAGATATTTATACGTCAATATTTCGTGGCACACCGCTAGTATTACAATTAATGATTATTTATTTCGGTGTTCCGCAAATGATTGGATATGAGATACCAGCCTTTTTAGCAGCTGTACTTGCATTTAGCTTAAATTCAGGTGCATATATGTCAGAAGTGATTCGTGCCGGCATTCAAGCGGTCGATAAAGGACAAACAGAAGCAGCAATGGCTTTAGGTATTCCGTACAGTAAAATGATGAGAAATATTATTTTTCCTCAAGCTTTAAAAAATATATTACCAGCGCTTGTGAATGAGTTTGCGACACTTACGAAAGAGTCAGCTGTAGTGACTGTAATAGGAGCGACTGATTTAATGCGCCGTGCTTATATTGTAGGCGGTGAAACATTTAAATATCTTGAGCCATTACTATTTGTTGGACTTATTTATTATATATTAGTAATTATTCTTACATTAATCGGGAAGGCAATTGAAGGGAGAATGAAGAAAAGTGATTAAAATTGATAACCTTCATAAATCATTTGGAAAAAATGAAGTATTAAAAGGAATTACAACAACGATTGAAAAAGGAGAAGTTGTTGCAATTATCGGGCCGTCTGGATCTGGCAAGTCAACATTTTTACGCTGTATGAATGTACTAGAAGCACCGACAGCTGGTCACATTTGGATTGGAACGGAAGAAGTAACGAATCCGAAAACAAATATTATGCACGTTCGTGAAAATGTCGGAATGGTATTTCAACATTTTCACTTATTCCCTCATATGACTGTATTAGAAAATATTACGTATGCTCCTATCAATGTAAAAGGAGTAACGAAGCAAGAGGCTGAAAAAAAAGCTGAGAAACTTCTAGAAAAAGTGGGGTTATTAGATAAGAAAGATGCATATCCAAATCGCCTTTCAGGTGGACAAAAGCAACGTGTAGCAATTGCAAGAGCGTTAGCGATGGAACCGGAAGTTATGTTATTTGATGAACCGACCTCTGCGCTAGATCCAGAAATGGTGAAAGAAGTGTTAGAAGTTATGAAATCATTAGTTACGACAGGAATGACGATGGCAATCGTTACACATGAAATGGGATTTGCAAAAGAAGTAGCAGACCGCGTTCTCTTTTTAGATGGTGGAAATCTAGTAGAAGATAGTAATCCGGAAGAGTTTTTTACAGCACCAAAAAGTGACCGTGCAAAAGAATTTTTGCAAAAGATATTGTAATATGTGAAGGGTACGTGAATAATAGATAGAAAAGGATGACATTGCGTCATCCTTTTTTTATACTATTTTTAAATACATTTATACATATAGGGGTAATGATATGTTTAAAATTGGATATAGAACAGTGAAAACAGCGCTTGGAACGGGAGCGGCAGTTTTTATTGCTCAGTTATTAGGATTAGAATTTTATAGTTCAGCTGGTATTTTAGTCATTTTATGCGTGCAAAATACGAAACGAAAATCCGTTCAAGTATCGTTGCACCGTTTTTTAGCTTGTGTATTATCGATGGTATTTGCGTTTTGTATTTTTGAAACGATTGGTTATACACCACTTGCGATTAGCATATTACTGCTTACCTTTATTCCGACTGCAGTTATGTGCAAAATTCAAGAAGGCATTGTCACGAGTTCGGTTATCGTTATGCATCTGTATTCATTAAAGCAAATTACATGGTCTATAGTTGGTAATGAAATTGCTATATTAACGATTGGAATTAGTGTCGCTTTATTAGTAAACATGTACATGCCAAGCAGTGAGAATAAACTGAAAGAGTATCAAGGGAAAATAGAAGACCATTTCAGAACGATTTTGTTTGAAATGGTCGTTTATTTACGAAATCGAGATAGTAATTGGAGTGGGGCCGAATTAATTGAAACAGAAATGATGCTGAAAGAAGCAAAAGATTTATCATTTAAAAAACTTGAGAATGCATTTATGCGAGAAGATGACTATTACTATCGTTATTTTAATATGCGTATGCAACAATTTGAAATTTTGGAGCGAATGATACCATTAGCTGCATCACTATCTTGGACGTATGAACAAGCTGATATGATTGCAGACGTAATTGAAAATATAGGGAATTCTATTCGTCCTGAAAGTACAGGGGTCATTTCGTTAAGACAACTTCAAGAAATGCGAGAAGTATTTAGAGAAATGCCTTTGCCAGTCTCGCGAGAAGAATTTGAGATACGTGCGAAACTTGTTCAACTTGTGTATGAAATGGAGCAATATTTACTCATTAAAAGTCGTTTTAAAGGAAAGGATAATATAAAAGAACTTATTTAGAAGGTAGGAATTATGTATGCCGTATCTTCTTTCTTTATTATTATGTCTTTCTTTATCACCAATCTGGCCTCTTGGTGATAACCCACGTGCTGGAGATCCTTTTATAATTGTAAATAAAGCAACGAATAAACTAGCTTACATTGATGATGGAAAGATCCAAAAGGTTTTTCCAGTAGCGACAGGGAAAACAAATGAATTAACCCCAGAAGGAACCTTTGACATTGTATTGAAGGCGAAGGATCCATATTATATTGCGAAGGATATTCCTGGGGGCTCTCCAAAAAATCCACTTGGATCGAGGTGGATGGGATTTAATGCAAGAGGAACGGATGGAAGTAAGTATGGGATACACGGGACAAACCAGCCTAGTTCAATTGGAAAATATATTTCGCAAGGATGCATAAGAATGAAGAAACATGATGTGGAATATTTGTTTGATCGTATTCCACTTGGAACGAAAGTATCGATTGTGAAATCGAAAAAAACATTTCAGCAATTGGCGAAGGAAAAAGGGGCCATAGTATTTGGAAAAGTCAACGAAACGGTTGGCTTTTTTCTTTTCTATAAGTTGTCTTGACATGTGTACATAACCATGCGTTAATGAGAATATATAAAGATAATTGAGTAAAGGGGTTGCTCATATGTATTTAAATCCAAAAATTTCTTACATGCAGTTTTGTGTTGGTTTTCTATTTGTTATTACATTCATATTGGCAACTTTTAATATATGTTCTTACGTTGTAGCGATTGTATTTATGGCATTACTCAATCTTACTTTTGTTATTGGGGCATTTCAGCAGAAACAATATACAAGTTTTGTAATAGCACTTGTAATGGCCTTTTCCTTTAGCATTGTAGCAATTGTAATATATATAAAATAAAATATTCAATACAAGATAGACTATCTCGATTTCGAGATGGTCTATTTTGTATGTGTAAGCAGTAAAAAAAGGACGAGTGAATCGTCCTTTTTACCACAACATACTTGCGCCAGTAAGTAATGTTGTTACAAGCATAGAAATTAGCATTATATAAACCATAATTTTTTGAGCTTTTTTATGCATCGTTAAACCTCCTTGCAAATCAGTACAATTTCATTGTAACGAGAAATGAAATTGTGGACAAGGGGAGAGAAATGACAAATTTCGAGAAGTGTGTGTAAAGTATAACAGGAAATTTGTGTGTGTGTAGAGAATATATTAAAAGATAGAGTACTAGTTTTTTGTTATGCAAGCATGAAGAATGGAGATACGATGATGAAAATATACGAAACAGATCGTTTGCACTTAAGAGAAATTGATGAGTCGTATGCGGAAACAGTTCTTCAATATTACGACAAAAATCGTGAATTTTTAAAAGCGTGGGAAGAGTATAGACCGGAGGGTTTTTTCACGTTAGATTATCAAAAGAAAAAGTTACAAAAGGATAGAAAAGAGTTCGCGGAAGGTAAGATCATCAGGCTTTGGATTTTTAAAAAGGGTGATGATACAAAAATTATTGGATGTATTTCATTTAATCTAATTGTTCGCGGAATTTATCAATCTTGTGTACTTGGTTATAAATTAGATAAGGAAGAATTGAATAAAGGTTACACAACAGAAGCGCTTAGAAAAGCAATTCAAGTTACCTTTGAAGAATTTCATTTACATCGTATAGAAGCACCAGTTATGCCACGAAATTTAGCATCTATACAAGTAGTGACGAAGATAGGATTTCAATATGAAGGTGTATCTCGAAAAATGCTAATGGTAAATGGCATCTGGGAAGATCATATGCGGTGGGTATTGTTAAACGAGTAATAGAAGGCAGATGGGTATCTAGATGTGTTAACCATCTGTTTTTTGTCTTGTATTTCGAAACTTTTGCGAAATTCTGTTATAATTAACGTTGTTACATACATAATGGTAGTGCAGGAGGCGCAGTCTTATGATTAATCAAGAACGTTTAGTAAATGAATTTATGGAGTTAGTACAAGTAGATTCTGAAACAAAATTTGAAGCAGAGATTTGCAAAGTGTTAACAGAGAAATTTACTGCTTTAGGTGTAGAAGTATTTGAGGATGACACGATGGGTGTGACTGGTCATGGTGCAGGTAACTTAATTTGTACTTTACCAGCAACAAAAGACGGTGTTGATACAATTTATTTCACTTCTCATATGGATACAGTAGTTCCTGGTAATGGAATTAAGCCTTCTATTAAAGATGGATATATCGTATCAGATGGTACTACAATTTTAGGAGCCGATGACAAAGCTGGATTAGCATCTATGTTTGAAGCGATTCGTGTCTTAAAAGAGAAAAACATTCCTCATGGTAAAATTGAATTTATTATTACAGTTGGAGAAGAATCTGGTCTTATTGGTGCAAAAGCGTTAGACCGTGAGCGTATTACAGCAAAATATGGTTATGCATTAGATAGTGATGGAAAAGTTGGTGAAATTGTAGTTGCAGCGCCAACACAAGCGAAAGTGAATGCGATTATTCGTGGGAAAACAGCTCACGCTGGCGTAGCACCAGAAAAAGGTGTATCTGCAATTACTATAGCAGCAAAAGCAATCGCAAAGATGCCACTTGGTCGTATCGATTCTGAAACAACTGCAAATATTGGACGTTTTGAAGGTGGTACACAAACAAATATCGTTTGCGATCATGTTCAAATCTTTGCAGAAGCTCGCTCTTTAATAAATGAGAAAATGGAAGTGCAAGTTGCAAAAATGAAAGAAGCATTTGAAACAACTGCAAAAGAAATGGGTGGTCATGCAGACGTTGAAGTAAACGTTATGTATCCAGGATTTAAGTTTGCTGCTGGCGATCACGTTGTAGAAGTTGCGAAACGTGCAGCTGAAAACATCGGTCGTACGCCTTCTCTTCACCAAAGTGGTGGCGGAAGTGATGCGAACGTAATCGCAGGACATGGTATCCCAACAGTTAACTTAGCAGTTGGTTATGAAGAAATTCATACAACAAATGAAAAAATTCCTGTTGAAGAATTAGCGAAAACAGCAGAATTAGTTGTAGCTATTATCGAAGAAGTAGCGAAGTAAGTAATAAAGTAAAAAAGACGTGTGAACCAATTATGGTTTACACGTCTTTTTTTATTTTGATTCAAGTGCTTTCACAAGGCGGATAAGCCAATATAAGAAGACCCATGGAAGTACATAAGTTGCTGTAAAACGTATGAAATGAGAGAAGATTCCTAAAGCGTAAATGTTAATGTTAAAAAGGGGAAGTAACAAATAATTAATCGCAAGGATTACTATAATAATAATAAATACATAATTGAGTTTATTATGTTGTTTCATAGCGATTCATCTCCTTTACAATAATATCCATTTGTTACGTACAGTATAGCAAAAAATAGATAGAGAAAAGCCAATAATTATTATAACTTGTAAATAAATTTGATATAATGAAGGAACAAACGTTCTTTAAGGGGTGAGTAGTATGCGAGAAATGTATCCGAAAAATGGTCGTGTTATTTTACACGTAGATATGAATTGTTTTTTCGCATCTGTTGAAATTGCTCATGACCCATCATTACAAGGAAAGCCATTAGCGATTGCGGGGAATGAAAAAGAGAAAAGGGATTATCATAACATGTAGTTATGAGGCGAGAGAATATGGAATACGTACGACGATGCCTCTATGGGAAGCGAAGCGATTATGCCCGCAATTAGTTGTGAGGCACCCTGATTTTACATTATATCGAGAGGCTTCATTTCAAATGTTTCAAATTCTTTCCCGTTTTACAGAGAAAATACAACCGTTTTCTATAGATGAAGGGTATTTAGATATTACAGATTGCTATGCGCTCGGTTCGCCTCTTGAAATAGCGAAGATGATTCAACAAGCGTTAGTAACAGAGTTACAGCTTCCATGTAGCATTGGGATTGCCCCAAACCTTTTCCTAGCAAAGACTGCTTCAGATATGAAAAAACCTCTTGGTATTACAGTACTTCGAAAACGTGATATTCCAGAAATTATTTGGCCACGATCAGTTGCAGAGATGCATGGAATCGGAGAGAAAACAGCTGAAAAACTAAAAGACATTCATATACATACAATTGAACAGTTAGCAAAAGGAGACGAGCATATCATTCGCGCTAAAATTGGAAAGCATGGTGTTGATTTACAAAAACGTGCAAAAGGTATGGATGACAGGGAAGTTGACCCGAATCAAATGGGACAACATAAAAGCGTTGGAAATTCGATGACTTTCTCAAAGGATATGGACGAAGAAAAAGAATTACTTGATATGTTAGAAAGATTATCGAAATCAGTAAGCAAAAGGCTACAAAAACGAACTCTCGTTAGTTATAACATTCAAATTATGATTAAATACCATGATCGCCGCACAGTAACACGGAGTAAACAATTGAAAAATGCAATATGGGAAGAACGGGTTATTTTTCAAGCGGCATCCCGTTTATGGAAGCAGCACTGGGATGGTGATTCTGTTCGTCTGTTAGGTGTTACAGCTACTGAATTAGAGCGGAAGACAGAATCGGTGAAACAGTTAGATTTGTTTTCATTTGAAGAAGATGCGAAAGAAGAGCCGCTACTTGCTGTCATTGATCAAATTAATGAGAAGTATGGAACACCACTCTTACAACGTGGTAGCCAGTTATTGCGTAAACAAGAAAAATCGTTTCAACAAAAGTTAGAAAATAAGTTTATGTAGAAGGTGTCATGAAGTAGTAAATATCATGCTACCTTTTATATTTAACTCGCTTCTAAATCTAAAGAAGTCTTCCACCCCGCGGCAGTAACACCGGATTCTAAAAGCATTCTACTTACTATTTTTTCAATTAAGACAGCTGCATTTGTATTGCAATGTAAAGTAGCCTGTATACATACTTTTTGGTTAGAATCAACGTCTTCACTGTACAATTCTTTTAAACCGATACCTTCTGAACTTACCATGTGCATGAGAAGAAAACGAATATGCGCTTCATTTTCTTCCGAACAGGTAAGAGAAAGTAAGTAGTTTGTTTGTTCAGGGAAATCTTCTTTTGATTTATTATTCATAAATAGAGCGATTGGGCGGAGTAGTATATTTGCTAGTAAAACGCTAGCTGCACCTAGCATAGCTGCAACGAGGAAGCCAGCACCTGTAAGAGTACCAACAGCAGCTGCGCACCATAAAGTTGCTGCTGTATTTAACCCTCTAATACTAAAACCGTCACGAATAATAACACCGCCTCCTAAAAAGCCAATACCACTAACAACTTGAGCGGCGATGCGTGATGGACTAGCATCATGATCAAGCATGACGGATAATAAAACAAATATACAGGCGCCAAGTGATACGAGAGCATTTGTCCGCAAACCAGCCATTCGATGTCTCCATTGTCTTTCCATTCCGATGCAAGCTCCTACAATGATTGCGATCAATAATCTTAATACAATGTCATACCATACCATCATGGTCACCTCCATACATATAAGTGCATGTTATATTTTTTAAAGAATGAGAGGGGAATCCCCACTCATTCTCATTTTTACAACCAGCTATGAAACTTTTTAATATAAAGTTTTTTCAGGAATTGTGTTAAGAAAGCATAGCCTAATAATATTCCTATGAGCCACGGGAAGTAGCTTAGTGGTAACGCTTGTAAACCAACTGCTGCACCAAGTGGTGAGAACGGAATATAAATTCCAATTGCCATAATACAAGCGGTTAATAAGAGAACTGGTATTGATGCGGTACTTTGAATGAACGGAATTTTCTGTGTTCTAATCATATGGACAATTAATGTTTGAGTTAGTAACCCAACGACAAACCAACCAGATTGGAATAACGATTGTTCTCCGGGTGTATTTGCACCGAATACATTCCACATGACAACGTATGTGATAATGTCGAATATAGAGCTAATTGGACCGATGCAAATAATGAAGTTACGTAAGTTTGCAGTATCCCATTTTCTAGGCTTCTCTAAAAATTCTTTATCCATTTTATCCCATGGAATTGAAAGTTGTGAAATATCGTAAAGTAAGTTTTGAATTAATAGATGAATTGCAAGCATCGGTAAAAATGGAATGAAAGCACTTGCTACTAATACACTAAATACATTTCCGAAGTTAGAGCTCGCCGTCATTTTGATATATTTTAAAATATTGCCGAACGTAGTACGTCCCTCTAAAATACCTGCTTCTAATATAGTTAAACTTTTTTCGAGTAAAATAATATCGGAAGATTCTTTTGCGATATCGGTAGCGGTATCAACAGATATTCCAACGTCAGCTTCACGTAATGCCACGGCATCGTTAATGCCATCGCCCATGTAACCTACAGTATGACCATTACCTTGTAATACGTGAATAATACGAGATTTTTGCATTGGATTTAGTTTTGCGAACACTGTTGTTTCTTCTGCCAGTTTTGCTAATGCTTTATCTGGTAAAGAATCGATTTCGTAACCGAGGACAGGCTCTCCTATATTTAATCCAACGTCTTTACAAACCTTTCTTGTAACAATTTCGTTATCACCAGTTAAGATTTTCACTTGTACGCCGTGTTTTTGTAATGCTTGAATTGCAGAAGCAGCAGATGGTTTAGGTGGATCTAAAAAGCCGATATATCCAGTAAGGATCATAGCTGATTCATCTTGTACTGTATATGCTTTATGATAGGGTTTGTTATCTTTCTTGTATGCTACAGCTATGACACGCATTCCTTCACTATTTAAAGTTTCGCTAAGATGTTTTACATTTGCTCTCATTTCTTCAGTGAGAGGGACAATTTGCCCATCAACTTCAGTGTAATTACAAATTGATAAAATTTCTTCTACGGCACCTTTACAAACCATTGTATGTTCACCTGAAATATCTTTTACGATGACAGACATACGACGCCGCGCGAAATCGAATGGAATTTCATCTAGCTTTTGAAAAGCTGATGGATCAAATTTATGGTTCTCCTCTGTATGTTCAATAACAGCTTTATCTATTAAATTTTTCAATCCCGTTTGATAGAAGCTATTTAAATAGGCAAAGTGTAATACACGATCGCATTCATTTCCGTTAGGATCTAAATGACGAACTAGGACAACTTTATCTTCTGTTAAAGTTCCAGTCTTATCTGTGCAAAGAATGTTCATAGCACCTAAGTTTTGAATAGAGTTTAGCTGTTTTACAATTACTTTTTGTTTAGACATGTTAACGGCACCTTTAGCTAAATTAGCAGTTACAATCATTGGTAGCATTTCAGGTGTAAGACCAACTGCAACAGCAATAGCAAAGAAGAAAGCTTCTTGCCAGTCGCCTTTTGTGAATCCATTAATGAGAAGGACAATAGGTGCCATAATAAGCATGAATGTGATTAAGAGCCAGCTTACTTTGTTTACTCCTTTATCGAAGCTTGTTTCTGTACGTTTTCCAATCACTTTTTTTGCTAAAGAGCCGAAATACGTATCCGTACTAGTTGAAATAACAACAGCTTTTGCGCTGCCACTAACAATATTTGTACCCATGAAGCAAAGGTTTTCCATATCGAGCGGATTGTAATTTGTTTTCAAGTTTTTCGGTAATATATGTTTATTTTCCGTATGGTAGCAGTTTTCGTATTTTTCAACCGGAAGTGCCTCGCCTGTTAATGAAGACTGATTAACAAATAAATCTTTAGCTGATAAGATACGCACATCAGCTGGAACGATATCACCGGCTGAAAGTGAAATGATATCACCAGGTACAAGTTCTTCAATTGGAATTTCCGTTGTATGATTACGATTTAAATTCGTTACGCTTTTTGTTTCGTGTATAAATCCATTTATTCTAGAGACGCTTGCAGTTGTTTGAACCATAGCTTTTAACTTATCTGCAGCTTTTTGAGAACGAAATTCTTGAAAAAAACGAATAGTGGTACTTAGCAGTACCATTACAGTTACGACAATTGTTCCTTGTATGTCATCTGTGAAAAAAGAGAGTGCTCCAAGAGCTAACAAAACAAAAATAAATGGATTTTTAAATGCCAGCAGAAATTGAATATACCATGGCAATGTTTTATTATGAGCAATTTCGTTCGGACCGTATAAAGAAAGTCTATGAGAAACTTCTTGTTTAGAGAGTCCATCTTTTGTTGTTCCTAGAAGTTTTAACGCAGAGTTTACATCCTGTGTTGCAACTTCTACTAGCAATTCGTTATTTGTATTCATGTTATCTTGATCGTAAGCATACTTTGTTTCTTGTCTTTGTAAATTTAACATTGGTAGTTCCTCCTTTTTCATGAAGGAGGAAACAATCTGTTACTCGACTATTTAAAATTGGGAGGAACAGCTTCTTTCCTACCTACATGATGAAATATAAACGTAAAACATATGGGTATCTGGGCCGAATCATCACTCGCCACTGCTCCTCACCTCCGTACAATTAGTAGTTTCTGAATATGCTATGTTTGTTTCATAGTAAGGTGCATAAAGACATAAAAAAGACCTTTACTCAAAACGAGTAAAGGTCTGAATTCGTAGTCAAAAAGAGTCAACGACAAAGACTGCTATTAAACATAGATAAAAACAGTTTTTGTGTATGACAAAACATACGCACCTCTCCCTCGTTGAGTTTTAGCACTGTATAGCATAGGTACTGAAACCAGCTACGTTAAGAAAGGCCTTCATTCCGACCTTTCCTGTTGACCCATTGGCGTCTCTCGACATTTTTGGGCAGCAGCGTTTCTCTATACAGGAGCCTCACCTAACAGAGACCATATTCAATTACACGTTGAATGTTAGCACTGTAAATTTATAGTGTCAATATCTTTTTTGTCTATTTTTTCAAAAAATTAAATAGGTTTATGATGGATATATAGTATGAAGTAAGATGGGTTTAATTGTAAATATGATGGGGAAATAAATGCTTAAATAAATATAAATAAAAAGCACTGATTACAGTGCTTTTTACTATAGATTATGAGATTGTAGCATTTTCAAAAATAACAATCTCTGAGCTATTTGTTGTTGAAACGCGTTGTGCGTAATATGTTAAAGCTGAAGAAATATATGTTGGTAACGTCTCATTTGTATGTGATGTTGTATATTCATGAATTAATTCTTTTAAAGTCGTCCACTCTAGTTGTGCTGGATGATCAGAAACGAAAGAACTTACCCAGCGATCAAATGAAGATGAAAAATCAGTTTGTAAACGAAATACTTCTTTCATAATAAAACGCTCCCTTTATATGTGATATAGTTATATTACTACAAAAAACGAACGATTGTTAAGTTTTTTATTTATAATGTTCGTATTATATAGTTGTCTAGATGATTGGTTATGTAAATTCAATTTGCCATTTGAATTTACATTCCGTAAGATGAAAGATAGATTATATAAAGAGCTGGAGGAAAGAAAGTGGAATTTGTATTTTTAGGAACTGGTGCAGGTGTTCCTTCAAAAGGAAGGAACGTTTCAGCAATCGCCTTACAATTGTTAGAAGAACGAGGGCAAACATGGCTATTTGACTGTGGTGAAGCGACTCAGCATCAAATTTTACATACATCTGTACGCCCAAGACGCATTGAAAAAATATTTATTACCCATTTACATGGAGATCATATTTTTGGTTTGCCTGGTTTATTAGGGAGCCGTTCTTTTCAAGGAGGAACGACGCCGTTAACAGTGTACGGCCCAAAAGGAATTAAACAATTTATTGAAGTAGCATTATTAGTAAGTACGACACATGTTAAATATCCACTTGAAATCGTTGAGATTACGGAAGAAGGTATTGTGTTTGAGGATAATGAATTCTGTGTAGAAACAAAAAGGTTATCACACGGAATCGAATGTTTCGGATATCGAATTGTAGAGAAAGATATACAGGGAGCTCTTTTAGTGGATAAGTTACTGGGAATGGGTGTGAAACCTGGTCCAGTTTTTAAACGCTTAAAAGATGGTGAAGTAGTTGAATTAGAGAATGGCACAGTGTTAAATGGAAAAGATTTTATCGGCCCGCCTCAAAAAGGCAGAGTTATTACAATTTTAGGCGATACACGATATTGCGAAGCGAGTAGAGAGCTTGCGCAAGATGCTGATGTACTTGTTCATGAAGCGACTTTTGCGGCAGAAGATGAACAGCAAGCACATGACTATTTCCATTCAACAACAGAACAAGCTGCGCGTATTGCATTAAATGCAAATGTAAAGCGATTAATATTGACTCATATTAGTTCTCGTTATCAAGGAGATACATATAAGGAATTGTTGAAAGAAGCAAGAGAGTTATTTTCTAATACAGAAATCGCGATGGATTTGAAATCATTTCCAGTAGAAAAGTGATATTCAAAAAAATGGTAACATATGTTTGCCATTTTTTTTATTTATAATAAATTTTTTTTTTACTAAAACTGTTATCATTTTATATTTATATTGGATAACACAGAAAGTTGTAATGGTTTAGAGATATAGGATAAAAATATATAATATCGACTATTTAGAAAAACTGTTATATAAGTAGGACGACATACAAGTGATACAAATAGGGAAAACAGACTTTTATTCAGAAACTTTAAAATTCAATAAAAGTAAGCGTTTCATAAAAAACAAGCTATAATGAGGGCACATTATAATTTATAGTAAGTTATAGCGTGCGTTTTAGCCATTTTTCGTAACAAACGAAATTGACTAAAAAGTGAGAGAGCATCATGGAGATTATTAAGGGAACGATACTACTATTATTTGTACTAAGTCTTTTTTCACTCTTTAGTTTTAAAGCGCCAAACGGTATGAAAGTAATGGGAGCTTTAGCAAATGCGGCCGTTGCAAGTTTCTTAGTTGAAGCTTTTTAATTATAAGTTGGTGGAGATTTGATTGGTATACCATTTTTAAAAAGAGGTTGGACAATCAGCAGGTAGTCTAGGCGGAGTAGCGCATTAGCAATGGGTGTATCACCTGTTTATGCTATGCTTGTAGGGGCTTCTGTGTTAAAATTTTGATTGCTACCAGGCTTTATTGCTGGTTATCTTATATCATTTTTAGTAAAACAAATTGAAAAACGTGTACCAGAAGGATTAGATTTAATGATCCAATGAAAGTAACGTTATGTTTCTTGTGTATTATGGTATCTGGTATTATTTCAGGATATATTGGTCCACTGCTATTCAAAAACTATCTAATTCGTGGTACGGCTGGAAAAGCAACAGATGTTGCAGCTTAATAGAATAGTAGAAAAAATTTTCATAGAGGTTTAGGGGGAGTTATGATGAAGTACCGCTCAGTGTTTGATATTATTGGTCCGGTTATGATTGGTCCATCAAGTTCACATACAGCAGGCGCGGCAAGAATGGGGCAAGTTGCTCGTCAGCTGTTTCGTCATGAGCCAGAGAGAGTTAGCATTTCATTATATGGTTCATTTGCAAAAACATACCGTGGTCACGGTACGGATGTAGCGCTAATCGGTGGAATACTAGGATTTGAAACAGATGATTTACGTATTCCAAGTGCGTTAGATATTGCAAAAGAACGCGGGATTGAAGTGGAATTCATTGAAGAAGATGCAAATGCTCCGCATCCAAATACAGCGAAAATTCGTCTGTATAAAGGTGAAGAGGAAATTGAAGTTGTTGCTTGCTCAATTGGTGGCGGTAAAATTGAAGTAGTAGAATTAAACGGATTCGATCTTCAATTAACAGGCACGAGTCCAGCACTACTTATTGTAAATAACGATCGCTTTGGTGCTATCGCAGCTGTAGCTTCAATCCTTGCTAAGCATGAGATTAACATTAGTACAATGAGTGTTTCTCGTAAAGAAAAAGGAAGAAGAGCGCTTATGGTCATTGAAACAGATGAATTATTAGCAGATGAAGTGATTGAAGAAATAAATGGACAACAAAATATTTGCCAAGTAACTATTATGGATTAATTGCAGGGGGGACACACCATGTTTCGGAACGCAGCGGAACTAGTGGCGCAAGCTAAAGAGCAAAATGTAAAAATCGCAGAAATTATGATTCAATGTGAAATGGATACAAGACGTATTTCACGTGAAGAAGTAATTGCTGGTATGGAAAAGAACTTAGTCGTGATGGAACAAGCAGTAGAACGTGGTATTCGTGGTGTAAAATCACCGACGGGTTTAACTGGCGGAGATGCTGTGAAAGTCCAAGCGTATATGCAGAGTGGAAAAGGCTTATCTGGAGATACAATTTTGGACGCAGTGAGTAGAGCTGTCGCAACAAATGAAGTAAATGCGGCGATGGGAATTATTTGTGCAACACCAACAGCAGGATCTGCTGGAACAGTGCCAGGAGTACTCTTTGCACTGCAAGAAAAATTACAGCCGACACGCGAAGAAATGATTGAATTTTTATTTACAGCAGGAGCTTTCGGTATGGTTGTTGCGAATAATGCTTGTATTTCCGGCGCGGCAGGAGGTTGCCAAGCTGAAGTAGGTTCAGCAAGTGGAATGGCAGCAGCAGCAGCAGTTGAGATGGCTGGGGGAACACAAGATCAAGCAGCTACAGCTATGGCGATTTCATTAAAGAATATGCTTGGTTTAGTATGTGATCCTGTTGCAGGGCTTGTAGAAGTACCTTGTGTAAAACGTAATGCAGCAGGAGCTGCGAATGCCATGATTTCAGCTGATTTATCATTAGCTGGTGTAACTAGTACAATTCCATGTGATGAAGTCATTGAGGCGATGTATAGAATTGGACAAACGATGCCAGTAGCACTTCGTGAAACAGCAGAAGGTGGACTTGCAGCAACACCAACAGGTCGTCGTCTGCAAGAAGAGATTTTTGGTAAGAGCAATAACTAAAAGCATATCATATGATTAAAATAAAAAACGGAGCTCAAATAAAGTTGAGCTCCGTTTTTTATTTTTCTTCTGCTATTTTTTCTAATGTTTTTCCAAGATCGTGTGATCGTTTCGTTGCTTGTGTAATACAGGAGATTAATGCTTGTTGAAAATTATGCTCCTGTAATACTTCAATACCTGCTTCGGTAGTTCCGCCAGGAGAAGTAATTTCTTTTCGCAAAATAGAAGGGTGTTTTTCGCTTACTTTTAGCATTTCAGCAGCACCAATCATCGTCTGAAGAATAAGTGATTTTGCAACATCTTCTTTTAAACCAATTTTTTTTGCTGCCTCTTCCATTGCCTCTACCACATAATAAATATAAGCTGGTCCACTTCCGGATAATGCAGTGACAGCATGCATATCTTCTTCTTCTACAACAGAGACGAGACCAATCGTTTCAAATAACGATGTTGCAATGCGAATATGTTCCTCCGTTGTGTGTTCTGAAGGTGAGATAGCAGTAGCGGATTTTAAAATGGCCGCAGATGTATTTGGCATTGCACGAATAATCGGAACGTCTTTTTGAAGTAGGTTTCTAATTGAATGAGTAGAAACACCTGCTAATAACGAAATAATAAGCACGTCATTATTTATGTATTCTTTAAGAGGAATAATCGCTTCTGCGACATCTTTTGGCTTCATCGCTAGAAAAAGAATATTTGCATCAGCAAGTAACTCCTTTTTATTATGTGTACCTTTGACACCGTATTTTTTATGTAACTCCTGTAATCTTGTCTCGTTAGAACGATTACTTACAGTTACATTTTCTCCCTTAACAACATTTGCGTTTAATAAACCACCAATAATCGCTTCGGCAATAGAGCCTGCACCGAGAAAGGAAATGTTTTGCATAGACATGATGTGCCTCCTTTGAATTTGGTTAGAAATGCTTATAAATGTACATACATTCGTTTTTTTATGGAAAACACCTCTTTTTATCTGAAAATAATGACAAATTTATAGGGAAGTTGTAAACTGAAGAGGTATTCATTTTGAACCGGAAAAAGACAGGGGGGGCTAAGCATGACGGCGATTCATCGAATGGAGATTCCTGTTCCATTTGCAGTTGAGACAGTGAATGTGTTTTTAGTTGAGGGAGAAACATTAACGTTAATTGATACAGGGACAAATACAGAAGAAGCAAAGAAGGCACTAGAAAGTCAATTAGGTGCATTAGGGTATAAGATAGAAGATATTGAAACGGTAGTGATTACGCATCACCATGCGGATCATTGCGGACTTTTAAATACATTTTCTGAAAAAGTAAAGATTATCGGACATCCTTGGAATGAACCTTGGATTACACAGAATGCTGAATTTTTAAAGAGGTATCATGAATTTTTTAAAGAGACAGCCTTGCAGTTCGGCGTTCCAGCAGCATTTCTGAATGATGAGGCGTTATTGACGACGAAGACACTTAAATATTCTTGTAATAGATCGTTAACACATACCGTGAGAGAGGGAGATCGTATAGATTCGTTACCTGGATTTACAGTGATTGAAACCCCGGGTCATGCTTCCACTCATATTTCATTATATAGAGAATCTGATGGAATATTAATTGGTGGGGATGCTCTCATTAGTCACATTTCTTCAAATCCAATATTAGAACCACCATATGAAGGGCAAACAGAAAGAGCGCGTCCTTTATTGCAGTACAATCAAACGTTAAAACGTTTAAGTGAAATGAATATTTCACGTATTTTATCAGGGCATGGGGAAGATGTTCTGAATATGAAACAACTTATTGAAACAAGATTACAAAAGCAAGAGACACGTGCGTTTAAAGTGCTTGAACTATTAAAGGAAAAGCCAATGACAGCATTTGAAGTATGTGTAAAACTATTTCCGGTATTATATAAAGAGCAATTGCCACTTACTATCTCAGAAACTGTTGGACAATTAGACTTTTTAGCATATAATCAACAAGTGATGATTGATGAATCTTCACAACAATTGATTTATTATGCAAAGTAGGTGACAGCAATGACGGGACGTTTACAAGAAAAAGTAATCGTCATTACAGGTGCTTCTAGTGGAATTGGAGAGCAAGTTGCAATGCAGGTTGCAGAGCAAGGGGCGACGCCGGTATTAATGGCTCGAACAGAAGAGAAGCTACAAGCATTAGCAGACAAAATTAAAGAAACTTATAATACGCCTTGCTATTACTATGTATTAGATGTAAGTGAAGAAACGAAAGTACAATCTGTTTTTTCAAAGGTATTACAAGAAGTAGGACGTATTGATATATTGGTAAATAATGCTGGGTTTGGTATTTTTAAAACGTTTGAAGATGCGTCAATGGATGAAGTAAAGGATATGTTTCAAGTAAATGTATTTGGATTAGTAGCTTGTACGAAAGCGGTATTACCTTATATGGTAAAAAGGAACGAAGGACAAATTATTAATATTGCTTCATTGGCTGGAAAAATTGCAACTCCGAAGTCGAGTGCTTATGCAGCAACAAAACACGCTGTATTAGGATTTACGAATAGTTTGCGTATGGAGTTATCTAACACAAATGTGTATGTAACAGCAATTAACCCGGGACCGATAGATACGAACTTTTTTGAAATAGCCGATCAATCAGGTACATATGTGAAAAATATGGGACGTTACATGTTAAAACCAACATATGTAGCAGAACAAATCGTAAAGGCGATGCAAACGAAAAAACGTGAAGTAAACTTGCCGAAGTGGATGGGAATGGGGCCAAAGCTCTACGCATTATTCCCAGGTTTATTTGAACGTGTTGCAGGCAAATCATTAAGTAAAAAATAGGAGATTTCCATATGGAAATCTCCTATTTTTTTATTTTCCAGTCACATAATCGTAAACGATATCCTCAACAGCCTCGTATACATCAATTTCAGTATTTAAATGAATTATCATTTGAATATGTTTAATTAGCATTTCCTGATCCTCTTTTGAAACAGGATTACATTGATATTGCCGAAAACTTTTTATAATCATTTTCTCAATTAATTTTTCATTCATGTTTTTTCCCGCCTGTATGTATACATGTATTGTTTTATTGTACTTGAAGTGAAATGAAAATACTACTATGCACTATTTTTGCATAAAAATCCACTTGTATATATTTCTTTTATAGTGAGATTAATATTTTGAAGTTTTTAAAAATTATAAATATTTAATTGACTTTATAATTATGCAATATTATAATCAAACTTAATTTAAAGAATAGATATGAGGAGGAGCTTATGAAAGTCGCAATTATTGGAGCAACTGGATATGGAGGTATTGAGTTAATTCGGTTATTAGAGCAACATCCATATTTTTCGATAGCATCTCTCCATTCTTTTTCACAAGTTGGTGAATTTATAACAAATGTATACCCGCATTTTCGAAATGTTCTTGTCCATACGTTACAAGAAATTGATGCGGAGAAAATAGAGAAGGAAGCTGAAATTGTATTTTTAGCAACCCCAGTGGGAGTATCGGCAGAGTTAACACCAAAATTATTGGCAGTAGGTTTAAAAGTAATTGACCTATCTGGAGACTTTCGTATGATAGATCCCTCGTCATATGAATTGTGGTATAAAAGGCCAGCTGCAAAGGAAGAACTTCTTAGGAAAGCAGTATATGGATTAAGTGAATGGAAAAGGCCGGAGATTCAAAATGCAAATTTAATTGCAAACCCAGGATGTTTTGCGACAGCCGCATTATTAGCGATAGCGCCGTTAGTACGTAGCGGAATGATTGAAGAAGATTCGATTATCATTGATGCAAAGTCAGGTGTATCTGGAGCAGGCAAAACTCCAACAACAATGACTCATTTTCCAGAGCTATATGATAACCTTCACATTTATAAAGTAAATCAGCATCAGCACGTTCCTGAGATTGAGCAAATGCTTGTAGAGTGGAATGATAAAGCGAAGCCAATCACATTTAGTACACATTTAATACCGATATCAAGAGGGATTATGGTTACACTCTATGGGAAATTAAAACAAGAAATCAAAATGCAGCAACTTCAAGCGTTGTATGAAGAAACGTATCACAACTCAGCTTTCGTTCGAATTCGTTCTCAAGGAGAATTTCCGAGTCCGAAAGAAGTAAGAGGCTCAAATTATTGTGATATTGGGATGGCTTACGATGAAAGAACAGAAAGAATTACAGTAGTTTCTGTGATAGACAATATGATGAAAGGCGCAGCGGGGCAAGCAGTTCAAAATGCAAATTTATTAGCGGGACTAGAAGAGACAACGGGTTTACAGCATATGCCGCTTTATCCATAAGGGGGAAATTATGATTAAAACATCGTCTATTACAAAATTAGCAAATGGTTCAATTGTTACGCCGAAAGGCTTTTCGGCAATTGGTACTGCAAATGGTTTGAAAAAGGTGAAAAAGGATGTGGGTGCAATCGTTTGTGAGGTGCCAGCATCATGTGCCGCTGTGTATACAACAAATCAAATACAAGCAGCGCCGTTGCAAGTAACGAAGGATAGCATAGCAGCAGAAGGGAAATTACAAGCAATTGTGGTAAATAGCGGCAATGCAAATGCTTGTACGGGGATGAAAGGATTGCAAGATGCTTATGAGATGCGAACATTAGGAGCGGAACACTTTGGAGTAAAAGAAAAGTACGTCGCAGTCGCTTCAACAGGTGTAATTGGAGTACCTTTACCGATGGATATCATTCGAAAAGGAATTGAATCTCTTGTGCCAACAAAGGAAGTAAGTGAAGCTTATTCTTTTTGTGAAGCAATTTTAACGACAGACCTTATAACGAAAGAAACTTGCTATGAGATGATAATTGATGGGAAAGAAGTGAAAATTGCTGGGGTCGCAAAAGGTTCAGGGATGATCAAACCGAATATGGCAACGATGCTTAGTTTTATTACAACAGACGCCAATATAGAGCATGAATTATTGCAAACAGCATTATCACAAATTACGAATCATACGTTTAATCAAATTACGGTGGACGGAGATACTTCTACAAATGATATGGTCATCGTTATGGCAAGTGGATTATCAGAAACGAAAACGATGAATATGGAACATGAAGACTGGGAAACTTTCTTAGTTGCTTTACAAAAGGTATGTGAAGATTTAGCGAAAAAAATTGCACAAGATGGTGAAGGTGCTACGAAGTTAATAGAAGTAAACGTGTTAGGGGCTAGAACAAATGAAGAAGCAAAGCAAATTGCAAAACAAATAGTCGGTTCAAGTCTTGTGAAAACAGCGATATATGGTGAGGATCCAAATTGGGGACGAATTATTAGTAGTATTGGACAGAGTGAAGTAACTATTAACCCAAATACAATTGATATCACTCTTCAATCTATCGCCGTATTAAAAAATAGTGAGCCTCAAATGTTTTCCGAAGAGGAAATGAAAAAGAAATTACAAGAACATGAAATAAAAATTGATGCGTGTTTACATTTAGGAGATGAAACGGGATCAGCTTGGGGCTGCGACTTAAGTTATGAATATGTGAAAATAAATGCTTGTTATCGTACATAAGGAGAGAGAAGATGAGTGATTATATTGTAGTTAAATGTGGCGGTAGCATGTTGAATCGATTAAATAGTGTGTTTTTTGAGTGCATAAAGAAATTGCAAAATAAGTATAAGGTTGTTATTGTCCATGGCGGTGGTCCAGAAATTGATGCCAAGTTAGAAGACTATAATATCAAGGTAGAAAAGAAAGATGGATTACGAGTAACGCCAAAAGGGGTTATGGATGTTGTTCAAATGGTGCTATGCGGAAGTACGAATAAAAAATTCGTAATGAATTTACAAAAACATGATTTACTTGCGGTGGGGCTTTCAGGATGTGACGGTAATTTACTTCAAGTTCAACCTGTTGGCGAAGAGATAGGATATGTAGGAGAAGTAAGTTATGTAGAAACAGCCTTATTAAAAGGGTTGATAGATATGAATTATATTCCTGTCATTGCTCCAATTGGGATAAATGGTAATGAAGTTTATAACATTAATGCAGATACTGCTGCAGCTGGAATTGCATATGCACTATCCGCAAAAGAACTCATTTTTATAACGGACGTAGATGGAGTATTACACGAAGGAAGATTGGTAAAGAAAATGGATGAATATGAAATTCTTACTTTTATAGAACAAGGTGTCATTACAGGCGGGATGATTCCGAAAGTACAGGCGGCACTTACATCGTTAAAAATGGGAGTGAAAAAGGTTAGTATCGTAAATGGTACAAAGGATTTTGCCGAGGTCACAGGAAAGTGTGTTGGAACTACGGTAACGAAAGGAGTGAGTATCATATGACAAGTTATCTTTTTCAAACGTATGGCAGGAGAACTATTGAGTTTGTAAAGGGGAATGGAACAACAGTCATTGATAAAAATGGTACGCAATACTTAGATTTTACGTCGGGGATTGGCGTATGTAACTTAGGACATTGTCATCCTACTGTTGTAAAGGCAGTAGAAAAGCAACTTAGAAACATATGGCATATATCTAATTTGTTTACGAACTCCTTACAAGAAGAGGTCGCATCGTTATTAACAGAAGATACAGCATTAGATTATGTGTTTTTTTGTAATAGCGGGGCGGAGGCAAATGAAGCGGCTTTAAAGCTAGCACGTAAGCATACTGGAAAATCTCTCGTCGTAACATGTGAACAATCTTTTCACGGGAGAACATTTGGAACGATGAGTGCAACAGGGCAAGATAAAGTGAAAGAAGGATTCGGTCCATTACTTCCGTCTTTTTTACATACACCATTTAACGATATACAAGCATTAGAGGAAGTAATGAATGAAGAAGTTGCGGCGGTAATGGTAGAAGTTGTTCAAGGAGAAGGAGGAGTAATATTAGCGGATCCATCCTTTTTGAAGGGAATTGAAAAACTATGTAATGAGTACAATGCTCTTTTTATTATAGATGAAGTACAAACTGGAATAGGCAGAACAGGAACACTATTCGCTTATGAGCAAATGGGAATAGGTCCTGATATCGTTACTATCGCAAAGGCGCTTGGGAATGGTATTCCAGTTGGAGCGATGATTGGCCGGAAAGAACTGGGTTCTTCTTTTACTGCAGGTTCACACGGTTCAACTTTCGGTGGGAATTATATCGCTATGACTGCAGCGAAAGAAGTATTGCAATTCATTAAGGAACAATCGTTTTTAAAAGAAGTACAGGAAAAGGGTGAGTACGTATTAAAGAAATTACAAGAAGAATTACGACACGTTGAATGTGTTCAAAATATTCGTGGTAAGGGACTTATGATTGGAATCGAATGTAAGCATGAGGTTGCAAATTTCATAGAACAACTAGAAAAAGCAGGACTTCTCGTATTACAAGCAGGGCCTAATGTTATAAGACTATTACCACCACTTATTGTAACGAATGAAGAGCTAGAACAGGCAGTATATATGATAAAAGAAGTGGTTTGTACAAAAAATGCATCAATAATATAAGGGGGGAATTTCATGTCAACTGTACAAGTACCGAAATTAAATACGAAAGATCTTTTAACGTTAGAAGAATTGACGCAAGAAGAAATCATTTCTTTAATTGAGTTCGCTATATATTTAAAAAAGAACAAGCAGGAGCCTTTATTACAAGGGAAAATATTAGGTCTCATTTTTGATAAACATTCAACTCGTACTCGCGTTTCTTTTGAAGCAGGAATGGTACAGCTCGGAGGACATGGAATGTTTTTAAGTGGAAAAGAGATGCAAATTGGCAGAGGAGAAACGGTGTCAGATACTGCGAAAGTACTATCTCATTATATTGATGGAATTATGATACGCACATTCTCGCATGCTGATGTAGAAGAGCTTGCGAAAGAGTCCAGTATCCCAGTTATTAACGGTTTAACTGATGATCATCACCCTTGCCAAGCGTTGGCAGATTTAATGACGATATATGAAGAAGTTCATACGTTTAAAGGAATTAAATTAGCTTACGTAGGTGACGGGAATAATGTATGTCATTCACTATTGCTAGCAAGTGCAAAAGTCGGAATGAATATGACTGTTGCGACTCCCGTAGGGTATGAACCGAATGAAGAAATTGTTAAAAAAGCGTTAGCGATTGCAGATGAAACAGGGGCTGAAATTGAGATTTTGCATAATCCTGAATTAGCGGTAAGTGGAGCAGATTTTATTTATACTGATGTTTGGATGAGTATGGGCCAAGAAGGAGAAGCAGAGAAATATACTTTATTCCAGCCTTTCCAAGTAAATAAAGAGCTTGTTATACATGCAAAGCAAACATATCGTTTCCTGCACTGTTTGCCTGCTCATCGTGAAGAAGAAGTAACTGGAGAGATTATAGATGGGCCACAGTCTATCGTTTTTGAGCAAGCTGGTAACAGGTTGCACGCGCAAAAAGCGTTATTGGTTAGTTTGTTTAAAAATATAGAGGAGCCTTCCTAAAAGGAAGGTTTTTTTCGTGTTAAATTATAGAGGTTGGCCGTATTATTCAATCGTTATAATAAATGTAATTTGTACATAAATTTAGTGAGGGTTATAGGGAGAGTTTAATTGGTGAGAAGAGAATTAAAAAAGGGGGAGTAACATGATTGATATTAAACTAGCAAGTGAATTAGGAGAAGATATAAGAGAGAAAGTAAGTGAACTCTTTGTTGATGGATTCGGTAAAAACTTCGCTTTTTTTTCAAAAGATGAACAAAAATTAGCAAAGGCTTTCGCACATATATTTGTTTTGGATGTTTTTTATATTGCAATGATAGAGGGGGATATTGTAGGGATGACTGCTTGTACGGATGGTAAAACGCTATCTGTTCGTTTGAATAAACATGAATTAAGAAAATATTTAGGGTTATATAAAGGGACACTTGCCTATATATTTTTAAAGTCTGAATTTGAAAAAAGCGCGATGGAAACTGGTGAGAAAAAAGCATCTGTTGAATTTGTTGTAACAGCCTCAAAGTATAGAGGGAATGGTGTTGCGACGACACTAATGAACTATATAATAAACTTACCTCAATATGATGAGTTTATTTTAGAAGTGGCTGATACAAATGAAAGTGCAGTACAATTATATGGGAAATTAGGATATAAAGAATTTACAAGGGTAAAACAGAAATTTAGTAAAATAAGCGGTGTAAATTACCTAGTTTATATGAAAAATATAAAGCAGGGTGATAACGCAGATAGTAAGTTATATTAGGTCTAAAAAACGAAGGTTTATATTGTATAAGAAAACGATTTTCTAGTATTTTTTAAATAGAATTATTTTTTAGTGAAATGCTACAATAAAAGAAAAAAATTGTATTTCAGACTAGAGAAGAGCATACTATAAAAAAATATAGTTAAAGAGATGATGAATTTGAAAACAACTAAGAAAACATATTCGTTTTTTCAGCGAATGTGGAGAATATTAAAGTTTCAATATTTTAAGTTGCTTCGATCGCCAGAAGGAGCAAAGAAAGTGTCGTTAGGTTTTGCTATTGGATTTGGTTTAGAAATGTTGGTTATTTACACGGCATCGCTCGTATATTTAATATTTTATCCAATTGTCAGGTTAGCAAAGGGATCTTTTCCAGCCGCAGTCATTGGTAATATTATTGGGAAAATATCGTTTCTCCCAGTATTTTTATTTCCGTTTGCTTATGCATTAGGAAAAATGATTTACCCATTTCATGTACAGAAAATACATCATGAACCATTTACGATATCGGATTTGTTTTCAAGCCATATTTTTACGATGTTAAAGAGTTTATTGCAGAGTGAAGTGTATGTATTAATTGGAATGACAATCTTAGGAGCTGTGTTTGGGATAATTTCATATTTCGTTGTACATTATTTATATGAAAAGAATCGTAAGTTACGTTTGAAGAAAAGAAAGAAACAAGTGAGAGAACCACTTGTACAAATATAAAGAATGTCACATTCATTTTCTCCTTTGAATATGTTTAAGAAAAAGGGGGAGAGAATGAATGTATTATTACTATGTACCTCAAGTATATCCTTATACAAATTATTATGCTGTAAATGATATGAGGCAGCAATTCGGAGTGTATCCACAGCAACAAATACAGCAAATGCAACAGCCTCAGCAACCTGTTCAAGAACAAAAGCCGTATTTAATGACATGGCCATATTCAAATGTATACTATGGTAATTATTACGAATCATAAAGCTGCTTCTATTTAGAAGCAGCTTTATGCGTTTGTTTTCAAAATTAAATTTTGAATGGTTTTAAGAGAATGAATGAGCTTTTCACGCTCTTCCTCAGATAATGTTTGAAAATTTTCTTTTAGTTTGTCTAAAATGAATTGCTGATACTGATTTACTAGTAATTTCCCTTCAGTTGTTAGGGAAATTAAAATGACCCGTCGATCTTTTTCGCTATAATGACGCTCTATTAGTTCTTCTTGAATAAGTTTGTTTAATAGAGGGGTCATGTTAGGCCGTGAAATCGCTAGCCGCTTGCCAATTTCTGAAACTGCTAATGTACCATTTTCATGCAAAAGCAGTAACACTTGCGTATGTGATGGCGGCATATGTCTTTGAGAAGAAAACTCTCCAGGAAGCATAAATTTGCGATAAAAAAGAGGCACTAGCGAAAGAAGATGGTCAACAATACGTTCCCACTCGCGTGATTCCATATAACGGCCCCCTTCCACTATCATTGTAACAAAAAAGACAAGGTATAAAAATAGAATTGTTTCATGGTAGCCTTAATATTTGTAGGATAACACTTGCTTTGTAAATGTATTGGCAATAATCGCATAACCGTTATCATTTGGGTGTACTTGGTCAAATAGTAAATCTTTTTTATCATTCGATATTAATTTGCGAATTGGTAAAACGATCGACGGTTGATGTGCTTTTGAAATAGAATAAATAGAATCATTCCAACCGTCTAAAAACATATCTGCATAACTTGCGATGGAGTCATCTAGTTGTAAAGGGTTATAGAGTTCAGAGAGAATGAGTAAAGCATTCGGATTTTGATCTCGAACGGTCTTTACAATATTTTTTACATCCGTTTCAAAACGGGATTTTTCTTTATTTAACATTTTAATACCATCTATAACACCTACATCACGATTTAAGCGGAATAAATTATTTCCTCCAATACTAATAGTAATGATATTTGCTTCCCTAATTTTTTGTTGAACTTCTTCTGACTGGACTTTCTTAACGAGACGATCTGTAGTGAGACCATTTACACCGAGGTTTTCTACCGTAATTGGTTTATGAATTTGTCCTTCTAATTGTCTAGAAGCTAATTCGGCAAATCCCCCTTGTGTAGATCCATATCCTTTTGCAAGTGAATCACCTAATACGAGGTGATAAAAAGAGTCATTCGTTTGCTTATCAATCCAACTGGGAGCAGATGTTTTTTCTGTTTTTCCTTCAGTTTCTTTTTGTTTTGTCTCATCGTTCTTTTCAAAATAAGAATAAGAAATGATTAGAAGGAGGAGACAAACAATTGTTAAGATGACTTTTTTCATAAATTCATCCTCCTTGTAATTGGTAATTGTATCATATTCAGCAGTATAAGCAATGTAAGGGCATAGTATATGTTTATGAAAACTTTACAGAAAATTTGTAGAAGTTTGTCAAAAAATATTGACGATATGAAAGTACTTTAGATATGATAATGTCAGATAAAGTGAAAATCATCGCTCTAATAGAAGAAAAAAGGTATGTGGTTAGGGACTGATAGAGATTCATTTCATTATTTTGGGGTAATTGTATAAGGGGGATTTTTTGTGAAAAAGTCAACAAAAATGCTAGCTGGAGCAACACTTGCTATTGGCGTTATAGCACCGCAAGTGCTGCCGACAACAGCTCATGCAGAGGAAAAAGCTGGGGAGAGTACAGTTAACTTGCGAATTTTAGAAACATCAGATATTCACGTTAACTTAATGAATTACGATTATTATCAAACGAAAACAGATAATAAAGTAGGTCTCGTGCAAACTGCAACACTTGTTAATAAAGCGCGTGAAGAAGCGAAGAACTCTGTCTTATTTGATGATGGGGATGCATTACAAGGTACGCCGCTTGGGGATTATGTAGCGAATAAAATAAATGATCAGAAGAATCCTGTTGATGCTAGTTATGTACATCCATTATATCGTTTAATGAATTTAATGAAGTATGACGTCATCTCTCTTGGGAATCATGAATTTAACTACGGTTTAGATTATTTAAACAAAGTGATTGAAAAAACGAATTTCCCGGTTATTAACTCGAATGTCTACATAGATGACCATGATAAGGATGATACGAACGATAAACATTACTTTGAACCATATCATATTTTTGAAAAAGAAGTAGAGGATGAATCTGGCCAAAAACAAAAAGTGAAAATTGGTGTAATGGGATTTGTTCCACCTCAAGTTATGAACTGGGATAAAGCGAATTTAGAAGGAAAAGTCAAAGCACATGATATTGTTGAAACAGCTGAAAAGTTAGTTCCAGAAATGAAGGCAAAAGGTGCGGACGTTATTGTTGCACTAGCTCATTCAGGTGTTGATAAGAGTGGGCGTATCGCTGGAATGGAAAACGCATCGTTTTATTTAACAGAAGTTGAAAATGTAGATGCAGTATTAATGGGACATTCACATACTGAAATGAAGGATATATTTAATGGAGTTCCAGTTGTAATGCCTGGTGTGTTTGGAAGTAATTTAGGGATTATTGATATGCAATTGAAAAAGGTAAACGGAAAATGGCAAGTGCAAAAAGAGCAATCGAAGCCACAACTTCGTCCGATTGCTGATAGTAAAGGTAATCCATTAGTAGAATCTGATCAAAAATTAGTTAATGAAATTAAAGATGATCATAAAGCGACAATTGACTATGTAAATACAGCTGTAGGTAAAACGACAGCACCAATTAATAGTTATTTTTCATTAGTACAAGATGATCCTTCCGTACAACTTGTGACGAATGCACAAAAATGGTACGTAGAAAAGCTATTCGCTGAAAACGGACAATATAGTAAATATAAAGGAATTCCAGTATTATCTGCAGGAGCGCCATTTAAAGCAGGTGGCCGAAACGGTGCTACATATTATACGGATATTCCAGCAGGAACCTTAGCAATTAAAAACGTAGCGGATTTATATGTATATCCAAATACATTATATGCTGTAAAAGTAAGTGGGGCACAAGTGAAAGAATGGCTTGAAATGTCTGCTGGTCAATTTAATCAAATTGATTCAAAGAAAACAGAAGAACAGCCACTAGTTAATATAGGTTATCCTACATATAATTTTGATGTTTTAGATGGCTTAAAATACGAAATTGACGTAACGCAACCAGCGAAATACGATAAAGATGGCAAAGTTGTAAATGAAAATACGAATCGTATTGTAAATGTGACGTATGAAGGTAAGCCTGTAGCTGACAAACAAGAGTTCATTGTAGCTACAAATAACTATCGTGGAAGTAGCCAAACGTTCCCTGGTGTAAGTAAAGGCGAAGTTGTATACCAATCGCAAGATGAAACACGTCAAATTATTGTGAAGTACATGCAAGAAACACCAGTTATTAATCCAGCAGCAGATCAAAATTGGGCGTTTAAACCGATTATTGCAGATAAATTAAATACAACATTTGATTCTTCACCAAATGCACAAAAATATATAAAGAAAGATGGAAAAATATCATATGTTGGACCATCTGAAAATGAATTTGCTAAATATGCAATTGATATAACGAAGAAGAACGACGGTGATAAGGAAACTGGTGGGGAGAATCCAACGACACCGCCAACAGGTGATGGCAATAATGGAGAGAATCCAACGACACCGCCAACAGGTGATGGCAATAATGGGGAGAATCCAACGACACCGCCAACAGGTGATGGCAATAATGGGGAGAATCCAACGACACCCCCAACAGATGAAGGTAATAATGGGAATGAACCAAAACAAGATGGAAACAACGCAGGATCTGGACAAACTACAACGGATAATCAAAATACAAAAGAAACAACAACTGTAAGTGAAAATAAAGAGGAACGTGATTTACCGAAAACAGGTGCGAGTGTTGCTTCTACAATTGGAGCTGGTCTGGCGTTTGTTGGAGCGGGATTACTTATGTTATTTAGAAGAAAGAAAGCAAATAAATAGATAGTAAAGTGTTGTATGAAAAAAAGGATTACCGATTACGGTAATCCTTTTTTTATTCTATATTATGAAACTGGTATTGTTTTTTCTTTTTTCCATGAAAGCCCAAATCCGGTGAACCCAACAATAATTGTTAAGACTGGACAAGCTAAACAGAAGATTGCGTATGGAACATAATCGAATGTTGGAACGCTAAGGACGTTTGTTAAAAATACGCCACTTACACCCCATGGTACGAGCGGATTAATTACTGTACCAGCATCTTCTAATACTCGTGATAAATTACGACGTTCTAAACCGACTTCATCGTATTTGTTAGCGAATGCTTGTCCTGTTAAAACGATTGATAAGTATTGTTCGCCAAGTAAGAAGTTTACACCAATTGCAGTGAAAGCGGTAGAGACGATTAAGCGTGTACTATTTTTTACGAAGCTAGAGATGATATTCATCAGCTGCGTGATAATGCCCATTCCTTGTAGTAACCCCCCCATACAAAGAGCGAGGAAAATAAGAGCAATTGACATCATCATACTTTGTAAACCACCACGAGATAATAAGCTATCAATATCTTTTATACCAGTTTTAGAAACGTAACCGTCTTGCATAATTTTCATTAAATCAGCTAAAGAAGTACTAGGTTTAAAAATAAAGAGAATGATGATCCCTACTACGATTCCTGCAAGTAATGTTGGAACTGCCGGTACTTTCTTAAATGCGAATAGGAACAGTAATAAAATCGGGATAAGTGTAACGATAGAAATCGTTGCATTTTTTTCTAACGTACTAATAAAGTTTGTGAAATCAACGTCTCCTCTAGTGCCACTTCCTAAAATGAAAAATGCGATAAAAGCAATAATGAAAGCAGGGACTGTTGTCCAAAGCATGTTGCGAATATGTTCAAATAAATCTACACCAGTTACAGCTGGAGCTAAGTTTGTTGTATCAGATAAAGGAGACATTTTATCCCCAAAGAATGCACCAGAAATAATTGCACCAGCAATAAGAGCTGGATCGTATCCGAGAGCACTACCCATTCCCATAAAGGCAAGCCCTACTGTTGCTGCAGTTGTAAATGCACTACCGATACTCGTTCCAACAATTGCACAAACAACAAAAACGGTAGGAACGAAAATTTTTGGAGATACAAGTTGGAATCCGTATACCATTAAAGTTGGAATTGTTCCAGCTGCGATCCAAACACTAATTAATACTCCTACAAGTAAGAAAATAAAAATAGATGGAATACCAGCTGAAATACTACTTATCATCCCTTTTTCCATAGTAGACCAAGAGATTTTTTTCATAAATCCAAACGCTAATAAAATAACGATGCCGAATAAAATTGGGATATGTGGTGAAACTTCTAATTGAATAACGCTAAAGCCAATACAGAAAAAAATGAAAATTGTTAAAAGAACAGATTCAATTTTTGAAATCATTGTTTTCCCCTCCTAAGTAATCTAAAATAGCCTTTTTTATATGAAATTCGCCAATATTGTATATTTCCTTCTAAAATTTAGAATTTTTTGACAAATTACCGGTAATTGTCAACATCTCAATATGATACGGAAATGATTGGATAAAAAAACGTCCCTGCATATAATTATGCAGGGACGAAGAAATCGCGGTACCACCCTAGCTTGTGAAAGGAATGTATCACAAAATAAAGGGCCATATGATATGCGCTAATAAAATAAAAACGCCCCTGCAATATATGCAGGGACGAAAAATTCGCGGTACCACCCTAAATTGTGAAACAGTGTCGTTTCACCACTCTTTAGACATAACGGTCTAAACCGTCTTTCACTACTCCTCACGTTTCGTAAAAGAAGCTCCAGGGGGTAATTCATAAATCGCTCTGTACTGGTTCGCACCGACCACCAGCTCTCTGAAATCAGAAAACGAAATACTACTAAATCCTATCAACGCCGATTCATATGATGTTAGTTAAATTTTTATCATATATTCATCATACATGTCAATAAAAATGTTTAATATTTTTTTAGGGAAATAAAGGAGAAATGTTTTTAATACTGTAAAAATGTGCGTTATAATGAATTTGAAAGGGGAGGAAAGAGTGAAGAAAAAAATAATTCTTTTTACCACCTTACTAGTCGTTGGCGGAAGTGCTGGAATTTACACAGCTTTTGCAGCTGAATCAGGGCAGTCGAAACAAAAGCAAATACAGCAGTCAGAAGTGAAGAAAGTGAAAGAAACTGAAGAGAAGAAATCGATGGAAAAATCAGCTGTAAAACTAGGGGTTTCTACTGAAGGGAAAACAAAAGAAGAGATTACGAAAGAAGTAGATACCGCTAGGTTTGAGCAGCGCCATGATTTATTAATTGAGCATGCTAAGCAGCTTGGAATTAATACAGAAGGAAAAAAAGATGAAGAGATTATTTTAGAAATTGGAAAGATACAACATGGAAAGTAGGACAACTTATCGTATGATAAGTTGTTCTTTTTTAAGAACTATTTGATTTGAAAATAATTGACAGTCATTTGTTTTTAATGTTAACTATATCTATAAACAAGTTGACATTAGGGGTGACAATTGTGGCTGTTAATAGTAACACGAGTGAAAAATCGTCTTATACATATGAAGAATTATCGAAGAAGACTAAAGATTACGTATGGCACCCATTTACACAAATGAAAGACTATTTAGAAGAAGATCCTGTCATTATTGAACGTGGAGAGGGAAGAAAGCTATACGACGTAAATGGAAATGAATATTGGGACGGTGTTTCGTCTATTTGGTTAAATGTTCATGGGCATCAAGTACCGGAACTGGATGAGGCAATTCGTGAGCAATTAAATAAAATTGCTCATTCTACTATGTTAGGACTTGCTAACGTTCCATCTATTTTATTAGCAGAAAAAATAATTGATGTTGTACCAGAAGGCTTGAAGAAAGTATTTTATTCAGACTCTGGTTCTACCGCTGTTGAAATTGCAATTAAGATGGCTTTTCAATATTGGCAGCATAAAGGAAAACCGAGAAAACAAAGATTTGTTACATTAAAAGAAGCATATCACGGTGATACAATAGGTGCTGTTTCAGTAGGAGCAATAGACTTGTTTCACCAAGTGTATAGTTCACTATTATTTGAGGCAATTAAAATGCCGTATCCATATACATATCGTTCTCCTTATGGAGATAATAAGGAACAAATTGTAAAGAAACATTTAGAAGAAATGGAAGAATTGCTGCAAGAAAAACATGAAGAAGTAGCGGCTATCATTGTGGAGCCATTAATGCAAGGTGCTGGCGGGATGATTACAATGCCAAAAGGATACTTAAAAGGGCTTCGCGATTTATGTACAAAATACAATGTATTATTTATTACAGATGAGGTAGCGACTGGATTTGGGCGTACTGGGAAAATGTTTGCATGTGAACATGAGGATGTGACGCCAGACATTTTAACTGGGGGAAAAGGCTTAACCGGTGGTTATTTACCGGTGGCAATTACGGTAACGACAGATGAAATTTATAATGCCTTTTTAGGAGACTATGAAGAACAAAAAACATTTTTCCATGGTCATAGTTATACAGGGAATCCGTTAGGGTGTGCCGTAGCAATTGCAAATTTAGAACTATATGAAAAAACTAATTTAATAGAAGATGTTGCGCATAAAACAGAATATGTAGCAACAAAATTAGAAGCCCTTAATGAATATAAGCACGTAGGAGATATTCGTCAGTGTGGGCTAATGGTTGGTATTGAACTTGTGAAAAATAAGGAAACGAAAGAATCGTTTGAATGGACAGAAAGAGTCGGTGTTCAAGTGTGTAAACGCTCAAGGGAGTTAGGCATGATTTTACGTCCGCTTGGTAACACCATTGTATTTATGCCTCCTCTTGCGTCTACAATGGCTGAAATCGATGAGATGTTACGCATTTTATATAAAGCAATCTCGGATATTACGGAGGAAGAGTAATGAGTGGTTTCTTTGTAACAGCAACGGATACAGAAGTTGGAAAAACGGTAGTGACAGGAGCATTGGCAGGTATATTTCGAGAGCGTGGATATAATGTTGGTGTATATAAACCGTTGCAAAGTGGTCATGTTGCATCAAATCCTGAGGGAGATGCAGCAAGATTAAAAGCATTATCGGGCGTACCGACAAAAGAAGATAAAATTTGTCCTTATTCCATTGAAGAACCACTTGCTCCGAGACTTGCTATGAAAAGAGCTGGAAGGACAGTAACGTTAAAAGAAATTACTGATAACCATAATGAACTACTAAACGAGTTTAATAGCCTATTTGTAGAAGGGGCTGGTGGGCTTGCCGTCCCGTATACAGAAGATGCTTTAGTAATTGATTTTGCAAAAGAATTAGAGCTTCCTCTTATTGTAGTAGCACGTCCTACACTTGGGACAGTTAATCATACTGTTTTAACAATTTCTTATGCAAAAGCACATGGTTTAACAGTAGCAGGTGTAATTTTATCTGGTTGTAAAGAATGTGAAAAGGAAAGAGTGCAAGAAAATAAAGTAATGATTGAGGAGTTAAGTGGAGTGCCAGTTTTAGGTTTATTACCATTCCTTGAAGGGGAATTTACTAAGGAAGAATTATTAGAATCGGCAAAAGAGCATATTATGATTTCAAAATTAGAGGAGCTCATCCAAAATGAATCAAACGTGGCGCGCGCATCTTCAATCTAAAGTAGGACAATTAAAGGAGCAAGGGCAGTATCGTAATTTACATATAACAGAGCGATCCGAAGAGACATGGCTTATTCGAAATAAGTAAATCTAGCATCTAATAATTATTTAGGATTAGCTGGAGATGAAAGGCTGAAAGAAGCTGCATAGAGTCTTATTGTCAAGGCCCTTCACTCTTTCGTATATACGAAAGAGACTTCACGGAAAAAGAAGGGATAGTAGCAACATATCATGCTTTATTTACGTATATAACAAAAGAGGGGAAGAGATGAAATGAAACAAGTACAAACAAAAAGGGATTGGAAAAAACTTGCATACGACGTAGTAGAAGAGAAAATGATTACGAAAGAAGATGCAATTGCAATATTAGAAGCTGATGATACAGAGGTTTTAGAAATTATGAATGCAGCTTACATCATTCGCCATCATCATTTTGGTAAGAAAGTAAAGTTGAACATGATTATAAATACGAAATCTGGATTATGTCCTGAAGATTGCGGGTACTGTTCACAGTCTATTATTTCAGAAGCACCGATTGATAAGTATGCATGGTTAACACAAGAGAAAATTGTTGAAGGAGCGCACGAAGCAATTCGTCGTAAAGCAGGTACATATTGTATTGTTGCATCTGGTCGTCGTCCGACGGATAAAGAAGTAAATCACGTTATTGGAGCAGTTAAGGAAATTCGTGAAACGACAGATTTGAAAATTTGCTGTTGTTTAGGATTTTTAAATGAAGATCAAGCAGGTCAGTTAGCAGAAGCGGGTGTGCATCGTTATAACCACAATTTAAATACGCATGCCAACAATTATGATAGCATTTGTTCAACGCATACGTATGACGATCGTGTTGATACAGTCCAAAAAGCGAAGCAAGCCGGTATTTCTCCATGCTCTGGAGCAATTTTCGGAATGGGAGAAACGATTGAACAGCGCGCTGAAATTGCCTTTGAATTACAACGTTTAGATGCGGATTCTATTCCGTGTAATTTCCTTGTTGCTGTAAAGGGTACTCCGCTGGAAGGACAAAAAGAATTAACACCTGTAGAATGTTTAAAAGTGCTGGCGATGATGCGTTTTGTAAATCCAACAAAAGAAATTCGTATTTCAGGAGGCCGAGAACTTAATTTACGTTCTGTACAGCCACTTGGTTTATTTGCAGCAAACTCTATTTTTGTCGGGGACTATTTAACAACAGCTGGACAAGAGCCGACTGCGGACTGGGGTATGATTGAAGATTTAGGATTTGAGATTGAAGAATGTGCGCTATAAGATAGATGAAAAGCAAACTCGTTAAAGGGTTTGCTTTTTTTTGTAAATAAAATGTAATAAAAGTCCATTAATGCTTGATAGTAGTCACTTTTGAACGAGAAAAATAATTCTGTGGACGAATTTTCCAAGCTCTAATTGTACATAGTAAAAATGTAATTTATATCGGGTTGGAGGATTTTACATGTACAAATACATATTAGCCATTATGACTTGTCTGATTTTAATAAAAGCGATAAGTGCTGATCCAGTTAAGGCGGCTGAAAATCCTGAACAAAAAGAAATGCAACAAAGAATTGAACAGCATTTTCGAACGAAAGCTGAACATTTTGGACTTGAAACAGAAGGAAAAGATTTAAAAGAAGTAAGGAAGGAAATTTCTATTATAGAAGAAGCGAAAAAGAGAGAAAATGTGTGGAGAACAGCACAAACTCTTCGTATAAAAACAGAAGGGAAAACGATGGATGAATTAATAGAAGATGTACGAAAAAAGGTGAAAAAATAAAAAAAGAGGCCGCAGCCTCTTTTTTTAAGCCCATTGTTTTGATAAATGAGCCATTTCGATCGCAGCAACTGCTGATTCATATCCTTTATTACCAGCTTTTGTACCTGCACGTTCAATTGCTTGTTCAATTGTTTCTGTCGTTAATACACCGAAAATAACTGGAATGTCCGTTTGTAGTGATAAAGACGCAACACCTTTTGCTACTTCATTACAAACGTAATCGTAATGTGTTGTAGCGCCGCGAATTACTGTACCTAATGTAATAACAGCATCATATTTTCCGCTATTTGCCATCTTTTTAGCGATTAAAGGAATTTCAAATGCACCAGGAACCCATGCAACATCAATATCATTCTCTTCTACACCGTGACGCTTTAATCCATCTAAAGCTCCGCCAAGTAACTTACTTGTAATAAACTCATTAAAACGCCCAACAACAACCCCAACTTTTAATCCTGTACCAACTAAATGACCTTCGAATACCATAATGTATCTCTCCCTTAATTATAAGTTTAGTAAATGTCCTAATTTGCTTACTTTCGTTTGTAAATACGTTTTATTTTCTTCTTTTGTTGGCATTTGCAACGGTACACGCTCGGTTACTTCTAAATCGTAACCTTGTAAGCCAGCAATTTTTCGTGGATTATTCGTTAATAATCGTAACCTTTGTAAGCCTAAATCTTTTAAAATTTGAGCACCAATACCGTAATCACGAAGATCAGCTGGGAACCCAAGTTTTTCATTTGCTTCTACAGTATCTAACCCTTCTTCTTGTAACTTATAAGCACGAAGCTTATTAAGAAGGCCAATGCCGCGTCCTTCTTGTCTCATATAGAGAAGAACACCTTTTCCTTCACGCTCAATTTGAGCAAGTGCAGCATGTAGTTGTGGTCCGCAATCACAGCGGCACGAACCGAATACATCCCCTGTTAAGCATTCTGAATGAACGCGTACAAGTACAGGTTCGCCTGTTGAAATATCACCTTTTACGAGCGCGATATGTTCTTTCATATCTAATGAGTTAGAATAGCCAATTGCATGAAAAGTACCGAAATCTGTAGGTAATGTAATTTCCACTTCTCTCGTCACAAGTGTTTCGTGATGACGGCGATAAGCAATTAAATCTTCAATTGTAATCATTTTTATATCAAATTGTTTTGCACACTGTATTAAATCAGGTACACGTGCCATCGTCCCATCTTCATTTATAATCTCGCAAATGACGCCAGCTGGCTCAGTTCCGCAAAGTTTTGCTAAATCAACAGCAGCTTCTGTATGACCTGCGCGGCGAAGGACGCCACCTTCTTTCGCAATTAATGGAAAGATATGTCCAGGGCGGTTAAAATCAGTTCCTTTAGATGCGGGATTTAATAATTCCTGTATTGTTGTAGCACGCTCATGAGCACTAATGCCTGTTGTTGTAGAAACGTGATCGATGCTTACTGTAAAAGCAGTATGATGTGAATCCGTATTATGAGAAACCATTGGTTCTAACTGTAGACGCTCTGCGTACCCTTCCGTAATCGGTACGCAAACGAGACCACGACCGTGTGTAATCATAAAATTAATCGTTTCTGGTGTAATGTACTCTGCTAAAGCAATAAAATCGCCTTCATTTTCTCGGTTTTCATCATCACATACGATAACGACTTTTCCTTGTTTTAAATCTTCTAGAGCTTCTTCAATACGATGAAACATTGTGCTTCCCCCTTATAGAAATCCGTTTTCTTGTAAAAAGCTTGCGGTCATTGAATCAGTTCTTTTTGCGGGCTTTGCAATAAAGCGTTCAATATATTTTCCAATCATGTCACACTCAATGTTTACGATGTCCCCGGCTTTTTTTTCTCCAATTATAGACTCGCTTACTGTGTGGGGGATGAGTGAAATTGTAATTGAAGATTCGTCTATATCAAATATTGTTAAACTAGTGCCATCAACAGCAACGGATCCTTTATGCAAACAATAGCGTAGTAATTCATCAGAAATTGATATTTTGTAATAGATGGCATTGTAATGTTGTTTTTTAGTTAAAATCGTACCGATGCCGTCGATATGTCCGGTGACGAAATGTCCACCGAATCTTCCGTTCGCAGCCATTGCCCGTTCTAAATTCACTTTGGCACTTGGCTTTAGCATACGAAGTGATGTTGCATTCATTGTTTCAGGCATTGCATCAACAGTGAATGAAGTAGTCGTAAAAGTAGTTACTGTTAAGCAAATGCCGTTAACCGCGATACTATCACCTAATTTGACATCTGATAAAATTTGATTTGCGCTAATAGTTAGCTTCATGGCTTCACCACTTTGAGTCATACTTGATATCGTTCCTAACTCTTCTACAATTCCTGTAAACATTCCGTCACCTCGCTTTTTAAGGTTGCAACAATTTTTATATCATTACCAATTTGTTTCATCTCTTGAATTGTTAAGGAAAGTGCATCTTGTAACTTCGAAAAACCAGCTCCGCCAAATAAAGTGGGTGCATTTTTTCCACCAATTAATTTCGGGCTTATATAGGTCACAATTTCATTAAAACTATTTATTTTTAAGAAGTTTGCATGTACTGTTTGACCACCTTCAACGAACAGAGAAAGAATTTGTTTCTCCCCGAGTAGGGATAGGACATCTTGTATTTCAATTTGCTTCGTTTTCATTTGGAGTACAGCTATATTGTTAGATTCATAAGACGCTATTTTCTCTTTATTTACATCCTTACCGACAATAATCCATGTCGGAGCTAAGCCATCTGTTATGACATGAGAAGATGGCGGCGTTCGTAAGTGGGTATCTAAAATAACTCGTATAGGATGTTTACCTCCGTTTGGAATTCGTGTTGTTAAGTGTGGATTATCAGTTATAACTGTATTCACACCGACAAGGATAGCGTCATGCATATGACGATATTGGTGAACATCAGCTCGCGCTTCTTCACTTGTAATCCACTTGCTTTCCCCTGTTGCAGTCGCTGTTTTCCCATCTAAGCTCATTGCTGTTTTTATTGTTACAAATGGACGTTTCGTTTTCATATAGTGAAAAAAGTATCGATTTAATAAAGTTGCTTCCGCTTCAAGAACACCGGTAGTTACCTCGATTCCAGCTTCTTCTAATCTCCTTTTTCCATTACCAGAAACGAGTGGATTGCAATCAAGGGTGGCAATTACAACACGCTGAACTCCCTTTTTAATGAGTAATTCACAGCAAGGCGGTGTTTTTCCAAAATGGCTACAAGGTTCAAGTGTTACATAAACGGTAGCGCCTTTTGCTCTTTCTCCAGCCATGTGAAGAGCATGAACTTCAGCATGTTCTTCACCAGCACGCATGTGGGCACCCATTCCGACAATGACGCCATCTTTTACAACAACAGCACCAACCATAGGATTTGGGCTTGTTTGTCCTGATGTTCCTTGTGCTAACTGCAAGGCAATCCTCATATATTCTTGATCTGTCATTCTCTTCACCTCTCCTGAAAAAAATCAAAAAACCCCAAGGATATAGAATCCTTGGGGTTTGGGAGACGTGATTTCTAGAAATATAGTTCGAATACGAAAGTATAGGAAAGAAACCTAACGATGATTGATATTTTGGCATAAGGAAAAAACCTAGCAAAATATCGAGTTTTTCAAACGCTAGTCGTATCTTTTTATTTCAGTATAGAAACATAAGTATACAAAATAAAACCTATATAAAGAGTCAAAATGAATCTTTAAAAATATGCATACTGAAATAAAAGTGTATTCGCTATATATAATTACTAGAAAACATATCCTTCTCCCATCCAGACTATACTGTCGGCTCTAGAGTTTCACTAGATCCACCGTTTTCACATTGAAAACGGGTCACGGACTTAGAAGCTTTCGCTTCATCACCGCCGGTTGGGAATTTCACCCGACCCCGAAGGATGTTATTTGCTCACAGTATAGCACAAAAAAGAAAAAAGCATAGTAAAAAGTGTTCGAATGTGAAAATATATGCCGGTTTGAATGGGGAAGAAAGTAATAGAAATGTTGAAAGGGGAAGGGCTGTATAGACTTTGATCCAAAGAAAAAACATGCACAAATAAATGTGCATGCTCTTTAAATATTTATTCTGCCTCTGGTGCTCTAACAACAGACTCGAATTTTCCTTTATGCGAAGCATCGCAATAAGGCATGTTTTTTGATAAACCACAACGACATAAAGAAAATGCCGGTTTTGCTGGGAATACATTCCCTTGTGAGTCAACTAATTCCACGTCCCCTGTAACGCGAAAAGAGCCATTATCATTTACTTTAATTTGTACTTTTGCCAACGTTATCCCTCCTTTCCAAACGCTTACTCTCATCATATAATTAGGGAGAGTACTTGACAATATAAAAAAGAGCACTTTGTTTGAGATAGAAGAGAGTGTTATAATAGTTTTTATAACTGACTAGAGTAAGGTGACGAAAGATGGATAAAAAATTACAAACACTACAAAACATTGCAAATGAGCGCACATGGGCATCATTTTTGAATGATAATCATCCATATAGTTTACTTCATTGGTCAATCGCAGGTGTAGGACAAGAACCGAAAGATGTTTGGTTACTTCAAGATGAGGTGACTTTTCAAACGACGGAATTCCTAACGCTAGACGAGGCAGTAAAGTGGATTTCTGAAAATATGGAACAGGTTACAGATGTTTTAGCGCAGTAAAAAAACAGGCTTATGCAAGCCTGTTTTTTGTTTCTTTTACATATGTGTTTAAAAATTGATCGATGGCATCTTCATACTCTTCTTTATTTTCATTATAAGAGCAAGCGTGTGCACCATGTTCTGCAATATAAAGCTGTTTATTATTTTCTTTCGCTTCATAAAGTGATTTCGTCATATCAGATAAAATATAGTCATCATCTTTACTATGAATAAAGAGAACAGGATTGTTAATGTTTTTTATACAATCAATTGGTGAAACTTCACGAATTGTATAGCCATCACGAACTTTTAAAAAGGCATTTGCTAAAGGCAATAAAGGCCATTTTGGCAAGTGAAACTCAACTTTCAAACGATGCTGTAACTGTCCATAAAAATCAGAGAAAGGGCAATCAGCAATATAAAAATCAGCACCATCTTCAACAAGTCCTGCATATTGAAGAAGAGTTGCAGCACCCATAGATTCACCATGAATTCCGAGTGTAATATTCGTTCCGAAACGATCTTTTAGCCAGTCAACTACTGACTTTAAATCATGTTTTTCATAATAGCCATAACTTGTTGTTTTACCACCGGTTTTACCATGACGGCGATGATCATAAATAAATACGTTATATCCTCTATTTGAAAATAAGTTTGCATATTTAACGGAATTGATTTTATTTACGGTCACACCGTGGCAAAAAATCATAAATTTATTGGAATGACCAGCTGGCATGTAATATCCGTGAAGTTCGTATCCGAATTGAGAAGGGATGTGAACCTCTTCTTTTTGAATAGCCTTAAAATCGTCCAAATGAAAATGCTTTTTCGTTTCGCGTTCTAAAACTTCTTCCTCTGTTTTTTTCTTCAAGTACATAACTTTATTTGTAAAGAAAATCCCAATCGCAGTTAGTGCACCTAGTATAGTAAACAATGCTGTAAAAAAACGTTTCATACTTTACCTCATCCTCCAAATACCTCTACATATGATACACTAACATTGTATCACAATGATGTGAAAAGGGGAGAAATCGTATATGGTTCATATACAAAAAATCACACCAGAAATGAAAGAAGCAATTCAGGATTTTATGTGTGAAAACTGGGGAAGCTCTATGATGGTCTCGCGTGGCAGCGTACATCAATTAGAAGAATTACCCGGTTTTATTGCACTTAGAAATAACAGAATAGTGGGAATTATAACGTGTGAAGTGATAGAAAATATGTGTGAAATTGTATCGGTGAATAGTTTTGAGGAAGGAAAGGGGATTGGTACAAAACTGGTGGATTGTGTGCTGCAAGTGGCAAAAGAGAACGAATGTAAAAAAGTATGGCTCATTACGACGAATGATAATATGAACGCACTTCGTTTTTATCAAAAACGTAACTTCATAATGACGAATTTATATATTGATGCGGTAAAAGAAGCGCGAAAAATAAAGAAAGAAATTCCGTTTATTGGTTATGATAATATCGCGATTTCACATGAAATTCAGCTGGAGTATATTTTCTGAGTAGAGTGGAAGTTATGTAACAATTTTCAGAAATATAAAACAATAACCTTGACGAATGTTATATTTTGGTTTAGTTTAAAATTGTAATCTATTACCATATTAAGGGGTGACGATGTGGCAACTATACGTGATGTTGCAAAATTGGCCGGTGTTTCAGTCGCAACCGTTTCAAGAGTCATTAACGAAAAAGGATATGTCCATGAAGATACGGTGAAACAAGTAAAAAAAGCAATTGAAGAATTACATTATAGACCGAATGCTACAGCAAAGCCTTTATTTAAACAGCCTTCAACGATGATTGCATTACTTGTAGATAATTTGCATAATCCATCATACATCACTTTACTCCGTTTCGTTGAGGAAATAGCATATAAAGAAGGGTATCAAGTAATAGTTTGTAATATAGAAAATAAGAATAGATACATAGATATGTTGGAGCAAAATAACATTGCAGGCGTTATAATGACGAAATCTGTTTTTCGAAGTATAGGAGAGATCCCACTTCCTTTCGCTGTGCTTGAGGGACGGCAATCTCTTGTGAGCTATTATGAAAGTGGACAGAAAGCTGTTTCTTTATTAAAAGAGAAAGGCTGCCAGTTTCTTGCTTATATCGGTGAGGGAGTAGAGAGTGAAGAAATGGAAGAGCATGTGGCAGGATTTCTAGATACTGCTTGGAAAGAAGGACTTTCTTATCGAGAGGAAATTGTCCAAGGGTATACGAATCAACAGTTTCTTGAATTGTTACAAAAGCATCCATACATAGATGGGGTTGTAGCTTCAAGTGATAAGGTCGCTATTGAGCTAATCAGGGCGGCGAAAACTCTTAATATTCATATACCAGATAAGTTGCAAATCATTGGATTTAACGGGAGTGTAGAGGGCGAATGGATAAGTCCATCATTAACGACGATTGGAAGTTATATCGAAGAAAATGGGGAAATAGCTTTTCAGCAGTTAATAGGAAAAATAAAGAAGAAACAAGTGGAACAAGAAGAAGTGGAAACAGAATTTAGATGCATTGAGAGAGAAACAACAAAGTAAAAGGTGCGTTTTTAAAACGCACCTTTTATAGTGTAATTGCGGCAATAAAGCCGAATATAAGTAACGGTATATTATAGTGTAGAAATGTTGGGACACATGTATCCCATATATGATGGTGCTGACCATCAACATTTAAACCGGACGTTGGTCCAAGTGTACTATCAGATGCTGGAGAACCTGCATCACCAAGTGCACCAGCTGTACCGATAATTGCGATTGTTGCCATTGGACTAAATCCGAGCTGGACGCATAACGGTACAAAAATTGTTGTTAAGATTGGGATGGTTGAAAAGGAAGAACCAATTCCCATCGTAACGAGAAGTCCAATAACGAGCATAAGAAATGCAGCAAGCGGTTTATTATTTCCGATTATATGCGCACTCGTTTGCACAAGAGATTCAACATGTCCAGTTTTTCGAAGAACAGCGCCAAATCCTGCGGCAGAAATCATAACAAATCCGATAAAGGACATCATACGCATTCCGCTCGTTAAAATAGCATCGGCTTCTTTAAGAGGGAGACTACCGCTAACTGATAAGACGATAATACCTGCTAAAGCACCAAAAATCATTGATTCTGTTGCTAATTGCACAGTTAATGTAGCGAGTATTGATAATAAACCAAAAGTAATGCTTCTTTTCGTATAGGGAACGATTTCATTCTGTGCAGCATGAATTTGTTCTGTTTCATATGTACGTGGTTTTCGGTATGTAATGAAAACCGCTACACATAATCCGATAATCATACCGATTGCTGGAATAGTCATCGCTTTTGGAATAAGTGCGACATCAAATGTAAGACCGCTTTGCGCAGCATTTGTTTGTAATACGTCATGATAAATTTTTCCGAATCCTGCGGGGACCCACATGTAAGGGGTAATTAATCCAAATGTAATAAGACATGTTACAAGCCTACGATCCACCCTCAGCTCATTTAATACTTTTAAAAGTGCTGGAATTAAGATTGGGATGAAGGCGATATGAACAGGGATAATATTTTGTGAGAAACAAGCCATTGTTAAAATGATAAATAATATAAGTATTTTAGAATAGACTTGTTTTTTCGTGTCTTGTTCGTTGCCGATCCATTTTAAAGCTGATTGGATCATTGCATCAGGAAGTCCTGTTTTTGAAAGGGAAATAGCAAATCCACCGAGCATTGCGTAGCTTAATGCGATAGGAGCACTGTTCCCAAGACCGGCTGTAAAAGTACTAATTGTTTCTGAAATACCGAGTCCGCCGATAAGTCCGCCTGTTAAAGCTCCAACGATAATGGCGACAATGACTTGGACACGTAACAAACTAAGCAGTAGCATGACTGCTACTGCGATGAGTACAGCGTTCATAATAAATGTAATCTCCCTAATTTTTATTCTGTTAAGGCAAGCAAATGTTTGTAGTGACATATACTTGCGACATATCATTATAAAATGTTTTCTATGAAATGTAAAAGAGCCTTTCGTTATGTATGTTGAAAAGATAGTTCTTGTTTAATTGATTGTAAAGATTTGGCGAATAGTTCAGGCTCTTCTAAATCTGGAGAATGTGCCGAGTTTGGAAACCAAACCATCTTTTTAATAGGAGCTTGAATGGTATCGCAATATTGTTGAACGAGTGCATAAGGAGTTTGATAATCATAGCGACCAGAACAAAAATAAACAGGAACAGATAAACTTGAAGTAGACGAAAAGAAATCGATTGTCAGCATCTCTTCCCATAAAACTCCGGATTTTAAATTTCCTGCGAGAAATTTGAACCAATCTAATAGCGTATATTCAGGAGAAAAGAAACCTTTTCGTATGAAAGAAAAGGAAGATCCGTTTTGTATTGCTCCTCCAAACGTACCAAGCCACTTTCTTTGAATAATGAGGCGTCTCGTATCTAAAAAGGGTGGTTTCCCTAATTTTAAAAGAGAAGCTAATGCCTTTTTATGGTCATGCTTTTTGGCAGAGCTAATTAAATGTTGATATAGTAATTCTTCATTTTGCTTCATATGTACGATTTGACCGATGCCGATGTATGCTTCTATATATTCGGGACATTGATTAGCGATTTGTAGTCCGATAATACTTCCCCAAGAATGACCAGCGAGAAATAGTTTTTGTTTATTAAAGCGTTTGAGAAGATATTGAATAACCTTTTTTGCATCTGAAAAAAATTGATCAATCGTAAAATTTGTTTGGATATCCCGCCATAAAAAGGATTTACCTGCCCCTCGCTGGTCCCAATTAATAACGATAAAGTGCTTTTCTAACTCTTTTTGAAAATGGCGAATAAAGCCAATTTGAGCCATACCAGGTCCACCGTGACAGCATAATAAAATAGGCTGTTCCACGTTTTGTCCGCGTATAAGGAGAGATTGTTTCCGGTCATTAATCATAACGCTTTCTATCGTAGCGATACTGTTAGGGATTAATTGCTTCTTTTCGTTATAAAACCGAGGGGTATGGCTACGAAAAAGCATATGTAACCCTCCTTTTCTTAAATGGTATGAATCGCACAGGCTCTTTCTTTTGCATATACTACTAGAAAATCATTGTATCATAACATACTGGTTTGATTTCAAGTTTAGGCGATTAAGAGAGGAGGGAGAATGTGACGATTGGAGAAATTATTGATTCTTTAAATAGACGCGAATCAATCGCTATTATAGCGAAACGGCTTGAAATGAGCCCATATACATTATCAAAGAAATTAAGGGTGATTGGATATGAATATGATGGAGAGCAGAAAAAACGTATCTTTATAGGTGATGGTGAAGAGCCACGTCATTTGCAAATCCAAGAAGCTACTGCCCTTCAATATGCAAAAACTGACTATCAATTACTAATTTATGAACAATTACAAAGCATTTATGAATTGTTAAGAAAAAGAGGAGAAGTAAGTGTTCAAATTATAAGTAAGAGCACAGAGAAAAAGAAACGAACCTTTTCGATTAATATAGAAGTATTAGCAAGACTAGATGTTATATCGGAATCGAAAGGGATTCAAAAGTCTAAAATTGTAGAAGAAGCACTACAGGAATTTTTGCAACGGTATGATGTTAATCATGAAACGTATCCAGAGAAATAAAAGAAAGGATACTATGTTCCATATAAGAGCGTGTATCCTTTTTGTCTTATTTTATTTTTTGTTTCGAAAATTAATATAGGAATCAAACGGCATAATTTTGTTCATCAGCTGCTGCGCGCCGAAATGTTTCTTTCCTTTGTTGATTTGTCGCTTCGTCTGCAATTTCTAAGTAAAAATCAACTTTTCGTTGCTCATCTTGCCGAATTTCAAGGATTTGATTTCGTTCATTTATGTCTGGAGCTAAATTAGCTAATCTAGCATAATAATGAATGGCGCTATATTCTCCGTTAATTGCTTTCTCAATACTACGAATGAGTTTGTCGTTTTGTCGATATAATGTATCGTCATTGTTTGATAGAAATACATACAAATCCTCCCATTATAGTTTTCTATATACTACGAGGAAACAAGGGGCTATGTGCTTATCCTTTACTGCACTAGAAGAATGACAATACGTATGACTCTAAAAGAAGAAGCTCCTTGCATATAAAAAGGAGCTTCTTCTTTCGAGTGTCACGCACTAGTTTGAATAGTATTTAGTTGATTTTTTGAATACGTCCATCAATAATTGGTTGAATTGGCTCTTTTACTTGTTTTACATAATCGACTAGTGCTTCAAAGTCATTTGGACCAGTTTCTGCATTTTTACCATTTTTAAATGATACGAATCCATCACCGCCAGAAGTTAAGAAAGCATTTGCAACTACGCTATACGTTTTGGATGGAGATAATTCTTCTCCATTTGTTAGGCGTATAGTCGTAACCTTCTCACCGTTTGGTTTGCTTGCATTCCAAGTATAGTGGATACCTGAAATTTGAAGCATTCTCGTTGTACCTTTTTGCCATTGTTGATTTAAAATATCGCGAATGTCTTGACCTGTTAAATCTACTTTAATCAATTGATTTCCAAAAGGTTGAATGCCGTACAATTCGCCCCATGTAATATCGCCAGCGTCTAAGTCATTACGAATGCCGCCAGGATTCATAAGTGCGATTTGAGTTTGCATAGTTTGGCGCTGGGCATCCGCAACTAAATTTCCAAGTGTAGATTCACCAGCATCGTTTTGTTTACGGTCAATAGGTGCTGTAGATTTTCCGACAACTTCATTTACAAGCGGTGCAATTTTTTCTTTATATTGATCTAACTTTTGTTTTACTTGTTTATCGGGCTCGACACCTTCATGATATGTTGTAACAACTTCAGCTTTTTTCTTCACAATATCTTTTGTTTTTCTATCAATCGTTACATCTACATCAGAGAAAGCCATCCCATAAGAGTTCGCTTGTACGATAAGCTTATTATTAACAGTACCATTTACATACGTATGACTATGTCCACCGAAAATAACATCAACTTCTGAATCCGTTTCATTTGCAATACGAGTAAGGTCACCGTTTGTTACACCAGTGTCATCAGTTGTACCTCCAACGTGTGCAAGGACTACAATAGATTTAACACCGAGACGCTTTAATTGCTGAGTAGATTTATTAATAGCTTCTACTTCATCAGTAATTTGTACATTCTTTAGCATAGTTGGCATAACGACATTCGGTGTATCCGTTGTAACAACTCCGATGAAACCTACAGGAACTCCATCTACCATTTTTACAGTAAATGGTGGTAAAAATAAGCGGCCAGTTGATTTATTATAGAAGTTTGCAGCAACATAAGGGAAGTTTGCTCCTTTGAAATTCCCTGTTTTTTCATGATATCCACCATAAATGAGGCGTCGCATTTCATCAATGCCTTCATCAAATTCATGATTTCCAATTGTACCAACATCAAACTTTAAGTCATTTAAAAATTCAATAGTTGGTTCGTCCTGTAATAAAGCAGAAACTGGTGGGCTAGCTCCGACGATATCTCCAGCATGTACAAGAAGTGTATTAGGGTTTTGTTTTTTGCGTTCTTTTAAATAAGTAGCTAAGTAATCAGCACCACCAGCTTCTTTATTGTTAATTTTTTTTACAGTATCTAGTTGTCCATGGAAATCATTAATACCAAGCATTTGTACGTCTATGTACCGGTTTTGTTCGGCAGGAGCCTGAGATGGAGGAACGGCGAATACGCTTGAAAAAGTAATAGTGCTTAAAACAGCAACAGCAGGAATAATTTTTTTCCACATAATTAATTTCTCCTTTTTTTATAATCTGACATCATACGACATAATTTTAATAGATTACTAGGATTATATCCACAAAAAAATTTAGTTTTTTCGAAAAATTAACACATTTACAAAAAAGAATAATAGAGAATCGGGGAGTCACGTATCTTTTTTATTGTCGATTTCGCCGTGTATCCTCTATAATGGAGAAAAAAGTAAAAGGTGAATAGTATGAAGAAAAAGAAGCAAAGACAAACACAAACACAAAGACACTCTCAAATGAATCAACCAGAGAAAGAATCACTTACACTAGGTGATCAATTGAATGATTCGCTCATGCAACAATTAAAGAATAAGAAAAAAGAGTTGCAAGTGAGAGAAGAGAAAAAAGAGGCAGCAGAACAAGAAAGAAAGCGTAAGGAACAAAAAGAACGTGAAAAGAATAAATCATTTGAAGAACTGTTAAGTGAAAGTAGCCTTACTTGGAAAGACTTTAAATAATAAAAAGATGATCAGTGAAATGCCGCTGATCATTTTTTTGACGAGTTTATAAGAAAAGGGGAGTTAGAATGAGGAAAATTGTAGTCGTTCCGTATGAAAATCATTGGAGTGAGAAATTCCAAATGGAAGCCGAAAGATTAAAAGTGGCGATGCCAGAAACGGTAAAAATTCATCATATTGGTAGTACATCAGTGCCAGGACTTGCGGCTAAGCCTATTATTGATATGATCATGGAAGTAGAAAGTATCGACAGAGTAGATCATTGGAATGAACGATTTAAAGAGCTTGGTTACATCATGAAAGGGGAAAATGGTATTTCAGGTCGACGTTTTTTTATTCATGGAACGGAGGAGAAACGCTCGTATCATTTGCACGTATTTGAAAAAGGGAATCCTGAGATTACAAGGCATTTATCGTTTCGTGATTACATGATGGCTCATTGTGAAGAAGCAGAGGCGTATGCAACTTTAAAGAAAGAACTAGCGGAAAAATATACATATGATGGCACGATGTATACGGAAGGGAAAAATGAGTTTGTACGTAATGTTGATGAAAAAGCGAAAGAATGGAAAGGAAATAACGTGAATGACTGAGTTCACGTTATTTTTTAAATGTGTATAAAAGTATTATGTAAACTGTACGTATGTTTTGACTTTTTGGATGAATCTTGTTGAAATAAAGTGGTGGTTTATAAAAAATGTAACATTGAAAGGGAGAACGAGTGTGCATATTCCAACAACTACACTTCATAATGGTGTGAAAATGCCGATGATTGGTCTAGGCGTTTATAAAGCGAAAGAAGGCAACGAAGTTAAACAAGCAGTAAAAACAGCATTAGAATTTGGATACCGTTCGATTGATACAGCAACTGTATATGAAAATGAAAGCGGTGTCGGAGAAGCGGTTCGTGAATCTGGAATCTCGCGAGAAGACTTGTTTATTACAACAAAAGTTTGGAACGACGATCAAGGGTACGAGGAGACGCTCGAGGCGTTTGAAAAAAGTTTAAAGAAATTACAAATGGACTATGTAGACTTATATTTAATCCATTGGCCGATAAGAGGAAAGTATGTTGATACGTACCGTGCTCTAGAAAAGCTATATGAAGAAGGTAAAGTGCGTGCCATTGGTGTTTCTAATTTTCATAAACATCATTTAGAACTGTTATTACCAAATTGCAAAGTGAAGCCGATGGTAAACCAAGTTGAACTTCATCCAATGCTAGCGCAATTTGAATTGCGTGATTTCTGTCAAGGTGAGCAAATTCAAATGGAAGCATGGAGTCCTTTAATGAGAGGCGGCGAAGTATTCCAGCAGCCAATTATTCAGGCTATTTCTAAAAAATATGAAAAGTCACCTGCACAAGTTATATTAAGGTGGGATATTCAAAGTGGGATTGTGACTATTCCTAAATCTGTTACGCCATCTCGTATTAAAGAGAACTTTACTATTTTTGATTTCTCATTAACTGAAGAAGAGATGGATCAAATTAATACGTTAAATCGTAATTTACATGTAGGAACGAATCCTGATAAATATGATACGTTATAAAAACGCTATCTGTACGGTTATAGAAAGTGGTGGGAAAGTTGCCCGAACACTACAAATCAATTAATTTTAGTTCAAAATAAGAGAAATAATAGTTGTTTATTCTCGGTAGATAAACATAACGTTAAATTAGTTCATGAAACAACTTTTCATCCATATAAAGATCAATACAAAGAAGGTGTCTCCAAAAGGTCATTTTTAATGAGCTTTTGGGACACCTTTTTTAAAATTTGATGGCTATGACCTGTACGATAACGTTTTTTTAACGATGTAAAGCATATGTATCAAATTTAACAATTTGCTGAAGTTGTCTATATTCTTCTTTTGTTAAAGACGTTTGTTCCCCAGCATGTACATTTGCTTGCAACTGTTGAATAGAGCTTGCGCCAGGTATAACAGATGCAACATTTTCATTATGTAAGCAGTATTGAACGGCTGATCCAGTTAAAGATTTTTCTCCTATAATTTCTTTTACACTCGCGAGTGTTGTATTTAATTCATCATAAGAATAGGAGAGGTAATCTTTTTCCTTTACTCTTTCTATCTTGCTTGCATTGTTGTTAGTTAAAATGCCTTTCGCAAGTGGTCCGCGTGCGATGACACTAATTTGATGTTCATTAAGCACCTGGAACCATTCTTCAGGACGACGATTTAAAAGGCTGTACTCCATTAATACACTAATGATATTTGAACGTTTTGCATACTCACGAATGACATTTGGACGTATAGAAGAGATACCATAATGACGAATAATACCTTCTTTTTTCAATTCTTCAAAGGCTTCAATTGTTTCATCTATAAGATCTTCAGTCGTCCCGCCATGCAGTTGATATAAATCAATATAATCTGTTTGAAGTCTACGTAAACTCTCTTTTGCTTCGGCTTTTATATAAGCTTTAGAAGGATCCCAAGACCAGCCGTTTTTTTCTTCTGTCCATCGATTTCCAACCTTTGTTGCAAGAACAATTTGGTCGCGTTTTCCTTTCAGAGCTTTTCCAACAAATTCTTCATTTAATCCATAGTCGTATAAGTCCGCTGTATCAAAAAAGTTAATTCCTAAATCGATTGCCTCATCGATAATACGCATAGCTTCAGCCTCAGATGTACCGAGAGACATACAGCCAAATCCAATTTCCGTAACATATAAATCTGAATTTCCTAATTGACGTTTTTTCATAGGTCAACCTCCTTATCTTTATTGTACGAAAGGGGAAGGAGGTTGACAAACGTTTACTTTTTACCCCGCTTTAACGGGCAGTAAGACCCCCACCTCAAAATTCGGCTCATACGAGGAAGTTAGGTGGGAGATTAACTGCCCCCCCTCTGATTAAAGTTTCACTTTATTTGCTGTAATCCACTCTTGTACAGTTGTATACTCTTTGCCATATTGTTTTAGCTTATGCCGAATTTGCCATGCTTTGCCGACTAAAGTGACGCGATTTGGTAAAATGTAAACTTTCATTTCTATCACGCTCCTTTCAATGTGGTAAAATGTATGAAGAACGATTAGGAAATAGAACAGGGAGATGAAGTAGTATGAGTAATCTTGCAGAAAGAACAGTAAAAACTGAACCGATTTTTGATGGTAGAGTTATAAAAGTTCGTGTTGATGATGTAGTATTACCAAATGGAGAAATGAGTAAACGTGAAATCGTAAATCACCCTGGGGCAGTTGCTATTATTGCTATTACTGATGAGGGGAAAATTGTACTCGTTGAGCAGTATCGTAAAGCTCTCGAAAAGGCAATTGTGGAAATTCCTGCTGGGAAGTTAGAACCTGGGGAAAAGCCAGAGGTAACAGCAGTTCGTGAATTAGAAGAAGAAACAGGATATGTATGTGAAAATATGGAGCTTATTACATCTTTCTATACATCACCTGGTTTTGCAGATGAGATTTTATATGTATATAAAGCGACAGGGTTAAAACAAAAAGAAAATAAAGCAGCTTTAGATGAAGATGAATTTGTGGAATTAATGGAAGTGTCATTAGAAGAAGCGATTGATCTTATGAAAGACCTTCGCATACATGATGCTAAGACGATGTTTGCAGTACAATATTTACAATTACAAAAATAAACACTCGCCTAAGGCGAGTGTTTTTAGTTGATTTTTGCATATACACGTGCATCGCGTAAGCTGCCATCGGGTGCTAGGAAATCATTTTCCATTGTACCTTCTAAAATAAATTCTAGACGCTCTGCTAAGTTACATGCGTTTATATTTGTTGCATCAGTACGAATTTCAATTCTTCTAGCACCTAGTTTATCAAATGCAAATTGAATCGTACCTTTAATGGCTTCTGTCATATAGCCTTGTTTTGTATAAGCGCTATGTAGCCAGAAGTGAAGTGAAAACTTTGGAATATCCCAGTTTTCAGGCTTGAGCGTAATAGCTCCGATGAATGTACCAGATACTTTATCGTATAAGTGGAAATCAAGTGTTTCACGAAGTAAAAACTGTCCGTGAGCCTCCCGAACAATTTCTTCAGCACGTTCTTCTGTTTCAGCTGTAATTGGCATCCATGGTAATAAGTCTTCTAGCGAAGCTTGGATTGCTTCATATACTTCTGTGCCATCACCTGGAAACGGCTTACGTACTTGCAAGCGCTCAGTTTGAAATAATGTTGGAAAATCTAATAATAATGGTTTCAAGAGAAATCCCTCCTATTCTCTACTTTTTAGTTTAGCAAAGTAGAGCGGAATTTCAATGCTAATTCGTCATACTTTTTTTCTTTCTTTCATACATTTTTAGTAAGAGTGTGAACGGAGGGAAGGAAAATGTGGCGAAAAACGTGGCAAGACCGTGTAATGTCTCACATACAGGAAAATTCTTCACTATATATATTTAATGCGGTTTTATTACTGATGGGAGTAATATTTGGAGCGATTCTTGTGAATAGTTTACAAATAAACCAAAAGCAAGATTTATCATTTTATTTACAGCGTTTTTTTGGACAAGTTTCTAAAGGAGAATTTGCTGTCGCGGGCGAAATGTTTCGAGAAAGTTACTTTTCGCAATTAAAATATATCGGCTTTATTTGGATTTTGGGGATTTCAATTATTGGGTTGCCGCTCATTTTTATCTTACTATTTTTAAAAGGAGTAGTTGTTGGATTTACAGTAGGTTTTTTAGTAAGTCAGCACGGATGGAATGGACTATTATTAGCATTTGTATCTGTATTGCCACAAAATTTAATTATAATTCCTGTATTTCTCGTAATGACAACAATTGCTGCAAGCTTTTCCTTGAGAATGATTAGGCATCAATTTATCCGGAAAATAACTGAGCCACTATTACCGTTATTAATTCGCTATACATGCTTTTTTCTCGTGATTGGAGCGGTATTAGCTATTGCTTCCAGTGTCGAAGCGTATGCATCACCAGTTTTAATGAAAGAAGTTGTGGAGGCTATTAACAAACAATAAATACTTTTTGAGAATAATTATCAATTTGTTTTTATTGTTTTTCTTTTGACAGGAGCCCTTCTTCTGATATAATGGTGTAAGAGTGGCGAGGAGGGAGTAGTACCGAATGGAAGAAAGAATTGAACGAATTAAGAAGCAATTACATGCAGCGAGCTATAAATTGACACCACAACGTGAAGCAACAGTTCGTGTGCTGCTAGAAAATGAAGAAGATCATTTAAGCGCAGAAGATGTATACCTCCTTGTAAAAGAAAAGTCGCCAGAGATCGGATTAGCAACCGTTTATCGAACTTTAGAGTTATTGTCTGAGTTGAAAGTTGTCGATAAGATTAACTTTGGAGACGGTGTTTCGCGTTATGACTTACGCCAAGAAGGTGCACAGCGTTTCCATCATCATTTAATCTGTACACAATGTGGTGCTGTACAAGAAATACAAGAAGATTTACTTGGTGAAGTGGAGAATAAAGTGGAACGAGACTGGAGCTTTAAGGTGAAAGATCATCGTTTAACATTCCATGGGATTTGTAAAAATTGTCAAGAAAATGAAACGGATGAAAAATAACCTTTTCCTATTTAACTAGGAAGAGGTTTTTTATTTGAATAAGGTATAAATTGGTGAAAGCTTGGCATATGTTGTAATAACTTATATTTTGGAGGAATTTACAATGCGCCGAGCTTTAAAATTAACTTTTGATGGGATGAAAGTATTTTTATTATTTACAAGTTGTACGATTTTGTTTTATTTCGCTATACTATGGATAAATGAAGAATATGAAAGTTACCATCGTTATGAAAAGCCAAAAGAAGAGACTGTAGAAAAAGTATCAGGGAATGAGGAGCCGGAAAAGGATGCTTTCGTAAATAGAATGATGTTTTTCTATGAAAATGGGGAGTAGTGTAGATTGGAAGATCAATTAAAAGATTTTATTCATTATATGATTGTTGAAAAAGGTTTAGCGAAAAATACAGTTGTATCTTATGAACGCGATTTGAAAAGCTATGTGAAGTATTTGCAAAATGTAGAACAAACGAAGACGTTTCATGAAGTGACACGCTTGCATATTGTTAACTTTTTGCAGTATTTAAAAGAAAACGGGAAATCTTCAAAAACATTGGCGCGTCATATTGCATCGATTCGTTCGTTTCATCAATTTTTACTTCGTGAACGAGCAGTGGAGCATGACCCATCGGTACATATTGAAACGCCACAAGGGGAACGGAAATTACCAAAAGTATTATCAATCGACGAAGTGGAAGCATTGCTTCAAACACCGAAAACGGTAAGTGCTTTTGGGATTCGTGATAAGGCAATGTTAGAGTTGTTGTATGCAACAGGACTTCGTGTTTCAGAATTAATTTCATTAAATTTAGAAGATGTACACTTAACGATGGGGTTTGTTCGCTGCATTGGGAAAGGGAATAAAGAAAGAATTATTCCATTAGGAAGCTTAGCGACAGAAGCGATTCAAAAGTATATTGAAAAAGGAAGAAGAGAATTGATGGGTAAAAAAGCAGTAGATGCACTCTTTTTAAACCATCATGGTAATCGATTATCGAGACAAGGATTTTGGAAAATTTTAAAACGATTAGCGAAAGAAGCAAATATTGAAAAAGAGCTTACACCGCATACGTTGCGCCATTCTTTTGCTACGCATTTATTAGAAAACGGGGCAGACTTGCGTGCTGTACAAGAAATGCTTGGACATGCAGATATTTCAACAACGCAAATTTATACGCACGTTTCAAAAACTAGATTAAAAGATGTATATAAACAGTTTCATCCGAGAGCATAGTCACTATGCTCTTTTTTCATAGATTCAAAAGGGTAAAGTACTTCACAAAAACTTCACAAACATTTCGTACATTGTTTTCAGCGGAAGACTAGAATATTACAATGTATTTCCTCTATACTAAGGAAAGTATGAAGGAGGAAATGATGATGAAAAAACTTATTATGACGTTATTTATCGCGATGCTAGCATTGGCTGGCTGTAATACAAACAAAGAAGAACCGAAAAAAGAACAGAAACTTGAAGCTGTAAAAGTAGCAGTTCAAACAAATCCGAAAGAAATTAAACCTGGTGAAAAAACAGAAGTACAAGCACTTGTTACACAAGGAAAAGAAAAAGTAACAGATGCTGATGATGTAAAGTTTGAAATTTGGAAAGCAGGCGACGAGAAGCACGAGATGTTAAATGCTAAGCATAAAGGGAAAGGTGTTTATGCTGTAGAGAAAACATTCGAAACGGATGGAGTATATCATATTATCGCTCATACAAATGCACGTGAAATGCATGTTATGCCAGAAGTAAAAGTCGCTGTAGGAAATGCAAAAGTTGAAGACGCGAAAAAAGAAGAAGGTCATGGGGATCATAAAAGTGATACGATGATACATCTTATGGCTGGTGATATTAAAGCAAATGCTGAGTCAACAATGAAAGTGCATTTAAAGCAAAAAGAAGAAGCATTAACTGGTGCTGAAGTACAACTTGAAATTTGGAAAGACGGCGTTGAAAAACACGAATTTATTCCAGCGAAAGAGGGGAATAAAGGAGAGTATGAAAGTAAACATACTTTTAAAGAGAATGGTGCTTATAAAGTGAAAGTTCATGTAAGAAAAGGCGAACTACATGAACATAAAGAAGAAACAGTAGAAGTAAAATAAAAAGCAGCTCTTTAGAGCTGCTTTTTATTTTTATATTAGGAAATATGTTATAAAATGATTAGCACTTCTTTGCAGAATGGATTACAATAGAAGTGTGAAGAAAATGAGAAATTCTACGAAAATGTATTAAAAAGAAAGCGTAAACATGGTATGATATTAATATCAGATGTCTGACATCTGACTTGGAAAAACCTAGAAATGTTTTTGATTCGTTTGAAAGTAAAACGAAAAAGTTAGAGAATGATTTAAAGCAGTACTGTTTAATAATGAGGACGAAAGATAATTCCCATTGATAACAGTTTCACTTTATAGCGTTTTGAACATACTACAAGAAGTAGAACTGAACATATAGGAGGTTGCAGTTATGAATAACTATAAACGTATTTTCCTAGTCGTAATGGACTCTGTGGGAATCGGTGAAGCACCGGATGCTGAGCAGTTTGGTGATTTAGGTTCTGATACAATTGGTCATATCGCTGAACATATGAATGGATTACACATGCCAAACATGGTGAAATTAGGCCTTGGTAATATTCGTGAAATGAAAGGAATCTCTAAAGTAGAGAAACCGCTTGGATATTATACAAAAATGCAAGAGAAATCTACAGGCAAAGATACAATGACAGGTCATTGGGAAATTATGGGCCTTTACATTGATACACCATTCCAAGTGTTTCCTGAAGGATTCCCGAAAGAATTACTTGATGAATTAGAAGAAAAGACAGGTCGTAAAATTATTGGTAATAAACCAGCCTCTGGAACTGAGGTACTTGTTGAGCTTGGTCAAGAACAAATGGAAACAGGTTCTTTAATTGTTTACACTTCTGCTGATAGTGTATTACAGATCGCAGCTCATGAAGAAGTAGTACCACTTGAAGAGCTATATAAAATTTGTAAAATCGCACGTGAATTAACATTAGATGAGAAGTACATGGTAGGACGTGTTATCGCTCGTCCGTTCGTTGGAGAGCCAGGAAACTTCACACGTACACCAAATCGTCATGACTATGCACTAAAACCATTTGGTCGCACAGTAATGAATGAACTAAAAGATAGCGATTATGATGTAATTGCTATTGGTAAAATCGCTGATATTTATGATGGCGAAGGGGTAACTGAATCCCTTCGTACGAAATCAAATATGGATGGAATGGACAAGCTTGTAGATACATTAAATATGGACTTTACAGGTATTAGCTTCTTAAACTTAGTTGACTTTGATGCATTATTTGGTCATCGCCGTGACCCACAAGGGTACGGAGAAGCTCTACAAGAATATGACGCACGTCTTCCAGAAGTATTCGAAAAACTAAAAGAAGATGATCTATTATTAATTACAGCAGACCACGGTAATGATCCAGTTCACTACGGTACTGATCATACACGTGAATATGTACCGTTATTAGCATATAGTCCAAGCATGAAAGAAGGCGGACAAGAGTTATCACTTCGTCAAACATTTGCTGATATTGGTGCAACTGTAGCAGAAAACTTTAATGTTAAAATGCCAGAACATGGAACAAGCTTCTTAAACGAGCTAAAGAAATAGGGGGATAAACAGATGAATCGTGAACTAATTACAAAATCAGCTTCATACTTAAAAGAGAAATTTCAAGAGACACCACAAGTAGGACTAATCCTTGGATCTGGACTAGGTGTATTAGCAGATGAAATCGAGAATGCAGTAACAGTACCATACAGTGAAATCCCTGAATTCCCAGTTTCAACTGTAGAAGGACATGCAGGTCAACTTGTATTCGGTACACTTCAAGGTGTAACAGTAGTAGCAATGCAAGGACGTTTCCATTTCTACGAAGGATACGATATGCAAAAAGTAACATTCCCAGTTCGTGTTATGAAAGAACTAGGTGTAGAAACAGTTGTTGTAACGAACGCAGCTGGTGGTGTAAATACATCATTTGAACCAGGCGATCTTATGTTAATTTCAGACCACATTAACTTCATGGGTACGAACCCATTAATCGGACCAAATGATTCTGAAATGGGTGTACGTTTCCCTGATATGTCTACATCATATACGCCAGAGCTTCGCGAAATGGCGAAACAAGTTGCAGCAGATTTAAATATTAAAGTACAAGAAGGTGTATATGTTGGAATGACAGGTCCTGTATATGAAACACCTGCTGAAATTCGTATGCTTCGTACACTTGGCGGAGATGCAGTTGGTATGTCAACTGTACCTGAAGTAATTGTAGCGCGTCATGCGGGTATGAAAGTACTTGGTATTTCTTGTATTTCAAATATGGCAGCTGGTATTTTAGATCAACCACTTCACCACGATGAAGTAATTGAAACGACAGAACGTGTTAAAGCTAACTTCTTAGCATTAGTAAAAGCAACCGTAAAACAAATGAAGGGGTGACCTCACAATGAGAATGGTGGATCTAATTGCAAAAAAACGTGATGGACATGCATTAACGACAGAAGAAATTAACTTTATCGTTGAAGGATACACAAATGGTAATATTCCAGATTATCAAATGAGTTCACTTGCAATGGCAATTTTCTTCCAAGATATGAATGAACAAGAACGTGCTGATTTAACGATGGCAATGGTAAACAGCGGCGATACAATTGATTTATCAGCAATTGAAGGGGTAAAAGTAGATAAGCATTCAACAGGTGGTGTTGGTGATACAACGACACTTGTATTAGGTCCATTAGTAGCTGCTTTAGGTGTACCAGTTGCGAAAATGTCTGGACGTGGTCTAGGACATACGGGTGGTACAATCGATAAATTAGAAGCAGTACCAGGATTCCATGTTGAAATTGAAAATAATGAATTCATGTGTCTTGTAAATGAAAATAAAATTGCTGTTATCGGTCAAAGTGGAAACTTAACACCTGCTGATAAAAAATTGTATGCACTTCGTGATGTCACGGCAACAGTAAACTCAATTCCGCTTATTGCAAGCTCGATTATGAGTAAAAAAATTGCTGCTGGTGCAGATGCAATTGTTCTTGATGTGAAAACTGGAGCAGGAGCATTTATGAAAACGGATGAAGATGCAAAGCGTTTAGCAGAAGCAATGGTACGCATCGGTAATAACGTTGGTCGTAATACGATGGCGGTTATTTCTGATATGAGTCAGCCGCTTGGTGAAGCAATTGGTAATGCATTAGAAGTACAAGAAGCAATTGATACATTACAAGGTAAAGGACCGAAAGATTTAGAAGAGTTGTGTTTAACACTTGGAAGTCAGATGGTGTACCTTGCTGGACAAGCTTCATCTTTAGAAGATGCGCGTGAAAAGTTAATCGAAGTAATGAACAATGGTAAAGCGCTAGAATCATTTAAAACGTTCTTATCAGCGCAAGGCGGCGATGCGTCTGTTGTTGATGACCCTTCTAAATTGCCACAGGCACAATTTAAAATTGAAGTAGAAGCGAAAGAAGACGGTTACGTATCGGAAATCGTTGCAGATGAAATCGGAACAGCAGCAATGCTTTTAGGAGCAGGGCGTGCAACGAAAGAGTCTGAAATTGATTTAGCAGTTGGTCTAATGCTTCGCAAAAAAGTAGGCGATAGCGTGAAAAAAGGTGACTCCCTTGTTACAATTTACGCAAACCGCGAAAATGTTGAAGACGTAAAAGCGAAAATTTATGAGAACATGAAAATCGCTAAAGACCACGTAGATGCGCCAACTTTAGTGCATGGTATTGTAACGAAGTAATAAAGTGAAACTTTAATCAGTGGGGGCTTCATTACCCACTGATTATTAGCCTTCACCAATCGGGCTTTTACGGACAGTTGATCCCACACCTAACTTCTTTGCTTTCGCTGAATCTTGAGGTAGGGGTCTTACTGCCCGCAAATAGCGGGATAAAAAAAGCTGAGGAGATTTCTCCTTGGCTTTTTTCACTATTTTTTGTTTATAATAGTAATGGGTGAAATTATGATTAGAATTTGTGCAATAACGAAAAAAAATGAAGTTTTATATGATGTCTCGTTAGAAGAAACGAGACAAGAAAACATCGTATGGTATTGGCTTGATTTATATAAGCCGACGAAAGAAGAGTATACATATATTTTACAAGATCACTTCAAGTTCCATCCCCTTGCAATTGAAGATTGTGTAGAGTATGTACAGAGACCAAAGGTAGATTTTTATGATGGATATAACTTTTTAGTTCTTCATGCATTCGGAGAAGACGGATTAGAACCGCATGAAATCGATTTATTTGTTAGTGATCGATATATAGTCTCTTTCCATTTCTCTCATAATAATGCGATTGAAAGAGTATGGGAAACGCTCGGTGAGGAGAAACGTATTAAGAAGAGTCCTTTACATGTAGCACATACAATTGTTGACCAAATTGTAGATGATTATTTCGCACCGGTTTATTACATTGAAGACCATTTAAATGCAATTGATGACAATTTAACGGGTGAGACAGCAGGAAGTGTGCTAGAAGAAGTATTTGATATTCGTGCGGATTTATCTAAGCTAAGGCGTACGATTATTCCGATGCGTGATTTATTGTATCGTATATTAAATTCAACACGTTTTTACGGTATAAGCGATCATGAAATTTATTTTAAAGATATACATGACCATTTGCTTAAACTGACAGAGATGATTGAAGCGAGCCGTGAATTAACAGCAGATATTCGAGATAGTTACTTTTCGTTGAATTCCCACCATATGAACAACATTATGAAAACATTAACTGTTTTCTCAACTATTTTCATGCCGTTAACATTTATTGCAGGGGTATACGGCATGAACTTCGCACATATGCCAGAGCTTGGCGGGAAGTATAGTTATTTTATTTGCTTAATTTTAATGGCGTTAATTGGCGGCGGAATGATGGCTTGGTTTTATAAAAAAGGTTGGTTTAAGTAAAAAAACACCGAGGGAAATCCTCGGTGTTTTTTTCTTAGCCAATAGCGTGTAATACGAACATGGCTAAGAATAAGCATGTAATGATATACATGGACGGTGCGACTTCTTTACGCTTTCCAAGAGCAACTTTCAAGATAGGATAAGCAATAAATCCGAACGCAATGCCATCAGCGATACTATATGTGAGCGGGATCATAACGATAATTAAAAACGCTGGAAATCCTTCTGAAAAGTCGTTCAGAGGAATTTGTTGAATGCTTGTAATCATCAGCCCGCCAATAATAATTAAGATTGGTGCAATGGCACTATCAGGAATTATTTTGACAAACGGAAGCGCAAACAGTGATGCGAAGAATAACAACCCTGTAACGATAGACGTCAGACCTGTTTTTCCGCCTGCAGTAATACCTGCGGCACTCTCTACTGTTGAAACGGTAGGGCTTGTGCCAAATAGACCACATGTCATTGCTGAAAGTGCATTTGCTTGGTAAGCACGTGGGAATTTACGGTCATCTTCTAATAAACCGTGCAGTAGCCCCATGTTCTCAAAAATAAGCACCATGCTTAAGGAGAATGTTGCAATCCAAAATGGCAAGGAAGAAAGTTTCCCAAATGACATAGCTCCAAACACATCGCCATAATTAGCGAATGAAAACGAACTATTTCCCATTTGACTCGTATCAACAAGACCAAACAGCCATGCAATACCAGTGCCAATTGCAATCGTCCATAAAAAGCTTCCACGTACGTTACGCGCAAATAGCACCAGTGCGACAATAAGAGTAAGTAGTGTGGCAAGAACGACAGGACTACTTAATTTCCCCATTGCAACAGCAGTATTAGGATGCGAAACGACTAAACCACCTTTTTGCAAGCCGATGAAAGCTAAAAACAACCCGATACCGACAGTGATCGCTTCCTTTAATGACTTTGGAATCGATACCGAAAGCACGCGAGCAATCGGTGTAAAAGCAGCAATTGTAAAAATAATACCGGCGATAAAAACAGCTGCCAATGCTTCTTGCCAAGTTAAACCGAGCGTATGCACAGCAGTGTACGTGAAGAATGCATTTACACCCATACCAGGGACAAGAATAGCAGGTGCATTTGCCCAAAATGCCATAAGTAGACATCCGACAAATGAACTAAAAACAGTTGCCAAAATTCCTGCCTCAAGAGGAATGCCGGCATCTGATAAGATTGACGCATTTACAATCATAATATAAACAATTGTGAAAAATGACGTGACTCCAGCTAAAATTTCTTGTTTTGGTGATGTTTGGTGTAAGTCTAATTTAAATGTTCTTTCAAGTATTCCTTTCATGTTAAACCTTCTTTTTCATATCCCTCTCCCACCCGTGATATCTCTTATGTAAGAGCTCACCGTCCTTTATTATATCAGAACATCATGTTTTTACAACAACGAAAATGATAACGGTTACTTATAAATGAGTTTATTTATAAATACGTAAAAATTGCCCGGATAGATGAAATGATTTCTAGTTCTCCTGATTGAATGGGCGGAGCTGCTTGCGCATGCAAAGTAGCATATGATGCGATCTCCCGTGGTAATTGGACAGATTCTTCAACGAGTGAGAGGGGAACAGGATTAATATTTAAATTGTAGGTACTCGCAATTGTACGAGCTTTGTCTACTGCTTGTTGCAGAGCTTGAATGAGAGCTTGCTCATAATATTTATTTGGATGAGATATTCGAAAACGTAATCCTTTTGCTACGTTTGCACCATTCGTAACGGCTATATCATATACTTCCCCTGCTTTTTGCACATTTAAAACGGTAATTTCATACAAATGCTCTACACGGTAGCCTTGTAGTAATGCTTTATCATTTACATATTCGTATTGAGGTGTAATTGTATAAGAAATGGTTTCTATATCTTTATCGGCAATACCTAGCTGTTTGAGTGCATCAAGCAATTGTTTCGATTGTATCGCATTTTCTTCTTGCGCTTGTTTTACATTTTTACTATCTGTTCGAATGCCCAGTGTTAATATGACAACATTTGGTTTTGCCTTTATAATGCCTTCTCCTTGTACAGTAATAGTAGCTTCTTTACCAGTATTTGTCGTACGGATATTATGTAAATACGGATTCATTCCACCTTGCATTTATGCTCACCATCCTTTTTTATATGTATATGTGTGAACAAAAAAGAAAATCGTATGAAAAAAGTTACATAAATGAGAATGTTGTGAGAAGAAAGCATATACAACATAGGTATTTATAGATTATAATATGTGTAAATATGATAAAAAAGGGACGAGGCTAGTGAACGAAAATAGAGAAACACTGATTTTAGATTTATCTGCATCATTTCGAAAGATGATACGTTTATTACAAAATGATATTAATACACGTTTTTCAGAGCATATGCCATATAATGAATTCTCTGTATTACGTGCGTTATTTTTAAAAAGTCCACAGATGGCTTCGCAAATTGCGAATGAAGTAAACGTAACCTCCAGTCATATTACAGCTGTAACAGATCGTCTCGTGCGAAAAGGGTTTGTTGAAAGAAAACGTTCAAATTCGGACCGTCGTATCGTATACTTAGAAATTACTGAAAACGGACGAGAAGTAACTGAAAAGCTTGAAGCTGTGCGTAAAGAATATTATAAAGAGAAATTTAAAGGTTGGAGCGACCAAGAGATAGAAATGGTTTTAGAACTATTTGGCCGCGTATTATAATAAATGAGGATAGGAAGCGAGAGCTTTCCTATCCTTTTTCTTTTGAATAAAAATATTTTGAAACTCCGATACTCTAATTAAACAGATCGGAGGAAAGATTATGAAATATATTGCTGCACTTACCATTTTACTTGGAAGTTTCTTCTGCTTTCATACATTCATGTACGCCGATACCCCTATCCAAGTGGTGCAAAAAGAAGTGAAGTACATTGAAAACGATAATACCGTCTTGTATTCGAAATTATGGGTGCGTTCTATGCAAAACGCAGTATTATTTCATCATAGCGATAATGTTCGTAATCAGGACACTCTGCGCAATGTAACAAGTTCATCACTCGTTAAAGCGAAGCAATTACCATTTAAGAGAGCATCAATGTACATTCCAAGATTATCGCAATACGTATCAAAAGCAGGGAAAGAAAATATTCAAGTGCACTACATTGCGGTGCACTATAATGTGAAAAAAGAAAATGCGTATCAATTAAGTGGCATGAACTATTTTCTGCAAGTATTTATGAAAGAGAACGGCGAATGGAAAATTGCTGAAAGTGTAGTCGCGCCGACAGAGCAAATTGTGCAAAATGGTGATGGATTTGGGATGAAAGAAGAGATGGTGTATGGAGATAGGAGAGAGAATGTGAAATAACCTCCTCTTAGTGAGGAGGTTATTTTATTTGAAATTCCAAGAGACCTTCAATCTCAATATTTTAGATAGAAGAAAATAGCTAATTATGCTTGTTCCGAATAAACCAACGTAAAAATTAAGCAACGAATGGGTCCCACCAATTATTAAACCGCCGCTAATTCCAATACAGAAAATAGCGCAGACCATAAATGTTTTTTGAAGCTTTGGATATAGTAAGAAACTACCATTCCGCTCATTGACTGAACGAACATATAAATATATACCGAGTGGTAATAGAATAATTATATTTACAATAGGTCCAATCAATGTTTTTACTGAAGGGATTTCTGTAAAGTTTGGTTCATTATGACGCACTCCATCATTATCGGTATAAGCATTTTGTGGATCATAATCAAATCTAATATGAAAATTTTCTGCTGGACCCGAAATGCGTATGTTTTCCATAACACGATGAATATTGCCATTGTCCTCATGAAAGTCAGTATTCGAGTGAACAGCGATGACCGCTGAGATAAGGGATGGAAATAACAATGGAAACATGAATATGGCTGCAGTAAGAAGTCCCTGCGAGAGAATATTCCCAGTAATTGTTCCTATACATAATGCAAGCGTATAAATAGCGATTAACACAATTAACATGTATAGAAAATAAGTATGAAATGGTGAAAATATTTGATATTTATTATGAAAAGTTGTTTTTTTCATAATGGCGAATAGTCCCCAGTTTAATACGATGATTGCTGCAATGTTGCAGATCCCAAACAACCACTTTGTTATATAGATGTGTGAACGTTTAAATGGCATAGACCATAGCAAGTCACTAGAGTTATTTTGTCTTTCCCAACCAATTAATGTACAAGCTAGAACGATAAGTACACCACCTAACAGTATGACAGGGTCTATAAGTGTTAAATCAAAGTGGTAGTGATATACATAGTTCCACTTTTTATTGTCATTTAGAAAGTATAGCTGTTGAATAGAAGCCATATAGTATTTATATGATAAAGTATAGAAGCTAACGAACCAAAACAACCATACAACATATTTACTTTGTTGATATGTTCTTAGCCATAGTGCTTTTTGAAACATAGGCCCCCTCCTTTAAAAAACTTTATAATTTGTTAGACGTGATAGTACAACATAAGTAATGATTCCAGCGAGAAGCAAACTGATATAGTAGCTAAGTAAGAAATTAAATTGATTTATTTTATAGCCACCTAGTAATGCAAAATAAATAGTTGTCCCCCATATCCATATTCGTAAATGTTTTTGGGAAATAAATACTTTTTGAGCGTTTTCATTTGGCGATCGTGTATATAAATATGTGCCAAGTAGTAAATAGAACATCGTATAGAAAATAGGAACTAGTACTGACTTAGCTGAATAATACGTATGATTTGCCGGATCTCTTAAAGTGGTTGGATCGTTTTCTTTCTTACGTGATTTTGGATCATAGTGGTAACGAATCGCATAATTATATATTGGTGCAACTATATTTGTTTTTTGATTGATTTCATGAAGTTGTTCATACAAGTTGTTATTTCTAGTATCTGTAGCATGTAAATGGTTTATTGTAAAAGTGTATACTAATGGAATAAATGTAAGCCCCATTAGAAGCCACGGAATACAAAAAACGACTTACGAAACAACGCTTCCAGTAAAAGTACCGATACATAATGCAGCTGTATATACTGCAATATAAGAGACAATTGCATAAAGAAAGTATCGATGAAATGGTCCGAATGATTGATAATCAAAATGGATTGTTGTTCTATAAATAACATACATAAGGATCCAATTTATAAGTAATGAACCTACAATACAAAATGAACCCAAAGCCCATTTTGATAAAAAAACATCTTTTCTTTTAAATGGCATCGTCATAAGTAAAGTATTAGACTGGTTACTACGTTCCCATCCCATCAATAAACAAGCTAAAGCAATGATAAGAACAGTTAACCAAAGGCTATTACTTTCCCCAAATCCAAAATAATAGAAATAATAGTACGTTCCCTTTTCTTGCAAATCGTGATATTCAGCAAGTTGTCGATCGGCTGCTCTATAGTATCCGAAAGATAAAAAATAAAGTGAACTAAAGAAAAATAGTAACGCAGCATATTTCCCGCGCTTCCAATTCCACATCCACAGCGCCTTATGAAACATACCCATCCTCCTCAAGTGTCGTAACGAAGACATCTTCAAGTGACATTGCTAGTTCTTCAATGAGTATTGGTTGCTCTTTATAGAACTTCTCCAGTGTTGTAGCCACATTTCCCTCAATTAAGATTGTATATACTTTTCCTGTTTGATTTAATATTGCTTAAGTTTTCTAGTTTTTGAGGTAGTGATCGTTCGTAAGCAACTTGGACTTTAGCAAATTGTGATTTTGCATCATCTAGTGATGTAATAGAATCTACTGTATGTCCTTTTAAAATAATGATTGTATCGGCAATTTTTTCAACTTCATCTAAATGGTGAGTGGAGATGAAAATTGTAATTTCTTTTTCTGCTACTTCTTCAACGAGAAATTGTAGAATCTGTCTTTTAACGATAGGATCAAGTCCGTTTGTCGGTTCATCTAAAATGATATATGCTGCTTTTGCAGCGAAAGCTAAAATGATCGCAAGCAGTGCTTTCATTCCTTTTGAGTAACTACGAATACGTTTGTTTGGTAAATTAAAACGTTCTAATATTTCATAAAAATATTGTTCATCAAATGCTGTATAAACTGCTTTATAAAACTTCACGATTTCCTTCACTGTATATCCGTTCAATACGTTGGTAGAATCTGGAACGTATACAACTTTTTGTTTAATTTCAGGATGCTTATGAACATCTGTATCCTCATATGTAACAGTTCCTTCATCAGGGTCTAAAATGCCGACCATCGTTCGTAATAAAGTTGTTTTCCCTGCGCCATTTCTTCCGAGCAATCCGACGATACTACCTTTTTGTAATGTGAAAGAAACATCGTCTAAAATCGTTTGGCTATCAATTGTTTTCTTCAAGTTTGTCACTTTCAGCATCTGTATTTCCTCCAATCTCTTTATAGTATGAATCTATCCAATCGTGAATTTTATCTTTCGTAATCCCAAGATAAGAGGCTTCTAGTAATAATTGATGAAATTGCTTTTCAACCATAGCGATTTTCCTTTCGTCTAATGTTGGGGTAATCGATTGGGCTACAAATGTTCCTTTTCCTCGTAATGTTTCAATAATCCCTTGTCGCTCTAATTCTTGATAAGCTTTACTTACTGTATTTGGATTTATAACGAGTAAAGAAGCAAGCTCGCGTACAGAAGGAAGCTTATCACTTGGAGCTAACATGTTTTTTAGTACGAGCTTTTTTATATTTTGAACAATTTGTTCCCATATCGGAGTGTTGCTTCTTGGATCAAGTTGAATATGCAAGAGCAATGTCTCCTTCCTGATGAGTATTAAGTGTACTACTACGTGTAATACAATATCGGCAATTACTTTATTTGTCAACTGAAAATAATAGAAAAATATGGTATTAAAAATGAATAAATTGGAAAAAATAGGTTTGATATAGAATGGAGGGTTAGTCATGAAGCGAGTTTTTGGAATACTTGTTTGTTTCATGTTATTGCTTTCTGGTACTTCAGTTAGTTTTGCGCAATCTGAGAAAACGAAGCAGGAGAAAACAGAAGAGACCGCGCCGAAGTTAGCGGAACAAGCGTCGTCAGCGATCGTAATTGAGCAAGATACCGGTAAAGTTTTGTTTGATAAAAATCCGAATGAAAAGTTACCACCTGCTAGTATGACAAAGATTATGACAATGCTTTTAATTATGGAACAAGTTGAAAAAGGAAAATTAAAACTGACAGATAAAGTGAGAGCGAGTGAACACGCAGCTTCAATGGGTGGATCACAAATCTTTCTAGAGCCTGGGGAAGAGATGACTGTTAATGAAATGTTAAAGGGTATTGCAATTGCATCTGGAAATGATGCATCTGTTGCAGTGGCCGAGCATATCGCTGGTTCAGAAGAAGGATTCGTAAATATGATGAACAAAAAAGCGAAAGATTTAGGACTGAAAAATACACATTTTCAAAATCCGACAGGTCTCCCGGCGAAAAATCATTATTCCACAGCGAATGATATGGCTATTATGGCGAAAGAATTGATGAAGTATCCACTTATTCGAAAATATACAGGTAAATATGAAGACTATTTACGTGAAAATACGGATAAGAAATTTTGGCTCGTTAATACGAATAAGCTAGTACGTTTTTATCCTGGAGTAGATGGAGTGAAAACAGGATTTACGACAGAAGCGAAATACTGTTTAACAGCATCAGCTGAAAAAAATGGAATGCGTGTCATTTCAGTTGTTATGGGAGCACCTACATCAAAAGAGCGGAACAATCAAGTAACGAAGCTGCTTGATTATGCATTTGGACAATACATGACAAAGAAATTGTATACACGTGGTGAGAAAATTAAGACTGTACAAGTAGGAAAAGGTAAGGAAGAAAAAGTAGATTTAGTTGCGTCAGACAATGTGTCTCTTCTTATGAAGAAGGGCGAAAATATGGACAAAGTTAAACAAGAAGTGATTGCTGAAAAGAAAGTGAAGGCACCGATTAAAAAAGGTGATGCACTTGGTACACTTGTTATTAAAAGAGATAAAGATGTTTTATTAAAACAAACAATTGTAGCGAAAGAAGATGTTGATGCAGCTAGCTGGTGGGAGTTATTTAAACGAAGCTTTGGGATGTTTTCAACATCAAAATAGCGGTGAAAATTTTGCCGCTTTTCTGTTCGTATCTACGGGGATAATTGCTGAAAGGTTTCACTTTATGGCGAAATAGTTCTTCTTTTGTCAGTAGGAAGGATTCTTGTTTTATATCACGAAAATCTTATGTTAAAGAATAAAGTTTGAGCATAAGGAGGAAATCGTGTGAGTCTTTCCATGCATTTAGAAGTAAAACGTGACGTCTTATGTGTGAGGCTAGAGGGTGAATTAGATCATCATACTGCTGAAGAGTTGCGAACGAAAGTAACAGATATGATTGAGACACATGGTGTTCATCATATTGTTTTGAGCCTAGAGAACTTAACATTTATGGATAGTTCAGGTTTAGGCGTTATATTAGGCCGATATAAACATGTAAAGGGATTAGGTGGGGAGATGGTTGTCTGTGCAATTTCACCGCCTGTTAAACGTTTATTTGAAATGTCAGGTCTATTCAAAATTGTTCGTTTAGAAGAAAGTGAAGCGCATGCGCTCGCGACGTTGGGGGTGGCATAGATGAGAAATGAAATGAACCTTCAATTTTCAGCGTTAAGTCAGAATGAATCATTCGCTCGTGTTACGGTAGCTGCTTTTATTGCGCAATTAGACCCGACGATGGAAGAACTAACAGAGATTAAAACAGTTGTGTCAGAAGCGGTTACAAATGCAATTATTCATGGGTATGAAGGAAATGCAGAAGGTGTTGTTTATATTTCAGTGATTTTGGAAGAAGCGATGGTGAAACTCACGATTCGAGATGAAGGGATTGGTATCTTTAACTTAGATGAAGCAAGGCAACCCCTTTTTACAACTAAACCTGAATTAGAGCGTTCCGGAATGGGATTTACTATCATGGAAAATTTTATGGATGAAGTAGAAGTTATTTCAAACGAATCTTTCGGGACAACAATCCATTTGACAAAATACTTATCAAATAGTAACGCTCTATGCAATTAAGGAGAATAGCCAATGGACATAGAGGTCAGAAATGAGAAGAAGAAACCTCAGTTAAAGGACCACGAGCTAAAAGCGTTAATTCAAAAGAGTCAAGATGGAGATCAACAAGCGAGAGATACAATCGTTCAAAGTAATATGCGTCTCGTATGGTCGGTTGTGCAGCGATTTCTTAATCGAGGATACGAACCAGACGATTTATTTCAAATTGGATGTATTGGACTCTTAAAATCGGTAGATAAATTTGATTTATCTTTCGACGTGAAATTTTCAACATATGCAGTTCCAATGATTATCGGTGAAATACAACGATTTTTACGTGACGATGGATCAGTGAAAGTAAGTAGATCTTTAAAAGAAACAGGAAACAAAGTCCGAAAGATGAGAGACGAGCTTTCGAAGGAATTTGGAAGGGCTCCAACGATTAATGAGGTAGCAGAGGCTCTTGAACTAACGCCGGAAGAAGTTGTTCTGGCGCAAGAAGCGAGTCGTGCTCCTGCGTCGATACATGAAACTGTGTATGAAAACGATGGAGATCCAATTACTATTTTAGATCAAATTGCAGATCAATCGGAAACGAAATGGTTTGATAAAATTGCTTTAAAAGAAGCAATTAGAGAATTGGATGAACGAGAACGGCTAATTGTGTATTTGCGCTATTATAAAGACCAAACCCAATCAGAAGTAGCGGAGCGCATAGGCATTTCGCAAGTACAAGTTTCAAGACTTGAAAAGAAAATATTAAAACAGATGAAAGATCGAATAGATGAATAGCCATCTATTCGATTTTTTTTGTTGTAACGTATGGTTGGTCGATTGCAGCAGCGTTTCTTATAGTTGCGATAGTCATTAGTCTGAAGAAATGGAATGCACAAATACATTCAGACTCTGCCCAGCTTGAAAAAGAATGGAAGGACCGAGGTGTTTCATGATGAGCGGATCAGCGATTATGATGATGGTTATAGGTATGGTAGTCATTTGGGGAGGACTTGCATTAAGTATTGCAAATTTATTTAAGAAAAAGGCATAAGCTAAAAAACATCTGTACCGAAATGGTACAGATGTTTTTTTTATGAAAAAATTGTATTAGAAAAAATTCCAATAACCATACTACAACTACGAGGAAGAGTGAAGGAGTGAATGGAAATTGGAAGGAACGATTTATATTAAAATGCGCAATCGCTTAAAAGTGTCTCCTACGTATGAAGTAAAGCTGAGCGATGTTGCTCAACTTGCCGGAGATTCTTTGGTAGTTGAGTCGTTACAAAATGAGATAGTCTACAAAATAACAGCGCATGATAAAACACATGTTGTAATTGATGTTATGAAAGTGATTGAGATTATTCAACAAAAAGCGGCTCACATACAAATTAATTTACTTGGTTCTGGACAAACTCTTGTTGAAATTATATACGAAAAAAAGAAAGTGCATCCGGTTTTCTTCGGACTTGTATGGTTGTTACTTTTCATTGGAGCGGCCCTTGCAATCATTTATTTCCATGAAGATGTAAGTATGCAACAAGTACACCAACGGTTATATTACATGATTACTGGAGAATTTAAGGCGCAACCACTTTTATTTCAAATTCCTTATTCATTAGGTCTTGGATTAGGTATGGTCTTATTTTTTAATCATGTATTTCAAAAGAGAATTAATGAAGAGCCGAGCCCGTTAGAAGTTGAGATGTTTCAATATCAGCAGTCGCTTGATCAATATGTAATTGTGCATGAAAACAAGGATAATATGAAACAGATTGCTGATGATTGAGTGTGCATTTGTTATATTAATTGGTTTAGCTGGAGGGATTGCAGTAGGTAGCGGATATGTCGCGTTTTTAGCTGTACTTGGTATAATCCCGCGCTTGGCTCAATTAACGAGAAGTGGAAAGCATATTCAATATTTTGAGTGGGCGGTCATTGCAGGTACTTTAACAGGGGCTTGGTGTAGTTTGAAAAATATTACATTTCAAACGTCACAATATTGGCTTGTTATATTAGGGATATTTTGTGGCACATTCATTGGAATGCTCGCTGCGGCGTTAACGGAAGTATTAAACGTTTTACCTATTTTAGCGAAACGAGTAAGGGTAGAGGGGAAAATTGTTGTTTTACTGGTTGCTCTTGTACTTGGGAAAGTAATAGGCTCGTTGTTTCACTGGATTTATTTCGTAAAGTAGGAGGCAATATATATGGCAGGGCGAAAATTGAAGGACGATTACATAAATAAAGTGAAGGAGTACCATCCAAAACCGAACTATTTCATAAATTGTGTGAAGGCATTTCTTGTTGGTGGACTCATTTGTACGGTGGGAGAAGTGTTGATGAAATTTTATATACATTACTTTCACTTTAGTGAGCAAGAGGCAGGAAACCCTACAGTTGCAACTCTTGTTTTACTATCAGCGATTTTAACAGGGTGTGGTGTATATGATACAATCGGGCAGTTTTCTGGAGCGGGATCAGCAGTACCAGTTACTGGATTTGCGAATTCTATGGCGAGTGCCGCACTAGAACATAGGAGTGAAGGGATTGTTCTAGGAATCGCTACTAACATGTTTAAGCTTGCAGGAAGTGTCATTGTATTTGGAGTCGTCGGTGCATACATTATCGGGTTAATAAGATATACATTTCAAATTTTAATGTCTTAAAGGAGGGGTGGGTATGAGATTGACAGGAAAACAAACGTGGGTATTTCAAAATGATATCTTCGTGAATGCAACTGGTACTGCTGTCGGTCCGAAAGAAGCTGAAGGCCCTCTTGGAAAGGATTTTGATATTTCATATTCTGACTTACATTGCGGAGAGGAAAACTGGGAACTTGCTGAACGAAGGTTAATGTCAGACTCGGTTCAACAAGCGATGCAAAAAGGGAATATAAAAAAATCACAAATTGATTTCTTTTTAGCGGGAGATTTATTAAACCAAACAGTGACAGCAAATTATGTTGCTCGTGAGTATGGTATTCCTTTTTTAGGGATGTTCAGCGCTTGTGCGACGTCAATGGAAACTTTGGCGATTGGATCAGCTTTTATAGATGGTGGATTTGCGAATCGTATTTTAGCTACAGTAAGTAGTCATAATGCGACGGCTGAAAGACAGTTTCGTTCCCCAACAGAATACGGAGGACAAAAGCCAGGGACAGCAAACTCAACTGTTACTGGAGCAGGGTCAATATTGATTAGCAATGAGAAGAGTGCAATTAAAATAACAGCAGCAACAATCGGCAAAGTACAAGATTTAGGAATTGCTAATCCTTTAGATATGGGATCAGCGATGGCACCAGCTGCTGCTCATACAATTCAACAGCATTTTGAAGATTTGAGAAGAAGTGCAGCTGATTATGATCTTATTGTTACTGGTGATTTATCAGCTGTTGGGACACCAATTACGAGACAACTTTTACTTGAGGAAGGATATGATTTGGGGAATGTATACAACGATTGTGGATTAATGATTTACAATTCAAATCAAGAAGAAGTGTTTGCAGGGGGCAGTGGTTGTGCTTGTTCAGCTGTTGTAACATACGGCCATTTATTGCGTGAAATGCAAAAGGGGAATTTACAACGAATTTTTGTCGTTGCAACTGGAGCTCTATTAAGCCCCATGATGATGCAGCAAAAGGAAACGATTCCAACGATTGCGCATGGTGTTGTGTTTGAAAGTGTTAAAGGAGAGTGAATTGTGGATTTTATATACGCATTTCTTGTAGGAGGAGCTATTTGTGTAATTGGACAAGTGTTGCTAGATTTCGCAAAGTTAACACCGGCACATTTAATGGCAACTTTTGTAGTCGTCGGAGCTATTTTAGACGGATTCGGATTGTACGATAAGCTTATAAAATTTGCAGGTGCTGGGGCAACGGTCCCTATTACAAGTTTTGGACACTCACTATTGCATGGGGCAATGCATGCGGCAGAAAAACATGGATATTTAGGAATTGGAATCGGTATGTTTAGCTTAACGTCTGCGGGGATTTCAGCAGCGATATTATTTTCATTTTTTGTTGCACTTATATGTAAACCGAAAGGATAAATCAAATGAGACGAAGGGTTGTTTTGGTCACAGATGGAGATGAATATGCAAAGCGGACAATTGAGCTGTTAACAAAGGAATTTGGGGGAAGGTGTATTTCGGCATCGCAAAGTAATCCGACCAAATTGACAGGGAAGAAAGTTGTTGAGCTTATTATGCAAACGCCATATGACCCTGTATTTGTCATGTTTGATGACAGCGGATTTATAGGAGAAGGATCTGGTGAAAAGGCGTTAAAGTATGTCGCAACACATAAACAAGTTGATGTACTGGGTATTTTAGCAGTAGCATCTAATACACATCATTGGGAATGGGCGCGTGTAGATGTAAGTGTAGATCGGAATGGGAATTTGACAGAATACGGCGTTGATAAATTTGGACTCCCAGATGGTGAAGTTGGCAGGATTAGTGGGGATACGATTTATTGTTTAGATGGTCTGAATGTTCCTGTCATTGTGGGGGTCGGTGATATTGGTAAGATGTGCGGAAATGATGAATGGGAGAGAGGATCACCTATTACTAGAAAAGCGATTCAATTAATTTTGGAAAGGAGTGGGTTTTATGACGAAGCCTAAAAAAGTGAATATCCCGATTTCATCTTTTTTAAGTGATAATGAAAATTACTTAAAGCAAACAGTTGGACTGGGTGTTACATACGATGTTGGTATTCGTAAATTTCAAATTTTAAATAAAGAAATTGGTGTGTTATTTGTAAATGGACTTTGTGATACGAATTATATTATCCCTATTTTAGAAGAAGCGGTGGATACAAATGAAATAAGGGATGTAGAAGAAGATACAGTAAAGCTTTTAGAGAATCGTTTAATTCATCAACAAGTAAGTAAAGTGAAAACGATGGATGAGGTAATGCTCCAAGTATTATCGGGACTCATTGTTATATTTGTGGAAGGTGAAACGGAAGCGTTCGCAATAGATGTTCGTAGTTATCCGGGCCGGACACCGACAGAACCAGATACAGAAAAGGTAGTACGCGGTGCAAGGGATGGCTTTGTTGAAAATATCGTTGTAAATACAGCGTTAATTCGTAGAAGAATACGCGATCCACGTCTTCGAAATGAAATGATTCGAGTCGGAGATAGATCGCAAACGGATATTTGTATTACATACGTTCAAGATGTTGCAAATCCAGATTTAGTAAAGATTATAAAACAAGAATTAAATAACATTGATGTAGACGGGATTACGATGGCGGATAAAACAGTAGAAGAATTTGTAGTTAAACAAGGTTATAATCCATTCCCGCTTATTCGATACACAGAAAGACCAGATGTAGCAGCAAATCATCTATTAGAAGGACATGTGTTAGTACTCGTTGACACATCACCAAGTGTTATGATCACTCCAACAACATATTTCCACCATTTACAGCATGCAGAAGAGTTTAGACAAAATCCAGCTGTAGGTACATTTTTACGTTGGGTACGTTTTTTAGGTGTTATATTTTCGCTGTTCTTACTGCCATTTTGGTTAGTTTTTGTTTTTAATCCAACTCTTTTACCGGAAAGTCTTGCTTTCATTGGACCGAATAAAATGACGCATTTACCGATTTTATTACAAATTTTGATGGCGGAAATCGGGCTCGAGTTTTTAAGGATGGCTGCCATTCATACACCGACATCATTGTCGTCTGCAGCAGGATTAATTTCTGCCATATTAATTGGTCAAATTGCAATTGATGTAGGTTTGTTTGTACCAGAAGTTATTTTATACGTAGCAGTTTCTATGATCGGTGCATATGCTACGCCGAGTTATGAACTAGGGCTTGGGAATAAGATAGGGAAATTGTTTGTAATTATTTTAACAGGCATATTTCATGAAATGGGATTTGTCATTGGAATGACGATGTTGATTCTGTTTTTAACATCTATAAGAAGTTTGCAAACACCATATTTATGGCCGTTTTTACCGTTTGATTGGGGCGCGTTAACGAAAATTTTACTTCGTCCAACTATGTCTAGTTTAAAGGTTCGTCCAAGTATTGTAAGACCTCAAAATGTGCGAAGACAAAAATAAGCGGGGTTATGCTCCTGCTTATTTTTTATTGAAAATTTATTATTTTTTTAACAAAAATAATAAATTTTTTTTGTACAATTAGAGTAGATATTGTGTATGGAAGGGGAAGAGGACATGATTAAATTATTTGTAAGTGATTTAGATGATACGCTCGTTTACAATGTGAATGATATGCAAAAAGAAGATGAACGAGCGCTTTGTTGGCTAGCTGAAAAAGGGACAAATATTTGTTTTGCCTCTGGCCGTTTTACTCACCGAATTGATGAGGCGGTAAAAAAGTTTTCGTTCCCGTATTACACAACTAGTTTAAATGGAGCGACAATGATACTACCGGATGGAAAAGTATTTCATGAATCGAGTTTTGAAGATGGGGTTGCCCAGGAAATATATCGATATATACATAAAAAGGGACTAGCAGATATTGTTTGTGCAAATGAGCAGCGATATACAAAAAGGAAGAATGAACATCACCATACTTTTGAAGAGTATATGGGAGTGCATATTGCTGAAATCGAAGAATTAGAAGAGGAATTTGGGAAGACTGTACATCCTGCGAAATTATTTGTTTTTGGAGAAGAAGAAAAAATTGTAGCATTAGATCAAGAGCTGAGAGATACATTTCATAGCGAAGCGGAAGTCTTTATATCGGGTAAGCGCTATGTTGACATTATGCCAAGAGGTGTAAGTAAAGGAAGCGCTCTGAAGCGATTAATGGAACATTTACAAATTGAAGCAAATGAAGTTGCATGTATTGGAGATTCTTTCAATGATATTTCTATGTTTGAAGTAACCCCGCACTCCTTCACCCTCCATCATGCTCATCCGTATGTGAAGGAGAAAGCAAATCATGTTGTTCGTTCGGTTGAAGAAGCTATTATGAAATTACCGTTACTTGTATAAAAAAGAAGCTCGTCACTGGCGAGCTTCTTTTTTACTTGAATAAAGATTTAACGAAATCAATGATACTAGAGAAGAAATCTTTTACTTTATCTAGGAAACTTTGTCCTTCTTCAGATCCTAAGAAGGCAGACACATGGTCTTTTGCTTTATCTAATTGACTACCAACTTGGTTCCAATCGATATTAAGATTTTTCATTTTATCAAATAACGATACTAAGTTATCCAATTGTTCATCTGTTAATGTAATGCCAAGTTGATCAGCAATTTTTTTAATTAATGAACGTAAATCTTCAGTTGTTTTTGGCTGTTCTTTTGCAATTTCTTCTTTAATTTTTGCAACAAGTTGAACTGCTTTGTCTTCACCGATTTTATCACCAAGTGTTGCTGTTTGTACCATTTCTTCATTGGCTACTTTTTTAACATCTTCTGGAATTTCTTTGTTCGATGTTGTTTCATAGGCCTTCATTAAACCTGTTAAAGCAGCAGTTCCGGAAACTTTAAATGGTGCAGTAATTTGAATCTCTGCATCTTTCACACCTGCTGTAATAAGTGCATTTGTGTACATTGCATCTGTTATCGAATTAATGTTTTTTGAGCGTACAATGAGACCTGACCCTGGTTTTGTGTATGTAATCATAGAAGAGGAAATTGCTCTTGTACCAATTTGTGCTTTTGGAACAATTCCTTCTAGAAATTTATGTTCTTCCGCATTAGACACAGTGATGATTGTAGCATCTTTTGGTGCTTTCATTTCTTTTAACAGCTCTTGTTTTTGTTGTTCAGATAAGTTTTCTCCTAGTGTAGCAATTGATTCTCCCTCAATGATGTCTGCAAATGAAGCTGTTGGCATAATAAATACGGCTACAGCTAATAGCAGAGCTAGTAATTTCGCTTTCACGAAAAATCGCTCCCTTTCTCTTTCTGAAATTTTCGGGCAACACAGTTATTATAGTATATTTTTAAAATTTGTCACCTAGCTTTTTCCACATTTCGAAAAAGAAGTATGCAGATTGTCGGATTCTTTTTGTTTCTCGTCATGAATATGGTAATATAGTGCTGAGATAGTTGAAAGGAGACATATACATATGAAAACTTTAGGATACATATTAATGGAAAATGGCGAAAAAATCGATTTAGAATTTTACCCAGAAGAGGCACCAAAAACAGTAGAAAACTTTAAGAAATTAGCAGAGCAAGGATTTTATGACGGTGTGACATTCCACCGCGTTATTCCTGGCTTCGTAAGCCAAGGTGGAGACCCAACAGGAACAGGTGCAGGTGGCCCAGGTTACTCTATTCCATGTGAGACTGATGGAAATCCTCGTAGACACCTTGTTGGATCACTTTCTATGGCACATGCTGGTCGTAATACAGGTGGTAGCCAATTTTTTGTTGTTCATGAGCCACAACCGCATTTAGATGGCGTACATACTGTATTCGGTAAAGCAACAAGCGGTATTGAAACGGTATTAAACATGCGTCAAGGCGATGTAATGAAAGAAGTTAAAGTTTGGGAAGAATAAGTTGTGAGAAAAAGAGAGCGATTTTGCTCTCTTTTTTTTTATTTCCTATAAACAGGAATTGGTATATATTTTAAAGTATATGACACAAATAGGACGGCTACTAACGTTAAATTATATTGTTCATGAGAACACACTTTTAACAAAATACATAGGATGGAGTACGAATTATATACTTCAATAAATGGATTTCTCTTAATATATTGCTTTTGGTAGAACTACTTTGTTCAAAAGTGGTTAATAAGTGAAATGTGATGAGAAAGGGATTCTCCTTTTATTTCCTATACAGTATTGTCTCTTTTTTGAGCGGTGTAATAGAAAGAAATAGCGTGGAAACATATATTTGACTTTCTTCTTAACGCTTTGTATGATTATCAAGTTGTTTCAGCCTCTTCTCACTCTGGTAAAAATATTGTAGAATGAATGTGATATGAAAAGAGTGATTGATGGGATAAATAGTTTGTAACTTTTGTAAGAAGGGATAAGGGTTATGTTAATTCGTTTTAAAAAAAGTTATGAAAAAATTGCAATGGGGCTTCTTTCATTTATGCCAACTGAAAAAGATGTGAAAAAATTACAATTGACAATGAAAGAGTATGAAGCGAAAGAGGATTGGCAATTGTATTTGTGGAAACAAAATGAAGATTTTGTTGGGATAATGGGGATTATAAAAAAAGAAGATCAGGTATTGGAAATTCAGCATTTGAGCGTGAATCCGTCTCACCGTCATATGGGAATTGGGACGAAGATGGTTCAAGAGCTTAAGAGTAAATTTCTTGAGTTTACAATTTGCGGAAATGAGCAAACAGCAAGTTTTTGCAAAAAGTGTAAAGAGCTTGAACAAAATATACATTCATGAAAGCAGGGATAAGTAGTTTATTATCTCTGCTTTCTTTTTTGTAGTTGCTCGTGTCGCTCAGAAATGACTTCTGTTCGATCACGCAATGTGTGCTTACTTATGATGTATTCACCAGGAATGACGTTCACATCTTTCCAAGAGAGGTTTTGTTTCTTACATAACTGTATGCATTGTTTTTCTAACGATACGTCTAATAAGGGTAAAAATAACGGCGCAAAAATTTCCTTTTTGTGGATAGAGTTTAATCTTTCATTTAATAAGAACATAAGTTGTTTATGATCTATTCCTAATTGATGTAAAGATGTACTGTTCTTTTCTAAAAGTGCTATTGCGCTTTTTATCATCTTCTCTGCACCATTCCAGTTGGATCGTCTGTGATGGTATAAGGAAACAGCAATTTGAATGAGACCGACTAAGTAATTGTCGCGTTCTCCTCTAGGTTTTAATTTCCAATACTCTTCTAATATTTCATGACATTCAAAATAATCATAGTCTCCGTGAAAATGAATTAAAAATTGTATGTACTCGGTAGGATACATTTTATTCACTCCTGTCTAACGGTTATATGTACAGTTTATCATAGAAATATTAACAATAAGCGACTAGGGAAATATCCCTAGTCGCTTTATTGCGTCCTATTAGCAGAAGCAAGCTGCTCCTACAATGATTAGTAAAATGAACAGTACAACAAGTAATGCGAACCCACCGCTAAAACCGCAATCAACGTGACCCATAGTTTTTTGACCTCCTACATTGTTCTTACTACATTGTTATCATATGAAGCGGTGGGCATTATGACATGGGCATAGGTCTATTTTTAATTAAATTTCTTAAAAAGGTTGGATAGAACATGAGTATGCTCTATACTTATGGTGTTATAGAAAAAATGTGGTGGGATGCTTTGTGCAGTATAATTTTAAAGTAGAGGCTTTTGAAGGGCCTTTAGATCTATTGTTACACTTAATAAATCGTTACGAAATTGATATATATAATATTCCTGTAGCGAAAATTACAGAGCAATATCTATCTTATGTCCATACGATGAAAGAATTACAACTAGATGTTGCCAGTGAGTATTTAGTAATGGCTGCAACGTTATTACAAATTAAAAGTAAAATGTTGTTACCGAAACAAGAAGAAGATGTACCTGATAACGGTGAAGACTTTATAGATGATCCTCGTCAAGAATTGATGGAGAGGTTAATTGAATATAAGAAATATAAGCAAGTTGCTACTGAGTTAAAAGAAAGAGAACAAGAAAGAGCACAGCTATATACACGTCCGCCAATTGATTTTACATCATTTCAACAAGAAGAGGAGACAAGCTTACCTCTTGATGTTACGTTATATGATATGTTAGCGGCATTTCAAAAGCTAATGCGTCGTAAAAAAGCAAAAACCCCCGTAACAACGCGAATTACTCGCCAAGAAATACCAATTGCACAGCGAATGACTGATATTCTACAACAGTTAGAAGTAAGAGGCGGTCGTCAAAGCTTTTATGATTTGTTTGCTGATGAAGAACGTGAAATAATGGTTGTAACATTTTTAGCGGTTCTTGAGCTAATGAAAAATCAACAAATCATAATTGAGCAAGAACATAATTTTGATGAAATTTTCGTATCAAGCTCTAATAAATCCGTATAGAGTTGGTATGTGAAGATGGGATAGAAATATTTTATCTCATGTTAGGTTTTAATGTATCGTTTGGAACGAGAGAAGAAATATTGAACCGAACGCATTTACTGTGATTCGGTTTTTTTATGTGTATTTTTTATGGGAAATAGGAGGAAGGAGTTCGTAAAATGGATAGAAAAGAACAAAAAGCGATTATTGAAGGGCTTTTATTTGTTGCAGGTGACGAAGGGATTTATCCGGAACAGATAGCTAAAGTTCTGGAAGTTGAAGTGGAAGAAGTAATAAACAGTATAGAGGAAATGCAAAAAGAATGTGAAGGGTCGAATCGCGGTCTGCAAATTGTGCAATATGCAAAAATGTATCGTTTTGCAACAAAGAAAGAACATGCTGCATACTATCAAAAATTAATAGATACCCCAACAACGGCGTCACTGTCTCAAGCAGCTCTTGAAACGTTGGCAATCGTTGCGTACCGTCAACCGATTACAAGGACAGAAATGGAAGAGATTCGAGGAGTGAAAACAGACAAGGCATTACAAACGTTAGTTTCACACTTACTTATAAAAGAAACGGGAAGAGCGGAAGGACCGGGGCGCCCTATTTTATACGGAACGACGAAAGAGTTTTTAGATACGTTTGGATTGAAAACATTAGATGATTTACCACCTCTTTCGGAAGAAAATGAACAAATGAATGAAGCAGATTTATTCTTTGGTTCTTTACAGGAATTATCAAAATAAAAGCTTAGCATTTTGCTAAGCTTTTTTTGTATATCAATTACAGAGCGTGCCATACTAAATGAAAAAAGGAGACGAGTTATGAAAGGTGTACGGAGTATTCTATTGTTGGTTTCTGTTTTATTATGTTTTTCGTTAAACAGCGCATCGGCTAAAAGATATATGATGTCTATTCATACTGCGTCTTCTATACATATGCATCGGCAACACTTTGGTAAAATGAAAGTGAGTTTTTTAAAAGTTGGACAAGGTGATGCGACACTTATTACATTGCCAAATGGTCAAACGATGTTAATAGATGGGGGCCCTTATGAAGCGGGAGAGGTTATTATTCAAAAACTAATTGAAAAAGGAATTAATCATTTAGATGTGATTGTAAGTACCCATCCTGATATGGATCATATAGGGGGGCTTATTCCAATTATAGAACAAATGCCGGTTTCACTCGTATTAGATAGTGGAAAAACATATAGTTCATTTACTTATCATACGTATCGGAATAATATTAAAAAAAGGGGCATACCTTTCATTTCAGTGAAGGAAGGACAATATATACCGTTAGATCCACATGTTTCTATACAAGTATTGAACAATGGTAAATCGAAAGACGAGAATAACGAGTCCTCAATTGTGTTAAAGATTCGATATGGTAAAGCGGACTTTTTATTAATGGGTGATGCTGATATACGGACGGAAAATGAAATATTAAAGCAATTTGATGTACATGCAGATGTATTAAAAGTTGGGCATCATGGCTCGTATACTTCAACGAGTGAAACATTCTTAAAAAAAGTAGATCCACAATTCGCTATTCTTTCGTACGGGAGTAGAAATCCGTATGGGCATCCTCATCAAAGTGTAGTAAGACGATTAAAACAGCGGGGTATAATGATATACGGAACAAACAAGCGAACTGTGGAAATAGAAACAGATGGTGAACATATTACTATGGGGGCAAGCGGCCTTATGCCATTACTTAAGTAACTAATTATATAAGAGGTTATTATCCATTTTGGAAAAAATGGATAATATATATTATAATGAAAAAGAAATCAATTTCCTTTTTTCGCTGAACGAAGAGGAAATTTCATTAGAATGTATAGACAACTACTTGTGTGTATATTAAGATGGAATTAGGCGAATAAGATAATAATAATAAGTAGGTATTTCATGGGAAAGGATCGATGAAAATGAAAACGCAAGTTGTCATCAATGCCAAAATTTATACAGGTAAAGAAGTAGTGGGAAACGGATTTATTCGTTACACAGAAACAGTTAAAGAAATTGGTTTGATGGCTCAATATGTATCACAAGAAAATGAAACTGTGTTAGATGTGGCAGGAAAGATTGTGATTCCAGGTATGATTGATGTTCATATTCATGGTGGATACGATATTGATGCGATGGATGCAAATAGCGATGGATTAGTAACTCTTGGTAAAGAAATGTTAAAAGAAGGAGTTACAACTTACTTCCCAACAACAATGACACAAGCTCCAGAAGCGATTGAAGCGGCGCTACTTGCTGCGAAGGAAGCGAAAGATAAAGGAGCACATTTCGAATATATTCACTTAGAAGGACCATATGTTTCAAAAAAACGTGCGGGTGCACAACCACTTGAACATATTGTTCCTGCGAGTATCGAGCAATTTAAACAATGGCAGGAAGCAAGCGGTAATCTAATTAAATTAGTAACATATGCACCGGAAGAAGAAGGTGCGTTAGAGTTTGAACAGTATCTTGCTGAAACAGGTGTTGTTGGCACAATGGGGCATACAGATGCGATTGATGCACAACTGAAAAATAGAAAAATTACACATGCAACACATTTATATAACCAAATGCGTGGATTACATCATCGTGAACCAGGAGTTGTTGGTCATGTGTTATTAAATCCAGATGTAATGGTTGAAGTAATTACAGATGGTATTCACATTCACCCTGATATGGTGAAATTAGCGTATAAATTAAAAGGGCCGAAAAAAGTAAGTGTCATTACAGATGCAATGCGTGCAAAAGGTCTTGAAGAAGGATTATATGAACTTGGCGGACAGCCAGTACATGTAAAAGATGGCAGTGCCCGATTAGAAGATGGAACGTTAGCTGGTAGTATTTTGAAAATGGATCAAGCTTTCCGAAATGTAATTGAATTTACAGGATGTTCAATCGAGGATGCTGTGTTGATGACATCAGTTAATCAAGCAGAAGAGTTTGGATTAAATAATAAAGGCGCGTTAGCGGCAGGTAAAGATGCAGACTTTGTTGTTATGACTGAAGAATTACATGTATATGATACGGTTCGTTTAGGAATTCATATGAAGGAAGGGAAGTAATAAGATGAATATTCTTGTTGTAAAAACTCCAGAAGAATTAGCAGAATCAGGTTATAAGTTAATTAAAGAGGTTGTAAAATCAAAAGAAAATCCAACTTTAGGAATGGCTACAGGAAGCTCTCCATTAGGTATTTATGCAGAAATGCGAAAAAATAAACTTGATACAAGTCATACAACCACTGTAAACTTAGATGAGTACGTAAATTTACCACACGAAGATAAAAACAGCTATCACTATTTCATGCAAGAACAGTTGTTTGATCATCTTCCATTTAAACAAACTTATGTACCGAATGGGATGGCAAGTGATTTAGAGGAAGAGTGCAAGCGTTATGAAGGCATTCTAGTAGCTAACCCAGTTGACTTACAGATTCTTGGAATCGGTGAAAACGGTCACATCGGATTTAATGAGCCAGGAACACCATTTAATTCTCCAACTAACATTGTAGAATTAACAGAATCTACGCGCCAAGCAAACCTTCGCTTCTTTGAAAATGAAGAAGATGTGCCGACTCATGCGATTACAATGGGAATTGGAAGTATTATGAAAGCAAAACAAATTCTACTTGTTGCTATGGGATCTAAAAAGGCAGAAGCTATTAAAGAGTTATTGCAAGGTGAATATAGTGAGGCGTGTCCTGCTACAGTTTTACAACGTCATCCGAATGTAACCGTAATCGCAGATCCAGAAGCTCTATCTTTATGCAGTGAGGCGATTGCTGATGAACATCGACAAGTATTCACCATTTCCGATTTATTATCAGATTCAAGAGTGGGTGAAACAGCTAATTGAGGAAGGCGAATGGAAGCCGGGAGATAAAATTCCATCTGAGAATGAACTTTGTGATAAGTTCGAAGTGAGTCGTATGACAATCAGACAGGCGATTAATAACTTAGTGGAACAAGGTTATTTATACCGGAAACGTGGGATTGGAACATTCGTCCAACTTCCGAAAGTGGAGCAAAAGTTGCAAGGAATGACGGGATTCACAGAAGATATGATTTCTCGTGGTATGAAACCGAGCAGCCAGTTATTAAGTTTCCGCCTAGTTCCAGCTACTGCTAAAATAGCAGACCGGCTGAGAATACAAGAGGGAGAATCGGTTTATGAAGTGAGGCGTACGCGTTTAGCTGATGACGAACCGATTGCATTTGAGACGACATATTTGTCGCCAACTCTTGTGAAAGATATTAACGAAGAAATATTGCAACAATCTTTATATGAACATTTAGAGAAAAAACTGGGCTTTAAGCTTGTTCGCGCTACTCAATCAATTGAAGCTTCAATTGCAACGGATAATGAAGCTGAACATCTGCATATTCCTAAAAAGGCGCCTGTACTTGTAATGCGTCAATGGTCATATTCAGAAGGTGAGTTACCATTAGAGTATGTGAAATGTATTTATCGTGGGGATCGTTACAAGTTTATTACGAACATCGCACGTAACAAGTAATATATTTCAGTTTGTGAAGTACAGTGAACTTTGATGTTTTCAACATGTAAAGAAATAAAAACACGACTCATCCTTATAAGGATCGAGTCGTATTTTTATTTGCTTCTTCATTATAAACAAGTACTTGGTTAACGGCATCTTTGACAGCATCTACTACATAGTGAGCGTGCTCTTTTACCGCGTCATCAGCTTGAGACATAGCAAAACTATGAGGAGTTAAAGAAAACATTGGAATATCATTGTAAGAATCCCCTATGCACGCAACCTCCTCTGGTTGTATTTGAAACTCTTGTAATAAAACAGAAATAGCAGAACCTTTACTAATATTTGGTGGCATTACATCTAAACATTGTTCAGCTGAAATGAAAGTACTAACTTTTCCATGGAATTTTTCATCGATCTTTTTTTGAAGGAGTTGTAAGTTTTCTTTTGTTCCACCGATAGAAATTTTATTTGGAAAAATTGTATCATCGATTTTCTGTAATAAATTTGGTTCTTCAACAGAAGTCATTGCTACTTGTTTTTCGAGTTCATGAATAAAAGGTGTCTTTTCTTCAATATAGTAATTATGCTCATCACTTACATAACGGAAATAAGGGTCTTGATTTGTCATAGCTAGTAAATCAGGAAGAATGCTGGAATCAAAATTTGCGGATAATAGTTGCTTATTTTCATTAGTGTATACAAACACACCATTCACACTAATGCGATGGAAATTTGTATTTACAGCCTTCATTAAGTCTGCGATTTCATTATCAAGTCGCCCGGAAGCGAAACAAAGAATAACATTTTGCTCAGCAAGACTGCGAAGTGCCGCAACATCCTGTTCATCAATCAGACCTCCATGCTGCATCATTGTACCGTCAATATCACTTACAAACATTTTAATCATGTTGCTATCTCCTTTCTATGTACAGTTGCTCTTACATTATACGCATCATATACAAACATGTCTAAAAAATGAATTTTTATCAAATGGTAGATGTTTTACATTGACGACAAAGAAGAATGTTCTGTAACATAAAAGTAGGCTATTTAAGTACGAGGGTGGTGTTATATGAGTAATTATCTAGAAATTAAAAAAGTTTTAAATAATAATGTCATCATTGCTAGCCATCCTGAACACGAGGAAGTAGTAGTGATCGGTAAAGGAATTGGATTTGGAAAAAAGGCTGAAGATGTGTTGGAGCAAGAACAAATTGAGAAAATGTTTGTTTTAAAAAATGAACGTGATCGAGAACAATACAAACTTTTAGTGCCGCATGTGAGTGAAAAGCTAATTGAATTGATGAATGATATTATGTTATACATTCAAGAAAAAGCGGAGTCTCCATTAAATGAACATATTCATATCGCTTTAACAGATCATATTTCTTTTGCAATTAAAAGGCTGAAACAAGGACTTACAATAGATAATCCTTTTTTAGTTGAAACGAAAATGCTATATCCAGAGGAATATGAAATTGCTGAAGGAGTTGTGAAACTTTTAAATTCTCGTTTGCAAATTACATTGCCAGAAGGAGAAGTTGGCTTTATCGCACTCCATATTTATAGCTCGCTTACAAACTCTGATTTATCTTCTGTTAATCAAAATTCTCGTCTTATTGCACAACTTGTGTCTTTAATTGAGACAAGCCTACAAATTACTTTAGACCAAGAAAGCATTCATTATTTACGCCTTATTCGCCATTTACAATATGCTATTGAACGGGTGAAAAAAGGAGAAAAAGTAGAAGAAGCACAAAGTTTTGCTGATTTATTAAAATTAGAATATCCAGTTTGTTACAATTTGGCGTGGAAGCTAGTCAAAGTAATGCAGAACGAATTACAACTTCCTGTTTATGAAGCGGAGAGTATTTATTTAACGATGCATTTACAACGATTAGTGAAAGCAGAACATGTGTAAAAAGACATATATTTTTGTCTAAAATGAAAACGTTAAAAAAAATGATTGAATCGCTTACAATAGTTATGTATAATAACTATTGCAAAGTTATACAAAATTCGACAAACACATTAAGGTAAATAACGAAAACGTTTGCTTTAATTATAGTGAACTTATACGTAATCCTATTTTTGACACGTGTTACTGATTCGATCAGGCATGAGTGGAGAAAAGTTGGGAATGTAAGCTAAAGAAAGGGACATACTACCCTTTGTATAGCTATCGTTCTATCTTTTTTTTCCTCATGCCTTTTTGGCGTTTGTCGAAAAGTATCAATATAGATAAGAGAGGAAGGGTTTCCATGTTTAAGAAGATCTTTGGTGTTCTTCAAAAAGTCGGAAAAGCGCTTATGCTTCCAGTAGCGATTTTACCGGCAGCAGGTATTTTACTTGGATTTGGTAATGCATTTCAAAATCCACAACTAACAAATGTTATCCCTGCTTTAAAAGCAGATTGGTTCGTAATGGTTGCAAAAATTATGGAACAATCTGGCGATATTATTTTCGCTAACCTTGCGCTATTATTCGCAGTTGGGGTAGCGATCGGTTTAGCTGGTGGAGACGGAGTAGCTGGTTTAGCAGCGTTCGTCGGATACTTAATTATGAACAAAACGATGAGTGTGTTCTTAGAAGTAGATAAACTAGTGAAAGTAACAAGCACTGGAACAGATCCAGTAAAAATTGGATTTTCAGATCCAGCATATGCAAACGTATTAGGAATTCCAACGCTGCAAACAGGAGTGTTTGGTGGTATTATCGTCGGGATAGTAGCGGCATATTGTTATAATAAATACTTCAACATTGAATTACCATCATACTTAGGTTTCTTTGCAGGTAAGCGTTTCGTACCAATCGCAACTGCAACATTCTCTTTAGTGGTAGGTATTATCATGTGCTTCATTTGGCCATACATTCAGGGTGGCTTAAATACGTTCTCACATCAAATGATTGATGCAAATAGAACGATAGCAGCATTTATATTCGGTTTAATCGAACGTTCATTAATTCCATTTGGATTACATCATATTTTCTATTCACCGTTCTGGTTCGAATTCGGTCAGTATACAAATGCAGCTGGCGAATTAATCCGTGGTGACCAAAAAATCTTTATGGCACAGTTAAAAGACGGCGTAGAATTAACAGCTGGTACATTTACAACTGGTAAGTATCCGTTCATGATGTTCGGTCTTCCAGCAGCAGCTTTAGCAATGTACCATGAAGCACGTCCAGAAAATAAAAAATTAGCAGCTGGTATTTTAGGATCTGCTGCATTAACATCTTTCTTAACAGGTATTACAGAACCGCTTGAATTTTCATTCTTATTCGTAGCACCAGTATTATTTGGAATCCATGCAGTATTCGCTGGTCTATCATTTATGACAATGCAAATTTTAGGTGTTAAAATTGGTATGACATTCTCTGGTGGTTTAATTGACTTCATATTATTCGGTGTACTACCAGGTCGTACGGCATGGTGGTGGGTAATTATTGTTGGTCTTGTACTAGCAGTTATTTACTACTTCGGATTCCGTTTTGCAATCCGTAAATGGAACTTAAAAACACCTGGTCGTGAAGAGGCAACTGCTAATGACGGCGCGGGAAAAACAGAAGCAGGCGAGCTTCCACGTGAAGTATTAGTAGCACTTGGTGGTAAAGAAAACATTGCTTCGTTAGATGCTTGTATTACACGTTTACGTGTTCAAGTTAATGAGCAAAAAAATGTAAACAAAGATCGTTTGAAAGAACTTGGGGCAGCCGGAGTACTTGAAGTTGGAAATAACATTCAAGCTATTTTCGGACCGAAATCTGACACATTAAAATCACAAATTCATGATATTATGTCAGGTCGTACACCTCATGTTGAAAAAGAAGAGCCTGTAAAAGCGGAAGAAGCTCCTCAACAGGTTGATGGAAATGAAACAATCGTTTCACCAATTGAAGGGAAAATCTTACCGATTACAGAAGTACCTGACCAAGTATTCTCAGGGAAAATGATGGGAGATGGATTTGCGATTGAGCCAACAGAAGGAACAGTAGTTTCTCCGGTTAATGGTGAGATTGTAAATGTATTCCCTACAAAACATGCGATTGGTATTCAGTCTGAAGGCGGAAAAGAAATTTTAATCCACTTCGGTATTGATACTGTAAAATTAAATGGTGAAGGCTTTGAAGCGCTTGTAGCACAAGGTGATAAAGTGAAGCAAGGACAACCATTATTAAAAGTAGATCTTGCATTTGTAAAAGAAAATGCACCATCTATTATTACACCAATCGTCTTTACGAATTTACAACAAGGGCAACAAGTCGAATTGAAAAAAGATGGAAATGTTAAGAAGGGCGAAAACGCTATTATTGACATTCAGTAGGAATTTGACGCAAAATGTTTATAATTATAATAGGCGATGTGGTTGACCGAACATCGCCTATTATATACAATAGATGATGTAGTACTCACGTCTATACAACTAAAAAAATACTGTATTTGAAGGAGATAAATTATCATGGAAAAAATCTTTAAAGTAACTAGCGACTCAGGAATTCATGCTCGTCCAGCAACTCTACTTGTAAACACTGCAAGCAAATTTGGTTCTGACATTAACTTAGAGTATAACGGAAAAAACGTTAACTTAAAATCAATCATGGGTGTTATGTCTTTAGGAATTCAACAAGGCGCGGAAATTAAGGTCACTGCAAATGGTGATGATGCAGCTCAAGCACTAGCAGCTATCGAAGAAACTATGAAAAACGAAGGATTAGGAGAATAATGACTCTTAACATTCAAGGGATCGCTGCATCAAGTGGGATTGCTATTGCAAAGGCTTTCAGACTTGAGAATCCTGAATTTAACATTGAAAAGAAATCAATTACAGACGAAGCTGCTGAAATTGCACGCTTAGACGCTGCGCTTGAGAAAGCAAAATCTGAACTAGAAGCTATTAAGGACCATGCTTTTGCTGAGCTAGGTGCTGATAAAGCTGCTATCTTTGAAGCACATTTATTAGTATTAAATGATCCAGAATTAGTAAATCCAGTAAAAGATAAAGTAAATGGCGAAAAAGTAAATGCTGAATTTGCAATGGATGAAGTTGCATCAATGTTTATTTCTATGTTTGAAAACATGGATAACGAATACATGAAAGAACGTGCTGCGGATATTCGCGACGTAACAAAACGTGTTCTTGCACATTTACTAGGAATTAATTTCTCAAATCCTGGTACAATTTCTGAAGAAGTAATCATCATTGCTGAAGATTTAACACCATCTGATACAGCTCAGCTAAACCGTGAATATGCAAAAGGTTTCACAACTGATATCGGTGGACGTACATCTCACTCTGCAATTATGGCTCGTTCTATGGAAATTCCAGCTGTTGTTGGTACGAAGGTTGTTATGGAGAAAATCCAAAACGGCGATATCGTAATCATTGACGGTTTAGATGGAGAAGTAATTGTAAACCCATCTGAAGAAACTCTTCGTTCTTTTGAAGAAAAGAAAGCGAAATTTGAAGAGCAAAAAGTTGTATGGGCAAAATTAAAAGACCAAGCAACTGTAACAAGTGATGGACATCACGTTGAGCTTGTTGCTAATATCGGAACACCAAATGATGTACAAGGTATTATCGATAATGGCGGAGAAGGCGTTGGTTTATACCGTACAGAATTCTTATACATGGGCCGTGACAATCTTCCAACAGAAGAAGAGCAGTTCGAAGCGTATAAAGCAGTTCTTGAAGGTGTAAAAGAAGATCAACCAGTCGTTGTTCGTACACTTGACATCGGTGGAGATAAAGAGCTTCCATACTTACATTTACCAAAAGAAATGAACCCATTCTTAGGATACCGTGCAATTCGCTTATGTCTTGATGAGCAAGATGTGTTCCGTACACAACTTCGTGCATTACTTCGTGCTAGCGTATACGGTAACTTAAAAATTATGTTCCCAATGATTGCAACTCTTGATGAGTTCCGTCAAGCGAAAGCAATCTTATTAGAAGAGAAAGAAAGACTTGTTCAAGCGGGTACAACGATTTCTGATTCTATTGAAGTTGGTATGATGGTTGAAATTCCAGCTTCAGCAGTATTAGCAGATCAGTTCGCAAAAGAAGTTGATTTCTTCTCTATCGGAACAAATGACTTAATCCAATACACAATGGCTGCAGACCGTATGAACGAGCGTGTAGCTTACTTATACCAACCATATAACCCATCTATTTTACGTCTTGTAAAAATGGTTATCGATGCTGCTCATAAAGAAGGAAAATGGGCTGGTATGTGTGGTGAGATGGCGGGAGATTCACTTGCTATCCCATTATTATTAGGCTTAGGTTTAGATGAGTTCAGTATGAGTGCAACATCTATTCTTCCTGCAAGAACACAACTAAGCAAGTTGTCAAAAGCAGAAATGGAAACATTAGCAGAAAAAGCATTAACAATGTCAACTGCTGAAGAAGTTGTTGAGTTAGTTAAAAGCATATAATAGTAAAAAAACCTGAGTCGATTCGAAATCGATCTCAGGTTTTTTTGCTACATATACCTTAGGTGATTTTATTGTTTAAACTTATCTTAAAGAGCAATTGCGATAACATCTTCTGGGCAAACACGTAAAATCCCTTCAAATCTATCGTCATTACGATTGTTTCCATTCTTATCATCTTTGTTGTTGTTGTCTTTGTCGTCATCTCTTCTTAATGCAGAGAATAGAGCAATACCGTTACAGAACCCCTCAAAAACTAAATTGCGGAATGTTCCATTTCCTTTTAGTTTAAGAAGCGAAATCTCAGTGCCTATAGAAAGATGTGCAAGCACGTTACATACAGCATGTCGTTGTGGTCTAATTTCTTCTTTCTCTTTCTCACGATGGTTGTGGTTGCGCTCTCTTTCATGATGATGACAGTCTCTAAAGTTATCACAGCATCCAAATGATCCAAACATAATCCTCATCACCCCCTTCACACTTATAATCTATGTAAGTTCGTTACTTAGTGACTGGACAGATAATGGAAATTTTTCTAGGGGATTTTCTCATTTTAAATGACTAGATGGGTAATTAGTATGGAATGATGTTTAAAATAGGGGAAATGTCACAAAAAAATGTAAAGACCACCGAAATGAATGAAATAGGTAGCCTTTACACTTTTTTGCTTTTATATAAAACGATGATATATACAGGAAGAGCTAAGAGTAGTGGTGCAATGGATCGTGCAGTATGTTTTTCTGCTTCTAATTGTAACGCTTCTTCTTTTGGGAATTGTAACACTGATATGTTTGCAGCATCGCCAATAAAATATAGCAGTAGTACAGTTACTATGTAACTTAAAAGTGCGATAAAGCTTCCGTATGAACTCAATGAAAATCCCTCTCTTGTTATCTATTTGTTATCATTGTATCACAATTGTAACAAAAACACACGGTTATATTTCAACGATTTAACAAATTTCGACATAAAACGTCATATTTGTTTATGGGGATAGCATAAAAATTACGATTTCTCTATGTATAGATGTCGAATAATACATTGTAATATTACGGATGTGTGACAGAATATAAAAAAAACGAAGGTAATGAATAAAATGTACCCTATAGAATAGACACTTTAAAAAAGTCTATTCTATAGGGTATTTCTTGTATAATGGGAGAAAAATGAGAATCGGAGAAATTTCAAAATGACGAAAAAACTGTTTACAGAAAAAGAAATTCAAACACTATCAAAAAATCCATACGTAAAATCGGTCAGCCAGAAAGGGATTACCTATACCGATGAATTCAAGCGTGTTTTTATTGAAGAAAATGAAAAAGGGAAATACCCTCGAGATATTTTTGAAGAATGTGGTTTTGACATAGATGTGATTGGCATACAACGTGTGGTGTCATCAGGAAATAGATGGCGTACTGCTTATAAAGAAAATGGTGTGTTTGGTTTACGTGATACACGTAAAGAACACTCTGGAAGGGCCCTAGAGAGGCAGCTTACGTTAGAAGAAAAATATGCACGTTTAGAAGCGGAGCGAAACCTACTAAAAGCTGAAAACGAGTTATTAAAAAAGATCAAACTTATGGAAGGGCGGATGGGAAAAAAATAAAACTGCCATCTAGTCAAAAGTATATATTGATTCGTTCTGTTATCACAAAATATAACGTGAAAAATATGGTCAGTTATTTGTGTGAAGTCTCTGGTGTATCACGTTCTGGATACTACAATTATTTTTCTGTACGCTCTCAAAAACAGCGGAAACGAAAGAATGACCAAGATGAAATAGCGAAAAAAATCATATTAAAGGCGTTTCGATTTAAAAATCGAAAGAAAGGGGCTCGTCAAATTAAAATGACATTAGCGGGTCGTTTTCAGGTTGTCTACAATTTGAAGCGTATACGTAGAATCATGAAAAAATATGGGATTATCTGTCCGATTCGTACAGTGAATCCCTATAAAAAAATGATGAAAGCCACGAAGGAACACCGTGTGTTATCCAATCAATTGAAGCGAGAATTCAGGCAAGATTCGCCCGGGAAGGTACTCCTTACAGATATCACATATTTATTTTATGGTAGGAATCAAAAAGCCTATTTGTCTACCATTTTGGATGGGGCCACGAATGAAATCCTGGCTTACCATGTTTCAGAAAACTTAACATTAGATATCGTGACGACGCCCCTTTATAAACTAAAGAAGAATACGAGAATTCGGTTGACTGAAGATGCCTATATTCATTCCAATCAAGGAGCTCATTACACAAGTCCAACCTATCAAAAATTAGTTAAAAAATTAAAACTGGGGCAGTCCATGTCAAGACGAGGAAACTGTTGGGACAATGCCCCTCAAGAATCTTTTTTCGGGCATTTTAAAGATGAGGCACATATAAAAACTTGCACATCTTTTGCCCAGCTACAACAAGAAATTAAAGACTATATGAAATACTATAACCAGCATAGATATCAGTGGAATTTAAAGAAGATGACTCCTGTTGAATACAGAAATCATCTTCTTACTGCCGCCTAACTTTTTTTAAAATGTCCTTTACAAAGGGTACAGATTAGAAATTACCTTCGTTTTTTTTATTATTTCGCCCATTCACTCACTTGTTCTACGCTCATGCGCGGTGCAGGGTGACCTTTTAAAGTTGATTCGCCAATTGTAATAAGCATAATTGGTACGTAACGAGATGCAACATTAAATTCTTCCATTAGTGCTTGTGGGTTGAAACCACCAATTGCGCAAGTATCCCAGCCAGTTGCTTTAGCAGCAAGCATAAGTTGCATTGCTGCTAAAGCAGCATTTGAAAAGGCAGCATCTCGTGGGTATTGCTCACGAGTATATGCAGATTCAATGTTTTTAGCTAAGCGCTCTTTAGCATCTTCTTTCATAAATCCTTGTTCTACAATTGGACCGTAAACAGGTTCAACATTTTTATATGCTTCTAAATCACCTAAAATAGCGACTACGGCAGAAGCATCAAGAATTTGTTGTTGGTTATAAGCAATTGGGTGTAATCGTTTTTGTACGTCTTCGCCTTGGAAAACAAGGAATTTCCAGTGTTGCAAGTTCCAAGCAGAGGGTGCTTGAGCAGCTGCTTTTAAAATCTCGTGTAATTCTGTAGATGAAATTTCTTTTTCAGGGTTGAATGCACGTGTAGATGTGCGTTCATATAAAACGTTAAAAAAGTCACTGTTTGTCATTATATATCCTCCAAATTACATATCAGCTTAATTTAAAATACATGTAATATATTCTACTTACATTTTGTAAGTTATTGAATTTAAGAATATAATAACTTTATTTTAATTGTCAAGTTTTAAGTAATAAGGAGGGCATTCATACAAACGATACAATTCATATAATCATAAACTAAAAAAGGAATTTCTAGAGTAGATAAGCGAAGATAACATTCTCAATTAGCTTGTTAATATGTATCCCTCACTAATCGGATTTTTTTGAGAACAATCTTTTATAAAATGATTATGAGGAATTCAGTAAAACAAGATATATGAAGTGAGTGAAGACTAGTGATGAACATACTACATTTTTTATTAGAGAATACTGTTTTCCAAAATGTATTACAAGATCTTCAGTTGAATGTCCTTTATATAGAAGATGGATGTACACATCAACAAACGATAGAAAATGTCCATCCAAAATGTATGTTTATAGCAAATAGTTTTGAAGAAGGAGAAATATTGTTTCATAGAACTAAACCGCATATTGTAATTATGTATGTAACAGATGTTGATCAAATAAAATATATAAAGAATATATATGATTCACGGAGTACATTCATTATCATTTGGGATCAACAGATAAACAATGAGTTTGCAGATTTACTAATGTTAGGAATACGTAATATTGTTATAGCACCAGTAACCCCACAAGTGGTACTAGAGGAAGTGAATAAGAGTTTATATCAACTTTCTTTAGTGCGGCAAGTAGGTTTACAACAAGAATTGCTTCAAACGATGTTTGATTTTCAAAATGATTTATTATTTATAGTAGAAGATGATGAGATTGTTGATTGCAATACGAATTTTTTACAATTCTTCGGATATGATAATTTATTTACGTATCGCGAACAACATTTAGTGTTTGCAGAACATCTTATTAGAGAGAACGGATATTATTCGACGACTCACGATATAACATGGTTGGATGATACTTTATCAAATGGAAGAAGAATTAAAATGTACAATCATGAAGGAGAAGCATTGACTTTTCTATTACGTGCGATACCATTACCAGAAGACTTATCGCGATTTATAGTAAAATGCACAGAGATTACAGAATTAGATGAAATCTATCAAGAGCAAGAAAGACTTGCAATGATAGATTCATTGACAGAAATATATAATCGTTTGAAATTCCAACAAATATTGGAGAAAGAGTGGGAGAATGTAATACGTAACGATGAAAAAATAGCACTTATTTTGTTTGATATAGATAATTTTAAATCAGTAAATGACACATATGGTCATGATTTTGGCGATTTAGCATTAGTACAACTAGCAGATCTTATGAAATCTAAAGTTGAAAATCAACATATATTTGCAAGGTGGGGAGGAGAGGAATTTATAATATTAGTGACAAATACGGTAGAAAAAGAAGCGTTTCAAGTTGCGGAGTCATTACGATTTTTTATTGAAACAAAGCAATTCTCTGGAATTTCAAAGTTAACAGCGAGTTTTGGAGTTGCGTTACATGAGAATGGGATTACTAAAGAAGAATTAATGCAAAGAGCGGATATTGCATTATATGAAGCAAAAAAAAATGGGAAAAATCAAGTATGTATATATAGGAAAGAAAAAATGTGATTTTTCGCAACAAATTGTTGCGATTTTTTTTTATTGCCTGATAATAGAATGTGGGGGAGCATTTTAACCGAGAAGCTCCCACTTCAAGTAAGCTCGCAAGAGATACTAAGTGGTGGGTAGTTCACATGAAGTAATTACGGAGGAACAATATGATAAAAAAAATAATGGTTATGGCTTCACTGTCTGCTGTAGTTTGCGGCGGGGTATACTATTTTTTCTATAGTCCCGATCCAAAGGAACAAGCAGTATTAACAACAAAGATAACTCCTGCTATTGAGTCAGAGGTACAAGATAATATAGAAGAAGTACAAAAAATTGACTATGCTAGTATATCTCAAAAGTTAGATCAGTATTTAGTAGGAAAGCAATTTAATGGGACAGTTTTGGTGACAGATAAAGAGCATGTTATATTGAATAAAGGATATGGATATGCTGATGTTCAAAATAAAATAGAAAATACGCCTCAAACAAAATATCGTATCGGTTCTATTACGAAAACAGTTGTTGCTACATCCATTCTACAGTTACAAGAACAAGGGAAGTTAAATATCCAAGATAATGTAAATAAATACATTCCTTCATTTCCAGCAGATAAAAACATCACGTTATATCACTTATTAACGCATACATCTGGTTTACCGGAAAGTGGGAAAGGAAAGGTTAATGTAGCTTCACGTATAAATTTAATAAATTGGATTGGAAGTCAAAAGTTAGATTTTCCACCAGGAACAGGTTGGAAGTATACGGATTATAATTATATGGTGCTCGCTTATATTATAGAAAATATAACGAAAAAGCCTTTAGGAGATTATATAAAAGAAAATATATTTACAAAGGCAGAGATGCATGAATCAGGTATGGGAAATATGGTGCCTGGAGATAAAAACTTCACGAAGGGTTATGTGAAGAAAGATCAAGAACTTGTACCAGCGCAAAAATTAGGGATGGACTGGTTATATGGTTCTGGTGAGATGTATACGACAGTAGGAGATATGAAGAAATTAGATGAAGCGATTATAAATGGAAAGCTTCTTTCAGAACAAAGTATACAAGCGATGTTTACACCTTCACAAGAAAGAAAATATGCATTTAGCTTTTACATATATCCTGATTTTTTCCATAACCATGGTGTACTATCTGGTTGGAATACGTTTAATAATTTCAATAAAGAAAAAGGAACGTTTGTTATTTTATTCTCAAATGTGAAGAATAGTTTGGATGATGATTTTAATAAGGAATTTCGGAAGATGGTAAATGATTTATTAGAACAAAGGGGATGAGAAGATGGAGAATAAAAATTTATCAATAGGTTTCATTGGTATTGGCGTGATGGGAAAAAGTATGGTTAACCATTTAATGCAAAGTGGTTATAAAGTATATGTATATAATAGAACGAAGGAAAAAGCGGATTCTTTAGTGCAAGAGGGTGCGACTTGGTGTGATACACCGAAAGCGTTAGTAAAGCAAATTGATGTTGTTATGACGATGGTTGGTTATCCTCATGATGTAGAAGAAGTGTACTTTGGGATAGATGGAATTTTAGAACATGCAAATGAAGGTACGATAGCAATTGACTTTACAACATCGACACCAACATTGGCAAAACGTATTAATGAAGTTGCGAAAAGCAAGAATATATATACATTAGATGCACCAGTATCTGGAGGGGATGTTGGAGCTAAAGAAGCTAGACTAGCAATTATGGTCGGTGGAGAGAACAGAATATATGATATTTGCTTACCTCTATTTGAAAAACTAGGAACAAATATTCAGTTGCAAGGCCCTGCTGGGAGTGGACAACATACAAAAATGTGCAATCAAATTGCAATTGCTTCTAACATGATAGGAGTATGTGAAGCGGTAGCGTATGCGAAAAAGGCTGGACTTAATGCAGATAAAGTATTAGAGAGTATTTCGACAGGAGCAGCAGGTAGCTGGTCATTAAGTAATTTAGCTCCTCGAATGTTAAAAGGAGATTTTGAACCTGGTTTTTATGTAAAGCATTTTATGAAAGATATGAAGATTGCTTTAGATGAAGCTAAAAAATTACAATTACCAGTACCGGGTCTAACCCTAGCGAAGGAATTGTATGAAGAGCTAATCGCAGATGGAAAAGAGAATAGTGGAACACAAGTATTATACAAAAAGTATATAAGGGGGTAAATGAAATGGATCTCCAAAAGTTTGACGAAATGATTGATGCTGTGCAGCGAGCAACTTGTGTACAGATTAATGATAAGCAAAAAGAAGCTTTTAAACAAAAATACGATTTTGGACCAGATTTTGAATATGGAAGAGATGAGAAAGGGCATTATGTTATCCGAACCTCGAAAAAGATGTTAGAGGAAATGGAGTTTTATTTGGCATTGAAATATGATCGGGATGGAATTGCCCTTTATATGCATGCTGAGATTGAAGGGACATGTCATGTATCCGTTAGCTATAGCGAAGATGCACTTCATTTGCAAGAATTGTTTCAATTTCTAGAAGAAAATAAATAAAAAGTCCTCATTTGAGGACTTTTTATTTAGGCGGGCATAATCTATAGGCTGGAAGCGCGACGGCATCTTTCAATTGGGAATGGAATAACTTGTGCAATGTGATTAGGCCCCAACTGTTTCGCGCGAGCATGGCGTAGTATATAAAATGCGCACAGAATAGAAACAGGAATAGCACCATATAAACCAAAAAATAAAGCGCTTACACACGATGCAGCAAAACCTAAAACACCAACTTCTAATTCTTCCATAATAGCTCCTAAAATGACAGGAATAGCTCCGCATATAACTCCTAGTATAAGTGCGATAAGTAAACTCATGATTATCCCCCTCTGTTTGCAATATTCTTTTCCTTCTTATTAGTTGTAGTATATCATACGTAAAACAGAATTTTCAGAAAAAATTCAAAAAAAGTTCAATAAATGTTCAAAAAGTATTCCGAAATGTACTTGATAAAGTGGAATTATGATTCGAGATATTTGATTTAAACAAACGAAAGAGACAAATCATTTTAGTAAATAAAAAATCAGGCTTACTTCAATGTTATGAAATAAGCCTGTTCCATAGGAGGATGTATATATGTAGAGTGAATAAAAGGTTGGAAAAGGGGTTCCAACCTTTTATTCAACTAGCTACCTTAATAAATTGGAACCCAACCTTCTGTTGTAACAAAAATACGAATAGCTACAACTTGGCGATCATCTTGTAAGGTAAAATAGTGTCTTGCATTTTCAGGTACAGATATAAGATCACCAGGCTCAAGTTCAACGTCAAAGAATCGACCATCTTTTCCTTCAATAGCGAAGATGCCATGACCGCTGACAATAAAGCGAACTTCATCGTCAGTATGATGGTGTTCTTTTTGGAAATTAATTAATAACTCGTCAAGGCTAGGTGTGCTATTTGAAAGTGAAATCACATCATATGCTTTATAACCTCTGCGCTCTGAAACATCAGCAATTTCTTTTGAAAACAACGTTAATATTTCAGCTTTGTTTTCATCTGTTAAGGAGTAATTTTCTTTTAAATGAGTAGGGAGTTTAGAAATATTCCATTTCTCATATAAAACATCTTCTCCTTGTAGAAAGGTTGATACTTCTACTTCATTTTCAATACGAGTATTTTCCTCATGAATACGAATTTGCGCCATTAGAAACGCCTCCTTGAATTGATAATAATTTTATATGAAATTGGAATAAAAACTCATAAGCTTCTAATCTTTTTTTTGCATCAAAGCTATCACGGCCCCATACGGTAATGCCATGGTTTCGAATTAATACTGCTCCTGAATCTCCTTGTATATGCTTTCGAAATTTCTCTCCAAGCGTTGGGATATGAGCATCATTTTCGATAATAGGAATGTTAATCGTTGCACCTTCTTCCCAAATATCAAGAGCTTTAATAATCTCTTGATTTTGAAGGGTGACTTTATCGCTATACAAATTTGTGATGACATTATTATCAGTTGTATGAACATGAAGTACGCACCCAGCATTCGTACTGTTATAAATATGTGTATGCAATATTGTTTCTGCTGAAGGGCGTAACTCAGTTTCTAAAACGGGAACTCCTTGATGATTTACTAATAGAAAATCATCTGGAGTGGTTTTTGTTTTATCTTTTCCACTTGCTGTAATAAGAAAAGTAAGTGGATCATGACTGACTTTTATAGAAATATTTCCACTTGTTGCTGGAAACCAATTCCGAGTTGTTAATTCTTTTTTTATTTCACTTAAGTCATACCATTGACGAAAAAGTTGTTTCATGATTTCACCTCCAACAAATGTTGTAATTCGACTTGAATATCGTGAAATGTGTTAAAAGATGTATAAGCAATATGATTTTCTTCACATTTTGTAATAAGGAAGTCACGGGCGAATACTTTATCTGCTTGTTTTGCTGCTTGTAAATCAGTAATGGAATCTCCTATCACAATATGAAAATCATCTTTAGAGCTTAGTTTCCGAATTAATGATGATTTACAGAGACCGCAACTATGCTGACATTGCTCGTCACAAGGGTGCGGCCATTTAACTTCAACAAATTCTCCTGAAAAGTCAGTTGCATTACAATAAATTTGTTCTTTAGGGATTATTTCTTGTAAGAGTGGATAGACGAAGAAATCCATTCCACCTGATATAACGTAAAAGGAAATGTTATTTTCATTAATAAATTGTATGAATTCATGAAAACCTGTACGGATTTCAGCAGTTTCTTGTAAAAACTGAATAATATCATCGTGTAGATTAATAGGTATTAATCGAAATAATTGAGAAACACCTTCTTGAATAGAAAGTTCTTGCGATAAAATTTTTTGCTTTATTTCCTCTGCTTCTGGTGGTGCGAATTTTTCCATAATGGACATGATATTATCGTTATTTGTAATCGTACCATCGAAATCACAAAATACTTGAATACTCATAATTTCACCTCATGAGAAGGATTTCCCCATATTTGTAGTGCGCTATGCAAATTTATTTCATCCACTTCATGGAGTGGTTTACCTTGTAAAGTAGCTTCAATTGCAGCACGGAAAGCTTTGCCACCGCCTTGAGCTCCATTTGGATGCCCATGAATCCCGCCGCCGGCGTTAATAACAACATCCTTACCAAAATCTCGTAGAATAAAGGGAACGAAACCAGGATGAATTCCAGCAGATGGAACAGAAAAACTTTTCTTGAAATAGTGGTCTTCCTCAGTTAATGCTTTTGTAATGAGGAGGGCTTCCTCTTTTTCTAATGCAACGTTGCCGTATGGTGATGGGAATAAAGAGAAATCAGCACCAGCGTAACGTAGTAATTTTCCAAGTAGTAATGGCGAAGAGAACCCGTATAGTTTCGATGACGAATATGCGCCACTTACAGCAGGGTGTGCCATAATAGGAATTGGAATTTCATCGTCTTCTACAAGTGATTGCAGTACATCTAATCCATAAGAAAATACATTAAATAAAAGAATGTCTGCTCCAGCTAACACCGCACGTTTCGCGTTCTCTTTTAAATCATAAGTTCGCCCTGTTAAATTTACTGCGTATAAAGTTTTATGTCCGTAAGTTTCGTATACAGATTGTAAAACTTCTTTCCCAGATTCAATTCTTTTTGTAAGTGGTGTTAATGAGTTTTCGAATAAAATTTCATCATCTTTTACAATATCTACGCCTCCAATTGCCTGATCGCGTAGTTGAGTTTTTAAATATCCAATATTCCGTCCTATCATCCCTTTGAAAATACTCATTAGAAGAGGGCGATCTTGAACTTGTAAAAGGTTTCGGATGCCTTCAATTCCAAATTTCGGTCCAGGGAACTGTTTCTTTAATTCGTCTGAGAATGTTAAATCAATTAGTTTAATTTCCCCATCTAACGAAAGTTTTCCAAATGTTGTTGTCAAAATGGCTGGTAAGTCTGGGCTGAAGTTCAGCGATGGATAATGAATTTTAATGATTCCACGTAATACTTTTTTGCCAAGATAGGAGTTAATATGTTCTTGTTCGTCTAACTCTTCAATATGAATGACATTGCCTTTATGTTGTTTTAATTGTTCTTGTAATAAGTGTGGTAAATGAGTCCATGAACCAATTGTTAAACCAATTGCAATTTGTTCTGCTTTCTTTTCTAAGTTGTGAGAATCATCGTGGATTAAATATGTCGCTATAATTCCGCTCATTGTTAAAACCTCCTAGTTAAATAAAAAAACCTCTCAGCTAAGGAGAGGTTTTTTTACAACCAGCTCCTTATCTGTCAGCGTAACGCTGCGAGAATTAGCACCGTGTCTACAATTGTAGATCGGTTGCCGGGTTTCGTCGGGCTCGTCCCTCCACCTGCTCTTGATAAGAAGTATTTAGAAATGTTTAAATTTTTAAGATAACTGAATTTTGTCAGAAATTTTTTATGTTGTCAATGACTTTTTGAAAAAATTTAATTTATCAATTCGATTAATTGCTTCTCGTAATCGATCTTCTGTATGCAAGAGACCAACACGAACATACCCTTCGCCGTGCTCACCAAATCCAATACCAGGGGCAACAGCGACATGTGCTTTTTCTAGCAAAATATCAGAAAATTGCTCAGATGTATATCCTTCTGGTACAGGAAGCCATGCAAAGAATGATCCTGTTGGAATGTTTACATTCCAACCAATTGAGTGACAAGCTTTAATAAGAGCATTTCTTCGAGATTCATAACTATTAACAAGTTCTATCACACAAGACTGCGAGCCTAATAGTGCTTCGCGGGCAGCATCTTGAACTGCACCAAAAATACTAACATACATATGATCTTGCAATAGGTTAATTGTTTCGATGACACTTTCATTCCCCACTGCAAAAGCAATACGCCATCCAGCCATATTGAAAGTTTTTGATAAAGTGTAAATTTCAATTCCTGTATCTTTGGCACCGTCTGCCTGCAAGAAACTAACAGGCTTTTGACCATCAAATCCGATAGCACCGTAAGCAAAATCATGAACAACTAATATACTATGTTTATTAGCAAAATGAATGGTTTCATCAAAGAAATCTTTTGATGCTGTAGCACCGGTAGGGTTATTTGGATAGTTTAAAAACATTAACTTTGCTTGCTTGGCAATAGAGTCATCAATTTTTGTATAATCCGGTAAAAAATTATTTTCTGCAATAAGCGGCATTGTTTCAAAGTGCGCTTTTGCTAAAGCAACTCCAGATAAATAATCTGGATAGCCTGGATCTGGAACGAGAATGGTATCACCAGGGTTTGTAAAACAAATTGGTAATTCTACTAATCCAGCCTTTCCGCCAAACAAAATAGCAACTTCAGTTTTTGGATTTACTACTACATCATATTCGCGTTGATAGAATGTTGCCACGGCTTCTTTTAAGCTTTCATGTCCGCGAAATGGCGGATATTTATGATGAATGCTCTTTTCAGCCGCATCTTGTAAAGCTTTTACGATATGCTGCGGTGTTGGTTGATCTGGATTACCTTGACCTAGATTAATAACATCGTGACCAGCTGCAACGACTTTGTTAACTTTTGCAACAAGTGAAGCGAAAAATTGTGTCGGCAATGATGTTACTACTTTGGAAGGTTGAAAATTTTTCATACTTTCCACCTCTTTTGAAAGTTGTTACAATTCTAGTGACAAATGATATAATCTTTCCAGTATTTTGTAAAGAAAAAATTAAGAATGGAGCGGACAAAATGAAAGTGGCATGTATTCAAATGGATATTATCTTTGGAGATGTAGAAAAAAATATTGAGAATGCTAAAAATAAAATAAGCGAAGCGATGAAGGAAAGACCAGATGTTATCGTCTTACCAGAATTATGGACAACAGGATATGATTTAACAAGACTTTCTGAAATTGCAGATAGGGATGGATTGGAAACGAAAGAAAAGTTGAAAGAATGGTCGAAACAATATGGTGTACATATTGTTGGTGGTTCCATAGCAAAGCAAACAGAGCAAGGTGTTACAAATACAATGTATGTTGTAAACAATGAAGGGAATCTAGTCAATGAATATAGTAAAGTACATTTATTTCAGCTTATGGATGAACATAAATATTTGGTAGCTGGTAATGAGACAGGTGAATTTAAGCTAGATAATGTAGAGTGCGCTGGCACAATTTGTTATGATATTCGTTTTCCAGAGTGGATGCGTGTTCATACTGCTAAAGGTGCTAACGTTTTATTTGTTGTAGCAGAATGGCCATTAGTACGTTTAGCGCATTGGCGTTTGCTTTTACAGGCGAGAGCAGTTGAAAACCAGTGTTATGTTGTAGCATGTAATAGAGCCGGAAAGGATCCGAATAATGAATTTGCAGGTCATTCTTTAATTGTGGATCCTTGGGGAGAAGTTGTGGTAGAGGCAGATGAAGAGGAATCTATTTTATTTGGAGAGCTGCAATTAGAAAAAATTAAAGAAGTTCGCAAAGGAATTCCAGTTTTTGCAGATCGTCGTCCAGAATTATACAAATAAAATGTTGACAAGTGATTTTTATTCTTGGTATAGTCTTCATCATAAAGTTAAAAATTCAAAAAATTATACAACTCTTATCAAGAGCAGGTGGAGGGATTTGGCCCGATGAAGCCCAGCAACCGACCGTAATACCATTGTGAAATGGGGCGTTTATGACGCCAAAAGGCACGGTGCTAATTCCAGCAGAAAGTAAACTTTCTGGCAGATAAGAGGGGAGAAGATAAACTTCAAACCTCTTTCTTTGTGGGAAGAGGTTTTTCTGTGCTAGAAAAACCTCTGAATTAAAAGGGGGAGAAGACGATGGGATATTATTCATTAACGGAAGAAACAGCTGTACACTATGCAAAAGAACATGGATACTTTGAAAAGAAAGCGAATGTAGTTTGCCATGAAATTGGAGATGGCAATTTAAATTACGTATTCAAATTAGATGATGGAGAGAAGACAATTATAATTAAACAAGCACTTCCATATGCGAAAGTAGTTGGTGAGAGCTGGCCATTGTCAATAAAAAGAGCAACGATTGAAAGTAAAGCACTGCAAATTTTCGCAAAGTATGTACCGGAATACGTTCCAGAAGTATATAGTCATGATGAGGAATTGGCAGTGACAGTAATAGAAGATTTATCAAGGCTAACGATTACAAGAAAAGGATTAATAGACGGAGAAGAGTATCCTCTTTTATCCCAGCATATTGGTCGCTTTCTAGCACATGTTTTATTTTATACTTCAGATTTCGGCGTACGTTCAGAAGAGAAAAGAGTGTTAGATAGTGAATTTGTTAATCCGGATCTTAGTAAAATCACAGAAGATTTAGTGTTTACAGATCCGTTTGGTCATTATGATACGAATGATTATGAGCCAGAGTTACAACTAGCGGTTGATGAACTGTGGAGTGACAAAAATTTAAAATTAAAAGTAGCACAGTATAAGTATAAGTTTTTAACGAGAAAAGAAGCGCTCATTCATGGGGATTTACATACTGGTAGTATATTTTCATCGCCTTCTGAAACGAAAGTAATTGATCCGGAATTTGCAACGTACGGTCCATTTGGATTTGATCTTGGCCAATTTATTGCAAATTTATTATTAAATGCGTTATCGCGTGAAGAGGAAAAAAGAAGTGTGCTATTTTTCCATATCGAGAAAACATGGAGTTATTTTGTAGAAACTTTTACAAAGCTATGGATTGGAGAAGGTGTAGAAGTATATACGAAAGAGAAACAATGGTTACCAATTATTTTGCAAAATATTTTTAGTGATATTGTTGGATTTGCTGGATGTGAACTTATTCGTAGAACAATTGGTCTAGCACACGTGGCAGATTTAGATGAAATATCAGATAAAGAAAGAAGAATTCAAGCTAAAAAACAAGCACTTTATTTAGGAAAAGAACTATTAAAATATGAATCAAAGAGCGCAGATATACAACTGTTCCGAACATTATTTCAACATACAATTTCAGGAGGCGTAAAGGCATGAGTACAATCATTACTATTCCGAGATCTGTAAGTTGGAAAGGAGATGCCATTGCGGTATTAAACCAAACAAAGTTGCCGCATGTCACTGAATACAAAACATTAACGAATGTTGAAGATGTATGGAAAAGTATCATTATGTTAGAAGTACGCGGAGCACCTGCAATTGGAATTGTAGCTGCGTTTGGTTTGGCGCTTGCGGCAAAGAAATACGATGCTACAAATATCGATGAATTTCAAAAGAAGTTTAATAGAGATTGTAACTATTTAGGGACATCACGTCCGACGGCAGTCAATTTATTTTGGGCAATTGATCGCATGAGAGAAGCAATACGAGGGATTTCTACAATAAAAGAAGCACAAAAAATATTAGAAGAGGAAGCACTTCGTATTCAGCAAGAGGATGAAGTGGTGTGCCGAAGTATTGGAGAACATGCTTTAACATGTTTTAAAGACGGTGATAAAATTTTAACAATTTGTAACGCTGGAAGTATTGCAACTGCTAGATATGGAACAGCATTAGCCCCATTTTATATTGGGAAAGAGAAGGGTGTACGTTTACATGCGTATGCGTGTGAAACGAGACCGGTTTTACAAGGTGGTCGTTTAACGACATGGGAATTGAAGCAAGCAGACATTGATGTAACGCTTATTACGGATAATACTGCAGCACATGCAATTCGAACGAAAGAAATTAATGCGATTATTGTAGGAGCAGATCGAATCGTTGAAAACGGTGATACTGCTAATAAAATAGGAACATTAAATTTAGCTATATTAGCAAAGTATTTCGGTATCCCATTTTATGTTGCAGCACCGTTATCTACATTTGATACTACGAAACAAACAGGTGCTGAAATTGTCATTGAAGAAAGAGATGAAACAGAAGTTACGAAAATTTTTGGGAAACAAGTGGCGCCACTTGGAACGCCTGTATTTAACCCTGCATTTGACGTAACACCGCATGAATTAATTACAGGAATTATCACTGAGAAAGGTATTTTACGTGGAGATTATAAGCAAGAAATTACATCATTATTTGAAAAAACAAGCTAACTGCTCAGTCGCTATATAAAAAAACCGGTAGAAAAACATTTTTTTAAATGGTCGAGAGGGACTGGCTATGTATAGGAGCGTTCAGGGCCTGTTCCTACCACGCGCAACGTTTTAAAACAAAGAAAGGTAGCAAGGTGTAGGACCATTTGTATCTTCATGGCAGCAATCTATATGCTAAAAAATGAAATGTATGGCTGAGTAGTTAAAAAAACAAGCTAATAAAAAATAGCTTGTTTTTTATGCCTTAAGTCTTCCTTTCCTCTTATTTATGTAATGAAGGGAGGAGAGAAAGATGGATGAGTGGATCAGGATGATAGGTAATGTGGGGTTTCCAATTGTTGTAACGCTATATTTACTACATCGCATTGAAAGTAAATTAGACGGAGTGATTGTTGCAATTGAGAAACTCCCTAAACAATTACTAAAGTAGGAAGATCCTCGCGATAGAAAGTAAAATAAAGTTTGCTCTTCGTGAGCAAACTTTATTTTTTATCCCGCTATTTGATGGGCAGTAAAACTCCCACCTCAAAATTTGGTTGGAGCAAAGAAGTTAGGTCGGAGATTAACTGCCCGTAAAAGCCCGATTGTTGAAGGCTAATAATCAGTGGGGGATGAACAAAACCCCCACTGATTAAAGTTTCACTTTATTGAGCAGTATATCCACCATCGATAACAACAGCTTGACCAGTTATGCCTTTTGCCTTTTCACTTGCTAAAAACACAGCATAATCTGCAATTTCTTGTACTTGCAACAAGCGCTTCTGCGGTACAAGAGGATAAATAACATCTTCTAAAACATTTTCAAGGGGTACATTTCGTGTAGTTGCTAAATCTTGTAGTTGATTTCGTACAAGGGGAGTATCAACATATCCGGGACAAAGAGCGTTTACAGTAATTCCATGAGTTGCTCCCTCTAAAGCAGCCACTTTTGTTAATCCGATTACGCCATGTTTCGCACTATTATAAGCAGCTTTTCCAGCAAATCCGACAAGGCCGTTAATAGAAGCGATATTAATAATTCGTCCATACTGTTGTTTCTTCATAATAGGAAAGGCAAACTTGGTTGCAATAAATGGAGCAATTTGCATAATTTTAATAAGAAGTTCGAACTTATCCGTTGGAAAATCTTCAATTGGTGAGACGTGTTGCATTCCTGCGTTGTTAATTAATACGTCTAATGAACCGAAGTGAGTAACTGTTTGAGAAATTGCTGCTGCAATTTCTTCTTCAGCTGTAACGTCACATTTTAAACCGATAGCTTGATAGCCTTCTGTTTGCAATTGTTCAGCAGCTTCTTTTGCACGATCTTCAAGACGATCACTAATAACAACTTTCGCACCTTCTTTTGCGAAAGCACTTCCCATTTCATAACCAATACCGCTCGCAGCACCTGTTAAAAAGACCACTCGATTTGTAACCATGATGAAAAACACTCCTTCATAATAAAAGTTCTCTTATTGCTCTATTTAGAGAGGTGATAATGAAATCCCTGCAAACATTTGGAAAAATATATTTAGCTATCTTGCTTTACAAAATAGTCTCTGCTATACTATTTTGTAAAGTAAGATACTTACGCTTATCTATCTTGTAAAACAAGATAGTGGGAGGATTTGAAATATGTCGACAAGTCAAATGCTAAAAGGGATTTTAGAAGGTTGCTTACTTGCTATTATTTCTGAAGGTGAAATATATGGTTATGAAATGAGTGAAAAACTAGCGAAATATGGTTTCACAATGGCGAGTGAGGGAAGTATTTATCCGTTATTAATACGAATGCAAAAGGAAGGATTAATAACAAGTGTAATGAAGGAATCTCCATCTGGTCCAAAGCGAAAATATTATACATTAACAGAAAAAGGCGAGGAAGCACTGGATGAATTTATGGATCGCTGGGAAGCGATGCAAAGTAGTGTAGAGCGTCTACTTGAAGGAAAGGGGAGAAAAAAATAATGCTATCAAATGAAGCGCGAAATTTTTTATTGGATATGAGATTATTTTTAACTGCAAAGAGTGTGAAAGAAAGCGATATTGAAAGCTTTTTAGAAGATGCAGAGTTGCATTTAATAGAAGGTGAGGGTGAAGGGAAAAGTGTAGAAGATATTTTCGGAAGTTCACCGAAAGAATACGCGAATGAACTTGTAAAAGTGATGGAAAGGGATAGAAAGGAAACGTGGAAGCAAATTGGGTTTACGGTAATGAATATCGTTTCGTTTTGGATTATTGCTTCTATTTTAATAGTTAATAATGGGGTTTTACAGATTTCGCTTATTCAGTGTATTGGCTATAGTTTTACATTGATTTTAGCTGTTATGGGTCCTAATTTTCTGCTTCGTAAAATGACATTTGTAACAAGTCTTACAAAAACGTGGTTTTCCATGTGGTTTTTAGTCATGATCGCGCCAATGTTTTTATTAGGAGCAGTTACGATATTAGATGTGATATATCCTACAACGATGTTTACGTTGACTCTAGTCCAAAGTTATATATTAGCTGGAGGGATCTTTATCCTCACGGTAGCTATAAATATATATTTTGAAGGATGGTTTAAAAACTTATATTTAATTATTCCGCTTTCTATTATGTTAGTGTTTAAAACATTTACATCGGAAGATCTTATGCCAATGTTATTTCAAATTGTATGCTTGTATGGAAGTTTATTTATTTTAATTTTCGTTGAAATTATGATGAAGGCGAATAGAAGAGAAACGGTTAAATAAGGGAGGGATAATAATGAAGGTTTCTAAAGAAGGGGAAAAGTTTCTAATCGATACGAAATTGTATTTAATAACGAAGGGAATTAAAGTAGAAGATGTGGATGCATTTCTAGAAGATGCAGAGCTACATTTAATAGAAGGTGAGAAAAAAGGAAAGACAGTAAGTGATATATTTGGTGATTCGCCAAAAGCGTATGCGGAAGAATTGGCGAAAGAGATGGAGAAGGATAAAAGCGGGATTATAAAGAGTATTCTTGCGATGATAATTGGGGTTGGCGGGTACTGGATATTAACACATATTTTGTTTAATAATCCGAATCAGCAATTTACGCTAACAAATATACAGTTAATTGGCTATCCTATCGTCTTAATCATTACGATTATTGGAACAATTGTTGCCTTTAGAATGTCTTCTTTTAAAAATAAGTTTGTAGAGTTTGGGATTATTTACGTAATAGTAATGGTTCCTATCTTATTATTAGTATTATTGATGTTTATTGATAAATGGTACGGTACACCTATTTTGCAATTGTCGACAATACAAACATATATATTAGCAGCAAGTATCTTTTTATTACTTTTCATTGGAGAAGTGTATGTTCTTGGTTGGATGGGCGTTTTGGTGCTAATTGTTCCTTTGGCAATTATGTTTATATTTAAAGACTTAGAAGAAAGAAATGTATCTTGGGGAATTGCAAAGATTTTACTTATGTATGGAAGTATATATGGATTAATGCGATGGTATTTAAAAATTGAAGAGAGAAAAAGTATAAACTAGCTGTACGATACGAAAGTAACGAGCAAATAATTAGCAAACGGAATTTTCTATTAAGTGGGGTACAAATATGCAAAATATATTTATATGTATATTAACTATTATGTTTCTAGGATTAGCAATTTTAGGGATCTATACTGCTTTCACCAAAAGAATACATGATGAATATTTTAATACTTTATTAGATGATACATCAGGATATGTTTTGTTTTTCGGTTTAATAGGAAAAGGGCTGCTTTGGATATGCAAAAAAGTATTTCCAAAGAAATATTATATTGGGATTTTTAGAGGGATTACATTTACTTTTAGTTGTATGTTTTTACCCCGCATTAACGGGCAGTAAAACTCCCATCTCAAAATTCGGATGGAGCAAAGAAGTTAGGTGGGAGATCAACTGCCCGTAAACGCCCGATTGGTGAAGGCTAATAAGCAGTGGGGGATGAACAAAACCCCCACTGCTTATAGTTTCACTTTATTTCTCGCAGCCGGTATTTGGTTTGTTGATTGGAATATATTGTTTTAAACAGTAACAATATCGTTACTGTTTTTTTCTTTGTAATAAGGGACTTTGTAAAGAGAGCGCTTTTTGTTCATTTGTTAATAATGAATTGATGTGAACTTTATTAGGGCTAGGGACTATAGGGTACATAAGGTTCGATGGTGAATGGTGATGTTCAGAACCGGTTGGAGAGTGGGGATCTGCGTGCGTAAGTTTTCCATGAATTCGTCTTGTGAATAAAATATGACCAATTTCGTGAGCGAGGGTGTATATATTTTTCATTGGAGCAGCTGAGTTTGTTAGAACGATGTAACCAGTAAGTTGTTGTTGTTTCGCTAGAGAGTAAGCGCAAGCGATTACTGCGGTTTCTTTGAAATAATCACTGCCAATATAACAAATATAAAGGTCACATTCAGGAGCTTCGTTAACACAAGTTTGAAAAAAGGATGATAATTTTTCCTGACTTTGAATGGAGTTTTTATAACTAATTTCCCGATTAGAAAAACGGAAAAGCTCGTTTAGTACAATTACTTCTTTAATTTGAAATGTAATGGGATGCCAAATTGATTCTGCAACTGCTAAATCTTTTGCAATACGGTCGTCAGAAATATCGGCGCCTGGAGTAATGCAAACACATATATTAACGTATGAATCCATAAGTAACACCTCAAATGAAAAAATTCTTTCTATAATATATGTGGGGAAAAGGTCCTATGTATGGATAAACGCCTTGTTTATTACACGAATATATAGACTACAAGTCGAAAAAATTTCATAGTTCTATAACGTAGTATGGTCATCTTTTTGATATAGTAAAGAAAAGGGGGAGAATATATGTATACATTAAAAATCGTTTCAGACAGAGAAGCTCTGTATCAATTTGCGAGCTATGTAAGAGTTGTGCAAGGGGTTGAAGGTGTATATGTAGAGGTGGGAGAACCTTTATATGAACATCCATTAATGAAGTTTTATGTACATATTACAATTGAAGAAACATATGATCAGCATAAAGCGTTACAAGAAATAGCTAGATTAGTAGAATTAGGGCGTTTTACATATGTCCATTATAGCAATGAGGAAATTGAAGAAGCTTTTGAAGCTGTAAAATACGAAAGCTTTAAGAAATAACGGTGAAAAAAGGAAGCGGAAGCTTCCTTTTTTTATTGAAAATTACAGCAACAAAAGGAAGAGAATTTTGTTATGATAAGGAAGGGTGAGGAAAGGGGAGTTTACATATTGGGGTATATTGAAGAGTTACGCAAAGTAGTTGGCACGAGACCACTTATTTTAGTAGGATCAGCAATTATTATATTAAATGATAATCAAGAAGTATTGCTTCAATATCGTTCAGATACATATGATTGGGGTGTGCCTGGCGGGGCAATGGAACTGGGAGAAACGACAGAAGAAACTGCTCGTAGAGAATTATTCGAGGAGACGGGGCTAAGTGCAAAAATAATGCAATTTCTTGGTGTTCTTTCAGGGAAGGAAGTTTATTTCCGTTATCCAAATGGAGATGAAATTTTTAATGTGATTCATCTGTATCAGGCACATCATGTAAGCGGAGAATTAAAGCTCGATCATGAAGGGTTACAACTTCAATATTTTCCAGTAGACAAGTTACCGAAATTGAATGAAACGACAGAGAAGATATTACAAAAATTCTTATATGCATTGACAGAATAGAAGGTTAATTCCTTCTATTTTTATTATATTAAATATTTTGATTTTTTGGTATGTTTATAGTATGATAATTGTAGACATACAACTTATGGAATTTCACCTAAAAACTTACCAGGGTACATAAGAGAGGGGCAAGTATAAAATGCATAATGTTGTCATTACAGCTGCAGTTCGTTCACCAATTGGAACTTTTGGAGGAGCACTAAAAAATATAACACCAGTAGAATTAGCTGTTCCTGTACTTCAGGAAGCTGTAAAAAGAGGCGGAGTAGAGCCACATGAAGTTGATGAAGTAATTTTAGGTCATTGTATTCAAAGAACTGATGAAGCAAATACGGCAAGAACAGCTGCATTAGCGGCAGGATTTCCTGACACAGTTACTGGTTATACAATTCAACGTCAATGTTCTTCAGGTATGCAAGCAATTATGTCTGCTGCAATGCAAATTCAATTAGGTGTAAGTGATATTGTTGTTGCAGGTGGAGTAGAGGCAATGAGCTCGAGCCCTTATGCATTAAAACAACACCGCTGGGGACAACGTCTACAGCACGGAGAAATTCGTGATACGGTGTGGGAAGTTTTAGAAGATCCGATTCACCATATTATGATGGGTGAAACAGCGGAAAATTTAGTTGAACAATATGAAATTACAAGAGAGGAACAAGATGAAGTTGCGCTTCGTAGCCATACATTAGCGTTGCAAGCGATGGAGTCTGGATACTTTGACGATCAAATTGTTCCTATTACAATAAAAGAACGTAGAAAAGAAGTTGTATTTGCGAAGGATGAACATCCACGTGCAGATATTACAGCTGAAAAATTAGCAGGATTAAAACCAGCTTTCCGTAAAGACGGATCAGTAACTGCAGGGAATTCATCTGGTCTTAATGATGGAAGTGCTGTTTTAGTATTAATGAGTGAGGAAAAAGCGAAAGAAAAAGGTTTACAACCGTTAGCTCGAATTGTGGGATATTCAGTAGCGGGTGTGGATCCGAAAATTATGGGTATTGGACCAGCACCAGCAATTCGCAAAGGATTAGAAAAAGTAGATTGGTCATTAGAAGATGCAGACTTACTTGAAATTAATGAAGCTTTCGCTGCACAATACCTAGCTGTAGAGAAAGAATTAGGATTAGACCGTGAGAAAGTGAATGTAAACGGTAGTGGTGTAGGACTTGGACATCCAATTGGTTGTACAGGAGCTCGTATTACGGTAAGTTTAATTCACGAATTAAAAAGACGTGGATTAGAGAAAGGTATTGCCTCTCTATGCGTTGGAGGCGGTATTGGAGTAGCTTTATTTATAGAAGCATTATAAAAAAGAGGCAGCGATTGCTGCCTCTTTTTTATGACTCAAATAAGTGATGAAATAATCGATCGCGATTTTCAAAGAAAAGTTTCGTCGTTTGATAATGCTCTGTTTCTTCTAATGTCGATTCGTGAATCCCTTCTTGAGTTAAAGAGTATATAGTAGATTCAGGATAAGCCATTAAAATGGGAGAATGCGTTGCGATAACAAATTGTGAACCTTGTTCAGCTAGCTCGTGCATGCGAATGAGCATTGAAAGTTGCCTCATCGGTGATAAAGCTGCCTCAGGCTCATCTAAAATATATAAACCTTGTCCTGAAAAACGATTCATAAATAATGAGAAGAATGATTCGCCGTGTGACTGTTCGTGAAGTGAAACGCCGCCATAAGATTTTATAGCATCTATTTCATCGATATAAGAAGCGACGTTATAAAATGATTCAGCACGAAGAAAGAAGCCGTCGTTTGGTGTATTGAAACTTTTTGAAATTCGAAGATATTCATGTAAAGATGAATGTGAATCGTTGGTGCTAAAACGGAAATTCTTCGTTCCACCTTCTGCATTAAAACCTAAAGCAACTGCAATCGCTTCGAGTAATGTTGATTTACCCGTTCCGTTTTCTCCAATAATGAATGTTACATTCGGATGGAAAAGGAGTGATTGTAATGTTCGTATAGCCGGTAAGCAGTATGGATATGCGGAAAAGCTAGGGATATTTTCTTTTTTTAATGTGACACTTTTTAAAAAGGGTACGTCAATCAATATATAAACCTCAATTCATAACGGATTTTGTTTCTAAAAAAGCAGCGAATACAAGTGTAAGAAAACTAGCTAATAAAATTGTATATTGAAGTGCGCCAAAACCGAGACCTTCCCAGCCGAAAGTAATTCTCTTCCATATAAAAATGAAAAGAACGCTCATAAAGCCAACTAGAGTAGGCGCATATTTTATAATTTTCAAGTGCTTCCATAGAAAGAAGCCAATGTATATACTTAAAAACAAGGTAAACAAAACAAGAAAAAATACAAGTGTTAACGACGCATGAACTCCTCTTATTTTCTGAATATTTTATGTGGATTATAACATTTAAACTATCATATTCCAATGTGAAAATAAACATTGCATAGAGATTGTTCATATCGTTATGATAATATGTATGCTATTGGAAATATGAAAAGGAGTTAAACTATGCCATTTACATTCGCACATCCAGCAGCTGTTCTCCCTTTTGCTAAGAAACATTCTAGTTATATTTCAGTGACGGCTCTTATATTAGGTAGTATGGCACCTGATTTTGAATATTTTTTACATTTTAGGCCATACGGTATTATTGGCCATACATGGGCTGGTTTCTTATATTTGAATTTACCACTCGTTTTTTTATTAGCATATGCATATCATTGTATTTTAAAAGGACCATTTATAACACATTTACCTAAGCCTTTTGCTAGTTACTATAAATATGTAGTAGATGAGAAGTGGGGGCTTTATACTTGGAAAGATATTTTTGTATTTTGCTATTCTGCTTTATTCGGTATGGTAACGCATGTCGTTTGGGATGCTTTTACTCATAAGACCGGCTATTTTGTTATGAAAATGCCGCTGTTACAGCAAGAAGTATATAGTATTCCAATTTATAAATTTTTACAGCATGGGAGTACGTGTTTTGGTCTACTATTACTAATATATGTACTATGGAAATATAGGAGGGAAACTGATCAAGATACTAGTTTAACTTCGGAAAAAAAGAAATATTGGACTTCATCTATCGTTGTGGCAGCCACTATATTTATCGTTCATGCGTTATTAGACCCCTATTTTCATATTTTCCAAATAGGAGGTATAATAGTATCTGGACTGACAAGTTCTTTTTGTGGACTTTTCATTGTTTCTATAGTTTACAAAACAAGGGACTAATATATTTTAATGAATGATAGTGTTAGGAGAAATTAAATGATGAAAGCATGGAAAAGTATTTTTGTTTTATGTAGTTTTCTTCTTATGTTAAGTGGTTGCTTCCATCAAGAAGAAAAGAAAGCAGAACCTAAAAAGAAAGAATCTATTCCTGAAACAAAAGAGTATGGTGGGCGTGAGCTTAAAAAAGTAGGGCAAAAGGTGAAAGAAAAAGGATGGGGGACTTTTGAATTAGAACAGATTCATTCTGTGAATCAGACATTTGAAGTAGCCCCAATGAAAATTCACGTACAAGACGTTAAAGTTATCTCATTATCGCAAATGAGCAAAGATGCAAAAAATACATTGAAAGTGTATACTGCATTAACTCCTGAAGAAGTAAAGCGTAGATTGGGAGATAAAGTGAGTCAAGAAGATGCTGAATTATATGCATCGTTAAGTGGAACTGAGATTAGCGATACGATTCGGTATGTTGAAATTACATATAAGGTAGAAAATAGTGGAAATAAGAACATGCAATTTTTCTCTATGAATGATGTTATTATTAATGACAAACAGCATTTTAATGTAGCGACTCAAAACTTTTTATATGAAGAAGACACACTTGTAGGCACAAAGAGTGTATCAAGGGAAGATTATAAACCTGGTGAGACACGAGAAGGAATTATCGGTTTAATACTCGATGATGGAAAAGAGAAGGTAAAGGATATTAAGTTTACAACAGATGATTTAGCAGTGGGAGATACTCATGAAGCTGTTAAAGAGCCACAAACTTTCAATATCTCATTTTCTAAGTAAGGTGTGTATTTAAACGAAAACAGTCAGCATAAAAAGTTATGCTGACTGTTTTTTTAGTTCTTTCACATATGAATCTACACTTTGAAAAGGCACTGTAATTTTAAAAGCATCTTTTTGCTCGTTAAATTGTTTTTCATTATAAGGACCAAATCGTTTATTATGCTTTACATCGATAATCCAATAATGTTCACTTTTTTTATTTGTAATTGCTGCGTCAGGATTATTTGGATCTGATTTTTCCTCAATTTGTTTTGTGATAATGTATTTATCGTCCCAAGCAATTTCTGTAATCTTTGCAGGGATGTATTGTGTAGCATATACAGCATCCTGCGAGGGGAAAAGTTCAAATGCATCTCCAGAAGTATGTATGAGTTCATATTCATCGTTAATTGTATAAGTTAAATGGTTTGTATTGCCTGTGCAACCTGTTAATAAGAGTGCGGCAAATAGGATTATCCATCTTTTCAATATGGGAACCTCCTTTACAATGCTGTTGTAAAACATTGTACAAGAAAAGTAAGCGAAACGCCAGTTTACAATGTTTTTTAGAAGTGGTACGATGAAACGGGTAAAGAAGGATATGAAGGAGTCGACACAAAATGAAGTTAAAGATGCATCGTTCAGCGCTTGTAATGAATCGCATAGGTGCTTCCCTTATTGACATGTTTTTAATCTCGGTTACGTACGGTGCAGTAGTAGCTATTATTACCGGAAACTATAGTGCTATTTTCAATCGTTTTAATATAAGTTTAGGTGACTATAGATATGACCTTACACTTGTTTTCGTATTAATGGCTATAAATTTTATTGTGTTACCTTTTCTTTGGAACGGTTCTACACTTGGTAAAAAGGTAACAAGAACAAAAATAATCTCGTTAACAAGTGAAAAACTAACGTTACAAACATTAATAATACGATTTTTGGTATTATTATTACCAAGCATATTATTACTTGGAGTTCCATTAATATGCAATGTATATATGATGTTATTCCGCAAAGATAATTGTGGCTTCCATGATTTAATTGCAAAGACGAAAGTGATGAGTCTTGTATAAGTAATATTTAAATTATAAGTGCTACTAATGAAATAAGACTTTTTATTGTTTGTATATAAAAAGTCTTATTTTTAATTTCGTAAAAAATTTGATTATATAGGGTGGATATCTCCTATATAGTACCTTCCATATTACTGAAGGATGTTTAAAGAAGCGGTAGCTAATTCAAACACCATATTTTCATTTTAATAGATTGAAAATTAAGATAATGATATAATAGACATAAATAATATCGTTATATAACAAAGGGGGATTTGCAATGACTGGAGGTAGCTTAATATTTTGGGGAATTCTTATTTTTATTGGTTTAACCTTCGATCAGTATAATAGTAAGAAAAAAAAAGAAACAAACAAGTAATCGCTTACAAGTTTTCGAGTTAACTTTTCCTGCTTGCGGATTAATCTAATAAAAGAGTATACTGAATGACGGTAAGACTTATAGAAGGGGTAATGAAAATGAAGCTTGCAGGAAAGGTTGCCATTGTAACTGGTGGTGGCATCGGTATTGGACGTAGTACAGCTCTTTTGTTGGCTAAGCAAGGCGCAAAAGTAATTGTGACGGACATTGATCAAGAAAGTGGACAAGCAACAGCTGAGGAAATTACGAATCTAGGCGGAGAGGCACTTTTTGTATCCTACGATATGGGAAAACAAGGAGATTGGCAACGTGTTATCAGTTTTGCTATGGAGGCATATAGTCGTGTTGATATGCTTTTTCAAAATGCGGGTCTGTATAAAATAGATTCTATTTTTTCTCGCCAACAAGAGAACGATTCCAATGTACTTTGTATTAATGACGTTTGGATAGAGATAAAACAATTAACGTCATCTTTTATGAAACAGCAAGAAGAAGTGGTGCTCAGTGATTTACCAGTTTTCGGTATTATTAGCACGAGAGGACAATCATTTCATACAATAGAAGCCCTAGTATAATAATGGAAAACCGCCCCCAGTATATATGTGGACGGTTTTTTTGTGTGTATTTTCAGCCATTCTAATTTCTTATCGTATAAGTAGCAACTATACAGCATACAAGTGATTTCGTACCCACTATTTTTTTGTTTTAATATGGCACGGGATAGGAAGAGGATTTGACCGTTTCTATGCATGGCTAGGTTCTCTTTCTACCTAAAAAAGAAGGTGTTGTATTTGCATGTATACTTAGCGAATACGTTGTTCAGTTTGACTATCAAAGAAATGTGCTTTATTCATATCAAAAGCAAGGTTAATTTGGTCACCAGGTGAAAAGGTATGTCTTGCATCAACACGTGCTGCAAAATCTTGATTTCCAAGTTTCATATATAAAATGGATTCAGCCCCTAACAACTCTGCAACTTCAATTTTTGTTGTGAAAGTAGTAGATTGTGAAGCTTCTAAAAATAATAGTTCATCATGAATATCTTCTGGACGAATACCTAAAACAATTTCTTTATTTGCATAGCCTTGTTCGCGTAATAACTTCATTTTTCCTTCAGATACTTTAATCTTTAGTGAACTGTCTATAACGAAATCGGTTTCAGTTAATTTTCCACGGAAGAAATTCATTGCGGGTGAACCGATAAAACCACCAACAAAAATATTTTCAGGTGTTTCATATACTTCTTTTGGAGTTCCAATTTGTTGGATTTTTCCGTCTTTCATAACAACAAGACGTGAAGCCATTGTCATTGCCTCAGTTTGATCATGTGTTACATAAATTGTCGTTGTACCAAGGCGGTGGTGTAATTTGGAAATTTCTGATCGCATTGCAACACGTAGTTTAGCGTCTAAGTTTGATAATGGTTCATCCATTAAGAAGACTTTTGCGTCTCGAACAATTGCTCTACCTAATGCGACACGTTGGCGTTGTCCACCTGATAAAGCTTTCGGTTTTCTATCTAAATATTGTTCAAGCCCTAAAATTTGAGCTGCATGTTTCACTCGACGGTCGATTTCATCTTTCGGTATTTTTCGAAGTTTTAATCCAAATGCCATATTATCATACACACTCATATGTGGATAAAGAGCGTAGTTTTGGAAGACCATTGCGATATCTCGATCTTTTGGAGGAACATCGTTCATTAACTTACCATCAATTGAAAATTCTCCTTTTGAAATATCTTCAAGTCCAGCTACCATTCGTAGTGTTGTAGATTTTCCGCATCCAGAAGGACCAACGAATACGATAAATTCTTTATCTTGAATGTGTAAATTAAAATCTGTTACGGCTGTTACGTTATTATCATATATTTTATAAATATTTTCTAATTTAAGTTCTGCCATGATATTTCCCCCTAGAAAGTTTATGCAAACGTTTTCTTTGAATTTATTATAAACGAATAGATTCAAAAAAGAAATAAAAACACTATAAAAAAATAAAACGTTTTCATTATTCCTATGAATATATAATAAGTTCCACATGTTTTATTAGAAAAAGAAAATAAATATTGTAAGCGCTATTTTAAATTTGAATAGAATCTGTTATCATTCAGTAATGAAAACGTTTGCGCCTTAAAAAAAGAAAAAAGAATCAATAGTATAGATGAAATGGGGTAGCATAATGGAAAAACAATGGTGGAAAGAAAGTGTAGTATATCAAATTTATCCTCGTAGTTTTATGGATAGTAACGGTGATGGTATAGGTGATCTTCGTGGTATTCTTGCGAAGCTAGATTACTTAAAAGAACTAGGTATTGATGTAATTTGGTTATCACCAGTCTATGAATCTCCAAATGATGATAATGGTTACGATATAAGTGATTATTGTAAAATTATGAACGAGTTCGGAACAATGGAAGATTGGGATGAACTGTTACATGAAATGCATAAACGTAATATGAAACTTATGATGGACTTAGTTGTTAATCATACTTCAGATGAACATAATTGGTTTATTGAATCACGTAAATCGAAAGAAAATAAATATAGAGACTATTATATATGGCGTCCTGGAAATGAAGGGAAAGAGCCGAATAACTGGGGAGCAGCATTTAGTGGCTCTGCATGGCAATATGATGAAATGACAGATGAATATTATTTACATCTGTTTTCTAAAAAACAGCCAGATTTAAACTGGGATAATGAAAAGGTAAGACAAGATGTTTATGACATGATGAAGTTTTGGTTAGAAAAAGGAATTGATGGGTTCCGTATGGATGTTATTAATTTTATTTCTAAAGAAGATGGCTTACCAGCTGTTGAAACGGATGAAGAAGGATATGTTTCAGGGCATAAACATTTTATGAACGGTCCGAACATTCATAAGTATTTGCATGAAATGAATGAAGACGTATTGTCTCAGTATGACATTATGACGGTTGGGGAAATGCCTGGTGTAACAACAGAAGAAGCTAAATTGTATACAGGAGAAGCTAGAAAAGAACTGCAAATGGTATTCCAATTTGAACATATGGATTTAGATTCTGGAGAAGGTGGGAAATGGGATGTAAAACCATGCTCACTTATTACTTTGAAACAAAATTTAACAAAGTGGCAAAAAGCATTAGAACAAACAGGCTGGAATAGCCTTTATTGGAATAACCATGACCAGCCTCGCGTTGTATCTCGTTTTGGTAATGATGGAGCTTATCATACTGAATCAGCAAAAATGTTAGCGACAGTACTTCATATGATGAAAGGGACACCATATATTTATCAAGGAGAAGAAATCGGAATGACCAATGTTCGATTTGAATCGATTGATGAATATCGAGATATTGAAACATTAAATATGTATAAAGAAAAAGTTATAGAGTGCGGCGAAGATATAGATAAAGTGATGCAGTCTATATATATAAAGGGCCGAGATAATGCTAGAACTCCGATGCAGTGGGATGATAGAGAACATGCTGGATTCACAACGGGTGAGCCTTGGATTGCGGTAAACCCTAACTACAAAGAGATTAATGTGAAACATGCGATCCAAGACGAAGAATCGATTTTTTATTACTATAAAAAATTGATTGAGTTACGCAAAAACAATGAAATAGTTGTGTATGGAACATATGATTTAATACTAGAAAATAACCCTTCTATTTTTGCTTATGTAAGAACATATGAAGAAGAAAAGCTTCTGGTGATTGCAAACTTCACTGCAGATGAATGTGTATTTGAATTGCCTGAGGATATTATTTATAGTGAATCAGAGTTATTAATATACAATTATAACGTAGAAAATGTATCGATAGAAAACATTACATTACGACCATATGAAGCAATGGTATTTAAATTGAAATAAGAAAAATCCTTATGCCACCCTGGCATAAGGATTTTTCTATTACCATTTTAAAATAGAGAATCCGTACGGTGGAAGTGTAACTTGTAATACACTTGCTTCCGCTGAAAATTCTTCGTTTGTATAAATGTTAATTATCTTCTTCCCAGTAATACGAAGAGGGAGTGAGGTTGTAACTTCACTGTTAGTAGGATTTAAAACGAAAAAGATAGTTTCATCTTCATATGTTTTTGTATAAGAAATATAATTATGTTCATCATTTGCCTCAATGAATTGAAAAGTACCGTGTCCTCCAAATGATTTATATTGTTTCCGTAATGAAATTAATGTTTGTATATGTGTAAATAAAAGAGTATCTTGTTCTTTTTCATCCCATATCATGCATTTGCGACAGCCAGGGTCCATTCCACCATCCATACCGATTTCATCGCCGTAATAAATACAAGGAGAACCGATGAAAGAAAGGTGAAATACATAGAGTAACTTTAACTTATTTTTATCCCCGTTACATGTTGCTAAAATTCTAGGTGTGTCATGGCTGTCTAATAAATGAAATGCCGCTTCATTTACATTCATAGAGTAGGAATGTAGAGAATCTGTAATTTGTTTCATAAATTCACTTGAATTAATGGACTCGTTAGCAAAGTAAGAAAGTAGAGCGTTTGTAACCGGATAGCTCATTACAGCATCAAATTGGTCACCTTGTAGCCAGGGGAGTGCATCGTGCCAAATTTCGCCTAAAATATATACTTCAGGATTTAATGCTTTTATTTCACTTCGGAATTCTCTCCAAAAACTGTGATCGACTTCATTTGCTACATCAAGGCGCCAACCATCTATATGGAATTCCCTTACCCAATAACGACCTACTTCAAGTAAATATTCTTTTACATCTGGATGTGCCGTATTTAATTTCGGCATATACGGTGTAAATGCGAAAGTATCGTAATTAGGAAGTGGCTCAGTTATGATCGGAAATTCATGAATGTGGAACCACTCTTTATAAGCTGACTGCTCGCCATTTTCTAGCACGTCTTGAAATTTATCAAAGAAGTATCCGCTATGATTAAAAACAGCGTCGAGCATTACTTTTATACCACGTTTATGACACGCTGCAATGAGTTCTTTGAAAGTTTCTTTCGTCCCGAATTGTGGATCAATTTCCATGTAATCGATTGTGTCATATTTATGATTCGAATGAGCTTTGAAAATAGGAGTGAAATATATTCCGGAAATTCCAAGTTTAACAAGGTAATCAAGGTTTTGAATAATACCAGCAAAATCTCCGCCGAAAAAATTAGTTGGAGTTGGTTCAGTACTTCCCCAAGGAAGGGTGTTTTCTGGATTCAGTGTGCGATCCCCGTTAGCGAATCGTTCTGGGAAAATTTGATACCAAACTGTGTCTTTAACCCAGGACGGTGTTTTGAATACATCGTTTGCATGAATAAATGGAAAACAGAAAAAGTTACCAACATCATCATTTGGAATGTTAGAAAAAAATCCTCGTTCTGTATAAATAAGAGTTTCTACGTCGTTTTTTAATTCGAATCCATAACGTAAGCGTTTAAATTTTGGTTTGATTGAAACCGACCAATAATCAAATAACTCAGTAGATCCGGTTTTTTTCATCGGTGTACTCGCTGTAATCCATTTCTCATCTTGCCATTCGTACGGATCACCGTAGATGAGAGCGGCGCTGTGAACATCATCTCTTTTTGTGTGTATTCGGATGTGAATTGTTTTTTCATCGTAAGCGTATGCATAATTATCTTTTGGCCTATGATAGATCGCTTCTTTAAGCATATAGAAAATCCCCCTTTAATATCTCTATACATATTGTTCCCGTAAAAATAATAAAGATTATGTTGCAAACGATTGCTTTCCACATAACTTTAATATTGCTTATAAGAGTAGTATTCATTTTATGTAAAGTCAATGAATAAAGAGTATGATAAGATTATTTTGAAAATTAATATTTGCAAAATGAATAAAAGGATGTATAATGATAGACAAATAGCGCAAACGTTTTCATAGATTTAGATATTGTTTGCGCTTCTATTAAACTATTAAATGCAAACGTTTTCAATTAAAGAGGTACATAGACAATTTAGGGAGGTTTTTGGGATGAAGAAAGCATTATCACTATTAACGATTTCAGCATTGTCAATCGGCATGTTATCTGCATGTGGACCGAAAGATTCAGGGAAAAAAGAAGAAAGTAAAGCGAAGAAAGACTATGATCTTCTCGTTTGGGAAGATGATAAAAAAGGTGTGGGTCTAGAACCGGCCGTGAAAAGCTTTGAGGAAAAATATAAAGTAAAAGTAAAAGTTGTTGAAATGCAAATGACAGATCAAGTGAAGAAGTTACGTCTTGATGGACCAGCGGGGACGGGACCAGATGTTGTAACATTGCCACACGATCAAATTGGGAATGCAGTAACAGAAGGCTTACTTTCTGAAGTAAAAGCAGATGACACAGTGAAGAGTAAATTTACTGACTTATCAATAAAAGCACAGACATACAACGGGAAATTATATGGTTTACCAAAAGCAATTGAAACACCAATTTTTATTTACAATAAAAAATTAATGCAAAAAGCACCAGAAACGATGGACGAGCTGTTTAACTTCTCAAAAGACTTTACGAAGGATGGCAAGTACGGATTTTTAACATTAGGAGATAACTTCTACTTTGCTAACGCGTTTATGGCAGGTATGGGCGGATATGTATTTGGTGAGAAAGATGGAAAGCCAAATGCAAGTGATGTTGGATTAAATAATAGCGGAGCAGTACAGGGTGCTGAATATCTTCAAAAATGGTACAAAGAAAAGTTATTCCCAAAAGGTATTATCGGTGAGTCTGGTGGCCCGGCTGCTGATGGATTATTCAATGAAGGAAAAGCAGCATCTATTATGAACGGACCGTGGGCGTTCCAAGCGATGGAAAAGAACGGAATTGATTATGGTGTTGCTCCAATGCCGAAATTACCAAATGGTCAACCGATGAAAACATTTGTTGGGGTAAAAGGATGGCATGTAACAAGCTTCTCTAAACAAAATGATTTAGCTACAAAATTCACTGAGTGGGTAACGAACGAAGAAAACGCAAAAATTAGATTTGAGAAGACAAAAGAAATTCCTCCAGTAAAATCAGTAATGGAAGATCCAATTATTAAAGATAATGAAGCTGCAAAAGCAGTTGCAACTCAATCAGAAAATGGAATTCCAATGCCGAATATTCCAGAAATGCAAGAAGTATGGAAACCAGCTGGAGACGCTCTGCAGTTAGTTGTTACAGATAAAGAGGCACCAAAAGCCGCGCTTGATAGTGCAGTGAAACAAATTAAAGGAAATATTGAGGCAAATCATAGTAAGCAAAAATAAGGTGAAATTCGTGCCTCTAATATGAGAGGCACGAATTCTCTCCCTTCCAAGTAGGAAGAAAAAAGGGGGAAGGAACATGCAAACATCTATGGAACCAATGAAAGATATGAACGGTTCGAAACATAGGAAAATGGCGACCATGTTATCTATTATTCCAGGCATGGGCCAAATATATAATAAACAATATGTAAAAGGTCTTATTCTTCTAGTATTAACAGGTTCATTTATTGTAGCATTCGCTGATTTGTTAAATATTGGATTATGGGGAATTGTAACGCTCGGTACAGAAGTTCCACGCGACCATTCTGTCTTTCTATTAGTAGAAGGGATTTTGGCACTTATCGTCATAGTGTTCGGACTTGGAATATATGGATTTAACTTATATGATGCATACCAAAATGGGAAGAAACGTGATATAGGAACACCATTAAACTCAGTAAAAGAGCAATACCGTAACTTATTAGATCAAGGTTTTCCATATCTAATGGTTTCACCAGGATTTCTATTACTTATCTTTGTAGTTGTATTTCCAATCATTTTTGTAATCTTAATTGGATTTACGAACTATGACTTATATCACTCTCCTCCAGCTAAATTAGTAGATTGGGTGGGCTTTAAAAACTTTATTGATATTTTCACATTACCAATGTGGAGAGAGACATTTTTAAGTGTATTTTCTTGGACTGTCATTTGGACATTTGTTGCAACAACATTACAAGTTGCACTTGGTATTTTCTTAGCGATTATCGTAAATCAGCCTGGTATTAAAGGTAAGGCAATTATTCGAACAATCTTCATTTTACCGTGGGCTGTTCCAGCATTCGTATCTATTCTTGTCTTTTCGGGTATGTTTAATGAAACATTTGGAGCAATTAATAATCAAGTATTAGCTTTATTCGGGATTGAAAAGATTGCTTGGATGACAGATCCGTTTTGGGCGAAGATTGCTTTAATTATGATCCAAACGTGGCTCGGTTTCCCATTCGTTTTTGCAATGACAACAGGTATATTGCAATCGATTCCAGGAGAATTATATGAAGCTGCTACAGTAGATGGAGCAACTGCTTGGCAACAGTTCCGCAAAATTACATTGCCACTTGTTTTATACGCAACAGCACCAATTTTAATTACACAATATACGTTTAACTTTAATAACTTTAGTATCATTTATCTATTTAACGGCGGAGGTCCTGCTGTAGCGGGGCAAGATGCAGGTGGAACGGATATTTTAATTTCATGGATTTATAAGTTAACGATGACTTCAGCGCAGTACGGAAAAGCAGCAGCTCTTACAATGATTTTATCGTTAATCGTTATTACAGTTGCGTTATGGCAATTTAAGAGAACAAAATCATTCCAAGAAGAGGATATGATGTAAATGAATATTAAACGACAAAAGATGTTACGTCTTTCATTAAGTTATTTGGTTATCTTCATAATGTGTGCGATTATTTTCTATCCATTACTATGGATTATTGGTTCATCGTTTAATCCAGGAGATAGTTTGTCTGGTTCTAGCATTATTCCGAAAAATGCTACGTTAGATCATTATCGTAAGCTACTTGATCTTGATTCAAGTAATTACTTACTTTGGTATAAAAATACGTTAAAAGTTAGTGTTATGACGATGATTTTTTCTGTGTTAGCAATTAGCTTTACTGCTTATGCATTTTCGAGATATCGTTTTGTCGGAAGAAAAAATGGTTTATTAACATTTTTAATTCTACAAATGATTCCGAACTTTGCAGCGTTAATCGCACTATACGTATTAGCGCAGTTAACAGGATTAATTGATACACATCTTGCATTAATTTTAATTTATGTGGGCGGAGCAATTCCAATGAATACTTGGCTTATGAAAGGGTATTTTGATACGATTCCGAAAGAGTTGGATGAGTCAGCCCGCATGGATGGAGCAGGGCATTTCCGTATTTTTTGGCAAATCATTATGCCGCTTGCAAAGCCAATCGTAGCGGTTGTAGCATTATTCACTTTCATCGGTCCATTTACAGATTTCATTTTAGCAAGTATTATTTTACGCACGCCGGAAAATTACACTTTAGCAGTTGGATTATATGAAATGGTAGCGAAGAAATTTGGTAATGAATTTACGACGTTTGCAGCAGGTTCAGTATTAATTGCAATACCAATTTCGATTTTATTCCTATCATTACAAAAATACTTCATTTCTGGTTTAACAGCTGGTGGTACGAAAGGATGAAAATGGGACATTACGTCCCATTTCTCTTTTCATCTCTCTATAAAAGGATTTGTAGGGAGATGAAAAGAGATTTGACATTAAATGTGAAAAAATGTGAAATAAATAGTATATTATAGTATAGGAAAAAAGAGCTATATCCCTTACAATACATGGAGAGGGAGAATAAGATGATTTTTGCAAGATAAAACAAAGAGATGAAAGTTTACGACTTCTCCTATTACTTGCACCGGTTGCAAGATAAAGTGAAACTTTAATCAGTGGGGGTCTTACTGCCCGGCAAATAGCGGGATAACAATATATGAAATATGGCAGAGAAGTGAGAGGGGGGATTTTTATGACAGTTACAATTAAAGATGTGGCGAAGAAGGCAAATGTTGCACCATCGACAGTTTCCCGTGTAATTGCTGATAATCCAAGTATAAGTGAAAAGACAAAGCGCCGTGTTCGAAAAGTGATGAGTGAACTAGGCTATCACCCAAATTTAAATGCAAGAAACCTTGCAAATCAAACAACGAAAACACTTGGGCTCGTTATGCCGAGCTCAGCAAGTAAAGCTTTTCAAAACCCATTCTTTCCAGAAGTTATAAGAGGAATTAGCTCATTTGCACATATGGAAGGGTATGCGCTTTATATGTCGACAGGTGAAACGGAAGAAGAAATTTTTAATGGTGTTGTAAAGATGGTACAAGGGCGGCAAATTGGTGGAATTATTCTTTTATATTCAAGAGAAAATGACCGGATTATTCAGTATTTGCATAATCAAAATTTCCCGTTTGTATTAATTGGAAAACCATATGATCGAAAAGATGAAATTACATATGTAGATAATGACAATTATACAGCAGCAAGAGAAGTAGCCGAATATTTGATTTCATTAGGCCATAAACAAATCGCGTTCATCGGCGGTGGATCAGATTTACTTGTAACGAGAGATCGTTTGGCGGGGATGAGTGATGCTTTGAAACTAGCAGATATTATATTACCGAAAGAGTATATTTTACACTTTGATTTTTCAAGAGAGAGTGGTCAACAGGCTGTTGAGGAATTAATGGGATTAAAGCAACCACCGACGGCAATTATGGCAACGGATGATTTAATTGGACTTGGCGTGTTAAGTGCGCTTTCTAAAAAAGGATTTGTTGTACCGAAAGATGTTTCTATTGTAAGTTTTAACAATGCTTTATTATCAGAAATTGCTAGTCCACCGCTTTCAACAGTTGATGTGAATATTTATCAATTAGGGTATGAAGCGGCAAAAGCTTTAGTTGATAAGGTAGAGCATTCTGAGTCTACTTCAAAATGCATTATTATTCCGCATAAATTATTGAAGCGCCAAACTTGTGATCATTATGCGTAAAAAAAGCTAAGAGTTTAACTCTTAGCTTTTTGCTTTAGAAAGGCTTCTAAACGATCGCAGCCTTCTTTTAAAGTTTCCATACTATAAGCATAGGAAAGGCGAAGGTAGCCTTCACCATATTCAGAAAATGCCGTTCCAGGAACGACGGCCAGCCCAGCTTCTTTTACAAGATCAAGTGCAAAATCAAATGATGAAGATGTTAAGTTTCCGACATATGGGAATAAATAAAATGCACCCGTTGGCTTCTCGACTGTTAAGTCCATTTGAATGAGTCTATTATATACGTAATCACGGCGCTTTTTATATTGATGACGCATCATCTTAGGTGCATCTTTAGCAGCTGTTAACGCTTCAATTGCAGCATGTTGGGCGATTGAATTAGCGCATGTCACATTGTATTGATGAACTTTTAAAATATGCTTTGCCAAATAATTAGGAGCAAATAAAAATCCAATACGCCATCCTGTCATAGAATGTGATTTGGCTAAGCCATTAATGACAATAGTCTTCTCACGCATTTCTGGGAATTGAGCAATAGATGTGTGTTGCCCTTCATATACTAGTTCGCTATAAATTTCATCAGAAAGAACGAAAATATTTTTATCTTTTAAGACAGATACAATATCTTTTAATTCTTCTTTGGATAGGGTAACACCAGTTGGATTAGAAGGATACGGCAAAACGACGCATCTTGTTCGTTCTGTAATTGCATTTTGCAATGCCTCAGCTGTTAAACGAAATCCAGTTTCACGAACATCTATAAAAATAGGCGTTGCACCGCATAGTCGAATAATCGGCTCGTAACCAGGATAAATAGGAGCAGGTAAAATTACTTCCGTTCCTGGTTCTAAAATAGTTCGAAATGCAACATCAATCGCTTCACTAGCGCCGATTGTAACAATGGTTTCGTTTTCAAGTGAATAATGTAAATCGTAGCGATCCTTTACAAAGTTACAAGCTGCTTCGCGTAATTCTAGTAAACCAGCGTTATGTGTATAGCTTGTATAATTTTCTGTAATGGCCCGTTTAGCTGCTTCTTTTACTAGAGAAGGTGTAGGGAAATCGGGTTGCCCAATTGTTAAAGAGATAAGATTATCATAGTTTTGAATCATATTAGAGAACTGACGGATTCCAGAAATTTGGATGTCCTTCACTCTAGGATTAATGAATTGTTCCATTGTATCTCCCTTTCTTCCGTTTGAAAATTAAGTTCATTTTATCATATTTTTAACTATTACGCTTTGTTTATAAAATTTCCCCCGCTATTTGTGAAAGATAAGAATCGTATCTTAAAATTCAGTGGAAGTAAGAAATTATGTGAGGATTCAAATGTCTATAAGAGTATAAGCTGTGTGAGTTAATTAAAGTTTCACTCCATTTGTTTAAGCATAAACACAAAAAAAGCCGCTGCAAGCGACTTTTTAATAACCGTATTCCCAATCTATTTCATCTTCGTTCCAAAGTACGGAAGATACTCTGCCAAGATGGACAACGGATTCATTTACAGCACATGTACAATCTTCGTCCCCTGCTTTATGTTGCAATTCTTCGTATACTGATTTTTCAACGTTTTCAAGCACAACCAAATTTTCCACTTTTAAAACAAGCGTAGTACCCGCCATATTTATCTTCCTCCTACTAAAGTAATGATCACTTATTTGTAAACATAGATAGTATGGATTATATGCTGTATTTTGCAATAGTTGTCCGTCTAGTGAAGTGTTTTTTATTTTCTTTGTAATCCGTATTCATTGTATACTGCATGAAGGAAATTTGGTACAGGGTTTACAATCATTTCGAAAATTTGTAACATTTATTATTAGTTGTTAACAAATAATTAACAAAAATGTTAAGAAAAATCAAAATTTTAAAACAAATAGACTTATAAAATGATATAATCATATCAAAATACATATAGGGGATGAGAGGCTATGGAGCTGATTCGTGATTTAATGATCCAAATTGCCATCATTATTTTACCACTATTTTTATATGAAGCGATTCGTTTAAATCGTTATCAAGAAATGCTTCCGAAGCCTAATCGCTACTTTATTATGTTTTTATCTAGCGTTACACTCGTTCTCTCCATGACATACTCTATTTGTTTTGGTACCGTTTGCGGATACAATTTCCATCCAATCCCAATTGTTAGTGGTTTTTTATATGGTGGGATTGTTGGGCTCATCCCTGCCATTATTTTTGTTGCATATGAATGGATTTTTAAGGGGCTCAGTTGGTTGCCTATCGTAGAAGTTATATTTCTTTCGATAATTCCATTGTTTTTGTCAAAGAAATGGTCTCTTTTTTCAAGAGATAAGAAGCTAATATTAGCTTTTATGATTGCATCATTTTATGTTCTTGTTTCATTAGTAGTCGGAATGTTGAATGTCCTTTTAGAAACAGGTTTTACACCGTACATATCTAATCTATATAGTGGGTATATATTTGCATCACTTATTATGGTTATGACAATGGTATTTCAAGTGTATTTGACTGAGTATTTAAATGAAAATGCATTATTGCGTACAGAAATGCAAAAATCAGAAAAACTTAATATTATAAGTGAGTTAGCTGCAAGTGTTGCACATGAAGTTCGAAACCCTCTCACTGTTGTACGAGGGTTTATTCAATTGCTAGAGAGTACGGAAGACGTAAAAAACAAAGATTATATGCGTCTCGTATTAGCTGAACTGGATCGTGCTGAACAGATTATTTCAGATTATTTAAATTTAGCAAGGCCTCAAATTGAAAAAAAAGAACATATTTGTTTATCAGCACAATTAATTGAAATGACAACTCTTATGTCATCATTTGCAGCGATGCAGGGCGTTTATTTGCAAGTTGAGATTTCTGAGAGCCTTTATACTATCGGCGATAAGGCGAAATTGAAGCAAGCTATTATGAATGTTGTTAAAAACGGTATTGAAGCAATTCAAGGAAACAAAGGGTATTTAAAAGTAACAGCTATTCAAAAAGATGAAATGATAATAATAAGAGTTAAAGATAGTGGTGTTGGAATGACAAAAGAACAGTTAGCAAGGCTGGGACAACCGTATTATTCTTTAAAAGAAAAAGGAACAGGATTAGGTCTTATGGTAACATTTAGTATTTTACAAGCGCATAATGGTACATTGGAATATAAAAGTGAAAGCGGAAAAGGAACTGAAGCTATTATTATATTGCCAGCTGTACGATATAAGGAATAAAAGTTACCGGTAGAAGGTAACTTTTTATTTTATCTTGCATTAGAAAAATATACGAAATTTCATTCATTTATTTTATCTTGTTTTGTTCGAACGAATAAACTTTTAAATGATTGAAAGAAGCTTTGCTCTTTTGAGGCGGCGACTAATTTTTTTGTTTCTTGAATTTCGCGAATAACTTGCATAAGTTGTGCATCGCGGTTGCTATCTTTATTGTAAATTTGATTGACAAGTTTATTCATTTTTTCTTCTTGTTTGGATTCTCGCTTATACATATGATTCATTAATAAGTCCATCTTTTCTTTTTGGAGTGCATCTGTTTGAGCGGCGTGAACAACTAGCTCTTGTAACATTTTTTCTTGAGAGCCTTCTTTTACATAAACTTGTTGCATTAGTTCATCTAATTTCTCGTCTTTTAAACGATTCTGTGTAATGAGAGTAGAGTTTTGATGAATAATTGCTTCATTTAATTGAGCAAGCATTTCAAGTTTTAACATGAACTCCTCAAAGTTACGTCCATCTTCTTTCGGTTGTATCTCTTGTTTATCTTGAATAACAGGTACAGGTGGGGCCTCTCTTTCTTTTAAAATAATAGGTATTGTTTCTGAAATGTCTTCTTGTAATGTAGCAGCTCTTTCATGTATAGATTTCAATAGTTTTAAATCATCCAATTTATAAATACGAGCATCAGCTGTTTTGGAAATGATATAACCGTGTTCCTCTAAGAGTTGGCTATATTTTCGGACTATATGTTTTGGGATACCTGTTTTATTTGTAACATCTTTCGTTTTATAAATAGCTTCCATGATAGTTCCTCCCCAAAAAGTATCGTATATATCATTTCAATCTTTTATGAGGACTTCCTTTGAAAAAGAATGTCGGAAGGTTATTAGTTTTCTACAGCATTAGTGAAAAGATGAGGAAAAATGAATGTTTTTGGCGAAATGGAGAGGAAGAGCTAAAATAATGTCTGAAAACATACCTAGAAGAAGTTTGTTATAATAACTGAGGAAAAGAAATTGGTAGGAACACGGAGGTACACATGAAGCAATTTAAAGGTATTATCATTTCAATTATTGCAATTCTTTCTCTTTTGGTAGCGGTATATGAAGTATTTGTGCCAGAGGAGACAAGTACTAAAAAAACAACTACGTATGATCAAATTCTAGAGTTCCCGAAAGAACGATATCCAGAGACCGGGAAACATATAACGGATGCTATAAAAGAAGGGCATTCAGAAATGTGCACAATTGATCGTAATGGTGCAGCGGATAGAAGGAAATTATCGTTAGCGCCATATCCGACGAAGAAAGGTTATGATCGTGATGAATGGCCGATGGCGATGTGTAAGGAAGGCGGAAAAGGAGCCCATATTGAATATATAAGTCCAGCAGATAACCGCGGTGCAGGTTCTTGGGTAGGGAATAAGCTAGACAAATATCCAGATGGTACGCGTGTGAAATTTGAAGTGAAATAGTAATTGGCATACATTTCATAGTGGAGGAGAGGGGTAGTTATGGAATTAACAATTTCATATTCGCAATTAATGATAATGAATTATGATGGTCAGCAGCCTTATGTAGATTGGACTCCTGAAGATTTTGAAAGAGGCTATGCTGAGGTGGATGGAGCTATTATTTTTGAAGCAATCTCTGACTATACTTGTGAAGTAGAAGTTACTTACGGAAATCATATTGAGAAAGAAGAAGTGGTTAGAACGATATCAGTTCCTTTCACAGTGAAGAATGAAGAAGTATATATAACAAGTATTCTTTCTAATAAATTTCATATTCCTATTCCGAACGGGGAATATATGATAGTCTTGCAGGCAACTCCTCTTGAAGAGCCAACAGACGATGAATTGTATAAAGTACAATACGACTTCTATTTTGAGAGTGTAGAATAAAAAAACGTGTTATCCTTTTTGGAGGATAACACGTTTTTTATTATGCGTTTGTTTTTAGGAGAGAACGAGCGTCTTTTGCTGCCTGAACCATGTGCTCTAAAGCAGGTATAACTTCCTCAGTTCTTCGTGTTTTTAAACCACAGTCTGGATTAATCCAGAAATATTTAGGATCACATACTTGTAAAGATTGTTCTAAGATTGCGAACATTTCATCTTTACTTGGGACACGTGGGCTATGGATATCATATACACCTAGACCAATTCCTTTTTCATATGTTGTATGTTTTAATGTATTAATAAATTCTCCATGACTTCTTGATGTTTCGATAGAAATAACATCTGCATCTAACGCACGAATTGCATCTACAATATCTTCGAAGTTACTGTAACACATATGAGTATGAATTTGTGTTTCATTTTCTACAGAAGATGTTGCTAAAAGGAAGGATTGAACTGCCCATGTAATGTATGCATCCCAATCTTTTTCTTTTAACGGCATACCTTCACGAAGTGCAGGCTCATCGACTTGGATTACTCTAATTCCAGAAGATTCAAGTAATTCAATTTCATGACGAAGTGCTAATGCAATTTGATATGAAACTTCTTTTCTTGAAATATCATTTCGAACGAATGACCAATTTAAAATAGTGACAGGTCCAGTGAGCATACCTTTTACTACTTTCTCGGTTAAGCTTTGTGCATATACAGTTTCTTTAATAGTCATTCCACTTATAAAGGCAACATCCCCATAAATAACAGGTGGTTTTACGCAGCGGGAACCGTATGATTGTACCCATCCGTTTTTAGTAAAGGAGAAACCAGCAAGTCTTTCTCCAAAATATTCCACCATGTCAGTTCTTTCGAATTCACCATGTACTAGTACATCAAGACCGATATCTTCTTGGTAACGAATCCACTTTGCAGTTTCTTTTTCAATGAATTGATTATATTGTTCATTTGTAATATCGCCGTTACGCCACTGTTTACGTGTTTGACGAACTTCAGATGTTTGCGGGAAGCTACCGATAGTTGTTGTTGGTAACAACGGTAATTGTAAAGCTACTTGCTGTAGTTCATAGCGTTTTTCAAATGGAAGAGGACGTGAGAAATCATCTTCTTTAAGTGATGTACGTGCCACTTTTACATCTTCACGATTACGTGCAGCTGATGAGCGGATTGCATGATGTGCATTACGATATGTTGTCAAATCGCTACGTATGCTTTCTACACCTTTAGTAAGAGCAGAATGGATAAGGACTAGTTCTTCTAATTTTTGATTAGCAAATGCAAGTGCATCAAATAATTCAGTTGCTAATTGCGTTTCTCCCGTTTTATCAATTGGAGTATGCAATAAGCTACAAGAAGGTTGAACAATTAAACCTTTTGCTTTGATTTGATTTTGTAATGTTGTAAATAAAGAAAGTACATCATCAAGATCAGCTCTCCAAATGTTACGGCCATCTATACAACCGATAGCTAAAATTTTATCAGCTGGGAATCCATATTTTGAAATAGCATTTACATTACCTTCTTTGCCATGAACAAAGTCTAATCCAATACCAGAAACAGGGAATGTAATGATTTCTTCATAGTTCTCTTCTACACTATCAAAATATGTTTGTAGAAGAAGATTAGCATTCGGAACTTCTTTATGAATAGCTTCGTAAAGTTCTTTCGCTTGATTAATTTCATCTTTTGTTAAAGATGCGAAGATTGGTTCGTCAACTTGAATAATTTGTGCTCCAGCTGCGTGTAATTCAGAGAATAATTGTACATAAGGTGCAACTAGCTCTTTTAAAATAGTGGCAAATTGCTCTTCGTTATAACCTTTTGCTAGTTTTAGGAATGTATAAGGTCCTAAAATAACTGGTTTTCCATCAACACCTAACTCTTTTTTCGCTTCTTCATATAAACGAAGAGGACGATTGTCTTTTAAAGAGATTTGTAATCCTTCTTCATATTCAGGAACAATGTAATGATAGTTTGTGTTAAACCATTTTGTCATTTCAGAAGCAACATGATCTTTAGAGCCACGTGCCATTGCAAAATATACATCAAGGTAAGAGGTAAACTCTGAAAAACGTGACGGGATGAATCCTAACATGTAGGCCGTATCCAGAACGTGGTCATAATATGTAAAATCGCCAACTGGAATTAATTCAATTCCTTTTTCTTGCTGTACTTTGACGTGTTGAAGGCGAATTTCTTTCATTGTCGCTAAAAATTGTTCTTCATCAATTTTATTGGACCAAAAAGCTTCCAATGTTTTTTTCCACTCTCGTTGTAGTCCGATACGTGGATAACCTAAGTTACTTGTTTGAATTGCCATTTTAAATTCCTCCCTAATTGAAAGTAAGCATTTCCGTTTACTCGGAAATACCTATAACAAAAAGCATAAAGGCATAGAAAAATAAGCCTTCCTTTTTGTTTTTAACACCTCATCATCATCCGTGAGTCTATCAGTGTTGTTAAAACAGGCAGGTCTCCTGACTTATGCTTTATATAATTTCTTTCACCTTCCCGTTTTCACAGTGGCACCAAAAAGAAATCTCAGCATTTACAGTGGCGGGACCGTGTTGGAGTTTCACCAAGCTTCCCTTTTAAACACGAAACGAAATTTCCGTGTACCTATTTTCCTTTTGAAAGGAATTTAACAAGCGATATGATATTGAAACAAATTCTAACACAATTTTTTGAATTTTGTCCACTGTTTTAAAATGAGAAAATTCTAAAGTTTTTTATTAATTATTATTTTAATATTCTAATTATTACAAGCGGAGAAAAGGTTTGAGAATTGAAATGAATTGTGGTTAAGTTTCCAAAGAAGAGGGCTATCTTCTTCGGAAACTTAACCTTCATCAATATCAATTTCTGAAAGACGTCCTGCCACTGCATCTGTAAGGAGGGTGTTTAACCATTGTAATTCAACGGTAATATGCTCAATAACACTTTGTAAAATGTATAGTTGTGCACGTGGAATGTTCCCTTTGCTACAATCGTATATAGTTTGCATTTTATGTAAATATTGAACGGTATCATTTTTCTTTTTTTCTAAAATAGGAACTAACTCTCGATCATCACCAAAATGAGCAAAAGAGAGTGCTGAATAGATCGGTTTATATATTTGGTTTTTTGCTTCGAACTGTTTTAATAGTAACGTGTGAAATAGCCGTTTACCTTCTTCTGTTATATGAAAGATTGTTTTATCTGGCCTATTCGTATCTCGAACAATAGTTGTAATGCGAATTGCGCCTTGCTTTTCTAATTGCTCGAAGGCGTAGTACAGTGATCCTTTTGCGTATTTAATATAACAATCCATGTGTCGTTCTTTCATAATGTGCTGCACTTCATATGGATGTTTATCTCCTTCGAGTAGCAAGCCGAGAATGACTAATTTCATACTCATGCTGTCTCAACTCCTGTATATAGAAACTTTATTCATATTATAAACGGCATATCCTTTTTCATAAAGGGATATGCCGTTTCTTTTTTCTATACTAACTTACTTTCTTTTGTTTTTGTTTCGTTTTTGGTCCTGTGAAGAGGCGCTCATTTCCCATAAGTAAAATACAAATAATACTTAGTACGGCCGGAATAAGTGCCCAGAAGAACGTATTAGCAATAGATGTTGCAAGAGCCTCCTTAATGCCGCTCAGTACTTCAGGAGGTAGCTTTTCAGTAGCATTTGGTGATAATAAAAAGCTTGTGTCTCCACCTTTAGGAGCCATTTTTGCTAGTTCAGGAGGGAAGACTGCTTTTAATTTATCAGTGAAAACATGATTTTGAATTGTACCGAAAATCGTTACACCAAGAGTCATACCGAGTGAACGGAAGAATGAATTTGTTGATGTAGCAGAACCGCGATCTCTCATTTCTAGTTTGTGAATAGATGCCATACTTAAAACTGAGAAGGAGAATCCAACTCCAAGTCCAGCAAGTACCATAAACATTGTTACGAGTGTACGAGGTGTTTCCATTGTTAAAGTACTTAGTAAATAAATACCAAGAACGAAGAAAACTCCAGATACTATCATGATGTTACGATAACTTGTTCGTGAAGCTAACTGTCCACCAGTTTGGCTTCCAATTACAGATCCTACCATCATAGGTGTCAAAATTAATCCAGCATTTGAGGCTGAACCACCGAGAACACCTTGAACGAAGATTGGAATATAAACTGTACAGATGATAAAAGCTGCGCCATAGAAAAAGGCAACACCTTGGCTAGCTGCAAATAAAGGTTTTTTAAATAAATGGAAAGAAATAATAGGCTCGGTTGCGTTTCTTTCTACGAAGAAGAAAATAAGAAGCATAATAATAACAGTTGAAAATAAACCAATAATCACATTAGAGTTCCATGCATATTCCTTACCACCAAGTTCTAGGGCAAACATTAAGCAAATGATACTAATGACAAGTGTAATGGCACCAGCCCAGTCAATTTTTTGTTTTCTACATTCTAGAGACTCGTTATAGTATTTAGTAATGAAGAAGAAGGAAATAAGTCCTAATGGAATATTAATATAGAAGACCCAGTGCCAACTTATATAATCTGTAATGTAAGCACCTAATAAAGGTCCGAAAACACTAGATGTTCCGAAAACAGCACCAAATAGTCCGGTCATTTTTCCGCGTTTTTCAGGCGGGAATATATCATACATAATTGTAAATGCGATAGGCATAAGAGCTCCGCCACCAATTCCTTGAATGGCTCTATAAATACTTAGTTGTTCAATACTTGATGCTGTCCCGCAAAGTGCAGAACCGAATAAGAAAAGAATTAGTCCGCCAATATAAAAACGTTTCCGCCCGTACATATCAGAAAGCTTACCGAATATAGGCATTCCGGCCATTGTTGCTACCATGTAGGCAGATGTGACCCAAACGAATTTGTCGAACCCTCCTAAGTCTCCCACAATCGTTGCCATCGCAGTTGCGACGATTGTGTTATCCATTGCTGCCATTAGAATACCAAGTAGTAAACCAGCAACAACAAATTTTGTTTTACTTGAATCTTTTTTTGAAAGTTGTGCTTCCAAATATAGCCCTCCTTTAATGAAAATTAAACTAACTTAAGTTTTTTAGTGCAATGCGTACAAACTTTATGTACAGTTTGTATCGTTCCCTCTTCATTTATAAAAAATTGCATTGACATGATATAAAGGATGGAAATCATAAATTATATTATAGTCAAATTTGACTAAAAGGTAAATGTTTTCTTAAGCCAAAGTATTTTATCCCGATTGGTGAAGGCAAATAATCAGTGGAGGATGGACCCCCCCCACTGATTAAAGTTTCACTTTAATATATTGACGAAAAGAGAGAGTAAGAATTTATTTTTTTATGTAGTTACGGAAGGAAATTGTAAAAAAATATTTAATTAAAGAATAACCTGTGTCAACCTATTAAAAATGGTTTTTTCTTTATATTGTCGAATAGGATAAAAGGAAAAGAAAAATTTAAAATGGTTTGTAACAAGCTCAATATTTTTGCGTAGTGTAGTTTATTGCATCGAGAGGCAGAATAAAGTTGTATAGATGATACATCTGGAATGAGGTGAATATATTATGAAAATATGGAAACGAATTTCGGATCAAGGAAGGTATTTTATACCGTTACAGCCGGTTTTGTGGATTGATGGTTCTAAAAAGGATACGGAAGCATCTAATGTAGCAGTCACATTGCAAATCCGTAGTATGTATAAAGAGAAATTTTCATATGAGATGATCTATGATGTTAATGACATATTAATTATTCGACTTGAAGTTGAAAATAAAGGTGTTGAAATGATTTCGCGAGTAGTTGTAAGTCATATGATTCGTGATTATTTCGCGTATATCCCAAACTCTTTAAAAGCAGATAAGGGAATAAGTGAGTTTTTATTTCAGCTTGTAAGGTGGCGAATCGATAATCTATCGCCGAATGAAAGGGTAGAATTAATTTGTCAAATAAAAGCGAATAAAGATAAAGCTCCTCCCAATTCATTATTTCAGGCTACATATACATTTCAATATAAAGGAGTATCATATGGACCGCTACAAACAAATGAAGTGGTTGTCAGAAAATGATAAGAAGGAACCTGTGCGAAAGGTTCCTTCTTTAATGAAGATTGTGCTTCTTGAGTAATTTCTTTTGTTCCACTCCTTTTTTTCCAACATAGTTATTTTTGTATCCAAAATATAGAATGAATAGAAATGAAATAATATTTACTAGAGCGTCAATTTGATCGTTTGTAATGAAGTTTACTCCGAAAGAGTTAAATAGTAATTTTAATGATAATAAAAAGCCAGCTAGTAAGCGCATAATATCTGATAGATTTTCTTTTTGAGGCATATAGGTCACTCCTTTCTAAAAACGATATATAGTATATATATGAAATAAAATAGAAAAGGTATACGAGCTTAAGTAGAAATGTACATGGAATGTGTACATTTTTTATTTTGTAGAAAAACATTATTGTTATAGAAGCATATATTAGTATAGAAGGGAGGGAAAGTATGAAATATAAGGGGAAAATAAGTGGATTACTACTTGGGAATACAGTGGCAGTTACAGAATGGATTGCGCTGCAGGACGTAATTACAAAACTGGATTCGCGTTCATTTTATACCGTCTTTATTATTTATATATTGCAAATGATACTAAGCTGCTATTTTGGACATTGGTATGATAAAAGAGAGAGTGGGCGTATGAATACGGAAGTAGGAGGAATGGCAAGCAACGATTTTGTTGTTGATTTTTTTGGAAAAGTAGCTGCTTTATCGGAACGAGATTCTCGTAATATTACAGTGTACATTCTTTCTGTAAAAGAATGGGAAGGATTAAAAGACACAGTGCAAGAAAAAAGGTTTGAAGTGTTAGTGCAAAAATTGGAACATACCATTGTAAAGACAATTCGAAAAGGTGATGTCGTTACTAAATGGGATGAAAATAAGTATGTTATTGTAGCGATTGATAATGACTATGAAAAGTCAACAATAACAAATCGATTAATCAAAAATATTCAAAATGAAATAGCGAATGATTTATTAAGTGTCACACTATTATTTGGGGCTGCAAGTTATCCGATAGGAGGGAAAACTTTTGAAGACTTGTTTAGAAAGGCACAAAATCAATTGTATAATTATAGAAACTTGCAAAGTCATGAATGAAACTTTGATTTGAAGAAGTATGATATAAAGAATTTTTTGTAACATTTTTTTGTCTTTTGTTACAAGAAAACTTTTTTTTGTAACAAAAGTCTTTAAAAATATATGAAATCAGCATATAATTGTCTGTGGATGTGTCAATGCATTTTGCACAATGCGTTTCATTTTAAAAGTGTAGAGGAAAGCATGCTCTACACTTTTCCTTTTTAAGAAATTAAAAGAATCTTTGTAAGAGTTGCGAGGTCACCTTTGCACTATGTAAAATGGACAAAGAGGTTATTTGATAGAAAGTGAGAAAGGGAATGATAGACGTGAGAGGTCAACGAACATCTTTTATCAGGTGAAACATTATAGTGTTTCTTGCAATAGGTAAGATTAAGGTAAATACCTTTATGTTTTAAGACATTACATAATTTCAAGTACGAAAATTGTACAAGCAGTATAAATAATTATTGATGATCTTCGTAAAAAAGATGCGAGCGTGAAATAGATAAAGAAGTTACATGTTTTTCATGGGATTTTTGGCACGATGGTCGTTTATTAATAGGAGGAAAAGATGTTGAAATATAATAAATTAGCAATTGTAACTGCATTATCAATGACTTTACTAGCTGGTTGTTTCGGCCCAAAACCAGAAGAGGAGCTATATGTTGCATTTGAAAATGCTGCCAAGCAAGAAAAAACAATGTTTGAAGATGCGAAAAAATTAGAGTCATTAGAGAAAGAGGGGCAAGTATTATATAATCAAATTGTCCAAGAAGGAAAAGATAATAATCAGGCTGTTAAGGATAAGCTTGATCAAGCGGTGAAAAATACAGCTGAACGAGAAAAAGTTCTTATTAAAGAAAAAGAGGCGTTAAATAAAGCGCAAGAAGAAGTGAAGTCAGCTGATAAGCATGTGAAGAAAATTGAAGATAATAAATTAAAAGACCAGGCGGATAAAGTAAAGAGTACTTATGAGAAACGACATGATTCATTCCAAAAGATGTACGATAGCTATAATAAATCTTTAAAGCAAGAAAAAGAATTATATACAATGCTACAAGATAAAGGTACAAAATTAAAAGATATTAGCGAGAAAGTAAAGTTAGTAAACCAAGCATATAAAGATATTGAGACAGAAAAAGATAAGTTTAATGAATATACGAAATCATATAATACAGAAAAAGTTGCATTCTATAAACAAGCGAATATTAAAATTAAGGAAGATAAAAAATAAAACAGTTTGGCCTAATATGGGCCAAACTGTTTTATTTTTTTGTATAGGTACGGCTATACCATGGAACTGCTTCGCTTAATTTTTTTTCTTGTTTTAATGCTTCAGGACCAATATAATCTTGAAGTGTTTTTTTTGCTATTGTTAAAGATAAGGTTGTTTTCGGATTTCGATAGGAGGATTCAAGGTGACCAAGATGCGGTAGGGTGCGAAAATCATCTTTCGTAGGAGGGATATGGAAAAAATAATCACCTAAACGTATAAGAACATCGGATTGTTGTTGACTAAAACGTGGATTTCTAGAAAAATGTAATCCTTCTTTGATAGCCTTTTTTTCAGTAATTAAGCGTTCTAAAGCAGTCTTTTTTAACCAATATAAGTACTTAGGGTTAGTTGCAGCTTTAGCATGACGATTCACAACGAAAATAGATTGAGCTAGTCTATTAATAGAATGTTGATTATGTAATTGAGATTGGGGTTGTGAAGGTTTCATATTGAATCTCCTTTCAAGTTTTCCTTATTATAGCATAAATAAAATGGGTTTTTATTATATGCAAAAAGTAATTGTATATATTTTCAATATTAAAGCAATATTGTTATAAAAAACAACTATTTTGTATAATAGTGATAGAATATGTTTCAGAAATTTGATAATGAAAGAGTGAGAAGTTTGAAAGAAATATTAAAACTACAATATGCCATTATAGACATTGGTTCTAATACAATGCGTTTAGTTATTTATGAAAAACAAAGCGGGGGTTTTTATAAAGAGATTGAAAATACGAAAGTGGTCGCTAGGTTAAGAAATTATTTAGTAAATGGTGTATTAAGTGAAGAAGGAATAGAAGTATTATTACAAACATTATTTCAATTTCAAGAAAGTACACGATTCCATAAGTTACATCATGTACTTTGCGTTGCAACGGCAACAATTAGACAGGCTGAGAATCAAGATGAAATTAAAAAACTTGTTGAAGGGCAAACAGATTTTACTCTTAGAGTTTTATCAGAATATGAAGAAGCACGTTACGGTTATTTAGCAGTTATGAATTCCACTTCATTTTCAGAAGGAATTACAGTTGATATTGGTGGGGGGAGTACAGAAGTTACATACTTTCGAAATAGAGAAATTTTAGAATATCATAGCTTTCCTTTTGGAGCACTTTCTTTAAAGCAACAATTTATTCAAGGTGATATTCCTACTACAGAAGAGTTAGAGGAAATAAAAAACTATTTATGGTATCAATTTCGAACGCTACCATGGTTAATCGATAAAGAATTACCCCTTATCGCAATTGGGGGGAGTGCGAGGAATATGGTGAAAATCCATCAAAATTTAATTTGTTATCCTATAGCTGGATTACATTTATACAAAATGAAAGAAGAAGATATTAAACATGTAAAAGAGGAATTAAAAGAATTGTCGTTCATAGAGCTTCAAAAGATGGAGGGGTTAGCAAAAGATCGAGCAGATACAATTATTCCAGCAGTCGAAGTCTTTCATATGCTTGTTAACGTTATAGAGGCACCGGCATTTATATTGAGTAAAAAAGGATTAAGAGAAGGTGTTTTTTATGAAGAATTAGCGAAAGATTTGGGGATTTCGTACTATCCGAACGTAGTAGAAGAAAGTTTATATTTATTATCATATGAATACGAAATGGATATGGAATTTGTAGTTCAACTTATTAAACAAGGAACATTGATTTGTAAACAACTTGAAGGAGTAGGACTTATTTCTATGTCGGAAAAAGACTGGGGAATATTCCATCAAGCGGCGAAAGTATTTAATATAGGGAAGTACATTGATGAAGAAGCGAGCCGCTTACATACGTTTTATTTACTAGCGAATAAAACAATTGATGGCATGATGCATAAAGATCGAGTTAGATTAGCACTTATTGCTTCATACAAATCAAAAATGTTATTTAAACAACATTTAGCCCCGTTTGAAGGATGGTTTGATAAAAGTGAACAAAAAAAAATCCGGTTATTAGGAGCTGTTTTGCAATTTTCAGCCGCTTTAAATGTGAGACAAAGAGCGCTTGTTGAAACGATATTTATAACAGAAAGTAAAGAAGGATTAACATTTAGAATTGTATGTGAGCAATCGGCATTAGCGGAAAAAGTGCAAGCTGAAAAACAAAAAAAGCAGCTAGAAAGAGTATTGAAAACGAATATTAACTTATTATTCGAATCAGAATGTTAAGTTGTACGGATGTCTTTACGAAAAATTAACACTTTGGAATATTATAATTTGATAAAATAAAAGTAACTAAATTATAGTGAAAAAGTTTCAAAGGGAAGTGTGAAGAGAATGGAATTGCTAAAGGGGAATTTAGTAAATTTAAATGATACAGCGTATTATAATAACCGCGAGTTGAGCTGGTTAGCTTTTAATGAACGTGTACTACAAGAAGCGCAAGATGAAAATAATCCACTTTTAGAAAGATTAAAGTTTATTAGTATTTTCAGTTCAAATTTAGATGAATTTTTTATGGTGCGCGTAGCAGGTTTGAAAGATCAAGTAAGTGCTGGATTTAATCAGCCAGAAAATAAAGCAGGTTTAACACCGAAGAAACAGTTAAATAAGATTGCGATAAAAGCTCATGACCTAATGACTGTACAGTATGATACGTTTAAAGGTTACGTATTGCCAGCGCTTGAACTAGAGGGAATTGAACGTCTAACATTCCATGATTTGACGAAAGAGCAGAGGGGATTTATCGAAGAGTATTTTGATGAACAAATCTTTCCAGTGTTAACTCCTGTAGCTATTGATGCGTATCGTCCATTTCCTATGTTATTAAATAAAAGCTTGAATTTAGCTACTATTTTATACGATGAGAAGCAGGCAGAGGAAGAAAATCGTACGAAGTTAGGAATTGTCCAAGTGCCTTCTTTACTGGAGCGTTTCATATTTTTACCGAGTGAAGGGCAAAAACATAAATTTATTTTATTAGAAGATGTAATTAGTGGTTTTACCCATAAATTATTCACAGGATATAACGTATCACCTGTTACTCGTTTCCGTATTACACGTAATGCGGATTTAACAATCCATGAAGAAGGTGCACGCGATTTATTAAAAGTAATTGAAAAAGAATTGAAAAAGCGTAAGTGGGGAGCTGCCGTCCGTTTAGAAGTTGGTAAAGAACACATTGATGAAAGAGTGCTAGCGTTATTGTATGAGGTGTTGGAAGTAAAAGATGAAGATGTGTACATGATGGATGGACCGTTAGATTTAACATGTTTATTCTCCTTATATAAAAAATTAGCGCCTTTATATGAACATCTTGTATATCCGGCTCTTATTCCTCAACCTCCTCAAGATTTAGGTGATGAGGAAGATGTATTTGAAAAAGCGATAGAACATGATATTTTATTACACCATCCTTTTGAGTCGTTTCAGCCAGTCGTTGATTTTGTCCGTGATGCGGCAGATGACTCGAATGTACTTGCGATCAAACAAACATTATATCGTGTAAGTGGAGATTCTCCAATAATTCAGGCGTTGAAGGTAGCAGCTGAAAAAGGAAAACAAGTGACGGTATTGGTGGAGTTAAAGGCGAGGTTTGATGAAGAGAATAATGTTAATTGGGCTAAAGAATTGGAACAGGCCGGATGTCACGTTATTTACGGAGTAAGTCACTTGAAAACGCATAGTAAAATTACGTTAGTTGTAAGAAGAAGAAATGGAAAAATTGAAAGGTTTGTACATCTTGGAACCGGAAATTATAATGATGCAACAGCGAAGTTGTATACCGATTTTGGATATATTACATCGCGAAAAGACTTTGGTGTAGATGCAACAAATTTCTTTAATTACTTGAGTGGTTATACAAAAAAACCGCATTTTCATCATTTATCTGTTGCCCCGTTTGATATAAGAGAGCAGTTTATGGAGTTAATAGATGAGGAAATTCGTTACCATAGACAATATGGAAATGGATATATTATCGCTAAGATGAATTCGTTAACAGATAAACCGTTAATAAAAAAAATGTATGAAGCATCGCAAGCTGGGGTAAGGGTAGAGCTCATCGTTAGAGGGACATGTTGTTTAAGACCTGGTATTCCAAATGTAAGTGAAAATATTCGTGTAGTTAGTGTTGTGGGAAGATATTTAGAACATAGCCGTATTTATTATTTCCATCATAATGGAGATGAAAAAATATATTTATCTTCAGCTGATTTGATGACGCGAAATATGGAAAAACGAGTAGAAATATCCTTCCCAATTTTAGATATTGAAATGAAAGCGAGAATAAAGGCAATTTTACAGCTAATTTTAGCTGATAATGTGAAAACACGTGAACAAAATAAAGATGGTGACTATTATTATATAATTAATAGTAGTATAGAAGAAATTGATAGCCAAGTGAATTTATTTAAGATGGCGTATCAAAATACAGACGCTGAATAGTAGATAAAAAGTAAAAACCTCTTAATCGAAATTAAGGGGTTTTTATTTTTTATCTACTCATATGTTCCATAAATGGAAGAATGAGTAGAGAGAATAGTTTTTTATTATAGGCGTGTGATAAATCGGTTCGTTGATAGAAAAACATTAGAAGAATCGTTGTTTTAAATTAATAATAGTATGGTTGTTGACAAGGCCCTCCGTAACAAGGAAAGGGTGCTGGTGGTGGGAAAGGCGGTGGATATGGCGGATAAAACGGTCTAGGGCCGAAAGCTAATGCTCCACCGAGTAACCCTCCAGCAATTCCAGCTAGAAATGGAACACCGAAAAATGGTAAGAAGCGTGAGTCGCCTGCTGGGCCAATAGGTGCTGAACGAACTGGGATCGGTTGATAATATGGATACATGAACAAACCTCCTTTACTGGACTCATTTTTATCATATGGTGGACCAAGTGTGGATGAGCGCGTACAAGAAAGGATATGTGAAAAAATAGGCGAATCGTTACGAATGTTGTAGGATAAAGAGTGTAATTTCAGGTTTTGACATAAAGCGGAATGGGATACGTGTTCTTCCAATACCTCGATTGACATAAAGAGTCAAACCTTGAATGTTATAGAAACCTTCAATATATTCTTTTGCAAGCGACGGGGTAATAATAGCACCTAAAAAAGGAATTTGTACTTGTCCGCCATGGCTATGACCAGAAAGTTGAAGATTGATTGGATAGGTAGCGATTTGTGGCGCGATATCTGGTTCGTGAACGAGAACAATGGTATAAATATGTTGTTTTGCATGCTGTAAAGTTTCCGCTATTTTTGGTTTACCTAGTAGCATATCATCGAGCCCGAAAATAGAAATTTCACTATTATCCAGTAAACGAATTCGCTTTTCGCTATTGTGCAAAAGTTCAAATCCAGATTCGCGCATAATGTGGTCATAGTATTCAGTTCCATATCCACCATGGTCGTGGTTACCATAAATAGAAAATTTACCGAAGGGTGCCTGTATATTCTTTAAAATGGATGCAACAAAAGGAGCCTCGGTATATGTTTGGTAATTATCAATGAGATCACCAGTAAAAAGGACAATATCTGGCTTTTCAGCATTAATTTTGGAAACGATTTGAGATAAATGTTGGAGAGAGAAATAGTATCCTAGATGTAAATCGCTAAATTGAAGAATCTTCATACCATGAAAACCTTTTGGTATGAGCTGTGATTTAAGTGTATGTTGCGTAACAGAAAGCAAATAGGGCTCTATATATTTAGCATAATAATAGCCGATACTGGCGGTTATAAATGAATATAGACAAGTGCGTATTCCAGATTTCAAAAAATTTCTTCTTGTAATTTTCTTCATATACAGGTTACTCGAATCTCCCTTCAGTTTTTTGGAAATATATTTTAAACACTAAAAAAGTAGTATAGATTACGAAAAAATGAACGAAAAGAAACCCCCTTTACGTTAAAATATCAGAAAAATTGAAAAATATAAAGATTTCTATCAAATAAAGTGATAAAATGAATGTGTATTCATTTTTTGGAGGGGATGTATGTGAAAGAGAAGGTAGTTATTATAACAGGTGGATCAAGTGGAATGGGAAAAGGGATGGCGACTCGTTTTGCGAAAGAAGGGGCACGAGTTGTTATTACAGGGCGTACAAAAGAAAAGCTAGAAGAAGCAAAGTTAGAAATTGAACAGTTTCCAGGGCAAGTATTATCTGTACAAATGGATGTACGAAATACTGATGATATTCAAAAAATGATTGAACATATTGATGAGAAGTTTGGACGAATTGATATTTTAATAAATAATGCAGCCGGAAACTTTATTTGTCCAGCAGAGGACTTATCTGTGAATGGCTGGAATTCGGTAATTAATATTGTATTAAATGGTACATTTTATTGCAGTCAAGCTGTTGGTAAATATTGGATTGAAAAAGGTATAAAAGGAAATATTATTAACATGGTGGCAACATATGCATGGGATGCAGGCCCAGGGGTTATCCATTCGGCAGCAGCTAAAGCTGGTGTATTAGCAATGACAAAAACTCTTGCTGTTGAGTGGGGACGTAAATATGGGATACGAGTTAACGCTATCGCACCAGGACCAATTGAACGTACAGGTGGTGCCGATAAATTATGGATTTCAGAAGAAATGGCTAAGCGAACAATACAAAGTGTCCCACTTGGTAGGCTGGGGACACCAGAAGAAATTGCGGGTCTAGCTTATTATTTATGTTCAGATGAAGCTGCATACATAAATGGAACTTGTATGACAATGGATGGTGGCCAGCATTTGCACCAATATCCATTTTAAAAGGGATGGAAAATGAATGATTTATTATTTTTTCTTTGGTGAAATGTGACGAAGTTGTGACATGTGAGAGAAATGTGTTTACAAAGGGGAATATATACGTTATATTTAAGACCTCTTTTTTCTTCATAGTAGAATTGCTAATTCCCCTTAGCATTTTACCCCTCTAATCCCTTCAGGAAAACTGAAGGGATTTTTTATTATTTTTCCGTAAATATCGTGTTATAATTTTTGAAAAGTAAAGGGAGGGAAGCACGTTGATAGATGCATTAGATGTAATGAGTAACTTGGATAAAGTCCTTCCTTATTATCAAGCTATTTTTAGTGCTGATGAGCATACAGTAATTGGATATGAAGTTGTAGGACGTATTCAAATAGAAGAGGGCATACAAAGTTTAGCATCTTTCTTCCATGATGATTCTATTCCGAGTGAGTTCCAACTTGAAGCGGATAACATCATTGTAGAAAAAGGGTTAAATAGGTATTTAGAAACGGATCAAAAATTATTATTATTTATACATCGGAATGCTAATGTATTAATGAATGATGAAGATGAAAGTTTACTTCAACTTTTGCTGATGTATGAAGAACAAGGTTTGAACTTACAACGCATTGTTCTAGAAATAACAGAACATGAATGTAAAGAAGATATAGAACAATTTAATCATTTACTGATGTATTATCGTACATATGGTATTCAAATTTCGATTAATAAAGTCGGAACGGGTACAAGTAATTTAGAGCGTATTAGCGTGTTAGCACCGGATATTTTAAAAGTAGATTTAACAAATTTAAGGCAAACTGCACTTTTACAATCTTATCAAGATATTTTATATTCCTTATCTTTACTTGCTAGAAGAATTGGTGCGACATTGTTATATGAAGAAATTGATGCTTTTTATCAACTACAATATGCTTGGAAAAACGGTGGTAGATATTATCAAGGTAATTATTTGAAAGAATGTTTACCTGATTTTATTGAAACGAATGTTTTAAAAGAGCGACTTGGTAATGAATGTCATCAATTTATTCTGCATGAGAAGAAGAAGTTGCAAAAAATTTATAATTTAACAGAGATGTTACGTGATCGAATTGGTGATGTTCTGTCAAAACAAAAAAAGAATGAAGATATAAATGATTGGTTATTACAATTTAGCCAAAGCATATCACAATATAGTTTTCGGATATTTATTTGTAATGAAGATGGTTTCCAACAATCTGGTAATATTATGAAAAAAGATGGTGAATGGATCATTATGCCAGAGTATTATATGAAGAACTGGAGTTGGCGCCCATATTTTCTAGAAAATATAATGAAAATGCGTTTTGAGAATAAGGCAAGACTTTCAGATTTATATGCTGATATCGAAACTGGTGAAATGGTACGAACATTTTCATTCCCGATTGATGATGAAAACTTTTTATTTATAGATTTATCGTATGAATATTTATATGAGGAAGATGTTTTATTTTAATGCGCGAAGAGATTCGTGCATTTTTTTGTTTGTTTTTATCATAAATTGGTAATAGTGAAAATGATGATGAAAATGCTGTCTATCATTGTAAAGATTTTACGAACGAAATCATCCCTTTCTTTGCATAATCATTGTTACAATGAATACTACAAAGACAAGCTCTTTTAAAAGGAAGGTGAAAAAATGAAGAAATATGGAATATGGTTTGTTCTATTTATATGTGTTGCCTTTCTAGTTGGCTATAGTGTCACAACTGTTTTAGGAAAAGAAGAAGTGAAAGTGGATCGGAAAGAAGTGTTTACAACGATACAAAAAGGTTATGAGACGCAATTTTCAATTCGCGGAAAGCAAATATCTATGAATAAGATGATAGAGACGTTATCACCATATTTTACAAATAATTTCCTTCAAGTTTTTACAGATGAAAACAGTAGAAATGAAAAACAAAGTGGTGAATATTTACTTCCAGCAAAAGAAGCTCCGTTTTCCTTTAATTCAGAAACAAAAATGTCTTATGATGAAGAACATAAAAATTTATATGTCTACGAGCGGGCAAAGAGTGGACAATATCAAATTGTGACATTGCAAAAGGATAATGGAAAATGGAAACTAGCAGGGTATCATGAAAGTCAGGAACTGTTGACTGAAATAAAAAGGTTACAACAATTATGAGAATAGGGATAGGTGTCCCCTATTCCTATTCTCTACCGAGTAGCTGTTGTAATTTTTCAATTTGAAAACCTGCGACAACTTCTCCGTCAATTACAACTGTTGGAGTTGAATAGGACTCATAGTCATATAAAAGACGATTGCGTGCAGCAGCGTCTTTTTTTACGTCAAATTCTTCATATACAACGTTATTATGTTTTAAAAATTCTTTCACAATGGTACAAGGCGGACAATCAGGTTGTGTATAAACCTCAATTTTTTTCATTGTAATTCCTCCCTTTTTCTGTTTTTTATTATATTCTGCCAGTATAAAAAGCGCAATAAAGAAGTAAAAAGATGCCCTTTCATCTTTTTACTTCGTATTTCGACAAATTTTAGTTGAGTTTCTGGCCAAGAACCTTTATCCTAGATTGTGGAACGTTTTTTCTGTTATGACGGATAGAATGAGTATAGCTGTAAAACCTATTGGTAGGAAGATCAGAGAAAGGAGAGATTTCATGTCTCTACTCCAAGGAATTTTAACTCGACTTGTTAGTCTACAAGAACAAGCTGAAAGCGGTGAAGTAGCACAACGCTATTTTGAAGTGAACGGTGAGCGCAAATGTAGCGTGAAATTTTTCGATAAAAGTGAAATGTATGAATTAGAAGTGTATCAACAAGGTGAAAAACCTCAAGTGTATCAATTCGATAACATCGATATGGTTGCAATTGAGATTTATGATATCATTAATTGATACATATAAAAAAGGTACTGCCAAATGGCGGTACCTTTTTTAGTTATATTAATTAATGGGCTATACAGGTAGTAGAAGTTGCAATTTAAGGCGCGATTAAATAAAAGTTTTTTTACAAATGTATATGTATAGGAATTTTTTATTTTTCCTACAATGATAGTAAATATTAATAGGAGGTGCAAAGGATGGAACGCTTACCGATTGTTATTTGTCCTAATTGTCACAGTCATGCTGAAATTAATCATGTATTAACCGCCCAGTCTAATCAAAATGTAATATATACATGTAAGTTTTGTAATTATGTAATTCGAAATATTGAAACGAATAAAGGGTAGTAAGTTATAATTTTTGTTTTTGTCCCATACAATGAGAATACGAAAAGTCTGTCTAATTGAAAGGACGTGACTATGTGGACGGTGAGCATACATTTTATAATGTTTCAGAGAGACATTTGAATTTTGATATGGTATTTAACCGTATTTGTAGTTTCATTGAAAAGGATCCACGAAATTTATATCGATTATCTATTGGGACAGACTCACAAGCGCATCAAAAGGATACGAGGTTTATTACAGCGATACATATTCATCGGGTTGGAAAAGGAGCATGGGGATGTTTGCATCATAAATCAGTGAAAAATAAGCCAGCAACGTTGCGAGAGAAAATATATTTAGAAACACAGTTTAGTCAAGAAATCGCCTATCTATTTACTCCCAATCATATACAAGCAATATGGGATTTATTGCACCCATACGCTCAAGATGGAGCAGGATTCATAATGGAAATTCATTTAGATATCGGGAATGATGGTTTAACAAAAGAATTTATTTTAGATATGACGATGAAAATTCAAGCAATGGGATTAACAGCAAAAATTAAACCAGATGCTTATGCGGCATTTAGTTATGCGAACAGATATACGAAATAATGTGAAATGATGTCTATATATTCGCAGTCGTTAAGTATCCTTAACGAAAACTGAATATTACATCTACTGAACGAGCTGAAAAATTTATATAATGAGAGTGCAAGGAGAGGAGCATATGGAAAAGGAATTTGTTTTAACAAGAGAAGAAGAAAATTTATTGTTGGATATTCTGTTTCAGCAAAATTACGCGAGCGAAATTTTAGCAGTGGAGCTTACAGACATTGAGAATGGTTTAAAACAGACAGATGTGACGCAATATAAAAAAATCACAAGATTGTTTTACCGATTAAAAAATAAAGGGTATTAAGCACTACCGGAATGGTAGTCTTTTTTTTATGTTCTATGCTAAAATAGCTGTGTATCTTTATTTTTATTAGAAGAATGTTAGGACAAAATAATAATATGAAAACGCTATCATAAAATGTAAGTAGGATTGGAGAATATAAGCAAGGGAAATGGGGGATGTAACATGATTAGTATTCCGAAAGATGAGTTTCAACAAATTCTTGTGAAGGATTTAATGATTTCATCAGAAAAAGTAGCACATGTCCAAATAGGGAATGGTTTAGAACATGCTTTACTCGTTCTTGTGAAATCTGGATATTCGGCGATTCCTGTTTTAGACCCTATGTATAAATTACATGGGTTAATTAGTACTGCTATGATTTTAGATGGTATTTTAGGATTAGATCACATTGAGTTTGAAAGACTTGAGAATATGAAAGTGGAACAAGTGATGAAGGAAGAGATTCCAATTCTTATGTTAGAAGATTCTTTTGCAAAAGCTTTAGAAATGACAATTGATCATCCTTTTATTTGCGCTGTCAATGAAGAAGGTTACTTCGAGGGTATTTTAACACGCCGGGCTATTTTAAAATTATTGAATAAAAAAGTGAGACAGCATAATCGATAACGTAGGGAAAGTGACTTCACTGAAAAGGCGAAGTCACTTTTTTTCGTGCATATCAGTTGTGTATGTATTATATTTAAAAAGATATAAAGCATAAGAAAAGTTTGAACTAACAAACCGTTCTAATGTATAAAAGTATGCAATTAAATTAAGGATGAAATGCTTATTAAAATTAGGTGTATGGAAGCTAAGGAAAGAGGGAGAAAGTTGCAAATTGATGATTTTCAAATGATGGTTGTGTTAGCTCAGGAATCAAATATGAGAAAAGCGGCGGAACGTTTATTTGTTTCCCAACCTGCGCTTAGTCAACGATTACAATCTATGGAGAAACAATGGGGAATGAAATTTTTTATTCGTTCACAAAAAGGATTAACAATTACACCTGAAGGGGAAAAAGTTGCAAATTATGCAAAAGAAATGTTACAACGGGAAGAGGATATTAAAAGTGAACTGGCTCTTTTTAGAACGGAAACATACGGTACGTTAAAAATAGCTGTTGCATCAGTCATTGGGCAATATTGGCTTCCACCTGTTTTGAAAAAATTTGTGCATAAGTATCCTTCTGTGAAGATATCTCTGTTTACTGGCTGGAGTAGTGAAGTGCAAAAGCAATTTTATGAAGGAGACGTTCATGTTGCTATACTGAGAGGATCACAAGAATACAAAGGGCAGAAACAACAATTATTTGAAGATGAATTATACTTAGTTGATAAAGAAATAAAAGATATTTCGATGTTAAAAGAGACAAATAGACCATTTATTCAATTTAAAAGTGATTCGACCTACTATGGACAAATACAAAATTGGTGGTATGGATTATTTTCAAATCCACCTAAGCGAACGATTGTAGTTGACCAAATTGAAACGTGCAAACAGCTTGTTTTAAATGGAATAGGTTATGCTCTTTTACCTTCTACTGTTTTAAAAGAAGTGCAGGAAAATATGTATAAAACACCTGTTCAATTAACGAGAGAAACATGGTTATTGACGAGTGACTCGGCAAGGCAGTTGAAGCAAGTACAAGCATTTTTAGACATTATAGAAGAAATTCAAATGGAAAAATAAGATTATTGTCTTGCTACTCGCTCTATCGTTTGGTAGAGTAACATTATAAATGGATTTAGGAGGCAACAAGAATGAAAATGATGGACGCTAACGAAATTATTTCGTTTATTCAAAACAGTGAAAAGAAAACTCCTGTAAAGGTATACATAAAAGGGGATTTAAAAGAAATAACATTCCCTGAAACGGTACAAGCATTTGTAAATAAAAAATCTGGTGTATTATTCGGAGAATGGTCTGAAATTAAGACAATTCTTGATGAAAATAACAAGCACATTGTTGACTATGTAGTTGAGAACGACCGTCGTAATTCTGCAATTCCAATGCTTGATTTAAAAGGTATTAAAGCTCGTATTGAGCCAGGCGCGATTATTCGTGACCATGTAGAAATTGGTGACAACGCTGTTATCATGATGAATGCAACAATTAACATTGGTGCTGTAATTGGTGAAGGTACTATGATCGACATGAACGCAGTGCTTGGTGGACGTGCAACAGTTGGTAAAAATTGTCACGTTGGTGCAGGTGCTGTACTTGCCGGTGTTATTGAGCCACCTTCTGCAAAACCAGTTATCGTTGAAGATGATGTTGTAATTGGTGCAAATGTAGTTGTTCTAGAAGGCGTTACAGTAGGTAAAGGTGCAGTTGTAGCAGCAGGAGCTGTTGTAACAGAAGATGTGCCTCCATATACAGTTGTTGCGGGAACTCCGGCACGTGTAATTAAAGAAATTGATGAGAAGACAAAAGCAAAAACTGAAATCAAACAAGAGCTTCGTCAATTAAACCCAGAGAAATAAAAAACAAAAAGCGTAAGAGCATGAATGTGCTCTTACGCTTTTTATAGATAGAGGTGCAAAAATGACAGTAAGCAAATTTGTCCAAGTTCGTAGAGATTTACATAAAATTCCGGAAATCGGATTTAAAGAGTGGAAAACACAACAGTATATTTTAGATTATATAGGAAAGCTTCCTAACGAATATTTGGAAGTGAGAACATGGAAAACAGGTGTAATTGTTAAAGTAAATGGGGAAAATCCTGAAAAAATAATAGGTTATCGTGCAGATATAGACGGTCTACCTATTACAGAGGAAACTGGATATGAGTTCTCTTCTGTCCATGAAGGAATGATGCATGCATGTGGACATGATTTGCATGCAACAATAGGTTTAGGCATTCTAACAGCGGCTGTAAGCGAAAGAATAGATGATGATCTTGTATTTATATTCCAACCAGCTGAAGAAGGTCCAGGTGGTGCACTTCCTATGTTAGAAAGTGATGAGTTAAAAGAATGGAAGCCTAATATGATTCTTGGACTTCATATTGCGCCTGAATACTCTGTGGGAACAATTGCGACAAAAGAAGGTTTACTATTTGCGAATACATCAGAGTTATACGTTGATTTAAAAGGAAAAGGTGGACATGCTGCATATCCGCATACAGCAAATGATATGATTGTTGCAGCGAGTCATCTCGTTACACAACTTCAATCAGTTATTAGTCGTAATGTGAATCCTCTTGACAGTGCGGTAATTACAATTGGGAAAATTACAGGTGGTACAGTTCAAAACATTATCGCAGAAAAGTCTCGTTTAGAAGGAACAATTCGAACGCTATCAGTGGAATCAATGAAACGTGTTAAAAGTCGAATTGAGGCAATTGTTGCGGGAATAGAAGCTTCCTTTCAATGTGAAGCTGTTATTGACTACGGAGCGATGTATCATCAAGTGTATAACCATGAAGAGTTAACGAGAGAGTTTATGCAATTTACACGTGAACAAACGAATATGGACGTAATTACATGTACGGAGGCAATGACAGGTGAAGACTTCGGTTATATGCTTCGAGAGATACCTGGATTTATGTTTTGGCTTGGAGTAAATTCAGAATATGGTTTACATCATGCGAAATTAAAACCAGACGAAGAGGTTATTGAGAAAGCGATTGTATTTTTAAATCAATATGTGAAGTGGAAGGGAAATAGAAAGTGAACTTACTCGCCAATTGTGCAACAGTTTAGAGTGGGGATTTTTTAGTTCCGAGACGAAAACATCTTTTGTATTTGTTAGTGTTAGACACCTTCATACAAATGAGTAGAGTTAAATTTGACGTCTTAATAATGAGCAGGGGTTTTTAGCCACTGCTCATTATTAATTAGTACTAATAGGTAAGATAATTATTTAACTACCTTAGACAGGTTTACTTTTAGTATGAAAAGTGTGTAAAATCAATGTGATACATAGAAAAAAGGGTGGGGAATTACGTGCAAATTAGCAGTGCGATTTTATGTTTCGTCTTATATGCATATGTTATTATTGCGGCGGTTTATTTTGGGATAAGTTTTTACGCCTATCGTTTAGCAAATAATAGTGAATATGAAGAAACATACAAATGGGTGAAAAGATATTTGTCACCTGTACTAGAAATTATGAATGGATTTGTTCTTTTTTTATTTATTGGATTAATTGCTTTCTCAACGAGTTTAGTAGGGAATAAGACTACGTTATTTGTACTAGGTATTATTATTTTTATGCTATTAGGAATTCGGATTGGTAATACGGTGTTTTGGAACGAAAGAAAAATAGATGGTTGGACAGGGATGTTTATTCCATGTATGTTAGCTGCAATTGTGACGAATATAGAACATGAATATTATCAATTACATTTTTGGCTTATCATTGTTTTAACAATCCTCTCTGTTTTGTATATAAGTACTGTCGTGCTAACATACATCGCAAATGAAAAAGGAGATGCAAAAGGTGCGCGCTTCTTTAGAGGGCGTGCATTATTATGGAGTGTGCCGACGATGGCAGTTATAGGAATTATTGCGATATTAGTAAATGGATATCAATTTACTAATTGGCAATTGTTTTTAGAAAGTTGGTGGATCTTCATTGTTTCGCTTGTAGCTTTTTTAGGCGCAACACATTATTTATTCCATCAACATCATTACATATTGGCACTGTTATTCGCATTTACACAACTTTTATTTGCTTTTTTCGGACAAGAAACGCTATTGTTCGTTTTTGAAACATTTAGTTCATTTGGAAATATATTTGTATTTGGTATGTTAATTTTCGGTATCGCGTTTTATTTACAACAGTATTTTTATATGCAAAAACAAAAATAAGAAGTATATACAGGTTTTTGTAGCGAATTTAAAGTATGTTACAATAAAAGTACATAATACTTGATGTTATTGGAGGAATTCCTGTGGGCGAAAAAGAGAAAGAATTTGCTGTTATTGGGCTTGGCCGTTTTGGTGGAAGTATTTGCCGTGAATTAGCTCAATTAGGTATGGAAGTAATGGCAATTGACTCAGATGAGGATAAAATTAATGAGTTTGCAAATATAGCTTCGCATGCTGTAATTGCAGATTCAACAGATGAGATGGTATTAAAAAGTCTTGGTATTCGTAATTTTGATCATGTAGTCGTTGCTATTGGAGATAATTTGAATTCAAGTATTTTAACAACGTTAATTTTGAAAGAATTAGGTGTGAAAAATATTACTGTAAAAGCTCAAAATGACTATCATGAAAAAGTGTTAAGTAAAATAGGGGCAGATCATATTGTGCATCCAGAACGAGATATGGGAAAAAGGATTGCTAATAATATCGCATCAAGTAATGTGTTAGATTACCTAGAGCTTTCAGATGAGCATAGTATTGTAGAGATTATCGCAAATAAAAAAATTGATGGGCACTCTTTAATTGAATTAGATATTCGTGCGAAGTTTGGTTTGAACATTGTAGCAATTAAACGTGGGAAAGAAGTTATCGTATCTCCTCGAGCTACAGAAAACATTCAGGCGGGAGATATATTAATTGTAATTGGTCATGACGATGAAGTAGATCGTTTTAAGCATTTTTTAAGATAAGAGAAAAGGACAATGCCTCCTCGGCATTGTCCTTTTTTTATATTTCCATAATGATTGGTAAAATCATTGGACGACGTTTCGTTTTTTCGTATAGGAATGGTGCTAATGTGTCTGTGATCTCATTTTTAATTTCAGACCATTGTGTTGTTTTTCGCTCCATTACTTTTTCTAAATGTGTTGTAATTAATGTTTGAGCATCGTTGATTAAATCGCTGCTTTCACGCATATAAACGAAACCACGCGAGATGATATCAGGTCCTGCTGCAACTTTAAATTCTTTCATATCAATGCTTACAACTACAATAACGAGTCCTTCTTCAGAAAGAATGCGACGATCACGTAATACGATATTACCGATATCTCCAATACCATTTCCATCGATATAGACAGAGCCAGATGGGATTTTCCCAGCTACGCTTGCTTCATCAGAACGTAAAGCGAGAACATCCCCGTTATCCATAATGAAACAATTTTCTTCTGGAATACCACAATCATTCGCTAATTTCATATGCATACGTTGCATACGATATTCACCATGAATTGGCATGAAATATTTCGGCTTAATAAGACGTAGCATTAACTTTTGCTCTTCTTGTCCACCGTGTCCACTCGTATGAATATTTGAGAGTTTACCATGGATTACATCAGCGCCAGCGCGGTACAACATGTTAATTATACGACTTACACTAATTGTATTGCCTGGGATTGGTGAAGAAGAGAAAACAACTGTATCGCCAGGGATAATTTGAATTTGACGATGTGTACCATTGGCAATACGTGAAAGTGCTGCCATCGGCTCCCCTTGACTACCTGTACATAACATAACAACTTTATTAGCTGGTAGGCGGTTTAGCTGAGATGTGTCAATGAATGTATCCTTTGGACACCGGATATAACCAAGGTTTTGTCCGATTTCAATCGCTGCTTCCATACTTCGACCGAATACAGCTACTTTACGATTGTTTTCAACAGCAGCCTCAACAACTTGTTGTAAGCGATGGATATTCGATGCAAAGGTTGCGAATATAATACGACCGTCTACTTTGCGGAATATATCTTGAATACTATCACCAACGCGGCGCTCAGACATCGTAAAGTTTGGCACTTCACTGTTTGTACTATCAGATAAGAGACAAAGTACACCGTCTTTTCCGATTTCGGCCATTTTTGTTAAATCTGCTGGCTCGCCGACTGGTGTGAAATCAAATTTAAAGTCACCTGTATGAACGACTTGTCCTTGAGGTGTTTTCACAACAACTCCGTATGAATCCGGAATACTGTGAGTTGTACGGAAGAAGGAAACAGATGTCTTTTTAAATTTAATAACATCATCTTCTTGAATTTCATAAAGTTTTGCTTTACGAAGTAATCCGTGCTCTTCTAATTTGTTTTTTATTAGGGCAATTGCTAATTTTCCGCCGTAAATTGGAATGTTCACTTGACGTAATAGATAAGGAATTCCACCGATATGATCTTCGTGACCATGTGTAATGAATAACCCTTTAATTTTATCTTCGTTTCGCACAAAATAAGTGTAGTCTGGTATTACATAATCGATCCCGAGGAGTTCGTCTTCTGGAAATTTAATTCCAGCGTCAATTATAATAATTTCATCTTGAAATTGAACAGCATATGTATTTTTACCGATTTCACCAAGACCACCGAGGGCAAAAACGGCAGCTTGATCATTTTTTAGGAATTTCATATGACTATACGATCTCCGCTAATATTAAATCAGCGTTTTGTTTTTCATATTCAAGATGAGCACCAGTAACAGACTGAACGAACTCGATATTATATGCGAACTTTTGTAATTTTTTACGAACATCCTTTTGAGACGTAGCCTCTAAATATAAAACTTTTGTATTTTCACGTACTGGGACCTCAGTTAATTTTTCTTGATAAAATACTTTAAAAATCATTGGGAAAACCTCTCCTTGTCTATGTTTTGCATTATCTGTTACTTATTATAAAGCAAACAGTCACGATTTTCATGTTTTTTCGAATGAGAATGAAGAAAAAGCCCGAAATGGGCACAATTTAAGCGATTGTCTTCTTACGGACTAAATCGTTTAAATAACGCTTGAGCTTTTTCTTCAGCTTCTTCAGCATGATTACTCCTTCCTTTCCTTATTTTAAACATGCATATTACTAATGATAACTCCGTCTCCCATACAAGAAAGAAGATTAGAAGTGAATAGTGAATCTTGTTCTTTTTAGTATAGTGTAAGTTATCCTGTAGTAACGATTAGTAGCCGTTAGTTATAGATATAGTATGAGAAAGAATAGAAAAGAAAATTCATCCGAACAAGTATCCACATTTTTTTACTAATAGTATATGCACATTTCATAAATAAGGTCAGAAAGTGAACGCTTTCTTCACAGATGTTTAATATGTTATACTTTTTTTTGAAATTTGAAAAGTGATAATCAAAATAGGAATATAGAGTGCCAGAAAGGATTTTGAAAAATGAATGATAAAATTGTCTTTTTTGATATTGATGGAACATTATTAGATCATGATAAAAAAATTCCGCAATCTACAAGAGATGCAGTAAGAGATTTACAAGAAAAAGGTGTGCATGTAGCGATTGCGACAGGGCGTGCGCCATTTATGTTTGAAGATATTCGTGAGGAACTCAATATACATAATTATGTTAGTTTTAACGGACAGTATGTTGTATTTGAGGATGAGGTATTATTTAATAATCCATTACATCCTGATGCTCTACATAAGTTTACTCAGTTTGCAAAACAAGAAGGATATCCACTTGTATATCTTGACCATCAAGAAATGAGAGCGTCAGTGGAATATCATGATTATGTAAAAGAAGGTTTTGGAAGCTTACAATTCGAGCATCCGGCATATGAACCTGATTTTTATGAGAAACGCGATATTTATCAAACGCTTCTTTTTTGTGAAGTAAACGAAGAAGAAAAGTTTATTCATCATTATCCAGATTTTCATTTTATACGCTGGCATGCATATTCAATGGATATTATTCCTAATGGTGGTTCTAAGGCAAAAGGGATTGAGAAGTTTATTGAGAAAATAGGATTTAATCGTGAACAAGTATATGCATTTGGGGACGGATTAAATGATTTAGAAATGATTGAAGCAGTAGGAACGGGCATTGTGATGGGGAATGGTCATGAGGATTTGAAAAAACTTGCTAATTATGTGACAAAAGATGTTAATGAAGACGGTATTTATCAAGGATTAAAGTGGGCGGGCTTGTTATAAGTAAGTGTGGAACCCATTTCATATAATAAAAAGGCGGAAGGTTAACTTCCGCCTTTTTACTATTATCGCTCGAGAGGTTTTGAATCATCGGGAGCCACAAATGGATTGTCTTTATTAATATGGTCATAGAACATAACACCGTTTAAATGGTCGATTTCATGTTGGAATACAATTGCTGGTAAACCTTTTAATCGCAGTTTTACGTCTTCACCGTTAATCGTTGTTGCCTTTACTGTAATTCTTGTGTAACGAGGGACATAACCAGGTACTTCACGGTCTACAGATAGACAGCCTTCACCACTTTGTAAATATGTAAGTTCAACAGAATGACTAATGATTTTTGGGTTAAATAATGCGTAGCTATATAACGTATCGTTCGTATCAGTTACATGAACCGCAATCATTTTCTTTGAAATACCGATTTGCGGAGCCGCTAATCCGATTCCGGGGCGTAAATTATATTTTTCAGCCATTTCAGGGTCCTGGCTATTTATTACAAATTCAATCATTTCTTTAAGAGTATTTGTATCTTCCTCACTAGCAGGTAAGGAGACCTCTTTTGCGACGTCGCGCAAAAGAGGATTTCCTTCACGAATTACCTCATTCATTGTAAGCATATGTAATCTCTCCTTTCTTCTTTAGTCTACCAAAGGAGATAAAAAAAGTCATCGGCAAGTAAGGAAGAACTACTTGGAAACAAATCTTCTATAGATAAGTTATGTAATAAAAGAAAAGACGGCAAAGCCGTCTGTTTCTTTCCATAGTTGTTTCATTTTACATTAATTAGCGAATGCAAGCAGCGCCAACGATAATTAAAAGGATAAACAACACAACGATTAAGGCGAAGCCGCGTCCAGATTCGCCACAAGAACCGCCATAACCGTAGGAAGGATATGAACAAGTTGTTGGATAGCAATATGAGTATCCGTACATGAGATGACCTCCTTTATCATTTCCCGCTAATACTGCGGTTACTATAATGTATGGAGGAATGATTAGAAATGTATAGGTATTTACCTATAAAAGGAAGAAGTGTTTGTATAATTTTATTGAGAAGAGAGAAAAACTAAAGAGAATTAAATCGTTTACATATTATTCTAAGAGAAAAAATAAGTTAAAAAGGGAATAATATAACAGTAGGTTATTGCTTACTAATACAGATGTGAAAAATAAAAACATGTTTGTGTAGAGGAAACCTGCATATTATTTATAAAAAAACGTATTCAAAGTAATTGACATCGTAATTAGAATAGTTGTAAACTAAAAAACGTGATCAAGATTGTATTAATATGTTTTTGAAAAAACATTAGTACAGATTGTTAGGTACACAAAATTATTCTCAACCGACAGACAAACTTGTTGGTTTACATTGTTGCGCTTTCAGTCTAGCTAATAGATAGTGAAAGCGTTTCAGAATATGGTTCAAGAGAGGAAGAGGTGAACGGAATGGGTACTAAAACAAAAAACACCCTATTTAATGTTGATGAGCAAATGAAAGCTATCGCAGCTCAATTTGAAACATTACAAATTTTAAATGAAAAAGGCGAAGTTGTGAATGAAGCAGCTATGCCTGAATTATCAGACGATCAATTAAAAGAGTTAATGCGCCGTATGGTGTATACTCGCGTACTAGATCAACGTTCTATTTCTTTAAACCGTCAAGGACGTTTAGGTTTCTACGCACCAACTGCTGGACAAGAGGCTTCTCAATTAGCAAGTCATTTCGCACTTGAAGCAGAAGATTTCATCTTACCAGGATATCGTGATGTTCCACAATTAGTGTGGCACGGCCTACCATTATATCAAGCATTCTTATTCTCTCGTGGACATTTCATGGGTAACCAAATGCCTGAGAATGTAAATGCACTTGCTCCACAAATCATTATCGGTGCGCAAATCATCCAAACTGCTGGTGTTGCGTTAGGTATGAAACTACGTGGTAAAAAATCTGTTGCAATTACTTACACTGGTGACGGTGGTGCTTCACAAGGTGACTTCTACGAAGGTATGAACTTTGCGGGTGCATTCAAAGCTCCAGCAATCTTCGTTGTACAAAATAACCGTTATGCAATCTCTACTCCAGTAGAAAAGCAATCTGCAGCTAAAACTGTAGCACAAAAAGCAGTAGCAGCAGGTATTTACGGAATTCAAGTAGACGGTATGGATCCATTAGCTGTATACGCAGCAACTGCATTCGCTCGTGAGCGCGCAGTAAACGGTGAAGGCCCTACTTTAATTGAGACTTTAACATTCCGTTATGGTCCACATACAATGGCTGGTGATGACCCAACTCGTTACCGTACAAAAGATATCGAAAACGAATGGGAACAAAAAGATCCAATCGTACGCTTCCGTGCATTCTTAGAAAACAAAGGCCTATGGTCTCAAGAAGTTGAAGAGAAAGTAATCGAAGAAGCAAAAGAAGATATCAAACAAGCAATTGCTAAGGCTGACCAGGCTCCAAAACAAAAAGTTACTGATTTAATGGAAATCATGTACGAAAAAATGCCTTACAACTTAGCTGAACAATATGAAATTTACAAAGAAAAGGAGTCGAAGTAAGCCATGGCTCAAATGACAATGATTCAAGCAATCACTGATGCTTTACGCGTTGAAATGAAAAATGATCCTAACGTACTTGTGTTTGGTGAAGACGTTGGTGTAAACGGCGGAGTATTCCGTGCTACTGAAGGTTTACAAGCTGAATTCGGTGAAGATCGTGTAATGGATACTCCACTTGCAGAGTCTGGTATTGGTGGACTTGCAGTTGGACTTGCACTTGAAGGCTTCCGTCCAGTTCCAGAAATCCAATTCTTCGGTTTCATTTATGAAGTAATGGATTCAGTTTCTGGTCAATTAGCTCGTATGCGTTACCGTTCTGGTGGACGTTGGACTGCTCCAGTAACAATTCGTTCTCCATTCGGCGGTGGTGTTCATACTCCTGAACTACATGCTGATAGCTTAGAAGGATTAGTGGCTCAACAACCTGGTCTAAAAGTTGTTATTCCATCAACTCCATACGATGCAAAAGGTCTTTTAATCTCTGCGATTCGTGACAACGATCCAGTTATCTACTTAGAGCATATGAAATTGTACCGTTCATTCCGTCAAGATGTACCAGAAGGCGATTACACAATTGATTTAGGTAAAGCTGATATCAAACGTGAAGGTACAGATGTATCTGTTATCGCTTATGGTGCTATGGTTCATGCTGCATTAAAAGCTGCTGAAGAACTTGAAAAAGAAGGTATCTCTTTAGAGGTTGTTGACTTACGTACAGTTCAACCATTAGATATCGAAACAATCATCGCTTCTGTTGAAAAAACAGGTCGCGTAGTTGTAGTTCAAGAAGCTCAAAAGCAAGCTGGTATTGCAGCTAACGTTGTAGCGGAAATTAACGACCGTGCAATCTTAAACTTAGAAGCACCAGTTGTTCGTGTTGCAGCTGCTGATACAGTATTCCCATTCTCTCAAGCTGAGAGCGTATGGTTACCAAACCATAAAGATATTGTTGAAGCTGTTAATAAAGTAATGAACTTCTAATTTTTAGTTTTTCATGTGCAAAAGAAATCAGCACATGCTGGTTTCTTTTGTACATATTCCATAATAATGAAATGAATCAGGGGGCTGAATTCCGTGGCATTTGAATTTAAACTACCAGATATCGGTGAAGGTATCCACGAAGGTGAAATCGTAAAATGGTTTATTAAACCAGGCGATGAAGTAAATGAAGACGATGTACTTCTTGAAGTGCAAAATGATAAAGCAGTAGTAGAAATCCCTTCTCCTGTTAAAGGTAAAGTACTTGAAGTACTTGTAGAAGAAGGAACAGTTGCAATAGTAGGAGATACATTAATTAAATTTGATGCTCCTGGATACGAAAACCTTAAATTTAAAGGTGACGATCATGATGAAGCTCCAAAAGCTGAAGAAGTAGCAGTAGAAGCTCCAGCAGCGGAAACTACTCCAGCAGCAACTGCAGAAGTAGTAAATGAGCGTGTAATTGCTATGCCATCTGTTCGTAAATATGCTCGTGAAAAAGGTGTAGATATTCATAAAGTAGCTGGTTCTGGTAAGAACGGCCGTGTTGTGAAAACTGACATCGATGCATTTGCAAATGGTGGACAAACTGTAGCAGCAACTGAGGCTCCAGCAGCAGTAGAAGCTACTCCAGCAGCAGCGAAAGAAGAAGCACCAAAAGCACAACCAATCCCAGCTGGTGAATATCCAGAAACTCGTGAGAAAATGAGTGGTATCCGTAAAGCGATTGCGAAAGCAATGGTTAACTCTAAGCATACAGCTCCTCACGTAACATTAATGGACGAAGTAGATGTAACAGAACTTGTTGCTCACCGTAAGAAGTTCAAAGCTGTTGCAGCTGACAAAGGTATTAAATTAACTTACCTTCCATACGTTGTAAAAGCTTTAACATCTGCATTACGTGAATTCCCAATGTTGAATACTGCTTTAGACGATGCTTCTCAAGAAATCGTTCATAAACATTACTTCAACATCGGTATCGCAGCTGATACAGACAAAGGTCTATTAGTACCAGTTGTTAAAGATACAGATCGTAAATCTATCTTTACTATTTCTAACGAGATCAATGAACTTGCTGGTAAAGCACGTGACGGTCGTTTAGCTCCAACTGAAATGAAAGGTGCTTCTTGCACAATTACAAACATTGGTTCTGCAGGTGGACAATGGTTCACTCCAGTTATCAATCACCCAGAAGTAGCAATCCTTGGTATCGGCCGTATCGCTGAGAAACCAGTTGTGAAAAACGGTGAAATCGTTGCAGCTCCAGTATTAGCATTATCTCTAAGCTTTGACCATCGTTTAATTGACGGCGCAACTGCTCAAAAAGCATTAAACCAAATTAAACGTCTATTGAATGACCCACAATTATTAGTAATGGAGGCGTAATAACAATGGTAGTAGGAGATTTCCCAATTGAATTAGATACAGTCGTTGTTGGTGCAGGTCCTGGTGGATACGTTGCGGCAATTCGTGCAGCACAATTAGGTCAAAAGGTAGCGATTATTGAAAAAGCTAACCTTGGTGGCGTATGCTTAAACGTTGGATGTATTCCTTCAAAAGCGTTAATCAATGCAGGTCATCGTTATGAGAATGCAATGCATTCTGATGACATGGGTATCACTGCAGAGAACGTAAAAGTTGACTTTACAAAAGTTCAAGAATGGAAAAACGGCGTAGTTAAGAAATTAACTGGCGGTGTTGAAGGCCTTCTTAAAGGTAACAAAGTTGAAATCATTCGCGGTGAAGCTTACTTCGTAGATGCTAACACATTACGCGTAATGACTGAAGATGCAGCACAAACTTATACGTTTAAAAATGCTGTTCTTGCAACTGGTTCTACACCAATCGAAATTCCTGGATTCAAATACTCTAAACGTGTTATCAACTCTACAGGCGCTTTAAGCTTACCTGAAATTCCTAAAAAACTTGTTGTAATCGGCGGCGGTTACATCGGTATGGAATTAGGTACTGCATATGCTAACTTCGGTACAGAAGTTACTGTAGTAGAAGCTGGCGACGAAATCTTAGCTGGTTTCGAAAAAGCTATGAGTTCTGTTGTTAAACGTGCTCTACAGAAAAAAGGTAACGTAAATATCCATACAAAAGCTATGGCTAAAGGCGTTGAAGAAACAGAAACTGGCGTAAAAGTTAGCTTTGAAGTTAAAGGTGAAATCCAAACTGTAGAAGCAGATTACGTATTAGTAACTGTAGGTCGTCGTCCAAACACTCAAGAAATTGGTCTTGAGCAAGTAGGAATTAAAATGACTGACCGTGGCATCATCGAAATCGATGAGCAATGCCGTACAAATATTTCAAACATCTATGCAATCGGTGATATCGTTCCTGGACCACCATTAGCTCACAAAGCTTCTTACGAAGGTAAAGTAGCTGTTGAAGTAATTAGTGGCCATGCATCAGCAATCGATTACATCGGAATTCCTGCAGTATGCTTCACTGATCCAGAATTAGCATCTGTTGGTTACACTAAGAAACAAGCTGAAGAAGCAGGAATGACAGTAGCTGTATCTAAGTTCCCATTCGCTGCAAACGGTCGTGCGTTATCATTAAACAGCACTGACGGTTTCTTACAACTTGTAACACGTAAAGAAGATGGTCTTCTTGTAGGTGCACAAGTTGCAGGTACAGGTGCTTCTGATATTATCTCTGAGATTGGTTTAGCTATCGAAGCTGGAATGACAGCTGAAGATATCGCTCAAACAATCCATGCTCACCCAACATTAGGTGAAATCACAATGGAAGCAGCTGAAGTTGCTCTTGGAATGCCAATTCACATTGTAAAATAATTTAAGTAATGTAAATAACCCATCTCTTATTTAAAGAGATGGGTTATTTTTATTTTCATAAAATGACTTGCAAGGTCTTTATATGTACTTGTCGAATGAATATATAATACTTTAAATGAATCGTTAGAATATATGCCGTTGTATAATATGTAATTGATTCAAACTTAATCCCATATATTAATAAAATAGAGCATGTCAAAGGAGAAGGTTCCATGAAAATATTACATGTTATATTTTATCATTTTCTATTATGGAGTGGTTTTTCCGTTGTATTAATATTATCGAATGGTGATAAGTTTCATTATAAAGTAATACTCTTTTTCGTATTTCTTTATTTAGCATATGTGATTGCATGTTTTCTATTACACGTAAGGAAGCAGGCTTTATTACTTACATGTTCGAATTGTATACTCTTTTTAATTCTATTCTCTATTTTTTAAAATTAACGTTTATAGAAATACATTGTTCTTCCATTAAATAGTTGTAACTCTCCTTCTAATTTCTTCGCTAGAAAACGGCTAAATTCATTTGCTTTTCCTTTATCACCAAATGTTGCTGTAGTAGGTAAAGAAACCTGAATGAAAGATTGTTCCTTTTCTATTCCAATCCCCACATAAATAGAATCATATCGATCGTGACTTGATTGGAGTTTTAATGTTGTTGCTGATGTATCTAATATTTCATAAGGAAAAGCTGTATTTGTATAAGCATAATTAATTTGATCACCAGTCTTGGAAGTAACGGTTTTATAGTTATGAAAAAGGTGTTTTACATCTTCTATTGAAACAGATTGTTGATTAGATTTAGGTACAAGTGTGATAAAGGCGTGTTGCATACAAATTTCCCCCTAGTTTAGTAGAATAATATCATTCTACATCCTACTGAATTTTTTGACAATTAAAAGGAGTATTACTTTTTTTGTTTAATATATTATGAATAGGAAGTGTTATTTAGAAAGGTGGAAACTCATGTTTGAAAAATTGTATGATGAGCATGAAAGTGTGAAGGTACGATTTTTAGGATTTATGACGCATGATACACGTTATGATTTTGGAGTTATTTATACAAATATGTTTTTTGGAAAGCCACTTATTGTTTGTATGCAAACAGGGAGATCTACTTTGCTTGGGCGAGATGATGTAGAAAATGTTTCATATATACAAGAAACTTTTAAGTTAGGATCGGAAGAGGAGGCGGAGGAATTAGCTCAGTTTTTTAAATTTCTTGTTCCGTCTACTTCTTTGCATGCGGAGTATGAAGAATAATTAACAAGAAACAGTCGTATGTATGGAATACGGCTGTTTTTTTGTGTTAATATCGCATACTAATTTAATTTTTAAATATTTAATGTGTTATACTAAAAACCTATTGACGTAAAAAGTATAACATATTAAAATAAAGATAGAAAGTTAAGCGGTTACAAAAGTTTTTGGGATTATAAACTTAGGGGGAAATGAAAAATGGGAACAATCGTATGTCAAGATTGTGAAAGTACAATTGCACACTTCGAGGATGAGAAAGTAACGGTACTTTACGGGAAATGTGGATCTTGCGGATGTGAGCACACAGAACATACAAAAGCCCAATAATTGATAGGAAATGGACAACTAAAAGTTTTTAGGACCATAAACTTAGGGGGAAATGAAAAATGGGAACAATCGTATGCCAAGTTTGTGAAGGAACAATTGGACATTTTGAAGATGAGAAAACGACAGTACTTTATGGAAAATGTGGTTCGAATTGTGACTGTGCTAGTAGAGACAATGCGAAAGCTTAATCATATATAAGTAGATTATTCTTAAAACCCAGGGGGGAAATGAAAATGGGAACAATCGTATGCCAAGTTTGTGAAGGAACAATCGGACATTTTGAAGATGAGAAAACGACAGTACTTTATGGAAAATGTGGTTCGAATTGTGACTGTGCTAGTAGAGACAATGCGAAAGCTTAATCATATATAAGTAGATTATTCTTAAAACTCAGGGGGAAATGAAAATGGGAACAATCGTATGCCAAGTTTGTGAAGGAACAATCGGACATTTTGAAGATGAAAAATCAACAGTACTTTATGGGAAATGTGGATCTCATTGCGAATGTGACCATACAGAACATACAAAAGCTTAATGATTAAGAAAAAACGCCTACACATGTAGGCGTTTTTTTAATAGATTGTAGTTGTATGTCCGACTGTTGCAACGATTGCATCATCTCTAATAGGAATAAATCCTATTGATGTTTGTGGCGTGTTAGGAGCGGCATATTGACTCATCATACGGCTATCAATACGAGTAATAAAATCGGTTAAATAAGCTGAAATAAAAGCATAAGGAATCCTTCTTTCATTCAATGAATAAATAATTTCCTCTTTCGTTTTTACGCCTACGCCATGTCCGTAAAAAAAGAAGTTTCCTAGATAGATTGTATTTTCTCCTTGCCACTCAATCGTAGCTGGATTAACTTGTGGGTTTTTAAAGTAAACGAGGTCACCTGGAACGATATCGCCACTCGTTTTTGTTATGAGCTTTAAGTCGCGATCGTAGTCCCATGTATAAAGTAAGAGGTTTGCGAATAGACGGTTGAAAGTTTTTTCCTCATATAATGATAGTAATGCTTTGTAAAAAATGATAATCATTGCGGTGGCACATTCAGTTCCATATAGTTTTCCGTTTTTAAAAATATCTTGGATGGCAATAGAGGATGGTACGTTTGGGAGTAGTTGAAATCCGCCAAGTGATGTTCTTTCCCAAAACTGAGGGTTGCAAAAAGATTGTTGAAATGTACGAAACTGAAAGCCACTTTGAAAAAGTTCTAGCGCGGAAGTAATAATATTAACTCGTAAATTAAGATCAAAGCTGAGTTCATCGGCTGTTCGGAAGGAATGAACTTCTTGATTTCCAGCCATTATGGATAAAATCTGTTGTTTTTCAGCTGCAAATGGCTCATATTCATTTGTGATATAAGGGTGTACAATAGAACGGCCTATCACAATCATAATGGTATCCCCACCTATACGTTACAGATTTCGCGATACGGGAAATCCCATATTGGACTTTAGTCCGCCTTTAAGCATAGGATGAAAGTATCGCTTTTTCATAGAAAAACATTTATATTTTGGTATACGTTAACTATAGACAAGTACAAGTCTTTAAAACGCCAATGTGTTCCTTGAATAAAAGATATCATATGGAGTTTGATAGCCGAATTCAAGCATGATATGTGTCGTCAAGAACAGAGCGCTAAAACACCTGAACACGAATCTGTACGGTATAGTACCGTAGCTCACGAACCTATACGGTCTGTTGTGAGAGTGTGGTGATGGCACACCGCAATCTTGTACGTCAGCGATACCAGAAATGGACTTCGCCTTTCATAGCAAGAGTCCCACTGACGTTAGTCAGCTGGCCCCATTAGGGGTGGGAATGTCAAATTCTTTAGTATCGTATGAAAAAAAGAGAAAAAAGGTGAAAGAAAAGCCTATCAACTGATAGGCTTGTACTCTTTAATAACACGTAATGTTTGTAATGTCATATCTTCGGGACCTTGTACAGGTAACCCAGCTTCTAAATTTTTACGAATATACTCTAAGTTATCTTGTGTAATAATTTCCCCCGGAGTAAAGATTGGAATCCCTGGCGGATAAACCATAACAAAATCAGCTATAATACGACCTGCTGCGTTTTCAAATGGAATGACTTCTGTTTCTGAATAAAAAGCATCTCTAGGAGAAAGTGCTAGCACAGGTATTTCTGGTATTTCTACTTGTACCTGAACACCTTTATCTGCTCTATTTCTGTATGTTGCTGCTAAATCTTGTAATGCTGTAATAAGTGTATCTGTTTCACTTTCTGTATCTCCAAATGTGATAAGACAAAGTATGTTATATAAATCAGAGAGTTCTACTTCAATGTTGTAATGCTCTCTAAGCCATACTTCAGCCTGATGGCCTGTAATACCTAAATCTTTTACAGATACAATTATCTTTGTAGGATCATAGTTAAAAGTAGCATCTGTACCTAGCATCTCTTTTCCAGGACAATAAAGATGCTCAATAACATTTATAGCATCACGAACATGTTCAGCTAATTGTATTGTTTGTTCTATGAGAGCTGTTCCTTCTGTAGCAAGACGTTTTCTGGCAACATCAAGAGATGCTAACAAAATGTAAGAAGTTGATGTAGTTGTAAGCATGCTAATAATGGATCGAACATGTTTTACGTTAACAAGACCCTCTTTTACATTAAGAATAGAGCTTTGGGTTAAAGACCCTCCTAATTTGTGAACACTTGTTGCTGCCATATCTGCACCTGCTTGCATAGCTGACATCGGCAGTTCATCATGAAAATGGATATGAACACCGTGAGCTTCATCAACAAGTACAGGAATATCGTAAGAATGAGCTAATTCTACAATCTGCTCTAAATCTGCAGCAAATCCAAAATATGTTGGATTTATAACAAGTAAGCCTTTCGCATCTGAGTGCTCTTCAAGAGCTTTTTTGACAGATTGAATTGTGATCCCATGTGAAATACCGAGCTTCGGATCAATCTCAGGATGCATGAAAATTGGTTTTGCACCTGAGAAAATAATAGCTGACATTACTGATTTATGCACATTCCGTGGCACGAGGATTTTATCCCCAGGACCGCACACGCTCATCACCATTGTCATAATTGCACCACTTGTACCTTGAATAGAAAAGAACGTATGATCTGCACCGAAAGCAGCGGCTGCTAAATCCTGTGCTTCTTTAATCATACCTTTTGGATGATGTAAATCATCGAGCGGCGCAATATTAATTAAATCAATTGCTAATGCATTATGCCCAATAAATTCGCGAAATGTAGGATCCATGCCCTGTCCTTTTTTATGACCAGGAATATGGAATTGAACTGGATTTCGCTTACTGTGCTCAACTAAAGTGGTAAACAATGGTGTTTCGTATTGGGACAATCTATACACCCCTTCTTCTTCGTAATATTTATTAGAGTTTGTTTTATATGATTTCATCTCATTCTAAAAGGAAATTAAGATGACAAACTTTTAGAACTTGACTTGTTTTTCTGCCATTCGCAAGCGTCTTTTTGGGGATGGTAGTCTCACTTTATTCTCTATAAAACAAAAGCATTATATCACCAATAATTATAGATGTATAGAAAAATCTCATTTTCAAGGTGAGTATGTTTAATAGTTATATTTTAAATAATACAAAAAGGAAGACAATTCCATTGAAATGGATAAATGGTGTATAATGCAGAGTGGCTATAGTGAAGAATAAAAGGTTCTCTTAAAGGTAGCATAATGGAAAAAGAAAGAATACTGAATGAGGTGCAAAAATGGAATATCAATATCCACTTGATTACGATTGGTCAAATGAAGAAATGGTAGCAGTTGTAAAGTTTTATGAAGCGATTGAAAAGGTATATGAAAAAGGAGTTTTGAGAGAAGATTTGATGGAATTATATCGTCGTTTTAAAGAGATTGTGCCATCGAAGGCAGCGGAGAAAACAATTGATAAAGAATTTCAAGAAGTAAGTGGATATTCTATATATCGTACGATTCAAAGAGCAAAAGAAGTAGCGGAAAAAAAGATTGTTAAAATGTAAAAATATTTTGAAAAATAAAATACAAAGTGCTATAATGTGATAACAACTAAAAACGGACAATATAAATTGTCCGTTTTCTACTATCGATTTATCGATTAGAAATCGCATATAAAGGAAGGAGTGATTGCATCGTAGATTCAATCTTAGCAAGGAATTGTTCGTTGGTCATTGCTGAAAACTCCTCTGGTGATATATGAATACCGACTAATAATTCTGCTTTTTTCACAGTAGCTAAACGTTCAATCATCTTTTGTAAGTCTTCCGTTTCAAGCGTTTTATGTAATTTTACACCTGGTTTAGTATGGTCAATGGACCAAACGAAGTCATTTGGAATATTTGTTTTTAAATCATTTAAATGTTCTAAGAAGGCGTGAGCCGTCTCCACTTTTTGTGGACACTCATAGATTAAACCAAAGTATATGAAGGCATGAGTACCCCATAAACCAATTTGGAAGTGTGGTAACATTTTATATCCACGTTTATTTGTTGAAAAAGCAACCCAAGTATCGTTTGGTGGATTGACTTTGCGGCGTGCATGTTTTGCTACATGGTAGAAAAAGTTTTCATCGGTTTGTTGTGATAAATAGTCTGCAAACTGTTCCCCTAAAGCTTCTAACTTAGGATGAATATTCGTTTTAATTGCGCTCATTCGTTCTTCAAGACCATCAACAGTAAAGACTTCAAAATCAGTTGATGTGAATGTTTGTAGTGTCATGATTGTTCCTCCAACTCCTATTTTGTTTTAATTTTAGCATAGCTTGTACTATTCATAAAAAAAACAGCACAAAAAAATTTAAGTAAAAAAATATAATTGTGTTGCATAGATGATTTATCCAACATAGTATAGTATAAAACAAAAAATCAGAAAATTGAATCAATTCTAGTCCGAGGGCAGACGAATATTGGGAGGAGGCAAAAAAATGAGACAGGTGATTAATGCGTTAAAGAGAACAGATGCTGAAAAGAGAATTCCGGTGCTACGTTTGGAGCTAGATTATGAATTAGCAACTTTATATGATGCGATGATGGATAACGACAAACAGAAAAAAGAAGATTGCGTACAAAAATTAGAAGTGTTAAGACTTGAAATGATCCGTTTAGAAGCGTAATAATAGTATATGTATAAATAATTAGTTGGTGCGAACCTTATAAAGGGTTCGTTTTTTCTGTGAACAGTATAGATCGGAGTGTTTAAACATGCAAGAAGTATGGAAAGACATCGATACACACGCGAAACAGTGGATTCGAGAAGCCGGAGAACATTTAATGGCATCACTGAAAAAAACACTTATTATAGAAACAAAGTCAAATGCAGCTGATCTAGTAACAAACATGGACCGAGAAACGGAGCAGTTTTTAATTGGGAAAATTAAAGAAACATTCCCGGCTCATAATATTTTAGGAGAAGAAGGCTACGGAGATGAGATTACCTCTTCTAATGGGGTTGTTTGGTTAATTGATCCAATTGACGGCACGATGAACTTTGTTCATCAAAAAAGGAATTTCGCAATCTCAATCGGGATTTATGAGAACGGTATCGGAAAGATTGGTCTTATTTATGATCCAGTTCATGACGAACTATATCATGCGGTAAAGGGGGAAGGGGCTTTTTGCAATGATTTAGCTATTCCCATGTTGGAAAAAGGAACGGTAGAGCATGGAATTATAGCTTTGAATGCGATATGGCTTACTGATAATCCATTGCTTAATATGGAAAAAATGATGATGCTCGTTAAGAAGGCGAGAGGTACGAGGTCATATGGTTGTGCAGCGTTAGAAATGGTATATGTTGCAACGGGAAGATTAGATGCATATGTAACACCACGCTTATCGCCATGGGACTTTGGCGGGGGACAGATTATTGTAGAAGAAGTTGGCGGTAAAGTGACAACGTTCTCGGGAACGCCTCTTTCTATTGTAGACAAAAGCAGTGTGTTAGTTGCAAAACCAGGAGTATACGAAGAATTATTACCATTTGTATCGCAATAATAAAAAAAAGTAAGAGGCATAAAGAAGCTTCTTACTTTTTAATGTTATTGCGATTTACGCATTTTTCTTTTTGTTACAAAACCGTATCCGACTGTAACAAATGTGCCGATAATGCAAATAATAATGCCGATGGGACTATTTTCAGCAATCATAATTCCGATACCAATTAAGAAGATAACACCGATAATTGCTGTTAATAAAAAGCGATATTGAATGTGTTCCATTTCTTCACCCTCCAATCTCATTTTACTTTCACAAAAGTAAGAATACAACTATATTTTCATTCTTGATTTTATTTTGATTGCCATTGTATCCCCTTCGCTCTTATAATAGAGAAGGATTAAAAAGACATTAGGAGTTGGACATGTTGAAAAAACGACAAGATTTACGAAATATAGCAATTATTGCCCACGTTGACCATGGTAAAACAACACTTGTTGACCAGTTATTACGTCAAGCGGGGACGTTCCGTGCGAATGAACATATTGAAGAACGCGCAATGGACTCAAATGATCTAGAAAGAGAACGTGGTATTACAATTTTAGCGAAGAATACTGCGATTCACTATGAAGATAAAAGAATTAACATTTTAGATACACCTGGTCACGCTGACTTCGGTGGAGAAGTAGAACGTATCATGAAAATGGTTGATGGTGTTCTACTTGTAGTTGATGCATATGAAGGTTGTATGCCACAAACACGATTTGTTTTAAAGAAAGCTCTTGAGCAAAACTTAACTCCAATCGTTGTTGTAAACAAAATTGACCGTGACTTCGCTCGCCCTGATGAAGTAGTTGATGAAGTAGTCGACTTATTCATCGAACTTGGTGCAAACGAAGATCAATTAGAGTTCCCAGTTGTATTTGCATCAGCAATGAACGGAACAGCAAGCTTAGATTCAAATCCAGCAAATCAAGAAGAGAATATGAAATCATTGTTTGATACAATCATTGAACATATTCCAGCACCAATTGATAACAGCGAAGAGCCACTTCAATTCCAAGTAGCACTTCTTGATTACAATGACTATGTTGGTCGTATTGGGGTTGGACGCATATTCCGCGGTACAATGAAAGTAGGACAACAAGTTGCATTAATGAAAGTTGACGGAAGTGTAAAACAATTCCGTGTAACTAAATTATTTGGTTACATTGGATTAAAACGTCAAGAAATTGAAGAAGCAAAAGCTGGAGATTTAGTAGCTGTTTCAGGTATGGAAGACATTAACGTAGGTGAAACGGTATGTCCGGTTGAGCATGAAGAGGCTTTACCATTATTACGTATTGATGAGCCAACACTACAAATGACATTCCTTGTAAATAACAGCCCATTTGCAGGTCGTGAAGGTAAATTCATTACTTCTCGTAAAATTGAAGAGCGTCTTCGTTCACAATTAGAGACAGATGTAAGTTTACGTGTAGATAATACAGATTCTCCTGATGCATGGATCGTATCTGGACGCGGAGAGTTACATTTATCTATCTTAATTGAAAACATGCGTCGTGAAGGTTATGAACTACAAGTATCTAAGCCAGAAGTAATTATTAAAGATGTTGATGGCGTAAGATCTGAGCCTGTAGAGCGCGTACAAATCGATGTGCCTGAAGAATACACTGGTTCTATTATGGAATCAATGGGTGCACGTAAAGGTGAAATGTTAGATATGGTGAATAACGGAAATGGTCAAGTTCGCCTTACTTTCATGGTTCCGGCACGTGGTTTAATTGGTTACACAACAGAATTCCTAACATTAACTCGTGGTTACGGTATTTTAAACCATACATTTGATTGCTACCAACCAGTACATGCTGGACAAGTGGGTGGACGTCGCCAAGGTGTTCTAGTTTCACTTGACGCAGGAAAAGCATCACAATATGGTATTATGCAAGTTGAAGATCGCGGTGTAATCTTCGTTGAACCAGGTACAGAAGTATATGCTGGTATGATCGTTGGAGAACATACACGTGAGAATGATTTAACAGTTAACGTTGTAAAAATGAAACAACAAACTAACATTCGTTCTGCGACGAAGGATCAAACTTCATCAATGAAAAAACCACGCTTAATGACTTTAGAAGAGTCATTAGAGTACTTAAACGATGACGAGTTCTGTGAAGTAACTCCAGAATCAATTCGTCTACGTAAAAAGATTCTTGATAAGAGTGAGCGCGAAAGAGCTGCTAAGAAAAAGAAATCTGTTGAAGCATAAAATAATAGAACAGCTACCTTTTATAAAGGTAGCTGTTTTTTTGTTTTATGTTTATTTTTTTAGAATATTTACTCTTTTTTGTGGACAGTATTTTTTTTGCGAGTTACTCTTGTATTAAGTACATAAAGAGAATTTGTTTCATGAGAAGAGGTGAAAGATAGTGTTAGAAAGAATGTCATTTTTCGCGAAACTTTGCAAAGTTGATGAAAATCCAGAGTTAGGGATGTGGTTGCTTTATGGAACAATAATTTTATTAAGTGCACTTGTATATAATTTAGGATTTGCAAGGAAGCTATCGGTACTAAAAAATATAGTGATATATACATCTTTAGCAATTGGATGCACAGTATTAACTTTTTTTGCGGTTTTTTTACCCGTTGGAGAGGGGCTCGTTGTAGCGGCAATTGTACTTGGAATTTATAGACTGCGTTTACGTCAAGCTAAACAACAAAAAACAGGGTGAAAAAAGGAGGGGATTTCATGCGCTCAGTACAAGATGCACTATATAATTGGTTAACAATTAAAACGGTTGCGGAAGCACGTCCAGATGATAGCGCTGCACAAGAAACGTATGTATTATTTCAAAATATGATATATGAAGAGCATAAATTACGAAATGTAGAAGTTGAAAAGAACGAGGAAATGTATTTGATTACATATGAAATTGATGGAGAAATAAGGTATGCAAGATTTCCGGTAGAAGCCATTGATTGTTTTTTGGATCAGATGAATCGTGACCCAGAAAAATACAAATAAGTCCTTATCTATATGATTAAGGACTTATTTCCGGTTTACCAATCGTCTTCTACTTTTTTATCACGATATAATCGGAATTTACCACTCGCATGGCGTTCCATAGTACGCTCTGCAATTCGTTCCGTACATTCCATGCACATATATGTATGAATAGGGCGATTACGCAGTCTTTTTGCCATAGGATTTTCGTCATCTAACATATCTTTTTTATCACAAATCATACATTTGACTCTCATTTCGTCACCTCAATACGAATTCTATCAGTATAAGTATATCATGGAAGTATAATGTTTTTGAATAATAGCGGGAAAAAATAATATTTTCGCAATTCGAAAAATAGGTTATGATAAGGATATATAAAGAATATTTGGAGGTGGAAATATGGCGAATGTAGTTGAGCCTACATTAACAGGTGACTTAGTACAATCTTTGCGTAAAGAGTGTATCGTTATGATAGCAACAACAGATTTCGAAAAACAAATCCCTAACGTAAGTGCTATTTCTTGGGTATATGCAGTGAGTGAAACTAGTATTCGATTTGCGGTAGATCAACGCTCACGTATTGTGGGAAATATACGGCATAGTGCAGGGGTTGTATTGACTATAATGGCGAATGAATCCGTATTTTCCATAAGTGGTGAAAGTAAAATTTTAACAGATAGAATGGAAGGGATTCCTCTAAAATTAACGGTAGTAGAAGTGAATGTACAAGAAGTTCGTGATGTTATGTTTTATGGTGCGAAACTTGCTACTGAACCAACATATGAAAAAACATATGATCTTCGAGCTGCTAAAAAGCTTGATAATCAAGTATTAGTAGGAATGAAAGAATTATAAAGAAGATGAATAGGAACATCGTTCATAAACTTTTACAAGTGAGTATTGTGATTTAATGTGAAAAATTATAATAAAAAGTAATATATTGAATAGAAATGAATAAAAAATAAAGAAAAGGTTTAATTTCTATGAATTTCGATTCTACCTCGTTTTTACGGTACATATAATTATAACAATGGTTCGTCCATATTTTATGGATGAAACCCTTGTTCTACAAATTTAAAAGTGGAGTCAGGGGGTAACAGGTTGGATAAAATTTATGTGTTAGATACGAATGTACTTTTGCAGGATCCTTTATCTATTTTTTCATTTGCAACAAATGAAGTAGTGATTCCAGCAGTTGTATTAGAAGAGGTTGATTCGAAAAAACGTTATATGGATGAAGTAGGACGAAATGCTCGCTATGTATCTAAGTTAATCGACAAATTTCGCGAAATAGGAAAGCTGCATGAAAGTATTCCGTTAGAAAACGGCGGTACATTTCGTATTGAATTAAATCATCGCTCATTTGTTCAACTGCAAGATATTTTTGTAGAAAAAACAAATGATAATCGAATTTTAGCGGTAGCGAAAAACCTCTCTTTAGAAGAACAAGAAAAAGAGGACGGGAAATCAGTTATTTTAGTAAGTAAAGATGTACTCGTAAGGGTAAAAGCTGATGCAATCGGATTGCAGGCCGAAGATTATTTAAGTGACCGAGTAATCGAAGTGGAAAATATATATTCAGGATTTTTAGAAGGGTATATATCAAAAGAACAGTTAGATTATTTTTATGAAAAAGGTGAACTACCTTTATCTGAAATCGCAAATCATCCTTTTTATCCAAATCAGTTTGTTGTAATGAAAGATGCACTAGGGGGTTCTAGTTCTGCACTTGGGATTGTGGATCATTTAGGTAAGAAGGTGAAAAAACTTATTTTTCACAATGAGCAAGTGTGGGGGATACGCCCACGAAACGTGCAGCAAATTATGGGATTAGAATTGCTACTTCGGGAAGATATTCCACTTGTAACGTTAACAGGGAAAGCCGGTACAGGAAAAACGTTACTTGCATTAGCTGCGGGACTAATGCAAACGGAAGATTTAGGGTTATATAAAAAACTACTTGTCGCGAGACCAATTGTACCGGTAGGAAAAGATATAGGCTATTTACCAGGAGAGAAAGAGGAAAAATTAAGACCGTGGATGCAGCCGATTTTTGATAATCTAGAGTATTTATTCAATACGAAAAAGCCTGGGGAGCTAGATGCTATTTTAGCTGGAATGGGTTCGATTGAAGTAGAAGCGCTTACCTATATACGCGGGAGAAGTATTCCAGACCAGTTTATTATTATTGACGAGGCACAAAATTTAACGAAGCATGAAGTGAAGACGATATTAACAAGGGTAGGCGAAAAAAGTAAGATTGTATTAATGGGGGATCCTCAGCAAATTGATCACCCGTATTTAGATGAATATAATAATGGTTTAACATACGTTGTAGAGAAGTTTAAAGAACAACGTATTAGTGGTCATGTAAAGTTTGTTAAAGGAGAGCGTTCTAATTTAGCACAACTAGCAGCGGATTTATTATAAAAAGGAGTGAGCCTAAGCTCACTCCTTTTTTTCCTTTTAATTATACAATTTAAATGATTGTAAATTTACGGATGTTACGAATCGGATTTTGTCTATTAGATCCATCATGGAAATATAGATGAACAGGTCCGTCTTCTCGTAATGGTTTACCCTCTTTTGAAAAACCGAGAATAGCTTTATGCGCTGTTTCTAACGGAAGTGTAATTGTATTGTCTGTGGTTTCAATTTCGACATGAGTAGCATCTTCTAAAATTTCAGTATTTTTTAGAAATGGATGAAGTGGTATGCCAAATGTCCCGTTAATAAGCTGTTCTTTTTTATATTTCTTTACACTTTGTTGTATTGGCGGGAAGGCAGCACCATCACGGATTTCGCGATCCCAATGCTCTGAAGTATGTTTTAAGTATGTTTCTAATTCGGATGAGTCTTCTCTAGTTTCATCAAAGTAAGTTGTCAAATCTATTTTTCGATCATCGAAAATCCATACAGTTGGATCGATAGTGATTGGAAAACGAACTTTTCCATTAATAAATAAAATTTCGCTCATTGTTGTTCCCCCATTTGTGTTATACTCCCACTTTTCAGTATAATAGTATTAGGCACTGTTGTCACAAAAAATGTTTCTATTGCAATTTATTAAAACTATCGCTAATATTAATAGATATGAGAGAGTAGGACGGAAACGGAGGGAATCAATTTGGCGTCTGAGACAGTATCAAATCATCAGGAAAAGGCACTAGCCCTTCTACAAGCGGATGCAGAGAAGATTTTAAGACTTATTAAGGTACAAATGGACAATCTTACAATGCCGCAATGTCCATTATATGAAGAAGTTTTAGACACACAAATGTTTGGACTATCCCGCGAGGTCGATTTTGCGGTTCGCCTTGGTCTTATTGGAGAAGAACAAGGGAAAGCAATGTTAGGAGAGCTCGAACGTGAGTTGTCTGCACTTCATGAAGCATTTACAAACAAACAACAATAACGGGTTCAAATAAGGGGGCTCAAACTGAAATAGTTTGGGCTTTTTATTTGTATAATAAAGAAGGAAGAACCTATATACATATGGAATACAACAATAATTAAATTGAAACAGAAAGAGGAAATGAAATGAAAAAAGTATGGAAATCGATGGATTATTCATTATTACTTCCTCTTGTTATCTTATGTGTTTTGGGAGTTATAATGGTATATAGTTCAAGTTCCATTGTTGCAATTTCGAGGTTTGATAAGCCAGCAAATTTCTTTTTTAAAAGACAATTACTTACTTTAGCTGCTGGGACAATGGTATTAATAATTATTGCTATTATCCCATATAAAGTGTGGAGAAAACGAATTTTTTTGTTGGGGAGTTATGGTGCTAGTGTTGCCTTATTAGCGGCAGCGGCATTTTTTACTAAGAAAGTAAACGGTGCAAATGGATGGATATTTGGAATACAGCCTGCGGAATTTGTAAAGATAACAGTTATTCTCGTATTGGCTCATTTTTTTGCGAAAAGGCAAGAAACGAATACGTCCGTTTTCAAAGGATCGGGACCGGTGCTTTTGGGTGTTGGTTTAATTATGTTTTTAATTTTAAAGCAAAATGACTTAGGTACCGATATGTTAATTGCGGGAACAGTAGGAATTATGTTTCTTTGTTCGGGAGTGCGGATTAATTTATGGATTAAACGAATTGTTTTAACTTCTATAGTGTGGATTCCGGCACTATATATTCTCGGTAATTATGCATTAGATCCATATCAAAAGGCACGTTTTTCAGTTTTTCTTGATCCATTTAACGATCCTCAAAATGATGGATTCCAATTAATAAATTCTTTTATTGGAATTGCTTCAGGAGGGCTAAATGGTCGAGGGTTAGGGAACAGTGTGCAAAAATATGGATACTTACCAGAACCGCAAACAGATTTTATTATGGCAATTATATCTGAAGAGCTTGGATTTATAGGCGTAGCTGTCATTTTAATCTGTTTATTACTTATTATTATTCGGGCATTTAGAGTTGCACAAAAGTGTAACGATCCATTTGGAAGTTTAATAGCCATCGGAATTGCAAGTTTGTTTGGAGTTCAAACTTTTATTAATGTCGGTGGTATGTCTGGGTTAATACCGCTTACAGGGGTACCGTTACCGTTTGTTAGTTACGGTGGGAGTTCCTTATTAGCTAATTTACTTGCAATGGGCATATTATTAAATATTGCTAGTCAAGTAAAACGACAAGAGAAGCAACAAAATGAAATGACTAAAGAAATAGAACAAGGTGGACCACATCTTGTAGTTGTAAAATAAAAACACATTGTGCTGTAGAGCGCAATGTGTTTTTTGATTTAAAGAAAATCCGAATGTGATATATCATTTTGGTTTTTTATTTTAAAAATATATCACATTTAAGTTAATGTGATATACAATTAAGTTGTTTGAAAAGGAAGAGGTATGCTATACTATTTTTGTGAAACAAATTGATCAGAAAACTTATCATTTGTTGAAAAATAAGGTATGATGGATAAAAATAAAGTGAAGCTTTCTAAGTATAATATAATGTAGAAAGTGAAGAACTTCACGCTCTTTAGAGTGTGTATGTATTTTATCTCTAGAGTGGTAAGAAAATAGAGGGGGAAAATCATGACAAAGCTGCAACGTATTCAAAAAGTATTGGTAGCTAACCGTGGAGAGATAGCAATTCGTGTGTTCCGAGCATGTTCAGAACTTGGATTAAACACAGTTGCGATCTATTCTAAAGAGGATAGCGGTTCTTATCATCGCTATAAAGCCGATGAGTCCTATTTAGTTGGGGAAGGGAAAAAGCCAATTGATGCTTATCTAGATATTGAAGGCATTATTGAGATTGCGAAAAGTAATCATGTAGATGCAATCCACCCTGGATATGGTTTCTTGTCAGAAAATATTCAATTTGCAAAACGTTGTGAAGAAGAAGGGATTATCTTTATCGGTCCAAAAAGTAAGCATTTAGACATGTTTGGAGATAAAGTTAAAGCAAGAGCACAAGCGCAGCTAGCACAAATTCCAATTATTCCTGGTAGTGATGGTCCAGTAGATTCAATAGAAGAAGTTAAAGAATTTGCTGAAAAGTATGATTACCCGATTATTATTAAAGCATCCCTTGGTGGCGGCGGTCGCGGTATGCGTATTGTACGTGCTAGTGAAGAATTAAGAGAATCGTATAATCGCGCGAAATCAGAAGCAAAAGCAGCCTTTGGTAATGATGAAGTGTACGTTGAAAAATTCGTTGAAAAACCTAAACATATAGAAGTACAAATTTTAGCAGATGAAGAAGGTAATGTTGTACATTTATATGAGCGTGATTGCTCTGTACAACGACGCCATCAAAAAGTAGTTGAAATTGCACCGAGCGTGTCGCTTTCAGATGATTTGCGTCAGCGTATTTGTGATGCTGCAGTAAAGTTAACGAAAAATGTAAATTATTTAAATGCTGGAACAGTTGAATTCCTAGTGAAAGATGATGAATTTTACTTTATTGAAGTAAACCCACGTGTTCAAGTAGAGCATACAATTACAGAAATGATTACAGGAATCGATATTGTTCAATCACAAATTTTAATTGCAGATGGACATGCTTTACATAGCAAGATGGTAAGTGTACCGAAACAAGAAGAGATTATTGTGCATGGTTATGCAATTCAATCTCGTGTAACGACAGAAGACCCACTTAATAACTTTATGCCTGATACAGGGAAGATTATGGCGTATCGATCAGGCGGTGGTTTTGGTGTGCGTCTTGACACAGGTAATAGTTTCCAAGGTGCAGTTATTACACCGTACTACGACTCTTTACTTGTAAAAGTTACAACTTGGGCGCTTACTTTCGAACAAGCTGCTGCAAAAATGGAACGTAACTTAAAAGAATTCCGTATTCGTGGTATTAAAACAAATATTCCATTCTTAGAGAATGTAGTAAAACATAGAAACTTCTTATCAGGAGAATATGATACTTCATTTATTGACGCGTCACCTGAATTATTCCTGTTCCCAAAACGTAAAGACCGTGGAACGAAAATGTTAAATTATATTGGTACAGTAACAGTAAACGGCTTCCCAGGAGTAGGGAAACAAGAGAAGCCAATTTTCTCAGATGCTCGTATACCAAGTGTGAAACATTCAGAAACGATTCAAAACGGAACGAAACAAATTTTAGATGAACGTGGAGCAGATGGATTAGTAAAGTGGGTTCAAGATCAAAAACGTGTACTTTTAACGGATACAACATTCCGTGATGGGCATCAATCTTTACTTGCAACACGTATTCGTACAAAAGATTTACATCAAATTGCAGAACCGACAGCGAGAATGTTACCAAACTTATTCTCAGCGGAAATGTGGGGCGGTGCAACGTTTGATGTTGCGTATCGCTTCTTAAAAGAAGATCCGTGGGAACGATTACTAGATCTTCGTGAAAAAATGCCGAATGTTTTATTCCAAATGTTACTTCGTTCTTCAAACGCAGTTGGATACAAAAACTATCCAGATAATTTAATTCAAAAATTTGTAGAATGTTCCGCGCAAGCTGGAATTGATGTGTTCCGTATTTTTGATAGCTTAAACTGGGTAGAAGGTATGAGAGTTGCAATTGATGCTGTACGAGATACTGGTAAAATTGCAGAAGCAACAATGTGTTACACAGGAGACATTCATGATCCGTTACGCAGTAAATATGATTTAAATTATTATAAAAATTTAGCAAAAGAGTTGGAAGCATCAGGAGCTCATATTTTAGGAATTAAAGATATGGCGGGCTTATTAAAGCCAAACGCAGCATATGATTTAGTTTCAGCACTAAAAGAGACGGTGTCGATTCCAATTCACCTACATACACATGATACGAGCGGAAATGGTATTTTAACGTATACGAAGGCAATTGAAGCAGGCGTTGATATTGTCGATGTAGCGGTGAGTTCTATGGCTGGTCAAACGTCACAACCGAGTGCGAATACACTATACTATGCGTTAGGTGGAAACGAAAGACAACCAGATGTTAATATAGACTCATTAGAAAAACTATCTCATTATTGGGAAGATGTACGTAAATATTATGCACCATTTGAAAGTGGTATGAACGCTCCTCACACAGAGGTATATATGCACGAAATGCCAGGTGGACAATATAGTAATCTTCAACAACAAGCGAAGGCGGTTGGTTTAGGAGATCGCTTTGATGAAGTTAAAGTGATGTACCGTCGTGTTAATGATATGTTTGGAGATATTGTAAAAGTAACACCATCATCTAAAGTTGTCGGTGATATGGCATTATTTATGGTTCAAAACCATCTGACAGAACAAGATATTTTAGAGCGTGGAGATTCTATGGACTTCCCAGGATCTGTTGTTGAAATGTTCTCTGGAGATTTAGGTCAACCATATGGTGGTTTCCCGAAAGAATTACAAAATATTATTTTAAAAGGGAAAGAGCCGTTGACAGTAAGACCAGGTGAATTATTAGAGCCAGTAGATTTTGACGCTTTAAAAGAAGAGTTATTCCACAAACTTGGACGCGAAGTAACAATTTTTGATGTAGTCGCATATGCATTGTATCCAAAAGTGTTTATGGACTACGAAAAAGTTGTTGGGCTTTATGGAAATGTATCTGTGCTTGATACACCTACTTTCTTCTATGGAATGAGACTTGGTGAAGAAATTGATGTAGAAATCGAACAAGGTAAAACATTGATGGTTAAACTAGTTTCCATTGGAGAACCGCAGCCAGATGGAAATCGTGTGCTTTACTTGGAATTTAATGGACAACCGCGTGAAATCGTAGTGAAAGATGAAAGCGTGAAATCAACTGTTGCACAGCGTGTGAAGGGGAATCGTGAAAATCCAAATCATATTAGCGCAACGATGCCGGGAACTGCTATTAAAGTAGTTGTAAAAGAAGGCGATGAAGTGAAAAAAGGTGATTCCATGGCAATTACAGAAGCGATGAAAATGGAAACGACGGTTCAAGCGCCATTCAGTGGTAAAGTGAAAAAAGTATATGTAAATGATGGGGATGCAATTCAAACGGGAGATTTACTCATTGAATTAGATCATTAAAATAAAGAAAAAGAGCTGTACGAAAGCAGCTCTTTTTTGTGTGTAAATAATACCTTGCCGAATTGGCAAGGTATTAAAGGTTTACTTTATTTTGTTTTGCTTAGAAGTTGATTCAGTTTCTTTTGCGTTGACTGTACTTCTTGTACCTATCATAACTAAATAGCATAGTACAGCAAACAGGCAAGAAATGAAGAGTGAATGTAATAATGCCATTGCTAAACTAGCATTTGTAAATACGACTAAAATCCCTACTATAGCTTGAAGTGTAACAAGGATAAATGAAATAATCCATCCCCAGTATACTACACGCTGCTGCTTGTAATGACGAATAGCTATAAACATTGCGTATAGTATCCAAACGAATATTAACATAGCTGCAACTCTATGCCCCATTTGGACCCACTCATGTAGTTGAGTTGGCATAGGTCTATTTTTACTGCATAAAGGGAAGTCTGGACAGGCTAAGGTAGCTCGTTCGTGACGTACTAAAGCTCCTGTGTAGACAACGATATAACTGTAAATTGTTACACCATAAATATGAAATTTCATTTTTTTGTCCATAATAAGTGAACGTGCATCAAATTTCTGATCAATTTCAAAAATAAGACACGTTAACAAGATGACAGAAGCAAATGAAATTAAGGAAATACCGAAATGAATAGCTAATACAGCAGGCATTTGCCCCCAAACAACCGCCGCCGCCCCCATTAATGCTTGTGCAACTAAAAATACGAAGGATAAAATTGCTAACGTCTTTGTTTCGCGCACATGTTTATAATATTTCCAGGACAAGATACAAAGAAGAGTAACAAGGATTCCTGCTGATCCAGATGTTAAGCGGTGACTTAGCTCAATAATAGTTTCCATTGATAAATTAGATGGAACAAATTCACCGTTACAAAGAGGCCATGATTTGCCGCATCCTTGGCCTGAACCCGTTTTTGTAACTAAAGCGCCTCCTAGTAAAACTACTAATAAATCGAGACTTGTAATGACTGCTAACCATTTAATAAAGCGTTGCAATCTCTTTCACCATCTTTCTGCTATGAAGTTATTGCGAAATATTTTCATTCCATTATGTATAGAATAAAACGTGCTACAGTCCTATGATATATAAAAAATAATAAAATAGCAAAGAAATGGAGGGCGAGGACAACGTACGTAGTATAAAGAAAAAAACGGAATTTTAAATACATATTTTAGGAGAAATTCAGGCTGTTTTGAAAAGAAATGGGGAGAATACATGCTAAATATGACAAAATAGTTTATTATAGAAGATAACATCATGTTATGATAAGGATAAATTAGAATGAAGTTTTTTAATGTTCGACACAAAAAGTTCATGTTTTCTTCACAAAATGTTCGGGAAATGTGATTTAATATATTGGAGTATGGGCGTAGATTAGTAGTAGAATGGGTTAACAATATTTCTACTGTAATAATATTGCTGTATAGAAGCGAAATATTTCACATGAAATATGTGCTTAGAAAGATGATAGGTTTAAGAGGGGGTTAAAGTGATGAACCATGCAACAAGTGAGCTGCATGATGAGTCAGCTGTTTCAAGTGTACCGGAAACAACTCGGTTACAAGATTTATCAGCGCTCGTTAAAATGGGAATTGTAAACTCAAATACACTTACTGTATTTACAGGATTTTGGTTGGCTTTACATTTTAATGGATTGAGTGTTATGGACAATCTAGATAAGCTATTTTTCACAATCGTTGGTTCTGCATTAATTATGGCTGGGGTATGTTGTTTAAATAACTACATTGACCGAGATATCGATCCATTAATGGAAAGAACAAAAAACCGTCCAACGGTAACAGGTAAATATAAACCTGGCTTTGCACTTGCATTTGGACTTGTAATTTTACTTCTTGGCTTTGCATTTTTATTACTTACTACACCGATGGCAGTGTTAATCTCATTTATTGGTGCCTTCACATATGTTGTTTTATATACGTTATGGACGAAGAGAAAATATACGTTAAATACTGTTGTAGGTAGTATATCAGGTGCAGTTCCACCTTTAATTGGATGGGCGGCAATTGATCCGTCTTTAAATCATCCAATTGCTTGGATGTTATTTTTAATTATGTTTATTTGGCAAATCCCACATTTCCTCGCATTAGCGATGAAGCGTGTTGATGAATATCGAAATGCAGGAATCCCAATGCTTCCTGTTGTACAGGGATTTGATATTACGAAACGTCAGATTATGATTTGGACAGTATGTTTATTACCACTACCATTTTATATGAGTGGGCTTGGAATAACATTCATGGTAATTGCAACATTGCTTAACATCGGATGGATCGCATTAGGGTTTTATGGCTTCCGTAAGCAAGATGACATCAAATGGTCCGTAAAAATGTTTGTTTATTCCCTGAATTACTTAACAATCTTATTTGTGTCAATGATTGTAGTTACATTCTTCTAAGACAACGACATAATTGGATTTCTTTACGTTGAGATTTACTTTACTTAACTATAAAGTACAATCTAATTCACAAAGAAAGTGGGGGTTGTTTGTATGAAGAAACAGTGGCGACTGCTTTCGTTCGTTTCACTGCTGGCTTTACTGTTAGGGGGATGCGGTAAAGCTTTTCAGTCTACTTTAATTCCGCAAGGGGAAGTAGCAAAAATGCAATATGATTTGCTCTTGCTAGCGAGTGCAATCATGGTAGGAGTAGTACTTGTAGTTACTATTATTTTCTTATATGTAATTGTGCGTTTCCGACAAAAAAAGGGTGAGGAAGATTATATTCCAGAGCAAGTTGAAGGAAATCACAAACTAGAAATTATATGGACAGTTATTCCGATTATTCTTTTGTTAATCTTGGCTGTTCCGACTGTTACATATACATTCAAGCTTGCGGATGTAAGTGCGATGGAGAAAAAGAATATTGATAAAGATACTATCGTTGTTGATGTAACAGCGAATCTTTATTGGTGGGAATTTTCTTACAAATCAGAAAAAATAGTAACTTCTCAAGATTTAGTTATCCCCACAGGTAAGAAAGTGTATTTGAATTTGAAGGGTGCCGATATTAAACATTCGTTTTGGGTTCCATCTTTAGCTGGGAAAATGGATACAAATACAGATAATGTAAACAAAATGTGGTTAAAGGCAGATAAATCGGGCACTTATAATGGTTTTTGCACAGAATTTTGTGGCCCCTCACATTCTTTAATGCAGTTCAAAGTGAAAGCTCTGGATGAAAGCGAGTACAAAAAGTGGCTCGCTGACATGAAGAAGATTGATGGGAAAAAAGAAGTAGCTTCTACAAAGGCGCAAGAAGGTCAAGAAATATTTAATAAAAGCTGCATTGGTTGTCATGCAGTTGGATCAAATGATAGTAGACCACCTTCTGCTCGTATCGCACCGAGCTTAGCAAACTTTGCAGATCGCGATATGGTTGCTGGTATTGCCGAAAATAATGAAGAGAACTTAAAAAAATGGCTCAAAGATCCTGAAAATATGAAACCAGGTAATAAAATGACTGGTAAATATGGCAACTTAACGGATGATCAAATTAATGCATTAAATGCATATTTACAAACGTTAAAGATTGAAAAGTAAAGAGGGATCATTTGCGAAGGGGAGGTTGAAAACGTGAGTTCTGTAGCAAAAAAACAGGGGATGGGTGCTGTCATATGGGATTATTTAACGACAGTAGACCATAAAAAGATTGCCATTCTCTATTTAATTGCAGGTGGATTGTTTTTTGTAATAGGTGGAATAGAAGCACTATTTATTCGCCTGCAGTTAGCGATTCCTAACAATGCTTTTCTTGTTGGGGATGCTTATAATCAAGTATTAACGATGCACGGTACAACAATGATTTTCCTCGCAGCTATGCCACTCGTGTTTGCATTTATGAACGCCGCTGTACCACTTCAAATTGGAGCACGTGATGTGGCGTTCCCGTTTTTGAATTCGCTCGGATTTTGGTTATTTTTCTTTGGTGGATTATTTTTAAATTTAAGTTGGTTTTTAGGAGGAGCGCCTGATGCAGGGTGGACATCGTATGCATCTTTAGCTTTAGCCTCTAAAGGACATGGTGTTGATTTTTATGTACTCGGCTTGCAAATATCAGGTATTGGTACATTAATTGGAGGTATTAACTTCCTTGTTACAATTATTAATATGCGCGCGCCAGGGATGACTTACATGCGTATGCCGATGTTTACATGGACAACATTTGTAACATCTTCACTTATTTTATTTGCATTTCCACCATTAACTGTAGGATTAGGACTTTTAATGTTAGATCGTTTATTTGGCACAAGTTTCTTTAATCCGGCACTAGGTGGGAACACGATTATATGGGAGCATTTATTCTGGATCTTCGGTCATCCGGAAGTATACATTCTTATACTCCCAGCTTTCGGAATATTCTCAGAAATCTTCGCCACATTTTCGAAAAAACGATTATTCGGTTATTCCTCGATGGTGTTCGCGACAGTATTAATAGGGTTTTTAGGATTTATGGTATGGGCGCATCATATGTTTACTGTTGGTCTTGGGCCTGTTGCAAATGCTATCTTCTCGGTTGCAACAATGGCAATTGCAGTTCCGACGGGGATTAAAATATTTAACTGGCTCTTTACAATGTGGGGTGGAAGTATTCGGTTTACAACACCAATGATGTGGGCGGTAGCTTTTATTCCATCCTTCGTTATGGGTGGAGTTACAGGAGTTATGCTTGCTTCTGCACCAGCTGATTATCAGTTTCATGATAATTATTTCGTAGTAGCACACTTTCATTATGTAATTGTTGGTGGTGTTGTATTTGGTTTACTTGCAGGTGCGCATTATTATTGGCCACTTATGTTTAATAAAGTATTAAATGAAACGTTAGGAAAGATAACATTTTGGTTATTCTTTATTGGTTTCCATTTAACGTTCTTTATTCAGCATTTCCTGGGTCTAATCGGTATGCCGCGTCGTTACTACACATATCTAGAGGGGCAAGGATTGGAAATGGGGAATATGATTAGTTCTATTGGAGCGGTGTTTATGGCTCTTGGAACGATTGTTCTTTTATTCAATGTAATAAAAACAACGGTATCAAAAGAGAAGGCTGGTCGTGATCCGTGGGATGCGCGTACGTTAGAGTGGACAATGCCAGCACCTACACCGGAATATAATTTCAAACAGTTACCATTTGTTCGTGGATTAGATCCGTTTTGGATTGAAAAACGTGAGGGTAATAAAGAGATGACAGCAGCGGAACCGGTCGGTGATATTCATATGCCAAATTCTTCATTTTCACCGTTTATTATTTCTCTAGGTCTATTTATAGCTGCTTTTGGTGCGATGTATATGCAGGGTGGCAAAGATAAATTTTGGTTATTAGTAGCGATTATCGGTTTAATCATTACGTTTGGTACAATGTTCCTTCGTTCAGTAATTGATGATCATGGATATCATATTCATAAGGAAGATTTAGATGATAAGGGGGGCAAGGCGTAATGCATGTAGATGAGAAATTAACGAATGAAACATTTCCAGCAGAGCCTGAAAAAGCAACCCTTGAGGGAAAAAATAAGTTTGTTGGTTTTTGGTTATTTCTTGGAGGCGAAACAGTGTTATTCGCTTCCTTATTTGGCACATATTTAGCATTAAAGAACTCTACAAATGGTGGACCAACATCTCAAGAGATGTTTCAAATGCCGCTCGTTTTCATTATGACGATGCTTTTGTTAACAAGTAGTTTAACGAGTGTATACGCAATGTATCATATGAAAAATTTTAACTTTAAGAAAATGCAACTTTGGTTACTTGTAACAGTGTTGCTTGGGTTAGGATTTTTGGGGTTTGAAATATATGAGTTTTATCATTATACGCATGAATTTAAGCATACTATGAGAAGTAGTGCATTTGGTTCTGCATTTTATGCTCTTGTTGGTACACACGGGCTCCACGTGTTGTTTGGATTATGTTGGATTTTAACATTAATCTTTAGAAACGCGAAGAGAGGTTTAAATTTATACAACGCACCAAAGTTTTATGTTGCATCAATTTATTGGCACTTTATTGACGTAGTTTGGGTGTTTATTTTCACTGTAGTATATTTGATGGGAATGGTGGGATAAACAATGGCGGTTAAGCAAACGAATAATCCTAAGGTGGATCTTGTTTATCGGAAGAGAAAAAATGCAGAGGAAATGAAGCACCAAGTTGTTACATTTTCACTAATGATTTTTTTAACATTAGTTGCATTTGCAGCGGTGGCATATCCGAAAACATTTAGCCCGATTTTTTCGGTTCCATTTATATTATTGTTAGCAGTCATTCAAGTTATATTTCAGTTATATTATTTCATGCATATGAGTCATAAAGGGCATGAAGCGGCGAGTTTCTTCTTGTACTCTGGATTGTTAATTGGTTTATTAACAATATTAGCCTTTATGACAATTGTGTGGATTTAAACAGTGATAGTAGGGGGCTCTGATTTATCATAGCCCTCTTTTTATATGAAATATAAGGATTTTGAAAAGGTAGGTGTGGAAATGGAAAACTTATGGGTATTTGGTTTTCAAGCTTTATGGAGTCCGATTTTTTTATTATTTATGATCTCGATTCTTATTAGTTATTTTTTAATTATTGGACCATATAGAACGCGATTTGAAAATGCGACGAAGGTAAGTAAGAAGCAAATTTTTTATTTTACGACCGGGATTGTTCTTTTGTATTTTGTAAAGGGAGGACCTATTGATTTAATTGGTCATATTATATTTAGTGCACATATGTTTGAGATGGCAGTAATGTATATTGCGGTGCCTCCGTTATTACTGCTTGGTATACCTGTTTGGTTATATCGTTATATTACTTCTTTTAAGTTCGTTCAAATTGTGATAAAGTTTTTTGCTAAGCCGCTTATTGCGTTGTTTGTATTTAATGGTCTGTTTTCCTTTTATCATTTGCCAATTGTTTTTGATGCAGTAAAACAAAGTCAAATAGCGCATCCTATTTGCCTTGCTATATTGTTTTTTGCAGCAATGATGATGTGGTGGCCGATGTTAAATCCACTGCCAGAATATCAAACTTTAAGTGATATTAAGAAGCTTGGTTATATGTTTGCTAATGGTATGTTATTAACGCCAGCTTGTGCGTTAATAATTTTTGCGACTGCACCATTATTTGCAACATATACAGATCCGGCCGCTTGGATGAAGGCAATGGAACTCTGTGTACCGGCGGGTACTTTATCAGATTTAAATATAACTGGACCAGAATTTTTACATTGGATGCCGGTAGTACAAGACCAGCAAACAGGTGGTATCATTATGAAAATTGTCCAGGAAATAGTGTACGGTACGATTATCGGTTATGTGTTCTTTAATTGGGCACGTAGAGAGCGTGAAAAGGATAAAGAGCAGCTGCAAGAGTTACCTCCTTATTTGCAGACGAAATAAAAACTAGCGCATCGTGTTAATGCGCTAGTTTTTTTGTTATTCAATAATTTGAAATTCTTTTAACTCTTTTTCAATATTTTGTAGGAGTTGTTCACTTTTTTGAAGTACATTCGTTGGGAAAATCTCATCATCTCCATATTCAACGCCATGAGGATAATAATGTTTTCCTAATAAGGGTGGCAATAGTTTTACTTGAGCGTGTCTGCCACCGATGTCACCTTCAACAGCAAATCCTTGTACACGTAAATAATAAATATCCTTTAATATTTCAAATTTATAATCATATGTAACGCGTTCGTAATCCCATTGTCCAGCAAGTACAAAATGATTGTTTTCCATAATCTCAGTTAAAAGAGTTAAATCAACGACTGCATCATTAAAGTTTGTATTTGTAAATTGCATAGAATACCTCCTTCTTTTAATGTTAGTGCATTATTTTTATAATAGTATGAATAATAAGAAAGTGCAATTCATATTGCGAGAAAAGGGATATTCCAGACTTTTTTCGTAAAAATATGATATAGTGAAAAGAGTACGGTACACACAAAAAAGGAAAGAAAAGGATTTGTGTATATCTCGATTTTATGCTTTGTTCAGGAGGTATATCGTTTGAAGAAATTATTGCGTATCGTAATGATTACATTTTTAATTTTAGCTGTTGATTTATACGGGAAGTTACTCGTATCACAATATATATTAACCCCATCTCACTCTAAGCAAGAAAATAAAATTGTGAAAAAGAAGAAGCAAGTAAATGAAGAATCCACAGATACTGTTTTAAGTATGATTGGTGGGGATTCTGAGAATTTATTAGCGAAGTGGGGCGAACCGTCTCGAATAGAGCCGTCTGCTTATGGATATGAATGGTGGGTGTATAACCAAGATTTAGCTCAGTATGTTCAATTTGGAGTCGCTGAACGTAAAGTTGTAACGGCGTATGTTGCTGGTGAGCAAGTTAAGGTGGCTCCCTATTATATAAATGAAAAGTATGAAGAGGTATATAAAAAGAATCCACTTTCACATGAGATTTCATTAAAAAGAGGAAAGAATAGTTATCAATTTGAGTTATCTGATACGGAAGTAATGGAACAACCGCTAGTACCTGTAGAAGATGGATGGGCACAATTATACTTTGATCACTTTACACATGAGCTTGTTGGTCTTCGTTATATGGATGATGAAACGTTATTACGACAAAGACCATATCAACTTGTTTATTCAGGTGAATTAATAGCGGAACAGCCGCTGACGCCAGAAAAAATGAAGCAAGTTGAAAATGGGAATATGCAACAAATTCTCGATTTAACAAATGTTATTCGAAGTCGTCATCAATTACCGTTGTTAACATCGGACCAACAAACTGCAGATGTTGCATTTGGCCATAGTAAAGATATGAAGGATAATAATTATTTTTCACACGATTCACCTACTTTTGGTACGTTAGGAGATCGTTTGCAACGTGGGCAAGTGGCTTTTCAACTTGCTGGTGAGAATATAGCGGCGCAACATAGTGATGGAATTGCGGCGGTACAAGGTTGGTTAAATAGTGAGGGGCATAGAAAGAATTTATTAAATGAACAATTTACTGGATTAGGTGTTGGGGTATATGATAAATTTTACACTCAAAACTTTATCCGAAAATAAAATGAAACTTTAATCAGTGGGAGTCTTACTGTCCACAAATAGGGAGATAAAAAGGTGCATGAATCGTCTAAAAATAGGCGAACCATGTGCCTTTTTTTTCTTACAATATAGTAGATATACATGAAGAGGTGAGGATTATGCCAACAACAAAAGGGCCGTTACATCCATCGGTTCAACAGTTTAAAGAGTTTGTAAACCATCACCCTAAAATGGTTCATGAGGTTAGAAGTGGTCAAAAAACTTGGCAGCAATTTTATGAAGAATGGTACTTACTTGGTGAAGAAGATCAAATATGGACAGCGTATAGACCTGATGGAGCACCTGCTTTTTCTTCGGTAAAAGAAAAGAAAGAAGAAAAAGAAAGTCGAACAGAAGAGGAAAAAACTGCTGATGTGATGGGGCAAATGCTTTCTTTCTTTAAAAAGTTAGACGTAGAACAAATGCAACATCATTTAGCAAATGTAACGAGTGCGATTGGTAGCGTGCAACAAGTTATCCAACAATTTCAAGGGAACCGTGCGCAGCAAGAACAAAGTACTTCTGAAAATAATCCTTTTTTCTTTCAAAAGGATTAGGGGGAAAGAGGATGAGAGCAGAGCTTATGGAGTTTATAAAAGCTGATGAGGATTTAGCTCGCTATATTCGGGAACAGCCATACTGGTACCGGAAATTGACGCGTAACCCAGAAGAAAAAGAAGCTTTTGAGTTAGCTGCCATGCAGCATTTCAAAAAAACGATACCAGATAAAGTGGAAAAATTTCAAAATCAATTGGCGGTTGCTTCAATTATGATTGATATGTTCCAGTATATGAAGCAGCAAAATACGACGTAATTGGAAGGGAAAACTATGTCCGTTATGCAAAACTTTTGTTACAATAGAATCGCATTATTTAAAAAAGGAGTTGCAGCATGACGGAAATTTGTTTAGTACGACATGGACAAACTGATTGGAACTTTCAAGAGATTATTCAAGGGCGCGAAGATATTCCACTTAACGAAGTTGGGAAGAAGCAAGCGAGTCAAAGTGCAGCAGCCTTGCAAGCGGAATCGTGGGATATAATTATAAGTAGTCCGTTAATTAGAGCGCAAGAAACAGCTAAGGAAATTGCTGGGGCTATTGGATTACCATCTATTTTATTAGATGAGCGATTTATGGAACGTAATTTTGGGGAAGCTTCTGGGAAATCAGTTGCGGCCGTTAGAGAGTTAATTGCAGAAGGTAATGTAGAAGGAATGGAGCAGGATAAAGAAATTGTAGAGCGCTGTTTTACGGCTTTACAAGAGGTTGCAGCAGCACATGGAGATAAACGTATTATCATTGTTGCGCATTCACATGCAATAAAAGCTATTTTACACGCAATTGCACCAGATGAAATTACATTTAAAACGCCGTTAAAAAACGCATGTATTAGCTACGTGAAAGAGAATAGCGGGAAATGGGATGTTCTTAAATATAATATTGCGGAGCATATTAGTGTATAAGAGTGCAAGGGGATGGTATGAAAAGTAGTTAGAATCATATCTTTCTTTTAGGTGAGATACTTCAATTAGTAGTTCTGTTCCAAATGTGTTATGATGAATACTCGGAGGTGTCTCTCATGATTGTAGCGACGCTGGAAAGCGTATTGATTTTAGATAAGGCAGAGCAGCTTGCAAAAGCGATTATCTGTTCAGATATAGCAGAAGATTATCGTAAGTATTATAAGGATTTACAAGAAGATATAGAAGTTCAGACGCTAATTCATCAATTTACAGTGATGAAAGAGCGATACGAAGAAGTGCAACGTTTTGGTAAATATCATCCTGATTATACTTTCGTTTCGACGAAAATGAGGGAATTAAAGCGTTCTGTAGATATGCATGATAAGGTTGCAGCCTTTAAAAGAGCAGAAACTGCTTTACAAAAGTTATTAGATGAAGTTAGTGTAGCAATAGGTTCTGAGGTGTCACCTTCCGTTAAAGTCCCAACAGGAAATCCGTTTTTTGATGCGGGTGGCTGTGGCGGTGGTTGTGGTACCGGAGGCGGTTGTGGTTGTAAAAAAACGGGGTAATTTACCCTGTTTTTTAGAATATAGAAGAAAACGTATACAGAGTTTGTCCTTTAATGTCATAAATTTTTGATTGGTTTTCATAAAATATAAGAATATAAGTTTTTAAAAGGAGAAGATGGAGAAGATTATGTTCGGGCAACGACAAAGTATGATTGTTTATTTACATTCATTGAAACATGCCAAGATTTTAAGGAAATATGGTAACATTCATTACATATCAAAACGTTTGAAATATGCCGTTGTATATTGTGATATGGAACAAATTGAGCATATGATGCAAAAATTGAATAAACTTCCTTTTGTGAAAAAAGTAGAACAGTCGTATCGCCCATTTTTAAAAACGGAATTCGAAAATTCGCGTCCTGATCGGGCAAAAGAATACGATTATAGCTAAATAAAAAAATCCCCTGCTAAATTTAGCAGGGGATTTTTTTATTTGAAATAACGTGTTATTTCATTGGAGGAATGAAATTGTTCATTCGTAAAATACCAATTAGATGATTAAAAAATAGTTCTTTTTCAGGGAAAGTTGTTGATGGTTTTACAGTAAAGGGAGTAACTTTTTTCCCTATTTGTTCCGCCATTTCTTCAAATAAAACGACACGTTTACTTTTCTTATTTTCAAGTAAAGGAATGCCTTCACGACATATGTATAATGGTTGGAAATCACCAGTAGTTGTCGGTTTTAGTATTACAACAAGTGAACACATTTTTTTTTCGTTTTTTACAGTTTCGAATTGTAACATATGTGTTACACGTTCTTGGTTTGTTTTGGCAATTTCAAGTAATTCATATAAGTCAGAGTAGCCTTCTCCGAGTTCTATAAAGCGTTGAATCATATTTTTTCCTCCTCTTTCTTTTACTGTACCATCTCACTTTTTAAATGAAAAGTAGACAAATAAAAAAACCCTGCAAAGCAGGGCCCTTCTAATACTAGTATGTACTACTAGTAAGAAGGCAAAGGGAGAGGAGAAACCGGAGGAAGAACTTATGGGGAAACGTAAGTCTTCTCCGCGGTTGGCAACAACATCGAAGATGATGTTGTTATATTTATTTATGTCCAATCTGAATGAAGATATACATAATGAAATTAAAATTTATGTTAGGCTTTTTATTTTTCTTTTTTTTATTTTATGATAGGATAAAAAAGGTAAAGTGGAACTGATGTACATAAAGGGTTTTTGTTCGCAAATAGTGAGATGAATATGCAAGAAATAGCGAACGGTTATTTTAACTAAAGTTCTCTATAGGTTAAGTAACGAATTAGTGAAGAATTGTATGGTTTGGTAGCGGTTACTGACTTGAGATGGATTTACTGTAATCGCTCGATAGATTGAAATAAAGGTAGTGACAACAGATGAGAGTAGTTTCAGGAAAATGTAAAGGGCACCCACTTAAAGCGGTACCTGGTAATACAACACGTCCAACGACAGATAAAGTGAAAGAATCTATTTTTAATATGATAGGTCCTTATTATGATGGTGGTATCGCTCTTGACTTATTTGGTGGTAGTGGTGGTCTTGGAATTGAGGCCATAAGTAGAGGGATTGATAAAGCGATTTTTGTTGACCGAGATAGTAAAGCGATAAAAGTCATTCATCAAAATTTAGAAAGCTGTAGAATACAAGAACAAGCTGAAGTGTATCGAAATGATGCGGAACGTGCGGTAAAGGCGCTTATAAAGCGTGAAATATCATTCGATCTTATACTAATAGACCCTCCATATAAAGGTCAAAAAATTGTGTCTTTAATTAGTGTGATAGATCAACATGGATTGTTAAATGAAGATGGCATCATTATGGCAGAGCATGGGGATGACGTGGTTTTACCTGATTCAATAGGAGAACTTGTAAAAGTACGGGCAGAAAACTATGGGATTACAGCAATTTCGATTTATAAGTATGAAGGTGAGGGGACAGAATGACAAGTATAGCTATTTCTTCAGGGAGTTTTGATCCAATTACCCTTGGACATTTGGATATTATTAAAAGGGGAGCAAAAGTATTTGATGAAGTATATGTAGTTGTTTTAAACAATTCATCAAAAAAACCATTCTTTTCGGTAGAAGAACGCCTAGAGTTAATTCGAGAGGCGACAAAGGATATACCCAATGTAAAAGTTGATTCACATAGTGGATTATTGGTGGAATATGCAAAAATGCGTAATGCAAATGCAATATTACGTGGTTTGCGAGCGGTTTCTGATTTTGAATATGAGATGCAAATTACTTCAATGAATCGAAAATTAGACGAAAATATCGAAACCTTCTTCATTATGACAAATAATCAATATTCATTTTTAAGTTCAAGTATTGTGAAAGAAGTTGCGAGATATGGGGGAAGTGTAGTAGACCTTGTTCCTCCGATTGTAGAGCGTGCTTTAAAAGAAAAGTTTCAAACCCCGTTAAAGTGAACGGGGTTTTTCTTTATGAATGCGTAAAAACAATAAGATAACATATAAATATAAACAAAATAAGGTGAAGATTGGTCCGTAGTGTATAAATGATGTCCAAATATCAGTTAGTGTGTAAGAATGATTCAATAAAAATACGGGAAGATCTTCTTGCGTAGGCGAGAAAGAATGAACTTTTTCATAAAATGGCCCCCAAAATATAAAAGTGAAAATAGGAGCGAGAATACTTTGGATAATTCGAGCTAAAAAATATGGTTTAAAGCGGATATCTGTCTCCGCTAATATGCTTGCTACTTGTGCCTGAATAGAAAGGCCGCTAAATGCTAAAATGAAGCTTGTTACCATCGCTTGTTGAAGAAGTGTTGATTCATTAATTTGACTAATCATTTGGCTTCCAAGCGTCATTTCAAAAATACCGGATAATATCGGAATACTAAATTGGGATGTAAGTTGGAAGAATGATAAAATATGTTGCATAATAAAAGAAAGCGCTTCTGTAATTTCGAAAACAGTAATCATTTTATTTAAAACAGAGAATAAAATAATAAACCCACCAATCATGAGCAATGTTTGAATAGAAGAAACGATAGCGTCACCGAGTAGTTTTCCAATCGGTCTTTTTTCTTGCATACGTGTTTGGTGGAGGATGGAAAAAGGGTTTTGAAAGGCACGCTTTTGATTCGTATGTTTGTCTTTTATGTAAGTATCGTTATTACCATAAAAGCGCATAAGTAATCCGACGATAAAGTTACTTATATAATGTGCTGCTGCTAATACGAGCCCTAATTTCGGATTATTGAAAAAACCAATAGAAACCGCTCCGAAAATAAAAAGTGGATTAGAAGAATTTGTGAAAGATACGAGTCGTTCTGCTTCGATTTGTGTTAGTTGATTGCTCTTGCGTAGTCTAGCGCTTAATTTGGCGCCAGCAGGGAATCCTGAAGCCATTCCCATTGCCCAAACAAACCCACCTACCCCTGGAACACGAAACAGTGGACGCATTAGTGGTTCTAATATAACACCGATAAATTTTACAATACCAATACTGATTAGAAGTTCCGCAATGATGAAAAACGGTAGTAGTGAAGGGAATACAACTTCCCACCATATATTTAACCCGCGAATTGAAGCTTGCAAAGCAGCTTGGGGGTGAAGTACAAGAGAAAAGGTTAAAAATAACATTGATATGGTAAGAAAAGCAGTTTTCCATTTTTCGTACATGTAAGAAAATCCCCCTTTGTCCCAAAAACGTTCATTTCAGTATACGTGGATATGTGGTGAATTTAGACCATAAGTATGAAAAAGGAATGAAAAAAATTAAAGGGTGAGAAAAATGAAGGAACCGAAAATCGGTTTAGCGCTTGGATCCGGAGGTGCAAAAGGTTTTGCTCACATAGGGGTAATAAAAGTATTAAGGGAAGCTGGTATCCCTATTCATATGATAGCAGGTAGTAGTATAGGAGCGTTAATTGGTACATTCTATGCAGCGAGTTGTGACGTTGAAAGACTGTATAAATTGGCAGCTGTTTTTAAAAGGAAATATTATTTGGATTTTACAGTTCCTAAAATGGGATTTATTGCTGGAAAACGTATCAAAGATATGATTAAAATGTTTACATATAATAAAAATTTAGAAGAGTTAGATATCCCGACGGCTGTTGTGGCTACTGACATTTTGAAGGGGGAAAAAGTTGTTTTTACAAGCGGTCCGATTGCGGAGGCGGTTCGAGCTAGTATATCTGTGCCAGGGGTGTTTGTTCCAGAGAAAATAGATGGCCGCTTATTAGTGGATGGAGGGGTAATTGACCGTATTCCCGTATCGGTTGTAAAAGATTTAGGGGCTGATATTGTTATTGCTGTAGATGTATCTCCAATTAAGGTGAATGGAGAGGTTACATCGATTTATGATGTAATTATGCAAAGTATTGAAATTATGCAACATGAACTTGTGATGAATCGGCAAATAGCATCAGATTTAATGATGCGGCCAGCAGTAGAACAATTTAGTTCGCGTGCTTTTACACATATTGAAGACATCATTCGGGTCGGAGAAGTGGAAGCAGAAAAACACATTTCAAACATTTATTTACTAATTGAGCAGTGGAAGGAGAAACATAATGTTTAAGCGTTTTCGGTTTATATATGCAATTTTAATAGGGGTTATATTGGCGATGCTACTTGTTTATGTACGTTTGCCATACTTTGTGACAAAACCAGGTATGGCCGCAAAATTAGCGCCGTACGTGCAAGTTGATGGTGGTACTAAAGAGTCTGGTGATTTTATGCTTGTCACTGTCTCAATGGGGCCTGCAAATGTTGTGAACTTAATAGCCGCGCAATTTAATAAATATACACACGTTTCGAAGGCGGAAGAAATATTGCAAAAAGGTGAGAGTGATGAAGAATATCAATTTCGTCAAGATTATGCGATGAAAGATTCACAAAACGCTGCAATTTATAATGCATATAAACGTGCAAATCGCTCTGTTTCTTTTGAAAATAAAGGTGTACTAGTGGCTGGTGTAGCAAAGGGTATGCCGTCAGAAGGAAAGCTTAAGCTTGGAGATGTTATAGTAGCTGTCGATGGAAAAACATTCGATAAGACGGAACAATTTATTGAGTATATGACAGGGAAAAAAGAAGGGGATACAGTAAATATTGAATACAATCGGGGCGGAAAAAAGTTTAAAGAAAATTTAAATGTAAAGACAATCCCTAATGGGAATGGACGCGTCGGTATAGGGGTCTCTATCGTTACGGAAAGAGAGTTAGTAGTAGATCCGAAAGTGAAAATTGATTCCCATGAAATAGGAGGCCCGTCAGCAGGGTTAATGTTTACACTAGAAATTTATAATCAGCTCGTTGAAGAAGATTTAACAAACGGACATGAAATAGCTGGAACAGGTACAATCAATGATAAAGGAGAAATTGGTCCAATTGGTGGTATTCAGCAAAAAGTAGTAGCTGCTAGTGATGCAGGAGCTGAAGTGTTTTTTGCACCAAATGAAAAAGGTGTAGAGAAATCGAATTATAAAGATGCTCTTGAAGCTGCGAAAGATATTAAAACAAAGATGAAAATTGTACCGGTGGACACACTGGATGATGCATTAACGTATTTGGAAAAAATGGATAGAACAAAGTGAACCTCTCTGAAGAAGAGAGGTTTTTCTTATAGGAATTTTTTCGTTATTTCATCATAGCGAATTGGATGATGCGTTGCGTCTTGTTTTAGCAGTTGTGTCCGCAAAGGTTCTTGCATTATGGAGAAATATACAGCATTTGATTTTCGTTCTATGTCTAAAGTCGGATGTTCGAATGTTTTTGTATGAGTAAGGATTGGGAGTTCTATTTTTTTCTTATTTTTAGAAAGATAAGTTTGTCCCTTTTGTGACATTCCGAGAAGACGGATATACGGCGCATGTTGCTCTATATTTGCTTTGTGTATTTCTTCCTTCGTTGTATTTGTTAAAATATGTGTACAAGCTCTTTGTAATCTAGTCCATGTATAACGTTTTGTTTTTAATGCTTCCATGAATGAATAGAAAGATGAACTGTTTTGTATTTTTGATAAAATACGATGCTCTAAACCTTCTTCCATTTCATATATATGTTGTAAGTCCTCTGAAGACATCGTCATAAGTTTGTATTTAAAAAATGAAAAGTATTTTTCCCAGTTATGTAACGTCCCGTAGTTTTGCTTGTAGTTTTCTAAAAGAGAAGCAGTCATTTTCGGGATAAAAGGCTCAATAGTTGTAGAGGAACTGTTTTCATTAAATAGCTGTTTGCGAATACTTGTTGCACTTGCAATATGTTGATCGTGAAATGTTTCATCATGATAATGAGAGGCGAATCTTTTTATAGTTTGTGCTTGCATGGAACTATTTTGTAAGAGAATGGCTTTAATATACTGTAAGCCTAAAATGTTATTTGGTTGTGACATATCTACGTTTTTTTCGGGTGGTAAGATGTGTAGAAAGGCTTCAGATGTAGCTTTTGCATAACTATTACCTGCATTCATAAATTGCTTCACAAGACGATTAAAAGTCTTTTCTTCATTTTTTTGTATAGCGATGGTAGTGTAGAAATTTTCAGTTTGTCCATCTTCACTACCAAAACAAATTTCGGAAACACCAAGGGCGTTTAAAATCGAAATTGCGCCATTTGCGAAAGTTTCGGCCTTTTGTGTTGCGAATGCATAAGGAAGCTCTACAACAAGGTCTACGCCGTTTGTTAAGGCCATTTTAGTACGATACCATTTGGAGATGAGTGCGGGCTCACCACGCTGCAAAAAAGGACCACTCATAACGGCGATAATAATATCAGACTGTGTTAACTTTTTTGTTTCTTGCACATGATAAGCATGACCGTTATGAAAAGGGTTATATTCGACAACAATACCACTGGATTTTATGGTAATCTCTCCTTTCGATGTAGCATCTTTTTGGAAAACGTGATAATGTATATATTATTTCCTATGATGACTTCATTATAGTGTAAAGAAAAAACATTGACAAATATAAAATGGCTAGCTATAATTTTGTTTGTTGCCTTGAGGTGATATGATATGAAATGGTCCATCCATCAATTGAATAAATTGAGAAATAAAGGATTGACATTAAATGAAATGGTAGATGTAAGTGAGCTAAAAGAGGTCGAGAAAGATATTCGTGAAATTAATCCTGTTCATGTAACAGGAAGAGTTGATTTTGGCTCCGGTAAGTTTACGTTTCATCTACATATAACTGGAAGCATGGTTTTACCATGTTCTCGCTCTTTAGTAGATGTGACATTACCATTTGACATTAAAACAACTGAGGTGTTCCAAACTTCAGAAGAAGAATTTGAAACAGAAGCTGAAATTCATTGTTTAGAAGGAGAAGTACTTGACTTACTGCCCGTAATCAAGGAAAATATACTTTTGGAGATTCCAATGCAAATTTTCAGTGATGATGTTTCTGGTGGAGCACCGATGCAAGGTCAAGACTGGCAAGTGATTTCGGAAGAAAACAAAGAAAAGACTGTTGATCCAAGATTAGCAGGACTTGCAAAGTTTTTTGACAAATAATCGGAAGACTGGTTTAGGCCTTCATATGAAAATAATTATTTCTTTTAAGGAGGTGGGAAGAATGGCTGTACCTTTTAGAAGAACTTCTAAAACAGTAAAAAGAAAGCGTCGTACGCATTTCAAATTATCAGTACCTGGTATGGTAGAGTGCCCAAGCTGTGGTGAAGCGAAATTAGCTCACCGTGTATGTAAAGCATGCGGTACTTACAAAGGTAAAGAAGTAATCAGCAAGTAATTGCGAAAAATAAACGTAGAAGATATCTTCTACGTTTATTTTTTTTGTCTTATTCTTTATTTGTTGTATTCTATCTTTTCTAGTAACTGCATATGCTTAATAAAAAATGCATAGGGAGGACTAGAGAGATGGCGACAACAAGACAAGATGCTTGGACTGATGATGAAGATTTGCTTCTGGCAGAAGTAGTACTCCGGCATATTCGTGAAGGTGGAACGCAACTTTCCGCTTTTAAAGAAGTGGGGAGGCATTTGTCTCGTACACCTGCAGCTTGTGGATTTAGGTGGAATTCTTACGTTAGAAAGCAGTATAAAGAACGTATTGAAGAAGCAAAGCAACTTCGTAAGGTAGAAAATTATGAAGTGAAAGAGACAACGGTATTAGAGCCGAAATCTATTACATTGAATGATGTTATTGAATTCTTGCGAAATTATAAAGATGAAAGCTCTTTAATGGTGTTACAACAACAAATTGAATCGTTACAAACAGAGAAAGAACGTCTTCTGGAGCGATTATCAGTATATGAGGAAGAATATAGAACATTACTTGATTATATTGATCAAAAAAGAAGTGTAATGGTAGCAGAAAGAAATGGCGCTCGCTCGAATGGAGAATTAGAAAAATTAAAGAAATAAAAACAGCTGCGTAACAGCTGTTTTTTTTATTTCTTATGCAGATTCTTCGTTTGTAATCGCATTCGAATTTGTTTCTGGTTGCCAAATATAAAAATCACCATTAGTTACTGATACTGGCTGGAAACTTAATTTATCCCAAAAACCAGCTGACTGGATACGTGCTATCGTTTTAATTGGGAATTGTAGTTGTTGCGCATAATTAACAAGCATTTGTCCGAATCCTTGTTTTTGAAAAGTCGGCAACACTTCAAGTTTATAAAGTTCTAGGTAAGTACCTGTAATTTCAAATGGTTCTCCACCGTTCCTTTTCATGTATAGACTCATACGTGCGATTAGCGATCCTCCATAATAAATACCGTAAAATGGAGACTCACTATCATTTTCAATAATGTTTGCTTGTAATTCTTCCAACATGGATAGTTCTTGAGCTCCGCACCCTTTAAATTTTTTAAATTCATCTAATGTTTTATAATTGATGAGCAAGCGTTCAACTTTTGGGAATCCCATTACATCACATCCTTTTCTTATCTTGTTGAATACAGAAAAGTTAAAATATTTATAATAATATTATAACTCATTTTTTAATTTTTATGAAGAAGATAGAATATTTCTTTCATTATTTTTTTGAGGATTTGCTAAACTAAGAATAGAACTATGTATATAGGTAGTATATACATAGTGAAAGAAGAGGTTGCATTTGTTACAAGATAATTGAATCCTCAACTATGTAATTGTAATTTAATAAGATGTAAAGGGGGAAGGGCAAGGGGACTTATATCACTTGTTAATATGAGTTCTTTGTGTGAAGATGAAAATTGGAATTGTTGGACCGGGAGCTATTGGTCTCCTATATACATTTTATTTACAAAAAAGCAATCAAGATGTTACGTTGTTTACAAGAAACGCTGAGCAAGCAGAAGAATTAAACTTAACGGGTGTAACTTGTATTAGGAATGGAGAACGTGAAACAGTATTTCCATCTATTTTACCGATAGAAAGTATGCTGGATAAACAGTTAGATTATACATTTATTGCTGTAAAGCAATATCATATAACTGATATATTACCTTTTGTGCAGGGAGAATCGTCATTAATCTTTTTGCAAAATGGAATGTCACATCTTCAAGTTATGCAAAAAATAGGAAATGAACGTATAGCAGTCGGGATTGTGGAGCATGGTGCAAAAAAAGAGGATGGACATACAGTTCATCATACTGGAATAGGTGTTACAAAGTTTGGTGTAGTGCGTGGTCAATCTAGTTGTTTTAAAAAGGTATTTAATTGTTTTCCTTTTGATTATTTTCCGATTCAAATAGAAGATGATTGGAAGGGGATTATGCGCAATAAATTAGTAGTCAATGTATGTATTAATCCATTGACGGCATTATTGCGGGTTGAGAACGGAGAGTTAATTTCAAATCCGTTTTTTTATCAAATGATGGAGCAAGTATTTCAGGAAGTTGCATTTCTTGTTAAAGAAGAAGATAAGGAAATGGTATGGCAAATGGTATGCCAAGTATGTGAAAAAACATCTCATAATATTTCATCTATGTTAGCGGACGTAAGAGCGAATAGACAAACGGAAGTTAATGCGATTGTTGGATATGTACTAGAAGAAGCTAAGGAACAACAACAATCTGTTCCGACACTTCAATTTTTGTTCAATGCAATAAAAGGAATGGAATTATAAGTGTTTTTCTTTGCTTTTACGTGAAACATTGACTACAATGTGGGTTGGTGAGAGAACAGGATACGAAAGGAAGAATTATATGGAGATAAAAGAGATCTCTGTTCCACTACAAGGTGTTGTAGCGGACTATATGAACGGTAAAAAAGAGATACAGTCATGTTTTGATTATCTGTTAACAGAGGATGCTTTTAAACAGCGATTACATGATTTACGTGAGAGAGAGTTTTTCCGTCAAGATTTAGTAACGCATTTATTAGAATATAATACACAATTGCAAGCGGGAGAATTTACAATTCAAAATATAAAAGCGCTTGAAGATGAAAATACATATGTAGTTATAGCTGGACAACAAGCTGGGTTATTAACAGGTCCGCTTTATACAGTGCATAAGATCATTTCAATTTTACAGCTTGCAAAAGAAAAAGAAGAGAGCTTAGGGGTTCGGGTTGTTCCTGTCTTTTGGATTGCTGGTGAAGACCATGATATGGATGAAATTAATCATACATTTGTAACGAAAAATAAAAAAATAAAAAAGACCATTTTTCATGATCGTTATCCGAAAAAGGCGAGTGCTTCTGAGTCTGAACTTTCTATTGAAGACTGTAGAAAATGGGTCGAAGAGATTTTTAAAACATATCCGGAAACGAATTTTACAAAGGATGTATTACAATTTGTTGAGGATGCTTTAGGTCAATCACATACATATGTAGATTTCTTTGCGCGCCTTATTACGAAAATGTTCGCAAATTCTGGTTTAATTCTTGTAGATTCACATCATCCTGCATTAAGAAAATTAGAAGTGCCGTTTTTACAACAAATTATAAGTAAATATAAAGAAATTCAAGTAGCACTTCATAATCAACAGGAAGTAATTAAGGAATTAGGATTTAAACCGATTATTGAAACGAAGACAAATGCAGTGCATATATTTATGGAAATTGATAATGAGCGAGTATTGCTTGAAGAGCATCAAGGGAAGTTTATTGGAAAAGATGGAGTGCATTCATTTTCGTATGAAGAATTGATGGAAGAGATGGAAAGAAGTCCAGAACGCTTTAGTAATAATGTTGTAACGCGCCCTCTTATGCAAGAATATGTGTTTCCTACGTTAGCGTTTATTGGCGGTCCAGGGGAGTTAGCTTATTGGAGTGAATTGCAACAAGTGTTTCATACGGCTGGTTTCCAAATGCCACCTGTTGTTCCACGCATTACAATTACTTATATGGAGCGAGATATAGCGACAGATTTATATGATTTAGATTTGCAAGAAATTGATCCATTTCTAAATAATATAGATAATCTGCGTGACAATTGGCTTTCTGATCAAATAGAGGAACCGATAGATGAGCGATTTATAGAAGCGAAAAAAGAAATAATGGATATCCATACATCATTACAACAATTCGTGAAAAAAATAGATCCAGGGTTAAATGAGTTTGCTGGGAAAAATGAACTGAAAATTAATGAGCAAATTGAACTGTTAGAAAGAATGTTGAAAAGAAATGTTGAGAAGAAACATGAGGTTCAACTGAATAAATTCCGCCGTTTACAATTTGCACTTCGTCCATTAGGAGCACCGCAAGAACGTGTGTGGAATGTGTGTTATTATTTAAATCAGTTCGGCCTTGATTTTGTTGACCGGGTAATGGAACAATCTTTTTCATGGGACGGAAAACATCATGTAATAAAACTATAAAATCTTGCTCTTTTGAGCAGGATTTTATTTTTATTCTGTTGAATTAACTGTGAAGTGGAATATTTCTGAATTATCCATCTTATGTTATTGTAATGAATCGCTATGTATCAGGTATATATATATGACAAAATAGCACAAAATGTAAACGGATTATTATCTTTTTCGACAGGTTTTTGTTTAAATTCCCGCAAAAAATGATTAAATTTAGTATATAATAAAATAAAATAGCGATTTGTATAGCGTACTACCTTGTTGGAAGTTAAATGAGTCGTTCTTTAGTAGCATTTCATCCTCTAGTAGTAAATTATGTTTGTAGAGTGAGAAATGTATTTAACATAATTAATTGGAAAAAGAGTAGGTGCAGCAATGTTCAAACACGTAACAGTACTTTTGAAAGAAACAGTAGATGGCTTAGATATAAAGCCGAGTGGTACATATGTAGATTGTACACTGGGTGGAGGAGGACATAGTTCTTATTTATTATCTCAGCTAACAGATGGTGGAAAATTAATAGCATTTGATCAAGATGAAATAGCGATTCAAAATGCGAAGGAAAAATTTTCTTCTTATGGTGAACAATTTGTAACAGTGAAGAGCAACTTCCGTTATTTATCTGAAAAACTACATGAATTAGGTATCACAGAAGTAGACGGGATTTTATTCGATTTAGGTGTTTCATCCCCACAATTAGATACACCAGAGCGTGGCTTTAGTTATCATCATGATGCACCGTTAGATATGCGGATGGATCAAGATGCCCCATTAACAGCATATGATGTTGTGAACAGCTGGTCATATGAACAACTCGTAAGAATTTTCTTCCAATACGGCGAAGAAAAATTTTCAAAGCAAATAACAAGGAAAATTGAAGCGTATCGCGAGAATAAGGCTATTGAAACGACAGGAGAATTAGTGGAATTAATTAAAGAAGGTATTCCAGCTCCGGCACGTAGAACAGGTGGACATCCTGCGAAGCGAGTATTCCAAGCGATTCGTATTGCTGTAAATGATGAATTAAAAGTATTTGAAGAAGCGTTGGAATCTGCAATTGGTATGGTCAAGCCTGGTGGAAGAGTTAGTGTGATAACATTCCATTCTTTAGAAGATCGTATTTGTAAAACGACGTTTAAGCGAAATAGCACAACGCCGCAATTACCAAAAGGACTACCGATTATTCCGGATGAATTTAAGCCGAAATTAAAGCTTATTACAAGGAAACCGATTTCACCTTCTGACATTGAATTAGAAGAAAATAATCGAGCGCGTTCTGCGAAGTTGAGAATCGCTGAAAAACGATAAAAAGGAGAGAGAGGTATGACTAATTTAGCTGTAAAGTATAAACAACAGGCGCAAGAAGAGGTACAAATTCAAGCGCCGCCACAGCAGATGGTTAAGCCAAAAGTAAAAACGAAAATTACAAGAATTGAAAAACTGTTGTACGTAACGTTTATTGGATTTTTATTATATGCTTGTGTAGCTTTTATTGGGAATAAAGCGGGTCTATATCAAGTTAATGTAGAAGCAGCGACGATAGAAGAAGAAATTGTGAAAAAACAAAAGGAAAATCAAGAATTGCAGGCTGAAGTAGAGAAGTTAAGTCGTTATGAACGTATCGCTGAAGTTGCAAAAAAACACGGGCTAGAAATTAATGCGAATAATGTGAAAGGCCTAAAGTAAGGCAAATAGGTGTGAAGAAAAGATGAAGAGAAATATGACCAAATTTCATACCAATAAGGGAGCAGGTTATTTTATGATATTTTTCCTCCTGCTCTTTTTGCTGTTATTAGCCCGATTTTTTTACATACAAGTAACAGGAACAGTGGACAATCATGATTTAAAGAAACTTGCTGAGCAGAAACATAGTAAAAAGGGAGTTCTCGAAGCGAATCGAGGAACAATTTATGACCAAAATGGTCATGTCCTAGCGCAAGATGCAAATTCTTATAAACTTGTAGCCGAGTTAAAAGGAGCTAACGCCGTTAAGGACAAAGAGGATACTGCAAAGAAAATTGCAGGAGTACTCGGAAAAGATGAAGATAAAATTTTAGCTACTTTAAATAAAGAAGACAGAAGTCAAGTGGAATTTGGAACATTAGGTAAGGACTTGACGAAAGAAAAGAAAGAACAAATAGAAGCATTGAAATTGCCGGGAATCTCTTTTATCACCGAAAATGCGAGAGTGTATCCAAACGGTGATTTCGCATCTTACGTCATAGGTCATGCCAGCCCTGATGAAAACGGAATCGCAGTAGGTCAATTTGGCTTAGAAAAGAGTTTAGATAAGTATTTAGGTGCTTCTAATGGTGAGGTAGCTTATACAGGGGACCGTAAAGGAGTATCTCTTGACGGCGGGAAAGTGAATGTAAAGGCACCTAAAAATGGAGATAACGTGTATTTAACGCTTGACCAACGTATTCAAAGTTATTTAGAAGACGCAATGAAAGAAGCGAGTAAACATTATGAGCCAGAAAATTTAATTGGAATTGTAGCGGATCCAAAGACGGGAAAAATATTAGCGATGTCTAGTAAACCTAGTTATGACCCTAATGATCGTCAAATTAAATATTTCTTTAACGACGCAATTGCAAATGCATTTGAACCGGGATCAACAATGAAGATTTTCACATTAGCAGCGGCGATTAACGAAGGTGTATACAATGGACAAGACTTTTATCAGTCTGGTACATATCAAGTTGGTAATCGCAAAATAAAAGATCATAACGGCGGCGCTGGATGGGGTTCTATTACTTTTGATGAAGGGGTAGAGCGCTCTTCAAACGTAGCGTTTGCAATTTTAGGTGATCAAAAACTTGGTCCAGATCGTTTCCGAAAATATATTCATAATTTTGGATTAGATGAAAAAACAAACATTGATTTACCTGGTGAAGGGTCAAATACAATTTTATTTGATCAACAAATACAACAAGTAACAACAGCGTTTGGACAAGGTTCTACAGTTACACCAATTCAACTTGTACAAGCTGCAACAGCGATTGCAAATGATGGGAAAATGATGAAACCTTATACAATTGATAAAATTGTGGATCCAATAACAGGTAAAGTACAGCTAGAGCATAAACCAGAAGAAGTAGGAAAACCTGTTTCCAAAGAGACAGCAGCGCAAGTAAGGCAATTACTAGAACGTGTTGTTACATCACCGAAAGGAACAGGGACTGCATATAAAATTGATGGGTACTCAGTCGGGGGTAAAACAGGTACAGCACAAATTCCTGACGGGAAAGGTGGCTATATGACGGGAAGAGAGAATTATATATTCTCATTCTTAGGTATGGCACCGATGGACGATCCGCAACTTGTTGTGTATGTGGCCGTTAAACAACCAAAATTAAAAGATGATGAAAACGGGGCTAAACCTTTAGCTGATATCTTTAAATATGTAACGAAAAATAGCTTAGAGTACTTAAAGATTAAGCCAAATGAAGTAAAAGACCCGAAAAAATATGTGAAAGAACAACAAACTGTCGTTCCAGATGTAACCGGAAAAACGATGGAAGAAGCGAAAAAAACAATTGATAAAGCAAAACTTCGTCCAATCGTATTAGGTGAAGGTAAAGTGCAGCAGCAAGTGCCAAAAGCAACTGAACAAACATTAAAGGGTGATCGAGTCTTCTTAGTAGGAGATAAACCTACAATGCCAAATATACAGGGGTGGGCACTGCGTGATGTTATGAATTTAGCAAAAACATTAAAGCTTAACTTAAAACCTTCTGGTACAGGGTATGTAACGGAACAAAGTGTGGCAGAAGGAACAGTGTTGCAACCTGGTACAGAATTAGGTGTAACACTCGTACCACCACTTGAGCCGCAGCAAGAAGCAGAAAAGCCATAATGGTAATAGGGAAGAAGTTCTAATTAAATAAGTACAAGCATATATTGGAACAAGCTAGGCGTAAGGGAGGCTTGTTCCAATATGCGTGTATCAAATGTAACGGTTAGAAAACGACTTATTTTTATACTTATATCGGGTATACTCATTTTCACCATTATCGATATTCGTCTTGGATATGTGCAATTTTTTCTTGGAAATATGTTAACGGATCGTGCGAAGGATTCATGGAGTCGTAATATTACTTTTGAACCAGAGCGAGGGAAAATTTTAGATCGAAATGGTGTGGAGCTTGCTACGAATAAAAGTGCACCGACCGTCTTTGTTGTGCCGAGGCAAATTGAAAAACCAGCAGAGACTGCAGAGAAGTTAGCTGCAGTATTAGGTGTGGAAAAAGATGATGTTTATAAGCGGATTACAAAAAAAGAATCGATTGTAAGGCTTGATAAAGGCGGAAGGAAAATATCGCATGACAAAGCGAAAGAAGTACGCGGATTAAGTTTAAAGGGTGTGTACATCGCAGAGGATTCTATCCGGTACTATCCATTCGGTAATTTTTTATCACACGTATTAGGATTTGCGGGTAGTGATAATCAAGGGCTTATGGGACTAGAGAAATATTATGATAAAGAGCTAAATGGTGATAAAGGTCATGTGCGATTTTTTGCAGACGCGAAGGGACAGAGAATGCCTAACGTTGGAGATGATTTCAAAAAACCAGAAGCCGGCTTGAATTTAGGATTAACAATTGATTCACGCATTACGAGGATTATGGAAAGAGAAATGAATATTGCGGAATCAACGTATAATCCTGACGGTATGATAGCAATTGCAATGAATCCGAAAAATGGTGAAATTTTAGGTATGTCAAGTCGACCAAGTTTTGATCCAGCAGATTTTCAAAGTGTTTCTCCGGAAGTATATAACAGAAACTTACCTGTATGGAGTACGTATGAGCCGGGGTCAACATTTAAGATTATTACATTAGCTGCAGCCTTGAATGAAAATTTGGTAGACTTAGAGAAAGATACATTTTATGATGATGGGGCAGCTGAAGTTGGTGGAGCTAGATTGCGGTGTTGGAAAGCTGGAGGCCATGGTAGCCAAACGTTTTTAGAGGTAGTTCAAAACTCTTGTAACCCAGGATTTATTGAACTCGGTGATCGTCTTGGTAAAGATCGATTGTTTAAATACATTCGTAATTTCGGGTTTGGACAGAAGACCGGAATTGACTTACAAGGTGAAGGTAGCGGGATTTTATTTAATTTAGATAAAGTTGGTCCAGTCGAGCAAGCGACGACTTCATTTGGGCAAGGTGTTTCTGTTACACCGATTCAACAAGTAGCAGCTGTAGCGGCCGCTGTAAATGGTGGAACTTTGTATCAGCCATATATAGCGAAGGAATTTATTGATCCAAAGAATAATCAAATTGTCAGCAAAAAGACACCTGTTGCGAAAAGGGAAGTTATTTCCAAGGAAACTTCAGAGAAAGTTCGTTACGCATTAGAGAATGTTGTAGCGAAAGGTTCTGGTAAAGGGGCTTATATTGATGGATATCGTGTAGGTGGAAAAACTGGAACTGCTCAAAAGGTGAAAGATGGGAAATATTTAGATAATAACTATATTGTATCATTTATCGGTTTTGCTCCAGCCGACGATCCGCAAATTGTTGTTTATGTAGCAGTGGATAACCCAAAAGGAGTCACTCAATTTGGTGGAGTTGTAGCAGCACCTATTGTTGGGAATATTCTTCGTGACGCACTTCCTGTAATGGGAGTGGAACCGAGAAAAGAGCAAGTTGAGAAAGAATATAAATGGGGCGATACACCAACTGTGGAAGTTCCAAATTTAATCGGTATGAAAAAGAAAGATTTACAAACGCAACTTGTAGACTTGAAGCTTGATATAAGTGGTGATGGTGGGAAAGTAATTAAACAATCACCAGAAGCAGGAGCTAAAGTAAAAGAGGGTTCAAAAGTTAGAATTTACTTCGGGAATTAAAGGTAACTGATTGTGTTTTATGGTACAATTGGTGGAAGTGAGTTCTTTATAGAAAAATTGCTTTATTTGAGACGATAAGTGTCTCATTAATAAATAAATCTATTGATTAGACTATAGTAGCACTTACCTCCTATTTTTATATAATTAGGAGGTAACGTGTTACTTGCTAAAATAAGAGATAAATAAACAATGTAGAGAGGGTTTAGTGAAATGAAGTTGCATACACTTGTATCATGTTTGCATGATTTTCCAGTTGTTCCAACAGAAAATCCAGAAATAACATCTATTGAAGCGGATTCACGTAAAGTGAAAGAGGGAAGCTTATTTATATGTATGAAAGGATATACGGTTGATAGCCATGACTTTGCTAAGCAAGCAGCCGCACAAGGAGCGGCTGCTATTGTTGCGGAAAGACCAGTTGATGTTGACGTTCCAGTTGTACTTGTGAAAAATACTTTTCGTTCGCTAGCGGTTTTAGCTGATTATTTTTATGGCCAACCAACACACAAGTTACATTTAATCGGTATTACAGGTACAAATGGAAAGACAACAACATCGCATATTATGGATGAAATTATGCGCGCACATGGTCATAAAACGGGGCTAATTGGAACGATTAATATGAAAATCGGTGATGAAACATTTGAGGTGAAAAATACAACACCAGATGCACTAACACTTCAACAGACATTTTCAAAAATGGTTGAACAAGGTGTGGATAGCACAGTAATGGAAGTTTCGTCTCATGCTTTAGATCTTGGCCGTGTACACGGGTGCGATTATGATGTTGCAGTATTTACGAATTTAACACAAGATCATTTAGACTATCATAAAACGATGGAAGAATATAAACATGCGAAAGGGTTGCTTTTTGCACAGCTTGGCAATAGTTATCATCATAATCGTGAAAAATACGCTATATTAAACAGTGATGACCCAGTAGCAGAAGAGTATATGAGAAGTACAGCAGCTACTGTTGTAACATACGGTATAGATGTTGCAAGCGACATTATGGCACGAGATATCGTAATGACGAGTGGCGGTACAACATTTACACTTGTAACACCGTATGAAACTGTAAATGTTACGATGAAATTAATTGGTAAGTTTAATGTATACAACGTGTTAGCTGCTACGGCAGCAGGTCTTGTTTCAGGAGTGAGCTTACAAACAATTATTGATGTAATTAAAGAGCTTGCTGGCGTCCCTGGACGTTTTGAAGTTGTTGATGGTGGACAAAATTACACAGTTATTGTTGACTATGCACATACACCTGATAGCTTAGAGAACGTATTAAAAACAGCAAAACAGTTTGCAAAAGGTGATGTATATTGTATCGTTGGTTGCGGTGGTGATAGAGATAGAACGAAAAGACCAATAATGGCAAGTGTTGCAACCGAATATGCAACTCATGCAATTTATACATCAGATAATCCAAGAAGTGAAGATCCGAAGGCTATTTTAGATGACATGGTAAATAATGTAAATAGGGATAATTATGAAGTAATTGTCGATCGAAAAGAAGCGATACGTTCCGCTATCTCGAAAGTGAAAGCAAAAGATATTATTATTATTGCTGGTAAAGGGCATGAAACGTATCAAATTATTGGTAAAGAAGTTCATCATTTTGACGATCGTGAAGTTGCTAAAGAAGCAATCACGGAGCGTTTAAACAACGAAGTGTAACAGCATGAGAGGAGGACTACATGTGCTTGAACAAGGCTTATTAGTAACGGCTGGGGTAGCATTCTTAATTTCTGTTGCCCTTTCGCCATTATTTATTCCATTTTTAAGAAAGTTAAAGTTCGGACAGAGTATTCGTGACGAAGGACCGAAGTCACACCAAAAGAAATCAGGGACACCAACGATGGGTGGTATTGTCATATATGTATCTATGATGGTGACTACGCTTATTATGGCGATTAAATTTAACAATTTAGGTGCAGAAGTATCATTGCTATTATTAGTTACATTTGGGTACGGATTAATCGGATTTTTAGATGACTACATAAAAGTAGTAAAGAAAAGAAATCTTGGTTTAACATCAAAACAAAAATTGATTGGTCAGCTTGTAATTGCTATTGCGTTCTTTTTAATTGGAAAAGGGCAAGCATTTCACACTTATATCATGATTCCGGGAACTGATGTTAAATTTGAATTAGGCTGGGCATATTTTGTTCTTGTATTATTTATGCTTATTGGTGGATCAAATGCGGTTAATTTAACAGATGGTTTAGATGGTTTATTATCAGGAACAGCTGCTATTGCATTCGGAGCATTTAGTATTATTGCTGTAGCTCAAGAACAATTTGGGGTAGCGATTTTCTGTATGGCAGTTGTAGGAGCTGTACTTGGCTTTTTAGTATTCAATGCGAATCCAGCGAAAGTATTTATGGGGGATACAGGTTCTCTAGCTTTAGGTGGTGCTATCGCAGCTGTAGCGATTTTGTTAAAACAAGAATTGTTACTCGTTATTATTGGCGGTGTATTCGTAGCGGAAACTTTATCTGTTATTATCCAAGTTATTTCGTTCAAAACAACAGGAAAGCGTGTCTTTAAAATGAGTCCATTACATCATCATTATGAATTATGTGGTTGGTCAGAGTGGCGCGTTGTTGTAACGTTTTGGTCTGTAGGATTTTTATTAGCTGTGCTAGGAATTTATATCGGGGTGTGGATGTAATTGAAAACTGTAACTGAATATCAAAATAAAAATGTTCTTGTATTAGGTATTGCTAAAAGTGGTTATGCAGCAGCTACTTTATTAAAAAAATTAGGGGCAAACGTCATTGTAAATGATGGGAAACCATTAGTGGGTAATGTGCTTGCTGCTGAGTTACAAGCGGAAGGAATGGATGTTGTATGTGGTGGGCATCCGTTAGAATTGCTGGAGAGAAACATTTCACTTGTCGTAAAAAACCCAGGAATTCCATATTCTAATCCACTCTTAGTGGCGGCGAAGGAAAAGCAAATTCCAATTGTAACTGAGGTTGAATTAGCATATCGCATTTCAGCAGCACCGTTTGTTGGGATTACGGGATCTAACGGCAAAACAACAACGACAATGTTAACGTTTGAAATGTTAAAAGAAGGACAAAAGTACCCAGTTATTGCGGGGAATATAGGTACTGTAGCTTGTGAAGTTGCACAATTGGCGAAAGAAAATGAAGTTGTCGTTACGGAACTTTCATCGTTTCAATTGATGGGAGTGGAATCGTTCCAACCAAAAATTGCAGCCTTTTTAAATTTATTTGAAGCGCATTTAGATTATCACGGAACGAAGAAAGAGTATGGTTTGGCGAAAGCGAATATTTTCAAAAACCAAACTGAAACAGATTATAGTGTAATTAACGCAGATGATGCAGATGTCATGGCGTTATCGGCATATAGTAAAGGACAGGAAGTATTATTTTCGACGACGAAAGAAATTGAAGATGGTGCGTATATAAAAGATAATGCTCTTTATTTTAAAGGCGAAAAAGTAGTTAAAGTAAGTGATATTGTTTTACCTGGTAAGCACAATTTAGAAAATATTTTAGCAGCAATGAGTATTGCTAAATTACTAGGTGTTTCTAATGAAGCAATTACTGCTGTGTTAAAAAGTTTTACAGGTGTAAAACATCGCTTAGAATATGTAACAACGATTAATAATCGTAAATTTTATAATGATTCAAAAGCGACGAATATGCTAGCGACAGAAAAAGCATTATCTGCATTTACACAACCGATTGTATTATTGGCTGGTGGACTTGATCGTGGTAATGAATTTGATGATTTAATTCCATACTTTAAACATGTCAAAGCGATTGTAACATTTGGACAAACTGCACCAAAATTAGTAAGAGCGGCAGAAAAAGCAGGATTAGATGTAATTGAAAGTGTCGATACTTTAGATGATGCAGTAGTGAAAGCTTATGCGCATTCTATCGATGGTGATGTTATTCTTCTTTCACCAGCATGTGCAAGCTGGGATCAATTTAAAACATTTGAAGAAAGAGGAGACATTTTTATACAAGCTGTGCATAAACTTATATAAAGTAAATCAAAACATCAGTAGGCTAACACCTACTGATGTTTTGTTACATAGGGCAAAAGGTTCTGCCCAAAGAGGTGGTGTTCATGGGTAATGAAGAAAACGCCTGATTTTATTCTCATCATCGTTACACTGGCGCTGTTAACAATCGGAATGATTATGGTTTATAGTGCGAGTGCGGTTTGGGCCTCTTATAAAATGGGGGATTCATTCTTTTTTGCAAAAAGACAATTGTTGTTTGCAAGTCTTGGGGTAGTAGCTATGTTTTTTCTAATGAAAATTGATTATTGGGTGTGGCGTACGTATTCAAAAGTAATTTTACTAGTTTGTTTCGTTCTTCTTATTCTCGTTCTTATTCCTGGAGTAGGTCTCGTTCGTGGGGGGGCGCGAAGTTGGATTGGAATCGGGGCATTTTCTATCCAACCGTCAGAGTTTATGAAATTCGCGATGATTATTTTCTTAGCAAAATTTTTAGCGGAACGACAAAAATTAATTACATCTTTTAAACGAGGTTTACTACCGGCTCTTAGTTTTGTATTTCTTGCTTTTGGGATAATTATGTTACAGCCAGATCTTGGTACGGGAACGGTAATGGTTGGGACATGTATTATTATGATATTTATTTCGGGAGCAAGGGTCTTTCACTTTGCAATGTTTGGTTTGCTTGGTGCAGCGGGATTTGTAGGGTTAATTGCATCAGCGCCATATCGAATGAAACGCATTACATCATATTTAGATCCGTGGTCGGATCCGCTCGGAAGTGGATTTCAAATTATCCAATCGTTACTCGCAATTGGACCTGGTGGTTTATTTGGGCTTGGACTTGGACAAAGTAGACAAAAATTTCTTTATTTACCTGAACCACAAACAGACTTTATATTTGCAATCTTATCCGAGGAATTAGGTTTTATTGGTGGTTCATTTGTGTTATTATTATTTAGTCTATTATTATGGCGTGGGATTCGTATAGCATTAGGAGCGCCAGATTTATATGGTACGTTTTTAGCAGTAGGTATTGTGGCGATGATTGCGATTCAAGTAATGATTAATGTTGGTGTTGTAACAGGACTGATGCCTGTTACGGGTATTACTTTGCCGTTTTTTAGTTATGGTGGATCAAGTTTGACCTTAATGTTAATGGCAGTAGGTGTATTATTGAATATAAGTCGCCATTCTCGCTATTAAACCCTGTTTAAAAGACAGGGTTTTTCGTGTGTGTGTGAAAATACAATATGTATATAGAAAAAATACGATTGAATAAGAACAGGGAAGTGGAGGAATCAGTAGTGCGAGTATTAGTAAGTGGTGGGGGTACTGGAGGACATATTTATCCAGCTCTTGCTTTAATTAGAGAAATAAAAAAACTAAATCCAGAAGCAAGGTTTTTATACATTGGTACAGAGAATGGATTAGAGAGTACCATCGTACCGAAAGCGGGTATTCCGTTCCAATCTATTGTCATAAGTGGATTTAAACGAAAAATATCTCTTGATAATGTGAAAACAGTGATGCGTTTCCTAAAAGGTGTTCAAGATAGTAAACGATATATTCGTCGTTTTAACCCTGATATTGTGATTGGTACGGGTGGATACGTATGTGGGCCAGTTGTATATGCTGCGGCTAAATTAGGTATTCCGACTATTGTACATGAACAAAATAGTGTACCTGGTGTAACGAATAAATTTTTAAGTCGTTATGTCGATAAAGTTGCGGTTTGCTTTGAAGCAGCTGCAGAACATTTTCCGCAGTCAAAAGTAGTTATGACAGGTAACCCACGTGCATCAGAAGTAATGGACCAAAATGGGATGAAAGGAAAACGGTCGGTAGGACTATCACTTTCTAAAAAATCCGTGCTTATTTTTGGTGGGAGTCGCGGGGCTAGACCGATTAACGATGCTTTTGTAGAAGCGATTGAACAATTTGGGAATAAAAGTTACGAAGTATTATATGTAACAGGCGAAGTACATTATGATAAAGTTATGGAAGCCGTGAAACAAAAAGGGAATCCGAATAATGTTATTATTAAACCTTTTATTCATAATATGCCAGAGGTACTGACTGGTGTAGATCTTGTTGTTTCAAGAGCAGGGGCTACAACGCTTGCAGAATTAACAGCGTTAGGAAAGCCAAGTGTATTAATTCCAAGTCCGTACGTAACAAATAACCATCAAGAAAAAAATGCACGATCAGTTGTTGATAAAGGAGCAGCTAAAATGCTACTTGAAAAAGATTTAACATCTGAAACGCTTATTCGTGACATTGATGAGATTTTATTGGATACACAAACATTACAAAATATGAAACTGGCTACTAAGCAACTTGGTATTCCAGATGCAGCAAATAAGCTATATGAAGTAATGAACAAGCTTATTAAAAAATAACATTAGGTGAACGCCCTGCATATTACTGTAATAAGGAGACTTAATATGGGGGAGATTGTCTATGGAACAATTAGTAAAAGAGCTTTTAGAAGCAAATGTTGGTCGCGTGTTAGTTAATGAACCGTTAGCGCGTTACACGACTATGAAAATAGGCGGACCAGCTGATATTTTAATTGTGCCAAAGCATGTTGCTGGTATTGAGAAGACGCTAGAGTTAGTAAAGAAGTACAAGACAGGGTGGACTGCAATTGGTCGTGGTTCAAATCTTCTCGTATCTGATCAAGGTATAGAAGGTGTGGTTATTCGTTTAGGAGAAGGATTAGACCATTTAGAAGTCGAAAAACATAGAGTAAGAGTTGGTGCTGGATACCCCCTTATTAAATTGTCAACTTTACTTAGTCGACAGGGATTAGCCGGCTTGGAATTTGCAAGTGGTATTCCAGGAAGTGTTGGCGGTGCAGTGTATATGAATGCAGGCGCTCATAAGTCCGACATATCGAGTGTATTATCGAAAGCTCGTATTTTGTTTGAAAATGGAACAATTAATTGGTTGACGAATACCGAAATGAGCTTTTCTTATCGCACATCTGTATTGCAAGTGAAACGCCCTGGTATTGTTTTAGAAGCTGAATTCCAATTGGAGGTAGGCAAACGCGAGGAAATTGTAAGAAGCATGCAAAAGAATAAAGAGTATCGCCGTGAAACGCAGCCTTGGAATCACCCTTGTGCAGGAAGTATATTTCGAAATCCAGTCCCATATTTTGCAGGAGATTTAATAGAAAAAGCAGGGCTTCGTGGCTATAAAATAGGTGGAGCTCAAATTTCTGAAATGCATGGGAATTTTATTGTTAATACTGGTGTGGCTTCAGCACAAGATGTATTAGACTTGATCGCATTGATAAAGCGTACAATTAAGGATAAATTTGGTGTTGATATGCATACAGAAGTAGAAATAATTGGAAGATAACGGTTGTTCGTTCCGCTCATTATCATTTATGTTATAATAAGAAGATAAGAACGGCATGAGTAACATGCCGTTCTTTATGTTACATAGGGGGATCGTACATGAAAAATAGTAAAGTGATTAAACTACAAGATCGTGTACCAAAATTAAAGAATCAAAAGAAAAAAAATAAGAAACCTGTTAATCATCGGTTAATTTTATACATATCGATTTTATTTTTATTAGTACTCTTTTTAATTTATTTTCGGTCTCCGCTTAGTAATATAAAAAAGATAAGTGTTTTTGGAAATCATTATATGACAGATGAACAAGTTATGAAGGAATCAGGTGTGACATATGATACGAGTTATTTCCGAGTAACAGCACATAAAGCAGAAGAAAACTTAACGAAACGAAAAGAAATTAAAGCGGTAAATGTAAAAAAACGTTTCCCAAACAAAATTGATGTTCATATCGAAGAATATTTAACAATTGGCTATATAAACAAAGATGGGAAATTACAACCGTTATTAGAAAATGGGAAAACACTCGATGTACTTCCGAACGGAAAGCTTCCAGTTGCAGCACCAATTTTTGAACCGTTTAAAGAGGGAAAAATGAAGGAATTAATTGCAGAACTAGAAAAATTAACGCCAACTATTTTAAGGTCTATTTCTGAAATTCGTTATACACCAACGAACGCAAATGAAGATCATCTTACTTTATATATGAATGAAGGATATGAAGTGAGCACCACTATTCAAAATTTCGCAAAGCGAATGGAAGCTTATCCACTTATTTTAAAAACAATTGAACCTGGTAAGAAGGTTTTAATTGACTTAGAAGTGGGTGCGTACACGAAGGAACTAGGTGCTGAAGAAAAGAAAGAAAAGAAAGAATAGAATGATAGTTTTTATTGTGTTATTACGTATGAAATGAAACGAATGTTCTTTTATATGGATGGTAATTTGCAAGAATGCTTAATTTGATGAAAAAAATGTAAATTTTCTTAGATTCATACTAGGATTGGTACAAGTTTCACTTTTCTACAAGTACATCTTAGTGTAGACTTATACTTGGCGGTAATCTTTACACTTGAAATATAATTATTTCAAGATAGAGCAGTTATTCACAGGTTACTGCGATATTCTTAAATGAATGTTAAATAAAAATAAGAAAAATATAGGGTTAAAAAAGGGAAACGTATAAAGACGTTGAATATTTTTCTTATAAATAGTAAAGTTGCGATTGTTGTTCCATATATTGAGTTGTATGGTATAAATAAAGAAGGAGGTGCCAAAGAATGAACAGCAATGAAATATATGTTAGTCTTGACATCGGTACATCCAATGTTAAAGTCATCATTGGTGAAATGGTTAATGATAGCTTAAACATTATTGGTGTTGGAAACGTAAAATCAAATGGTTTGAAGAAGGGATCGATAGTTGATATAGATGAAACTGTTCGATCAATTAAAAAAGCAATTGAACAGGCTGAGCGCATGGTGGGTATCCACATTGAGCAAGTTGTAGTAGGTGTCAATGCAAACCAGGTACAGTTGCTCCCGTGTCACGGGGTAGTCGCTGTTTCAAATGAAGATCGTGAAATCGGGAATGAAGATGTCTTACGCGTTCTAGATGCAGCGCAAGTTGTATCAATTGCTCCTGAACGTGAATTTATTGATGTGGTACCTCGACAGTTCATTGTAGACGGTCTTGACGAGATTAACGATCCACGCGGGATGATCGGTGTAAGATTAGAAATGGAAGGTACACTTATTACAGGCTCGAGAACTTTACTACATAACCTACTTCGTTGTGTAGAAAAAGCAGGTCTTGAAATTGTTGATATTTGTCTGCAACCTTTAGCGGCAGCGACAGTTGCGTTATCTTCGGATGAAAGACACAGAGGGGTAGCCCTTGTTGATATGGGTGGAGGATCTACAACCTTATCTATTTTTAAAGATGGAGAGTTGCAAGCAACGAGCGTATTGCCATTAGGTGGAGATCATATAACGAAGGATATAGCGATTGGGCTGAAAACTTCAACAGAAAATGCAGATCAAATTAAGCTGAAATATGGACATGCTTTTTATGATACAGCATCTGAAGAAGAGATGTTTACGGTTCCTATTATGGGAAGCGATCAAACAGAACAATATTCTCAGTTGGAATTATCGGATATAATAGAGGCTCGTGTAGAGGAAATTTTAATGTTTGTTCAAGATGAAGTGCGTAAGTTAGGAGTAAAGCAAGTAGCTTCTGGATATGTACTAACTGGTGGGATAGCTTCTATGCCAGGTATTCTTGATCTTGCATACGATATTTTACATGAAAATGTTCGTATAGCAACTCCTGATTATATTGGTGTTCGTGAGCCTCAATATACAAGTGGAGTTGGATTAATTAAACATTCTTATCAAAAAGCTAAATTACGTGGGAAAAATGTGCAGGAAAAGCAAGAACATTTTGAACCAGTACCAGCACCAATGCCGGTACAACAGCAACCTGCGAAACAGAAAAATCGTAATCAAAATAATACTAATCAAAATAATACTAATCAAAATGATGACCGCATGATGTCAAAAGTAAAACGTGTATTCCGTTATTTATGGGATTAAAATTGGACACGAAAAATGAGGTTCTAGGGGGATTTCGACATGTTAGAGTTTGATACTACTCAAGATCAATTAGCAAATATAAAAGTTATCGGTGTCGGCGGTGGCGGAAACAATGCTGTAAACCGTATGATTGAACACGGTGTACAAGGTGTAGACTTTATCGCTGTGAATACTGATGCACAAGCATTAAATCTATCAAAAGCTGAAACGAAAATGCAAATTGGTGGAAAATTAACGCGTGGACTTGGTGCAGGCGCAAACCCTGAAGTAGGGAAAAAAGCTGCAGAAGAAAGTAAAGAACAGATTCAAGAAGCGCTTCGTGGTGCGGATATGGTCTTCGTAACTGCTGGTATGGGCGGCGGAACTGGAACTGGTGCAGCTCCAGTTGTTGCTCAAGTTGCAAAAGAACTAGGCGCGTTAACAGTTGGTGTTGTAACACGTCCATTTACATTTGAAGGACGTAAACGTGCGACTCAAGCTGCATCTGGTATTGCGTCATTTAAAGAAAATGTAGATACACTTATTGTAATTCCAAATGATCGCTTATTAGAGATTGTTGATAAAAATACGCCAATGTTAGAAGCGTTCCGTGAAGCTGATAACGTATTACGTCAAGGTGTTCAAGGTATTTCTGATTTAATTGCTACACCAGGTCTAATTAACTTAGACTTTGCAGACGTAAAAACAATTATGTCTAATAGAGGTTCTGCTTTAATGGGTATCGGTTCTGGTAATGGTGAAAATCGTGCTGCTGAAGCTGCGAAAAAAGCGATTTCTAGTCCATTACTAGAAACATCTATTGATGGAGCTCAAGGTGTTATTATGAACATTACGGGCGGCGCAAACTTAAGTTTATATGAAGTACAAGAAGCAGCAGACATTGTAGCTTCAGCTTCGGATCCAGAAGTAAATATGATCTTCGGTTCTGTTATTAATGAAGGATTAAAAGATGATATCGTTGTCACTGTAATTGCAACTGGTTTTGATGATAGTGCTTCGACGCAACCACCAAAACCAATTATCCGTCCGACTGCGAATCACACGCAACAGCAACAACAACCAGTAGCTCAACCTTCAAAACAACGTGAAGTTAAGCGTGAAATGAAACGTGAAGAGCCGGTTATGCATGATCGTCATACAGATTCAGATGACATCGATATTCCAGCATTCTTACGTAACCGTCGTAGACGATAAAAGAAAAGGAGCTTTCATGCTCCTTTTTTTTGTTGTCTAAATGGAAAAGATCTGCTAAGCAGATTTTTTTTTATTATTTTGCATATGGAGAGTCCAGTCCTATTTTGGAGCTGTAAGCTGTGATAAATAAAGTGAAAATTTAATTAGTAGGGGTTATTCATCCAAAATGATTGTTAGCCCGACTCCCGCTTAACTTCTATACTTTTTTGTAGCTGAATTTTGAGGCAGGGGTGTTACTGCCCGTAAATAGCAAGATAAATTTTGTATATATATAATTCGATTATTATGTATACAAGTAAGAAATTTATATTATTCTATGAAAAATACACTTTTATTTTTTACCGACAGATTATGTCTAGAAATCACAAAATAACAAAAAAAACCCTCCACCAATTGACACACTTTCCTATTGGATATGCATTATACTAGTCTCAACTTAAAAAAAGAGGTGAATTGTTTGGTTGTTTACGCCGACATTGTTTGGTTGTTAAACGCCTGCATTGATTTTCTTTTACTTTTATTAACAGCCACCGTGTTAAAAAAGAGAATCAAAAGATGGAGGCTTGTGTTAGGGGCATTTATAGGTTCAACTATTGTTATTTTCGCCTTTACGCCTTTTGCTTCTATGATGACACATCCAATTATGAAACTATTGTACTCGTTACTTATTGTGTATACAGCATTTGGGTTTTCAACATTTAGAAATTATGCACAAACTGTTTTTACTTTCTATTTTGTAACCTTTATGGTTGGTGGAGGATTAATTGGAACGCATTACTTTTTGCAAACGAACGAAATGGTAAATGGGTTAGTTCAATCTAAATCAGTTTCTTACGGTGATCCAATTAGTTGGTTGTTTGTTATTTTTGGTTTTCCAGTAATTTATTATTTTTCTAAAAAGCGTATAGAAAGCGTAGAGGTCACAAAGATACACTATGATCAAATCGTGAAAGTGAAAATTCAATTAGCTGGAGAGGAACTAGAACTAGCAGGTCTAATTGATAGTGGGAACCAACTTTATGACCCGTTAACAAAAACACCCGTTATGATTATGCATATTTCATCATTAGAACATTGTTTGCCAGCTTGGTTAACAGAACAAATTTATTCCAAAACAGAAATTCCTCAAATACCAGAAAATGATTCTGGATGGGCGACGAAACTACGTTTAATTCCTTTCCGAGCAGTGGGAGTAGAGAATCAATTTTTATGGGCAATTAAGCCAGATTGTGTGCAAGTTTATCATGAAGGTTTGGTTGTTGTAAACAAAGTACTGATTGGATTAAATACACAACAATTATCTACCAATGGAGAGTATCAATGCATTGTACATCCGAAAATGTTGATTTCGCAAAAGATGGTAATTGCTTAATTATGAGAGGCGGGATAATATGGTGAAATTTAAATTTTATTTGGTATACCTTTGGTATAAAGTATTGCTGAAATTAGGAATTAAGACCGATGAAATTTATTATATTGGCGGAAGTGAAGCGTTGCCACCGCCGTTAACGAAAGACGAAGAGGCAGTTCTTTTGAATAAATTACCGAATGGAGATCAAGCTGCCAGGTCGATGCTTATTGAACGTAATCTACGGCTTGTTGTATATATAGCAAGAAAATTTGAAAATACAGGGATAAATATTGAGGATTTGATTAGTATAGGAACAATTGGTCTTATTAAGGCAGTGAATACATTTAATCCAGAAAAGAAAATTAAATTAGCAACATATGCATCTCGTTGTATAGAAAATGAAATTTTAATGCATTTGCGTCGAAATAATAAAAATCGTTCGGAAGTTTCTTTTGATGAACCGCTTAACATTGATTGGGACGGAAATGAACTGTTATTATCAGATGTGTTAGGTACAGATGATGACATTATTACAAAAGATTTAGAAGCTACTGTAGATCGTCATCTTTTAATGAAAGCATTGCATCAATTAAATGATCGTGAAAAACAAATTATGGAGCTTCGGTTTGGACTCGCTGGTGGCGAAGAGAAGACACAAAAAGATGTGGCTGATATGCTTGGAATTTCACAGTCGTATATTTCTCGTTTGGAAAAAAGAATTATAAAAAGATTACGAAAAGAATTTAATAAAATGGTGTGAAGAATAAGACCAGTCGGTATCTAGACTGGTCTTATTCTCTTTTTGTGCATTAGGAAATATGATGTTTGTGAAAAACGATGGGAAAACCGTATGCATAAAATCCCCTTCAAAGGAAATACTTTACACTGTACAGCAACTCCCGATAGGAGGGAACACTTTGACGAGAAACAAAGTAGAAATTTGCGGTGTTGATACAGCTAAACTTCCAGTACTAAAAAATGAAGAGATGCGTAAATTATTTCGTGAAATGCAAAGTGGAGAGATAAGCGCCAGAGAGAAATTAGTGAATGGAAACTTACGTCTTGTACTGAGCGTCATCCAAAGATTTAATAACAGAGGAGAATATGTTGATGATTTATTTCAAGTTGGTTGCATTGGACTTATGAAATCCATTGATAACTTTGATTTAGGCCAAAATGTAAAATTTTCAACGTATGCTGTGCCGATGATTATTGGGGAAATACGCAGATATTTGCGTGATAACAATCCAATTCGCGTATCTCGCTCATTACGAGATATTGCGTATAAAGCGTTGCAAGTAAGAGAAAAATTGATTGCTGAAAATTCAAAAGAACCAACAGCAATGGATATTGCGAAAGTTCTTGAAGTGACACATGAAGAGATTGTTTTTGCACTAGATGCGATTCAAGACCCGGTTTCATTATTTGAACCGATTTATAACGATGGAGGAGATCCTATCTTTGTTATGGATCAATTAAAGGATGAAAAACAAAAGGACGAGCAGTGGGTTGAAGAACTGGCGTTGAAAGAAGGAATGAAGCGTTTAAATGATCGTGAAAAAATGATTATTCGAAAACGTTTCTTCCAAGGAAAGACACAGATGGAAGTTGCCGAAGAAATTGGGATTTCTCAAGCGCAAGTATCACGTTTGGAGAAGTCTGCTATTAAGCAAATGAATAAGACGATTCAAGGATAAGGTCCTCACCAGTTATGGTGAGGCCTTTTTTATATATAATATTTTACGCTCATAGTAGATTGGGTAGGTTCATATAATGAAAATAAAATGGATGTTCTATTAGTAGCGGTTATATACTGTTTACCCGCTTCAAAATTCGGCTGAAGTAAGAAGTTAGATGGAAGCGGAGCTACCCGAAAAAGTCCGATTAGCATGGGTTAATAATCAGTAGGGATGGGAAAAATCCCACTGATTAAGGTTTCACTTTATTTGAGAGCGTACTTATGATTCATGATATAAGGGAGAGGATGAATATGATACGAATTTCGGAGTTTCAAATGAAGGATGTTGTAAATATTTTAGATGGAAAAAGGCTTGGAAATATTGGAGATATTGATTTTGATATAGACACAGGTAAGATTAGGACAGTTATTATTTCCAAGCAGACACGTATGCTAGGACTCTTTGGAAAGGAAGTAGAATTTGTGATTCCTTGGGAGCAAATTATGAAAATTGGGGAAGATGTCATACTTGTCAGAGTAGATAATATTAATTCTGTAACAGAATCAATACAAACACCGACAATTTCATAAAGAATATTACAAATTCCCCTTTTTTTTCTGTTGTCATTATGAAAAAATAAAAGTATGGTAAAATAGACAGGAAGTACCATGCTTTTTTCTGTTATTTTAATTAAAAGGAGTCGCTTTATGAGAGAACCATTTAAATATGTGGACGGTATACTGTATTTACAAGCGTGGAAAGAACTTGGAAACATTACTGTTGGATTTACGACAAAAGATGGTGGAGTAAGTACAGGCTCCTTTCATGCGATGAATTTAGGATTACATGTGAATGATATCGTGGAGAATGTTCATGAAAACAGACGCATTTTAGCGAATAAGTTACAAAAACCATTAGAAAAATGGATTTGCTCTGAACAAGTTCATGACCATCATGTTGAGAAAGTAGGACTGCAAGAAAAAGGGAAAGGCGTTTATTCATATGAGGACGGTATTCCAAAAACGGATGGCATTTATACGACTAACAAAGATGTTCTCTTAACATCTTGTTACGCTGATTGTGTTCCGCTCTATTTTTATGCACCATCACATGATATGATAGGACTTGCGCATGCTGGGTGGAAAGGGACTGTAACAGAGATTGCGAAAGAAATGATTCAAAAGTGGAATGCGGAAGGTGTTTCAAGTGATGAAATTCATGTCGCAATTGGTCCTGCAATCGGATCATGTTGTTATGTTGTTGATGATCGTGTATTAACAGCAGCGCAGCAGGTAGTAAACGGATCTGTTCCCTATAAAGTAATTTCTGATGGTCAGTATGCAATTAATTTAAAAGAAGTTAATCGTATATTATGTGTACAAGCAGGTATAAAAGAAGAACATATTGTAATGTCATCTCTTTGTACAAGCTGTGAAGAACAATTATTTTTCTCTCATCGTCGTGATCAAGGTAAGACGGGGAGAATGTTGAGTTTCATAGGTTTTAAGGAGGAGTGAAGCAAGTGACAGTGCAAGGGAATTTAGCAGATGTAAACGAAGCAATTAAAGAATCTTGCGTACGAGCTGGACGTTCGACGAAAGATATTAAGCTCGTTGCAGTTACAAAAACTGTAGGAATTGAAAAAACAAGCGAAGTAATTGAAGCAGGAATTATTGATTTAGGTGAAAATAGAAATGAAGGTTTCTTACAAAAATACGAGCATTTCGGTTCAAAAGTGAATTGGCATTTTATTGGCTCATTGCAAACGAGAAAAGTAAAAGAAATCATTAATGAGATTGATTATTTACATTCATTAGATCGTCTTTCGCTTGCAAAAGAAATTCAAAAACGTGTTGATAAGAAAGTTAAATGCTTTATTCAAGTGAAAACATCATCGGAAGAATCAAAGCAAGGATTGGCGATAGAAGAAACAATTTCTTTTATTCAAAGTTTGCAAGAATTGGATAAGATTGAAGTGGTAGGATTAATGACAATGGCTCCGTTTACAGGAGAAGAGGAAGAGATTCGTCGCTGCTTTAAGGAATTGCGCATGCTACAAACAGAGGTGCAGGAGCTAGAATTATTACATGCACCATGTAAAGAATTATCAATGGGAATGTCAAATGATTACACGATTGCAATTGAGGAAGGCGCTACATATATTCGTTTGGGAACGGTTTTAGTAGGAAAAGCGTAAGAGGAAGGAGAAAGTTATTATGAGTTGGTCAAAAGTAAAATACTTCTTTTTTGACACACCGGAAGAAAAAGAAGCAGCTCAATATAGTTATGAAAAGGAGCAAACAGACATGAAAAAGCAACAAAATCCCCCAGAACAACAAGATGTTCCGTTTGCGAAAGTGCAACCGAAGCAAAATGTAGTGAGTATTGAAACAGCGAAGCAATCTTCAAAAGTTGTTTTACTAGAACCACGCACATATTCGGAAGCACAAGGCATTTCGGATCACTTAAAAGGCAGACGAGCTGTTGTGATTAATTTGCAAAGAATGTCTACAGATCAAGCTGTACGTATCGTTGACTTTTTAAGTGGTACTGTATACGCTATAGGCGGGGATATTCAAAAAATAGGCCCGAAAACATTTATGTGTACACCTGAAAATGTTGATATCGTTGGTGCGATTTCAGAGTTATTCGGTGAAGAAGAAGAGACAAATATAAAGAGGTGGTAATACGCCATGACAACAGTTTTAACAGTGTTACTTACTGCTATCGAGATTTACTCGTGGGCACTAATTATTTACATTCTCCTATCATGGTTTCCTGGCGCAAAGGAATCAGCTTTTGGAGATATTCTTGCGCGTATTTGTGAACCGTATTTAGAGCCGTTTAGGAGGTTTATTCCACCATTTGGTATGATTGATATTTCTCCACTTGTTGCTATTATTGCCTTGAAACTTGCTAGAGGTGGTTTAGTGAGTTTATTCAACTATTTTTTATAGTGTGAGGTTAAATACATGAGCATCTACGAGCATTTTAGACCTGATGAACAGGTCTTTGTGGATAAAGTATTAGAGTGGAAACAGGCTGCTGAGTACCATCAAGTCAAGTTAACAGATTTTCTTGATCCAAGACAGCAACAAATTGTTTCTATGGTAATAGGGCAAGGAGATGTAGCTGTACGGTTTGATGGTGCGATGCCTGAAGCCGAACGGAAAAGAGCACTAATTTATCCAGATTATCTAGAATTAAATGAAGAGGAATTTCAAGTAGAAGTATTAGAAATTGACTATCCTTCCAAGTTTTTCACGCTAGAACATAGGCAAATATTAGGTGCATTCATGTCACTTGGTTTAACAAGGGAAAAATGTGGTGATATTTTGCTTCAAGAAGATCGTGCCCAAATTGCAGTTGCGAAAGAAGTTGTATCCTATATTGAAATGAACTTACAATCAATAGGTAAAATGAAAGTCACACTCTCTCCTATACAAGTAGAGAAAGTTTTGCGTGTAGGTGAAAAGTGGGGAGAAAAATCTGGAACAGTTTCGTCACTTCGTCTAGATGTTTTATTAGCTGAAATGCTGCATATATCTAGGCAGAAAGTACAGCCTCTTATAAAAGGTGGCCTAGTAAAAGTCAATTGGAAAACAGTAGAGCAAACTTCGTATGAATGTTTTCCGGGGGATGTTTTCTCGGTTAGAGGGTATGGACGAAGTAAATTATTTTCTGTAGAAGGTAGAACGAAGCGCGACAAATGGAGAGTTTTGTATGGTATACTAAAATGATTGGTTTTTTAGAAGGAAATTCTCTTATTTTGTCGAAGAAAAGATATAATTGAAAGAGGAAATTTAGATAACTACTTGGAGGTGGCGTTGTGCCGTTAACACCATTAGATATTCATAACAAAGAATTTGGTCGCGGGTTTCGTGGCTATGATGAGGATCAAGTAAATGAATTTCTTGATCAGATCATCAAAGATTATGAATTAGTCATTCGTGAGAAAAAAGCTTTAGAAGAAAAGGTTGCCCAATTAGAAGGGAAATTAGATCATTTTTCTAACATTGAAGATACGCTAAATAAATCTATCATTGTTGCGCAAGAAGCAGCGGAAGAAGTGAAGCGTAATGCACAAAAAGAAGCGAAATTAATTGTACGAGAAGCAGAAAAAAATGCAGATCGTATCATTAACGAAGCATTAGTAAAATCAAGAAAAGTTGCATTTGATATTGAAGAGTTAAAGAAACAAGCGAAAGTATTCCGCACTCGTTTCCGTATGTTGTTAGAAACACAGCTTGAAATGTTAAGCAACGATGATTGGGACAAATTAATTGAGTTAGAAGACGAAGTGGACGAACTGTTGAAAAAAGAAGAAACAGTGTAAGCTTGACGTTTTTCTCATTATTACATATAATTTTAAACAGCATATTTATTAAGAAAAACGAAGATAGGGATAAGTACCTTTTTCATACCTTATATAGCGAACTGAGGATAGTGTAAGCTCAGGATAAGGAGATAATGGGAATATCACCCTGGAGTTCCGCGCTGAACAAATTTAGTAAGCGTAGGCGTATATTCGCGTTAAGAATATAAAGAGGACCTTATGCATTTGTATATGGTCTACTAGGGTGGTACCGCGGGAGACTTTCTCGTCCCTTTTTGGGGATGAGAGGTCTCTTTTTTATTCCCTTTTTTAAGGTCTGTCGTTTATATATTTAAGGAGGAATTGAGCATGGAGTACAAAAATACATTACTAATGCCAAAAACAGAATTCCCGATGCGTGGGAATTTACCGAAACGTGAGCCTGCAATGCAAGAAAAATGGGCTGAAGTGAATATTTATGAAAAGGTACAAGAACATACGAAAGGTCGTCCTTTATTTGTACTACATGATGGACCTCCATATGCAAATGGTGACATCCATATGGGACACGCACTAAATAAAGTGTTAAAAGACTTTATTGTTCGTTTTAAATCAATGACAGGATACTGTGCACCATATGTGCCAGGTTGGGATACGCACGGTTTACCAATTGAACAAGCTTTAACGAATAAAGGTGTAAAGCGTAAAGAAATGACAGTTGCTGAGTTCCGCAAGTTATGCGCAGAGTATGCATATGAGCAAGTAGAACGCCAACGTGAACAATTTAAGCGTCTAGGTGTACGTGCAGATTGGGATAATCCATATATTACTTTAGAGCCAGCTTATGAAGCACAACAAATTAAAGTGTTTGGTGACATGGCGAAAAAAGGTTATATCTATAAAGGACAGAAACCAGTTTACTGGTCTCCAACGAGTGAATCAGCTTTAGCAGAAGCTGAAATTGAATATCAAGATAAAAAATCAGCATCTATTTACGTAGCATTCCCTGTAAAAGACGGAAAGAACGTATTAGAAGGTGATGAGAAGTTCATTATTTGGACAACAACACCTTGGACGTTACCTGCTAACCTAGGTATTTCTGTTCATCCAGAACTTGAATATGCTATTGTGAAAGTAAATGATGAGAAATATATTATTGCTTCTGAACTATTTGAGACAGTTGCAAAAACGTTAGAATGGGAAAATGCTGAAGTTGTGAAAACGGTAAAAGGTAGCGAACTTGAGTATACAGTTGCAAAACACCCATTCTACGATCGTGACGCATTAGTTATGCTAGGGGAGCACGTTACAACAGATGCTGGTACAGGTTGTGTACATACAGCACCTGGACACGGGGAAGACGATTTCCTTGTTGGTAAGAAATATGGTTTAGAAGTTCTTTGTCCAGTTGATGATAAAGGTGTATTAACAAATGAAGCACCTGGATTTGAAGGTCTATTCTATGATAAAGCTAATAAACCAATTACGGAAAAATTAGAAGAAGTAGGTGCGTTACTAAAATTAACATTTATTACGCATTCATACCCACATGATTGGAGAACGAAAAAACCAATTATTTTCCGTGCAACAGCACAGTGGTTTGCATCTATTGAAGCATTCCGTAAAGAATTATTACAAGCTGTTGAAGAAACGAAATGGGTGCCAGCATGGGGTGAGACTCGTCTTCATAATATGGTTCGTGACCGTGGTGATTGGTGTATTTCTCGTCAACGTGCATGGGGTGTACCAATTCCTGTATTCTATGCAGAGAATGGTGATCCAATTATTACAGATGAAACAATTAGCAATGTAGCAGATTTATTCCGTGAACACGGTTCTAATGTATGGTTCGAGCGTGAAGCGAAAGATCTATTACCAGAAGGATTTACACATCCAGGTAGCCCAAATGGTGAATTCCGTAAAGAAACAGACATTATGGATGTATGGTTTGATTCAGGTTCTTCTCACCAAGCGGTATTAGAAGAGCGTGATGATTTACAACGTCCAGCAGATTTATATTTAGAAGGGTCTGACCAATATCGTGGTTGGTTTAACTCTTCATTATCAACAGCAGTTGCTGTAACAGGTAAAGCACCGTATAAAGGTGTTCTAAGCCACGGTTTCGTACTAGATGGTGACGGACGTAAAATGAGTAAGTCGATTGGAAACATCGTCGTACCGAAGAAAATTATGGATCAATTAGGCGGAGATATTTTACGCTTATGGGTTTCTTCTGTTGACTATCAATCTGATGTACGTATTTCAGATGATATTTTAAAACAAGTAGCGGAAGTATATCGTAAAATCCGTAATACATTCCGTTTCTTATTAGGAAACTTAGATGACTTTAATCCAAGTGAAAATAAAGTGGCGGCAGCTGAGCTTCGTGAAGTGGACCGTTACATGTTAGTAAAATTAAATGACTTAATTACAAAAGTAAAAGAAGCATATGAAGCATATGACTTTGCAGCAGTATATCATGCAATCCATAACTTCTGTACAATTGATTTAAGTTCATTCTATTTAGACTTTGCGAAAGACATTTTATACATTGAAGGTGCAAATCACCAAGATCGCCGCGCAATTCAAACAGTATTATATGATGTTCTTGTTGCATTAACAAAACTTGTAACACCAATCTTACCTCATACAGCTGATGAAGTATGGCCGTATGTTCCTGGTGCAGAAGAAGAAAGCGTACAGTTAACTAATATGCCAGAAGTTGTAGAAGTAGATGGTGCTGAAGCCTTAAAAACAAAATGGGATGCATTTATGACGTTACGTGATGACGTATTAAAAGCTTTAGAAGTCGCTCGTAATGAAAAAGTAATTGGTAAGTCATTAAATGCAAGTATTACACTATATCCGACTGCAGAAATGAAAGCTATGTTAGAGTCTATTAGTGAAGACTTAAAGCAACTATTTATCGTTTCTGAGTATAAACTTGGTGGTATGATAGAAGAAGCGCCAGCAGATGCGCCTAAGTATGAGCATACAGCGGTTATTGTAGCTCAGGCAACGGGTGACACATGTGAACGTTGTTGGGTTGTTTCAGAAACAATTGGTAAAGATGCGGAACATGAAACATTATGTGAGCGTTGTGCAACAGTTGTTAAAGAAAATTATGTAAAATAATGAAAAAAGCTGACTGCTCATAATAGCAGTCAGTTTTTCGTTGATGATATATCAAAATAACTTTCACTCTCTTTCCTATGAAGGAAAAATGTGTGTGAGGTAAGCGTGGAAATTTCGGACACACTAATTGTACATTGCAGCTGGGAGGAATGTACACGTGAATGAAATTTATATGGAAATAAAAGAAGAATTGCAATTGATGAGAAAAGAGTTGCAAGATAGACTGGCGAAAGAAGTAATGCACACATACTATATGGAATTTGGGCAAGAACTTGGATATGAAATAAAGCAAGAGACAAAGAAAAAATTGCTATTACATGATATAAAAGAGGATTTAAAAGATGTAGAACGTGCATTGTTTAAAATGGAAATAGACATGTACGGTATTTGTGAAGAAACTGGGAGAGCGATTCCTACAAAACAAATGAAAACAATGCCGACTGCTCGTACTATTCATGAATTTTTCTATGAAAAGGTAAATGTATGAGTGCGCACAACGATATTATGTTACCTTTTTTTAATTTATTTTATTCTTCTATAAAGGTTCATTGTGAAAAGGCAGCAGCTATGCTAAAATTTTGAGGTACACTGTCTTTATGGGGGAAATGAAAATGATATATTATGTAATAGCGTTATTTGTCATTGCCATCGATCAAATATCGAAATGGCTAATTGTAAAGAACATGGAATTGGGTACGAGCATTCCGATTATCGATAATGTATTATACATAACATCACATCGAAATAGAGGAGCTGCCTGGGGTATTTTAGAAAATAAAATGTGGTTTTTCTACATTATTACAGTCATTTTCGTAGCATTTATCGTATTTTATATGAAAAAATATGCGAAAACGGACAAGCTTCTAGGTATTTCATTAGGTCTAATTTTAGGCGGAGCAATTGGCAATTTTATTGATCGTGTATTTAGACAAGAAGTAGTGGATTTCATTCACGTGTATATTTTCTCGTACAACTATCCAGTATTCAATATAGCTGACTCAGCACTATGTATTGGAGTTGTATTAATTATTATTCAAACAGTATTAGAAGGAAAGAAAACGAAGGAGTAATTGAATGAGTGAAGTAGTACAAGTAACAGTTGCAGAAGAACAAAAAAGCGAGCGAATTGATAAATTCGTTGCAGAAATAAACAGTGAATGGTCACGTTCACAAGTGCAGCAATGGATTAAAGATGCTGTTGTGACAGTAAATGGGAAATCAGTTAAAGTGAATTATAAAGTAAAAGGAAATGATGAAATTACAGTAACAATTCCCGAGCCAGAAGAGTTAGATATTCAACCGGAAGATATGAATTTAGAAGTTTATTATGAAGATGCCGATGTACTAGTTGTAAATAAGCCGCGTGGCATGGTAGTACATCCAGCACCAGGGCATACGAAGGGTACGCTTGTAAACGGACTTATGCATCACTGTACAGACCTATCAGGTATTAACGGTGTAATGCGTCCTGGTATAGTACACCGTATTGATAAGGATACATCTGGATTATTAATGGTTGCTAAAAATGATATGGCGCACGAATCACTTGTAAATCAACTTGTAGCAAAAACGGTAACAAGACGCTATAAAGCGATTGTACATGGTGTAATTCCACATGATAAAGGAACAATTGATGCTCCAATTGGTCGTGATAAAAAAGAACGTCAAAGTATGACTGTTGATGAAAATGGTAAGAATGCAGTTACGCATTTCCAAGTGTTAGAGCGATTTAAGGATTTCACATTTGTAGAATGTCGCTTAGAAACGGGACGTACACATCAAATTCGTGTTCATATGAGATATATTGGTTATCCACTTGCAGGGGATCCAAAGTATGGTCCGAAGAAAACATTAGATATGAATGGACAAGCACTTCATGCAGGGATTTTAGGTTTCGATCACCCTCGTACTGGTGAATATATTGAGTTTGAGGCACCGATTCCAGAAGTGTTTGAAGAAGCGCTAAATATTTTACGGAAATAGTATTGACAAATCATAAGAAAACTGAGATACTGACAACAGTTAAATAATGATCCTTTAACACAGCCCCGTGAGGTTGAGAAGGTAACGGTTTGAAATACTTAGGGTATGCTGTACCCTAAGTATTTCAAAAGTCCTCTCGCACACGCTGAGAGGACTTTTTTTATACCATTACTCTCACGCAAGAAAAAAAAGCTTGGAGGTGTAGAGCATGCAAGAGAAAGCTGTCGTTTTAGATGACCAAATGATTCGCCGCGCTTTAACACGAATTAGTCATGAAATCGTGGAACGAAATAAAGGTGTCGATAATTGTGTTCTTGTCGGAATAAAAACACGTGGAATTTTTATTGCACAACGTTTGGCAGAACGAATTGGTCAAATTGAAGGAAAAGAGATGGAAGTAGGAGAGTTAGATATTACGTTATATCGTGATGATTTAACACTACAATCGAAACATAAAGAACCACTTGTAAAAGGTTCTGATATTCCTGTAGATATTACGAAGAAAAAAGTTATCCTTGTGGATGATGTGTTATATACAGGAAGAACAGTTCGAGCAGCAATGGATGCTCTTATGGATTTAGGTAGACCATCACAAATCCAATTGGCTGTTCTTGTTGATAGAGGTCACCGTGAATTACCAATTCGCGCTGATTATGTAGGAAAGAACATTCCAACATCTAGTGAAGAGCGTATCGAAGTTGATTTGCAAGAGACAGATCAACAAGATCGAGTAAGCATATACGATAAGTAAAGCCCTTTTAAATGTAGTCCTGTGAGGCTGCCAAAGGGTCTTGGCTTTCATATGTCAAATTTGACATACGAAAGTGTAGGACTCTTTGTGCACAGGCACAAAGAGTTTTTTTATTGCAAAAATTAAAACTGAAGGAGGATGTAACAATGGAACAAAAGCCAGTGTTAGACATTCATGAAGTACCGAAACCGGGAAAATGGTTATTATTAAGTATACAACATTTGTTCGCGATGTTTGGATCAACAGTGCTTGTTCCGTTTTTAACAGGACTGAATCCATCAGTAGCTTTAATATCAAGTGGATTAGGAACGCTAGCGTTTCTTCTAATAACGAAAGGTCAAGTACCAGCATATTTAGGATCATCATTCGCCTTTATTGCACCAATTATTACAGCGAAAACAGCAGGTGGACCTGGAGCAGCGATGCTTGGAGGTTTACTAGCAGGACTTGTGTACATCTTAATCTCACTCGGAATTAAAAAATCTGGGTCAGAATGGATTATGAAATTACTTCCGCCAATCGTAGTTGGACCAGTCGTAATGGTAATCGGTTTATCTTTAGCACATACAGCAGTGAACATGGCGATGAACGGTACGGATGGTAAGTATAGCATTACACACTTTTCAGTAGCATTAGTAACATTAGCAATTACAATCATTTGCTCCATATTCGGGAGAGGGTTTTTCAGTATCATACCAGTGCTACTTGGAATCATCGGCGGGTATATATTCGCTTACTTCCAAGGGCTAGTAGATTTAAAGCCAGTAGCTGAGGCGAAATGGTTTGTCATACCAGACTTCACAGTACCGTTTGTAACATACACTCCAGAGTTTTCATGGAAAATTGTACTCTTAATGGTACCAGTTGCACTTGTAACAATTTCAGAACATATCGGACATCAAATTGTACTTGGAAATGTTATTAAAAGAGATTTAATTGAAAAACCAGGTTTACATCGTTCAATCTTCGGTGATGGGGTAGCAACATTAATCGCATCACTAATAGGAGGACCACCGAATACAACGTACGGTGAAAACATCGGTGTGTTAGCAATTACGAGAGCATACAGTGTATACTTATTCATCGGTTCAGCAGTGTTTGCAATCATGTTTGGATTTATCGGGAAGATTTCAGCACTGATTCATTCGATTCCAACACCGGTTATGGGTGGTGTATCAATCTTACTCTTCGGTGTAATCGCATCAAGTGGTTTACGTATGATGGTAGACGATAAAACAGACTTAGGCGACAAACGAAACTTAATGATTGCATCAGTTATACTAGTAATCGGTATTGGCGGGGCGGTACTACACGTAGGTGAATCGTTCCAAGTAGAAGGAATGGCACTAGCAGCAATTGTAGGTGTACTATTAAATCTACTACTACCAGAGACAAAACAAACCAACAAAACAAAACAATCTAAGCAGATTGCTTCATAAAAATAACCTTTTAATTCAGTCCTGTGAGATAGAAAAGGGTGGCTACTTTAACGCACCCTAGTCTCAAAGGCTAGGGTATTTTTATACAGTTATTGTTATATAAATTCAATGGTGTTATCATAAAAAACAGAAAGATGAGGGATGACGATGAGCCATTTGTTAACGATGAGTGAATTATCGGAACAAGAAATTTCAGAAATCCTAAAAGACGCGGAAGATTTTGCGAATGGAAAAGAGAGAAAAACGACAGAGCAAACATTTGTTGCGAACTTGTTCTTTGAGAATAGTACGAGGACGAGATTTAGCTTTGAAGTTGCTGAGAAGAGATTAGGACTTGAAGTGTTAGACTTTTCCGCAGATGCATCTAGCGTACAAAAAGGAGAAACTTTATACGATACGATAAGAACACTAGAATCAATCGGAACAAAAGCGGTAGTCATCCGCCATGAGCAAGATCGTTACTTCGATGAATTAAAAGATCAGGTGAATATCCCAATCTTGAACGCTGGAGATGGATGTGGAAATCATCCAACGCAATGTCTACTCGATCTTCTAACAATTAAACAAGAGTTTGGAAGATTTGAAGGTTTGAAGATTGCAATAGTTGGGGATGTTCGTCATAGCCGAGTAGCACGTTCTAATGCAGAAGCATTAACGAAACTGGGCGCGACAATTTACTTTGCAAGCCCAGAAGAGTGGAAAGATGAAGAGAACACATTTGGAACGTACAAGAGTTTAGATGAACTTGTTCCAGAAGTGGATGTGATGATGTTACTTCGTGTACAACATGAGCGTCATGACCATTATGAAACAGACATTATGAAAGAGTATCACGAGCAACATGGGTTAACAGTTGAAAGAGAAAAACGTATGAAAGAAGGAAGCATTATTATGCATCCAGCCCCTGTAAACCGTGATGTTGAAATTGCGAGTGAACTTGTCGAGTGTGAACGCTCACGCATATTTAAGCAAATGGAAAACGGGGTCTACGTAAGAATGGCTGTACTAAAACGCGCATTACCAAATGTATTAGGAGGAATGAAACATGAATTATTTGTTTAAAAACGGTCGTTATATGAATGAAGAAGGAACAATTGTAGCAACAGATCTTCTCGTACAAGACGGTAAAATTGCGAAGGTGGCAGAAAATATTACGGCAGATAATGCTGAAGTAATCGATGTAAATGGAAAGTTAATCGCACCTGGATTAGTAGATGTACACGTTCATCTTCGTGAACCAGGTGGTGAACATAAAGAAACAATTGAAACAGGAACACTTGCAGCAGCAAAAGGTGGATTTACTACAATTTGCGCAATGCCAAACACACGCCCAGTACCAGATTGTAAAGAACATATGGAAGACCTGCAAAAGCGTATTAAAGAAAAAGCACATGTAAATGTATTACCATATGGAGCCATTACAGTACGTCAAGCAGGTTCTGAAATGACTGATTTTGAAACGTTAAAAGAACTTGGAGCGTTTGCTTTCACTGATGATGGCGTAGGCGTGCAAGATGCAAGCATGATGTTAGCTGCAATGAAGCGTGCATCGAAATTAAATATGGCAGTTGTTGCACACTGTGAAGAGAACACACTTATTAATAAAGGATGTGTACATGAAGGGAAGTTTTCTGAGAAACACGGATTAAACGGTATCCCATCAGTATGTGAATCCGTACATATTGCCCGGGACATCTTACTTGCGGAAGCTGCAAATTGTCACTACCACGTATGTCACGTAAGTACAAAAGGATCTGTACGTGTAATCCGTGATGCGAAACGTGCTGGAATTAAGGTGACAGCAGAAGTAACACCGCATCACTTAGTATTATGTGAAGATGATATCCCATCGGCTGATCCTAACTTTAAAATGAATCCACCGCTTCGAGGAAAAGAAGATCATGCAGCGTTAATTGAAGGACTATTAGATGGAACAATTGATATGATCGCAACTGACCATGCACCGCATACTGCAGAAGAGAAAGCGCAAGGGATTGAAAGAGCACCGTTCGGAATTACTGGTTTTGAAACAGCATTCCCGCTTTTATATACGAACCTTGTGAAAAAAGGAATCATTACATTAGAGCAACTAATTCAATTCTTAACAGAAAAACCAGCTGACACATTCGGTTTAGAAGCAGGGCGCCTAACAGAAGGTAGAACAGCTGATATTACAATTATCGATTTAGAACAAGAAGAAGAAATTGATCCAACAACATTCTTATCAAAAGGAAAAAATACACCATTCGCAGGTTGGAAATGCCAAGGTTGGCCGGTTATGACAATCGTTGGTGGTAAGATCGCATGGCAAAAGGAGAGTGCATTAGTATGAAAAGACAACTTATCTTAGAAGATGGAACGGTATTAATTGGAAAAGGTTTCGGAGGAGAAATCGAAAAGTCAGGTGAGGTTGTATTTACAACTGGGATGACTGGATATCAAGAAACTTTATCTGATCCATCATACTGCGGTCAAATCGTAACATTTACGTATCCATTAATCGGAAACTACGGCATTAACCGTGATGATTTTGAATCAATTCACCCATCTGTAAATGGTTTAATCGTAAACGAAATTTGTGATCACCCATCAAACTTCCGTAATGAAATTTCGTTAAATGATTACTTGAAAGAAAGAAATATCCCAGGATTAGCAGGAATTGATACGAGAAAATTAACAAGAAAAATTCGTGAATATGGAACTTTACGCGGACGTCTTTGCAATATGGATGTGGATGTAGAGGACATCGTGAGCCAATTGAAAGCAACTGTCTTTACAGATCATGTGAAACGCGTATCAACAAAAGACCCATACCCAAGTCCAGGCCGTGGTCATCGCGTTGTACTTGTAGACTTCGGAATGAAACATGGTATTTTACGAGAATTAAATAAGCGTGACTGTGATGTAATTGTTGTACCTTACAATACAACAGCAGAAGAAATTTTACGTCTTAGCCCAGATGGAATTATGTTAAGTAATGGACCTGGGGACCCAAAAGATGTACCAGAAGCAATTGAAATGTTAAAAAACATTATTGGTAAAGTTCCTTTATTCGGGATTTGCCTAGGACATCAATTGTTCGCGCTAGCATCTGGTGCAAATACAAGTAAGTTAAAATTCGGTCACCGTGGTTTAAATCATCCAGTGAAAAATCTTGCAACTGGAAAAGTAGCAATCACTTCTCAAAACCATGGTTACGCAGTAGAAGAAGAGTCAGTTGAAAATATAGATCTTGAAATTACGCATGTTGCGTTAAACGACGGAACAGTAGAAGGCCTTCGTCATACGAAGTTCCCAGCATTTACAGTACAATACCATCCAGAAGCTTCTGCAGGACCAGAAGATGCAAATGATTTATTCGAAGATTTCTTAGCAATGATTGAAAACTTCAAGAAAGAAGGGGAAGAGTTATGCCAAAACGCCTAGACATTAACACAATTTTAGTAATCGGATCAGGACCAATTGTAATTGGGCAAGCAGCAGAGTTTGATTATTCTGGAACACAAGCTTGTCAATCTCTTAGAGAAGAAGGTTACAAAGTAATCCTTGTTAACTCTAACCCAGCAACAATTATGACAGATACTGCAACAGCAGATAAAGTATATATAGAACCATTAACATTAGAATTCGTAAGCCGTATCATTCGTAAAGAACGTCCAGATGCACTTCTACCAACATTAGGTGGTCAAACAGGCCTGAATATGGCGGTTGAACTTGCGAAATCAGGCATACTTGAAGAGTGCGGAGTTGAAATTTTAGGAACAAAATTATCAGCAATCGAGCAAGCCGAGGATCGTGATTTATTCCGTACATTAATGCAGGAATTAAATGAACCAATTCCATCTAGCACGATTATTCATACGCTGGAAGAAGCACATGAGTTTGTAAAAGAAATTGGTTATCCAGTTATTGTTCGCCCAGCATTTACAATGGGGGGAACAGGTGGCGGAATCTGTAGTAATGTAGAAGAACTAATTGAAATCGTATCAGGTGGATTAAAACATAGTCCAGTAACACAATGTTTATTAGAAAAGAGTATTGCCGGTTGTAAGGAAATTGAATATGAAGTAATGCGCGATTCGAATGATAACGCGATTGTAGTATGTAACATGGAAAATATTGATCCGGTTGGGGTTCACACAGGTGATTCTATCGTTGTAGCACCGAGCCAAACATTAAGTGACCGTGAGTATCAAATGTTACGAAACACTTCATTACGAATTATTCGCGCATTAGGAATTGAAGGTGGATGTAACGTTCAGCTTGCACTTGATCCACATAGCTTCCAATACTATGTAATCGAAGTAAACCCGCGTGTGAGTCGTTCGTCTGCACTAGCATCTAAAGCAACTGGATATCCAATTGCGAAGCTAGCGGCGAAAATTGCAGTCGGTTTAACATTAGATGAAATTGTAAACCCAGTAACACAAAAAACATACGCTTGCTTCGAGCCAGCATTAGACTATGTTGTTTCAAAAATTCCACGTTGGCCATTTGATAAGTTTGAATCAGCAAACAGAACACTTGGTACACAAATGAAGGCAACTGGTGAAGTTATGTCAATCGGACGTAACTTAGAACAATCATTATTAAAAGCGATCCGTTCTTTAGAGCTTGGCGTTTATCACCTAGAGTTAGACCACTTAAAAGAGCTTGATAAAGAAACGATGAAAAAGCGTATTATAAAAGCTGATGACGAGCGTCTGTTCGTTGTAGCAGAAGCGATCCGTCAAGGTGTAACGAAAGAAGAAATCAACGAATGGTGTGAAATGGACTTCTTCTTCTTACAAAAAGTTGAAAATATCGTAAACATGGAACGCGAAATAAAAGCGAATGTAGGAAATATGGAAGTGTTACAATCTGCGAAAGAAATGGGCTTCAGTGACCATTTCATCGCCAATGCTTGGAACAAAACAGAGCGTGAAATTTACGATATGCGTAAAGAAAGCAATATGACTCCTGTTTATAAGATGGTAGATACTTGTGCGGCAGAGTTTGAATCTGCAACACCATACTACTACAGCACATATGGTGACGAGAATGAATCGATTGTAACAGATCGTAAGAGTGTAGTTGTACTAGGATCTGGTCCAATCCGTATTGGTCAAGGTGTTGAGTTTGATTATGCAACAGTTCACTCTGTATGGGCAATAAAAGAAGCTGGATATGAGGCAATCATTGTTAATAACAACCCAGAAACAGTTTCAACAGACTTCAGTATTTCTGACAAATTATACTTTGAACCATTAACAATCGAAGATGTAATGCACATTATCGATTTAGAAAAGCCAGAAGGTGTTATCGTCCAATTCGGTGGACAAACGGCAATTAACTTAGCAGCTAAATTAGAAGCACACGGTGTGAAAATCTTAGGAACATCACTTGAAGATTTAGACCGTGCAGAAGATCGTGATAAGTTTGAAGCAGCTTTAACAAAGCTTGGTATCCCGCAACCAGTTGGTAAAACAGCAACGACTGTAGAGCAAGCGGTAGCGATTGCTGACAAAATTGGTTACCCAGTATTAGTAAGACCATCTTACGTACTAGGTGGACGTGCGATGGAAATCGTATATCGTCAAGAAGAATTACTGCACTACATGAAAAATGCGGTTAAAGTTCACGCAGATCACCCAGTATTAATCGACCGTTATATGGTTGGTAAAGAAATTGAAGTAGATGCAATTTCAGACGGTGAGAATGTATTCATTCCAGGTATTATGGAACATATCGAACGCGCTGGAGTTCACTCTGGGGATTCAATTGGAGTATATCCACCACAGAGCTTATCTGAAAAACTAAAAGAACAAATTATTGAACATACAATTGCGCTTGGAAAAGGTTTAAACATTGTTGGATTACTAAACATTCAGTTTGTAGTATTCAAAGATGAAGTGTATGTAATTGAAGTAAATCCACGTGCGAGCCGTACAGTACCATTCTTAAGTAAAATTACAGGCGTACCGATGGCAAATATCGCAACGAAAGTTATTTTAGGTCAAAATCTTGTAGAACAAGGATATGGAACTGGCTATCACCCAGAAGAGAAGGAAGTGTATGTAAAAGCACCGGTATTCTCATTTGCGAAACTACGCTCAGTTGATACAACATTAGGGCCTGAAATGAAATCAACAGGGGAAGTAATGGGTAAAGATTTAACGCTTGAAAAAGCATTATATAAAGGACTTGTTGCTTCAGGAATTAACATTCCAACGCACGGATCAGTAATCATCACTGTAGCGGATAAAGATAAAGAAGAAGCGCTGGAAATTGCAAAACGCTTCCATGAAATCGGCTATAACTTATTAGCAACAGCAGGAACAGCACAATCGCTAACAGAACAAAACATTCCGGTGCAAGTTGTAAACAAAATTGATTCTGAAGACTACAACTTACTTGATATTATCCGTCAAGGGAAAGCGCAGTTTGTAATCAATACATTAACAAAAGGAAAACAACCAGCGCGTGATGGTTTCCGCATTCGCCGTGAATCAGTAGAAAATGGTGTGGCTTGCTTAACATCACTTGATACAACGAGAGCAATCTTGAGAGTATTAGAATCTATGACATTCTCAGCTCATTCAATGAAAGAAATTACGCAAACGAAGCGTCACGAGGTGGTACATGCATGATGCAAAAGCAAAATATGATCGTCGTTAACCAAAAAGAAATCGCAAAAAACATTTACGAATTAGTGCTTCAAGGGGATTTAGTGCAGCAAATGAACGATCCAGGGCAGTTTGTACACATTAAGGTAGCAGAGGGCATTACGCCCCTTCTGCGCCGCCCAATTAGTATTTGTAATGTTGATCAAGACAAGAACGAATTTACAATGCTATATCGTGCGGAAGGACAAGGAACAAAAACATTAGCGAAAAGAAAACAAGGTGAACTTGTAGATGTGTTAGGACCACTTGGTCATGGATTTCCTGTAGAAGAAGCGCAATCTGGACAAACGGCTCTATTAGTTGGTGGGGGGATTGGTGTACCACCACTATATGAATTGTCACAGCGTCTTGTAGCAAAAGGAGTACGCGTTATTCACATCTTAGGTTTCCAAACGAAAGATGTTGTCTTCTATGAAGAGAAATTCGCAGAGCTTGGTGATACGTATGTTGCAACAGTTGATGGTACACATGGTACAAAAGGGTTTGTAACAGATGTAATTGATAGCTATGGAATTGACTTTGACATTCTCTACTCATGTGGACCTTTAGCGATGCTTCGTGCATTAGAAGGACGCTATAAGGAGAGAAAAGCCTACATTTCATTAGAAGAACGTATGGGCTGTGGCATCGGAGCATGTTTCGCGTGTGTATGCCATTTACAAGCAGATCCGAGTGGACATTCTTACAAGAAGGTGTGTAGCGACGGACCAGTATTTCCAATCGGGGAGGTTGTACTATGAACAGATTGCAAGTTGAATTACCAGGGTTATCATTAAAAAATCCAATCATCCCAGCATCTGGTTGCTTCGGATTTGGTCGTGAGTATGCACAGTTCTATGATTTAAGTGTACTTGGATCAATTATGATTAAAGCGACAACAGAACAACCTCGTTATGGAAACCCAACGCCTCGTGTTGCGGAAACACCAGGCGGAATGCTAAATGCAATCGGGCTTCAAAATCCTGGATTAGAAAAGGTAATGAATTCTGAATTACCTTTTCTCGAGCAATTTGATCTTCCGATTATTGCAAACGTTGCGGGTTCACAAGCTGAGGATTACGTAGCGGTTGCGAAGGCAATTTCAAAGGCACCTAATGTTCATGCGCTAGAATTAAATATTTCTTGTCCAAACGTAAAAACGGGTGGTATCGCTTTTGGTACAAATCCTGAAATTGCTGCTGATTTAACGAAGCGAGTAAAAGAGGTTTCTGAAGTACCGGTATATGTGAAATTGTCACCGAACGTGGCAAACATTGTGGAAATTGCAAAAGCAATTGAAAATGCGGGTGCGGACGGTTTAACGATGATTAATACATTGCTTGGTATGCGTCTAGATTTAAAAACTGCAAAACCAATTTTAGCAAACCGTACGGGCGGACTATCAGGGCCTGCGATTAAGCCAGTAGCAATTCGTATGGTACATGAAGTAAGTCAAGCGGTTAACATTCCGATTATCGGAATGGGTGGTATTGAAACAGCGGAAGATGTAATTGAATTCTTCTATGCTGGCGCAAGCGCGGTTGCAGTTGGAACGGCGAACTTTATTGATCCTTTCGTATGTCCGACAATTATTGAAGAATTACCAGCATTACTAGATGAATTAGGATTTGATCACATTTCGGAATGTCAAGGAAGGAGCTGGAAGTAAGTATGTCACAGTCGCTAATTGTTGCACTAGATTTTCCAGGGAAACAAGAGGTAGAACAATTCTTACATCACTTTGAAGGGGAAGAGTTATTTGTCAAAGTGGGTATGGAGTTATTTTACAAAGAGGGTCCTGCAATTATTACGTACTTAAAAGAAAAAGGGCATAAGATTTTTCTAGATTTAAAACTTCATGATATTCCGAATACGGTAAAAAGCGCTATGCGTAGCCTAGCTAGTCTAGATGTAGATATGGTAAATGTTCATGCTGCTGGGGGAAGTAGTATGATGAAAGCTGCGATTGAGGGATTAGAGGAAGGTAAGCAAGAAGGAAAAGAGAGACCGATTTGTATTGCAGTTACACAACTAACAAGCACTTCGGAAGCTATGATGAAAAAAGAGATTGGTATTGAGAAAACGTTAGAAGAAGCGGTTGCTCATTATGCAAAATTAACGAAAGAAAGTGGACTTGATGGCGTTGTTTGTTCAACACTTGAAGTACCAAAATTACGTGAAGTATGCGGAAATGAATTTGTAACAGTAACACCGGGGATTCGTCTTGCAAGTGATGATGTGAATGACCAAGTGCGCGTTGCAACACCGAAACGTGCGAGGGAACTTGGTTCAAGCTACATCGTAGTTGGACGTAGTATTACAAAAGCAGAAAATCCGCTTGAAGCGTATAAAACAGTAAAACAACAGTGGGAAGGTGTAACAGTATGAAAAAAGAAATCGCATCGCATTTATTAGAAATTGGAGCAGTATTTTTACAACCGAATGATCCATTCACTTGGTCTTCTGGTATAAAATCACCAATTTATTGTGATAATCGTTTAACTTTATCTTATCCAAAAGTACGACAAGCGATTGCAGCTGGATTAGAAGAGTTAATTAAAGAGCACTTCCCAACTGTAGAAGTTATTGCAGGAACAGCAACTGCTGGTATTGCGCACGCTGCATGGGTAAGCGATCGTATGGATTTACCAATGTGCTATGTACGTAGTAAAGCAAAAGGTCACGGTAAAGGGAACCAAATCGAAGGAAAAGCTGAAAAAGGTCAAAAAGTAGTAGTAGTAGAAGACTTAATTTCAACTGGCGGTAGTGCAATTACATGTGTAGAAGCACTTCGCGAAGCTGGCTGTGAAGTATTAGGAATCGTATCAATCTTCACGTACGAGCTTGAGTCAGGAAAAGAGAAACTAGAAGCAGCAAACGTAGCATCATATTCTTTAAGTGATTACAGTGCATTAACTGAAGTTGCAGCAGAAAAAGGTATGATCGGACAAGCTGAAACGAAAAAATTACAAGAGTGGCGTAAAAATCCAGCTGACGAGGCTTGGGTTACAGCGTAATACTCATATATAAAAAGACGACTGCGGGGGAACGCGGTCGTCTTTTTATATCATTGCTAAAATTTCATGCAAAGGTCCATCGATATCAAAGAAAATCATATTAAAATCTCCTTACTAATAACTACTTAGCATTTTCCGCAACTTCATATCCTCTCACAAACAATAGAGTCATATAAGAAACGATAAATGAGAAGATGCTATACATACCAACCCAAAAGAAAAATTTTGGAGTGAAGGCGATAACACCTATTATTAAAAAACTAGCAAACGTTACAATCGGCATTACGTAATACGTTTTCGTTCTACGTGTTCCAATAATAGAAACGATAAAAATAAGTAATGGACAAAGAAATAAGACGAAAATCAATTCATTCATAGTTATGTCCCCTTTTCTAGTAGAAGTAATATGTTTCTTGTAAACGTTTTGAAATAATTACTCTCTTAATATAATTTCGCTAACATATACATAATCCCTTTTGAAGGTCAGGATGTTTCAATACTTAACCTAAAAAAACGTAAGCAAGTATTGCCTTGCTTACGTTACAGAATAAACATCGCAACGATAGTGGTGACGATTAAGCCGATAATAACAGGTAAAAAGTTTCGGCGTGCGAGTTCAAATGGATCTACTTTACAAATGGCAGCGGCAGGAATAAGCGCCCAAGGAATTAAAGTCCCGCCCCCGGTCCATATGGCTGCAATTTGTCCGAGTGCTGTTAATGTAGCGGTTCCATGCCCAAGTGCTGTTCCGAAAAGGTTTGCAATCGAACCAGCAAGTGATATACCAGAAAAACCAGATCCGTCTAACCCGGTAATGACACCAACGATAGTTAATGTCCCAGCCGATACATATTGATTTAAAGGAACCGTTTGAGATAAGGCGATTCCTAAGTCGTTAATAATTCCATGTGAACCGTTCGGTAAATAGTCTCCAATAATTTTCACAAAGCCGCTATCTCCTAAATAAAAAAGTGCAGCAATTGGAATAACTGGACCAAAAATTTTAAATCCGAATTGGAGTCCTTCTATAAAATAATCGGTCGTTTTATTCAGGCCATTTCCTTTGTAGGCGATGAGAGAAATGATGATAATCATAATAACAGTCGTCCCGCCGATAAGTGCTGTTGCGTCGCTTCCTTGTAGTTTAAACTGAATCATGCAAAGGATATCAATGATATATACGATAGGGATACATATGGCAAGCCATTTCTTTGCCCGAGGAGATAATGAAGTGAGCGTTTTAGAAGGCTCGGTTGATGGGATAGATTCTTGTATAGATAAGCCTGTATGAAATTCTTTTCGTAAGAAGAAAAATGCGACAGAAGTTGTCACAATGCCCATAACGATAACGAGGGGAACACTGGCAGAAACAACGCTAGAAACAGGAAGTCCAGCAGCATCCGCGGTTAATTTTGGTGCACCTTGAATAACGAAGTCACCTGATAAGGCAATGCCGTGTCCGAATAAGTTCATAGCGATTGCGACTCCAATTGGCGGAAGGCCGACGCGTACAGCGACAGGTAATAAAATAGCTCCCATTAAAGCGACAGCTGGAGAGGGCCAAAAGAAAAAGGAAATAGTCATCATTAAAAGACCGATAATCCAGTAGGCATGTGCAGGTGTACGAATCATCTTTGTAAATGGTGAAATCATCGTATCATTTATACCGGTATAAACAAGTAGATTGCTCATCGATACGATAATGGAGATGATTAATATAGTTGGTAATAGTTCGGTAATGGCGTAAATGAAACTTTGAAAGATACCACTAATGGCAAGAGGGATAGAACTAGTTGCGGTTAATGCTAATAAAAAGATAAAAACGATACAAATAATCGTCGTATCTTTTCTAAAAATAAAGAAGGTAATAATAGTGAGTAAACAAAGAACATAGAGAGCATGTAAAAGCGTTAATTCAACTCCCATAACATCCACATCCTTTAGGCGTTCGTGTAGTTTATTGTATGAAAGCAGAGAAAGTATGTGAGTATAGGAAAAAGAAAAAAATGAAATTTCATGTACTGTAATGGTAAGAATAAAATATGGATGTTACAATACAATTAATCCTAAAAATGGAATTGAAGGAGAAATAGATTGGAGGTAGTACGAGTGAGAGAAAAAATAGGGTATTATGGTGTACTTGCTTGTTTAATATTATCTATCATTTCAGGACAATTTCTTAAAAGTGAATGGATAGGCGTTATCTTATGTATAGGCGTACTGTTTTTTGCTCCTTTGTACCGCTGGAGTGAATGGAAAGCATATAGTCGAAAAAAGAAAATTGTTCTTAGTATCGAGTTTGTATTTGTAATTAGCACGATTCCGTTTTTGTTACTGAAAGGAAATGAGATAATAGATGGAATTGTAATTTTTCAAGGGTGGTTATTCATCGCGAAATTGCTATATTTAATATGCATTTTAATAGCGGTAGCGGTTGTCGCTAAAAAAGTAAACGAAAAGCTATTCGCTAATGAATAAAAGAAAATGCCACCTTATTCGGTGGCATTTTCCTATTTTACTGAATGAGCTTTTTGCATCTTTTTAATTAAACGAATTTGTCCGCGATGATTGATTTCATCTTCAAATACGTGAAACTTTAACAAGGAATAACAATTAATTCTCTATTCGCTTTTGTAATAACTTCATATCCGTCTTTTGTAATGACGATATCATCTTCAATTCTACAACCACCCCAGTTTGGTATATAAATCCCTGGTTCAATTGTAACAACCATACCTTCTTCTAAAGTAGCCGTACTTTCTTGGGATAGACGGAGAGGTTCATGAATTTCTAACCCAAGCCCATGACCAGTAGAGTGACCAAAATATTGACCGTATCCATGTTCTGTAATGTAATTTCTCGTTATATCATCAATACTCTTCGCAGTTTCTCCAGGTTTAATGGCTTCAGTTCCACGCTTCAATGCTTCTAATACCACATTATATATTTTTTTGAATTCTTCTGATGGTTCGCCGATTGCTACAGTACGTGTTAAATCGGAACAATACCCGTTATAAAGTGCACCGAAATCTAATGTAACGATATCGCCGTGCTCGATTATTTTATTAGATGCAACGCCATGAGGAAGGGAAGAACGAACGCCAGAAGCTACAATAATTTGAAACGATGAGGAGGTAGCCCCTTTTTTTCGCATGAAAAATTCTAATTCATCTCGGACATCAGTCTCGCTTATTCCTGGTTTTAGAAACTGAAGGATGTGGTGAAATGCTTCGTCCGCAATAGTAGCCGCAATTTTCATTGTTTCTATTTCAGGCGTGTCTTTAATAATACGAATATCTTCGATGATTTCGCACACCTGAACGATTTCCGCATGTATGTATTTTTGTAAGTTCTTATATTGTTGCAATGTCATGTTATTTTCTTCAATTCCAAGTTTTTGAATGTTTAATTTTGATACTTGATTTGCAACTTCTTTCTCTAAATTTCCTTTATGCATAATAATTTCAGCGTCTTTTATTTGTGATTTCGCTTGATCTACATAGCGAAAATCAGTTATAAAAACAGCGTTATCCGCAGAGATTAAGACGACGCCAGCGCTACCTGTAAAGCCTGTTGCATATTGGCGATTTTCTTTTTTTGTAATAAGTAATCCGTCAATTTCATAGTTTTTTAGTTGATTTTGGATTTTATTAATTCTTAAAGTCATGTTAATTCCCCCTTTTCACAGTATTGAATAAAGCAAATAGCGTGCCAAAAAATATCTTTAGAGAAAAGATAGTGGGAATTACATATGTTTTAGAGAAGATAAGAAATTTAGCCCATTATTTGTGGGCGGTGGGCTGCTCGTGAAATACAGATTACTTCAATTAGCAGTTGGGAGAATGAAAAAAACATCAACTCAAGATTCACTTTCTTTACACACTGTCAAAAAATTTATACAAATATGAAATAGCACTGTCAAATTTTTTGACAATATTGAAGTTAGGAAAGTAAAGTTAAAGCAATTGCTACAGATGAAAATAATGGAACGATGAGATATATCAAAGCTGCAGATGAAAAATATAAGATGACAAAAGAAAGATGTTATGAATTAGTGAATGGGTATATGAACTAAGCTGAAAACATAGAAAAATGCGTTGCTTGCTAGCAACGCATTTTTAAGTATTTACGCTTTTAATTTCATTACTGTATCAGCATCTGGTGTTACATATAATGTTTGTTGATTGTCATATGTAACAAATCCAAGTTTTGCACCGCTCGGTTTTTTGACGTGGCGTACCTTTGTGAAATCTACAGGAACAGAGCTAGAATCTTTTGCTTTACTGTAATAAGCAGCGATTTTAGCGGCCTCATGTAAAGTCTCTTCCGTAGGTTCAAGAGAACGAATGACAACGTGGGACCCAGGTATGTCTTTCGTATGTAACCAAATTTCATCGCGACGGGAGAATTTCGTTGTTAAATAATCATTTTGCTTATTGTTTTTACCGACGAAAATTTCTGTACCATCACTAGCTAAATATTTGTCCAATACTGGTTTTGTCGGTTTTTTCTTTGCATTTTTCTTCTTACGATTGCGCACATAACCTTCTTCGGCCAGTTCTTCACGAATCTCTTCAATATCTTTTGAAGAAGCAGCCTCCATTTGTTGAAGTAAGCTATCAAAATAAAGAATTTCTTCATTTGTTTTTACGATTTGGTCTTCTACAATAGCAACTGAATTTTTCGCTTTTTGGTACTTTTGGAAATAGCGTTGTGCATTTTCAGATGGTGTTTTTAAAGGATTTAATGTGATTTTTACAGTCCCACCATTTTCGTCGTAATAGTTAACGACTTCAATCTCTTTATCACCTTTTTTCAAAGCGTACATATTGGCTGTAAGTAGCTCTCCAAATAGTTGATATTTATCTGCTTCTCCGGCATCTTGTAATGTTTTTTCCAGTTTAATTAGTTTCTTTTCATTTTTTGACTTCTCATTTTGCATAAATCGTTCTAAATCGTGAGCTTGTTGTTTTACACGATCGCGCTCTGCTTTACCAAAGAAGAAACGATCTAATAATACACTAACAGATGAAAATGTTTTTTCATTTCCTTGTAAGTGAGAAAGAGGGAATAGGTAAAAGAACTCTTTTCCATTTGCTGTTATCATTGCTGGCACGTACTGATGTGTTAGCAAAGGTTTTTGCAAGCTGAAGAAAGCTTCAGATAATGCTTTTTCATTTGCCATACCTGCTTTTTTTACAACTTCTTTTGCAAATAATGGGGAAATTCCCATGAATGCTCCGACAAGTTGTTTGTCCATGTTGCCAGATAAAAAGTCGAGCGGTTTAATGAAATCATCTTCTGTTTCGATAAGAAGCGGATTAACTTTATGTTGTGCTGGTGGGGCAACATATTCAGCTCCAGCATATACAGTACGATGTCGGTTTACCGCTAAAGAAACGTGTTTTAAGCTATCTAAAATAACATTTGTTTTCGTATCTACTAAGATAATATTACTGTGTCGTCCCATTATTTCGATTACTAATGTTTTTACTGATTCGTCACCGATTTCATTACGACTGCGGACTGTAATTTGAATAATACGTTCTAAGTCAATTTGTTCAATTTTTTCAATAAATCCACCTTCTAAATGTTTGCGAAGAAGCATACAAAACATCGGCGGTAGCGCTGGTGAATCGTAGCTTTGATTTGTTAAGTGCATACGCGCATATGTAGGGTGAGATGAAAGAATCAGCTTTTGATTTTTTCCGTTTGCTCGAATATGTAATAAAACTTCATATTTTGAGGGTTGATATATTTTTGAAATTCTTCCTGTTTGAAGAGAATTTGCAATTTCATGTGTAATTGCTCTTGTAAATAATCCATCGAATGCCATGAATGAACACTCCTTTCTAACTAAAAGTTAATTATAGCATTTTTTTGGACGAGGCTGAATAAGCTTTCATTAGAGTATGTCTGGAATCAGGAGGTCGATGGCAGGATGAATTGGTATGAAATGCGAGCACATGAAGTGGAGGAAAGAACGAATACGAATGTGGAGGTAGGTCTTACAGAGCAAGAAGCGGAGGGCCGATTAAAGAAATTTGGTACAAATGAATTGCAAGAAGCAAAGCGGCCTTCTGCGCTTATGGTGTTTTTAGCGCAATTTAAAGATTTTATGGTACTTGTTTTATTTGGTGCTACAATTATTTCAGCTTTTTTAGGAGAGTATATTGATTCGATTGCAATCGTTGCAATTGTTATTATCAATGGTGTCCTCGGTTTCTTTCAAGAGAGGAAAGCTGAAAAATCGTTGGAAGCTTTAAAAGAATTGGCAGCCCCTCAAGTTACTGTACTAAGAAATGGAAAGTGGATCAAAGCGCCGTCAAAAGCACTTGTACTAGGTGATATTATTAAGTTTTCTAGTGGCGACCGTATTGGCGCGGATGTTCGCCTTGTGGAATCTTCAAGTTTATATATTGAAGAATCGGCTCTTACAGGAGAGTCATTGCCTGTACAAAAGAAGGTAGAGGCGTTACAAGGCCAAGATGTTTCAATTGGTGATCAAAAAAACATGGCATTTATGGGGACGATGATAACGAGAGGTGCTGGAACAGGAGTAGTCGTAGCGACTGGAATGAATACAGCTATGGGGCAAATTGCAAATATGTTGCAAAATGCTGTGCAAATGGAAACGCCATTACAAAGAAGATTAGAACAGCTTGGGAAAATTTTGATTATTGTTGCTCTTATTTTGACGGCTCTTGTTGTATTAGCTGGTGTATATCAAGGGAATGAAGTGTATCACATGTTTTTGGCTGGGGTTTCGCTTGCTGTTGCAGCTATTCCAGAAGGATTACCAGCTATCGTTACGGTTGCGCTATCACTTGGTGTACAGCGTATGATTAAAAAGAGGGCAATTGTGCGAAAGTTACCAGCTGTAGAAACGTTAGGCTGTGCTTCTGTTATTTGCTCAGATAAAACAGGAACAATGACACAAAATAAAATGATGGTAACGCATATGTGGTCAGGCGGAGAATTGTGGAAAGTAACAGGTCAAGGCTATGAGCCGGCAGGTTCGTTTATGAAAGGTGAAGAAGTAATTGACCCTACTAAGACGAAATCATTGTATCAACTACTTACATTTGGCTGTTTATGTAATAATGCGAATGTTATTCAAAAGAAAAAGACGTATGTGTTAGATGGAGATCCAACAGAAGGAGCTCTCGTTGCGGCTGCAATGAAGGCGGGAATATCACGTGAAGCTCTTAAAGGAAAGTTTGAAGTCATTCGTGAATTTCCTTTTGATTCAACTAGAAAAATGATGAGCGTTATTGTTCGTGATCGTGAAGGTAAAAAATTTGTTATTACAAAAGGAGCACCAGATGTTCTTTTGCAAATGAGTCAAACAATTTTGTGGGGAAATAAGCAGCAGCCTTTAAGTGAAATGTATCGAAAAGAAGTGCAGGCAGCGATTCATAGTTTAGGAAGTCAGGCGTTACGAACGATTGCGGTGGCATTTAAACCGTTAAAAGCTACAGATTCAATTGAACACGAAAGAGAAGTCGAGCATGATTTTATGCTTGTTGGAATACAAGGAATGATAGATCCGCCAAGACCAGAAGTGGCACAAGCGGTGAAAGAGTGTAAGGAAGCTGGTATTAGAACGGTAATGATTACGGGAGATCATAAAGTGACAGCAATGGCAATTGCGGAACAGTTAGGGGTTTTACCAGCGGGTGGACGCGTTGTTGAAGGTGTAGAACTTGCGAATATGGATGTAGAGGCATTAGAAGATATTGTAGAAGATACGTATGTATTCGCTCGTGTGTCTCCTGAGCATAAATTGAAAATCGTTAAGGCGCTGCAAAATAAGGGGCATATAGTAGCTATGACAGGTGATGGAGTGAACGATGCTCCAGCTATTAAAACAGCTGATATAGGGATTGCGATGGGAATTACAGGGACAGATGTTGCAAAAGAAGCTTCTTCACTTGTGTTGTTAGATGATAACTTTGCTACGATTAAATCGGCGATTAAAGAAGGTAGAAACATATATGAAAATATTCGGAAGTTTATTCGGTATTTGTTAGCATCTAACGTTGGTGAAATTTTAGTTATGTTATTTGCGATGTTACTGGCACTGCCATTGCCGATGGTTCCAATTCAAATTTTATGGGTGAACTTAGTTACTGACGGTTTACCAGCGATGGCATTAGGTTTGGATAAGGCTGAAGGAGATGTGATGAAGAGAACACCACGCCATCCGAAAGAAGGGGTGTTCGCTAGAGGGCTTGCATGGAAAATTATAAGTCGTGGTTTTCTAATCGGAGCAGTGACATTAGTAGCGTTTATTATTGCATTTAACCAGCATCCGAATGAATTGAAGTATGCACAAACGGTAGCCTTCGCAACATTAGTACTGGCTCAGCTTATTCATGTATTTGATTGTCGTAGTGAACATTCTATATTTCACCGCAACCCGTTTGGAAATATATATTTAGTAGGGGCGGTTATTATTTCTTTACTGTTAATGCTTGTAGTTATATATTATCCACCATTACAGCCGATTTTTAGCACAATGCCGATACAAGCACGAGATTGGTTGTTAATTGGGGGATTATCATCTATTCCTACCTTCTTATTAGTAGGATCCTTATTAACAAGAAAAAAGGAAAAAAAGAAAAAGCCACTGTTATATAAGAAGGGATTAAACTTGAAATAGTCAATGATATGAAAATATGATATAATTTACAGAAGGTAGTAGAGCCTTGTCTCTATTGCCTTTTTCATTGAGTTATTTCATGGCTTGGATGTGATAAAGATGATTTGTAGTATGACAGGATTTGGAAGATCGAAGGTAGAAAACGATACTTTTCAAATAACAGTAGAAATGAAGTCGGTGAACCATCGTTTTTTAGAAATGAGTATTCGGCTTCCGAAGCAAATGATGGTGTTTGAAGACAAGATTCGTAAAATAATTGCAAAGCAAGTTCGCCGTGGACGTATTGAAGTGTCTATTAGTATAACAGGTGAAGGGCTTGTTGAAAGAAAATTAACTGTGAATTGGGAACTTCTTGAACAGTACCAATCCATTATGGAAAATATAAAAGGGAAATTTCAATTACAAGATTCTATTACACTCGGGCAGCTAATGAGAATGCCAGAAGTAACGGCAGTTGAAGAAATAGAAAATGTAAATGAACAATTTGAAACCGGTTTATATGAGGCTGTTCGCCAAGCTGCTCATATGTTGAAAACGATGAGAGATGGCGAAGGAGAACGATTACATAAAGATATAGCATATCGTTTGCAAGAGATTCATAATTGTGTAAATGCAATTATTCCACATGCACCAATTGTCACACAAAAATATCGTGAACGATTAGAAAATCGCTTAAAAGAATTACATAATCAAGATTTAGATGAACAACGATTGTTGACAGAAATAGCAATATTTGCAGAGCGTTCAGATATTCACGAAGAATTAGTTCGATTACAGAGTCATTTAGATCAATTTCGTGAAGCACTGCAAATTACAGAGCCTGTTGGAAGGAAAATGGACTTCATTGTGCAAGAGATGCATAGGGAAGTAAATACGATAGGTTCTAAGGCAAATGACTTAACAATTTCAAAATATGTCGTAGAAATGAAAAATAACCTTGAAAAAATTCGTGAACAAGTACAAAATATTGAGTAGCTTTCAAAAAATATATAAAGTTATACGTGGTGGAGAAATCGGATAGACTTACTAGGAGGCGCAAACTATGGCCATGCGGTTTTTAAATATTGGATACGGAAATATTGTATCTGCTCATCGAATTATTGCTATTGTAAGTCCGGAGTCAGCTCCTATTAAACGAACAGTACAGGAAGCGCGTGAACATAATGCTTTGCTTGATGCTACGTATGGGAGAAAAACAAGGGCGGTTATTGTTATGGATGATGGGCATGTAGTATTAAGTCCAATTCAGCCAGAGACGATTGCACATCGTTTGAATAATAAAGAAGATTTAAGTGAGGAAGGGTAGGTTTTACATATTTATGAGAAGTAGAAGAGGATTGCTCATCGTTCTTTCGGGACCTTCTGGTGTCGGGAAAGGAACGGTTCGAAAAGAGCTGTTTAGCCATGAAGACACACGTTTTCAGTACTCTATTTCAGTAACAACACGTAAACCGCGTGAAGGTGAAGTAGATGGTGTGGATTATTTCTTTAAAGAGAGAGAAGAATTTGAAGAAATGATTCGTAATGAAAGGTTACTTGAATGGGCTGAGTTCGTTGGTAATTATTACGGAACACCGATTGATTATGTTGAAAAAACGTTACAAGAAGGAAAAGATGTGTTCTTAGAAATTGAAGTGCAAGGAGCAATTCAAGTTAAGAAAGCCTTCCCTGAAGGTGTATTTATTTTCTTAGCACCTCCAAGTTTATCTGAACTAAAGAACCGAATTGTCGGTCGTGGTACAGAAACTGAAGATGTTATTGAAAATCGTTTAACTGTAGCGAAAGAAGAAATCGAAATGATGGACGCTTATGACTATGTTGTAGAAAACGATCAAGTTGAATTAGCTTGCGACCGAATTAAAGCAATTGTGGTTGGTGAACATTGCCGCCGCGAAAGAGTGGCAAAATACTATAAAGAAATGACGGAGGGTCTATAATTATGTTAAATCCATCAATTGACTCATTATTAACAAAAATCGATTCTAAATATACACTTGTAACAGTAGCTGCAAAGCGTGCACGTGAAATGCAAATTGCTGACAATTGTGTTATTGAAAAGCCTGTTTCTTATAAATGCGTAGGTAAAGCATTAGAAGAAATCGATTTAGAAGTATTAAAATATATACCATGCGATGACAAAATAATCGATTAAGACATTCTTTTCGACAAATTAAAACATAGACTTTATAATTTTCTATGTAACGGTAACAACCTATTTACAAGTAGGTTGTTATTTTTTTACGATAGGGATGAAAAGGAATTGAAAAAGACGGAACGAAATACTGGTACTGACGAGCTGGAAATTCTATTTCAGTAGAATAAGTTTGAAAAAGAAAGAGGACGAGTCATATGCTAAAAGGGAAAAAGATACTTCTATGTGTAACAGGAGGCATTGCAGTTTTTAAAGCGGCTGCGTTAACAAGTAAATTGACACAAGCTGGCGCTCTTGTAAAAGTAATGATGAGTGAGTCGGCAATGAAGTTTGTTACGCCTCTTACATTTCAAGCACTTTCTCGCCATGATGTATATACGGATACGTTTGATGAGAGAGACTCGGCTGTTATCGCTCATATTGATTTAGCGGATTGGGCAGATGTTGTACTTGTTGCACCGGCTACAGCTAATTGCATTGGAAAGTTAGCTGGCGGTATTGCTGATGATATGATTACAACTACTTTGTTAGCTACTACAGCTCCAGTGTGGATTGCACCGGCTATGAATGTGCATATGTATGAAAATAAAATTGTTCAAAAAAACATGATGACGTTAAAAACATTAGGATATACATTTATTGAGCCTGGGGAAGGTTTTTTAGCATGTGGTTATGTAGCAAAAGGAAGACTGGAAGAACCTGAAGCGATTATTGGACGGCTAGAAGAGGCTTTCTCAGAACAAAAACCATTGCAAGGAAAGCGAATATTAATAACAGCTGGACCGACACGTGAAAAGATTGATCCGGTTCGTTTTATGACGAATTTTTCTTCTGGAAAGATGGGGTATGCGATCGCAGAAGTTGCAGCAGGCTTAGGTGCTGATGTCATACTTGTGTCAGGACCGACAGCATTAGAGTCACCATTACATGTAACAAGAATACAAGTAGAATCTGCACAAGATATGTTAGAGGCAGTCCTTCAACATTATCAGAATGTGGATGTTGTCATCAAAACAGCAGCAGTTGCAGATTACCGCCCAAAATATGTGCATGATAATAAAATGAAAAAGAAAAATGGCGATGCTGTAATTGAATTAGAAAGAACAGTGGATATTTTAAAAACGTTAGGTGAGAAGAAGGACCAACAGTTACTTATCGGTTTTGCAGCTGAAACGACAAACATAGAGGAATACGCAACGAGAAAATTACGTGAGAAAAATGCAAATATGATTGTTGCGAATGACGTGAAAGCGCAAGGAGCTGGGTTTGGTACAGATACAAATATTGTGACAATGTATAGAAAAGATGGAGAAATTATTGAGTTGCCACTTTTAACGAAGAAAGAAGTGGCTCGTGAAATATTAAAGCAAATAGAAATGATGTTAGAAGATGATCGTGTATGAAGTTTGCAAGTGTGATTGTTGATGTACCTGCACGTCAAACAGATCGACCGTTTGATTATATTATCCCTAAAAAATGGGAAGATATCGTGCAAACAGGAATGCGTGTAGTAGTCCCATTCGGTCCGAGGAAATTGCAAGGTTTTATTATTGGCATAAAGGATTCGGTTGATCTAGAAAGTAAAAAGTTAAAAGCGTTGTATGAAATATTAGATGTCACTCCGGTTTTAAATGATGAATTATTAAAGCTTGGGTATTGGCTTACAAGTGAAACGTTATGTTATATGATTTCAGCTTTTCAGGTGATGCTTCCAACGGCGATAAAAGCAACATATAAAAAGCGTCTGCAACTTCGTAACCAAGAAGAAGTTGCGCCAGAAATTCTTTCTTTATTTCAAGGGAAGGAAACGATAGATTGGGAAGCTATCGAAGCGCAGCCGCACCTATATCGTACTATTCAACAAGAAATTAAAAATGGTACGACTGAAGTGGTTTATCAAGTAAAGGATAAAGTGCAGAAGAAGAAACAAAGAGTAGTTCAACCGGAGTTACCGGCAGATAAATTGGAATTAGCAGCATTTGAACTGAAAAGTAAAAAACAACAAGACGTACTCTATTATTTTGTAGAAAACTACAAAAGTGTACCGTTAAAAAATTTAACAGAAGAATTACAAATAACAGATGCTCCAATAAAATCACTTGTTAAAAAGGGTCTAATCTCAGAAAAGTATGTAGAAGTATACCGGAATCCGTATGACGATGATGATTTTGAACAAACGAAACCATTTCCGCTTACTGAGGAACAAAAACAAGTAATTACACCGATTTTGTCATCAATTAAAAATGAAACTTACAATCCATTTTTACTATATGGTGTTACAGGAAGTGGTAAGACTGAAGTGTATTTACAATCTATAGCAGCGGTACTCGAGAAAGGAAAAGAAGCAATTGTGCTTGTTCCTGAAATTGCGCTAACGCCCCAGATGGTAGATCGCTTTAAAGGTAGGTTCGGTTCGCAAGTTGCAGTTCTTCACAGTGCGCTTTCTGTTGGAGAAAAGTATGATGAATGGCGCAAAATTTTAAGAAAAGAAGTGAAAGTGGTAGTTGGTGCGCGTTCAGCTATTTTTGCTCCCTTTGAAAATTTAGGAATCATTATTATTGATGAGGAACATGAATCGAGTTATAAGCAAGAAGATAACCCGAAGTATCATGCGAGAGATGTAGCAGTGTGGAGAGGACAATACCATAAGTGTCCAATCGTTCTCGGAAGTGCAACGCCGACACTTGAATCGTTTGCTAGAGCGAAAAAAGGTGTCTATGGGTTGCTTACAATGGAAAAACGTATGAACAAACAAGCTTTGCCGACTGTAGAAATTGTTGATATGCGTGAAGAGCTTCGTGATGGAAATCGCTCAATGTTTTCAAAGGCACTGCATGAAAAAATAGCAGATCGATTAGAAAAGAAAGAACAAATGGTTCTCTTTTTAAATAGAAGGGGTCATTCTACGTTCGTGATGTGCCGTGATTGTGGGTATGTCGTACAATGTCCGCATTGTGATATTTCGTTGACATATCACAAAATGAACCATCGTTTAAAATGTCATTATTGTAGTCATGAGGAAAATATGCCAACGGAGTGTCCTGCTTGTAATAGTACGTATATTCGTTTCTTTGGTACAGGGACGCAAAAGGTTGAAGAAGAAATCACAAAACTATTCCCTGAGGCGCGGGTCATTCGAATGGATGTGGATACAACAAGCCGTAAAGGAATGCATGAAAAATTATTAAAGGCGTTTGGTGAAGAGAAAGCAGATATATTACTTGGAACACAAATGATTGCAAAAGGGCTTGATTTTCCGAAGGTGACGCTTGTTGGCGTTTTAACGGCGGATACGATGCTTCATCTACCTGATTTTCGGGCGAGTGAAAAGACGTATCAGCTATTGACACAAGTGAGTGGACGTGCAGGAAGACATGAATTGCCAGGGGAAGTTGTAATTCAAACGTATACGCCGGAACATTACAGTGTAGAATTAGCAAAGAATCAACAATATGATGTATTTTATGAGCACGAAATGCAAATGAGGCAAATGAGACAATATCCGCCATATTACTACGTTGTACTTGTAACTGTATCTCATCCGGAATTATTAAAGGCAGTCCAAGTGACGGAAAAAATTGTCGGTCATTTACGAACGCATTGTTCAAGGCAAACAATGGTGTTAGGGCCGGTTGCTTCAGCAATTCCAAGGATAAAAGATAGATATCGTTACCAATGCATGATAAAATACAAACGGGAACCAAACTTAAAGAACGTGCTCAAAATGGTAAATGAACATTATCAAGCAGAAATGCAAAAAGAGCTACAAATCTCAATTGATTTTAATCCAACAATGTTAATGTAGCGGAGGGAAATATGGCAGTTTTAGAAATTGTAAAGCATCCAAATGAAGTGTTAGAAACATCATGCGAAAGAGTAATTAACTTTGATAAAAAGTTAGTGAAATTGTTAAAAGATATGCATGAAACAATGTTAATTGCAGACGGAGTTGGTCTAGCTGCGCCACAAGTAGGTGTAAGCTTACAAGTTGCTGTTGTTGATATAGGTGATGATACGGGTAAAATTGAATTAATTAATCCTGTTATTTTAGAAAAACGTGGTGAACAAGTAGGTCCCGAAGGCTGCTTAAGCTTTCCGGGACTTTATGGTGAAGTGGAGCGTGCAGATTACATTAAAGTACGTGCGCAAAATCGTCGCGGTAAAATATTTTTAGTAGAAGCGGATGACTTCTTAGCGCGTGCAATTCAGCATGAAATCGATCATTTGCACGGTGTTTTATTTACATCTAAAGTGAAAAGATATTATGAAGCAGGCGAATTAGAATAGGTTTAAAAGGAGCGGTTTTTGAATGATGAAAGTAGTATTTATGGGGACACCGGACTTTTCTGTGCCGGTGCTTCGTCGTCTTATCGAGGACGGATATGACGTAGTTGGTGTTGTAACGCAACCGGATCGTCCAGTTGGTAGAAAAAAGGTTTTAACACCTACTCCTGTTAAAGTAGAAGCGGAGAAACATGGTATTCCAGTATTACAACCGTTAAAAATTCGTGAAAAAGACGAATATGAAAAAGTATTAGCACTAGAGCCAGACTTAATTGTAACAGCGGCATTTGGACAAATCGTACCGAATGAAATTTTAGAAGCGCCAAAGTATAGATGTATTAATGTCCACGCGTCATTACTTCCAGAACTTCGCGGTGGTGCACCAATTCATTATGCGATCATGGAAGGTAAAGAGAAAACAGGTATTACAATTATGTATATGGTAGAAAAATTAGATGCTGGCGATATATTAACACAAGTAGAAGTAGAAATTGAAGAGCGTGAAACAACAGGTTCATTATTTGATAAGTTAAGCGAAGCAGGAGCACACCTTTTATCTAAAACGGTTCCTTTACTAATTCAGGGTAAACTAGAACCAATTAAACAAAGTGAAGCTGAAGTGACGTTTGCATATAATATTAAACGTGAGCAAGAGATAATTGATTGGACAAAAACAGGTGAAGAAGTATACAATCACATTCGCGGATTGAATCCATGGCCAGTTGCTTATACGACTTTGGCAGGACAAGTTATTAAAGTATGGTGGGGAGAGAAGATCTCTATTACAGAGAAAGCTGAACCAGGTACAATAGTAGCTCTTGAAGAAGATGGATTTGTTGTTGCAACAGGGAATGAGACAGGTGTTAAAATCACTGAATTGCAACCGTCTGGTAAAAAGCGTATGAGTTGTTCACAATTTTTACGTGGAACAAAACCTGAAATTGGTACGAAGTTAGGAGAAAATGCATGAGACAAAATGTTCGTGAGTTAGCTCTGGATGGCTTAATTCAAGTAGAAAAAAGTGGTGCATATAGCAACTTACTTTTAAATAATCTGATCGAAAAAAATACAATTGACAGAAAAGATATTGGTTTATTAACTGAAATGGTATATGGAACAATTCAACGTCGTGACACACTAGATTATTATTTACAACCATTTTTAAGAAAAAAGGTTGAAGCGTGGGTAAGAGTGTTGCTTCGCCTATCTTTATATCAAATGTTATATTTAGACCGAGTTCCCGAAAGAGCGGCTATTCATGAAGCTGTTGAGATTGCAAAGCGTCGTGGGCATAAAGGGATTTCAGGTATGGTGAACGGAGTATTGCGTTCAATTCAGCGAGAAGGTGTACCTTCGTTAGAAGAAATCGAAAATCCAGTAGAACGTCTTGCAATTGCAACGAGTCATCCAATGTGGCTTGTACAAGAATGGGCATCCGAATATGGTTTAGAGACAGCAGAGAAAATGTGTGAAGTAAATATGTTGCCACCTGTACCAACAGCACGTGTAAATGTTGATAAAGTAACGGTAGAAGAAGCGGTTGCGTTATTAGCTGATGAGGGTATAGAAGCAAAACGTGGCGAATTGTCAGAGGATGCAATTCAAATTGAAAGAGGAAATGTCGCACATACAGAAGCGTTCAAAAAAGGTTTCCTTTCTATTCAAGATGAAAGCTCAATGCTTGTAGCACGTGCTTTAGAACCGAATAAAGGAGATGCAGTTCTAGATAGTTGTGCTGCTCCTGGCGGAAAAACAACTCATATTGCAGAGCGTTTGGACGGAACTGGTAAGGTAATGGCGCTTGATTTACACGCACATAAAGTACGTTTAATTGAACAACAGGCGAAGAGACTTGGTTTAGAAAATGTAGAAACGATGGCTTTAGATGCTAGAAAAGTTCAAGAGCATTTTGCAAATGAATCTTTTGACAAAATATTAGTAGATGCGCCATGTTCTGGATTTGGTGTTATTAGACGTAAACCTGATATTAAGTTAGGTAAAGATAAGGGCGATAGTGAAAGGTTATCAACGATTCAACTTGCGATACTAGAAAAAATAGCACCATTGTTAAAACAAGGTGGTCGCCTTGTTTATAGTACGTGCACAATTGAAAAAATAGAAAATGAACAAGTAATAAAGCAATTTTTACAAGAGCATCCTGAATTTGAATGGGATACTACGATAAAAGATCGTATGCCAGAAAAGTTAAATCCGTATATTGATGAAGGTCAAGTACGAATTTTACCGCATTATTTTGCAACAGATGGCTTTTATATTGCTTGTTTAAGAAAGAAGGTGTAGCATCATGGAAACGACTGTAAAAAAACAAAAGAAAAATCTAGAGACAAAGAAACCATCAATTTATTCTTTACAACTTCATGAAATGCAAGATTGGTTAAAGGAACAAGGAGAACCTAAGTTCCGTGCAGGACAAATTTTTGATTGGCTATATAAAAAACGTGTAAAAAATTATGAGGATATGTCAAACCTTGCTAAAGGATTGCGCGATAAATTGTCGAATTCCTTTGATATTACTACTTTAAACACTTTAGTAAAACAAACGTCTTCGGATGGAACGATTAAATTCCTATTCCAGTTATATGATGGGTACTCTATTGAAACTGTACTAATGCGACATGAGTATGGAAATTCCATTTGTGTAACAACACAGGTGGGTTGCCGCATTGGCTGTACGTTCTGTGCATCTACACTTGGTGGGTTAAAACGAAACTTAGAGGCTGGAGAAATTGTAGCGCAAGTAGTAGAAGTTCAGCGTGCGCTTGATGAAACAGAAGAACGTGTAAGTTCTCTTGTTGTTATGGGAATTGGAGAACCATTTGATAATTATGATAACTTAATGTCATTCTTACGCATTGTAAATCATGAAAAAGGAATTCATATTGGGGCAAGACATATGACAGTTTCAACAAGTGGAATTGTTCCAAAAATTTATAAGTTCGCTGAAGAAGATATGCAAATCAATTTTGCGATTTCATTGCATGCTGCAAATACAGAGATACGTTCAAAATTAATGCCGATTAACCGTGCTTATAAGCTACCTGATTTAATGGAAGCTGTTAAATACTATGTAAATAGAACAGGGCGTCGTATTACATTTGAATATGGCTTATTTGGAGGAGAAAATGACCAAGTTGAGCACGCTGAAGAACTTGCTACGCTCTTAAAAGGTGTAAAATGTCATGTAAACTTAATTCCGGTAAACTACGTGCCAGAACGTGATTATGTACGTACGCCACGAGAGCAAATTTTCTTATTTGAAAAGACGTTAAAAGATCGTGGAGTGAATGTAACAATTCGCCGTGAACAAGGTCATGATATTGATGCAGCCTGCGGTCAGTTGCGTGCAAAGGAGCGCAAAGAAGAGACGAGGTGACGAGATGAAAGCCGTGTTTCTATCGGATAAAGGGAAAGTTCGTCAACATAATGAAGATAGTGCAGGAGTTTTTCGCAATTTAGATGGAAATATTTTAGCGGTAGTAGCAGATGGAATGGGAGGTCATCGAGCTGGCGATGTAGCTAGCTCGATGGCTATTCAATTATTCCATGATTATTGGAAGCAAACGCATAATATGAATGAGCCTAAAAAGGTAGAAAAGTGGTTACATACTAACGTTGGAATTATTAATGAGCGCATATATGCTTACTCTCAGCAGCATGTAGAATGTAATGGCATGGGAACAACGGTTATCATGGCGATTTGTACACCTAGTTTTGTAACAATAGGTCATATAGGAGATAGTCGTTGTTATATGGTATCAGAGGGAGAAATATCGCTTGTAACGGAAGATCACTCACTTGTAAATGAACTTGTTAGGCACGGTGAAATTTCAAAAGAAGATGCAGAATATCACCCGAAAAAGAATGTTCTGTTAAGAGCGTTAGGAACAGAAGAAAAAGTCGGACTAGATGTTAAAACATTGGTGCTCGAAGAAGACGATCAATTGCTTCTTTGCTCTGATGGATTGTCTAACAAAGTCCCTATGGCTGATATGCAACAAATTTTACAATTGAATGAACAGCTCGAGGCGAAGGGAGAGCATCTCATTCAATTAGCAAATGATCGTGGTGGAGAAGATAATATCACCCTCGTTATTATTGATTATGCGGATTCGACAAACGAAAGTAGGTGAAGTGCAACGTGCTGATTGGAAAACGCTTAAATGACCGTTATAAGCTGCTGAAAATAATTGGCGGTGGAGGAATGGCCAATGTATATTTAGCTCATGATGATATACTTGGCCGAGATGTAGCGGTAAAAATATTAAGACTCGACTATTCAAATAACGAAGAGTTTATTAAACGTTTCCATCGAGAAGCGCAATCTGTTACAACGTTGTCGCATCCAAATATTGTGAATATGTATGATGTTGGGGAAGAGGATGGTATATATTATCTTGTAATGGAATATGTACCTGGACGAACATTGAAGCAATACATAATCGATCGAGGGATGTTACCGATAGGAGAAGCTCTTGATATAATGGAGCAGTTAACGTCCGCTATGGCACACGCCCATCATTTTGAGATTGTACATCGCGATATTAAACCGCACAATATTTTGATTCGAGATGACGGAGTGATAAAAGTAACAGACTTTGGAATTGCGACAGCTACAAGTGCAGCAACGATTACACATACAAATTCGGTGCTCGGTTCGGTGCATTATTTATCACCAGAACAAGCGCGCGGCGGTATAGCGAATAAACAATCAGATATTTATTCACTTGGGATTGTTATGTTTGAATTGTTAACAGGAAGACAACCGTTTTCTGGGGAATCTGCTGTTGCAATTGCGTTAAAACATTTACAAAATGAAATGCCATCTCCAAAAAGATGGAATGAAAATATTCCACAAAGTGTTGAAAATATTATATTAAAGGCGACTGCGAAAGATCCATTTCATCGATATCAATCTGCTAACGCGATGAAACGAGATATTGAAACAGCACTATACCCAGAACGAATAAATGAACAACCATTTTACATACCAGAAGATATGGAAGCGACGAAAGCGATTCCAATTATTCAACAAGAACAACTATTTCAAAATGTAAGTGATGAAACGATTGTATTAAAAGGAAGTAAAGTGGATGAACAAGTAAGAAAAGAAGAGACTGAATCAGGGAAGAAGAAAAAACGAAGTAATAAATGGCTGAAAGTTTTAATTACAACATTTTTACTGTTAGCAATAGGGACAACCTTAGCACTTACTGTTATTCCAGGCTTCTTTATTCCGAAAGATGTGAAGGTTCCTGATGTGGCTGGTATGAAATATACGACAGCTGTAAATACATTAGTTGAAAAAGGGTTTGAAGTTACTGAACCTAATCTTGTATATACAGATGATGTTGAAGCCGGAAAAGTGATAAAAACAGATCCTATAGCAGGAAGAGTAGTGAAAGAAAACTCTAAAATTACTATCTATCAATCAGGTGGGAAAAAGAAAAGTAAGATGCGTGATTTGACAGGAAAAGATTTCGAGAGTATAAGAGCTGATTTAGAAGAAAAATATAAACAAGTTACAATAAATTATATTGAAAATGATAAGCCGAAAGGTGAAATTGTAGAGCAAATACCAACGCCTGATCAAATGGTTATAGAAGCTGAACAAGAACTGAAAGTTTGGGTAAGTAAAGGACCTTATCAAATAAGACCAGGTGATTTTTCAGGGTGGACTGAAAATAGTATAAAAGGTTATTTAAATGAAAGAAAGCTCGTTTCTGATATAAAAAGAGAGTATTCAGATACGGTTGATAAAGGCCTTGTTATTTCACAGTTACCAAAGCCTGGGACACCTTTAAAAGAAGGAGATAAAGTATCGATTGTTATCTCCGATGGTCCGAAGCCTAAAGTGACGAAAACGGTAAAAGTGGATAACATTTCTATCCCATATGAAGCTTCTGCAACAGGTGATAAAAAGCCGCAAACAATAGAAATTTATAAAGAAGATATGCAGCAAAAAATGGATAAACCAGTTGAAACGAGAACAATTACTGAGTCAGCGATTATTTCTTTAGAATTTGTAATTCAAGAAGGTGCAAAGGGACACTATAAGATTGTCCGAGATGGAGTAACGATTATGGACAAGGAAGTACCATATCCAGCTCAATAATAGTGAATTCCATCGTCCTTATATAGAAGATGGAATTCATTACTCTTGCCTGTTATGCTGTCTACATCGTGGACTGTATAACAGGCAAAAATATATGATTCAAAAAGCTGTAAAAGTGATACTGTTGTAAATAATATTTCAAATTTGATGGTAGATTAAATATATGAACCTGGGTATATATTTGGTGGGTTTTGAAATAATTGTTTAAAGAACTCTAGTCTATTCATATTTAATTGCAGTTTCATCTTATACAAAATAAAGGAGAATTATATGCCAGAAGGAAAAATTGTAAAAGCCCTAAGTGGGTTTTATTACGTGCAGAATGAGGAAGGGATTACACAATGTCGCGGGCGTGGTGTATTTAGAAAGAATAAAATTACACCACTTGTAGGAGACCAAGTTGTTTTTCAAGCGGATAATCCGAATGAAGGTTATGTGTTAGAAGTATTTGATCGAAAAAATGAACTTGTTAGACCTCCTATTGCTAATGTTGATCAAGCTATTCTTGTTTTCTCAGCAGTAGAACCTGATTTTAATCCAGGACTGTTAGATCGATTTTTAGTATTGATTGAATATCATAACATTAAACCGATTATTTGTATTAGTAAGATGGATTTAGTAGATGAAAAAATGAGAGAAACTGTTGAATCTTATGCAAATGATTATCGTGAAATGGGTTATGATGTGTTGTTTACTTCTATAAATACATCGGAAAGTATTGATATTCTGAAACCATTTTTAGAAGGTTGTATTTCCGTCGTTGCAGGCCAATCTGGTGTTGGGAAATCTTCAATGCTAAACGTATTACGTCCAGATTTAGAATTGAAAACTAATGATATTTCTTCACATTTAGGACGTGGAAAGCATACGACAAGACACGTGGAATTAATTACAGTTGGAAGTGGACTTGTTGCGGATACACCTGGTTTTAGTTCGCTTGACTTCATAGATATAGAGGTAGAAGATCTTACATATTGTTTTCCAGAGTTGAAAGAAGAGAGCCAATACTGTAAATTTAGAGGGTGTACACACATTGCTGAACCGAAATGCGCGGTGAAAGCTGCGGTTGAAGAAGGAAAGATTACCGAATATCGTTATAAGAATTACAAACAATTCGTAGAAGAAATTAGAGAGAGAAAGCCGAGGTATTAGTAATGATTAAAATTGCACCATCGATTTTATCAGCAGATTTTTCAAGATTAGGGGAAGAGATTAAAGATGTAGAAAAAGGTGGAGCTGACTACATTCACGTCGATGTAATGGATGGACATTTCGTACCAAATATTACGATTGGACCATTAATTGTAGAAGCAATCCGTCCGATTACATCATTACCGTTAGATGTACATTTAATGATTGAAAATCCTGATAACTATATCCCAACTTTCGCAAAAGCAGGAGCTGATATTATTACTGTCCATGTAGAAGCTTGTCCACATCTACATCGTACAATTCAGTTAATTAAATCTCATGACATTAAAGCGGGAGTTGTATTAAATCCACATACTCCAGTTTCAACGATTGAGCATGTATTAGAAGATATAGACATGGTATTACTTATGACAGTAAATCCTGGATTTGGCGGACAGAAATTTATTCATTCTGTATTACCGAAAATCAAACAAGTTGCAGAAATGGTTAAAGAGCGAAATCTACAAGTGGAAATTGAAGTTGATGGTGGTGTCAACACTGAAACGGCAAGACTTTGTATTGAAGCAGGAGCGAATGTTCTTGTAGCAGGATCAGCAGTATACAATCAAAAAGACCGCGGTGAAGCAATTCGTGTAATTCGCGGATAAAGAATGCACCGTTATCCTAGTGAAGCTTCTAGTTCAGTAAGACTTCACTATTTATACATGTTAGAGTGGAAAATAAGGAGAAAGGCAATCTACCGAATGGCAGATTGCCTTTTTACAATAGAAGGGGAAGGAAAAATGATTATTCATATTTTAGCGGGAGGACCTGCAGAATACTGCGCAGATTTTTCTCGGTATGAAAATGAAGAAGTAGTTTGGGCGGCCGTTGATAGAGGAGTGTACCGTTTGTTGAAAAGGGGAATCACTCCGGCTGTTGCGTTTGGGGATTATGATTCAGTTACTGATGAGGAATTAGCATGGATGGGACAGCAGACAAATGAATTACATATTGTCCCGCGAGAAAAAGATCAAACAGATTTAGAAATTGCCATTAGCTGGGCTTTAGAACAGAAACCAAAGTTAATTCGTATTTTTGGTGCTACTGGTGGAAGACTTGATCATGGTTTAGCAAATATTCAGATGCTTTTAAAGGGATTAGAAGTAAATATAGAAATGTGTATTGTGGACAATAAAAATGAAATAATGGTGAAAAATTTTGGTATGTATATAATTGAAGGAAACGAACATTTTCCATACGTATCATTTGTACCAGTTACTGAAAGGGTAGAAGGTATTACACTTCACGGTTTTAAGTACCCTCTTACTAATAAAACAATAGAGTGGGGATCGACACTTTGTATTAGTAATGAACTCATTGAGGAAAAAGGTAATTTTTCATTTACTTCTGGCATATTAATGATGATAAGAAGCACTGATTGAAGAAACAATTTTGCTCCTTGCATCATATAGTGAACAAGTGGAGTAATGGGGATTAGGAGGGAAACCATGAGATTTTATACAATTAAGTTACCTAAATTTCTTGGTGGAATTGTTCGTGCGATGTTAAATACCTTCAAAAAAGACTAAAAAAAGCACCTATTACCGGTGCTTTTTCCATTGGTATAATAAAAAAAGAGCCTAGCGGCTCTTTTTTTTATTATTAAACACGTTCGATTTTGCCAGATTTTAACGCTCTAGCAGAAACGTAAACACGTTGAACTTTTCCGTCGATGCGTACGCGAACTTTTTGAAGGTTAGCGCCCCATTTACGTTTTGTAGCGTTCATTGCGTGAGAACGAGAGTTACCAGAACGAGCTTTTCTTCCAGTGATAGCACAAACACGAGCCATTTATATTTCCCTCCCTTAACTACCGTAACATACGTAATTTTTCAATGTTAGCCTTTTATGCGATGCTAAAAACACTACTATAATTTAACACAACTAAAAAGAGAATGCAACACCGTAGGAAAAAGAAATCAAGAAAAAATACTTGACACCATATGTCAATGGAGAAAAGGTGAAATCAAGAAAAATTGCTTGACATATTATAGTGGTACATGTTGTATAATAACAATGGACTATTTTGCTCATCATAAAAAAATGTAATTTAAAACATAAAATATGAGAGTGAAAAAGAAAGAACGATGGAATTTTCTTTAAAAAGATTATATGATAGTAACTAAAGTAGTCTAGCTCACTTTCACCATTTATGAAGGGGGAAACGAGATGTCAATTGAAATTAAAACGAAGTACGGTCAAATTGATATTAGTACAGATGTAATTGCAACAATTGCTGGAGGTGCCGCAGTAGATTGCTACGGTATCGTAGGTATGGCATCAAAAAATCAGTTAAAAGATGGATTAACAGACATTTTACGAAAAGAAAACTTCACTAGAGGCGTTATTGTTCGTAAAGATGAAGATGAAGTACATATTGATATGTATATTATTGTGAGCTATGGTACGAAAATTTCAGAAGTAGCACATAACGTGCAGACTAAAGTGAAATATACATTAGATCAAACTGTAGGACTAGCAGTAGATTCTGTAAACATCTACGTACAAGGAGTTAAAGTAATAAACTTGTAATGTGCATTAAGGAGGAAAATCTGTGTCAATTCAAAAAATTGATGGAAAACGTTTATCACAAATGATCATTCAAGGAGCCAATAATTTAACAAATAATGTTCAGCTTGTTGATGCATTAAACGTATTCCCAGTTCCAGATGGCGATACCGGTACAAACATGAACTTATCAATGACTTCAGGCGCACGTGAAGTGAAAGCAAATCTTTCACAGCATGCTGGTAAAGTCGGCGTAAGTTTAGCCAAAGGATTATTAATGGGGGCTCGTGGTAACTCTGGGGTTATTTTATCTCAGTTATTCCGTGGTTTCTCTAAATCCATTGAACAAAAAGAAGAATTAACGACAGTTGATTTTGCTGCAGCTTTAGAAGCTGGAGTAGAGGCAGCTTACAAAGCGGTTATGAAACCAATTGAAGGAACGATTTTAACGGTTGCAAGAGAAACGGGTAAATATGCAGTGACAGTTGCGAAAAAACAGCGCGACTTTGTTTTGTTTATGGAAGACGTTGTAAAAGAAGCAAACGCATCGTTAAATCGTACGCCAGATTTATTACCTGTATTAAAACAAGTTGGCGTTGTAGATAGCGGTGGTAAAGGTCTTGTTGTTGTATATGAAGGATTTTTAGCTGACTTAAAAGGAGAAACGATTTCTTCTAATGTGCCTGCCCAACCATCTATGAATGACATGGTACGCGCAGAACATCACCGTAGTGTACAAAGCCAATTGAGTACAGAAGATATTAAGTATGGATATTGTACGGAATTCATGGTGAAATTAGAGCCTAAAAAAATGAAGGAACATAATTTCTCTGAACAAAAATTCCGTGAAGATATTAGTGTGTACGGAGATTCACTACTTGTTGTATCGGATGATGAGGTTGTAAAGGTTCATATTCATGCGGAACATCCTGGAGAACCTATGAACTATGGACAACGTTACGGTAGTCTAATTAAGATCAAAGTAGAAAATATGCGTGAACAGCATACTGCTTTATTAGATGAACCTACCATGGTGCCGGAACAAACGAATCAGCCAATAGAGAAACAACCGTATGGTATTGTAACTGTAGCTATGGGATCGGGTATTAAAACTTTATTTGAGAGCATTGGCGCAACGAAAGTTATCGAAGGTGGCCAAACGATGAATCCGAGTACGGAGGATATTGTGAAGGCGATTGAAGAGGCGAATGCTGAAAAAATCATCATCTTACCAAATAACGGGAATATCGTGATGGCAGCAGAACAAGCAGCGTCAGTTGTAGAACAAGAAGTTATTGTTATTCGTTCAAAAACAGTTCCTCAAGGTATGGCTGCAATGTTAGCGTTTAATCCAGTTGGAACGCTAGAAGAGAATGAAGAAAACATGAAAGAAGCTTTAGCTCATGTGAAAACAGGTCAGATTACGTATGCTGTTCGTGATACGGAAATTGACGGTGTAGCGATTCAAAAAGATGATTTCATGTGTCTTGCAGATGGGAAAATTGTATCTACAAATGCTGAGAAAGTAGGAGCTGCAAAGCAATTACTAGAAGCGCTAATTGATGAGGATTCTGAAATCGTAACAATCCTACAAGGTGAAGATGCAACAGATGAAGAAGTGGCTGAATTAGTTGCGTTTGTAGAAGAGAACTTTGAAGATGCAGAAGTAGAAGTACATGCAGGGAACCAACCGGTGTATTCTTTCATCTTCTCTGTAGAATAAGAAAAGATTCGATTTGAAAATAAATGGGTTACTTACTTGCTAATGGATAAGAAATAGTGATATGAAATTTATTACTAGTTTTTATTCAAAAGGCTAGCATATTGATGATAGAAAAGAGCCTTGCTGCTAATAGTGAGGCTCTTTTCTTACGTATTGTACAACTTTGCTTTATCCCGCTATTTGTGGGCAGTAAAACCCCCACCCCTAAATTCGGCTGGAGCAAAGAAGTTAGGTGGGAGATTAACTGCCCGTAAACGCCCGATTGGTGAAGGCTAATAATCAGTGGGGGATGAACAAAACCCCCACTGATTATAGTTTCACTTTATACAGAGGGATTAGAGTAGTTTCTCTTAGAATGCCTATGATAGAATATATAAGGTGAAAGAGAGCGATTACAGATGTCAATGATATTAATGGATAATCAATAGAATGAATCAAAGAAAATAATGTGACGGAGCGTGAGAATCTTGAATGAAGTTGTACAAGTTCCTGTTACGGATGTAAAGGGAATCGGAGGAGAAACATCTGAGTTGTTACACGAGATGGGAATTTATACAGTTTCTCATCTATTAGAACATTTTCCGTACCGCTATGAAGACTATGCGATGAAAGATCTTGCTGAAGTAAAGCATGACGAGCGTGTAACAGTTGAGGGGAAAGTTCATAGTGCTCCTTTACTGCAATATTATGGGAAGAAGAAGTCACGTCTTACAGTTCGTGTTCTCGTCGGTCGTTATTTAATTACAGCTGTATGTTTTAATAGACCATACTATAAACAAAAGTTAAATTTAGATGAAACGGTAACGATTACTGGTAAATGGGATCAGCATCGCCAAACAATTGCTGTATCAGAACTGAATTTTGGACTGGTTGTACGACAACAAGAAGTAGAACCTGTATATTCAGTGAAAGGAAAACTGACAGTAAAACAGATGCGCCGTTTTGTTGCACAAGCATTTAAGGAGTATGGAGATTCTATAGTCGAAGTGTTACCAGATGGTTTGTTAAGTCGATATAAATTATTATCACGCTATGAAGCGCTCAGAGGGTTACATTTTCCAGTGGGACAGGAAGACTTAAAGCAAGCGCGTCGCCGTTTTGTATATGAGGAGTTCTTCTTGTTTCAGTTGAAAATGCAAACATTACGGAAAATGGAAAGGGAAAACTCGAAAGGGACGAAAAAAGAAATTTCATTAGTAGAATTACAAGAGTTTACTGATGCACTTCCGTTTCCGTTAACTGGTGCACAACGCCGGGTTGTAGATGAAATAATGAAAGATATGACATCTCCGTACCGAATGAATCGATTATTGCAAGGGGATGTAGGTTCTGGGAAAACAGTTGTTGCTGCGATTGCTCTTTATGCGGCGAAATTGGCTCATTATCAAGGTGCTTTGATGGTTCCTACAGAAATTTTAGCCGAACAACATTATCAGTCGCTCGCGGAGACGTTTTCACATTTCGGTATGAAGGTTGAATTGCTAACAAGTTCTGTTAAAGGTGCGAGACGTCGAGAAATTTTGTCGAGATTAGAACAAGGAGAAGTAGACATCCTTGTTGGGACGCACGCTTTAATTCAAGACGAAGTTATATTTCATAGGTTAGGTCTCGTTATTACCGATGAACAGCATCGATTTGGTGTGGCGCAGCGCCGGGTTTTACGTGAGAAAGGTGAAAGTCCAGATGTGTTGTTTATGACGGCGACCCCAATCCCGCGTACGTTAGCTATCACTGCATTTGGAGAGATGGACGTTTCTATTATCGATGAAATGCCAGCTGGTAGAAAGGTAATCGAAACGTACTGGGCAAAACATGATATGTTAGATCGTGTTCTCGGCTTTGTGGAGAAAGAGATAAAAAAAGGAAGACAGGCATATGTTATTTGCCCTCTTATTGAAGAGTCTGAGAAGCTTGATGTACAAAATACTATCGACTTACATAGTATGCTGACTCATCATTATCAAGGGAAATGCCAAGTTGGATTAATGCATGGGAGACTATCATCCCAAGAAAAAGAAGAGATAATGGGACAGTTTAGTGAAAATAAAGTGCAAATTCTTGTGTCGACAACAGTTGTTGAAGTAGGTGTGAATGTACCAAATGCGACTGTTATGGTTATTTATGATGCGGAACGTTTCGGTTTATCACAGCTCCATCAGCTGAGGGGGCGTGTTGGGCGTGGTAGTGAACAATCATATTGTTTATTAATTGCGGACCCAAAATCAGAAACGGGAAAAGAAAGAATGCGCATTATGACTGAAACAAATGATGGATTTGTATTGTCAGAAAAAGATTTAGAGTTACGAGGTCCTGGGGATTTCTTTGGAAGTAAGCAAAGTGGTCTACCAGAATTTAAGGTTGCTGATATGGTGCATGATTATCGGGCGTTAGAAACAGCAAGACAAGATGCGGCGATACTAGTTGATTCAGAAGCGTTTTGGCATAATGATCAGTATGCTTCGCTGCGTACTTATCTTGATGGGACAGGTGTGTTCCAGGGAGAGAAGCTCGATTAAAAGTAGTCTGCAAAAGTTTTTGTTGCATTCTACTTTTAATGATTATATACTACTTTTAGTACCTAGTCATAAAAATGGATGGTGCGGTATGAAAAAAAGAAGAAGTAAAAAAGAAAGACAAGAATTATTACAACAAACAATAGAAACGAATCCTTTTATAACGGATGAAGATTTAGCGGAAAAATTTCAAGTGAGCATACAAACTGTTCGTCTTGATCGTATGGAATTATCTATTCCTGAATTAAGAGAACGAATTAAGCATGTGGCTACAAAACAACATGAAGAAGACGTGAAATCTTTACCGTTAGAAGAGGTTGTCGGAGAAATTATCGATATAGAATTAGATAGACATGCGATTTCTATCTTTGAAGTAAAGGTAGAACATGTATTTAAAAGAAATCAAATTGCTCGTGGGCATCATTTGTTTGCGCAAGCAAACTCACTAGCTGTTGCGGTTATTGATGAAGAATTAGCTTTAACTGCAAAGTCCACCATTCGATATATTCGTCCTGTAAAATTAGGAGAGCGTGTTGTTGCAAAAGTACGTGTTGAAGATGTAGAGAATGATAAAGGACGGACGGTTGTCAAAGTGCGTAGCTTTGTTGGAGAAGAACTTGTCTTTACAGGCACTTTTGAAATGTATCGATCTAGTAATTATAGTGAGGAAGGTAACAACTTATGAAAATCGCAATAGATGCAATGGGCGGCGATCATGCACCAAAGGCTGTAGTATTAGGAGCAATGAAAGCTATTAAGGAATACTCAGATTTACATATTACGTTAGTAGGGAAAGAAGAGGGAATTCGTCAATATTTAACGAGTGAAGAGCGAATTACTATACTTCATACGGACGAAAAAATCGAATCGACAGACGAACCAGTAAGAGCGGTTCGTCGAAAAAAACAAGCTTCAATGGTACTAGCGGCGCAGCAAGTAAAAGACGGCGTAGCGGACGCTTGTATATCAGCAGGTAGTACAGGAGCTTTGATGGCAGCTGGATTGTTTGTTGTTGGTCGTATGGAAGGAATTGAACGACCAGCTTTATCACCTACAATGCCAACTGTTGATGGAGAAGGTTTTGTTATGTTAGATGTTGGAGCAAACGTTGATGCAAAACCAATTCATTTATATCAATATGCAGTAATGGGCTCTGTTTACGCAGAGAAGGTAAGAGGAATTAAAAATCCACGCGTTGGACTTTTAAACGTTGGAACAGAGGATGGTAAAGGAAACGAGCTTTCAAAACAAGTCTTTGCTATGCTCAAGGATGCACCAATTAATTTCGTTGGAAACGTTGAATCAAGAGATTTATTGCAAGGTGTAGCAGACGTTGTTGTATGTGATGGTTTTACGGGTAATGTAGCGCTAAAATCATTAGAAGGAACAGCACTTGCGTTATTCTCTATGTTAAAAGAACAATTAATGAGTTCGTTTACGAGCAAATTAGCAGCAGCGGTATTAAAACCAAAACTTATGGTATTGAAAGATAAAATGGATTATTCGGAGTATGGCGGAGCGGCGTTATTTGGATTGAAAGCTCCTGTCATTAAGGCTCACGGTTCTTCTAATGACCAATCGATATTTAGTGCGATTCGTCAAACGAGAGAAATGGTAGCGAAAGAAGTAATTCCTACAATTTCAAGTGTAATGGAGAAGGAGCCGCTTCAATAAGAGGAGGATTTGAAATGGGAAAAATAGCATTTCTTTTTCCGGGCCAAGGTTCACAGGCAGTTGGAATGGGTAGACAGTTAGCGGAGAATAATAAAGAGGTTGCGAAAGTGTTTGCAAAAGCGGATGAGGTTTTGCATGATTCTCTTTCAGAAGTGATTTTTGAAGGACCGCAGGAAAAGTTAACATTAACGACAAATGCGCAGCCGGCACTATTAACAACGAGCTTTGCAATTTTAACAGCTTTGAAGGAGTATGATATTACACCTGATTTTGTCGCAGGACATAGTTTAGGTGAATATAGCGCTCTTGTAGCTGCTGGTGCATTAACATTCGAAGACGCTGTATATGCTGTAAGGAAACGCGGGGAATATATGGAAGAAGCTGTTCCAGGCGGGGAAGGTGCAATGGCAGCTATTTTAGGTGCGGATCCGGATATGCTGAAACGAGTTACAGAAGAAGTAACAAGTGAAGGATACGCAGTACAAATTGCTAATATGAATAGTACGAAGCAAATTGTTATTTCTGGAACAAAGCAAGGAGTAGAACTTGCTTCTCAAAGAGCGAAAGAAAATGGCGCTAAAAGAGCAATTCCGCTCAAAGTAAGTGGACCGTTTCATTCCTCGCTTATGAAACCAGCTGCTGAGAAATTCCAAAGTGTTTTAAATGAAATTACAATTCAAGACACGAATATTCCTATTATTGCAAATGTTACGGCAGATGTTATTACACGTGGTACAGATATTCAAGAAAAGCTAATTGAACAGCTCTATTCGCCTGTATTATGGTACCCATCTATTGAGTATATGGTGAATCAAGGGGTAGATACATTTATTGAAATCGGACCTGGAAAAGTACTTGCTGGTCTTATGAAGTCGATTGATTCTTCAGTGAAAGCATATGCGATATATGATGAAGAGACATTAAAAGATACCATTTCAAATTTGAGAGGAGAAAGCTGATGTTAAAAGGGAAAGTAGCATTAGTAACTGGTGCTTCACGTGGGATTGGTCGTGCGATTGCCATTGATTTAGCGAAACAAGGGGCAAATGTTGTAGTAAATTATGCTGGTAATGAGCAAAAGGCGAATGAAGTAGTTGATGAAATAAAGAAATTAGGTTCAGATGCCATTGCAGTAAGAGCAGATGTTGCAAATGCTGATGATGTTACAAGTATGGTGAAACAAACTGTAGATACGTTTGGACAAGTTGATATTCTTGTAAATAACGCTGGTGTAACAAAAGATAATTTATTAATGCGTATGAAAGAAGAAGAATGGGATACAGTTATTAATACAAACTTAAAAGGTGTTTTCTTATGTACGAAAGCAGTATCGCGCTATATGATGCGTCAACGTCATGGACGTATTATTAATATCGCTTCTGTTGTTGGTGTAACAGGAAACCCAGGACAAGCAAATTATGTAGCTGCTAAAGCTGGTGTAATTGGATTAACAAAAACATCAGCAAAAGAATTAGCGAGCCGAAATATTACTGTAAATGCAATTGCTCCAGGGTTTATTACGACTGATATGACGGATGTATTAGATGAAAATATAAAAGCAGAAATGTTAAAATTAATTCCTGCGGCTCAGTTTGGAGAAGCACAAGATATCGCAAATACTGTAACATTTTTCGCTTCTGATCAAAGTAAATATGTTACAGGTCAAACGTTAAATGTTGACGGCGGTATGGTAATGTAATAAAAGAATCGATTTCACCTAGTTTTTTTGGACAATATTTTATATAATATTTGAGGGGAGGTGAATAAAATGGCAGATGTTTTAGAGCGTGTAACAAAAATTGTCGTTGATCGTTTAGGAGTAGAAGAAACTGAAGTAGTACCAGCTGCAAGCTTCAAAGAAGATTTAGGCGCAGACTCCCTAGATGTAGTAGAACTTGTAATGCAATTAGAAGATGAATTCGAAATGGAAATTTCTGATGAAGATGCTGAAAAGATTGCTACTGTTGGCGATGCTGTGACTTACATAGAGAGTCATCTATAATGCTTAAGTGAAGTCCCGTTTTTTAACGGGGCTTCTCGGCTTATATCTGGAGGGACCTATGCCGTACCGAAAACATAGAGAAAAAAAATACGAAACAAAATATCGTGAAGCTTTTAAAGTATTTCAAGAAAAGATAGGTATTACGTTTACAGATGAAAAATTATTGATTCAAGCATTTACGCATTCATCGTATGTGAATGAGCATCGGAAAAAACCGCATGAGGACAATGAGCGTCTTGAATTTCTTGGCGATGCTGTATTGGAACTCACTGTATCACAGTATCTGTTTCAAAAATATCCGACAATGAGCGAAGGAGAGTTAACAAAACTACGTGCAGCTATTGTATGTGAGCCATCTCTTGTTCGTTTTGCAAACGAAATGTCATTTGGTAGCCTTGTTTTATTAGGAAAAGGTGAGGAAATGACGGGTGGACGTGAACGACCAGCTTTATTAGCGGATGTCTTTGAAGCGTTTATTGGTGCCCTTTATCTTGATCAAGGGCTAGAAACAGTTTGGGGATACTTAAAAGAAGTTGTATATCCAAAAATTAATGAAGGTGCTTTTTCTCATGTGATGGATTATAAGAGTCAATTGCAAGAATTGATTCAGCGTGATGGTAGTGGCAATATTGAGTATCAAATTTTGCAAGAAAAAGGACCGGCCCACAACCGAGAATTTGTGTCCCGTGTAACTTTAAATAATGAGGCATTAGGTCTTGGAAGTGGTAAGTCAAAAAAAGAGGCAGAGCAACAAGCTGCTGCAGAAGCATTGAAAAAATTAAAAGAACAATCATAAGGAATCCCCCTTTGAATGAGGGGGATTCCTTATGCATAGAATGAAACTTTCCTTTTATTTATAAATAAAAGGAGTGGGAAATCCGTATAGTAGCTTGTTTTCGTACAGACAACGTTTACAACAACGGAGAATAGGAGGAAGGCCTTTCGTGTTTTTAAAAAGATTAGAAATAGCAGGATTTAAATCTTTTGCTGAGCGTGTATCTGTCGATTTTGTTCCAGGTGTAACTTCTGTAGTAGGACCTAACGGGAGCGGGAAAAGTAATATTACTGATGCAATTCGCTGGGTACTTGGTGAACAATCTGCAAAGTCATTACGCGGTGCAAAGATGGAGGATATTATTTTTGCCGGCAGTGATACGAGAAGAGCGGTTAATGTTGCTGAAGTTACATTAACTTTAAATAATGAAGACCAACGCTTACCGATTGAATATAACGAGGTGTGTGTAACGCGTCGTGTATCTCGTTCGGGTGATAGTGATTTTTATATTAATAAACAATCTTGTAGATTGAAAGATATTATTGATTTATTTATGGACTCTGGTATGGGAAGAGAAGCTTTTTCAATTATTAGCCAGGGGAAAGTCGAAGAGATTTTGAGTAGTAAATCAGAAGAACGTCGTGGTGTATTTGAAGAAGCGGCGGGTGTGCTGAAATACAAACTTCGTAAAAAGAAAGCTGAAGGGAAATTGGCGGAAACACAAGAAAACTTAAATCGTGTACAAGATATTATTCACGAATTAAGTAGTCAAGTAGAACCACTAGAAAGACAAGCTTCTATTGCGAAAGATTATCTTGAGAAAAAAGAAGAATTAGAGAAAGTAGAAGCTGCGCTTATTGTACATGAAATCGAAGAATTACATGAAAAGTGGGAAGCGCTTCGAAATCAATTTGGGCATAATAAAGATGAAGAAGCTAAAATGTCGGCGAACTTACAAAAAAGTGAAGAAGAGCTTGAGGAATTACGCGGGCAATTACAAGCTGTTGATGAATCTGTAAATTCCTTACAAGAAGTTCTCCTTCTGTCTAGTAAAGAACTAGAAAAACTAGAAGGGCAACGCGAGCTGTTAAAGGAAAGAAAGCAAAATGCAACGACGCATTGTGCGCAGCTTGAAAAGCTAATTGTTGAGTTAACAGAGAAAGCTACAAGTTATGATGACGAAATTGAAACAAGTACAGAAGCGTTAATGCAATTTGTGAATCAAGTAAAAGAATTGGAGAAGAAATTGCATGATAACGAGCAATTACTTGCGACTTTTGCTGAGAATTTAGAGGAACAAATTGAGAATTTAAAAGGTGACTATATTGAACTTTTAAATCAACAAGCAAGTCTTCGTAATGAATTATCTATGATTGAAGAACAATCAAAACAGCAAAACTCTAAAAACGAACGACTTGATGAAGAAAATGAAAAGTATGTACAGATGCGTGTGGGAATTACAGCGAAAAAGGCGAAACTTGTAGAAAGTTATGAGCAAGCGAGAGAGAAAATAGCTGGCCTTATTTCTAACATACAGAAGACAGAAACGGCACTTGGGAAATGTAAGTCACAGTATAGTGAAAATGAAACGAAACTGTATCAAGCGTATCAATTTGTGCAACAGGCGCGCTCTCGGAAAGAAATGTTAGAAGAGATGCAAGAGGACTATTCTGGCTTCTATCAAGGGGTACGTGAAGTATTAAAGGCTAGAGAAAATAGGCTACAAGGTATTGAGGGAGCTGTTGCAGAACTTCTGACTGTGCCGAAAGAATATGAAATCGCAATGGAAATCGCCCTTGGGGCAGCGATGCAACATATCGTAGTACAAACAGAAGAACATGCTCGTAATGCAATTGCATTTTTAAAGCAAAATAAACATGGCCGTGCAACGTTTTTACCTCAAGCTGTTATTAAAAGCCGATCGCTATCATTTGATCAATTACGCATTGTGAACCAGCATCCATCGTTTGTCGGTGTAGCGGCAGAACTTGTGCAGTACAATAATAAATATGAGAATGTAGTTTCCAGTTTATTAGGTACTGTTGTTGTTGCGAAAGATTTACGCGGAGCAAATGAGTTAGCGAAACAACTGCAATACCGCTATCGTATTGTAACACTCGAAGGTGACGTAGTGAATCCGGGTGGTTCTATGACGGGTGGAGCTGTAAAACAGGCGAAATCCTCTTTATTGGGACGTCAACGTGAACTTGAAGAGTGGACTAAAAAACTAACTGACATGGAAGAAAAAACAACGAAGCTAGAAAACTTTGTTAAAGCAGTAAAGCAAGAGATTCAAGAAAAAGAAGTACAAATACGAGAGCTACGCCAAGGTGTAGAGACCGAACGTGTAGATGAACAGAAGCTAAGAGAAGAAATTAATCGTTTAGAATTAGATGAACATCGTATTAATGATCGTTTATCGATTTACGATTTAGAGATTGAAGGATTTTTACAAGATCAAGTAAAAATGCAAGGGCGTAAAGAAGAGTTAGAAAAGATTTTAGCGACTCTTCAAGCGGAGATTGGGGAATTAGATAGCAAAATCGTCGTTTTAACGAAACAAAAAAGTGAACAACATTCTTCAAAAGAAAAAGTCCAGAAGGAAATGACGGAGCTAAAAGTACAAGCTGCTGAACAACAACAACGTTTGTCAAATCAAAAAGAAAAAGTCGAACGATTGACGAAGGAAAAAGAAGAGACTGATGCGACGCTTGTAAAAACGAAGGAAGATTTAGCGTTCTTAAAGCAAGAGATGACATCTAATTCAAGTGGCGAAGAACAAATTACGAATATGATTGAGAAGAAAGCGTATGATCGTAATCAAACTTCGGAGTTAATTCGTTCTCGCCGTGACCAACGCGTATCATTGCAAGAAAGAGTAGAGCATTTAGAGCGCGGTGCGAAAGAAACAATAGGTAAACATAAATATATTCTTGAGATGCTGAAAGATCAAGAAGTGAAAATTAACCGACTTGATGTAGAGCTGGAAAATAGATTGCAACATTTACGTGAAACATATACTATTTCATTTGAAGCAGCAAAACTTAAGTATACAATGATGATGCCTGCAGAAGATGCACGTAAAAAGGTGAAACTAATTAAACTATCCATCGAAGAGTTAGGTGCAGTAAATTTAGGGGCAATTGATGAATATGAACGTGTAGCAGAGCGCCATACATTCTTATTAGAGCAAAGAGATGACCTAGAAGAAGCGAAATCGACATTGCATCAACTTATTATGGAAATGGATGAAGAGATGAAAAAACGATTTTCTACTACGTTCGAAGGGATTCGAACAGAGTTTCAATATGTATTCTCTGAACTATTCGGAGGTGGAAGAGCGGATTTAGTAATGACAAATCCAGAAGATTTACTAAATACTGGTATTGACATTGTAGCGCAACCACCAGGAAAGAAACTACAAAACTTAGGTTTACTTTCAGGGGGAGAGCGTGCTTTAACGGCAATTGCGCTCTTATTTGGTATTTTAAAAGTACGCCCAGTCCCATTCTGTGTACTAGATGAAGTAGAAGCAGCTCTTGATGAGGCAAACGTTGCTCGTTTTGCGCAGTATTTAAAGAAATTTAGTGATGAAACACAGTTTATTGTAATTACACACCGAAAAGGTACAATGGAAGAGTCTGATGTATTGTACGGTGTCACAATGCAAGAATCAGGGGTATCGAAGCTTGTTTCTGTTCGTTTAGATGATGGCGAAGAACTTGTTGCAAGTAGATAGGAAGGATGGGAAGTATGAGTTTTTTAAAAAAATTAAAAGAAAAAATTTCAAAACAAACGGATACGGTAACAGAGAAGTTTAAACAAGGATTAGAAAAAACGAGAAATTCATTTGCTGATAAAGTAAATGACTTAGTGTACCGTTACCGTAAAATAGACGAAGATTTCTTTGAGGAATTAGAAGAAATTTTAATTAGTGCGGATGTCGGAGTTTCGACAGTGATGGAATTAATTGATCAGTTGAAAGAAGAAGTGCAACGTCGTAACATTCAAGATCCGAAAGAAGTACAGGCTGTTATTTCTGAAAAGCTAGTGGGAATTTACAAAGGTGACAGCGACTTTAGTAATGAAGTTAATATACAAGAGGATCAATTAACGGTAGTTTTATTTGTTGGTGTTAATGGTGTGGGGAAAACGACGACGATTGGTAAGCTTGCACATAAATTTAAATCAGAAGGTAAGTCTGTCCTATTGGCGGCAGGAGATACATTCCGTGCTGGGGCGATTGAACAATTAGAAGTATGGGGCGATCGTGTTGGTGTAGAAGTAATTAAACAAGGATCAGGATCTGACCCAGCGGCGGTTATGTATGATGCTGTACAAGCGGCAAAGGCCCGTAAAGTGGATGTATTACTATGTGATACAGCAGGACGCTTACAAAATAAAGTAAACTTAATGAAAGAGTTAGAGAAAGTGAAGCGCGTAATTGAGCGTGAAGTACCAGGGGCTCCTCATGAAGTATTACTAGTTATTGATGCAACAACAGGACAAAATGGCTTAAGCCAAGCGAAAACATTCCGTGAAGCAACAAATGTTACTGGTATTGTTTTAACGAAGTTAGATGGAACTGCTAAAGGTGGTATCGTCTTAGCGATTCGTAACGAAATGGATGTTCCGGTGAAATTTGTTGGGCTAGGAGAGCAAATGGATGATCTGCAGCAGTTTGATCCAGAACAATATGTTTATGGTTTGTTTGCGAACTTAGTAGAAACAGAAGAAGTGTAAGTGAAAGAAGCGGTGTTTCCGCTTCTTTTTCTATAAAAATATGTGATGTTAAGAAAAAAACTTGACACTCTTTTGTACTCCATGTAAACTAAATCATGTAAAGGGAAATCACTTAACAAAGGATGATCCAACATGCTCGAGAAAACAACGAGAATGAATTATTTATTTGATTTTTATCAATCGTTGTTAACGCAAAAACAAAGAAGTTATATGTCGCTTTATTATCTAGATGATTTATCTCTTGGTGAAATTGCGGAAGAATTTGATGTAAGTCGCCAAGCCGTGTATGATAACATTAAACGGACTGAAGCGATGCTTGAAGAATATGAAGATAAATTAGTATTACTTCAAAAGTTTCAAGAGCGACAGCGACTTGTTGCAAAGCTAAAACAGCTAATCAGCGAAGAAGAGCATGTGTATGAAGAAATGAAACAAGTTGTTGAAGCTATCGAAAAATTAGATTAGGAGGGCGGCAATATGGCATTTGAAGGATTAGCCGACCGACTTCAACAGACAATGCAAAAAATCCGCGGCAAAGGAAAAGTTTCTGAAGCCGATGTGAAAGAAATGATGAGAGAAGTTCGTCTAGCTCTTTTAGAAGCGGATGTTAACTTTAAAGTAGTAAAAGATTTTATAAAGCGTGTGTCTGAGCGTGCTGTCGGACAAGATGTAATGAAAAGTTTGACACCTGGACAACAAGTAATTAAAATCGTACAGGAAGAACTTACAGAACTTATGGGCGGAGAGCAAAGCAAAATTGCTGTTGCTAATAAGCCACCTACTGTTATAATGATGGTTGGTCTGCAAGGTGCGGGTAAAACAACGACGACAGGTAAGCTTGCGAATTTGCTTCGTAAAAAGCATAATCGTAAACCGATGCTTGTTGCAGCGGATATTTACCGTCCAGCAGCAATTCAACAGCTTGAAACATTAGGGAAGCAATTGGACATGCCTGTTTTCTCCTTAGGAGATCAAGTAAGTCCGGTTGAAATTGCGAAACAAGCGATTGCGAAAGCAAAAGAAGATCATCACGATTATGTTTTAATCGATACAGCGGGTCGCCTGCATATTGATGAAGAACTAATGGATGAATTAGCGAAAGTCAAAGAAGTTGCGAAACCGGATGAAATTTTCCTTGTTGTCGATGCGATGACAGGACAAGATGCGGTAAATGTAGCACAAAGTTTCCATGAACAGTTAGGATTAACAGGTGTTGTATTAACGAAATTAGATGGTGATACGCGCGGTGGTGCGGCATTATCTATTAAGGCTGTAACAAATACACCAATTAAATTTGCTGGTATGGGTGAAAAACTAGATGCAATTGAAGCGTTCCATCCAGAACGTATGGCATCCCGTATTTTAGGGATGGGTGACGTCTTAACATTAATTGAAAAAGCGCAAGCTACAGTTGATGAAGAGAAAGCAAAAGAACTTGAGCAAAAAATGCGTACGCTTTCGTTTACGCTTGACGATTTCCTAGAACAACTTGGACAAGTGCGTCAACTTGGACCGCTTGACGAATTGTTAGGAATGCTTCCCGGTGCAAATAAAATTAAAGGGCTGAAAAATGCACAAGTTGATGAAAAACAAATTGGGCATATTGAGGCAATTATTCGTTCTATGACTAAAGTAGAACGAGAACAACCGGAAATAATCAATGCTAGTCGTAAAAAGCGCATTGCCAAAGGTAGCGGTACAACGGTACAAGAAATCAATCGTCTAATCAAGCAATTTGATGATATGAAAAAAATGATGAAGACGATGACGGGAATGCAAAAAGGTAAGAAAAAAGGACTAGGTGGATTGAAGTTTCCATTCATGTAAGGAAAAAAAGATGGCTCTGTTAAGAAAAAATACTTTACAAAGCAATAGTCTTTTTGCTAATATAATTATCTGTGTGAAATAAATTCGGAGGTGCTTTATAAATGGCAGTTAAAATTCGTTTAAAACGTATGGGAGCTAAAAAAACTCCTTTCTATCGTGTAGTTGTTGCAGATTCTCGTTCTCCTCGTGACGGACGTTTCATTGAGGAAATCGGTACTTACAATCCGGTTGCTCAACCAGCGGAAGTTAAGATCAACGAAGAAGCAGCATTAAAATGGTTAGGAAATGGTGCTAAACCATCTGATACAGTTCGTAACCTTTTCTCTAACCAAGGTATCATGGAGAAATTCCACTTATCTAAACAAGGTAAGTAATTGAGGCAATGACAATGAAAATGTTAGTCGAGACAATTGTTAAACCTCTTGTGGATCATCCTGGAGATGTAAAAGTTACACAGGAACTTTGCAACGGAGAAATAAAGTATCGATTAACTGTACATCCTGAGGATGTTGGAAAAGTCATTGGAAAGCAAGGGAGAGTTGCGAAAGCGATTCGAATGCTCTTGTATTCAGTGGGACATCATAATGATGAGAACGTCACACTGGAAATTCAATAAACGTAAAAAGGGCGAGGAGTTATTTCCTCTCCCTTTTTTAACATTTAAAGAGAAATTGCATGTTCCATATATGAAATGGAAATGCTTAATTTATATAGAAACCAGGGGTGACATACTATTTATGACAAAATGGTTTAACGTAGGGAAAATTGTAAATACTCATGGCGTAAAAGGAGAAATTCGTGTTATTTCTCGTACTGATTTTCCAGAAGAGCGATATAAAGTAGGGAACACGTTATACATATGGGATGAGAAAGGTACAGACTATCTTACAGTGAAGGTAACTGCTCATCGTCAACATAAGACATTTGATTTATTAACATTTGAAGGATACAACAATGTAGATGAAGCAGAGAAGTTTAAAGGTTCTCTAATAAAAGTACCAGAAGAGCAGTTAGGCGAACTAGCTGAAGGTGAATACTACTACCATGAAATTATTGGTTGCAACGTTGTAACGGAAGAAGGAGAAGCGTTAGGGACAATCAAAGAGATTCTATCTCCTGGTGCGAATGACGTTTGGGTGATTAAACGTCCAAAGGGTCAAGATCTGTTAATTCCTTATATTGATGACGTTGTACTTCAAGTTAACATTGAAAATAAATTAGTAACCATTCATGTAATGGAAGGGCTACTATAATGAAAATTGACATTTTAACATTGTTTCCAGATATGTTTACGGGTGTATTTGGGTCTTCAATTTTAAAGAAAGCACAAGAAAAAGAAGCGGTAGAGCTTCGTGTTGTCAATTTCCGTGAGTATACAACTAGTAAGCATAATAGTGTAGATGATTATCCGTATGGTGGGGGCGCTGGTATGGTATTAACCCCGCAGCCTATCTTTGATGCAGTAGAAGAGTTAACGAAGGAAACAGACCGTAAGCCGAGAATCGTCTTAATGTGTCCACAAGGAGAGCGTTTCACGCAGAAGAAGGCAGAAGAGCTTGCTGGAGAAGAGCATGTTATTTTTGTATGTGGCCATTATGAAGGATACGATGAAAGAATTCGTGAGCATCTTGTAACAGATGAGATTTCTATTGGGGATTACGTATTAACAGGTGGAGAATTGGCTTCTATGGTAGTCACTGACAGTGTTGTACGTCTTTTGCCAGGAGTGCTTGGGAATCAAACGTCACAAGTGGAAGACTCTTTTAGCACAGGTTTGTTAGAGCACCCACATTATACACGTCCTGCTGATTTTCGTGGTATGAAGGTACCGGATGTACTAATGTCAGGAAATCATAAAAACATTGATGAATGGCGCCATAAAGAGTCACTACGTCGTACGTACACACGTAGACCGGATTTACTGGAAGAACGAGAATTATCTAAGCAAGAAGAGAAATGGCTGGAACAGATTAAAGGAGACCGATAAGGGCTTGATATATTTTCTATTGCAACAGTCCTAGCAATATGCTATTATAACATTTGTGCTACTGAAATCAGTAGCCGTATTAACGATGTTCCGCTGTAATTTAATAAGACTTTATAAGAGCATCTGTTTAAAGGAGAGAATTTAATATGCAACAATTGATCACAGAAATCACAAAAGGCCAATTGAAAACTGACCTTCCTTCATTCCGTCCTGGAGACACTTTACGTGTACACGTAAAAGTAGTTGAGGGAACTCGTGAAAGAATTCAGCTTTTCGAAGGTGTTGTAATTAAACGTCGTGGTGGCGGAATCAGTGAAACATTCACAGTTCGTAAGATTTCTTACGGTGTAGGTGTTGAGCGTACATTCCCAGTTCACACGCCAAGAATCGCGAACATCGAAGTACTTCGCCGTGGTAAAGTACGTCGTGCTAAGTTATACTACTTACGTAACCTTCGCGGTAAAAAAGCACGTATTAAAGAAATTCGATAAGACATGTATGGGAGCTTGTAAATACACAAGCTCCCTTTTTCCAATCTATATGAAATTTTGGTATAATACGAGCAGCTTACATAACTGTGGAGGGGAAAGCATGAAGAAAGAGAAGAGCTCACTTTGGGAATGGATCAAAGCAATTTTGATTGCTGTTGTATTAGCGGGCGTAATTAGACAGTTTTTCTTTGCCCCAATTCTCGTAGATGGTGTATCGATGTCGCCGACTTTACATGACCGTGATCGAATGATTGTTAATAAAATTGGCTATCACATAGGTGATCCGAAACGCTTTGATATTATTGTATTCCGAGCGACGGAAGAAAAAGATTACATTAAGCGTATTATTGGCCTGCCAGGCGACGAAATCGAATACCGTAATGATAAACTATATGTTAACGGGAAACCTTATGAGGAGCCGTATTTAGATAAGCAGAAAAAACAACTTGCTGACGGACCGCTTACATATGATTTTACTCTTGAAGAAATGACAGGAAAGAAAACTGTTCCAGAAGGTCAATTATTTGTTTTAGGCGATAATCGTCGTTTTAGTAAAGATAGCCGTTCGATTGGTACAATTTCAATGGACCAAGTGATTGGTAAAGCAAATATGCTATATTGGCCGTTAAAAGATGCACGTATTGTGAAATAAAAGAAAAAGAAGGTGGCAACATGGTAATCCAATGGTTCCCGGGACATATGGCAAAGGCTAGACGCCAAGTAACAGAAAAATTAAAGTTAATTGATGTTGTAATTGAGCTTGTAGATGCTCGATTACCTTTATCTTCTCGTAATCCAATGATTGATGAAATTATTACGCATAAACCAAGGCTTGTTGTTTTAAATAAAGCGGATATGGCGGATGATCGTCTTACAAAGCAGTGGATTGCATATTTTGATGAAAGAGGTCAAAAGGCAATTTCAATTAATGCACAAGCTGGACAAGGTATGAAAGAAATTGCAGCAGCTTGTAAAGTGCTTGTCAAAGAAAAATTCGATAAAATGGTTGCTAAAGGCATTAGACCAAGAGCAATTCGTGCTTTAATTGTAGGTATTCCAAACGTTGGTAAATCTACACTGATTAATAAATTAGCGAAGAAGAATATAGCAAAAACAGGAGATCGTCCTGGTGTGACAACGGCCCAGCAGTGGATTAAAGTTGGGAAAGAAATGGAATTATTAGATACACCAGGTATTTTATGGCCTAAATTTGAAGATGAATTAGTTGGTCTTCGTTTAGCGACGACGGGTGCAATTAAAGATTCTATATTAAATCTACAGGATGTAGCTATTTATGCGCTACGTTTTATGGAAAAACATTATCCAGAACGTTTAAAAGAGCGATATAAGTTAAATGACATTCCAGAAGAAATTGTGGAGTTATTTGATGCAATTGGAAAAAACAGAGGTTGCTTAATGGGCGGCGGAATGATTGATTATGATAAAACATCTGAGCTTATACTTCGTGAGCTTCGTGGTGGAAGATTTGGGAAAATGACATTTGAAACACCAGAAGAGTTTGCGGAGCAGGTGGAAGATGTAGAAAAAGTAGAAGAAGTATAAGACGTGCGTTTGTACGTCTTTTCTTTTTGGTTACGTTTAAAAGGAGTGTAAATGAATGCAAAAAATGACTATTCAAGAAGCGGGATGTTTGCTGCAAGAAATTATAAGTGAAGAAGACGAGCGTTTTCAAATGTTAGTGAAAGATGAGAGAAAAGGTGTTCAAAAACTAATTTTGAAGTGGTATAAACAAAAAGAGTTAGCTCAAAAAGAAAGAGAAAAATTTCTAGAAATGTCAAAGTACGAAAATGAGTTACGTGAAAAAGGGCTCACGTACATTGCTGGCATTGATGAAGTGGGCCGTGGGCCGTTAGCAGGACCTGTTGTGACGGCGGCTGTCGTCCTTCCAAAAGATTTTTATATTCCAGGATTAAATGACTCGAAAAAATTGAGTGAAGCGAAACGTGAGCGTTTTTATGATGAAATTAAAGAGCATGCAATTGCGATTGGAGTGGGAATTGTATCACCACAAGTTATTGATGAAATAAATATTTATCAAGCGACGAAGCAAGCGATGTTAGATGCCGTTGCTAATTTATCATGTACACCAGAATATTTATTAATCGATGCGATGAAGCTTCCTACATCAATTCCGCAAACATCAATCATTAAAGGTGATGCGAAAAGTGTCTCTATCTCAGCTGCATCTATTATTGCGAAAGTCACGAGAGATCGCATGATGAAAGAGTTAGGAGGAAAGTATCCTGCATATGGATTTGAACAACATATGGGATATGGGACGAAACAGCATTTAGAAGCGATTGAAGTACATGGAGTATTAGAGGAACATCGAAAATCATTCGCGCCAATTAAAGATATGATTCAAAAATAAGCTGTATATTCACAGCTTATTTTTTATTTTGGTATATAAACATTATTATTTTCGAAAAAGAATAAAGCGATTTCAGTTTTCTGACACTTTACTGTAGACAGCGTGCCAATCATCTTATACAATGGCAATGTAATGTTTTTTAAACATTAAAAAACTTTTTGAGTAAAACAGGAAAACAGGGGAGGATGGGACCATGAATATCCATGAGTACCAAGGTAAGGCAGTCCTTAGAAGCTATGGGGTTAGCGTTCCGAACGGGAAGGTTGCATTTACAGTAGAAGAAGCTGTAGAAGCAGCGAAAGAATTAGGAACGGATGTATGTGTAGTTAAAGCGCAAATTCACGCTGGTGGACGCGGCAAAGCTGGCGGTGTAAAAATTGCAAAAAATTTAGATGAAGTTCGTACATATGCAGAAAGCATTTTAGGAACGACACTTGTGACGCATCAAACAGGTCCTGAAGGTAAGGAAGTAAAACGCTTACTTATCGAAGAAGGTTGCGATATTAAAAAAGAATATTATGTAGGTCTTGTATTAGATCGTGCAACTTCTCAAGTTGTTTTAATGGCATCTGAAGAAGGTGGAACAGAAATTGAAGAAGTAGCAGAAAAAACGCCTGAAAAAATCTTTAAAGAATATATTGATCCAGCAGTAGGTTTACAAGGTTTCCAAGCGCGTCGAATCGCGTTTAACATCAATATTCCAAAAGAACTTGTAGGACAAACTGTGAAGTTTATGATGGGATTATACAGTGCGTTTATCGAAAAAGATTGCTCTATCGCTGAGATTAATCCACTTGTTACAACAGGTGACGGTAAAGTAATGGCGTTAGATGCAAAATTAAACTTTGATTCTAATGCGTTATATCGCAATAAAGATATTTTAGAACTTCGTGATCTTGAAGAAGAAGATTCAAAAGAAATTGAAGCTTCTAAATATGACTTAAACTACATTCCTTTAGATGGAAATATCGGTTGTATGGTTAATGGTGCAGGTTTAGCAATGGCTACAATGGATATCATTAAACATTACCATGGTGACCCAGCTAACTTCTTAGATGTTGGTGGCGGCGCAACAGCTGAAAAAGTTACAGAAGCATTCAAAATTATCCTTTCTGACAAAAATGTAAAAGGTATCTTCGTTAACATTTTTGGTGGCATTATGAAGTGTGATGTTATCGCAGAAGGTGTTATTGAAGCAACGAAGCAGGTAGGTCTTGAGTTGCCTTTAGTTGTACGTCTTGAAGGTACAAACGTAGAGTTAGGAAAGAAAATTTTAAATGAGTCTGGTTTAAATATTGTTGCAGCAGAATCTATGGCAGACGGTGCACAAAAAATTGTTTCACTAGTGGGCTAATAGAAAGCGGGGGAGAAAAATGAGCGTATTAGTTAATAAAGATACAAAAGTTATTGTTCAAGGTATTACAGGTTCTCAAGGGGTATTCCATACAAAGCAAATGATTGAATACGGTACGAAAATTGTAGGTGGTGTAACACCAGGTAAAGGTGGCACTGATATTGAAGGCGTACCAGTATTTGATACAGTAGAAGATGCTGTGAAAGCAACAGGCGCAAACGCTTCAGTTGTATACGTTCCACCCGCTTTTGCGGCTGATGCAATTATGGAAGCTGTTGATGCAAAGATTGATTTAGTAGTATGTATTACTGAAGGAATCCCTGTATTAGATATGGTAAACGTTAAGAGATATATGGCGGGTAAACATACACGTTTACTTGGACCAAACTGCCCTGGTGTTATTACACCTGACGAATGTAAAATTGGTATTATGCCAGGATATATTCACAAAAAAGGTCATGTTGGTATCGTATCTCGCTCTGGTACATTAACGTATGAAGCTGTACATCAGTTAACGCAAGAAGGTATTGGCCAATCTACTGCTGTAGGTATCGGCGGAGACCCTGTTAACGGTACGGACTTTATTGATGCGTTAAAAGCATTTAATGAAGATGAAGAAACGCATGCTGTAATTATGATTGGTGAAATCGGCGGTACGGCAGAAGAAGAGGCAGCTGAGTGGGTACAAGCTAATATGACAAAACCAGTTGTAGGCTTCATTGGCGGTCAAACTGCGCCTGAAGGCAAACGTATGGGTCATGCTGGGGCGATCATTTCTGGCGGCAAAGGAACTGCTGCTGAAAAGATTAAAACAATGGAAGCTTGTGGTATTAAAGTAGCGGAAACACCAGCTGTTATGGGTGAAACATTAATCTCTGTTTTAAAAGAAAAGGGATTATTTGAGACTTGCAAAAACTACTAATCTTTTTGAAAGGCACCTCCTTGTTTGAGGTGCCTTTTTACACTTTTTTCTGTTTACATAATAAAAATTATGGGTAAGGAGAATCAAGATGAAAAGAGAACGTTTATTGCACCTTCATTACATGTTGGCGGATCATTGGAAGGCGATGGAGAGACTACTATATGTTGATCCAGAACTGAAGGGAATATACACTTTTAGTCCGAAACAATTTGAATATTACGCTGGAATATCCCCGAAAAAATCTTCAGAACTAGTAAATTTCCTTCAGACTTCAAATCTAAAGCAATATGTATCCTATTTAGAAAAAAATGGAATATTTTGTATAACCATATGGGATGAGGAGTATCCGCAACTATTACAGGAAATACAAGATTCCCCTTTTGTTTTATACGGAAAAGGAGAGAGAGATTTTCTTAGCAAGATAAATAAATTAGCGATTGTTGGAACGAGAGAACCGTCTTTATATGGAAAGGAGAGTATGAAGTTTATTTTACAACCTTTACTTGAAAAAGAATGGCTTATTGTTAGTGGGTTTGCAAGAGGGATAGATACAATTGCTCATGAAGTTACAGTAAGGCAGCATTGCCCGACTATTGCAATATTAGGACACGGATTATCTTATATGTATCCAAAGGAGAATAGCGGTTTATATGACACGTGGAAAGATTATATATTGTTATTGACAGAGTATCCGCCTCATTATGTGCCGAAAAAATGGTATTTCCCAAAAAGAAATCGAATTATTAGCGGTATAAGTAAAGGTGTTTTAGTTGTAGAAGCAAAAAAGAGAAGTGGATCCCTTATTACTGCAGACCTTGCGTTAGAACAAAATAGAGAGGTATTTGCGCTTCCTGGACCTATATTTATAGAGAGTGCAGCGGGAACGAATCATCTAATTCAACAAGGCGCAAAGCTAGTAAGAAATGCGGAGGATATCCTTGAAGAAATTTTAAATTAACCATATATTTTTATGTTTTTATTAAACAATTATTGACAAATGGTAGATTGTCGCTGTATGGTATATTCATTCTTGATTGACAAAAACAAGAGAAATCAATAAGATTGATGAAGACTTGAATCCACCTCTTAAGGAGGCACTAGCATGTCAGATTACCTCGTAATCGTGGAGTCGCCTTCTAAGGCGAAGACCATTGAAAAATATTTAGGGAAAAAATACAAAGTCGTCGCGTCCATGGGACATGTCCGCGATTTACCTAAAAGCCAAATGGGGATAGAAGTAAAGAATAACTTCACCCCGAAGTATATTACCATTCGTGGTAAGGGTCCCGTTTTAAAAGATTTAAAATCAGCGGCAAAAAAAGCAAAGAAAGTCTATCTCGCGGCCGATCCGGATCGTGAAGGAGAAGCAATTGCTTGGCATTTAGCAAATACGTTAAATGTGGACGTTGAATCAGATTGCCGAGTTGTATTTAATGAGATTACAAAAGATGCAATAAAAGAATCATTTAAATATCCTCGTGCAATTAATATGGATTTAGTAGATGCACAACAGGCAAGGCGTATACTCGATCGTCTTGTTGGCTACAATATTAGTCCTTTATTATGGAAGAAAGTAAAAAAAGGATTAAGTGCAGGACGCGTACAATCTGTAGCAGTTCGTTTAATCATCGAACGTGAAAAAGAAATTCAAAGTTTTGAACCTGAAGAATTCTGGACAATTAAAACAGAATTTGTGAAAGGGAAAGACACATTTGAAGCAAGCTTTTACGGTGTAGATGGTGAAAAAGTTCAATTAACGAACGAAGCACAAGTGAACGAAATAATCGAAAAGATGAAAGACAATGCGTTTTCGGTTGAAAATGTAACGCGAAAAGAGCGAAAGCGTAACCCTGCATTACCGTTTACAACATCTTCCTTGCAACAAGAGGCAGCGCGTAAGTTAAATATGCGAGCAAAGAAAACAATGATGCTTGCACAGCAGCTGTATGAAGGGATGGATCTTGGAAAACAAGGGACTGTAGGTCTTATTACGTATATGAGAACTGATTCAACACGTATCTCAGAAACAGCTCAAACAGAGGCTCGTGATTACATTACTGAGGCGTTTGGTGCGGAATACATAGGAACAGAGAAGAAGAAAGAAACGAAAAAGTCGAAAGCACAAGATGCGCATGAGGCGATTCGTCCTACTTCGGTAATGAGAAAGCCAGAGGAACTAAAAAGTTTCTTAAGTCGTGATCAACTCCGTTTGTATAAACTGATTTGGGAGCGATTTGTTGCAAGTCAAATGGCATCTGCTATAATGGATACTGTTACAGCGAAACTCATTAATAACAATGTTCAGTTCCGTGCAAGTGGATCAGTTGTAAAGTTCCCAGGATTTATGAAAGTGTACGTAGAGTCGAAAGATGATGGTGCGGAAGAAAAGGATAAGATGTTGCCACCGTTAGAAGTAGGTGAAACTGTATTTTCAAAAGATATAGAACCGAAGCAACATTACACACAGCCTCCGCCGCGTTATACAGAGGCTCGTCTAGTAAGAACACTTGAAGAGCTTGGAATTGGGAGACCGTCTACTTATGTACCGACACTTGAAACAATCCAAAAAAGAGGATACGTTGCTTTAGATAATAAACGCTTCGTTCCGACTGAGCTTGGTGGAATAGTAATCGAACTTATTTTAGAGTTTTTCCCAGAAATTATTAACATTGAATTTACTGCCAATATGGAGCAAAGCCTTGATGAAGTAGAAGAAGGAAATGCAAATTGGGTGAAAATTGTTGATGATTTCTACGTAGGATTTGAACCGCGCTTAGAAAAAGCGGAAAAAGAAATGCGTGAAGTGGAAATTAAAGATGAACCAGCTGGGGAAGACTGTGAATTATGTAGTCACCCGATGGTCTTTAAAATGGGTAAATATGGGAAGTTTATGGCTTGTTCGAATTTCCCGGAATGTCGTAATACAAAACCGATTGTAAAAGAAATCGGTGTTACTTGTCCGAAATGTGATAAAGGGCAAATTATTGAACGCCGTAGTAATAAAAAGAAACGTCTTTTCTACGGATGCGGTACGTATCCAGAATGTGACTTTGTATCTTGGGATAAGCCGATTGGTCGTAAATGTCCGAAGTGTGAAGGTATGCTCGTAGAGAAAAAGTTGAAAAAAGGCGTGCAAGTACAATGTGTTTCGTGTGATTATGAAGAAGAACAACAAATGTGAGCGTAACTGCTCACATTTTTTTCGGGAAGAAAAGGAAAGGTGATATATATATGACAACACAGGTAGTAAACGTCATTGGCGCAGGTCTTGCAGGAAGCGAAGCAGCTTACCAAATTGCAAAGCGTGGTGTCCAAGTAAAATTATATGAAATGAGACCAGTAAGGCAAACACCAGCTCATCATACAGATAAATTTGCTGAATTAGTATGTAGTAACTCACTTCGCGCAAACACATTAACAAATGCTGTCGGTGTTATTAAAGAAGAAATGCGCCTAATGGATTCTGTCATTATTCGTGCAGCTGATGAGTGCTCTGTACCAGCAGGAGGTGCTTTAGCTGTAGACCGTCATGAATTCGCGGCGAAAGTGACTGAATATGTGAAAAATCATCCGAACGTAACTGTAATGAATGAGGAAATCACTGAAATTCCAGAGGGACCAACTGTTATTGCGACAGGTCCACTTACGTCTCCGGGTCTTTCTGCACAATTAAAAAAACTAACAGGTGAAGATTATTTTTATTTCTATGATGCTGCAGCGCCAATCGTTGAGAAAGACAGCATTGACATGAATAAAGTATATTTAAAATCTCGTTATGATAAAGGTGAAGCGGCATATTTAAACTGTCCAATGACAGAAGAAGAGTTTGATCGCTTTTATGAGGCTTTAATTGCTGCTGAGACAGTGCCTTTAAAAGAATTTGAAAAAGAAATTTTCTTTGAAGGTTGTATGCCAGTAGAAGTTATGGCAAGTAGAGGAAGACAGACGTTAGTATTTGGACCGATGAAGCCTGTTGGGTTAGAAGATCCGAAAACAGGGAAAACACCGTATGCGGTTGTTCAGTTACGTCAAGATGATGCAGCAGGAACATTATACAATATTGTGGGCTTCCAAACACATTTAAAGTGGGGGCCACAAAAAGAAGTGTTACAGCTAATTCCAGGACTAGAAAACGCAGAGATTGTACGTTATGGTGTAATGCATCGTAATACGTTTATTAATTCGCCTAATTTGCTTCGTCCAACATATCAATATAAACAACGTGATGATTTATTCTTCGCTGGTCAAATGACTGGGGTAGAGGGTTATGTTGAATCAGCAGCATCAGGATTATTAGCGGGTATTAACGCTGCTCGACTTGTACAAGGTGAAGAGCCAGTTGTATTACCACCTGTAACTGCAATGGGAAGTATGGCAAATTATATTACTGCGACAAATGCAAAAAACTTCCAGCCAATGAATGCAAACTTCGGTTTATTTACACCGTTAGAGAAGAAAATTAAAAAGAAACAAGAGCGAAATGAAGCATATGCTACACGCGCTTTGGAAACAATTCAAAATTTTGTAAATATTTAATTAAATTTCTTGCAAAGGCTACTAAGTTGTGATACGATTTAGTAGCCTTTATTGAGGTGAGTTATATGGATGTGAATGTGAAGAAATTGTTACAATTATTCGTTGGATATTTACAAATTGAAAGAAATTATTCAAAATATACAATTGCAAGTTATCAAAATGATTTAGAACATTTTGTGCAATTTATGGAGCGAGAAGGCATATCCTCTTTTTTAGATGTTACATACGCGGATGTTCGTTTATACTTGACGACGTTGCACAATCAGAAGTTAGCCCGTAAATCTGTCGCAAGGAAAGTATCAAGCTTACGAAGTTTATATCGTTTTTTGATGCGTGAAGGTTATCAAAAAGATAATCCGTTTGCACTTGCATCACTTCCCAAGAAAGAATTATCAATCCCAAAGTTTTTATATGCTGAAGAGTTAGAGGAATTGTTTGAAGTTTCTGATACAGGGGCGCCATTAGGTCAAAGGAATCAAGCTTTATTAGAGTTGATGTATGCAACTGGGATTCGTGTAAGCGAATGCGTTAATTTGCAACTTACGGACATTGACTTTGCAGTGGGAACAATTTTAGTGATGGGAAAAGGGAAAAAACAAAGATATATTCCGTTCGGAAGCTATGCACAAGATGCTTTAATTACTTATATAGAGAACGGGAGAAAACAGTTAGCTCAAAAGACTGAAGAACAATCTCATATGGTATTTTTAAATGCGAAAGGTAAGCCGTTAACAGATCAGGGTGTACGTTATGTTTTGAACGAACTCATTAAGAAAGCTTCACTTACAATGCGGATAAGTCCCCATATGTTAAGGCATACATTTGCTACACATATGTTGGATGAAGGAGCGGATTTACGTACTGTGCAGGAGCTATTAGGTCATGAGAATTTGTCAACGACACAAATTTATACGCATGTCTCTAAAGAAAGATTGCGTTCTGTGTACATGAAGCATCACCCGCGGGCATAAATTGCTTTTAAGGCTATAAAAACATATAAAGGAGTTTTTTCTATGGGAAATTTCCACGCTACAACGATATTTGCAGTTCATCATAATGGAGAATGTGCAATGGCTGGAGATGGTCAGGTAACGATGGGGAATGCTGTTGTAATGAAACATACAGCTCGCAAAGTCCGCAAACTTTTCCAAGGGAAAGTTTTAGCTGGTTTTGCAGGATCAGTTGCTGATGCATTTACTCTTTTTGAAATGTTTGAAGGAAAATTAGAAGAGTATAATGGCAACTTGCAGCGCGCTGCAGTTGAGATGGCGAAACAATGGCGTGGTGATAAAATGCTACGTCAGCTAGAAGCAATGCTCATTGTCATGGATAAAACAACGATGCTCCTTGTTTCAGGTACAGGAGAAGTGATTGAACCAGATGATGGTATTTTAGCAATTGGTTCAGGCGGACATTATGCACTTGCTGCTGGTCGTGCTTTAAAGCAACATGCAAGTGAACATTTAACAGCGAAACAAATTGCGAAGGCCAGTTTAGAAATTGCAGGCGATATTTGTGTTTATACGAACCACAACATAATTGTTGAAGAATTGTAGAATCGTAAGGGAGGCATTTTATATGCATTTACATTTTACTCCGCGTCAAATTGTGGAAAAATTAGATCAATACATCATCGGTCAAAAAGATGCAAAGAAAGCGGTTGCTGTAGCTCTACGAAATCGATACCGTCGCAGTAAATTAGTTGAAAATTTACGTGATGAAATTGCACCTAAAAACATTTTAATGATTGGACCGACAGGTGTTGGTAAAACAGAGGTAGCACGGCGAATGGCGAAACTCGTTGGAGCACCTTTTATTAAGGTTGAAGCGACGAAATTTACAGAAGTTGGATATGTGGGTCGAGATGTAGAGTCGATGGTCCGCGATCTTGTCGAAACATCCGTTCGTATTGTGAAAGAGGAAATGGTAGTTAAAGTTCAAGATAAAGCAGAAGAGCAAGCGAATCAACGTCTTGTTGAAATTTTAGTGCCGAGTCCGGAGAAACAATCTGGATTTAAAAATCCATTAGAAATGCTTTTTGGTGGTAATCAAAATTCAAACCAAACATCTGATGCACAGGAAGATGATGAAATCGAAAAGAAACGTCAAGATGTGGAAAGAAAGCTTGCGGCAGGCCTTCTTGAAGATGAAGTGATATCGATCGAAGTGACGGAACAACAGTCTTCTATGTTTGATATGTTGCAAGGAACTGGCATGGAGCAAATGGGAATGAATTTCCAAGATGCACTAGGAAGTATCATGCCGAAAAAAACGAAAAAACGTAAACTTTCTGTAAAAGAAGCAAGAAAACTCTTGACAAATGAAGAGGCACAGCGCTTAATTGATATGGATGAAGTTACACAAGAGGCTGTTTATCGTGCTGAACAGCTCGGGATTATTTTTATCGATGAAATTGACAAAATTGCTGGTAAGCAGTCGAATAGCGTAGATGTATCGCGTGAAGGTGTGCAACGTGACATTTTACCGATTGTAGAAGGATCGAATGTAGCAACAAAATACGGGTCAGTAAAAACGGATTATATTTTATTTGTTGCAGCTGGAGCGTTCCATATGTCTAAACCGTCGGATTTAATTCCGGAATTGCAAGGGAGATTTCCGATTCGAGTAGAATTAACAAAATTATCGGCGGATGATTTTGTTAAAATATTAATCGAGCCTGACAATGCGCTAATTAAACAGTACATGGCGTTATTAGCGACTGAAGGTATAGAAATTGAATTTTCAGACGAAGCTATTCGTAAGATTGCTGAGATTGCTTATCAAGTTAATCAGGATACAGATAATATTGGAGCGAGAAGACTTCATACTGTTATGGAGAAGCTCCTTGAAGATTTATCGTTTGAGGCATCTGAAATTACGTTAGAGAAAATAACGATAACACCTCAATATGTTGAGGAAAAATTAGCGACAATAGCTAAAAATAAAGATGTGAGCCAGTTTATTTTGTAATAGTGTCATCAGGTGACTCGCCCTAGTTTCCAAGTGATGAAAAAATATGTAAGTAACATGTAGGAGGAAATTTTGAAATGGAATTATTAGCAAAAACGAGAAAATTAAATGCGTTATTACAGAGCGCAGCAGGAAAGCCTGTAAACTTTAGAGAGATGTCTGACACAATGTGTGAAGTAATTGAAGCGAACGTGTTCGTTGTAAGTCGTCGCGGTAAATTATTAGGATATGCGATTCACCAACAAATCGAGAACGAACGTATGCAGCACATGCTTGCAGAGCGTCAATTCCCAGAAGAGTATACGCAAAGCTTATTCCATGTTACAGAAACATCTTCAAATTTAGGTGTGGATAGTGACTACACAGCATTCCCAGTAGAAAATAGAGAATTATTCGGTCAAGGTTTAACTACAATCGTACCAATCGTTGGTGGCGGTGAGCGTCTAGGTACACTAGTATTAGCTCGTCTTGGTCAAGAGTTCTTAGACGATGATTTAATTCTTGCTGAATACAGCTCAACTGTAGTAGGTATGGAAATCTTACGTGAAAAAGCAGAAGCAATCGAAGAGGAAGCACGTAGTAAAGCTGTTGTTCAAATGGCGATTAGCTCATTATCTTACAGTGAGTTAGAAGCAATCGAGCATATCTTCGAAGAATTAAACGGAACAGAAGGTTTACTTGTTGCAAGTAAAATTGCTGATCGCGTAGGAATTACTCGTTCTGTAATCGTAAATGCACTACGTAAATTAGAAAGTGCTGGTGTTATTGAGTCTCGCTCTTTAGGTATGAAAGGAACATACATTAAAGTGCTAAACGACAAGTTTCTACAGGAACTTGCTAAATTGAAAACAAACTAATTTATAAAAAAACTCTCCTCGGTTGAGGAGAGTTTTTTGTTTTTTTAAGAGAATGATTTTGCTTACGTAAGGCGTCATGACAACGTTCATTAGAAAACTATTAATTAACCTTCAATTCCTTGCTTAAAGGAATTGAAGGTTGGTAATACTAGAATTTGAGCGTGAAAAAAAGAAAGTTTTACATTGTTCGCATTTTCGACTTGATTGTAATATTTCAGTATGATATAGTAAGCAGTGGTGTCAGTACAAAGTACACACGTTTACTGATTTAAGTGTTGGTGCTACGTTCGTAGTTTCGCTTAGAGACGAAGTAAACGGAGGATATCAAAAACCATTTAGGAGGAACTAAATTATGTCAGTAATTTCTATGAAACAATTGCTTGAAGCTGGTGTTCATTTCGGACATCAAACTCGTCGTTGGAACCCAAAAATGAAGCGTTACATCTTCACAGAGCGTAACGGTATCTACATCATCGACTTACAAAAAACTGTGAAAAAAGTTGAGGAAGCTTACCGCACGATGCGTGACATCGCTGCTGAAGGTGGAGACATTTTATTCGTAGGTACTAAAAAACAAGCACAAGAAGCTATTAAAGAAGAAGCAACTCGTGCTGGTATGTACTTCGTTAACCAACGTTGGTTAGGTGGAACTTTAACAAACTTCCAAACAATCCAAAAACGTATCAAGCGTCTTAAAGATATCGAAAGAATGCAAGAAGATGGTACTTTCGAAGTACTTCCTAAGAAAGAAGTTGTTCAACTTAAAAAAGAGTTAGAGCGTCTTGAGAAATTCTTAGGCGGTATTAAAGATATGAAAGGTCTTCCAAGTGCATTATTCATAGTAGACCCTCGTAAAGAGCGTATTGCAGTTGCTGAAGCACGCAAATTACACATTCCAATCATCGGTATCGTTGATACAAACTGTGATCCGGACGAAATCGATCACGTTATTCCAGCAAACGATGATGCAATTCGTGCTGTAAAACTTCTTACATCTAAAATGGCAGACGCGATCCTTGAAACAAAACAAGGTGAAGAAACTGTTACTGCGTAACAAATTTGGAAAGGTGATAAGGGGTTCGGCCTTTTATCACCTTTTTTAAGGTATAAACACCTTTATAAAAGGTATAAATACATATTTTAGGAGGATGAAAAATATGGCAATCACTGCACAAATGGTAAAAGAACTTCGCGGAAAAACTGGCGCAGGTATGATGGACTGCAAAAAAGCTTTAACTGAAACTAATGGCGACATGGAGAAAGCAATTGACTTCTTACGTGAAAAAGGTATTGCGAAAGCTGCTAAAAAAGCAGACCGCATCGCTGCTGAAGGTTTAACTTTCATCGAAACAAACGGTAACGAAGGTTTAATCTTAGAATTAAACTCTGAAACTGATTTCGTTGCGAAAAACGAAGGTTTCCAAGCATTAATTAAAGAATTAGCTGCTCACTTATTAGCTAACAAACCTGCTAACGTTGAAGAAGCTATGGCTCAAACAATTGAAGGCGGCAAAACAGTAGAAGAGTACATCAATGAAGCAATCGCTAAAATTGGTGAAAAACTTACACTTCGTCGTTTCGAAATTGTATCAAAAACTGATGCAGATGCATTCGGCGCTTACCTACACATGGGTGGACGTATTGGTGTATTAACAGTTCTTGAAGGTTCTACTGATGAAGCAGCTGCTAAAGATGTAGCAATGCACATTGCAGCAGTTAACCCTAAATACATCGACCGCGATGCTGTAACAGCTGAAGAAGTTGAGCATGAGCGTCAAGTATTAACACAACAAGCTTTAAACGAAGGCAAGCCTGAAAAAATCGTTGCGAAAATGGTAGAAGGCCGTCTTGGCAAATTCTTTGAAGAGATTTGCTTACTTGACCAAACATTCGTTAAGAACCCTGATATGAAAGTTCGTCAATTCGTTGAGTCTAAAGGCGGAACATTAAAAGGATTCGTTCGCTACGCTGTTGGTGAAGGTATCGAAAAACGCGAAGACAACTTTGCTGAAGAAGTAATGAACCAAGTAAAAGGTAACAACTAATACAGATTAGGGAACACATTGTGTTCCCTTTTTTAAAATAAAGATGTAAGCAATTGGAGGTTCATTATGAGTAAACCGAAATATGATCGTGTCGTTTTAAAGCTAAGCGGAGAAGCTTTAGCTGGCGAGCAAGGATTTGGAATTAACCCAGCAGTTATTAAGTCAGTTGCGGAACAAGTGAAAGAAATTGCAGAACTTGATGTAGAGGTTGCTGTTGTTGTTGGTGGCGGTAACATTTGGCGTGGGAAAATTGGAAGTGAAATGGGCATGGATCGTGCAGGAGCAGATTACATGGGTATGTTGGCAACAGTTATGAATTCATTAGCTCTTCAAGATAGCTTAGAGAATATTGGAATTCAAACTCGCGTACAAACTTCAATTGAGATGCGTCAAGTGGCAGAGCCTTACATTCGTCGTAAAGCAATTCGTCACTTAGAGAAAAAACGTGTTGTTATCTTTGCTGCAGGTACTGGTAACCCATACTTCTCTACAGATACAACAGCAGCATTACGTGCAGCTGAAATCGAAGCGGACGTTATTTTAATGGCGAAAAATAATGTGGATGGCGTATATAGTGCAGATCCATCTATTGATCCAACAGCTACGAAATACGAAACACTTACTTACTTAGATGTACTAAAAGCAGGTTTAGGTGTAATGGATTCTACAGCTTCTTCTTTATGTATGGATAATGATATTCCATTAATTGTATTCTCGGTTATGGAAAAAGGTAACATTAAACGTGCCGTTTTAGGCGAAAATATTGGAACAGTTGTAAGGGGGAAATAAATTATGGGACAACAAGTATTGAAGTCTTCAAATGAAAAAATGGAAAAAGCAGTTGCTGCTTATTCTCGTGAATTAGCAACAGTTCGCGCTGGTCGTGCAAGCTCGTCTGTATTAGATAAGGTACAAGTTGATTACTATGGTGCACCAACACCAGTTGTGCAATTAGCGAACATTACAGTTCCAGAAGCACGTTTGCTTGTAATTCAACCTTATGATAAAACTTCTATCGGTGATATTGAAAAAGCAATTTTAAAAGCAGATTTAGGCTTAAACCCTTCTAATGATGGAACTGTAATTCGTATTGCATTCCCTGCATTAACAGAAGAGCGTCGTCGTGATCTTGTAAAAGTTGTGAAAAAATATGCTGAGGAAGCAAAAGTTGCTGTTCGTAACGTACGTCGTGACAGTAATGATGACCTTAAGAAGCTTGAAAAAGCTGGCGGCATTACAGAAGATGATTTAAGAGGATATACTGAAGATATCCAAAAAGAAACAGATAAATATATTGCAAAAGTTGACGAAATCGCAAAAAACAAAGAAAAAGAAATTATGGAAGTGTAATAGCGATAATTTCGCAAATATGACCCTCTTCTTAAGGGGGTCTTTTTACACTTTTAGGCATACGTCTGCTTGTTGGAGGGTATGAATGATGTTTAAAAAGTTTCCTTTTTTTAAAAGTAAAAAGGTCACATCGTTTGATCATCTCATTGAAAAAGTGAAAAAAGGATATATCCCAGAACATATTGCTATTATTATGGATGGTAATGGAAGATGGGCAAAGAGAAGAGCCATGCCTCGCATTGCTGGTCATCATGAAGGTATGCAAGTTGTGAAGAAAATCACAAAATTTGCAAGTAAGCTTGATGTGAAAGTATTAACTCTTTATGCTTTTTCGACTGAGAACTGGAAAAGACCGAAAAAAGAAGTTGATTATTTGATGAAGCTTCCAGAAGAATTTTTAGGTGCATTTTTACCAGAGTTGATTGAAGAAAATGTACAAGTCCGAGTAATAGGGCAAAAAGATCGTCTTCCTACGCATACGCGCAGAGCGATGGAAAAAGCCATGGAAGATACGAAAGAGAATACGGGATTAATTCTTAATTTCGCGTTAAACTATGGAAGTCGAGATGAAATCGTTTCTGCTGTGCAACATATGATGAAAGATAGTGAGGAAGGAAAAATTCGTTCGGAAGAAATAAGTGAAGAAATGATTTCTTCTTACTTAATGACGAGTTCTTTACCTGATCCAGAGCTGTTAATCCGTACAAGCGGAGAGCTACGTATTAGTAATTTCATGTTATGGCAAATTGCTTATTCGGAATTTTGGTTTACAGATGTGTATTGGCCAGATTTTACCGAGGAACATTTGCTAAATGCGATTACAGACTTTCAACATAGAGGGCGCAGATTCGGAGGCGTGTAGAAAGAGAGGGTTTGGTAGTGAAACAGAGAATTATTACTGGAGTGATTGCTGCCGCGCTATTCATTCCCATCGTAATTTACGGTGGCGTGCCTTTTACAGTTTTAGTGTATGCACTTGCTTCTATAGGTTTATATGAATTAATTCGTATGAACAAGCTTACGCTTATTTCGGTACCAACAGTTTTAGCTGCAGTATTATTGTGGATTATTTTAATTCCGAGTAGTGCATCAGAACTGTTTACGTGGATTGGATTAGGTAAATTAGAAATCACATTTGTGATTGTTTTATTACTTTTATCATATACAGTCCTTTCGAAGAATACATTTACTTTTGACAATGCTTCATTTTTACTTATGGCAACGACATATGTTGGAATGGGATTCTTATATTTAAATGAAACGAGAATATTAGGAATCAAATATGTGTTCTGTGCACTATTTGTCATATGGGCAACTGATTCAGGTGCCTATTTCATAGGAAAAGCATTTGGAAAAAGAAAATTGTGGCCAGAAATTAGTCCGAATAAAACGATTGAAGGTTCATTAGGCGGTATTGTTTGTGGAATTGTTGTTGCACTTGTTTATAACATGTTCTTCCCAGTTGAAGCGAATGTAGGAATTTTAATCGTTCTGACGATTATCATTTCTATTTTTGGACAAATTGGTGATTTAGTGCAATCTGCCTTTAAACGCCATTATGGTGTAAAGGATTCCGGTACAATCTTACCTGGACATGGTGGTATTTTAGATCGAACAGATAGTTGGTTATTTGTGTTACCAATTCTATACTTCTTATTACAATACAATTAATAAATGAACGAGGGGGTTGGAGTCATGAAAAACATTAGTTTACTAGGTGCAAGCGGATCAATCGGTACACAAACATTAGATGTGTTACGCTCGCACCCAGACCAATTCCGTCTCGTTGCTTTTTCTGTAGGGAAAAATGTTGATTATGCAGTAAAGGTAATTCAAGAATTTTCTCCGCAAATTGTCTCTGTGCAAAGAGAGGAAGATGTTTTAAAATTACAAGCTGTTTCTGGTAATACAAAAGTAGTATATGGTAGCGAAGGCTTATTAGAAGTAGCGCTGCACCCAGATACAGAAATTGTAGTGAATGCTGTTGTAGGTAGCGTAGGGTTGTTACCGACACTCCGCGCAATTGAGGCGAAAAAAACAATTGGAATTGCAAATAAAGAAACGTTAGTAACTGCAGGGCATCTTGTAATGGAAGCAGCACGAAAACATAATGTATCGTTACTTCCAGTAGACAGTGAACATTCAGCTATTTTTCAATGCTTGAATGGTGAAAATGAAAAAAGAATCTCTCGCTTAATTATAACTGCTTCAGGCGGAAGTTTTCGTGATAAAACGAGAGATGAATTGCATCAAGTGACCGTAGAAGATGCACTTCGTCATCCAAACTGGTCAATGGGTTCGAAAATTACAATTGATTCTGCTACAATGATGAATAAGGGGCTAGAAGTAATTGAAGCACACTGGCTTTTTGGTATCCCTTATGAGCAAATCGATGTTGTTCTACATAAAGAAAGTATTATTCATTCTATGGTTGAATTTGAAGATCGTAGTGTAATGGCACAGCTTGGCTCACCTGATATGCGAGTACCGATTCAATACGCGCTTACATATCCTGATAGATTACCTCTTTCGGACACGAAACAGTTAAATTTATGGGAAATGGGAACATTGCATTTTGAGAAAATGAATCAAGAGCGTTTCCGTTGTCTACGTTTTGCGTATGAAGCTGGAAAGACAGGTGGAAGTATGCCGGCTGTAATGAATGCGGCAAATGAAGTAGCTGTTGAAGCTTTTTTACAAAAGAGAATTGGTTTCTTAACAGTGGAAGACCTCATTGAAAAAGCAATGCACCATCACACTGTCATTGCACGTCCGAGCTTAGAGGAAATTCAGGAAATTGACGCAGCCACAAGACGGTTTGTGATGGAACAAATTTAGCAAAGGTGGTTATGGAATTGAATACAGCGATTGCCTTTATATTAATTTTCGGTGCACTCGTATTTTTCCATGAGCTAGGGCATCTATATTTCGCAAAAAGAGCAGGTATTTTGTGCCGCGAGTTTGCGATTGGTTTTGGTCCGAAAATATTCTCATTTGAAAAGAATGAAACGGTGTATACGATTCGATTACTGCCCCTTGGTGGCTATGTAAGAATGGCTGGCGAGGATGCGGACACAGTTGAGTTAAAACCTGGAAAAAAGGTTGGGCTTGTATTAAATGAAAAAGAAGAAGTTGTGAAATTAGTTTTTGACGGACATGAAAAATATCCAAATGTTCGTGTCATTGAAGTCGAACAAGCTGATTTAGAGCATAATCTTACAATTTCGGGTTATGAAGAGTACGAGGAAGAGCTGCAAACATTCCGAGTGAATGAAAAAGCTCGTATCATTTCTGCGGGAGAAGAAATTCAAATCGCTCCGTACAATAGACAATTTGGCTCTAAAAAATTGGGCCAACGCGCTCTAACAATCTTTGCAGGTCCTGCAATGAACTTTATTCTAGCATTTGTTATTTTTGTGATTCTTGGATTTATACAAGGAGTTCCTGTTGATAAACCGATGGTCGGAAAAGTAATGGGGAATAGTGCTGCAGAACAAGCTGGATTAAAAGAAAACGATACAATTCAAGCAATCAATGGGAAGAACACTAGTACATGGAAAGATGTTGTAACGATTGTACGTGAAAACCCAAATAAAGAAATTACGTTACATGTAAAGCGTGATAGTGAGCAATTTAATGTGAAAGTAACACCAACGCTTGATAAAGAAGGAAAAGACGAAGTTGGTAGAATTGGTGTTTATTCTCCTGTAGAGAAAACAGTGATGGGTTCTATTAAATCAGGATTTGAACAAACATACGAATGGACGAAACTGATTTTTGATTCTCTTGTGAAATTAGTAACGGGTCAATTTTCTATTAATGAGTTGTCAGGTCCAGTAGGAATTTATAATCTAACAGATCAAGTTGTAGATTATGGATTTACGCGTGTACTAAGTTTAGCGGCAGTTTTAAGTATTAACCTTGGTTTATTTAATTTATTACCAGTCCCAGCTTTAGACGGTGGACGTTTGTTCTTCTTCTTAATTGAAGCGTTACGAGGAAAACCAATTGATCGTCAAAAAGAAGGAATGGTTCACTTTATTGGGTTTGCATTATTAATGTTGCTTATGTTAGTTGTAACATGGAATGACATCCGTAAGTTTTTCTTGTAAAATAAGAAGAAGTTGATAATGAAATAGAGCTCGTAGAATAAAATCCCTCACCTAACTCGAGGTGAGGGATTTTATTGCGTGTAAGAGTAAAATGAAGAGGTGCGAATAAATGAAACAAAGTATGGTATTCAGTCCTACATTACGTGAAGTTCCAGCAGATGCTGAAATTAAGAGTCATCAATTATTACTTCGCGCAGGGTTTATGCGTCAAAATGCTTCTGGTATTTATAGTTTTCTACCATTTGGTTTAAAAGTGTTACACAAAGTAGAACGTATTGTTCGTGAAGAAATGGAGCGCGCAGGGGCAGTAGAACTATTAATGCCAGCTATGCAAGCTTCTGAATTATGGCAAGAATCAGGCCGTTGGTATTCTTACGGATCAGAATTAATGCGTATGAAAGATCGTAATGCACGCGAGTTTGCGCTAGGGGCAACTCATGAGGAAGTAATTACAGATCTTGTACGTGATGAAATTAAATCATACAAAAAACTACCATTAACATTATATCAAATTCAAACAAAATTCCGTGATGAGCAAAGACCACGTTTCGGTTTATTACGCGGAAGAGAATTTTTAATGAAAGATGCGTATTCTTTCCATGCAACACAAGAAAGTTTGGATGAAGTATATAGCGGTTTATACAAAGCGTATTCTAATATCTTTGCTCGTTGTGGTTTGAATTTCCGTGCAGTTATCGCTGATTCTGGAGCAATGGGCGGAAAAGATACACACGAATTTATGGTGTTATCTGATGTAGGTGAAGATACAATTGCGTATTCTAATACATCTGATTATGCGGCAAATATTGAAATGGCTCCTGTTGTTGCTACGTATACGAAGAGTGATGAAGCCGAAAAAGCACTTGAAAAAGTAGCAACTCCAGATCAAAAAGCTATTGAAGAAGTATCCGCATTCTTAAATATTGCAGCGGAAAAATGCATTAAATCTATGGTGTTTAAAGTAGATGAGAAATTAGTAGTAGTACTTGTTCGTGGCGATCATGAAGTCAATGATGTAAAAGTGAAGAATGTATACGGAGCTTCAGTCGTTGAGCTTGCTTCACATGAAGACATAAAAGAGTTATTAAACTGTGAAGTGGGTTCTTTAGGACCGATTGGTGTTACGGGGGATATCGAAATTATCGCTGACCATGCTGTAGCATCAATTGTCAATGGATGTTCAGGAGCGAACGAAGAAGGATTCCATTATGTAAATGTAAATCCAGAACGTGACTTTAAAGTAAGTCAATATACAGATTTACGCTTCATCCAAGAAGGAGACCAATCTCCAGATGGAAATGGAACAATTCTTTTCGCACGTGGAATTGAAGTTGGTCATGTATTCAAATTAGGAACTCGTTATAGTGAAGCAATGAACGCAACGTTCCTAGATGAAAACGGAAAAACAAAACCACTTATTATGGGTTGTTACGGTATCGGTGTATCTCGTACAGTGGCAGCAATTGCAGAGCAGTTTAATGATGAGAATGGTTTAGTTTGGCCAAAAGCTGTTGCACCGTTCCATGTGCATGTAATTCCAGTAAATATGAAATCTGATGCACAACGTGAAATGGGTGGAAATATCTACAACTCATTACAAGAGCAAGGATACGAAGTATTACTAGATGATCGTGCAGAACGTGCAGGTGTTAAATTTGCAGATGCAGATTTATTCGGTCTTCCAGTTCGTGTTACAGTTGGTAAAAAAGCAGATGAAGGTATTGTAGAAGTGAAAGTACGTGCTACAGGCGAGTCTGAAGAAGTGAAAGTAGAAGAACTTCAAACATATATTGCTAATATTTTAAAATAAGAAGAGGTACCTCGTAATGAGGTACCTTCTCTTTCTTTGTAAACGTATTTTGTAAAAGAAGAAGGGAGAAATCTTTCTTTGTAGTACGTTTCAATTTATAATAGCAAATGGAAGGAGAGTGCTTATGTCATTAACAAATGAACAACAAGAGCGATTTCAAATTTTGCTCCAACAGTTGCAAATACCAGAAGACCTTATAAATCAATATTTACATGGCGGTGGAATTGAAAAGCTAGTTATTGATAAAGCGAATAAAAGTTGGCATTTTGACTTACAAGTGCCACGTATTTTGCCGACAGAATTATATGAGTTGCTAGAAACAAAGCTTAAGCAATCATTTTCTCATATTGCAAGAACAACATTTGCATTAGAAGCAGAGAATAAACAATTTACAGAAGAAGAAGTGAAGGCATATTGGCCGCTTTGTACAGAACGAATTACATTTTCACCTATGTTCGCGTACTTAAAGAAGCAACTTCCCCAGGTCAATGGCGTGAAGTTGCTAGTAAATGTGAATAATGAGCTGGAATCTACTACTTTAAAGAAAAACGTTGCGAAACCAGTAGGTGATCAATACGAAGCTTTTGGATTCCCACGTTTTCAGTTAGACACACATATAAAGCAAAATACAGAAGAAATGCAAAAGTTTCGTGAGCAAACACAGGAAGAAGATCGTCAACGAGTTATACAGGCTATGGAAGAGATGGCTAAAAAGCAAGCTGAAGAAAGTGATGTTGTTCATGAAGGACCAGTTGTGCTTGGTTACCTTATTAAGCCAGATGAAGAGATTACGCCGCTGCGTGAAATTCAAGATGAAGAAAGAAGAAAAACCGTTCAAGGGTATGTTTTCCATGTAGAGACGAAAGAACTTCGTAGTGGACGTACGTTATTAACTTTAAAGATAACTGACTATACGGACTCTATTATGATTAAGATGTTCTCACGTGATAAAGAAGATATCCCGATGTTACAATCCTTGAAAAAAGGAACGTGGGTAAAAGCGCGTGGTTCAGTTCAAAATGATACATTCGTGCGTGATTTAGTTATGATCGCAAATGATATAAATGAAATAACGGGACCTTCTCGTAAAGATAAAGCAAAAGAAGGGGAAAAAAGAGTAGAACTTCATCTTCATACTCCAATGAGTCAAATGGATGCTGTTACTTCTGTTTCTAAGCTCGTTGCCCAAGCAGGAAAATGGGGACATGAGGCTATTGCAGTTACAGACCATGCTGTTGCACAGTCATTCCCAGAAGCATATTCTGCTGGTAAAAAGGCTGGAGTTAAAGTTCTATATGGTGTAGAAGCAAATTTAGTTAATGATGGTGTGCCGATAGCGTATAACGAAGCACATCGTCTACTTGCAGAAGAAACATATGTTGTCTTTGACGTTGAGACAACAGGGTTATCTGCTGTATATGATACAGTTATTGAGTTAGCTGCTGTAAAGGTAAAAGGTGGCGAAATTATTGATCGCTTTGAATCTTTCGCAAATCCTCATCAACCATTATCGGCGACGATTATTGAATTAACAGGTATTACAGATGATATGTTAACTGATGCACCAGAAGTGGACGAAGTGTTTAAAAAGTTTGAGGAATGGATGGGTGACCATACACTTGTTGCTCATAACGCAAGCTTCGATATGGGCTTTATTAACGTAGGTTTTAAAAAGGCTGGGATAGAAAAAACGAAAAATCCAGTTCTTGATACGTTAGAACTTGCACGGTTCTTATTCCCGGAAATGAAAAATCATCGATTAAATACGATGTGTAAAAAGCTTGATATTGAATTAACGCAACATCACCGTGCGATTTATGATACAGAAGCAACGGGATATTTACTTGTGAAGATGTTAAAAGATGTAATTGAAAAGGGATTTGAATATCACGATCAACTAAACGATAGTATGGGACAAGGGGATGCATATAAACGTGGGCGTCCAAGTCATATGACATTACTTGCCACATCAGATGTTGGGCTGAAAAATTTATATAAACTTGTTTCATATTCTCACTTGAATTACTTTTATCGTGTACCACGTGTACCACGATCACTATTAAAAAAATATCGTGAAGGCATTATAGTAGGAACAGCTTGTGACAAAGGTGAAGTGTTTGAAGCTATGATGCAAAAAGCGCCTGAAGAAGTAGAAGAAATTGCGCAGTTCTACGATTATATTGAGGTCATGCCTCCAGAAGTGTTACGTCATTTAGTAGAACGTGAACTCGTTCGAGATGAAGGACAGTTAAAAACAATAATTTCTAACCTAGTAAAACTAGGTGAGACGTTAGATAAGCCAGTTGTTGCTACTGGGAATGTGCATTATTTAGATCCAGAGGACGCGATATATCGGAAAATTTTAGTCAGTTCGCAGGGCGGAGCTAATCCGTTAAATCGCCATTCATTACCGCCTGTACATTTCCGTACAACAAATGAAATGCTAGATTGTTTTTCATTCTTAGGTGAAGACAAAGCAAAAGAAATTGTTGTGACAAATACACACAAGATCGCATCATTAATTGGTGATGTTCATCCAGTAAAAGATGATTTATACACACCGAAAATTGAAGGTGCTGATGATGAAACACGTGATATGAGCTATATAATGGCAAGAAGTATCTATGGAGATGAACTACCGGAAATTGTAGAAGCTCGTTTGGAAAAAGAATTGAAAAGTATTATTGGACATGGATTCGCCGTTATTTATTTAATTTCACATAAGCTTGTGAAAAAATCGTTAGTAGACGGTTATCTAGTAGGTTCGCGTGGATCGGTAGGTTCATCATTTGTTGCAACGATGATGGAAATTACAGAAGTAAATCCATTACCACCACACTATGTATGTCCAAATTGTAAACAATCAGAGTTCTTTAATGACGGTTCTGTAGGTTCTGGTTTTGATTTACCAGATAAAGAATGCCCAACATGTAATGTTCCATATGTGAAAGATGGGCATGATATTCCTTTCGAAACGTTTCTGGGATTTAAAGGGGATAAGGTGCCGGATATCGATTTGAATTTCTCCGGAGAATACCAACCACGCGCCCATAACTATACGAAATTACTGTTCGGTGAAGATTATGTATACCGCGCAGGAACAATTGGTACGGTTGCGGAAAAAACTGCTTATGGGTATGTGAAAGGTTATGCTAATGATCATAACTTAACAATTCGAAATGCAGAGATTGATCGCTTAGTTGCGGGATGTACAGGTGTAAAGCGTACGACCGGACAGCATCCAGGTGGTATTATCGTTGTACCAGATTACATGGATATTTTTGACTTTTCACCAATTCAGTTTCCGGCTGATTCAATAGGTGCTGAGTGGAGAACAACGCACTTTGACTTCCACTCAATTCATGATAATTTATTGAAACTTGATATATTAGGACACGATGATCCGACTGTTATTCGTATGCTTCAAGATTTAAGTGGTATTGACCCGAAAACAATCCCAACGGATGATCCAGAAGTAATGAAAATTTTCTCTGGTCCAGAATCTTTAGGGGTAACGGAAGAACAAATTAACTGTAAAACAGGTACACTTGGTATACCAGAGTTTGGTACGAAATTCGTAAGACAAATGTTAGAAGAAACAAAACCAACGACGTTTTCAGAGCTTGTCCAAATTTCTGGACTGTCCCATGGTACAGATGTATGGTTAGGTAATGCGAATGAATTAATTTATAACGGTACGTGTACACTGAGTGAAGTTATTGGTTGTCGTGATGACATCATGGTATATTTAATTTATCAAGGCTTGGATCCATCATTAGCCTTCAAAATCATGGAGTCGGTGCGTAAAGGTAAAGGTGTACCAGCAGAATGGGAAGAGGAAATGAGAAATAACAATGTACCGGGTTGGTATATTGATTCATGTAAGAAGATTAAGTACATGTTCCCTAAAGCCCATGCGGCTGCTTACGTACTTATGGCTGTACGTATCGCATACTTTAAAGTACATTTTGCACTTTTATTCTATGCGGCATATTTTACAGTTCGTGCAGATGACTTTGATGTAGAGGCGATGGCGAAAGGTTCAGCATCCATACGTGTAAAAATTGATGAAATTGCACAAAAAGGATTGGATGCAGCACCGAAAGAGAAGAGTTTATTAACGGTACTAGAAATGACACTTGAAATGTGTGAGCGTGGTTATTCATTCCAAAAGGTTGATTTATACCGCTCGCATGCAACCGAATTTATAATTGATGGGGATACTTTAATTCCTCCATTTAATGCAGTTCCTGGTCTTGGTACAAACGCAGCTTTCAGTATTGTTGAAGCTCGTAAAAATGGTGATTTCTTATCAAAAGAAGACTTACAGCAGCGCAGTAAGGTTTCTAAAACAATTATTGAGTATTTAGATGGTCAAGGTTGTCTAGGAGATTTACCGGATCAAAACCAATTGTCACTGTTCTAATAGGTAGGAAAATTCTTTGCAAATCAACATTTGCTATGGTATACTATAAACCGAGATAACCATGTCATGTATATTTTGTGAAAAAGAGAGTGGGGAAACCCACTCTTTCGTGTTACTATCTACATTTTGTTTATGTAGATAGTAAAGATATTTCTGTCGTATATACATATTTTGTTACAAGTTTTACTTCTTTAATTTGGTAATACTAAGACAGATATTCCCTGCTTAACGGCAGGGGCTTTTGTTAGCTAACGAGAAAGAATAAGATAGACCGTCTTTATGAACGGGATCTTTTCTTGTAAATGGTACATGGCGGCAGGAAGGAGGCTGTTTATGGATAAGAAAGTCACAGAAGTTGTAGAAGCATTTGCGCAGCCAATCGTTGAAGAGTTAAATCTTGAACTTGTAGATGTAGAGTATGTGCAAGAAGGACAAGACTGGTTCTTACGCGTATTCATCGATTCTGAAAAGGGAGTCGACATTGAAGAATGCGGTGCGGTAAGTGAACGTTTAAGCGAAGCTTTAGATAAAGAGGATCCAATTCCTCATCTTTACTTTTTGGATGTATCATCTCCTGGAGCGGAACGCCCATTAAAGAAAGAGAAAGACTTCCAGCAAGCGGTAGGAAAACAAGTGGCAATTAAAACATATGAGCCGATTGATGGTGAGAAGATGTTTGAAGGAAAGCTACTTTCCTACGACGGTACTACAATTACACTACTATTAACAATTAAAACACGTAAAAAAGAAATCCAAATTCCAATGGATAAAGTTGCGAATGCGCGACTTGCTGTTACGTTTTAGTAAGAAGGGGGATCTTCATGAGCACTGAGTTGTTAGATGCTTTGCTCGTATTAGAGTCAGAAAAAGGTATTAGTAAAGATATTATTATTGATGCGATTGAAGCAGCATTAATCTCTGCTTATAAACGCAATTTCAACCAAGCACAAAACGTTCGTGTGAGCTTTAACCCAGAAGTGGGAACAATTCAAGTTTTAGCACGTAAGGACGTTGTGGATAATGTATTTGATCCACGTCTTGAAATCTCTGTAGAAGAGGCAAGACAAATTAATCCAAACTACCAAGATGGCGATGTACTAGAAATTGAAGTAACGCCAAAAGATTTTGGTCGTATTGCAGCGCAAACTGCAAAACAAGTTGTAACACAGCGAGTTCGTGAGGCGGAACGTGGTGTTATTTATTCAGAATTTAGTGATCGTGAAGAAGACATTATGGTTGGTATTGTACAGCGCCAAGATGCTCGTTTCATCTATGTAAGCTTAGGTAAAGTAGAAGCTTTATTACCTGTAAGTGAGCAAATGCCAAATGAGCAATATAAACCACATGATCGTATTCGCGTATTTATTACAAAAGTAGAAAAGACAACAAAAGGACCACAAATTTACGTATCACGTACACATCCTGGTCTGTTAAAACGTTTATTCGAAATGGAAGTTCCAGAAATTTATGATGGAACTGTAGAAATTCGCTCTATAGCACGTGAAGCAGGCGACCGTTCTAAAATTTCTGTATATGCAGAGAATATCGATGTTGATCCAGTAGGTTCTTGTGTAGGACCGAAAGGACAACGTGTACAACGCGTTGTAGATGAACTAAAAGGTGAAAAGATTGACATCGTTCGCTGGTCGAATGACCCAGTTGAATATGTTGCAAATGCTTTAAGTCCATCACAGGTTGTTAAAGTACTTGTAGATGAAGCAGAGAAAGCAACAACTGTTGTTGTTCCAGACCACCAGCTTTCATTAGCGATTGGTAAGCGTGGTCAAAATGCGCGTCTTGCAGCTAAATTAACAGGCTGGAAAATTGATATTAAAAGTGAGTCTGATGCGAAACAACTTGGTATTGTGACAGAAGAAGATAACGTAATCGCATTTGGATTCGATTCAGTTGAAGACGAAATCGAATAGAGGTGATGAGTATGAGCAATCGAAAAGTTCCGTTACGAAAATGTATTGCGACGCAAGAGATGAAATCAAAACGAGAGCTAGTTCGCATTGTTCGTTCCAAAGAGGGCGAAGTGTCTATTGATTTATCAGGAAAAAAATCAGGACGAGGTGCATATTTATCAAAAGATAAAGAAAGCATTATTCAAGCCCAAAAGAAAAATATTTTGGAACATCATCTAAAAGCGAAAATCGACAGTTCTCTGTACGAAGAGCTTCTTGAGCTTGTTGAGAAGGAGTCGAAATAAGTGTCTGATTGGAAATCATTTTTAGGACTAGCAAACCGCGCTCGAAAAATCATTTCGGGTGAAGAACTCGTTTTAAAAGAAGTACGAAGTGGCAAAGCAAAGCTAGTATTGCTTTCTGAAGATGCGTCAGCGAACACTACAAAACGTATCATTGATAAAACCACGTACTACAACATACCAATGAGAAAAGTCGAAAATCGACAACAATTAGGGCATGCGATTGGGAGAGACGAGCGAGTCGTTGTAGCTGTGTTAGATGAAGGCTTTGCGAAAAAGCTACGTAGCATGCTCGATACAAATTACCGGGGGTGAAGGTATGAGTAAAATTCGAGTACATGAATATGCAAAAAAAAATAATATCTCAAGTAAAGATCTTATGACAAAACTAAAAGAGATGAATATCGAGGTTTCGAATCATATGACAATGTTAGAAGATGAAGTAGTAAACAAATTAGATAATCAATATAGCGCTGGAGCGGAAAAACCTTCTGTTGCAGATGAGTTTGAAGTAGAAGAGAAAGTTGTTCGCAGTAAAAAGAACAGCAATAAGAATAAGAAAAAAGGCAAAGCAAATGAAGACAAACGTCAAGATAACTTTGCTGGAAGACAACAAACACCAATAGTAGAAACACCAGATAAAATCACTTTCTCTGGAAGCCTTACAGTAGGTGACCTTGCTAAAAAGTTAAGCAAAGAGCCATCTGAAATTATTAAAAAGCTCTTCATGCTAGGAATTATGGCGACAATTAACCAAGACTTAGATAAAGATACAATTGAGTTAATTGCAACTGATTATGGTATTGAAGTAGAAGAAGAAGTAGTTGTAAGTGAAACTGAATTTGAAACATTCATCGATGAGCAAGATGATGAAGAAAACTTAAAAGAACGTCCAGCTGTTGTTACAATTATGGGACACGTTGACCATGGTAAAACAACATTGCTTGACTCTATCCGTAATTCAAAAGTAACTGCTGGCGAAGCTGGTGGAATTACTCAGCATATCGGTGCATACCAAGTTGATGTAAATGATAAGAAAATTACGTTCTTAGATACACCAGGTCACGCGGCATTTACAACAATGCGTGCTCGTGGTGCACAAGTAACAGATATTACAATTCTTGTTGTTGCAGCTGATGACGGTGTTATGCCACAAACAGTTGAAGCGATTAGCCATGCGAAAGCAGCTGGAGTACCAATTATTGTTGCTGTGAATAAAATGGATAAACCAGCGGCAAATCCTGATCGTGTAATGCAAGAATTAACAGAATATGAATTAGTTCCAGAAGCTTGGGGCGGAGACACGATTTTCGTACCAATTTCTGCGATTCAAGGCGAGGGAATTGACAACTTACTAGAAATGATCCTTCTTGTGAGTGAAGTAGAAGAATATAAAGCAAATCCAAATCGCTATGCAGCTGGTACTGTAATTGAAGCACAGCTTGATAAAGGTAAAGGAACTATCGCGACATTACTTGTTCAAAATGGTACACTTCGAGTTGGAGATCCAATTGTTGTTGGAACATCATTCGGTCGTGTTCGTGCAATGGTAAGTGATATTGGTCGTCGTGTAAAAGTTGCTGGTCCATCAACTCCTGTTGAAATTACAGGTTTAAATGAAGTGCCACAAGCGGGAGATCGTTTCATGGCATTCGCTGATGAGAAGAAAGCTCGTCAAATCGGTGAATCACGTGCACAAGAAGCGTTAGTTGCACAACGTGGTGAGAAATCTAAATTCAGCCTGGAAGATTTATTCCAACAAATCCAAGAGGGCGATGTAAAAGAAATTAACTTAATTGTGAAAGCAGACGTACAAGGTTCTGTAGAAGCAATGGCAGCATCACTTCGTAAAATTGATGTTGAAGGCGTAAAAGTGAAAATTATCCATACAGGCGTAGGTGCGATTACAGAATCTGATGTTATTTTAGCTTCTGCATCTAATGCAATTGTAATTGGATTTAACGTACGCCCTGATGTGAATGCGAAGCGTACAGCTGAATTAGAGAAAGTTGATGTTCGTTTACACCGTATTATCTATAAAGTAATCGAAGAAATTGAATCAGCAATGCAAGGTATGCTGGATCCAGAATTCGAAGAAAAAGTAATCGGTCAAGCGGAAGTTCGTCAAACATTCAAAGTAACAAAAGTTGGAACAATCGCAGGTTGTTACGTAATAGACGGTAAAATTACACGTGATAGTGGCGTTCGTATTATCCGTGATGGCGTAGTAGTCTTCGAAGGAAAACTTGATACGTTAAAACGTTTCAAAGACGACGTAAAAGAAGTTGCACAAAACTATGAGTGTGGTATTACAATTGAGAGATATAATGATCTTAAAGAAGGGGACATCATTGAAGCATACGTTATGGAAGAAGTGAAGCGATGATTATCGCTTCACTCTCATTCGAGTGTATGATTTACGATGTGCATTCTTTAAAAGAGAAACGAGCAATTTTGCAACGTGTGTTAACTCGTGTGAAACAGCGCTATAATGTAGCTGTTTCTGAAGTTGGGCATCAAGATGTATGGCAACGTACAGAAATTGCAATTGTTTCCGTATCCTCAAATCGTGTTGTCTGTGAAAAAGAAATGAATCGTGTACTTGAGTATATCGATTCATTTCCTGAAATTGAACGTACGATAACACATTTGGAATGGTATTGAATGAGGTGAAGAGTTATGAAATTACGTGCGAACCGTGTGGGCGAGCAAATGAAAAAAGAATTAGGCGACATTATCAGTCGTAAAATTAAAGACCCACGTATTGGATTTGTTACAGTAACAGATGTACAAGTAAGTGGAGATTTACAAATTGCTAAAGTATATATTTCTGTTTTAGGTGACGAAGAACAGAAAGAAAATACATTAAAAGGTTTAGCGAAGGCAAAAGGCTTTATTCGTTCAGAAATTGGCCAACGTATTCGTCTTCGTAAAACACCGGAAATTTCCTTTGAGTTTGATGAGTCTATCGGATATGGTCATCGAATTGATACACTTTTACATCAAATTAATAAAGACGATAAACGTGAAGAATAATGGATAGACATTTGTCTATCCATTTTTTCCATGTAAAATAAGTTTTGCATAATTACAATTATTACAAAAAAACGATGAGGTGAATATATGGAAGGTGTAGTATTATTACATAAGCCAAAGGGAATGACATCACATGATTGTGTGTTCAAATTAAGAAAGATATTGCGTGAGAAACGAATTGGTCATACAGGGACACTGGATCCAGATGTAACAGGAGTATTACCTATTTGCGTTGGGCGTGCAACAAAAATTGCGCAATTTTTAACAAGTGAAACAAAGACATACGAAGGTGAAGTGACATTAGGGTTTTCAACAACAACAGAAGATGCTTCTGGTGAAGTTGTGGAGAAACAAGATGTAAATCGTGTCCTTACACGTAAAGAAGTAGAAGAGGTACTAGCGGAACTAACAGGGACAATTGAACAAATGCCACCGATGTTCTCAGCTGTAAAAGTTAACGGAAAAAAACTATACGAATATGCAAGGGCAGGACAAGAAGTTGAACGTCCAGTTCGTACAATTACAATTCATGAATTTGTATTACTTGATGAACGTGAAGTTTTTGAAGGAGAAAACATTTCATTTCGTTTCCGTGTAACGTGTAGTAAAGGAACATATGTAAGAACACTAGCAGTAATGATTGGTGAAAAACTTGGATTTCCATCACATATGTCTCACCTTGTAAGAACAGCATCTGGTGAATTTTTACTAGAAGATTGCATATCATTTGAAGAAATTGAAGAAAGCGTGCAAAATGGAACAGTAGAGTCTATTTTCATCTCAATCGATGAGGCGCTAAGTAAGTTTCCAAAAATGGTTGTAGATGAAAAGCAAGCTGAAAAAATAAAGAACGGTATGTTCTTAAAGAATGAATTAGAAACAACAGCACCATTTATTACAGTATTTGATAAAAATGATCGTTGCTTAGCAATTTATGAGCATCACCCAAAACACCCTGGCATGCTAAAGCCAATGAAAGTACTTGTGAATAATCAAGAACTAAAGCTATAATGAATTATTGGAAGGATTATTACAGAAAAAGGTGAATTCAAGCGTGAAACTTATTCATTTAACTCATCCACATGAACAAAATAAAATAGAATTACCACCTACTGTAATGGCATTAGGATATTTTGATGGCATTCATTTAGGACATCAACGTGTGATTCGAACAGCGAAAAAAATAGCGGATGAAAGAGGATGTAAAAGTGCTGTCATGACGTTCCATCCACACCCATCTGTTGTATTAGGGAAAAAAGAAGCGCATGTGGAGTATATTACACCGATGCGTCTTAAAGAAGAAATCATCGCAAGTTTAGGAATTGATATCTTATATGTGGTGAAATTCGATGAGCCATTTGCTGGATTATTGCCACAACAGTTTGTCGATGAGTATATTATCGGTTTAAATGTAAAGCATGTAGTAGCAGGCTTTGATTATTCATATGGACGTTTAGGAAAAGGGAAGATGGAGACTTTACCATTTCATGCAAGAGGGGAGTTTACACAAACCGTGATCGAAAAAGTTGAATATCAAGAAGAAAAAGTAAGTTCTACTTCATTACGAAAGTTAATTCGAAACGGTGAAATGGAACAAATTCCATCTATTTTAGGGAGAGCTTACACGGTAGAAGGAACAGTTGTACACGGTGATAAGCGTGGACGTCAAATTGGTTTTCCAACTGCAAATATAGGTTTAAGTGAGGAATATCTGTTGCCACCTGTAGGTGTATATGCGGTAAGGTTGAAGGTTCATGATGAATGGCATGATGGTGTATGTAATATCGGATATAAACCAACTTTCAAAGAGAATGAGCGTCAATTATCTATTGAAGTGCATCTATTTGAATTTAATAAAGACATATACGATCAAAGTGTTACAGTGGAGTGGCACATGCGTATAAGAGAAGAAAAAAAGTTTAATGGAATTGATGAGTTAGTTGCGCAAATCGCTCAAGATAAAAAGGTTGCCCAAGAATATTTTGCGAGCGTAAAGAATATACTTGCTTTTTCAAATGAAAAGTAGTATTCTATGTTATGTACTTTATGACAACCATTACTTGGCATTGCGACTCACCGATGCTTGCTAGGTAACTGGGGGTTTAATTATTAGGAGGTGAAATAGGATGGCTTTAACACAAGAGCGTAAAAATGAAATCATTGCACAATTTAGAACTCATGAGACTGATACTGGTTCTCCAGAGGTTCAAATTGCTGTCCTAACGGAGCAAATTAACACTCTAAACGAGCACTTACGTACTCACAAGAAGGATCATCATTCACGTCGTGGTCTATTAAAGATGGTTGGTAAACGTCGTAACTTACTTACTTACCTTCGTAATAGCGATATCACACGTTACCGTGAATTAATCACAAAGCTTGGCTTACGTCGATAGTCAAAGAAGCGGGAATATTCCCGCTTTTTTGTTAGGTAAAAATATATCTTCTACTCTTTATAGCTTACTTAATTTTCGGCAATACTAGAGGAAAGAATATTGTGATATACTATCCATTTACATAGAAGAATTGAATATTTTAAATTGAGAGGGGTACTTAAATGAGTCAGGAAAAGCAAGTCTTCTCGATAGATTTAGCTGGTCGTCAGCTAACAATTGAAACAAGTCAGCTTGCAAAACAAGCAAACGGAGCAGTATTAGTAAGATATGGCGACACAGCAGTTCTATCTACAGCAACTGCATCAAAAGAGCCAAAAAATGTAGATTTCTTCCCGCTTACAGTAAACTATGAAGAGCGTTTATATGCAGTCGGAAAAATCCCAGGCGGTTTTATTAAGCGCGAAGGCCGTCCAAGTGAAAAAGCAATTTTAGCAAGTCGTTTAATTGACCGTCCACTCCGTCCACTTTTCGCAGATGGTTTCCGTAATGAAGTACAAGTTGTCAGCATCGTAATGAGTGTTGATCAAGACTGTTCTTCTGAGATGGCAGCTATGCTTGGTTCTTCATTAGCATTATCTATTTCAGATATTCCATTTGAAGGTCCAATCGCAGGTGCGACAGTTGGTCGTATTAATGGCGAGTTCGTTATTAATCCAACAGTAGAACAGCAAGAACAAAGTGATATTCACCTTGTTGTAGCTGGTACGAAAGATGCAATTAACATGGTTGAAGCAGGAGCGGATCAAGTACCTGAAGAAACAATGTTAGAAGCAATTATGTTTGGACACGATGAAATTAAACGTCTAATTGCATTCCAAGAAGAGATTGTACAAGCTGTCGGTAAAGAGAAAACAGCAGTGAAACTTTATGAAGTGGATGCTGATTTGAACCAAGCTGTACGTGAAATGGCTGAGACAGATATGCATTCTGCAATTCAAGTGCACGAAAAACATGCACGTGAAGATGCAATTAGCGTAGTGAAAAAGCGTGTAATTGAGCATTACGAAGCTGAGGAAGCGGATGCTGATACATTAGGACAAGTAAGTGAGATTTTATATAAAATTGTAAAAGAAGAAGTACGTCGTCTTATTACAGTTGAAAAAATCCGCCCAGATGGTCGTAAAGGTGACGAAATTCGTCCTCTAGCATCAGAGGTTGGCATTTTATCTCGTACACATGGTTCTGGTCTATTCACACGTGGACAAACGCAAGCATTAAGTATTTGTACATTAGGTGCATTAGGCGATGTGCAAATTTTAGATGGTCTAGGTGTAGAAGAGTCAAAACGCTTTATGCACCATTATAATTTCCCTTCATTTAGTGTTGGTGAAACAAGACCAATGCGTGGACCAGGTCGTCGTGAAATTGGTCACGGTGCACTAGGAGAACGTGCTCTTGAACCTGTACTTCCATCTGAAAAGGATTTCCCATATACAGTTCGTCTTGTATCTGAAGTATTAGAATCAAATGGTTCAACTTCACAAGCGAGTATTTGCGGTAGTACATTAGCGATGATGGATGCGGGTGTACCACTTAAAGCGCCAGTTGCTGGTATTGCAATGGGTCTAGTGAAATCTGGTGAGCATTACACAATTTTAACAGACATTCAAGGAATGGAAGATCATTTAGGTGATATGGACTTTAAAGTAGCAGGTACTGCAAAAGGTGTAACTGCACTACAAATGGACATTAAAATCGATGGTTTATCTCGTGAGATTTTAGAAGAAGCATTACAACAAGCGAAAGTTGGTCGTATGCACATTCTAGATCACATGTTATCTGTTATCGCTGAACCTCGCATTGAGTTATCTGCGTATGCTCCGAAGATTATTACAATGGCAATTAACCCAGATAAAATTCGTGATGTTATTGGACCAAGTGGTAAACAGATTAATAAAATCATTGAAGAAACTGGCGTTAAAATTGACATCGAGCAAGATGGTACAGTATTCATTTCATCAATTAATCAAGAGATGAATGAAAAAGCGAAGAAAATTATCGAAGATATCGTTCGCGAAGTACAAGTAGGCGAAATCTACTTAGGAAAAGTTAAACGTGTTGAAAAATTCGGTGCGTTCGTTGAATTATTTAGCGGTAAAGATGGACTTGTTCACATCTCTGAACTTGCACTTGAGCGTGTAGGTAAGGTAGAAGACGTTGTGAAAATCGGTGATGAGATTTCAGTTAAAGTTATCGAGATTGACAAACAAGGTCGTGTAAACTTATCTAGAAAAGTATTGCTAAAAGAAGAGCAAGAAAAAGAAGCAGCTAAAGAAGAAGCAGCTAAAGAAGAAAACGCACAAGAGCAACAATAAGTGAAAGCCAGTTTAGCTGGCTTTTTTTGTTATGTAAAAATGTGATTCATTTAGATTTTTATGTGAGTATAGGTATAGTTTTCATCATAACGCTCAAATTAACAAGGATAAGAAGAAAATGGTTTCTTTTTTATAGTTAATGGGAGGGTTTATATGAAAGCTCGTATATTAGCGTACATATTTATATTTTCTTTATATGTGGGTTTTGGCTCTTATTCCGTTTTTGCGCAGGATAACTTGCATGAAGAGATTCAAAAACATGTAAAACAGTACGAGATTATGCCGCAAAATGCGATGATTGATAAGATTTGGAAGGCGACGCCTGGGTATAATGGAAAACAAGTGGATATAGAAGCGTCCTATAATAATATGAAGAAAATCAAGAAGTTTGATCAAAAACAACTTGAATTTAAGGAAGTATCACCGAGTGTTCACTTAGAAGATTTACCACCAGCTCCCATTTATCGAGGACATCCAAATAAAAAAATGGTGGGATTAACAATTAATGTGGCCTGGGGTAATGAGTATTTGCCACGTATATTAGAGGTATTGAAAAAACATGATGTGAAGGCGACTTTCTTTTTAGAAGGACGCTGGGTGAAAGAAAATTTACGATTTGCCAAAATGATTGTCGATGCAAATCAAGAAGTAGGAAATCATTCTTACACACACCCTGATATGAAAACGCTGTCTACAGATGAAATACGAGATCAATTACAAAAAACGAATCGAATGATAGAAGCAGCTACAAATCAGAAAGTGAGATGGTTTGCTCCGCCAAGCGGAAGCTTTCGGGATGAGGTAGTACAAATAGCGGATGATTTCCAAATGGGGACGATTATGTGGACTGTAGATACAATTGATTGGAAGCGGCCAGAACCGGGTGTGTTATTGCAGAGAGTAATGCGAAAAATACATCCAGGTGCTATTGTACTAATGCATCCTACTTCATCTACAACAGAAGCGCTAGATACTATGATTAAAAATTTAAAGGAACAAGGATATAAAGTGGGGAATATTACAGAATTACTAGATGAAAAACGTGTGGATTAAATACATTTGCATGACATTCATCTCTAAACTTGTTATCATTAAATAATAGCAATTATTTAGAGAAACTGGCATTAGGAGGAAAGTTTTTGATTAAAAAATATACTTGTAAAAATGGTGTAAGAATTGTTATGGAGAATATACCAACTGTACGCTCGGTTGCGATTGGTATATGGATCCACGCAGGTTCAAGAAATGAAAATGAAAAAAATAATGGGGTTTCACACTTTTTAGAACATATGTTCTTTAAAGGGACAGAAACGCGAAGTGCAAGAGAGATTGCAGAATCATTTGATAGCATTGGTGGACAAGTAAATGCTTTTACTTCAAAAGAATATACATGTTACTATGCGAAAGTGCTAGATGAGCATGCTAAATACGCGTTAGATGTTTTAGCAGATATGTTCTTTAATTCAACATTTGATGAGGATGAACTGAAAAAAGAGAAGAATGTTGTATGTGAAGAAATAAAAATGTACGAAGATGCGCCAGATGATATTGTGCATGATATGTTAACGAAAGCAACATATGAAACGCATCCGCTTGGATATCCTATTTTAGGAACAGAAGAAACGCTTGAAACATTTAAAGGTGATACGTTACGTCAATATATGAAAGATCACTACACACCTGAAAATGTTGTTGTATCAATTGCAGGAAATATTGATGAAGCATTTTTACAAACTGTAGAGCAATATTTCGGTAATTACGAAGGAACAACAAATCGTGAACAAGTACATAGCCCAATCTTCCATTTCAATAAAGTAGCGCGTAAGAAAGAAACAGAACAAGCTCATTTATGTTTAGGATATAAAGGCTTGCAAATGGGCCACGAAGATATTTATAACTTAATTGTATTAAATAATGTTTTAGGTGGTAGTATGAGTAGCCGTTTATTCCAAGAAGTACGTGAGCAACGTGGATTGGCGTACTCAGTATTCTCTTATCACTCTTCTTATGAAGATACAGGAATGTTAACACTTTACGGTGGAACAGGTAGCAAACAATTAGATACACTGTATGAAACAATGCAAGAAACGTTAAATACGTTGAAAAATACAGGTATTACAGAAAAAGAGCTTGTTAACAGTAAAGAACAATTAAAAGGAAACTTAATGTTAAGTTTAGAAAGTACGAATAGTCGTATGAGCCGTAATGGTAAAAACGAATTGCTTCTTCGTAAACATCGTTCTCTTGATGAGATTATTGAAAGTGTAAACACTGTAACAAAGCAAAATGTAGACGAGTTAATTCGCAATATGTTTACCGATGAATTCTCTGCGGCACTTATTAGTCCAGATGGAAAACTGCCAAAAGGAATGAAACTTTAATCGATTTTGTAATTCATTCGCTTTCGGAAATAACCGTATCTCTTTTATAGGAGATACGGTTATTTTTTTTATATATGCAGAATAGGTACTTATTATAGGATAACCTTCATGAAAAATAGGATAGGGGGAGATTTAATGCGTTTAAGTGAATTAAGTGGCAAAGAGATTGTGGATTTAGAAAAAGCAGAAAAAATGGGAGTTTTAGGTCATGCAGATTTAGAAATTGATGAGAGAGATGGACAAATACAAGCGCTTATTATACCTACTGGGAAATGGGGAGGTTTTAAAAGAGAACAGCAAGAAGTGAGAGTAGAGTGGAGCAAAATTAAGAAGGTGGGAAATGATATGATACTTTGTGATCTTACGAACCATTCAAGATCGGAGTGAAAGATGACCATTTTGGTTGTCTTTTTTTATTTTTATATAAAGTGAAGGCTTTTACGAGTAGCCTGTGACTGCTTCCTAACTTCTTTGTTTCAGCCGAATTTTGAGGAGGTAGTCTTACTCCTCACAAATAGCGGGATAAAGAAGTTAAATCACGTGTGCTTTTTGTTTTTCAATCACCTCAAACCCGTACATTACATATGATGTGGAGGAAAAAGAAAAAGTAGGCATTTTTCTTATAAATGAAAGAAAAAGAAGGTGAATTAGGGAATGTTGACTGAGATGCATATTGCTGTCATAGGAGGAGATGCACGGCAGCTAGAAGTAATTCGCAAGCTAGTCGAACTGGACGCAAAACTTTCATTAATAGGATTTGAACAGTTAGACCATGGCTTCACAGGGGCAGCAAAAGAAAGTATACAAGATTTAAATTTCACTTCTTTAGATGCGATTATTTTGCCGGTTGCAGGGACGAATGCCAAAGGAGAAGTAGATACTATTTTTTCAAATGAAAAAGTTTCCATAACGAAAGAACAAATTGAAAAGACGCCAGAAAACTTTACTATATATTCAGGTATTGGTACACCTTACTTGGAAAATCTCGTATCTACTACAAATCGCAAACTTGTAAAATTATTTGATCGTGATGATGTTGCAATCTATAACTCTATTCCTACCGTAGAAGGTACACTAATGATGGTTATCCAACATACTGATTACACAATTCATGGATCGAATGTAATGGTTTTAGGATTTGGTAGAACTGGTATGAGTGTTGCAAGAGCCTTTCAATCATTAGGAGCACATGTCAAAGTTGGAGCGAGACGTTCGGAACATATTGCTCGTATTACAGAAATGATGTTTTCTCCTTTTCATATGCAAGACATAGAGAAAGAAGTAGGTAATATCGATATTGTTATTAACACAATTCCACATCTCGTTGTGACAGCGAATGTTATTTCAAAAATGCCAGCTCATACGCTAGTTATTGATTTAGCTTCTAAGCCAGGTGGAACGGACTTTCGCTATGCGGAGAAGCGTGGAGTGAAGGCACTATTAGCACCTGGTCTTCCTGGGATTGTTGCACCGAAAACAGCAGGACAAATATTAGCGAATGTTCTTTCTCAGTTATTAATAGCAGATGCAATCGCAAAGGAGGAGGATGAGAAATGAGTTTGAAGGGGAAACGAATTGGTTTCGGATTTACAGGCTCACATTGTACGTATGAAGAAGTTATGCCGCATTTAGAGAAGTTAATTGCAGAAGGTGCAGAAGTACGTCCCGTTGTTTCTTATACTGTCCAATCAACAAATACTAGATTTGGCGAAGGGGAAGAATGGATTAAAAAGATTGAAGAAATAACAGGGTTTAAAGCAATTAATTCAATTGTCGGAGCAGAACCACTCGGACCAAAAATCCCGCTAGATTGTATGGTGATTGCTCCTTTAACTGGAAATTCGATGAGTAAATTTGCGAATGCGATGACAGATTCTCCAGTATTAATGGCAGCAAAAGCGACGCTTAGAAATGGAAAGCCTGTTGTGTTAGCTGTTTCGACGAATGATGCTTTAGGGCTTAATGGGGTAAATCTCATGCGCCTAATGGCTACAAAAGACATCTACTTCGTACCATTCGGCCAAGATGCACCAGAGAAAAAACCGAACTCAATGGTAGCTCGTATGGAGTTACTTGAAGATACAGTATTAGAAGCGTTACAAGGAAAACAATTACAACCTGTTGTTGTAGAAAAATTCAGATATATGAATTAAAAAACGAAAAAAACGTACAATTTTTGTTGAAACCATCATTCTTACTGTAGAATATGATAAAATTAACGTTATTAAGATTAGAAGGGGCATTGTAAGCTCCTTCTAATTCTAAGTTATAGAAGGATTGGTATCTAGAAAGGGGCATAGTGATGGAAAAGCAAAAAACTTTTCATGTCGCTGTAGTTGGAGCAACCGGCGCAGTTGGTGAACAAATGTTAAATACTTTAGAGAAACGAGAATTTCCAATTGGGAAGTTAACGTTACTTTCATCTAAACGATCTGCAGGTAAGAAGCTTGTATTTAAAGGCGAAGAATTTATAGTTCAAGAGGCAACTCCTGAAAGTTTTGAAGGAGTAGATATTGCACTATTTAGTGCTGGTGGATCTGTATCGAAACAATTAGCGCCAGAAGCAGCAAAGCGCGGTGCAATTGTTGTTGATAATACAAGTGCATTCCGTATGACAGAAAACGTGCCACTTGTTGTACCTGAAGTAAATGAAAATGATTTAAAAGAACATAATGGTATTATTGCAAATCCAAACTGTTCTACAATTCAAATGGTAGTAGCTCTTGAGCCAGTTCGCCAGCAATATGGTTTAAAACGAGTAATCGTTTCCACATATCAAGCTGTATCAGGTGCTGGTGCGGCAGCTATTGAAGAACTTCATGAACAATCACAAGCAATCTTAAATGGCGAAGAAGTAAAGGCGAATGTTTTACCTGTATCAGGTGACGAAAAGCATTTCCAAATCGCTTTTAATGCTATTCCACAGATTGATAAATTCCAAGATAATGGATTTACATTTGAAGAAATGAAAATGATTAATGAAACGAAAAAAATTATGCATATGCCTGAATTAGAAGTAGCTGCGACATGTGTACGTTTACCAGTTGTATCGGGTCATTCCGAGTCTGTGTACATTGAAGTGGATAAAGAAGGCGTAACAGTAGAAGAAATGAAAAACTTACTTGCAAATGCAGAAGGTATTGTACTGCAAGATAATCCAGCAGAGCAGTTATATCCAATGCCAGCTACTGCAGTAGGTAAAAACGAAGTATTCGTTGGAAGAATCCGTAAAGATTTAAATAATGATAAAGGATTCCATCTTTGGGTCGTATCTGATAACTTATTAAAAGGCGCTGCATGGAATTCTGTTCAAATTGCAGAGCGCTTAGTAAAATTACAATTAGTGTAAACGGCTAAGAGAAGGTGCAAAATATGAAAATTATTGTTCAAAAATTTGGTGGAACATCAGTACGTGATGACAATGGGCGTAAGCATGCGCTTCACCATATAAAAAAATCGTTAGCTGCTGGTTATAAAGTAGTTACTGTCGTATCAGCAATGGGCCGTAAAGGTGAACCGTATGCAACTGATACGTTATTAAGTCTTGTAAATCAAGAGGAATCTAATATTTCTAAACGTGAGCAAGATTTATTATTATCATGTGGAGAATTAATCTCAGCAATTGTTTTCTCTAACATGTTGAATGAGAATGGTATAAAAGCAGCAGCATTAAATGGTGCACAAGCTGGTTTTGTAACGAATAATGACTTTACGAATGCTAAGATTATTGAAATGAATTGCGATCGTATACATGAAGAGTTAGAAAATGTAGATGTTATCGTTGTTACTGGATTCCAAGGTCAAACGAAAAATGGAGATACGACAACACTTGGCCGCGGAGGTAGTGATACTTCAGCTTCAGCATTAGGTGTTGCGCTTCATGCTGAATATATCGATATATTCACAGATGTTGAAGGTGTTATGACTGCGGATCCTCGTATCGTAAAAGATGCGCGTCATCTTCAAACTGTAACATATAACGAGATTTGTAACATGGCTTATCAAGGTGCGAAAGTTGTTCATCCGCGTGCGGTTGAAATTGCGATGCATGCAAAAGTACCACTTCGTGTACGTTCTACGTATTCTGATAGTGAAGGTACGCTTATTGCGGCATATGATGGTGCTACAAAAGGGCAGGATGTAGAAGAACGTCCTGTTACAGGGATTGCCCATGTGTCAAATGTAACGCAAATTAAAGTGCTTGCAAAAGAAACTGCATATGATTTACAACAACACGTGTTTAAAGAAATGGCTAATGAAGGGATTAGTGTGGACTTAATTAACATTTCTCCTACCGGTGTAGCTTACACAGTAAAGGATAGTGTATCAGCGCGTGCAGTTGAGGTTTTAAAGCAACTTGGATATGATCCAGTTGTGACAGAGCATTGTGCGAAGGTTTCTATCGTTGGTGCTGGAATGGCAGGTATTCCAGGGGTTACAGCGAAAATTGTCACAGCTTTAGCGGAAAAAGGTATTCAAATTCTGCAATCAGCAGATAGTCATACGACAATTTGGGTTCTTGTAAAAGAAGCCGATTTAGTGGAGGCTGTGAATGCATTACATAGTGCATTTGAGCTTTCAAAAGAAAAGCAACTGGAACAATAAGGAGTGAGATCATGACAGATTTTGGGATAATTGCAACCGCGATGGTAACACCGTTTGATAAAAACGGTAATATCGATTTTGCAAAGACAACGAAATTGGTAAATTATTTAATTGATAACGGTACAACAGCAATCGTGGTAGGAGGAACGACTGGAGAATCTCCTACATTAACATCAGAAGAAAAAGTAGCGTTATATCGCCATGTCGTATCTGTTGTCGATAAAAGGGTGCCCGTAATCGCTGGAACAGGTAGCAATAATACGCATGCTTCTGTTGATTTAACAAAAAAGGCAACTGAAGTTGGTGTTGATGCAGTTATGCTAGTGGCACCGTATTATAACAAACCGAGTCAAGAAGGAATGTACCAGCACTTTAAAACAATCGCTGAAAGTACTCCGCTTCCGGTAATGCTATATAATGTTCCAGGGCGATCTATTGTACAAATCTCCGTTGATACAGTTGTTCGTTTATCAGAAATAGAAAACATTGTTGCGATTAAAGATGCAGGCGGCGATGTGTTAACAATGACAGAAATCATTGAAAAAACAGCGGACGACTTTGCAGTATACAGCGGTGATGATGGTTTAACATTACCAGCTATGGCAATTGGAGCAAAAGGTATTGTTTCTGTAGCATCTCATGTTATCGGGAATGAAATGCAAGAAATGATTGCTGCATTTCAAGCTGGAGAGTTCAAAAAAGCGCAGAAATTACATCAATTACTAGTAAAAGTAACGGATGCACTATTTATGGCGCCAAGCCCAACACCAGTAAAAACAGCATTACAAATAGTGGGATTAGATGTAGGTTCTGTACGTTTGCCACTTCTTCCATTAACGGAAGAAGAAAGAGTAACGTTACAATCTGTAATGCAATCTATTCCTCGTTAATAAAAATGACCTAGTGTGAAACTAGGTCATTTTTATTTTGACTAACTATATGTAAGTGGTGAAAATTAGCTATAGTTAATAGGCTGTAATAAGAAGGGGATGGCAGGGGTAGGATTAGTAAGAAACTGATTACAGAGATAAGATTTTTTTAGTGAATATCGTTTCATGTTTATGTAAAGAACTTACATGAATATTTTTCCATTAAACTCCTATTACGTAGGAAAAATAGTGAGTATGATATGAAAATCCCCCCCGAAAATTACAGCCTCGCTTTAGCGTCTTCTCTTGTCTTTCGTATAATTTAACTTGTGTTCTATTTCTTGTATCAGGTATAATATGGCTAAGTAGCTTAGTACGGGTATGCTTAGCAAAATTAGTAAAAATTACGATTCAATGAAATTTTCATATCATATCGAATAAGATATTTGATTTATATAATGAAAGAGAGGTGAAACCTGGTTTAAAAAATTAACAAGGACATGATATCGCATAACGGTAAGGACATTCGTCTTGGACGGTGAATATATGGTGGTTGTAGAGTTTCCCCTGGTGTCTCTGCAATTTTAGTGAAATCAGTGTTTGCAAGATTTTTAAACCAGGCAACAACATGAAGAGAAAAGAGAATGAGTCTGTTAAAGTATTTGCTCTTGGCGGAGTAGGTGAAATCGGAAAAAACATGTACTGTGTTGAAATTGATTCTGAAATCTTTATTGTAGATGCAGGATTGATGTTCCCGGGAGATGAAATGTTTGGGATTGATATTGTTATTCCTGACATTACATATTTAGTAGAAAATCAAGAGCGAGTAAAAGGTCTATTTATTACCCATGGTCATGAAGATCATATTGGTGGAATTGTTTATGTGCTTCGTAAATTATCTATTCCAGTATATGCGACGAAATTAACGGTAGGACTTATACAAGAAAAGCTTGGCGAAGCAGGAATGTTAGGCCGTGTAGACTTAAAAACAATTGACTCGAATTCAACAGTAGAGTTTAATTCAACAACTGTGTCATTCTTCGGAACGACACATAGTATTCCGGATTCTGTGGGTGTTTGTTTCCATACATCAAAAGGTGCTGTAGTATATACAGGAGACTTTAAATTTGATCAAACTCCAATCGGAAATAATGGAGCAGATCTTGGAAAAATGGCGCAAATTGGAAATGAAGGCGTACTTTGCTTGTTATCTGATAGTACAAACGCTGAACGTCCTGGTTATACAGGTTCGGAAAAAGAAGTTGGTATAGAGATTTCTAAAGTATTCTATAGTTCAGAAGGACGTATTATTGTTGCTTCATTTGCCTCCAATGTACATCGTATTCAACAAGTGTTTGATGCAGCTGCTGAAACTGGAAGGAAAGTAGCCGTAGTAGGACGTAGTATGGTAAAAGTGGTAGATATTGCAAGACGTCTTGGTTATTTAGATGTTCCAGAAGGTATGGTTATTTCATTACAAGAAATAGACAATTTCCCGGAAAAAAAGGTAGCTATTTTAACGACTGGTAGTCAAGGGGAACCGATGGCAGCCCTTTCTAGAATGGCGAAGCAAGCTCATAAACAAATTTCAATTCGTAAAGGTGATACTGTTATTATTGCAGCTTCTCCAATTCCAGGAAATGAAATATCTGTATCAAAAATTATTGACTTGTTATTTAGATCTGGGGCTGAGGTTATTTATTACGGTGAAAGAAAAGTTCACGTTTCAGGTCACGGTAGCCAAGAAGAATTAAAGCTGATGATAAATTTAATGAAGCCGAAGTATTTTGTACCCGTACATGGTGAGTTCCGTATGCAAAAAGCACATGCATATTTAGCGGAAGATGTAGGTATTAAGAGAGAGAATATCTTTATCGTAGAAAAAGGTGATGTAATTGCTTTTGGTGACGATGAAGCAAAAATAGCTGGTAAAGTGCAAGCTGGTAATGTTTTAATTGATGGATTAGGTGTAGGTGACGTCGGTAACATCGTTCTTCGAGATAGAAAGATGTTATCTCAAGATGGAATTTTAGTTGTTGTTGTAACACTAGGTAAGGATGAAAAGAAAATAATCTCTGGTCCAGAAATTATTTCACGCGGCTTTGTATATGTTCGTGAATCAGAAGCATTAATCGAACGATCCACAGATATTGTACGTATGATTGTTGAACAATCAATTAAAGAGTATACAATTGAATGGTCTATGTTGAAACAAAATATTCGTGAATTATTAGGGCAGTTCTTGTACGAAGAAACGAAGAGAAAGCCAATGATTTTACCGATTATTATGGAAGTATAAAGAAGGTCACCTTTACAGGTGATCTTTTTCTTTTTTAACCCTATCGAATGAAATTCATAACTTAAGAAATAATAGTTATATACGAGTGAAAGGGGATGCGATATGACAGAACGTGATCGTTATACAAATGCAGAAAAAGAAGCTGAGCCGAAAGAAGTTTCAAAAGAGGCTTCTATAGTGGAGAAAATTCAGCAACTTGGGCAGACGAATGTACCACAAATGAATGAATCGCGTATTCATTGCTTAACAATTGTTGGGCAGGTGGAAGGTCATATTCAGTTGCCACCACAAAATAAAACAACAAAATATGAACACATCATTCCGCAAATTGTCGCGATTGAACAAAATCCGAAAATTGAAGGTTTACTGTTAATATTAAATACAGTTGGAGGTGACGTTGAAGCTGGGTTAGCGATTTCTGAAATGGTGGCTTCGCTTTCAAAACCAACTGTATCTCTTGTTTTAGGAGGAGGGCATTCAATCGGTGTACCGATTGCGGTCTCAACTGATTATTCATTTATTGCCGAAACAGCGACGATGACAATTCATCCGATTCGTTTAACAGGCCTTGTTATAGGTGTGCCGCAAACATTTGAGTATTTGGATAAAATGCAAGAAAGAGTCATTCGATTTGTGACAAAGCATTCGAAAGTAACGGAAGATCGTTTTAAAGAGCTTATGTTTGCAAAAGGGAATTTGACGCGAGATATTGGGACGAATGTAATAGGTGGAGATGCAGTGAAGTATGGTCTTATAGATGGTGTCGGTGGTATTGGTAGCGCACTTCGAAAATTAAACGAATTAATTGATGAACACATGGATAATAGTGCAGAAGGGACAATGCTAAAATGATTTTATATACAATTATGCCAGAGCAACTTGTGTATCCGGCCGATTATTCACAATGCGAAAGCCAAAAAGTTGTGAATATAAATGGCGTGGAATTAGTGGTTTCTGAGGAGGATAATCAATGTTACTCTATTGTACGTGTATTAAGTACGAATCCGTCTCACTACCTAGAGTTTGAGCCTGGACAGAAAATTACCTTTTAGCAAAAAGAAGGATTTTGTTTAGGAGCTATGGTATAATATAAAAAACAAGACGGTCGAGCAGCCATGAGTAGGCTGCTTTCTTCTGTTTATTTAACATTTTACAAGAAGTGTAAAAATAGAAGATATAAAGACCTGAAAAATAGAGAGAAAGACATATAAGTAGAGCTTTTTTTATAAGAAAGTTGTACTTAATTTTTAGAACACGAGGTGAAGAAATGGCAAAACAAAAGCAAAGAGGGACGAAGGCTAAGGCAAGACGTACGATAAAGCCAACTTTGTATTATGAAATCGTCGGGTTGACTCTTTTTGCGCTTTCGATTATTACGATTTTACAGCTAGGTGTTGTAGGGAAATCGTTTGTGTTGTTTTTTCGCTTCTTCTTTGGTGAGTGGTACATAATTGGTGTATTAGGTGTAATAGCTTTATCTGTTGCGTTTGTAATAAAGCGGGGATGGCCAAACCTTTTAAATAAACGGCTAATAGGTGTTTATTTAATTGTACTAGCAATATTAATGTTTAGTCATATTACATTATTTAACCTTCTTACGAAAGATGGAGCTGTGCAAAATACTTCTGTAATTGTTAGTACAAAAGATTACTTCTTCCTTGAAATGAAAAAGGGCCCGGATAGTGTTCATTTAGGTGGTGGTATGTTCGGTGCACTGATGTTCGCAACGTGCTATTTCTTATTTGACGAAGTAGGGGCATATATCATTGGAATTATTTTAGTTATTCTTGGAATACTTTGTATAACAAATAAGCATATTGGAGAAGTGCTTGCTCCGGTAGGGAGAATTCTTAGAAGTCAATTTCAAGTAATGCAAGGGGATTATAAAGATTGGAAATCTCAAAGGGTCGCCGAGCAAACTGAAAAGAAAAAAACAACAAGAAGCAAGAGACGTGAACGTGTTGCTGAACAAGAAGAAGCTATTGAGCCAGTAGAAGAAATAGAAATTGGTCCACCAATTATTTCGAATTTTACTGAGAATTATCCAGTAAGTGAAGAGACGGAAAAGCAGATAGAAGAAAATGATTTAATCAATCCTCCGTTTATTGAAGAGGCAGTTCCACCTACACCAGAAGAACAATCTCAAAAGAAACGAGGAGAAAAAATCGTTGAATCGCTAGAAGGTGAAACGAAAGCACCTCCTATGCAATTTTCTAATGTGGAAAATAAAGATTATAAGCTTCCTTCGCTTGATATATTAAAGTTTCCCCAAAATAAGCAAGTTACAAATGAAAATGCGGAAATTTATGAAAATGCTCGTAAATTGGAACGTACATTCCAAAGTTTTGGTGTGAAAGCGAAAGTAACAAAAGTACATAGAGGTCCTGCAGTTACGAAGTATGAAGTGTATCCTGATATGGGAGTAAAGGTAAGTAAAATTGTTAGTTTAAGTGATGATTTAGCGCTTGCTTTAGCAGCGAAAGACATTCGTATTGAAGCACCTATTCCCGGGAAATCAGCTGTAGGGATTGAGGTTCCGAATTCAGAAGTTTCTATGGTAACGCTGAGAGAAGTTCTTGATTCAAAGGCGAATAACCACCCAGAAGAGAAGTTATTAATTGGTCTTGGACGTGATGTTACAGGAGAGGCTGTATTGGCACGTTTAAATAAAATGCCCCATTTATTAGTAGCTGGTGCGACTGGTAGTGGAAAGAGTGTATGTATTAATGGAATTATTGTAAGTATTTTAATGCGTGCGAAACCGCATGAAGTAAAATTAATGATGATTGATCCGAAAATGGTAGAGTTAAATGTATATAACGGTGTTCCACACTTATTAACACCAGTTGTAACTGATCCGAAAAAAGCGTCACAGGCTTTGAAGAAAGTTGTGAGTGAAATGGAGCGTCGTTATGAATTATTTGCGCATAGCGGTACGCGTAACATGGAAGGGTATAACGATTATATTAAAGAACATAATAGCCAATCGGAAGCGAAACAACCTGAATTACCATATATTGTGGTAATTGTGGACGAGTTAGCTGATTTAATGATGGTTGCTTCTTCGGATGTAGAAGATGCGATTATGCGTTTAGCACAAATGGCACGTGCTGCTGGTATTCATTTAATTATTGCGACTCAGCGCCCGTCAGTTGATGTTATCACGGGTGTTATTAAAGCGAATATTCCATCGCGTATTGCATTTGCTGTATCTTCCCAAATAGATTCTCGAACGATTCTTGACGGTGGTGGTGCAGAGAAGTTGCTAGGTCGTGGAGATATGTTGTTCATACCAATTGGTGCATCGAAACCTGTTCGTGTACAAGGGGCGTTTTTATCAGATGATGAAGTTGAGAGAGTTGTAGAATCTGTCATTGCGCAGCAAAAAGCGCAATATCAAGAGGATATGATTCCACAAGATGTTCCTGAAACAAAGCAGGAAGTAGAAGATGAATTATACGATGAAGCGGTTCAGCTTGTAGTAGAAATGCAAACAGCATCTGTTTCTATGTTACAACGTAGATTTAGAGTAGGATATACGCGAGCAGCGCGTTTAATTGATGCCATGGAAATGAATGGTGTAGTAGGCCCTTATGAAGGTAGTAAACCAAGGGGAGTACTCATTAAAGATGTGCAAGAAAAAAGTTCTTAAAAAAAGCCTAATTGTTTTTACAATTAGGCTTTTTTATATGCTGTTTTTGTTATATACTATAGTCAACAGAAAAGAAAGCACTTACATAACGAAGAGGTCTTTAGAATACGAATGCTTATCGTTTTGGTTTTCGAAACGTTCGATATTTAATGTAGAAAAATGTTGAATTCTGTTGACACATATGGGAGCAAGTGGTAAGATTACTTCGAAAAGAACCACTGCCTCATATAATCTTGGAGATAAGGTCCATAAGTTTCTACCTGGCAACCATGAATTGCTAGACTATGAGGGGAAAAGTGTGTAACAAAGGATGTAAGGAATCTTTGTGCCGAACTTTTTCTCGATATGAGGAATGTTTGTGTGCAAAGTTTTTTTTATGGAATAAAGTGTGAAAATTTCATCTTGAAAAATTATTAATATTTATTCGATAATTACGCTTATTTTTAGTATTTAGTAATTTATACTATGTTGTAAGTTGAAAAAAGAGAAAAGAAGTCTTACATCAGAGGTCGAATAATTGAAATGTGGGGGAGTCTTATGTCAGTAAAATCCGATAGTCGTCACCTATATTTGCGGGTGATTGATCACATCAAAGGAAAAATTAAAGATGGGGCTTACAAAGAAAAACAAAAGTTACCTTCAGAGTTTGATCTAGCGAAAGAACTTGGTGTAAGTAGGGCAACTTTAAGGGAAGCACTACGTATTTTAGAAGAAGAAAATGTTGTTATTCGTAGACATGGTGTAGGGACATTTGTAAATGCGAAGCCGTTATTTTCTTCTGGAATAGAGCAACTTTCTAGTATTACAGATATGATTTCTAGTGTGGGGAAAACACCAGGAACAATCTTTTTATCATCATCTACAACAACTTTAACAGAAGAAGAAAAAGAGAAATTTAATTGTGAAGATGGTTTTAGCGCAGTAATGATTGAACGTGTTCGTACAGCGGATGGGGAACCAGTTGTATATTGCATTGATAAACTGGCAAAAGAGATATTACCAGATTTATCGGGATACAATGAGGAATCGCTGCTTACAGTAATACATAATAATACGCACAAGCGTATCACATACGCAGTTGCTCACATTGAACCGATTGGTTATCACCCGAAAATTTCACCGATTTTAGAATGTGAACCTGAAACGGCACTGCTAGTTTTAAAACAAATGCACTATGATCAAAATGATGAGCCAATCTTATATTCTATTAATTACTTTAGAGCTGATAAGTTTAGCTTCCACGTATTAAGAAAACGTATGTAGGGAAGTTCCTTTTTAGGGAGGTGACAGCAAGAAGTAAGGGACAGCAGCGTATGAATCATTAGACAAAACATTTCAGGAGGGGTTTCTAGTATGAAGAAAAAAACAGGTCTTTTATTATCGTTAACGTTAGCAGCAAGTACAGTGTTAGGTGCATGTGGTAACTCGGATAAAGCGGATAGTGACAAAAAAGGGGATAAAGAGTTTAAGGTTGGTATGGTTACAGATGTTGGGGGCGTTGATGACAAATCATTCAACCAATCAGCTTGGGAAGGTTTAACGAAATTTGGTAAAGACAACGATTTAAAGAAAAATGAAGGATATCGTTACCTTCAATCAAGTAAAGATGCTGATTACATTCCGAATTTAACGAAATTTGCGAAAGATCATTATAATACAACGTTTGGTATTGGATTTTTAATGCAAGACTCGATTGAAAAGGTTGCAAAACAATATCCGAAAGAGCAATTTGCAATTGTAGATACTGTTGTGAAAGAACCGAATGTAACAAGTATTACATTTAAAGACCATGAAGGTTCATTCCTAGTTGGTGCTGTAGCAGCAATGACAACAAAATCAAATAAAGTTGGTTTTGTTGGTGGTGTGAAGAGTCCATTAATTACAAAATTCGAATCAGGTTTTAAAGCTGGAGCGAAAGCGGTAAATCCAAATATCGAAATTGTAGCGCAATATGCAGATGCATTTGATAAGCCAGAAAAAGGATCTGTATTAGCTTCAGCAATGTACGGTCAAGGCGTTGACGTAATTTACCATGCTTCAGGTGCAACTGGTAACGGTGTATTCACAGAAGCGAAAAACCGTAAGAAAAAAGGTGAAAATGTTTGGGTAATCGGTGTTGACCGTGACCAAAATCAAGAAGGTATGCCTGAAAACGTAACTTTAACTTCTATGGTGAAACGTGTTGATATTGCAGTTGCAAAAGTAGCACAAGAAGCGAAAGATGGTAAGTTAAAAGGCGGTAAAGTAGAAGAGTTTGGCTTAAAAGATGATGGTGTTGGTATCTCAAAATCAACTGATAATGTGAAAAAAGTAAACCCAGAAATTTTAACAAAAGTAGAAGAATTTGAGAAGAAAATCACTGCTGGTGAAATTAAAGTACCTGCGACTGATGATGAATATAAAGCATACGAAGCTGCTCTAAAGAAATAATGATAGAGCAATAGCAAAGGTTAGTTCTTAGAACTAACCTTTGTATATATAAAAATACTTTTAATAGAGTGTAATTGGGGAGTGTTCCCTGCTAGAAGGAGGAACAAAATGGAATACGTAATTGAGATGAACAATATTACAAAAGTATTCCCAGGCATTGTAGCGAATGATGATATTACGCTGCAAGTAAAACAGGGAGAGATACACGCTTTACTTGGAGAAAATGGTGCAGGGAAATCAACGTTGATGAATGTACTGTTCGGTTTGTATCAACCAGAACAGGGCGAAATTAAAATTAAAGGAAACCCTGTAAAAATTACAAATCCGAATATAGCAAATGACCTTGGAATTGGGATGGTCCATCAGCACTTTATGCTTGTTCATAATTTTACAGTTACAGAGAATATCATTCTTGGAAATGAGCCGAAGAGAAAAGGGAAAATAGCTGTTGAAGAGGCTGCAAAAGAAATTAAACAATTATCTGAACAGTACGGTTTAGCTGTTGATCCAAATGCAAAGATTGAAGATATTTCGGTGGGGATGCAGCAAAGGGTTGAAATATTAAAGACGCTTTATCGTGGTGCGGAGATTTTAATATTCGATGAACCGACTGCAGTGTTAACTCCTCAAGAAATTCATGAGTTGATTCAAATTATGAAAAAGCTTGTGCAAGAAGGAAAATCTATCATTCTTATTACACATAAATTAAAAGAAATTATGGAAGTTTGCAATCGTTGCACAATTATTCGTAAAGGTAAAGGAATTGGTACAGTTGACGTAGCGAAAATGGATGAACATAAACTTGCAGAATTAATGGTCGGACGTCAAGTGAATTTTAAAACAGAAAAAATAGGGGCCAAACCGAAAGATGAGGTTCTGTCTGTTGCGAATCTTATCGTTTATGATGCACGCCAATTACCTGCTGTAAAAGGCCTTGACTTAACTGTTCGTGCAGGAGAAATCGTTGGTATTGCAGGGATTGATGGAAATGGACAAAGTGAATTAATAGAGGCAATTACTGGTTTACGAAAAGTTGAGTCAGGTTCTATTGCAATTAAAGGAAAAGAAATAACGAATTGGCCTGTTCGAAGAATTACAGAGGAAGGAATTGGTCATATTCCAGAAGACCGTCATAAACACGGGCTTGTGCTTGATTTTTCTGTTAGAGATAATATAGTTTTGCAAACGTACTATAAAAATCCATTCTCAAAGAAAGGGATTTTAAACTTTAGTAAAATCACACAAAAAGCAAAAGCGCTTATTGAACAGTTTGATATACGCACACCTAGTGAACAAACCTTAACTCGTGCACTATCTGGTGGAAACCAGCAAAAGGCAATTATCGCACGTGAAGTGGATCGTAATCCGGATTTATTAATTGCAGCACAGCCAACACGTGGTTTAGATGTAGGTGCGATTGAATTTATTCATAAAAAATTAATCGAGCAGAGAGATAACGGGAAAGCGGTATTACTTTTATCGCTAGAACTGGATGAAATTTTAAATGTAAGTGATCGAGTTGCTGTTATATATGAAGGGAAAATTGTAGCAATTGTCGATGCGAAAGAAACAAATGAACAACAGCTTGGTTTGTTGATGGCTGGCGGAACGGAGAAAGAGAAGGTGAATACAAATGGCTAAAAAATTTTTAACGGAGCGAACAATTAACATTTTAGTTCCTGTATTATCCGTTATTTTTGGTTTACTTGTTGGTGCCATTGTAATGTTAGTTAGTGGATATGATCCAATTGTCGGGTATGCAGCGCTTTGGGAAGGAATGGCTGGAAATCCGCAAGCAATTGGTGAAACATTACGTACGATGATTCCGCTTGTGTTAGCAGGACTTTCTGTGGCATTTGCATTCCGTACAGGTCTTTTTAACATCGGAGTAGAAGGACAATTATTAGTTGGTTGGCTTGCTGCTGTTTGGTTTGGGTATGCAGTATCATTACCGGCGATTTTACATATTCCGTTGTCAATTTTAGTAGCGGCGATAGCTGGTGGTTTATGGGGATTTATCCCGGGATATTTGAAAGGGAAATTTAAAGTAAATGAAGTAATCGTAACGATCATGATGAATTATATTGCACTTTATGTGACGTATGATTTAATTAAGCGCTTTTTACATGAGGCGAATGAGAAATCGTATGACATAAAATCTAGTGCTTCTTTATCTTCTGAATGGTTATCTTCTTTAACGGATGGTTCTCGTTTGCACTGGGGAATTATCGTAGCGATTTTAATTGCGGTTATTATGTGGTTTTTATTGGATAGAACTACATTGGGATACGAATTGAAATCTGTTGGATTTAATCAACATGCTTCTCAGTATGCGGGGATGAAAGTTTCTCGAAATGTTGTGCTATCTATGACGATTGCGGGTGCGTTTGCAGGGATTGGTGGTGCTATGGAAGGGCTTGGTACATTCCAAAACATGACAGCGATGTCTTCGTTTACAGGTATTGGATTTGATGGGATTGCGGTAGCTCTTCTTGGAGGAAATAATCCATTTGGTATATTATTATCGGCTTTACTGTTCGGTGGTTTGAAAAGTGCAGCCCCACAAATGAATTTTGAAGCAGATGTACCTTCTGAGTTAATTAATGTTATTATCGCATGTATTATTTTCTTTGTTGCTTGCAGTTATGTTTTACGCTGGGCACTTACACGCATGAGCAAGGAGGGAAAATAAATGAGCTTTTTAGATGTTTTAGCCATTCTTGTGACTGGTACGTTATATACGGCAGCGCCACTTATTTTTACGGCGTTAGGTGGAGTGTTCAGTGAACGTTCTGGAGTTGTAAATATAGCATTAGAAGGTTTAATGTTATTTGGTGCATTTACTGGTATTGTTACAACGTTATTAATGGGTGATACGTGGGGAGCAATGACTCCTTGGATTGCACTATTATTTGCAGCTATTGGTAGTGGGTTATTTGCACTTCTTCACGCAGTAGCATCCATTACATTCCGCGCGGATCAAGTAGTAAGCGGGGTAGCGATTAACTTTTTGGCTCTCGGTTTAACAGTATTTGCGATTAAGAAAATCTTTGGTAAAGGACAGACTGATTTTATTCAATACCGAATTGAAAAAATCGATGTTCCAGGACTTTCGGATATTCCGGTAATCGGGAAAATCTTTTTCTCAAATGTACCGTTAACATCGTATATTGCCATTATTTTAGCATTTGTTGTCTGGTACATTATTTATAAAACGCCGTTCGGTCTTCGTCTTCGTGCTGTTGGTGAACATCCAATGGCAGCAGATACGATGGGAATTAATGTATATAAAATGCGTTATATTGCAGTTTGTATATCTGGAATGTTTGCAGGAGTGGGTGGTGCGGTCTTCGCAATGTCGATTTCTGGTAACTTCTCAGGTGCTACAATTACTGGACAAGGTTTCTTGGCACTAGCAGCTATGATCTTTGGTAAATGGAATCCACTTGGTGCTCTTGGAGCAGCGCTGTTCTTCGGATTTGCTCAATCACTTGGGATAACAGGTGGTACAATTCCTGTATTAAAAGAAATTCCAAGTGTATTCTTAACGATATTACCGTATGTATTTACAATATTAGCACTCGTTGGTTTTGTAGGCCGATCTGAAGCTCCGAAAGCATTAGGAACGCCTTATGAAAAAGGAAAACGATGAGTATTTAGAAAGTATAAGAAAAGCTCGCACATTAGTGCGGGCTTTTTTACATAGAATATATTTAATACGGAATTTTACTATGTTCCTTACATATTAAAGTTTTTAGAAAGACTCAAATGTAAGCATAATAAGGAAGAAAAGTTGATTTTTTATTTCTAAAAACTGTATATTGAAGAGGAATATTCCTACATACGTAAAGGAGGGCTATTAATGAAACTAATGGAACAGCAACTGCATGAATTAGGTGGCTTGCGAGTACATATTATTCCGACTGATAAATTTAAAACAAATACCTTTGTATTTCGTTTTAAAGCACCTTTAAATGAGGAGACGGTGACAGAGCGTGCCTTATTGCCGTACGTATTGCAAAGTGCGACAGAAAAACTGCCTTCTGTAATTCGTCTTCGTCAATATTTAGAAGAATTATATGGATCTTCTTTAGCGGTAGATGTAAGTAAAAAAGGGGAAGACCATATCATCTCTATTTATGTAGACATTGCAAATGAAACATATTTACGCGATGCACCACCGTTATTTGAAAAAGCGCTTTCTATGTTATCTGATATTGTTTTACATCCAGCAACAGAAGGGGACGGTTTTCTATCTTCTATTGTAGAAAGTGAGAAACGAGCACTCTTGCAACGAATTGAAGCTACTTATGATGATAAAATGCGTTATGCAAACGAGCGTTTAATCGAAGAAATGTGCAAAGTAGAACCATATCGCTTAAGTGCAAATGGGAAAAAAGAGAGTGTTGCTTCTATTACAAATGAAAGTTTGTATCAATATTATCAAAAAGTGTTAGCTGAAGATGAAATGGATTTATATATCATTGGTGACATTTCAGAAGATGCTGTGGAGCTTGTAAATAAGTATTTTTCGATTTCACCTCGTGTTGAGAAAGAAAGAAATGTACTTCTTCATAAACGAAATAATGAAGAAAAAGAAATTGTTGAAAAACAAGAACTAAAGCAAAGTAAATTAAATATCGGCTATCGCACATTCATTACGTATAAAGATGAAGATTATTTTGCATTACAATTGTTTAACGGATTATTTGGAGGGTTTTCTCATTCGAAGTTATTCGTAAATGTCCGTGAAAAAAATAGTTTAGCGTACTATGCAGCATCGAGATTTGAAAGTCATAAAGGTTTGCTCTTCGTTATGTCTGGGATTGAAGCGAAGAACTTTGAAAAAGCTGTTGAAATTATTAAAGAACAGATGAAAGCAATGCAAAGCGGTGATTTTTCAGAGGAAGAGATTCAGCAAACGAAAAGTGTAATTCAAAATCAAATCTTAGAGGCAATTGATACACCACGTGGTTTTGTTGAAATGCTTTATCATGGGGTAATCTCAGAGCGTACGCGTCCAGTTGAAGAATGGCTAACGGGCATAGAAAGCGTGACGAAAGAAGAAATTGTGAAAGTTGCTAATAATATTGAACTAGATACAATTTACTTTTTACATGGAACGGAGGGAGAATAAATGGAGAAAATTGTGTATGAGCAATTAAAAGAGACGCTATATTATGAAAAACTTCCGAATGGATTAGACGTATATATCTTACCGAAACAAGGCTTCAACAAAACATTTGCAACATTTACGACGAAGTACGGTTCTGTTGATAATACATTTGTTCCGCTTGGAAAAGAAGACATGACTCGTGTGCCAGATGGAATTGCTCATTTCCTTGAGCATAAATTGTTTGAAAAAGAGGATCATGACGCGTTTCAATTGTTTAGTAAACAAGGTGCTTCAGCGAACGCTTTTACATCTTTTACAAGAACCGCTTATCTCTTTTCCTGTACATCAAATGTAGAGAGAAATTTAAATACGTTGTTAGACTTTGTACAAGAACCGTATTTCTCTGAAAAAACGGTTGAAAAAGAAAAAGGTATTATCGGTCAAGAAATTCAAATGTACCAAGATAACCCAGACTGGCGTTTATACTTTGGGTTAATCGATAGTTTGTTTGTGAAACATCCAATTAAAATTGATATTGCAGGGACGATTGAGTCTATTAGTAAAATTACAAAAGATCTACTGTATGAATGTTATGAGACTTTTTACCATCCGAGCAACATGTTATTATTTGTTGTTGGAGCGATTGATCCTGAAAAAACAATGGATTTAGTTCGTGAAAATCAAGCGAAAAAAGATTACGAAAATCAACCGGAAATCGTTCGCTCTTTTGAAGAGGAACCAGAAGAAGTAAATGAAAAGAAAAAGATTATTTCAATGCCTGTCCAAACTCCAAAATGTTTAGTTGGTATTAAGGCAACGAATTTAAAAGAAAAAGGGCAAGCCCTTTTAAAACAAGAAATTGCGCTTACATTACTTTTAGATTATTTATTTGGAAAAGGGTCAGTTCATTACGAATCTTTATATAATGAAGGTCTTATTGATGATTCGTTCTCGTATGACTATACAGAAGAAAATAACTTTGGTTTTGCAATGGTTGGTGGAGATACGAAGCAACCTGATGAATTGGCAGAGCGATTAAAAGGTATTTTACTACAAACGAATTATGATCAGTTAGATGAGACTACGCTGGAACGGGTGAAGAAAAAGAAAATTGGCGGATTTTTACGATCGTTGAATTCACCTGAATATATTGCAAATCAGTTTACAAGATATGCGTTTAATGAATCTAGTTTATTTGATGCTCTTACAGTGTTAGAAGGATTAACTGTTCAAGACCTACAACAAGCAGCAAAAACATTATTAATTGAAGAGAAAATGAGTGTCTGCCAAGTTTTACCAAAAAAGTGAAGTAATATGTGAATAAAAAACGCAGTATCTATATCCCTCATCTAACGTTTGGTTATTGCCAAATGGTAAGATGAGGGTATTATTTATTTATACATAAAAGATGAGAGAGGGAATTTATGGAAAAGTATGCATTAGTAACTGGAGGAAGCGGAGGGATTGGCTCTGCTATTTCGAAGCAGTTAATTGAGGATGGTTACACAGTCTATATTCATTACAATAAAAGCGAAGAGAAGGTAAAGGAGTTACAAAAGGAATTTGATGTAGTGATTCCTGTGCAAGCAAATTTAGCTTCTATCGATGGAGCGGAGAAATTGTGGGGGCAAATCGAACATCCTATTGATGTTATTGTATACGCAGCTGGAAAGAGTATCTTTGGATTAGTAACAGATGTTACGAATGAAGAATTAGATTATATGGTGGAGCTTCAAGTAAAGAGTTTATATAGACTTCTATCGATGGCGCTTCCACCGATGATCGGGCGGAGAAGTGGTAATGTTGTCATTATTTCATCCATTTGGGGGCAAATAGGAGCTTCTTGTGAGGTGCTGTACTCAATGGTGAAAGGTGCACAAAATTCATATGTGAAGGCTTTAGCGAAAGAAGTTTCTTTAAGTGGATTGCGCGTTAATGCGGTAGCGCCAGGTGCAATCGAAACAGAAATGTTAAATGTATTTTCAGAAGATGATAAAAATGAAATTGCTGAAGATATTCCATTAGGTAGAATAGGACTACCCGAAGAGGTAGCAAAAACAATCTCCTTCCTCGTTTCGCCAGGAGCTTCTTATATTACGGGGCAAATTATTGGAGTTAATGGCGGTTGGCATTGTTAAAAATTTCTTACATAAAAAATAAAAAAATGCACAAATTAAGCATGATTCTATTACTCAATAGTGAGGTGCTTAAACATGTCAGTGTTAGATAATTTTGATCAGTGGAAGAGCTTTTTAGGAGAACGTTTAGAACAAGCGGGGGGAAAAGGGCTTGATGGTGGTGCCGTATCAGATATGGCATTTCGTGTTGGGGATTATTTAGCTAATGAAGTAGAAGCGCGCAACGATCAAGAAAAATTATTGTCTGAGCTTTGGAAAGTTGCTGATGAACAAGAGCAACATACAATCGCAAATTTAATGGTGAAGTTTGTACAACATAAGTAAAAGTAGAGAGGAGAAGCTCCTCTCTACTTTTTTTGTATAATAATTAGGAGGAATAGATTATACATTTAGCTTCCCTATTAAGATGAAATCATATAATATAGTACGTAGGTGTAAAGTAAGCGTAGGGGAGTGATCTTGGATGATTGAATGGTATTTTGAATATGAAATACATAAAAACCGACCTGGCTTACTTGGTGACGTTTCTTCGTTAATCGGTATGCTTGGCATCAATATTGTCACAATTAATGGTGTAGATAATGCACGACGTGGACTTTTGCTTATGTGTGATAATCAAGAACAAATCTCTAGACTTGAATCAATTTTAAATACGATGGATAATATAACGGTAACGAAATATCGTCCGCCAAAGCTTAGAGATAAGCTAGCAGTTAGACATGGTAGGTACATACAACGAGATGCAGATGATAAGAAAACATTTCGATTTGTGCGTGATGAATTAGGATTGCTTGTAGACTTTATGGCGGAGATAATGAAAAAAGAAGGTCATAAATTAATTGGGATACGAGGAATGCCTCGTGTCGGAAAAACAGAATCTATTGTTGCCGCAAGTGTTTGTGCAAATAAGAGATGGTTATTCGTATCATCTACTCTCATTAAGCAAACTGTTCGTAGCCAATTGATTGAAGATGAGTATAGCGACGATAATATTTTCATACTAGATGGAATTGTGTCGACAAAGCGTGCCAATGAAAGACACTGGCAGCTCGTTCGTGAAATCATGAGATTGCCTGCAACGAAAGTTGTGGAACATCCGGATGTGTTTGTGAGTCAGTCAGAATACACATTGGATGATTTTGATTATATTATCGAATTGCGTAACGATTATGATGAAGAAATTCAATATAATTTAGTAGATGAAATTGAGCAAGGTACGAAAAACAATTTCTCTATGTTCGACTTTTAAAGAAATATTGAGGTGTTAGTAGTGACGGAATTAGGACAAAAGCTGACAGAAGCAAGAGAAGCGAAAGGCTTATCTATTGATCAGCTGCATGAGATTACAAAAATTCAAAAACGCCATTTAGTAGCGATTGAAGAAGGCAATTATGGTGTGTTGCCAGGAGCTTTTTATGCGCGTGCATTCATTAAACAATATGCAGATGCTGTTGGATTAAATGGAGAGGAACTGCTTGTAGAATATCAGAGTACGATACCACAATCTGAAAATCGTGAAGTTCCACAAGTATCAACTGGACAAAAAACACAAGAAACAATGCAAAAATCTTCATCATGGCCAATTGCAGATCATATGCCAAAAATTTTGATTGTGTTGTTAGTAATCGCATTTGGAGTGGTAGTCTGGTTTGTTATTCAAGCGTTAAGTGGAAAAGATGATAGGCAAGTTCCGAATGCTCAAAGTGAGAAAATTGAAGTTCAAAAAGCAAAAGATTCTCCGCTAGATACGAAGAAAGATGAAGTGAAAGCGGAAGAACCAAAAAAAGAAGAGCCAAAGAAAGAGGAACAACCAGTGCAACCAACTGGACAACAAGAAGTGAAGGTAGTTGGAACGAGTGGTAAGGTATCTACTTTGGAAATTCATAATAATAAAACATTAGAACTGGAAATTTCAGCGAAGGGTGCAAGCTATGTAGATGTTAAAGATGATGCGGGTAACGAAATTCTAAACACTACAGTACAAAGTGGTCAAACAGAAAAACGTGATTTATCAACAGTAAAAGAAGTGCGGCTTAATATTGGAAGTGCACCGAATGTTGAAATTAAACTGAATGGCCAAGTGGTTACTTTCCCATTAGATCCAGAAAAAGAATATCACCAAAGATTGGTGATAAAAAACCAAGGGATAGGGCAACCTGCGCAATAACAGTCATCGCTTCGATGACTTTTTTCAATGAACAAATGTTTTTGACATGATGGAGGAATAGCTGTGAATTTACCAAATAAAATTACAATATCTAGAATCTGCTTAATTCCAATTTTTATGGTAATTATGCTAGCGCCCTTTAATTGGGGCTCATATACAATTGGTGATGTCAATTTACCAATTCAACATTTAGTAGGAGCGCTGATTTTTATAATTGCTTCAGCTACAGATTGGATTGATGGACATTATGCAAGAAAATATAATCTTGTAACGAATTTAGGGAAATTCCTTGACCCGTTAGCAGATAAATTACTTGTTTCTGCAGCACTTATCACGTTGGTAGAGATGCAATATGTACCTGCTTGGATCGTTATTGTAATTATAAGTCGTGAGTTTGCAGTAACAGGTTTACGCCTTGTACTTGCTGGGACAGGGGAAGTAGTTGCAGCAAATCAGCTAGGGAAAATTAAGACATGGACACAAATTATTGCGATTGCAGCATACTTATTACATGATGTACCGTTAAATTTACTTCATATTCCAGTTGCAGATATTTTCATATGGATTGCATTAATCTTTACCGTTATTTCAGGATTGGATTATTTCTGGAAAAATAAAGATGCTCTTGTAAATTCAAAATAGAAGTTTATGGGGGAATTGGGATGAATGCTGAAATTATTGCGGTTGGAACGGAATTATTACTTGGACAAATTGCAAATACAAATGCCCAGTTTTTATCTGAAAAATTAGCTTCAATCGGAATTAACGTGTACTACCATACTGTCGTTGGGGATAATAACAAGCGATTACAGAAGGCAATTGAATTGGCTGAAGAACGAGCTGATATGCTCATTTTTACAGGTGGATTAGGACCGACAAAAGATGATTTAACGAAAGAAACAATAGCGTCTAGTTTAGATGAAGAGCTTATGTATGATGAAGAGGCATTAACATCGATAAGCGATTATTTTAAGCGTACAGGCCGTGAATTTACGGAGAATAATAAAAAGCAGGCGCTCGTTTTAAATGGATCGACTGTATTTGCGAATGATCACGGTATGGCGCCTGGTATGGGGGTAAATAAGAACGGAAAAGTTTATATTTTATTACCAGGACCACCAAAAGAAATGAAGCCGATGTATATAAGTTACGTAGAGCCTTTTTTATGTAAGTTTACAACGGGGGAAAATATTTATTCTCGTGTTCTTCGTTTTTTCGGTATTGGGGAATCTCAATTAGAGGTGAAAGTTCAAGATTTAATTGATGGACAAACGAACCCAACCATTGCACCACTCGCAAATGATGGAGAAGTGACATTACGTTTAACTGCCAAACATCAAAATGCTGATGAGGCGGACAAACTGATTCAGCATGTGGAAGATTTGATTTTAGAAAGAGTAGGAGAATTTTTCTACGGATATGACCAAGATTTCCTTCATTACAAGGCAATAAGGCTATTGAAGGAAAAAGGGTTAACTTTAGCATGTGCAGAAAGTTTAACAGGTGGTCTTTTTGGAAATCAAGTAACAGAAAATGCTGGCGTCTCGTCTGTATTTAAAGGCGGTGTCATTTGTTATCAAAATGATGTGAAGCAACAAATTTTACATGTACCTGAAGAAGTGTTACGCACTGACGGCGCGGTTAGTAAACAGTGTGCTCGTTATCTTGCTGAAAATGTAAAGAAACTGTTAAAAGCAGATATCGGGATTAGTTTCACTGGGGTGGCAGGACCGGATGCTTCAGAGCATAAAGAACCAGGAACCGTATTTATTGGATTGGTGATTAAAGATGAACCAGCTGTAGTCTTCTCGCTTAATTTAAGTGGAAGTCGTCAACAAATTAGAGAACGCTCTACAAAATATGGATTTTATCATTTATTTAAAAAGCTAGAAGAGATATAAATTTCTTCTAGTTTTTTTTGTTGGAAAACCTAGTTTTATTCGATCTAAAATAAAAAAACGAATAAATGTTCGATTTTTGTTGGCAAATTGAATTGAAAATAGGTATAATAAGATTAGCAATTTAGTTAAGGAGGAATTTTGAATGAGCGATCGTCAAGCGGCATTAGATATGGCGTTAAAACAAATAGAGAAGCAATTCGGTAAAGGTTCAATTATGAAATTAGGAGAACAAGCGGAGCATAGAATTTCTACAATTTCAAGTGGTTCTTTAGCACTTGATGTGGCACTAGGGGTAGGCGGATACCCACGTGGCCGTGTTATTGAAATTTATGGACCTGAAAGTTCAGGTAAAACAACAGTTTCATTACACGCAATCGCAGAAGTACAGCGTCAAGGTGGACAAGCAGCGTTCATTGATGCGGAGCATGCAATGGATCCTGTATATGCACAAAAATTAGGTGTTAACATAGATGAATTACTATTATCACAGCCTGATACAGGGGAGCAAGGACTAGAAATCGCAGAAGCACTTGTACGAAGTGGCGCGGTTGATATTATCGTAATTGACTCTGTAGCAGCTCTTGTACCGAAAGCTGAGATCGAAGGGGACATGGGTGACTCTCACGTTGGTTTACAAGCACGTTTAATGTCACAAGCACTTCGTAAACTTTCAGGTGCAATCAACAAATCAAAAACAATCGCAATCTTTATCAACCAAATTCGTGAAAAAGTTGGGGTTATGTTCGGGAACCCAGAAACAACTCCAGGTGGTCGTGCGTTGAAATTCTATTCAACTGTCCGTCTTGAAGTACGTCGTGCTGAGCAATTAAAGCAAGGTAACGACATTGTTGGTAATAAAACGAAAATAAAAGTAGTTAAAAATAAAGTAGCACCGCCATTCCGTGTTGCTGAAGTTGATATTATGTACGGAGAAGGTATTTCAAGAGAAGGTGAAATCTTAGATATGGCTTCTGAACTTGATATCGTTCAAAAGAGCGGTGCTTGGTACTCTTATAATGAAGAACGCTTAGGACAAGGTCGTGAAAATTCGAAGCAATTCTTAAAAGAGAATACGGATTTAAGAGAGGAAATTGCCTTCTTTGTTCGTGAACATCACGGAATTGGTGAAAACTCTGGTGTTGAAGACACGGAAGATTCAACTCGTCAAGATTAAAAAATAAAAGACACGGTCCCGTGTCTTTTATTTTTTAATCCACTATGAAAGCGTTGTATATAGCTGGAGATAAAATATTTATTCTATCCAAAAGGCTATGTGTAAAGGGGAATATTCATATATTTTAAGTGAATGAATTGGGATTTTCTAAGGTTTTCCAGGATAATATGCCGTCTGTTTTTTTAATCCATATAAGATTCAGGGCTGAAGGTAAAGAAAGTAAAAGTAGACAACGCTTGACAATGAAAATTGCGATAGATACAATGAGAATGTATATTTTTTCTTATATACGATACACTCTTCTCAAGAAGAGAAGTAATATTCGGAGTAAGACTTAAATCTTGCCGAAATAATAATATGACATTTTAATTGTGAAATGAAGAAAGTCCCTTAAAAAAGCGGGACGACGGTCTTTGCTGTACGTTGTAATTCAATGTACATGCCGACAGTCTTTTTTCATTCATAGCAAGGGGAGGTGAAATCATGAGTAGTACAGTTTGGATACTCATCTCCATTTTGCTTGCAACAGTCGGTGCAGTTGTTGGCTTTTTTGTTCGAAAGTCTATTGCTGAAGCGAAGATTAATGGTGCAGCTAATGAAGCAAAACGTATTCTAGACGAAGCGAATCGTGATGCTGAAGCACTTAAGAAAGAAGCGCTTTTAGAAGCAAAGGATGAAATTCATACACTTCGTACAGAAGCTGAATTAGAAATTCGTGACCGTAGAAGCGAATTACAAAAACAAGAAAATCGTTTAATGCAAAAAGAAGAGAACCTTGATCGTAAAGACGAAACGCTCGATAAGCGCGAGCAACAGTTTGAAAAGAAAGAGGAATCTTTTGTAGCGAAACAACAACAGATTGAAGAGTTGGAAAGCAAAGTGGGAGAGTTAGTTCAAAAGCAACAAACAGAATTAGAGCGCATTTCCAATCTGACCCGCGAACAAGCGAAAGCAATTATTCTTGGTAAAGTGGAAAGTGAAGTTTCTCATGAAATTGCCGTTATGGTAAAAGAAAGTGAAGTTCGCGCGAAAGAAGAAGCGGATAAGAAGGCAAAAGAGATTTTATCTCTTGCAATGCAAAGATGTGCAGCTGATCATGTTGCTGAAACAACCGTTTCGGTTGTAAATCTTCCAAATGACGAAATGAAGGGACGTATTATCGGACGTGAGGGTCGTAATATTCGTACGTTAGAAACGTTAACAGGTATTGACCTTATTATCGATGATACACCAGAAGCGGTAATTCTATCTGGATTTGACCCGATTCGTCGTGAAACAGCTCGTATCGCTCTTGATAAACTAGTACAGGACGGACGTATTCATCCAGCGCGTATTGAAGAGATGGTCGAAAAATCAAGACGTGAAGTGGACGAGTATATTCGTGAAGTCGGAGAGCAAACAACGTTTGAAGTGGGTGTTCATGGCTTACATCCAGATTTAATTAAAATTTTAGGTCGTTTAAAATACCGTACAAGTTATGGACAAAACGTCTTAAAACACTCTATGGAAGTTGCATACTTAACTGGACTTATGGCAGCGGAGCTTGGTGAGGATGAAAAACTAGCAAGACGTGCTGGTCTGTTACATGATATCGGAAAAGCAATCGATCATGAAGTAGAAGGTAGTCACGTTGAAATTGGTGTTGAACTCGCAACGAAATATAAAGAGCATCCTGTTGTAATAAACAGTATCGCATCTCACCATGGTGACACAGAACCAACTTCTATCATTGCAGTTCTAGTTGCTGCAGCAGATGCATTATCAGCTGCAAGACCGGGAGCTCGTAGTGAAACGCTTGAGAACTACATTCGTCGTCTTGAAAAGTTAGAAGAAATTTCAGAGTCTTATGAAGGTGTAGAAAAATCTTTCGCAATTCAAGCAGGACGTGAAGTTCGTATTCTGGTAAAACCAGATACAATTGATGATTTAGAAGCTCATCGTTTAGCTCGTGATATTCGAAAACGTATTGAAAGTGAACTGGATTATCCAGGACATATTAAAGTAACTGTTATTCGTGAAACACGTGCAGTGGAATACGCAAAATAAAGTGGTGAAACACCACTTTATTTTTTTGTGTTGGAATTGGGTAAAATAAAAAAACTATTTATCCCGCGTTAACGGGCAGTAAAACTCCCACCTCAAAATTCGGCTTGAGCAAAGAAATTAGGTGGGGGATAAACTGCCCGAAAACGTCCGATTGGTGAAGGTTAATAATCAGTGGGGATGAACACCCCCCACTGATTATAGTTTCACTTTATGAGCAGTATGCAAGTGAAAGAAACTTATAATAGATAAATTGTAACTGTTGTAAGAAAATAGCTTCACGTTATAGTATGATAATAAAAAATGTAGTACATAGAAAGGGTAAGACATATGAGAATATTATTTGTTGGGGATGTAGTAGGATCTCCTGGTAGAGACATGATTCAACAGTACGTACCGGCTTTAAAGAAAAAATATACACCTACAGTAACAATTATTAATGGAGAAAATGCTGCGGGTGGACGTGGAATTACGGAAAAAATATATCGAAACTTTTTAGAGTGCGGGGCACAAGCGGTTACGCTTGGAAACCATGCTTGGGATAACCGTGAAGTATTTGAGTTTATTGATGATGCAAAATATCTTGCAAGACCAGCTAACTTCCCGGAAGGGACGCCGGGAAAAGGGCTTATCTTTGTAAATTGTAATGGAACAGAAGTTGCAGTTATTAACTTACAAGGACGTACTTTCCTTCCTCCAATCGATTGTCCATTCCGTAAAGTGGATGAGTTGATCAGCATTGCAAAAAAACGTACAAACATTATCTTTGTTGATTTTCATGCTGAAACAACAAGTGAGAAGCAGGCGTTAGGTTGGTATGTAGACGGTCGTGCTACAGCGGTAGTAGGTACACATACACATGTTCCTACAGCTGATAATCGTATTTTACCAAGCGGAACAGCTTATATTACAGATGTTGGTATGACAGGCCCATATGATGGGATTTTAGGTATGGATCGCGAAGCGGTATTGAAGAAGTTTTTAACGAACTTACCAGTACGTTTTGAAGTGACGAATGGTAGAACGCAATTAAGTGCAGTGTTAATTGATGTGGATCCTAATACAGGGAAAGCGAAGAAAATTGAGCGTATTTTAATTAATGATGACCAGCCGTTTTTTGATTGATTTTTAACGAAAAGTTAGAGAATTTTTTATATTTTAATTTTTTAGAAAAATTACAGAAATTTAGCAGGAATACGTGCCATTCCTCGTGAATATAAGTTAAAGTGAAATAATTGCTATTACTTTTTATAGAAACGAGGAGGAAACGCGGAATGGAAATATTAAAAGTTAAAGCAACGTCGGTCCCTAATTCTGTAGCTGGTGCACTTGCAGGTGTTATTCGCGAACGCGGAACAGCAGAAATTCAAGCTATTGGTGCAGGTGCATTGAACCAAGCGGTAAAGGCAGTAGCAATTGCAAGAGGATTTGTAGCGCCTAGCGGTTTGGACTTGATTTGTATCCCAGCGTTTACAGATATTATGATTGATGGTGAAGAGCGTACAGCAATAAAATTAATTGTAGAACCTCGTTAAGTTGAAACAACCTGTTTGCATGTATGCAAACAGGTTGTTTTTGTAATGGAGGAATGAAAATGAAAATTTTTGATGCGCATTGCGATGTACTCTTTCAGTTATGGAGTGCAGAGGGGAAAAAAGACTTTCAAAACGATTCACAATTACATATTACATTTGAACAATTAAAGAAAAGAAAAGGAAGTATACAATGCTTTGCTATATATGTACCAGAAACAGTAGCGTATGAAAATCGTTTTGAAGTTGCGCTGCAAATGATAGATATTTTTCATAATGAAATTCTATCGCTACCAGGAATGAAGTTTATTCAGACAAAAAACGATATTAATATGCTAAAACAGGACGAGATTGGAGCATTATTAACATTAGAAGGATGCGAAGCAATTGGAACAGAAGCGATGAAATTACGTTTGTTTTATCGCTTAGGTGTACGTTCCTTTGGATTGACATGGAACTATGCCAATCTGTTAGCTGATGGAGCGCTAGAGGCACGTGGGGCAGGTTTAACTACATTTGGTAGACAAGTTGTACAAGAACTTAATACGTTACATTTATGGACTGATGTGTCTCACTTAAATGAAAGAAGCTTTTGGGATGTTATAGAAATTGCTAAAAACCCAATTGCATCTCACTCAAACTGTTATCAACTTTGTGGGCATCCACGCAATTTAACCGATGAACAAATAAGAGCTCTTATAAAGAAAAATAGCATTATTGGTATTACTTTCGTACCACAGTTTTTAACGAATGAAAGACAAGCGAATATAGCAGATATATTAAGGCATGTGGAATATATTTGTTCATTAGGTGGAGAAAAAAATATAGGGTTTGGTTCTGATTTTGATGGGATTTTAGAAACTGTTGTAGGTGTAGAAGCATATAGGGATTATGAAAATATAATTAATCAACTTTGTAAAAAGTATAGTGAATCAACTGTAGAGCGATTTTTGTATGAAAATTTTATTGATCGTATTACTTTCTAATTATTTATTTTTAAAAATCCAGAAAAAAAATAAATTTTACTCGCGGTAATTTATTGATTTTTTTAAGACCTAATACTAGAATGGTGAACAAAATAGCATTATACTAAAGATTCAGGGAAAACAGAAGAGGCATAATTTGCGTCCATTGTAGTTTATTTGCATAAAAAATGCTAAACTAATACTGTAAAAAAATACACTACAATGAATGCAGCCAAAAGGGGTGTAGGAGATGATTAGTCAACTTTCATGGAAAGTTGGAGGCCAACAAGGTGAAGGAATTGAAAGTACAGGGGAAATCTTCTGTATTGCATTAAACCGATTAGGATATTACCTATACGGTTACCGCCACTTCTCATCACGTATTAAAGGCGGCCATACAAATAATAAAATTCGTGTAAGTACAACAGAAGTACGCGCGATCTCAGATGATTTAGATATTTTAATTGCTTTTGATCAAGAAACAATTGATTTTAACTTCCACGAACTACGTCCGGGCGGAATTGTAGTTGCAGATGCGAAATTTAATCCAACAATACCTGATAATACAGATGTAAATCTATATGTGATACCGTTTACAGATATCGCTTCAGAGTTAGGCACATCATTAATGAAAAATATGGTTGCTGTTGGGGCATCTAGTTCGGTATTAGGGTTAGACGAAACAGCTTATTTAGAGGTTGTTGAAGAAATCTTTGGTCGTAAAGGGGAGCAAGTCGTTCAAAAGAATATGGAAGCAATTAAACGCGGCTCTCAATATATGAAAGAATTGCTTGGTGAGAAAGTAAACATGATGCAGCTTGAAAAAGCTGATGGTAAGAAACGCATGTTTATGATTGGAAACGACGCAATCGCATTTGGTGCGGTAGCTGGTGGTGCTCGCTTTATGTCCGCATATCCAATCACACCTGCATCTGAAATTATGGAATATTTAATTAAAAAGTTACCGAAAGTCGGCGGAACAGTAATCCAAACCGAGGATGAAATCGCAGCTTGTACAATGGCGATTGGTGCAAACTACGCTGGTGTTCGTACATTAACAGCATCTGCGGGTCCTGGTCTTTCATTAATGATGGAAGCAATTGGTTTAGCAGGTATTACTGAAACACCACTAGTTATCATTGATACACAACGTGGTGGTCCAAGTACGGGCTTACCAACAAAACAAGAGCAGTCTGACTTAATGGCTATGATTTACGGAACGCATGGTGAAATTCCAAAAATCGTAATGGCGCCAAGTACAGTTGAAGAAGCTTTCTATGATATTGTAGAAGCGTTTAACTTAGCAGAAGAATATCAAGTGCCTGTTATTTTCTTAACAGATCTACAGCTTTCTTTAGGAAAACAAACAGTAGAACCACTTAAGTTAGATAAAGTTGAAATTCGTCGCGGTAAGCTGGATTTAGAAGTAGAATTACCAGAACGTGAAAATAAAGCATACTTCAAGCGTTATGAAGTAACAGAAGATGGAATTTCACCACGTGTTTTACCTGGTATGAAAAATGGTATTCACCATGTTACAGGTGTAGAACATGATGAAACGGGTAAACCATCTGAATCAGCGTTAAATCGTAAAGATCAAATGGACAAACGTTTCCGTAAAATGGCGAACTTGCAGTTTAATACCCCTATTTACAAAAATGCTAAGCATGATGACGCAGACGTATTGTTAGTTGGCTTTAACTCAACTCGTGGTGCGATCGAAGAGGCAATGCAGCGTTTGGAACAAGAAGGAATGAAAGTAAACCATGCCCATGTACGTTTAATTCACCCGTTCCCAACAGCTGAAATCGATCCACTTGTGAAAAAAGCGAAGCGTGTTGTAGTAGTAGAAAACAATGCAACTGGTCAGCTTGCTAACATTATGAAAATGAATCTTGGCAATGGTGAGAAAATTTCTAGTCTTTTAAAATACGATGGAAATCCATTCTTGCCGAAAGAGATTTACAACGAATGTAAAAAAGGGGTTGTATTAAATGGCAACATTTAAGGACTTTCGTAACAGTGTAAAACCAAACTGGTGCCCAGGTTGCGGAGACTTCTCGGTGCAGGCTGCGATTCAGCGTGCGGCAGCTAACGTTGGTTTAAATCCAGATGAGCTAGCTGTTATTTCTGGTATCGGCTGTTCAGGTCGTATTTCAGGGTATATTAATTCATATGGTTTGCATAGTATTCACGGACGTGCTCTTCCGATTGCACAAGGTGTGAAAATGGCAAATCGTGATTTAACAGTTATTGCATCCGGTGGTGACGGTGATGGTTTTGCGATTGGTATGGGACATACAATCCATTCTATTCGTCGTAACATTGATATTACGTATATCGTAATGGATAACCAAATTTACGGATTAACAAAAGGTCAAACTTCACCACGTAGTGAAGCTGGATTTAAAACGAAAAGTACACCACAAGGTTCAATTGAACCATCACTAAATGTTATGGAAATGGCATTAACAGCTGGTGCGACATTTGTGGCGCAAAGCTTTTCAAGTGATTTAAAAGAATTAACGCAAATTATTGAAGCTGGTATTAACCATAAAGGCTTTTCATTAATTAATGTATTTAGTCCATGTGTTACTTACAATAAAGTAAATACTTATGATTGGTTTAAAGAGAATTTAACGAAACTAAGTACAGTAGAAGGATATGATCCATCTAACCGCATGATGGCTATGCAAACATTAATGGAAAAGAACGGGTTAGTAACAGGTTTAATTTATCAAAATACAAAGCAGCCTTCTTACCAAGAGCTTGTAAAAGACTATAGTGAAAAGCCTTTAGTGCAAGCTGATTTAAATATGGATCAGAAAATGTTTGATGAGCTTGTTGCTGAATTTATGTAATGATCGGAGAGAAGGTTGCCACTTGGTAACCTTCTTTTTGAGTGAATAAAAATAATTAATAGATTTATTTACTTAGAAAATTCAGAATGATAAAATAATATATAAATCGTTGTATAAAAATAGCATGTTCATTAACTGTGAAATGAAATATAGGATAAGAAGCCTTCTTCGTTAAAGTTGGCTAAAGGCTCTATACTATGATAATGTGTATAGGGATAAAGCAATATGCTTTTCAATAGGACAAGATGAAATGATAAAGTGAAACTTTAATCAGTGGGAAGGTTCATCCCCCGCTGATTATTAGTTGAACCAATCGGGCAGTTACGAGCAGTTATCTCCCACCTAACTTCCTCGCATTCGCCGGATTTTGAGGTGGGAGTCTACTGCCCGCAAATAGCGGGATAAAAAGGGAATGTCTATTTGTGTGGGGAAGACTTCATTCTTACGGATGATTAGATCGATTACTCAAGTTTCAAAGGGCAAGTTATCTCTCATGCTATCTAACATCATTGAGATGGGTCTAAGCGCATTAAAATGGACTACAGAGTGTGTGTATAGTTAAGGGTGAAAGGAGATTACCGATGAACGAGCAACAACGATTAGCAAGTCGACAAGCAAATTCCTCTACGAAAAAAGAAGAGAAAGATTATAGTAAATATTTTGAAAGTGTATACCAACCACCTTCCTTGAAATTGGCGAAAAAGCGTGGGAAAGAAGAAGTTAAAATTGAAAGAGGTTTTGGCCTACCTGAAGAGTTTCGCAATTTTGGCGCAGGAAGAAAGTTTTACATTCGTACATATGGCTGTCAAATGAATGAGCATGATACAGAAGTAATGGCTGGGATTTTTACAACACTTGGATATGAGCCAACCTTTTCAACTGAAGAGGCAGATGTAATTTTATTAAATACTTGTGCAATTCGTGAAAATGCTGAAAATAAAGTGTTCGGTGAACTTGGTCATTTAAAATCATTAAAGCGAAGAAATCCGGATCTTATAATTGGTGTATGTGGTTGTATGTCTCAAGAGGAATCTGTTGTAAATAAAATTATGCAAAAAAATCAGCATGTAGATATGGTGTTTGGTACACACAATATTCATAGATTACCGTATATCCTAAAGGACGCAATGTTCTCAAAAGAGACGGTAGTTGAAGTTTGGTCAAAAGAAGGGGATGTAATTGAAAACCTTCCGAAAGTACGTCGTGGTGATATTAAAGCTTGGGTAAATATTATGTATGGCTGTGATAAGTTTTGTACATATTGTATTGTACCGTATACACGCGGAAAAGAGCGCAGCAGACGTCCAGAAGATATTATTAAAGAAATTCGCCATTTAGCTGCGAACGGTTATAAAGAAATTACGTTACTTGGACAAAACGTAAACGCATACGGTAAAGACTTTGAAGATATACAATATGGTCTTGGCGATTTAATGGATGAACTTCGTAAAATCGATATCGCGCGTATTCGTTTTACAACAAGCCATCCACGTGATTTTGACAATCATTTAATTGATGTTCTTGGAAAAGGTGGTAACCTAGTAGAACATATCCACTTACCGGTTCAATCTGGTAGTACAGATATGCTTAAAATTATGGCGCGTAAATATTCGCGAGAACACTATTTAGAGCTTGTACGAAAAATTAAAGAAACAATTCCGAATGCAGTGCTAACGACTGATATTATCGTTGGTTTCCCAAATGAAACGGATGAGCAGTTTGAAGAGACGATGTCGTTATATCGTGAAGTAGGATTTGATACGGCATTTACATTTATTTATTCTCCGCGTGAAGGTACACCAGCTGCAAAAATGCAAGATAATGTTCCGATGGAAGTGAAGAAAGAGCGATTGCAACGCTTAAATACACTAGTGAATGAATATGCAGTTAATAAGAATAAGCGTTATATAGGTCAAATTGTAGAAGTATTAGTTGAGGGAGAAAGTAAGAATAATCCTGAAGTACTTGCGGGATATACACGTACGAATAAACTTGTAAACTTTGTTGCTTCAAAATCTTTAATTGGTCAGCTTGTGAAAGTAAAAATAACGGAAGCAAAAACTTGGTCTCTTAACGGGGAATTGGTTAAGGAACCGATTGAGGTGAAATAATAGATGAAAGTATATACGAAAGATGAAATTGTTGAGCAAGCGAAAGAATTAGCGAAAATGATCTCTGAAACAGAAGAAGTCGATTTCTTTAAGCGAGCAGAAGCACAAATTAATAAAAATGAAAATGTAAAGCGAGCAATTGATGAAATAAAAGCTTTGCAAAAACAAGCAGTAAACTTGCAACATTATGGGAAATGGGAAGCTTTGAAAAAAGTAGAAGCTGAAATTGATGCGCTTCAAGATAAGTTAGATAATATCCCAGTTGTACAGGAGTTTAAATCTTCACAAACATATGTAAATGACTTACTACAGCTAGTTGCTAGTACCATTTCTAACAATGTAACAGATGAAATATTAGTTTCAACTGGCGGCGATGTGTTGAAGGGTGAAACTGGTGCGGCGGTAGAAAGTAAAAAAGGAAATTGTGGTTGTTAAAGAGGTGTCTTATTGACATCTCTTTTTTTTAGTGGGTTATATCGGAAATTCTTCTCAAAAAAAAGAATGACACATTCCGCTATTGTCACGCATATGATTAAGTGAATAGTGATTGAGGAGGGTTACGAATGTCCGAATTTAGAGAGATTATTACAAAAGCAGTGGTTGGAAAAGGACGTAAGTATACAAAGTCAACGCATACATGTGAATCGAATAATGAGCCAACAAGTATTTTAGGGTGCTGGGTAATTAACCATTCGTACGAAGCGAGAAAGAATGGGAAACATGTGGAAATTGAAGGTTTCTATGATGTAAACACTTGGTATTCATTTGATGGAAACACAAAGACTGAAGTTGTAACAGAACGTGTTAACTACAATGATGAAGTAAGCATTGGGTATCGTGATAAAAACTTCTCTGGTAACGATTTAGAAATTATCGCTCGTGTAATTCAGCCGCCAAATTGTTTAGAAGCTCTTGTATCGCCAAATGGTAATAAAATTGTTGTGACGGTAGAACGTGAATTTGTAACAGAAGTAGTTGGGGAAACGAAAATTTGTGTAAGTGTAAATCCTGAAGGTTGCGTAGAATCAGACGAGGATTTCCAAGTCGATGATGATGAGTTTGAAGAATTAGATCCGAACTTTATCGTCGATGCAGAAGAAGAGTAAGAGAAAGCTAGGGAGAAGTTCTTCCTAGCTTTTTACAGTACATAAGTGGTTCTGTATGAACATGATTTCTTATGAAATGTGCTATAATGAGGAAAGACTCCTGCAATAGGAGATATGGATGTCCGTGAAGTGTGACATATATGAATATAGATTATTATGTAAGAATTATGGAGGAAAGACATGACGCAATATACGCCTATGATACAGCAGTACTTAAAGGTTAAGGCAGACTATCAAGATGCCTTTTTATTTTTCCGATTAGGTGATTTTTATGAAATGTTCTTTGAGGATGCGGTTAAAGCAGCTCATGAACTTGAAATTACATTAACGAGCCGAGATGGTGGTAGTAGTGAACGTATACCGATGTGTGGTGTACCACATCATGCAGCTAAAAATTATATTGAACAACTTGTTGAAAAAGGATATAAAGTAGCTGTTTGTGAGCAAGTGGAAGATCCAAAAACAGCTAAAGGTGTAGTACGTCGTGAAGTAGTACAACTAATTACGCCAGGAACGATGATGGAAGGGCGTACAATAGACGAGAAGGAGAATAACTTCTTAGCAGCATTAACACATTTCGAAGATGGATCTTATGCGCTAGCTTGCAATGACTTAACGACTGGACAAAATACAGTGACGTTGTTAACAGGTTCAGTAGAAGATATTTTATTAGAGGTGTATGCAACTGGTTCAAAAGAAATTGTTGTAGATTCTACATTTTCAAAAGATGAATTAAATAAATTAACTGAAACATTAAAAATGACGATTTCGTATGAAGATGCAACAACTATTCCAGAAGGATTAGAACAGCTTGTGAAAAATGTTTCACAAGCAAAATTAATTAAAGCAATTGGACGCTTATTTAACTATGTGATAAGAACACAAAAACGTTCGTTAGATCACTTGCAACCAGTAGAAATTTATTACACGAATCAATTTATGAAAATTGATGTGCATTCAAAACGCAATTTAGAGTTAACAGAGACTCTTCGCACGAAGGAAAAGATAGGCTCATTATTATGGCTATTAGACAAAACAAAAACGGCTATGGGTGGGCGTATGTTAAAACAGTGGATGGAACGTCCACTTATCCAGAAAGAAAAAGTTGAAGAGCGTTTAGAAATGGTTGAAACGTTTGTAAATGATTACTTCTTACGTGAAGATTTAAAAGAAAAGTTAAAAGAAGTATATGATTTAGAGCGTTTAGCAGGGAAAGTTGCATTTGGTAATGTAAATGCACGGGACTTATTACAGTTAAGACGTTCTTTACTGCAAGTACCAGCTATTTTAGAAGCGATTAGTCTTTTAGATAATGCTTATGCAGCAAGGTTAATTCAAGGTGCGGATCCATGTGAGAGCTTAACTGAATTACTAGGAAGAAGTATTCAAGAAAACCCACCGCTTTCTATTAAAGATGGAGATATTATTAAAGATGGTTATAATGACAAGCTTGATCAATATCGTTACGTTAGTAAAAATGGAAAAACGTGGATCGCTGAGCTTGAAAAACGAGAGCGTGATATTACAGGGATTAAATCATTAAAAATTGGGTACAACCGTATTTTTGGCTACTACATTGAAGTGACGAAGGCGAATCTTGCAGCACTTCCAGAAGGGCGCTATGAGCGTAAACAAACACTTGCAAATGCAGAACGTTTCATAACAGATGAGCTAAAAGAAAAAGAAACATTAATCTTAGAAGCAGAAGAGAAAATTGTACAATTAGAATACGATTTATTTACAGTACTTCGCGAAGAAGTAAAAGTATTCATTCCGAAATTACAGCATTTAGCGAAAGTAATTAGTGAACTAGACGTACTGCAAAGCTTTGCGACAGTTAGTGAAGAAGAGCAGTTTGTAAAACCTGTTTTAACAACTAAGCGCGAAATCTTTATTAAAGATGGTCGTCATCCTGTTGTTGAAAAAGTATTGAACGGGAAATTGTATGTACCGAATGATTGTATTATGCCGGAGAAGATGGATGTCTTTTTAATTACAGGACCGAACATGTCTGGTAAAAGTACGTATATGAGACAATTAGCACTTGTTACTGTTATGTCACAAATTGGTTGCTTCGTACCAGCGACAGAAGCAGTATTACCTGTCTTCGATCAAATCTTTACGAGAATTGGTGCAGCGGATGATTTAATCTCAGGTCAAAGTACATTTATGGTTGAAATGTTAGAAGCGAAAAATGCAATTGCAAATGCATCAGAAAGAAGTTTAATTTTATTCGATGAAATTGGACGCGGTACATCTACGTACGATGGTATGGCACTTGCACAAGCAATCATTGAACATATTCATGACCAAATTGGTGCGAAAACATTATTCTCTACACATTATCATGAATTAACAGTGTTAGAAGAAAATTTAGACCAACTAAAGAATGTACATGTTTCAGCAATTGAAGAGAATGGAAAAGTAGTGTTCCTTCATAAAATTCAAGATGGAGCGGCTGATAAAAGTTACGGAATTCACGTTGCTCAACTTGCTGAGCTTCCAGATAGCTTAATCGCTCGCGCGAAAGAAGTGTTAGCACAACTAGAAGGACAGGAAGAAATTATTATTCCGAAACGAGTAGAAGTGAAAGCACAAGAAGTTGTTCCAGAACCAGTTGTTGTAAAAGAAGAACCGGCAAAAATACAAGAAGAGACAGACGAAGAATCACAACTATCTTTCTTTGGAGGAGAACAGTCTTCGAAAAAACAAGACAAGCCTGTGCTCGATCAAAAAGAAACGGCAGTACTTGCACAAATTAAAAAGATTGATTTACTCGATATGACGCCTTTAGAAGCGATGAACGAACTGTATCGTTTACAGAAAAAGTTAAAGAAAGGATGAGTAAGTAGATGGGGAAAATTCGCAAACTCGATGATCAACTCTCTAATTTAATTGCGGCAGGGGAAGTAGTAGAGCGCCCTGCCTCAGTTGTAAAAGAACTCGTGGAAAATTCCATCGATGCGAATAGTACATCTATTGAAATCCACTTAGAAGAAGCTGGGTTATCGAAAATTCGCATCATTGATAATGGAGATGGCATTGCAGAAGAAGATTGTATCGTTGCATTTGAACGCCACGCAACGAGCAAAATTAAAGATGAAAATGATTTATTTCGTATAAGAACGCTCGGTTTCCGCGGAGAGGCCCTGCCGAGTATTGCTTCTGTAAGTGAATTAGAATTAATCACAAGCACAGGTGATGCGCCTGGTACACACCTTATTATTAAAGGTGGAGACATTATAAGACAAGAGAAAACGGCGAGCCGAAAAGGAACAGATATTACAGTACAAAACTTATTCTTTAATACACCAGCGCGTCTTAAATATATGAAAACTATTCATACAGAGCTTGGGAACATTACAGATATCGTGTATCGTATTGCAATGTCTCATCCAGAAGTATCGTTAAAACTGTTTCATAATGAAAAGAAATTGCTTCATACATCAGGAAACGGTGATGTAAGACAAGTACTTGCATCGATTTACAGCATCCAAGTTGCGAAGAAGCTGATTCCGATTGAAGCTGAGTCTCTAGACTTTACCATTAAAGGTTATGTAACATTGCCAGAAGTAACGAGAGCGTCTCGTAACTATATGTCAACGATTGTAAATGGCCGTTACGTTCGAAATTTCATATTAATGAAAGCAATTCAGCAAGGATATCATACGTTACTGCCAATCGGACGATACCCAATCGGCTTCTTATCAATTGAAATGGATCCAATGCTTGTTGATGTCAACGTACATCCAGCAAAATTAGAAGTACGCTTTAGTAAGGAACAAGAACTACTGCAGCTTATTGAAAAAACGTTACAAGATGCATTTAAAAAAATACAGCTTATTCCGGATGCTGGAGTAACAACGAAGAAAAAAGAAAAAGACGAAAGTGTGCAAGGGCAATTCCAGTTCGAGCATACAAAACCGAAAGAACCATCTATGCCTAATATTGTTTTACCAACAGGAATGGATGAGAAACAAGAAGAAACAACGACGGCTGTAAAACAGCCAGCGCAACTTTGGCAACCACCGAAGCAAGAATGGCAACCACCACAGTCATTAGTAAGAGAAGAGCAAAGTTGGCAGCCATCTTCTAAACCGATAATCGAAGAACCGATCCGAGAAGAGAAATCGTGGAACAGTAACGATGACGACTTTGAATTAGAGGAATTGGAAGAAGAAGTCGGAGAAATAAAAGAGATTGAAATGAACGGTAATGACTTACCACCGCTTTATCCAATTGGACAAATGCATGGAACATATATTTTCGCTCAAAATGATAATGGATTATATATGATTGATCAGCATGCAGCGCAGGAACGTATCAACTATGAATATTTCCGTGATAAAGTAGGACGAGTAACGCAAGAAGTACAAGAACTACTTGTACCGTACCGTATTGATTTATCTCTTACTGAATTTTTACGTGTTGAAGAGCAGCTAGAAGAACTGAAAAAAGTTGGTCTATTTTTAGAGCAATTCGGCCATCAATCCTTTATCGTCCGCTCGCATCCAACGTGGTTCCCGAAAGGACAGGAAACAGAAATTATCGACGAAATGATGGAGCAAGTTGTTAAACTAAAAAAAGTGGATATTAAAAAACTACGAGAAGAAGCTGCCATCATGATGAGCTGTAAAGCGTCGATTAAAGCAAATCAATATTTAACGAACGATCAAATATTTGCTTTACTCGAAGAGCTGCGTACAACAACAAATCCATATACATGCCCGCACGGAAGACCGATTCTTGTGCATCATTCTACGTATGAGTTGGAGAAGATGTTTAAGAGGGTTATGTAGGGATAATAAAATTAGATGTAAGAGGGGAGCAACATATTAATGTTGCTCCCTTTTAATATGTAGAATTAATTGTTAAACGAGAATAGGGTGGAGTGATTTTACAGTTTATTCAAATTTGAGCAAACATACTTAAGGTTGTAAGATAGTTTATTTCTAGGATAAGACAGCTTTAATATATCTATGTATAAAAAAGCGCTGTATATCAGCACTTTTTAAAAGGTACGTGAATTGTATAATGAAGATTTACACATTGTTAAAAACGTAACTATGCATGGCCAAATATTGATTTTTATTTGGTTAATTGTTATAAGGACCTATACAATTATTTATTTTTATTATTATTATTAATTTTTTCAGTATATAGAACTTTTTCTTTGTAATGTTTTGTTATTGGGAAATTATGTGTATCTGTGCCGTTTTTGAATTTCTTATCAATAGGGTTTTTGATAGGAACTGTTGTAGTTTCGGTAAATTCATATGGGTAATTTATTTTAGATTTATCTTCAAACATGAAAATGCCTCCTTTTTAGGATTTCCTAAATTCTTTACTATAACATGATATGCATATATATTTTTTTGGACTAGTTATTTATATAGGTTAATGGAATTTAATTACATAAATACTGGAATATTTTAAAGGAAACAATTCGAGAAAGATATTGTATGGATAGCCGTTAACTACTATTGCTGTTTTTTAAGTTATCGTGATGTAGCTGAAATTTTAAAGGGACGTGGCATCTTGGTTCATCTAACAACCATTATTTGGTAGTCTCTTTCATTTATCAACGAAGGAAATGTCGCATATATATTCAATATAGATTGTTTTTATAATGTATTATATATGTTATATTCCTAATAATTTAATGTGGATATTATACTCGTATTAAGCTATTAGGAACATTTAATATTGTTTCACAATTGAAAGGGAATTGAAAAAAAACTGAAACTTTTCTCATAAAAATTCAATCTTACTTGAAAAATGAAAGGAAAATGAAATTTTCCAAAAGGAATTCTTTGTTAAGATAAAAAGCATACATACAAAAAAGTATTGACATATCTCGAAAAATGTATTTTCGAGATATAGTGGGGGAAAAGATGAGATTAGAAAAACAATTAATAAAAAAGATGTATTATGAAACATTCCTAATGGAGAATGAAACACATCCACCTCTTCAAGTACTTGGAGAAGCTTATGTAAACGAAGAAAAAAATGAGATTTCCGATGGATCTTATATTCGTTTTGCACAAGGTGAATTTTATTATCACCATCAAGATTTTGAAGCAGCTATTTTTAAATGGGAGAAAGTTAGTAATGAATTAGCACCATGGGCACAAAAGAATATTGCGGATGCTTACTTTGAACTTAACCAATTATCAGTTGCTGAAAATGTGTATACTTCTATTACTACTGATAATAAAATACTGATGACCGAAATTGTACTGCAATTACTGTCTCTTTACATCGAGCAAAATAATTTTGATTCAGCTTTCGCTGTTATTAAAGAAGCGGTTTCTTTAAATCCCGATTATCCAAACGTCACAACAATTGCCCGTTCCTTTTATGAAGAACAGCAAGATTTTGATAGTGCAGTTGAGCTTGCTGTGAACGAGTTAATTCGAACAGAATCTTATCCGTGGTTTGAGGTTCTAAAAGAATATATCGATAAAGGATTTACTAAAAATATTTCACCAGATTATTTTTATACAGTATTAGTTACATTAAATAATGTAGATCAAGTACAATTTACGCAAATTGTTTCATCACTTTGGCAGAGCTATAAAGATGAACAAAATTACTTATTATGGCTCAACACAATAAATGAATTTTTCATACATATCGAAATACATTCGTCCGATATATGGGACGAAATTTCTTCTCTTTACGAAGAAACATACTTTGAATTAATTCAAGGTCAATATATGCTTAGACAATTACACGATATCATTCCAAATCTGTTAACAAATTGGTTAAAGGTAGTCAATCCCTCTCATGCTGTATTTCCATCTGCAGCAGTATTGGCATGGGATGAGATTTTTCCTTCTAAAATAGATTCAGCGGATATAAAAGATGCAGAAAACCTACTGTCATATTCTATTAATCATGTGAATGGCTTAGAGTATAGTTTACATCTTTTTGAATCTATTACACACTGGGCACAAGAACATGATTTTGAAATGGGTCACCGATTTAGCTGGTTAGTTGGTGAGCTTGCAGATTTAAGAACAAATCGCCTATTAGTAACTGGAACTTCAGGGAACGGAAAAGCTTCATTTATTAACTCTATTTTAGGAGGAAATATATTAGAAAACTCAATCTCAAATGTAGTTGTTTTTAAAAATGACGCTTATACAGAAATTAACGCTATAACAGATTCGGAAATTACAACAACTGAGAATTTCTCTGATTTCCATAACATGACGTCTCTACATCGTCAAACATATAGAGATAGAGCATGTGTTGAATTTAAATTACCATGCAGGTTTTTAAGTAAAAATAAACTTACATTCGTTGTTACACCTAGCTTTAATAGGAACAATGACGCGAGAGATGAGGTGTTTGAATATTTAAACTCTGTAGATGAATTATTATTCGTATTGAATACGGATTCACCTTTTACTGACAAAGAACGTGACATTCTATTAAGTATCCAAGAACATACACCAAATCTACAAGTTCATTTCTTATTAAATAAAATCGATAACATTTACAATGAAGCAGAAGCAAAAAGAGTTATACAAGATACGCAAGTGAGAATAAATACATATTTCCCTAATGCAAGAGTTTTCCCTTATTCTTCGTTATATACAAATAGTAAACAACTAAACGATTTAACTGAGTTTATTCATTTTAACTTTAACCATAAAAATATCGATGCAGAACGTACTGAAAAGCTATTGTTTTTCATTCGAAAAACAATTACATATCTTTTGGATAAACGCGTCGAGAGGGAAAAAAATCTAGTGGATTCTATTAATTGGAATGAAGATATGTTAGTTAAACTAAATGCTTGTATTAATAACCTTACTGCTTTTGAGAAGGACAAAATTCATTTAATTACAGAATCATATCGTACAATGAAAAACGAAATTACTAATGATCTTACAGAACATATTCCGAAACTATTGCAGAGTTGTTCCGATTTAATTAGTGAAGAAAGTGATTTTGGGCACATTGATATTGAACTAAATACAGCGATGAATGAAAGGGTGCAACAATATCTAGAACAAATTGTATTACCTAATCTTGCTCGCTCTATGCAAAATTGGATTGCGACTTCTAATAACGAGCTCCTTCAAAGTCAATTGTACTTAGCAGAAACCAGTGAAGGACTTAATTCTTTATTTGGAGAAAATCGAATACAGTTAGAATGTGACTTTAAAGTAATTGATGACTGGCGCAGAGATACTGATAGAATGACAACTAGAATACAAATGGAAGAAGTAAATATTTTACGCCGATTTACGCCAGCACAATTTTTACTGAAAAGTGCCGGTAAATTATTTGGAGTTCTTCCTAAAAATAAAGCTATGCTATATAACAAATATAAACAGTATTTAGAAAATGAAGATTATACAGATGTAACGGCTTCTATTATGAAGAAGTTTTTCTTGCAATTTGAGCTGTTTGAAAACACACAAGAGCGGGATATTAATATGTTCTTTAGAAATCCATTTGGCGCGTTGGAACAAGCTGTAGAAAATACTCATTTAGAAATAAAAGAGCAACAAGATAAACTGCATAAAATGAAATCAAACCCTGAAGTTTATCATGATCCTATAACGCTCTTTGAATTGAGATTACGTCAATGTGAAGTAATCTTGAATATAGGTGAGGATAATTCCTATACAGATTTATCTTTAGAAACAATCGTAGAATAAAGTGAAACTATAATCAGTGGGGGTTTTGTTCATCCCCATTGATTATTAGCCTTCACCAATCGGGCGTTTACATCGGTATAATATGTACGTTCTTTTTAATAGCAGATTGCATCATGTGTTATAAGAGAAGTAATAGGGAAAAGGGAGCAATAGCAATTAGTTGCTCCCTTTCCATTTAATTAGAGTATTTAAATGTCTGATAAATATTTTCCAACATACAGGCCACTTGCAGCTGCTTGAGATAATGAATGAGTGACGCCTGAACAATCTCCAATTAAAAATAGCCCATTCATACTTGTTTCAAAATGGTTATTGATTTTTATTGTAGGAGCATAGAACTTTCCATCAATTCCATATAATAAAGTATCTTTATCGATAGGTTCTTGGGTAAATTGTTCTAAACGTAATAAAAAATTTTTGAGTCCTTCAATATATAATTGAGGAATTTCTTCATTCAAATCTCCATAATCTCCGTGTAGTGTAGGCTGTATACGATTATGTTTCATGTTGTTCTCCGCTGTAGGTTGTTTCTTTATTAAGTCCTCTAAACGCTGTATAACAATCCGATCTCGTCCTTGGTTAATGTTTTTAATAATTGAACTTGCGTATACAGTTGCTTCTTTGAGAGTTGGAAAATAGCGCGGGATAAATAAAGTGAAATTTAAGTTAGAAGTGCCAGTTCCTTGCTCTCGAAAATTTTGACCGTCAGGCATAACTAAACCTTCTTCGTACTTTCGAATAATGCGTCCTTTTGGATTCATACAGTAAGTAGTAGCCGCGAAATGTTCATGCTGATAAGAAAGTTTCGTCTCAAATGTATCTTTTAATATAGAACGTAATTGATGTTCTTTCATCTCTACCCTAATACCTAAATCTACACGGGTTTGCTCCTGAGAAATATTTAGAGAAGTGCACATTTCTTTTAACCAATCCGCCCCGGAACGACCAGTTGCAAATACTAATTTCTTAGAATGGACAGTTTTTTGATTTGTATATATTTTAAAATGGTCTTTCTGCTTAACGATATTTTGTACATCTATATGAAATTGGATATTTATTTTGGTTAGTAAAAATTCATAGAGCTGCTGAAAAATATTACTTGAAAGTGTAGTACCCAGATGCCTTACTTCTGTTGTGAGCATTTGTAAACCACATGTCTCAGCCTTCTTAGTGAGAGTTGGATTTTCTGTAGAATATTTTGAAACTGAATTTCCACCAAACTGACATAGAATTTCATCTACTTCCGCCATGAGGTGCATAAATCCTTCTTTACCTACTTTTTGCTCGAGTTCGCCTCCAAATCCGTTTGTATAATTAAATTTCCCTTCAGATTTTCCTAAACCACCAAAACCGAAATACTTATCACATGAATTACAGTTACATGTTTTCCCTTGGTCTAAAGGACAATTTCGATGTTCTAACGGTTTACCTTTATCAAGAATTAAAACCTTTTTGTTGCTTTTGGCTAATGTATAAGCCATAAAAATGCTACTCACTCCAGCACCGATAATTGTAATATCATACATTTTTTTCACCTGCTACCGAATAGTTTGTTTGCTATTTTCCTAGTGTATAACAATTTTACAAAGTTAAGAAATAGCTTGTATTAATAAAGTCATAGTTGTGGATTTGATACTTTCTCAATTACTCTAAATGATGAATGAGATACAACAGTTTTTTATTTGAAAAGAGAGATACTTTTAAACAATCATTTTATCATATGGTTAATAAAAAGCTTAAATATAAAAAGAACAGACCTTTTAAGTAAAGAGGTCTGTTAATCATTTGAAATAGTTGTTAAGTGCATAAATTTGAAGGGAATTATAGTTTTATTTAGCGAAGACGTGGTTACCGATTACTGCTACTGTTTGACGTGTCGTAATCCATTTGTCTGTTGATGTTTTTGGGTTGTAGAAATAAAGCCAATCAGAATGTATTCCATTTGTGGAGATAGCCTCTTCTACAGCCATTTTTGCTTCAGCGCTTGCAGGCTGATTAATTCTTCCATCAGTAACAGGAGTAAATGCATATCCGTATTTAATAGGTTCATAAATAACACCTGTTATTGTATTTGGAAATCCTTTTGCATTTACTCGATTTAGGATAACTTTTGCTACAGCTACTTTTCCTTTATATGATTCGCCACCTGCTTCCGCGGTAACTAAGCGTGCCATTAAGTCTTTTTCTTTTTCGGAAATACTGGAATTAATTTTCAAATGTTGTCCTGTATAAAGCTTGTTACCGACTGTGTTGTTAATTTGTTTTATAGATTGAACGGTTACGTTGTAGCGCTTTGCTATCGTTTCTAATGAATCTCCCGGTTGTACTTGGTAAATAATTTGTCCAGAAGTGTTCGTAGTTTTTTCGTTTTGATGAACTGTAACCTCATTTGATTTCATAGATCCTGGAATATGTAACTGTTCTCCAATAAAAGCTTGATCGTTTCCTTTATTATTCGCTTGTTTAATGGCTTGTATGGAAACGCCATATTGCTTACTGATGCCCCAAAGTGTATCATTCTTTTTTACTGTATGTATGGTGGAAGCTTCAGCTGTACTTTGATTACATACGAATGTAAGTGCTACTGCAGATAAAGGAATTATATGTTTTATTTTTAATAATTTCATTGTAAATCCTCCTAATAAAAAATTAAGTTTTAACTGTTGAATAATGTAGTTCAGAGTATATAAGGTACGTATTTATATTTTAATATAAGTATATTAGCACGTATGGAATAAATAATCATCATAAGTTTTTTATTTATATCATGTAGGACCCAAATATGAAATATTGCATATGAAAGCCCATTGAAGTTTATGTTGTTGATTACTATAATTTATCTAGTAGAAAGGGACTTTAAATTTTCCTAATGCATTGAGAATATGTGAATGGTTTTTTATTAACTACCCTATATTACATTCAATAAGTTTGATATAAAAACAGAAAAAGAGAGGAATAATAATGAGCAATAAGAAACTTTTTTTGAAATTATTCATATGTAGTACTATATTTAGTACATTTGTATTTGCTTTAAATGATAAGCAAGTAGTTGCAGCTAGCTCTATTAATGAACTTGAAAATTGGTCAAGATGGATGCAACCTATACCCGATAACATACCGTTAGCACGAATTTCAATTCCAGGAACACATGATAGTGGAACGTTCAAGTTGCAAAATCCGATAAAGCAAGTATGGGGAATGACGCAAGAATATGATTTTCGTTACCAAATGGATCACGGAGCTAGAATTTTTGATATAAGAGGGCGTTTAACAGATGATAATACGATAGTTCTTCATCATGGGCCATTATATCTTTATGTAACATTGTACGAATTTATAAACGAGGCGAAACAATTTTTAAAAGATAATCCAAGTGAAACGATTATTATGTCTTTAAAAAAAGAGTATGAGGATATGAAAGGGGCAGAAGATTCATTTAGTAGTACGTTTGAAAAAAATTATTTTTTTGATCCTATCTTTTTAAAAACAGAAGGGAATATAAACCTTGGAGATGCTCGTGGGAAAATTGTATTATTAAAAAGATATAGTGGCAGTAATGAGTCTGGAGGATATAATAATTTTTATTGGCCAGATAACGAGACGTTTACCACAACTGTAAATCAAAATGTAAATGTAACAGTACAAGATAAATATAAAGTGAGTTATGATGAGAAAGTAAAATCTATTAAAGATACGATAAATGAAACGATTAACAATAGTGAAGATTTTGATCATCTGTATATTAATTTTACAAGCTTGTCTTCTGGTGGTACAGCATGGAATAGTCCATATTATTATGCGTCCTACATAAATCCTGAAATTGCAAACTATATGAAGCAAAAGAATCCTACGAGAGTGGGCTGGATAATTCAAGATTATATAAATGAAAAATGGTCACCAATACTTTATCAAGAAGTTATAAGAGCGAATAAGTCACTTATAAAAGAGTAAAGATGTTGATTGTAAGAAGCGATGAAATACATCGCTTCTTTTTTATTTTCCGAAAATTAACATCAAATATAGTTTTACATAGCTTGCGTTCATGATAGAAAAAAATCGAAACTTACGCTATAATTACACATGTAAAATTTGTACCTATAAATTTTATATGTAATGATGAATTTTATTTATTCTAATGAAACGGAGGTATATACTATGAAGTTTCCACATGATTTTTTATTCGGGGCTGCTTCAGCTTCTTATCAAGTAGAAGGTGCATGGAATGAAGATGGAAAAGGTGTTACGAATTGGGATGAGTTTTCAAAAATTCCTGGCAAAACATACAATGGGACAAATGGTGATGTAGCTGTTGAGCATTATCATCGATATAAGGAAGATGTTCGCTTAATGGCTGAGATGGGATTAGAATCGTATCGTTTTTCTATTTCTTGGGCGAGAATTTTGCCGACTGGAGATGGAGAGGTAAATGAAAAAGGAATAGCATTTTATAACAACTTAATTGATGAATGTTTAAAATACGGGATTGTACCGTTTGTAACTTTATATCATTGGGATCTACCGTTAACTTTAGAAAAAGACGGTGGATGGACGAATAAACGAACAGCAGAAGCTTTCGTAAAGTACGCAGAGATTTGCTTTAAGGCATTTGGTGATAGAGTTAAACATTGGATTACTTTTAATGAAACAGTGATGTTTTGTGGATTAGGGTACTTAAAAGGTGCACATCCACCTGGAATACAAAATGATGTTCCAAAGTATTTTCAAGCGACTCATTATGTATTTTATGCACATGCAAAAACAGTTGCAGTGTATAAGCAGTTGAAACAATATGGAGAGATTGGTATCACGCATGTTTTCTTACCTGCTTATAGTGTGGATGATCAAAAAGAAAATATACTAGCAGCAAATCATGCGAATGAATATGAAACGTATTGGTACTATGATCCAGTTTTAAAAGGTGAGTATCCATCTTATGTTGTACAACAATTAAATGAAAAAGGATGGACTCCTAATTGGACGGTTGAAGAATTAGAAATTATTAAACAAAATGCCGAAAAAAATGATTTTATTGGCTTGAATTATTATCAACCGATACGAGTGGAAAGATACGATATGGATATAAAGAATGAGGAACATTCTCGAGAAAACTCAACACTTGCTCCAGGTAGTCCTTCTTTTGATGGTTTTTATCGAACAGTTAAAATGGATGATAAAACATATACAAAATGGGGATGGGAAATATCTCCCGAAGGTTTCTTAGATGGATTGTATATGTTGAAAGCACGCTACGGTGACATAAAGATGTATGTAACGGAAAATGGACTTGGTGATGAAGATCCAATCATTGACGGAGAAATTGTAGATGTTTCGAGAATTAAATTTATTGAAGAGCATTTAAAAGTAATGAAGCGTGCAATTCAAGAGGGAATTAATTTAAAAGGTTATTATGCATGGTCTGTTATCGATTTATTAAGTTGGCTAAATGGATATAAAAAGCAATATGGCTTTATTTTTGTCGATCATAATGATAACTTAAAACGTAAGAAGAAACTTTCGTTTCATTGGTATAAGCATGTGATCGAAACGAGAGGAGAAGAGTTATAACAGATAAAAGAGTATTTTAGGAGAAAGTGTATGAGTGCAAAGTATAAACAAATTGCTGATGTTTTAGAGCAAGACATTCGAGATGGGCTTTTTAATGAAACGAAAAAACTACCTACAGAAGAAGCGTTGATGAACCGATTTGAAGTAAGCCGTAATACGATACGTAAAGTAATTAGTCAGCTTGTGAATAGAGGCTATATTTTTCAAGTGCAAGGTAGTGGCATGTTTTTACGCGAAACTTCTGTAACAGATTACATTAATTTAGGCAGTTTGCGTGGATTAACGAAAAACCTCGTTTCACAAAATATTGAAACGAAAGTGTTAGAGCTTGAAGTAATAGATGCGGACGAAGAGATAGCAAAGCAGATGCAATGTGAAGTTGGAACTAGGTTATATTTTTTGAAGCGCTTAAGAATTGTAGATGGGAAACCATTCTCTATTGAAGTAAGTTATTTCAAAAAGGATATCATTCCTTATTTGAATGAAGAAATAGCATTAAGCTCTGTATACAGTTATTTCATTGAAGATTTACGATTAAATATTGGCTTTGCCGATAAAGTTATTAGTTGTGAAAAAGTAAATAAAGAAAATGCACAGCTTTTAGAACTAAATGAAGGTGATCCGGCACTTCTTATTGAAAATACAGTTCATCTTGTAAATGGAACCATTTTTGAGTTATCTCAATCGATGTTTCATTATGAAAAGACCAAACTTTTAAATCGGATTAATTTTAAGTGAAAATGAATATAATTAGCCTCGTAAAAAAGCAACTGATTCTAGGAGATCAGTTGCTTTTTATTTTGCGTGCCCAGCTAAGCTGGGCACTGCTTGCTGGTGAAAGTCCAGCCTAGGTAAGAGCCAAGTCGCCTAGTAGCTGACAGGCAGCTGGTGGAGAAATCCTAAGGTTGAAGCCCTGTGACAAAGTAACTTCTACTAGAAGTGCGAGCGAATCAACAGACCGTAACATAAAGTGAACCTTGCCGCCTCGTTAAAAGCAACCTAGCAATAGGACAAAGGGAAGTCGAGCCTGGTGAATATGGGCGAAGACCATGGAAGATGTGAAGAACTTGGAAATACGACATCGAAGAATCCCTCGGGGTACGGAGGGCGGTATGTTGAGAAAGTAGTGTCTGGAACTGGGGAGACCCTCCTTTGCCCTTTCTTTCAGAAAGGAGAGAGGAAACCTATAAGCATATACGAAATGGTGGACTGTAAAGAGGGAGTCGGAGGAGGTCATAGTACTGAATATCATAACGACAACACAACGTTATGTAGGGAAGGACCTCTACTTTGTTCATAAGTTGGAAGGAGGTAAGAGTGAGTGAATGCTGGAAAACTAGCTAACTACACTGATGTAAAAGCTCAAGAACTTTGGAAGACTTTATATCTTTGTGCCAAAGAAAGTTCAAGTCGTAGGTTTCACGCGTTGTATGACAAAATATATCGTCCTGACATATTGGCTGAAGCATGGAGAAGGGTAAAACGGAATCAAGGGAGCGGTGGAATTGATGGACAGACGATTGAAGAAATCGTGTATCAATATGGAGAACGAAACTTTCTCAATGAATTATATATAGAATTGAAAAGTAAATCATACCATCCACAAGCTGTAAGAAGAATGTATATTCCAAAAGGTGATGGAAAACAAAGACCGCTTGGAATTCCCACGATCAAGGATAGGGTTGTACAAATGGCAACGAAATTGGTGATAGAACCTATCTTCGAAGCCGATTTTCAAGACTGTTCGTATGGGTTTCGCCCGAAACGAAACGCACATCAAGCGATATCGAAGATACGGAAAGCGAGTAAAACATCTCATTGGATTGTAGATGTAGACATACAAGGATACTTTGACAATATTAATCATGACAAATTAATGAGGCTTGTAGAAAGAAGAATCAGTGACCGAAGAGTGTTAAAACTCATTAGAAAATGGTTGAAAGCGGGAATCATGGAACATGCGCAATTTCATGAAACGACATTAGGTACACCACAAGGTGGCGTGATATCTCCATTACTTTCTAATATATATTTAAACTATATGGATACCATTTGGGAAAAGAAGTGTAAACATTTGGGGGAACTAATTCGATATGCGGATGACTTTGTCATCGTATGTCAAACAAAACAACAAGCATTAGAGAGTATTCGGATACTACAATCCATTATGAATAAGTTAGAACTTACAATCCATACAGAAAAGTCGAAGCTAGTGAATACGTGGGATGGAAACGAGGGATTTGATTTTCTAGGATTTCACCACCGAAAATACTCTAAACATGTGAAAGGCGGGAAGAAAGTGCATGTGATGGCACATATTCCGAGCCAGAAAGCCATGAAGAAAATGCGGGAACGCATTAAAAGATACACAGAGCCGAGGAACAAACTGTATTTACAATTGGAAGAGATGGTGAAAGGTTTAAATAGAATTCTGCAAGGATTCAAGAATTATTATAGCTTATCTTCAATTGGACAGAAGTGGCTCTGTAAAATAGACTGGTACGTCCTAGAACGACTTAACCTTTTTTGGAATAAGAAAAGAAATGTTCGAAAGAAACATGGTCGTATCAAGGACTTGATGAAGAAAACAACATATACACTCGTGAAAGTAGGAGGATAGAACAAAACTGAACGCCAAAGAAGGAAGAACATCGGAAAGCCGTATGAGGGAAAACCTCACGTACGGTTTGATGAGGGGAAGCTGAAACAGAAAAGGGATGGCAAAGCCATCCCTAAAGAAAATTTAATCTGTTTCAGTTTTCTACTCTACGAAGTGGATGAGCAAAAAAACCTAAAAGTGGTTGGTCCGTTTTTCGCAAACTTCTATTATGATAAGAGAAGAAAGGTAGTATTTTATTGATACCTTAAGAAGGACATTTTATATGTATCTTCTTTGTTTAAATAGACTGGCCTAAGAGAGGTGAAAAGACAATGAGTTTTGCGATTTCACTAGTTGTTATTATTGTAGTTGTATCACTGTTTGGGACCGTGCTAGTTGCACGAAATGTGGAGGAGAATTACGGTAAGTCTACAAAGAGGAATGTAAAAAACTTATCTGCTATTTATATCATTCTTCTTTTAGTGCTTCTCGTAGGAGTTACTTGGTATGCGGTCGTTATTTTATAGAGTGTGTATATGATAAAGGAGTTAATATATTGATGAAAAATGAGCGCCACGTTTTAGTTGTTTTCCCGCATCCAGATGATGAGTCGTATTGCGTGGCTGGCACAATTTTGGCTTATACTGAGCAGAAAGTCCCTCTTACTTATGTTTGCTTAACACTTGGTGAAATGGGGAGAGCAATGGGAAATCCACCTTTTGCAACACGGGAGTCTTTATATGCTATTAGAGAGAAAGAGTTAAAGCGAGCTACAAATATTTTAGGGATTGAAGATTTACGCATGATGGGATATCGTGATAAAACTCTTGAATTTGAAGAGCCTGGACAATTAAGAAGTCTGATTCAAAACTGTATTGAAGAATTGAATCCTTCTGTAGTTATTTCTTTCTATCCTGGGTATGCAGTTCATCCAGATCACGATGCAACAGGGGAAGCGGTAGTAGAGGCACTAGCTAATATTTCGGAAAGTAAACGACCGGTCTTTTATGCTGTAGCTTTTTCGAAAAATCATGAAGACGAAATAGGCCCTCCGGATTTTAAAAATGAAGTGACGGAATATGTTCCGAAAAAATTAGAGGCATTACGGGCACATGCATCACAATTTACAACTAAAGTGGATGAGCTGGAAAGAGGGTATGAAGACGGTGTTCCAGAAACAGTTGAGTGGTTAGAAAGAGAACCGTTTTGGATATATTCATTCAAAGATAAAAATATGTGATGCTACATCTGAAGGTGATGAATATGTATTTTGAATATAAGAATCGAAAGATTTTTTACAATATAGAAGGATCGGGTCCTGTCATATTGTTTTTACACGGTCTTGGAGGAAATTCGAATAATTGGTTATATCAAAGAAAATACTTCAAGAAGAAATGGACCGTGATCTCCCTCGATTTACCTGGGCATGGGAAATCCGAAGGGATGGAAATTAATTTTAAAGAATATTCAAATGTTTTATATGAGTTATGTAATCATTTAAAGCTAAAATCGGTAACAATTTGCGGTCTTTCAAAAGGAGCTAGAGTCGGTATCGATTTTACTATTCAATATCCACGTTTTGTTTCTAGCTTAATAGTTATAAATGCATTTCCCTATTTAGAACCGGCAGATCGTAAAGAACGACTTGAAGTATATGATTTACTTAGCTTACATGATAACGGGAAAACTTGGGCGGATACGTTATTGAAAGCAATGGGAGTAGAAGATAATGATGTAATTGTCTGTGGGTTTTATCAATCTCTACAAGCTATTAATCCGATGCATATTCAAAGGCTATTTGCTGAATTAGTTGATTACGATCAAAGACCATACCTCTCTAACATTGCATGTCCTGCATTAATAATACGAGGAGAGAATGATTATTTTGTTCCGGAAAAGTATGTGAGAGAATTTGAAAAAAACTTGAGAAACGTGACTTTCGTTGAGTTGAAAAATAGTGGGCACTTGCCTTATTTAGAACAGCCTACTAGTTTTAATGTGACGGTTGAGACATTTTTAAATCATGCGCTTGATTAATACCATTTTTACAGTGAATACTGTTATTAATGAATTCAGGACACCAGCGTGGAGATGAGGGAATTAAATGGAATGGCAACCGAATCGTGAAGATAAGATACCAGTTTATAAACAAATTGCTGATTACATTGAAAGAGGCATTTCTACCGGTGAATTCCCTTCTGATAGAAAATTACCTTCTGAGCGTATGTTAGCACAGAAGTTACAAGTGAACCGGAGTACGGTAGTAGCTGCTTATGAGGAATTAAAATCACTTGGAGTAGTAGACCGGCAAAAAGGAAGCGGCACCCGGGTGAATACAGACATATGGGGTGTGTCACATAAACGAATACCGAACTGGGGTAGGTACGTTGAGGATGGATCGTTCTTACCTAATGTACCACTTGTTCAACAAATTCGAACGGAAACACAAAAAGATGATTTAATCAATTTAGCGAGTGGTGAATTGTCACCAGAATTAATTCCGAGTGATAGATTTCGAACAATTTTGTCGGAGAAAACATTTATGGAAAATCTCGGTTATGACCATCCACTTGGAAATGAAATGTTGCGAAAAACAATTGCAGCACATGTCGAGCAATATAAACAAATAGAAGCAGATTCAAGCTCTATTCTTATTACATCTGGAGCTCAGCAGGCACTTAATCTTATCGTTCAATGTTTGTTAAAGCCTGGCGATGCGATTGCAATTGAGGATCCTTCCTATTGTTATTCACTTCCGATGTTTAAATCAGCAGGTTTAAACATATTTCGTTTACCAGTTGATCAGCATGGAATGAATCCAGATGACTTAATCGATTTGCACAAAAAGCATCGCATTCGTATGGTGTTTTTAAATCCGGATTATCAAAATCCAACTGGAACGGTACTTTCGTTGGCAAGACGTAAAAAGGTTTTAGAACTATCTTCTGAATTTGGTATACCGATTGTAGAAGATGATCCGTATAGTTTGACTTCTTTTAATGGAGAAGTGAATCCAACATTGAAATCGATGGATCAAAATGGGAATGTTCTTTATGTAAGCTCATTATCAAAAATTGTTGCATCAGGATTACGTATTGGTTGGGTAATTGGCCCCACGCGCGTAATTGAGCGATTAGCAGATGCGAAGCAGCAAGTTGATTTCGGTCATAGTGTATTTACACAGTGGGTAGCGAACCAATTTTTAGAATCTGAGGATTTTCATACGCATATTACGATGCTTCGTGGACAACTGAAACAAAGAAGAGATGAGTTAATTAGAAAGCTTGAAGAAATATTAGGGGACCGGGTTGAATTTTTTGTTCCAGAGGGTGGAATACATTTATGGTGCAAAGTACAAGGGACGTTTGATGAATATCATTTACTAGGTGAATCTATACGCAATGGTATAGCATTTGTCCCAGGAAGCGTCCTAGGTTCGAAAAGTGAATATATACGATTTACTTTTGGCAGAGCGAATGTAGAACAAATTCAGCTTGGAATTACAAGATTTGCAGAGACATTAAACGAGATTCAATAATAAATTGTGGGAATTTGGTATTGAAATGGGGAGTAGCAATTGAAGTTTTTGACGCTTTTACTTCAAGTAGGAGTGCTATATATGTTTAGTTTGGTTGGTGTATGGATTCAGGAAGTATTTCATCTATCTATGCCAGGAAGTTTAATAGGAATGTTAATTCTTTTTCTGCTTCTTTCCACTCGCATTTTGCCATTAAAATGGTTTGAGATAGGTGCAGAAAAGCTAATAGTATTTTTACCTTTATTTTTAATTCCTTCGACGACTGGGCTAATGGAATACGGATCATTTCTTTTAAGTAAGGGTAGTATTATGTTCTTTCTAGTTGTTGTAAGTACTTTAGTAACGTTAATTATTTCAGGTTATGTAAGTCAGTTATTAATAACATCTAAAAAATAAAATTGACAAGGTGCGCTATTCAAATGGTCTTAATTTTTATTACTGTAGTGATTTATTTATTGGCGACAAAGCTATATAAAAAATTTACGTTTCCATTTACTTTACCGGTGTTAACAGTTACGACGATTATGATTTGTATATTTCTTATCTTCGGGATCTCTCATCAAGATTATAAGGAAAATGGAGGAGATGTTCTTTCCAGTTTCTTGAGCCCTGCGATTGTAGCTTTAGCAATACCGCTATTTAAGGAAAGAAAAATACTTATGAAAAACTTCTTATCGATACTTGTCGGAGTAGTAATCGGTATAGTGGCTTTAATCAGTTTGAATGTAGTGATTGGGGAAATGTTGAATATAGATAAGGAACTTATATTAACAACTATACCGCAATTAGCGACGATGCCTATTGCAATTTCATTAGCCGAGCAAATTGGGGGCATTCCATCTATGACTGCTAGTTTTGTAGTTGTTGCGGGAATAACAGGTGCTATCATAGGACCGACAGTACTTAAACTTTTCCGTATAACAAGTACAATTGGAAAAGGAGTTGGGATGGGCTGCGCATCACATATCATTGGTGTGAGTCGTCTAGTGAAAGAAGGAGAGAAAGAGGCAACTATCGGTTCGGTGACGATGATTGTAACAGGGATACTTATTAGTATATTAGTACCTTATGGAATGAAATTATTATTTTGAAGATTAATGAATCATAATAAGGAGTATAACACTACTCATTTTAGAGCGTAATGGAGATGATTAAAATGACAACATGGTTTATAGTTACATTATTTATTTTTGGTGCTCTTAAAGTATTAGTTTCTAGTATGCCAACTTCTGTTGTAGAATCAATTATTAGTAGATTTGAGTTACATCAAAAATTGGATGAGGAAAATACTATTGTAACAGTAGATGGGGAAAGTATAGAAGGAGAAATGAAACTTCAAGTTATTCAAGAATTTAACGAGGCTTTATTTTTGGATAAGCATTATTTTCCGCCGCAAGGGGATGGAACACCGATAGTCATGGAGACGAAGAAAGGAAAAAGAGAGATTAGATTTTCTATATACAGCTACGAGGAACACGTTGATGTAATAAAGCAATATAAGAAGAAAGTAGTTGCATATCGTTTGCGATCAAAAAGCCTTCAAAGTCGTTCAGTAGTAGTAACTGAAGATTATGCTTAAGGAGAGACCGTTATAATAACGGTCTCTTTATTTTTGCATCCAATTATAAAATTTCCAAATAAGAGAAAAGAAAATGATATATCCAAACAAAGAATAACTGTGCTGCCAATTCATACTATGTACAAATAAACCTAATCTCTCAGCAATTTGCTCAAAAATGCTAGCGCAAACGCCTATTGAAATAATAAATAGAGTTCTAGAAACTGTAGATAATGTTTTTGAAATTTGTATAAAAGAGGCTGTTAAAATCGGTAGTACGAGTAATGTGAAAGCTATGTTAACTGAAAATGTGGATGAGAAGGGCCTAACTGGAAAAGAATATATTTGTTTATTAACAAAGAAAGCATCTAAACAAGTTCCAATAATAGCAGCGAGAAAAACTATAATTATTAAAGCTAGAAAGTCATTCTTCCTCTCGGAGGAGGACATTTTTCTTTGCGAGAATTGCAAGTTCAATTTTTTCGAGTGTTTTGCAGTAGTCTTCTGAAATTTGTCCACTTATACTTTCCTCCTTATCAACTAAGTAATTTACAACTTGCCAATCAGTAAACCAATCTTTACTTTCATCTTCTTCATGTTTCATATCGCGCCATGCATAGATGAGTGCAGGGCTGTATATACGATATGCACCACTACGCAACTGGCATTTCTTTATTCGGCGTTTATAAAACTCACGGGAAAAAGATTCATTTACACTTGAAAATAAATGAGGCCAGTAATCTTTCCTTGAGCCTGTGTGTGGATGATTTTGGGCCCAACTTATTATTTGAGATAAAATATGTGTATCCCGAAATAATAGTGAATACAACCTTTTTCCAATTAAGATTCGTTCATGCAAGGACGTAAAATGTTTCATTGTATCACCAAATAGTAATACTTTTTGTTTCTTATCATTTTCGTAGAATGGGAAAAGGATATGATTAAACTGAAAGAAATCAAAGAGTTTAAATCCAATACTATTTAGTACAGTCTTTTTAAAGTGTACATTTTGAATAACTCTTTTTTCTAAGTAGTTTTGTTCATTAATAATAGTTGCAATCGCTAATGTTTTTTTGTTACCTGTTTTCCAAAAATCGTTCCACATCGTTTCCATAAATGTAGAAACATTTAGGTGAGGGAGAAGGTGAAATAGCCTTTGCGATCTTTTTACACTTTGTTCATATAGCAAGAATTGAGGATATACATCTTGGAAAATGAGCCAATTTCCTCTTTCTAAAAAAGAAAAAAATGTAATTTGTTCTTTCTCAGATAAAAGCCTTGTATATAAATCTCCCTTTAAATCGGTCATATTCCACCCACCGTTACGTGATACCATATGCCCAAGTAGTGCCCAATGTATTTCTGGATATTGAATGTAAAATTGATAGTATGCACGTGTTCTTGTGACGTTATTTTTATTTAGTTGTTTTGTCTGTGCTTTAATCTTATCGATGATAAATTGCTCTTCTTTCGTTAATTTATACATGGTGCCAGAATGAATGAGTTTGCTTTTTTGTTTTAACTCATTTTTTACGTCGAATAGGGAGAGAGGAAGTGCTTTGGAAGGTTCGTTATATGTATTATTTGAGTTATTTGAATTGCTTCGGTACATTCTATTACCTCCCTTTTTCATGAATTTAAACGTGGCATTGGCTATGAATCATTCTATTTATTTTATTGCGAGTATATGAAATAAATGAGCGGTGTTTTTTTACAAGTAATATAGTTATCATGCAAACAGTATAAAAAAATCCTACTGTTAAGAGGTGAAATGAAAAACAGAAACTATGTTTAATAGTTTCTGTTTTTTTATTTTGTCAATTAAATGTAACAAACGACGATTATGATTTGAATCAATTGAAAATAATTCAATAGCTTTAATAAATCCAATTTTTATTGAAATGTATGGTAGGAGGAAAAGGAATGCTTAATAAAATAATTTTAATTACTGGTGGCACAGGTTCGTGGGGACATGAACTTATAAAACAACTATTAGAAAAATCACCGAAAGAAATTAGGGTTTTTTCAAGGAATGAAACGGTTCAATTTGAAATGCAACAACAGTTTATAAATGAAGATAGATTGAAATTTATTATTGGAGACATTCGTGATAAAGATCAACTAGTCTATGCTTGCCAAGATGTACATTATGTATTTCATCTTGCAGCTTTAAAACATGTTCCAGTATGTGAGTATTATCCTTATGAAGCTATAAAAACAAATATACATGGTACGCAAAATGTAATTGAAGCATCTATCCAGATGCACGTTGAGAAAGTTATATATGTTTCAACTGATAAAGCGGCCGATCCATCAAATACGTATGGGATGACAAAAGCAATTGGTGAAAAGCTAATGGTTCACGCGAATGTACAAACGAAGAAAACAAAATTCATTTGTGTTCGTGGTGGAAATGTTTTAGGGACGAGTGGAAGTGTGGTACCGCTTTTTAAAAAGCAAATTAAAAAGTCTTCACAGGTAGGGATTACTGATGAAAATATGACTAGATTTTTCTTAACAATTGAAGATGCTGTTGGATTGTTATTTAAAGCAGCATCTGAAGGAAGAGGAGGAGAAATCTTTGTTATGAAAATGCCAGCATGTAAAATAACGGATTTAGCAAGGATATTGATTGAAGATTCAAAAAAAGAAAACGTGAAGATAAAAGAGGTAGGGATAAGACCTGGTGAAAAATTAAGTGAAATGCTTTTATCTGAGGTAGAGAGTAAAACAAGTATTAGTTTTGATCAAAATTATTTTGTGGTACTACCGACTATTCCTATAGAAGGACTTCAAGAATATTATGCTAGTTATCCGCTTGTGGATGTGAAGAGTTTTAGTTCTCAACAAGACTTACTTACAAAACATGAGGTGAAACAAATGTTAGAAAAAGGAGGGTTTTTACGATGAAAAGAAATGCGAGCCTTTTAATAACTGGTGCAAATGGCTTCACAGGACGTCATGCTTGCCAATATTTTTTAGAGCAGGGCTTTCATGTAATTCCTATGTTTCAAAATCGTTCACATAGAGAAAAAATCGAAAATGGTATTACTTGTGATTTAACAAATAAGAGTGAAGTAATGAAGGTAATTAAACAAATAAAACCAGACTATGTATTGCATTTAGCAGGAAGAAACTCAGTTAATGAGTCTTGGACAGCTTCTCTGGAATATATAGAGATTAACGTAATAGGGACTTTATATTTATTAGAAGCCATTAAGCAGGAAGCCTCGCATTGTAAAACATTAGTTATAGGATCTGCATTGCAAGCAGATAGTATGAAAAACATAAAAGTTTCAAATCCATATAGTTTAAGTAAAACTATGCAAGTCATTATTGCGGAGGCTTGGGGCGGATTAATGGATTCAAATATTATCATTGCAAAGCCCTCAAATTTAATTGGTCCAGGAGTATCGAATGGTGTTTGTTCAATTCTCGCAAAAAAAATGATAGATATAGAATCGGGTAGAAGTAAAGCGATTATTGAAGTAAACAGTTTGAAAGATAGTAGAGACTTTCTAGATGTACGTGATGCAGTTAAAGCGTATCATGTGTTATTACGTGATGGTATAAATGGAAAACAATATAATATTGGATCAGGAGTAAAACGCTCTTTATTAGATGTATTGGAGCAATTTAAAGGATTAACACAGCTGAATTTTACTATAAAAGAAAAAGAGAATAGTGGGAGCAGCTCAAATGAAAATTTATTATTAGAGGATATAAAAAAATTAGGATGGATCCCAGAAATTCAATTTCAGCAATCATTAAAAGATGTACTTGAATATGCGAAGTGTAGTGAAATCTGCATTCAATAAAAATATAAAAGGATGTAACAAATATATGAATTGTTATGAAGCGATAGATAATCAAAGTACGCTATTTCTTTCGATTGTTGATACGTTGGATTGGAAAGATGAAGAAGCGCATGTGTTGCACCTCTATGAGGCAATAAATCAATATCGAGCGTATGTGGAAGAAAAAAAGGTTGATCGAATAAAGCCAACACTAGAGACTAGAACTAGGCATGTGATTCAAGTTTTTGCTCAGTATGAGTGTAGTGAGTATGGAAATGATTTTTATGAACTCATCAAAGATCTTTTACAAGATATAGGACTTGAGTTAAAGATTAATATAAAGCTAGATTTTTAATGATAAAGGTGGATATAAGTTATGAATAAAAAGATTCTCTTTACTGGGGGCGGTACAGCCGGACACGTAATGATTAATATGGTATTGATTCCTAAATTTATGGAAAAAGGATGGGGAGTTGAGTATATTGGATCTCAAAATGGAATTGAAAAATTATTAGTTCAAAATGTTAAGTACAATAGTATTTCAACGGGGAAGCTCCGGAGATATTGGGATTGGGAGAACTTTAAAGATCCTTTTAAAATTATAAAAGGCTGCTTACAAAGTTATAAATTAATTAAGAAAATAAAGCCTGACGTTATCTTTTCGGCAGGAGGATTTGTTTCAGTTCCTGTAGTTATAGGGGCATGGTTAAATCGTGTACCTATAATAATACGTGAACCAGATAGTACGTTAGGATTGGCAAATAAAATAGCATTGCCTTTTGCTACAAAACTATGCACAACATTTCCTCATACAGGGGATAATGTAAGTAACGAGAAGAAGGTTTATGTAGGGCCGATTGTGAGAGAAGAAATTGTGAGAGGTAACGTATTACGAGGAAGAAGCTATTGTAAATTTAGGAAAGATAAACCGGTACTGTTAATAATGGGTGGGAGTCAAGGTGCACAATGGATAAATGATATGGTAAGGAAAAGTTTAGATACATTATTATTAAGTTTTAATATTGTTCATATGTGTGGTAAAGGGAAGGTGGACCCAGCTATTGGAATGGAAGGTTATATGCAATTTGAATATATAGGGGAAGAGTTACCGCATATACTGAATATGGCAAGTGTTGTAGTTTCCAGAGCGGGTTCTACTGCTATTTCTGAATTGTTATTTTTGAAGAAACCGATGTTGCTTATTCCGTTAACTAATGGTTCCAGTAGAGGGGATCAAGTTTTAAATGCTGACCATTTTTCTAGGCAAGGATATGCGGAAGTGTTACTTCAAGATAGAGTAAACACTAGTACATTTACACATGCAGTAAATAAGTTGTATGCGAATAAGGAGAGATATATTCAAAATATGAATGGATTTAAGAAAACAAATGATGAGGGGATTCATCAATTAATAGATATAATAAATGAAGTGGTGAAGTAATAGAAATTTAAATAGAAAAACAAAAGGAAAGAAGGTATCTTCTTTCCTTTTTACTATAGTTGCTCAAATTCATTATTACTTATACCGATTAGCTATGTACTATTGGTGAATACCGATTTCTAATAGCTCAGTAAATGCATTTGTATAAATAGGTTTACTGTAATAATAACCTTGAATAAACTGACATTTATTTTTTTGAAGGAAATTTACGTGTTCTTTCGTTTCTACACCTTCAGCAATGACAGACATTCCTAATGTATGTGCTAATGTGATGATCGTTTTAATGATTTCCATTCCATCTTCACACGTTTCAGACATTGTAAGAAATTCTCTCGGGATTTTTAACGTATCGATGGGATATAAAGGTAAGTAGGCTAGCGAAGAATAGCCTGTACCAAAGTCGTCGATTGAAATGTGAATTCCTAAATTTTTTAGTGTACGTAGTTTTATCAATGTTTCTCGCTCGTCCATCATTGCAATTCGTTCTGTTAATTCAAGGTCGAGAGAACTTGCTGGTAAACCTGTAGTTGCTAAAGTAGAAGAAATAGACTTTACAAAATCTTCTTGTTCAAACTCTTTAGCAGATAAATTTACTCCTATTTTTAAATGAGAATATCCGATTGTGTGCCAACGTTTCATTTCCTGACAGGCTTGCTGTAATGTCCATTTTCCTATTGGAATAATTTGTAGTGTTTCTTCGGCGATAGGGATAAATTCATATGGAGAAATAACACCTAATTCGGGATGGTTCCATCTGATTAAAGCTTCGGCACCGATAATTTTATTTGATTTGCTATCAACTTGAGGTTGATATAAAAGGAACAATTCTTCATTTTGAATTGCGTTTGGTAAATCTTTCTCTAATCGTAATCGTCTTTCGATTTTTTTAGCGATTACATCGTCATAAATAGAGACAGAGTTAGGCTCTTTTTCCTTAGCATCATACATTGCAACATTAGCGTTTTTTAAGAGTGTAGCGGTATCGATTCCACCAGATGGATATATAGCGATGCCGATACTAAGTGATAAAGTTAATTTATGCTCATGTAGGACAAACGGTTTTTTCATGCCTTCAAATAATTGGTTACATAACTTGAATAAGGAATCATGGTCCGTATAGTTTTCGATTAAAATTGTAAATTCATCGCCACCGATTCTTGACAGATGAGTATGTGATGGAAGACATGATTGGAAACGTTTTGCTACTTCTTCTAATATGTAATCACCTGACGAATGTCCAAGTGTATCGTTAATTACTTTAAAGCGATCTAAATCTAAATATAATAATGCAAACTCACTTTGTGTTGTTTGAGCATTTTTTATAAATTTTCTTAACTTCCTATGGAAAAAGGATCGGTTCCCAATTTTCGTTACAGTATCGTGGAATGCTAAATATTTTATTTCTTCTTGTTGTTTTTTTAGTGCGGTAATATCCTTTACCATAATATAGCTTCCTGAAATTTGTCCATCTATCATAATAGGAACGATGGTAACGTATAAAAAATAAGTAAAGCCATCTTTATATTGAGAACTAAGTTGTAAGGATGCTGATTCTTGTTGTTTAACTTTTTCTAATGCAGATGCTAGTTTATGTTTATCTTCTTCTAAAATAATCGAAAAACATGTTTCACCAAGTAACTCGTTTGTTGGCGCTCCAAGTAGCATACTCCCGGCTTTATTTACATTTAAGAATATTCCATTTAAATCAATCGTAAAAATAGGATCAGGATGATATTCATATAATGATTTAAACTTTTGTTGTTTTTGAGATAGAGCCTCTGATTTATGGACTAAATCAGAAGTCCTTAAAGTAACTTTTTCTTCTAGTTGAGCATTAAATGCTTGTAGACGTTTTGTTAGAGTAGCGTTTTGTATACCTACAATAGAATGTCGAATAAGTACAAAAACAAAAGCGATACAATTTCCTGTAATGAGAGTGGAAGATGCTGTTTGTTCTTTTAATGTAAACCCGATTAGTATTGCAACAGCAAGATAGGGAAATACGACTGAAACTTTCTTTCCTAGTATAGGGTTTACAATGAAATAATTTTTATGGCTATTATCATCTTCTGAAATAGACCCAGCTATTGCGATAAGCAATATAGGTATTCTATATAAAAGACGTAAAAATGTTATAGTGTCAGTTGATAAATGGGTATTTAAGTAAAAATAAATATAGTTAAAAGTTGCAGAACTAATTAATACAAAAATAAAGATATAAATTTTTCGCTTGGACTTAAAAATTGTTGGGCGGAAAAAGAGACTAACACCTAGTAGAAGAAATAATAGATCTGCAATTGGATATAGAAATGAAAGGAAAATATCTCCGAGTGAAAGTGAGAATATATTTAAATTTGGCTGATTAAATAAATACCATTCTAATGTGAATATGGAAGTAAGTACTATACATATATCACAAATAAAGAAAGCTTTTTCCCACTTATTGCATTCTTTTAAGATCTTATAGCAGAAAGCGATAAGACAGAAGAATAGAAAAAACATGTAAAATACATCAGAAATAGTAAAATGATGTATTGGAAGTTCGAAAAAGGTATCTTGATACGTATATACTACTTTTCCTAATAAAAAACTACCAATTGCAATTGTAATACATATCCAAAAAGGATTTGAACTAACTTTTTTAGAATGTATAGAGTAAATTAGCGATATAAATGTAATGACTTCAACGATGAGTGAAGCGAAGCGTACATTGAAATTTGAAAAATGAGTAGGGAACAGAAAGAAAAACATAAAATAGATTGAATAGCATATTAATGTTGTAATTAATATACATAGTTGTAAATTTTTATTTAATTTCAATAAAATCACCTTCTTTAAGTATGCACTATATTCGTAATATCTATACATATTAATATTACTTAAAGATTGTATCAGATTTCCTTATAAAAAGCATGCTTATAAGAAAAAAATGAAGAATGTAATACTTCTTAAAATTGAAAAAGTATTGAGTTCAATAATTTTTAATTTATAAGGAATGCAGATAGAATTTGTATATTTAGTCATCCTTTAGATTTTAAAGGTTTTTTAGTGATTTGCAAGCGGAGATGTAAAATTGCATATAAAGTGATGGGAACTTCTCTCTAGATGAGGGGAATTTTTCGTTATTAAAGTGTATTAAGTAAGACCTTTGTATGTACCTATTCTCATACTAATGAGGGATTAAAGAAACGTGTTGATTATATACAATAATATGTAATACAGTAATTGATTTTTAATATGGAGGGAAAATCACGATGAAATGGGTGAAGTTTAGAATAGCACGTCCAACAGACAAGTTTGAAGCGGTTATTGCATTCTATGAAGAAGGATTAGGTTTAAAACGTATAGGAGAGTTTAATGACCATGACGGCTATGATGGAGTCATGTTTGGTCTACCGGATGAAGAATTTCATTTAGAATTTACAAGACATATAGATGGAAGCCCATGTCCTGCTCCAACAAAAGATAATTTACTTGTATTTTATATTAAAGAATGTAATGAAATAGAAAAAGTGAGTAAAAGGCTGCACGCAATGGGATACGATGAAGTAGATCCAGAAAATCCATATTGGAAAGAAAAGGGGATTACTATAGAGGACCCAGATGGTTGGAGAATTGTATTGATGCAAATAGAAGAATGAGGCTAGAGAAGTTTCGAATTTTGATAGAGTAAAAGAAAATATAAAAAAGTTTCCTTGGAGGAGATACACTCATAGGGAAGCTTTTTTATATTTGTAATCTGAAAATTAAGATTTGAAATTAACTTCTGAAAAGATATAAAATGAGAACGTGTATTCTTTTGAGTTTGAGAGGGTTGTTTTTAAAGGTGAATATAAAAATAGGGAGGTTTTTTTATGATATGCCGGATTAGGGATGCAGAAGTATACTATGAAATCATTGGAGAAGGAAAGCCAGTACTTATCATACATGGGTGTTCTCCTGACCATAGATTAATGAAGAAATGTATGGAAACAGTGTTTCAGAAGTCTAAAGGATATCAACGAATTTATATTGATTTACCTGGAATGGGAAAATCGAATGCCCCAGATTGGATAAATAGTTCAGATTGTATATTAGAACTGTTAACTGCATTTATTGAGAAAATCATCCCAACTAAAGATTTTTTACTAGTAGGAGAGTCTTACGGGGGATATTTAGCTAGCGGGATACTTTCAAAGATGTTTGATAGAGTTAATGGATTATTGTTAGTATGTCCTGTTGTTGTAGCGCAACGAGAAAAAAGCTTCTTCCAGATAAACAGGTAATTGTAAGTGATGAAGAATTTTTAAACGCGCTTACTTCAACCGAAAGGGAAGAATTTTGTGAATTAGCAGTGGTTGCGAATGAGTATACATATAAGCGTTTCAAAGAAGAAATTAAGCCTGGGCTAGATATTGCTAATGATGGGTTTATTGAAAGATTACAAAAAAATTACTCTCTTACTTTGGACTTCCAGCATAAAAAATATGAGAAACCCGTTCTTTTTTTAGCTGGAAGACAAGATATATCGGTAGGTTATCAAGATATTGTAGGAATCATTGAAGATTATCCAAGAGCAACATTAGCGGTATTAGATATGGCGGGACATAATTTACAAATTGAACAGCCTGAATTATTTGAGAGTTTAGTTTCGGAGTGGGTTAGACGAACTGCTCAGTAAAGTTCATAAAAGAAGAATAAATTAATATTTTGATTGTGTTCAAGTTTTGATACGGAAAAGATTAAATTAAGTAATTAACTTATAAATATTTTCAAGGAGGAATTATGAATACATATATCTATATGGTTAGGCATGGTGAATCGCCAAAATTAGAAGGAAATGAAAGAACACGTGGATTAACTGAGAAGGGAATTTTAGATGCTCATAGAGTAACTGAGATATTAGAAACAGAGGGAATTGATACTTTCATTTCAAGTCCGTATAAGAGGGCTATGTTAACGATAGAAAAGTCAGCTAATTACCATGAAAAAGAAATAGTAGTATATGAAAATCTCAAAGAGTGTAGGTTTTTAAGTGAGGATAAGATTATATCAGATAAGGAAGTGTATCCACTCGTAAAGAAGATGTTCTCTAATCCAGATTTCACACTAACTGGAGGAGAATCGTATGTGGATTGTCAGAGAAGAGTAGTGAAAATATTAAAAGAAATATTAATGGATTTTCAAGGACATAAAATTGTAGTTGGTACACATGGGCTTGTAATGACATTGATGATGAACTATTTTGATAACCAATATGGGCTTGAATTTTTAATGAATACATCAAAACCAGACGTATATAAGCTAGAATTTAAAGACGAGCAATTAATAAATGTAGAGAGATTATGGAGAGAAGAATGAAATGGAGTATATGGAGTGTGTTTTAAAAGTTACTTTTGAAACACACTCTTTTTTTTGAAGAGAAAGCATCTTTATCAACTATTTTTAGAATGTTAAATCAATAAGTAATTATTCAGTTTTTGAATAGTTTATTGAGAAATTGGTTTAGGGAAACAACTTTAAATGTGACAAAACTCCAAACGCTGGATTTATATTCAATAGGAGAAAAAGATGTAGAATTTTGTCTTGTTGTACGTGTTTACTTTTCATTTCGTTACATATAGGCTTTGTGGTGTAAGGGGGGGGGGAGAAATCGCCTTTACACTAAATTTATAAGGGGGTCATTGTGATGAAAAAAATGAAAAAATTTGCAGGAGTAGCTCTAGCGGGTTCAATTGGATTAAGTGGATTACTTTTTTTAGAACCAAGTGTAAGTACTGCAGAAACACCACAAGCGAAAGAGGAGAAGTTCAATGCTATTAATGTAGCGATGAATCAAAGTGAATCTTATTTATTGAGTGGTAGAAGTATTGATATTCTTTCAGGAGATAAAGAAGCGGTACAATTAAGTAATTATACAGTTCAGTTCAATAAATCAGGTAAGTATGTTATTAGAGTAAATGGTTGTATTTATAATGATGTATATACTTTTATTGTGAATGAGTAGTATATGCTTTTGATGTTTAATTAAATATATATTATCGGATGAAAAAAGAAACACCCTATTTGCGGTGGGAATCGTAAATAGGGTGAATTATTTGTAAGAAAGTTAATGAAAAGAGTAATTGGTATTAAGTTATGTTTTATATATTTTCATTAATTTGCTCTTTGTTTTTGTTATGTAAAATATGTAAGAGTGCTTGAAATACCTTAAATGAATGCTGGAATATTGGACTTTGAATAAAAGTGTATAGAAAAGTTACGATAAAAACAGGACCTCCTAGCATGTATCCAATGACTAGTACAAAGCATTCTACAATGATTCGAGCACGGCTAATAGATAACCCAGTTTTGTCAGAAATGGTAAGCATGAATCCATCGCGGGGTCCAGCACCAATGCCAGCCGCAACGTACATGCCGCCCCCAATTCCTGTAATTGCAATACCAGAAAATAAAATGAGTAAGTTTATCCATAAATAATCACTAGCGTTTGGAAGGATTTTTGATTGTAAGAAAAAGTCCATAATAGGACCGATAAGTAGTGCATTTAAAAATGTGCCCACGTTTATATATTTTCGATCTACTAGTAAAGAGATAAGAACGAGACATAATCCACATATGACACTCCAAGTACCAATTGTCCATCCAAATCGTTGGTAGAGAGCCATATTTAAAACTTCCCAAGGGTGTAAACCGAGGAATTTAACTTTGACTGCGAGAGCATTTCCAAGTCCAAAAAAAATTAATCCTAGGAAAAAAAGAAAATAACGAAAGAGAGTTAGCCTCATCTTTAAACCTCCCAATATATAATGATGTATATTACATGTTTGAATTTCAATGTACAAATATCATGTCTTTTTATGATTTATTAAAAATGTAAATGGATATATATTTTCACAGTCAAAAAAGTTAAAATATTTCGTTTTAAGGATTATAATAGAGAGAGAACTATAAAAGGAGTGAACGAATTTGAAACAAGAACTTATTGAAAGATTTACGAGATATGTAAAGATTGATACACAATCAAATGAAGAAAGTCATACAGTGCCTACAACACCAGGGCAAATTGAGTTTGGGAAGTTATTAGTGAAAGAGTTAAAAGAGATTGGGTTATCAGAAGTGACGATGGATGATAATGGTTATGTAATGGCAACACTGCCTGCTAATACAGATAAGGATGTTCCTGTAATCGGCTTTTTAGCTCATTTAGACACAGCAACAGATTTTACAGGGAAAAACGTAAAACCACAAATTCATGAAAATTTTGATGGTAATGCGATTACGTTAAATGAAGAATTAAATGTTGTGTTAACACCTGAACAGTTCCCGGAATTACCATCATATAAAGGACATACAATTATTACAACTGATGGTACAACACTTCTTGGAGCAGATGATAAAGCTGGTCTTACAGAAATCATGGTCGCAATGAATTATTTAATACATAATCCGCAAATTAAGCATGGAAAAATAAGAGTAGCATTCACACCAGATGAAGAGATTGGTCGTGGGCCAGCTCATTTTGATGTAGAAGCGTTTGGTGCATCGTTTGCTTATACGATGGACGGAGGTCCATTAGGTGGTTTAGAATATGAGAGTTTTAACGCTGCAAGCGCTAAATTAACTTTTAGAGGGACAAATACACATCCTGGAACAGCGAAAAACAAAATGCGTAACGCAAGTAAACTTGCTATGGAATTCGATAGACAGTTGCCAGTAGAAGAGGCGCCAGAATATACAGAGGGATATGAAGGTTTTTATCATTTACTTTCTTTAAATGGTGACGTCGAGCAAAGTAAAGCTTACTATATTATCCGAGATTTTGATCGTAATCATTTTGAAGCGCGTAAAAATAACATTAAAGATATTGTGAAAAACATGCAAGAGAAGTACGGCGAAAATGCGATTGTTTTAGAGATGAATGATCAGTACTATAACATGCTTGAAAAAATTGAACCAGTGCGAGAAATTGTTGATATTGCATATGAAGCGATGAAAAGTTTAAATATCGAACCGAACATCCATCCAATTCGTGGTGGAACAGATGGATCACAATTATCGTATATGGGATTACCAACGCCAAATATTTTTACCGGTGGTGAAAACTATCACGGTAAATTTGAGTATGTTTCGGTAGATACTATGGAAAAAGCTGTTCAAGTAATTGTAGAAATCGCAAGACGATTTGAAGAACAAGCTTAAAAAGAGAACCAAGTAGTAATGAAGTGCTACTTGGTTCTTTTCTATAGTAAAAAATACAAAGTGAAACTTGTTACAGGACGTTTGTAAAAGGGGGAAATGGTATGAGTGAAAATCAGTTTCATGGTTATATAGGGACATATACAAAAGCAGAGAGTAAGGGGATTTATAAATTTCTACTTGATACGAACATCGGAAAAATTAAAGGGGTCGAATTAGCAGCTCATATAGGAAGCCCGACGTATGTAACGATTAGTCATAACAACGAGTACCTTTATTCTGTTGCGAAAGATAATGGGTTAGGTGGAATTGCTAGTTTTTCCATTCATAATAAATCCGGTAATCTAAATTCGATTAACATGCAAGTTTTAGAAGGGGCATCGCCGTGCTATGTAAGTGTGAATCGGGAGAATAGTATAGTAGTAGCAGCTAATTATCATAAAGGAACAGTAGAGTCCTATTTAGTGAAAAAGGATAATGGAAGTTTAAATGCTGCTACGGTAATTGTAGAACATAAAGGGTCAGGACCAAATAAGGAAAGACAAGAAAAGGCACACGCTCATTATATGGATTTTACTCCTGATGAAAAATATGTAGTAGCAGTTGATTTAGGAATAGACAAGGTGATTACATATAAAGAAAGTGACGGAGAACTAATAGAAGTTGCACGGTTATCTGTAAAACATGGTAGTGGTCCAAGGCATCTTATATTTCATCCAAGTGCGCAGTATGCATATGTTATGACAGAATTAAGTTCAGAAATTATTGTACTGCAATATGATGCACAGAGGGGCAGTTTTAAAGAAAAACAATACATCTCGACATTACCTGGAGAGTATAGTGAAGATAGTTATGGAAGTGCAATTTATATTTCTTCTGATGGCAAATTCGTTTACGCAGCAAACCGTGGGCATAATAGTATCGCAGTTTTTCGAGTAAATGAGTATAATGGAGAGCTAACTTTTATTGAAACAGTATCGACAGAAGGAGATTGGCCACGTGACTTTTCTTTAGATCCGACCGAAAGATTTTTAATTGCAGCGAATGAAAAATCTAATACATTGACTTTATTCTCTAGAAATCAATTAACGGGGAAATTAGTGCTCTTACAGGATGGAATAAGTGCGCCAGAACCGGTATGTGTGAAGTTTTTGCATGTGAAAAAGTAGATAGGAGAACATTTATGAATTTCAAAGATTATAAGGTTTGTCATATATATGGACAACAAATGTGGCATGATCAAGCTATTATTATTGGAAATAAAGAAGGGTTAGAGCAATTAAGGGCTATGATTGATTTGGCAATAAACGAAAATCAAAGTGAAGAAGTTTTCTTTCCAGTTGATTTCGAAGGATATACTTTAAAAATCATGTGTGTAGAAGACGATGAGAAGTTAGAACACTTATCTTTACCATATCATGATGAAAACTATTATACAAAAAGCGATGATGAAATATCGCCTGAAAATATATTAAAAAAAAGCACTTAAAAATGCTTTTTTTTCAATATAGCACCCGCCACAAATAAAAAGTCGCGTAAGACTCCCAACTTGTCCAATTTGCTGCAAATTTTTTTATTTCGTTTTTAGTCGGTTTCTTTTCGGCACCTGTTATAAATTTGATAGCATTATGCAGGCCGACATCATCAATTGGAAAAGCTGAAGGGAAGCGTAAACAACGCATCAAAACATAGTGAGCAGTCCATGGACCTATACCGCGAATGCTAGTTAATTGTTTTTCAGCTAGCCTCACATCTTGTATTTCTAATAGAGATTCTTTTGATAATTTACCTTCTGTAATGAGCTGCGCGATGTCAATTAAGTATTCACATTTTCTTGTAGTCATTTTTAATAATGCGAGATCTTCTACACTTAGATTTGCTATTACTTCAGGTGAGGGGAATATCCAATGTTTTCTATCGTTCCATTCTACATAATTGCCAAAGTTTTCGACTAATCTTCTTTTTAGAGTATAGGCATATGTGAGGTTAATTTGTTGACCGATAATTCCCCAGGAAAGTGCTTCAAATAAATCTGGAATACCTAATGTGCGAAGCCCATAATACTCTTGAATAGGACCTTGAAGGAGTGGATCATGTTTTGCTAATTTATAAAAGGGAGCTAAATCCGTAGTTAAATCAAACCACTCTTTTACATAGTTAGCTACAGCATCGCATATCCATTTTTTAGAGATATATGATTCTCCTAAAAAACGTATTTGAATATTGCCATCAGTATTTATACTAATTTCAACAAAAGGATTTACATCGTGAACAGGGATGACTTTATAAATTTTGTTATCTTCAATATGAAACATACATTCATTGTTAGAACGTGATAGATAGCGTAAATTTGCTTGGAAACTAAATTCTTTCGGAACTGCTAAAGTCAATGTGCTATTATATTCTGCGGTCATATGAATTCCACCGGTAACTTTTCTAATGTAAGCAATTCTTTCTTCATTTCTAATCCGCCTCTAAAACCAGTTGGTTTTCCATCTTTTCCCATAACGCGATGGCAAGGAATTGTAATAAGAAGTGGGTTGGCAGCAATAGCAGAAGCAACGGCACGTACAGCTGTAGGTTTTTGAATTCTTTCTGCAATTTCTGAATAAGAATATGTTTTTCCGTAAGGAATTTCACGTACCGTATTCCAAACAGATAATTGAAATTCAGTTCCGTAAGCATCAATAGGAAATGTGAAAGTTTCTCGCTTGTTTTCTAAATACTCGATAACTTCTTTTGTATATGTTTGCAGGTAATCTGGATTGCGAGTCAATATATGTTGTGGCAGTTTTTTTCTAGCCCACAAATTTAGTTCTTCAAAGTTTTCGTCTTGAGATCCAATGAAACATAGTCCATTTTCAGTTGCAGCAATATGCAAGCGCCAATTTTTATGTGTAATTAGCGTCCAATATATAGATTTATTTTTATAGGAATTCATTATTGTATCCCTCTTTCATTTCGTTCTTTTTTCGATATTCAGTAGGAGTAAATCCGGTTTTCTTTTTAAATAAAGTTGCGAAATACTCCGTGTTTTCTATCCCGACAGCAGTACTAATTTCCTTAACGGATTGATTTGTATGTGAAAGATATTCTGCCGCTTTAACAATCCTAAATTGCTGTATATATTCTATGGGACTTATTCCTATCAGTCTTTTAAAAGTGCGTTGTAAATGAAAAGGGCTACCGTGGCACATTTCTGCAAGTAGGCCGAGAGTTAGTGCTTCGTCATAATGTTTTTCGATATAGTCTTTAATTTGTTCTACCCACTCTTCATTAGGTAAAATTATCCCATTTGGTTTACAACGTTTGCACGGACGAAAGTGTTCATGCAGTGCTTGCTCTGCATTTAGAAAAATTCGTACGTTGTTTTTATTTGGTATTCTCGATTTACACGATGGCCGGCAAAAGATCCCGGTTGATTTCACAGCATAAAAGAACTTGTTATCATATGAAGAATCATTATGAATAATTGCTTGCCAATACTCATTTGTTAACGTAAACCCTTCATTATGCAAAGATCATCACCTCTGAAATTAGTATAACCTGAATCATGTACGTATGTACGTATTCACAAATGTAAGAGCAAGATTACAAAGATGAAAATATGATTGTTTTTCTATTTTGTGATAGCATGAAATTTGGAAGTGAACATCAAGAGGAGGACTATAAGTGAAGTTAATTTCATGGAATGTAAATGGTTTGCGAGCAGTTATCGCAAAAGGTGGATTTTTAGAATATCTAGAAGAATCCAATGCAGATATATTTTGTTTACAAGAGATTAAATTACAAAGTGGACAAATTGATTTAAATTTAGATGGATATTATACATATTGGAATTATGCTGTGAAAAAAGGATATTCAGGAACGGCTATTTTTACAAAAAAGGAACCGCTTTCTGTTACATACGGATTAGGAATTGAGGAACATGATCAAGAAGGACGAGTCATTACTTTAGAATTTGAAGATTTTTATATGATAACGTTATATACACCAAACTCCAAACGTGGATTAGAACGCTTAGATTACAGAATGAAATGGGAAGATGATTTCAGGGCCTATATTAAACGATTAAATGAAAAGAAATCAGTTGTTTTTTGCGGAGATTTAAACGTCGCACATAAAGAAATAGATTTAAAAAATCCAAAAAGTAACCGTAAAAACCCTGGATTCTCTGATGAGGAGAGGGAGAAGTTTACACGTACTTTAGAAGAAGGATTTGTTGATACGTATCGCTACCTTTATCCTGATCAGGAAGGAGCATATTCGTGGTGGTCGTATCGTATGGGAGCGAGAGCAAAAAATATTGGATGGCGTTTAGATTATTTTGTTGTCTCGGAAAGAATGAAAGACAAAATAACAGAGGCGAAAATTAACAGTGAAATAATGGGATCAGACCATTGTCCAGTTGAATTACATATAAATTTCTAAAAAAAGAAGTATCTCGCTAATAATAGGCGGATACTTCTTTTTAATTCAGTTTGTTAAAATTTTTCAAATCATTCTTGAAATAATTGCATATTAAATATATACTTAGTAACGATAATCATTATCATTGAAAAGGGTTATCGATGGATGAAGTGTAAAAGAATTATAGTTTAGGGGAAGTGAATGAGAATGAGTTCCGGATAAAATTATTAATCTAATGAAATATATGTTTGGGACAAGTTTCATGTAGTTAAGTTTTCATATGAAAATAATCTATTTACAAGTTTTGAGAGGAGATATATAAAGATGAACAAGAAGTTATTTACATTAGGGATGGTTACAGTTTTAAGTGTAGGTTTAGCAGCATGTAATAGTACGGATAAAACTTCAGGGGAACAAAAGCAACAGACAAAAGCTACGGAAACAAAAAAAGATGAAAAACGAAAAATTACATATTTAGGTAAAGAATATACAGTACCAGCAAAAGTAGATAAAATTGCGACAGCTAGTTTAGAGTCAATGGAAGATGCAGCAGTACTTGGAATTAAACCAGTCGGTGCAATTACTGTAGGTGGTAAATTACCAAAGTATCTTGAAAAAGAATTAGAGGGTGCAAAATCTGTGGGTGAAAAAATGCAACCTAATTTTGAAACATTACTTCAATTAAAACCGGATGTTATTACATCTAGTACGAAATTCCCAGCAGAAACAGCTGAAAAGTTTACGAAAGTAGCTCCGACGTTCCCGGTATCACACGTTTCAACAGATTGGGAAGATAACTTAAAGTTAATGGGAGAATTAACTGGTAAAAAAGATAAAGCAGAAAAAATTATTAAAGATTACAATGCGGACGCTGAAAAAGCAAAAGCAAAATTAGGAGATAAGTTAAAAGACAAAAAGGTACTTGTAATTAGACTAAGAGCAAATGAATTATTCCTATATCCAGAAGGAGTATACTTCAACCCTGTAATTTATAAAGATCTTGGACTAACTGCTCCAGAACAACTTAAAACTGTAAAAGCACAAGAGAAAATTTCATTTGAAAAACTTGCTGAACTTAACCCGGATTATATTTTCTTACAATATGAGACAAGCGAAAATAAAAATCCGAAAGTGCTAGAAGAAATTGAAAGCAATCCAATTTGGCAAAGTATGAATGCTGCGAAAGAAAAGAAAGTATTTGTAAACGTTGTAGACCCAATGGCACAAGGTGGTACAGCTTGGAGTAAAACAGCATTCTTAAAAGAAGCAGTGAAAAATTTATCTAAATAATACAATAAGTAAGGTGCGTTGAATGATATGCAGAAAACGAATACAGTACCAGTAACCATTTTATGTATAGCGCCCGTATTGATTTTAATTACAGTTATGCTTTCTGTTTTATATGGTGCGAAAAACATTGATGCTGAAACAGTGTGGAATGCTTTATTTCATTTTGATTCAAGCGATGTAAATCATAATATTATTATTACTTCACGTTTACCAAGGGTAGTTGCAGCTCTTTTAGTCGGAGCATTTCTAGCCATATCAGGAGCACTTATGCAGGGGATGACAAGAAACTATCTTGCATCCCCTTCTATTATGGGTGTGACGGATGGTGCAGCCTTTGTTATTACACTTTGTATGATTTTTCTTCCGGGAATGTCATCAATCGGTATGGTTTTATGTTCAATGATTGGCTCAGCGCTCGGGGCAGGTATAGTGTTTGGTTTTGGTTCACTCCTTCAAAATGGCTTATCACCTGTTAGGTTAGCAATTATAGGAACGGTTATTGGAACATTTTTAAGTAGTTTATCAGCCGCGATGGCTTCGTATTTCCAAATTTCTCAAAATGTTAGTTTTTGGTTTAATGCAAAGTTAGATCAAGTGGACCCTAATATCATTAAAATCACGATACCATTTGGGATAATTGGTATAATTTTAGCACTTTTAATATCAAAATCTATTACCATTCTTTCTTTAGGAGAAGAAGTTTCTATTAATCTAGGGCAGCGTACAAAACTAGTTAAAGCGATGGCAATTTTATCAGTTATTTTTTTAACAGGAACAGCAGTTGCTTTAGTGGGGAAAGTTGGTTTTGTAGGTTTAATTATTCCACACATTACGCGCTTTATAATTGGGGTAGATTATAAGTGGATTTTGCCTTGCGCAGGCGTTATTGGTGGAGTTTTCTTAGCATTATGTGACGTTTTAAGTAGATTTGTAAACTATCCATTTGAAACACCAATTGGAGTCGTTACTTCCTTAATTGGAATTCCTTTCTTCCTTTATTTAATCCGTACAAGAGGAGGAGAGAGACATGCTTAAAAGTTCAAGTCAACGTTTTGGAATGACAATGGGGATTAGTATATTTTTAATACTATGTGCTATTTATATTAGTTTAACGAATGGTACGTTTGATATTACGATTACAGATGTATTTAAAACACTCTTTAGAATAGATCCAGTACCAGACCATGATTTAGTTATTTTTGAGTTTCGCCTTCCGCGCATTGTAATTGCTGGATTAGTAGGATTAGGCCTAGGTGTTGCGGGTGCTGTAATTCAAGGGATTACGAGAAATGGATTGGCGGACCCAGGTATTTTAGGAGTGAATGCCGGAGCAGGTACAGCCATCGTAATTTTCATGTTCTTCTTTCAAGGGCAATTAAAGAGCACAGACTGGATTTCTATTATGATGATGCCGATGTTTGGTTTAGTCGGTGGGCTAGGAGCCGCTATAATAATTTATCTGTTTTCTTGGAAAAACGGTAAGTTAGACTCGCAGCGTCTTTTATTAACAGGGATTGCAATTGGATCTGGATTTGGAGCGTTTTCTATGTATTTATCGCTCAAAATGAAGTCAACTGATTTCGAGATGGCTGCAGTTTGGGTGTCTGGAAGCATATATAGTGCAAACTGGAAGTATATTATTGCTATGTTGCCGTGGCTTATCATATTAATTCCGCTTATACAAAAGAAAGCTTATTTATTAGATTTATTTCAATTGGAAGAAACGAGTATTACAAGTCTAGGTGTTTCAGTAGAAAGAGAGAAATCTATTTTACTACTAAGTAGTATCGGACTTGTGAGCGCATGTGTTGCTGTTTCAGGAAGTATTGGTTTCATTGGACTAATGGCACCGCATATAGCGAAAAGACTTGTCGGTATTCAGCATAAGCATATAATTCCTACGTGCGGAGTAATCGGAATGTTCCTTGTAATTGCTTCAGACTTTATTGCAAAAACAGTATTCACACCTGTAGAGTTACCGGTTGGAATTGTTATTTCAATTGTCGGTGTACCGTATTTCTTATATTTACTTTATAAGGCGAAAGCGTAAGAGGGGGAATAAAAGTGAGTATTTTAAGCGCAAAAAGTTTAGAAACAAGTTATGAAAAGCTTACCGTGTTTCGCGATTTAAATGTGGAAATACAAGAAGGAAAAGTAACGACAATTATAGGTCCAAATGGATGCGGTAAATCGACATTATTAAAAACAATGGGAAGAATTTTAAAACAAAAAAGCGGAAAAGTGTATTTACAAGGACAAGATTTAAATACAATTCCAACGAAAGAAATCGCAAAGCAATTAGCGTTACTCCCGCAAAATCCAATCGCTCCAGGAGAGCTTAAAGTTGAAGAATTAATTTCTTATGGGCGTTATCCACATCGCAATAACGTGAATAAGTTAACGGCAAAAGATAAAGAAATGATTGATTGGGCATTAGACGTAACTAAAACGTCAGCATTTCGTACGAGACAAATTGCAAATTTATCAGGTGGACAAAGACAAAAGGTTTGGCTAGCAATGGCGTTAGCACAACAGACAGAAGTCTTGTTACTAGATGAGCCAACTACATACCTTGATATGTCTCATCAATTAGATGTACTGCAAATCGTGGAGAAATTAAATAAAGAACATAATTGTACGGTCGTAATGGTATTACATGATATTAACCATGCAGCAAGGTTTTCAGATGAAATTATTGCAATGAAGGAAGGGGAAATTGTTACAACTGGTAGCCCAGAAGAAATCATTACAAATGAAGTATTAAAAGAAGTATTTCATATTGATGCGCGTGTCATGATTGATCCGTATAATGGGTCTCCTGTTTGCTTCGGCTACGATAGCGTTGTATCTCAAGAAGAAAAAGTAGAAATATATGTAACGAGTTAAAAGGGGGGATATAAGATGAGTACTACTATTGAAAAACAGCAGATTATTACATCTAATACAGAACAGTGGAAAATGTATTCAAAATTAGAAAGTAAGGAATATCAAATTCATATTTCAAAGCCGAGGCAACCAGCGCCAGAGTCAGGATATCCTGTTATATACGTATTAGATGGCAATGCCTTTTTTCAAACATTCCATGAAGCGGTTAAAATACAATCAGTTAGAGCAGAAAAAACAGGTGTGTCACCAGCCATTATAGTAGGTATTGGTTATCCAATTGAAGGGGCATTTTCAGGTGAAGAAAGGTGCTATGATTTTACGCCTAGTGTAATTTCAAAAAATGCGCCTTTAAAACCAGATGGCAAACCGTGGCCTAAAACAGGAGGGGCACATAACTTCTTTACTTTTATGGAAGAAGAACTGAAACCTCAAATTGAAAAAAATTATGAAATTAATAAAGGAAAGCAAACGTTATTTGGGCATTCGTTAGGTGGTCTATTTGCTTTACATATACTATTTACAAACGCAGATGCCTTTCAAAATTATTTTATTAGTAGTCCATCTATTTGGTGGAATAACCAATCTGTGCTTGAAAAAGAAGAGAATCTTATAAATGAATTAAACAATGCAAAAGTTGAAACAGGAGTATTTCTTACGGTTGGATCACTAGAACGAGAGCATATGGTTGTAGGGGCAAACGAATTATCAGAGCGGCTTCTCCTAGTAAAACACGATCAGTTTCGATTTAAGTTCTATGAAGCTGAAGGGGAGAATCATGCATCTGTTGTGCCGACTTCTTTGAGTAAGGGATTAAGGTATATTAGTCATGTGTAGAAGGAGTATATGAAAAAAGGTAAGCAATTGCTTACCTTTTTTCATTATTGCTTTATTGCCACGTATCCATCAATTAAAAAGCTAGTGAAAAAACGAGTGATTTGAGTAAAGCCACATTCCTCCATGATAGTTAGTAAATCTGTTTCAGAAATAGGAAACATTTCTTTTTCAAAAGAATTTTCAAATCGTTCCCAATCTTCTAAGGGGATTTGATTTTGTAACATATGATTTCGCCAAGCATTCAATTGTGCAGAAAATTTATTTGTATGACGCACACCATTTATCGTAGAGAGAAAAAAAGGTGCACCTGGTTTTAAGCGGTTACTAATTTCTTTAAGAAGTTCTTTTTTCTGGTTAATATTTGGGATGAAATGAAGAACAAGTATGCAAGTAGCAGCGTCAAATAACTGATCCGGTAATAATGAATGGACGGTTCCGTGTGTAAAATGAATATGGTTTTGTAGTTCCTCTCTTTCAATTCTCTTTTTTGCTAACTGAAGCATTAGTTTAGACGGATCAACACCTGTAAATTCGAGGGTCTGATTTTGTTTACCCATTGAAATTATTTCTTGACCACCGCCAGCACCAATAACTAATAAGTGTGGAGCGGAGATTCCTAATGGAATTGTAGTAGACAAGAAATGATTCATCATTTCATAAAGGGTAAAGTATCCAGGGATTTTTAATGGAATCATTCGTTCGTATGTATTTATGGTAGAGTCATTCCAACTCATTTTTCACCCTCCTTTTTTAAATTATAGTTCTATTATGAAATGAAATTGCTAGGGGAAACAATCCCATAAATCTGGGGGAGATAAAGATGATTTATGAAAAGGTAACGAAAGAAATTATAGTGTTAATGAAAAATGAAAGTTTAGCTAGACAATTTCAAGAACAGTTTTTAAAAATATTGAAAAAGGCAATTCCTTTTGATGCAGCTTGTTTTACAACTATAGATCCAAGTACATTTTTATCAACTGGAGCATATACAGATCAAAGAATTGAAAAAATTCATCCGCAGTTATTTATGAATGAATTTTTAGAGGATGATTATAACAAATTTAAAGATTTAGCTCGAAATGCTCCTCATGCTGCTGCACTGGGTATTGTTACAAATGGTGAACAAATAATCAGCTCCAGGTATCGGGAAATTTTAAAACCAGCCGGTTTTGTAGATGAAGTAAGAGCAGCTTGTATGAGTAAAGGAAAATGTTTTGGACACCTTAGTTTGTTTCGAGATAATACAAGAGTATCTTTTCAACAAGATGAATGTGAGTATTTATCAAAGATAAGCTCTATTTTGGGAGATACATTAAGAACATCATTTATAACATGTTCAGAGGAACAAGTGGAAGTAGTAGGAACGGGTACGATTATATTAAATGAAAAATTCAACCTACTTTATTGGAATCAAAATGGAAAGGCATGGCTATCCACTCTTAGAACATATGAACAATTGAATGAAGATGACGTTCCAAGGCCAATACGTGCGGTTTGTTCAAGAGTGAAAGCCAACGAATCTAATAGAGAAGAAACAGATGAAGGGGAAATGGTATGTATTGGTTTATCTTGTGGACAATTTTTAGTTATTCGCACGAGTAGGTTAGAAGGTTACGGTAGTTGTAATGATGGCTATATAGTTTTGTTTGAAAGAGCGAGGCCGGAAGAAGTTTTTCCCCTTATTGCAGATTCTTATAGTCTTTCTCAAAGAGAGAAGCAAGTGATAGTAGGAATTGTTAGAGGGATGTCAACAAAAGACGTGGCGGAAGAATTGCATATTTCTACGTATACAGTTCAAGATCATTTTAAATCCATTTTTGAAAAGGTAGGGGTATGTAGTAGAAATGAACTTATATGGGAGGTTTTTTCGAAGTTTTGTTTTTCTAAAGAGAAGTAATAATAGAAAAGAATCCAAAGTCATTTAGGATTCTTTTTTTATAATTTTTTTTTAGGATAACCAAAAACATTCAAATAAACATTTGAATGTTTTTGGTTAATAAGGTATACTACATACATAATCAAATATATATTTGAATAAGAGGTGTTACTTATGAAAGAAGAACATTGTGAACTTTGTTATCACGATGAGCAAAAAGTAAAACATGCAAGTGATATGTTGGAGAAAGAAAATATCAGTAGTGTAGCGAAAATGTTCAAGGCACTCGCGGATGAAACACGATTAAAAATTGCGTATGCACTGTATACGGAAAAGGAACTTTGTGTACGTGATGTCGCAAGTATTATTCATAGTAGTATTGCAACGGCTTCGCATCATTTAAGACTGTTACAAACAATAGGGTTAGCAAAAAAGCGTAAAGAAGGAAAACTTGTTTTTTATTCATTAGATGATTCTCATGTAAACGGATTAATTGAATTAGCGTTTAGTCATAGTAGTGAAATGAACAAGAAAGAATTTGATATGTAGTAAGGCATTTTCATAAAGATACTTCTTTATGAAAATGCAACTTTAAAAGGAGAGGAGATAATAAGTATGATTAAGCTCGTTTTAATAAGACACGGACAAAGTGAATGGAATGTTGAAAATCGCTTTACAGGCTGGAGAGGTTTTGAAAGCCAATGGATTCTCATTCGATATAGCATATACATCTGTTTTAAAAAGGGCGATGCGTACTTTGTGGATTACTCTTGAGGAAATGGATTTGATGTGGATACCTATTCATAAAACATGGAAATTAAATGAGAGACATTACGGTGCACTTCAAGGATTAAATAAAGAAGAAACAGCGAGAAAATATGGTGATGAGAGAGTAACTTTATGGAGACGTTCAACAAATGTACGCCCACCAGCTCTTACAAAAGATGATGAGAGATATGAAGCGGCACATCCGAAGTATAGAGATTTAAAAGATAATAAGTTTCCCCTTACAGAAAATCTAGAAGATACAGAAAAACGAGTTGTTTCATATTGGGATGAAGAAATAGCCCCTAATTTAAAAGATGGAAAAAAAGTGATTATTGCAGCGCATGGAAATACAATACGAGCTTTAGTAAAATATTTAGATCAAATTTCAGATGAAGATATAGAATCTGTAAACATTCCAACAGGAACACCATTAGTTTATGAATTAGATAACGATTTAAAACCGATATGTCATTATTATTTAAGGGTAAAAGGAGAAGTGATAGAAAGAAAAATAGTGTAAAATAATCATTTTTATATACCCTACCTCAGTATTGTATAAGGAGAATGGAGGTAACAAATATTGTTACATTATACTGTCGTAGATAAAGAAACTTGTGAATCATGTGGATTATGCCGCTCTATAGCACCAGATATATATCAATTGGATTGTAAAAGTAAAGCATTTGGTGCATTAGATCACAATGAAGGAATAATTGGAATTCCAACTACATTTTTGAATGCAATGGTGGCAGCATATGAAAGTTGTCCGACAAATTCGATTCGAGTAGGAAAAGAGTCGTTTGAAAATCAAAAATTAGAAAACGGTATGAGAATGGATTAAAGTCGCATTTCTATATCAATAAAAGCAATAGACAGATAGAAGTGGTGAACTTCAGAAAAAATGTTAATGGATTACTAAAAGGAGGAATTTATATGGGACATCATCACGGTCACCAACATCAGGGGCATACTCACGGGCATTCCCACGGACATCATCATTTTGAAGAGAGTAGAGAAGGGAATAAGAAAGGTTTAGTTACGGCATTAGTAATTACGGCAATTATTATGTTTCTTGAATTTTTTGGAGGACTAGTTACAAATAGTTTAGCCTTATTATCTGATTCAGGACATATGTTAAGTGATACGAGTTCGTTATTATTAAGTTTAATTGCTATTGGATTAGCAGCTAGAACTGTTACTTCTACAAAAACGTATGGATATTATCGTTTTGAAATATTGGCGGCATTAATTAATGGTATTACATTATTTGTTGTAGCTGGACTTATCGTGTGGGAAGCGATTGGAAGGTTTTTTGAACCACCAACTGTAGCAAGTGGTCCGATGATGTTAATCGCATCAATTGGTTTACTAGCAAATTTAATTAGTGCATGGGCTCTTATGAGACAAGGTGATGTGAAAAATAACGTCAATTTACGTAGCGCATATTTACATGTTCTTGGAGATGCTTTAGGTTCAGTTGGTGCGTTAGTAGCTGGTGCACTTATGTCATTATTTTCATGGTATATTGCAGATCCAATTATCTCAGTAATTGTAGCGCTATTAATTTTAAAGAGTGCATGGGGAGTAACAAAACATTCCATTCATATACTTATGGAGGGTACACCTGTTTCAATTGAGATAGAACAAGTTAAGAAAGCTATTAAAGAAGTAGAGGGTGTACGTGATATACACGATCTCCACATTTGGACAATTACATCGGGATTAGATGCATTAAGTGTCCATGTAATGATCGATAAAAAACAGGACGATCAAGAAGTGCTTCAAAATATTATTACTATGTTAAAACAGGAGTTCCATATTGAACATGCTACAATTCAAATTGAAACGCTTAAGATTAAGCATAGTGAAATGGTCGTTTAATAAAATTGAACAAAAAGGCTATGGAGGAAATTCTCCATAGCCTTTTTGTTCACGTAAGTAGAATTGTCCTTTTGAAGATTTTGTTTCAACTTTTCGTCCAAAGAGACAAAAAGTTGTCACAATTCCGTCACAATTAGCATAAACATACTATAAACGGAATGAACTTATCCCGCATAATAGCCCGATTGATTCAACTAATAATCAGTAGGGCTGAAAACACCACTGATTAAAAGTTCACTTTATTCTCAAGGAGGTAGGTCGTATGAAAACTGTTCTTGCTATCGCTGGGCTTATTTGGGTTTTATCACACGGTATTCCAATTTATGAAGGAGAACAAATTCGTAGTGCTCTAAATAAAGAATTTAATGAATATCATATTATTGATCGACAAGATAATGTTGTTACAGTTCGTGTAAATGATTGTTTTCATACAGTTACCGTTGAAGGAACTTCTGTAGTTAATGACACAAAATTATGTGATCAACAATAGATGTATATATAATAAAAAGAAAAAAAGTCTCAATTCAAATTTGTGATGATTGAGGCTTTTTTTATTGAATTTTAGTGGGAGATTTTATTATTTTTTTGAAAAAGGGAAAGGGTATAGTGATAATTTGGATTGAGAAGCTAAGTATTTGTTAAGAATAATCATATAAAGATAAGATACTCATATAGGGTATCATTACATAGATATTTAATGCTATAATTGGTATACTCGTAAAAAGTATTTGTTTTTATTGGATGAAGAGAAACTTTAAGAAGGTGATAATATGGATCATAAAGAGCAGGAAACAACGGCTATGCATAGATCAGAAAAAGAAAAAGAGCAAATTATAAATAGATTGAAGAGAATTGAAGGGCAAGTTCGTGGTATTCAAAATATGATTGAAAATGATCGTTATTGTGTTGATATTCTAGTGCAAATTTCAGCGATCAATGCAGCGATGAAAAAAGTAGGAATGGGCGTCTTGAAAAATCATACAAATCATTGTGTTTCAGGAGCTATTAAAAACGGGAATGGTGACGAAGCGATTGAAGAATTAATGACCGTTTTTGAACGTTTTTCAAAAGCATAAAAACCAAGCTAGTATTTGACTAGCTTGGTTTTTCTTTATACATATATGGATGTTATAAAAATTGATGCGTGGAATAAAGAGAAAATAAAGGTTTTAGAAAAAATTTAAAATCATTATATAAAACCATTGATTACCTTAGGGGGGTATGGTAAGATGTAGTTGTGGTTAACAAACAATGAAGAAACAAGAGGAGGATTTTAAATGGAACAGTTAACATTAAAAGTTGAGGGTATGTCTTGTGGGCATTGTGTAAATTCTATTGAAAGTAATGTGAAAGAACTAAACGGCGTTGAACAAGTAAAAGTTCAATTAGCAGAAGGAACTGTTGAAGTTACTATCGACTCATCAGTTGTAACATTAAAAGATATCGTTGCTGTAATTGAAGATCAAGGCTATGATGTTCAATAATAATTTTTAATATGGAAATAAATCGTACTTTATATGGAGTACGATTTATTTTGCTAAAAATTATACCTTATAAGGGTATATAGAGGTGAGAGACATGAATGAACAAAAAGAGGCTAATCTCCAAATATCAGGCATGACATGTGCAGCATGTGCAAATAGAATTGAAAAAGGTCTTAAAAAAGTAGAAGGTGTGCAAGATGCAAATGTGAATTTTGCACTTGAAAAAACGAAAATTTTGTACGATCCAGCTAAAACAAATCCGAAAGAATTTAAAGAAAAAGTTGAATCGTTAGGATATGGCATTGTAAGTGATAAAGCGGAGTTTACCGTTTCGGGAATGACATGCGCAGCGTGTGCGAATAAAGTGGAAAAGCGTTTAAATAAACTAGATGGTGTGAACAAGGCGACAGTAAATTTCGCTTTAGAATCAGCTACAGTAGACTTTAACCCTAATGAAATCAGTGTAAATGAGATGAAGAGTACAATCACAAAATTAGGATATAAATTAGAAGTGAAATCGGATGAGCAAGATTCATCAACAGATCACCGCTTAAAAGAAATTGAGCGACAAAAGAAGAAGTTTATTTTTTCGTTTATTTTATCATTTCCGTTATTGTGGGCAATGGTGAGTCATTTTTCATTTACATCTTTTATTTATTTACCTGATATGCTTATGAACCCATGGGTGCAGCTGGCTCTTGCAACTCCAGTACAGTTTATAATTGGAGGCCAGTTTTATATTGGTGCTTATAAAGCGTTACGCAATAAAAGTGCAAACATGGATGTTCTTGTGGCACTTGGAACGTCCGCAGCTTATTTCTATAGTGTTTATTTAAGTATTCAATCAATTGGTTCTTCAGAACATATGACAGATTTATATTTTGAAACGAGTGCGGTACTTATTACTTTAATTATTTTAGGTAAATTATTTGAGGCGAAAGCAAAAGGACGTTCATCAGAAGCTATTAAAAAGTTGATGGGATTACAAGCGAAAACTGCTACAGTCGTGCGAGATGGAACAGAAATGAAAATTTTAATCGAAGAAGTGGTAGCTGGTGATATTGTCTATGTTAAACCGGGTGAAAAAATCCCAGTAGATGGAGAAATTGTAGAAGGAAAATCAGCGATAGATGAATCGATGTTAACAGGCGAGAGTATTCCAGTTGATAAAACAATTGGGGATGTAGTAATCGGTTCTACAATGAATAAAAATGGATTTTTAAAAGTTAAGGCAACTAAGGTAGGAAGAGACACTGCATTAGCTCAAATTATTAAAGTAGTGGAAGAGGCTCAAGGTTCGAAAGCTCCTATTCAAAGGGTAGCTGATCAAATTTCAGGTATTTTCGTACCTGTTGTAGTTGTGATTGCTATAATCACATTTGCGGTATGGATGATATTTGTTACACCTGGTGATTTTGGCGGAGCACTTGAAAAAATGATAGCAGTACTTGTTATCGCTTGTCCATGTGCATTAGGTCTTGCAACACCAACATCTATTATGGCTGGATCAGGCAGATCAGCTGAGTATGGCATTTTATTTAAAGGTGGAGAACATTTAGAAGCAACGCACCGATTAGATACAGTTATTCTAGATAAAACAGGTACTGTGACAAATGGGAAGCCTGTGTTAACAGATGTAATTGTAGCAGATGGATTCCATGAAGAAGAAATATTACGTTTAGTAGGTGCGGCAGAAAGAAATTCTGAGCATCCACTTGCAGAAGCAATTGTAGAGGGAATTAAAGAAAAGAAAATTGATATCTCAAGTTCAGAAACGTTTGAAGCGATTCCGGGATTTGGTATTGAATCTGTTGTCGAAGGGCAACAATTATTAATTGGTACACGCCGATTAATGAAGAAGTTTAATATTGATATTGAAGAAGTTTCTAAAGCGATGGAAGAACTAGAGCGAGAAGGAAAAACAGCAATGCTTATTGCGATCAATAAAGAATATGCTGGTATAGTTGCTGTTGCAGATACTGTAAAAGATACTTCAAAAGCAGCTATCGCAAGACTTAAGAAAATGGGTCTAGACGTTGTTATGATTACAGGAGATAATACACAAACTGCTCAGGCAATTGCTAAGCAAGTTGGCATTGATCATGTAATTGCAGAAGTATTACCAGAAGGAAAAGCAGAAGAAGTGAAAAAACTTCAAGCGCAAGGTAAGAAAGTAGCAATGGTTGGAGATGGAATAAATGATGCTCCTGCTCTTGCTACGGCGGATATCGGTATGGCAATTGGAACAGGAACGGATGTAGCGATGGAAGCGGCAGATATTACGTTAATCCGTGGTGATTTAAATAGTATTGCTGATGCAATCTTTATGAGTAAGATGACGATAAGAAATATTAAGCAAAATTTATTCTGGGCATTAGCTTATAACGGTTTAGGAATCCCGATTGCAGCGCTCGGTTTCTTAGCACCTTGGGTTGCAGGTGCAGCGATGGCGTTCAGTTCTGTATCAGTCGTATTAAATGCATTAAGATTACAAAGAGTTAAATTGAAATCTTAAACACTTTCAGCTATAAAGCGAATGTAATATGCTTTTTTACAATAAACAATACTTTGTATAAGTATTGTTTATTGTTCGTTTAGAAGGAAAAATCGATATAATATAGAAAGAGCAGAAGTAATGAATCTTATATAGTGGAAGAAACTGTTTCAAAAATAAATACGAAATAATTATCCGGACAACCGAAATAGAAGAGTTAGTTTGATAAGGAGTTTTACATATGTTTAAAGATATTAAAATTAGAACATTCCAGAAAGAGGATTTAGAGCAAGTATTACAATTGTTCTATGAAACGGTTCATACGGTTAATGCACAAGATTATAATACGTTACAGCTACAGACATGGGCACCAAAGCGACTAAATAGAGAAAGTTGGCTAAAGTCCTTAGAAAAGAATATTAGTTATGTAGCGGATAATAACGGTGTGATAGTTGGATTTGGGGATTATAATGATGAGCATTACATAGATCGTTTGTTTACACATAAAGATTATCAAGGGAAAGGGATAGCTTCTTATATATTACAAAAGTTAGAAAAAGAAGCAATGAAGCTAGAACATAGGGATATATATACAGAGGCAAGTATTACAGCAAAACCTTTCTTTGAAAGTAAAGGTTTTATTTGTATAAAGGAACAAAAGAAACAGCACAATGGTCAGATTTTTATTAATTATGTCATGAAAAAAATAGCCTTCTCATAAACGAGAAGGCCATTTTTTATTATTTTACAGCTTCTTTTAGTTCTTTACCAGCTTTGAAAGCAGGTACTTTAGAAGCTGCGATTTGCATTTCTTCACCAGTTTGTGGGTTACGGCCTGTACGAGCAGCTCTTTCACGAACTTCGAATGTACCGAATCCGATAAGTTGTACTTTTTCACCAGCAGCTAAAGTGTTAGTGATTGATTCTACTACAGTTTGTAAAACTACAGTAGCTTCCTTTTGAGAAATCTCAGCATTTTGTGCTACGCTTTTAATTAATTCTGTTTTATTCATGTTTTCACCTCATATGTAAATAATGCTATTTAAGTTGTTATTATAACGTATAAAACATCCGAGAACAAGTGTACGTACATACATTCGTAAAAAAAAATGATATTTGTAATGTTTTTTAGGACCACTTTATAAACATTCAATTTAAGCGGATACAGATTTGTTCTTTATTTTAGGTTGCTCTTTATTAGAAGGTAGTTTCTTAATTATAAGATATGAAATAAGGTAGTATAAAAATATGTTGTGACTTCTGTATAAACTTGTGGAAGTGAGCGGGATGAAATTGGATATAACTAACATTGTTCATGTTGTCACATTAATGTAACAATAAGGCTTTAAAGTACTTCTAGAGGTGAAAACATGAATACTCATCGTGTGAAGAAAGAACAAAACATATCAAACTTAAAAAAAATTATCATTACTGGTTTAATAAGTATAGTAATGATTTCAGTAAGCTTGTATTTTTATGCGACAGAAATAGAACGAAAACTAGTAACAGTCACGTGGAATGAAATAGAAGCTTCGACGATTCCTAAAGAGTTTAATAATAAAAGGATATTGCAATTCTCAGATGTGCATTTAGGGCCAGAGTTTACACTGAAACAATTAGAAAATTTGGTGGAGAAGATGAATGAGTTACATCCAGATATAGTAGTTTTTACAGGAGATTTAATAGATAAGTTTGGATCTTATAATGAGGAAAGAGAAGAAGCGAAAGTCATTTTGCAGAAAATTCATGCTCCCCTAGGAAAATATGCTGTGTTTGGGAATCATGATAGAGGTGGGGGTGGTAGTTTATTTTACAAAAAGTATATGGAGGAAGCTGGTTTTTCTGTTTTAGTAAATGAAGTACAGAAAATTAAATCGGAAAATGGCAAGTATATTACAATATCAGGTTTGGATGATTTTTTATTAGGGAAACCACAAATAGATTCGACTTTAAAAAACTTAAGACAACAAGATTTCAATATGCTATTAATACATGAGCCTGATGTTGTAGACAAAGTAGCTCGTTATCCAGTTGATTTTCAAATGTCAGGACATAGTCACGGAGGACAAGTTCAGATTCCTTTTGTAGGTCCATTAATTACTACAAAATTAGCTGAGAGCTATGTTGAAGGTATGTATGAATTAGAAGGTAAGAGTAAGCCGTTACATTTATATGTAAATCGAGGTATTGGAACGACTCGAATGCCTGTCAGGTTTTGGAGTGTACCTGAACTTTCAGTTTTTGTATTAAAGCAAAATAATAATTAGAATAGAATGTTTCATATTTTGGAGAATTAAGAGTACTTTTAAAGAAAGTTCTCTTTTTTATTGATTAAATGCAGAATATTATGTACTTTTATGTAAAGTGTTAAAAAGAAAGGAGAATTTCTATGATAGAAACATGGCATAAAGAATTGGAAAGTTTATATAATCAAATGGTTTCGTGGCGAAGAGATTTTCATCAATACCCAGAGCTATCGTTTCAAGAAATAGAAACACCGAAAAAAATAGCTGGAATCTTAAAAAGTTTTCATATTGATGTGAAAACAGATGTCGGGGGAAGAGGGGTAATCGGCGTAATTGAAGGTGGAATACCTGGGAAGACGATCGCGTTGCGTGCTGATTTTGATGCACTGCCGATTCAAGATGAAAAGCAAGTTTCATATAGATCAAAGGTTCCTGGCGTAATGCACGCTTGTGGCCATGATGGACATACAGCAACACTTTTAGGTGTTGCGAAAATATTAAGTGATAACAGAGACCAACTTTCAGGAAAAATAATCCTTATTCATCAACATGCAGAAGAGAAAGAACCTGGTGGGGCAATTGCCATGATTGAGGATGGTTGTTTAGAAGGAGTAGATGTTGTTTTTGGCACACATTTATCTTCTCAAATGCCTGTAGGAATTGTTGGGGCGAAAGCTGGAGCAATGATGGCTGCAGCTGATACTTTTGAAGTGAAGATTCAAGGGAGAGGTGGTCACGGCGGTATGCCGCATCATACTGTAGATGCCATTATCGTTGCAACACAAGTTATTAATCAATTGCAACTTTTAGTTAGTAGAAAAGTAGATCCGTTGCAATCTGCTGTATTATCAGTTGGTACATTCCATGCTGGTCAAGCAGATAATATTATTGCGGATACCGCTACATTTACAGGGACAATTCGGACGTTAGATCCTGAAGTGAGAGAATTTATGGAGAAGGAATTTAAACGAGTTGTTGAGGGGATTTGTCAGTCTCTTCATGCTGAAGTTAATATTCAATATAAACGCGGTTATCCAATATTAATAAATCATTTAGATGAAACGAGTCATTTTATGGAGATTGCGAAACGTGATCTTGGAAGAGACAGAGTCATTGAAGTACCACCGATTATGGGTGGAGAAGATTTTGCGTATTACTTAGAACATGTTCCAGGAGCATTTTTCTTCACAGGTGCGGGTAATGAAGAAATAGGAGCAACATATCCACATCATCATCCTCAATTTGATTTTGATGAACGTGCGATGTTGGTTGGTGGGAAGTTACTTTTAAGTCTCATAAATAGTTATTTGAGAGATGGAAAAGAATCTCTTAAAACTTTAGATGTGAATACGACAAAGTAATTTACATAAATAAAAAACAACAATAGGTTATTTGACACTCCCACCCTTAAAGGGGCAAGCTGACTAATGTCAGTGGGATTCTTGCTACCAAAGGCGAAGTCCATTTCTGGTATCGCTGACGTGCAAGAGTGCGGTGTGCCATCACCACTCTCACGACAGACCATATAGGTTCGTGAGCTAGGTACTATCACTATACCATATAGGTTCGTGAGCTAGGTACTATCACTATACCGTACAGATTCGTGTTCCGATGTTTTAGCGTCCTGTTCTTGACGTCACATATTATTTTACCGATAGCATGAATTCGGCTATCGAACTTCCTATGATATCTTGTTTTCGAAGAATGGTATATCCAATCATTGCTAGAAAAGCTTCATATATAAGTAAAGAAAAGAGTAATTACTATTGTCATAGTGAATATAAACTTTTTTCTTGACTTTTTATATGAAGGAGAGCAAAATGGTAAAAAAGGAAGGAGGGATGATGATGGAAGAGTACGTATTAGAACTATATAATCTGTTATATACGACAGAATGGCAAGATATTGTTTCGTTTCTCGGGATAGTATTTTGTATGAAAATTGTAATCGTATATATGGAAGAGCAAGGTATGTTCTATTCCTTCTCATCCCCGTTCGATTTACAACGAGAACCGTTGCTAAACTATGCCAATATAAATGATAAACAAATTCCTTTTGTTATATTCTTTATGATTCGTTTTATAACGGCGATTGTGAAGAAGAAGGAAAGTGATGAAGACGAATGCCATCCAACTTGTTATGTAGCCAACGCTTTTTAAGCTAAATACAAGGAGGAGATTTATATGTGGTTTCGATTTCTTATGATTGGTTTCTTTTCATTAACAGCAATTTCATTAATGGGATATCAAGTGTCTGAAATATATCAAGCGTATAGCAATACGTTTTTTAACAAAAACTAATTGCATTGCTATTTAAATAATAAAGCGATAAAATCCTTCTTAAGAAGTTTTATTAAGAAGGATTTTTTCTTTGTGTAGTCTTACTGTGTCAAACTATTGTCACATTTACACTGTGAATAATATGTTAAAATAGTGAGGTTACGTATACATATTTGAAGGAAGAGGAGTGACCATATTGGTGAATCAATCAACTAATCAGAAAAGCTATGCTCCTATTGTGATAACGCTTTCTGTAATTGTAAATGCGATTATTTTATTTTTGTTCTTTGGACCCGTGGGATATGAAGGAGAAGTACATTTTGATGTAACTATCTTACCAATGTTAAATGCAATTTTTAATAGTTTTACGTTTGTATTTTTATTAGCAGCTTTATTCTCTATTATTAAAAAGAATGTGAAAATGCATCGTGGCTTTATTCTTGCAGCATTTACCACGACTTTATTATTTTGTGTGTCATATTTATCGTATCATTACTTGGCACCAGCAACACATTTCGGTGGAGAAGGATTCATTAAATATGTGTATTTCATCATTTTAATTACACATATTATCCTTGCGGCGATTATTGTACCACTTGCATTGTTCGCACTAGTATTTGGTTTTACGAATCAATTAACACGTCACCGTAAAATTGTACGTTGGACGATGCCGATTTGGTTATATGTAAGTTTATCTGGTGTTATTGTTTACTTAATGATCTCGCCTTATTATCAATAAAAAATCTCAGCCTTTAAGGCTGGGATTTTTTTGTTAAGCAAATTTGTTTGTGAAATTAAAAAAGTGTGGTATACAAAAGTATAGTTGCTTTTCATATGGAAGGGATGGTAAAGATATATGCAAAATTTTGTATTTCGTAATCCAACAAAACTTATTTTTGGTAAAGGACAATTAGAGCAGTTAAAAACTGAAATTCCACAGTTCGGTAAAAAAGTTCTTCTCGTATATGGAGGAGGAAGTATTAAAAGAAACGGTATTTATGATAATGTAATTTCTATTTTAAAGGATATAAATGCGGAAGTGTTTGAGTTGACGGGTGTTGAACCGAATCCTCGTTTATCAACAGTAAAGAAAGGGATTCAAATTTGTAAAGACAATGGAGTCGAATTTATTTTAGCGGTTGGCGGAGGAAGTGTAATCGACTGTACGAAAGCGATTGCTGCTGGTAGTAAATATGATGGAGATGTATGGGATATTGTAACGAAAAAATCATTTGCTAGCGAGGCGTTACCGTTCGGTACTGTACTCACTCTTGCGGCAACAGGTTCTGAAATGAATGCAGGCTCTGTAATTACAAACTGGGAAACGAATGAAAAGTACGGCTGGGGCAGTCCGGTTACATTCCCTCAGTTTTCAATTTTAGATCCAGTACATACTGCGTCTGTGCCGAGAGACCAAACAATTTATGGTATGGTCGATATTATGTCGCACGTATTAGAGCAATATTTCCATCACGGCATGAATACAGAATTACAAGATCGTTATTGTGAGTCTATTTTAAAAACAGTAATTGAAACAGCTCCTAAGCTTTTAAATAATTTAGAAAATTATGAGCATAGGGAAACGATTTTATATTGCGGAACGATGGCTTTAAACGGTATTTTAGCAATGGGAGTAAGAGGAGATTGGGCAACTCATAATATTGAGCATGCAGTTTCTGCTGTTCATGATATACCACATGGGGGTGGCCTTGCGATTTTATTCCCGAACTGGATGAAGCATGTTGTAGATGAAAATATCAGTCGTTTTAAACAGTTCGCTATTCGTGTATTCGATGTAGAAACAGATGGGAAGACCGATAAAGAGATTGCATTAGAGGGAATTGAGACGTTACGTCAATTTTGGACTTCGATTGAAGCGCCAGTAACATTAGCTGATTACGCTATTAGAGAAAGTGAAATTGACTTAATGGCGGATAAAGCGATGGCTTATGGTGAATTCGGTAACTTTAAAAAATTAAATAAAGATGATGTTCGTGCAATTTATAAAGCTTCTTTATAAGTGAAGCGAGAGAAGAAACCTATTTGATTGTTGTATCAAATAGGTTTCTTTTTGTTGTTTATAACCGATCGTGATTGTTAATGGTTATTTTTGATTGTTTATGGTTGAATTTTGTGATCGTTTTCATTATACTATAATCAAAGAAGAGGTGAAGAAGATGTTAACTCCTGAACGTCATCAAATGATACTACAACTTGTGAAAGAACAAAAAGTGGTTAAATTACAGCAATTAGTGGAAAGAACAGAAAGCTCTGAATCGACAATTCGTCGTGATTTAGCACAATTGGAAAAACAAAGGTTATTAAAAAGAGTTCATGGTGGTGCCTCTGTTTTAACAGGAAAAGGACAGGAGCCAACGATGATTGAAAAATCATCCAAAAACATTCAAATAAAACAACAAATTGCCAAGCATGCGGCTAGTATTGTTGAACAAGGGGATTGCGTTTATTTAGATGCAGGAAGTACAACATTTGAAATGATTCCATTTTTAATAAATAAAGATGTTACTGTCGTAACGAATGGACTTATGCATATTGAAGCTTTAGTTGAAAATAATATTCGTGCGTATTTACTAGGCGGGATGATGAAGAGTAGGACGAAAGCTTTAATTGGTGCTATGGCACAGGAAAGTATACAGAAGTATCGCTTTGATAAATGTTTTTTAGGAGCCAATGGTGTACATGAACAGTTAGGGTATACAACACCAGATCCAGAAGAAGCACTCTTGAAACAAAGGGCATTAACATTAGCGAACGAAGGGTATTTCTTAATTGATGAAAGTAAATTTTCAGAAGTTGCGTTTGCGAAAATTGCAAATGTTGAAGATGCAAGCATTATTACAAATCATTTAGAAATTGATTTAGAAAAATATAAAAGACAAACCAATGTAATTGAGGCTGATAAACAATGATCTATACAGTTACTTTAAACCCATCTATTGATTATGTAGTACAAGTTAATTCTTTCGATTTAGGAACAGTAAACCGAGCAGAGAAAGATATGAAATTTCCAGGAGGGAAAGGCATTAATGTTTCTCGCGTTCTTCATCGTTTAGATGTTGAAAATGTAGCGCTTGGATTTACCGGTGGATTTACCGGTAAATTTATTAAAGATGTATTACATGCGGAAGGTGTAACAACAAACTTCGTTCAAGTAGACGGAGATTCCCGAATTAATGTGAAAATAAAAGGGCAAGAAGAAACAGAGCTAAATGGACAAGGTCCTAGTGTGACAAATGAGCAATTTGAACAATTGATGAAAAAAATCGAAAGTATGCAATCTGGAGATTGTGTTGTACTAGCCGGAAGTGTACCTTCCTCTATTCCAACTACCTTTTATGAATCAATCGCAGCGTTTGGAGCCGAAAAAGGTATTCGTGTAGTAGTAGATGCAAGTGGAAGTGCACTGCAGCATGTAACTAAAAATAAGCCATTTTTAATAAAGCCAAATCATCATGAACTTGGTGAGTTATTCGGAGTGGAGCTTTCAACAGTAGAAGCCATTTTACCGTATGGAAGAAAATTAATCGAACAAGGTGTAGAGCACGTTATCGTATCAATGGCAGGAGATGGAGCTTTATTATTTACGGCAGAAGGTATATATGAAGCAACTGTTCCAAAAGGTGTTGTAATTAATTCAGTTGGGGCGGGAGATTCCCTTGTTGCAGGATTTGTAGGTAAATATGAACAGACAAAAGATATTGAAAAAGCATTTCAATATGGTGTTGCAACGGGGAGTGCAACAGCATTTTCAGCAGATTTATGTACAAAGGAAAAAGTAGAAGAATTGTTGTCGCAAGTAGTTGTAGTTAAGCGATAGGGGGAAGCAACATATGAAAATTACAGAACTATTAAAAAGGGATACAGTCATTATGAATATGACAGCTTCAAATAAAGAAGCTGTCATAGATGAATTAGTTGAGAAATTAAATGGTGCGAATCGTTTAAATAATAAAGCTGAATTTAAAGAAGCTATTCTAAAGCGAGAGTCACAAAGTACAACAGGAATTGGTGAAGGTATTGCTATACCTCATGCGAAGACGAATGCCGTTAAACAACCATCGATTTGTTTTGGTAGAAGTGTAAGCGGTATCAACTATGAGTCGCTTGATGGACAGCCTTCTCATTTATTCTTTATGATTGCTGCAAGTGAAGGGGCGAATAATACTCATTTAGAAACGTTGTCTCGTCTATCTACATTATTAATGGATGAAGGTTTTCGTAAACAATTATTAGAAGCAAAGGATGAAGAGGAACTTCTTCGTTTATTTGATGAAAAAGAGAATGAAAAAGAAGAAGAAAAAGAAGAAGTTGAAGTAGCAAAGCCAGAAGGGAATGAACCGTACGTATTAGCTGTTACAGCTTGTCCAACTGGTATCGCTCACACATATATGGCTGCGGATAGTTTAAAAGCAAAAGCAGCAGAGTTAGGTATAGCCATTAAAGTTGAAACGAACGGATCAACAGGTATAAAGAATGGTTTAACGAAAGAGGATATTGAACGTGCAACAGCGATTATCGTTGCGGCAGATAAACAAGTAGAAATGAACCGTTTTGCTGGAAAACATGTCATTCAAGTGCCGGTCGCTGATGGCATTAGAAAAACTGAAATCCTTCTTAATCGAGCTGTAAAACAAGATGCACCAATCTTTAAGGGTGTAAAACAGGATGGGAAGGCAGAAAGTGTAGAGAAAGAAAAAGGGCTGGGAATTTATAAGCATTTAATGAGCGGTGTAAGTAATATGCTTCCATTCGTTGTTGGTGGCGGGATTTTAATCGCGTTAGCGTTTATGTTCGGTGGAATTAAGGCAAAAGGTCCTATTGCTGAAATATTAATGGCTATTGGCGGTGGAGAAAAAGGAGCCTTCTTATTCCTTGTACCAATTTTAGCTGGATTTATTGCAAGCTCTATTGCTGATCGACCTGGTTTTATGCCTGGTGTTGTAGGTGGGTTTTTAGCAGCACAAGCGAATGCGGGATTTTTAGGTGGATTAATTGCTGGTTTCTTAGCTGGATATGTTGTTTTAGGATTGAAAAGATTATTTTCAGGATTACCAGTACAGTTAGAAGGAATTAAACCTGTTTTATTATATCCAGTCTTTGGATTGTTGATTACAGGAGTTGTTATGCAAAAAGTAGTAAACCCGCCTGTAGTAGCATTAAATGAAATGTTAACAGGATGGTTAAATGGTTTGAGTGGTACGAATGCTATATTATTAGGACTTATTTTAGGTGGTATGATGGCAATTGATATGGGTGGTCCAATTAATAAAGCTGCATTTACATTTGGTATTGCTGCAATAGAAGCAAAGAATTTTGGAGTGCACTCTGCTGTTATGGCTGGTGGTATGGTACCGCCACTTGCGATTGCATTAGCAACTACATTCTTTAAAACAAAATTTACAGAAGCGGAACGTAAATCTGGTTTAACAAATTATATTATGGGAGCGTCGTTTATTACAGAAGGTGCTATTCCATTTGCCGCTGCCGATCCGGTACGTGTAATTGTAAGTTGTGTTGCTGGTTCAAGTATCGCGGGTGCCTTATCTATGTTATTCCAAATTACATTGCCGGCACCGCATGGTGGATTGTTCGTTATCGCATTAGTGAATAAACCGTTGCTATATATTTTCTCTATATTAATTGGGACGATTGTTTCAGCTATTATGATAGGTGTTTGGAAGAAGAAAGTTAAATAAAAGATAAAAAGGGACAGCTAATAGGAGTTGTTCCTTTTTTGTTACAAAAAGTAATTTAATAATTGGATTATGATGGATTTTGGTAAAAGATGTAATGAAAAGTGATTTTTTTGTAACAAAAAAGTAATACTGTAATTTTTTCTGGAAAAAAATTCTTATGCTAATGTGTGAGAAATATATGAAAACTATTGCTAATTTTGATGGAAATACAATTCTTTAATATGGAAATTTATGTTACAAATCATTAATCGTTTATTACGAATGCTTTGTAATTGTGTGATTTTCGAAATTTTCCAAAAAACTGTTGCTATAATGAGAACACGAAAACAAAGCAAATGGAGGCTATTCATGAAAAAATTATTAGGTATAGCAACAGCAGCAGTTTTTGGTCTTGGGATTTTTGTAGGTTCTGCTAAAGCGGAAACGATTGTAACAACAGATGTATTAAACGTTAGAGAAAACCCAACTGTAGAATCAAAGCTTGTAGGTAAAATGTTAAGTGGAAATAAATTAGATGTTATAAATACAGAAAACGGATGGTCCAAAATTAAATTAGATGGCAAAGAAGCGTTTGTAAGTGCTGAGTTTACGAAAAGTTCTTATTATGTAACAGCAAACGTATTAAACGTTCGTGCTGGAGCGAATACTGATTCAGAAATTCTTGGCACGCTTAAAAAAGATGACTTGATTGAAACGACAAATCAAGTACAAAACGAATGGTTACAATTCGAATATAGCGGGAAAGCGGCGTATGTTCACGTACCATTTTTAACAGGTACAGCATCTGTTATTGAAAGGAAAGAAGTTCCAGCTCAAGATGAAGCACCAACTAAGGAGAAAACGGCGGTTAAAAATGATACATCAGTTAAGGAGAAAACTCCGGCTAAAAATGATACGGCAGTTAACGGAAAAGAATCTGTTAAAAGTGGGGCATCAAGTAAACCAGTAGCACAAGCGAAGCCGGCAGCTAAGCCAGTGGCGAAATCTACTGAAACAAGTGCACCTGCTGGTCGTGAAATAACAGTAGAAGCGACAGCTTACACAGCTAATCCGAGTGAAAATGGCACATATGGTGGTCGTGTGTTAACTGCGATGGGGCATGATTTAACAGCGAATCCAAATATGAAAGTTATTGCTGTTGATCCGAAAGTAATTCCTCTTGGATCAAAAGTGTGGGTGGAAGGATATGGAGAAGCAATTGCTGGAGATACTGGTGGCGCGATTAAAGGAAACCGTATTGACGTTTTAGTTGGTTCAGATAGCACTGCTGATAGTTGGGGTCGTAAATCCGTTAAAGTGAAAGTTATAAAATAAGGTATTGAAATAAAAAACGGCTGCTTGAAAATGTCTAAGCGGCCGCTTTTTTTATATAAGAATTATTGAAAAGGGTAAATTGTTTTACCTGTAATAATTTTATACGCGGTGCAAAATTGAGTTTGCATATACTCTGTATTTTTATTTTCTGGATGTAATGCTGTTTCTTGAAGAGTAGAATGAAAGGAACGTAGTAAACAATTTAGTGCGAAGTATAATTCTTCTTGTGAACAATTTTGTTCTTTTGTAGCGGTAGCTAAAATAAGGTCCTTTATTAATAATGGAAAATCGATAGTCGCTTGTTTCATAGTCATTGCACCCTCTCCGAGCTATTTTTTATCATGTATATGCAGAATTGGACAAGCTATGCTCTTTTTTTATGTATAATTTCATGTACTAGATTCAAAGAACTTGCAATCATGCCGTTAAAATTGGTAAGATTGGGTATAATCAATAGATGGAGTATATTACATAAAGAGAGTTGAATGATATGGGAGAAGTGCAACGTGAAAAAGTTGCTGTCATCATTGGGCCAACTGCTGTCGGGAAGACGAAATTAAGTATCGATCTTGCAAAAGCGTTGAATGGTGAGATTATTAGTGGTGATTCCATGCAAATTTATCGTACGATGGATATCGGGACTGCAAAGGTGACGACAGATGAGATGGACGGAATTCCGCATTATATGATTGATATAAAAGATCCGGAAGATTCATTTTCTGTGGCGGAATTTCAAGAACGTGTCCGTAAGTGCATTCGAGAAATTACTGAGCGCGGGAAATTACCAATTATTGTTGGTGGAACCGGTCTCTATATACAATCTGTTCTATTCGATTACCAGTTTACAGATGAGGCTGGGGACGCTACATACCGAGAACAGATGGAAAAATTAGCATTAGAACGCGGTGTGGAATATATACATAAAAAGTTGCAAGAAGTAGATCCAGAAAGTGCGGAGCGTATTCATGCCAATAATGTAAGGCGTGTTATTCGGGCGTTAGAAATTTTTCACACGACGGGTGGAAAAATGAGTAACCAGCTCGAAAAACAAGAAAATGAGTTACTGTACGATGTTTCATTAATTGGCTTGACAATGGATCGAGAAATGCTATACGATCGCATTAACTTACGTGTTAACCTAATGATTGAACAAGGTTTATTAGAAGAAGTAAAAGGTCTACATGAAAGAGGAGTGCGAGATTGTCAATCTATTCAAGCGATTGGTTATAAAGAGATATATGATTATTTTGAGAATCGTGTATCTTTAGAAGAAGCGGTATCACAATTAAAGACGAATTCACGCCGTTATGCAAAACGTCAATTAACGTGGTTCCGTAATAAGATGGATGTCGCGTGGTTCGATGTTACTGATGGTGAAAAAACGTCAGAAATTTTACGATACATAGAAGGAAAGCTACAACTAAAGTCGAATAATAGTAAGTAGAGAAAAAGAGGAGGATTCGACATGAAGCAATCAATCAATATTCAAGATCAGTTTTTAAATCAACTCCGTAAAGAGAATACGTTCGTTACGCTGTACTTATTAAATGGTTTCCAGCTTCGTGGATTAATTAAAGGATTTGATAATTTTACAGTCCTGCTGGAAACAGAAGGTAAGCAACAGCTTATTTATAAACATGCAATTTCTACATTTGTACCACAAAAAAATGTTTCAATTGAATTAGAGTAGTAATGAATTATTGTACATAACAAAAAAGAGCGAGTATGAAGTGACCCCTAAAAATTAGACACGGTTATTTCATTAGGCAGCTTGATAAAAGCGAGTCCGGTATTGCACCGGGCTCATTTTTAATTTTGCCTTTATCCGTTTCGTATTATAATAATCTATATATTTTTCTAATTCTATTTTAAAATACTCTACACTTTCAAACTCTTTTATGTAGAGGAATTCTGACTTCATGATCCCAAAGAAGTTTTCTATTACTGCGTTGTCATAACAGTTCCCTTTTCGAGACATACTCTGCACAATACCTCTTGATTCAAGTGTACGGACATATTGTTTCATTTGATAATGCCATCCTTGATCTGAATGCATCAGTAGCTGGTGATTTTCAGGTAAACGTTCTAAGGATTTCTCTAACATCTCTGAAACAAGTGAATACGTCGGTCTAGAACCAATTGTATATGTAATAATTTCACCATTATACAAGTCTAATACAGGTGATAAATAAAGTTTCTCTCCGAACAATTTAAACTCTGTGATGTCTGTTACCCATTTTTGATTTGGTGCATCTGCATTAAAATTTCGTTCTAAAATATTTGGTGCAATTTTACCGAATTTACCCTTATAAGACTTATATTTTTTCATACGTACAACACACTTTACCCCAAGCTCCTTCATCATACGCTGAACCTTCTTGTGATTTACTTTCTGACCACGATTCGTTAACTCATCACGAATGCGGCGGTAGCCATAACGACATTCATTTTCCTCATAAATTTCTTTAATTTCAGCTTTCAAATCGGCATCTAGATCCGGACGATTCATTTTCTTCACTAAATCATAATATGTGCTTCGTGGAATTTCAGCTAGCTTCACGAGTGCTTTCACGGAATATTTATGCCTTAATTCATAGATTACTTGCGCTTTGTCTCGTTTAGTGACTTTTCCTTGTTTTGAACTAAGGCATTCAACTTTTTTAAGTACTCATTTTCCATTTCAAGCTGTTTAATACGAGCTTCAAGCGCTTCGATTGAGCCTTCAGCTAATATTTGTTTTGATTGTTTATTTGACTCTTTTTTCATGAATGGACGCCCCTTTTTCTTTGATTGAAGGGCATCAATTCCTTGTGTTTCGAGTTGTTTTTTCCAAACACTAATTGTTGAAGGGGCAGGAATGTTAAAGATAGCTGCCCCTTCAAATAAGGATGTACCGTTTTCAACCATAAAGTTTAGTACGTCTAGTTTAAAACGCTGTGTGTAATTTGTATACTGTTTTAGAAAAGCTTCCACACCATTCTGCTTATATTGGTTTACCCAATTCAAAATTACTGTGTTTCTTATCCCGATTTCTTTACCAATTTCTCGATAACTTTCTTTTCCGTTCAAATAACGTAGAACGATGTGTATTTTTTCATCAGCTGTAAATTTAGCCATAGAAAAACTGCACCTCCAATTGTTAGATTATGTGTCTAACAATTGGGGTGCAGTTCAGTTTCTCGCTCTTTTTTTATTTGCCATAAACAATAAATAGTGAAATTTAAGCGATTCTAAATACAGTAAGACGAATGTTAGTGTTTCCTGTTGCAGGGATCGTAATCTCGTTAAGAGTAGATTGGACAGAAATGTTTGCTCCAGCAGCTAATGTTTCGATTGTAGTAAATGAAAGTGAGTCGCCTATTAGATTTGAAGAGAAGTTGTCAGTAGCAACAGCTCCATTAATTGAAATTCCTACTCCAAGTGGGGCGCATCCTGGCGCAGTTGTAGAAATAGATACGCTAATTACATAAATACCAGCGTTAATAACAGTAACTGTATTTGTGCCGTTAAAGATAATGTTGTTTACGTTAATTGCAGTACTAAAAATAAAGTTATTAAATTGGAGTACTGTTTGTTGGATGTTGTTTGTTACAACGATTGTCGCTACTGGGAAGCTAGGCCCAGAAGGTCCGGTAACTCCTATACCAGTAGCACCCGTTGGTCCTTGAACACCTTGAGGTCCAGTAGGTCCAGGAGGCCCACCAGAAGGTCCAGTAGGTCCGGTAACTCCTATACCAGTAGCACCCGTGTTACCTTGAACACCTTGAGGTCCGGTAGCACCTGTGTTACCTTGAGGTCCAGTAGCGCCAGTAGCGCCAGTAGCGCCCGCTGGTCCTTGAGCGCCTTGAGGTCCAGTAGCACCCGTGTTACCTTGAACACCTTGAGGTCCAGTGGCACCTGTGTTACCCGTGTTACCTTGAACACCTTGAGGTCCGGTAGCACCTGTGTTACCCGTGTTACCTTGAACACCTTGAGGTCCAGTGGCACCTGTGTTACCCGTGTTACCTTGAACACCTTGAGGTCCAGTGGAACCGGTAGCACCCGTGTTACCTTGAATACCTTGAGGTCCAGTAGCACCTGTGTTACCTTGAACACCTTGAGGTCCAGTGGAAGTAGCACCTGTGACCTTGAATACCTTGAGGTCCAGTGGAACCGGTAGCACCCGTGTTACCACCTTGAGGTCCAGAGGTGTTACCTTGAACACCTTGAGGTCCAGTGGAACCGGTAGCACCCGTGTTACCTTGAATACCTTGAGGTCCAGTAGCACCCGTGTTACCTTGAATACCTTGAGGTCCAGTGGAACCGGTAGCGCCCGTGTTACCTTGAACACCTTGTTACCTACCTTGAACACCTTGAGGTCCAGTGGAACCGGTAGCACCCGTGTTACCTTGAATACCTTGAGGTCCAGTAGCACCCGTGTTACCTTGAGGTCCAGTAGACCTGTGTTACCTTGAACACCTTGAGGTCCGGTAGCACCTTGAGGTAGCTTGAGGTCCAGTGGAACCGGTAGCCCGTGTTACCTTGAACACCTTGAGGTCCAGTGGAACCGGTAGCACCCGTGTTACCTTGAATACCTTGAGGTGAGTCCAGCACCGTGTTACCTTGAACACCTTGAGGTCCAGTGGCACCTGTGTACCCGTGTTACCTTGAACACCTTGAGGTCCAGTAGCACCTGTGTTACCGTGTTACCTTGAACACCTTGAGGTCCAGTGGCACCTGTAGTTACCCGTGTTACCTTGTCCAGTAGCGCCTGTGTTACCTTGAAGCGCCTGTGTTACCTTGAGGTCCAGTAGCACCCGTGTTACCCGTGTTACCTTGAACACCTTGAGGTCCAGTGGAACCGGTAGCACCCGTGTTACCTTGAACACCTTGAGGTCCAGTAGCACCCGTGTTACCTTGAGCACCTTGAGGTCCAGTAGCACCGTGTTACCCGTGTTACCTTGAACACCTTGAGGTCCAGTAGCACCGGTAGCACCTGTGTTACCTCTAGGTTAGCACCAGTAGCGCCTGTGAGGTCCGGTAGCACCAGTGCAGGCCTGTGTTACCCGTGTTACCTAGGTGTAGCACCAGTAGCGCCTGTGTTACCTCTAGGGTCCAGTAGCGCCTGTGTTACCTCTAGGTCCGGTAGCACCAGTAGCGCCTGTGTTACCTCTAGGACCTAGCGCCTGTGTTACCAGTAGCACCAGTACCTGTGTTACCTCTAGGTCCGGTAGCACCAGTAGCGCCTGTGTTACCTCTAGGACCAGTGGCACCAGTAGCACCTGTGTTACCTCTAGGTCCGGTAGCACCAGTAGCGCCTGTGTTACCTCTAGGACCAGTGGCACCAGTAGCGCCCGTATTACCTTGAGGTCCAGTAGGTCCAGTAGGTCCAGTAGGTCCTCTGCCGAACGAAGCTGAATTAACTAGAGTAGTTTGTAACTCTGCAATTAATTTAAGGAGTTCTTGGAGTGTACAAGGATCAATTCGGAATAACTTTGTAATGTAAAGTAAATAATTAATTAAAATTTGAAGTTCAATAAATACAGCACTTGCTACAAAGGTTGGATTTCTTAATATAGTTATTAAGTTTTTAATGATGGCTAATCCTTGTGCTTTCAGAGCGGAAGTAGTGTCTAGTGAACAGATGAATTTGCTTAGTAGGTGCAATGTATCTATTAGATCCTCTATGTTTTTGGGAGATGGATTGGCGAAAAGTTTAGGGATTATTTTTATTAAATCGTTAATGATTGCGCGGAATGTTCTAATTTGCGCTTTAGTAATTGGAATCGTTGGGGTAGTTGGAATGCGTCCAGCGCTAGTTGGAAAGCATGGATTGGAGTATTTATTTTGATTGTCGTTAAAACGAGACATTAAATCTCTCCTTTCTAATAAGAATGTGAACGAAACTCATCATAGTAGATGCAGGGAGTAGTTAAATGGTCATAGTGAAATTGATTGTTTCGAGAAAGAAATAAAAAAAACGCCTTATTATAGGGCGTTTTTTTTATTTTCAGCATATTGATAATACCGTTTTAGTGAAATTTTTGATTTGAAGCCAACTAATTTTATGATCTCTGGCTCTGGGGTTTGTTTTTTTATTAGGCGTAAAATAAATGTGTTCCGGAAATGTTGTCCAGAAATGCCTTTACGTAAATTCGCTCTTGCTACTTCAAGTCGGATCATTTTTTGAATAGCGATTTCTGTTAGTGCTTTTGGTGCGTCGTTTTCATATACCCATCTGTATGTTCCACGGTTAAAATCGAATGCAACAAACAATGGGTCATTACTATGGTATTTAGGACGAACTGGTTCTGGAATACTTTTATAATATGTGTACAGTTGTTTTTTGTCTTCGACTGCTAATGGGATTGTTCTTTCTACTCCTGCGGTTGCTGGAATAGAAAGTGTATTAGTTTCAAAATGAACGTGATGCATAGTTAATGCTGTAAGCTCTTGTAAGGATAGTCCGTAGTCGATTAATAGACTTAAAATGACGATATTACGATCCATTAATAACGGACGAACAGGACGTTGTTTTTCTGAAAGTCCTTCTAATGAAGTGACTATATGCTTTAATCTTTTTTCTTCATCGGATGAAATGAAATCTTCATTACGCAATGCACGGTTTGGTTGAATAGTAATTTCCATATTCTTTAATGGATTTGGAATGTTAAGAAAATGATGCATTCTATTTAATACAATAAATACACGATGCATTGTTTTCTCAGAGTAGTGTCGATTCTTTTTTAAGTCTGAAAAGTAATCTTCATAGTCTTTTGTACAAAGTGTTGCCCATATATTACTGGAAGGGAGCTTTTTGTTTTTTTCTAACCAATGTCCAAAATCTTCAATGTCATAAACATAACGTTTAATGGTTGAAGACTTTCGGCCTTTATTCAATAAAAAAATAGAAAAGGCTTGTATTGTATCATGGAATTCCGTTGTTTCCATAGTCCCACCACCTTGATTATTTCTTATATTATAGCAAACTTTTCTGAAAATAGGCATTTGCAAGAGGGACTGGAATAATAATATTTGGTGAGTGGATAAAATGAGGTGATTGTATGGAACAATCGATGCGTAAGAAAAATAACAATCAAATTAATATTGTATTAAACCATCGAAAGAAAATTTCGTTACCGGCATCAGAAAATAAAACGGTAATTTCAAGTGAAACCACTACTAAACATGAGATGTTGCAGAGAATTGAAGAAGAGATGGGAAAACTTGTTGGGATGGATGATATAAAAAAGATAATAAAAGAAATTTATGCTTGGATTTATGTAAATAAAAAAAGGCAAGAGGTGGGGTTGAAGTCTGAGAAGCAAGTGCTTCACATGTTATTTAGGGGGAATCCCGGTACTGGGAAGACAACCGTTGCTAGAATGATAGGGAAATTGTTGTTTGAGATGAATATTTTATCGAAGGGGCATTTAGTTGAAGCTGAACGTGCTGATCTTGTAGGTGAGTATATCGGACATACAGCACAAAAGACAAGGGATTTAATAAAGAAGGCTATGGGAGGGATTTTATTTATTGATGAGGCGTATTCATTAGCGCGGGGTGGAGAGAAGGATTTTGGGAAGGAAGCTATTGATACACTTGTGAAGCATATGGAAGATAAGCAACACGGTTTTGTATTAATTTTAGCTGGATATTCAAGAGAGATGAACCATTTTCTTTCATTAAACCCAGGATTACAATCTCGTTTTCCGTTTATTATTGAATTTGCGGATTACTCGGTAAATCAGTTGTTGGAAATTGGAAAGAGAATGTATGAAGAACGTGAATATCAGTTGTCGAAAGAAGCAGAGTGGAAATTTAGAGATCATTTACACGCGGCAAAGTATTCGTCACAAATTACATCGTTTAGTAATGGGCGATACGTACGGAATATTGTTGAAAAATCAATTCGCACACAAGCTATGCGATTGTTACAAGAGGATACGTATGATAAATATGATTTAATTGGGATATCAAGTATGGATTTGATGCTTGAAGAGGAGACGCACAGTACGTAAACTGTGCGTCTATTTTTTGATGTATAAGTACGTTACTCTTTTTTCGCTTTTTCTTGGTAAGATTTATGGAAGCGTTCCATTTTAGCGCTTTTTTCGTGTGCTGAATTAGGATCGTGTGTAATTTGGTCTACTGAGCTTTTTTGAGCACCTTTATTAACATGGTTTGTCATTTGTATTCACCTCGCTTTAAAAATTAGTATTAACATTATGTAAAGAAAAACTCGTTAGAAAAGAAAAACCTCTTTACGATATGTAAAGAGGTTAGAGTGCTATTTATGCATTGACCGTTCCTTTGTATCAATACGTCTATGCGGTAAATGCCATTTGTAATGAATAGAAATCATGCGGAAGCAAACAATTAAAATGAATAAGGTGTATAGAGCCCAATCGCTAACGATAATTTTAGCGCCAATTAAGAAACCTGCTAAAATCGTCCAAAACGCATATACGTCAGCTCGGAGGACAAGAGGTTTTCTGCGAGCTAAAAGGTCGCGAATAATACCGCCGCCGATGCCTGTTAAAACAGCAGCTACGATTGTAGCGCTAATTGGTAAATCTAGTTTTTGAGCATATAGTGCTCCTTGTACAGCGAATGCTGATAAACCGATGGCGTCCGTGATGTTTTCCCACTTTTTCCAATGTCTAATTAATTTATTTGGAAAAAGAAAAATAATCGTCATTGATAATAGTGCGATTTGGAATAACATGTCTTGTTGCCAAAATGCGACGATTGGATAACCGATTAATAAATTACGAAGGGCACCTCCCCCAAATGCGGTTGCCATTCCTAAAATATATACCCCGAAAATATCATAATCTTCTTCCATTGCAACAATGGCTCCGCTTAGTGCGAAGGCGATTGTGCCTATGATGCTAAAAATCTCCCATGCCATGAATTTTCTCCCCCGCTAACTAGATGAAATATGCTTCCTCTGCTATTATATTAGAAGGTTTAAATTTCGAAAAGGATGAGTGAACATATTTGATGGAAGAAAAAGAAAAAGTCATATTAGTTGGCTGTCAATTGTCGCAAGATGATGATGAAAAATTTATGCATTCCATGAAAGAACTTGCATCGCTAGCAAAGACTGCGCGAGCGGAAGTGTTAGTATCAACGACGCAAAAGCGTCCGAAGTTTCATCCTGCAACTTATATAGGAAAAGGTAAACTAGAAGAGCTTGCTGCGATGACGGAAGAGTTAGAGCCGGCTGTTATTGTTTTTAATAATGAGTTAACACCAAGTCAAATTCGGAATTTATCTTCAGTATTAGATGCGAGAGTGATTGACCGAACACAGTTAATACTAGATATTTTTGCGCAACGTGCGAAATCGAGAGAGGGTAAGCTTCAAGTAGAGTTAGCTCAGTTGCAATATACAATGCCGCGCCTTATGGGGCAAGGTTTGTCTTTATCACGTCTTGGTGGTGGGATTGGTACGAGAGGGCCGGGAGAGACGAAGCTCGAAACGGACCGTCGTCATATTCGATCACGTATTGATGAAATAAAGAAGCAACTTGCGATTGTTGTAGAACATCGAAAAAGATATCGTGAGAGAAGGAAAGATAATAAAGTGTTTCAAGTTGCGTTAATTGGGTATACAAATGCAGGGAAATCTACGTTGTTTAATAGATTAACGGAAGCTGATACGTTTGAAGAAAACTTATTGTTTGCAACGCTAGATCCGACGACAAGAAAGATGCCGTTACCTTCTGGTTATACAGTGCTTTTGACTGATACGGTTGGTTTTATACAAGATTTACCTACGTCACTAATTGCTGCTTTTCGATCTACGTTAGAAGAAGCTGGGGAAGCGGATGTTATTTTACATGTTGTTGATTCAGCAGATCCTAATTATGTAGGGCATGAGCAGACAGTAAAACAATTATTGTCAGACCTTGAAATTAATCATATTCCTATTATTACGTTATATAATAAAAAAGATAAATTGCATCAAAACTTCATTCCATTTCCGAAAAGGGATTTCTTAATGACTAGTGCTTTTGAAGAAAGTGATTTACTGCGTATAAAAGAAGCGATAGAAATGAAGATGAAGGAAGAAATGGATGATTATCAAGTGGAAATTCCTCCGAGTGAAGGTAGGTTGTTAACGCTTTTAAAGACGGAAACGTTATTAACTAAAATGGAGTTTCTAGAAGATAAATTTGTATATGATTGTACAGGATATATATTTGCTCATTCATCGCTTAATGGGCAATTAAAGAGATTTTTAGTGGAAGAAGGAGAAAATAATAATGTTTGATCGTTTGAAAAATGGAGAAAAAATTGCTCCAATCGTAAAAGAAGTAGAAAGTCAAATTATAGAAGTGCATAAACGTGTGGATGAAGTAATTGAGAGTAATCAATTTCGTGTGCTAGAAAGTTTTCGTAAACATAAAATTAGTGATTCGCATTTTATTCCGACGACAGGTTATGGTTATGATGATATTGGTCGTGACACATTAGAAAAAGTGTATGCGGATGTATTTGGGGCAGAATCCGGTCTTGTTCGTCCTCAAATTATTTCAGGTACTCACGCAATTTCAACAGCTTTATTTGGTATTTTACGTCCGGGAGATGAGTTATTATACATAACGGGGAAACCGTATGATACGTTAGAAGAAATCGTTGGTGTGCGCGGAAAAGGTGTAGGCTCATTTAAAGAATATAATATTGGTTATAACGCAGTTCCGTTAACTGAAGAGGGATTTGTGGACTTTAAAGCTGTTGCAGCTGCGATCCGTAGTAACACGAAGATGATTGGTATTCAACGTTCAAAAGGATATGCTACTCGTCCGTCGTTTACAGTTTCACAAATTAAAGAGATGATTGCGTTTGTTAAAGAGATTAAACCTGATGTTATTGTATTTGTAGATAATTGCTATGGCGAATTTATTGAAGAAAACGAGCCATGTCATGTTGGTGCGGACTTAATGGCAGGTTCTCTTATTAAGAATCCTGGCGGGGGAATTGTTAAAACGGGTGGTTACATTGTCGGTAAAGAACAGTATGTTGAAGCGTGTGCATATCGTTTAACATCTCCAGGGATTGGTGCGGAAGCAGGGGCATCTTTATACAGTCTGCAAGAAATGTATCAAGGTTTCTTCTTAGCGCCGCATGTGGCGGGTCAAGCGCTGAAAGGTGCAATTTTTACGGCGGCATTTTTAGAGAAATTAGGGCTGAATACATCACCGGCATGGAATGCACCAAGAACGGATTTAATTCAATCTGTTCAATTTGACGATAAAGATCGTATGATTGCATTCTGTCAAGCGATTCAATATGCATCTCCAATTAATTCTCATTTCACTCCGTATGCAAACTATATGCCGGGATATGAAGATGATGTAATTATGGCTGCTGGGACATTTATTCAAGGTGCAAGTATCGAATTATCTGCGGATGGTCCGATTCGTCCTCCGTATGTTGCATACGTACAAGGTGGATTGACTTATTCTCATGTGAAAATTGCGATTTGTTCTGCAATTGATGCGTTAATTGAAAAAAATCTATTAACAATTTCTTAAAGGGAAGCTGTCGATTTCGACAGCTTTTTTTCGTGTGAAAGTAATGATTTGTGCCATTAGAAAAAAGAATGAAAAAATTTATAAAAAACCATGTAAGAAAAGCTAACATCTATTGACACTAAACATAACGTGGTATAAAATGAGAAGCAGTTAAGGCGAAGGAGGAACTGAAATGATGAAAGAAGATAGACGTTCTGCTCCGCTGTTTCCTATTGGTATTGTAATGGATTTAACACAATTATCTGCACGTCAAATTCGCTACTATGAAGAGCATAATCTTATTTTTCCAACCCGTACAAAAGGGAATCGCAGATTATTTTCATTTAACGATGTAGATAAATTGTTGGAAATTAAAGATTTGTTAGATCAAGGCTTAAATATGGCCGGAATTAAACAAGTATTGCAAATGAAAGAAAATCAAACAGAAGCAGTGAAAGTAAAAGAAGAAACGAAAGAAATTTCAAAATCCGATCTTCGCAAAATTCTTCGAGATGAACTACAACATACAGGTAGATTTAATCGGACTTCATTGCGACAAGGTGACATTTCAAGGTTTTTTCACTAAAGATAACTGATTCTGAAGGTGTTTAGAGGGACTAAGGAGGAATTTTTAATGGCTAGGTACACAAAAGAAGATATTTTCCGTTTGGCGAAAGAAGAGAATGTAAAGTATATCCGTCTGCAATTTACGGACCTTTTAGGGGTAATTAAAAACGTAGAAATTCCAGTGAGCCAATTAACAAAAGCTCTTGATAACAAAATGATGTTTGATGGATCTTCTATTGAAGGTTTCGTACGTATTGAAGAATCTGATATGTATTTATATCCGGATTTAGATACTTGGGTAATTTTCCCTTGGACAGCTGAAAAAGGTAAAGTAGCTCGTTTAATCTGTGATATTTACAATGCTGATGGTACTCCATTTGATGGCGACCCACGTAACAACTTAAAGCGTGTGTTAAAAGAAATGGAAGCATTAGGATTCTCAGATTTCAATCTTGGACCAGAGCCAGAATTCTTCCTATTTAAAGTTGATGAAAAAGGAAATCCAACATTAGAATTAAACGATAACGGTGGATACTTCGACCTTGCGCCGATGGATTTAGGGGAAAACTGTCGTCGTGATATCGTTCTTGAACTTGAAGAAATGGGCTTTGAAATTGAAGCATCTCACCATGAGGTTGCACCAGGTCAACATGAAATTGACTTTAAATATGCAAATGCAATTCGCTCATGCGATGATATTCAAACATTCAAGCTTGTTGTAAGAACGATTGCTCGTAAACATGGTTTACATGCAACATTTATGCCGAAACCATTATACGGTGTAAATGGTTCAGGTATGCACTGTAACTTATCATTATTTAAAAATGGTGAGAACGTATTCTTCGATCAAAACGGTGAATTACAACTAAGTGATGATGCTCGTCACTTCATCGCAGGTATTTTAAAACATGCGCCAGCATTTACAGCGGTAGCAAACCCAACTGTAAACTCTTACAAACGTTTAGTACCTGGATATGAAGCTCCATGTTACGTAGCATGGTCTGCACAAAACCGTAGTCCATTAGTGCGTATCCCTGCATCTCGTGGTATTAGTACACGCGTAGAAGTACGTAGTGTTGACCCAGCTGCAAACCCGTATTTAGTAATGGCTACATTATTAGCAGCAGGTCTTGATGGAATTAAAAACAAATTAACTCCACCAGCTGCAGTAGACCGTAACATCTATGTAATGACAAAAGAAGAGCGCGAGGAAGCAGGTATCGTTGACTTACCAGCAACATTAGCGCAAGCATTAGTTACTTTACAATCTAATGAAATCGTATGTGGCGCATTAGGTGATCATTTACTTGAGCACTTCATTGAAGCAAAAGAAATTGAGTGGGATATTTTCCGCACGCAAGTTCACCAATGGGAACGCGATCAATATATGTCTCTATACTAAGAGAGAAAAAAGCCCTAATACTACGGTATTAGGGCTTTTTCGTCATTTATCTACAGTGAAAAAACTCGAATGTTGTCGCATTTTTTTTAGTGTCATCAGGAAGTAATTTAGTGAAAATAATTTGTGTTGACTCGTTCTGTATAAAGAACTAAAATGGCATTAACTAGAAATGTTTGTATATTAAAAAGAATAAAAATATTGTTTTTTTTCTTAAGTTTTCGATGCCAATTTCAAGTTGAAGCTCATTGGTTTTAAATGAGGAGGGAAGTTATGGATAAGGAAATAAATTTGAAAAATCTATTTACTATTATACGAAAAAGAATTTGGATACTTCTATTATTTACAACTCTCACTACAGTAGCAGGAGCGATGTATACTATATATGTAAAAACACCATTATATGCCTCTTCAGCAAGGGTTATTGTTCAAGCTAATGCTGAAACGATGAATACATTGAAAGCGATGGTAAATGAGCCTGTAATATTAGAAAAAGTGGCTGCTGAATTGAATATTAACAGATCTGCAGGTGCATTAAGTGGACAAATAAGTACAGAAAGTGTGCAAGGGTCCCAGATTATGAGAATAAATGTAGTGGATATAGATCCTGTGCTTGCTCATAAAATTGCAAATACTACAGCCGCTGTTTATAAGAAAGAAGTAGCGAATATACTGAATTTTAATAATGTGAGTATATTACCAGAAGACCCAGTTCAAAAAAATTCTATGCCTATAAATATAAATCACTTTAAGACGATACTAATTGCATTCTCTATAGGTATGGTGCTCAGTATTGGATTCATTTTTTTATTGGATTCACTTGATGAGAGAATCAAATCGGAACGGCGAATTGAACAATTGTTAGATGTCCCTGTTTTGGGCGGAATATCTAAAATGAATAGAAAAAATGTGAAAGACAAATTCAGTAAAAAAAATACGGTATTATTGGGGGAGGGAACGGAGTGGCTTACAAAAATAGACGAAAAACAAATAAAGTTAAAGGAGAAAGTATAATTGTACATACCGCTCCAAGATCGAAAATTTCGGAGCAGTATCGTTCGCTTCGAACAAACCTTCAATTATCTTCATCTATTCATAAAAGCAGAACTATAGTTATTACTTCTCCGAGGTATGGTGAAGGGAAATCAACGATTACAGTTAATTTAGCAGTCTCAATAGCACAAAAAGGTGAAAAAGTATTGGTAATAGATGCAAATTTACGAACACCAACGATTCATGAAATGTTTGGAGTAGAAAATACAATTGGATTAATTGATATATTGAACGGAAAAACAACTTTAGAGGGCGCCGTGAAAAAAACAGAGATGGAAAGTCTGGATGTATTAACTAGCGGACCGGTACCATTCAATCCATCCGAAGTACTTAGTTCGAGTGCAATGGATATGTTAGTTCAAAAGGCAATGGAACGATATGATATTATATTATTTGATTCTTCTCCTGTACTAGAAGTAACAGATACAAGTGTATTGGCTGATAAGTGTGAAGGTGTATTATTGGTGATACGTTATAATCATACTGTGAATGAAGATGCGCTTGAAACGAAAAGGGCGTTAAGTTTTACGAAAAGTAGGATATTAGGTGCGATTTTGAATGGAAAAGTATAAATAACATAAATGTACTTTTAAAAAAAGAATTTAATATCCTTATATTAAGATGTTCTTTATAAAGAATTTTTTAAAGAGCTACGATGTGGTGATGTCTCCTTACCGCTATCAACGGAGGCACTCGATTATGCTGTGGGTTGTGAAAACAACCTTAGATGCGAGTCATCAAGAGTGTAATGTGAGGCCGGGTTAGATGCCCATGTTTTATTAAAGTTTCTAACTATGTGCTTTTAATAAAGAGAATATAGTTAGAAACTTTAAATTTGAAAGAGTTAAGTATGGAATTGATTAAAGGAGGAAGTTACATGACGTATCGGCGGAGGATATCGTTATTGCTTTTAATGGATTCAATGATTGTGTTAAGTGCTATTTTCTTTAGTTATTTCTTTGTAAATGCTAGCTTTAGTGTTATCACTTTATCATCAATTATTAGCTCTATCACTCTATTAGTCAGTCATCATTTATTTGCTTTAATATATAAGTTGTATAATAAAGCTTGGGAATATGCAAGTATAGGAGAATTACTCATTATATGCAAAGTTGTTACATTTTCTATAATTGCTACAGCAGTTGTGCAGCAACTAATCATGCAAAAAATGTATTTTCGGCTGTTAGTTGTAACTTGGATGATTCATATTTTATTAATTGGTGGTTCACGTTTTATATGGAGAATGTACAGAGATATTTATTATGTAAAAAAGGGTGATAAAAAAAGAACGTTAATTGTTGGTGCGGGATCTGCTGGGACAATGGTTGCAAGGCAGTTGTTAAAGAATAGTGCTGCCGAATTAATGCCAGTCGCATTTATTGATGATAATGTAAAAAAACATAACCTTGATATTTGGGGTATTCCAGTAATTGGTGGTAAGAATCAAATTGAGTATGTTGTTAAAAAACTGAATATTGAAATAATAATTTTAGCAATTCCTTCATTAAACAAAAGAGAGCAAAATGTTATTTTGAAAAGATGTTTAAAAACAGAAGTGAAAACTCAAATTCTTCCGATGTTAGAAGACTTAGTAACGGGTAAAGTATCGGTGAACGAATTCAGAGATGTTCAAGTAGAAGATTTATTAGGGCGCGATCTTGTAGAACTTGATGTGGATGTTATTTCAGATTATATAACTAACAAAGTTATTTTAGTTACTGGTGCAGGAGGTTCAATTGGTTCGGAAATTTGTAGACAAATTGCAAAATTTAGGCCGAAAAGGTTGATTTTACTAGGGCATGGGGAGAACAGTATTTATTCTATAGAAATGGAATTAAACAGAAAATATGGAGATATGAAAGGCACGTTTATTCCTGAAATCGCAGATATACAAGATGAAAAAAAGATGAATTTAATAATGAATAAACATCTTCCAAATGTTGTATATCATGCAGCTGCACATAAACATGTACCACTAATGGAGAATAATCCTGAAGAGGCTGTTAAAAATAATTTGATTGGAACTATGAATGTATCAGAGGCAGCGAGAGCACATGGAGTAGGAACGTTTGTTATGATTTCCTCTGATAAAGCTGTGAACCCGACGAGTGTTATGGGAGCAACAAAGAAATTAGCTGAGATGGTAATTCAACATAAAGATAAAATAAGTCATACAAAGTTTGTTACTGTACGCTTTGGGAATGTCTTAGGAAGTAGAGGGAGTGTTATACCTTTATTTAAGAAGCAAATTCAAAATGGTGGACCAGTTACAGTTACTCATCCTGATATGGTTCGGTATTTTATGACAATTCCGGAAGCATCAAGACTCGTAGTGCAAGCTGGTTCTTTAGCTAAAGGTGGGGAGATTTTTGTTTTAGACATGGGAGAACCAGTAAAAATAGTCGATCTTGCCAAAAATCTCATTCGGTTATCAGGAAACTCTGTGGATGAAATAGGAATAGAATTTACTGGTATACGCCCAGGAGAGAAACTTTTTGAAGAATTACTAAAAGAAGATGAAATGAATGAGAAGCAAGTTCATCCGAGAATTTATGTAGGGCAAGAAATGAATGTTCGTATAGAAGAGGTAGAAGAATTCGTCTCTATATATGAAAATTTGAATGAAGCGGAATTGCGAGATAGATTATTATATTTAGTTAATCATCGCAAGCCTTTGAAAATATTAATTCCAGTATCAGGATAATGGTGTGTGAGCTTAATAAGAATAAAATAAGATGGGTGCGTGGGAATGATGTCTAAAAAAGTTCTGTTTTGTGCAACTGTGGATTATCATTTTAAGGCGTTCCATTTACCGTATATGAAATGGTTCGCAGAGCAGGGATGGGAAGTGCATGTTGTAGCAAATGGTAACATGCAACTTCCATATGTCAATCAAAAATACAATATCCCTTTTCAAAGATCACCTATTAGATCACAAAATTTTCATGCATACAAAAAGTTAATGTCAATTATTGATAAAAATAAATATAACATTATTCATTGCCATACGCCCATGGGAGGAGTAATAGCGCGTTTAGCTGCTCGGAAATCAAGGAAGAAAGGAACGAAAGTCGTATATACAGCACATGGATTTCACTTTTGTAAAGGATCACCGTATATGAATTGGTTGCTTTATTATCCGATTGAAAGAATTCTAGCTTCTTATACGGATTGTCTAATAACAATTAACCAAGAAGATTATGATTTAGCAGTTAAACATCGCTTTCCAGTGAAAGATATTAAGCTAGTTCACGGTGTAGGAATAGATGTACAACGGTTTACTCCTGTAACTGAAATTGAGAAACGAGAATTAAAGTTACAATGTGGCTATAAACCACAAGATTTTTTAATGTTTTATGCTGCTGAATTTAATAAGAATAAAAATCAAAGTTTTTTAATCCATGTATTAGCGCAATTGAAAAATGAAATGCCACATGCAAAGCTTTTGCTTGCTGGAGAAGGTCCGTTAATAGAAGAGTGTAAAAAAATAGCTACTCAACTAGGAGTGACTAACATGGTTCATTTTCTCGGTTACAGAAATGATATAGCTTCCTTACTACAGATGTGTGATCTTGCGGTTGCATCTAGTTACAGGGAAGGTTTGCCAGTTAATATTATGGAAGCCATGGCTTGTGGACTTCCGGTTGTGGCTACTGATAACCGGGGACATAGGGAATTGATTATTAATAATAAAAATGGTTGGATTGTAGATCGTGATGATATAAAAGCAATGGCTGACAGGATAAAGGGTATTTCTATAAATCCTAAAGTATTAGCTCAGATGGGGCAGTATGGATGTACTAGGATTAAAAATCAATATTCAGTAAATGAAGTGTTAAAAGAGAAAAAAGAAATTTATACAACATTTATGGGTGAAATGGAGGATTTAAATTGGGCACTCCATTAAGAGTATTACATGTAGTCGTAAATATGAATAGAGGCGGAGCGGAAACTTTAATTATGAATTTATATCGCAATATAGATCGTTCCAAAGTTCAATTTGATTTTTTAACATGTAAAGAAGGAGTGTTTGATGAAGAAATAGTAAAGTTAGGCGGGGAAATTCATAGAATTCCATATATCACAAACGTTGGACATAGAGGATATATAAAAGCACTGGATAATTTTTTCACCTCTCATCAAGAATATAGAATTGTACATTCACACATGGATAAAATGAGTGGATTTGTACTTCGTTCTGCTAAGAAGGCGGGAATACCGGTTAGGATTGCTCACAGTCATAATACTAGTAGTGAGGGAGGAACTGCGGCGAAAATCTATAAATGGCATGCAGGAAAATCTATATCTACATGTGCAACACATTTGTTAGCATGTTCAAATGCAGCTGCGAGATGGTTATTTGCAGATAAAGCTGATACAGCCAAAATCTTAAAAAATGGAATTGATTGTGATAGATTTTTGTTCCGTCCTGAAATAAGAAAACAAGTAAGAAAGGAATTACAAATTGAACAGGAAGCTTTTGTTATAGGTCATGTCGGAAGATTCGCTTATCAAAAAAATCATACCTATCTTATAGATTTATTTGCTCAGTTAACTCAATTCCGGCCAAATTCAATACTGTTATTAGCTGGTGAAGGGCCGCTTCGCATGGAAATTGAAAAAAAAGTAAAAGATTTGAATATAGAGAAGAATATAAGATTTCTTGGGGTACGAGGTGATGTAGAACGTATACTTCAAGCATTTGATGCATTTGTTTTTCCATCTATTCATGAGGGATTACCAGTCACACTTGTAGAAGCGCAAGGGGTTGGTTTACCTTGTATCATATCGGATACTATTACGAAAGAAGTGGACTTGGGAATGAATTTAGTTGAACATTTGCCTCTAACGGATAAAGTGGCTTGGATAGAAAAAATGAAAAAATTAGAAACTAGTAATTTCTCGAGGAATATATCAGCTCAATTATTATTAGAAAAAGGATACGATATTAAGCATACGGCAGAATTAACCCAAGATTTTTATTCCGTACTTTCGAGGTGAGTAATTTGGAGAATTTAACGATTTTCACCCCTACTTATAATAGAGCGTATTGTCTTCAAAATTGTTATGAGAGTTTAAAACGTCAAACATGTAAGGATTTTGTATGGTTAATAATAGATGATGGATCTAGTGATAACACAAAAGAATTGGTGGATAGCTGGATTGCTGAAAAATATATCAAAATTATGTATCATTGGCAACAAAATCAAGGGATGCATGGTGCTCATAATACAGCCTATGAAATGATTGATACGGAGTTAAACGTTTGTATTGATTCTGATGATTACATGCCAGATGATGCTGTAGAAAAAATCCTTTCTTTTTGGAATAGTTATGGGAATGATGAAGTTAGTGGAATAATTGGACTGGACTTGTATATAAATGGGCAAATAATTGGCTCAAAGTTACCAGAGGACCTTAAATACTCCACGCTTTTTGATCTTTACAACAAACATGGTGTTACAGGTGATAAAAAATTGGTCTATCGCACAGAATTGACTAAGAAATATCCATACCCAATTTTTAAAAATGAAAAATATGTAGGACTAGCATATAAGTATTATATGCTTGATCGACAATATGAAATGTTAATGTTGAATGAACCTCTTTGCTATGTGGAATACATGGATGATGGATCATCAATGAATATGCTAAATCAATATCGTAAAAACCCAAGAGGTTTTGCTTTTTATCGTAAGGAACTTATGAAATTACCATTTACTAATCGAGTATTCAAGTATAGGCAAGCTGTACATTATGTATCAAGCAGCTTCATGGCGAGAAATAAAAGATTTATACAAGAGTCGCCATGCAAAGGTCTGACGATTTGCGCATTACCATTTGGGATTATTCTTTATAGTTACATTACAATGAAAACAAGAATGGAAGTAAATATATAGGATTTACTTAGTAAGTAAATGAGAGGACATAATAATGACTATACTTTGGATGAATCTTTTTATCGTATTCATACTCGCATTTTTTGCAAGGTATTTTGCTATGCCGGTAACTACAGGAATTGTGATGTTAAAGCCGAATCGATTATTGATTTTAATGGCGACTCTCTCTCTTGTAGTAGTATCTGGTTTTAGAAATAATATTGGCGACACATATTTTTATATGCACGCTTTTAAAGTTACTGATTTTAACTGGGAGAATGTTCAAGATAGCAAGAATATCGGGTTTAGTATTTTGCAAATGATTTTAAAAATGTATACGAATGATCCTCAAGTTCTGATTTTTATAACGGCTTTAATAACAAATATATTAATAGTAGCAGTTCTATATAAATATTCAAGAATGATTGAGTTAAGTTTATATGTATATATAGCATCGGGTATGTATTTAGTTTCAATGAATGGATTGAGACAGTATTTAGCAGCAGCAATTATTTTTACCGCTACAAAATATATTTTAGATGGGAATTGGAAAAAATATTTTTTGATAGTTTTGTTTGCATCAACTTTTCACCAAAGCGCTCTTGTATTAATTCCTATTTATTTTTTAGTTCGAAGGAAAGCTTGGTCGACAATAACATTTATACTACTCTTTATTGCAGTACTTATTGTAATAGGATTTAATCAATTTGCAGAAGTTTTCTTTGCAACTATAGGGGATACACAATATGGTCACTATAAGGATTTTCAAGAAGGTGGAGCTAATATTCTTCGGGTTGTTGTGGAAGCAACTCCGCTCATCCTTGCTTTTATTGGGAGGCACAAACTAAGAGCACTTTTTCCACAAAGTGATTATATCGTAAACATGGCATTATTAGGTTTAGTTTTCATGATTATTTCAACTCAAAATTGGATTTTTGCAAGGTTTTCGATTTATTTTGGATTGTATCAATTAATATTAATTTCTTGGGTTGTAAAGTTATTTACTGATAAAGATCAAAAGCTTATTTATTATGCAGTTCTAGTATGTTATTTTATTTATTTTGTATATGAACATGTAATTACTTTGAGAATTGTCTATAGGAGCAATTTGCTTGGATAATAAAGTGTTAAATATATGGATTGGTTGTAAGATTGGGGTAGATTTCAATGGTTAAGGCTAAAGAAAACAAAAGGGTTTTGCACATTGTCAGTGCTATGAATAGGGGTGGCGCTGAAACTTTATTGATGAATATATATAGGAAAATAGATAGAAAGCAGCTTCAATTTGATTTTGTATCTCATGGAAGTGGGAAATGTGATTATGAAGATGAAATAGCAGCATTAGGTGGGAGATTATATGGAATACCAAGTTTAGGACAAGTAGGGCCTCTGTTATATATTAAAGAACTTATAAAGATAATGTCTAATGGTCAATATATAGCTGTACATGCACATACGGATTATCAAGGTGGTTTTGTAGCTTTGGCTGCAAAAATGGCTGGTATAAAAAAGAGAATTTGTCATTCTCATAGTAATAATTGGCCACAAGGATCTGGAGTCACAGCAAGAATTACCCTGAAGGTTCTGCAATCTATTATTAAATATGCTGGAACAGATTATTGTGCGTGTAGTGCTGAAGCTGCACGTTTTTTATTTGGTGAAAGGATGTTTCACAATAATAAGGTTGAATTGATTAAAAATGGATTAGATATTAATCAATTTATTGATGTGAATATAGGGGATATTGCCAGTGTAAGAAAGGAACTTTGTATACCGGATGCTGCGAAATTAATTGGGCATATAGGTCGTTTTTCAGAATCAAAGAATCATATTTTCATCTTACATGTTTTAAAGGAGATTTTAAAGAGAGATACAAATTTTATCGCAATTTTAGCAGGGGATGGTCCGTTAAAAACTTCTATTGAATTGAAAGCAAAAGAACTAGGTATTTATGAAAACATTAGATTTTTGGGAGTGAGAAAAGATATTCCGATAATTATGAATGTTATTGATGTTTTAATATTCCCTTCTTTATTCGAGGGGTTTGGTATTGTGACATTGGAAGCACAATGTGCAGGCGTACCTTGTGTTGTAGCGGATACAATACCTAAAAATACTGATATGGGATTAGGTATAATTTCGTTTGTGGGCTTAGATGAAAAAATTGAAATATGGTCCACAGAAATTTATAAAGCTCTATTAAAAGAAAGACCTGAAAGGGGAGTTATAATTAACAACATTTCAAGATTAGGTTTTGATATCAATAATAACATTCTTGATTGGTTAACGTTATATGGAATAGAGTGTAAGGAAGCCATAAGGTAATCTGACTTATTACCAATTTGTATATTTGAGCTATATGTTGATTTGTTGGGTGGAGAAAGCGAATTACCATATGGGAAAATAGAAGTCCACAATAGATTTTGTGAGGTATTCGATGATGAAAAAGAAAAAAATATTGATTACATCTTTTGATTTAGCAATTGGTGGAGTAGAAAGAAGCTTGATTGGTTTGTTAAATACAATTGATTACAGTAGATACGATATAGATTTAATGTTATTTAAACATGAGGGAGAGTTTTTTTCTTTATTACCTAAAGAACCGAATTTGTTACAAGAATTAAAAAAATATACTACTTTTAGGAAATCAATTAAACAAATAGTACAAGAGGGGCATATCTCTATTGGGATAACAAGATTGATAGGGAAAGTTATGGGTACTGTGCATGGGGGGTGTGTGAAGAGTGAAGAGCCAGGATACTTTGTCATTCAATATGGCTGGAGAATGTCTCTTCCATTTCTTCCAAGGTTGGAAGAAGAGTACGATGTTGCGATTAGTTTTTTGTGGCCACATTATTTCATAGGTAATAAAGTTCGAGCGAAAAGAAAAATCGGGTGGATCCATACAGATTATTCCAACATACAACTTAATAAAAGTATGGAATATAAAATGTGGAAAGAAGTAGATGATATCGTGGCTGTTTCTGAAAGTTGTAGAGATACATTTCTTAGTAGCATTCCTTATATTAATAAAAAAGTACAAGTTATTGAAAATATAATATCTCCTGAGTTTATACGTGAGCAATCTAATCAAGATATTACTCATGAAATACCAGCTAATCTTGGACGGATAAAACTAGTTACTGTAGGTAGACTTTCACACGCTAAGGGAATTGATGATGCTATACATGCCTTTCGGAAACTATTGGATCAAGGATATGATATTGAGTGGTACATTGTTGGATATGGACCTCAAGAAACTGAACTTAAAATATTGATAGATAAACTAGAGCTTCAAGATAGATTCTTTCTGCTAGGCAAGAAGACCAATCCGTATCCGTATATAAAAGCATGTGATATATATGTGCAACCATCCAGATATGAAGGAAAGGCTGTGACGGTACGTGAGGCGCAAATCCTTAAAAAACCAGTACTTATAACTAATTTTCCAACTGCAAAAAGCCAGTTAGAGAATGGTGTAGATGGATGGATTTGTCCAATGGGTGTTGAGGGGATTGTAGGGGGAATAAAAAAAATGGTTGATAATGGCGAATTCAGAAATAAAATTGTGAATAATACTAGTCAACGGAATTATGGTAATGAAGCAGAAGTGGAAAAGGTATATAGATTAATTGAATGATAATAGATTAAGTTATAAAATTAAAAAATCTTTTGTTGTTTATAAAAGATACTTGGAGGAATTGCTTTCATGGAAAATGTTTTAGTATTAGATACGTCGGTAGGTTCTCTTAACAAGGGCGATGACATAATAATGAAGTGTGTAAAGTACCAGCTATCTGATATAACTAAAAATGCATATGTTTTAACATTACCCACTCATGTTTCACCATTTCATTGGTATCAAGTAGCAAGAAATTCACATCGAGTACAGATTTATAGTAGTGCTAAATATAAGTTTGTAGGTGGTTCAAACTTGCTAGTGATGGACATGCTTACTCATTTTCCTCAATGGAATATTAATATGTTTAATTGTGCTCCTTTAAAAGGGAGTATTTTAGTTGGTGTTGGTGCAGGGAAAGGTAATAAGATAAATGCATATACAAAGTTGTTATATAAAAAAGTTCTATCACATGAATATGTACATAGTGTTAGAGACGAAAGGACAAAAAGATTTTTAGAAGAAATGGGGTTTAAAGCTTTAAATACAGGTTGTGCAACATTGTGGTCCCTTACACCTGAATTTTGTAAGGAAATTCCGACAAAAAAATCAGAATCAGTTGTTTTTACACTTACTCATCATTCTAAGAATTGTGTAAAGGATCAATTATTGATAGATGTACTTAATAAAAATTATAAAAATGTTTATTTTTGGATACAAGACGCGGGAGATCTTGAATATTTTAAAGAATTAAAAGATATACAAGAAATAAAAATTGTGCCACCTACTATAGAAGAATACGAAAAAATACTTAATACAGAGGTGGATTATATCGGAACGCGTTTACATGGCGGTATATTTGCAATGCGACATAAAAAACGTACAATAATTATTTCAATAGATGAAAGAGCCCAGGGGATGGGCGAGACATACAATTTAAATTTAATCGATAGAGCTGATTTTAATAATCTTGAAAAAATGATTAATTCAGAAATAATAACAGATGTTAAGGTAGATTTTGATGTGGTAAATCTATGGTTAAGACAATTCTCTAATTAATTAGAATAATGCGGCAAAATAGGTGGTTTATTAGGAGGAAAAAATGAATAGTATAATTCTTGATAAAATTATAATAAAAAATAACAGGGTGGATTACTTTTTTAGTATCAAGGGGGATTTACAAAAGTATTTTAAAACAAGTAATCATATGTTTCTTGAATACAACTATGATTTATCTGATATTCCAAATAGCATTTTAGCTATTCCATTTGTTGCGAATGTAGTCCCTCTTATATGGATTACTGATTCAACAATAGTGATAAAAGAATTAGATAAATCCTTTTATGTCTGTCTAAATAATATAAAGAATGCATATCAAAACATGTTTCCTAATGTCAAATTTATGGGTTCTATTGTTGTAGATAAAATTGTTGACAATACTTATATTCCTAGACTAGAGGCATCATCTCTATTTAGTGGAGGCCTTGATGCACTTACTACTTTTATAAGAATAAAGGATAAAAAGCCGTTATTGGTTACTGAATATGGATGGCATGAAGATGATATAGAGAGCAGTAATGTGTGGGATGCAGATAAAGAAAATGTTATAAATTTTGCAAAAGATAATGGATTAGAAAACATTCTTATACAATCTAATTATGGTACTTTTATAATCGCTGGGAATGTTGATCATGACTTTAGAGACAAATTAGAAGATACATGGTGGCATGGATTACACCATGGATTAGCAATAATATCTGCAGCTATTCCTATAGCTTTCAAACTTAAGATAAAATGCATATATATTGCAAGTTCTAATTCCCCTTTATATCAAGTTACTTGTGCATCTGACCCAACAGTGGACAATGAAATAAAATATGCATCGGGTGAAGTTTTTCACGATGGATACGAACTTACTAGGCAGGATAAAGTTAAAGTGGTTGTGGACCATTATTCAATTAATAAGGAATCGGTTAACATCAGGGTATGTTTTAAAAATGAAGAAAATTGTTGTAAATGTGAAAAATGTTTAAGAACTATTATGGGAATTGTTGCTGAAGGAAAAGATCCTCGGGAGTATGGATTCAATATCCCAAATAATCTTTTTCAGTACGTCAAAAAATCTTTAAATAATGAGGTTAAGTTTTTTACAAATACGTTTATTGTTATGTATTGGAATCTAATTCAAGTTCGGATGAAGCAAAACTACACTTATATATTAGATAAAGATTTACTAGATTGGTTTTTAGATTATGATTTTAAAGCGCAGCGAAGAAAAGCATTATTAAAATACAGAATAACAAAATTTTTTCCTATTTTAAAGAGAAAGATTAGTATTAAAGTAAATGCAATACTTAAACAAAACAATTAAAAATAGAGGGTATTATTATGAGAATACAAAATTCCCTGAAAAATATATTATTTGGTTTGTCTGGACAAATAATCAGTATTGGTATGGGGTTCATTGTTAGAACGGCTTTTATTTATACACTCGGCATAGAATATTTAGGTGTGGATGGACTTTTTACAAGTATATTAATTATGTTTTCACTAGCTAATTTGGGTTTTGATACTGCTATAATTTATAGTTTATACAGGCCTTTAGCTGAAAATGATATTTATAAAATACAGGCATTAATGAACTTATATCAAAAAGCATACAGATTAATAGGATTAATAGTTTTGTTACTAGGGTTATCACTGTTACCATTTCTTCCTTATATAACGAATGCACATACTATAATTGAAAATATTAACATGATCTATCTCTTATTTTTAGTAAGTTCAGTTTCATCATATTATTTTGTGTATAAGCAATCAATTATTATTGCTGATCAACGTAATCATGTTATTTCTAAAATACATAGTATATTCACAATCATATCCCACTCGTTACAAGTTTTTTTATTGATAGCTACAAGTAATTATATTTTGGTACTAATAGTTCAATTAGCATTGAGAGTGATTGAAAATATATATATTGCAAATAAGGCAAATAAATTATATCCATATTTACAAGGGAAAAATAATGCAAAACTATCCAAAAAAGATAGAAAGCTATTCTTTGAAAATTTGTATGCTTTATTATTATACAAAATTAGTGGTGTAGTAATTAACGGAACTGATAATATTGTTATCTCTAAATTTATTGGAATTATTTGGGTTGGTATGTATTCGAACTATTTGTTGATTTTAAACACATTAAATACCTTGTTAGGGTATTTTTTTTATTCTATTACTGCCAGTGTCGGGAATTTAAATGTTAAAGAAGATGTGGAAAAAAAATATTTTATTTTTCGTGTGATAAATTTCGCTAATTTTTGGATATATGGATTTTGTACGGTTTGTCTTTGGAATTTAATGAATCCATTTATAACTCTATGGTTAGGTGAGAATTATGTGTTTAATAAATACATAATATTTGCCATAATACTAAATTTTTTTACTGCTGGAATGCAAAATGCGGCCACAACTTTTAGAGAAACCACTGGCTTATTTAAAAAAGGAAAATATAGACCTATTATAGCGGCTGTTATAAATATTGTAGTTTCTATAATTCTCGCGAAGCAAATAGGAATTGCAGGTGTATTTTTGGGTACTGTTATCAGCAGATTGTGTACCTATTTTTGGTACGATCCGTATGTTATATTTAAATTTGTTTTCAAAAGATCGGTAAAATTATATTTTGTTAGATATAGTTTGTTTGGATTTCTAGTTTTTGTTTCTGTAATCATAACAGATACTCTTGGCAATATCTTTTATACCGATATATTTATAAATATGGTAATACGCAGTATTTTGTGTCTTATTATTCCCAATGTAATTTTTTTAATTACGTTTAGAAAACATGAAGAGTTTAAATATTTACGGGATATAGTAAGACAAATTGTTAACAAAATTCTATCTAAGTTATTAACAAAAAAAAACTTATTTCAGAAATATTAAAAATAGTTGAAGAGCAATATGAGGAATAATAGCTTTCTGGTATAGAAAATGTAAATGAATAAGCAAAAAATATCTAACTTAAATTAGTTCTCATGGTTTTATATAATGAACGTGTGAATTTAGTCAATTTATTTTAGTGGAGGAAATTATGAACGACTGTAAAGGTATGGTACCTAATTTAACTGAATTTTCTGAATTACTTTCAAAGAACCGTATTGAGAATACTACAGTTCCGCGTACAGCATATATCTTACAAATCCACAAAAATCCAGATCAAGTAAATGGGTTTATTAACCAAATTATCTCAGAAGAACAAGCCGATGTATTTGTTCATATTGATAAAAAAACACACAATGAATTATGTAGGAAAATATTAAGAAATCCTAATGTGGAAGTTTTGCATGAGAATATAGACGTAAAATGGGGTGATATAAGCCAGATAGATGCTACGATTTTGTTGCTAAAAAAAGTAATAGATACACAAAAAAGTTACGATTTTGTGTGCCTTAGAAGTGGTCAAGATTTATTGGTGAAAAACGGATTTAAAGATTTTCTATTAAATAATAAAAACAAAATATTTATGACAGCAACTCATATTGAAAGGAGTAATTCAGATGTTTCTTTTCAGAATATCAGTTGGCCAAAGGTAGCAAGGAAACAATACAATGTATTTCATCCTTTTAGAGTTTTTAGAAGAATAATTATGCGTTTGTATGGTTGGGGATTTAACATGTTTCCCAACCCATATAAGTTGCCTGAAGAGTTCTCACTTTATCACGGTTCATCGTGGTTTTGTATCCCTTTGGATATTGCAAGATATATTATAGATTTTTTAGAAAGAAATGAATGGTACTATGATGCTTTTAAAAATGCTTTATGTCCAGATGAATGGTTTTTTCAGACAATAATAATGAATTCGGAGTACAAATCTCAAGTTGTAAATAATAATTTAATATACTTGAGGTGGGGCCAGACTTTTAAAACCCGAAATCATCCGATTACCTTCACCTTGGAAGATATCAATTCAATAGAAAGCTCAGATCAATATTTTGCAAGGAAATTTGATCAAAACTTTGATAAATCAGTAATAGAGTATTTTGCAAGTAGAATAAAAATGTAGCATTTAAATCGGCTATCATACTATACGTCTCTGTTCATGTTCTTTCAACGTTTCTACTGTCTAACGGTAAAAAATTGAGATATAAAGTCACTTTATGTTCAGCCGCTTTTATTCTTTTCTCTATTATTAATATCCAATCAATTTACCTCGCTAAACATAATATGTAGAAAAACAAGAAAGAGGTGTAAATTGATTTGGCTAATCTGGGAGATCTTAGTGACGTAGATTTAACAAGCAAGATGCCTTCGAATAATGATATTTTGACTTATGATAGTACAAAATCAAAATGGGTTCCAAAATCCCCAGAAGATACATTTAATTCAAACACATATGTGCTTGAATTAAATAGATGGAATGCTAAAAATGATGGAACTGATGCCGTTAACACTTCTCAAGGTATTAATAATGCTTTAAAGTGGGCATCTCAACAAGGATATACAGAAGTTGTATTACCAAAAGGAACGTACTTGATTGATAAAAATAAACCAATTGAACCACAAAGTTACCTAACGCTAAATTTGAATGGTGCAACTTTAAAAATGGAAACAAATAACTTGACGGGATATGCGATTGTGAGTTTCTGTAAAAATCAAGTCTACTCTAGGGTTACAAATGGTATTATCCAGGGAGATAAAGATACGCATGATTACTCTAGCGGAGGAACACATGAGGGAGGATACGGCGTTGCAGTGGGGAGTTTTACTCCGACTGCCGATGGAGGGAATAATACAAGATTTGTATCTTTAGATAATCTAGATATTTTGAATTGTACAGGAGATGCCATTACACTTAACAGTACTTTTGGTCAGATTTCGCCTTTTCCAACATCATTAGCTAGTTCATTTGAACAAGGCTCAATCAGTACAACAGATGGTTCGTTAGTAAGTAGTACGACAAAGATACGCTCCAAATTACAAATTGATATGAAGCAAGCTGCTATTGTAAAGTATGGTTATTTCGGTCTTTATGGGAATGGATTTGGCGGGTTGGGTACCGATATAACATGCGATTATTATGATGTTATTTTTTATAATTTAAGTAACGCATTTATATCCGCTAAAATTAATGTGCAATTTTTTGATGAAGTGGAAGTTCCTAATGGAGCAAGTTATGCTAAAATCGTTCTTCATCAAAGTACTGTTCCTGCTCCCACAAATTGTTTAATAAATGTTCGGGTCCCTTCTTTTTCTCAATATACTTATATTGAGAAATGCAACTTACATCATTGTCGTAGACAAGGGATTACTGTAGGTGGCGCAAAGAATGTGTACATTCGTGATAATGACATTCATCATATCGCAGGTACTGATCCACAAAGTGGAATTGATATTGAAGATGGATATGATTTGAACCAATATATCTATATTGAAAGAAATAATTTTCATGACAATCAAAAATATAACATTATTGTTGTAAATGGGAAATTTATTTATATAGTAAACAATTCTATCATGAATACCATTTCAAATGCTTATGTTGGGGTATCAATTAATGGTGGCGCAGATAGAGTAATTGTAACAGGGAATAATATCCGACTAGCAAAGGTCTTTTTAGCAGGAGATGTTATTTTCTCTAATAATTATGTGTATGGAGCACAAATAAATGCTCAAGGTGTATATGGAAACAGATCTATTAATATATTTGATAATGTTTTTTGTAACAGTAAAATGATTATTGATACACCATTCCCATATGTAGTTAGGGTTGATTCTTGTCGTTTTTTTAATGACGTGGATAAACTTAACTCTTTGTCATCGTTGTATCAGTGGACTCTAGAAGTGAAAAATGAACCACAAACGATATCGAATTGCGTATTTGAAGGACAAGATGTATTATATTTAAATTATTCAACAGCAGGAACATTTAAACCAGGCTGGATTTTTGAAAATACAATATTTAAAAATGTGAAAAATCCAACTTTATTTGCGGGAACGTATACAAATTGTTTCTTTAAAGACATTGTGTTTTTAGGCACACAATCAAGTACAGCAAATTCGTTAGAATTAAGAGATTGTAAGATCATTAGTACGGATATAAATAATACGTTACTTACAGTAAATAATTTCAAATCATTCAAAATAATTAATTGTTACATTGAAAAAACAAATGGAACAGTCTTAAATATTCAAAATGTGTCTGATGATATCATGTTAAGTGGGAATGTTATAAAAATTACAAATGATACTCTTCCAAGAGCTATTATTATTTTAGATGTAGCTTTTGCAGGGAAACAAGCAGTAATTCAAAATAATAATGTAACTGCTACGAACTTAGCACAAGTAGGAATTGATAATAGAACAGCAAGTAATACTCTTCAACTTGTAATGAAAAACAATGTGTTAAATAATGCAACAATGATGATTACAGGGAAAGAATTTCTGCAAGGAAATATTATTTACGGTGTGATTGATCCATACTACCGAATGTCAAGTATCCCAACATCAGGTTATTATGGATTAGGACAAGAAGTGAAAAATTCAAACCCGACTGTCGCGGGATATGTTGGATGGATTTGTACTACAGGCGGATATGCAAATAATCAAACATGGGTAGCATCTAAATATTATTCGAAAGGTAGTAGAATTAATTCGGGTAATCATGTATATGAAGCATTAAATGATGGTACGTCATATACAACTATGCCTACCTTTTCATCAGTTTCCGGTAGTGCAGTTACTGATAATAATATTATATGGAAGGAAATTGGGTCATTAGCAGTATTCAAAACATTCGGATTTATAAACGCATAATGTGTTTATTCACTTTTAGTTATTAATATAGAAAAAAGAAAATCTACTATGTTCTTTTAATAAGCATAGTAGCTTTTCTTTTTTTGCTTAGAATTTTAGGAACAATTATTAGTAGTAATGACTAAAATGAATTATATCTGGCTTATGTAAAACTAATCGAGTTAAGTTTCTTTTCAATTTTTTGTCCTATAATCCTAATTGTATTTGTTAGTACGGATTTTTTATATTATTGTCTATGAGTCTAATAAAAAATGATTTGTTTTTAATAGACTCAAGAGTGAAAGGAAGGGAATCAGTAGCCCTTCCTTCTTTTTATTTATTATATTGATATGGTTTAGGAAGACGCTCTAAAAAATTTGAGTGAGGAGTATAATTATATATGAAGAGACTTTTTGATTTGTTAGTTTCTTTTTCATTGTTATTAATTCTCTCATTGCCTATTCTTATAGTAGCTATTTTAGTTAGAATTAAGCTAGGCTCTCCGATCATATTTAAGCAGCAACGTCCAGGGTTATATGAAAAAACATTCCACCTTTACAAATTTCGTACAATGACCGATGCAAGGGATAATAATGGTGAGCTCTTACCTGATCAAATTAGGTTAACCTCATTTGGGAAATTTCTTAGAAAATATAGTTTAGATGAATTGCCGCAGCTTATAAATGTTGTAAAAGGTAATATAAGTTTAGTAGGACCGCGGCCATTATTAATGGGATACTTGCCTTTATATTCTAATGAACAAGCTAAAAGACATCATGTAAAACCTGGAATCACTGGATGGGCACAAGTAAATGGGAGAAATAGCATTTCATGGGATGAAAAATTTAAACTGGATGTATGGTATGTTGAGAATCAAAGTTTTCTTCTAGATTTAAAAATTTTATATTTAACTTTTAGTAAAGTCTTAAAATCAGAAGGCATACAAAATGGTAGCCACGCAACTATGCCAATTTTTAAAGGGAGTATAAAACATGATGAAAAATAATATGAATATCTTGTTTACTAGTTCTGGTAGGAGAGTAGCTTTAATAAAAAAATTTAAGGAAGTTTTTGAGCAAGAAAAAATGAACGGGAACATCATTACTGCAGATTTAAAAGAAACTGCTCCTACTATTTACTTTAGCGATAAGCATTTTGTTGTTCCACGTGTAAATGAAAAAGGGTATATAGATGAGTTATTGAAGATATGTAGATCTGAAGGTATAAAACTAATAATTCCGTTAATTGATACAGAATTGATTCTTTTGGCTAATAATGCGAAGGTTTTTGAAAGTATTGGTGTAAAAGTACTTGTTTCTAGTATGGAATTAAATAAAATAGCCAATAACAAAAAATACACGTATAACTTCTTTGTTTCTAATAATATACCAACGCCCAGAGTATATAGTGATGAAGAAATTGAAAGAAAAGAATATCAATTTCCATTATTGATTAAACCTTATGATGGAAGTTCTAGTAAAGGTGTAACAAAAATTATGAATGAAAAGGAATTGGAATTCTTTAAGGAGTATATACCTAACGCGATGATACAAGAGTATGTTTCAGGGGAAGAATATACTATAGATATAATGGTAGATTTTTATGGAAATATAAAAACGATTGTTCCTAGGTTACGTATAGAGACACGAGCAGGTGAGGTAAGTAAAGGGATGACCAAGAAGGATAATGAAATTATCAAAGCTGCAGAAAGTGTAATAAAAGTTCTTCCTAATCCTGTTGGCTGTATTACTTTGCAATGTTTTAAAAAGGCAAATGGAGAAATTACGTTTATTGAAATAAATCCACGTTTTGGTGGAGGGATTCCGTTATCGATCGAAGCGGGAGCAAATTTTCCTTTATGGACAATTAAAATGTGTCAGGGGGAAGTTTTTGCAGAAAAAGATTTTAGTTGGAAAGAAAATCTAACAATGCTTAGATATGATGAAGCAGTTTTTATGGAGAGTATTTAATATGGTGATTAAAGCAATTGTTTTTGATATGGATGATACTTTATATAAAGAAAAGGATTATATCGTAAGTGGTTTTAAAGCAGTGGATGAGTGGATTGAAGAGAACTACAAGAAAACTGGATTTTATAATGCTGCAATTCAATTATTCGATTTTGGGGAAAGAAGGTTTGTGTTTAATAAAACGCTTGAAAAGTTAAACATTCCTTACGATGAAAATTTGATTAGTAATTTGATAGAACAGTATAGGTTTCATAAACCAGATATTCAATTGTTGGATGAAGCGGAGTGGGTACTAAATAATTTAGTTAATACCGTTAAAATAGGACTTATTTCAGACGGATATTTAGTTACCCAAGAAAAGAAGATTAATGCATTAAAGTTAAAAGGGAGATTTCATTCGATAATTCTCACTGATAAGCTTGGAAAAGAATATTGGAAACCGAGCCAAATTCCTTATGAAAAAATAAGTAAGGAACTACAGGTTCCTCATCAGCAGTGTGTTTATATAGGAGATAATTTAAGTAAGGATTTTATAACTGCTAAGAAACTAAATTGGATAACAATTCATATTAATAGAGAAGATGGGATTTACCGTAATCTTATAGTTGAGCAAGATTATAAAGCGCATTATACAATTAATAGTTTAAGAAGACTTCCAGAGATCCCTGTATTAAAGCATATGTTTTTAGATACATAATATTTAAAATATGTATAAAGGGTGTGTTTACATGCAAACAGTTCAGCATAAAAAACGAATCTATCTCTCTTCACCGCACATGGGCGGAAATGAACAAAAATATATTCAAGATGCATTTGACTCAAACTGGATTGCCCCTCTTGGCCTAAATGTAGATGAATTTGAAAGAGAACTTGCATCTTTTGTAGGAGTTAAAGGTGGGACTGCAGTTAGTTCAGGTACGGCTGCCATTCATTTAGCTTTACGGTTATTAGATGTTCAAGAGGGAGATACAGTGTTTTGTTCAAGTTTCACCTTTGTAGCGAGTGCGAATCCGATTGTTTATTTAGGTGCTGAACCAGTGTTTGTTGACTCAGAATCGGAAACATGGAATATGTCACCACAAGCGCTAGAACATGCATTATATGATGCTAATAAGGCGGGGAAATTACCGAAGGCCGTTATTCTTGTTCATTTATATGGACAGAGTGCTAAATTAGATGAAATTCTTTCGCTTTGTAATCAATATGATGTTCCTATCATTGAGGATGCAGCAGAATCTCTAGGTTCTACATATAAAGGGAAAGCAAGCGGTACATTTGGGAGGTTTGGGGTTTATTCATTTAACGGAAATAAAATTATTACAACTTCGGGTGGTGGAATGCTTGTATCTGATGATACGGAAGCATTAGTGAAAGCGAAATTTTTAGCGACGCAAGCAAAGGATCCAGCACCACATTATGAACATAGTGAGATAGGATATAATTATCGAATGAGTAATATTTTAGCTGGTGTTGGGAGAGGGCAATTAGAAGTGTTAGAAGATAGAGTGAGGGCGAGAAGGCGTATATTTAATCGGTATTATGAAGAATTATCTCACATACCTGGATTTTATTTTATGCCGGAATTAGAAAATACTCGCTCGAATCGTTGGCTTACAACTATGATGATTGATGAAAAGGAATCGGGTATCTCTATTGGAAAATTATTGACAACTTTAGCAGAAGAGAATATTGAAGCACGTCCTACGTGGAAGCCACTACATATGCAGTCACTTTTTAAAGAAAGTAAGTATTATTCTCATCAGAAAGATAATGATGTATCCGCAAGGTTATTTGAAAAGGGGATTTGTCTTCCTTCTGGGTCCAATATGATGGATGAGGATCAGTGGAGAGTTGTTCAGGCGATTATAAATATTATATAACATGGGATAATTCACAGAGAAACAAGTACATATTAAGGTTCATTATAATGAACCTTAACGTTGTTTATTTGGTGTATATTTCCATTATTATATTGACGTGAAAGTAATATAATGATAATTTAAATGTATCTATACCTAGGTTTATAGGTGAATTAGGATGTATGGTTGATTGGGAGTTAAAATGTATATTTTAGTTCTTTAAAAAGAATTAAGTCAAGGGGAAAAGTTGTATTAAATAAAAAAGAACCTTTGCGGTAACTTGTTGTATAAGGGGTGGGGAAAATGAGTGCTATAACAGGTATTATTCATTTTAATGAAGAAACTATATCGATTCAGCATGGCACACAGTTAATGAGTTATTTACAAAAGTACCCTGCTGATGATATTCAAATATGGCATAAAGAAAATGCCTTTCTGGGATGTCACGCACAGTGGATCACACCAGAATCTGTTGGTGAACAATTACCCTTTTATAATTATGAAAAGCAACTGGCAATTACAGCAGATGCTATTATTGATAATCGTAATGAGTTATTTGAAAAATTACAAGTGGATTATGCAGATAGAAAAAACATGACAGATAGCGAGTTAATTTTACTCTCTTATCAGAAATGGGGGGAAGCGGCTCCAAAATATTTGGTAGGCGATTTTGCCTTTATGATTTGGGATGAGAAAAAACAAATTCTTTTCGGTGCCAGAGATTTTTCGGGAAGCCGGACGCTTTATTTTTACCGTGGTGAGGAAAAGTTTGCTTTTTGCACTATTATAAATCCACTATTTTCTCTACCATATGTTGAGAAAAAATTGAATGAGCAGTGGATTGCTGAATTTTTAGCTATACCTGTAAATTTCGAATCAGTAGATTCAAAGCAAACAGTTTATAAATATATAGAACAGGTGCCTCCATCACACACTATTTCGGTAAAGAATGGCAAAGTTAATTTTTCGCGATACTATACACCAACTACTGGGAAAATGCTTAATTTAAAATCAAATGAAGAGTATGAAGAGGCATTTCGAGATGTGTATCAAAGTGCAGTGAAGGCACGTTTAAGAACACATCACAAAGTAGGAGCTCATTTGAGCGGAGGGCTAGACTCTGGTTCTGTCGTTAGCTTTGCTGCAAAAGATTTACGTGCTGAAAATAAAAAATTACATACGTTTAGCTATGTACCAGTAGAAGGATTTGTAGATTGGACACACAAAGGTAGGATAGCCGACGAAAGACCATTTATTCAATCAACTGTAAAGCATGTAGGGAATATACAGGATTATTATTTAGAACTGCCGGAGAGAAGCCCACTATCGGAAATTGATGATTGGCTGGAAACAATGGAGATGCCATATAAATTTTTTGAGAATACTTTTTGGTTGAGTGGAGTTTATGAAAAAGCATCTCAGCATGGAATAGGGGTACTCCTTAGTGGCCAAAGAGGTAATTGGACAGTATCGTGGGGGCCTATTTTAGATTATCAGGCAATGTTGTTAAAAAAGCTACATTGGATGCGTTTTTATCGTGAACTATATTTATATAGTAGAAATCTAGGCGTGAAAAAATCACGTGTTTTTGAAGTGGTAAAAAGAAAGGCATTTCCATTTTTACATCAGTTACTTTCTTCAGAGGAACAAGATGTTTTTCCTAGGATAATCAATCCGGAATTTGCAAAAAAAATGAATGTTTTTGATAGACTCAAAGAACAGGATATTGATATAACAGGTACCTCTATCTCAAATGCATATGACATGAAAAGAGAACAGTTTGAAAAAACATATTATTGGAGCATAAATGGAACGTATGAAACGAAATTATCGTTACGTTATGCTTTATGGGATCGTGATCCTACAAATGACTTACGGATTGTTCAATTTTGTTTGTCAGTCCCGGAAGAACAGTATGTTCAAAATGGTGTAGATCGATCTCTTATCCGGAGAGCCACAAAAAATTTACTTCCTGATAAAGTACGATTAAATCAACGGGTTCGGGGTGTTCAAGGTGCAGATGGTGTTTACCGTATGGCTCCTTTTTGGAATGAATTCATTGAGGAAGTTGAAGAACTTAGTGTAGATCCAATAATCTCTGAATTTCTAAATGTAGAGGTAATTAAGAAAGCTATCTCGAAAATCTGTAAAGAACCTCGACCAGAGTATGCATTTGATCTAGATTTTAGAGTTTTAATGCGCAGCTTAATCTTCTATCGATTTATAAAAAAATCAATATGAAAGGAGGTGATACGTATGAAAAAGGAATGGAAACAACCTGTATTAGAAGTACTTAATATTAATATGACTATGGCGGGGCCTGGACATAAATATCCTGACTCGATTCAACCTGATCCAGATGATCCGGTGAAGTATAGTTAAGTCACTGGAAAATAAAGCTCTTATATAACTTTGTTATATAAGAGCTTTCAAAAAATTGACAATGTGGGGTGAATAGGATGATCAATTCTATGGAGAATGTGTTATACAAAGCCTTCGGGTTAAAAATAGTAAGTGAAATCCCATTACCCGAATTGTCTCAGCTGAATGAAAAGAAAGAAATGGCGGATGTTCAAATTGAAATAACGGATTTATCTGAACGATGGGATAAATATAGCGAAGAACAGCAAAAAACAATTGTAGTGGAAGATGATGTAGTGATGTTTCATGTTCCTCAGACTGCAATATTTTCTGTCCAAGCGGGCGAGAAAATTACTTTTTCACCTATGCCAGGGGCGGAAGAAAATAAAATACGACTATATATTCTGGGGACTTGTATGGGTGCACTTTTGATGCAACGCAAAGTACTTCCGTTGCATGGAAGTGTAATTGCTATAGATGGGAAAGCATATGCTTTAATTGGTGATTCAGGGGCTGGAAAATCAACTTTAGCCTCGGCTTTTTTGAGTAAAGGATATCAACTTTTAAGTGATGATATAGTTGCTGTGTCTCTTTTATGTAAGAATACCCCGATAGTTGATCCGTCTTACCCACAACAAAAATTATGGAAAGAAAGTTTAGATGAGTTTGGAATGGAAAAAGAGCAATTTAACCCTTTGTTCGAAAGGGAAACGAAGTATGCTGTTCCTGTTAATTCTCAATTTTTTCCCGATCCATTACCTCTTGCTGGTGTTATTGAATTAGTAAAAACGCAGGGAGAAGATATTGAGATGACCCGTATTGAAGGTCTCACACGCTTGTGTAAATTATACCAACATACTTTTAGGAATTCTTTGATTTCTAAATTAGGATTGATGGAATGGCATTTTGAAACTTCATCTGATATTGCAAGCGGAATGGAAATGTTTCAACTAAGACGCCCGGATTCGAGATTTACAGCTTATGAGCTAGTGCAAGTTATTTTAAATACTATACAGAAAGGGAGTATGGTTGATGGTTGTACACTCGAGAGAAATGTCATTAGAACATAACGTTGTCCAAAGTAAGGGTAATATAGTAAGCGATATGGATGGAGAAAAAGTTATGTTAAATGTCCAAAAAGGAAATTACTATAACTTAGGAGAAATAGGCGGAGAAATATGGGAGCTTATTGAGAAGCCGATAATAATTAATCAGCTTGTTACTATGTTAGTATCTAACTATGATATTGAACGAAAAGATTGTGAAGAGCAAGTTCTTTCCTTTTTAGAGTGTTTATTTCAAGAAGGTTTAATTCAAATAAAAGATCAATCTAATAGATAAATTCGTAATTTCAAGAGAGCTGTTAGGAAGGGATTAATGAATATTGTGAAAAGGTTAAGGGTATTTTTATCACTGAACATGGAAACAAAGCTTTTATTTTTAGAGGCTTTTATTTTTTTAGGGTGGGCGCGTGTACTAAAAAGTATTACCTTTTCTAAAGTTGCACCTTCTTTAGGGGATTACATGAACGAAACATCATTTACTCACATTCAGCCACACTGGGATACACTAAAGAAGGTGTCCGAAGCTATTTCTGTTATGAGCCGTTATACTTTTTGGGAAAGTCAATGCCTTGTTAAAGCTATAGCTGGGATGAAAATGCTCGAAAAACGTCATATTGAGAGTACACTTTATTTAGGAACTGCTAAGGATAGTCATGGGGAATTAATTGCGCATGCATGGTTACGGAGCGGTTCTTTTTATGTTACTGGATCAGAGGGAATGGAGAAGTTTACTGTCGTTGGATCATTTGCAAAGAGGCTAAGTGAGGACACTATTAAAGGAGAATAAAATGGAGAAAGATTTTGCTCTTAATGTAGAGTTCATGTCTAAGGAATTGAAACTTCTTTTTACAATTTTGAAGTTACAAGATGACGAAACATTGCAAACTTACAGTAGTGAATGGTTTGCAGATATTGATTGGGAGGTTTTTCTTGAGCAAGCTATGCATCATCGTGTTTATCCGGTGATTTATCAAAAACTTAAACAGGTAGATGAGGAACGAATTCCTTTACATGTTGTACAAACTTTAAATAGAAAATATAAAAATAATACATTTCAAATGCTTTATTTAAGTGCTGAAATGGAACGAATAAATAAACTTTTTAATGAAAATGAGATTCGTACGATGTTTCTAAAAGGGCCTGTACTATCTCAGGACTTATATGGAGATATTTCTTTGCGAACATCCTGCGATTTGGACGTTCTCATTCCTATTCAAAATTTAGAAAAAGTAGAAAAACTACTTTTAGAGCAAGGATATGTGAAAGATGATTATATTCAAACGATATTAAGTGATTGGAAATGGAGGCATCACCATATAACATTTTTCCATCCAACAAGGCGAATCAAACTTGAAATTCATTGGAGGTTAAATCCCGGACCGGGTAAGGAACCTGGGTTTGAAGAACTTTGGAAGCGAAAGAGAAAAAGTACACTTACGAGTAATTCGGTATATATGTTAGGAAAGGAAGACTTATTTTTATTTCTTGTATCTCATGGCGCCAGACATGGTTGGTCCAGGTTACGTTGGCTAGTAGACATAAAAAAAATTGTCGATCAAGATCTTAACTGGAATGAGATTCATAAATTAATGAGAAAATACCAAATACTTCATTTGGGAGGACAAGCATTAATTTTGGCATCACAATTGCTAGGTACACGACTAAATGAAAGAATGACGGGATTAGTAGCTAAAAAACATTCGAAGCAGCTAGCACAAGAAGCACTGTTTTATTTCAAGAAAATGATCAACTTGCATTCTGAACCTGTTCCTGAAGAAGTACTTGCTTATCATAGTAGACATTTATTTTCACTGATGTCTAATCAGCAAAAAATTATATTTATTTTGAGCCAACTTTATCCTTATCCAATTGATGCAAAAACATTACCGTTACCTAAATCTCTTCATTTTTTATATTTTCCTTTACGTCCGTTTCTATGTCTTTGGAGGAAAACAAAGGAGCTTGCTTTGTTATAGGGGGAACATCGATGAATCATATTATATATTTTATGAAGAAATTATATTCTTCTGCAGGGAAAATTCTGTATGTGAATTTGTTTGGTATGGTTTTAATAAGTTTACTTGAAGGGATAGGTATTATTTTATTAATTCCTATGATAAGTATGACTGGAATAATCAATGTAGGTGAGGAGACTGCTTTTATTGCACCTGTCTATAGGTTTTTACAGAATTTCCCTAAAACAACAAGTTTAATTTCTATTTTAGGTATATATATACTAATAGTGTTAGGTCAAAATCTACTACAAAGAAACATAACGCTAAGGGATACGAGAACGCAACAAGCTTTTGTACGAGAATTAAGAATAGAAACATATAGTATGATTTTAAAAGCGAAGTGGAGTTTTTTTTTAGAGAAAAGGAAAACAAATCTAATAAATATATTAACTACAGAATTAGCTCGCGTAAGTTATGGGGTTAATTTAATTTTACAATTGTTAGCTGCTATTCTGTTTACATTCATACAGGTGGGGATTGCGTTTTTATTATCACCCCAAATAACTATATTTGTTTTGGTCTTTGGCTTATTATTCTTGGTAGCTTCTCGTGTTTTTATAAAAAAAGCACGAATACTAGGCGGTAAGACCTCAAAATTGGCACAAGGCTATCTTTCTGGTATAACAGATCATTTTAATGGAATTAAAGATATAAAGAGTAATACTTTGGAAGCATCACGTTTAGATTGGTTACAATCTATAACAGGAAAGATGAGTAACGAACAAATGGAGTATATGAGAATAAGATCGAACTCTCAATTGTTTTATAAAGTTTCAATGGCTATTTTAATTGCATTTTTTATATTATTATCAGTAAGTATATTTAAAGCTCAACCGGCCCAATTACTATTAATCATACTCATCTTTTCGAGGATATGGCCACGATTTATGACAATTCAGTCAAATTTAGAACAGCTTGCTGCAAGCATTCCTGCTTTTAAGTCATTATGGGAATTACAAGGGGAATGTATTGAAGCGATTGAAATGCAGGATATACATCAGCAAAAACATATAAAGCCGATTTGTATAGAACAGGGTATTGAATGTAAGGATATTTATTTTCGGTATAATAAGAAGGAGCATTTGTATGCACTTCAAAATATTAATGTGAAAATACCAATCAATAGTATGACGGCTATTGTGGGACATTCGGGAGCTGGGAAGAGTACATTAATCGATGTTTTAATGGGATTGATTCAACCAGAGAAAGGTCAAGTATTAATAGATGGAACTCCTCTTACAAGTGAAAATTTATTGTCATTGAGACGGGCTATTAGTTATGTGCCACAAGATCCTTTTTTATTTAATGCAAGCATAAGAGAAAATTTATTGATGATTGAGCCGAATGCGAGTGAAGAACAAATTTGGACTGCATTAGATTTTGCGGCGGCAGCTGAATTTGTACGAATGCTTCCAAAAGGGCTTGATACTCTCATTGGAGATCGTGGAGTGAGACTTTCAGGTGGTGAACGTCAACGACTTGTACTAGCTCGAGCTATTTTAAGACAACCATCCATTTTAGTATTAGATGAAGCTACGAGTGCATTAGATACTGAAAATGAAGTAAAGATCCAATCAGCAATAGAAAGATTGAAAGGAACGATGACTATTGTTGTTATTGCGCATCGGTTATCTACGATCCGTAATGCAGATCAAGTTATTGTTTTAGGAAAAGGTGAAATTGTTCAAAAGGGTGAATTTAATCAATTGGCTAAAGAGAGAAAAGGTGTGTTTCGAAATTTATTAGGGTCACAAATGGAAGTGGGTTCATAGAGGAGAAAGATTGAATGAAATTTTGTATTATTGTAATTAGAGTTGAATGATAGCCCGGATAATGGTCAGTTATAACAGATCTTATTCGGGCTTTTATATTTGTATTTTGTAAATTCAGGAAATGAATATAATTTAGTACCTTGCAATAAATAGTACTGAGTGGTATATTATGGATAAAGCAGGTACCGTGTATTGAACAGTACTAAAATGAGAAAGGGGGATTGTCCTTGAACGTTCAGTTTAAAAAAGGTGTGTTAGAACTGTGTGTATTGGCACTTGTAAAACGTAAGGATTGTTATGGTTATGAACTTGTTCAGCAAATCTCTAATAAATTTTTAATATCGGAAGGTTCTGTATATCCGTTATTACGTCGTTTAACGAAAGAGGGATATTTTCAAACGTATTTAAAAGAATCCACGGAAGGACCGCCCCGTAAATATTATCAACTAACAGAGCAAGGAGAGATGCAACTTACGTTATTAGTAACAGAGTGGCGTGATTTTGCTAAAGGTGTTCAAGAAATTATTGAAGGGGTGGAATGGGATGAGTAAAGAACAGTTTCTTAAAGAATTATCAAGTCATCTTAGAAAGTTACCAGAAGAAGAGCGACAAGATATTTTATTTGATTATGAAGAGCACTTTCAGTTTGGGATGGAAGAGGGGAAAACTGAATCAGAAATAATAAAGGGACTTGGCTCTCCAAAGGTAATTGCGAAAGACTTGCTTGCTTTGTATCGCTTTGATGAGATGAAAAAGGATCCATCGACTTCGAATATAACAAGAGCTGTCATGGCGGCGGTTGGACTTAGCTTGTTTAATTTTATTATTGTGTTAGGCCCGTTAGTTGCAATTATCGGTTTTATATTTTCTTTTTGGGTCGGTGGGATTGCTAGTGTAGTGACACCATTTTTCGTTATTGTAAAAGTATTTATGGGCACTTTTATATGGTTGGATCTTTTCGTTAGTATAACGTTTGTTGGAGTAGGTTTGTTGTTATGTATTGTAGCTTATTATAGTACGAGGTGGTTTAAAAGATTATGTGTACGCTATGTAGTCTGGAACTTCAAAATGATAAAAGGGGAGTAGATGATGAAAAAGATATTATTAGTAGCTATCGCTTGTATCATTATTGGAGTAATAGGGATTTCACAAACATATGAAAAAGCAGTACAAACTGCAGAAAAAGGAGATAAAGAGGACGTAATTAAAAACGAAACGCTAAAAAATGTAGAAGTTAAGTTAGATGCTGGAGATATTGTTGTCCAAAAATCTCCTGATTCCTCTTTTTATGTAAAGCAAACAGGAGACGTAAGTAAACAGGAGATTCGTATTGCTGAAGATGGTGATACGTTAAAAGTCATAGGGGAAATAGAAAAAGGTGTTTCATTTGATTTTTCATTTTACAATTTTGGATTTCAAACGCCTAGATTGACTATATTAGTACCTGAACGTTCTTATCAAGAGATAAAAGTAAATTCATCCGCTGGACAAATAGAAATAAGTAATGTGAAAAGTGACCGCGTAAGTGTTGAAACACTCGCCGGAGAAGTGGATTTGAAACATGTAACAGCAAAGAGTGTAGAGGGGTCTACAAAAGCTGGTAAGGTGAATTTTAAAAAAGTAATAGGGAAAGTAACAGCAAAAACGGCTAGTGGGGATATAGATATTATTGATCATGATTCTAAATATGATTTAGAGGCAAGTTCAACTGCTGGAGATGTAGATATTACTTTATTGGAAAAACCACAAGATGCAGTTATAACTGGGCAAACCGCTGCTGGAGACGTGACAATTTTTAATGAGGACAATAAAAATATAACGATTGGTAATGGTAGTAAAAAGATTAGCGGTAAAACCGCTGCTGGAGATGTTACTATTGAAACGCGTTAATAATTAATGAAACGTATTCTTTTGAATGAACGGAAATCTATCAAAATATAAAAAGAAGATAATTACCTATATAAATAAGGGAATTATCTTCTTTTTATTATTTTTAATGTAAATCACGATATACGCCAATTACTTTTCCGATAACTGACACGTGTTTTAAAATGATAGGTTCTAGTGAAGAGTTTTCCGGTTGTAGACGGAAATAATCTTTTTCTTTATAGAAACGTTTAACAGTTGCTTCGTTATCTTCTGTTAAAGCAACTACAATTTCACCGTTGTTTGCAGACTGTTGTTGGCGAACAACAACTAAATCACCATCAAAGATACCAGCTTCAATCATGCTATCTCCAGAAATGCGTAACATAAACACTTGATCTGCTCCAGCAACGATACTTGCTGGAAGTGGGAAGTGATCTTCTACACTTTCGACTGCTGTAATCGGTAAACCGGCAGTAACTTTTCCGACGATTGGAACTTGAATAACTGACTGTGTTTCTATGCGGTTGTCACCTAAAATTTCAATTGCACGTGGTTTTGTTGGGTCGCGTCGAATATATCCTTTTTCTTCTAGTCGTGATAAATGTCCGTGCACTGTAGAACTAGAAGCAAGGCCGACTGCTTGACCGATTTCACGTACGGAAGGTGGATATCCTTTTTCTTGTACTTTTAGCTTAATAAAGTCGAGAATGTCTTGCTGGCGTTTCGTTAACTTTTCCATGTTTTCTAACACCTCGTTTTCTTTCATTTTTCTTATTATTAAGTATAACATGCGAAAAAACATTCTACAAACATAAGTTCGAACGAAAGGCAAATTTATGATACACTATAAGGAAGATATAGTGAGAAAGAAGGGTTCAAAATGAATGCAATTATTTATGCACGTGTGAGCACAACAAAAGAAGCGCAGGAAACATCATTATTGCGTCAAAAAGATGAATTATTGCATTTAGCTGAGCGCTATCAAATGGATGTTACAAAGGTAATTGAGGAGCAGGCTAGCGGTTATACAATTGAACGTGATGGCATATTAGAAGTGCTAGATACAATTCGAGATGAACAAGTTGATGTACTACTGATACAAGATGAAACGCGTCTTGGTAGAGGAAATGCGAAGATTGCATTAATGCATTGTTTACATAAAGAGGGGATAAAAGTTTATACGCACACGCATAGTGGTGAATTACAGCTTTCAGATTCTGATTCGATGGTGCTAAATATAATTGGGATCGTTGAAGAGTATCAAAGAAAGATCCACAATTTAAAAATTAAACGTGGTATGCAAAGAGCAGTGGAGAAAGGATTTCGTCCAGAGAATAATTTGAAAAATCGTCATTTAAGCGTAGGACGTGAGAAAAAAGAAGTGCCAATTGAGGAAATTGTACGTTTGCGCCGGAATGAATTAACTTTTGAAGAAATTGCAGCAACACTTCGTGGTTTTGGTCATGATGTTTCAAAAGCAACTGTACATCGAAGGTATGTAGAATATACAAAGCAATTGCTTGATAAAGAGGACTAACTATTGTATGATAATAATCAGTTTTGAGTAGAAGGGGGATTCGAGATGCCAAGTCAAGAACTCATTGAACGCATTAACTTCTTAGCGAAAAAAGCAAAAGCTGAAGGCTTAACTGAAGAAGAACAACGTGAGCGCCAATCGCTACGTGAACAATATTTAAAAGGATTTCGTCAAAATATGTTAAACGAATTAAAAGGAATTAAAGTCGTTAACGAAGAAGGAACGGATGTTACACCGGCGAAATTAAAAGCTTTAAAAAAGCAAGATAATGCAAAATTAAATTAAAAGATGGGCATAGCCCATCTTTTTTTATTTGTTAAATTCGTTATTTAATAACTTTCCAGTTGTGATTGACTGTTGCTTCTATCCTTTTGTGCTTCAATATATAGTTAGCGATAAGTTCAGACATATCTGTTGGTATGTCTTTTACTACTAGCTTATTTTGAAACATAAAGAAGTTCCCTCCGCCACTTGCGCGATAATTATTCATAACAACGTCATATTCTTCATTTATATTAAGGGGAGCGCCTTTATACTGTAAAGATTCTACTCTCTCGCCAATTGGTTTTGAAATGTTTAATACGTACGAAATCCCTTCCCACATATCGTAATTATAGTGTTGCGGCTTTGGTTCTATGTAGGTAGGGGTTACGATGATGGATCCATCTGCTTTTAATGTGAAATAAGAAGCAGAGAGTTCGAGAGCATCTTTTATATCCGCTCCGGTTATTCTAATTACTTTTAATGTATTTGGATAAATATAATTAGAAACGATGTCACGCATTGTTACATGTTTCGGGAAACCTGGAGATGTATTATGGAACAAACTTGTGCAAGAAATTGAAACATTAGCTATATCCATCTGTATTTTATTTATGAATTCAATAAAAGGATGGTCTTGCAAACGAGTTTGCATAGCATCTGAAATTTGCATGTCCCCATAGATTAGTCCAATAGGTTGATCAAGCCAATTTTGTGTTTTCTCTTCATAATCGGCAACCAAGGAAAGAACATCTTGGTCTGCCGCAATTCCTTGTACGGGCAATAACTCTGAATAACTCTCTTTTTTCACCCATTTTTGTTCTGCTTTTTCGAATGTTACTGTTACTTTTCCAACTGAGTGTCCATTGCATCCGGTCTGTAAAATTGTTACACCATTCATCACGGTGTGAGCGATTTCTCGGTGTTGGTGGCCTGTTAGTAAAATATCTATGCCTTCAATTTCATGGCACATTGCATATCCTTGGTTTTCACCTGTTAAAACTTCAGTCGGTACCCCAGTTTGTAAATCGCGTTCAAATCCCCCGTGATAGGCTACGACTAGTAAATCTGATTTCTCATGTTTACGGATGTAAGAAACCCATTTTTTTGTTGTTTCAAATGCATCTTCAAATTGTAAATCTTTAATATGATGTGCTTGTTCCCAATGGGGGATGTAATGCGTTGTCACCCCTAAAATAGCAATTTTTATATTTGATTCAATATGTTTTATTATATATGGTTTCCCGAAATAAGGTTCTTTTCTGTTTTTATCTAAAATGTTTGCTGATAGATAAGGGAAATTTGCAGTGGCCACAGCATTATTTAATATATCCATTCCATAATTAAATTCATGATTTCCGATAATTGCAATGTCATACTCTAAGTAGTTGGCTAATAAGGACATTGGGTTTTCCATATCTTTTTCGTATGTAGCGTAATGATAAGTAAATGGTGTTCCTTGAATGAAGTCCCCGTTATCAATTAAAAGAACGTTTGTGTTTTGAGAACGTTCTTTTTTTATAAGAGTGGAAATCTTAGCTAAACCAATGTCTGCTTGGGAGTTATCTTGGTAGTGAATTGGATAAACAGTACCATGTATATCGCTTGTTAATAAGATGTTTAAAGTTACAATTTGATTTTGATTCAATATCATTCACCTTTTCTATTGTTATCTACTAATTAAGCATATCAAATATATGAAGGGAAATTTAATGTGAATGTATAGAATGTGTAAAGATTCTGTAAATAGGGAATTATTCGTGAAAATGTGTGATATATTTCTTCATGTTTACGGAAGGTTATTTTATAAAAACAAAAATGGAGGCATTAATATGTTGAAAAAAGTTTTTGTAATGAGTACAACAGTTGTACTAGCAGCGGGATTATTAAGTGGCTGTGGAACGAAGGAATCAAGTGCAAGTAAAAATGAAGATACGAAAAAAGGTTATGTACCGAAGACTTTAAATGTTCAATTTGTTCCTTCTCAAAATGCAGATACGTTAGAGGCGAAGGCAAAACCGTTGGAAAAGCTATTAAGTGATAAATTAAATATGCCGGTAAAAGTTAGTATTTCAACGAATTACAATACAATTGTAGAAGCGATGGCATCTAAGCAAGTAGATGTAGGCTTTTTACCTCCAACAGCGTATGTGTTAGCGCATGAGAAAAAGGCTGCAAATGTAATTTTACAGGCACAACGTTTTGGTGTAGATGATGAGACAGGCGCTCCTACAAAAGATTTAGTAGACTTTTATAAATCTGAGTTTGTTGTTAAGAAAGATTCTAATATTAACAGTGTAAAAGATTTAAAAGGTAAAAAAATTGGTTATCAAGATGTAACATCGTCAGCGGGGTATGTATGGCCTGCGGCTGTATTGTTAAAAGAGGGAATTGATCCGTTGAAAGATGTGAAACCTGTTACATTAAAAGGTCATGATCAGTCACTTATTGCTCTTTTAAATGGTGATGTAGATGCAGCTGTTGTATTCCAAGATGCTCGTAATATTGTAAAAAAAGATTATCCTAATATATTCGATCAAACGAAAATAGTGAAATTTACGGAGAAAATTCCAAACGATACGATTTCTGTACGTTCTGATTTAGATGCAGAGTGGAGCAAGAAATTACAGGATGCTTTCATTGAAATAGGAAAGAATGAGGAAGGGCACAAAATCATTAAAGAAGTATACTCACATGAAGGATACGTTAAATCTGATGATAGTAAATTTGATATCGTTCGTGAATACGGAAAGAAAGTGAAAACGCAATAATACATATGAAAATGGCAGCTAACTGGAAGTGGTGTAGTTTCAGTTAGTTTGCCGTTTTGAATACATAGAAGGTAGGTAAGAGGTGTGATAGAGTTTCGAAATGTCTCCAAAGTGTATCCGAATGGTACAAAAGGATTGAATAATATAAACTTGAAAATTCAAAAAGGTGAGTTTGTTGTAATGGTAGGGTTATCCGGGGCTGGAAAGTCTACACTTCTCAGATCGGTAAATCGCCTTCATGAGATTACGGAAGGTGAAATCATAATAGAAGGTGAGTCTATTACTGCTGCAAAAGGAAAAGGGTTACGACGTATGCGCCGAGATATTGGTATGATTTTTCAAAGCTTTAACCTTGTAAAGCGGTCAACGGTATTGAAGAATGTATTAGCTGGACGTGTTGGATATCATTCGACACTGCGTACAACGTTAGGGCTATTTCCAAAAGAGGATTTGGAGCTTGCATTTCAATCGTTAAAAAGAGTGAATATTTTAGAAAAAGCATATGCGAGGGCTGATGAATTATCAGGAGGACAACAGCAACGTGTATCGATTGCTAGAGCGTTGGCGCAAGAAGCGAAAATCATATTGGCAGATGAACCTGTTGCATCGTTAGATCCGTTGACAACAAAGCAAGTGCTAGATGATTTGAAAAAAATCAATGAAGATTTTGGAATTACGACAATTGTAAACTTACATTCTATTGATTTAGCTAGGCAATATGCTACACGCATTATTGGATTACATGCAGGTGAAATTGTTTTTGATGGTTCAGTAGAAGAGGCAACGGATGAAAAATTTGCTGAAATTTATGGGGACGTAGCTCAGAAAAGCGAATTATTAAAGGTGGCAGCTAAATGAATGACGTGACGATATATTCGAAATCGATACCGAAGCCGCCGAGTAAATTGAAACATATGTTAACAGCTATTCTAGTTATTTTACTTTTGTGGGGAAGTAGTGTGCAGGTCGACGCATCATTTGCAAAACTAGTAGTTGGTTTTCCTAATATGATGGATTTGCTGAAAGAGATGGTGCCGCCAGATTGGAGCTATTTTCAAGTTATTACAACAGCAATGTTAGATACAATACGCATGGCAATTATTGGGACGACTTTAGGAGCGATTTTAGCTATTCCAATTGCACTATTTGCGGCAAGTAATGTGTTTACTAGCGCGTTTTTGTACAGTCCAGCTCGATTGATTTTAAATTTTATCCGGACAATACCAGATTTATTATTAGCGGCAATTTTCGTAGCTATTTTTGGAATAGGACCACTTCCAGGTATTTTGGCGCTTACTTTTTTCTCGATTGGACTCGTGGCGAAATTGTTGTATGAGTCAATTGAATCAATTGATCCAGGTCCATTAGAAGCGATGACAGCGGTAGGAGCAAATAAGGTGCAATGGATTGTTTATGGGGTAATTCCGCAAGTAAAAGCGCACTTTGTCTCCTATGTCCTTTATACATTTGAGGTGAATGTGCGTGCAGCAGCTGTTCTAGGCTTAGTAGGAGCGGGTGGTATTGGATTATATTACGATCGTACACTTGGATTTTTACAATATCAACAAACTGCTTCTATTATTATTTATACTCTTGTTGTTGTATTGCTAATTGATTATGTAAGTACATTGTTGCGGGAGAAATTATAATGAGTAAAACGACGATAATCGTACCGAAACCGAAGAAACCGAGTGTATATCGCTGGATTATTTTTATAGCACTTACAGTTATATATGTATGGGCCTTTTCAGGAGTCCCGCTAGAGGGAATAAAGGATACAGCGGGAGAAATTACAAAAGCAATTATGACAGGCGTACTGAACCCAGATTGGTCCTATGTATCTTTACCAGATGGTGAAGATTTGTTACATGGTTTAATTGATACGTTGGCAATTGCGATATTAGGTACATTTATTTCTGCCTTTTTATCTGTTCCATTTGCTTTTTGGGCGGCAACGAATATGAGTAGTGGAAAATTAACTTCAGTAACTGGGAAATTTGTACTTAGTTTTGTTCGTACATTTCCTGAATTAGTTATGGCCCTTTTATTTATAAAAGCTGTCGGTCCAGGCTCTTTCGCCGGAGTTTTAGCTTTAGGATTACACTCTATCGGAATGTTAGGGAAACTATATTCGGAAGGAATTGAGAATATAGACAAGGGACCGACGGAAGCGTTAATCGCAACAGGTGCAAATCGGTTTCAAATACTTTGGTATGCAGTATTACCACAAGTGTTCCCGGATTTTCTATCGTATACGTTATACAGATTCGAAATTAATGTACGATCCGCTGCGATTTTAGGTGTTATTGGAGCAGGTGGTATTGGTACTCCATTAATTTTTGCACTGAGTTCACGGAATTGGTCCCGCGTGGGAATTATTTTATTAGGCATCATTTTAATGGTAATTATAATTGATTTTATTTCAAGTTCGATTCGAAAACGGATTGTTTAACGAATTTTAAAAGCATCTAATTCAGATGCTTTTTGTATTTTTAAAGGTTATCAAAAAGGAGATATATCAGAAATTAGTATATTTGTATAAATATACAGATAATTATCTTTATTTTTAAAATAAAAACAATTAAAAAGTATGTCATATTGAATGCCCATACATTCCCTGAATCACTGTTTTTTTTATAAAAAATCAAAAAAACATCAACATATTTGTCGATACATGTTGTATAATTTTGCGTGGGAAGCTATCATATAAATGTATAAAACGTTTACTAACATACGCGAAGGGAAGAATAGCATGTCACATTCAATCGAACAACTTTCTATCAACACGATTCGCACATTATCCATTGATGCGATTGAAAAAGCAAACTCTGGTCACCCAGGAATGCCAATGGGTGCAGCACCAATGGCTTATACAGTATGGACTCAATTTATGAAACACAATCCAAATAACCCAACGTGGTTTAACCGCGATCGTTTCGTATTATCTGCAGGTCATGGTTCAATGTTACTATACAGCCTACTTCATCTATCTGGTTATGACTTAACAATGGATGATTTAAAGAACTTCCGTCAATGGGGAAGCAAAACTCCAGGACATCCTGAGTATGGTCACACAGCAGGTGTAGACGCAACAACTGGTCCACTTGGACAAGGTATTGCAACAGCTGTTGGTATGGCGATGGCTGAAAGACATTTAGCAGCAAAGTATAACCGTGATGCGTACAATGTAGTAGATCATCATACATACGCTATTTGTGGTGATGGCGATTTAATGGAAGGCGTTTCTGCTGAAGCATCTTCATTAGCTGCTCATTTACAATTAGGTCGTCTTGTAGTGTTATACGATTCTAATGACATTTCTTTAGATGGCGATTTAAATCGTTCATTCTCTGAAAGTGTAGAAGATCGTTATACAGCATACGGCTGGCAAGTTATCCGTGTTGAGGATGGAAATGATATTGAAGCAATTGCAAAAGCAATTGAAGAAGCGAAAGCTGACGAAAAACGTCCAACGCTAATTGAAGTAAGAACGACAATTGGTTTCGGTTCTCCAAACAAATCAGGAAAATCAGCTTCACACGGTTCTCCGCTTGGTGTAGACGAAACAAAATTAACGAAAGAAGCATATGCTTGGACTGCTCAACAAGATTTCCATGTAGCAGAAGAAGTATATGACAACTTCCGTAAAACGGTACAAGATGCTGGCGAGACTGCACAAGCTGCATGGAACACGATGCTTGGTGAATATGCACAAGCATATCCAGAATTAGCAAACGAGCTGCAAACAGCAATGAATGGTCTTCTTCCAGAAGGTTGGGAACAAAGTTTACCAACTTATGAATTAGGATCAAAAGCAGCAACACGTAATTCTTCAGGTGCTGTAATTAATGCTATTGCAGAGTCTGTACCATCATTCTTTGGTGGATCAGCTGACCTTGCTGGTTCTAACAAAACATACATGAATAACGAAAAAGACTTCACAAGAGCTGATTACAGCGGTAAAAACATTTGGTACGGTGTTCGTGAGTTTGCGATGGGTGCAGCAATGAACGGTATTGCACTACATGGCGGTTTAAAAACTTACGGTGGTACGTTCTTCGTATTCTCTGACTACTTACGTCCAGCAATTCGCCTTGCAGCATTAATGCAATTGCCTGTAACGTATGTATTTACACATGATAGTATCGCTGTTGGTGAAGATGGTCCAACGCATGAGCCGGTTGAACAATTAGCGGCACTTCGTGCAATGCCAAACGTTTCTGTTATTCGTCCAGCTGACGGTAACGAATCTGTTGCAGCTTGGAGATTAGCTTTAGAATCTACAAAAACACCAACTGCATTAGTGTTAACTCGTCAAGATCTTCCAACATTAGAAGGTGCAAAAGACGATACTTATGAAAAAGTAGCAAAAGGTGCATATGTAGTTTCTACAAGCAAGAAAGAAACGGCTGATGTAATCCTACTTGCAACTGGATCTGAAGTAAGCTTAGCAATCGAAGCGCAAAAAGCTTTAGCAGCAGACGGCGTTGATGCAGCTGTTGTTAGCATGCCATCTATGGATCGCTTTGAAGCTCAAACTGCTGAGTACAAAGAATCTGTACTACCAAAAGCAGTAACGAAACGTTTCGCAATTGAAATGGGTGCTACAATGGGATGGCACCGTTACGTAGGTCTTGATGGAGATGTACTAGGTATCGACACATTCGGTGCTTCTGCTCCTGGTGAGAAAATTATGGAAGAGTATGGATTTACTGTAGAGAACGTTGTTCGTAAAGTAAAAGAAATACTTTAATGATTTTAGAAAAATCTCTCCAGCATGGGGAGATTTTTCTATGTAATTGAGTTTTTTCGACAGGAAAAGTTTTTTCTCTCTCCGTAGTCAGACAATCATTGCAAATTTTCTCTTATATAATGTAGGGAAAAGGTTGTCCAGATCGGGAGGGAAAAAATGAAAACGTATGAATTGTATTTAATTCAAGAGGATATTGCGAAAGCTTACTTTGGTCGTGAATATTTGTTTTTTGATTTATTTGCTCGATTTTCAGAATCTGGGTCCCTTTCGGAGAAGAAAGTATTATATAAACAAATGACGTATATTACGATGCCGTTACAAGTAATGAAACTTCATCATAAATTAGAACAAGCTTTGCATGTTCTTGGCAAATATGAAAGAACACATCATACTCATACGCTCTATACAGGAGCCGAATATGGCGAAATAATGGTGAAACCACAATATATTCGAATGAATACTTCTGGAAATGTATCCATGGAAACAACTTTCTTTGAGGTGCTTAGAAAGTGTGAGTTAACATTTTTAGCGATGGATTATGAAAATAAAAAGTACGGATGGTTAAATCCTCTCAAACAAGTACGAACATATGTGTAAAAAATGTCGAATAGTATCTTGTCTTATTGAAAAGGTTTTAGTACACTGTAAGGTAGACAACATGAAGGAGGAAAAGATATGCCAATGTGGTTAGGTATTCTAGTGGGCGTAGTAGCACTAGTAGCAGGCGTGGCGTTAGGATTTTTCATTGCCCGCAAATATATGATGAATTACTTACAAAAAAATCCACCAATTAACGAACAAATGTTAAAAATGATGATGATGCAAATGGGACAAAAACCTTCACAAAAGAAAATCAATCAAATGATGAGCGCGATGAACAAGCAACAAACAAAATAAGCGCAAAAGGGCACTCTTACCGAGTGCCCTTTTCTTTTGGATATAAAAGGTATTTAAAACTTTTAAAAATTCTGCATTTTTGATAAACTGAAAATATCGCTCATTTTAAGAGAGGAGGATAAATATGAAAGTATTTTTAAATTTAGCTTGGTTTTTTAAACAAGAAAAACGAGCGTACATAATTGGAATTATTATGTTATTTGGTGTCGCGCTTCTTGAACTTGTAGCGCCAAGGGTACTAGGAATTGTAGTAGATGAAATTAATAATGGAACATTAACGTCTGAAAAATTGTTGAACTGGGTTATTTTATTAGTAGTTGTAGGAATGATGATGTATATATTACGTTACTTATGGCGTATTATGATTTTTGGATCTTCTTTAAAATTAGCTCGTCAACTGCGAAAGAATTTATATGAACATTTTACAAAGATGAGCCCATCTTTTTATCAATCACGTCGTACGGGCGATTTGATGGCGCATGCGACAAATGACATTCAGGCGATTCAGCAAACTGCTGGGTCAGGTGTGTTAACACTCGTTGATTCATTAGCTGTTGGAGGATGTGTACTCGTAGCGATGGGGTTTACAATTAGCTGGAAGTTAACGTTATTAAGTTTAATTCCGATGCCAATTGTAGCTATTTCTACAAATTATTATGGAACTTTATTGCATAGAAGATTTCATAAAGCACAGCAATCGTTTTCTGAAATCAATGATAAAGTACAAGAAAGTATGAGTGGGATGAAGGTAATTCGCTCACTTGGACAAGAGAAAGAGGATCTACAATCGTTTCGGAAGAAATCGGAAGATGTCGTACATAAAAATATGTTAGTCGCACGTATTGACTCGTTATTTGATCCAACGATTGCTCTAATTGTCGGATTTTCATTTTTAATCGCAATTTGTTACGGATCATTATTAGTTGTACGGGGCGAATTAACTGTAGGAGAATTAGTAACATTTACAACATACTTAGGGACTCTTGTATGGCCAATGTTAGCTTTTGGATGGCTATTTAATATTATGGAGCGTGGACGTGCTTCGTATGATCGTGTGGAGAAAATACTTTCACAAACTTCGGATGTAGTGAATAAGGAAAATGCTATACATGCTATAGCAAGTGGTGATGTTTCGTTTGCTGTTGATTCGTTTTCTTATAAAAAGAATGAACTATTAAACTTAAAAGATATTTACTTTAACTTAAGAAAAGGTGAAACGTTAGGAATTGTAGGGCGTACGGGTGCAGGGAAGACGACGTTATTAAAATGTTTAATTCGCGAGTATGACCACTTTAATGGTGAATTAAAAGTTGGTGAGCGGGATATTCGAGATTTAACACTTCACGGTGTACGCTCTGCAATTTCATACGTACCGCAAGATCATTTTTTATTTTCAGCGAGTATTGGGGAGAACATTGCTTTTGGAAAGGCCGATGCTACATATAAAGAAATTAGCAGGGCTGCTGAGATTGCTTGTATTCATAATGATATTGTTCAATTTTCGGAAGGATATGAAACTGTAGTAGGAGAAAGAGGGGTTTCGCTATCAGGAGGCCAAAAACAGCGGATTTCAATTGCACGTGCGTTATTAACGAATGCTGAAATTTTAATTTTAGATGATTGTTTATCAGCTGTAGATGCGAAAACAGAAGAAACTATATTAACTGCATTGAAACGAGAAAGAGCAGAAAAAACGACGATTATTACTGCGCATCGTTTAAGTGCGATTCAGCATGCAAATCTTATTCTTGTTATTGATGAGGGTAAGATTATGCAGCGAGGAACACATGAACAACTAATGAACGAAAATGGTTGGTATAAAGAAATGTATGAAAGCCAGCAGTTAGAGGAACTGGTAGAGAAAGGAGGCGTATGATGGCTGAGAAAAAGCAGAGTGATTTAAGGAGATTGCTTTCTTATATGAGACCATATAAAGGGTTATTAGCGTTAGCTTTTTTATTTCTAGTTGGTGCAACTGTAGCTGAAATGATGGGTCCTTTTTTAATTAAACAATTTCTTGATGAACACTTAGTACCACGTAACTTTGAACAATCAGCACTTGTTACTCTATTTGTAGTGTATATTATTGCTCACTTATTAAAAGTATTATTTACGTATTTAGACTTATTGTACTTTCAAAATATCGCTTTTAAGATTGTTCAAGATATGCGAGTTGAAGTGTATGAACATGTTCAAAAGTTATCATTAAGCTTCTTTGATCGTACGCCGATTGGTACGCTCGTATCTCGTATAACGAATGATACGGAAGCGATTAAGGATTTTTATGTTAGTGTACTATCAACATTCGTGAAAAATGTAGTCTTTTTAGTGGGGATTTTAGTAGCGATGTTTTTACTAGATGTAAAATTAGCGCTATTTTCTCTCATATTAATTCCAATTATGTTTGCGATTATGGTACTGTATCGTCGGAAAAGTGCAGCTTTTTATTTAGAGGTACGTAATCAACTAAGTGTATTAAATGCAAAGTTAAATGAGTCCATTCAAGGGATGAATATTGTTCAAGTGTTCCGGCAAGAAAAGCGGATGAGAAAAGAGTTTGAAGAAGTGAACAATAAGCATTATAGTGCTGGACGTCGTACATTGAAATTAGATGCATTACTTTTACGTCCAGCGACAGATCTTGTTCATATTGTAGCAATTGCGTTAGTTCTTGGTTTATTTGGAATTGACGCTTTAAAGAGTCCTGTTGAAGTAGGGGTTTTATATGCTTTCGTTAACTATATTCATCGCTTCTTCCAGCCGGTAAACGAGATGATGATGAAACTATCTTTCTTCCAACAAGCGCTCGTTTCATCATCGCGTGTATTTCATTTAATGGATGATAAAGATTTAGCTCCTGTTCAAATGGGGAGTGAAAATCCACGAGTAGTTAACGGGGAAATTCAGTTTAAAGATGTTACTTTTTCATATGATGGAAAGCGTGACGTTTTAAAAAATGTATCTTTTCACGTAAAACCAGGGCAAACGGTTGCTTTTGTCGGACACACTGGTAGTGGTAAGAGTACAATTATGAATTTATTAATGAGATTTTACAATATTAGATCAGGTAATATTGTAATAGACGGAGTGGGTTTAGAGAAGTTTGAAGAACAAGAAATTCGAAAGAAAATTGGTCTTGTGCTGCAAGATGCATTTTTATTTGCTGGAAATGTAAAGCAAAACATTCGTATGTATAATGAAGAGATAACGGATGAAGAGATAGAAGAAGCAGCGCGATTTGTGCAAGCGAATACGTTTATTGAAAAATTATCGGAGCAGTATGATACAGAAGTTGTCGAGAGAGGAGCTGCATTTTCTAGTGGTCAAAGGCAATTAATTGCTTTTGCTAGAACGATAGCAACTAATCCGAAAGTATTAGTGTTAGATGAAGCGACGGCAAATATTGATACAGAAACAGAGGAGGCTATCCAAACGGCATTGCAGCAAATGCGAAAAGGTAGAACAACGATAGCGATTGCACACAGATTGTCTACAATCCAAGATGCGGATCAAATATTTGTTATGCATGAAGGGGAAATCATAGAAAGAGGAACACATCAAGAACTACTTAGTGAACAAGGACTTTACTACAATATGTACTTACTACAAAATAAAGGGAGTTTGCAACAGGCCTTGTAGAATTACAAGGTCTTTTTTCTATTCTCTCAAGTATTAAAAGCATATAATAAAATTTTCAAAATATGTGAGAGGTTTGTCGTGTCCTTTAACTAGAGTTGTACATATTGTATATAGAATAACAAAATTTGATAGGAGCTTTTATATGCAAAATAGATCCAGTTCAAATATTACGTTTATCGATGTGTCTCATTGGGAAGGAAACATTAATTGGAATGCTGTGAAGTCATCTGGCATTCCAGCGGCGTACGCAAAAGCAACGGAAGGTGTGAACTATATTGACCCTACTTTCGTTCAAAATGTACAAGCTGCGAAAAATGCGAATGTATTAATCGGTGCATATCATTTTGCACATCCAGAACAAAATGATGCAATTTCAGAAGCGAAATATTTTGTAAGTATATTACAGAGTAATCAGACGGACTTAATTCCTGTTTTAGATTTAGAATCGCCAACGGATACTAGCAATAGTAGTTTAACGGGTGCGACTATATCGAATTGGGCAAGAAATTTCGTTAATTATGTGAAACAAGCTACAGGGAAAGATGTAATGTTATATACAGGAGTTTGGTATATTAATGAATTTGGAATTAACGGGTTAAGTGACATTCCACTTTGGATTTCCAGATATTCTAGTACACCGCCTGCTGATGCTGGTGGATGGACAGAGTGGACAGCATGGCAGTACACAGATTCTGGGCAAATTTCAGGTGTAGGAAATTGTGATGTATCAGCAGCTGTTTCATTAGAAGCTTTACAAGGAAATGGAGCAAGTGGTGGAGGTAATGTTTCTCTACCTAATAATGCAACCCCAGTATACGGAGTTGCTGTAATTAATGGTGATAATGTAAATTTGCGAAGTGGGCCAACTTTACAATCTAGTGTGATTCGCCAGCTAAATCGTGGTGAATCATATGAAGTTTGGGGTGAACAAGATGGATGGCTTTGCTTAGGGACGAATCAATGGGTATATAATGATCCTAGTTATATTCAGTATAAACATTATGTGGCAATTATTTCTGGTGATAATGTGAATCTACGAGACGCCCCATCATTAAACGGGAATGTTATAAGACAGTTACATCATGGTGAATCATATCGAGTATGGAGTAGGCAAGATGGATGGCTTTGCTTAGGGGCAAATCAATGGGTATACTATGATTCAAGTTATATTCAGTATGGTGTACAATAAAGTGAAATTAAAGGGTATCTCGACTGAGGTACCTTGGCAGTAAGACTCCCACCTCGAAATCCGGCGAATGCGAGGAAGTTAGGTGGGAGATCAAATGCCGGTAAAAGCCCGATTGGTTCAACTAATAATCAGTGGGAGATGGAAAAACCCCCCACCAATTAAAGTTTCACTTTATTAAAAATATATAATTTTCACGAAATATATATTGATAACATAGTATAATATAATTGGTATATGTTTAAAAATAATCGGAAATGAAATAGAGGAGTAATAATATGGAGTATGTGCTAATAGGTGGGATTTTAATATTATTAGCTGTAGTGTTTGTACTGTTTTATAAAAATAAACAGTTAGAATCAGAGAGTCAGCAAGTAGAGTTTGAAAAGAAACAAGCGATTGAAACGTATGAAAATGAGATTGCAGCTACGATTACAGGGCATAAAGAACAACAGGATACTTTAAAGAATATGGAACAGAAAAAATATAATGATTTACAAGTGAATACAGCTAGAGAACTTGAAAATATGCGTATGATGAAAAATCAATTGGCTGTTCAACATAGTAAAGAACGTAGTGAAATGCAAGATAAGCATAGTAGTGAAATACATATGTTTCAAAATTTAATTGCGGATTTACGAGAATATACCAAAAATGGTGCTGAAGTGAATGCGCATGAAACATTACAATATATGAAGCGAGGTTTCGTTGAGCAAGGAATATTACTAGAAGAAGAGTTTCATATTATACCGAACGTTTTTATGAGAAGTAATAAATATAGAGATAAACGTGACATAAATGATAATCGAATCCATCACCTCATCTTATGTAAAACTGGCATTTATCTACTTGAGACGAAAGAATGGACGGGGACATTAATTCATGGTTTAACGAGAGAAAATGCTGGTGTATATTCATTTGTGATGGAGGAAATTGGTAAGTATCAACATGAAATTGAAAAAGAAGAGACACTTGAATTTATTACGGAGGGAACTTCATTAACTATGCAAGTAAGAAATGAAGGGAATCCAGCGTATAAAGCGAAAATACTATCTCAAACTTTATATAATTGTTTGGAAGAAATGCAAGTAGATATTGTAAAGGAAAAAGTAAAACCGATTGTATATTTTGAAAATGAAAGCGGAAAAGCAGTTATTGATCTTTCTAATGAAGAATTGCCGAGATTTAAAGATAGAGAGGAAATTGTAACGTTTTTCAGAAATGAAGTTTTAACAAGTAAAGTAATATATACAGCACGAGAACTACAAAAGATTAAAGATATGATTGGCCAGATGAATTATGTTGCCAAGTGAAAATAAAGTAAAATTTTAATCAGTAGGGTTTTATGGGCAACCCGGCTCCTACCCTGTACAGCCGAATTTTGAGGTGGGAGTCTAACTGTCCGCAAATAGTGGGATAAAGAAGGTGTTATTTGGATGGAGAAAGGTAAAAGCGCTATATTGTGGGGAATGTTGTACATTTATTTTTGTTTGTATATATTAATGTACATTGCGTTTATTTTCGTTATTGATATGGTTCATGTGCCATTGAGTGTAATGAGTATGTTTGTGGTAGTAATGCCTTTTATTTTATTAGTTATTATTCAAAAGTTTATATTACATGTTTCGGCAAGAAGTAATAAAGGTAAGAAACAACTGTTTACTATAATGATGGTAGGTCTCATTCCATTGATAGTATGCACTGTACAATTAAGTATAAATAAATATACTTCAAACTTTAATCAGGATCGGTGGTTAAATTATGAAGAAAAACGAGTACATATGGTAGATGACCTATTACAGCAGCATAAATTGATAGGGAAATCAAGCGAAGAAATCACAAAATTATTAGGGCCCCCTATGGAAACAAGAAGTTGGGAAGAGGGAATTACTACTTTGTACTATCTTGGGAATGAACGTGGTTTCATTCCTATAGATAGTGAATGTCTTGTTTTGCAATTTGATAAAGATGGTAGAGTTATAGAGTATAAGGTACAACGAGATTGAAATAGTGAGAGGAGAGGCTATATCTTTTATAGCTTCTTTTCTATATTCCAATATAGAAAAAGTAGGCAAATAGTAGTCATTCCTATCTATACGAATGAGATAGAGTTTGTTATATTGTAAAGGGTTATTTAATTTAGAAGTTTGCTAGATAGCCTTAAAATTTTTAGATTAGGGAGGGAAGTTAACACGAATTAAGATATAAACGTGTTAAGTAATTAATATGAAAAAAGGATTTTATAATGTTTTAGCTGCATCAATTGTATTTAGTATGGTAACGATTCCAAGTTTTTCCTATGCGGACACAGTAGAAAAGACCGTAACAATTTCAACAGACGAGCAAGCTTTAAAAAGTATTGAAAGCCATATGAAAGATGAAGATGGACGTGGAGAGAGCAAAGGAATAACAAATGAAACGCAAGGAGATTTTCTTGTACATATAATAGGTTCAGCATCGTTATTTGATTCTGCTGAGTTACAAAAAGCGACAGGTGTTCAGTTTTCTAATCAAGTAGTGAAAGCCGAAAAACGAAAAGGAAACGCTTACTATGTACAAACAGAATCTGGAGCTGGGTGGATACAAAGTAGTGAAGGAAATGTAGAGGTTAAGGAAGTTTATCGCTTGGCAAACGAAAAGTTAGTAATTAATGAAGAGACAGCTACATATTCCGCACCATTTAATTCATATAAAGATGAGAAAGTGTTACAACCGCAAACAATTATTGCAATTGGACAAGTTGAAGAGTGGTTCCAAGTCCAAATAGATAATGAGGTGAAATGGATTTATTCACCTTCAGCAAAATTTGAGGGTACAAAAGCATCTCTTATTCAAAGCACAACTCCAACTCGTACGAAACGTGCAGCGGTTATGTATGCAGCGCCATCAGCAGAGAAAACAACGGATATTTACGGTGTACCATTAAAGGAAATGATTGTACCAACAGGTAATGAAAATATTCGTCCAGGTTATGCGATGAAACCAAAATACATTACAATTCATGAGACAGATAATTATAGTGTTGGAGCAAATGCTAGAAACCATGCACAATATTTATACAGCCAAGCAACAGGAACGACTGATCGTTCAGCATCTTGGCATTTTACAGTAGATGATAAAGAAATTTATCAACATTTACCATTAAATGAAAATGGTTGGCATGCTGGAGATGGAGCAGAAGGACCTGGTAATAGAGAATCAATTGCAATTGAAATTGCTGTCAACCAAGATGGTGATTATAATAAAGCTGTGGAAAATGCTCGCAAACTAGCAGCATATTTAATGGGGGAATTAAATGTTCCTTTAGAAAATGTGAAAAAACATCAATTTTGGAGCGGAAAGAATTGTCCGGCCATTATGATAAAGAATAATGCGTGGGAGCCATTTTTACAGGGAACGAAAGCTTATTATGATGCGAATCATAAAGATGATATAACTGGCGGTTGGTATGAAGCAGATATTCGTGAATTAGATAAAAGAGGTATTATGGTTGGAGACGGAAAGGGTTCTTACTGGCCAGAACGTCTTGTAACACGTGGTGAATTTGCTAATTTAGTTTCAAGATCATTGCAATTACCAGAGGGAAAATCGAATTTCAAAGATTTAAGCACAGCCCATTCATCGTTAGTAGATGGTATTAATCGTGCAGCTAGTGCTGGGATTATAAGTGGACGAGGAAATGATATATTTGCTCCGAATGATACGATTAAACGTGATGAAGCTGTCATTATGATTGATCGTGCATTGCAATACAAAAATATTAAAGGTAATTTAGTTTCATTACCATTTACGGATCAAAATTTAGCGTATGATAAACAGGCGGTTCAACGTGTTTATGGGTTAGGTATCGTAAAAGGGAATGAGAATAATGAGTTTATGCCAAAAGGTTTTGCAACACGTGGGGAATCGGCAGCATTTATTAATAGAATGTTAAAAGTAATAGAGAGTAAATAATGGAAAGGCATTCGCTTTGGCGAGTGCTTTTTTATTTTTCAATATGTTATAGAAAGGGGATGTGAATTTTGACTGGAATAAGGAATGAAAGTGGAGGTGATGCATATATTTAGAGGTATTGGGTAGTTTTTGTAATTTAGTATAAAATGAAAAGGAGGTAGGGCGGTGAAATCAATACCGACTGAAGTCCTGAGTAAGGAATTGATGGAAAGAGAAGGGGTTATATCTATTACAGTGATGGAATTTGAAAAGATAGAAGTGGCCGGAGTAGTTGTTTCTGGTCCAGCTGTTATTTTGATTAATCAAGAGTAAATACATAGTATCAATATAGAGAAGTAGAAAGAGCATCCATTTAGGATGCTTTTTGTTTGTATAGAAGTGCGCATATGATAGGAAATTGGAGGGGGAATATGTGGCAATGATTATGACATCGATACTAGCTGGATGTATGTTGTTAGTAGAGTAAAGAAAACTATTAATATATTTTACGAATGAATTATGTAAGTAATTCATATTTCTCATATAAAAGGATTTGCTTTAATATAATGAGTGTAAAGTTCGAGTATTCGAAGTATTACTTGAATTATATCCCTATCCCTTTTCTAAAAATGCGAACAAGTTTTGCCCTATTCTATTCAATAGTTTATTGTATAGAAATATATTGTTCGATGACCATTATGGAACGCACATAATGGGTAAATCCCGATCCTTAAAGAGGATGCCCCTAATCTTCATGTGAAAATATGATCGGATAAGAAAGCTGGCCAATTTATGGTCAGCTTTCTTTTTGTTCAATGAGTAAGTCTTCTTTAATTTCTGTTTGCAATAATAAAGTTTTTCCGAAGCGACGTTTACATTCAGCCCGTACTTTTTGAATAGCTAGTAGCTTAGAAGTAGCAGGCACTGTGACAATGGCTTGCCGAGGTTTTCGATTTTCTTCACAAAAGACACACTCCACAACATATTTAGAAATCATAATTTCATCCTTCCATATTGAATTTCTAAGAAGGGACTGCTCATGAAGTTGATGTAAACTTTCGGCATCTTTTTACTTATTTCCTCTTTTTTTAAAGGGGGAATAAAAAAGAAGGCGAATTTTAGTAGGGGAGGGATGTATGTATATGGAAAGATGGATAGGTACGGCAGCTATTTGTATGAATGAAAGAAATGAAATTTTAATGGTATTGCAAGGAAAAGAAGGGGAAGAAAAAAGGTGGTCTGTCCCAAGTGGAGGACTTGAAAAGGGAGAAACACTAGAAGAATGTTGTATTCGAGAAGTTTGGGAGGAAACAGGTTACAATGTGGAGGTTGTAAATAAAATATACGAAAAAAAAGGTATTACATACGGGATTCCGGTGTATGTTCATTATTACTTTGTTAAAAAAATAGGCGGTAATATGAAAATCCAAGATCCGGATGAGTTAATACATGAGATTGATTGGAAAGGGATACATGAAGTTGGAAAATTATCGTTAGCTTTTCCGGAGGATTACGAGCTAATATACCGATATATAAATGAAAAAGCAAGTGTGTAAGTACTTGCTTTTTTTAGTGTATCCAAGATAAAAAAAGTGGAACAATAACTAAACTAGCTCCAGCAGTTAAAAGCATTGATAAACTTGCAATTGTACCTTCTACAGGACCGATTTCAAATGCTTTTGATGTTCCGGTTCCATTCGCACTAGTACCTAGCATTATACCTTTTGCGAGAGCTGTTTTAATACGGCATATGCGTATGAGCGTAGGGCCGAGTAATGCTCCAGTTAAGGCAGTTAATACGACGAAAACGGCTGTTAATTGTGACATGCCGCCAATCATTTCTGAAATAGCCATTGCAATAGGTGTTGTTACAATGTGTGGTGCTAAACTTTGTTCTATTGTAGAGTCAATTTGAAAAAAATCAGCTAATAGTGCGGAAGTAATAACCGATAGAAATGAACCAACAATGACATTAATTAAAATGGCCGTTCCATGTTTTTTTAATAAATTAAAGTGTTTATAGATTGGCCATGCGAAAGCAACTGTAGCAGGTTTTAATAATTCTGTTAGCCAATGACTACCAGATTCGTAGGTTTCGTATGGTGTATCTAATCCGAGTAATAAAGCAATTAAAATGATTGGGCATACAAGAAGGGGAGAAAGTAAGCTCCAATTCCAGCGTTGATACATTTTTTTAGATACCCAATATGTGAATAGTGTTAATAGTAAACAAAGAAAGCCGATCATTGTGTTGATCCTTTCCGCTTTAATAGCAATTCTGTTAAAAGTCCTGTTACGAGAGTGACACAAAGTGTACTAATCACGATAATCAAAATGAGATCGATTCCATATTGTGATAATGTATCTTTGTAACGAATGACAGCGACTGCAGAAGGGATGAAAAATAAAATAAGTTCTTTTAATAAAAAGTCTGCACCGTCTTGTATCCATTCTTTTTTCACTATGTTAAATTTTAATGAGATTAATAATAAAAAAATACCGATTATACTTCCTGGAACTGGGAGGTGTGCCTGTTTTGCAATCCATTCACCTGTCCAAGCGAAACAAAATAATAATAAAATTTGTCCGCTTAACTTCCACCATTTCATACAGTAACCACCTTTTTGTTTTTTACATAAAAATTGTAAAAAATAATTCACAATTTCTACTATACGTTCATTCGAAATATTTGTCTAATATATAAATTATATGTTATTAATATATTAGATGTATTAATCGAAAATGAAAAGGGTGTCCAAAATGGAATTACGGCATTTGCAATATTTTGTTGTAGTGGCAGAGGAATTGCACTTTGGACGAGCGGCTGCTCGTCTACAAATGACACAACCACCGCTTAGTCAACAAATTCAGCAATTAGAAAAAGAAATGGGAGTTATGTTATTTTCAAGAACGAAGAGAAAGGTTGAATTAACAGAAGCAGGAGAAATGTTTTTAAAAGAAGTGAAAAAAGCGTTTGAACAAATTGAAAAAGCAGTAGAAGTTGCACAAAGTGCTCAAAGGGGAGAAGTTGGATCACTTTCAATTGGTTTTGTAGGTGCGGCGATATATGATATTTTACCGTCAATCGTCAGGGAGTATAGAAAGAAATTTCCAAGAGTGTCTGTTGCATTACATGAATTGTCAACACCGGATCAGGTGCATGCACTTCATGATAATCGAATTGATATTGGATTTTTACGTCCGCCAATTCCAACGCAATTACTTGAGTTAGAACCAATTCAAAAACTGTCGTGTACGTTATGTTTACCGAAGGCACATCCGCTTGCTGAAAAGGACGAAATACATATCGAAGATTTAAGGGATGAACCTTTCGTATTTATTACGAGACCAGTATGGCCAGCGTTATACGATACAATTTTATCGCTATGCCGCGATGTCGGTTTTAGTCCGCACATTGTACAAGAAGCAACGGAGTATCAAACTGTCATGGGGCTTGTAGCAGCAGGTATTGGAATTACAGTAATACCTGTATCCGCAAATAAATTGTATAAAACAGAAGTTGTATATAAAGAGTTATGTGATTCTAATTTTGTTGCAGAAATGTCAGTGGCTTATAAAAAAATGAATAACAATCCAGAGTTGTTAGAGTTTTTGAAAATTGCAAGAGAGAAAAAAAGGATTGAAGTGGAAGATGCGAAGGCTGAATAGTTGATGAAGTTACAAGGCAGTCATGATAATTAAGTTATATAAAGATTCACCTCGTTAAACAAAAAACGGAAATGTAACTAAAGTGCATTTCCGTTTTTTGTTTTTTTGTTCAATGCTAAAGAGGTAAATATGCTTGGTTTCTAGGACTAAAGGCTTAGTAAAGATTCCGATTGTAGTGCGATGTTTAAAATGTCATATTTTTATACACTAGTAGTATAGAATGCGTATGTTATGAAGTAAGGTAGGGGAAGGGATCTATGTCTTTATGTCGGTTAGCGAGAAAAAATATACAAACATTTGCTACCAAAAGGTTAAAACAATTTACGTGGATTGCTATGAATACAATGATTTGTTTTTTTATGATATCATTCCGATTCAATGAAGCTGTAATAAGTAAAGCGGGATATACACTTATATTTGTAAAGTGGTTTTATGCTATGTTTCTATTTGGAGTTTTTGTATGTATTTTCATTACTTATAAAATGACAGCCTCTTTTTTACAGGTAAGAAGAGAGGAGTTTAAATCGTATGAAGTAGTGAATATGACGAGAAAAGAAATGTTATGTTTATTGTGTTATGAGCAATTATTAATTTACGGAGGAGCTTTCGTTTTCGGATTAATTCATGGTATGTTATTTTTGAAATTATTTATTATTATTTTTATGAAAACAGTAGGAATCCAAGGAGTAACAAATGCACCGATTACGACGTATGCGATAATGGTAACAGCAGTTGTTATGATAACCGTCATTATAATATCAATGTGGCAATGTTGTAGGTTTACACAAAGGTTAAAGGGTGAAAAGTCATATGAAACAAGGAAAAAGGCATGAGAAATCATGGCTTTTTCTTCATTTTACACATGTTATTAATCATGATACAGTGGGAAGAACTGAAAAAAAGAGTTAAGAAGAAAGGTTGTATGGAATGATAAATGAGCAAGCGATCGTAAAAGTTGATCGATTAACAAAGCGAATTGGTTCAAAGACGTTAGTAGAAAATATTAGTTTTGAAGTGAAAAAAGGTGAAGTAGTTGGCTTATTAGGACCAAATGGTGCTGGAAAAACGACATTAATGCGAATGATGGTCGGAATGATTCGTATGACAGAAGGAGAAGTATGGATTGATGGTCAATCTGTAAAACAGCAATTTGAAAAAACTGCTGCGAAAATTGGCGCTGTAATTGAGACACCAGAATTTTATCCTTTCTTAAGCGGCTATGAAAATTTAACATATTTCGGACGAATGAATGGAAATGTGACTGAAGAGCGTATCGATGAAGTTGTGCAACTATTAGGAATGGGACAAGTAATTAACCGTAAAGTAAAAGCATATTCACTCGGTATGAGACAACGTTTAGGAATTGCTCAGGCACTTATACATAATCCGGATGTATTAATACTAGACGAACCAACGAACGGATTAGATCCTAGTGGTATACATGAGATGCGGATGTACATAAAAAAAATTGCACATGAACAAGGAAAAGCTGTTCTTGTCTCTAGTCACTTACTCTCAGAAGTTGAATTAATGTGTGACAGGGTTATTATTATTCAGCACGGAGAATATGTCGCAACACAAAATATTCAAAGTGATAAAAAGGAAGAAACAGAAGAAATACATATACGTGTAGATGATGCCAATAAAGCGGCAGAGATTTTAGAATACGATGTTTTAGTAAAAGAAAACGAATTAATTATAAACGTGAAAGATGAAGAAATTCCAAATATTCTTCGTACATTGATGGAGAAAAATATTCAAGTTTATCGTGTATATGAAGAAAGAAAAACGCTAGAAGAGCAGTTTTTAGAATTAACAGGGGGAAAAGATATTGTTTAATTTAGTTTATAACGAGCTGTATAAAATATTTAAGCGAAAGCGAACGATTATTCCTTTTGCAGTTATTGCGGTATTAATTATTGGGTTAGGATGGGTTACGGTAAAGTATTTAGAGCCAGAAACAAAAGGGTGGAAAGCGGATTATACAGAACGCACTGTAGAAATTGAGAAAAAGCTAGGCATGAAAAAAGAGGATATTTTAACAGAAAATTCAGGAGACGAGCTTGTAAAGGAATACCAGCTTAAAATGAAGCATTTAGATACGAATACAGCGCCAGCAAGTAGTTCGCCACTTTCTTTCATGAGAGATACTGGTTTTATTATTTTCCCTATTTTACTTCCGTTTATTCTCGTGTATGCGAGTACAATTTTTGCGAATGAATATAGCTGGGGAACATATAAGTTTTTAACGATTCGTCCAGCGAGCAGATTTAAAATTTTAACATCGAAATTTTTGGCCATCGTTATATTTGCGGCATTATTATTTATCTTTAATATGATTTTTTCAACATTATGTGGGCTAATTATTTATAAATTCCAACAACCATCTTGGACTGAATTTGTCACTCAAAATGGAAATATAATAAAACAAAATATTTTCGTAGAAGCAAGTAAATATTATATTTTATCTTGGTTACCAACTCTTGTGTATGCTGCATTTGCCTTTATGATTTCCGTTTTAACGAGATCGAGCGGAGGTGCAATCGGGATTTCTTTATTTCTTGCATTATCAGGGGGAATAGCGCTAATTCCGGCAGCAAGATATGAATGGGCGAAATATTTATTACCAGCGAATACAGATTTATATGGGCTTTCAAAGGGTGGAAGCTTTATTGATGGAGTAACATTCCCATTTGCTTCTTGTATGCTTCTTCTATACTTAGCTGTATTTTTAGGGGTTTCCTATACTGTATTTACAAAACGAGATTTAACAGCATAAGCAAAAAGCCGTTAAGGGTAACTTAACGGCTTTTTGCTTGTAATAATTGATGAATAGTTTCTTCGGCTAATAAGGCGAAATACGCCGCGCTAATAGGCAATGCTTTTTCATCTACTGTAAAAGCTGGATGATGCCATTCATGTGTACCACTTGTTCCCATAAAGACGAATGAACCTGGTATTTCTTGTTGGTAAAAAGAAAAATCTTCTCCTGCCATTGATGGTGTAGGAGAGATAACGTTTAGATTCATTTTCTCTGCAATCTGAATAGAAAGATCAGTGAGTACTTTATCGTTTTGAACAGCAGGAGGACCTGGGTAAAATCGAAATACTGTTTTTACACCTAGTGCATCAGAAACGCCTTTAATGATACGTTCCATTAATGCCGGAATCTTTTCACGTGTTTCAGCTTGGAATGTACGAACAGTTCCTTCTAATGTAGCTTTTTCAGGAATAACGTTCCATGTATTCCCTGAATGAATGTTTGTTACACTTACGACAGCGTTATGAGAAGAACTAATATTTCGGCTTACAATTGTTTGAAGTGCCATAACGATTTGAGATGATGCAGCGATAGGATCGACGCCGGCATCAGGCACAGCTGCATGTGTCCCAACACCATGAATTTCAATTTCAAATCGATCTACTCCAGCCATTAGTGGACCGTCTTTAATACCGATTGTACCTACTGGTAAATCGGGCTTATTATGCATACCAAACACGGCTTGTACATTCTTTAAATGTCCAGCTTCAACAACTTTACATGCTCCGTTTCCACTTTCTTCAGCAGCTTGGAATATAAAGCGAACAGTTCCGTTAAGAGAAGCTTCTTTTTCTTTTAATAAGTAAGCCACACCCAACATAGCAGCTGTATGAAAATCATGCCCACAAGCATGCATTTTACCTTGTATTTTTGAAGTGTATGGAAGGTCTGTTTCTTCCTGGATAGGAAGGGCATCGATATCAGCACGAAGCGCTACAACCGGTCCGTTTTTATTACCAGAAATTTCAGCGATAACTCCTGTTTCTAAATTGGAATCAATAATAGTAATATTAGCTTCTTCTAACCAATTTTTTATTGCTTTTGTCGTTTCAAATTCTTCGTACGATAGTTCTGGATATTCGTGTAAATGCCGACGAATGGAAATAAGTTTTTCTGTTAATTGATTTGGAATGGATGCCACTTATTATCCCCCTCTTTCTTAAGTGAAGTATTTGTATTCATTATATAACACAATAATAAAAGAGAGGATTTTCAAATGAAAATCCTCTCTCGTTTATCCCGCATTAACGGGCAGTAAAACTCCCACCTCAAAATTCGGCTGAAGCAAAGAAGTTAAGTGGGAGATCAACTGCCCATAAATGCCCGATTGGTGAAGGCTAATAATCAGTGGGGATGAACAAAACCCCCACTGATTAAAGTTTCACTTTATGCTGCAACTTTTTTATGAGTATGCTGTTTTTTATAACGTCCACGCATTGCATATGCAATTTGCGGGATTGCAATACCGATTAAAATAAGTGATACACCGACCCATTGTGAAGATAGTACAGCTTCTTTTAAAACGAATACAGACATAATTGTTGTAACTGGCAGTTCTGCTGCACCAAGAATAGTTGCTAAGCCAGACCCGATTTTTGGAATACCGATTGTAAAGGCAATGGACGGAATAACGATACTAAATATTCCTAATCCTAAGCCATATTTCCAAAGGCCTTGAGAAATCGCTCCATTAAAAATAAATGTTGGCGGGAATACGATCATGACTAAAGTTAAAGCGCCAGTCATTAAAAGGACACCGCGTGGTAATGAAGGTACTTCAAGGGCAACTTTACCACTGACGAAAATGTATGTTGCAAATGTAACAGCAGATAATAAGCCTAAAATGATTCCAGTCGTATCGAAATCACCAGCTGATGTTTCTAATAACCCACTTGATAAAAATGTACCTACAAGTAAGAAGATTACTGAAATAACTTTTTCTTTTGAAGGTAATGTTTTTGTTGAGACTGCTTCAATGATAATTCCAACCCAAACGAACTGGAATAAAAGTATAATTGCAATAGAAGCTGGTACAGTTTTTAAAGAAGCGTAGTAAAAAATCCCGGTAAAACTTGCAGACGTTCCTGCGACGAATAAAATTAACATTTGTTTTAGTGGAACACGATGTCTAGAAAATAGAAGTGTAATAGCAAGTAAAATAATCCAACCGAACAAATACTGGCTACCAATTACCTCTCCAAGTGAAAATCCTTCTGCATATGCAAGTTTAACAAAAATAGCTAAAACCCCATAACTACACGCTCCTAATAAAACTAAAAGAGAATAACGAAGCATGAAAAATTCCTCCCATCTATATGAAATTGTTCCGTAACGGACATATATAACTAGAGGGAGTATACAAAATTAAAAATGAAGGGTCAAATGAAAGAAAAGTGCAAAATTTTATAGAATAATAATAAAAGTATGATATTTATGCATAATCTTGAAATTAGTAATAATAGAAGTATTGTAAAATCAGCTTTGTATTGTATAAAGACAGCATTTGAAAAAAATATTTTTTAAGCAATATGTAAATAGACGTACTAGTAATATGCTAATCATTTGAGAAACTATGTTATCTTTGTTATGTTAATAACATTAGAGAGGTTTTGTAGTCTAATTGAGATTTTTCTATATAATAGAAGGAAATGAAAACGTTATTTTAGAAACTGTTTGAAAGGGTAGTTTTTCTTATTGTCACGTTGCTAAAGTGATTTCACGAATTGTTCATAGTATTTTTATATGTTTTTGCTACAATATTTAGGGAGAGGAGGAAACAACGGTAAGTGAAAACATAGGTAAACGTGGACATACGTAGTAAAACATAAGCTTGATGACTGCATGGAGAGAAATGTTTCAACCATCGTCATCACACACAAAGATAGGTTTGTTCGTTTTGGTTATGACTGGTTTGAGGGATTTCTTCATAAGATGGGAGTCAAAGTTATCATTGTTACTAATGAAAAGTTGTCTCCACAAGAAGAACTTGCTCAGTATTTGATATCTATCATTCATGTATGTAGTTGTAGGGTATATGGATTGAGGAAATACAAAAGAAAATGTCGGAGGATGAAGAGCTATGAAAAAAGCATATCTAATAGAAATCCATCCAACAAAAGAACAAATAACCCGAATAAATCAGACTATTGGTGTGTGTAGATATGTTTACAACATGTATATCTCTAAAAACAAAGAGTTGTATGAAGCCGAAGGAAAGTTTCTAGGTGGGTATGACTTTTCAAAATGGTTGAACAATGTCTATACAAAAGAATGTGACCAGTGGATAAAAGGAGTGTCGAGTAAAGCTGTAAAACAAGCCATTATGAATGGAGATAAAGCTTTTAAGCGGTTTTTTAAGGGTTTATCTAAGTTTCCACGATATAAGAAAAAGAAGAAGCAAGATGTGAAGTGCTATTTTCCGAAAAATAACAAAACAGATTGGACAGTAGAAAGACATAGAGTAAAAGTTCCAACGATTGGTTGGATGAGGTTAAAAGAATATGGGTATATCCCCAAAAATGCGATTGTAAAAAGTGGAACGATAGGTAAAAGAGCAGGAAGATATTTTGTATCTGTGCTTTGCGAATGGAAAGAAGCAGAAACGAAGCCAATACTCAATCAAACAGGTTTAGGTATTGATTTAGGGGTGAAGGATTTCGCTATACGTAGCGATGGTATCGTTCATGAAAACATCAACAAAACAATACAAGTAAAAAAGATAGAAAAACGGTTAAGACGTGAGCAACGTTCTTTATCACGTAAATTTGAAAATATAAAAAAGAGAGGTGAACAATCTGTTACTAACAAAAGAGCGAATATAGAGAAAAACATTCTTAGGGTGCAAAAACTACATGCCCGGCTCGCAAATATTCGATTAGCGTATGTAAAGTCTATTGTAAATGATGTGGTGAAAACCAAGCCAACGTTTATTACAGTGGAGGATTTGAATGTGAAAGGTATGATGAAGAACAAACATCTATCTAAAGCAGTTGCTAAGCAGTGCTTTTATACATTTAAAACATGGTTATTGACGAAATGTGAGGAATATGGAATCGAACTACGTCAAGTAGATACATTCTATCCCTCGTCAAAGTTATGCTCATGTTGCGGTCAAAAGAAAGTAGACTTAAAGCTGTCCGACCGAGTATACGAATGTGACTGTGGAAATGTAATAGATAGAGATTTGAACGCGTCAATCAACCTTTTACAAGCAAAAAAATATACAATACTAACGTAAATAGATTGTATATATGTACGGTGGGCTACATCGGAATTTACGCCTGTGGAGTGTTACAGCAAACTGTAGTAGCGAATTAGTGGCGAGACAGGACACGCAGAAGCAGGAATACTCTAAGAATGTACATTTGTCTATATTTTTAGTAGCAGTGGAATAATGCAAGATATTAGTATTTTTTTAGCGTTTGGAGCTGGGTTCTTATCATTTATATCCCCATGTTGCTTACCGCTTTATCCGGCATTTTTATCATACATAACAGGTATGTCGGTTTCTGAATTGAAAGAAGAAAATGCAATGCTTCGCAAAAGAAGTATGATACATACAGCGTTTTTCTTACTTGGGTTTTCTATTATATTTATCGCAATTGGATTTGGTACAAGTTTTATCGGAGGAGTTTTTACGGATTATAAAGATTTAATTAGACAGTTAGGTGGTATATTTATCATCGTATTCGGTCTTATTATTGTCGGTGTATTTAAGCCGAAGTTTTTAATGCAAGATCGTAAATTTGCTTTTAAAAACCGTCCGAGTGGTTATTTTGGTTCAGTTTTAATTGGATTGGCATTTGCTGCTGGATGGACACCTTGTACTGGGCCTATATTAGTGTCTGTAATTGGATTAGCGGCAACAAATCCAGAATCGGCAATGATTTATATGATTGCTTACATACTTGGATTTGCGATTCCCTTTTTCGTACTTTCATTCTTTATTACGAAAATGTCTTGGATTAAAAGAAATAGTATGGCGTTCATGAAAGTCGGAGGATACATTATGATTGTCATGGGAATCTTCCTATACTTTAATTGGATGACGAAAATCATCGTATATTTCTCAAGTTTATTTGGTGGATTTACCGGTTTTTAGTATTATTCTGTGAAAATGTTGGAAATACTAACGGAAAAGCATATAATGAAATTATATTTTTCATATAGCCACAAAAAAGGATGAGAAAATATGAACATAGTTCTGTTATCAAGTATCGTTGCTGTTTGTATGGCTGTCGGTGCGATGTTTATTCGTTTAAAAGCAGCTAAGAAACCTGCAACATTGAAAAAAATTATACTCCCACCGTTTTTTATGAGCACGGGAGCATTGATGTATGTTTTTCCAGAGTTTCGATTAACTCCAGCAGAAATGTTAGAAGCGATTGTCGTTGGTCTATTTTTCTCCATTTTTCTTATTAAAACATCTAAATTTGAAATACGCGGACAAGAGATTTATTTGAAGCGTTCAAAAGCATTTGTATTTATTTTAATTGGATTACTTGTAGTGCGTATCGTGTTTAAAACATACTTAAGTCAATCTCTTGATTTAGGACAACTTAGTGGTATGTTCTTCTTACTTGCGTTTGCAATGATTGTTTCATGGAGAATTGCAATGTACCGTTCCTTTACAAAATTACAGAAGGAAATGGAAAAAGAAGACGGTTTTTATAATGAAAAAGATATGAAATTAACGTGAAAATTGTATATGGATAAAATAAAAAATACAGCGTCTTTGACGCTGTATTTTTTATTGGTATTGTTAGCACCTTCTGTCCCAACCACGACGTATAAAACGTTTACCATTGATGTTAACTTGTTGAAAATAGGAAAAAAATGAAGATTATTTTGCAAGTAAAGTTTTATAATTCGAATAATCAATCTTTTTTTCTTGTAGTTTTTTAACTAAAAATTTATGATCACGCTTTGGTGTGGCGATGATATATCCTTTAATAATTAAATCTTGTGTAATTTTAGAGGCATTTTCTTGTAATGCTAGTTCCCCAATTTTCCCAGCAATTTTTGATTTAGCAACATCGCGAAATAATTCCGGAACGGGACTTACTAGTTCTTCTAACAATTGTTTTTGTTCGTCAGCCCATAAGTGTCTCGTTTTATTAATATAGTGATCTTCCCAATCCAAAATGGACATACCGTCTTCTTTTGGTAACCGTTTTAGGAATTTTCTGAACATGAAATATCCACCAATGGACATAAGCCCTAATAATACAACAGTCCAAACGACTATAAACCAACTAAACCATCCTTCAAGCAATTGTATGCCCTCCTTTAACGAAAGCAATATTTTGTATTTTATTTATATTATAAGCAATGAGATTCATAGAAAGCAAGAACGCTTGATCATTTTGACCAAGCGTTGTGATTTAAACGAAGTATAGTTGTTCAACACATAAAATATCATTGTCATTTTCTACATATTCAATGATGAGTGTGCCAACTTTACGATCTTTATCTTCAGTTGTGAAAATAGAGTAAGAAGTAAAACGTGTTGTTGATAGGCCGCTTATATGTGTAGGTAAAGGAATGTAGTCGTTATCGCGGAAGAATTCCATCAGTTCAATATTTTCAAATTCTTTTCGGTCAACTTGTTTGTTTGTATAGCGGCGTTGAAGTTGTTTTAAAGATTCATTCCAAGAAATTGCTTTTGTGTCGTATACCATTGTTCTATCTCCTTACTGTATGTAATTATTAAGAACATACGTTCTAATCTAGTATACTCTTTTTATAAGAAAAGGGAAAGCAAAAAATAATGTAAGCTTGGATTTCCAAGCTTACATTATTGATGCGTCCGTCATAATCTCTATTTTTTATTATAAGTTAGATAAGAATAAGAAACAAGATGATATATATCTCGTTGATAGTTTTCAAAATTCTGTATATTATCAATGTATTAATAAGAAAAGGGAATGAGAGGGATGGTATACGTAATTTCACTTCAAGGACCGATGGCAAGTGGAAAAACAACATTGGCCAAAAGCTTAGAGCGATGTGGGCTTTCAGTTATATATGAAAATCCTTATCCAATTGTAGAAAAGCGAAAAAAATTAAATTTGGATATGTGTACAAAAGAGGGGTTTATTACAAATCAAAAAATGTTTATTGAAGCAAAAATAAAAGAGTTTCAAAATGTGAAAAGTTCAGTCGTGATTTTTGATCGTGGGCCAGAAGATATTGAATTTTATACACTCTTTTATCCGAAAGTGATAGGGAAAGAGTGGGGTATAGAAACAGAATTAAAAGATGAATTGTATAAATTAAGAGAATGCCGTTCGGATGCAATTTTTTATTTAGATGTTTCGAAAGAGAGTTTGTATGATAGGAGAAATAATGATAGGACAAGAAATCGAAGTACATTTGAGGAACAATTTAAAGTAGTAGAAGTTGAAAAAGAATGGTATAAACAATTTCCCGTAACTTATGTGGACACTAATATATTATCAGTGGACGAATTAGAGGCATATTTTATAGGGTGGCTAAGGGAGAAAAGGCTATGAAAAAAATATTATTATTCGTATACCCGACATTTGCAGAGTTTGAAATAACGGTAGCAACAGCATTGCTGAAAAAGAAATATGAAATCATTACAGCGGGTTTAACAAAAGAAATGATTATAAGTGAAACAGGCTTACAAGTACAGCCGCATATAGAATTAAGTGAAGTGCGTGTAGAAGAATATGAGGGGATTATCATTCCGGGCGGAGATGAAATACATATGAAAGAGGCGAAACTGCTTTTTTCAGTTATTCGTCAATTTTCTGAGCAAGGAAAATTAGTGGCAGCGATTTGTGCTGGACCGTATGCGTTAGCAAGAGCAGGTTTACTAAAAGAAATCTCTTATACAGTGACCATAGATTATCAAAAATTAGATTGTTTTCCAGTAGAAAATTTTGTGTATACAGAAGTTGTACAGCACGCAAATATTATTACAGCACAAGGACATGCATTTGTGCCATTTGGACTAGCGATTGCCTCCTATTTTGGAGTAGTAAATGAACATAATACAAATTTTTATAGTGGAAAGGGCAATATGATGATGGAGAATCTGTTACCAGAAAACGTGTAAAAGCTAGCAAATGCTAGCTTATTTCCTTTTTACATCGATAAATCACTAACGTTTTCGGATCGCTCCATATACCGTCATGAATTGTTAATTCATTTTCTATTTCTTTTTTCAGCCAGTCCTTCATTTCGGTGTGAAGAGACATATTATCAGGTATATTCAGTGACGGAAACATGCTAGAAATATAGTTTACGATTGGAGTGGCATGATGAAAAACAAGTGCATTATGAATAATTGTTTCTTCAACAGTTGGAAAAACAGATTGTAATAGCTCTTTACCATTTTCTAAACAAAATGGAGCTGCTGACGGTGATGTTTTTGGTAAATCAAATGCGACTAACATTTTGTTACACATTTCATCTATACGAGGCAATGAAACTTTAGAATTTGTTGTAGCTAAAAGGGCGCCGCCAGGACGAATTATTTTATGGAATCCTTGAATAGTTTTTTCGACATCTTTCATGTGGTATAACATATGCCTTGCGATTACCCAATCATAACAATTAGCTTCGAAAGGAAGTTTACTGGCATCACCGAGTTTCCATTCAATCATATTATTCGTTATAGCGGCTTCAGAAAGCATAGTTTCTGATTGATCAAAACCGGTTAGATGTCCTTTATGACCATTCGTTTGCAAAAGGGAAAGGAATTTTCCGTTAGCGCACCCGACCTCTAATATTTTTTCCTCCCCTTGGAGTTGTAAATGTTCAATGACGACTTCATCTACATTCACTCGTTTCTCTTCGAAATGTTTATGCGTATCGATACGTGTTTGTAAATGGCTACTTACGTTGTATTGGCGTTTTACATCATTCATTTTTTCACAGTCCACCTTTATGCAAAATTGTTGGATTGCATGTGTTAATACGTCTGTTTTCTTTAAAGCTTCGTAATGGAGTGCCGATTCAAACCTTGCAAGTAATTTTTCTTCAATTCGAAAATGAATATCTTTTCGCTTCGCCACTGAAATCTCGCCCCTTTGTATCTGTTAGTGAGACTATAGCACGTCTAAAAAAAATCTGTAAATAAATTGTGTACACAAGTATGAGAGGGATAAAAAATTTCTTGAATAATATTTTAAACTATTGACGATTTAACCGTTTTCATATATTCTTAAATTAAGTAATATTCAAATAATTCAAAAGAAATGAGAGAGTCACATGCTTCTTCAAGGAACACATCGAATTGGTCGTATGGCTATGCTGTTGGCACTTGCGGATGAGAATGAAAGTCCCGTATTATCTATTCCAAAAGGTTGGAAATATTGTACTGGGAAAGTTGGTTCTATGAATTCGCAAAAAGTAGTAGCAGCAATGGAAACAGCGGCTAAGAGCAACCGAGTTATTGAAACAGATGTTTACAGAGAAACACATGCACTTTATCATGCAATTATGGAAGCTTTGTACGGAGTGACGAGAGGTCAAATTCAGTTAGCAGACGTTCTTCGTACAGTAGGACTTCGCTTTGCAATTGTGCGCGGTACACCATACGACGGAAAAAAAGAAGGCGAATGGGTTGCTGTTGCACTTTATGGAACGATTGGTGCACCTGTAAAAGGATCTGAGCATGAGGCGATTGGTTTAGGAATTAATCACATATGATTTGCCCATAGTCTATTAGTTAGAAGGGGGCCTTATTTTTTAGGACAGAAGTCTGTCTTAAAAAGATAAGGTCCCCTTTTGCCTTTATAAGGAGGAAAAAGAATGATTACGTTAACAGGACATACATTGACAGTTGAAGAAATGAAGAGGTTGTTACTTGAAGGTGAAGGTGTAACAGCTTGTCCAAATAGTATGCAAAAGGTAGCGGAGTGCCGCGAAGTAGTTGAGAAAATCGTAGAGGATGGAAAAGTCGTTTACGGTATTACAACTGGATTTGGAAAGTTTAGTGATGTGCTTATTCAAAAAGATGATGTAAAGGCACTTCAGCATAATTTAATTCAGTCACATGCGTGCGGAATAGGCGATCCATTCCCGGAAGAAGTATCACGCGGTATGTTAATTTTACGAGCGAACACGATGCTTAAAGGAGTATCGGGTGTTAGACCACTTGTTGTAAATATGCTTCTTGAGTTTGTAAATCGTAAAATTCATCCGGTCGTTCCTCAACAAGGATCACTAGGAGCGAGCGGTGATTTAGCACCTTTATCTCATCTTGCTCTCGTTTTGTTAGGTGAAGGTGAAGTGTTCTACAAAGGAAAACGAGTTCATGCGATGGTTGCTCTTACAGAAGAAGGAATTGAACCTATTGAACTTGAAGCAAAAGAAGGTCTTGCGTTAATCAATGGTACACAGGCGATGACAGCGCAAGGGGTTCTTTCTTATATAGAAGCTGAAGCAACGGCTTATCAATCTGAATTAATTGCATCGATGACAATGGAAGGATTACGCGGCATTATTGATGCATTCGATGAAAATGTTCATAAAGCGCGCGGTTATAAAGAGCAAGTGGAAGTAGCAAGCAGAGTTCGTGACATTCTTCATGATAGTAAACTTATTACAAAACAAGGAGAACTTCGTGTACAAGATGCATATTCACTTCGTTGTATCCCGCAAGTTCACGGTGCTTCTTGGCAAGTTTTAAATTATGTGAAAGAAAAATTAGAAATTGAAATGAATGCAGCAACAGATAATCCACTTATTTTTGATGGCGGGGAAAAAGTAATCTCTGGTGGTAATTTCCACGGACAACCAATTGCATTTGCAATGGACTTCTTAAAAGTAGGGATGGCGGAGCTTGCAAATATTTCAGAGCGCCGTATTGAACGCCTAGTAAATCCGCAATTAAATGACTTACCACCATTTTTAAGTCCAGAACCAGGACTTCAATCAGGTGCCATGATTATGCAATATGCAGCGGCTTCACTCGTTTCAGAAAATAAAACGTTAGCTCATCCAGCGAGTGTAGATTCAATTCCGTCGTCAGCTAACCAAGAAGATCACGTAAGTATGGGAACAATCGCTTCACGTCATGCGCATCAAATTATTCAAAATGCAAGACGCGTTCTTGCAATTGAGATGATCTGTGCGATGCAAGCAGCAGAGTATCGCGGGATTGAAAACATGAGTACAGTTACGAAGGTCTTCTATCATCAAGGTCGTCAGCAAGTGCCTTCTATTACAAATGACCGTATATTCTCAACGGATATCGAAAATATCACGCATTGGTTAAAAACGAACTATTCAATAAAGGAAAGATTGGATGTAAATGCAGCACTATAAAACGAGAAAAGGGAGAGATTGAAATGGAAAAAGTACAACAAACAATTCGTGCGGCAAGAGGTACTGAGTTACAAACGAAAGGATGGGTTCAAGAAGCTGCACTTCGAATGTTAATGAACAATTTAGATCCTGAAGTAGCTGAAAAACCAGAAGAATTAGTTGTATACGGAGGAATTGGCCGTGCAGCTCGTAATTGGGAAAGCTACCATGCAATTGTTGATTCATTAAAAACATTAGAAAGCGACGAAACGTTACTTGTTCAATCAGGAAAACCAGTTGCAATTTTTAAATCGCATGAAGATGCGCCTCGTGTTCTTTTAGCGAACTCAAACTTAGTACCAAAATGGGCGAACTGGGATCACTTCCGTGAACTAGAGAAAAAAGGCCTAATGATGTACGGACAAATGACAGCGGGTAGCTGGATTTACATTGGAACACAAGGGATTTTACAAGGAACATATGAAACATTTGGAGAAGCGGCACGTCAACATTTCGATGGTTCATTAAAAGGTACTGTAACGATTACTGCTGGTTTAGGTGGCATGGGCGGGGCACAACCGCTTGCTGTAACGATGAACGGCGGTGTTGTAATTGCTATTGATGTAGATAAGCGTAGTATCGATCGTCGTATTGAAAAGAGATATTGTGATAAGTATACAGAATCATTAGAAGAAGCACTGGCTATTGCAAACGAGTATAAAGAGAAGAAAGAGCCCATTTCAATTGGATTATTAGGTAATGCAGCAGAAATTTTACCTGAGTTAGTAAACCGTAATATTATCCCTGACTTAGTTACGGATCAAACTTCTGCACATGATCCATTAAACGGTTATATTCCAGTAGGTTACACAGTAGAAGAAGCAGCGAAACTTCGTGAAGAAGATCCAGAACGTTACGTACAATTATCGAAAGAAAGTATGACAAAACATGTGGAAGCAATGCTTGCAATGCAAGAAAAAGGTGCGATTACATTTGATTACGGAAATAACATTCGCCAAGTTGCTTTCGATGAAGGTTTGAAAAATGCCTTTGATTTCCCAGGATTCGTTCCAGCATTTATTCGTCCGTTATTCTGTGAAGGAAAAGGACCATTCCGCTGGGTAGCACTTTCTGGTGATCCAGAAGATATTTATAAAACAGACGAAGTGATTTTACGCGAGTTTGCTGATAACGAGCATTTATGTAATTGGATTCGTATGGCACGTCAGCAAGTTGAGTTCCAAGGTCTTCCATCACGTATTTGTTGGCTTGGTTATGGCGAGCGTGCAAAATTTGGCCGCATTATTAATGAAATGGTGGCTAATGGTGAATTATCAGCACCGATCGTTATCGGCCGTGACCATTTAGATTGTGGATCAGTAGCATCTCCAAACCGTGAAACAGAATCTATGAAAGACGGTAGTGATGCAGTAGCAGACTGGCCAATTTTAAATGCATTAATTAACAGTGTAAACGGTGCAAGCTGGGTGTCTGTTCATCACGGTGGTGGCGTTGGTATGGGTTATTCACTTCACGCTGGAATGGTTATCGTTGCAGATGGAACAGAAGCAGCGGCAAAACGTATTGAACGCGTATTAACTTCTGACCCTGGTATGGGTGTTGTTCGTCACGTTGATGCTGGCTATGACTTAGCGGTTCAAACTGCGAAAGAAAAAGGCGTTAACATTCCAATGATGAAATAAGGAGGAAGAAACATGCTGGACACTTTACTAATAAATATCGGTCAATTACTAACAATGGATCAAGAAGATGGCTTGTTAAGACGGGAAGCGATGAACACGCTTCCTGTTATTGAAAACGGTGCTGTCGGAATTGAAAATGGCGTGATTACTTTCGTTGGAACAGCGGAAGAGGCTAAAGGATTACAAGCGAAAGAGGTTATTGATTGCGGCGGGAAAATGGTTTCTCCTGGTCTTGTAGATCCGCATACTCATCTTGTATTTGGTGGATCTCGTGAAAATGAAATCGCGCTGAAATTACAAGGAGTTCCGTACCTAGAAATTTTAGAACAAGGCGGAGGTATTCTTGCAACTGTAAATGCAACGAAACAAGCATCGAAAGAAGAACTTGTTCAAAAAGCAAAATTCCATTTAGACCGTATGCTATCTTTCGGTGTAACAACCGTAGAAGCGAAGAGTGGTTACGGATTAGATGATGAGACGGAATGGAAACAATTAGAGGCAACTGCACAATTACAAAAAGAGCATTCAATTGATTTAGTTTCAACATTTTTAGGTGCTCATGCAGTTCCGAAAGAGTATAAAGGAAGATCGAAAGAATTTTTACAATGGATGCTAGATTTATTACCAGAGATGAAAGAGAAGCAATTAGCTGAGTTCGTTGATATTTTCTGTGAAACAGGTGTGTTCTCTGTAGAAGAATCAAAAGAATTTTTATTAAAAGCGAAAGAGCTGGGCTTTGATGTGAAAATTCATGCAGATGAAATCGACCCTCTTGGTGGTGCGGAAGCAGCGGCTGAAATCGGTGCAGCGTCAGCAGACCATTTAGTTGGCGCTTCTGATAAAGGAATTGAAATGCTTGCGAATTCTAATACAGTAGCGACTTTATTACCAGGAACAACTTTCTATTTAAATAAAGAAAGTTTCGCACGCGGCCGCAAAATGATCGATGAAGGTGTTGCTGTTGCTTTAGCTACAGACTTTAACCCAGGAAGCTGTCCAACTGAAAACATTCAGCTTATTATGAGTATTGCAATGCTGAAACTGAAAATGACACCAGAAGAAGTCTGGAATGCCGTAACAGTTAACTCATCTTATGCCATTAATCGAGGCGATGTAGCTGGGAAAATTAGAGTTGGTCGTAAGGCGGATTTAGTTTTATGGGATGCTTATAATTACGCTTACGTACCGTACCATTACGGCGTAAGTCATGTGAATACAGTATGGAAGAATGGTAATATAGCATATACAAGAGGTGAACAATCGTGGAGCACGGCCACTATTTAAAGAAAAATGCAAAGTTTATCGATCGTGAAGTGACGAAATGGAGCGAGATGATTAAAGATTGGGAGGAAGGGGAGGAAATATTCGGTGCGGCCTTAATTGGAGCACCCCTTTCTAAACCATCTATTAGTCATTCGGGAGCATGTTTTGCGCCAAAAACAATTCGTTCAATGTTAGATGCATATAGCACGTACGCAATTACAGAAGAACACGATATGAAAGAAAGTGTTCTTCATGATTGCGGTGATATTACGATGCATGTGACAGATATAAAAGAGAGTCATAACCGAATTGCGAAAACAGTTGGTCACTTGACGGAAGTAAATCCGAAAATGATACCAATCGTTCTTGGTGGTGACCACTCGATTAGTTTTCCGAGTATAACTGGTTTTGCAAATAGTAAAGGAAAGGTCGGTATTATTCAATTTGATGCCCATCATGATTTACGTAATTTAGATGATGGTGGTCCATCAAATGGTACACCGTTCCGTAGTTTACTAGAAAACGATGTGATTACAGGAAAACAACTCGTTCAAATTGGGATTCGTAATTTTTCAAATGCACGAGCGTACCATGAATATGCAAAAAAGCATGGCGTGACAGTGTATACAATGAAAGATGTAAGAGAGCGAGAAATAAAAGACCTTATTTCAGAAAGTATTGAAGTATTAAGAAAACAAGGTGTGACTTCTATTTATATTTCTCTTGATATGGACGTATTAGACCAAGCGTTTGCGCCAGGCTGTCCAGCAATCGGTCCTGGTGGAATGGATAGTACAACTTTACTTGATGCAATTGAATTCCTTGGTAAAGAGCCACTCGTTCAAGGGATGGATATAGTAGAAATTGATCCAACTCTTGATTTTAGGGATATGACGAGTAGAGTAGCTGCGCAAGTGATTATGAGTTTTCTGTTAGCGCGAGAAACGATTAGTAAACAGGTTAGTATATAAGCGAAGGATCGTGTGTGAAGTTTTGAAGCAACCGTTTTTGTCATTATATAAAAATACATCGCTACTTATATGTAGTGATGTGTTTTTTTTGTTTTACAAGGTATATAAAATTGGAGAAAATGGGTGTAGAAATGTAACAAAATCGCGGGTTTTTTAGTGTTTCTGTACAGCTTGAATTTTTATGTGTAAATAAATTGACATAGAAAATAATTTTGTGATATTATAAAAATTTTGCTAAAAAAATAAATGTGTGTTAAGATTGAGAAGGTTACCATATATGGAGGTGGATTATTTGTTTCAAATTGGCGATAACATCGTTTATCCAATGCACGGAGCAGGTATAATTAAAGCCATAGAAGAAAAGGAAATCTCAGGAGAAAAAAGACAGTATTATGTTATAAAAATGTCGGCTAGTAATATGGAAGTAATGATTCCTATGGGGAAAATATTGAGTTCAAATATACGACCAGTTACAGATATAAAGGCATTAACAAACATAATAGATATTTTTCAGCATGGGGAATCAGATAGATTACTTACGTGGAAACAAAGGTATAAATTAAACACTGATAAAATAAAAACGGGTAAAATACAAGAAGGTGCTGAAGTTGTACGTGATTTATTACGTATGCAGAAAGAAAAAGCACTTAATGCAAGCGAAAAGAAAATGTTAGATAACGCACATGAATTTTTGATTAGTGAACTGGGATTAATTGAAGGTATCACAGAAAATCAACTAAAAAGCTTTTGTTAAGATTCATTGTAGATAATGTATTACATCCCAAAAAAGATCTTGAATTTTTTGGGAATATAATTATAGAAAATCAATCATTTCAAAGACATTCAACTCTTTCAAACCACTTTTAGAGCACTAACCTCTTTTGTTATTACTACAATTTAATCCATTTTTATTTTTTAATTTCTTTTACGAATGTTCGAAGTTTAATTAAATAACTCGATAAAATAGTTACTTGATTTTTGCAATCCTGATTCACACTGGCACGGACGAGGAGCCGTAAGGATGAAAGAGAGGTAGGGCTTTCATTGTTTTAGGTATATAAGTTATTATTTTTAGAAGAATACTGAACCACTCCCACTTCTATTGTTAAGAGATTTTCCATATGTGAGGAGATAATAATTGTTTATTTTCTTTATTTAAAAGAGATAAACGAATTGTTAGCCTTATATGGTCAACTAAAAAAGGTTTCCTACTTAGGAAACCTTTTTAATTTTATTTATTCCATTTCAGGATATTTTTGTTTTGTTAGTTATCGGGAAAAAGTAAACAAATGTTACTCCATTACGATAATAGGTTTAATCGTTTTTCCTGTTTTAGAATCTTCAAATGCTTGAGCAATTTCTTCAAAAGAATAGAATTGTACAAACTTATCGAATGGGAATAGTCCTTTTTGATAGAAATTAATTAATTTTGGAATGAATAGTTGCGGTACTGCATCACCTTCAACTACCCCTTTAATTGTAATAGCTTTTACGACAATTTCATTTGTTACGTTTAAAGTTAAATCCTTTTTACCAACAGCAACAGTTGCCATTGTACCTTTTACTCGTAAGCATTGAATGGATTGCAGTGTAGCAGTATTTACGCCAGTTGTTTCAAATGAGTAATTAGCTCCACCGTTTGTAATTTCTTTAATTTTGGCAACTGGATCTTCGTTTAAGCTATTAATCGTGTGTGTAGCCCCTAATTCCTTCGCTAATTCTAAACGACTATCATGAATATCAATGGCAATGATTGTAGTACATCCAGCAATTTTAGCTGCCATTAAGCCACTAAGGCCAACAGCACCGGTTCCAAATACAACTAGGCTACTACCTGGTTTTGGCTGTAATGAATTTAGGATCGTACCGCTACCAGTCATAATTCCACAACCAAGTGGTCCTAACAAACGTATATCAACATCTTTTGGTACTTTTACAGTATTATTCTCATCAACCACGGCATGGTATGCGAATGAAGATTGGCCGAAGAATTGAGAAATGTCATTATTGTTAAGATCGTGTATAGGTGTTACATGGCGTTTGTTTTTTCCAGAGAAGTTTAATTCAATCATATTTTCGCAAGCAGCAGCATTACCATCTAAGCAATTTTCACAATGACCACAGTAAGCGAATCCAAGTACAACATGGTCACCAGGTGTAACCGATGTTACATTACTTCCCACTTTTTCCACGATACCAGAACCTTCATGTCCTAAAACAACTGGTTTTGGTGTTGGCATTGTACCGTCTAAAACTGTTGCATCTGTATGACATATACCCGAAGCGATAATTTTTACTAATACTTCATCGTCTTTAATCTCGTCTAAGTATACTTCTTGCATATTAAAATCTTTTTCAGGTGTAGAAACGATAGCTTTTGTTTTCATTGTTATCCTTCTTTCTAAAAGTTAAATAAGAAAAAATACTTTCAACTATCTAGGAGTCTTTTATTAGTTCCTAAAATTTCGTTGGTATAATTAAAAAACAAATGAATTATTGAAACCTCGTTAGTGTAAGTTTGAACATAGTACATTGGAAACAGGTTCTTTTTGGTTAGTAAATAGTTAAATAATTAATTACCAATATATTCTATAGTAATAAAACTAGAAAAAAAGAAAACATCCACTTAATAAGTATTTTCCTCATCCACTTACTGGACATTAGAATAAACAGTAGATTCCTGAATTTCAGAACCCTTAAAGTTAAAAACGGTTAGTTTTATTATACGAATATTCCTACGTAAGAGCGTATAAATTGACGTTACTATCTAAAAGTAAGTATGATGCGATTATAGTTAGATTTTTTTAGGGGGAAGAAAAATGACAAGTTCAAATAATAAAGCGGCAAGTATTTATGAAGGAACAAATATAAACGCTTGGGGGTCTTTTGAAAATATTGAAGAAACGAAGTTATTTCATCCGATTCAAATTGGGTCTTGGTCTCTTCGTAATCGCATAGCGATGGCACCGATGACGAGATGTTTTGCAAATAATGAGACTGGAGTCGTTGGTGCTGACGTAGTCGAATATTACCGAAAACGTGCTGCTGATGGGATTGGACTAATTATTACAGAAGGAATTGTCATTAGTCAGAGAGCAAAAGGGAATCCAGGAGTACCAGGTATTTATACACAAGCGCAAGTCGATTCTTGGAAACCTGTTACAGAGGCAGTACATAAAGAAGGCGGAACGATTATTGCTCAAATATGGCATGTTGGACGTATGAGTCATCACGAAATAATTGGTGGTCAAATGCCGCAAGCACCTTCTGCTATTGCTGCGGAGGGGAATGTTCCGCGTTTTCGTAAACCGTTTGATACACCAGAAGCAATGACAATAGAAGCAATAAAAGAAGTTATCGGTCAATATGCACAAGCCGCAAAGAATGCGATAGAAGCTGGATTTGATGGTGTAGAAATTCACGGTGCACACGGATATTTAATTGACCAATTTACTTATGAATTTGCGAATAAGCGTACTGATAAATACGGCGGTGACTTAAAACAAAGGTTAACGTTTATGAAAGAAGTTGTTCAGGCTGTAATTGAAGCAGTTGGAGCTGATAAAACGCTTCTTCGCTTCTCTGCCTTTAAAGGTGATAATCCTACTTATATGTGGGAACATCCTGAACTTGCAATTGAAACGTTTGTAAATATGTTTAAAGAAGTTGGATTAACGATGATTCACCCTTCAACGATGAATTATACGCAAGTTATTGCTGACGGCAAGAATTTTCATCAATTAGTAAGAAAGTATTGGGATAGTACTATCGTAGGAGTAGGTAATTTGAATCCGAAAGAGGCAGAAGAAGCACTGCAAGAAGGAACAATTGATGTAGCGGCGTTCGGAAGACCATTAATCGCTAATCCAGATTTTGTTCAGCGAATTAAAAATGCTGAAAGTTTGGTTGAATATGACGCGAAAGAGCATCTTGCTACGTTAGTGTGAATAAGGATAAAAAGAGAACACATGGAGTGTTCTCTTTTTATTATGGAATTTCATATATAGGGGGAAGCGGAATGAGTGAAGCGCTACTCATTATTATTAGTATATTGCTCTTTTTGATGCTACTTTTAATTGTCTTTTTTATCATTACATTTTTTATTAAAAAACGGACGCATCATTCTATATTAAAACTGCATCCATACTTAGGTAGAATGCGCTATTTACTCGAAAAAATAGGCCCGGAATTTCGGCAATATTGGTTTGATCATGATACTAACGGAAAGCCCTTTTCGCGCTACGATTTTCAAAGTGTTATGTTTCTAGCAAAATACCGTTCTGAAATACTTGGTTTTGGATCAAAACGAGATTTTGAGGAATCTGGCTATTATATTGCTAATACATTATTCCCCACATTAACAGATGAATTAAGTGTGAATCTCACGCAAGAACGTGAGGGGAAAAAATATATGATTCATAAAGAAGGGTTATTTTCAAGAAGAGAAAAATTGACAGCGGATACAACAAACCTTTGGTTGTATGAAGAAGATGATGCAATTATAGTCGGTGAAAATCGTAAATATCCATGGAAACTGTATGGGATGTTTGGAGCGTCAGCGACATCTTACGGTGCGATTGGAGAAAATTATATTTTATCAGCTGGGTTTGGTGCAAAAATGGCAGGTGGTTCGTGGATTAATACTGGGGAAGGGGGCGTTATTCCAGAACATTTACATACGGGGGCAAATATCGTTGCCCAAATTGGTCCGGGATTATTTGGATACCGTGACGAGGACGGGAATTTTTCGATGAAGGAATTTATGGAGAAGGCGAAAGAAAGTAATATTAAAGCGTTTGAATTGAAATTTGGGCAAGGAGCAAAAATACGTGGTGGTCATTTAGAAGGACAGAAGGTAAATGAGAAAATCGCTTCCGTTCGGAAAGTACGAGAAGGAGAAACGATTAATTCGCCAAATCGTTTTTCATTTATTAGTAGTGCCGCAGAGGCTTTATATTTTATTCAAGATTTACAAGAAAACGGTGGTAAACCAGTGGGCATGAAAATTGTAATTGGTCAACAGAAGCCTTTGGAAGATTTATTAAAAGCAATGAAAGAATTAAACATCTATCCAGATTTTATTACAATCGACGGTTCAGAAGGTGGATCAGGGGCAACATATAAATCGATGGCAGATAGTATGGGGCTTCCGCTTATACCGGCATTACTTACATTTATTGATACAGCAAATCATTACGGTGTCAGGGATAAATTAAAGGTGTTTGCCTCCGGGAAATTAATCACGCCAGATAAAGTGGCGATTGCTTTAGCTATCGGTGCAGATGCCGTAAATTCAGCACGCGGATTTATGATGGCAAGCGGTTGTATTATGGCACTTCAATGTAATTCAGGACAATGCCCATCTGGGGTTGCAACCACGAATCCACACTACCAAAAAGCATTAGATCCGTATGAGAAAAAATGGCGAGTAATGAACTATGTTATTAGTATGAGATATAGTTTGTTTTCATTAGCGGCAGCAGCAGGGGTAAAGAGCCCGCGCCATTTAACGAGAGAGCATATTGTGTTTAAAGATGAGATGGGGAAAGTAGTTCCACTTTCGGAATTGTTTCCTTCCGTAATTGGGAAGTAAATATGTAGCTGAACAAAAAAAATCAAAAAAGTCATACATTTGTATGGCTTTTTTGGTTATGGGAAAAGTAGAAATTTATTACATGAATGTTCCCGCTTTTCGGTTGCTCTTTTTCAAACAAATTATTTGATGGAGATGAGTTGTCAGAATATTTTTTTTGATGAAAAAATGAAACGATATCCGCATTGACAATAAAAACTAATTAGACTATAATAAATCTCGAATTCAAGATATTTTTTGAAGGATAGTCAAAATCATAAAATCAATATTTAAAATATAATCATAAGAACTGTAGTTTTTTTGTAAATTATCTCGAATTCGAGATAATTTTTGAACTAAATGAAATGTGTTAGTTTTTTAGAGAAATACCTCAATTTTGAAAAAGATAGTATTGCGGATTGAACTTTATCATACGGACAAAATGAATAATGAATTTTAGCGAATAAACGTTTTTTGTAATGAAATAAAAAAAGGGGTGGAGAAAGTGGAAAAGAAAACGATGGGAATTCATCATATTACAGCAATCGTAGGTCACCCACAAGAAAATGTAGATTTTTATGCAGGTGTATTAGGATTGCGTTTAGTAAAACAAACAGTGAATTTTGATGATCCAGGTACGTATCATCTTTACTTTGGTAATGCAGGAGGAAAGCCTGGAACAATTATTACGTTTTTCCCATGGGTAGGTGCTCGTCAAGGTATTATTGGGGACGGTCAAGTAGGCATTACGTCTTATGTCGTACCAAAAGGTACAATGGAGTTTTGGGAAAATAGATTAGAAAAATTCGACGTACCGTATACAAAAATGACTCGGTTTGGAGAACAGTATATAGAATTTGATGATCCACATGGTTTGCATATAGAATTAGTTGAAAGAGAAGAGGGCGAATTAAATAATTGGACTTTTGGGGAAGTTACGCCAGAAGTAGCAATTAAAGGATTTGGCGGTGCTGTTCTTTTATCGGCACAACCTCAAAAAACTGCTGAATTGTTAGAGCATGTTATGGGTCTTGAGAAAGTAGGAGAAGAGGGAGAGTTTATGCGGTTCCGTTCTTCTGCTGATATTGGAAATATTATCGATTTGAGATTATCAACAATTGGACGTGGGCAAATGGGTGTTGGTATAGTTCATCATATTGCTTGGAGAGCGAGTGATGATGCTGATCAATTAGACTGGAAAGAGCATGTGTCTCGCTTTGGATATGGTGTAACCCCTGTACAAAATCGAAACTATTTTAACGCAATTTATTTTAGAGAACACGGCGAAATCTTATTTGAAATTGCAACAGACCCTCCTGGTTTTGCCCATGACGAATCTTTAGAGACGATGGGTGAGGAGTTAAAATTACCGGACCGATATGAACAACATAGAAAACAAATTGAACAGACACTCTTACCATTTGAAGTGAGAAATCTAGATTAAAGTGATTGAAAGGGGAAAAGGAATATGTTGAAACATGTTTTTCAAAAAGGAAAAGATGAGTCAAAACCAACGCTATTATTGCTTCATGGTACGGGAGGAAATGAATTAGATTTATTACCGCTTGCAGAAAGAATTGATCCAAAAGCATCTGTATTAAGTGTTCGTGGAAATGTATTAGAAAATGGGATGCCTCGTTTCTTCCGCCGATTAGCAGAAGGTATTTTTGATGAAGAGGATCTTGTTTTCCGTACGAAGGAATTAAATGAATTTTTAAATGAAGCAGCAAAAACATATGAATTTGATAGAGATAATATCGTAGCTGTGGGGTATTCAAATGGAGCAAATATTGCAGCAAGTTTATTATTCCATTATGAAAATGCATTAAAAGGTGCCATTCTTCATCATCCAATGGTCCCAAGAAGAGGGATAGAACTTCCTAATTTAGTAGAGAAAGCAGTGTTTATTGCTGCTGGAACAAATGATCCAATTTGTTCACCTTCTGAGTCAGAGGAATTGAAGGTGCTATTAGAAAATGCAAATGCTAATGTAACAATGCATTGGGAAAATAGAGGACATCAATTAACGATGAATGAAGTAGAGAAGGCAACAGAATGGTATGAAAAAATATTTTCACATGCATAAATAGTAGACTAAATCGAGTGTAAAATCATAAAGATTTTATACTCGGTTTTTTTGTTGCAATTTAAGGGATTAAAAGGGAATAGGAAAGTTATGTTAAAATATAAAGAAAAGCAAAAGGATTCCTGTTGTGTTAATGAGCGGGAGTGTCGATTATTCTAATAATGGGGGAAACTATTAGATGGCAAACTACGAAAATGAAGAAATGCTAACGGGAGGCAATGTCTCAAACGTATATCGTTCGGAAGATACAGTTCGACGAGAATTAAAGCAAGGCAGTACCAAAATTCATAAGCTATTAAATCATTTGGAAAACAAAGGTTTTAGTTATGCACCAAAGTTTTTAGGTATTGATGATAAAGATAGAGAGATATTATCATTTATTGAAGGGAAAGCTGGTAATTATCCTTTAAAAGAGTACATGTGGTCTAATGATGTTTTAAAAGAAATAGCGAAGATACTCTGTCTTTATCATGATGCTGTGAGTGATTTTCCGTTATCAGATGATTGGAAACCGATGGATAATACTCCAAATAAAATAGAGGTTGTATGCCACAATGATTTTGCAATATATAACATTATTTTTAATAACGAAAAACCAGTAGGTATTATTGATTTTGATGTTGCTGTTGCTGGTCCTGGACCAAGACTTTGGGACATAGCCTATACTCTTTACACTTGTGTCCCATTAAGTAGAGTTTATTATACGGAAACAGGTGAGGCAGTTTATTATAATTCATTACAGCATGCGGACCGTATAAAACAAAGGGTTAAATTGTTTTTTGAATCTTACGGTGGGGGTATGGAAGAAGATTGTCTTGAGATGGTATTGCTACGATTAGAAGGGTTATGTAAATATATGAAAAGAAAAGCTAAAGAAGGCGATATAAACTTCCAAAAGATGATAGATGAAGGACACCTTGAACATTACGAGAATGATATTCAGTTTATTCGTGAACATGGAATAGAGTGGATTTAATAAAATAAGTCGTATACGCTAAAAAGCTCAGAGTCATATAGGGACTTTGAGCTTTTTAGCGTATTAGTGTAGATGTTTTCCACAATAACTGAACTATTTATAACAGATATCTTTTACTATATTCATGTAGCATAGTTAAGAGTTTGTTACAGGCTGAGATGTAGCAATTGGTAATTGGATATCGACAGTTGTTCCTATGTTTAATTCACTTGAAATGAATAATTTTCCGTGATGTTCTTGAATGATTTTATAGCACATCATTAAGCCAAGGCCAGTTCCTTTTTCTTTCAAGCTATAAAAAGGTTCGCCAAGACGAGCCATGCGCTCTTCAGGAATCCCACAACCTTCATCGATAATGCGTATTGAAACAAAATCATGTTCTAATGAAGTTGTTTGAATGAATATGTTACCACCATCAGGCATCGCCTCGATCGCATTTTTTACTATGTTAATAAAAACTTGTTTTAATTGATTACTGTCACATTGAATGTCAGAAATATAATCGAAATGGTCCATGATGATATGAACGCTATGCATAATTGCTGTTGGTAAAATAAAAGTTACAACTTCTTCAATTAATGTTTGTATGTTGCATGAATGAATAGATAACACTTGTGGTTTAGACATTGCCATAAATTGGCTTGTTATAGATTCCATTTGTGAAATCTCACTCAGCATAACGTCCACATACCATCTATTTTCCTTATTTATTTCTGGATGTAATAATGTTAAAAATCCTTTTAATGAAGTGAGCGGGTTTCTAATTTCATGTGCAATTCCAGCTGTCAGTTGTCCTACTACTGCAAGCTTTTCGGATTTTCGTAATAACTTTTCAGTTTCTTTTAGTTCGGTAACGTCTCTTCCCATTACTATAAGACCTTTGCGTGAGCCATCAGGGTGGAAGAGTGGGACTTTTGAAATACTTAAAACTAGGTCGAAATCATCTCTATGTATAATAAATTCCTCTCCGTGAAGAATTTGTCCTTTTTGCCATGTTAGTTCATCGACTTCTTCACAATGCAAAAAAGATTCGCGGTACGCTTCGTTATATTGAATGAGTTCATTATCTCTTTTTCCATGATAAGGAACGTTATGGAAATTGAAACAAGAAAGCGCATAGTCATTCGCCTCAAGCCAGCGTCCTTTATGATCCTTAAAAATAACAAACGCAGGCATTGAATTCATTAATGTGCGTAATCGTTTCTCACTCTCTTGTAATACTTTCTCAATTCTTTCTGATTTTTCAAGGGGTTTCATAATGGCGTATACACCTGTTAAACGGTTTTTAACAAAAATAGGAACTAATTTTGTTACGACATCTAGTAAATATCCGTCTTTATGATAAATAGAGACGATATACTCTTTTTGATTGTCAGCTGCAGTATTTTTTATGTATTGTAGCACTTGATCAGAAATATGTGCTTCTAAAATAGAAGTGATTGTTTTTCGTTCCAATTCGTTAGAAGTATAACCTAATATTCTTTCAGCAGAGGGGTTAATATGTAAAATAACTCCTTCTAAATTCAATGAAATAATACTATCAGGGTTATGTTCGAAAAGAGATGCGTACATTTCTGCTAAAGAACGATTTTGTATATGGTTTCGCAGGCGTCCAGATACGTTCGGATGACGCTTTTTTTGAGTAGATGAATATTTTTTACGACTCATAATATTTCCTCCGTACAATTAGCATCTAAAAAAGATGGATCTATTAATAACTATAATATAGGTGTGACGTGTATTTCTATAAAAAATGGAAATTACAGAATAAATTTTCTTTTTTTATTATTAGTGGAAGGTATAAAAGGTAGTAATAAGAGAATCTTATATTGTTTTATTAATTTTTTGTAAGTTACATCAATGTATTTTCGTTATAACATTAGACTAGAAGAGGGGGAGAAAAATGAAAAGCTATATTCAAGGGATCGATCATGTACAAGTGGCGGCACCTGTAGGATGTGAAGAAGTAGCACGAGAATTTTATGGTAATAAAATTGGTATGAAGGAAATTCCGAAACCAGAAGGGTTAAAGAAGCGTGGCGGATGTTGGTTTAAGTGTGGAAATCAAGAGATTCATATTGGAGTCGAGCAAAACTTTAATCCAGCTAAAAAAGCACATCCAGCTTTTTATGTTTTGAAAATTGATGAATTTAAACAAGAGTTAATAAAGCAAGGTGTTGAAGTAATAGATGATAATGCACGACCAGACGTGATTAGATTTTACGTATCAGATCCGTTTGGAAATCGAATTGAATTTATGCAAAATAAAAACTAGGTGAAGGTCCACCTAGTTTTTTATGCTTTTCTAAACAATCCTAACACTTCAACAGTTTCTGTAATATTAACGAATGCATGAGGATCAATTTCGGAAATCGTTAGTTTCATACTTGCTAACTCTTCACGAGAAACGACTGTCATAAGTACACGTTTTTTCTCGTTTGAATAAGCACCTTCACCATCAAGTAACGTAATTCCGCGTACTACAGTTGAAAGAAGCTTTTTTTTCATTTCTTCCGCTTGATTTGTTACAATCATAAGTGTAACTTTACGATGTTTTGTATGAACGGCATCAATTACTTTACCAGTTACATAAATTGAAAGTAAGCTTGTAAGGGCAACATCCCAAGTGAAGAACAATCCTGCAATGACAACAACAACTGTATTTAATCCAATAAGAAACCCACCAAGTTTAATATCTCGCTTACGAGATAACAACATACCGATAATATCAAATCCACCAGTTGAACCATGGCAGTTAAAGACAAGGCCAATACCAGCGCCGGCGATGACACCGCCAAATACAGAAGATAAAAGTGGGTCTGTTGCTACGACTTTTATAGGAACATAGTATAGTGCAACAGATAATACAATTACAGAGACAACTGTGTTAAAAATTACTTTTTTTCCAAGACCTATGTATCCTAAAATAAGGATAGGTAAGTTCAATACAAAGTTAATAATGCCTGTGTTTACAGGGGTTGCAATTCCTAAAATAATAGCAATTCCGCCAATTCCACTACTTAAAATTTTATGTGGGATAAGGAAAAGATTAAAGGCAATTGCAATAATAATAGAACCAAAAATAACACCAAGAAATCTGACCATCTCTTTCCCGTCCTTCACTAAATAATCATATTATTTCAAGATTATATATGAAATTGAAAGTTTTAGGGAAAAACAGTTTATTTCGGAAAATTAGATTAATCTAAATAGTTTAAGTGTTTAATAATTTGGGAGGGGATACAAATATGAAGATAACAACGTACCAACAGAAGAGTCCTTTAAAACAAGAGTGTGAGGATTCATTTTTTTGTAATGAAGATAAAATGATGTACGGTGTATGTGATGGAGCAACACCGCTCGTCCCGTTTTGTGATGAAGAAGGACATAATGGAGCATACATCGCTTCGCATTTATTTGCAAGTCATTTTACTTCGTTACGGGAGATTAATAGTTTACAAGGTGAAGTTGCAAAGGCGAATGAACTAGTGCAAAACAAGATGCTAGAGTACAAGGTTGATACGAGAAAAAAAGACCATCTGTGGTGTACATGTATTGCAGCAGTTCAAATAGAAGGCGAGAAACTCGAATATGCACAGTTAGGTGATTGTATGATCGTTGCAATACTTCAGGATGGAGCGATGAGAGTATTAACGAAAGATACGGTTCGAGGAATTAGTAAACGTGCAAAAAAGAAGAGAGAGGAAGATAGAGAAAAGGGGTTACCTGTACCTGAAGAACACGTTTTTCAAGATGTTCGGGAGCAGTTAAAATACAATCGGTATCTTGCAAATATGCCAAATGGCTACTCAGTTGCAAATGGGATGAAAGAAGCTATGGATTATTTACAATATGGTGAATTACATGTAGCTGAAGTAAGTGGAATCTTTATTTGTTCGGACGGATTGTTCCATCCAGAGTGGTCGTTAGAACAAATTGTGATATATATAAGAAAGAATAGTATAAAAGAATATGTAGCAATCATTGAAGAGCTAGAAGAAGAAAATAGAATAAGACCAGATGATAAAACAGTTATTATGATCGATTTGTAAGAGGAGGATGTTCATATGGAAATTAAATGTGCAAATTTAACATTTCAAAATGAGTTAGTTCCTTTAGAAAAAGTAAATAAACTGATTATCCACCATACGTCAGAAGATGGATGGGATGTGTATAAAACTCACGAATTTCATCAAAAGGTAAGAGGATGGAGCGGGATTGGTTACAATTATTTTATTGAAGAAGATGGAACTGTAGTCGAAGGGCGAGGTTTACATATTGGAGCACATGCGAAAGATAATAATAGTGATACAATTGGAATATGTATGACGGGGAACTTTGATAAATATGATCCAACTACTGCACAAATGAATTCATTATATTCTTTATGTAAAATGTTTATGAAGCAGTTTGCCATAGAGAAAGGAAATATACTCGGCCATAGGGAGTTAGAAGGGGTTACAAAAACTTGTCCAGGAAATCGCTTTTCTATGGTAGAGTTAAGAAAAGTATTATCTTAAATATAGAGGAGTAACGAATGATGATGAACATAAAAATACCAACTGATAAAAAAGAAGAGCTTGTAGCACAAATTCAGCAATTTTTCGTTGAAGAAGATTTAGATGAAATTGGACGTTTCCAAGCAGAACGTTTAATAGAAGAAATGATTAAATTAGTAGGACCATTTGCATACAATCAAGCAATTGGAGATGCAAGAAAACTTGTAAGTGAGAAATTAACGAATATTGAAGAAGATTTGTATGTGTTAGAGAAGAATGAGGGTAAATAAAAAAGAGCCAGATGGCTCTTTTTTATTTTTCTTTCTTATGTTCTTTATATTCATGTACTTTTTCTTTTACATTACCGAAAGTATCTTTAGCAGTGCCTTTCACTTTATCCCATTTTCCCTCGGCTTGTAATTTCTTATTGTCAGTTACTTTCCCGACAACTTCCTTTACTTCACCCTTTACCTTATCAATGGCACCTTCTACTTTTTCTTTTAAACCATGATCATGCTTTGTCATACATTTCTCCTCCTTGTAGTTTGATTAGAATTCTCTTTTCATATTGCAAGTTGAATGATGTATCTAATAATAGCGTAACAAATCTAGTTTGAATATTCAAATGAGTAACAGGATAGAAAGATAATTGTCATAAAATGTATACAATCGTAATGGAAAGAAAAAGAAAGTTAATTATATGTCTTTCGCAGTCCATATTGATTTTGTATAAGCAATTTTCATATGGGCACGTTCCATATTATTTTGACTGCCGCTACCGAACCTTGCTTGTCCAACTATTAAATTGCAATTGGATGCAACAGCGGTCTCAATTCGTTTTTGAATTAATGCAGTATGACAACCTTTGCGTTGAAATTCTGGCAAAGTAGCAGAAGCAGCTAGTGAGGCGACACCTTTATTTATATACAGGACACCAATACTTGCAGGGATATTTTGAACTTCAGCTATAAAAAAATGCCATCCTGGTTTATTGTAAAGAATTTCGTTATTTTGACGGACGCCATTTTTTGTAAAGGATGGCATATTAAATCCGTGTACATATATGCCTGCAAAAATATCAAATTCATTTTCTGTTAGTTTGCGTACTGAAATGTTAGAAGGAAGAAGGGACGGATCTTCTCTCGGTATATTATATAAAGCGGTATGGAAGCTAGACTGGTAAAAGCCTTTTTGAGATAAGTATTGAAATAGTTCAGTTGTGCCTTGAGCCGGTGTAATTTCAAAACGACAAGGGATGTGTAGTGATTGATAATAAGAGATGATTTCATCTATCTCATCTGTACTTGTGAATGCAATACCCTTTACTGTGTTAAAAGCAGGACCAGCAATTACTTTTGATGAAAAGGCAGTGGCACTCCCGAACTTTTTCATTTGTACTTGCATTGGATTTCCAGCTATCGCTTGTAATGCCTTTAATCTAGAAGATAGCATATCTATTTCTGCGTTTTCAATTTCACTTGCTGTATCGAGTGTCATAATAGTAATCATTTAAAATTCCTCCGTCAATAAATATATTTCATAGTATATATACGATTTATATTCTAAGATTCCTGTTGAAATGTAAGAGAATAAGGAGGTTTTTGGAAGGAAAATGGAAGTGAACTGTCGAAGGGAGTGAAAACAGATTAAAGGTGGTGCTCTCATGAAACAGAAAGACGTGCAGACATGCTCTAATTGTGGTTCTCAAAACATAGGAGAAGGTGAGTTTGTCGGATATGCACAAATACGGAAAAAGGAAACGATGTTTACATCATCTCCAGTAGATGCTTATGTTTGTACAGATTGTGGCCATATTCTCTCATTAAAAGTACGAAATTATGAAAAGTTTAAACAAAAGCCGTTATGATTATTGAGAAGTGGTTATATAAAACGTCGTATACGAAACATCTTACATTAAGTTAATATAAGTGACATTTTACATATATATGAGTACGTCTTAAAAAAAGAGATAAAAACATATACTGTATGAGATGCTCATCATTCATTACATACACGGAAAAATATATAGAAGAAAAAGTAGTCATCTTAGAATCGTTCATAACGAAAACTCCTTTAAATGAATAAAGGAGTTTTTTGTTTTTTTTAACAATAATCACCTTTAATTGTTATAATTGGTTATTGAGAGGTATTATTTTATTAACGTAATAACTATAGAAAAAAACAGCTGAATCGTATACAAAACCGCTATATAACATAATCGCAACCGTAAGTTGACAAAGTGCAACCGCAGGAAGATAGAGATAAGAGCAATGTTTACATACAATTTAGTTAAGAAAACAAAGGGGGACACACATATGGGATTTGGTGAAAAGTTATTTAAATTAAGAAAGGAAAAGGGCCTTTCTCAAGAAGCGTTAGCTGAGAAATTAAACACGACAAGGCAAGCGGTTAGTAAATGGGAAAATGGTCAAGGTTTTCCTGAAACTGAAAAGCTAATAATGATTGGAAATGTATTTGAAGTATCGCTTGATTACTTATTAAAAGAAACTGCTGAGCAAAGTAATGAAAAGGAAAATGGTTATTACGTAAGTAAAGAAATGGCAGAAGGGTATATCGTATATGGGCAAAAAATTTCTAAATATATCGCATTAGGATTTAGCTTGCTTATTTTATCTACAGTACCGTATTTATTATTTAAAGAAAATGCAACAATGTCTACGTTCCTTGTCATTATCATTGCAGTTCTTGGAATTGGAGCAATGATGGTACCTGTAACGATAGAAGAGAGTCGATACAATGTATTAAAAAAAGAAGAATTACTATTTGATCAAAATTTTTTAAAAGAATTGACAAAAAGATATGCGACTATTAAAAAGAAGTATGCTGCAGTAGTAATCGTTGGACTTTGTTTCATAGCAGCAGGAGCGATACCATTTTTATTTGAGAAAAAACGAATTACTTCAGGAGAGCTCGTGCAGTATTATCCTTATTGTGTTGTACTTATTGCTATCGGGTTTTATCTTTTTGTTCGTGTTTTAGGAGTGTTAGAGACGTATCGGATTTTAGTAGAAAATAAAGAATATAGTAATCGTTTCATTTTTAAACTGAAAAAGAAAGTGAGAGAAAAAGTAGACAATTTTTAATAGGAAAAAACATATTTTTATTCGTTTTTTATTAAAAGTTAAGATAGGAGTGGAATGATGTCAAACCTTCTAGAAATTAAAAATTTGAGTAAATCATTTGGAAACAAAGTTGTTTTAAGAGATGTTTCCTTCAATGTGCCGCCTGGATCAATTGTTGGATTTATTGGTGATAATGGGGCTGGGAAATCAACAACCTTTAAAACAGTACTAGAATTAATTTCTAAAGATAGCGGTACAGTAAAAATATTTGGTGAAGAAAATATAAGTAAATATGCCAAGATTAAGGAAAAGATAGGCGTCGTATTTGATGCAATGAATCTACCAGCTCATCTTACAATAAAACAACTAAATAAGGTTTTTGAAAAGATGTTTGAATCTTGGGATAGGGAAAATTTTTATCGATTAGTTAATACTTTCTCTTTATCTACCAATGAAAAAGTAGGTGGATTCTCACGTGGGATGTCAATGAAACTCTCTATAGCTATTGCGCTGTCGCATAATGCAAAATTATTAATCCTAGATGAAGCGACGGGAGGTCTTGATCCTTCATCTAGGGAGGGTGTGTTAGAGGAATTAAAAAGTTTTGTGAGTAAAAGTAATGGTGGTATATTACTTTCTTCTCATATTATGAGTGATGTAGAAAAAATAGCTAGCCACCTTATCATTATAAAAGATGGAGAAATTTTATTGAATGAAGAAAAAGATAATGTTTTGGGCAGTTACGCCATTGTAGATGTTGACGTGGAACAACTAACTTTAATCAACAAAGATATAGTTGTGGCAAAGAGGAACCATGGTTCTTATTTCAATGTACTCGTATCAGATGTACATAAATTACCAAGTGGGATTGCTCATAGAACAATCTCGATAGAAGAAATGAGTGTTTTATTAACGAGGAGTGAAAAATAAATGAGAGGTTTATTATTGACAAACTATTACCTAGTGTATCGAACTTTCTTTACGTTCATGGGAATAGCGATATTGGGAGCGGGATTCGTTTTTTATTTTGGTGATGCTTCAATGTACCGTTTAATTGCTACGTTCATTATCTTATTTGCTGCGATTCCTGCACTTGAAGTTATTAAATATGAGAGTAAGTCGGGTTATGAAAAATATGTACTTACTTTACCAGTTACTAGAAGTAATATTGTGCAAAGCCACTACTTTTTCTATTTTTTAGTTGTAATTATTGGTACCTTATTATCTTATGGCATATTTTATGTATATGGTTTAGTTTCAGATACACCAATTGATGATGGTATATTTAAGAGTGTTTCTTTAGGGACTTTCATCATTCTTAATGCCGGAGCAATAGCCTATCCACTCCTCTATGTTTTTGGAGCAGAAAAATCTGATGCTATTACAATTGGAGGCGCATGTGGAGGACTTGTTACTTATTTTGGATTACAAAGTGTAATTGGCTATCTAATAGAGCAATTTCCAATATCAAATTTAAATTCATCTGTATACGTTTCAATTCTATATACAATATTTGGCGTTATCCTATATATCTTTTCTTTTTTTATTTCGGTATTTATATATCGTAAGAAGGAATTTTAATAGATTTTCTCCTAGTATTTTCTGAATTATTTCCAAAGAAATAATTCAGAAAATACAGAAAAATGTCGTAATTATTTGTAGAAGTCTGTTATAATGAACAAAATGAAAACGCTTTAAAGGGAGGATGTAAACAATATGATGATGAATGTACCTCTAACAATTAGTTCTATGATGGAAAGGGCAGAAAAACTATTCCCAAAGAAAGAAATCATTTCACGGACACATGATACAGTTACGACATTAACGTATAAGCAGCTAGGGGAAAGGACAAGAAGGCTTTCCAGTGTGTTAAAAAAGCTTGGGATTAAAGAAGGCGAGCGTATAGGAACGTTAGCGTGGAATCATCATCGACATGTGGAGGCATATTTTGCTATTCCAGGTATTGCTTCCGTTTTACACACAATTAATATTCGTTTATCTCCTCAACATATTTCATACATTATTCAGCATGCAGAAGATCGTATTTTACTTATTGATGAAGATCTTGTACCACTCATTGAGAATATCCAGTCTGAATTATCGACTGTACAAGCATACATTATTATGACTGATAAAGAGGAGCTCCCAAAAACTACACTGGAGCCTGTATATCATTATGAAAAGCTATTAGAAGAAGGCGATCCCAATTTCCAATTTGTAAAAGATATTGATGAAAATACACCTGCTGGTATGTGTTATACGTCAGCGACTACAGGAAATCCAAAAGGTGTTGTTTATACACATCGTAGTACAGTGTTGCATTGTATGGCACTCGGATTAGCGGATACGACAGCTTTATCGGAAAGTGATGCAGCAATGGCTATTGTGCCAATGTTTCATGTGAACGCTTGGGGACTTCCTTTTGCCGCTACTTGGTTTGGGACAAAACAAGTTCTTCCGGGTCCGATGTTTACTCCGAAAATTTTATTAGAAATGATTCAAACTGAAAAAGTAACGATAGCTGCGGGTGTGCCGACAATTTGGCTTGGTGTTTTACAAGAGTTAGAAAATAATAGTTACGATTTATCTAGTATAACGAGATTACTATGCGGTGGTGCAGCTGCACCAAAAAGTGTTATTAAAGCGTTTGAGCAAAAATATAATGTTCCTTTCGTACATGCATATGGCATGACTGAAACAAGTCCACTCGTAACACTTGCACGTCTAAAAAGCTATGAAACAGATTTGTCGTATGAAGAACAACTTGAGATTCGCTCGAAGCAAGGATATCTTGTTCCTGGTGTAGAGATGAAAGTAGTTGGTGCAGAGGGTGAAGTGAAGTGGGATGGTACGGAGATGGGAGAACTATGTTTACGAGCGCCATGGATCGCTGCAAGCTATTATAACGATGAGCGTACTGTCGAAGGTTTTCGTGATGGTTGGTTATATACAGGAGATGTCGTTACGGTTGACGAGGAAGGGTGCGTAAAGATTGTTGATCGTACGAAGGATGTTATTAAAAGCGGGGGAGAATGGATTTCCTCAGTTGACCTTGAAAATGCTTTAATGGCACATGACGCTATATTTGAAGCGGCTGTCGTTGCAGTTCCTCATCCCCAGTGGCAAGAGCGTCCAGTTGCCTGCGTTGTACAAAAGAAAAATAGCACTGTTACAAAAGAGGAACTATATGAATTTTTAAAACCACAGTTTGCGAAGTGGTGGTTACCGGACGATATTGTATTTATGGAGGAAATTCCGAAAACATCTGTTGGGAAGTTTTTAAAACAGGCGCTTCGGAAAGAACTTGAGCATTTGCATAAAGAGAAATAATTGAACTTATATTTGTTAACTTAAATTAAATTAAAGTTGACAAAAGGTGAATAGAAAGATAATATAACTCCTATAATATGTTATCTAAAATGGATTTTAAGTTTACAAATAGGAGAAGCAAATATGAATACAAAAAACTTAGTTTTCGTCGCTTTATTTAGTTCTATTATGGGAGTGTTAGGGTTAATACCTCCAATTGCTCTTGCTATTACACCAGTTCCGATTACATTACAATCACTTGGTGTTATGCTTACTGGTGGACTGTTAGGATCACGTCTCGGTGCATTAAGTCAGCTTATTTTCTTACTTATAGTTGGAGTTGGAGCACCATTACTTGCTGGTGGACGCGGGGGTCCAGGCGTATTTGTTGGGCCAAGTGCCGGATATTTACTTGGTTACATTGCAGGAGCATTTGTAATTGGTTATTTAATTGAACGTTTACGTGAAGTTTCTATTATAAAAGTATTATGCATTAATATAATTGGTGGTATTTTCGTAGTTTATGTATTTGGTATCATTGTCCAAGCTTTCGTAATGGATATTTCCGTATGGGAAACGATGAAAGTAAGTGTTGTATTTTTACCAGGTGATTGCATAAAAGCGATTATAGCAGCAATTCTTGTGACAAGATTACATCGCTCATTGAAACATATTATTACGCCTGCTTTGAAGAATAAAAAAATTACAAATGCAGGATAAGAAAAAGGAGAAACACGTTACTTGCGTGTTTCTCTTTATTATTTTGTAAAGAAAGGACGTCACATATGGGGATTACAAAAGAATACAAAAAGTATGCCTCTTTACAACCGAATAAAATAGCGATTAAAGAAAATGATAGAGTGTTAACATATAAAGATTGGTTCGAGTCAGTTTGTAAAGTAGCAAACTGGTTGAATGAAAAAGAATCGAAGAATAAAACAGTAGCGATTGTATTAGAAAATTGTACTGAGTTTTTACAAATATTTGCGGGTTCCGCAATGGCTGGATGGGTTTGTGTGCCGCTAGATATAAAATGGAAACGAGATGAACTTAAAGAAAGAATAACGATTAGTAAACCGGATATTATTGTGGCGGAGCAGTATAGGCTTAGTGATATATCGTGCGAAGAAGGAAGGATTATTGAGATTGAAGAATGGAAAGAAATGATTGAGAACTATCCTCCTGCATATAATCCTGTAGAAAATGTACAAAACGCTCCTTTTTATATGGGATTTACATCAGGATCGACTGGAAAAGCAAAAGCGTTTTTACGTGCTCAACAGTCATGGGTACATAGTTTTGATTGCAATGTACATGATTTTTATATGAAAAATACAGATTCTATTTTAATAGCTGGGACGCTTGTTCATTCTTTATTCTTATATGGAGCAATAAGTGCATTGTTTTTAGGGCAAACGGTACACGTAATGAGAAAGTTTGTACCAGTTCAAGTGCTATCTAGTATAAAGATAGAGAATATTTCTGTAATATATACAGTTCCTACAATGCTTGAGTCTTTGTATAAAGAAAATAAAGTAATTGAAAGTGAAATGAAAATTATTTCGTCAGGAGCGAAATGGGAAGCTGAAGCAAAAGAAAAGATGAAGAATGTGTTTCCTTATGCAAAAAGATATGAGTTTTATGGTGCGTCTGAGCTAAGCTTTGTAACGGTATTGGTCGATGAAGAGAGTGAAAGAAAACCGAATTCAGTAGGGAAACCTTGTCATAATGTACAAGTTCGAATATGTAATGAAGTAGGAGAAGAAGTACAGGTAGGCGAGGTAGGAACTGTTTATGTAAAAAGTAATCAGTTTTTTATGGGCTATGTATCGGATGGAGCTATAATCCCGCAATTGTCCGAAGGTGGCTGGATGACAGTGCAGGATGTGGGCTACCAAGATGAAGAAGGCTTTATATATATTGTTGGTAGAGAGAAGAATATGATTTTATTTGGAGGAATCAATATCTACCCAGAAGAGATAGAAAGTGTGTTATATACGCATCCAGCTGTTGAAGAAATTGTTGTTGTCGGTATAAAAGATAGTTATTGGGGTGAAAAACCTGTCGCTATCGTAAAAGGAAGTGCTACGAAGCAACAATTAAAGAGTTTTTGCCTACAACGATTATCATCTTTTAAAATACCGAAAGAATGGCATTTTGTAGATGACATCCCTTATACAAGTAGCGGGAAAATAGCTCGTAATGCAGCAAAAAGTATCATTGAAAATCAGGAGAAGATATATGAATAGAGCGGTTATTGTAGAAGCGAAAAGGACACCCATTGGTAAGAAAAATGGGATGTTGAAAGATTATGAAGTTCAGCAATTACTAGCGCCGCTTCTTACGTTTCTAAGTAAAGGAATTGAGAGAGAAATAGATGATGTTATATTAGGGAATGTTGTTGGACCAGGAGGTAATGTTGCAAGATTATCTACTTTAGAAGCAGGGCTCGGTTATCATATTCCTGGTTTAACGATTGATCGGCAATGCGGCGCTGGCTTAGAAGCAATTCGTACTGCGTGTCATTTTATCGGGGGCGGGGCAGGTAATTGCTATATCGCTGGGGGAGTAGAGAGTACAAGTACGTCACCTTTTCAAAATAGAGCGCGGTTTTCGCCTGAAACAATTGGGGATCCAGATATGGGATTAGCCGCTGAGTATGTTGCAGAGCAGTATAACATAACAAAAGAGATGCAAGATGAATATGCTTGTCTTAGCTATAAAAGAACGCTGCAAGCATTAGAAAAAGGATATATACAAGAAGAGATATTACCTCATTATTTTAATGGGTTATTAGATGAAGCAGTAAAGCAAAAAATGAATTATGAAAGAATGATTAAGAGAACGAAACCTGTATTTTTACAAAATGGAACGGTAACAGCAGGGAATTCGTGTGGTGTAAATGACGGGGCATGTGCTGTTCTTGTAATGGAAGAGGGGCAGGCCCGGAAATTAGGATATAAGCCTGTTCTTCGTTTCGTTCGTAGTGCTGTAGTTGGAGTGGATCCAAACCTTCCAGGAACTGGTCCGATATTTGCCGTACAAAAACTACTTAGAGAAATGAATTTAGTGATAGAAGATATTGATTGTATTGAGATGAATGAAGCGTTCGCCGCTAAAGTTGTTGCATGTGCGCAAACGTTACAAATTCCGTATGAAAAGTTAAATGTAAATGGTGGTGCAATAGCACTTGGTCATCCGTACGGTGCGTCTGGAGCTATGCTTGTAACACGTTTGTTTTATCAGGCTAAAAGAGAGCATATGAAATATGGAATTGCGACATTAGGAATTGGTGGGGGAATTGGGCTTGCTCTTTTATTTGAAAAAGTAGAAGACTAGCAAGCTAACTAGTTTTCTACTTTTTCAGGAATATAGGCGTTGCTACCAGGTTTTGCTTTTATTTCGTTCCAAGCAGCGATAGCATCTGTTTTTGATTTTCCTTTGTTGCATGGATCTTCGAAAAAAGAACGAGTAAAACGATTGTATTCAAACTGTGCGCTGATAGTTGTTTTATACGTGGGATCTTTTTTACGTTCGTTTTCTTCATACCAAAACGTTATAGCGTCTTCATACGTTTTTCCGATATTCTTTTTAAAAAACTTTTGAAGGGCTACTGTAAAGCGGAAGTTTGCTCCAATTTTTTCTTTGAAAAAAGCACGCACATCTTCACTACAGCGGTGATTTTTACTAATAATCGTTTGAAGAGAAAGGTCTTTATAAGAGAGGGAAGCTTTACTTACTTTTTGATGAGAACAGTTTTTTAATATTTTACCTGTAGTTAAATAGTGTGAGATACGCTCGGTTATTTCGATTTTAGAGCCACTAGCTGGTAAATCATGCTCACGACAAAATATTTGTAGTTCAGCTTTTAACCAATAATAATTTTGGAAATCTTCGAGTGATATAGACTTTGTTAAAGGTGGACGCATGCATATAACAACTTATTTCTTCCATAATTTTCTTTAATTATAAAACGTATGTTCTTTTTATGGAAGGATTAAATCGATATTTCTTATAGAATCGTTCATATAATTTCATTTACTGTACTACTGTGCACGAAGAAGAAAAGAGAAGTGGATGTCACACAGTTCAATGACATCCACTTCATAAAATAATCTACACCGCCGCCTGTAAAGAAGAAATAAGTTGATTTAAAAATTCGTCCCCAGTCATAATCGCTTTTCCACCGCCGCGAGCACTTTTTTTATTTCCGCCACCTTTTCCTTCAATAGAAGGAAGGGCATCTTTTAAAAGAGCATTCATATCGAGTATCACTGCTTTACCACAAGCAAGAATACATTGTAATTTGTCTTCATTTTCAATAACGAAATATGTAATTGCATGCTCTTGTTGTTCTGTAATAATAGCGGAAATCTTTGCGATTTCTTGCATAGAGCGATTTATAAATGCTTTAGAGATAAGTGTTCCAGCATGTATTTCTGCAGGTTGTTGTAATAGTGCATTTGCCTCTGCAAATAATAATTTTTCATTCATTGTTTGTATTGCTTTTTCGTTTTCTTTTTGAGAAGTAAGAAGTTGTGCTACTTTTACTGGAATGTCAGTTTCGCTGCTGTTCAATTGTTTAGAAACATCTTTCATAATTTGTTGGTACTGTCCCATTAATTTAAGTGTGCGCCAACCAGCGATAAATGTTAAGCGTATACCACCTTTATTGCGCTCCCATCCTAGTACTTGAATAGGGCCTACTTCACCTGTATGTTTCGGGTGTGTTCCGCCACAGCCGTTGTAATCATAATTTTCGATAATAACAACGCGTATATTGTCTGTCATAGTCGGTTCTTTTCGAAGAGGTAATGTTTTCGCTTCTTCTAAGTTCATCCACTCTATACGAATTGGATGGTTTTCAAAAACAATTTTGTTGGCAATTTGCACTGCTTTTTCAACCGTTTCTGTAGGCAGATTTTCCGTATCTAAATCAATTGTTACCGTTTCTTTTCCAAGATGGAATCCGATAGTTGGTATGTTAAAGTAATCCCAAAAAGTAGCAGATAAAATGTGCTGAGCTGCATGTTGCTGCATATGATCAAAACGGCGCTCCCAATCTATTTTACCCTCTACTTCTTCCGTATGTAATTGTTCTACTATAAAATGGCGAATTTCTCCATCTACTTCTTCAACGTTAATTACCGGAATACCATTTAAAGTTCCAGTGTCATGTGGTTGTCCGCCGCCTGTTGGATAAAATGCAGTTTCATTTAAAACAACATATAGGTTATTTTCTTCATCATAATTTTGTTTTATAACTTTAGTAGTAAAGTCTTTTTTATAAGCGTCAGCATAATATAATTTTTGTTCCAAGTTCATTTCCCCTTTCGTGTTCACTAGTTTCATTGTAAAGTAATTGAAATTAGTTTCCTAATATTTCAGAAGAAAGAAACTTTTTTTAGAATTTTCTTGCTATAATAAGAAAAAGAAAATGCGGGGGTGGAATGAAAATGCCATATGAAAACGGCGTAGATAAGTTGCTTAGTTTAAGCAGAAATATTTCCGAATTATATCGAGAATTAAATGAGATGACCCGGATTTTAACGGAATGTAATCGAGAAAGTGTGAAATTTGATCGGTTATATGTAAAGGAGTTACTTTGGAAAAAAGAAGATGTCATAGAGAAGTATGAACAATTACTCGTCCAGCTTTGTATTAATGAATGCTTTGATTTAAAAAGTGTAATTACTGGCGAATATAAGTATACATATGAAGAGGTAGAAAGCATTGTTTTAGAATTTAATGAAAAGTATAATGTAGATATTTTGATTAAAGATGTTTGTAAAGAACTACAGTTTACATATGGAATTGATATGGAAATAACGAGGACAGCTCGGGTATAAACATCTCAAGTATAGAAAAAGGAAAAAGAAAGCAGATCCTTTGCTTTCTTTTTTTATGTAAGAAAAGGGAGAGTAGGTTTAAAGATGAAGGGGAAGTTACAAAATATTCATCCACTTGGAATGAGTATCATTATAGGGACATTATTTGCTAGGTTTGCAACTTCAATGAGCATTCCTTTTTTAGCGATTTATTTAACGACTGTTAAAGACGTATCGGCTGGCATGACCGGTGCTATCATTGGAACGAGTGCGCTTGTTGGAGTGTTTGCTAGTTTTATTGGGGGCAATTTATCGGATCGATTTGGTCGAAAGATGATTATAATATGGTCCATGATTGTTTGGGTGTTTGTATTTATAGGATTTTCAGTTGCAGAGCATGTTTTGAGTTTCTTTCTATTAAACGCTTTGAATGGATTATGTCGTTCTTTTTTTGAACCGACATCAAGAGCTTTATTATCAGATTTAACGAAACCAGAGTATCGTTTACTCGTATATAATTTGCGTTACGGTGCAATAAATGTTGGGGTAGCGATTGGCCCACTTGTCGGATTACAGATCGGAAGTGCAAAATCAACAATCCCTTTTTTAGTAGCAGCTGGAGTATACATTCTATATACAGCTATATTAGCGTTCCAATTTAAGAAGTACCCACTTGAACAAAAGAAAGTAAATACAGATAAGCCTGTTACAATGTTAAATGCAATTCGCATTTTGCGAAAGGATGTAGTATTTTTAGTTGCTTTAGTCGGGATTATTTTGAGTAATAGTGGTTTTTCACATTTAACGACGACAGTATCTCAATATTTTGCAAATGCACATATATTTCAGGATGGAGTGAAGTTGTTCTCATATATGCTAGCTTTAAATGCAATTACGGTAGTAGTTATTCAATACCCTGTTATTCAAATGTGTAAAAAGTATACGCCGTTAGCGTCTATTATGGTTGGAACGTTATTTGTGAGCGGGGGATTGTTTGGGTTTGGGCTAGTAGAATCCATGTTAGGGGCTGCTATATGTACAATTATTTTTACATTCGGAGAAGTATTAATGTTTTCAATGACAGATGTATTTATTGATGAGATCGCTGATTCCAATTTGAAAGGAACATACTTCGGAGCGATGGGATTTTCAGGAATTGGAGGAGTAATTGGTCCTTGGTTTGGGGGAGTACTTCTCGATTATTACGGGTATCAAAATGGATTTGTAGTATTTGCAGCGCTAGCTATATTTTCAACTGTAGCATTTCCTGTACTTTTAGTTACAAAAGGTTTATTGAACAAAAGATATGATAGAGATTCTAATATTGAAATACAAGTGAAATAAAATAAGCCCCAGCAAGTTGCTGGGGCTTATTTTTGTATTTACCCGGCTATTACCCGATTGGTGAAGGCTAATAATCGGTGGGGAATGGATAAAATCCCCACCGATTAAAGTTTCACTTTATATTAACTCTCAATTTGAAAAAAGAACCTTCTTTTCATGCTTATTGGCAACTTCGTTTTTGGAAATATGAATGGCTAAATATCCATTCTCTAAACAGGCTAGCATCTTGTTATAAATGATATTAGTAGGTAAAGGAACAATCCGCTGTAAAGAAGTGTTTTTATAAAGTATACAAATGTTTAGGCCTGTCTCCATCTTTTTAATGAGTACATTTTGTGCAGTTGCATTTGGTACATCTGTTTCCAAAATGTATTCTTGTTCTGTTTCACAAAGGTCAATATGAATTTGATTTGGAAAACTAAAGTTACTACAAGAATCAGAACAAAATTGATCCATCCATTCTTCGAAACCATCAACATGAAAAAGACAATCCTTCTTTTTCTTGCCCATGTAAGACACCCTCCGTAAAATCTCAATTCATACTATGTTATGCATGAATGAAATAGAGGTGAAGAACAAATAGAAAAATATAAACATTTTATGTGAAAGATACAGTGTGTGTGAATGCTTTTGCTTTACATATCATGATGTGCATGATTTTTTTGACGTGAATGATTACGATTTTTAACTTTATGAGATCCACTTAAAGGTTCGGGCTGTCCAGACGATTGCCCTTTTTTCTCGTTTTGACGATTAGATTGATTATTGTTTTTACCCATTGTATTTTACACCTCCTCTTCCTATTTAGAATGAGAGAAGTTTGCGAATTTATACGAGAATGTTTTTTGGGAAACGGGTAAAGATAAGTAGGACTAACTCATATAGGAAGGGGAAAATGATATGCCATATCATAAAGATAAGCAACAGGCTTTTCAGGCCACGCAGCAAGGGGTTGTTCAAGCGGAAAATATATTCAATAATATTGTGAAAAATGACCCGAATTACGGCCATGACTTAAAAGAGTTACGCCAAGAAGTTCAAGAGGCGTACGAACAGATTCAAAATGCACTTGAAGTAGCATCAGAAACGCAGCGTCCACAACTTGAGCAATATGAAAGTAATCTCCAAAATATAATGCAAAACGTTGATCAATTAGAAAAGTGAAAGAAGGTTGTTGTGAATTCAACAACCTCAAAACTTTTAGCGCTAATATGCAGAAACAAAAAATTATTCTATTAATTTTTTCTTTAATTTGTGCAGTACATATATTTCAAGTGGATAAAGTGGAAGCTAAAATGTTATTAAGAAAAGAGTTAGAGCCAACTGGCTATGTAACGTGGGAAGTGCCAAATAATGAAAAGGTTATTGCAATCACATTTGATGATGGACCAGATCCAACATACACGCCGCAAATTCTAGATTTATTACATCAATATCAGGCAGAAGCGACTTTTTTTATGATTGGATTTCGAGTTCAGCGTAATCCATATTTAGTAAAGCAAGTGTTGAAAGAAGGACATGAAATTGGAAATCATACGATGAATCATTTGTATGCGAGTAATTCATCAGATGAAAAATTAGAACATGATATTTTAAATGGAAAGAAATATTTTGAAAAATGGGCGAAAGAACCTTTATTGTTCCGTCCACCAGGTGGATATATTAATGATGCTGTATTTACTACGGCAAAAAGAGCTGGGTATCAAATTGTTCTATGGTCATGGCATCAAGATCCTCGTGATTGGGCGAATCCAGGTACTGAATCCATAGTAAATCATGTTGTGAAAAATGCTAAAAGTGGAGATATTGTACTGTTGCACGATGGAGGAAGTGATCGTAGTCAAACAGTGGCGGCATTAGCGAAAATTTTACCTGAGCTGAAAAAGCAGGGTTATCGATTTGTAACAGTTTCGGAATTGTTACGTTATAAACATTAGAGAAAATCCCAAAAGGTATACCTTTTGGGATTTTTCGTTACTGATTCTTTTTTCGTTTCTTATTATTTTGTCGCTCTGCTGGAGTTAAAGGTTCATTTGCGAACTCTTCATTATAGCCAGTTCCTTGCCCTTGTGCGGATGCAGTATTCATTCCTGAAATAGTATGATTTGCTTTTCGTTTACCCATTGTTTCTCACCTCTATAATGTTTTTTAAAGATGAATCATGAATTGTTCATAACATATATGAACGTAAAGTAGAGTGTTTTACTTTACAATAATAGTATTTATAAGGAGCATGGACACTATTCAAATTTAGAAAGATAAAGAAAACTTATTATAATCCATAAGTTTCTTATTATTTACTTATTTAGAAAGTTGTAATAAAATATTATCGTAAGGTATTGAAAAGTTTGTCTACATTTTATATTCAGACAACTTAGCCACGTTTAACAGGGGGGAAACATAATGGTCAAACATAATCCATTTCAATCACGTGCAACTTTTGAACTAGATGGAAAGACGTATCATTATTATCAATTGAAAGCGCTTGAAAACGCAGGGGTTGGCAACGTATCTCAATTACCATATTCCGTGAAAGTTTTACTTGAATCTGTACTTCGTCAAGTAGACGGACGCGTAATTACAGAAGAACATGTTACAAATTTAGCGAAATGGGGAACGAAAGATGTTCAAGATATCGATGTTCCATTTAAACCATCTCGTGTAATCTTACAAGACTTCACAGGTGTTCCAGCTGTTGTAGATTTGGCTTCGCTTCGTAAAGCAATGGCAGATATGGGCGGAGATCCTGATAAAATTAATCCAGAAATTACTGTAGACCTTGTAATTGATCACTCTGTACAGGTTGATAGAGCGGGTACGGCAGACTCGCTTGCATTCAACATGGACTTAGAGTTTAAACGTAATGAAGAACGTTATAAATTTTTAAGCTGGGCACAGAAATCATTTGATAACTACCGTGCAGTTCCACCAGCAACAGGTATTGTACACCAAGTAAATCTTGAATATTTAGCACCAGTTGTTCATGCGGTGAAAAATGCTGAAGGTGACTTAGTTGCATACCCAGATTCATTAGTTGGAACAGACTCACATACAACAATGATTAATGGTATCGGTGTTCTTGGATGGGGCGTTGGTGGTATTGAAGCAGAAGCAGGAATGCTTGGACAGCCTTCATATTTCCCAGTGCCTGAAGTAATCGGTGTGAAATTAACTGGTACACTTCCAAGTGGTACAACAGCAACTGATGTTGCATTAAAAGTAACACAAGTATTACGTCAAAAAGGTGTAGTTGGTAAATTTGTTGAATTCTTCGGTAGTGGACTAAAGAGCATGCCTTTAGCTGACCGTGCAACAATTTCAAATATGGCACCAGAATACGGTGCAACTTGTGGATTCTTCCCAATCGACGACATTTCATTAGAATACTTACGTTTAACAGGTAGAGATGAAGAGCAAATTCGCGTTGTTGAAGAGTATTGTAAAGCAAATGGCTTATTCTATACAGCAGACAGTAAAGATCCAATCTATACTGATCTTGTTGAAATTGATTTAAATGTAATCGAATCTAACCTTTCTGGACCGAAACGTCCGCAAGATTTAATTCCGCTTTCAAATATGAAAGAAGAGTTCCATAAAGCTGTTTTAGCACCAGTTGGAACACAAGGACTTGGATTCAATGAGCAAGAGTTTGATAAAGAAGTGAAAGTTACATTAAAAGATCAAGAAGTAACGATGAAAACAGGCGGAATTGCAATCGCTGCGATTACAAGCTGTACAAATACGTCAAATCCATACGTATTAATTGGAGCAGGATTAGTTGCGAAGAAAGCAATTGAAAAAGGACTTAAAGTACCTGGTTACGTGAAAACATCATTGGCACCAGGATCTAAAGTTGTTACAGAGTACTTAGATAAGTCTGGTTTAACAACGTATTTAGATCAATTAGGTTTCCAAACAGTTGGTTACGGCTGTACGACTTGTATCGGTAACTCTGGTCCATTAGCAGAGGAATTAGAAGAAGCAATCGCAGCAAATGATTTATTAGTAACATCTGTTTTATCTGGTAACCGTAACTTTGAAGGTCGTATTCACCCACTTGTAAAAGCAAACTACTTAGCATCACCACCACTTGTTGTGGCATATGCACTTGCAGGTACTGTTGATATCGACCTGAAAAATGATGAAATCGGTAAAGATGTAAATGGTAATGCTGTTTACTTTAATGATATTTGGCCATCAGCTAAAGAAATTGAAGATGTAGTTCAAAGTGTTGTTACATCTGAATTGTTCAAAAAAGAATATGCACAAGTATTTAACAGCAATGAGCGCTGGAATGAAATCCAAACTTCAAATGAAGCTTTATATACTTGGGATAATGATTCAACATACATTCAAAACCCACCGTTCTTCGAAGGATTATCTAAAGAGCCAGGTGAAGTTGAAACGTTATCAGGTTTACGCATAGTTGGTAAATTTGGAGATTCTGTAACAACAGACCATATTTCACCAGCAGGTTCAATTGGTAAGCACACGCCAGCTGGACGTTATTTACTAGAAAACGGCGTACAACCAGTTGACTTTAACTCTTACGGTTCTCGTCGTGGTAACCATGAAGTTATGATGCGTGGTACATTCGCAAACATCCGTATTAAAAACCAAATCGCACCAGGAACAGAAGGCGGATATACAACATATTGGCCAACTGGTGAAGTAACATCTATCTATGATGCTGCGATGAAATATAAAGAAGATGGCACAGGCCTTCTAGTTGTTGCTGGTAAAGACTACGGTATGGGAAGTTCTCGTGACTGGGCTGCGAAAGGAACAAACTTATTAGGTATTAAAGCAGTAATCGCAGAGAGCTTCGAGCGTATTCACCGCAGTAACTTAGTGTTAATGGGTGTATTACCACTACAATTTAAAGATGGCGAAAGCGCTGAAACGTTAGGTCTTGTTGGTAACGAGTCATTTGAAATTCAAATTGACAAAACAGTTAGACCACGCGATCTTGTAAAAGTAGTTGTAATCGATTCAGAAGGAAAAGAGAAGCAATTTGAAGTAGTAGCTCGTTTCGATAGTGAAGTTGAAATTGACTACTACCGTCACGGTGGTATCTTGCAAATGGTTCTTCGTTCGAAAATCGAAGAGTCTAAAGTGTCAAACTAAATAATTGAAATGAATGATAAGGAAGCTAACATTTGTTAGCTTCCTTACTTTATGTACAGAGGAAAGGGATGAAACCATTTGGTTTCATCCTTTTCCTTTTATTATGCAAAATTGGAGGAATGACAATGAATGAGTATAGAAGAATAATTATTCATTTGCAAATTAATCCTGGCGAACTCGTTATCATTGTGGGGGAAAGTGGTGCAGGAAAAACGACGCTTTTAAAATTAATTACGGGTTTATATAAACCATCTAATGGTAGTATTGCTTATTACGGTAATAAAGCTCGTATGACTACAGTATGGCAGGAGCCTCGTTTTTTTCGAACGACAGTAAAAGAGAATATGTATTTTGGGGAAGGGGGCTTAGAAAAACAGTTAGAAAAAAATATGGAACTTGTAAATGTGAAGTCGATTATTAGGAGTTTATCTGAAGGTATTCAGACTGTTCTACATAAAAGCGGTGAAGAGTTTTCGGGAGGAGAGAGAAAGCGTCTTGCGTTATTGCGAGCGATTGTATCAAATCCGAATCTCATTATTTTAGATGAACCGACTGCGGGATTAGATCCGAGCAATCAAGAAGTGGTTTGGAATATGCTTAAAGGGCTAGGGGGGAATGTAACGAGAATTGTGACGACACATGATATCGAGAGGGCGATGATAGCGGATCGGGTTGTTGTCATGAAGAATGGAATTATTGTGGAATGTGGGGATCCTAGAGAACTATTAAATTGTAAGTCATTGTTTAAAGAGATGCTAATAAAAAGATAAGAGCTATATAGCGCTCTTATCTTTATTCACTCTTATTGAGTTGGTACGTATATGATTCAGTATCGCTAGTACTAAACTCTTTGACTAGAGTAAGTTGATTTGTATCCGGATTGTATTTGAAAATTTTGACCGTACGTTCGCTACTTAGTGATGGATTATATTCTTGAATAGCAAATGTATTTTCAGCAATCTGTGTCATATTACTGGTGGAAAAATTTTCTATGGAATCATGATTTGTAGAAATTTCAACGACTCTTCCACCGTTGAAAAATAAAAGAACGATTACTAAAACAACTAAACATATTCGTATATAGCGAAGTTCTTTAGTAATAGGGTGTTCTCCCAAAATAATCATCCTTTCTGTAACTATTGTATAGTAGTGGTGGTAGTCATCGTGAAGAAACTAAGAAGACCGAGACCAGCTAAAAGAATAAATGAGATTAAAGCGATATAGAGACAAATACGTCCAACTTGCTTTTTTTCGGGATCTTTACTGAAGAGCGAGATGATCCAAGTGATAATCCCGATTGGGGAAAATATAAAACTAAGAATATATAATAGTATTTTTTCAAATAAATTCATAAAACCCCCCCTTTTTGAAAGCTCTACATGTGTAGTTTTCTTCGTATTAGCGCTGCTGTTATGTAGGAAAGTACAGAATAAACAGCACTATAAACAATCCAAGCGTCTAAGTTTTGTAAAGCTAGGTGTATATCAAATTTAGAGACGATAATGAAAAATATAAGTGGAGCAGTAAAAGAAATAATAATAGCAGCCCATTTGAATTTGTATAGCAAGCCGCTAAAAAAAATACATAGTAATGGCAAAGTGAAGAAAACAAAAGTGAAAGGGTTGATAAGTAATTGTAAAATACATATCACCTCGCAATTTATATATATATTTCTAATTATATGATAAAAAGGAAAATATTTCATCTTAGTTAAAAATATTCCGACTATTTTGAATGTGAATATTTCCAAGCTTGTCCGTATAAGCTAAAATAAGGTATATAGTATTTTGATGATTATGTTATAAGAAGATAAACACGTTAGGGTGATATAAAATGTGGCGGAAGCTTACGATTATTGTAGTGTTACTTTGTTTAGCGGGATATGCAGCTTATGATCAGTTTGGTAAAAAAGATCAAGCGGTACAAGGGAAGCAAGAAAAAAGTGAAGCTGTTATGAAAGAGATGATTGCAAGGAATGGTATTGAAGTAGGGAAGAGTGCACCTGATTTTGAATTAACTAAGTTAGATGGAACAAATGTAAAGTTATCAGATTTAAAAGGAAAGAAAGTGATTTTAAACTTTTGGGCAACGTGGTGTGGCCCATGTCAGCAAGAAATGCCCGATATGGAGGCCTTTTATAAAGAGCATAAGGAAAATGTAGAAATTTTAGCTATTAACTATACTCCTTCAGAAAAAGGGGGGGGAGAAGAAAAGGTAAGCAACTTTGCGAAGGAAAAAGGAATTACTTTTCCTATTTTATTGGACAAGAACATTGACGTGACAACAGCATATAAAGTGATTACGATCCCAACCTCTTATTTTATAGACACAAAAGGGGTCATTCAAGATAAGTTTATTGGACCAATGACACAAAAAGAGATGGAAAAAAGGATTGCTAAATTAAAATAATGGTGAAAAGGTAGAGGTGGAAAGTTATCATTTCTGCCTTTTCTTTTTCACGTAGTGATAGCAGCATGTTATGATAAAAGAAATATAAACGTTTAGAGATAAAGGAGTGTATGGAGTGGGGAATGTATCCTTACCGTTAGATTATGTTGTAATTGATTTTGAAACAACAGGATTTAACCCTTATAATGATAAAATTATTCAAGTAGCAGCAGTGAAATATCGTAATCATGAACTAGTAGATCAGTTTGTTTCCTATGTGAATCCGGAGCGTTCAATTCCGGACCGAATAACGAGTTTAACAGGTATTACAAATTATCGTGTTTCAGATGCACCGACGATTGAAGAAGTATTACCTTTATTTTTAGCATTTTTACATACAAATGTAATTGTCGCTCATAATGCATCTTTTGATATGCGTTTTTTGAAAAGTAATGTAAATATGCTTGGGCTACCGGAGCCTAAAAATAAAGTGATTGACACTGTTTTTTTAGCAAAGAAATATATGAAGCACGCGCCTAATCATAAACTTGAAACGTTAAAGCGAATGCTTGGAATTCGCTTAAGTTCTCATAATGCATTTGATGATTGTATTACGTGTGCGGCAGTTTATCAAAGATGTGCATCTATTGAGGAAGAAGGAAAAAGAAAAGTGCAGAAAGAAGTGCTTGATGAAACGGTAGCATACGAAGCAGTAAAAGAAATTCTTATGCGAAATAAACGTGATATCGAATGGATTCGCTGTATGAATGTCGGGAGCTATTTAGATATAAAAGCTTTTTACCCAATTATTAGGATGAAGGTAAACGGGCGAAAGAAATATGTGCTAACAGAAAAAATGGAAGACGATGTAATTGGTATTTGTACGAGCTTAACGTGTGAGGCAGCATTGAAAAGTGAGATTGGCAACACGAGAATTATGATTGACAGTGTAGAGGACATTTTCAAGCTAGAGAGCTACATTTTAGAAGAATACGATTCTGTATTGCGAGCACTGCATGAATATAGAGTGAATGAAGAAGATGCTGATGAAGAAATTAAAAAATATTTAAATATAATGATGTGAAAAAATCCCATGCGTAATATTTGCGTATGGTTTTTTTGTTAAAACATAAAATTTTCTTGCAAATCTGATTAAAGAGTTTTTCATTTGCTCATACTATGTAATAAGAAAACGTAGAAGAAAGGGTGAGCAGCATGAGAAGAAGTCGCCGTAGATCGTTTGAAGAACTTGTAAATGAAAATAAACAACAATTATTAAGTGATCGTGATGCAATGGATCGAATTGAAAAACGTATTGAAAAACGTTATGCAATGAAACTTTTTAAGCAGGCTGAATAATTCTTAACACTAGTACGATACTAGTGTTAAGGAGGCGATAGTAATGGGTAATCCGAAAAAGAATTCAAAAGACTTTGCACCAAATCAAATTGGAACACAATCGAAAAAAGCTGGTGGGAATAAAGGAAAGCAAATGCAAGACCAAACTGGTAAGCAACCGATTGTTGATAACGGTTAAAAAAGGAGAATGTTATCATTCTTCTTTTTTGTGAGGGAATTAAAGATATATTTTTAACAGGAATATGAAAAAAGGGCTGACTTTCGTCAGCCTTTTTTCGTGATTGTAAAGTTTTCGACGAGTAAACGCCAATTTTGTGGGAATGGTAGACCAATCTTCCAATAGCTAATGCCGCCTATTCCTTGTTCTTTCATTAAATTAAATTTACTTTGTACGGACCGTGAATCTTCAAACCAAACTTCATGTTGTACGCCGTTTTCGTCAAAGTAATTGAAATGAGGAGCTTGAGCCGTGAAATCATAGCGGATAGGAACATTGTATTTACGAGCTAGTGCAACAGCTGCAACAGAGCTAATTGCTTTTGCAGGTGGATTTCCTTGTTTGAACGGCAGTTTCCAATCGAAACCGTATAAATTTTGACCCATCATAATTTTTTGTGGTGGCATTTGAGATTTTGCATATTGAAGTACCTCTTTCACAGGACCAATAGGAGAAATCGCCATCGGTGGCCCGCCTTGCCAACCCCAGTCGTATGTCATAATGACGACAAAATCAACAATTTGTCCTTGTGCTTTATAATCATGAGCTTCAAAAAATTTCCCTTTTTGATTGGAACTTGTTTTCGGTACAAGCGTTGTACTTAATGTGTACCCGCTAGGTAAGCGCGTTTTTATATTTCGTAAAAAACGATTATATGCTTCGCGATCTTCAGGTGCTACATTCTCGAAATCAAAATGAATATCTCGCATGCCGTATTTTTCAGCTGTTTGCAAAATGTTCGTAATAAATTTGTTTTGAATCGTTGCGTCGCGTAAAAAAACAGATGCCAGTTCGGTACTGAAATTTCCATTTTCAATATTTGTAATAACGAGCATAGGGATGGTTTTCCCTTGCGTTGCAATATTAGCGATTTTAGCTGTTTCTGTTGGTTCTTTTAAAGTGCCGTCTCGTTTTGCTTCGAAGCTGAAGTAGGCTAAATATGTTAAAAATGGATTAATAGCACGTGTAGCATTTACTAAACTTTCTTTGATCGGTATTGTTGAAGGTTGTAAATAAGCGATGGATTCTACTGCTCGTTTTGTTCCTTTCGGTATATATAATTGTTGTCCGACATGAAGAATAGATTTTAATGAAAGGTTATTAACTTTAGCTAAACTGGCGAGAGGAACGCTATATGTTTGAGAAATTCGATAAAGGCTGTCACCAGGCTGTACATAATAGTTATTGCCTTTTGTATTAACGATAAGTGCCTGACCAACAACGAGTGTTTCGGCTGGGTTTAGTCCATTGTCTTTTACAATTTCTTCAGGTGTAGATCCATATTTTGATGCTAAACTATAAACACTATCACCGCTACGAACAGTTACAATTTGAATCATGTGTTTGCCCCTTTCAGTAAAAGATTCACTGTTTTTATTTTATTTTTGATTCCACTGTATTATGATTAAATGTATGCAAGGTAGCAGAAGTGAAAGAAGGCGAATAGAAATGTTTGTAGCAGAACATGAAGTTGAAATCCGCTATGCGGAAACAGACCAGATGGGTGTTGTTTACCATTCAAACTATTTAGTGTGGCTGGAACTTGGGCGCACGAAACTTATACAAGAATTAGGATTTTCATATGTTGAAATGGAGAAAGAGGGAATTATCTCTCCTGTATTAGACTTGCAAATTTCATATCGTAAAGCGATGCGTTACGGTGAAAAAGCAATTGTGAAAACGTGGATTGATACTTTGAGCCCGCTTCGTGTTGTATATGGTTATGAAATTTATAACGGTGATGGCGAGCTTTGTATTACTGCAAGTACAACGAATATTTGTGCGAAAAAAGAAGGGTTCCGCCCTGTATCATTTAAAAAATTATATCCTGAGTGGTATGCGAAATATGAGGAAATTAAAAAGAAATAAAAAAAAGCGTGGCAGAAGCCACGTTTTTTTTATTTTTCATAATTAAATTGAGGGAAATCATCACCGTCGTTAAGTGTAACTAATAAATTATGTCCATCGAAGAACCACTCATCATCGCCTTCAATAAAGAAGTTAATACCTTCTTCTTGCATTTGAACAGCAGGGTGCGCAGGATCATCTTTACGAATACCTAAAGAAAGTCCTTTTTGCACAGTACTGCAACCACCGTATTGTACGAAAAAGCGTATTGTTTCACCTGATTGTAAGTGTAATTCGTTTTTATACCATTGTGCTGCTTCTTTTGTTACGGAAAGATTCATGTATAGTTCCTCCAAATTATGTTGCTTTTTCTTTAGTATAAAAAATAACGCAAAAAGACGCTATTAATATGCTTCACGTTTTCTTTTTGCGTTATGTGGGTTACAATCTTATTTTTGCTTTTTTGAAAAATTTGCTTTTGGTTCAGTTTTATTTATAATTCGTCCGATATTTGCACGGTGTTTATAAATAACCATACCTGCTAATAAACACATCGCAATAATGAAGATTCTATCCCCGCTAACAATGGATGCAATAACAGCAACGATAGCTGTTATCATAGAAGAAAGTGATACGTATCTTGTTGTAAATAAAAGGCTGAAAAAGACAACAGCTAATATTGCAAAAACAACTGGTGAATAGCATAATAATACCCCGGCAGAAGTTGCAACTGCTTTCCCCCCGCGGAATTTTGCGAAGATCGGATAGACATGTCCAAGAACAGCGGCTAATCCAAACCATAGTGGGTGAATATCTGCCCCGAAAATAATCGGTAGAGCTGTTGCTAATGTACCTTTTAAAATGTCAGCAATTGTTACGATAAAACCTGCTTTTTTCCCTAATGTACGGAATGTATTAGTTCCGCCTAGATTACCGCTTCCATGCTCACGAATGTCGATTCCATAACCGATTTTTCCAACGACTAATGCAAATGGAATCGAACCGAGCAAGTAGGCAACGATAAATAAAAGATATGTAATAATCATGAGTTCAGTCTCCTTTATACAAATGTGTTGATAAAGGGTAAAAAGAGTTTTTCCCGTATATTGTACCATATATTTGTAAAGAGCACATTTCTTTTTTATAAATGAAAAAGTCATTAATTTTTAAAAAAACTTTCACAGGAATGTTACATTTTTCACAGGAACAGAAGAACTATATGTTGTATGATTTTAATCAAAAGACAACAACATGTTGGTGGAGGGTTATGAATGTTGAAACAAAATGTACGTGGAGAAGAATTAATGAAAGTATTTGAGACAATTATTCACGGTAATGAACAAGATTTAATGCAGGAAAATGCAAATGTAGATGGCCGATCTCCAATGGGAGTAATGGGAACGTTCGCATCTGAGAGCGCAAAGTATTATGCAGTAGAAAAATTATTATCAGATCAAGTGAAAAAAGCGATAGATCAAAATATATTATATCCACATGATTTAGATTTTTATGCAACAGGAACGACGACTTGTTCGCAAATTCCGTTAGCGCAAATGCTTGCTAACGGTTTTCATACTGGACATGGACATATGAGACAACCGCAAGATATTAAAAGTGCGTTGGCGCTTTCTTCAATTATTTTTCAGGCGAATCAAAATATGCAGCACGGTGGTCAATCGTTTGCACTCTTTGATATTGATCTAGCTCCATATGTGAGAAAAACAGTAGAGAGACATAAAAAACGATTGCAGTCATATCCGCTTACGAAAGAACAAATAGAGGAATTTGCATGGAAAGAAACAGAAAATGATACGTATCAGGCGTGTGAGGCTTTCGTTCATAATTCAAATAGTATGCATAGTAGGGGCGGGGGACAAGTACCGTTTATTTCTATTAACTACGGAACAGATACATCGAAAGAGGGACGGCTTTTAATTAAGCAACTTTTAAAAGCGACGCAAGCTGGACTTGGTAAAGGGGAAACACCGATTTTTCCTATTCAAATTTTCAAAATGAAAAAAGGCGTGAACTTTGAAGAGTGTGATCCGAACTATGATTTATTTGAATTAGCGTTAGAAACGACAGTTGAGCGATTATTCCCTAACTTTTCGTTTTTAGATGCCCCGTTTAATGCTGTGCACTATGATGGTCGACCTGAAAGTGAAGTATGTTATATGGGGTGTCGTACTCGTGTTATGTCTAATATACATGGGGAAGAAACAGCAATTGGAAGAGGGAATTTATCGTTTACTTCTATTAATTTAGTGAAATTAGCGCTAATTAGTGGTTCAAAAGAAGCATTTTTTGAAGCGCTAAGTTATTACTTAGATTTAGGCGTTAAGCAATTATTAGAGAGATTTGCTTATCAATGTACAAAGAGAGCAAGAGATTTTCAGTTCTTATATTCACAAGGTGTATGGCGTGGTGGAGAAACGTTACAACCTGAAGATGCTGTGGCGCCGATTTTAAAACAAGGGACGTTAAGTCTTGGCTTTATCGGTCTTGCAGAATGTTTAGTAGCGTTAACAGGAAAGCACCATGGAGAAAATGAAGAATCGTGGAAGCTTGGATATGAAATCATTTCCTTTATGAGGAAGAGAATGGATAAGGCTACGGAAAAACATCAACTCAATTTCTCTGTAATTGCAACGCCAGCAGAAGGGTTATCAGGAAAGTTTGTGAAGAAAGATAGAGAAGAATTTGGTGTAATTAGCGGTGTGACAAATCATAATTATTATACAAATTCGTTCCATGTACCGGTGTATTACAATATTCAAGCTATAGATAAAATCCGATTAGAAGGACCGTTTCACGCTCTTTGTAATGGCGGACATATTACGTACATTGAACTAGATGGTGCAGCTGTGCATAATCAAAAGGCGTTAAAGCAAATTGTACTAGCGATGGCGCAGTACGGAGTAGGATACGGCTCAATTAACCATCCTGTCGATCGTTGTAAGTGTTGTAGTTATCATGGCATTATCGAGAATGAATGTCCGAGCTGCGGAAATGAAGATGAGAATGAAATAGAAAGAATTCGCCGCATAACAGGATATCTTGTAGGAGATATGTCAAAGTGGAATAGCGCGAAACGTAGTGAAGAGATGGATCGGGTGAAGCATAAATGAAAGTTATGAATATCATTCATGATAGTGTAGTAGATGGAGAAGGGTTGCGGACAGTCGTGTTTTTTGCGGGCTGTCCGCATCGTTGTATCGGTTGCCATAATCCGAAATCATGGAATGTTTGCAATGGAACTGAAATGACGGTAGAAGAAATTGTGAAAGAGATTGAAAAAAATTCATTAACCGATGTAACATTTTCAGGTGGAGATCCATTTTTTCAAGCTGCTGAAGTGAAAAAAGTAGCAAAAGCAGTGAAGGATTTGAGAAAAAATCTATGGATTTATACAGGTTACACGTTAGAAGAGATACAGAGTGCTCAAAATAATGATATGATAGAATTGTTACATTATGGGGATGTTTTGGTCGATGGAAGATTTGAACTTGATAAAAAAGATTTAACACTTCCATTTCGCGGAAGCTCCAATCAACGTATTATTCGATTGAAAGAGTAAAAAGGCGGGATAGGTTATATGAATAAAACAGTATTACTTGTTGAAGATGAAAGAAGATTACGTGAAATTGTTAGTGATTATTTTCGTAATGAAGGCTTTGAAGTAATCGAAGCGGAAGATGGAAAAAAAGCGCTAGAATTATTTGCTGAACATACAATTGATTTAATTATGTTAGATATTATGTTACCAGAAATAGATGGTTGGTCTGTTTGTAGACGAATTAGAAAAGAGTCAGCGGTACCAATTATTATGCTGACAGCACGTTCTGATGAGGATGATACATTACTAGGCTTTGAACTAGGTGCAGATGAGTATGTAACAAAACCTTTTAGTCCGAAAGTGTTAGTAGCTCGTGCAAAGACGTTATTGAAACGTGCGGATGGAGCGATAGGAGTATCAGAAGAAAATACTATGTCATTAGCTGGAATAGAAGTGAATCGACTATCTAGAACAGTTTTAGTAGATGGAGAAGAAATTATATTGACACATAAGGAGTTTGAGCTTCTCGTTTATTTAATGGAGAACAAAGGAATTGTGTTGTCACGCCAACATCTATTAGATCAGTTATGGGGATATGATTACTACGGTGATGACCGAACGGTTGATACACATATTAAAAAACTGCGAAATAAGCTAGGAGATAAGGCGAAGCATATCGGCACTGTTATTCGAGTAGGTTACAAATTTGAAGAATAACCTTTAAGTTACTATGCATCCCGGCTTTGCGATATAGCAAATTTACACTCTCCTTTGTAGGTGAAATGTACAAAAAATACTTTTCTTATCTACAATGATAGATAGGAGTATTTTTTAAATTGGATTTCACGATGAGTTCACAAGAAGGACACAAACTGTGACTATACTGAAAGTACGAATTCACCAGAGAGGGGAAATAAAAAATGGGATATTACGACGGACCAAATTTGAATGAAGAGCATAGTGAAACGAGAGAAGTGAGAAAATCAGGCAGTAAAAAAGGTTATTTCTTCACAGGTTTAGTGGGAGCTGTAGTCGGGGCGGTTTCGATTAGTTTTGCAGCACCTTATATGCCATGGGTGCAAAATAATGGAGCTGCAGTTTCATCATTCAATTCTAATAAACAAGTAGAAGGTACTGTAGTTCCTGTTGTCAATAAATCAAAAAACGAAACTGATTTGCCAGGTATGGTTGAAGGTGCAAAGGATGTTGTTGTTGGTGTAATTAATATGCAACAAAGTATTGATCCGTTTGCAATGCAACCGACAGGTCAAGAACAACAAGCTGGTTCAGGATCAGGTGTTATTTATAAAAAAGCAGGAAATAAAGCATATATCGTAACGAACAACCACGTAGTAGATGGAGCGAATAAACTTGCTGTGAAACTAAGTGATGGAAAGCAAGTTGATGCAAAATTAGTTGGTAAGGATCCTTGGTTAGACTTAGCTGTTGTTGAAATTGACGGATCTAATGTAAATAAAGTTGCAAGTCTAGGTGACTCCAGTAAACTTCGTGCTGGTGAAAAAGCGATCGCAATCGGTAACCCACTTGGATTTGACGGCAGTGTAACGGAAGGTATAATCAGTAGTAAAGAACGCGAAATTCCAGTTGATATTGATGGGGACAAACGCCCAGATTGGCAAGCACAAGTTATTCAAACAGATGCAGCGATTAACCCTGGTAATAGTGGTGGTGCATTATTTAACCAAAACGGTGAAGTAATCGGTATTAACTCAAGTAAAATTGCGCAGCAAGAAGTTGAAGGAATCGGATTTGCAATTCCGATTAATATTGCAAAACCAGTTATCGAATCGCTTGAAAAAGATGGAGTAGTGAAACGTCCAGCTCTTGGAGTAGGTGTCGTTTCATTAGAAGATGTGCAGGCTGCAGTAAACCAATTAAAGGTACCTAAAGAAGTAACAAATGGCGTTGTACTAGGTAAAATTTATCCAATATCACCGGCAGAAAAAGCTGGTTTAGAGCAATATGATGTTGTAGTAGCATTAGATAATCAAAAGGTAGAGAATGCTCTTCAATTCCGTAAATATTTATATGAAAAGAAAAAAGTAGGCGAGAAAGTAGAGGTTACATTCTATCGCAATGGCCAAAAAATGACGAAATCAGCTACGTTAGCAGATAATTCAGCTACAAAGAATCAATAAATATAAACTTTAATCAGTGGAGAGTTCTCTTCCTTCTGCTTATTAGCGTACATCAATCGGAATAAAAGAAAGTCTCTTTCATGTTGAAAGAGACTTTCTTTATCGGATATAATAAAGGTATAGGAGGGATTAATCATGACAATTGAAAACCCAACTCGTACGGAAATTGGTGAAGTATTGAAGAAAAGTAAAACGATTGCAGTTGTTGGATTATCAGATAAGCCAGAACGCACATCATATATGGTTTCAAAAGCAATGCAAGATGCTGGGTATCGCATTATTCCAGTAAATCCAACAGTAGATGAAGTACTCGGAGAAAAGGCGGTTTCTTCACTGACGGATATTAAAGAACATGTGGATATCGTAAATGTATTTCGTCGCTCAGAATTTTTAAAGGATGTTGCGAAAGAGTTTGTAGAGATTGATGCAGATGTTTTCTGGGCACAACTAGGAGTACAAGATGAAGATACATATAAACTTTTACAAGAAAAAGGCTATACAGTAATAATGGATCGTTGTATTAAAGTAGAGCATGTAATGACAAAATAGTATAGACTTTAAAGATAGAAAGATTGATTCAGTCCTCGCTTTTTACATAAGTAGGGCGGATGAACGAGGTGTTCATCATGAGATTTTTTAAAGGCTGTTTTTGGGGATTGTTACTTGTTATCCCGTTTTGGATATTGATCATTTGGATCATGAAAAAGGTCTGGAATGTATAATATTGGAATACATATCCATTTCTCGTTGACAAACGATTATTTTTCTGAAATAGTAGCCTAGAGGAATCCTTGTGAAAAAAACAAGGATTTTTCTATTGAAAATAGTATATAAAAGAGATAAGATAACTTGCCAAAACTATAGTCGAGGCGTTATTCTATAATAGAAACATATGTTCTTATTTGATTAGGAAAGGGGCAAGGAGTTTGGCGAAGCATCAGTTCCAATACAATGAAGATGCAATTCAGGTGTTAGAAGGACTTGAAGCCGTTCGAAAACGCCCGGGTATGTATATCGGGAGTACGGATAGCCGTGGATTGCATCATTTAGTATATGAAGTAGTAGATAACTCCGTTGATGAAGCATTAGCGGGATTTGGCGACGAAATTTCTGTCGTAATACATAAAGATAATAGTATTAGCGTAATTGATAAAGGGCGAGGAATGCCTACGGGAATGCATAAGCTTGGAAAACCGACACCTGAAGTTATTTTAACTGTACTTCATGCTGGTGGTAAGTTTGGCCAAGGAGGCTATAAAACGAGTGGAGGTTTACACGGTGTTGGGGCATCAGTTGTAAACGCCTTGTCAGAATGGCTAGTAGTAACGATTAAGCGTGATGGTAGCATTTATGAACAACGCTTTGAAAATGGTGGTACTCCTGCAACGACGTTAGAGAAAATCGGGAAAACGAAAGAGTCTGGTACAACGATGCACTTCAAACCAGATACAACTATTTTCAGCACAACAAATTATAATTATGAAACATTATGTGAGAGATTACGTGAATCTGCATTCTTATTAAAAGGAATGAAAATCTCGATAAAAGATGAACGTAATGATTTAGAAGATGTGTTTCATTATGAAACAGGAATTGAGGCTTTCGTTTCATACTTAAACGAAGAGAAAGATTCAATTCATCCAGTTGTATATTTCTCGGGTGAGCAAAATGGAATTGAAGCAGAGTTAGCGTTTCAGTTTAATGATGGTTACTCAGAAAACATTCTTTCATTTGTAAATAATGTACGTACAAAAGACGGTGGTACACACGAAGCTGGATTTAAAACAGCAATGACACGTGTGTTCAATGAGTATGCTCGTAAAGTTTCTTTATTAAAAGAAAAAGACAAAAATTTAGAGGGTACAGATATTCGTGAAGGATTAGCTTCGATTGTTTCTGTACGTGTACCAGAAGACGTACTCCAGTTTGAAGGGCAAACGAAAGGGAAACTAGGTACAAGTGAAGCTCGTTCTTCAATTGATGCAATTGTATCTGAGCATTTAGCTTACTTTTTAGAAGAAAACCCAGATGTAGCTACACTTCTTGTGAGAAAGGCGATTAAAGCAGCGCAAGCACGTGAGGCTGCTCGTAAAGCGAGAGAAGAAGCGCGTACTGGTAAGAAAAAGAAAAAATCAGAAGGTACTTTAAGCGGGAAGTTAACACCTGCACAATCACGTAATCCTCAGAAAAACGAATTGTATTTAGTAGAGGGTGACTCGGCTGGTGGTTCAGCAAAGCAAGGGCGAGATCGCCGTTTCCAAGCGGTGCTACCATTACGTGGTAAAGTAATTAACACGGAAAAAGCAAAGCTTGCTGATATTTTTAAGAATGAAGAGATCAATACGATTATTTACGCAATTGGCGGCGGCGTAGGGAATGAGTTCGCTGTTGAAGATATTAACTACGATAAAGTTGTTATTATGACCGATGCAGATACGGATGGAGCACATATTCAAGTGTTACTACTGACATTCTTCTACCGTTATATGAAACCACTTATTGAAGCTGGTAAAGTATTTATTGCACTTCCACCTTTATATAAAGTAAGTAAAGGAAAAGGGAAAAGTGAAGTAATTGAATATGCATGGTCTGATGAAGAATTAGGTGGTGTAACGAAAAAGGTCGGTAAAGGCTATATGTTGCAGCGCTATAAAGGACTTGGCGAAATGAATGCCGATCAATTATGGGAAACAACGATGAACCCTGAAACACGTACATTAATTCGTGTGAAAATTGATGATGCATCAAGAGCTGAGCGCCGAGTTACGACATTGATGGGGGATAAAGTAGAACCTCGTCGTAAATGGATTGAGCGTAATGTACAATTTGGTATGCAAGAAGAAGGAAATATTTTAGAAAATGAAATGATTATGGAGACGGAGGTGGAATAACATGCAGGCAGAGAAGTTTCATGACCTCCCGCTTGAAGACGTGTTAGGTGACCGCTTTGCACGTTATAGTAAATATATTATTCAAGACCGCGCGCTTCCAGATGCGCGTGATGGTTTAAAACCGGTACAAAGACGTATTTTATATTCTATGTATGTAGAAGGAAACGTACATGATAAAGCGTTTCGTAAATCAGCTAAAACAGTAGGTAATGTTATCGGTAATTATCATCCACATGGTGATTCCTCTGTATATGAGGCGATGGTCCGTTTAAGTCAAACTTGGAAAGTACGTAATGTTTTAGTTGAAATGCACGGAAATAACGGTAGTGTTGATGGGGATCCAGCAGCGGCAATGCGTTATACGGAAGCACGTTTATCACCAATCGCATCTGAGTTATTACGTGATCTTGATAAAGAAACAGTAGAATTCGTGTCAAACTTTGATGATACGAGTGAAGAGCCTGTTGTATTACCGGCAATGTTCCCGAACTTATTAGTGAACGGATCTACAGGGATTTCCGCTGGTTATGCAACAGAAATTCCACCGCATCATCTTGGAGAAGTAATTGATGCTACAATGATGCGTATTGATCAGCCAAATAGTTCTGTGGAGGACTTGTTAACAGTTATTAAAGGACCAGATTTCCCTACAGGTGGTATTATACAAGGGATAGATGGCATTAAAAAAGCGTATGAAACAGGTAAAGGTAAAATTATTATTCGCGGAAAAGCAGAGATTGAAACGATTCGTGGCGGGAAGCAACAAATCGTTATTACAGAAATTCCGTATGAAGTAAATAAAGCGAATCTTGTTAAGAAAATGGATGAATTACGTATAGATAAAAAGCTAGATGGAATTGCTGAAGTACGTGATGAGACAGATCGTACAGGTCTTCGTATCGTTGTAGAATTAAAAAAAGAAGCGAATGCTGAAGGTATTTTAAATTATTTATATAAAAATACAGATTTACAAATTCCATACAACTTTAATATGGTAGCGATAAATAATCGTCGTCCGACACTTATGACATTACCTAAGATTTTGGATGCATATATTGGGCATCAGAAAGAAGTTGTTACGAGACGCTCACAATATGAATTACGAAAAGCAGAAAATCGTCAACATATTGTAGAAGGTTTAAAGAAAGCATTATCAATTTTAGATGAAGTGATTGAAACGATCCGTGGGTCTAAAGATAAGCGTAATGCGAAAGATAATTTAAGTGCGAAATTTGGATTTACAGAGGCGCAGTCAGAAGCAATTGTTTCACTGCAATTATATCGTTTAACGAATACAGATATTACAGCACTAGAGCAAGAAGCAGCTGAACTCAGTAAGAAAATTATAGAGTTACAGTCGATTCTACAAAGTGAAAACAGACTTTTTCAAGTTATTAAAACAGATTTGAAGAGAGTAAAGAAAACATATAGTGATAATCGCCGGGCGATAATTGAAGAGGAAATTGAAGAAATTAAAATTGATGTGGAAGTTATGATTCCGCAAGAAGATGTCATCGTTACTGTAACGAAAGAAGGATATGTGAAACGAACAGGTTGGCGTTCGCATAATGCATCGAACGGGAAATACTTCGGTATGAAAGAGGGTGACATCTTACTTGAGCGTTTCGATACAAACACGACAGAAACCGTTCTTTTATTTACGAACAAAGGAAATTATATTTATCTTCCTGTGTATGAAATGCCAGAAATTCGTTGGAAAGATTTAGGTCAACACGTTGCGAATCTTGTTTCACTCGAGCGAGATGAATCGTTAATTTGGGCAACAGTCGTACCGAATTTTGAAGAAGAAAAACGATTTATCGTATTTGTTACACGGAACGGTATGATTAAGAAAACAGAATTAAACCAATATAAAGTGCAGCGTTATTCACGGGCGTTCGTTGCTGTAAACTTGAAAAAAGATGATGAAGTTATTGATATATTTGCGACAGATGGGACAAGTGATATTGTTCTTGCAACACATGGTGCATATGCACTTGTATTCAATGAAGAAGAAGTAAGCCCAGTTGGTGTAAGAGCAGCTGGTGTGAAAGCAATTAACTTAAAAGAGGATGACTACGTTGCTTCTGGTAAACCGTTAAATGGTGAAAAAGATCAACTTATTCTCGTTACGCAGCGCGGTGCTGTGAAACGTATAAAGGCATCGGAAATTGAGAAATCAACGAGGGCGAAGCGAGGCCTTGTAATTTTTAAAGAGTTAAAACGTAATCCGTACCGCATTGTCGGTATTGAAATTGTTCGAGATGATGAATTAGTTTACATGAAGACAGAGAAACACATTGTAGAAGAAATTGATCCGAAAGCATTTCGAAATAAAGACCGGTATAGTAATGGTAGTTTAGTACTAGATGTTAATGATACTGGTGAAGTAATTGAAACGTGGACGAAGAAAAGAACGGAATAAAGGGAGCATCTTGCTATGAATGATAGCAAGATGCTTTTTTCTAAGCAAATCATTATGTATATAAAAATAATCTTGTTATAATAATGAAATGAAATCGTTCTCATAAAGTGAAACTTTAATCAGTGGGGGGTTTCTTCATCCCCCACGATTATTAGTTGAACCAATCGGGCTTTTACGAGCAGTTGATCCCTCACCTAACTACTTTGCTTTCGTTGAATTTTGAGGTAGGGATCTTACTGCCCGTTAGTGCGGGATAAATGGAGGGGCAACATGAAAAAAATAGGTGTAGGGATTGTAGGATTTGGATTTTCTAGTACAACATTTCACATCCCGTTATTACAAACGATAGAAGAGTATGATATTCGTGCTATTTTATCATCCAAAGAAGAATTAGTGAAACAAGCATTACCAAATGCTGAAGTTGTTGGTACAATTGATGAATTAGTAAACCGAGCTGATATTGACTTAGTGGTCATTACTTCACCGAATACAACTCATTTTCCATATGTAAAAGAAGCGATTGTACACGGTAAGCATGTTGTTGTGGAGAAACCATTCGTTGTTTCAATTGAAGAGGGAGAAGAACTTATTTCATTAGCGAAGCAACATAATGTCGTTTTAAGTGTGTATCACAACCGTCGTCTTGATAATGATTTCTTAACGATAAAGAAATTATTACAAGAAAATAGAATAGGGAATGTATACGCATATGAAGCGCATTTCGATCGTTTCCGTCCACATGTACGTGATCGCTGGAGAGAAAAGAATTTACCAGGTTCAGGAATTTTATATGATTTAGGATCGCATTTAATGGACCAAGCATTAGCTTTATTTGGAAAGCCAGATGCTATAAATGCAGATGTAATAAAACAACGACCAGGTGCAGAAATTGATGATTATTTCCATGTTGTACTTCACTACGGAGTAAAGCGTGTCATTTTACATAGTAGCAGTTATGTGAAACAAGCTGGACCACATTTTACACTGCATGGAGATAAAGGTTCTATTGTGAAGTATGGTATGGATTCACAGGAAGAACAATTAAAGACTGGAATGAAGCCAGGGGATAATGGTTATGGAGCAGACCCTGAAGAGAATTTTGCTACTTTAGAAACAGAAGAAGCGTTAGTACGTATTCCAACAGAAGTCGGCTGTTATGACATGTATTATAAAGGTGTAAGAGATAGTATTGTAAATGGTGAGAAACCACCTGTAACAGCAGAAGAAGGCTTGGAAGTTATTAGACTTATTCAATTGGCAATTGAAAGTAGTGAAACTGGTAGAGTCATTTCGGTAAAATAAAAAAGACACGATTCTGTGTCTTTTTTATTTTTGCGGAACAGAAAGTCCGTAAAAGAACATCGTAACGATATCTTGTATATGTTTTTCTCGATCTCCTTCAAGAAGCTGTGCCCCGAAATCATCACCTAATTTAGTGAACATTTGAATGTACAGTAACATCATTTCTTTTGAAAGATGAGGATTAATTTCATTTTTGCGCTGTGCTTGTTCTAATATTTCTAAATACCAAGGCAGGATTTTTTCGTTTTGATAACTATAAATAAATTCTCGGAGCTCTTCGTCTCTTTGCATCATTTGTAGTAGCATATCAGGCTGAAATAACCCGCCCGTATTCATTTTTCTTACAATCATTTTTTGCATCATATCATGAAACGGTAATTTTTCTTCCGCAAGCCCTTTATAATATTGAAATTCAGATATTATAAATTCTTGTATAAGCTCCCTAAATAACGCATCTTTACTTCCAAAATGATTATAAATTGTAACTTGAGAAACGTTTGCTTTTTTTGCAATATGTTCTATTTTCACTTCATTAAATCCACGTTCTGAAAATAATACGAAGGCTGCCTCTTTAATGGCACGTTTTTTCTTTTCTTTCACTTTTTCAAAGCCGTTCAATACAATCACCTCATTTAAAATATACAAGAAAAAATAATTGAAAACAATATTTTTGAAATATGAACATATAAATATTTCAAAAAGTTGTTGCGAATATGAAAGATGAGGAGTACAATAATTTTGAAATATCATATGTTAAATATTTCAAAAAATGAGGTGGACTTATGATTTCAGTTCAAAATGTTACAAAACAGTTTTCAAATGGAAAAGGCTTGTTTGATATTACATTTGAAGTGAAAGAAGGGGAAGTTTTTGGCTACTTAGGACCAAATGGTGCTGGGAAATCAACAACGATTCGTAATTTAATGGGATTTATAAAACCGACGGCTGGTAAAGCGACAATTTTCGGGTTAGATTGTTGGGAAGATGCTGCGAAAATTCAAAGAGAAGTTGGCTATTTACCAGGAGAAATTTCTTTTATTGAAGGAATGAATGGATTAGAGTTTTTAAATTTGATGCAAGGTATGCGTGGGTTAAAAGATATAAAAAGACGAGATGAATTGATAGAACGTTTGCAATTCGATGTGAAAACACCAATTCGAAAAATGTCTAAAGGAATGAAACAAAAAGTAGGGATAGTTGCGGCATTTATGCATGATCCAGAAGTGCTAATTTTAGATGAACCGACATCAGGACTCGATCCACTTATGCAACAAGTATTTATAGATTTAATATTAGAGGAAAAGCAAAGAGGAAAAACAATCCTTATGTCATCACATATTTTCACTGAAATTGAGAGAACTTGTGACAGAGTAGCTATTATTAAAGATGGTTGCCTTGTAACAGTTGAAAACATTCATGATTTACAAGGCATGAGAAGACAGGTGATAGATGTAACAGTATCATCTCAAGAAGAAATCGAGTCTCTTAAACAATGTGATTTGCAATTTGAAGGGGTGAAAGGTAGAGAGGCATCAATTATTGTGCAAGGAAACTACCAAACTGTTTTACAAATACTTTCAAACTATAATGTAACGGCACTTCAAACGAGAGCGACGGATTTAGAACATTTATTTATGCATTATTACGAGAAGAAAGAAGGGATAAAGCATGAATAAACAATTATTTTTAGCTAGTTTGAAAGAAACTCAAAAAAGTATATTGAGCTATGCTACTGGTGCAGCTCTTTATTTATGGTTATTAATTTGGATATTCCCATCCATGGTTTCAGCGAAAGGGTTAAATGAATTAATAAGTGCCATGCCTGATAGTGTAAAAAAAATCGTTGGTATGGAAAGTCCAATTCAAAATGTAATGGATTTTTTAGCTGGGGAGTATTATAGCCTATTGTTTATTATTATTTTAACAATTTTTTGCGTCACAGTTGCAACGCATTTAATTGCTCGTCATGTAGATAAAGGTGCGATGGCATATTTATTAGCAACACCTGTATCAAGGGTGAAAATTGCAATTACACAAGCTACCGTTCTCATATTGGGACTATTAATTATTGTAATTGTTACGTATGTAGCTGGTATATTAGGTGCAGAATGGTTTTTGAAAGATAATAATTTAAATAAAGAATTATTCCTGAAGATAAATGTAGTCGGAGGGCTAATATTTTTAGTAGTTAGTGCCTATTCATTTTTCTTTTCCTGTATATGTAATGATGAAAGAAAGGCACTTAGCTACTCAGCAAGTTTAACAATCTTATTTTTCGTATTAGATATGGTAGGGAAATTAAGTGATAAGTTAGAGTGGATGAGAAATATATCCTTGTTTACATTGTTTCGCCCGAAAGAAATTGCTGAAGGAACATATAATATATGGCCAGTAAGTATAGGTTTAACTGCTGGAGCACTTTGTATCTTCATAGTAGCAATTGTAGTGTTTAGGAAGAGGGATTTACCGTTGTAAAGTAGAAAGTCCACTGAGAAAGTGGGCTTTTTTCGTTTTTGTAGGAAAGAGGTTTCTGAAAATATACATTATTTATTAACGATAATCTACAGTCTATTTATTAGAAAACATAATTAACACTATTAAATTAGTGTATATGTAACGATGAAAAATGATGTTAAAAAACTATATAGAATTTTTATGAATATTACTGTAAAAAAATAATTTTTTAAAAATTTTCAATAATAACACTTTACAAATTTTTAAAAATTAGTAGAATAAGAGGTAGTAAGAATCGTCTGATAAATATATAAAGAAAAACAGAATTATCAGAAAATTCTTAAATAGATATCGTTTAGAATTAGGGAGGGTACAGAAAATGAAAAAGAAAAAAATGAAAAAACTAACAGCAGTTGTAGTACCGGTTTTAGCAATGAGCATGGCATTAACAGCATGTTCTACATCAGGCGGAGATAAGAAGACAAGTACAAATTCTAGCTCAAGTGGAGATAGCAAGTCAGGGGAAAAATTAGCGGCAAAACAAGTTTTAAATCGAACAGTAACACAAGAGATTCCAACGATGGATTCTTCTAAATCAACAGATACAGTATCTTCACAAATGCTAGGGAATACGATGGAAGGATTATATCGTCTTGATAAAGATAATAAGCCGATTCCAGCTGCAGCAGAATCTAGTACGAAAAGTGAAGATGGTAAAAAATATACATTTAAACTACGTAAAGATGCAAAATGGTCAAATGGAGATCCAGTAACTGCGAAAGATTTCGTATATGCTTGGCAACGTCTATTAGATCCAAAAACAGCTGCTGAGTATGCATTTATCGCATTCCCGATTAAAAATGCAGAAGTGGTTAATAAAGGAGAAAAACCTGTAGCTGAATTAGGAGTGAAAGCGGTAGATGATCTTACGCTTGAAGTTGAATTAGAGCAAGCAGTACCATATTTTTTAAACTTAGTAGCATTCCCATCGTACTATCCATTAAATGAAAAGTTCATAAAAGAAAAAGGTGAGAAGTTCGGTTTAGAGTCTGATACAACAGTTTATAATGGACCGTTCGTTCTTAAAGATTGGAAGCATGAACAAGGATGGCAATTAAAGAAAAATGATCAATATTGGGATAAAAAGACTGTAAAACTTGAAGAAGTTAACTTCAGTGTTGTAAAAGAGGCAGCAACGCTAATTAACTTATATGATAGCGGTCAAGTTGACTTTGCTTTATTAAATGGAGAGTTCGTAGATAAATACAGAAATAAGAAAGATGAATTCGGAACATTTTCACAAGTAAGTACGTACTTCATTCGTATGAATCAAAAACGTGATGGACAAGATACACCATTAAAGAGCAAAAAATTACGTGAAGCAATTGCACTTTCTATCGATAAGAAAAATCTAGCAAATGTAATTTTAAATGATGGATCAAAAGAAGCTGATTTCTTAGTACCAAAAGGTTTAGCAACTGGACCGGACGGTAAAGACTTCCAAGAAACGTTTAAAAATGGTATCAAGCCAGATGCGAAAAAAGCAGCTGCTGCATGGGATGAAGCAAAAAAAGAGCTTGGAAAAGATCAAGTTACAATTGAATTCTTAAACTATGATACTGGTAATGCGAAAAAAGTTGGAGAATATATTAAGGACCAAATCGAGAAAAACTTAAAAGGTGTAACAGTTAATATCAAACTTCAACCATTTAAGCAAAAACTAAAATTAGAATCTGAGCAACAATATGATATTTCATATGGTGGTTGGAATCCAGATTATGCAGATCCAATGACATTCTTAGATATGTTTGAGTCTAAGCATTCTCATAACCAAATGAGCTTCTCAGATCCTAAATATGATGCAATGGTGAAAAAAGCTGGTACTGAATTAATGGGTGATGCGAAAAAACGTTGGGAAGAGTTAGGAAAAGCTGAAAAAACATTACTTGAAGAAGATGTAGCGATTGTACCTTTATATCAACGTGGAGATTCTTATGTTTTACAACCAAATGTAAAAGATGTAGTAAAACATAATATCAGTCCGGAATTTAGCTTTAAGTGGGCATACGTGACTGAAAAATAATAGAGTTGAAAAAGCATTTCAAAGTAGCTTAGCTACTTTGAAATGCTTTTTTTAGGGAGCTTAAAATACTAATTTTTAGTTCAGTTAAATAGAGAAGAATAAGGCGTATAGTACGGACATATAGTAGATGGGGGATAAATCATACTAAATTATGAAGATTAAAATCAGAATATTTGAAATAAAACTATTTACAAATGCGTAAAAAAGAGTAGAATAATATTAGTTATAATTTTCAGAAAACTAATCGTTAGCAAGGGGTCTCTCAAGGGTTGGTATTGTACATATAATTGGGGAGGATACAAAAATGAAGAGAAAAAAGATGAAAAAGTTAACAGCAGTTGTAGTACCAGTTTTAGCGATGAGTGTTGCATTAACAGCGTGCTCTGGGTCAGGTGGGGAGAAGAAAACGACTACTACATCTAATAGTGGGGAAGAAAAAAAATCGGATATTAAATATGCAGCGAAGCAAGTATTAAATCGTACGGAAAACCAAGAAATTCCGACGATGGACACTTCTAAATCTACTGATACGTTAGGGGCACAAATTTTAGGGAACACAATGGAAGGATTATATCGTCTTGATAAAGATAATAAGCCTATTCCTGCTGCTGCAGAATCAAGTACGAAAAGCGAAGATGGTAAAAAATATACGTTTAAACTGCGTAAAGATGCGAAATGGTCAAATGGAGACCCTGTAACAGCGAAAGATTTCGTATATGGATGGCAGCGCTTACTTGATAAAAACACAGCTGCAGAATATGCGTTTATTGCCTACTATATTAAAAATGCAGAGGCAATTAATAAAGGTGAAAAACCTGCAACAGAATTAGGAGCAAAAGCTGTAGATGATTATACACTAGAAGTAGAATTAGAAAAGCCGGTACCGTACTTCTTAAATTTATTAGCATTCCCGTCATATTATCCTTTAAATGAAAAGTTCGTAAAAGAAAAAGGAGAGAAATTCGGTTTAGAAGCAGATACAATATTGTATAACGGGCCGTTTGTAATGGCATCGTGGAAGCATGAACAAGGTTGGCAGCTGAAGAAAAATGATAAGTATTGGGATAATAAGACTGTGAAATTAGAAGAAATTAATTACAGCGTTGTAAAAGAAGTGGCCACAAAAGTAAATTTATATGATACAGGATCGATTGACTTTACATTACTATCAGGAGAATTTGTAGATAAATATAAATCGAACAAAGATGAATATGGTGAGTATTCAGAAGCAAGTACATTCTTCTTACGTTTAAATCAAAAGCGTAACGGACAGGATACACCATTAAAGAGCAAAAAACTGCGTGAAGCAATTGCGTTATCAGTTGATAAAAAGGGCTTAGCAAACGTTATTTTAAATAATGGATCAAAAGCAACAGATCAATTGGTTCCAAAAGGGCTTGCGACAGGACCTGACGGTAAAGATTACCAAGATACGTTTAAAAATGGTCTGAAACAAGATACGAAAAAAGCAGCAGCTGCATGGGAAGAAGCGAAAAAGGAACTTGGAAAAGATCAAGTTACAATTGAATTACTAAGCTATGATGATGGAACTGCGAAAAAGATTGCTGATTATGTTAAAGATCAAATTGAGAAAAATTTAAAAGGTGTAACGATTAATACGAAAATTCAGCCGTTCAAACAAAAATTAAAATTAGAGTCAGCGCAAGATTATGAAATCTCTTATGCAGGCTGGAGCCCAGATTATGCGGATCCAATGACATTTATTGATATGTTTGACTCGAAGAGCCCGTATAACCAAATGAGTTATTCGAATCCGAAATACGATGAAATGGTGCAAAAAGCAGGTAATGAATTATTATCTGATCCGAAGAAGCGCTGGGAAACGTTAGGAAAAGCAGAAAAATTATTCCTTGAAGAAGATGCAGGATTAGTTCCTTTATATCAAACAGGAAGATCATATGTAATGAAACCGAATGTAAAAGGAATTGTGAAACACAACATTAGTCCAGAATATAGCTTTAAGTGGGCGTATGTAACTGAGGATGGCGGAAAGAAATAACATGAAAGCATTTCAAAAGCGGCTAATATGCTTTTGAAATGCTTTTTTTGTATGGATAGGAGAATAAGGAGCAGGGAAATTTTGAGGTCACTTTTAAAATTCTACCGTAGGAATAGTAGAAGGGATTCAATAAGATAGTTAGAGATTTCATTTTTATAAGAAAAATATAGAACTTAGCAATAGAGAAGAATAAGAGGAGATATGTTTACATATAGTAGACGGGGGATAATTCATATAGTAATTAAAAAAACAAGTTACTATAATAAAAAAATAAATATTTAGAAAATTTACAAAAATACTTTACAAAACTCAAAAAGATAGTAGAATATTAATTAATAAGAATTTTCTGATAACGAAAGTTAATAGAGAATCTCTAAATGTTAATATCGTACATATAATTGGGGAGGGTACAAAAAAATGAAGAGAAAAAAGATGACAAAATTAACAGCGGTTGTAGCACCAGTTCTAGTAATGAGTATGGCATTAACAGCTTGCTCGGGATCAGGGGAAAAAGAAAAGACGAACACAACGCCGAAAAGTAGTGAAAAAGAAGGCGGGAAATTAGCAGCAAAGCAAGTACTTAATTTAACAGAGAGCCAAGAGATTCCATCTATGGATTCTTCTAAAGCGACAGACCAAGTATCGTTTCTTGCTTTAAACAACGTAATGGAAGGTTTATATCGACTTGATAAAGATAATAAAGCAGCACCAGGGGTTGCTGAATCATATAAAAAGAGTGATGATGGTAAAAAATATACATTCACATTAAATAAAAATGCGAAATGGTCAAATGGAGAACCTGTAACAGCGAAGGATTTCGTGTTTGCTTGGAAACGTGCGGTAGATAAAAATACAGCAGCGGAATATGCATACATTATGTTTGATATCAAGAACGCAAAAGCAATTAATGACGGAAAAGCAGCGCTTGATACGCTAGGAGTAAAAGCTGTAGATGATTACACATTAGAAGTAGAATTAGAAAATCCAGTTCCTTACTTTGTAGAATTAACTTCATTCGGAACATTCTATCCGTTAAATGAAAAATTCCTAAAAGAAAAAGGTGAAAAATACGGTTTAGAGTCGGATACAACGTTGTATAACGGACCGTTTACATTAACAGACTGGAAACATGAAGAAGGTTGGAAGTTAAAGAAAAATGCACAATACTGGGATAATAAAACAGTTAAGTTAGAAGAAATCAACTTTAACGTAGTAAAAGATAGCGGTACACGTGTAAATTTATATGAAAGTGGACAAATCGATCGTGCAGCACTTACATCTGAAATGGTTGACAAATATAAATCAAATCCAGATTTCTTTACACAAAAAACACCGTCAACGTACTTCTTACGATTAAACCAAAAACGTGGTAATCAAGATACAGTATTAAAGAGCAAAGATTTACGTTTAGCGATTGCAATGGCATATGATAAAAAAGGCTTAACGAATGTAATTTTAAATGACGGATCTACACCTGCAGATTACTTAGTACCAAAAGAATTTGCGAAGAGTCCAGATGGAAAAGACTTCCGTAAAGATAACGGAGATATTTTAAAAACAGATGTGAAGAAAGCAAAAGAGCATTGGGAAAAAGCGAAAAAAGAACTTGGAAAAGAGCAAGTAACGATTGAGCTATTAAACTACGATAGCGATAACGCGAAAAAAGTAGGGGAGTTCTTAAAAGGAGAGCTTGAGAAGAACTTACCGGGCTTAACAGTGAATTTGAAAAACCAACCGTTTAAACAAAAATTAAAATTAGAATCAGATCTAGATTATGATTTATCTTACGCTGGTTGGGGACCTGACTACTTAGATCCAATGACATTCATTGATATGTTCGTTACAAATGGACCTCATAACCAAACTGGATATTCAAATCCGAAATATGATGAAATTGTAGAAAAAGGTAAAGGCGAGCTATTAACGAAAACGAAAGATCGCTGGGATAGCTTACTGAAAGCTGAAAAAATGTTACTTGAAGATGCTGCAATTGCACCGTTATACCAACGTGGTGATGCTCTAGTTCAAAGAGCGAAAGTAAAAGGTATTATTCACCACCCAGTTGGTGGAGATTACAGCTACAAATGGGCATATATTGGTGAAGATAAGTAAGAGAGAGGGCGCGCGATGCGCCCTTTTTTTATGCACTTTTCTTCCTTCCTGGAATATATAAAATAAAAAAGGGAGAATCCCATGAAACGAAACACATACATCGATTTCTTAGCTTACTACGGAATAGGGAGTGCTCATCCTGGTGGTTTTACGTTAACAAAACAATTATTATCTCAATTGCCACTTAGACATGGAGCTAGCGTCCTTGAGATAGGTTGCGGAACGGGGAAAACAGCGGCGTATATGACAAAAGAATTGGGTTATAAAGTGACAGCGGTTGAAAAGAATGAAATTATGATTCAAAAAGCGAAAGATAGATGGTTGTTTGATGGTTTGAATATACAATTGATTCAAGGAGATGTAGAAGGATTACCGTGTTTAAATGATTCATTTGAGCTTGTACTTGGAGAATCTATACTCGCTTTTACAAATAAAGAAAAGGTTATTTCGGAATGTTATCGTGTATTACAAAAGGATGGAAAGCTTGTTGTCATTGAAATGATTACCGAAAAACATATTGAGAAGAAAGAGGAAGAAAAGATTGGACGGTTATATGGTATGAAAGAATTATTAACTGAGAATGAGTGGATTCATTTATTTAAAGCAGCAAATTTTAAAAGAATTACAATTGCGGGTGGCGGAACTATTGCAGAAACAGTTGCAGGACATATGGAAGAACCAGAGTGGAATGTATCACCGTTTATTCCCGAAGAATTGTATGAAGCGTGGGTGCAACACGAACAAGTACTGCTTATGTATCAACATATTTTAGGACATCGCATTTTTATATGTGAAAAATAGAGAAAAAGAGTTGGCTAAAGATAGTCAACTCTTTACTATGTTAGATGAAAAATAATGCAGCCAAAGTAATTCCAAAAATAAAGCCAAATCCGAGTTCAAGGCCCCAGCCATCGCCGCCACAACCACCGCAACCACGACGGCCGCATCCGCAGCCACCGAATCCACCACCAAACCCACCGCCGCATCCAAATCCACAGCTGTCACATCTACTAAGACCACCGCAAATATCACATCCACCGTTTGAATATGCGTCATAGTATCCAAATCCTGTATCAAAAGATGAACGCCCTTTTACCGGTTCGATCCAAACAGAATCATTTGTCACGTCTACTATTTTACCTAAATGGATGCGACCGTCACGATCTTCAATTCGAACTACTTTTCCGAAATAACGTTGGCATGTATCATAACATTTTTGTCTATGCATGTTCTTTCCTCCTTCCCATTACAGTAATACGATATGTAAGGGGGACAAGTGCGGCTTGTATGAATGACCTACCTATCATAATTGTTATAGGAAAGGGGAAATATATGAAAAGGATATATAGTGAGGAGGAAATGAAATGAAATCTACAGATCAATTTCAGACGTACGAAGTTCCCTGGGAAGAATTTATAGAAGCATTGCGAGGTGAAATGAAGAAGCAAGTAGGAGCGGATATTATAGATACAGTAGTTTGTAATTTGGAAGATGGTTTTGAAGTGTATACATATGTGCAGGGTGATTTGGATTTCGAGTATACAGAAGCTCTTGAACGAAAATATGGGAGTGATGCGAAAATACCTAATTTGTTAACAGTTATGCTGGTAGCTAGCATTTATAATACGGGTGAAGAGAATATACGTTTACATGCAGATAATAAAGATAATCCAATTGTTGAGGTATATGTGAAGCAATGAAACACGCTGTGAAAGGCGTGTTTTTTATTTATATGATAAAATGTTAGAAAATTAAGAAAGAAGGTGAGCGAATTGAAAATTAATCATCTTAATTTAACAGTTACAGATGTAACAGCTGCTAGAGAATTTTTAGAAAAGTATTTTGGTTTAACTTGTGGTGGAACAACAGGAAATGGCTTCGCAGTTATGCGTGATAATGATGGGTTTATATTAACCTTAATGAAGGGAAAAGAAGTTCATTATCCAAAAACATTTCATGTAGGATTTCCACAAGAAAATGAAGAACAAGTTAATAAAATTAATCAAAGATTGAAGGAAGATGGATTTCCAGTCGAACCTCCTAAACATGCACATGCGTATACGTTTTATGTTGAAGCACCTGGAGGATATACAATTGAAGTGATGTGCTAATTAATAATCAAACTTTTTGTTAAGAGTTTTCAGTTTTAAAAGTAGGAAAAGTCTGTTTTGAGGATGGAGCTTAAACAGGCTTTTTTACCTATATAATTGGATAGAAAATGCTAGAAGGAATATTACCAAGTTATATATCTATTTACATAATAAAGTTATGGTGCGTTCGTTGTCCTAAAATACAAGTCATATATCTTGTTTCCCCTCATAAATTTAAACATAGGAATTTGTCTACAAAGGTGGCGAAGCCTCATCATGAAAATTCGAATTTGTGCCACGTTCATGTTGTTTCTATTTATATGTTTACCTTTTTCAGCTTTTGCAAAAGGAGAGGAGGCAAAGGAAAGGGTCGTTTCACTTGTATATGATGATTCGGGCAGCATGAGAAATAACGATCGCTGGAAGTATGCCAATTACGCCTTGCAAAGTTTAGTTGCGCTATTAGATGAGAAAGATAAATTTTCTTACGTTCCAATGAGTAAGCCAAATGATCCGTTAAACATTTCGTTAACAAAGGATCAAAGGCAAACAGAAATTAATGGAATCGGCGCGTGGAAAACATATTTAAATACTCCATTTAGCGCAGTAGAAACGGCGATGCAATCTATAAAGAAGGAAGCAGATATAGATGGGAAACGTGAATTTTGGCTTATTGTATTAACTGACGGGGCATTTAATGATTTGGAGAAAGATAAGATTGGCGGAAAAGAACAAATTACACAGAAGTTAGCACAGTTTAAGAAAGAGATGGATTTTAAAAAGATCTCTTTACACCCAGTTTTAATCACGATGGAAGAGGATTTAGGGCAGCAAGAGAAGCTGCAGTTAAATACGTTTAAAGAGATTTGGAAAAAAGAAATGAATGGAGTTGTCATGCCGTCTAGCGGTGAGGATGGTATTGTACAAAGTGTGAATCAAGTGGCAGCATTAGTTGCAAATCGTGATCCATTTTCTTCTGTTGAATCGATTGTCAAAACGAAAATAGTAGGGAAAAAAGTAGAGATTACAACACCGTTTCCATTAAAGCGTATGACGCTTGTACGACAATCACCTTCTTTGTCTAATTATAAAGTTATGCAACTTTCCAAACCGTTACAATTGCAGTCTTCTTTTTCTATACATGCACCCGGAGAAGCTAAATTATTCGGAAATATAGTGCATGTAAGTACAGCGAATCAGGAAGTGATTAAGCCAGGGACATATACGATAGAAGTGGATCAGGACATTGAGAAAGAGGGATTACAAGTACTTGTTGAACCAGCGCTTAATTATACTGTTTCTACGTATGACAAAGATGATAAAGATAGAAAAAATGTTGAGAAAATGTATGAAGGTGTGACAGCTGTTATTGAAGCGAAACCTACTGAATTACCAATTCAAACTTCTTATTTCGAAGCAGAAGTAGAAATAGACGGAAAGCAGTATCCGATGAAGTGGGATGATAAAAGACATGTGTTTTATTACGAGACAAAGGTTGGTAAAGAGTTAGTACGCGGGAAAGTCCATATGAATATAAAGGGATTTTATAGACAGACGAAAGAATTCAAGATTGAACCAGCTGAAAAACCAAAATTAACACTTCAAGCTGTTACGAAAGATTATGAAGAAAAGGTAACAAATTTAGAAAATAGTAAACCATTTATTTTACAGCCACAGTTAAATGGTAAACCGATGACAGAAGAGGCTGTAAAGAAATTATTAAAATCTACTGGTGTCACATCGAATCAATCGATCAACTATGAATTAAAACAGCATGGTAGTCAAGTTTATGTTTATCCTCGACCTTATTACTCCGACACATTCAATTTTACAGATACCGGCACCGTAGAGGCTACCATCACGATCAATGATTCAAAATTACAAGAAGTAAAGGAAAAGATTATACTGCACATTGAAAATGCGCCGTTTTTTGAGAAGTATGCGCTCGTTTTTAAATTTGTAATTCCTATCACTTTATTACTTTTAATAGTAGGAATTATTATTTTAGGATGGATTGTTCGTCCGAGATTTCATAGGAAAGCATTACTATATTACGAATGGGATCAAGAAGTAGCGAAAGATTGGCTTTATCAATCTGAACCAGAGTTACTTAAAAATAAATGGTGGAAGCACTATTTTGGCATTCCATTCCGAGCAGAAAGAAAGACGGTGCAATCTGTAACATTAATAGCGAAAAAAGGATCGAAATCTATATTTGTAGCGAAAGAATCGCAAGTAGTTGGGATGATTATTGATGGAATGTTTATTACAGAGGAAGAGGTAGGAATGGAGCATAAGACGTTGTATCCAAATGAACTTTTAGTAATTGATAGAGGATATGGTAAGGAGATTTACCGGTATGAATGTGAATAATAGATAAGGTATAAGGGAGACGGAGGCAGAGTGGCCCTCTTTATCCTTTTTTTCAAACAAGCACGAATAGGAAGGTGGTTCACATGACATTACAAGTTCCAACGATATTAATTGGCTTAGGTGGAATCGGTAGTACTGTCACACATCAAATATATGAAAGATTACCTGAGGAGCGTCGTAAAAAGGTAGCGATGCATGTATTTGATACAGATGTGAATACATTGAGTAAATTTGATCATATTCGGAAGTTTAAGACGCAAACGAGCTCGAGTAAAACACCGAGAGAGTATATTGCGGGAGATCCAACGATTCCAGAGTGGTTCCCAATGGACCCGACTATACTTGATAAACCGTTAACGGAAGGAGCGGGACAGTTACGTGTCATTTCCCGTTTAGCGTTGCGTGCAGCGATGAAAGAAGATAAACTCACATCGTTTTGGCAAGAAATCGAGAAGATTTTTCCAGTTACAAGTGATCAGACGGAATATGGTGTGCGTGTCATTATTGTAACGTCGCTAGCTGGCGGAACAGGCTCAGGGATGTTTTTACAAATCGCATTATATTTGCGTGAAATGCTCCGGAAAAAATTGCAGCATCACAACATTTTAATTCGCGGTGCGTTTTTAATGCCCGATGTTTTAGTTAAGACGAGAACGGTTAGTGCGAAAGAGTTTGAAACTGTGCAAGCGAATGGTTATGCATCGTTAAAAGAGTTGCACGCTATTACGCTCGGGTCGACTGGTGAATTATCAAAACGAGGCGGCGTAACGATTGAATTAGAATATCGTCCTGATCAAGTGGATGAAGATGGAAGAACAAATCATACGATAAAGCAGCATCATTTACCGTACAATTATTGTTTCTTATATGATTATGAAAATTTACATGGGCACCATTTGCACAATTTATCGGATTATATGGAGCAAATGGCAAATACGATTTATTTACAGTTATTCAGTCCAATGTCTGCAAATCATTTTGCACAAGAAGATAATCAAATTCAGCAATTGGCAGAATCGAGTGGGAAAGGGAGATATTGCGGAGCAGGAACGGCGAAGCTCATTTATCCGTATGAGCACGTTTTGAAATACTGTGCTTTAAAATGGGCGGTGCAAGGTTTAGATGAATCTTGGCTTCATTTAGATCAACTGTTTCAAGAGAAGAAGCAAAGATATGATCAGGATGTAAAGCGCGGTATGCAGCGTGAAAAGCCAGAGCGCGGGAAAAGTTATTTAGAAGATTTAGAGCATCTTGCTACTCGTCCAGAGCAGGCCCATATTTTTTATAGACAAATGTTCAATGAGACGCGCGAAGGGGCAGAGGGCGGTAAGGTCGGTGTTGCAAAATCAAAATTGTTTTTAGATGCTGTAGAGAGTTACGTACACCGTACAGTGCAAAAAGATGAAGAATTAAACCGCCTGCAGCATGAGTGTAAAATATCGGCTGCGAAACTGAAAATGATGGAACAAATGAAAGGTGAAGTAGCGAGAGTTGATCATGCGGTTCGTTTATATGCTTATGCGATTCCGAGCCGTGTACATGAGCATGTGACTACACTTTTATATGACATGGTCGAATCAGACCGCTTTATACCGAGTGGCTCAGAAGGACAGTCTTATCAATTAAATACATGGTTTTTAAAGAAAACGGATCCGGTTCATCCTGTCGCAGCACGTTTTATGCTGTATGAAATTCGAAAGCAGTTAGTAGAGAAGATGAATCGATTGCATGAAAATAATGAACAAAAGCGTAATTTAATTCAAAACTACGATAAGAAATTTAATGTGAGTAATATTGATGGAACGGTAACGGCTGTTCGCCGCGTTGAAATTGCCCAGCAACAAGGCTGGGTCGGGAAAATGTTTTATAATCAGCAACGTTTGTTCAAAAAAGAATTTGAAGATATCGTAACGCAATATGTCCACAAATTAAGTGAGTATCGTAAAGAAATGTTATTAGAACTCGTGTATCAATCGCTATACCAAGCAGTTGATAAAATGATCCAATATTGGGAAAGATTCTTTGATAATTTACATGAAACACGTGAAAATTTATTGTTTGAAATCCAAAAGCGAAGCAAGGAATTTGAGGGGAAAACGAACCCGACGAATGTATACGTATTAGCTGAAGAGAAATTGCAAGAAAAGATTTGGCAAGATATGCAGCAACATTTGAATTTAGGTGTATTACCGAAAGATATATCGGCCGAAATTTATATGAGCTTGTACGGGGAATATTGTCGTGATGCGAAAGCCGAAGAAATTCAGTCGAAAAAGGTGGAAGACTTCTACCGTGAACATATATTGAGTTATTGTTATGACGAACTTCAAGTGCGCTATCGTGACAAACTAGAGCTTAATATCGTTGAAGCATTGCGAAAAGAAGCAGATTTCAAGAAACGTGATCGTGATGAATATGTTCGTGAAAAAATTGAAGATCTTTTCCATTTAGCAAGTCCGTTCGTTCCAAAAGTTTCTCATCATAGAGAGTTACAATATTGGGGCGTACATCCATCTTTAAAACAAGAATTGCAAGAAGAGTTATTGCAAGAAATGTTTAAAGAAAAAGATACGGTAAACGAGGCGTTTTCACCATTTGAAGTGATTTGTTATCGTGCTCATTACGGATTATCTCTACAAGATTTTCCTAAGCTTTCATCTGGACATATTGCGAATGGTTTTATGAACGATAAAGGTGATTATTTTCAATCGTATTATCGCCGCGTGAACAAATTAAATAGTAAAAAATCTAGTTTGACGCCGCATTTAGATAAATATTGGCACTTACCAGCCTTTATGCCAGACTTGAATGCAACGCAAACGAAGTTAGATTACGATAAATGTAATCGTGCTCTTCTATACGCATATATGTATCGCTGGATTAGCTTAGTGGCTGTAGATGGACAGTTCGTGTATCAATATAACGGTGTCGGCCGTAGCTTTTTAATCCAGTCGATGGGGAAAAATATTTCAAGCGAAAGTTATAAGTTGCACAGAGCATTGCTTCATAATCCGTTTATTTATGAAAATATCTTGTCCAGGTTTGAAGAAGAGCAAGAAAAGGCAATGATACAAGGTGGGCATTTATATACACATGCATTTGTATTAGGTGCTCAAGATATTAGATGGCTTCGTAAAGAGCATGTCCATAATATTTTAGATATGATTTTAATGTATGATCGTGAGGCAAAATATGACCCGACGTTAGAAGAAACATCTGACGATTTGTTAAGGCTATTCCTTGATGAAATTGAGCTGTATTTCCAAAACTATTACGGAACAGGTGCAGATATGGTCGCAAAGAAAGAGAAAGAGATGTTTATGAAACAATTGTGGGATCGTTCGTATGCGAAAGGGTATGTGGATCCAAATAGTGCGCCTTATAAAAAATGGCAAAATGTATTACATGTTCCCGATGAAGAAGAAGTGCCAAAAACGAATGTATAATGAGTGAAAAGGGAATCCTTAAGAATGGCAATACAACTTTAGAAATGAGGGATTCCGATGCCGTTTTTAGGAAGTGTATATCAAATATTTGGATTATATCCAGAAATTTATCATGCGATGATTTCAGCAGAGCTGCAAGAAGAAGCTCAAAAGGAACATATCAATAATAATAGTACAGAAATTGAAGCGGAAGAATAAAGCGCAGATGAACACCTGCGCTTTTTTTATTGTCCTAAGTGAAAATACTGTTTGCAATTTGTAGGAAAGTTAATCGGTCTAACAAGATGAGTAATTATTTCTATATAACGAATCGGCTGGTTTTATCGTGTTTGTATATGGGGATTTCATTGAGTACGATGTATAAAAATGAATTCCGAAATAATATAAAATGTATTGAAATGGGAATTAACAGTATTTTCAAGTGGTATCGTATATTTTGGAATACTATTTTGTTTATAATTATTCGATGTGGGTGAATTAATTATATTGTTGACAATATAATTAATCGTGTGATAAATTCAATCAATCTTCTAAAAACATGCTTGTTAACAAGCGTATTTTTAGAAGATTGATTTTTCTGATTTTTAGGCATGTAATTTGTGGAGTTTATATAGGGAGTGAAAGTAAAGTATGAATATTATTAATGTGTAATAGCAACAGTAATAAAGATTGTAATGATTGACACTCCCACCCCTAAAGGGGCCAGCTGACTAACGTCAGTGGGATTCTTGCTACCAAAGGCGAAGTCCATTTCTGGTATCGCTGACGTGCAAGATTGCGGTGTGCCATCACCACTCCCACAACAGACCATATAGGTTCGTGGGCTACGGTACTGTGACCATACCGTACAGATTGTTGGTTCTCAAATGTTTTTACGTCTTTTGCATGACTATAAATAAAGTATACCATGTTTTGCTATGCAAAAACGATGCTTTCATCCCACGTCTAAAGACGGACTAAAGTCCTGCGTGGGCTTTCCCGCATCATAAATTCTGTAAGGGATAATTTTGAAAAAGAGGTTTCTACGAATGAGTTTATTTATAAAGAAAGCAATGAATGAAGAAAAGAAAAACGTGTTACAGCAAACTTTAGGAGCAATTGATTTAACGCTTTTAGGAATTGGAGCAATTATTGGTACAGGCATTTTCGTATTAACAGGTATTGTAGCAGCGAAACATGCTGGTCCAGCAATTGTATTATCTTTCATGTTAGCTGCAATTGTATGTGCTTGTGTAGCCTTTTGTTATGCTGAATTTGCATCTACAGTCCCGGTCTCAGGAAGTGTGTATTCGTATACGTATATGACATTAGGTGAGATTTTTGCTTTTATAGTTGGCTGGTGTGTTATGTTAGAGTACTTATTAGCTACTTCTGCGGTGGCGGCGGGATGGTCAGCCTATTTTCAGTCATTGCTACTAGGGTTTAATATTCATATTCCGGCAATCGTTGCTTCTGCACCAGGGATGGGGAATGGCGGGATTATCGACTTGCCAGCTGTTATTATTATTTTAGTTGTTACATTTTTACTAAGTCGTGGTGTGAAAGAAAGTGCACGTATAAATAATATAATGGTTATTATTAAACTGGCTGTTATTTTAGTATTTATTATTGTAGGAGCAAACTATGTAAAGCCAGAGAATTGGCAGCCGTTTCTTCCTTTTGGATACCATGGTGTTATTGGAGGAGCTGCTACTGTATTTTTTGCCTTTTTAGGTTTCGATGCAGTTGCAACAGCAGCAGAGGAAGTGAAACGCCCCCAACGTAACGTTCCAATTGGATTACTTGTCTCTTTATGCATTTGTACAATTCTTTATGTTGGTGTTTCATTCGTGTTAACAGGAATGGTTCCATTTACAGATTTGAATGTAGCTGATCCAGTTGCATATGCACTGCGTATTGTAGGAGAGGATAGAATTGCTGGTCTATTATCAGTTGGAGCGATAGCTGGTTTAACAACAGTTCTGTTAGTTGCTATGTTCGCATTTGTTCGAGTATCATACTCGATGAGCCGAGATGGATTATTACCAAAAAGATTTTCGAGCGTTCATAAACGTTATCAAACACCATTTTTTAATACATGGATTACGGGTATTCTTGCGGCTGTATTAGCAGGTTTATTGGACTTGAATTTGTTGGCAAATTTAGTGAATGTGGGAACGATAACAGCTTTTATATTTGTATCTATAGCTGTCATTGTATTAAGGAAGACACATCCTAATTTGAAAAGACCGTTCCGTGCTCCGTTAGTTCCATTCTTACCTATACTTGCGATAGTAAGTTGTTTATATTTAGCATTAAATCTTTCTAAAACCACTTTAATCAGTTTTGCAATTTGGGTTATTGTAGGTATTTTTATCTATTTTATATACGCGAAAAAACATAGTAAGATTAGAAATAGAGTATAAGGTATTACAATGATGGCTGTAGGTTAAAAAGTTTTATTTTTTTCCTATAGCCATTTTTATTTGTGCGCACCTTGTTTTCGTGTTAACATAAAGCGAATTTTTTAAGGGAGAGAAAGAGATGAAATGGATTTATTTTATTATTATCAACGTTATAGCATTTAGTATGATGGGGCTTGATAAGCGAAAAGCAAAGAAAAAGCAGTGGAGAACGCCAGAAAGTACGTTGTTTTTATCAGCTGCAGCTGGAGGAGCGGTTGGAGCTTGGATTGGTATGTATATGTTTCATCATAAGACACATAAAAGTAAATTTGTCTTCGGTATTCCGGCGCTCGTTATTATAACAGTAGGAGTGTTTTTATACATATAACGGATTTGCAAGAGGAATGTCGAAAGAAATGCAGATTGAATATTGGTAAAGTAAGCATGTGAGACTTTATAATGAAGAAAAAAAGAGAAGAGGAGAAAAAGAAAGATGGGGAGTCAGGCGGCACAACAAAAGCAGGGGATTATATATGCGGCGGGTGCGTATACGATGTGGGGAGTCCTTCCGATTTATTGGAAATGGGTGGAGGAAGTACCGGCAGATGAAATATTAGCGCATCGCATCGTTTGGGCATTTGTTTTTATGTTGTTAGTTTTAGGAGTAACGAAGAGGTTTCGTCAGTTTGGTGGGGAGTTAGTGGCCCTTTTTAAACGACCTAAATTATTAATGTCATTAACAATTGCTTCGGTACTTATTAGTGGAAACTGGTTTGTATACATATGGGCCGTAAATCATAACCATGTAATCGAAGCAAGTCTTGGGTATTATATTAATCCACTTATAAGTATTTTACTTGGTACAGTTGTTTTAAAAGAGAAGCTTAATTTTTGGCAATATGTTGCGGTTGGTTTAGCTGGATTGGGCGTTGTTATTTTAACGATACGTTTCGGATCAATTCCATGGGTTTCTCTTTCACTTGCTTTTTCATTTGGATTATATGGATTAACGAAAAAATTATTAAATTATGATGCAACAATTGGGCTTACGATGGAAACGATGTTAGTGACGCCATTTGCACTTATATATTTGTTTATGACAGGAGTTCATGGCTTTGGTTCGTTCGGTTCTATTTCGGCAATATCAACGTTTCTTTTAATAGGGGCAGGTATTGTTACAGCGTTACCACTCTTTTATTTTGCTAAAGGAGCACAACTTATTCCGCTCTATATGATAGGATTTTTACAATACATCGCGCCGACTATTAGTTTAATTTTAGGTGTGTTCGTTTTTGGTGAACATTTCACATCTACTCATATGATTGCGTTTTTCTGTATATGGATTGCTTTATTTGTCTTTTCAATGGCGAAAACAAAGTTTCTACTACAGAAGCAACCAAAATTTATTAAAAATAAATCAGCAAAAGTATCATAATGCGTAGTATTTTCTACGCATTTTTCTTTATACTTATATTATATAGAAATTCCATTATAGTCAGTGAGGAGCTGAAAAACATGGAAACAATTTTACATAATGATCCACTTATAGCAGCTATAATTTCTTGGTTTTTAGCACAGTTAACGAAAGTCGTTTTTAAATTAATAAAAACAGGCGAGTTTGATTTTGCTAAGTTCTTTGCTTCAGGTGGAATGCCAAGTTCGCATGCTTCGACTGTTACTGCACTTGCTACAGGTGTCGGAGTGGTGGAAGGTGTGGAGAGTCCAATATTTGCGGTTGCCGCTATTTTTGCCATTATTGTTATGTACGATGCTTCAGGAGTAAGGCTTGCGGTTAGTAAGCAAGCGAAAATATTGAATGATTTTTTTCATGGTAGACAAACAGAATATAAAAAGTTAAATGAGCTCGTTGGACATACACCGTATCAAGTTGTTGTTGGTGCACTATTAGGAATTGTTGTCGGGGTTGGGTATTGTTTGTAAGCAGAATGTGTGTAATACACATTCTGCTTTTCTTTGCTTTCATACATATTTAGCTAAGTTTTCGAATATCGTATACGGACTTAGAAAGGGTAGGTGAGTGGTGTGCTACTATATGACAAAGTGCATGAGGAGATAGAGCGGAGAACGACTGCACTTCAAACGATGCAAAGGCAAGACGGAACGTGGTCATTTTGTTTTGAAGGAGCTTTGCTAACGGATTGTCATATGATTTTTTTACTCAAATTATTAGGGCGAAATGACGAAATAGAACCGTTTGTGAAAAGGTTAGCATCTCTTCAAACAAATGAAGGGACTTGGAAATTATATGAAGATGAAAAGGAAGGGAATTTATCCGCGACGATTCAAGCATATGCTGCTTTACTTGCTTCGGAAAAATATTCGAAAGAAGATATGCATATGAGGCGAGCTGAAATGTTTATTAAGGAACACGGGGGAGTTTCTCGTGCTCATTTTATGACGAAATTTTTATTAGCGATTCATGGAGAATATGAATTTCCTGCGCTTTTTCACTTTCCAACGCCAATCTTATTTTTACAAGATGACTCCCCCCTCAGTATATTTGGGCTAAGCAGCTCAGCACGTATACATTTAATTCCAATGATGATTTGTATGAATAAGAGATTCCGTGTAGAGAAAAAGTTATTGCCAAATTTAAATCATATTGCAGGCGAAGGTGGACAATGGTTTCGAGAGGAGCGGTCTCCGCTGTTTCAATCGTTTGTAGGTGATGTAAAAAAGGTAATATCGTATCCATTATCGTTACATCATAAAGGATACGAAGAAGTAGAGCGCTTTATGAAGGAGCGTATAGATGAAAATGGAACATTATATAGTTACGCCAGTGCTACGTTTTATATGATTTATGCTTTGCTTGCATTAGGGCACTCTATTCAGTCTCCAATTATTGAGAAAGCTGTGACAGGATTAAAATCTTATATATGGAAGATGGACAGAGGAAGTCATTTGCAAAATTCTCCTTCTACCGTATGGGATACCGCTTTACTTAGCTATTCATTGCAAGAAGCTAAAGTTACAAATGAAAATAAGATGATTCAAAGGGCGACAGAGTATTTATTGCAAAAACAACAAACTAAAAAGGTAGATTGGAGCGTACATGCATCATCACTTGTAGCTGGCGGTTGGGGATTTTCAGATGTTAATACGACGATCCCTGATATAGACGATACTACAGCTGCCCTTAGAGCGTTAGCGCGAAGTAGAGGGAATGATAGAGTAGATGATGCGTGGGGAAGAGGCGTGGAATGGATAAAAGGATTGCAAAACAATGATGGAGGCTGGGGAGCTTTTGAACGAGGGGTAACGAGCAAGTTACTATCGAATTTGCCGATTGAAAATGCGAGTGATATGATAACCGATCCGTCCACACCAGATATTACAGGTAGGGTGTTAGAATTATTCGGAACGTATGCACCGAATGAATTGCCTAAAGAGCAAAAAAAGAAAGCTATCAAATGGTTAATGGATGTACAGGAACAGAATGGATCATGGTATGGAAAATGGGGGATATGTTATATATACGGGACATGGGCAACGATGACAGGCTTACGTGCATTAGAAGTGCCTTCTACTCATCCATCGTTGAAAAAAGCAGCTTCATGGCTCGAGCATTTGCAGCATGAAGACGGAGGGTGGGGAGAATCCTGTCAAAGTAGTGTAGAGAAAAAATTTATTTCTTTACCCTTTAGCACGCCGTCACAAACAGCGTGGGCACTTGATGCACTTATTTCTTACTACGATCAAGAAACACCGATTATTCGAAAAGGAATTTCATATTTGCTCGCGCAGTCTACTATGAATGAAAAATATCCTACTGGTACAGGGTTACCGGGTGGCTTTTATATTCGCTACCATAGTTATGGGCATATATATCCGTTACTTGCTTTAGCGCACTATGTAAAGAAATATAGAAAATAAACCGAGAGATACTCTCGGTTTATTTTGATGGGTAGTAGGTCCCTGTTGAAAAGAATAAGGAACGTTGTAGTGCCTTATTTTTCTGTTGATTGGCGTTTTTGACGTGCATCAGCGGCATTTGCACGTGCGTTTGCTTCTAAGTCATTGTGGTCAGCGAGTTCGCGAGCGAACTCAACATCAATGCCATCGGCAGCTTTGTTTCGATTTACATTCTTTTTTTTCATTCGACACAATCTCCTTGTGTTTTATGCGGCGTTGCAAAGTTAGTTTGACACAAATAGACTTTTTTATACAAAGAGGATTTGGAAAGCATAGAGCCGAAATATACAATATAACTAATAGAAATGGGGGATAGAGATGGACTTGTTGAATGGGAAAACAGCTGTTGTAACGGGTGCTGCACAGGGGATTGGAAAAGAAATCGCACGAGTTTTTGCAAAACTAGGGGCCAAAGTATTAATTAGTGATGTAAATGAAGAGAAGCTACAAGAAACGACACGTGAATTATCAGATGAAGGGTATGATGTGAGTTTATATCGATGTGATGTGAGTAATCAAAATGAAGCGAAGTCGTTAATTGAATATGCGGTGCAAAAATTTGGTACATTACATATTTTAGTGAATAACGCTGGGATTACAAAAGATGCAATGTTACATAAGATGGAGAAGTCTGCTTGGGAACAAGTATTACAAGTGAACTTAACTGGCGTTTTTTATTGTATGCAGCCAGCACTTCTTTATATGAGACAACAACAGTATGGACGGATTATTAATATTTCTTCTATTAGTAGGGAAGGAAATATTGGACAAGCAAATTATGCGGCTACAAAGGCAGGGGTTGTAGGCTTAACAAAAACAGCAGCGAAAGAGGTTGGAAGTTTTGGTATTACGTGTAATGCGATTTGTCCAGGATTTATGGATACTGATATGACAAAAACAATACCGGATAAAGTAAAAGAGAAAATGGTTGGAGCGATTCCAGTTGGAAGAATCGGAACACCGGAAGATATTGCAAACGCAGCTGCCTTTTTAGCATCAGAGTATGCGTCTTACATTACAGGAGAGGTATTAAATGTGAGCGGCGGGTTGCAAGTGTAAGTGAATACATAATGAAAAGAACCTGACCTACTCGGTCAGGTTCTTTCTCGTTAATTTAAGTTAATCCAAACGCTCTTCACTTCTGTATAGTTGTTCAGCGCGTAAGATCCCATTTCGCGGCCAAGACCAGATTGTTTAAACCCTCCAAATGGAGATGCTGCATCAAAGACGTTATAACAGTTTACCCATACTGTACCTGCACGTACTTTGCTTGCGATATAATGTGCCGTTTTTACGTTCTCTGTCCATACACCAGCCGCTAAGCCGAATTGTGATTTGTTCGCACGATCAATTACTTCATCAATATCGTTAAACGGTAATGCGGAAATAACTGGACCGAAAATTTCTTCTTTAGCGATTGTCATCTCATCATTTACATCAGCGAATATTGTAGGAGAAACGAAGTAACCTTGATCGAATGGTTTGTTTCCTCCGCAAAGTACTTCAGCACCTTCTGCAATTCCTTTTTCAATATAACCCATTACACGTTTTTGTTGTTCTTCAGAAACGAGAGGTCCGATTGTGGTTTCTGGATTTAGACCAGCACCTTGATTTAATTTTTTTGAATATAGAACGAGATCAGCCATGACATTATCGTACATTTTCTTCGGAATAAATAAGCGTGACCCAGCACAGCACACTTGTCCTTGGTTAAACATAACACCAGAAAGGGCAGCAGGAATCGCTCGAGATAAGTCAGCATCTGGTAAAATAATGTTTGGCGACTTACCACCAAGCTCTAATGTAACGCGTTTTAACGATTCAGATGCTTGTCTCATAATTTGTTTGCCGACTGGAGTAGAGCCTGTAAATGCAATTTTATCTACGAGTGGATGATTAACGAGAGCTTGTCCAGCTGTTTCGCCGAATCCAGGAACGATGTTAACAACGCCTTTCGGGAATCCAGCTTCTTCAATTAATTCAGCTAAGTATAGAGCGGATAGTGGAGTTTGTTCTGCAGGTTTTAAAACGATTGTACATCCTGTTGCAAGGGCTGCACCCATTTTCCACATTGCCATAAGAAGTGGGAAGTTCCATGGGATAATTTGACCGACAACACCAACAGCTTCATGGCGTGTATAGTTAAAATATTCACCAGAAACAGGGATTGTTTGTCCAACGATTTTTGTAGCCCATCCAGCATAATAGCGCATATGTTCAATTGCAAGAGGAACGTCTGCTGCTGAAGTTTCGCGGATTGGTTTTCCGTTATCTAAAGTTTCGAGCTGTGCCAGCTCTTCTTTATGTTCTTCCATCAAATCAGCAAGCTTGTACATAAGACGGCTTCGTTCAGCGGTGCTCATGCGTGACCAAGGACCTTCATCGAAAGCCATTCGAGCAGCTACCACAGCTTTATGAATGTCTTCGCGACCAGCTTCAGCAACGATAGCGAGTGTTTCACCAGTTGCTGGGTTAGGCGTTTTAAACGTTTTACCGGAAGCGCTTTCGATGAACGCTCCGTTCACATATAGTTTCTTTGTGCCTTGAAGAAATTTCTCTACCTTTTCATGAAGATTTACAGCTAGTTGACTCATTGTATAACCCCCTTGAAAATATAATTTAAACGCAGTACGAGACGGCGTTTATTCCGAAATCAAGGATGTGGGAACTAGATGAAAAGCCTCTACTTAAAATCATAAATAATAAATGCTGAAAATTCAAATTTCATTTTCATTACAATTGTAAAAAATATGTAATGAAACATTGTATTCTATATAATTACAAAAAATCCTGCGCGTTTTTGTTTTCTAGTAGGAAAAACTAGAAAAACAGTGGTACAATTATACATCGTGAGAGGAGGGAGAAAATGAAGAATTATCATGATGATCCGCGCTTTCGAGTTGCCCATAGAGAAGCGTTAATTGGTCTTGGATTAGCTATTATTAATTTTATAATATGGTATGGATTTGCTTATGGACTTGGAAGTAAGGATCCGAGTGAATATACATATGTATTAGGTTTTCCAGCATGGTTTTTTTATAGCTGTATTGTTGGATTTATCGTAATGGTTATTTTGCTTATTTTAGTTGTTCGTTTTTTATTTCAAGATATTTTACTCGATGAGGAAGAAAAAAGTGAGGAATGATAGATGAATTGGTATGTAATAATCCCAATGATAATTTCTTTTATCGTTGTGTTTTTAATTGGTGTATATGCATCAAGACGTGTACAAGCAACCGCTAATAATAAATTTTTACAAGAATATTTTCTTGGTGGGCGTGAACTAGGTGGCTTATTATTAGCTATGACGATGATTGCTACGTACGGTAGTGCAAGTAGCTTTATCGGCGGGCCTGGTATTGCTTACAATATGGGTCTTGGATGGGTGCTGTTATCAGCGATTCAAGTTGTAACAGGATATATCGTTTTAACGGTTATTGGTAAAAAATTTGCTATTATCGCTAGGAAGATGGAAGCAATTACGCTTATTGATTATTTAAAGGGTAGATACAATAATAAAGCGGTAGTTGTTCTTTCTGCGTTATGTATTATAATCTTTTTGTTCTCAGCAACAGTAGCCCAGTGGGTTGGCGGCGGACGATTAATTGAGTCGCTAACAGGACTTTCCTACACAACGGCACTATTTTTATTTACATTTTCTGTACTTGTGTATGTGTTAATTGGTGGATTTCGTGCAGTCGCTTTATCAGATACGTTATTAGGAATCATTATGTTAGTCGGAACAACAATCATTTTAATTGCTACTATCATTGCTGGTGGCGGAGTTGAAAAGATTATGCAGGAACTTATTCAAATTAATCCGAATTTAATAACGCCGTTCGGAGCGGATGGAAGTTTAACGAAATCATATGTCACATCATTTTGGATTTTAATTGGAATTGGTGTCGTTGGATTACCGCAAATTAGTGTGCGTGCTATGTCTTATAAAAATTCAAAGGCTATGCACCAAGCATTAATTATTGGAACGGTTGTCGTCGGTACAATTATGATTGGTATGCATTTAACAGGTGTGTTTGCAAGAGTAGTCCTTCCAGGCATAACGGTACCAGATAAAGTAATGCCGCTACTCGCGATGGAAGTGTTGCCACCTTGGTTAGCTGGAGTTTTCTTAGCTGCCCCAATGGCAGCGATAATGTCTACTGTGAACTCATTATTATTACTTGTAAGTTCTTCAATCATTAAGGATATATATGTGAACTACATAAATGAAGATGCCGCGGATAGTACGATAAGGAAAGGTAGCCTATTGATTACTGGTGTCGTAGGATTACTCGTATATGCTGCCGCTATTAAGCCGCCAGACTTTTTAATTTGGTTAAATTTATTTTCTTTCGGTGGTTTAGAAGCAGCGTTCATTTGGCCGATTGTGTTAGGTTTATATTGGAAAAAAGGAAATGCAACTGGAGCTCTCGCATCTATTTTAGTCGGAGTAGGTTCCTATATGTTTATTCACCTTTGCTATCCTAATCCATTCGGTATACATACAGTTGTTTTCCCGATTTGCTTTGCATTTATTGCTTATATAATTGGTAGTATGGTTAAAATGAAAAAAGTAGCATAATAAAATAGAAAAACGTAGGGACTTCTAAATATGAGGTTTCTACGTTTTTTTATGTATATAACAAAAAATTTCTTTTTCAGTCTGTATTCCACCATACATTCATAAAGTAATAACAATTGATGGGATGGAGTTGAGGTCTATGAAAAAAATATTATTTTTAGGAGACCCAGGAATTGATGACTCTTTAGCAATTATGTATGGATTGTTGCATCCTGATATTGATATTGTTGGAGTAGTAACGGGATATGGGAATGTAACGCAGGAAAAGGCGACGAGTAATGCGGCGTATTTATTGCAAATAGCAGGCCGTGAGGATATACCTGTTATTAATGGAGCGAAAATTCCTTTATCAGGGGACGTTACAACATATTATCCGGAAATTCATGGGGCAGATGGTTTGGGACCTATTAAGCCTCCAAAAACTTTTTCTCCCAATATTAAATCTTTTTGTGCATTTTTCGATATCATTGAAAAATATAAAGGGGAACTAATTATTGTTGATGCCGGCCGATCAACAACGTTAGCGACGGCATTTATTTTGGAGAAACCGATGATGAAGTATGTGAAGGAATATTATATAATGGGCGGTGCTTTTTTAATGCCTGGAAACGTTACGCCAGTCGCGGAGGCCAATTTTCATGGAGACCCAATTGCATCACAATTAGTTATGCAAAATGCAAAAAATGTGACATTAATACCGCTTAACGTTACATCAGAAGCGATTATTACACCGGAGATGGTGAAATATATTACGAAACATTCTAAAACGAATTTTAAGAAATTAATAGAACCGATTTTCAATTATTATTATAAAGCTTATAAAAATCTGAATCCTAAAATAACAGGGAGCCCAGTGCATGATGTAGTAACGATGATGGTAGCGGCAAATCCATCTCTTTTAGATTATGTTTATCGCCGTGTGGATGTAGATACAGTTGGAGTTGCAAAAGGAGAAAGTATCGCTGATTTTCGTCCTCAGCCTGATTCGAAAGCGTTGAAAAATTGGGTGAAAATTGGTTGGTCATTACATTATAAAAAGTTTCTTGAGGATTTTGTGAAAATTATGACGTAGACATAATAGGAACATACAAGTTAAAATAATGGAGATGATTATTTAAATAATCATCTCCATTATTTTGTTTTTAAGAGATAAATAGAGAAGAGTTACACAATAGGAGAGGAATTTCACTTGAAAAAAACTATAGTATGCGCAGTGATTGTGGGTATTTTTGTTTTGCTGATATCGGGTAACTTTTTAGTGAAAAAGGTGTGGAGTTCAAATAATGATGATGCGCAGTACATCGCATCCTTTATTGAAGAGCATAAAAATGAAAAAAATAGCGCTCTTCTAGTAAAGAGAAATGATAAAGTTGTGTATTCTGTAAATCCAGATGTTGTATTGCCAGTTGCTAGTACGATGAAGTTAATTGTGGCGCTTGAATATACGAAACAAGTTACAGAGGGGAAAATCGATCCGTCTAGTTTCGTTTCAATTAATGATGTGAATCGTTATTATGTGCCGAATACAGATGGTGGTGCACAAGATAGATGGCAAAATTATTTACAAAAAAAAGAAAAGATAACTGAAGGAGCGGTTTCTTTAGAAGAAGTTGCAAAAGGAATGGTTAAGTTTAGTTCTAATGCAAATACTGAATATTTAATGGAGGTATTAGGATTAGACAATATTAATCGGAATTTACAAAGTTTAGCGCTTCCTGCACATCAACCGCTATTTCCGATCGTTTCATCTTTATACATTCCGGGATATTTGCATAAAGAATTACATGTTCCAAAATATAAAATAGAGAAAAAGTTAAAAGAAATGTCTCAAGCGCAATATCGTGAATATGCTATGATTATTCATGAGCGCTTAAAAAAGAAGGGACCATTATTACAGAAGGAAATTCCTCTGTATTTAGAAGAACGTTACGACAAAATTTGGTCGGATAGATTACCGGCTGCTTCCGCTAACGATTATATGGTACTGCTTCAAAAGGCAAATCATCAAGGTGGCCTTACAGAAGCGGAAGAAAAAGTGTGGGCGAATATCGTTGAAACAGATATGAGTGCAAAGAAATATCGTAAAACATTCAGGCATGCCGGGCAAAAGAATGGTTATACACCATGGACGGTAACAAAAGCAGTTTATGCAATGGATAAACGCGGAAACTGTACAGAAATTGTTTTCTTGGCAAATAATTTAAATGAAGATGATAGTGCTGAAATACGTAAACATTTAGCAAATCTACATTTCCAAGTGTTGCAAAGTGATAAGTATGATGCGACTTTTATTAAATAAACTCGGTGCTATGAGCGCCGAGTTTATTTTTATATACAAGCACTTTTTCACCATCCCTGGGTATGATGGGTAGTAACACTTAGGCGAAAGGGGAAAAGGTGATGAAACAGAGTAAAGAAGAGTTTATTAAGAATGAAGGCGCTGATTTCCCTGGGAAAACATATGTAGATTGTGTATTACAGCATGTATTTGATTTTCAGCGTAATTATTTATTGAAAGATATGTTTCAAGTGCATAGGGCACATATTATTATGTTAACTGAAGAAAAGTTAATGAAAAGAGAAGAAGCGAAAGTTATATTAACAGCACTTAAAAAAGTAGAGGGGATTCCAAAGGAGCAGTTGCTATATACAGAGCAACATGAAGATCTTTTTTTCTTAGTTGAACATTTACTTTCTCAAGAAGCAAAGTGTGAATTTGTAAGTAATATGCATATCGGTAGAAGTAGAAATGATATGGGTGTAACGATGTATCGCATGAGTTTGCGGCAATTTGTATTGCGGTTAATGGAACATCATTTATTGCTGCAAGAAAGTATGCTGGAGCTTGCGGGTGAACATATGGAAACAATTATGCCCGCTTATACACATACACAACCGGCGCAGCCGACAACATTTGGTCATTATGTTTTGGCAATTTATGATACGATGCAACGAGATTTAGAAAGAATGAAAAAAGCGTATCATCTTGTAAATCATTCTCCAATGGGGGCAGCTGCCCTTTCTACAACAAGCTTCCCAATTAAGAGAAAACGAGTGGCACAGTTACTTGGGTTTACAAATGTAATTGAGAACTCATATGATGCTGTTGCTGGAGCGGATTATTTATTAGAAGTTAGCTCGTTACTAATGATTATTATGACGAACACGAGTAGGTGGATTCATGATTTTTTACTATTAGCGACGAAAGAATATGATGGGATTACTGTAGCGAAGCCATATGTACAAATAAGTAGTATTATGCCGCAAAAACGAAATCCTGTTTCAATTGAACATGCCCGTGCTATTACGAGTAGTGCTTTAGGGGAAGCATTTACTGTATTTCAAATGATTCATAATACACCATTTGGCGATATTGTCGATACGGAGGATGACTTGCAGCCGTATTTATATAAAGGAATCGAAAAGGCGATTCGTGTTTTTTGTATTATGAACGCAGTTATTCGAACGATGAAAGTAGAAGAGGAAACGTTAAAAAATCGTTCATATAAACACGCGATTACGATTACAGATTTCGCAGATGTTTTAACAAAAAACTATGAAATACCATTTCGGCATGCACATCATGCAGCAAGTGCGATTGCGAATATGTCATTGCAGCAGAAAAAGGAGTTACATGAATTAAATTTCAAAGACATAAATGTATACTTACAAGAAAATTTGAAAGTAAATTTATTAGAAGAAGAGTGGAAAGAAATTATATCGCCAGAAGCTTTTATTCAAAAAAGAAATGTATATGGTGGACCGAGTAAAAAAGAGATGGAGCGTATGATTAATAAACGTAAAGAATCGTTTCGAAAAGAAGAAGAGCTATTTGAGAAGGAAAAGAAGAGAGTGTTACATGCTGAAAATGATTTGAACACATTAGTTTCAAATATTATTGAATCGTAAAAGAAGGATTTAATGAATTAATCGCCAATACTTAATTTAAATATAAATCGAGGGAAGAGATTGTCGATGATTCAATTACATGTATATGAAGAGATTCTTAATTTTACAGAAGAGGTTACACCATTTTTAGAGAAGAATGAGCAGGAAAATAATCTCATATTAGGTGTATTACAAATGGTCCAAGAACCGATATTTATAGGAGTAGCAAAACAAGAGGAAGAAATTGCAGCTGTATTTCTTCAAACAGAAGAAAAGAAACAAATAATTGTTGCTACGTCTGAGATTTCGGCAGTAGCTATTAAGGAACTTGCAAAAGAGTTAACGAAAGTATATCCAAATATTCCTGGATTGATTGGTAATAAAAAAATCGTACAGAAATTAGCGGAAGAGATTGCAGTGTTAGAGAATAAGAAAACTAATGTTGCAATGGAGCAAGGTATATATGAATTAAAACAAGTAAAGAAAAAGTGGAACGGAGATGGAATCTTTCGAGAAGTAAGTAGTGATGAGCTAACATTAATAGAGCAGTGGATATATCAATTTTGCGAAGATGTGAAGCTTCCTACTACGAAAGAAGAAGCGAAACAAACTGCTCATACATTAATTACTAATCATCGTCTATTTGGTTTAGAAGTAGACGGGAAGATTGTTTCTGTAGCTTCAAAAACGAGACCGACTACAAACAATATAACAGTTAATTTCGTATATACACCGAAAGAAGCTCGGAAAAAAGGGTACGCATCTAGTTGTGTCGCTGCACTTAGTCAACGTATGTTAGATGAAGGCTACAAAACAACGACATTATATACGGACCTGGCAAATCCAACATCAAATAAAATTTATCAAGAGATTGGTTATGAGAAGATGATGGAGTCTGTACTCATATTTTTAGAGAAATAGAATGAAAAGGCACGCTATTATAGCGTGCCTCTTTGTTATTCATCAATTCGAATTACTTCACCCTGCGGGAAATTCTCAGTTTCTAGTAAGTTACGAATAGCTTTCGCAACATATTCAGGTGACAGTAGCTTTCCTTCTTCTTTTAATGCGGTGAATCGATCTAAGTTAATAAAGTCTTCCTTATTTGTTTCACGAATTTGTGCTTGCATATTTGTATCAACAACACCGGGTGCGAAAGCGACAGTTTTTACAGGATATTCTTTCTCCACTTCTTCAGTAGCTACGCACTGTGTAAACATATTTACACCGGCTTTCGTTGTACAATAAGCTCCCCATCCGAAATAAGGATTTTTTCCTGCGCCAGATGAAATATTTATAACGCGTTTATCTACTTTCCAGTCTTTCGTATGTTTCATGAAAGCGGAAGTAAGGATCATCGGTGCAATTAAATTAATTTGAACGTTCGTAATCAATAAATCACTTTCTGATTTTTCGATGGGTTTTATTGGTGCAACTGTGCCTGCATTATTAATTAAATGAATAGATGAGACAGTGTCTTCTTCAATAGATGAAAAGATTTCGTTAAAGCGAGTTTCTAAATTATGTACATCTTGAAGATCTACGGAATGGAAAATACAATTGCTGCTGTTTTGCTCTGCGAGTTTTGTAAGCTCTTTATTCTCTCTTCTAGAAATAGAGATGACCGTTGTATTTTCTTCTAACAATTGCGTGGCAATTGCCTCGCCTAAACCTTGTGAAGTTCCTGTTACGATAACGTAGCGCATAGTTTTATAAACCCCTCTCGTATGTGCGGAATTTTGTTGGACAACGTACACTCTATAGTTTGTCTACATTTTATAGTATAGAGCACTTTTTACTATAAATGAAATGAGATGATTATGTGCCTTTTATGAATCGTTTTACAACAACAGTAACTGGTGCCGTCACGTTCACTGGGAACACGTTGGGACTAAGTCCTACATCACCTGCACCAAACAATAACTTCGGTACGATTGATGTGTTTACAACGATAAATACATCGCTTCAAGTACCTGGATTCCCGGCAGGAACAACGAATGACTGGCCATTAAATTCTTCAAGTGCAATTTTGAACCTTCCAGCAGGGAGTAGTGTTTTATACGCAGAACTAGTATGGGCCGGCACATACCGGACCGATACAGAGGATGTTACAGCATTTTTAAATGATAATATTTCATTTACAACACCAGCAGGAACATTTTCTGTTGCACCAGATCCTGCAACTGCGCAGCAAGGTTCAGTTGGGAACCAGTTTTATTATGTTCGCTCTGCTAATGTAACGAATCTTGTTAATACAGGGGGAGCGGGAACATATACAACGGGTGCTGTACCGGCTACAAGAACTTCTGCTGATCCAACAGTCAGTCGTTCAGCTGGTTGGACGCTTGAGGTAGTTTATCAAAATGCAAGTTTACCTCTTAGGAATTTGTCAGTGTATGCAGGTCAAGAAATTATCGATGCTTCATCGCCACCAGTTGATGCTACTATTTCAGGTTTTGCAACGCCATCTACAGGTGCTGTTACAGGGAGAGTACTTGTAACAGCTCAAGAAGGAGATTCTAACATTGTTGGAGATCAACTTCGCTTTGGACCGAATGCGAATGCTACAGTTGCTTTATTCGGACCGAGAAATCCCGCAAATAATTTCTTTCAATCACAAATTTGTAATGACAATGGGAATTTAGATACGAGCGGCACGTTTGGAAATTTGAATCAGCCGTTAGGGGCAGCCTTGGCTGTCAGAAGACAAGGGTGGGATATTACGAATGTAGATGCTTCATCATCATTAGTAAATAATCAAACGTCAGCGACAGTTCGCTTCATTACAAATGGAGATGGGTATGCAGCGGCTGGTTTTGGTGTTCAAATTGATGCGACGGGGCCGATTATAAATCCTGTCAAATCGGTTGATAAAACAGTGGCAGCAGTTGGAGATATTCTTACCTATACGATTACCGTTCCGAATACAGGGACGGGAAGTGCGGATAACGTTGTATTACAAGACAGTATTCCGAATGGAACAACCTTTATTGCAGGTAGTGTCACAGTAGGTGGGGTAACCCAGCCGAGTGCAAATCCAGCCATTGGAATTAATTTAGGGACAATACCTAATAATGATCAAAGAATCGTTACATTCCAAGTGAGAGTAACGTCATTCCCAAGTCCAAATCCAATTTCCAATCGTGCAATGGTTTCTTACCAATTCCGTCCTTTTGTCGGAAGTCCTCCTATCACGAGTACAGCATCTTCAAATACAGTACAGACGACGGTAAATCGTGCAAATCTTAGTTTGCAAAAATCTGTAGATCTACAGACGGCAACACTTAATGACATATTAACGTACACAGTGAATGTCACGAACAATGGGAATGTTGCTGCAAATAATGTTATTTTTGTTGATAGTATACCTGCTGGAACAACGTTTGTAACAAATAGTGTTACGGTAAATGGAGTAGCTCGACCAGGAGCGAATCCAGCAAGTAGTATTAATCTTGGAAGTATTAATGCTTCGCAAACGAATGTAGTACGTTTTCAAGTTCGAGTGACATCTAATCCTCTTGTAAATCCAATTCCGAACCGTGCAAGTGCAACGTTTAACTTTATTCCGGTTCCTGGTCAACAACCAGTTTCAGGCCAAGCGACAAGTAATACAGTATTTACTACAATAAATATAGCCGATATAAGAACGAGAAAAACAGTAGATAGAGCTTTTGCGACGATTAATGACGTTCTTACGTATACCGTTACAATTGAAAATACAGGAAATGTACTGGCGACGAACGTTATTTTTCAAGATCCAATCCCAATTGGAACGACTTTTATACCAAATAGTGTAACTGTTGATGGAGTTTCGCAACCTGGGGCAAATCCAGCGACTGGGTTTACGGTAGTGAATATATCTCCAGGTGGAAGTAGAACGGTGACTTTTCAAGTACGAGTTACATCTACCCCATCAGGAGGTACGATTGCGAATCGCGGTAATGTATCTGCAAATTTCGTCGTTATCCCGAATCAACCGCCAGTAACGATTAATAGGCAAACGAATACCGTTGTAACACAAGTTAATACAGGTGGTTTAAATGTAATAAAAGAAGTAAATACAGCTCAAGCGGCAGTAGGTGATACTTTAACATACACGATTGCCGTCCAAAATACAGGTAACGTTCCGTTAACAAATGTATTTTTCCAAGACACTACTTCTTCAGCGGTTTTTTTCGTTGCAAACTCTGTAACGATTAATGGCGCACTGCAAAGTGGACTGAATCCGAATTCAGGATTTTCTCTTCCGAATATCCCTGCGGCTCAGACAGTTGTAGTTACATTTGAAGTATTAATTGAGCAGGATCCGCCAAATGAAGATATTTTAAATAGTGCAACTGTATCCGCGAATTTTCAAGTGGATCCGAATGAACCACCAATAACAATCAATGTTCCGAGTAATGTTGTGAATACAACGGTACAATCAGGGAACTTTGAGGTTGTGAAATCAGTGAATACTGATGTTGCAACGGTAGGGGATGTTTTAGTATATACAATCGAAATAATTAATGCAGGTAGTGTACCAGCTACAAATGTGTTTTTCCAAGATTCAATTCCGCAAGGGACTTTATTTATTGAAAATAGCGTATTGGTTAATGGTGTTTTACAAGAAGGGGCAGATCCAGAACTTGGATTCCCATTAAATAATTTGCCTACTGGCACGAGTGTAATTGTTACGTTTGAAGTATTAATTGATGAAATTCCCCAAGGAAATAATGTCGTAAATAATGCGAATGTCACTGGAGATTTCCTTGTAAATCCAACAGAGCCACCAATTACTGTAACAGTGCCAAGTAATACTGTTATGACAGTGGTGAATTCTTCAGGGTTAAATGTAATGAAGAGCGTAAGTGCTAGTGAAGCAGGTGTAGGGGATACGTTAACGTATACAGTTCGTATACAAAATAGTGGAACAGTAGCAGCAACAAATGTATCATTCCTTGATCCAATTCCATCTGGAACAACGTTTGTAGCGAATAGTGTAACAATAAATGGAACGTCTCAACCAGGTTTAAACCCAACAACTGGATTTCCGCTTGCTAATATTCCAGTAGGAGGAACGGTAACAGTTGCTTTTCAGGTGACGATCACGAGTGTACCACCAAATAGAGTTCTTCCGAATAATGCGAATGTAACAGCTGATTTTCAAGTAAGTCCTTTGCAGCCGCCAATTACAATTGTAACGATTAGTAATATTGTTGTGACACGAGTGAATGTAGGATCAATTAATGTAATAAAGAGTGTAAATACACCACAAGCAGGTGTAGGAGATACGTTAACGTATACGATTCGTATTCAAAATACAGGAACTGTTCCTGCAACAAATATTATTTTTCAAGATCCGATACCTGTTGGAACTGCGTTTGTAGTGAATAGTGTCACGATAAATGGAGTTGTTCAGCAAGGTGCAGATCCTATGGCAGGCTTCCCAGTTCCGAATATTCCAGTTGGGCAAACGACTACAATTACGTTTCAAGTTACAGTGACGAGCGTTCCGAGTGGTGGAAATATAAGAAACCAATCGAACGTTACTGCAAGTTTTCTTATAAATCCAGCCAATCCTCCAATAACAACTGTTACGAATAGCAATTTCGTCGTGACGCAAGTAAACACAGCGCAGTTAAATATACAAAAATCTTCCTCTGTACAACAAGCAGCACTTGGAGAAACTTACACGTATTCTGTTGTTATTCGAAATAACGGTACAGTTACAGCAACGAATGTTTCTTTTGTTGATCCGATTGCTCCAGAAACAACATTTGTCGCAAATAGTGTAACGATAAATGGTACGCCTCAACCTGGGTTTGATCCAAATGGTGGCTTCCAGCTTCCTGATATTGCGGCTGGAACATCATTGACTGTAACGTTCCAAGTAACAGTAGTTGCGCCATCCACGCGCGGAGCAGTATTAAATACGGCATCTGCTACAGCTACTTTCTTATTAAATCCTTTACAACCACCTGTAACAACAACAAATTCAAGTAATACAACAGTAGTTACGATACCGTTACCTCCTCCTGGTGAAGTAACAGCAACAAAAACAGTTGACGTTGCAACTGGGGCTGTTGGAGATGTATTAACGTATAGCGTGCTAATTACGAACGTAGGAATTATACCTGTTACAGATGTGCTCTTCCAAGATGTCATTCCGGAAGGAACGACATTTGTAGAAAATAGTGTAACGATAGGTGGGGTTCAGCAACTTGGTTTAAATCCAGAAATAGGCTTTACCGTTACCCCGTTATTAATTGCTGTTGGAAGTATTACGGTAACATTCCAAGTGACGATTACAGAAATTCCAGATAATGAAGTCATCTTAAACGATGCAGACGTTACATTTACTTCACAACCAAATCCGCAGGAACCACCGATTACGGAAACGATATTAACAAATTTAGTCGTTACGACAATTAATATAGCGTTTATTTTTCCGTTAAAACTAGTAGATAAAGAAGTAGCGACTGTAGGAGAAATTTTAACGTATGATGTATTGATTTTTAATTTTGGCACAGTAGCAGCAACCAATGTTCAATTTATCGATATTACTTCTGCTGGTGTAACATTTGTACCAGGAAGTGTGAGCATAAACGGGGTACCGGCACCAGGATTAGATCCTTTTATCGGTTTTACAGTTCCAGATATACCTGTAGATGATTTTGTACTTGTCACATATCAGGAGATGGTAACGAGCATACCAGAAGGTGGTACAGTTGTTAACTTTGTAGACGTTACCGCTACATTTGCTGTAAGTGAAACAGAACCGCCTATTACTGAAACAACGACAAGTAACACGACATTAACCGAAATAAATGAACCTGGTTTGAATGTTTTAAAATCAGTAAGTGAGCCAATTGTTGCAGTAGGCGATACAATCACCTATACAACAGTAGTTCAAAATACAGGAACAGTGGTAGCGACGAATGTTCAATATAGTGATGTATTACCTTCCTCTATAGCATTCGTGCCGAACAGTGTAACGATAGACGGTGTGTTACAACCTGGATTCAATCCTAATAATGGATTCCCGCTTCCAGATATAAATCCAGGTGAAAGTGTAGAAGTAACATTCCAAGTAACAGTTGTTAGTGTTCCATCAAACGGAACAATTGCCAATACGGCAAATGTTACTGGAAGCTTTATATTAGTACCAGGAGAACCACCAGTTATAATAAATCAGCCAAGTAACACAACGCTCACAACTGTAAATAGAGGACGCTTTAATGTTATTAAACAAGTCAATAGAGCTGCTACCTTAGTTGGAGATGTATTAACGTATACAGTGCAAATAACGAATACAGGAACAGTAACAGCTAACGATGTTCAGTTTATTGATACGATTTCAGCAGGAGCGTCATTTGTACCAAATAGTGTAACGGTAAATGGAGCCCCGCAACCCAACTTAAATCCGATTACTGGCTTTGGAGTTGGAGATATACTCGTTGGCGATACAGTTATAGTGACGTTTCAAGCGACAGTTACAACCATCCCGTCATCAGGAACAATTACGAACGTTGCAAATATAACAGGAAGCTTTACTTTAGTGCCAGGAGAGCCACCAGTTATAGTAAATCAGCCAAGTAATACTACAATAACAAGGGTAAATAGAGGGCGATTCAGTGTTATAAAAACTGTAAATAAACAAGCGACGAGATTAGGAGACACTTTAACTTACGCTGTGCAAGTAACAAATACGGGAACAGTGACAGCGACGAATGTTCAGTTTATTGACGTTCCATCAGCTGGTTTAGAATTTGTTCCAGGAAGTGTGCAGATAAATGGGATTCCGCAAGTAGGTTTAGATCCTTTTGTAGGGTTTTCATTACCGGATCTTGCAGTAGGGGATAGCGTATTAATTACATTTGAAGTAAATGTAATCGCAATTCTGCCTTCTAGTAGCATTATGAATACAGCGAGAATAACTGGTGATTTCGAATTGATTCCAGGAGAACCTCCGTTTACAATTACGAATTCAAGTAATACGACAGTCACACCAGTAAATAGAGGCAGTTTAGATATGCTGAAAGAAGTAGACAATTCAATTGTTGGAGTAGGAGATACGGTAACATACAGTGTTCGCATATTAAATACTGGCACGGCTGATGCAAGGAATGTTCAATTTATCGATGTTTTATCTCCGGAAGCTGTTTTTGTACCAAATAGTGTAACGGTGAATGGAGTAGCGCGTCCAGGAGTGAATCCACAGGTTGGATTTACGATACTGGACATTCCAGTCGGTGAGACGGCGATTGTAACATATGAAGCTACGATTACAAGTTTTCCTGATGGTGGTACGGTAGTAAACGTTGCTGGGGCATTAGCAGAGTATATTTTAGTACCAGGAGAGCCACCAGTTACAGTGATGGACACAAGTAATACAGTTATTGTAACGGTAAATACTGCAATTTTATTTGTTGCAAAAGGAGCGGATTTTGAAGTAGCAATGGTAGGAGATGTTGTCACTTACGGAATTGCTGTTATAAATGATAGTACAGTTCCTGTGACGAATATTATTTTAACAGACATCATTGACCCAAATACGTTATTTATAAATGGCACGGTAACAGTAAATGATGTACCTTTTCCATTTGCCAATCCGAATACTGGTATCCCTTTAGGTAATTTTCAGCCAAATGATGCAGCGATTATTAATTTCCAAGTTGTAATAACAGGAGGGCAAGTAAATAATTTAGTTACAAATACAGCTACAGCGAATGGGCTTGCAACTGTAAATCCTAATGAGCCGCCAGTAGTAGTTGAAGGCGATAGTAATACAGTTGTTATCCCGTTTATTCCTCAAAATGTTTCAACAACAGTCGTAAAAACGGCAGATCTTCAATCAGCAACGATAGGCGATGTTATTACGTTTACGACAGTTATTACGAATACGGGGGATACAGCGATACAAAATATTCGTTTTCAAGATATGTTAGATAGTAGTTTTCGATTTGTTCCTGGAAGTGTAACTGTTGATAATACGCCAGTGCCAAATGTAAGCCCAGTATCAGGGTTTCTTATAGGAAGTTTAAATCCAGGTGAAGCACGGACAGTTTCGTTCCAAGTAACAGTTCAGAGTGCACCAAGTGGTTCAGAAAATTATATTAATCAAGCGAGTATTCGCTTCGAACATCAAGTAGGCACAGTATTGCCACCTGTTACACAAATAATAGATAGTAACATAGTTGTCATTCCATTTGTTCCAACGATAGAACAAATTTGTGAAACAAACTTTAATTGTTTAGACAAATTTCCTTTTAAATGTTCTCCATGTAATCACTTTCGGATAAATAAAAAATAAATACCAAAAGAGCATCCTGCAAGAAAGAATGAACTGCACCTCCAATTGTTAGACACAGTCTAACAATTGGAGGTGCAGTTTTTCTATGGCTAAATTTACAGCTGATGAAAAAATACAAATCGTTCTACGTTATTTGAACGGAAATGAAAGTTATCGAGAAATGGGTAGAGCGATCGGTATAAGTGGCACAATCATTTTGAATTGGGTAAACCAATATAAGCAGAATGGTGTGGAAGCTTTTCTAAAACGATGTACAAATTACACACAACAATTTAAACTAGACGTACTAAACTTTATGATTGAAAACGGTATGTCCTTATTTGAGACGGCAGCTATCTTTAACATTCCTGCCCCTTCAACGATTTCTGTTTGGAAAAAACAACTCGAAACACAAGGAATTGATGCCCTTCAATCTAAGAAAAAGGGGCGTCCATCCATGAAACAAGATTCAAATAAACAATTAAAACAAGCTTTAGCTAAAGGGTCAGTCGAAGCACTTGAAGCACGTATTAAACAGCTTGAAATGGAAAATGAGTACTTAAAAAAGTTGAATGCCTTAGTTCAAAACAAGGAAAAGTCACTAAACAAGACAAAGCGCAAGTAGTCTATGAATTAAGGCATAAATATTCGGTGAAGGCACTCGTGGAGTTAGCTAATATTCCACGAAGCACGTATTATGATTTAGTAAAGAAAATGAATCGCCCAGATGTAGATGCCGATTTGAAAGCTGAGATTAAAGCGATTTATGAGGAGAATGAAGGTCGTTATGGCTACCGTCGTATTCGTGATGAGTTAACGAATCGTGGTCAGAAAGTGAATCACAAAAAGGTGCAACGTATTATGAAAGAGCTTGGATTAAAGTGTGTTGTGCGTATGAAGAAATATAAATCCTATAAAGGGAAAGTCGGTAAAATTGCACCCAATATTTTAGAGCGTAATTTTTATGCAGATGCACCGAATCAAAAATGGGTAACAGACATCACAGAGTTTAAATTGTTTGGAGAAAAACTGTATGTATCACCTGTATTAGACTTGTATAATGGTGAAATTATTACCTATACAATTGGTTCTAGACCGACGTATTCACTTGTTTCAGAGATGTTAGAGAAAGCATTAGAACGTTTACCTGAAAACCACCAGCTACTGATGCATTCGGATCAAGGATGGCATTATCAAATGAGACAGTACGTCCGTACACTTGAATCAAGAGCTATCGTACAGAGTATGTCTCGAAAAGGAAACTGTTACGACAACGCAGTAATAGAGAATTTCTTTGGGATTATGAAGTCGGAGTTCCTCTATATAAAAGAATTTGAATGTATAGAGCATTTTAAAATAGAATTAGAAAAATATATAGATTATTATAATAAGAAACGGATTAAGGCAAAATTAAAAATGAGCCCGGTACAATACCGGACTCATTTGGATCAAGTAGCCTAATGAAATAACCGTGTCTAACTTTTAGGGGTCACTTCAGAATAGGATGCTCTTTTTATGTTTATCTCACTATTTACGGGCAGTAAGATTTCCACCCAAAAATGCGGCTGTAAAGAAAAGAAGTTAGGTGGGAGTCGGGATGTCCGTAAAAGCCAAATTGGTGTGAGCTAATAATCAGTGGGGGATGGACCCCTGCTGATTAAAGTTTCACTTTATTGTTCATGAAGATTCTTTTTCGGGAGGATCAAAAAATCATTGATCTTGTTGGACAGTAGATAATGAACAAAATTTACCTATTTTTAATTTCGTTTCATCATTCCACGAAAAAATAGTAGAGCCTACTTTGCTATAAGTATAATCACCAATATCATATTGGGCGTATTCAGGTTTTTGATTTAAACATAACATGATTATTTAGCATTCTTTCTCAAGTAAGTAATGGATATGGAACATTATATGCAAGGGGGAAGGAAGATGAATATCCCTGTATGAAACACAAATATACAAGTTCTTGTGAAGGAAGAAAATAGTATAATAACTTATTCATGTTAAACTAACGACAGGGAGTGGGAAATATGAGACATAAAATGGGACTATATAATGAGCCTTTTCAATCTATTTATTCGGGTAAAAAAGTATTTGAAGTTAGATTGTATGATAAAAAGCGTCAACAAATAAAATATGGTGATGAAATTGTATTTACCAACCTTACGACGGCAGAAACAATTATTGTAAAGGTAATAGAGATAAAGCAATACGAGAGTTTTAAGGAAATGTACAAACAAATTGATAAAAAATTATTTGATTGTGAAGAACTTAGTATAGAAGAAATGTTAGAAAGTACATACGAAATCTATACGAAAGAACAAGAAAAAGAATGGGGAACAGTTGCGATTGGTGTTGAGGTAATAAAGTGAGAAGAAATCGCGGTGCAGCTATTATTGTACAGGACGGTAAAATCGCTCTTATAAAACGTGTTCGAGAAGGTGAGATGTATTTTGTTTTTCCAGGCGGGGGAATTGAAGAAGGAGAAACACCTGAAGAAGCAACGAAGCGAGAGATTTATGAAGAATTAGGGGTACATATACAAGTGGAGCATCTGATTGCAAAGGTGGAATATAAAGGTACGGAGTATTATTATAATGCCCATATTACAGACGGAGTTTTCGGAAGTGGTAAAGGCGAGGAGTTCGAGTTGAAAGATAGAGGGAGTTATATTCCTTTATGGATGCCGATAAATGATTTGCTAAATGTAAATATAAAACCGTATGATGTGGCAAAAAATGTATTCGATTATTATAGGGAATAAGGTCTGACAACATACAAAAAAAACCATTGACATAGCCTTCTGATTTAAGTATTGTATTCGAGTATGTTTATAATCAGGAGGTTTATATGAGCAATCAAACTACTACACATCATGTGAAAATGACAACAGCAGATCCATCTGGAATCGGTCTATTTGGATTAGCGATGGTAACACTTGTAGCATCATCTCAAAAGTTAGGCTTAACAGATGGCGTTTCACTTGTATTACCATGGGCAATCTTTTTAGGAGGATTTGCACAAATCTTTGCAAGCATTCACGATGCAAAGCATAATAATACGTTCGGTACAACAGCATTTGGTGCGTACGGCCTATTTTGGTTAGGTGTTGGAATGACTTGGTTAATTCAACTTGGAGTATTTGGCGAAAAATTAGCCCAAACTGCAGATTCAAAACAGCTTGGTGTAGCCTTTATCGGATACTTGATTTTCACGATCTTTATGACAATTGGTGCAATGGAAACACATAAAGTATTATTTATGATTTTCGTCCTTATTGATTTCTTATTTATCGGTCTTTCATTAAGTACTTTAGGTGTTATGCCGCACGCAATGCATAATTTAGCAGCGTATTCTGAACTATGTATTTCATTATTATCTTTCTATGGTTCAGCAGCAGCTGTGTTAAATACACACTTCGAAAAAGTTGTATTACCAGTTGGAAAACCATTTGGTATTTTTAAAAAGTAATAAAAAAGAACGGATGATTGTATAGTCATCTGTTCTTTTTTTTATGGAATTAAATAAAATAACAAAAAATATAATTGAAATTGATTCTCATTATTAATATAATGAGAATGAGAATCATTTATTGTAAGAGGGGGATGTTAAAGTGGCAAAAATTTTAATAGCGTATGCAAGTATGTCAGGAAATACAGAGAGTATTGCTGATTTAATTAAAGTAAGTTTAGATGCCTTTGATCATGAAGTAGTATTGCAAGAGATGGAAGGTATGGATGCTGAAGAATTATTAGCTTATGATGGAATCATTTTAGGATCTTATACGTGGGGTGATGGTGAATTACCATTTGAAGCGGAAGATTTCCATGATGAGTTAGAAAATATAGATTTAACGGGTAAAAAAGTGGCTGTTTTTGGATCAGGTGATACGGCGTATGAACTGTTTTGTGAAGCGGTAACGATATTTGAAGAACGTCTTGTAAAATGCGGGGCAGAACTTGTACAAGAAGGATTGAAAATTGAATTAGCTCCAGAAGATAAAGAAGACGTTGAAAAATGCAGTGATTTTGCAATTGCTTTTGCCGAGAAGTTCTAGGAATGGGAGTGTCAACGTGGAAACAATGTTAAGTGCAACTGCTATTACAAAGTTAAGAGATGGAAAGCTTTTGTTAGCTACTACATATAATGGTTTATTCATTGAAAAAGATGGAGAATGGAAACAGGTTTTAACTGGGTTCCAAAAACGAATTCGAGATTTACATAGTGAAGGTAACGTAGTTTACGGAGTAGGAGACGAAGGAGTTTTTATTCGTAGTATGAATGGTGGAGCAACGTGGACGATCCAGCGCTTTCCAACGAAAGCAACGAGCTGGAATGTATGTAGTAATGAGAATGGAACAGTAATTGCTCATGGAGATAAAACACTGTATCATTCTAATAATTTTGGTTCTACATGGGAGACTATTCAGCCATTTCTTAAGTACGGTAGTGAGGCACCATCTATTCGATCATTATTTTTATATAAACATTACTTATTTATAGGTACGAAAATACATACTAAATATGGTGGTGTTTGGCTTTTTGATTTAGAGACACGTAAATTAAAAAGGATTAAAATAGCGATGAATCAGATGATTTCTGCGTTGACTATACAAAATTCCTATTTAGTAGCGGCAAGTGGATCGTGCAAGGGAATTAGCGGAAATATTTCTTTTTGCAGAATAGATGAGAGTATCGAAAGTGATAAAATAGGTTGGCATACATGTCAAAGTGAACAAAAAGCGAGTAGTTATTTAGATTTAAGTGTGGATCAACATGTGTTATATACAACGTCAACGCAAAATAAGGCGGGAATTAGTACCGTTTGCCGTGTGCTTCTTGAAGAAGGAATTGTTACAGTATGTGATTCGGTTAAAGGGCATGGTTGGCGCATTGTTAATGAAAAAGAAGGCTATGTTGTAGCTGGATCAGGTGAATTAAAAGAGATGCAATGGAAGAAAAAAGCTGTATAGCTTAAAAAAACTTTACTTTTATTATATTGATATGATATAGTTACTTTAAACCATTTTACTTTTAATAATATAGAGATTTAAATGAGCTGTAACTTCCGAGGAGGATAGCAATATTAAATCTCCTCAGGGGTTGCAGTTTTTTAATATATGATGTATTATTGTAAAGTGGTTGAAAATTAATATGTACATATAGGTACATTGTAGGAGGATTTTTTAAATGCAAAACGGTAAAGTAAAATGGTTTAACGCAGAAAAAGGTTTCGGTTTCATCGAGGTTGAAGGCGGAGAAGACGTATTCGTTCATTTCTCAGCTATCCAAGGCGACGGCTTCAAATCTTTAGAAGAAGGTCAAGAAGTTACTTTCGAAGTAGAACAAGGTAACCGTGGACCTCAAGCTACAAACGTAAACAAGAAGTAATTATGAAAAAAGAAGGGCTTGCCCTTCTTTTTTTTGCGTTTTTATTGAAGGTCCTCCTATTTATACGTGATAATAAGACTGAATTTTCGATTTATATTCAAATGTATAAACTGCATGTATAAATAGATACTGAAAATAAAGTGAAGCTGTTAATTAGGCTTTTCATATTAATAGGAATTAGAAAGAGGTATACAAATTGAAAAAGGCTACACATTTCATTGTGTTTGATATTGAAAGGAATTTTAGGCCGTATAAATCAGAAGATCCGTCAGAAATAGTTGATATTGGAGCTGTAAAAATAGATGTGAGTACAATGAAGGTTATTGGAGAATTTTCAGAGTTAGTAAAACCAAGTGCCCCATTAACTCGTCATACAACAAAATTAACTGGAATTACAAAGAAAGATTTAATTGGTGTAGAGAAATTCCCTCAAATTATAGAGAAATTTAATCAGTTCATCGGAGAAGATTCTATATTTATTTCATGGGGAAAAGAAGATTATCGTTTTCTATCTCACGATTGTACATTACACGGTGTAGAATGCCCATGTATGGACAAAGAGAGCAGATTTGATGTGCAAAAATTTGTTTTCCAGGCATATGAAGAATTATTTGAGCATACACCAAGTTTACAATTTGCAGTGGAGCAGCTCGGTTTAACATGGGAAGGTAGGCAGCACCGTGCTTTCGCAGATGCTGAGAATACAGCAAATATCTTTCTGAAAGTATATGGCGAGAGAGATATTAACAAGCGATACAAGAGACATGGTGAGCTTGAACTTGTAAAGAACGGAAAACTAACAGAAAAAGCGAAAAAAAGGATGCGAAAATGGGTGTTTAAAGAACTGAGAAAAAATACAGAGCGTCCTTTTGTATGGAGTGCATTTGAAAGTAGTGACACGTGGGAAAGTATAACGGAAAGATATTATATAAGTGAATCTGCAGTAGAACTTCTGAAAAAACACTTTCCTACTGCGGTGAGAAAGGCGGAGCGGCAGCTTAGGTATTTGGCTGAGATGGAGAAGGTGCAGGAAGAGGGAAAGGTAACGTAAATGTATTAAGGTAGCTAAGGCTAGTACTTGTTATGAGGAGAATTTATTAGTGAGCAATGTAAAAACTCCTATTCCATTTATAGATATAGGAGTTTTTTAGTATTTACTTTTAAAGTGAGTTGATCATTCTTTATATTCTCGAATAAACTCACTGACATTATCTGAAAGAAGAAAATGTAAAGATGCCGTGATAGTAGATATATCCCAGTCCCACCAGGAAATTTGTTGAAGCTCTTCAATCACTTCTGGTGAGAAACGATACCGAACCAACTTTGCTGGATTACCTGCTACTATTCCATACGGCGGGATATCTCGTGTTACAACGCTTCTTGCGCCAATAACAGCTCCGTTTCCGACTTTGACTCCAGACATAATCATAGCGCCACTGCCTATCCAAACGTCATGACCAATGATTACATCTCCCTTAGTTTTCGGATGGCCGCTAAACCCCGCACCCTCGGGAACTATCACATTAAATGGATAGGTACTAATCCAATCTGTTCTGTGTTCGCCACCTAAAAAGACTGTTACATGGTCGGCTATGGAACAGAACTTACCTAATTTAAGCGAAGCTCCTTCCCCCCAAGTACGAACATTAAGGTCACCATATGACAATCTCCTATTTCATACGAAGCAAGCTGTGGATTTTGATTTAAGAACAACCCCTACACCTCCCAAATAGATATAGCATCTTATGTATATGGGTTTAGAGGGGAGGAAAGTAGTGAATGGTAAAAGTAAATCTATAAAATGATAGCTTGTTTCTTTGAAGTACACAAACATATTAGTATCTCTGTTTCTCCTCAATCCGCTCAATCACGTCCTGAAGCTCATCCGACTTCAAAAACTCAATCGGAGAGAATCCTTTCTCAAACGTAAGCGAATCCGCCAGCAATTCCCTATAATACTGTACTAATCTTTTAACAACTTGTCCCCAAAATAGCAGGATGTATATAAAATACTGTATATATGATTTTTAAGGAGATGTTTTCTTGACGGAAAGAAATTGTAGTAGTCACCATTATTCGTTTGCTCCCTTCATCAGCCCCAATCCTATCACCTCATTTAATCCGATTCAACGTTATCCAAAAATTGATAAAACAGCTTTTATAAGTCCATTTTTTAGCGTGATAGGCGATGTGAGAATTAAAGATAATGTATATGTAGCTCCTAATGTAAGTATTCGTGCGGATGAAGGAACTCCATTTTATATTAGTTCAAACACAAATCTGCAAGACGGAGTTATCTTACATGGTTTATTGAATAAATACGTTTTTGATGGTGATAAAGAGTATTCAATCTATATTGGGAACGAAGTAAGTGTTACGCATGGCGCTCTCATTCACGGTCCTTGTTATATAGGAAATAAGGTGTTCGTCGGTTTTAAATCAATTGTGTATAATGCGATTATTGGAGAAGGAACATTTATTTCATACAATGCAGTAGTAACAAACGGAGTACGTGTTTCGACGAACAGGTTTGTCCCGCCTGGAGCCAATATAGATACACAAGAAAAAGCAGATGCGCTCTTCCGAGTACCAAAAGACGACGAAGAATTTGCAAGAGAAGTACAACGTGTAAATCAAGAATTTCCTGCTTCTTATAACTTATTATTCGGTTCGCATCGCATCGTTGTTCTTGCGGAATGCCGTACAATCATTAAAAATTAGCAGTTTTTGAGATGAAGTGTTTATTATACATGAAAGTGGTTTAAAAGATTCGTATCCATTGAGAGATGGTGTTTCATTTGAAAAAATGCTGGATCATACAATATAACATTAACAGATATACAAGACGGACACGTTACAGCGTATGTTCTTGATACGAAATGTTTTCGATAATAAAAAGACAATGATGGAATTTAACCCGTCATTGTCTTTTTTACATTACTCTATTCGATTTCTCCTGAGCCATAACTATACTGCTTATTCTCAATCCGCTCAATCACATCTTGCAGTTCATCCGGTTTCAGGAATTCGATAGGAGAGAACCCTTTCTCAAACGTAAGTGTATCAGCCTCGATCATAAGTACATATCGGTCATTTACCTTTGCAATATGTATTTGATCCCCGAAATCAGCAAGCAGAGCCTTAACAGAGATATGATCTGCTTTTAGCTTTAATTCTACTTCAGGGGCGTGCTCGACGATTTGAGCAGTAGCTTCCATTACTTCTTCTGTTGAAAATTGTTCCATAATTTCACGTTTCGGACTGGCAGCCCAAACTTCCATCGCTTGGTCGAATTGTTCGCGTTCTTCAGTACCTTCTTCAAATACATCTTCAATTTGATCGTATACCATGTCCATTACTTGTGTTTTCATAATTTCAGGCATAGAGCGTTCATACTCGACGAATTTTAAGAAGTCCTCAAAGTAGCGGGCGTGTGATGCTTGGTGTATTTTTAGTTCGCCAGGCTCCACCATCCCTTCTTCAGGCATGTATGGATATTGGATAGATTTCATATTCTTTGTTGTGATGGCCATTTCAACGTTACGAATAAGCGTTGATTCATCAGAAATGGAAGCAACCTTTGGTTCGAAGTCACATTTCATTACGAATACGAATGGATCATCAAAGTATTTGCGTAGTTTTGCTTGAGCGATTAAAAATACACCACCACGTACAGCGCTTGTGTCAAGGTATGTATAAACGAGAGGTTCGCTCATATCTTTGAAGTTTTCTTTTGTTTCTGCAAAACGAATACGATTAAATAAGTTGTAATGAGGGTTTGAATCGAGTTCGTGCCCTTCTTCTACAATAAAGCGACCAATCTTTGTTGGGGCTTGTTCTGTTTTTGCGTGACGTTCTACTTTTCGCTTTGAAATTTTTAATAATTCACCATTCAAAAATTCTTTTAAAGAGCTATCTTCATACTCTTCAGCGTCTAATGTTTGAAAATGTTTATAGCGTTTATCAACTGCTTCACCTTTTCCTTCTACTTGTACTACATAAAAGGAAAGAAAATTTATTTCAAAATCCATATTTATCACCTTGTTTCATTTCATTAACTCTTATCAGTATAGAGATGGAAAAAACTTTCGTCAATTTATATAAGGAAGGGGGAGTCCCTTCCTTATATATTTGTTATTTTCGAAATTAAAATCCGTCTTCTAATGCTGAAAATGGAATGTTTAGTCTATTTTCTACTGTACGTAAACGCTGATTTAAGCGGTTTAATCTACGCGTATGACGCTCAACTGTGTTTTCTAGTTGACGTACTCTTTGCTCAAGCTCATTTACTCGTCTTTCTAGTTGACGGTTTCCAGTGCCAGGGAAAGAGATTGGAAGTTGAAATTGGCGATTTGGATCATATGGATTAATTTGCTCTGCTTGATCTATATATTGTTGGTATTGTGCTTGTAAATCATACTGAGGTTGGTAACCATATTGGTTATATGGATCATAAGGATTGTAGGGATACATAAAAACTCCTCCATTTCTTAAAGGTGGGTTGAATTCATCATAATGTATGTGCGAAAGCGGAGTAGTGGCACGGCAAATACCTATATACGCTGAAGTGAATGATTGTTTTTACCTATAAAAAATCGGTTTAAGTTGTTTAATAATGATCATATATGAGAAAGCGGTATTACGGTTTTCTGAAGCGTGTAGGTGAATAAAGAGGTGAAATGAAAGAGTTTTACATTTGTATTCCATCTGCTGAATGGTATATACTGGATGGATATAGGTTACATAAAAGTTACAATCTTATCAAACTCAAAAATTTATATAAATATGTATAGACATTTACAAAAGAAAAGAGTAATTTAAATAGAGTAAAAAATAACTTGTAACATTTTCTAAATATATTGTAAAATGATTGTAACAAAACATACATAAAAATGAAATAATACATAAGAAATAATGTTGGGGAAAAGGAGAGAGTATATTGTTCCGAAAAATAAAGGGTATATTAGTAGGGGTGCTATGTGTAGCTGTAGTAAGTGGTTGTGGTACAAAAGTAAGTGATGTGGCATTAGTAAGTGATTTTGGTGGGAACGTTGTAGAGGCTAAGGCTGATGTACAGGATTCAATTAGCTTAGTGGATGGGCGTACTGGTACTGAAGTGAAAAAAATAGACTTATCGAGCTTAGGTTATTTTGAAGATGAGGCGAAATTCAAAAAATCGGTAACGAAGGTTGCTGGTGAAGTTGGGAAAAGCGTTGACAAAAAGATGGTCCCTTCACGTATAGCGCCTGATGGAAGTTGGCAAGAAGGAAAGCCTTCTTATGAATTAATGGAAAAAGAATTAGTAGACAAATTATTAAACGTTGGTATGTGGGATTCTTCATATCAGTTACCTATCGTTGAGAAAAAGCCTACTGCAACATTAAGTGATGCGCAAGGAAATGGCACGGTAATTGGTAGATATGAAACGAATTTAGGTGGCTCAGCAGGTGGCCGTATTGAGAATATTCGTTTGTCAGCAGCGAGCATAAATGGAGTTGTATTAGCAAAAGGAGACAGTTTCTCTTTCAATGCATTAATCGGTGATACAACGCCAGATAAAGGATATCAATTAGGTAAAGAAATTGTAGATGGTAAATTAGTAGATGGTTATGGTGGTGGAGTTTGTCAAACATCATCAACTCTATACAATGCAGCAGATCAAGCTGGTTTAAAAATGGTAGAGAGAACTACACATTCTAAAACAGTAGGTTATGTCCCGCAGGGAAGAGATGCTACAATTGCGTATCCATATCTAGACTTAGTATTTGAAAACACGAATGATGCTCCTGTTAAGCTTTATATGGGCATTCAGGGCGGAAAATTAGTTGCTGAAGTACATAAGATGAAATAAATATGTAGTTAAAAGATAATAAAGTAAAAGATTTATAGTTTCTATAATTGAAGCCATCTCTTCTGAATTTCAGAGGAGATGGCTTTTTGTGTACAGTTTATTAAGAATAGTAAATTGATGTATTACTAGTATGTCCGAAAAAGAGCGGGACTTAATTCTTAGTTTTCCTATTGACATTCTTTTAATTCGGCTGTATTCTTCATAATAACAACTAAATAAATGGAAAAATTTATTAGTTTTCTTATCAAGAGAGATGGAGGGACTGGCCCGATGAAATCTCAGCAACAGGCTAAAAAAGCACTGTGCTAATTCCAGCAAACGTAAAAGACGTTTGGAAGATGAAGGGAAATGGATTAACATTCAACTCTTCTTATATGCGTAAGAAGAGTTTTTTGTTTAGAGAGGGGGGATAGGGTGAAATTTGATGTAACGTATTTTTTAGAAAGTTTTCCGCAATTATTTAAATATGTATACATAACTTTAGGGATTACTGTTGTTTCAATGATTATTTCTTTCGTTATAGGAGTGGGCTTGGCGATCATTACAAAAAACAAAACGAAATTTTTATATCCAATTGCCAGGGTGTATATCTCTTTCTTTAGAGGAACACCGTTATTAGTTCAATTGTTTGTGTTGTATTTCGGTTTGCCACAAATATCTCCAGCTTTTACAGTGCTTACAGCTATGCAAGCAACTTTAATTGGCCTCAGTTTAAATAATGCTGCTTATTTGTCAGAAATCATTCGAGGTTCATTAAATGCTGTAGAAACCGGGCAAATGGATGCTTGTTTATCAGTTGGAATGACAAAAGCACAAGCGATGCGACAAATTATCTTTCCGCAGGCTATTCGTGTAGCAGTGCCGTCACTTGGAAATAATTTTGTTGGATTGTTAAAAGAATCTTCGTTATCTTTTGCACTTGGAGTGGCTGAAATATTAGCACAAGCGAAAATGCTAGCTGCGCAATCGTATCGTTATATGGAAAGTTATTTAGCGGTAGCGATTGTGTATTGGATTATTACAATCGTAATCAGCTGGGGACAGAAAAAGTTGGAGAAGAAACTTGATGCACCGTATTTATAAGAGAAATGAGGTGATATATGTGATTGAGCTAAAAGATTTGTATAAATCTTACAAACATAATGAAGTGCTGAAAGGAATCTCACTTACTGTCAAAAAAGGGGAAGTGGTAGTAATTATTGGACCTTCTGGTTCAGGAAAATCGACATTACTACGATGTTTAAATTTATTAGAACAACCGGATGATGGCAGTATTAGAATTGAAGATTTAGAGATTCATACGAAGAAACTTTATCAAAAAGAAATAATAAAATTACGGCAAAAAACAGCAATGGTTTTTCAAAACTATAATTTATTTAAAAATAAAACAGCATTGCAAAATATTACAACGCCATTAACAGTTGTGCAGAAAAAGAGTGAAGAAGAGGCAAAGAGAATAGCGAGAGAAATATTAAAACAAGTGGGCTTAGCTGATAAAGAAAAATTTTATCCGACAATGTTATCAGGTGGGCAACAGCAAAGGATAGGGATTGCTAGGGCAATGGCTTTAAATCCAGCTGTATTATTGTTTGATGAACCGATTTCAGCGCTTGATCCAGAATTAGTTAATGAGGTATTGCTAGTTATTAAAGATTTGGCAAGACAGCATATAACGATGGTTATTGTTACACATGAAATGAATTTTGCAAAGGAGGTGGCGGATCGCATTATATTTATGGCTGATGGAATTATTGTAGAACAAGGAACACCAGAAGAGATTTTCCGAAATCCGCAAAATGAACGTACGAAAAAGTTTTTAAGGCAATTAAATGCTTCTGAAGAAGGCAATCATTTCGTTATTTAGGAGGAAGAGTTATGAGGAAATCATCATTATTACTAACATTAGCATTAACAGTATCAGTTGGAGTTTTGTCTGCTTGTGGTTCGGACACAGCAAGTAAAAAGACAGATGAAAAAGTAGTGAAAGTTGGGACTTCTGCAGGCCGTAGTCCATTTATATTTAAAGAAGGTGAGAAAGTAAAAGGTTTTGATGCTGAAATTATTGAAGCGGCTGTTAAAAAAGCTGGATATAAAGTAGAATGGAATGTTTCTGATTTTGAAGGATTATTCGGTTTATTAGATTCAGGCCGTATTGATACAATTGCAAATGAATTATCCGTTTCTACGGAAAGAAAAAAGAAATATGATTTTTCAATTCCATACGTGTATTCAGGCTCTGTTTTCGCGGTGAAGAAAGATAATAATACAATTAAATCGTTAGAAGATCTAAAAGGTAAGACTGTAGGTGTTGGGCTTGGTACAGCAGGAGAACAAGAGTTAAAGGCTTTAAATAAAAATAATGCTTTTACAATTAAAACGTTCTCAGAGGATCCAACAGCGGAATTGAATGAAGTAGGGCTTGGACGCGTCGATGCTTATTATAATGATAAAGTTCAAGTAGAAACAACAATAACAAAGGCGAAACTAGATAATGTGAAAGTTGGATTTGGTCCACTTGAATGGGGAGAGATAGCATTTCCATTTGCAAAAAAGAGTGAAAAGTTAGAAGATATAAACAAGGCGTTAAAAGAATTAGAGCAAGATGGAACATTAAGTGACATATCGAAAAAATGGCTAAAAGTTGATGCTACAAAAAAACAAAATTAAGGTGTATTCGTTGAATGGGCCTATTGCCTATCAACTTACATAAAAAAACTAAAGGGAACTGGAGAGGACGTTATTCATGGTACAAATTCATCCGAAAACACGTATTGGTCATGTTGCATTTAAAGTAAAAGATCTAGAGCGTCAAATTGCTTTCTATGAGAATGTAGTAGGGTTAGAGGTAAGTAAGCAAGAGGGGAATAAAGCATATTTAACAGGAAAAGGTGGTAAGAATACGTTACTTGTTCTTGAGCAGTTGGAAGATGCAGCGCTACAAGAACCGCGTACGACGGGTATATATCACGTAGCCTTTTTAGTTCCGACTCGTGAAGCTTTTGCTTCGGCACTATTTGGTGTTATTCGCAATAAAAAGGTAATTGATAGTCCGGCTGAGCAAGAAGGGCGTTATACATATTCAAATGAAATTTTGCCAATTTCAAGATTTAATAGTGCAAGTGATCATACGTATAGTGAGGCGTTTTATTTACAAGATTTAGAGGGGAATGGTATCGAGATTTATGCAGATCGCCCTCGAGGTCAATGGGGAGAAGGGCCAGGGGGAAGTACGCCACTAGATTTAAAAGAACTGGCAACGCTCGTTAATTATGGGTTTGATGGTTTACCTGCTGACACTGTCGTTGGGCACGTCCATTTACGAATAGCTGATGTAGAAAAGTCACATGAGTTTTATGTAGATACAGTAGGTTTTGAAGTACAACAGCGTGAAGATGATTGCTTATTTATTTCGGCAGGAGGCTATCATCACCATATTGGTGCAAATACGTGGAACGGGGTAAATAATCCACATCCACCAGCACATGCAACTGGACTAAAAGTGTATACGATAGTACTACCGCATAAAGAAGCGTTAGATGAAGTGAAAGAAAGATTAATAGAAAAACAACATGAAATAAATGAAACTACAAATGGATTTACTGTAGTAGATCCAAGTGGTATTACAGTGCAGTTTGAAATAGAAGCAGTATAAAACAAGCCAGAAAGTGTTTAATCACTTTCTGGCTTGTTTTTGATTATTTATAGATCAATCCAATACCTTCTTACAACATTCCCATCTTCTTCAGTGAAATCATCATCACGGAGACCGCCGTTATGTAAAATCGTTTTCTCTGAAGCAGTATTCACTTCGTCGCAAACGACAAGTGCTTTCGTGATGTTTAATTCTTTCGTTTTTTCTAATGATAACTCTAGTAACTTTGTAGCATAACCTTTTCTTCTTTCAGAAGGGCGAATACCATAACCGATATGGCCTCCAGCATTAAATAAATGCTCCGTCAAACTATGACGAATATTAACAGCTCCTACAATTTTATTTTCATTTGTAACAAGCCAATAAGTAGAATCTGGTACCCAAGTTTCAGGAATATTTATTCCGTTATGTGCATCGTGTAATTCTTGAATCATTGCCGTGAAATTAGAAGGATTTTTTGAAATAACCCATGGAATCATCGTTTCACCGCTATCTTTCCATTCGTTATAAAAATCTAAGTATTCTTCTTGTAAATCGGTAGTAGGTGTAATTAAAGATACATTCATCGTTTGTAAGCTCCTTTTATTTATGTTTTATTTCAACAAAATTTCAGTATAAAAAGCAAGTGATTTATAACTTTCTCAACCTCATTTCATATGCCATTTTCAACTGAAAGTAAGTTACACGTTGAACTTTGAAGATTTTTGTATGAAAAGTAGGTTGTTTTATTTATGTTAATATTTAAAATATTAACATAAATCTACTGGGATATTAAATGTATTTTAATAAAATGCTTTTATGTTGATGGATAGATGCAAGTGATAATTTTTGTTTTATCTATCTATAATGAATGAAAGGGGGGAAGTGCTCGTGAGCTTACATATTGATTTTATTATACGAATCGGTGTTGCCGGTTTATTAGGGGCGATAATCGGTATGGAAAGGGAAATTCGATCAAAAGAAGCTGGATTAAAGACTCATTTCCTCGTAGCGGTAGGGAGTGCTTTAATAATGGTTGTTTCGAAATATGCCTTTTCAGATATTGTATTTGAAGATCATATGTCTCTTGATCCGAGCCGGATCGCAGCGCAAGTTGTTAGTGGAGTGGGGTTTTTAGGTGCAGGTACAATTATTATTCAAAAGCAGGCGGTGAAAGGATTAACGACAGCGGCTGGTTTATGGGCCACAGCAGGAATTGGATTAGCAATTGGAGCAGGTATGTATGTAGTAGGGGTTGGAGCTACGATTCTCGTTTTAATTGGTTTAGAGATTGTAAGTCGTATTTTTAAGGTGCAATTTTTATTTCCGCAAAATATAACCGTGCAAATTTGTATTAATAAACACGAAGCGGTACAACAAATATTAGAAACGCTACAAGTGAAAGGTATTCCAATCCTTTCATATGAAGTTGATGTTTTACAGCAAGAGGAAAGAGTAATCTATAAAGTAGGGATGCAACTAAAAAATATATCAGCAAAAGAAAAAAATACCTTCATTCAACATATGCAATCGTTACCAGAAGTTACGTTTATAAAGTTAAAATCATAATAGTGAAAAAGAGGGATAAAAAATAGTGTAAATTTCGCTATTTTTTATCCTTTTTTGACATAAATTGCACAGGAAGTCAATAATGAAATTTCCTTTGAATAGCTAAAATTGTAAGAGTTTTCCTTACTTTTCTCAATACAGAATAAATAGTCAGAATAGTAAAATAATGGAGTGGGACACTAAAAAATGTAAGGTAGGGGAGAGCATGAAAGGCTATTCAAAAAAAGTTTTAGTAGGGGTAAGTTTTGCTAGTTTAATGTTAGGGAGTTTTCAAGGAAGCATATTGGCGGAAGATACTAAGGGAGAGCAAGTTTCATATCGAAATGTGCTAAAAATGGAGCCGGTTGGTGTACAACTGCCCGTGGAAGAATTAGCTCATTCATCGAAAGTATTAGAAAGCAAGTCTTTTGAGAAAAGGCTACAATTTGCTGATTTATCGCAAAGACCGCCTGAAGTAAAAAAGGAAAGTAAGCAATTAGCTGTAGCGAAAACTTATACAATTGCTGAATTAAATCAATTAAGCAATCAACAATTAGTAGATTTACTTGTAACAATCGATTGGGAGCAAATTACGGGGCTATTTCAGTTTAATAAGGACAGTCTTGCATTCTATCAAAATGATAGTAGGATGCAGGCAATTATTGATAAATTGAAGCAGCAAGGACAGGTTTATACTAAGGATGATTCAAAAGGGATTGAGACATTAGTGGAAGTTTTGCGATCAGGGTTTTACTTAGGGTTTTATAATACAGAATTAAGTAAACTAAATGAACGTAGCTATCATGACAAGTGTTTACCTGCATTAAAAACGATTGCGAACAATCCAAATTTCAAACTCGGTACGTTAGAACAAAATAAAGTTGTATCATCATACGGAAAATTAATAGGAAATGCTTCGAGTGATGTGGAAACGATAACATCGGCTGCAAAGATTTTTAAGCAATATAATGATAATTTTTCTACATTGGTAGATAATCTTTCAGCTGGAAATGCGATTTACGATATTATGCAAGGTGTTGATTACGATATTCAATCGTATTTGTACGATACGAGAAAAGCACCGAAAGATACAGTATGGTACCAAAAAATAGATAGCTATATTAATGAATTAAGTAGATTCGCGTTAATGGGAACGATTACAGAGAAAAACGGATGGCTTATTAATAATGGCATTTATTATACAGGTAGACTCGGCACATTCCATAGTACAGGGACAAAAGGATTACAAGTTGTAACAGATGCGATGAAAATCTATCCTTATTTAGGTGAGCAATATTTCGTAGCAGCTGAGCAAATTACGACGAATTATGGCGGGAAAGATGCAAACGGTAACGTTGTTAATTTAGATCAAATACGAGAAGATGGGAAGAAAAAGTATTTGCCGAAAACGTATACGTTTGATGATGGTGCAATTGTTTTAAAAGCGGGAGATAAAGTGACTGAGGAGAAAGTTAAACGTTTATATTGGGCAGCGAAAGAAGTGAAGGCACAATTCCATCGTACGGTTGAAAGTGACCAACCGTTAGAAAAAGGAAATCCAGATGATGTATTAACGATGGTTATTTATAATAGCCCGGCTGAATATCAATTTAATCGTCAATTGTACGGGTATGAAACGAATAACGGCGGTCTTTATATAGAAGGAACAGGTACGTTCTTTACTTATGAACGTACGCCAGAAGAAAGTATTTATAGCTTAGAAGAATTGTTCCGACATGAATTCACGCATTATTTACAAGGTAGATATGAAGTGCCAGGACTTTGGGGACAAGGTAAATTATATGAAAATGAGAGATTATCCTGGTTTGAAGAAGGGAATGCTGAGTTTTTTGCAGGGGCAACGAGAACGGACAACGTCGTTCCAAGAAAGAGCATTATAGGAGGACTATCTTCGAATCCAGCAGAACGTTATACGGCAGAGCGAACGTTAAATGCAAAGTATGGAACGTGGGATTTCTATAATTATTCCTTCGCTTTACAATCATATATGTACAATAAGAGATATGATATGTTTGACAAAATTCATGATCTTATTAGGAAAAATGATGTAACAGCATATGATGCATACCGCTCTGCTTTAAGTAAAGATGCGAATTTAAATAAAGAGTATCAAGACTATATGCAAATGTTAGTAGACAATCGTGAGAAATATAATGTTCCGTTAGTGTCAGATGATTATTTAGCAACTCATGCACCGAAACCAGTTTCAGATATTGCCGCAGAAATTACAGCGGAAGCAAAATTAAGTAATGTATCAGTAAAGAAAAATAAATCACAATTCTTTAATACATTTACACTGCAAGGAACATATACAGGAACTTCTGCAAAAGGAGAATATGAAGACTGGAAAACAATTACGCAAAACGTTAATGATACGTTAAAACGTTTAAGTGCAAAAGAATGGACAGGCTATAAAACAGTAACAGCTTACTTCGTGAATTACCGTGTAAATGCATCAGGGCAATTTGAATATGATGTTGTGTTCCACGGTATTAATACAGAAGAAGGTGCTGTGAATAAAGCGCCAGTTGCGGTTATTAATGGCCCGTATAGCGGAAATGTGAATGAAGCAATCTCGTTTAAAAGCGATGGATCAAAAGATGAAGATGGGAAAATTGCTTCTTATAAATGGGAGTTTGGCGATGGTACAGTAAGTAATGAACAAAATCCAACTCACGTATATACAAAAGAAGGAACGTATACGGCGAAATTAACAGTAACAGACGATAAAGGATTAACTAATACTGCTACAACAAGTGTAACGGTTCAAAAGAAAGAAGATAACAGTGTAGAAAAAGAGCCAAATAATTCATTCCAAACGGCAAATAAACTGCAGTTAAATCAAGTTTTACGTGCTAGTTTAGGAAACGGTGATACGAGTGATTACTTTGAAATAAATATAGAAACTGCGAAAAACCTTCAAATTAATGTAACGAAGGAAAATAATATCGGAGTAAACTGGGTTCTTTATTCAGAAGCAGATTTAAATAATTATGTTACGTATGCACAGCAACAAGGAAATAAATTAGTAGGTAGTTACTATACGTATCCAGGGAAGTACTATTTACATGTATACCAGTATGGTGGTGGAACAGGGAATTATACGGTAGAAGTGAAGTGAAAAAAAGGGTCGCCATGAATGGCGACCCTTTTTTGTTATGCGTTATACCCGAATAATTTTAGATCTTCTCCTGAGTCTGAAATTATTTTTTCGAATCGCAATCCTACTTTTTCTAACAGCGTGCCTGAAGCAACATTATCTATAGAAGTAATTGCTACAATTCGTTTCAGTCCGAGCTTTTGTACACCGTATTCGATTACTGCAGCAGCTGATTCATAGCCGTACCCTTTTGAACGGAATTTTTCTAAAAAAGCAAAGCCGATATCAACATCTTCTAATGAATCTCTTTTAATAAGGCCGCACATACCAAGTGGAGTGAGATCTTCTTTTTGTTCAACTAAGTAAAGACCAAAGCCCATTTTATTGTACATATCGACGGGTCCGTTTAAGATGTATTTTTTTGCATCTTCTAAGTTTTTAATGCCTTTATCACCAATAAATTGAATCCATGCAGGATCATTTACTAATTCAAGAATAAACGGAGTATCTTTTACATCGAGCCAGCGAAGAGTGAGTCTTTCAGTTTCAAGAACTATCAATCTATTGCACCCCCTTTAAAAGTTATAACAATTAGTATGGATTGTGCGAAATAAAAGTGCAAGTTATTTTAATTGAGAGTTACTGTTCACATAAAGTTCGATTGTTTTGTATAAAAAGATATTTTATAATTAGGATTGATTGTAAAGAGTGAGATACTTATACAATGACTCCTAGGAAACTAGGAGTTTTTACTATATAACTATCATTATTACTAAATATGACACACTACACATTCTACTTAAGGAGGTACATAATGAAGAAATTATATAATGCATCGTTTACTTATTTGATTATCGGTTTATTGTCAGGAATATTTGCTAGGGAGTATGGAAAATATAAAGGGATTTTAGGCTCTACTTTATTAAATCTTTTGCATACGCATACGTTAGTACTTGGCTTTTTCTTCTTTTTAATTGCTTTAGGATTAGCAAAAGTATTCGCGTTTCATGAAGTGAAAGGATTTAATAACTGGTTTATTTTACATAATATCGCATTAACTTTAATGTTAGGTTCGCTAGCAGCGAGAGGACTTCTTCAACTAAATGGAGCGGACTTTAAAGGGTTAACTTATATTGTAGGGTTCTCTCATTCTATGATGGCATTTACTTTAGTTTGGTTTATGATTTTATTGAAAAAATCGTCTAAAATATAGTTTTAAAAAAGAACTTGTAGGGAATACTGCAAGTTCTTTTTTGTATATAAAATTTCATAAATTTAACTATTCTAATTATTTTGTATAAAAATGGTATAATTAATGTAGAGTAAATAATATAAAAGGAGAGTATGTAATGGAAATAACAATTGAGCGTTTAGTAAATGAATTAAAGGATGTACTTCCTGAAGATCAAGTAGTGGTTAATAAGACAGTAAGAGAGTTACATAGTAAAGATGAATCTTACCATAATAGTAGTTTACCTGATGTAGTTGTTTTTCCAAAAACGATGGAAGAGGTTAGAGCAATAATGAAAGTAGCGAGTGAGCATAAAAAACCTGTCATTCCATTTGGAGTAGGTTCTAGTTTAGAAGGTCATATAATTCCTTATGAAAAGGGGATTACAGTTGATTTTTCATTAATGAACAAAATACTTGAAATAAGAGAGAAAGATTTTCTTGTGAAAGTACAACCAGGAGTGACTCGTTCTCAGCTCAATAAAGAATTGAAAAAGTACGGTTTGTTTTTTAGTGTAGATCCAGGTGCAGATGCAACGTTAGGAGGCATGGCTGCTACGAATGCGAGCGGAACGACAGCGGTTAAGTATGGCGTAATGCGTGATCAAGTTCGTGATTTAGAAGTGGTGCTTGCTGATGGGCAAGTGATACATACTGGCAATTTAGCGGCGAAGTCATCATCAGGTTATCATTTAAATGGTATTTTCGTAGGATCAGAGGGTACGCTTGGATGCTTTACAGAGCTAACATTAAAAGTATACGGCATACCAGAACATGTTATGGCTGCGAGAGCATCGTTTCCAACTATAAATGATGCAGTAGAAGCTGTTATTAACATACTACAAGCTGGCATTCCAATTGCGAGAATAGAACTTGTTGATGAATTATCTATGAAACAAGTAAATCATTACAATGAAACAAATTACAGAGAAGAACCAACACTTTTTTTAGAGTTTCACGGAAATGAAGCAGGGCTAACGCAAGATATCGAGTTTACGAAGGAAATTGTTTTTGATCATAAATGTAAAGAAGTTGCTTTTGAAACTGAAACTGCGGCAAGAAATAAATTATGGGATGCAAGACATAACTTAGCTTATTCTTACGTTCATAGTTATCCTGGTAAAAAGCTAATGAGCACAGATGTATGTGTGCCAATTTCAGAGTTAGCTGGCGCGATTCAAAATGCGAAAGAGACGTTAGATAAGGTGGGCCTTGTTGGTGGTATTCTTGGCCATGTAGGAGACGGGAATTTTCACGTGCTCTTAATGATTGATCCAAATGATAAAGACGAAGTGAAAAAAGCAGATGAAATAAATGAAAGTATTGTACTGTATGCTCTTAAGCGTGGCGGAACTTGTACAGGAGAGCATGGCGTTGGAATAGGAAAGCAGAAGTATCAAGAAGAAGAACATGGTGCGGCATTATTGGTAATGGAGAAAATAAAGAAAGCTCTTGATCCGCAAAATATTTTAAATCCGAATAAAATTTTCAAGCTAACAGATAAGGAATGATGAATTTTGGAGAAACGAATTATACACTTTGAAGGATTGGTCGTCTTATTAGCTGCGGTTTATATATATGCATTATGTGGATTTAGTTGGTTATTATTTATCGTATTACTTTTTGCACCTGATTTAGCAATGGTGGCGTACTCTATTAACAAACGTGTTGGTGCACAAATTTATAATCTATTTCACACATATATCATATCAATATTACTTGTTTTAATAGGGGTCTATTTAAAGATGGATACGATTTTAATGATTGGTTTAATATGGACAGCACATATTGGAATGGATCGAATGCTTGGGTATGGATTGAAGTATGAAACTGATTTTAAGGATACGCATATTCAGAGGTTATAAAAGTGATTTGAGAAGGGTGGTCAATTGAAACAATTTATTACTGTTGAGAAATATAATACACAATGGGAAAGTGAATTTTGTAAATTACAGACGTTGATTAATAACGTAATGGGAGAACTCATTTTTTCTATAGAGCACGTTGGGAGTACATCTGTTAAAGGTCTTGCTTCTAAACCGATATTAGATGTCGATGTTGTAATAGAAGATTATGATGTTTTTCCTAAAATAATAAAGAAACTTGAAAAAATAGGTTATTTTCATCAAGAAGAGTGGAGTTTTAAGGGGAGAGAAGCTTTTGGGAGAAAGGATCAATATGTTCCGAGGGACGGGAAGAATGCAATTTGGATGGAACATCATTTATATGTATGCGATAAGAATAGTGAAGAGTTAAGAAGACATGTGGCGTTTCGTGATTACCTTCGTGGAAATCCAAACATTGTTATTGAATATGGAAAGCTAAAGAAAGAATTAGCAGAAACGGCGGGAAATCGCTTAAATTATAGCTTAGATAAAACGGAATTTATTGAATATGTATTAGAAAAAGCTATGAAGGATCGTTGAATAAGGGAGTTTGTATAAATAAAAAGATTGACTAAGGTGGCAGAAATCATATAATGCCACCTATTGTTTTTGAAGAAGAGGTTTTACTATATGAACTGACCTTATAAAATAATTACAATCAAGAAGATAAGAAAAGAGGGAGCTTATGTACATACCAAAACATTTCACTATACAAGATGAAGAGACGAAGTACGAAATGATTGAACAAAATAGCTTTGCAACTTTATTTTCTCAACATAACGGAGCACCGTACGCAACGCATTTGCCGTTATTATTAAATAGGGAAACACTTACTTTATATGGTCATTTTGCACGTCCAAATGAGCAGTGGAAAGATAGTGGAAATCAACAAGTGTTAGCTGTTTTTCAAGGGCCACATAGCTACATTTCTCCGTCATGGTATGAAACAAATAAAGCAGTACCAACATGGAACTATGTTGCGGTGCATGTATATGGAGAGTTAGAAATTGTTGAAGATGAACAGGGATTAATAGATTCTCTTCAAGATTTAGTACATAAATATGAAAATCCAAAGAGCACCTACTCACTGAACGATGTAGATCCAAATTATATGGAAGGATTAAGTAGGGGAATAGTTGGATTCAAAATAAAGATAAATAAAATAGAAGGAAAAGCGAAGTTAAGTCAAAATCATTCTGTGGAGAGAAGAGAATTAGTTGTAGAAGAACTTGAGAAAGTTGGGAGTGAAGGGAGCAGGGGGATTGCAGGGTTGATGAAGAAGGGTGTTTAAAATAATGGTGGAGTGTGAATACACATTTATAAAGTGTTAATATATTGTATTTATAGATTTTTATAGTGATTTAGACGCTGTATTTATGGGGGGCAATTTTCTTTAGTGTTTTAAAAAATTTACAGCATGTGATTAATTTAATGGATTTAATGTTAAATAAATGTTGAGAAATATTAATGAGATATTTATATCTTAATATCTATTTGTTATTATTTATGTGAGAATATTCAAAAAAGGGGGATCTTATGAACATTCCAGTGAAGGGAAGCGAACAGGTTACAAAGCAACTTAATGAATGGTATCAAGCAATGTTACAACAACAATTGTCAAAAGCAACTAATTTAAAACAAGAAATTGATAAAAATATTGATGTTTTGAAACAAGAATCAAATAAAATGTTGCAAGAACAAAATTTATTATATTATTTCTTACTAGATTTTCGTTATAAAACGCTTGTTGATAGATTTAGTATCACAAAGAGAAGCTTTGACGAAATAGATTCTTTTAAAATTCCGACGGATGGTTTCTTATCTTATTATTACCATTTTTGTAAAGCGGTATATGCTACTATAATTAAAGATTATAAAGAAGCGAAAAAATATTATGAAAAAGCAGAGTTTTTTTTGAAAGACGTTCCAGAAGAAATTGAACAAGCTGAATTTCAATCTAAGTTAGCCTTATTCTATCATAATAATAATGAACCACTTTTAGCTGTTCACTATGCAACTATTTCAAAAGATATCTTCTCTAAACACCAAGGTTATGAAAGTAATACTGCTTCTTGCGAAAATACTATTGGAATGAGTTGTGTATCTCTAAAACAGTTTGAACAGGCCGAGGAACATTTAAATTCTGCATTAAATTTATTACAAAAAAATAATGAAGAAAGATTAATTTCATTCGTGCGGCACAACTTAGGGTGGCTATATGCAAATCAAAACCTTTCTGAATTAGCTATCCGTCACTTATCAGAAGTAACAGAGAAAATACCTAATCATTTCAAAGCTGTTTTTTTACAAGCTAGGGAATATTCTAAGTTAGGTGAAACAAATGTATCTTCTATCCTTATTGAAAAAGGATTGGAACTTTGTTTAGAAGTAGAGAATGAAGAATATACACATCATTTCAATATTTTAAAAGCATTAAATAATAATGTGACTATCGAGGAATTAAAAAGGGTAATTGTTACAGGGATTTCTTATTTCAAAGAAGAGAATCTTTCTTATTATGTAGAAGAATATGCTGAGGTGATGGCAGCTAGGTTATATGAGGTGTGTGATTATAAAACGTCTAGTGAATATTTTTGTTTAAGTCTTGAAGCAAGAAAAACAAATTTAGCTAAAGGGGCGTTAAAATAATGAAGAAACTGAGTTTAATGGTAATGAGTTTAGCTGTTACAGGTATTACAGTTTTTACGATAAATACTACTCCAAAGATTCAACAAACAGCAACCACAAATACTGTCGTCAATAAGTTACAATCGACTCACGGAGAAGGGTGGTCTCCAACAAGACCTGAGTTAGTATACTTAGAGGGAAGACAACTCTAAAGTATTATTTTAAGAGTGCTAGCTTTAGTTGATATTACTTACTGGCTTGTAAACATTAAAGGTTTACAAGCCAGTTTTTTGTTGTTAGAGCTACCTTCACATTATGTTGAAAGTAATCCGTCATAATTTTAAACTATTGTAATGAATTTTAATAAAAGATTGTTGAGGAATATAGTGAAGATATTGGAACATACAAATTCTCATTAGTTATATTAAAATGGATTCATTCTCTTCTCCTTTATTTTTTATCAACATTTGTACAATAGCTGGATTTTTATATTCGAGAATAGTTGTTCCTTATCGATGTACCTGGATATAATAAGAAAAAATGAAGATTGAATAGAAGAATTTTAATAGAACAGTTACCAAGTTAACGCATTAGGAAAGAAATAGGTAGGAAGTAAGGAGCTCTCCTTTGTTCGTGACAGCTTGTTTGGTGTATGTATCTTTTTCGCATGGGAGGAAATTGATAGAGGTGATAATATACAACTGTAATCACATAGAATATGCTAACGATATGTAATACATAAAAGAAACGCAAACTAGAGTATTAAATTACGTTTTTTTTTTTCAAAAGATGGAGAAAAAAGTAGAAAAGGTGTTTTTATATGAAAACACCTTTTCTACTTATAATGTTCCTTTATGGAAAATAACGAATTGTGTACTTGAATTTAGTGGGAATTACACTAATAAATAATACAATTAGGAGCAGAAAAACAGTCTTAGTGCTCTAAATCACGTCCCGCAAAAAGTCCTATAAGGGCGATTCGACGGCGCTGGAGGCGTGCAGTAATCCGCTTGTTCTTGAGAATATTCATAAGGATTTGCTAAAGCTTGAAGAAGTTTCTCCATTACGCTATAGTCTCCATTTTTAACAGCTGCTTCTAGTGCTTCTTCTACTCTGTGGTTGCGAGGGATGATTACTGGGTTGTTATTTTTCATTAATTTGTATGCATCATCTTTCGATTCTTTTTGTCTTTCTAACCGAGATTGCCATAGCTCGTACCATTCTTTAAATTCAGGACTTTCAAATAAAGGTGCATTTTCTAATGTAGTGTCAGTTAATGCACGGAATGTATTTGTATAATCTGCTTTATATTTTTCCATTGCTTTTAAAAGTTTCTCAATAAGGGATTGATCTTGCTCTTCATTGCTAAATAGTCCTAATTTCTTCTTCATTCCGAGGAACCAATTGTTTTCGTACTGCACGTTAAACTTTGAAATTTCATCTTGTGCAATCTTTAGCGCTTCTTCTTCATCTTCGTGTAGAATCGGCATTAAAGATTCAGCTAATCGTGCAAGGTCCCATGCAGCCATATAGGGCTGATTTCCATATGAGTAGCGGCCTTTTACATCAATAGAGCTAAATACTGTTCCTTGGTCATAACTATCCATAAAGGCACAAGGACCGTAATCAATCGTTTCACCGCTAATCGTTATATTGTCAGTGTTCATTACGCCGTGAATGAAGCCGACGAGTTGCCATTTGGCGATGAGGCTTGCTTGTCTCTTAATAACTTCTTGTAGTAATGAAACGTATGGATTTTCAGTAGATTCAATTTCTGGATAATGTCTTTTTATCGTATAGTCAGCTAACGCTTTGAGATCTTCGATTGAGCCGCGAGCTGCTGCGTATTGGAATGTTCCAACGCGTATATGACTGCTTGCAACTCTTGTTAAAATAGCTCCAGGTAGCTTTGTTTCGCGATAGATTGGTTCGCCAGTTGAGACTACTGCTAAACTGCGAGTAGTTGGAATGTCAAGTGCGTACATCGCTTCACTAATAATATACTCACGTAGCATTGGACCGAGTGCGGCACGGCCATCACCGCGGCGCGAATACGGAGTTGGACCGGAACCTTTCAATTGAATATCAAACCGTTCGCCTGAAGGAGTAATTTGTTCTCCAATTAAAAGGGCACGACCATCTCCTAACATGTTGAAATGACCAAATTGGTGTCCAGCATACGCCTGAGCTAGTGGATGAGCTCCTTCTGGAATAGTATTACCAGCTAAAATGGCAATTTCAGCGTCCTTTTTTAGTTCCTCAGGATTAACGCCAAGAGATATTGCTAAAGAATTATTTAGTTTAATTAACTCCGGTGAGTGTACAGGAGTTGGGGGGATTTCAGTGAAAAATGATTTGGGCAGGTCAGTATAACTACTCTCTAAATTCCAACCAGTTTCGTTTTTATTAGTCATCGTATCTCCTCCTTTTTGTGTGTTTTTGAAATTTGAATTGTAATTGGTTTTTAATTATTTTCTTGTACTTATATGTATTCTGTGTGAGGTTAATTAAAAATATTATACGTTTATTGTAAATGATCCCCTTGAAATCTATTGTAAGGACTTCATTACATTGTGTCCATTTAACTGTCAAAAAAACAAAAAGAGCCTTCGTTATATAACGAAGGCTCTTTTTGTTTTTTTCCTTTTATTCATACACAGTCTTCATAGTTGTAGCTGTATAAAAGGAAAAAAGAAATTGGGGGCGTAATCTATCTATATGATAATTCAAAATGAAATATAAGTCTATATTTTTGTTGGTTTTTTGATTATATTTATGTCACTGAGCTCAGAAGAATATATGTGGAGGGAAAATATATGAAATCAAAACATGTACCAGTTTTAATTGTTGGAGGGGGCTTATCAGGATTATCGTCTGCATTATTTCTTGCGAAACATAACATTGATTATGTGCTTATAGAAAGGCATCCGTCTACTGCGATTCATCCGAAAGCAGGTGGAATCACATTTCGCACAATGGAATTATTTCGAGAATTAGGTCTAGAAAAAGGAATTAGATTAGCTGGTAAAGCATTAGAGAATTGTCACGGGAGAATTGCGGTTCAAACAATAGCTGAGGTAAAGAATGAAGAGTTGGAACAAATAAGGGCGGCACAGTATGAAAATAATGAAAAGTTAGTTCGTAAAGTGGAAGAGATTAGCCCATCAAAACAAACTGCTTGTTATCAAATTACTTTAGAAGAGATGATGTTACAATACGCGCAAAAGTTAGGCGGAAATCTATCTTTTAATCATGAACTGGTTTCTTATGAGCAAAATGAGAACGGAGTAATAGCAACTATTCGAAATCGTGAAACGAAGGAAGAGTGTCTTATTTATTGTGATTATGTAATCGCAGCAGATGGAGCGAAAAGTAAAATACGTGAACAGCTAGGTATTTTAACCGAGGGCCGTGGTGTAATCGGTGGTTATTATATGAACATATATTTTGAAGCGGATTTGAGTGAATTTATTAAAGGAGACGCATTCGGTTTTACTATGATAGTACATCCAGAAGTAATTGGTGCGCTTATTCCAGTCAATAACGAAAGTAAATGGATTTATCATGTAGCTTATGATCCAGTAAAAGGGGAGCGACCAGAGGATTTCTCTATAGAACGCTGTAAACAAATTATTCAAACTGCAATTGGGAGCATGGATATTAAGCCAGAAATAGTAAGTGTTTTACCGTGGGAAGCGAGTGAAAGTACAGCGGTGAAATTTCAGGGAAATCGCATCTTTTTAGTTGGTGACTCAGCACATATTATGCCGCCAACAGGAGGATTCGGTTCAAATACAGGGATACAAGATGCACATAATTTAGCTTGGAAATTAGCGGCTGTTATAAAAGGGAAAGCAAATCCGAAATTGTTAGAAACATACCATGAAGAGCGATATCCTGTTGCAAAATTAACGACGGACCATGCGAGTAGTATATTATTTCGTGCAGCGAATAGAGAGGAAGGTAATTTGAATACTATGGATAGTTTAGCTGTCACTGCTGGCTATCAGTATTGCTCAGAAGCAATTATAGACGAATGTAACACACCGCATAGAATGAATATAGTTGATTTGAACGGACGCCCTGGAACTCGTGCGCCACATTTTTGGGGAACTTATGAAGGAAATGAAGTTTCTATACTTGATCTATTTGGTAGCAACTTTGTGTTACTTACTGGAGCAGAGCCTAGTACTTGGACTGAAGCTGCAAATGTTGTTTCATCCCGATTAGGAGTAAAGATAAAAGTGTATCAGGTAGGTTTAACTGGTGATTTTATCGATCAAGGTAACTTTTTTAGAAAACTATACGGGATAGAAAATGGAGGAGCGGTAGTAATAAGACCAGATGGATTTATTGGATGGCGTACGGAAAATGAGGTAGTAAAGCCGGGTATATTACTTGAAGAGATAATGAATCGTTTATTATGTAATTAAATATAAAAACACCGCTTGTATTTCAAAAGCGGTGTTTTGATTGCTTACAACTTACAAAAATAAAATATTGTAAGTCGTAAGCGGATGTGCTAATCTTATAACCTACTTGAAAGATGAATTTTTTTGATTGCAACTTACAAATAATAAAAAATGTAAGTTATTGAAATAACAGAAGATAATTTTATTATGTAAATAAAGTGGACGGTGAGAAAAATGACAGAAAAAGCATTAACGAGAAATGTTGTTTTGGATGCAGCGGAAAAGGAATTGATTAAATACGGATGGAGTAGGACGACTCTCGTTAGTATTGCGAAATCACTTGATGTTAGTCATGCAGCTTTATACTCTTATTTTCGTAGTAAGGCAGCACTTCGAGACGCTATTTTAGAAAGATGGTTATTAAAGTATTCGGATCAACTTGAGAAAATTAGTGGGAAAGACGGAGAAACAGCAGTGATTTTACAAGAGTGGTTCTTATGTTTGTTCCAACTTAAACAGAAAGAGTTACTGGAAAATGAAGAGCTATTTACATTGAATAGTTCGTTAGTTCAGCAAAAGAATGCTGTTATCCAAAAACATGAAGAAAGATTAGTTAGGCAACTGGAGAAGGTTATAAATCAAGGGATAGAGCGTAACGAGATTGAAAAACAAGACAGTTTATTTTTAGCGCATACGATTTTTGGACTCCTATCACCGTTCTACCAGCCTGCTTTTTCTGAGCGATGGAAAGAAGAGAAGATAAACGAAGAATTTCAAAAGTCATGGGAAATTGTTGCGCGTGGTATTTTTCAAAAGTAAAGAACTTCGTATCATATAAGGCTTTCAATCAGGAAACGTAATGAGAAGGGGAGATTATATGAGTCATGTGGTATTACGATGATTGGGTATTGGCGCGCATGGGGGAAGGACCACAATTATTGCTGCCGTCTGCGTTGGCTTAATATGTAAAAGAATGTTTGAACAGTGCTATAAATCTATGATAATATACCGCTATCTATGCTTTATCTGTATAATAAAATGAATATAAAGGGCTGAGCGTTATGAGAAGAAAAGGCTATTTTATAAATAATGAAAGTAAGGAAATGTACAATAATGAAATAGTAGTTTCAAATAAAATATATCCTGAAAATCCTACATTAGAAGAACTGAAACAAATGGTTTTTAACGGTGAAATAGAAGAAGTGTTTATTTCTCATTATTACGACGATCGAAAAAGTAATTTAGAACGTGAATCAATAGATGATGTGAGAGCAGACTGGGATACAAAATATCACAATAATATTTGTCTTACTGATGAACCAGTATCTTTAGAAGATTTCCCAGAAGAGTATTGTTTCTTTGCTGAAATGTGGGGGGATGAAAAAGGAAAAGTAATTTTAGTGTTATTTATGCATCATTAGAATATTCGGGAAGCCTTTATATTGGCTTCCCGATATTTTTTATGTTGAAAAAATATTATGCAAGATGTTGGTAATATACTACGTATTTTTCTAATCCTTCAATCTCTTTCTCAGGAGGTTCAATTCCACCTTTTCGGCCGTAGCAAACATTTCTCAAGTATTCGCCGAAAATCATAGAGCGACTTTTCTCATTTTCCATCCAATTATATCTATTAATTATAAAATCACCATCAAAACTTGTATCAAATGTATATGGAATACAAGTTATATGTTTTGGTAAATGTTTTTTTAATACTCTATATTGCCGGCCTGCTCCTAAGCTTTTACATACAAATAGTAAACTGTTAATTGTTGTAAAATCAAAGATCTTCTTAGCTTCAATTACATTTGCGATAGAATGGAGAGAGTTTTTCTCGAAAATGATAGCATCTTCCGGTACACCGTGTTCAATTAACTTGTTAACAATTACTTCTGATTCTGATAAATCTCCATAATTCCAGTTTGGATGTTTCATTCCATGTAAACTAGTACCACCTGTGACGATAATTTGTGCACCTAAACCTTGTTGATAAGCATGTAAAGGAGCTTGCCAATTACCAGGATGGGAACCACCGAAAACGAAAATTGCATCACACTGTTGTGGTGTTGATTCTTTTAGGAAAGCGATTTCGGTTATTTCTTCAATTTGTTTTTTCGTAAGATGTGGGACTTCAGGGTATTTAGGGATTACCATATGAAAATCTCCTATATAGTGAAATGTTAAATTCATTATATAGCGATGTTGTTTAGTGGAAAAAGGGAAGTTTTTCATTTGACAGTTCCCCTTTTATGATAACTCTCCTATAAACAAAAGTTCTCCTTCATCATTAAATCCATCTTCATCCTTGATTATCTCTTGGAAATGCAATGTTTGGACACTGTTAGAAATTGATATTTTCCATTCATGCCCGAAGTCGGAAGCATTGGAGAGGGGAATCCATTTTTGAAATTCGTTATCTCTATTGAAAAAATTTTGAAAGTAGTCATCGTTTTTAAATATGATGATTTGTGAGTTCCATAAGCTTGCTATTTTGATCATAACAACGACTCGATATGTATTTGTATCGTTCGGTTTCATTGTCATTAATTGATTCGCTTGATTTAACAGGGTTTGAATGCACAATCGCTTTACTTTCCTAGGTGTTGTACTAGAATTGATAAAAGCTTGAGAGCCTGGTAAAGGCATATGCCAGTATTCATCGTTATAGAAAGTAGACGGAAATGCTTTAGTAGAGTCTTCAATTCTTTTTATAAGAGTTTTTGTTTTTCGTTTCATTCCGCGTATTTTCTGTTCACGCATTGTTGATCATCTCCATAAATTTTTGCAAGGCAGCTGAGTGGAAAATATCTTTTCGAATAATAAAGGTAGTAGGAACCTTTTTAAAGTGATTTGGTAATGTATTTAAAGATACACCATGTTCATAATCTGGAATAATGGATTTCATCATAATAGCCGCGCCCATACCTGATTTTACACATGCAAGTATTGCTTCAATTGTTCCGAACTCTAGTATTCTTTTAGGTGAAATCCCTTCTTCTTGAAGCCAGTTTTCTAATAGTTTTCTGTAATAACAACCTTGACTAAAAGCGAGTAAATTCAGTTCTTCTATTGTTTTAAAGGAAGATAGAGGAGTCTTACTAATGAGAACGAGTTCTTCTTCTCGAAATGAAAGTGTATGAAGTTCAGTATGCTGAATATTTCCAGCGATAAGAGCCCCGTCTAGTTTTCGCTCTAAAACGAGCTGAGTTAATTGGTCTGTCGTATTTGTTTCTAGAATCAATTCAACTTCTGGATACTTTTCATAATAGGTCGTTAATATAGGCGGGAGACGAACGGCTGTTGTCGATTCTGTACACCCGATTTTTAACGTGCCTTTTGGCTCGGTTCCGCTACTTTGAACAGCTTGAATGGATTGATCGATTAGATGGATGATTTGTTTTGCATATGTTAACAAAATTTCTCCGTTAGAAGTTAAAGTAACGCCTTTTCCATTTCGATAAAATAAAGGCACACCTAACTCAATTTCTAGTTGTTTTATACGCATCGTTACACCTGATTGTACATAGTTTAAGTTTTTAGCAGCATGAGATATATTTCCTACTGTCGCAACTTCGTAAAAAACCGTTAAATCTTTTATGTCCATTTATTATCACCCCGAAAAAGGTATCAATTTTTTTGATGGATTCTATTATTAACACTTATTTTACATGATATCAGAACCTTCATACAATGAAAGGGATATGGGGGAGATAACGTTGATAAGTGAAGAAAAAATTGAAAAGTACAGTAGTTCTAATAAATGGATCATGTTAACTTTGGCAACGGTAGCACAGGCAAGTGCAACACTTATAACATATGGAGTAGGGGTACTTGCGTTATTTTGGAAAGAGAAATATGCACTTTCGAATATGCAGGTTGGGTTGTTAATAAGTGCTGTAAATATTGGTCCGCTGTTTTGTATGCTTTTTGCCGGAAGGTTACTTGATCGATATAATGAAAGAATATTAATTGGAGCGAGTGCTGTATTACTTGGCGGGGCGCTGTTACTTGCTCATACGGCAAGGGGATTTATTGGGTTATTATTTGTTCTTCTTTTAATAGGGACCTTTTATAGTGTATCCCAGCCAGGGGGAAGTAAAGTAATCTTGAAATGGTTTCCGAAAGAGATTCGCGGATTAGCTATGGGAATACGGCAAGCTGGTATACCTATTGGCGGGGCGTTAGCAGGAGTAATAATCCCTTTGCTTACAATTAAATTTAGTTTAGCTTATACGATAAATGTTATTGCAACTATATGTATAATAGGCGGGTTATTGTTTTTCATATTTTATAAGGAATCGTACGTACGAGAACACAAGAGCCAAGAAAATGTAAGTATTTCTTTTTGGATGCAGTTAAAAAAGGTAATATGTAAAAAAGAGCTGTATCCAATTTTTATTACAGGTATTTGCATGATTTCTTTACAAATGATATTAGTCGGACATTTTATGAAGTTTTTAGCTGTTGAAAAATCGATAACACCTATTGTAGCAGGGAAAGTATTTTCAGTTATGCTAGTTGCAGGAATGATTGGGCGAATTATATTAGCTACAATAAGTGATACATATTACAAAGGTGATCGTCGTACACCTTTATTAATAACTGTATGTATATCTTTTTGCTTAATTTTAGTTGTTGTAATGAGTATAAACACAATGACACTTGAGGCATTGTTTGTGATGAGCGGACTGCTAGGGTTCTTTGCGATCGGTTGGTTTAGTCTTTTTATGGTTGAAGTTGCTGAGTCTGCAAGTGAGGAATTGGTAGGCCTAACAGTGAGTTTTGCGCTTACACTTAATCAAATTGCTATTATCTTTGCACCTGCTTTGTTTGGTTATATAGTAGATGGAAAAGGCTACACATATGCATGGATGGGGATAGCTGCATTACTAAGCGTTTCAGCAGTGAGTTTATGTAAAAGTAAACGAATATTAAAAATGTAAATCTTTTATGAAGAAAATCTAAAGAAATGTCGTGGGAGTGACATTTCTTTTTTAATATGTTGTATAATCAAGTTATAAATGAGATTCGTTTTCATTAACGTTCATTTCCTCTTTTGAAGTTACCTGTAATTTTAGCCATAATAAGTTGTTTGTCTTTTTCCTTATTTGCCCGAGTTATTTTGTTTAAAAATTTTTCAATGTCATTTCCTTTTAAATTTATAATTCATTTTCCGTAATATTCAATTAAAACTATGTTGTTATTTTTTGTTGCTCGATAATGAAACATCATATCATCTAAACGATTGTGCTTATCGGTATTTTTCAAAGTAACACCCCCATTCTTGTTAATGTGTAACGAATGTTACATAAAAAAATGAATTTAAGTGGGATGTATCCGATTGTAAGGTGGAAATTTTGTAAAAAAGAACTACAATAGAGAGTAGTTAAAATTTGAACGTTAGAAAAAGGAATCTAGTTTACTATGAGGAATAATAGAGTAGATAGATTATAAGATATTTAAAAACTAAAAGATATAGAATAGAATGGAAAAGTATAAAGTGAAACTAGATAAAAGAGGGTTCCCATATGTTTAAGAAATGGTTAATCGCTTTCTTTGTTTTTGCTATTTTTTGTGGGAGTGTCGCTGCACTCATACATGCAAATAAAGAAAAGAAATACAGTTTGAAGACATTTTCAAATTTTGAGGATAAAGTTGGAAATGTTCAACCGAAAGTTGATGCGAATCAGCAAAAACGTTATGATATTGCAGCAACGAAACTCGATCAATATTTAAAAGATAAAGGATTTAACGGAACGGTTCTCGTAACGGATAAAAATAATGTGGTTTTACGAAAAGGCTACGGGTATGCGAATATAAAAGATAAAGTTTTAACAACGCCAAGAACAAAATATCGCATCGGTTCCATAACGAAAACAGTAGTTGCAATATCTATATTACAGCTAAGAGAAAAAGGGAAATTGAATATTGAAGACAATGTAAATAAGTATATTCCATCGTTTCCAGCAGATAAAAACATTACGTTACGAAATTTGTTAACACATACGTCTGGGTTACCAGATCAGGGACAAGGTAGTGTTGATGCGGCATCACGTTTAAAGTTAGTAACGTGGATTGGAGCGCAAAAGTTGCAATTTCCTGCAGGGACAGGATGGAAATATACAGATTATAATTATATGGTACTTGCGTATATTGTAGAAAAGATATCGAATAAACCGCTTGCTGAATATGTGAAAGAAAACATTTTTACTCCTGTTGAAATGAATGAATCTGGTATGGGTGCAACTCTCCCTGAAGATATTTTCTTAGCAGAAGGTTACACGAAAAAAGATAATGAGTTAATAGCTACACCCCGCTTAAAAATGAACTGGCTGTATGGTTGTGGTGAAATGTATACGACCGTTGAAGATATGAAAAGATTAGATGAGGCTATTATGGATGGAAAGCTGATTTCTAAACAAAGCTTATCAGATATGTTTACAGTATCACCTGCGAGAAAATATGGATTTAGCTTCTATATTTACCCAGATTATTATCATAACCACGGTGTATTAGCTGGCTGGAACACTTTTAATAATTTTAACTGGGATAAAAGAACGTTTGTAATATTATTCTCTAACGTACAAAATGGTATGAATGATACATTTAATCAAGAGTTTAGGAAATTAGCGAATGATTTAATAGAAGGAAAATAATTATTTAAAAATCGGTATTGATATAAAATTATCAATACCGATTTTTTTTATTTAGTGAACAAGCATGTATGAGAGGGGATTAGTATTAGAATAAATTTATGAAGGAAGTTAAATGATAGGGATGTTAAATATAGGAAGTGTATTTTGTGAATGTCATCTATTTGTATTGAAATTATGTGATTATCATGCGGAAGAATAATTGGTAATTTTTACATTGATGAAAAAGCTTGAGCTTCACACTATGTTAAGCCTTACATTATTGTAGACATGAACAGGAGGTTGAAAAATGAAAAAAATAGTAAAGTTTTGTTTAATAGCTACATTATCTACAACGATTATTAGTGGATGTTCTTTTGAAGGGAATAATGAAAATGTCAAAGGGAAAGAGGATAAAAAAGTAGAGGTACAGAAAAACGCTGGAAAATATACGATGCCGGATGAAAAAGATAAACATGAAGGTACATGGCTACAATGGCCTCATGAATACACATATGGTCAAGAGTATAAACAAGAAGTTGAACCTATTTGGATTAAGATGGCAAGTGCTTTAACTGAGGGTGAAAAAGTCCACATTGTTGCATATGATGAGGAAGAGAAAGAGCGAATCAATAAGCTTTTAATAGATAAAGGGCTGAATATGGATAAAGTTGATTTCTTTATCGCTCCTACTGATGATGTGTGGGCAAGAGATAGTGGACCGATTTTTGTTTATGACAATAATAAAAATCTAAAAATATTAGATCCAGCATTTAATGGTTGGGGAAAGAAAACTCCATATAAAAATGATGCCCGTATACGTGAGAATGTTAGTAAACAATTAGGGATTGAAAGAATTGATTGGGGGAAATTTGTCCTTGAAGGTGGCGCAATTGAATTAGACAGCAATGGGACTGCTTTATTAACTCGAAGCGCAGTAACGAATAAAAATAGAAATCCTGATTTATCAGAAGCGGAAATTGAAAAATATATAAGTGACCTTGGGGTGACAAGCTTTATTTGGTTAGATGGAGTGCCTAATTTAGATATTACTGATTTTCATATTGATGGATTTGCTAAATTCCATGATAAATCTACAATCGTAACGATGGCAGAAGATGACTTGGCTGAATGGGGCTTGTCAAACAAAGATATGGATAAATTGTTAGATGCAAAAAATGCTTCAGGACAGAAATATAAGTACGAATACTTACCGCTTAGTAAAGATAAAGTTACTTTAGAAGGTGGAAAAACTCTAGATTATAAGGGGTCGTATATCAATTATTATGTTGGGAATACAGTTATATTGGTGCCTAACTATAATGATCCAAATGACAAAATCGCAAACGATACGATTCAGAAATTATACCCGGATCGTAAAGTAGTGGGAATTGATGTGAGAGCGCTTTATAAAAATGGCGGAATGATCCATTGTGTGACACAGCAACAACCGATTCAATTGAAGTAATCGATTATAGTTTCGTTATGTTGCTTTATAGACAAAATAGGTGAAATGCTATCTTTACTTATTTTTTCTTGTTTTAACATCTGTAACAAGAACGGAATGTATAATTTTAATGTAACGATAATTAAATAAAAGTATATTGTCATTATTGTTTTATATGGAAAAGGAGAAAAATGTTTGTGTTAAAGAATTTAAAAAGAGTATTTTCGTTTTTCCCTATCGTTCTACAGTACATTATAAATGTAGCTTTGATCTGCTTGGGAATTGTTTTAAGTGTGTTTCTTATGAAAGAAGTCATTCAATTTATACAAGAACTTAAATTAAATAGTGAGGAATCTAGTTATCATTTAATTGATAGCATTGTCGTATTCTTTTTATATTTTGAATTCATCGTAATGATTATAAAGTATTTTCAAATGAACTTTCATTTTCCATTACGTTATTTTATATATATAGGTATTACGGCTATTGTTCGTCTAATTATTATAGACCATGATAGTCCAATGGATTCATTGATATATGCTTGCGCGATTCTTGTATTAATTAGTGCTTTATTCATTGCAAATTCTAAAATAATGCGTCGTGATTTAGAAGAGTGAACGTTTGTTATTTAAATCAAAAAAGATGTTTTATCTTTTGGTAAAAAGGAGTAACAGTATTGAAAGAAATAATCTTAACCAGTTTTATAATAATAGGGTTTATGATTCTACTATTTAATTGTATACTTTCATAATTTAAAAGAATAAAAGGTTAATAAGGAAAGAGGTTTTTGTAAATATGGTTCATTACAATAATCAAAATAGTTTACATCAAATATTTACATTAAAGGGAACAGTTATAAGAGATATTTTCCCGCAAATTTTATTATATATATGTATTTCAACGATAGTAACTGTGATTAATTATTATTATGTAGAAATAAAAATTAATCAAACTCCTTGGATAATTGTTGGAGGAGCTTTAGGTCTACTGTTAGTTTTTCGTACTAACACTGCCTATGATAGGTATTGGGAAGGTAGAAAGTTATTTGGCACGGTTGGTGCTTGTACTAGAAATTTGGCAGTTAGTTTTTTATGTTATTGGGAGTCTGAAGGGAAAAAGACGGATCAGGAAAAATTAAAATTTTTACATTTGTTAATTGCTTTTCCAAAGATAGCGAAAGGACATTTGAGAGACGAAAAAGATTTATCCGAAATAAAAGCATTGTTTGATATTTGTTCTGAGAAGGAAAAAGAAATGTTGGCTGAGTCTATTCATTTACCGATTAGTATAGTTTTTATGTTAAAAACTATACTATCAAAAGGTTTGAAAACGGGTCAAATTCACCCAAATGCAATAATTAATATGGAAGCTGATTTGAATACTCTGCTTACGGCTGTGGGTGGATGTGATCGGATCAAAACAACGCCTATTCCTTTTGCATATTTTGCTCATATTAAAATTTTACTGCTCATATTTTGCGGGACTTTATCGATTGGTCTTGTTGATAGTCTTGGATGGTTTACAGTACTTGCAACTACGTTTATAAGTTTTGCATTTATAGGGATTGAAGCAATAGGAGTTGAAATTGAGGATCCATTTGGTCAAGATCCAAATGATCTCCCGTTAGAAGGAATTTGCATTGGGGTAGAAACACATTTAGTGAATTTATATAATCAAAACGCTCTATTAGAAGTAATGGATTTGAATCTTGATAAAAAAATCATCTAATCCTTCATTGTGTACGACGATTAAAATTTAAAAATCTTGTCAAGAGTCAGTTTACGGCTTAACGCCTGCTTTATATTTTTTATATAAATATATAATATTTCTCCGTGCTATAATCCATTCATGAAATGTGCACGTTTCAAAAATTGTAATGAAAAGAGAAATGAATTGGGGAATAGTTGGCTTATTGAAAACAGTTATTCAATCATTATTAAAAAGCGAGGTAAATAATATGGAACAAAAACATAATGGAATTATTTTTACTGCAATACCAGATAAATCGAATGAATATTATCGACCATTTTATGAAGACATTATTTATTTTAATGAATACTTAAATGAAAATAAAGCATTTACCGATCAACTTATATCTTTATCTGTTGAAGAGCAAGACTTTCATACAAACTTTTTTGAGTATGATGATATTTGGCTAAGAGATGTTGCACCAGTTGTAACAAATCATCTAGTTAAATTTAAATATCAACCAAATTACTTACCGAAAGATCAAGGACGATATTTAGATCAACAATTTAATAAATGGTTGAAAAAGAACGATTTTGAATATGTGACATCTCCATTGATATTAGACGGTGGAAATCTTATTTGGAATAAAAAAGATACCGTTATATTAACGGAACGCATATTTGATGATAATTATGATTGGACGGAAGAAGAAATTATAGAGCAACTGGAATGGGATTTAGATGTGAGTCGGGTTATTATTATTCCTGCTGAAGAGGGAGATGTACTTGCACACGCAGACGGAATGGTTAAATTTATTGATGAACATACAATGTTTATTAGTGATTTTTTAGGGGATCATGAATTTAGATATAATGTTCAAGAGATCATTCAAGAGCAAATGCCAGAGGCTGAATTTATATTTGTTCCTTCGTCATATACAGAGAAGGGTCAATACGATGAAGAGATAGCGTCAGCAAAAGGTTTATATATAAATATGTTAGAAACATGTGATACGCTTTACGTTCCTAAGTTTGGATTAGCTAAAGATGAGGGAGTTTTACGATATATTCAACAGCATACTGAGAAACAAGCTATTCAAATTCATGTAGGAGAAATATCGACAATGGGAGGCGCGATGAATTGTTTAACGTGGTATTGTCCTAGTCATTTGTTACCTTCAAAAATGAAAAGGCTGAACGATCAGAATGAAGGTTCTTCAATCAGAAAAATATTTGATTGGTTTTAATAAATAAGCTTATATATAAGAAAATGTATTCAAGGGGTATTTATATGTATACAATTACTGAATTTTCACGGATTTGTAAAATGAGTACACGAATGTTAAGGCATTATGATAAAGAGGAAATATTGAAACCAGCATATGTGAACCCGGAAAATGGGTATAGATATTATGAGCAAGGGCAGTTAGAAATAGCATTGAAAATAAAAAAGTTAAGGGAGTATAAGTTCCCTTTACCGAAAATTAAAATCATTCTTCAGTCGTCAGATCAAGATTCATTTATTAAACATATGCAAGCACAAATTATAGAGTTATCTCATGAGGTGAAACAAAATTTACAGGTTATTTCAGAAATGAATGAAATGGTAAATATGAATCATGGTCTAAATATTGCTCGCCATAGAAGTTACGATATATTAATTGGAATGAGAAATGAAATGACGGTAATTACTCAAAGACTACAAATAGATATAGATGATATGGATGATTATTTTTATGACTTATATGAAAATGTACAAAAAAATAGCTTTCAAATAGTCGGTTCTCCATCCGTAGTTTTTTATGATAAAGAGTATATTCCAAATCACAGTGATATTGAATTAAGAATTCCGGTTATGCATGGAAACGATAAAGACGTATTACAAGAATGTGAAATAAAAAAGCTAAATCAGCATCAAATCGTTACTACTATACATTATGGAAGTTACGACTACATAGGTTACGCTTATATAGCGTTAGAAGAATGGATTGAAAGAAATGGTTATGTAATAAATAATTCACCATATGAGGTCTACATAAAGGGACCTGAATGTGATTGTTTAGTAGAAGAGTATGTCACACAAATTTGTTTTTTAGTTACGAAAATAGAATGAGAATAAGGATTGACATTAACATTATGTCAATCCTTATTCTATATACGAAAGCAATTTATCATAATAAAAAGGAGAAAGAATATGAAAAGAAAAATCTTACTTATTTGTCTGGTTCTTAGTATGGTATGGATTTCAGCATGTACGCCTGAAGTAGGAGAAGGTGAGAATGGTAGCTCTGCTCTACCTAATCAGTTGCCGAAGAATGTAGTATTTAAAAATGGTAAAATCTATACTTCAAATGGAAAGCAAGACATCGTAGAGGCTGTAGCCGTTAAAGAAGGGAAAATTACATTTGTTGGTTCAAACAAGGATGTAGAGGGATTTATAAATGAAGATACGAAAGTGGTGGATTTACAAGGGCGTCAAATACTGCCTGGTTTTGTGGACAACCATAATCATATTTTTGAAGCGAAATCACCAGCAGCAGGGAATTGTAGTGTTTCATCAGATGCTGCGCTGCAAGAACAACGCTCATATTTAAAGGCTTGTAAAAAAGATGTGAAGGAAGGGGAATGGATAAGCGGAACGGGGTTTAGTTTGGAAGAATTGTTGAAAGATATGGACGAAAAATCAGAACAACAGACTCCATTACAAGTTCTGGATGAGTTGTTTCCTAATAATCCGACATTAATTATGGAAAGAACCTCTCATTCTGTATGGGTTAACTCGAAAGCATTGGAGCTTTCTGGAATAAATAAAGAGACGAAAGATCCGCAAGGCGGAAGAATTATCCGGGATCCAGAGACAGGAGAACCTTTTGGAATTCTGTATGATACAGCAGGGGATATCGTGATGGAAAAAGCATGGAATTCTCAGCCCAATCTCTTTGAAAAAAATTATGAAGGTTTGTTAGACGGTTTAGATGAGGTTGCGAAGAATGGTATTACGACAGTCGGTGATGGACGTCTTTATTGGAAGCGAGGCTGGTTAGACGTTTGGAATAAAGTAAATGATGAAAAAAAGTTAACGTCACGAGTAGTACTTCGTCCGTGGGTGTATCCAAATTTAAATGAAGCAGAACAAATGGAGTATTTCAAAAAAATTAAGCGTGATGATGTATCATCTCGAATGCTTATTAATCAAGTAAAAATGTATAGTGATGGAATTAGTATTAACAGCACAGCTAAAATACTAGAAAAATATAAATTTGAGTGGTTTAAAGGGACTCCATATGGGTTGAACTATATTCCAGAAGAAAAGATGAAGTGGTGGTTGACTGAACTCAATAAAATTGGTTACGGTGCACTCATTCACGCGATTGGAGACGGCGGGGTAAGAGAGAGTTTAAATGCAATTGAAGCAGCGAAAAAAGAAGGGGCGAATCAGCCTTATACGCTTACGCATGTGGAAATGGTAGAAGATAGTGATATAAAACGTTTTGCTGAGTTAGGTATTAGCGCTGATTTTCAAGTAGGTCATGATTTTGCGGAAGATCCTAAACAAAGCTGGGCAAGTACGTATTTTTCAGATCAACAGATGAAACGAATTATGCCGTTAGGACGAATTTGGAAAACAGGAGCAAATGTATCACTTAGTAGTGATTGGGATGTAAATGAACTGAATCCACTTGTGACGATTTCGAACGCATTAAGTATTGATGAGAAAGGCTTATCCGATGTACATGCAGCTATTGATGCTTATACAATTAAGCCAGCCAAAGCGTTAGGTCTTGATAACATCACTGGCTCGATTGAAGTAGGTAAATCAGCCGATATAGTAGTATTAAACGAAGATATTACTAAAATGAGTGCCGATAAGATTCCGAATGCGAAAGTTTTAATGACAGTTTTACAAGGAGAAGTAGTGTATCACAAGGGAGAATAAAGAATCCGCGTATGAAGTAGTTACAAGTAAATGAAGATATTTCTGTTGACCTTAACACGATGTCAAAGTTTAGACTGAACTTACATTCGAAGAAGGGGTGAACATGTATGAGAAATATGGGAAATAGTTTATATTATATGCCTGCTGAGTGGGAAAAACATGAGGGAACATGGCTTCAATGGCCTCATGACAAAACTCATAGAGGTGAAGGTTACAGAGCTAAGTTAGATGATATTTGGGTAACGATGGCAAAGGAGCTTCATTACGGAGAGAATGTGCATATTGTTGTATTTGATGAGGAAGAAAAAGTACATGTACAATCGAAGTTAATTGAAGCGAATGTAGATATGGATAAAATTGATTTTTTAATTGAAGAAACGGATGATGTTTGGATAAGAGATAATGGACCGATCTTTGTAAAAGATAAGGAAGGCAATCTCTGTTTAACACACTGGGTATTTAATGGTTGGGGGGATAAATATCCGTATGAAAATGATGCTGTTATTCCGGAAAAAATAAGTGAAATGTATAGCATTCCAAAAGTTAAATCTAGTGTCTGTATAGAAGGTGGAGGAATAGAGATAAATGGAAATGGCACCTTAATGGCGGCAAAAACTTCTATTATAAATGAAAATCGAAATCCTACACTAAATCAGGAAGAGATTGAAATAGAGTTAACGAAGTATTTGGGAGTAACGAATTTTATATGGATAACTGGTATTCGCGGAGAGGATAATTATGATGAAGATACAGATTACCATATTGATGGGGCAGCGCGTTTTGTAAATGAAAATACAATTCTTTATGAATATGATCCTTTTGGGGAAGGAGAGTCGTACCTTTTGGAGGTGCAGGAAAAGCATTATCAAGAATTGCGACAAGCGAGAAATATAGATGGAAATCCATTTCAGCTCATCCCAGTACCTGTAACAAGAAAAGTGGTAAAAGAGGCAGACTGTAAAGGTTCGTATTTGAACTTTTATATTGGAAATGAAGTTGTATTGGTTCCTATATACGGTGATGAACATGATAAGTTAGGACTTCAAATCATTGAAGGGCAGTTTCCAGGAAGAAGAATTGTCGGTGTTTATGTAAATGAACTGTATGCGTATGGTGGTATGATTCATTGTGTGACGCAGCAACAAGTGAATAAATGAAATGTATATTTTATAGAAAAAAGCATGCAGATTCTATAATCTGCATGCTTTTTTCTATAATGCTGAAAACTCTTCAACAAGTTGGGTGAATCGATTTAATGCACTTTCAATCGGTTCTGGTGTAGTTAAATCAACGCCAGCTTTTTTCAGTAGGTTTAATGGATAGTCAGAACTTCCGCCTTTAAGGAATTCAATATAGTTTTTCTGAGCATTTGGATCACCGCTTAATAATTTATCGGCGATTTGAATGGCAGAAGCGAATCCAGTTGCGTATTTGTACACGTAAAATGGACGATAGAAATGAGGGATTCTAGACCAGCCATATTTTACTTCTTCGTCAAATACGAGGGAGTCACCATTATATTCTCTAAATAAGTTTTCGTAAATTTCACTAAAGACTTTGGCATTTAATGGTTTACCTTGTTCGGCCATTTCATGTGTGATTTTTTCAAATTCTGCAAACATGATTTGTGTAAAGAAAGTACCTTTAAAGCTATCGATAAAGTAGTTAATTAAATGATTACGTACGTTCGTTTCTTTTGCTTCTTTTAATAAATAGTGAATTAATAACACTTCATTTACTGTAGAAGCGACTTCTGCAACAAAGATAGTATAGTGTGCAGAAATTCTTGGTTGGTATCCGTGTGAGTAATGCGTATGCATACCGTGACCGCATTCATGAGTAAGAGTAAAAAGGCTATTTAAATCATCGTGATGATTTAAAAGAATGAAAGGATGAACACCGTATACACCAAAGTTATAAGCACCAGAACGTTTTCCTGGTGTTTCTCTCACATCTATATAGCGTTTATCTTTAAAGCCTTTTAATGTTTCAATATATTCTTCCCCTAAAGGAGCTAGTGACGCGATCATTATATCAAATGCTTCGTCGTATGGAATGTCTTGTTTTACACCTTTTACTAAATCAACACTCAAGTCGTATTGTCTTAGTTCATCTACATGTAATTTTTCTTTTCTAAGTTCATTATATGTATGTAATGATTGAATATTTTTTTTCGTCGTATCGATTAAATTTTCATACACTTCTTTCGGAACCATGTCGCCAAATAATGATTTTTCTAAAGCTGATGGATATTTTCTTAGCTTTGAGACAGTAACATTGTTTTTAATAGCTGCGGACAAAGTAGAAGCGATAGAATTCTTTAATTGAACGTATGGTTTGTAATAAGCTTTATAGGCTTCTTCACGTTTCTCACGATTCTCATCTTCTATTAGCTTTGCATACATTCCACGTGTTAAGTTTACTTTTTCTCCATCATCAGTAGTCACTTCACCAAATAGTATATCTGCATTATTTAACATGCCAAATGTATGCTGCGGGGAGGAGAGTGCTTCACCCATTTGTGATAAAATCTCTTCTTGGTCTTTATTCAAAACGTGTTTTTTATAACGGTATAGCTCAAATAAGTCTTCTTTATAATAGTGTAAGCCTTCTGTTTCTTCTATGTAAGAATGTAATGTGTTTTCATCTACACTAAGTAAGAATGGGGAAAAGAAAGATTTAGCCGCACTTACTTTCACGTGTAATTGTGATACTTTATCGACAAGGGATTGAGCGTCAGTATTGCGTGTGTCAAGATCGGATTGTAATCGTGCATAAGCGAACATTAAAGATATTATGCTAGATATTTCTTCACTCTTTGTTAAATAAGCTAATAAACTATTGCCATCGTGAATATTTCCATTAAACTTGTGTAATTCATTCGTTAATACTTCAATTTTATGAAAATCGCTTTCCCAATCTTCAATTGTATGATAAATATCCGTTAAATCCCATTTTTCTTTATCAGCTACTTGTAGTCGATCTTTAAATTCAGTCATAATCATTTCCTTTCTAAATATGTAGTTATATTCCTATATAACTATGAAATACAACAAATTGCAAAAAATCCCTGCTGAAAAATAAAAAGCCTTGCCGAGAATGGCGAGGCTTTAAAAGTTATAATGTAATACCGAACGTTGAATGTAAAAGATTTTTATATTGCTCTTCTGTAATGGTTTCTTTTGTTTTTTTACCGTTTTTCGCTATTGTAAGGCTATCTTTCGTTAAAGAGGCTTGCCCATCTTCAGTTAGTTTTACAATAAGAGGCACTTTATTAAAAGGGGAACCCTCATGTTCAACGATAATTTTTTGTGCTGCATTTGCTTTTTCCACATTTACTTCTTCCAAGTGAAATGCATAACCTACTGTCCAATCATTAGTAGAAGATTGATCTAGAAACTCATTATTTTTACGCATTTCTAAAATATAATTGCCTTTTTCAGTCGTTTCTTTGCGAATACGATAATCTCCTGTTACGGAGTGAACGACTTCACCTGAGAAAGGGACAGGTGCAAGAGGTAAGTATGATCCGAATCCAACTTCAATTAAGTAAAGTTCATTATGATATTTTAAAACTGTTGCGATATGTCCAGAATCCACAGCCCATACAGAGTTTACATTGTTATAAACTGTTCCTGAAACGAGATGAACATCGAATTTAGAGTCTTTAAGGAAGTAATACATAGCCGGATTGAGTTCATAACAAAGGCCGCCACGGTTGTTTACTAAAATTTTTTCTTTTAAATTTTCCTTTAATATTTCTTTAAAGTTGTTTTCGAGAATATTTAAGTTTTCAAATGGAACAGTTTGCGCCATTCCATACATAATTTGAGATAAATCTTCAAATGATACGGTTTCTTTTTCTTCTATATGTAAGCGTGCGAAAAATTGTTTTTGAAAGTCTGTCATAGAAATCCCTCCGTCATACTTTTATAGATAAATTGTATACAATTTTGAATCCGATGTGAATTTTAAACTATGTGGGGTACTTGTGGAATAGTTGAATTCATATTTTGAAAAATAATGTGAGAGATTAAAAGATTGTTACTTTACTAACTGTAGAACGAATATTATAATAACTTTAACGGATTATGCAAACGTTTTCTTAAAGGGGGATGGTGTAAATATGTTGAAAAGGATTACGGTAGTCTGTTTATTGTTTATTTTGCTTTTTCCTAATATATATGAGGGAAACAAGGCAGAAGCAGCAACAGTGAACAATGGAACATTAATGCAGTATTTTGAGTGGTACGCTCCGAATGATGGGAATCATTGGAATCGTTTGCGTTCTGATGCTGAAAGTTTAGCTCATAAAGGAATCACATCTGTATGGATACCACCTGCATATAAAGGGACTTCGCAAAATGATGTAGGGTATGGGGCCTATGATTTATATGATTTGGGGGAGTTCAATCAAAAAGGAACGGTGCGGACGAAATATGGGACAAAAGCACAGTTGAAATCTGCAATTGACGCTTTACATAAGCAAAACATCGACGTATACGGTGATGTAGTTATGAATCATAAAGGTGGGGCTGATTATACTGAAACCGTAACAGCTGTTGAGGTAGACCGTAACAATCGAAATATTGAAGTATCAGGTGATTATCAAATTAGTGCATGGACGGGGTTTAATTTTCCAGGGCGCGGAGATGCTTATTCTAATTTCAAATGGAAATGGTATCATTTTGACGGAACGGATTGGGATGAAGGAAGGAAATTAAATCGAATTTATAAATTTAGGGGTATAGATAAAGCGTGGGATTGGGAAGTGTCTAGCGAAAATGGAAATTATGATTATTTGATGTATGCAGATCTTGATTTTGATCATCCTGATGTTGCGAATGAGATGAAAAATTGGGGAACATGGTATGCGAATGAATTAAATTTAGATGGCTTTCGTTTGGACGCTGTTAAACATATTGATCATGAATATTTACGCGATTGGGTAAATCATGCCAGACAGCAAACGGGGAAAGAAATGTTTACAGTAGCTGAATATTGGCAAAATGATGTTCAGGCTTTAAACAATTATTTAGCGAAAGTCAATTATAATCAATCTGTGTTTGATGCACCGCTTCATTACAATTTTCATTATGCTTCAACAGGAAATGGGAATTATGATATGAGAAATATTTTAAATGGAACAGTAATGAAAAATCACCCTGCACTCGCAGTTACTCTCGTTGAGAATCATGATTCTCAGCCTGGGCAGTCATTGGAATCTGTAGTAAGTCCGTGGTTTAAGCCGCTGGCATATGCATTTATTTTAACTCGTGCAGAGGGCTATCCTTCAGTTTTCTATGGTGATTACTATGGGACAAGTGGAAATAGTAGTTATGAAATTCCAGCGTTAAAAGATAAAATTGATCCAATTTTGACGGCACGAAAAAACTTTGCATATGGTACGCAGCGTGATTATTTAGACCATCCAGATGTGATTGGCTGGACAAGAGAAGGCGATGGTGTACATGCTAATTCTGGTTTAGCGACATTACTCTCGGACGGACCAGGAGGATCAAAGTGGATGGATGTGGGAAAGAATAACGCTGGGGAAGTATGGTACGATATTACGGGTAATCAAACAAATACTGTAACAATTAATAAGGACGGATGGGGGCAGTTCCATGTAAGTGGAGGCTCAGTTTCCATATATGTTCAGCAGTAAATTGGTGATGAAAAGAAGAGGTAGACTGAAATATAAGTTTCCTCTTCTTTTTACATTGTTATCATTCCTAAATCTTTATTTTAATAAATGAACTAGTCGACTTTTGAAACAACAAGAGATGCATTGGAATAAATAATGTCACCCGTGGCTTCTCTTATTCGTACTCGAAGGACATCTCCTTGGTTTAAAGGTAATAGATCAGTTCTAGCGGATGTAGTTCTTACCCCAGAACCACCACCAACTCGTGTTTCAATGGCGAATTGAATGGAATCATTTATTGTAAGGTTTAATATACTAGACGAAATAGCTTGTATCACAAATACAATTGAAAAGGATACAGAGTACACACCAGTGGTATCAATTGTAATGGAGTTGTCTACTGGGGTTAGAGTAGTTCCACTAACAGGTCCTGGAATTGTCAAATTAACATTTGTATTAACTACTGCTGAAAAACCGATACCTACTTCAGAAGTTATTGTTCCAAATACCGGGAGAATTCCTAAACCGGTTGCTCCAGTGAGACCGGTTATTCCGATTCCTGTAGCGCCGGTAGGTCCAGTTATTCCGATTCCAGTAAGTCCTGTAACACCAGTAGGACCAGTTATTCCGATTCCAGTAAGTCCTGTAACACCAGTAGGACCAGTTATTCCAATTCCAGTAAAACCTGTCGCACCGGTAGGTCCTGTGATTCCAGTAGGTCCGGTTGGGAATGTAAATGGTGGAATTGGTGGGAGTGTGGGGCCAATTAAATTTGGTTCAAGAGCAGTTCCATGTAAAATAATATTTTCTTTGCTCATATAGTAACCTCCTATGATTGCTTGTCATAATTATTAAATGTATTAGGATAAGTAAATGACATTCGCAATAGCGGAGGCGCTTATTTAATTTTTTCGCAACGAAATTAAAGTTATTACTTTAAAGTTGGATACAATAAAAACTGTACTGTGATTGCTATAGAACTAAATATTAGTATGTTTTTAACGTGATTTTAATAGATGTTATATTTGCTTTACGATAAAATGATTATATTGTAAAATTATACTATAAGTGTAAAGTGATAACAAATGGGTGTTTTTACACTTGTGGTTATTAGGGCTTTCTAAAGCAAGATGATGAGTTTTTATTATTCAAGTCAGCGAAGAAAATTTGATGTAGCGGTTATTAGAAGAAGTTCTTTATATAAATCGTAATTTAAAATCCATAAGGACATTTCTGTATAGGCAGTAGTAGCAAAAGGAGACGCAAGATGAAAAGAACAAAAATGATATATATCATAATGTTTAGTTTATTCCTATTAACATCATGTGATATATCGAATGAAGAAATTGAACAAAAAGCACAAAGTTATACAAAAGCGGAATATGGTATGTCTGTTAAATTAAACGGAGTTGAAACACTGGATAACGGAAAGGATTTCCTTGGTCCAAAGGGGCGGATAGCTTCTGTGCAGCAAGTCGATGAACCGCATTTGCAATTTCAACTTTATTTTGATGGACAAATCTCTCCAGAAGTAAATAATGACAATTATAAAATGAAAAAGAAAACATATGATTTACAAAAGAAATTTAATACATACTATGGAGAAAAAGAGAATAACACTATACTTACTTTTGATCAAATGCAAACTGGGGATACTGTTTTCGATAAAAATGCTGAGAAAAAAATAACGAAGAAAAATTTGCAGCAGTATTATACGGTAGTTTTTAAAAGTAATACTGTATTAGATGTAAATAATCCTGTACATATGGAAACATTAGCGGAGGTTGCAAGAAGTATTCAGGAATTTAATAAAACGATTGAAAATAGTAAAAGTAGTGTAGAAGATATAACGATTCAGCTGCCAAATACTAATAAAGATGTATTACAAAATATTGCTGTAGATTATATAGTAACGGCTGAAGATGCGAAAAAGACCCTTGAGAAAAAGGTTGATTATATGAAAGTTTTACAGTCTACAAAGTGAAAAAAGCATTATCCGAAAAAATTGTCCTTCCTCAGGTGTGAAAGGCAATAGTCTGACACCTTTACTTCTTGCAAAACATATAGTATGATGATTTCAATAAATTAGATTTCAATGACCATAAAATATAAATTAATGAGAGGTGCTTTTTGTGAGTGCGGTAGGTACTAAATAGGAAAAATTTAATGAAATAAATCGGATAAGACCAGGGGGTTTTTATGTACATCATACCCCTAATTTTGTCATGGATTTATTTCGAAACCTATGAAGATACCTACAATACTTTATAAAGCGTGTAATAAGGGGATTGCCATCTGTTTTTTATGGCTTATTTCCTCATATGTTATTACACTTGCCTTGTAAATGTAAAAGCTGCGGTATCCCCGCAGCTTTTTTGTATATATTTATGATGTATAAAAATGGTAATTGAATAATGTAGAACTCATTGGAATCTAATGAGTAGGTATCTTCATTTATGATATAAATCAATCATAGTGAGGAGAAACAAAATGAATACGATGACTTTTGAAAAGTTACAATATAACGAATTAATGGAAATAGTGAAATCATATTGTATAAGTGGATTAGGTAAGGAATTATTAAATAAATTAGAGCCGAGTACGAGTATAAAAGTAGTGAGAAATCGCTTAAATGAAACGACAGAAGCACGAGCTATAGTAGATGCAGAAGGGCATGTTCCTTTCTTCGGAATTTCCAATATCGCTAGTACAATTCAAAAATTAGAAAAAGGGATGATTTTAGATCCAGCAGAGTTAGTGAGCGTTTCAGACTTTTTACGTGGGTGCCGAAAGATTAAAAAGTTTATGCTAGATAAAGAATTTTTTGCGCCAGTATTAGCTTCTTATGCAAATTCAATGACTGAATTTAAAAGTATTGAAGAGGAAATTAACTTTTCAATTAAAGGAAATGGCATTGATGCAGCTGCTAGTAAAGAGTTAAAACGAATTCGAAATAACATTGATTCTGTAGATGGAAAAATAAAAGAACGTTTAACGAAATTTTTAAATAGTAGTGCAAATAAGAAATATATTCAGGAATTCTTTATTAGTAAGAAGGACGATAGGTATACGATTCCAATTAAATCTTCTTATAAAAATCAAGTTGCGGGAAGTATTGTTGAAGCATCTGCAAAAGGTTCTACTGTATTTATAGAACCACATACGGTTACAAAATTAAATGCGGAACTCGCGGGTTTGAAAGCAGAAGAAGCGATGGAAGAATATCAAATTTTAGCGACTTTATCAGGAATGGTATTAGAAAATATTTATCATATAAAAATTAATATGGAATTGATTAGCCAATATGATATGGTATTTGCGAAAGCGAAGTTTAGTAAATCAATTGATGGAATAGAGCCGAAATTAAATGATCATGGCTACATTCATTTAATGAATTGTAAGCATCCGCTTTTAAGTGGAAAAGTAGTACCATTAAATTTTGAAATCGGTCAAGAATACCGTAGTTTAATTATTACTGGGCCGAATGCAGGCGGGAAAACAATTGTGCTAAAAACAATTGGATTGTTAACATTAGCGACAATGTCAGGTCTTCATATCGCTGGAGATAAAGAAACAGAAATTGCTATTTTCGACAACGTGTTTGTAGATATAGGTGATAATCAAAGTATCGAAAATGCACTAAGTACATTTTCATCTCATATGAAAAATCTGTCTGAAATTATGAGGATGTCAAATAATAATACGTTACTACTATTTGACGAAATAGGAAGCGGCACAGAACCGAATGAAGGTGCGGCGCTTGCGATATCTATTTTAGAAGAGTTTTATCTATCGGGATGTATTACAATCGCGAGTACACATTACGGTGAAATTAAACGCTTTTCAGAAATGCATGGTGATTTTATGAACGCAGCAATGCAATTTAATAGTGAAACACTAGAGCCACTTTATAAATTAGTGATCGGAAAATCAGGTGAAAGCAATGCACTTTGGATTGCAAATAAAATGAATGTAAAAGAACATGTACTGCAAAGAGCGAAAGCGTATATGGGAAATAAAGAATACGCTATAGAAAAAGTGAATGAAAGTAAAATTAGAAAACCGAAATTCGTGCAAGAAAAAAGAGAAAATGACTATGAATATAAAATCGGTGACCGTGTGAATTTATTGGATCATGATGATTTTGGTATCATCTATAAGGAAAAAGATAATTTCTATAATGTCGTTGTATATTATAACGGTGAATTCGTTGAAGTGAATGTAAAACGTATTACTTTAGAGGTAGCGGCGAAAGAATTATACCCAGAAGGATATGATTTAAATACACTATTTGTCGATTATAAAGAAAGAAAAATGCAGCATGATATTGAGCGCGGATCGAAAAAAGCGCTTCGTAAAATTGAAAAAGAAATAAGAAAGAACAGAGGGTAATATAGAATGGTAACGATTAGACAAGAACAACAAAATGATTATAGAAAAACAGAAGAAGTTGTACAACAAGCATTTTTAAATGAAGAATTTAGTGATAAAAAAGAACATGAACTTGTAAAACGTATTAGAGAATGTGACGCGTTTGTTCCAGCTTTATCAATTGTTGCGGTAGATGAGGAAATCGTTGGTCACATTATGTTATCAAAAATTACAATAGAACAGGATGGAACTTCTGTAGAATCATTAGCACTTGCACCAGTATCAGTTGCTAGGGGCCATCAGAAAAAAGGAATTGGCAGAAAACTGATCGTAGCTGCTTTAGAAAAAGCGAAAGAACTAGGATATGAATCTGTTGTGGTATTAGGGCATCCAGAGTACTATCCGAAATTCGGATTTAAGAAAGCAAGTGATTGGAATATAAAAGCACCATTTGAAGTGCCAGATGAAGTGTTTATGGTGATGGAGCTAAGAGAGAATGCTCTTCAAGGTGTAGAAGGAATTGTACAATATTCGAGTGCTTTTGCTGAGTAGGAGTATCGGTTAAGAAATGTAATCATAAAAGATGCTATCTTTTTGTAGGGATATACAGAAAGATAGCTTTTTTTATTAAGCAAATTCGCTTACGTATATTTTGCTCAATGAATAATTGAGGTGGTAAAATTGATATAGAAATGTAAAGGGAGAGAATAGAATGAAGAAGCGAGAAACAGATAGCAATGAGAATGTAGTTACGTTATATGTTACAAGACACGGTAAAACAATATTAAATGCGAATCATCGCGCGCAAGGTTGGGCAGATTCGCCGTTAGTGGAAAAAGGCGTGGAAGTTGCCTCTAATTTAGGAACGGGATTAAAAGATATTCATTTTACTAAAGTGTATAGTAGTGATAGTGGTCGAGCGATTGAAACTGCTAATTTAGTATTAAAACATAGTGAGCAATCAAAATTGAAACTTGAGAAAAGAAAAAATTTACGAGAATTAAATTTTGGTATTTTTGAAGGTGAAAAACTTGAAAATATGTGGGATGTAGTTGGAAAAGCTGCGGGCGTTGCATCACCAGAAGAACTCATGAAGTTTTCTATTCAAGAAGTGATTAATCTGATTAGAGCAGCAGACCCTACGAAACAAGCGGAAGATTGGGAATTATTTTCTACGCGTATAACAACAGAGATTGATAAAATTAGTGAAGAAGCTGCTAAAAATGGAGGTGGCAACGTTTTAGTTGTCGTTCATGGGCTTTTGATTACTGCCTTAATAGAAATGTTAGACAGTACCAAAACAAAACTTGGAGTGGAAAATGCAAGTGTGACGAAGATTGTATATCAAGATGGAACATATACAGTCGAATCGGTTGGGGATATGAGCTATGTTGCAAAAGGGAAAGAAAGTGTGGAAATATAATTAAATCTCAAATAGAGATAAGAAAAGGAGGCTAGAAAATCTAGCTTCCTTTTTTAGTTAGATTAATTATGGAATTAATAAAATCTTCCCTGTACTTTTTCTGCTCTCTAATAATTCATGGGCACGGGCACCATCTTGTAAAGAGAATGTAGTAGGACTCGCAATGTTTAATTTGCCAGTAGCAATCCAATCAAATAATTGAGTAGAGCGTTGCTTGCGTTCTTCATACGTAGTAAGAACGTTCCAAAGGTCTCCGCCAGTTAAAGTTTTTGAAGTATCCATAAGCATACGTGGATCTACAGGCGCAGGATTACCACCGGCCATTCCGTAAAATACGACAGTACCACCAGTTTTAGTTGCTTTAAAGCTTTCTTCTAATGTAGAACCTACGGATTCATACACAACATTTACTCCAGCACCGTTAGTCATTTCAAGTACATTCGTATGCCATGCTTCGGTATATAAAAATACGTGATCAGCACCAGCTAACGTAGCTATCTTTGCTTTTACTTTTGATGACGTAAGGCCGATAACTGTTCCGCCCTGTAGTTTAATCATTTGGATAAGAAGCTGACCAACGCCACCAGCTGCGGCATGTACTAAAGCTATATCACCCTGTTTTATTTGATAGCTATCTTTCGTTAAATAATGTGCTGTTAATCCTTGTAATAAGACAGAAGCGGCTGTTTCAAAAGAAATAGAGTCTGGAAGTGTAATTGCTTTTTCAGATGGAACGGCAACTAATTCTGCATTTGAGAATGGGACGTCAGCAAATGCAATGTGGTCTCCGGGATTGATAGTAGTAACGTTAGCTCCTACTTTTTCAACAATACCAGCGCCTTCATAACCTAATATATAAGGCGGGTTACCAGCGAGATGATAATCGCCGCGGCGTCTATAAATATCAGCGAAATTTAAACCGATTGCTTGCATGCGAACAAGAATTTCATTTGGATTTATGATTGGATCAGGTATTTCTTTATATTGTAGTACATCAGCGTCTCCGAATGCTTCGAAACAAAGTGCTTTCATATGGAATACCTCCATTTATATTGTTTGTCGATGTTCTTTATCATACAATACAAATATCAATAGGCAAAGAGGATTATTTCGATAAAATCAATCGGAAATATCGATTGAAAAGAGGGATGATAAATGGAGATAAAACAATTAATTACATTTAAAGTAGCTGCAGAGACTTTGAACTTTACACAAACTGCGAAGAAATTAAACTTTGCACAATCGAGCGTAACGGCGCAAATTAAAACGTTAGAGGCTGAGCTCGGTACGCCATTATTTGAAAGATTAGGAAAACGTCTTTTCTTAACTGAAGCAGGCAGGAAGTTTCAACTATATGCTGATAAGATGATTGCACTCAGTAACGAAGCGAAAATGGCTGTGAAAGATGATGAGGAAATAGCGGGTACGTTAATAATCGGTGCACAAGAAAGTCAATGTACATATAGGCTTCCATCTATATTAAAGAAATTTAAAGCACAATTTCCGCAAATAAAACTTATATTTAAACCAGCACATTCCAATAAAGATGCGAAGGAACAATTGATGGAGGGGAAAGTAGATCTTGTATTTATTTTAGACGAATGTAAAACAGAGGATGTTTTACATGTGGAGCCACTTATGAAAGAAGAATTAAAAGTAGTGGCTGCTCCTAAGCATCGTTTACTTGAACAACCTTCCGTTTCTACAAAAGATTTAGAAAGCGAAACACTTTTACTAACAGAACTAGGTTGCTCGTATCGGACTTTATTTGAAGAGTTATTCCGTGCGGAAGATGTATACCCAGCAAATAAGATTGAATTTGTTAGTGTCGAGGCAATTAAACAATGTGTCATTGCGGATTTAGGTATAGCAGTTTTGCCAGCAATAGTAGTAGAAAAAGATATACGAGAGGGAACGATAAAAGAGTTACGTTTAGAAAATACAATCAGTCCGATTTATACACAAATTGCTTGGCATAAAGATAAATGGATGACAGCTCCGTTACAGCAATTTATTGAGGTAACGAGGGAGTCTTTTAATTAATAGATGTTATAGGTGAACAAGTAATATAATAAACGATTAAATTATTTAGGGATAGAAAGAGCATGTTTTGAAAAAGATTAATCAAAACGTGCTCTTTCTTTTTGTGTTTATCCCGCATTAACGGGCAGTAAGACTCCCACCTTAAAATTTAGCTGGAGCAAAGAAGTTAGGTGGGAGATCAATTGCCCGTAAACGCCCGATTGGTGAAGGCTAATAATCAGTGGGGGACGAACAAAGCCCCCACTGATTAAAGTTTCACTTTATTAAGTTCAGTTGTAGTAATTAACTAAGGTCTGTGTCAGGAGGAGTGTATCCGAGGTGACGAGCCATTGATACAATTTGGCCTTTATGATGAAATTCATGTGTTTCCGCATGAGTAAAAAGCCATAGCGGAGTTGTGCTCCAAGGTTCTTTTTGCCATTTCACTTCATTTGCTATATTTTCGAGCCAACGGTCATTGTATTCATCTAAAAATCGTTGTACAGTTTCATCTACTATTTTAAATCTAGCACGAACTTTCGAAACATCTGCATGCTCAATTTCATAATCGCTAGCAAATGAAAAATCTGCTCGTTTTTGGTTAAATGCGAATGATCCAAGCCAGTATCGATAACAATCGGCTACATGAATATGGGTTTTTATAATGCTGCCACTTCCGAAGTTAGGAAGCGTACTGTGCAATTTTTCTTGTGGAATTTCTTCCAAAAATGTAAATAGATTTTCCCTTGTAGAACTAATAAGATTATATTGTTGTTTTAAAACATCTAACATGTAATTACACTCCTCTTTTGTTTACTGTAATATTTGTGCAGTAAGTATTTCTATATTTATGAGGAGTGGTCCTTTTTTATTGTTTTCAGTAAGCATATTAGATGTATTTTTTAATTGTTTCTGATAGATTAAACAAGGTAAAACTTTAATAAGTAGAACATTCTTAGCTCATAATAAATTGTACATAAAAAAGGGGACGATAAAATGAATAGAATAGTTGGTTTGAAACAATTTGAAATAACGCGCGGGGCATTACTTAAATTTATGGAAACGTTAGATGATAAAACTGCAGATACGCAGCCGGAGGGTTTTAACAATACAATTCGCTGGCATATCGGTCACGTGTTAACGGCAGCAGAAACTTTCATGTTTGGAAGAGAATTTAAACAATTACCAACTGAATATCCAGGTATGTTTGGGTATGGATCAAGACCATCTAAATGGAAAACAGAAGGACCATCATTAGAAGTGTTAACGGTTCAATTAAAAGAACAAGCGAAGCGCATTCATGAAATTCCAGCAGAAGCATTTGAAAATAAACTTCCAGAGCCATTTCTAGGATTGGAAACAGTAGGGGAGCTATACGGTATGATGTTGTATCATGAAGCTGATCATATTGGTCAAATGAAGGCGATGGAACGTATTGTGAAATCTCTATAGTTTTGAATTTAATTGCTTGAAAAAACGAAATCCCAGATGGATTTCGTTTTTTTGTAATTAAAAAATCGTTATCGGAAGGGTATTTAAGATTAATATCAACTTAATTAGAATCTAATATCTCAAGTTTCTTAGCTAACACCCAACCACTTAGACCATAAGATGCACAAATGTTGTAATAAACATAATTCTCTTTTATCAATGTTTCCTCTAATTCTGTAATATTATCATAAGGCATTGGCCAACAATAGTTTTTTTGTTCCTCTAATAATTTCTTATTCTCTTGAAAAAAATCTAGAAGTCGATCCTCGTCTATATTAAAAATAATGCTAGAACTTAGATGAGTTTCAAAAAAGTGTGCTAGTACATTAGAAAAAATTATATAGATATTCCGTCCTGATTCAGTAATGGTGTGAATACGAATTTCTTCTGTCTCAAGATTAACTTGGTATGAAATAATGGTATTGTCGTGAACGCTTATCATAGATTCACTCCTTAAATTATAGGCACTTGTTTTTTTGTTTATTCAATATGATTTTTTCCTTATTGTAATGTTTGAGAGAACTAGTATGTTCAAATTTTTTGATGCATGATATTTATTTGAGTATAATGTGATGTATCATTTTATTATCCTTTCGACTCCTTCAAATGTTTGAGCTGCGTAACAATCATAATGCTAATGACAACTAATAAAAACCATGAGCTAATTTTGCTAAGGTGAACGAGGTTCCACGCTTCTCGTTGGTTTGGATATTGCCACGCTCCAAAAAAAGTTGCGATGTTCTCTGCAATCCAAATAAAGAACCCGATAAGGAAAAAGGAGAGAACGAGTGGCATTGTATATGTAACGCCTCGTAATGAAAATTCCACAAATGTGCGAAAGAAAACCATGAATAAAAGTACAGTTAATACCCATCGAAAGTCATATAGAAAATGATGTGTAAAAAAATTAAAGTAAATCATTGCGCCTAGCGGTACGGCAAAAATAGCCCTAGGCCAATGGTGCATTTGTAAATGCAATCGTCTCCACGCTTGGCATATGTAACTTGCAACACTTGCATACATAAAGCCACTGTAAAGCGGAACTCCAAAAACTTTTGAATATGCCTCTTCCGGATAACTCCATGAACCGAAATGTACTTTATATATTTCTAGTAGAAGGCCGATGAGGTGGAAGACAGTAATCACTTTTAATTCGTCTTTCGTCTCAAGTCCAGTCTTGTACATAATCCACTGCATAAGAAGACATACGATGAGTATGAAATCATATCGGTACACCCCTGGAATCGATATGATTTTTGAAAGAGCCAGTGTCAAAAAAATAACGACAGGGAATAAACAGGATAATGCTTGTTCATAAGTGAAATAGAGTAGTTGTTTTACATAAAACATGTTTTCACCTTCTATGATTTCTTATTTTGATTGAATAATCTGAAGAATAATTAAATATACTATAGTTCTAAATGATAGAAAACTATAATTAGTTTGTTTGAAAAAATAAAAAAATGTAAAATGAAGTTAATTCAATGTTGAGGAGATGTGCCAATGTCAGCGCTTATTGTAAGTATCCCGTTTATAAAGCAGTTTATGGAACTAGGGGATAAATAGGCTAGAATAAGTATCCCCGTTATTAAATAAAGGGGGAGTTTGAAATGACGATGAATCTTTTTCAAAATAAAATTATTAAATTATCAGCTATTAGAGAAGCAGATGCTGAAGTAATGACTATGTGGCAAGAGGATAGTGAATATTTAAGAAATGTAGATACAGATTTGGCATTCCCACAATCATTACATGAAATAGAGAGTAATGGGCTATTAAAGGGACGGAGATCCAATAGTGTTTCTTTCATGTTAAGAACAGTTCAAGATGATCGCTTAATTGGTTTTGTTGCAATTCATGGCATAGAGTGGAATAACAGAACAGGCTTATTAGCAATTGGAATAGGAGATGCAAATGATAGAGGAAAGGGATATGGAAGAGAAGCAATTCATCTTATCTTAAAGTATGCTTTCTATGAATTGAATTTGCACCGCGTCGGTCTGGATGTTATTTCTTATAACAAAGCTGCTATTGAGTTGTATAAAAAGATGGGTTTTCAGATGGAAGGTTGTATGAGAGAAGCAGTTCAAAGAGATGGAAAGAGTTTTGATCGTATGATTATGGGGATATTGCGGGATGAATGGATGGAGCTGCAAGGTTAGAAAGTACATTCGAAATTATATATGTAGTATGCAGGAGATATAATGATAATTGGCGAAAATTTACAGTGAACTGATTGAATTTATCCCGCATTAACGGGCAGTAAAATTCCCACCTCAAAATTCAGGTGGAGCAAAGAAGTTAGGTGTGAGATCAACTGCCCGTAAACGCCCGATTGGTTCAACTAATAATCAGTGGGGGATGAACAAAACCCCCACTGATTAAAGTTTCACTTTATAAGGAGTTATGCGAGATGAACTTAGAAAAAACTAAGCCAGTAAACGAAGAGGTCGCTGAATTAAAGGAGCTTATAAAAGAGCTACACGGAAGTGTACATCAACTTCAAAGTGAAGTGCAGCAACTAAGGCACGAAAGACCAGTTGTTGAAGTCAGAAAAGGTGTTCAATTATCACCAACAATCATCGGACAAATTGGTGGTATGATTTTAGGTGGATTAGCAATTATAGGGATATTTTGGTGATGAAAAAAGGTTTGCAGCATAGTGCTGCAAACCTTTTTTATATGACGATATAATTTCATGCAATATAACTTTTACATTAAATAACGTAAATAAATGTAAGCATGTGATAACAATAGCGCAATGATTGTTAATGGAAAACCGATTTTTAAGAAGTCCATATAAGAGAACCCATGTCCTTCACGTTTTGCAATACCAGCAACGACTACGTTTGCTGATGCTCCAATTAACGTTCCGTTTCCTCCTAAGCAAGCTCCAAGAGATAACGCCCACCATAGTACTTCAATTTGCGGGGAATCGACAGATAGTCCGAGACCTGTAGCTAAATCTTGAATAAGAGGAATCATCGTTGCGACAAATGGGATGTTGTCGATTGTCGCAGATGCGATGCCAGATACCCATAAGATAAGTATAGCAGCGAAACCGATATCACCGTTTGTTACGTCGAGTACTTCTTTTGCGAGTGAAGAAATCAGTCCGATATCAATTAATCCCCCAACGAGAACGAATAGTCCAGCGAAGAAGAAAATAGTTACCCATTCAACATGGGCAAATACATCTTCAATCTCATGTTCTTTCACACCGATTAACATGAGAAGTGTAGCACCTGTCATCGCAATAACGGCAGCGTCTACATGAATAATAGAATGAAGTACAAAGCCTAAAATAGTTAGTCCTAAAATCGTAATGGATTTTAAAAGGAGGCTCTGATCTTTAATATAATCTTTTTCATTTAATGCCATTAGTTTTTCGATTTGCTCAGGCGTTGTTTTTAGTTTGTTGCGATACATGAAGTAAATAATGCCAAGTGTAACGATAGAAATAATGATTACGATTGGAGCTAAGTTTAGTAAAAAGGCATTAAAGTCTAAATGCTTATTAGCTGATCCAATCATAATGTTCGGCGGGTCACCAATTAATGTTGCTGTTCCGCCTATATTTGAAAATAGTACTTCTGAAATTAAATAAGGAACAGGATTTACTTTTAAAATACGTGTAATGGATAGTGTAACAGGTACGATTAATAATACGGTTGTTACGTTGTCCAAAAATGCAGAACCGACAGCAGTTAATAGGGATAGTAATAATAAAATGCGGATTGGTTTTCCGCCAGCTGCTTTTGCTGCTTTTATGGCTACAAATTCAAATACGCCTGATTGACTCGTAATATGTACGAGAATCATCATCCCAATTAAAAGGGTAATCGTTTCCCATTGAATATGCGATGTGAAAGCAGTATGTAAATCTACAATTCCAAAAATAATCATAATAGCAGCACCGAATAGTGCGATTACAGCACGATTCAATTTCTCAGAAATAATAAAACCGTACGTGACTAAAAATACGGCAATTGTAAAATAATATTGCCAATTTGCTACTTCATGTGCTGATTGTTCCAATCATGTCACCTTCTTTAAAGTATGTATTCAATTGTAAAAATGCATTCCTCTACATAATTTATATTGTAGCAAATTCAAAAAAGAAAGAAAACTATTTAACAAAGTGAAGGAAAAAATGATGATTTTACATATGATATAAAAAAATGAAGAAACACAGTGCAAATTATTAGGAAAAGTGAGCGTTGTCCTCTAATATAGAGATAGCAATTTACATTATTTTTGCGTAAAATGGTTTAAAGAGGTGAATTCCGATGGAAATAGTAAAAGATAGTTCTCTTATTCAAAATGAAATTGAACGTTTTGTAAATAAAGATGTATATATTCATTTAGAAACAACAAACGGAGCGTATGCGTCACACTTTAATGAAAAGTTGATGACAGTTGGAGCATTCATCCGAAATGCAATTATCCGTTTTGAACGCGGGAAAATAACTGGAACCAACCCATACCGAGTTGGTTTGAAAATGGATCATGGCTGGGTATATGCAGAAGGCATTACGCACTGGGAAGTAGACGATAAAGAGCGTTTATTACTAGCAGGTCATGATAATCAAGGCCGCTTAGCAGTTGCGCTTGAGTTAAGCTTAACGCCATTTAAGTAAGAAGGAGGGAAACTTATGGAGAGACATGTACTTGTTGTATTTCCGCATCCAGATGATGAAGCATTTGCTGCGGGAGGAACAATTCGCTTATTAACAGATCAAGGAGTACCTGTAACGTATGCATGTGGTACTCTTGGACAAATGGGACGTAACATGGGGAAAAATGTATTCGCTAACCGTGAAACGATTCCAAATATCCGTGAAAAAGAATTAAAAGATGCGTGTGAAGCGATGGGGATTCAAGATTTAAGAATGCTCGGTTTCCATGATAAAACGTTAGAGTTTGAAGATGTTGATTTTGTTGCAGATAAAATCGAAGCGATTATTCAAGAAGTAAATCCATCTCGAGTTATTACATTTTATCCAGAACACGGCGTACATCCAGATCATGATGCATTTGGCCGTGCTGTAGTTCGCGCTGTATCACGTATGCCAAAAGAAGAGCGTCCAGTTATTCATGCGGTTGCGATTACGAGAAATCGCGAAGCAGTACTCGGTGAGCCGGATGTTGTAAATAATATTAGTGAAGTATTTGAGCATAAATTAGCTGCACTAGGCGCGCATCGTTCACAAACAGAAGCAATGCTTGAAGAAACGCATGCAAAAATAAAAAACAAAGATGCAGCAACATTGAAATGGCTGCAACTTGAACAATTTTGGACTTATAAATGGGAGTAGGCTAGAAGGGTATCTTCTAGTAGCTCTTACATATAAAAAGCGCCGTCATTTTGATATGATCCCCTTATAGTAGACAGGAAAAAGAAAGCACATTAACCTGTTTACTATGGAGGGGATTTTTTCATGGGAAAAATTAGAGTCACTTACGATGTAGAATTTAAGAAACAAGCTATAGATTTATACTTAAAAGAAGGCATGAGCTATAAAACCATTGCGAAAGAATTAGGTATTCATCACTCGGTTGTAAGTCGTTGTGTGAAACACTTTGAAGCTGAAGGAATCAAAGGACTAGAAGAAAAACGCGGTAAAGCGAAAGGACCAGGTTTAGGTAGACCAAGGGTTAGACCCGAAGATCCTGAAGCTAAGATCAGACGATTAGAAGCGGAAAATGAAATATTAAAAAAGCTCTTAGGGATGTAAAAGGAGGAATGAAAGTCGTATCCAAAATAAAAAAATTCGAAGTCATCCATGAAATGACAAAAACAGGTTATACAGTGACCATTCTATGCGATATTGCTGGTGTAACCAGAAGTGGATACTACAAATGGCTAAAACGGCATACGACGCCTTCTAAAAAACAATCAGAGGATATCGAAATTAAGAAAAAGATATTGGAGTGTCATAAAAAATTAAGAGGAATTTATGGATATAGAAGAATACAAGTGTGGCTGAAAGCCACATATAACCTTCATTTGAACCATAAGCACATCCAAAGATTGATGAGTGAACTAGGTATCAAAGCCGTAATTAGGAAAAAACGACCTTATTACGGAAAAAAGAAGCTTATGTGATTTCAGAGAACCATCTAAATAGGGAGTTTCAGGCTTCAAAACCGAATGAGAAATGGGTAACCGATATTACCTATTTGATTTTCAATGGACAGCGCTTGTACTTATCCGCTATTAAGGATTTATACAATAATGAAATTGTTGCCTATGAAACCAGTCGTAGAAACGACTTAAAGCTTGTGTTAGATACGCTTAAAAAGGCAAAGAAAAAACGAAATGTGAAGGGAATCCTCTTACATAGTGATCAAGGATCCCAGTATACATCTCGTCAATATAATCAATTACTTAAAGAATATCAGATGAAGGCAAGTATGTCTCGAAGAGGCAACTGTTGGGATAATGCTTGTATGGAAAACTTCTTCAGTCACTTTAAGGCAGAGTGTTTTCATTTATACTCCTTCCGTAAAGCGAATGAGGTCAAACTTGCCGTGCGTAAATATATGAACTTTTATAATCATCAAAGATTTCAAAAGAAATTAAGCAACCTGAGTCCATATAAATATAGAACTCAGGTTGCTTAGTTGCGCTTTTTAAATACTGTCTACTTGACAGGGATCACTGCATTTGTGATGGCGCTTTTTATATTAAAGACTATATATTTCTTAGAGCCGTACTTCAAATTTTAAAATTAGCGTGCAGTATAGCCTCCATCAACAAGAAGTGTTGTACCATTAACAAAGCTAGCATCATCACTTGCTAAAAATAAGACAGCTTTGGCTACTTCTTTTGGTGTTCCAAGTCTGCCTTGTGGATGAAGTGAAGCTAAATATTCTTTCTGTTGAGGATTAACACTACCAAGTAAAGGGGTGTCAATATAGCCAGGGCACACCGCATTAATACGTATTCCATATTTAGCGTAGGCAGTACATAAATTTTGAGTTAATAGTTTCACACCACCTTTTGCAGAGGAGTATGCTGTTGGGGTAGGTAATGAAACAAAACTATGAATCGAACCAGCGTTAACGATGACACCGCCTGTACCTTGTTTAAGAAATTGTTCAATCGAATATTTATCAGAAAGGAATACCCCAGACAAGTTAATATCAATGGTTCTTTTCCATTTTTCATAGGACAATTCGTTTGCCGGTGCATCATCAGCAATGCCGGCATTGGCATACATAATATCTAATTTACCGTATTTACTTACTGTCTCATGGATTAGCTGTTTAATATCTGCTTCTTTTGTTACATCAGTTTTAATAAATAATGTATTATATCCATGTGCATTCAATTCATCTGATAGGCCTTTTCCACGTTCAGAAAAGTCAGCAATAACTACTTTTGCACCTTCTTCAATAAAAAGGCGAACAGTGGATTCACCAATTCCACTTGCACCACCAGTTATGATTGCTACTTTGTCTTTTAATTTCATATAAACCTCTCCATTCATCAATGAATTTAAGTCAAATTTTTTAGTCTGGGGTTATATCACTATTAACCTTAAATAATAAGTAGATAGAAGAAAAAATTAGAGTTTACTTAATTGTGAGAGTACTAATTTTTTTCTTTATTTACTTTCTTTCTTTTTTGCACTTAATCCTTTTAGAACTGATATTTAGTAATAGTGTATAAGAAGCGTATATTTTGAATTATTTAATAGATTGATATATATTTATATTGATTAAATGATTTTAGTTTGTTAAAAATGGGGAAATCGATATGAAGATTAAATTTGCTGTAATAAAAGATGAAAATTTTGATTTTAGTCTATTAGAAACAAAATTATTGAAAACCTTTAAAGAAGTGGATAGTAAAGCTGATATTGTAAAAGTTGAGGATGAAATTTTTGAAAACAATGCTATTCAAACACATTTAGTGGAAATCAGCATTAATGTTCATGGGAAAAATATCGGATATAGATCTGCTTCAGCTAGTATATTTCTTGTACTAGAGAGTTTATCAATACAGCTAGTTCATATTAATATTAGTATACATTAAGTAGCTAAAAAAGCTGATTTTTAAGAAGAGAATACTGACTATATTGAGTTTTAAATGTGAGAATGGTGATTTAAATAATAGTAATTATCGTAGGTGCTACCGCATGTTGGATTGCATCTTGTTTGTTGTTAAAAAAATAAAAAAGGCTTTAAATATGCTACAGGTCTTTATGAAACGGCATATAAAGAGTACTTAGAATACATTATTAAAGTGGAATAATGAGATTTCTTTTTATACCACATATTATCTAAACGAAGACTTATATATAAGAGAATGGAAACGTGTAAGTAATTCAATTAGATTGTACAAATAATTTGGTGTGCGGATATACGGAATGTATTCACAGGTAAGAGGGTTGTCTCATAATATATATATATATATATAGTTTTTTCTATTGAGATGAACAGATGGTGTGAATATATGGAAGATGTTTACGCTAAAATTGACAGTCTCAAGGCGGAGCAAAAAGAAATTATGAGAGACATTCGTAATTTAGAAACGCGTACCACTATTAATGAGAAGGACATAGCAACAATCAATAAGCAATTGGAAAAAATAAGTACAAACATAACTTGGATTTTGCGAATTATTATAAGTGCAATAGTAATGTCAGTTTTGGGGTTGATATTAAAAGGGATGATTTAATCTTGTGAAATAGGACGATATAAAAGAAAGAGGGGAGCTTCCCCTTTCTTTTATGTAAATGAGAAGCTATAAATTTTCCGTTTCTTTTTTATCTGCATATTTTTCCTCTAAGGAAATTAATAGAGGAATTGATATAGTTACAAGAATGATTAAAGTGGTTATAAAAGATTTAGAAAGAGAAAAAGAACCTTCGATTAAAGGTGATAAAAACTTGAATGAAAGTATACTTGTTATTAAGGAAACTACTAAAAAGCTAAAAAGAGACACATTTTTATTTTTGATAGATGTTTCTATAAAATCTTTAAGACAGCTTATGACGACAAATATAGTTAATATAATAAGAGAAATAAAATAATGTGTTAAATTTGTCATACTAATAGTAGAGTCGTCTATTATGTAAGCAAGTAACTTAGATACTAACATACCTCCAAACAATAAAATAATAAAAGCAAGTAATCCTTCTGATATATAAGTGCTGAAATTATCTTTCTTGTTAAATAGTTTATAGTTTAGAGTAGATTGGATTATTTGAATTAGGAATAGGGTAATAATCCACACATAATATACAATTGGTAATTCTCCTGAGAATAGAGAAATTAGGAAGTTTACTATGGTCCTTAAAATTTCAATCATTACAAAAGTCCTCCTGTTTGTAAGCTTTGCGACATTAAAAAATGCTAGTCTATCGTTTGATAATTAGATCTATTAATTCAAACCATTCCTAATTATTCCATAAAAAGGTGATGGTATCAAGTTATCCTTCTAACAAATCCTCCAAGGCTCAACACTAGAAAAAGAAATGTAATATGTAATATAATTGAAAAAGCATATATTAAAATCAATGTTAATATTACCCTCCTATATGTATTAACATGCGTAATTGAGGTGTTTTCTTTGTTGTTTTATGATCGAATTTCTATAATGGCCCCTCCTGTTCCGTAGCTAAGGAAAGTCTATTCATTTCTGAGATTTTCAAAGTTATAGGAGGGTATTAAAAATGAAAAAAGTCTCAGTACCATCACTTTGGTTAATGATCATTCTTGTGGCATTTCCGCAAATTAGTGAAACGATTTACACACCGTCTTTACCAGACATTTCAAAGGCGTTGCACGTAAGTAATAATGAGGTACAGCTAACACTTAGTGTTTATTTTGCTGGATTTGCTTTAGGTGTATTTTTTATTGGATGGTTATCAGATATAATTGGTCGTCGCCCAGCAATGTTATTTGGAATTGTAGTATATGGGGCTGGAAGTTTCTTATGCTATATTGCCAATTCTATTGAATTTTTATTGTTTAGTCGTTTTATTCAAGCATTTGGAGCAAGTGCTGGCTCAGTTGTGACACAAACGATTCTTCGTGAAAGTGTAGAAGGGCATAAACGTCATGTTATGTTTGCTCAAATTTCGGCAGTCATTGCTTTTACACCAGCGATAGGTCCGCTAATTGGGGGCTTTCTTGATCAAATGTTTGGATTTAAAATAGTATTTTTAAGTTTAGTTGTTATGAGTGTGGGGATTTTTCTGTATACTTTTGTTTCTCTTCCGGAAACAAAAATGGACTCAGTAACGAATAAAATAAATGTCTTTTCAGTGTTAAAAAGATTAATTACAAATCCGAAAGTAGTAACATACGGTCTATTAATTGGAGGAGCGAATGGTGTTTTATTTAGCTACTACGCAGAAGCGCCGTTTATCTTTATTGAATACTTTCAGTTATCACCTAGTATGTACGGATTTCTAGGAATTGTAGTTGCGTCTGCTTCTATTATTGGAGCGAAAGTTGCAAAACGGTTACTGCCTATTTATAAACCGGAGAAAATCATATATATAGGTTGTATTGTAATGACAGTGGGAGCAGTCATTTTATCTGTTATTACGTTTGTTGGATCAAATCCAAACGTAATATATATGATTGGATTTTTAGTAGCGATGTTTATATTGCTATTAGGAATTGGGGTGGCGTTACCTAACTGTTTAAGTTTAGCATTAGTAGATTTTCAAGATGTCATTGGTACTGCGGGTGCCTTATTTAGCCTAGGCTATTATATAATAGTGACGATAACGATTTGGGGAATGAGCCAGCTTCATACAGGTTCCTTAATAGTCATGCCCCTATATTTTTTAGTTATTGTAGTAATTATGGTGGTTTTCACTCGAGTATTTATTTTGAATGATAGAGCTGAAAATTCTGTTTAAATATATAAAAAAGAGAGTCTCATTGAAAAATGAGACTCTCTTTTTTATAAAAATTATCATTCGTGCTGATAATTTTTAGTACTACAATTTTACAAATTTTATTTATTAAACAAGAGATTTTTTAGCAACTGTTTTTTATCATCTACAATAAATTGTGAATATAGTTGCCATGTGGGGGGATATAAGATTTTATCTAAAACCTGGTATTGGCCTGTGTTTGTTCTACGTTTGGTTTATATTTGGTTTATATTTGGTTTATATTTGGTTTTCGTTTGGTTTATGTTTGGTTTCATTAATTACAAAATCAGTTACAAAAGTTACAAAATCTATTTTTGTTATCAAAATAGACTTATATTACGGAGGAGAGCATGAAAAAATGTCTTTAGGAGGGGACAAAAAATTTTGGTGAATAAAAATGTATTATCAAACTTGGACATACTCATGTTATGAATCTAGACATAAAGGGAAATAGTATGAATAAACCAATAGCATTTAAATGAAAACATTATTAATCAAAAATTTATGCTCATTTTAAGATGACAGATATGATACAACATAAGATTTCGAGATTTGATAGGGATGACGAAACGTTGTAATCATTTAAATTATAACGTTATCGGTAATTGCTTAGTTTGTAAATATTAAAATTAGTAAAGAAAATAGGGAAATATAGATTGTTTTTTATTTATACAATGATTATAAACTAGGTTTATCAGTATGATTTAAAATTAAATAGTTTATATAAAAGTAAGATGATAATAGATTTACTTATAGCGTGCCGTTGATACAGAAAGAAATACAATTGATTTTTATTTAGGTGAAACAAGAAAGTATAAGGCCGCAGAGCGTTTTTTAAGAAAGCTTTGCGGTCTTTTATGTTTTAAACCCTTGTTTTATTACTCTATACAAGTATGCGGTTAATCCTATGGTAATTCAGAACAAGATTATCATTGTAATAGGTAATTGTTAATTGTTTCTAGTTTGAAAATTTATATTGGGAGTCTTAAAGATACGGTAAATATAAAGGAGATGGGTTAAATAATGAAATACACACTTAAAGATCTTATAAATGTAAACAAGTTTAAGAATATAACAGAGCAATTTTATAATTTAACTAAAGTTCCATTCTGTCTCCTTGATAATAATCAAAATGTTATATTTTCCAAAGGTGACCCTTTTTTTCGTAATCAAAAAATCCAATTGTCCCAAGAAATGCATATTCCCATCATTATTGAGCAGGAACATATAGCAACCTTTGTTGTAGGAACAAGTAGTAATAAAGAGGTTATTGCGGATTCTCACATAACACATTTTAAATGCATTGCAAATCTAATTGAAGAGATGGCAACACAACAATTACACCTTAAAAAAATTCATGAAAAAGATTCCCAAATCAATACGATAACAAATTATGAAGAAAATTGTTTAGATAGTATATTACAAAATATGCCGATTATGATTAATGCAATTGATGAAAAAGGAAATATTATTATGTGGAATCGGGAATGTGAATTAGTAACTGGATATAATGCAGATGAAATAATTAACAATCCAAAAGCGATGGAATTGCTACATCCTCATAGACCTAATCGTAACGATTTGTTGCAAAATGGTCACGATTTTAGAGATTCGGAGATGGATATCACATGTAAAAATGGTGAGATAAAAACTATTATGCAGTCCACTATTTTACATATTATTCCAACTTTAGGACGGAGTGTCGGAGCAATTGGAATTGATATAACTAAGCGTAAGAGGATGGAAGAGAAACTTAAACAAACCTCGACTGAACTAGAATTAATTTTTAAAGCAATTCCTGATTTGTATTTTTTGTCAGAACTTGATGGGACCATTAAGGATTGTAAAGTTAATTCTGTATCCAAATTTTATGTTCCAATTGAAGAATTTATAGGGAAGAAATTCCAAGAGATATTACCAGTTCCTATCATAAAGCAATTTGAGAAGGCTATTAATCAAATAAAAACTTCATCCGCTCCTGTATTAATAGATTATTCTCTACAACTAGATGATGAAATTTATTATTTTGAAGCAAGACTTTTACCGCTTTTTGACGATAAAATTATGATTATTGTGCGTGATATTACAGAACGTACAATAACGACGGAATTATTAAAAAAATCAGATACCCTTAATGCAGTAGGGCAATTGGCAGCTGGAGTCGCTCATAAAGTTCGTAATCCATTAACAGTAATTAAAGGGTTCATGCAATTATTGCAGCAGGAAGTAGGGGAGGATAAAGAATATTTAAGCCTAATACTTTCTGAAATCAGTAGTATTGAAACAGTTCTTCAAGAATTTTTATCTATTGCAAAACCGAATGCTGCAGTATTTGAGCCTAAAAACCTTTGTACTATATTAGATAATGTAGTCGACTTAATAAGTACACAAGCAATAATGAAGAATATTCGTATTACATTAAATGTGGATGCTGAAAACTTATTAGTTGAGTGTTGCGAAATTCAATTAAAACAAGTTTTCTATAGTATTTTACAAAATTCTATTGAGGCTATACAAAATGGTCAAGAAATCATTATAAGCGTGGAAAAACATAAGAGCACCGAGGTTAAGATTAGTATTTTAGATAAAGGAGTAGGTATTCCTTCAGAAAGAATTAAAAGACTAGGTGAACCTTTTTATAGTACAAAAGAAAAAGGGACGGGTGTTGGGCTTATGATGAGTTATCGAATTATTGAAAGTCATGGTGGAAAAATAAGTATAAAAAGCCAAGTTGGGAAAGGAACTACTGTTACTCTGTTTTTCCCAATTTATAACGGTGACTCAGTTGGTGATGCTAGTACAAATAACATGTAATCATAACTAGCAAATAAACCTCTGAAAATGAATAATTAAACTATTATTTTGTAGAAACATAGGTAGTCTGAAGTAATTTGATCAGGAAAAGAAAAATGGATTTAATAGGGATAATGTAACTTGAATTTGAAGTATAACTCCTAGTTTCAGTAGACGTTATATTTTATGCATAGAAGTAAGAGGCTCCTTTCAAATTTCACTTAAAAAACTAGATTGATAATTCATAATGTAACGGAAGATGAAAATTTAATTTAGGGAAAAGCAGGTTGCTCTAAATACCATTTAGGTTATGTTGCATATATATCTAAAAAGTGAAAAGTTTCTTTTTCTCAGCTATAGAAAAAGAAACTTTTTTACTTGAGTGATAATTTTTTATGATAGTTGTGAAAGGGTTTTGTTATATTTTCGAAAGAAAAATGCAATGTATATAAACTAAGATGAACTTACGCATATTGATTTTATATCATTCGCCATTGATGAAGGAACAGAGGAGATTTAATGTATGAAAACAAAAATTGCAATTATAGAAGATGAAGACAATATACGAGAAATATGTAAACGGTACCTAGAAAGAGAGGGGTATGAAGTATGCACTGCTGTGAACGGAACAGAAGGATGGAATGTATTTCAAGAATTTCAACCTGATCTAATTATTTTAGATTTGATGATGCCAGAAAAAGATGGATGGGAACTATGTGAGGAAATTCGCCAACATTCCAATGTACCTATTATTATGTTAACTGCGAGAGGAGAAGAAAGAGAACGGATTTTAGGATTAACAATGGGAGCGGATGATTATGTAACAAAACCCTTTTCACCTCGTGAATTAGTATTAAGGGTACAAATTATATTAAGAAGAGGAAGTCAAGTAACAATTCAAGGAATAGAGCCTACATCAGGAATGATAGAGTTTCCAGATTTGAAAATTGATCCAACGAAAAGAAGTGTATTTGTTTGTCAATATGAAATAGAGTTGACGGTGAAAGAGTTTGAGGTGCTTTATCTCATGGCAAAACATCCTAAACAGGTGTTTTCACGGTCTCAACTTCTTGAACAAATTTGGGGATTTGAGTATGAAGGTTGCACAAATGCAGTAACTGTATTAATGAGTCGTTTACGTGAGAAATTGGAGAAACCTACAACAAAGAACCGTTGGGTTCATACCGTTTGGGGCATCGGATATTGTTTTGAACCAGATGGAGGAAACGATAAATGAAGTTACGAAATCAACTTTTATTGATGAATCTATTAAGCACGGGTATCATGGTAATTTCTATATGGTACAGTGAAAGGCAAATGTTACTTAGACCAGAACAGACACGGTTATTAATAGTAATAGTAATTGTAGCGATGATTATTTCTACAATTATTTACTGGTTAATGACACGTCCTATTATGAGATCTATTCAAAATTTAATTGCCTTAACCAAACAATTTAGTGATAGACAATTTGGAACGATGTACATAATAGGGAAAGAACCGGAAGAGTTTAAAGAATTAGCAGAAGCTTTTCAAGAAATGGCCAAAAAATTGGACGAAAGCTTTGCTAAGTTAGAAAAAGGAGAAAAAGCACGTACAGAGCTGATTGCGAATATTTCCCATGACTTACGAACTCCCATGGCTAGCATACAATTGATGATAGAAGCGTTACAAGATGGATTAATTGAAGATCCTAATATGAAACAACAATATTTAAAGACAATCCTAAATGACATACAACGATTAAGTGGATTAATTAATGATTTATTTGACCTTTCTAAGTTAGAACTTGGACAAGAAGTTTTTTATCCAAGTTTAATACATGTAGATAGCATTTTATTAAAAGTAATAGATTCACATGATATCTTATTACAAGATAAAGAGATTGATTTGCAATTGCACGTTTCTGAGACATTACCACGAATTTGGATTATGCCATGTAAAATAGCGCGAGTTATCAATAATTTGTTGCACAACGCGATTCGGCATTCTCCTACATGTGGAACAATCGAATTAATTGTAGAGGAAAATAAACAGAAGCAACAAGTTCAATTCATTTTGTGTGATGAAGGGGAAGGAATTTCTCCAGATGATCAATTGCGTATATTTGACCGTTTCTTTAGAACGGATCCATCAAGAAGTTCACAATCTGGAGGTTCTGGGCTTGGTTTAGCCATTGCGAAATCGCTAGTTGAACTGCATAAAGGACAAATTGGTGTTCGAGACCGCCAAGATGGGAAACAGGGATGTGAATTTTGGTTTACTCTTCCTGTTACATCAGAAAAAAATGAGACGGTTGAAAGACTTTTGTAACATTTACGAAAGGAAATTGAAAGATATATGTAATAAGATTACTGTATCGAAGGTGATTATATTTTAATCTGAAGTGAAAAGTATAAGTATAATTTCAGCTTTTGTAATCTTGTAGATAGGATGAAAGAGAGGAAGAAATAAAATGGTTCAAATGAAAAAAAGTAACTCCTGCAACCTTAGTATTTGCTTGTTCTAGTAGGTCCAGTATCTTCATCTTCTAGTTCGATCACTTCCGTTGAAAAAGAAAATTCGGCATTAAATATTAAAAGTGGACAGGTGCCAGAAGAAAGTTTCAATTTCAACAGATGTATGTAAAACAGATGATTAAATACTAATTCGTTTAGATGTGCTAGAAAAATAAAGAGGTATGGAAAAAGGAAACTTATTTTTAAAACTGCTTTTATAGAATAAGAAAATGGAATCACATACATAAAAAATATATTGAACAGAGGTAACTATACGATGATTTTAAAACTATTATTTATACTTTTTGGCGTAGTCTTAGTATTATGGGGTATATATAGAATGAAAACGGATGAGGCATTTATAGGGAAAACACAAACAAGAAAAAATATTTTTAATTTCTTTATTTTAGGAGAAACAGCGGGACTAGGACAATTTTTAAGCGGAATTGCATGTATAATTATTGGGATTTTATCTTTTATAATTAAATAGTTTATAAATAAAAGGAACACAACTTTAAAATAAAAGTTGTGTTCCTTTTATTTTTGTCACCTATCAGATTTACAATTTATCCCGCTATTTGCGGGCAGTAAGACTCCCACCTCAAAATTCGGCGAATGCGAGGAAGTTAGGTGGGAGATAACTGCCCGTAAAACCCCCACTGATTAAAGTTTCACTTTATTAAATAGCAAGATAAAACAGGGAGTAAGCATAGAAAATGCTTTCTTCCTTTTTATTTGGTTAGGAAATGATTTATAAAATTTGTTTCTGCAATTTTCGCATCTTTCTATGTGTTAAGAAATTCTGCAACGGAAATCGTTATATCAATAAAATAAAAAAGATTAGTGAAAGACTTTTGTAACATTTGCGAAAGAGAAATGAAAGACTTGTGAGATATTATGAAATCAATCTTACTAGTAGATGTTCAAACACGTATAGGAAATATGGAGGAAAACTAAGATGAAAAAATTAAAGCCAATACTTGGTGCAGTAAGTAGTTTAACTATGGCATTGACGATAACAGCCCCTACCTTAGCTGAAACAAAGCCTGAACAAGGTGGAAAAGTGGAAACCTTTAAGGAAGATACAAATATAAAGGAAGGACAGAATATAATCTATGGTGATTCTGGAAAAAAGGGAATCATGATTATGGAGGAGCCTCAGGTAAATAATGATTGGGACGAGGATGGTATTCCTAATGATGTGGAAGAAAAAGGATTTAAAATTGTATTTAATGAAAAGACAGGGAAAAATGAAGCCCAGTTATATGACCTAGATCAAGACTTTGGGAAAAAGAGATTTATAACAAATCCTAGGAGTGCAAATTCAGATGGGGACCCTTTTACAGATAGCTATGAAGTGGAGCATTATGATAGCGATTCTGATATAGATTTTAACCCCATGATCGCGAATGTACCCAATCTACAAATTGCTGTAAAACGTATCGATATTACTCCTGTTGCTAGTATTACAGATTCAAATGGTGAGTCACGTACTAAAAGTTGGGAAAAAAGCTTAGCTGTACAACATTCTTTTAATGTTGGCTTAACTGGTGAAGGTGGCGCTGAAGGATCAGCAGGGGGACCTGTACCGTCGGGTAAGGGATCGATAAACGTGGGGTATGGTTATTCAAATACAAAAACAGAAACAGAAAGTATTTCTAATAGCTTTGACTGGTCGACAGCAACCACTGTTGATTCATCAAAAGCAGCAAATGTAAGATTTCATCTAGAATATAAAAATACGGGTACTGCATCTGCTGGGGATGTTTCACCTCACTTTAACATTCGATTAGGAAATAAAATTATTAATACTGTAAAGGCAACACAAGATCGTTATAAAGCCAACTTGTTAACTACAGCAAAAGGTGGAAACAATAAAACTGAAATCCTAATGGATAGTATAGAAGGTCAAGCGGATGTGAAAATTTCCCTGACACTGGATGAATTAAAAGCAGTAGAACAAGGGGCACCCCTTTCTATTGAAGTCTTGCCTACTAGTACAATGAATGTATATACCATGAAAGATGGTCAATTTGTAAATTTAGGAGATTGGTCGCATTTTGCATCAAATGTAAATGCTTCTACTACATTAGTAGAAACAAACTACGGTTCCATACCAAAATATAGAGTCTATACACCAAGAACGGGCAAGGAAAAGCCTGCTAACATTAATCATAATCTTTCACTAGACGAATTGTTTGCACATACTGAGATAGCTGGTAATGGCTGGGTAGCGAATTATGTAGTAAATGGTCGCCAAACCGAGGAACGAGAGCGTTATGGTCCAAATCGGACTCTTTTAGAACGAGGTAAGAACCTTGGTTTCTTTGATAATCGTGCACTACGACCAACTTTATCATATAGCAGTTATGATTATAGTAAGAAAAAGATTTATGCATCGGTTATACCAGGGATATTTAATTTGAGTGATGAAATATTTGTTACGGTTCGTAATAAAAAAGGTGAGAGCCAAAAGGTAACTTTAGTTCGAAATCAGAATTCAAATGTGTATGAATCTAAAGAAAATGAACCTGTAGACATAGCAATAAACCGTACACCTCTTGGAGAATCAAAGGTTAAATTTGAACTTGTTGATGTAAAAGACAATAAAACTGAAGTCTCCACACCTCTTGTTTCAAATAAAAGCTATCTAGAAGCTATTGATAAATTAGTAGTAGATAATTCCGGAGAACCTATAGTAGAAGGTAAACAGTACTATTTGAAGTCAAATGTTGGATTTTATAATGGTGTAAAGGAATCTTGGTCTGCCGGCACTTTAAACCAATCAATTAATGGGAGATATGTACACTTTTCACTTAAGGGGAATAATTGGGATGGATTGAGACTCGGTCCTATCCAACAAGCAATACATGGACCAGACATTCAAGCAACACCAGTATTGATTGAAAGAAAAGGAAAATCTAAACCTGAAGAACCATTCAAAAAAGATGAAGAAGTGTTTCTTAAGTTTACGAATAGTAGCCATAGTAATTACCAGTATTTAAATTTTGGAAATGGTTATGATTATAGCTGGTTAGATACTGAACACAATAGATCTGCTATTAAATTAGACAAACTTCCTAATGCGAAGAACTTCTATATAAAATCTGATGCTACTTATATAACATCTAGAGAAAATCAGTGGACTAGTTCTGTTGCAGATAATGGTATTGCCCCGCTTGTAGGTGCTGGTGAGCGTGTTTTAAAATCTGAGCATACAACTTCACCGGGTAATTATCACCAATGGGAATTAGAAAGTATTAAGTAAAGAATGATGCTATTATGTACCCTCTGTCCATATGGATGGGGGGTATATATAAGTTTATAAAGATATCAAATCTTTCTGTTGGAGATGTCAATCTTCTCGTTTCGGATTATTTGAATTTATTAGCCTGATGGATATGTAGCGAAACCTAGGACGATAATACCTAAATAATATAAGTAGTATTACAATTTAATATGAATGCATAAAAAAGACACTCTCAAGAGTGTCTTTTTTTAGCAGCCGAATCCGCTGCAACTAGCTCCAACAATGATTAATAAGATAAAGAGTACAACTAGTAAGGCGAATCCGCCACCAAAACCACAGCCTCCACCGCAACTACCACCATATCCCATAATACTTCCTCCTTTACGTAAGAGGGGAAAACATTATGTCACTCTTTTGTTTTAACGGGTTTACATTACTTTATGCATTTTTAATGATGAATGAGCAGGTCCTTCGAGAGATGATTAAAGAAAAACAACGTGCAGGAATAAAGTTAGCGAAGCGAAAAGGAGTTTGCAGAGGAGAGATAGTTAAGGTTTTGTTGAATAAAAATGCGTTACAATAGTTTGTTTATTATTTAATAGATAATTTCGGGAAAAGTATTTATTTTTCAATAATATTGAATATATGCTTTTAGTTACTTAGTAATGAATTGTATTCGATTCACATATAACAATTTACCAGAAAAAGTAATTGTATTTTTCAGATAAATCAATTATTATAAAATAAGCAATTTTGCAATTTTGCAAAGGGAGGACAATGAAGAGGCTTTTACGACTTAATAGAAGTAAAGAACAACTTTTAAGTTCGCTAAAAATTATACTCGCTTCATCATTTTCAGACCAAAGAGGAATTAGGGGTAAAGCATCTTACTTTAAAATGCGGCTATGAATCATCTAAGAGGGGGAAATGAAGTGGCAAACAAAGAATTGAAACGAGGTTTAGAAGCACGTCATATTCAAATGATTGCTTTAGGCGGAACAATTGGTGTTGGTTTGTTTATGGGGTCAGCCAGCACGATTAAATGGACAGGTCCGTCAGTAATGCTTGCATATGCAATCGCAGGTATTTTCATCTTCTTCATTATGCGTGCCATGGGAGAAATGTTGTATATGGAGCCAAGCACAGGTTCATTTGCGACATTTGGCCACAAGTATATTCATCCGCTAGCTGGTTATATGACAGCGTGGAGTAACTGGTTCCAGTGGGTTATCGTTGGGATGTCAGAGATTATCGCAGTTGGGGCGTATATGAAATATTGGTTCCCGGATTTACCGGCTTGGATACCTGGTATTATCGCAATGGTTATTCTTGGCGCTGCTAACTTAATTTCGGTTAAGTCATTTGGTGAATTTGAATTTTGGTTTGCAATGATTAAAATCGTTACGATTTTATTAATGATTATTGCCGGATTCGGTCTCATTTTCTTCGGAATTGGGAACGGAGGAGAAGCAATCGGTATATCTAATCTTTGGGCAAACGGCGGTTTCTTCACAGGTGGTTTTTCAGGATTCTTCTTTGCGCTATCACTTGTAGTTGGGGCATATCAAGGTGTGGAATTAATCGGGATTACTGCTGGTGAAGCGAAAAATCCGAAGAAGACACTTACTAGAGCAATTCAAAGTACAATTTGGCGTATTCTAATTTTCTATATTGGTGCTATTTTCGTTATTGTAACTGTTTATCCTTGGGATCAATTAAGTTCAATTGGTAGTCCGTTCGTAGCAACTTTTGCGAAAGTTGGTATTACGGCAGCTGCGGGACTTATTAACTTCGTTGTTATTACAGCCGCAATGTCTGGTTGTAACAGTGGTATTTATAGTGCTGGACGTATGCTTTATACACTAGGTGTAAATGGGCAAGCACCGAAATACTTTGCGAAGATTTCGAATAATGGTGTACCTTTATTCGGTACAGTTGGTGTAATTATCGGTTTAGCGGTTGGTGTTGTTTTAAGTTATATTGCACCGAAAAACTTATTCGTATATGTATATAGTGCGAGTGTACTTCCTGGTATGGTGCCATGGTTTGTCATTTTAATTAGTCAAATTCGTTTTAGAAAAGAAAAGGGAGCAGAGATGAAAGATCATCCATTCAAAATGCCATTTGCTCCTGTTACAAACTATTTAACAATTGCCTTTTTAATTATGGTATTAATCGGTATGTGGTTTAACGATGATACTCGTATTTCACTAATTGTAGGTATTGTTTTCTTAGCCATCGTAACAATTAGTTTCTATGCTTTCGGAATAGGGAAGAGAGCTCCGTTAGACGTTCAAAATGATCAAGAGGTTTCAAAGTAAATAAAGGTAATAAAAAAGTCCGGTTTCTCATTTAGAAATCGGACTTTTTGTTATTAAAACTTTTCTACTACAATCTTCCCAATTGTACGTCCACTTTCAAGTAATGCATGTGTTTTTTTAAGGTTTTCTGCATTAATTGGTGTTAACGTATCATTTAAAGTAGTTTGAAGAATACCTTCATCTAATAGCTCGCTTACTTTATTTAATAGTTCGTGCTGCGTACTCATATCACCAGTTTCATACATCGCTTTTGTAAACATAAACTCCCAAACGAATGTAGCACTTTTACTTTTTAAAATCCCCATCTCAAGAGGGTGTTCATTTTCTACGATAGAGCAAATTTTTCCTTGTGGTTTAATTATGTCACCCATCGCATGCCAATGCTGATCAGTATTGTTTAAGCAGAAGATATAATCTACATCTTTTAGCCCAAATTCTAATATTTGATCTTTTAAAGGTTGGTGATGATTAACTATATAATCGGCACCGAATTTTTCAACCCAGTGTATGGTTTCGTTGCGGGATGCGGTTGCGATTACGTTTAGTCCAGCCCATTTAGCTAACTGAATAGCAATCGAGCCAACACCACCAGCTCCGCCGATAATTAAAATGTTTTTAAATGAATTTTCATCTTTCTTATTATAATCAATCCCTAAACGTTCAAACAAACCTTCCCACGCTGTGATGGCTGTTAAAGGAATTGCTGCAGATTCAGCATCACTCAACGTTTTTGGTTTTTTACCGACAATTCTTTCATCAACTAGGTGGTATTCACTGTATGTACCTTGTCTCGTAATGCTTCCAGCGTAAAACACTTCATCGCCTTCTTTAAATAACGTACAACCTTCGCCAGTTTGTACAACAACGCCACTAGCATCCCAGCCAAGTATTTTCGCTACATCTTCTTTTTTATCTTTCGGAGAGCGAACTTTGGTATCAACTGGATTAACGGAAATAGCGTTAATTTTAACAAGTATATCTCTTCCTGTGGCAACAGGTCTTTCAACTTCAATATCAATTAAACTGTTTTCTTCTTCAATAGGTAAGTATTCATGTAAACCAATTGCTTTCATTTTTATTCCCTCCATTAAAGTAAGAGTCTTTTTCTCTTTTATTATAGTAGGTAAAGTGTCATTATGTAAAAAAGTTGAGTCCTTTCCATTTTGTTAAAGGCTTGTTTCAGCCTCATTTAGAACTTTGTAAATGGAGAGGAGCCATCGTTTTGATTTTATAAGTGTCGGATGAAAGATATACTTATTTTTCCAGTGTACCTTGCAATGAACAATACCAAGTGTTATATTATACTTGTAGTTACTTATTATAAAACAGTACTAAACAATAAATAGTAGTAGATGCCAATTAGAATAGGGTGAATGAATATTGAATGTACAATTTAAAAAAGGAGTTTTAGAACTTTGTGTTCTTGTCTTACTTGATAAGCAAGACCGTTATGGGTATGAATTAGTTCGAAGTATTTCCAATCAAATTGAAATATCAGAAGGGTCTGTTTATCCTCTACTTCGTAGATTAACTAAAGAAGAATATTTTACAACGTATTTACAGGAGTCTTCAGAAGGGCCTTCAAGGAAGTATTATAAACTGACGGATAAAGGTAGAACGTATTTGTACCAACTTTTGGAGGAATGGAATGAGTTCTCACAAGGTGTCAATCAATTAATAAAAGAAGGTGTACGTAATGACGAAAGATAAATTTTTACAACAATTAAACGTATCTCTAAAAAGATTATCTGAAAAAGAACGTGCAGATATTTTAAAAGATTATGAAGAACATTTTACTTTCGGATTAGAGGAAGGAAAAACTGAAGAAGAAATTACAGCTTCATTAGGTTCGCCAGCTCAAATCGCCAAAGAGTTATTAGCAGGTTATCATATTGAGAAAGTAACAGCGAGTGCAACAACAGGGAATGTTTTTCGGGCAATTTGGGCAGTAATTGGATTAGGATTTTTCAATTTAGTAATCGTGCTTGGACCTGCAATTGCAGTAGCCGCATTGATTTTTTCGGGGTGGACTCTAGGAATCTCATTTTTGTGTTCACCACTGCTTGTTATTGTTGATACCATTGTGCATCCAAATACATTCTTACTTTTTAACCTTTTCGTTTCTTTAGCACTTTGTGGACTTGGATATTTCATTGTAATCGCTATGTTATCTTTAACGAAGCTAGCAAAGAATGGATTTGTTCGTTATTTAAAGTTCAATATAGCACTAGTAAAAGGTGGTTTTAAGCATGATAAATAAAAAGAAACTTTCAATCATTGCAGGTATTATTTTCATTATTGGGATTGTGGGAAGTCTATTCACTTATCGTTCAATTGCCACAGTACCGATTTCAGAAGAAAAGGTCATTAACAATAATAATGTGTCAAGCGTCATTATCGATACGAATAACGTGCGTGTTAACATCAATCCTACAACAGAAAGTAACATGAAAGTAACATTAGATGGGGAAGTTAATCCTAACATAAAAAGAACATTAGCTACGGATGAAAAAGATTCAACGCTTCTCATTTCTTACAAAGAAAAACAACAGAGTTGGTTCAACTTCAACATTTCTGAAGTATTGGTCCCATTAACATTAAATGTCTATCTGCCTGAAAAACAATATGATTCATTAAAAATTTCCAATAACAATGGTTACGTTTCTGCAAAACAACAAAATACAACGCATTTTGATATCAATACAAGCAATGGGCGTGTTGAATTAAGAGAGATCAATTCGCAAAAAATTAATGCGGAAACAAATAATGGAAGTATGGACTTTAAAGATATAACGGCGCAAAATATTCATGTGAAATCGAATAATGGACGAATAATGCTAGATCATGTTGAAGGTGAACTAGAAGGGCAATCTAAAAACGGAAGTCTTTCTCTTAAAACAAATGAACTTGATCGAAATCTCAATTTTACGACTCACAATGGCAAGATTAATATTGAAACTGAAAAAGAACCAACTAATGTTCAATTTAATGTCTCTGTCGACAATGGAAAAGCGAATATCCTGAATAAATATAATGGAAATGCCGTTATTGGGAAGGGAGAAAATCAAATTAAATTAAACACACATAACGGAAGTATTTCAGTGAAAAAGCATGGAAACTAAAGTAGCATATTACTCTTGAAAATTTTCGCTCATCACATATAAAGAGCATGCAAATCAATAATAAATAAGCAAAATAGCCGACTCCTTTTTTAAAAACATGTAGGTAGTCGGTTATTTTATGTCCAAAATTCGTTTTAACGTCTTGGTTTCGACGACTCAATCCATTCTCTGAAAATATCAAATATATTCTGCTTTCAGAGAATGGGAGTGTTATTATAAGAAAAAGTGATACTTTTATCTTATATACTTAAAGGAGGATTGGATTTCTGCATAGGCTTTCCAGTATCACTGGATTTGGAATGAAAAGTTGTGAACAATTGAAAAGATAATAGTTGAAATAATGAAAGGTGAGAAGGAGTTTATTTCTCATAAGCGAAATATAGTATTGTTTTATCCTAAATTATTTGTAAAGGTGGATACATAATGACAGTAAAGAAGCTTTATTTCGTCCCAGCAGGTCGTTGTATGTTGGATCATTCGTCTGTTAACAGTACATTAACACCAGGAAAATTATTAGACTTACCGGTTTGGTGTTATCTTTTGGAGACTGAAGAAGGACCTATTTTAGTAGATACAGGTATGCCAGAAAGTGCGGTTAATAACGAAGATCTTTTTAACGGTACATTTGTTGAAGGGCAGATTTTACCGAAAATGACTGAAGAAGATAAAATAGTAAATATTTTAAAGCGTGCAGGGTATGAGCCAGAAGACCTTCTGTATATTATTAGTTCCCATTTGCATTTCGATCATGCTGGAGGAAATGGTGCTTTTTCAAATACACCGATCATTGTACAGCGTGCTGAATATGAGGCGGCGCAGCATAGCGAAGAATATATGAAAGAATGTATATTGCCGCATTTGAACTATAAAATCATTGAAGGGGATTATGAAGTCGTACCAGGAGTTCAATTATTGCATACACCAGGCCATACTCCAGGGCATCAATCGCTATTTATTGAAACAGAAAAATCTGGTTCTGTGTTATTAACAATTGATGCATCTTATACGAAAGAAAATTTTGAAGATGAAGTACCGTTCGCTGGATTTGATTCGGAATTAGCTTTATCTTCAATTAAACGTTTAAAAGAAGTTGTGATGAAAGAGAATCCAATTGTTTTCTTTGGTCATGATATGGAGCAGGAAAAGAGCTGTAAAGTGTTCCCTGAATATATATAAATAGAAAAAGTCATGGGCCTAGTAGCTCATGACTTTTCTATTAAATAACCTTTTTAAATAAGTTATACACTTTTTTCGAATTACCTTCATCTAATTGATAATAAGTAAGATCTACGTCATCAGGAGTGTTTTGATGGGCAATCATAACTTCACTACTGTTGTTATCTACTATCCAGATTAAATATTGTTTATAAGTCCCATCTTGGAAAGTAATCCACATGTTACAATCTACTGAATCAGAACCTTCTTCATCTAGCGTTAAATCGCCTTTTTTTGCTGTGTCCATACTGTTAATGAATGTTTTTAATTCATCTGTTTTTGTAAGGAAGAGAGATTTTTTTGTTTTAATTGACTCTACATGTATATCTTTTATTTCCTGTTTTCCTAAAAAGACAGGAGGTGCATTTGGGTCTCTTTGAGTTGAAATAATAGTAGCTTTCTTCTTTGGTTTGCTTGCTGTATAGAAATCTTGAATAGATTTTCCAGAGTTTAAAAACCATACTATTCCAAAAATAATCAATGCGCTACCTAGCAGTAAAATGAATTTTTTAATAGGATATTCTCCTCTCTATTACTTCATGTGAAGAGCTTTTCTATTAATATATGATAGGTAAGCGTAAAGTATTATAGTTGAACGTGATTATGCTTCACGGCTTTTATAGGACGATCAACGAGTAAATTGTAAGTAAGCCCAATTAATACGAACATTCCACCGACAATTTTGCCGATTGAGAGTTCGTTTGACAGGAAGAAATCAATGATAGTCCCCGCAAATAATTGTCCGATAAAGATGAGTAATGTTAAATAAAATGCTGGTATTTTAGGAGTAATATAGTTTGATAATGAGATGACAATAACGCCTACTAATCCGCCTAAGTATACAGCGATAGGAATAGATTGCAACGTATGAATAGGAATATACAATGAATTTGAACTGAAAATTAAAAATAACATAGAGAAAAATAATCCAGTAATATAATTGAAAAATGTACCTTCCCAATTTCCAATTTTCTTTGCTAAATTCGCGTTAATAATTCTAGCAATAACGATAGAAACACCAGCTAAAATAGCGATACAAATATATAACATTTTTTTGCCTCCATTAATAAATTGTCATGATTATAATTCCAGAAGAGATGAATAATAATCCAATTAGTTTTTTCTGTTCAAACTTCGCAACTTTCATTCCTAATAAACCGAAATGATCAATAACAATTGAAGCAATGGATTGACCGAGTAAGCTTAATGCGATCGTAATAGAGGCACCAAGGGCGGAGAAACTTATATTGTTAAAAAGAACAGTAAAAACTCCGATGGCTCCGGCGCTATATAAATAAAGCGGAATACCTTTATCAAAATGGATTTTATTTTTGTTAATGATTAAAACGAAAATGACTGCTATTAAACCGACAAGATGAATGACAACACTCGCTGTATAATTGCCAGTCGACTCAGATAAAATCCCATTCAGTGGGAGCATAATGGCAATAAGCACACCAATAAAGACAGAAAGAAAGTTATACAATGTAATATCCCCTTTTTATATTTCATATTTGTAATGACTGTATCATGCTGAAATTGTGTATTACTATGACATATGTCATAGTGAGAGAAGAAAATTTTGTTTACAATGGGGAGTAGTTGTAAAGGTGGGGGACTATGAAGAAAGTATGTAATTCTAATAAATTAGCAGAGTATATGAAACAAAATAATATTGATTCATTTTTTAGTAGTGATATGAAACCATATATGGAACTTATATTTTTTAAAAAGAATGAGTTCATTTGCAGAGAAAACGAAGAGATAGATTATTTATATTTCTTTGTTGAAGGAAAAGCGAAAGCGTTTAATACGTTAAGTAACGGGAAATCTGTATTATTATGTTTTTATGACAGTTTGCAGTTGCTAGGAGATGTAGAGTTAATTCACTCTCAAAGAATCACTTCAAACGTACAAGTTATGGCAGACTCATATTGTGTTGGCCTACCTTTAGGGAAAGTGAGAAACCAATTATTTCATGATGCGAAATTTTTAAGATGCATTTGCGGTTCTTTAGCCCATAAATTAAATCGACTTTCAAAAAATAGTACAATTAATTTACTGTATCCGCTTGAAAATCGACTTGCGAGTTACATGTTAGCAGCAGGGGAACGGGCGGTTCAGCACGGAAATAGAATTGTGTTTAGTGGGAATTTAACGGAAATAGCTGAATTGTTAGGGACGAGTTATCGGCATCTATTACGCACATTAAATGTTTTTTGTGATAAAGAGATTATAAAGAAAAATAATGGTTGCTTTGAAGTGATGAATGTAGATGTTTTGCGGGAATTGGCGGCGGATGTTTATAAATAGGAGGGTATTATAAATGATTACACCTATATTTAGAATTTTTGATATTGAAAAGGCTCAGTTGTTTTACTTTAATTTTTTAGGATTTAAACTGGATTGGGAGCATAGGTATGAGGAAAATATGCCATTATATATGCAAATTTCGTTAAAGGGTGCTGTGATACATTTATCTGAACATCATGGGGATGCTTCACCAGGCGGTGCAATTCGTGTGAAAATAGAGGATTTAAAAAGTTATTATGCTATTTTATCAAGTAAAGAATATGCTTATTCAAAACCTGATATAGAGAGAACACCTTGGGATACAATTGAATTAACTGTGATTGATCCATTTTTAAATAGAATAATATTTTATGAGGAACGGGTTTAGGATTAGAAGTACTAAAAAATCCTTTATTAGATTGGAAAGTTGAGTTAAGGACGTGGCAAATAAAATAAAGAACTACTCTTTTATATTTTGGAGATATATTGTGTAGCAAAAAAATAGATCAGTAGCAACAGCTACTGATCATCCATATGTACATGAATTAGGAGAGGTCAAACATTTCAAACGTTTATTAGCTTTATTATAATAGATTTTCATGAAATAAAAAACTGAAAATTCTCATTTTTTGTTGAGAAAGTTTTTTGTATCGAAATATATAAAAAAACGGGGATTTTTATTGAAAGAAAATATGATATTTACCCCGCATTAACGGGCAGTAAGACCCCCCATCTCAAAATTCGGCACATGCGAGGAAGTTAGGTGGGAGATCAACTGCCCGTAAAAGCCCGATTGGTGAAGGCTAATAATCAGAGGGGGAGGGACAAAAGCTCCTCTGATTAAAGTTTCACTTTATATTTTAGTAAAGTATGATATAGTCTATATAAGATTCATTTCCTTAAATTAGTTTTTTTGTATAGTAATTACATTCACAGTTGGGAAGGGGAACAGATTGTGAAGTTTGATGATCAACGTCTACTAGGAATACGATTAGGTTCTGTACTCATAACAGAAGAAAATCAATATTTAGTAATTAAGAAGAAAGATCATTATGCACTATTAAACATACATAATTTAGAATGCACACATGTCGAAGTGCAGTTAGAACATATTGAAGAACTGCTGCATGAAGATTTCCAAGAAAGTATAACGGAAATTATCGCACCAGAACATATTAAAATTGTGGTAAAAAATGTTATATAAAGAAAGAAGCTGGGAGAATCAGCTTCTTTCTTTGTTTTACTTCGTTAATTATAAGGATAACATTTTTAAAATCTCACCAATAATCCCTTCCTTTTGATGAACACCTAAATCTGAGTTCGTCATAATAACAGCGCCATTACCTCGGTATGGATTACATACCATCATACATTGAAATCCAACACCCCATCCAAGTGAGTGAATTTGTAAGTCTTCATTAAAATACTCCAGAAAAATACCTAACCCAGTCCATTTTGAGCAGCCTTGAGGAGAAATCATATCTTGTACTGTTTTTTGAGAAAGTTTTAGTGCGCTATTTCCTTGTAAGGAATGAATGATTTCAATAACTAAAGTTGATAAGTCAGTTGGTGTTGTCCAAATGCCTGAAGCAGCTGCGAATGGATAAAATGGATACTTCTCATTGGTAACGGTGCCATCTTTATTATGTCCACAAGCAAAATTATCGGTTTTATCTATGACTTCGGGAGAGAAGAGTGTACTATTTTTCATTTGTAGTGGCTGGAAGATAAATTCTTCTAGTAACTGACTAAATGATTTTCCCGTAATATCTTCTAGTAGTTGTTCGATTATACAAAAGTTTGCGTCTGAGTAGTGAAATTCACTTTCTGGTGTATAAGTTGCTTCTATAGGTACTAGGCAATATAGTGTTCTACCAGCAAGGAGTTCGGGGATTTTAGGCATTCCTTGCGCTAGCTTATAATGCTCAAAACTATTAGGAGGGTCAATAATTCCAGATTGGTGACTTAATAAGTTTCGCAACGTGATTTTTTTCTGTGAAGTAAATAGATTGGTAGGGATGTTCCAAGATGTGAGTCTATCATTTACGTCTTCGTCTAAATGTACGATTTCTTGGTCTGATAATGTTAGTACGAGCATTGAGGTGATGAATTTGCTAATAGAACAAGAATTGAATATGGAATCCGTAGTGACAGTTCTAGTTGTTCCAAATTCAAGAGTTCCGAAAGCAATCGCTTCGTCTAGTTTGCCGTCACGTATAACGGAAAGGCTTAAACCTGAAACGGAATGTTGGTTCATGTGCTCGTATATATTTTTACTTTTTAAGTTCATAGTTGCTCCTTTCTTTTTAAAGACAGAATATTAACTTTATTATACATTGTTAATCTATGAGAGGTGATGTGAATGAAATTAAAAGTTAGTTTTTAATATAGGGAAAGAGAATAAAAAACACCTCATCATTTTTGATGAAGTGCTCTCTGTTATTTTGCGGAAATGCGCATTATAAACTGAAGTAATTTATCTCTATACATATACATTAGCCATAGAGTTGATATGTAGGAAATAAGTGCTCCTTTGTTTTCAATTGGCGCATTGAAAACAAGCCAGCCAACGATATCAAATAATAAATGTAGTGCAATTAAAAGAACTACAAATTGTAGTAACGTCTTAAAATATCTTTTCATAAAGTGTCCCCCTAAAATAAAAGGTTTTATCAACAATGTTGTATATTACTATTATACATTAAATGTGTCCTATGGTAAAATTTACATAAGTTAGTGAAATAAAACAAATGAAAGCTAATGAGGAGGGATAGTCATGGAATTTTGGATGATCATACCGATAGCGGTCTTTGGGTTTATTTATATTGCTGAAAAAATAAATAAAATCGAAAAGAAAACGGATGCGCGTTTAAAGCGGATTGAAGATAGATTACAATCAATTACGAATGAAATGGGAATTGTAGATAGAGAACCTGAGATTAATAAAGAATTGCGTCAGCTTGTGGAAGATGGAAAAACGATTACAGCAGTTAAGAGAGTAAGAGAAGCATTTGGTTTTTCAATACTAGAAGCAAAGCAATATGTCGATAAATTATAAAAAAGATCATCCATTTGGATGATCTTTTTTACTGAACCATACGTGTATTTACATATGCGGCTATTATGACGTGTCCAATTACAATGATAGGAATAACGATTTTGACATTAGGAGTAGTGAAGACACTACCAATTGTGGCGATAACACCAGCACTTAAATTATAAAGGCCAACAATTTTTGATAACTTTATTTTATCAGACACACGTCGTTCATTGAATCCTGATAAGAGCCAAGTGTACTGTCTTACCCCAATAAAATAAGCCAGTGCAAATGAAATGATGGCTAGTATAAATAATGATGGAGAAGCGAAGAGAGTCATTGAAAACACCTCCATTAATAAACTATAAATAAATTATAATATGAATGTAATAATTTAACAAAATACAATTGTAATTTTAAGTTTTAAAGCGTACAGAATTTTGTACGCTTTTTTATTAATTGCATGAAAAATATGTAAAAAAAGATGGAACAAACTTTTGAGCTGAATTGTCTATTATAGGTAATAACTATTTAGTTTGAAAGAAAGGATTGATAAAAATGAAAAAGAATACGTTATTAAAAGTAGGGTTATGTGTAAGTTTACTAGGAGCAACTCCATTTGTTAGTACAATTTCTTCTGTACAAGCAGAACAAAAGGTAGAGAAAAAAGTAATTAAGAATGAGACAGGAACCATTTCAATTTCTCAGTTAAATAAAAATGTATGGGTTCATACGGAGTTAGGTTATTTTAACGGAGAAGCAGTTCCTTCGAACGGTCTAGTTCTTAATACTTCTAAAGGGTTAGTACTTGTCGATTCTTCTTGGGATGATAAGTTAACGAAGGAACTAATAGAGATAGTAGAAAAGAAATTTCAGAAGCGCGTAACGGATGTCATTATTACACATGCGCACGCTGATCGAATTGGCGGAATTAAAACGTTGAAAGAAAGAGGCATTAAAGCGCATAGTACAGCATTAACTGCGGAACTAGCAAAGAAAAATGGATATGAGGAGCCGCTTGGAGACTTACAAACACTTACGAATATGAAGTTTGGAAATATGAAAGTAGAAACGTTCTATCCAGGTAAAGGGCATACAGAAGATAATATTGTTGTGTGGTTACCTCAATATAAAATTTTAGCTGGAGGCTGTTTAGTGAAATCTGCGGAAGCTAAAGATTTAGGAAACGTTGCGGATGCCTATGTAAATGAATGGTCCACATCGATTGAAAATGTGTTGAACCGATATGGAAATATAAATTCAGTAGTACCTGGTCATGGGGAAGTAGGGGACAGAGGATTACTTTTACATACATTGGATTTGTTGAAATAAGAAACTGTGGAAATAAAAAAGAGAGGAGAAACAATTTTCTCCTCTCTTTTTTCTAACTATATTTAAATGCGAAGCTATCGATTACGCCTGAATACGTTACTGAGATTTTAATTCTAAGTATACAAATACCAGTACCGTCATAATTGCTATAACAACGTAAGTAACATCAAGCATTATAAGTGTCTTTAAAGTTTCAGTCATCCTAATTCACCCCTGGTATGAAAATATAACATAATCTCTTATCAATCAGTTAAGAGATTATAAAGATAACAATTTACATGAAATTTCTTAAGTAGTTTCTATGTAAATATATCATATAAATAATGTAAACAATGTTAAGATAGTGTAAATGTATTGTTAAAAAAGTGATTTCCCATATAATCTTTAATCAAAAAATTGATAGTTTTTCAAAATGAAAAAACGCTATTCTTTCTGTTGAATGATAGAAAGAATAGCGTTTTTGTATGCCTATTTCTGTTTGCTTAAGAGATTTAAAATATTGTACGAAATTTTCGTTTCGTACAATGGACTAGTAAGTAAAATATTTAATTCAGCAATAGTCTAGCTATTTGAAAACATTAACAACATGATTATGTAATGTTTTTTTGGTGTCAATAAAAATATTATGTCAACAATATGAACTGTCACAAATTTTCATATATTATTGTGATTCACATCACATCCCTTTTTCTCAATGGGTATTATGCTTAGTTTGTAAGGAATGATTGGGAGAGGGTGGGATGATATGTTTTGTTATCAATGTGAACAAACGCCAACAGGCGGATGTAAAGTGATGGGTGTTTGCGGTAAGAATGAAACCATTGCAAGTTTACAAGATACGATTGTGTTTGGATTAAAAGGAATTGCTGCTTATCGTACTCATGCTGCTCAGCTAGGGTATACAGATGCATTTGTAGATGCTACAACTCAAGAAGCGTTATATATGACATTAACAAATTCTAATTTCAATGAACAAGAACATATTGATATGGCTATGAAAGTTGGGAAGTCAGCTTTACGGGTGATGGAGTTATTAGATGAGGCACATACGAATCACTTTGGTGTTCCAGAGCCTGTTCAAATTACACAAAATCATGTAGAAGGTAAGGCAATTGTAGTTACTGGTCATAATTTATTTGCATTAGAGGAATTATTAAAGCAAACAGAAGGAAAAGAAATTAATATTTATACGCATTCTGAAATGTTACCAGCACACGGATATCCAAAGCTGAAAAAATATAAACATTTAAAAGGAAACATTGGGAAGGCATGGTATGATCAAAGACGCCTTTTTGGAAAATTTACCGGTGCCATATTAGCTACAACGAACTGTGTTATGCCAATTAAAGGATCATACTCTGATCGATTCTTTTCATATGACATTGCAGGTCTAGAAGGTGTACGGAAAATTGAAAATGATGATTTTGCACCATTGATTCAAAAAGCGCTAGAACTTCCAGAAGTACATATGGAGTCGGATGAACAGTTAGTAACAGGGTTTCACCATAATACGGTATTATCATTAGCTCCAGAAATTATTGAGGCAGTAAAGGAAGGGAAAATAAAGCGTTTCTTTGTTATCGCAGGTTGTGATGCCCCAGGAAAAGGCGGGGAATACTATCGTGAATTAGCAACGTCACTTCCGCCAGAAACGGTTATTTTAACAACTTCTTGTGGGAAATTCCGCTTTAATGATGTAAGTTATGGTGTTGTGCCTGGTACGGAGATTCCGCGTTACATTGACTTAGGGCAATGTAATAACTCAATTTCTACAGTGAAAATAGCGGCAGCTTTAGCAGATGCTTTTCAATGTGAAGTAAATGAATTGCCAGTGAGTATTGTCCTATCATGGTTTGAACAAAAAGCGGTTGCCATTTTACTTGGGCTATTTAGTATTGGTATTCAAGATATTCGCATTGGTCCAAAGGCCCCTGAATTTATTTCACCTGGTGTGCTTGATGTATTACAAGAAACATTTGGTTTAAAACTAATTACAACCGCAGCAGAAGACATGAATATGATGTTATCGTAACAAAAAGGATGTCCTATATGTAGAGTTGGCTTTATCCCGCTATTTGTGGGCAGTAAAACTCCCACCTCAAAATTCAGCTGGAGCAAAGAAGTTAGCTGGGAGTCGGGCCGCCCGTAAACGCCCGATTGGTGCGGGCTAATAATCAGTGGGGATGAACAAAACCCCCCACTGATTAAAGTTTCACTTTATAAAGAATTTGTATGTATTCGCAAGCTCATGTATTAGATGCACAGGTGCATTAGTAGAAGAACAAAAAAATGATCCGTCTTCTTAATAAGGAGAGCTAGCCACATTCATTAACTTCGGAATATTATAACGCCCAAAACAAAAATGCGGAATTTTTGTTTTGGGGTATTTCCTTTTCTTAGCTGGCTAGGTATGTGGTGAGATTTCTTAAGAAGAAAATAGGCAGTAGCCAATAGATAATAGCGGATTTGAGAAAAAATTTAAAAATCGAGTTGACATTCTATCTACATAGTCATACAATGTAGTGGTAATGAGTAATACTGAATAGCGTGGTTTTTAAAAATATATTCAGTATCCAATAGGCAAAAGCGGATTTAAGAAAAAATTTAAAAATCGAGTTGACATGCCATCTACTTAGTCATACAATGTAGTTGTAATAAGTAATACTGAATAGTGAGGCTTCTCAAAAGCTATTCAGTAAAAATTAGCCTTAGTACTCTGTGATACTGAATATAAGTCAGACAGAATAGGGGGGAGAGGAGGATCAGAACATGGAAAATTTAACTGAAATGCTGAAGGGTTCGCTGGAAGGTTGTGTGCTAGAGATAATCAGCCGCCGTGAAACGTATGGCTATGAGATTACCCGCCACCTGAATGATCTTGGGTTTACTGAAGTCGTGGAAGGAACGGTCTATACCATCCTTGTGCGATTAGAGAAGAAAAAACTTGTGAATATTGAAAAGAAACCGTCAGATATGGGGCCACCTCGTAAGTTTTATTCACTAAATGAGGATGGCCGTCAGGAGCTTGAATTGTTTTGGAGAAAATGGGATTTTGTATCATCAAAAATTAACGTCTTGAAGTCAAACTAGCCTCATAAGATAAAACATTCGGCCGATATTTTGGGGAGTTTCTTGTTCTGCTTTATAAAAAAGGAGGAAAAATAATATGTTGGAAATGTTCAAAAAATTAATTGGTGATAAAAAAGAGTACAAAATGATGATGGCACGGGTTGGGGCTCTGCCAGAGGACTACCAGTTTGTATTTAAGAAAATTCAAAACTACATGTGGAATTTTTCGGCGGGCAACGGGATGGATATGCTACACATACAGTATGAATTAATCGATTTGTTTGAAGCCGGTGCGGCGGAAGGCAGACAAGTGCTGGAAATCACTGGGGAGGACGTGGCGTCTTTTGCTGACGAACTAGTGGCGAACGCTAAAACTTATGTCTCCAAGTATCGTGAAGATTTGAATGAAAGTATCATGAAGCAATTGAGAAAAAAATAAATGCAATAGGTAATACCGACTGATTAGCTGGTTACAAATGTGAATTGCCACCATCGCTATTCAGTTATATTTTTAAATCAGTACTAAGTAATACAGATTATCAGTAATACTAAATAGAGGGGTGTAGGCAGTCTAGCTTTACAAAACATTTTTTAAGGAGGAAAAAATCATGAGCAATACAGCGATTTCTGTAAAAGGGTTAAAAAAATCCTTTAAAGATAAGGAAGTGTTAAAAGGGGTGGATTTTGAAGTGCAGCGTGGCGAAATTTTCGCACTGCTGGGCTCAAATGGAGCGGGTAAGACGACGATAGTCAATATCCTTTCGACGCTGATGAAGCAAGATGGCGGCGAAGTAGGTGTTTGCGGTTTTGACGTCCAGCGTCAATCGGATCATGTTCGTCAAAGCATCAGTCTGACAGGGCAGTTCGCAGCATTAGACGGTATGCTCACGGGGAGAGAAAACTTAATAATGATCGCCAAGTTGCGTGGAGTTTCTAGTCCCGCTCAAGTCGCTGACAATTTGCTTGCAAGATTTAGCCTGACCGATGCAGCCAACCAGAGGGCAGATCAGTATTCAGGTGGGATGAAGCGCCGGCTGGACATCGCGATGAGTTTGATCGGAACGCCAGCAGTCATTTTTCTCGACGAACCGACGACAGGGCTTGATCCCGAAGCGCGGATTGAAGTGTGGGATACCGTCAAGGAACTTGCCGGCGGCGGCACAACTATCTTGCTGACAACCCAGTACTTGGAGGAAGCCGAACAACTGGCGGACCGTATCGCTATCTTGCATGGCGGAAAAATTATTAAGACTGGTACTCTTACTGAACTTAAAGAGATGTTCCCACCAGCAAAAGTGGAGTATATCGAGAAGCAGCCGACATTGGAAGAAATTTTCCTTGCGATCATCGGCAAAAAGGAGGAGATGTAAATGAAGAGCAAAACAGGGGTATTGTTAGGGCGTTTAATGCGCAACATTATGCGCAGTCCGGATACAATTATTACGGTAGCGATTACACCGATTATGATGATGCTGTTGTTTGTCTACGTATTTGGAGGCGCCATAAAGACAGGAACGGATAACTACGTCAATTATTTATTGCCGGGAATCTTGCTGATGGCTATCGCATCCGGTGTCGCTTACACATCCGTGCGGTTGTTTACGGATGTGAAGAGTGGGCTGATGGCACGTTTCATTACTATGCCTATCAAGCGCTCGTCGGTATTATGGGCTCACGTATTAACATCACTTGTTGCTAATGTGCTTACTATCGTGGTGGTTATCCTTGTTGCGCTCTTAATGGGCTTCCGTTCCAGTGCTAATATTCTGGATTGGCTCGCGGTAGCTGGAATACTTGGGATGTTTACGCTGGCGCTGACATGGCTGGCTATCATTCCTGGGTTGACAGCGAAGTCTATGGAAGGGGCGACAGCCTACTCATACCCACTAATTTTTCTGCCCTTTATTAGTTCGGCCTTTGTTCCTACCGAAACGATGCCAAAAATTGTTCGTGCTTTCGCTGAGAACCAGCCTGTGACTTCAATCGTGAATGCGATTCGTGCCCTCTTATATGAAGGGACTGTTGGCAACGATATTTGGATCGCACTTGCTTGGTGCGTTGGCATCATGGTTATCGCTTACTTCTTCGCCGGTAAAGCATTTAAACGTCAGTTAGGGTAACACCACCAGTTCGGTGTACTATGGCAACTAAATCTTCTGGAATAATATATGTTTGGAAAAGTGGATTAAAATCACATCAATCTTAGTTAATGCTATAGTTGTTGGTATTTTTACTGGTTGCGTAGTTGGTACGTAAGTAGGCTCAGATGTTGAGAAAAAGCAGACTGAGAGAGTTAAAAGGGAAGAGATAATATTTTGACCTCAATTCTAATTTCCATATAATAAATGCAATTTTTATACATGAAAAGCCCACCTATTTCCGTAGGTGGGCTATATCTTTACTACACAATTCGAAAGTATGCTCTCTTTTTCTAAATATGTAATTATGCATATTTAGAAAAAACTACACTTAATAAATATTACATATAGTAAATGGAAACTTATGGTGTAATTCTTTTAACAGGCTTAACATGATAACCATTTTATAAGGTGCGTAGGCTCCTTGTAAAAAGTTCTTCTTTTCTGAAAAATGAATATTAATTCGTTATATATAATAAAAATTCATGAAAATAATTTTATGTTTTCTAAATTTATTCCTTTACATCAATGTGTATTATTTATTACAACAGCTTTCATGTCAAAGATAAGATGTGAAAGCAAAGGGAAATATAAGTATCTTTATAACGAGTTCCTAATATAATCAATGTGTTAACGAAAGGAACTCTGTATTATGTTTATTTTTCTATTAACTAATACAGCTTCAAAAAATAGACACAATTGCTACATACCAATTGTAATTTATTATCTATTCATAATTCTGTTTATTCTGTCTTTCTAAAAATAAAAAAATATTAGACTCGCAAATATAAACGTTATAATGAGGGCGTCGAGAGGTAACCGATTACCTACGGAGAAAATATCAAACATTTTTAAATTTGACAGACTGAAACGATTAATTGCAGAAAGGTGTGTGACCAGAAGGGGAATTTCTTCAAAATAGTTTAGTAGCAGCGGACATCGTATTAGCTGGTGTAATATCATCAATGCTGACGAAGTATAGGGTTGGAGGATAAATGCCTCGCACATTAAGAGAGACAGCTTTAGGTGGAATCGTTTACAATATGGTGCATCAAGTAAGCGGTTCATTTTTTAAGAATGGTCTATATTCTTAAGCCTAAAAAGAGACGTAAGAATAGGATACAAGGGGGATTTATTATATGAATGGGAATACTGCAAAAAAAATAGAATTTCAAGCTGAAAATACTGCAGTGAAAAATGAGAAATATCTAGATCCTAAAAAGTGGCATAAACAAGATACTACCTGGGCATTGAGCCTTTTTGGAACAGCAATTGGAGCAGGAGTACTCTTTTTACCTATTAATGCAGGTTCAGGTGGTTTATTATCATTACTGTTAATTACGATACTTGCATTTCCTGTTATGTATTACTCACATAGGGCGCTTGCTAAAATGATATACGCTTCTAATTCTGCTGATGAGGGGATTACAGGCACAATAAGAGAGTATTTCGGCAATAAGGCAAGTATAATTTTTAACATAGTATATTTCGTCTCAATTTATACGATCGTACTGATGTATTCGGTTGCACTTACAAATACTGCAAGTAGTTTTATCGTGCATCAATTGCACATGCCGGAGCCTCCAAGGGCCATTTTATCTCTTGTATTAGTGCTCGGTCTTATCGCTATACTAAACTTTGGTCAAGATATCATTGTCAAGGTAATGAGCATGCTAGTATATCCTTTCATAGCTTCTTTACTTTTTATCTCAATATCTTTAATTCCACAATGGAATACGTCAATGCTTAGTTTTTCAAGTGTTTCTACTGCTTCAACAGGAACAGGGTATTTTGGAGTGATATTGATGATACTACCAATCATAGTATTCTCATTTAATCATTCTCCTCTGATTTCGTCATTTGTTATAAAACAGAGAGCTACCTATGGAATAGAAGCTACTGATGCCAAATGTGCTCAAATACAAAAAGTTTGTTATATTATGACATTCGTCGTTGTTATGTTCTTTGTTTGGAGCAGTGCACTGAGTTTAACTCCAAAAGATCTTATGATGGCTAAAGAACAAAACTTATCAATCCTATCATATCTTGCTAATGAGCTTAATTCACCTGTAATCACTATTGTAGCTCCTATCATTGCTTTTGTGGCTATAACAAAGTCTTTCCTTGGCCATTATATAGGAGCATATGAGGTAATGCGTGACATGATTATGAAGTTTGGTAAAACACGCGGAAAAGCTATCGAAGAAAAAACAGTTAAGACAATGATCCTTGCTTTTGTCGTATTAACATGTTGGTATGTTGCTTATGCAAATCCAAGTATTCTTGGAATCATTGATGCCCTTAGCGGTCCGTTAGTTGCTGCGATCTTATGTCTATTACCAATGTATGCGATTCGTAAAGTACCAGTACTGGCTAAATACAGAGGGAAAATGAGCAATGTGTTTGTCATTATTGTAGGTATACTTACTGTCCTAGCAAGTATTAAGTCATTATTATAATTCGCTATTGTTAGTTCAAGTGCTAAAATAGTGAATATGAAAAAAGAACGAAAGAGAATATGGATAAGATAAATCCGCATTCGAATTTTAAACAAGCAATTTAATGAGGATTAAACTCTAATATAAAAAGACATGAACAAAGATTAGTTCATGTCTTTTTTTGTGTTGGCGTTATTCTTAGAAGAGCTTTTAAAGTAGGGGTAACGAATAAAATGTTTTTACTAGGTATTTAAATAGAGGTAACTGGCATCTAGTCAAACTCAATATTATTTTGGGTTTAACTGGCCACTGCTTATGGGCAGTATAAACATAATCTCTCTTTTAAACCTTCTAACACTTCTTCAGGAACTTCCCTAATTTTGATATCTTTACCTAGGAAAAGTAGCCAATTTGTTATCTCTGTTAATTCATCGAGATCGTTAACATTGATAAAAGTCTTTAGAATGGCTGTGGATTGGTAAGGATTTGTATAGGAAATAGAAATTTTTAAAGGATGGTATTTTTTGAACTGGGCAATCGCTTTTGGACCAAGTTCAAGTACCAGGTTGATTGCTTCGTCCTTCTTACTTAGTTTTTCTAAAATCTTTTTCTTGCTTAATCTATTTTTCGTCGTATAGGGTTCGGCATTAATGAGATGATCGACAAGAAACATCTTCTTTTTTTCTTCTTTTATGTCAAAGCCTTCAATTATCCAATGGCTTTTTTCTTGATAAAGGTGTAGTAGATAAATTGGATAAGACTTGATTTCCTCCTCTTCTTTTACGGTAATCAATAAATGACTATCCAAAAGAAGAATTTGGATGAGTTTTTCTAACATAGGATGGGGGAGGTCAGAAAGCTCAAGTAGGTCGGGATTATGGGGGTTAGTCCCTTCAAAAAGCAAGATTTGATTTAAAAGAACAAGGTCATCTTGCTGGATTTCTGAGATGAGTCCTAGTAGTTTTTCGGCTAAAGACTGACGACTCTTTAAATAGGGAAGTTGTTGATTTCTTGTGGCCATAAAGGCAATAAAAAGAGCTTTGACCTCATTATCAGTAAAGCGAACAACGGGCAGGATAGAGTTATGCATGACAAAATATCCTCCATCCCTTCCAACTTCAGCGACGAGCGGCATCCCCATGGCTTCAATTTCTCTAATGTCTCTAATAGCTGTCGATCGTGAGATGTTAAATTCTCGTATGATTTCAGAAATTGTAAAGTGGGAGCGGTTGTTAATATAGCGCATGATCGTATTAATCCGTTCAACTTTTTTCATGTTGGTCTCCTAAACAGTATCATTTTTTGACATGATTTAAAGATATTATAAACTCATCAAGTGAAAAGATAAATCGTTTGATTAATTTAAAAGTGAGGAAGGTTTTAAATATGAAAAATTATACAATAGAAGAAAAAGATAGCTTTATCGTGTTAGGTATTGGAACTGAACTTAAGAGCCACTATACAGACTTTGCGGGCATAAACAAGGAAAAGGCAGACTTTTGGCTGGCCGTCGAACAAGATGGAAGGTTGGACACTTTAAAAGCTTTAGCTACAAATGATTACATTTTTTCTGTGAGTGAAGCGGTGAATAACAAGATGATGTATTACGCTGGTGTCATGACAGAGGCAACGATACAAGAAGAATCTAGAGTTATCCAGTTTCCGAGGGGAGAATACCTAGTAGTTAAAGGGGAAGGCAATACAGCTGAGGAGCTAAGTAATAAGCTTACTGGCATTGCATTTGGTCAAGCATTAGCAGAAGTAAAAGATTTTTCCTATGTTGGTGGGCCAAATACAACGGTTGAGATGGGGCAGCGAAACGGCTTAGTATTTGGTGAAATGTGGATTCCAGTTGTTAGGAAGTAAAGAGTTAAAAGGAGAGATGGAATTGTCCTATATCGTTGATTTTAAAAATGTAACTATAGCTGGCTTGGAGTCTTCACCTATAGCAGAAGCGCTTGCTGGTTTACGTGCCCATGAAGCACGTTACTTTATGAACAAATACAAGCATGAATTTACGGTTGTACCAGCTAGTGAAAGCGAGGAGACTCTAGATTATGTGAACCGCGTTTTGAAAGAAGAACGTGATATTGAGTTTGCGGCAAAACCTTTAGAAACATCGTGTTTTCAAGTGGAAAATATTAAATTTGCCTATGTCTTCTATGAGGATGGTCTTGCAGTCAACGTCATGTATACGTTGGATAACCCGAAGAAGCGGGCTGTTGGATTTAAGCTTTCTGAGGGAATGGAGGTACCAAAGGAGTTAGAAGAGAAATTTAAGTTTGCTAGGCAGAAGTCTAAACTTGCTGGAACAATTCGAGGTTCGTTTTTTGTAATTAAAGGAGAATATAGTGCAAGTTGAAGAAGCAGTCGTTTGTTGTATTTTAAAAGGCGTGATTACGGAAGGTGAGGGCTAACAATCTTGAATTGTTAGCCTTTTTTACATAAGTATAATATTCATAGTCTGCTACACGCTACGTTCAGATAAAATAAAACGAAAGGAAATTACTGTAGGGTGGTGGTGGCGTGAGCAAAAAAAGGCTATTTGAGTTATTCTTAGTAACTTTTGCTTTACTGTTCCTTCATGTAAGTACATTTACTAATGAAAAATTGAACGATAAATTTGGTAACTTAACCTTCTTTGTTGTATTTATCATGTTTTATATCAACGTTGCATTTATAGAACGGTATTTTGATGATATACAAAAGTGGATTCGAAATATCACATTTCTTCTTGCCCTGTTAGTAGTAACTTTAATTTCACTATGGATAGGTTACTTTTAAAGCCTTGTGATTAAGGAAATTTTGTTTTGTTATCTTTCCTTAACAACAAACAAGACGCCAACCAGATCATGGTAGCGCCTACGATAATTACTATTGGTTTAATCATTAACAAGTATATCTGGACCCTTTTTCAACATATACGAGAAACCCGAAATAAATACGATACTAAATATAATAATAGAAGACCACATATTAAAATGAAATTCTTTACCTACAACTAAATAGTAGATGTTATGGACCAAGAAATTAGCACCTATGATAATTCCACCTAACATTGAACTAATTACAAGACTGATTAAATAAAATTTGAGCTTCTGAAACATTTCCCCTCTACTCCTTTTCTAAAATCAACTTTATTCAGGATGTTTTAGAAAATTATACCATTTATTTTTCTGATATTCTTAAATCTATAATATATTTAAGGTTATTTTAAGAGAAGAAGAATTGCCTATCAAAATGTCCATTTCGAGGTTTCACCAATATGCCCATCAAGCTAATGAAACTAGTATCTCAAAAACAAAAAATGTATATTTTTATCTGGAGATGCCAATTTTCTCGTTTTGGGGATACTATAAAATTTTAGGTTGATAGCCATGGGGTCCCGCCACATTACCATCAAGTTAAGAAACTCATTGTTCCCCCAAAATGAACTACAATTGTTTACTGAGAAATTCCCCCGACATATGTCATCACATATCTTGGATAAATTAGCTAGAGAAATAGGATTTGTTCAACAGGGAAATAAATATTAGCATCTTTCTTTCTTCCAAGAACAAATAAAAGAAAGCGTTGATTCTTATCTTCATTATCCAGGAATATACTCAGGCGGCCAAGAAAATATTTAGTGCAATAGTTACTCGAAAGAATAACTGAAAAATAACATACGAGGAGATGGAAGAAATGAAAAACGAAAGAATTCAACAATTACAAGAAAATTGGGAGTTAGATAAACGTTGGAAAGGGGTAAAACGCCCGTATTGTGCCGAAGATGTTATTCGTCTTCGAGGATCTATCGATATTGAACATACACTAGCACGCCACGGTGCAGAGAAACTTTGGCAATCGCTTCATATAGAAGACTACATCAATGCGCTTGGTGCATTAACAGGAAATCAAGCAATGCAGCAAGTGAAAGCAGGTTTAAAAGCAATTTGTGTAAGTGGTTGGCAAGTAGCTGCTGATGCCAATTTATCTGGACATATGTATCCAGACCAAAGTTTATATCCAGTGAATAGTGTGCCCGCTGTTGTAAAAAGAATCAATCAAACGTTGCAACGTGCTGATCAAATTCAGCATATGGAAGGTGGCAGTGATATAGATTATTTCGTACCAATTGTTGCAGATGCAGAAGCTGGTTTTGGTGGGCAATTAAACGTATTTGAATTAATGAAAGGAATGATTGAAGCAGGTGCAGCAGGTGTACATTTTGAAGATCAGTTGTCTTCAGAAAAGAAATGCGGACATTTAGGTGGAAAAGTATTATTACCGACACAAACGGCGGTACGTAATTTAATTTCTGCTCGTTTAGCTGCGGATGTTATGGGCGTGCCGACAGTAATCGTGGCAAGAACAGATGCAGATGCAGCAGATTTAATTACGAGCGACATTGATCCAATTGATCAAGAATTTATTACAGGAGAAAGAACAACGGAAGGTTTTTATCGTACAAAAGCGGGGCTCAATCAAGCAATTGCACGTGGCCTAGCATATGCACCGTACGCAGACCTTGTTTGGTGTGAAACGTCTGAACCAAATTTAGAAAATGCGAAGCGTTTTGCAGAAGCAATTCATGAGAGATACCCAGGAAAGTTACTCGCATATAACTGTTCACCGTCGTTTAATTGGAAACAAAAATTAGATCAAAAAACAATTGAAAACTTTCAAAAAGAAATGGCATCATATGGTTACAAACTCCAATTTGTAACACTTGCAGGATTCCATTCGTTAAACCACAGTATGTTCGAATTAGCACGCGGCTATAAAGAACGTGGTATGGCAGCGTATTCTGAATTACAACAGGCCGAATTTGCAGCAGAAGAGCATGGTTATTCTGCTATGCGTCATCAACGAGAAGTCGGAACAGGTTACTTTGACGAAGTAGCACAAGTGATTACGGGTGGAACTTCATCTACGACAGCGCTGAAAGGTTCTACGGAAGAATTGCAGTTTAAAGATAATTAATTCAGTTATTGTGGAGAAAGTCTTAAATAACATTGGCATTTTGAACAAAAATTGCATGAGAAACATATGTGATAATTAAATATATAATAACATTCAATTTATTTTGAATTTTCTCAATGTGTTTGTTGCATTTTTAAATTATAATATAAGTAACTCTTTTTATTGCTATATATCTGTCATTTCTTGTTACAGAATCCTTATTATAAGGATTCTGTTTTTTTGCATTAAATTTCTACAAACAAAAAAGATAAGATCGGAGAATTCAATCTTATCTTTAGTACAAGGAGTAAACATAAGGGATAATCATCATATTTTTATCACACTTTATTTTTTTGTTGATTTTGAATATTAAAACCATAAATAACAAGTATATCTATATTGAGAAATTTATTGCAAATTTAGTTGTAAATGTTTCAAATTAGAAAAGGTTAGCCCCTCACTTCACCCCAGCCAAAAACAAAGGGTAACTCATATTAAGTTTCAATCTTGCCTAAGCACCCATTAGGATATACAACTGATCATCTATTTTTCTTTACATAATCTCCAGATACAGTCCATATCAACTATAGATTCTTGTCTTATGCTAAATGTAGTTCCAAACAAAACAAGGAGGTAATGAAAAATGATTAAAACATTATTAGCAGGAGCACTTTTAAGTACAGGATTGGTAGCGGGGGGTGCAGTAGGTGCAGATGATGCGAAAATGGACAATTTAAAATCAAATGAAGATAGTTCAAATCAAGTAATTACACGGAGTGCAGATGGAACAACGTCTTTCTCACAAAAATTTGATGTACCTAAAGATGCAAAAACTGTTGAAAGAACAGAAGGTACAGGTTCTCAAGAAGGAAAAATGGTACCAACAAAAGAAGGAAATTAAATACTATATAGTTATAACGAAGAGCATCCCAAAAGTGGTGCTCTTTTTATATTATAGGGATTAACTAGTTTTACTGAATATAGAACTGTAGGAGGAATTGAGGCTAGAACATGGGGGACTATCTCTTCAAATCATGGTGTTTGGAGCAATAGTTTTGGTGGTAAAGTTACAATACAAACATTTTATTAGAGATTTTTTAAATTTACATACACTCTAGATAGACTACATATCAACTTCAGATACTTGTTTTATGATACAAGTAATCAAACAAAAGGAGGGCAATACAAAATGATTAAACAGTATTAACAGGTGGAGAAAATGTTGAAGATGTACAGACAGATAAACATATTCCATATGAACAAAATGAATTGTAACAAACTCTAGAAAAGTACGATTCGAAGAAATTTGAGTTATAAAAAGAAAATAGATAAATATAGTGAAAATAGATAAATTGACAAGAGAAAAGCACTTTGTGTATATCACAGGTGCTTTTTATTTTCATTTTAATATAGGGCTTGAATTAAATTTTTACACTAAAATATATACGGCAAAAAGGGGGGAGTTCATTGCACAAAGTTATTTATGGAATATTAATTTTAATTTATACTTTGTATTCATTTTTTGTAAGTGATGGAAGTGAAGTAAGGTTTATTATGGTGTTAACTATAGTACTTATCTTTTCTGTGGTTTTAGAAAAAGGAAATGCAAACAAAACGACTGATTAAAGGTCGTTTTGTTTGCATTTTTTTAATTGGATATTAAAGTCCAGATGTTTTAGGGATAGCACCGAATCGCCATCAAGCTAAGATTTTGAAGTACCCCCTAAATGAAAATTTTCTTTCTCTACAGTTAGTTATTTTGAGAGGTCAGCTCATTTTTTTGTTTTGGGGGTGTTTACTTTTCTTATTTATTCTATTTAACAAAAGCACCTTTTTGTTTGAATGTATTATTTCACAAATTCCCCGTCATAGAAATAACTTTATTATGATTTACAGTTTACAATGACTGAAATTCATATTAATAAAGACCTCCATTTACGATTCGAACTTTGCATATGAATTGCTAATCAAGTAATAAATCGGACTTAAATACGATTACAGCATTTCCTGCAATTCTTACTTCCTCTGGCTCCTGATTACAAATTTTCACTTGAACATCAATGATACCCGCCCGTTTTATAGCTTCGCCCTGCACTGCTTTAAAACTAAATAAAGTATTATCATGTTTGACAAGTCTATGATGTATCAAGTATGCGCCTAAAGGACCGTTCGCATTACCTGTAACAGGGTCTTCGTTAATACCGATTGCAGGAGCAAACATTCTTCCATGAATTAAAATATCAGAGTCGGGAGCATTCATCGTAAACACATAGAAACCATTGCAATTAATTAATCCACTGACTTTTGTGAGTAAATCCATATTAGGGTTTAATTGGTTAAGAAGTTCCGAATTTTTAATTCCAATCATCACCTTAGAATGCCCGGTTGAAACGATTTGTACTGGACAATCTTCTAATAAATCATTTTCACTAATATTGAAAGCTGTAAATATATTCTCTAAAGCTACACCTTCAATCACAGTTTCAAAACTTATACTACCCTGCGTCATAATAATTTTGTAATCATTATCTTCATTAATCACATCGACTGGTAAAATGCCGGCACCAGTTTTATGATAAACTTTAACTGTATTTAAACTATTTTCAACTGCACGAGCATAGTGGGCAGCAATCGTCGCATGTCCACAGATAGGGACCTCATGAGTAGGCGTAAAAAAACGAATATGTACATCAGATTCGCTATTGTCTGATTTAAAGATAAATGCCGTTTCCGAATTGTTAAGCTCTCTAGCAATCCTCTGCATCTCACCCGAGGATAAACCATCTGCATTTGTTATTACACCAGCCGGATTACCTGATAATTTTTTCTTCGTAAATGAATCAATTTGATATAATCGGTACTTTCTTTCCATGTCATTTTCCACCTTTAATATATTTAATTTTTGGTCCTTTATACTATCTTTAATTCTTATTATATTAAAGTTCCCCCGTTGCTTCTATAAGGAGCTTGATAGAAATGTGGTGCTACCCCATCGCTATCAAGCTAACAAAATAAAATCCCCCCTAAAATGAAAAAATACGCTATTCTTTCTGTAGAATCATAGGAAAGGATGGCGTTTTTGTATGTCTATTTCTGTATCTGATGAATTAAAACTATTTGCTCAAGAAATTCAAAACTTCTTATCTCCAAATTTCTTACGAGATCTTGCTAGAAATGTTGGTTTTGTGCAAAGAACCAGTAAGTACCAAGCAAAAGATTTAGTCGCTTTATGTGTATGGATCAGTCAAAAAGTCGCTAAAACCTCTTTAACTCATTTATGTAGCTGTTTAGAAGCATCAACAGAAGTGCTCATCAGTCCCGAAGGACTGAATCAACGATTTAATGCCACAGCCGTGCAATTCCTACAACAAGTGTTAGCCGAACTTCTCAACCAAAAGTTATCTTCAACTAAGATGCTCACTTCTCCATACGCTTCTATTTTCAAACGTATTCGTATCCTAGATTCAACTGCCTTTCAACTTCCCGATGTATTTTTATCTGTTTATCCAGGTGCAGGAGGATGCAGCCATACAGCTGGGGTGAAGATTCAGCTTGAGTATGATTTATTAAGTGGACAGTTCCTACATATTCATACAGGCCCAGGTAAACAACATGATCGAACCTAGGGTTCTCTATGTGCCCCAACTGTGGCAGCGAATGATTTATGTATCCGTGATTTAGGTTATTTTCACTTGAAAGATCTTCAACATATACAAGATAAAAAGGCTTACTATATCTCTCGTATTAAATCAAATACACGTATTTATCAAAAAAATCCCACTCTGATTATTTTCAAGATGGAAGAATCAAGAAAGGTACAGAGTATATACAGATAGATATGGAGGTCTTAATGAACTCTCTTCAACCAGGACAAACATGTGAAATATCCAACGCTTATGTAGGAATGACTGATAAAGTACCAACCCGTGTGATTGTTCATCGACTAACCAAAGAACAACAACAAAAACGATTACAAGATCAAACTGTAAAAGAAAAAAAGAAAGGAATGAAGTATTCTACTCGTAGTAAACGACTCAGTGGCATCAATGTATATATGACAAACACACCTACAGACATTGTCCCGATGGGACAAGTACATGATTGGTATTCTTTACGCTGGCAAATCGAAATTTTATTTAAAACGTGGAAGTCATTCTTTCAAATTCATCAGTGTAAAAAGATAAAACCAGAAAGATGGGAGTGCCATTTGTATGGACAATTGATTGCCATTCTACTCTGTTCTTCTATCATGTTTCAAATGCGTCAATTACTTCTTATGAAAAAGAAACGAGAACTGAGTGAGTATAAGGCCATATATATGATTAGAGATTATTTTCTTCTTCTTTTCCAAGCTATACAGAAAGACACCCAAGAACTATCAAAGGTTCTATATCGCCTATTCAATCTTCTACAGCAAAACGGGCGAAAATCTCATCGATATGAGAAGAAAACAGTCTTTGATATATTAGGTGTCGTTTACAATTGTACCATGTCTGATAATCAAGCGGCTTAATTCAAAAAAGGAAACCCGTTAGGGTTTATTTCGTATGCAAATCTTTAAAGCACCTACATATAGACTTTCGAAAAAAAGAAACAATCTCGCTTATCATTGACGTTACATGAGCTTAGCTTGATAGCGATGTGGTGCTCCCCCATACCCATCAACTTAAGAATTCAGAATTACCCCGAAATGAAAAAATGAGCTTTTTTGTTACAAGTTAGCACAAAATTTCGTTCTGGGGGTACTATAAAATTGTAGCTTGATGGAGATTTGACGTTACCCCTATAAAGGTATGGTTTTCGTACTTTTAAATACAATCATGTCACTTAAGTAATGTGAGCGTCGCTGCTATTACATTGTCGACAAATGAACGTTGGGGGCGAGATTTCATCATAACCGTTAGACCGATTAACGCTACAATCAGTGCCTGTGCCAAAGACTTTGCATCTGTGTTGACTTCCAGCTCACCTGATTGGATTCCTCGTTCGATCGTCTCCTGAAAAATGACGGCGAGGTACATTTGATGTTCTCTGGTCAAAATTTCAAATCTCTCATCATGAGGTGCTAGTTCAACCATTGTATTGATACAAAAACAACCTTTACTAAGATCTTCTGCGTATTCTTCATTGACGACATCGGCAAAGAAAATAGAAAATGCCTCTTTTACAGAGGAGTGACTTTGAAGCCTAGTTCGTGTATCAGAGGCCCGAGACATTGTATATCTGCGAAGTGCGGCTTCAAACAATTCTTTCTTATCTCCAAAAGCCGAATAAATACTAGGGCGTTGAATGCCCATTCTAGAAGTAAGATCACTTAATGAGGTAGCCTCATATCCCTTCTCCCAAAATAACTGCATTGCTGCATCTAAAACTTGATCCTCATCAAATTCACGGGTTCTTGCCATTAAGAATTCTCCTCCTCAAACTTTGATTTTATTAATTGTTTTAGGATAGGTGTGTAGGTAATTACAATTGTTATTTTTGTTACCAAACAGTATGTAATTATTATATAATTAGCCATTATTTATGTCAAATCAAGCTTCATTCATTTAATATAACATTTACTTTAGTGCGAAAAACATTGACATCATGAATGAGACTAAGTTATATTTACCAGTAATTATATTGTACCGAACGGTATGTTATAATCAAAAATCTAATATGATTGGAGGTTAAGGTATGTGCAAAACAGAGAAAAAAATAGAAGATGATCCACTCTGCACTAAGATAAGTCATAAATCTTCCATAACAAAACCTAATTTGAATCAACAGCCATCCATGTCTCACGCTTTGGCATTATTGTTTGCGACTGCCTGTGGAATGTCTGTTGCCAATATTTACTTTGCACAGCCGTTGCTTGATCAACTATCTAATGAGTTTGGTATTGACCATTCCATTATTGGTGTTGTTATTACCATTACACAAATTTTTTATGGATTGGGCTTACTACTACTCGTACCGCTTGGAGATTTGCTAAACCAGCGACGTCTAATTGTCGGTCAGATGCTATTATCTACAATAGCTCTGGTTATAGTTGGTACTGCCTTCTCTAGCATGGTACTTTTCGCAGGTATGGCTTTGGTGGGTCTGCTTGCAGTTGTGACACAGACTCTCGTGGCGTTTGCAGCGACCATCGCTTCCCCTACAGAAAGAGGACGTGTCGTTGGCATTGTAACAAGTGGAATAGTTATTGGCATACTTCTCGCACGTACTTTTGCTGGTATATTAACAGATGTTGCGGGATGGCGTTCTGTATATCTATTTTCTGCTGCGCTCATGCTTTTGATGGTTTTTATGTTTATAAAGATGTTGCCCAATGTTGAGCGCGAGGTAAAATCGCTATCCTACCCTCAGTTGATTAGATCGGTGCTTGCTTTGTTTATTCAAGAACGAACGTTACGCGTTCGCTCCGTTCTAGCCATGCTGATTTTTGCTGATTTCAGCATTTTGTGGACTTCACTAGTACTGCCACTTAGTACACCGCCAATCGCTCTATCTCATAGTGCAATTGGCGCATTCGGTCTTGTAGGCGTGGCTGGAGCCTTAGCTGCGGCACGGGCAGGGAAATTGGCCGATCAAGGTTACGGACAACGAACGACAGGTATTGCTTTAGCTCTATTATTGATTTCATGGTTGTTCATCAGTTATATAGAGCAGTCATTAATCGCATTAGTGATAGGGATAGTTCTACTTGATTTGGCCGTACAGGCAATACATGTCACGAATCAAACCATGATCCTTCCATTGCATACAGAAGCACGGAGTCGACTTACTGCTGGATATATGGTGTTTTATTCTATCGGCAGTGCTGGTGGTTCAATTGCTTCGACTCAAATATACGCACACTTTGGCTGGGGAGGGGTTTCCTTACTTGGAGCCTCTGTCAGTGCTTTCGCTCTTCTTTTTTGGGCTATGACCAGACGAGTTAAGATTTCATGAAATAAACGTGTGTTAGCCAATATGAGAAACACGTTACTACCATAAAGGAAATGATTAATTTTTTGACTTAAAATCTAATTGGACTAGGAGAGATAACAAATGGAAATAGGTATTACGTCTTTTGTAGAAACGAAACCAGATGTACATAGTGGTGAAGTGATAAGTCACGCACAGCGATTGCGTGAAGTTGTTGAAGAAATCGTTCTTGCTGATCAAGTAGGACTTGATGTGTTTGGTGTTGGTGAGCACCATAGGAAGGATTATGCAGCATCCTCTCCAGCGATGGTTCTATCAGCGGCGGCACCACAAACGAAAAAGATACGGCTCGCGAGTGCAGTAACTGTGCTTTCTTCAGCTGATCCTGTGCGCGTTTTTCAGGATTTTTCTACACTGGATGGCATTTCAAATGGACGCGCAGAGATTATGGCGGGTCGTGGTTCCTTTATCGAATCTTTTCCATTGTTTGGCTATAACTTGAAGGACTATGAAGAACTGTTTGAAGAACATTTGGACCTACTGCTCAAAATACGTCAGTCCGAAAAAGTGACTTGGGAAGGCGGACATCGACCAGCAATCAATAATTTAGGTGTGTATCCAAGACCTGTTCAAAATCCTTTACCGATATGGGTTGGTAGCGGTGGAAATCAGGAGTCTGCTATCCGTGCCGGTTTTCTGGGATTACCACTTATGCTGGCGATTATTGGTGGTAGCCCAATGCACTTTGCACGAATTGTACAGCTATATAAGAAAGCGGCGGCTCACGCTGGTCATGATGTATCAAAACTTCAGGTGGGATCTCATTCGATTGGATTTGTTGGAGAGAATACGGAATTGGCAGCAGATACATTTTTCCCGTCCACTCAGGCAGGCATGAATAAACTTGGTAAAGAGCGGGGTTGGCCTTATTATGATCGTTCCAGCTTTGATGCTGCACGAAGTTTTGAAGGGGCATTGTATGTTGGTGATCCAGATACAGTCGCCGAAAAAATCATCCATCTTCGTAAGCATGTAGGGATTACACGCTTTATGATGTATGTACCATTAAGTACCATGCCACATGATCAAGTCATGCGTGCCATAGAATTGCTTGGAACAGAAGTTGCCCCTCGTGTAAGAGAGGAAATTGCCAAATGGGAAGCTGAAGGAGAACAGGAGACACATCTATTCCGTTAATTATTCCATAAGGATTGCATCAAGTCTCATTATTTAACTGGAGGAATTTATATGAAAATTGACAGTCGAGTATTACCAGAATTAAAACAGGCTTTCTCACAATTTCCAGGCTTTCAATTAGAGGGGGATTTAGAGGCGAGTCGAAGTCTCTTGTCGAATCCACATTTGGAAAAATCAGAGCTTGTACACATGACCAAGCGAATGATTCCTGGCGCTGCTGGCGAGATGTTAGTTAAAATTTACGAACCCGTTGAGAACAATCTTGATAAACTTCCAGCTATGCTGTGGATTCACGGTGGCGGATACGTAATGGGACACCCTGATATGGACGATGTTTTGTGTGAACGCTTTGTTCAGTCTGCTGAATGCGTTGTTGTGTCTGTCGATTATCGACTTTCTCCCGAACATCCTTATCCAGCGGCTATCGAAGATTGTTATGCAGGCTTGGTTTGGATGACAAATGAGGCAGAATCGCTTGGAATTGATGTGAATCGAGTTGCGATCGCCGGTGCAAGTGGAGGCGGTGGACTAACAGCAGCGCTTGCGTTAATGGCTCGTGATAAAGGAGGTCCATCTATTATTTTTCAGATGCCGCTGTATCCGATGCTTGATAGCCACAACATAACACCATCAAGCTATGAGATTATAGAAGACAATGCAACATGGAATAGATCAAACAATTTAACGGCTTGGAATATGTACTTGGGAAAGAAGAACGATACTAACGAACCATCTCCCTATGCCGTACCTTCGAGAGCAGAAAACTTAGCCGGACTACCGCCAACTTATACATGTGTAGGTCAACTCGATTTATTCCGAGATGAAATTATTGAATATGTAACACGACTTGCACAAGCAGGAGTAGATGTTGAATTTCATCTCTACCCCGGCTGCTTCCATTGCTTTGAAGTACTTGTGCCTGAAGCCGAAGTGAGTCAGCGTGCCAGTCAGAATTATTTTGATGCGATGGCACGGGCGCTTCATCCATAACTTATCTTAGTTCAGTCATCGGGGTGTTCAACTGAAGGCATGAGTGATAGCTCTAAATTTATTCGATGAGTAGAGATTACAGAAAGAAGTACAAATAGTGCCACCATATACTTTAAATTTTGCCCCTTACTCATTGATTAATAACAGGAAATACTTCAAAGTTGGAATAGTTAACCAAAGTTTCAAAATAGTGTGCTAGCAATTCAACTTTTTTACTGCGGTTACGATGATAAGCACAATCAACACTTTGGAGCGGTTTTTTTCGTAAGTCGAGTTACTTTTTTAATCGCATTCATACTAAACAGCAGCAGGAAAGGGCGCCAATTGAACATTGGCACCGTTTATAAGAAGCGATAGACTGCATCCTTAGCTGAATATTCATTTCAAGCTCGGAAAAAATAGAATTAAGTTCTTTTGGTAGTTGATGATATTGGTTATTTTGAGCTATTGTAGTTAAGGCACCTCTTCTGTGGTAGTGATTTCTAGGTAATCTCACTATACCAAGGATCGAGGTGTTTTTCATTTTACTCAAGTTGTACAGTACACAATTGATAGACTCTAAATTCAATATAGCTAAATCTCCCCGCTTATTTTATAGGTGCGAAAGTTGAGTTATTTAATTCCCATCTTAATGAAGAATTATTGAAATATATTTCTCCATTAGAATGGGAACACATTAATATTCTAGGAAAATACCGATTTAGTATAAAAGAAATTGCATCATTAGACTCCCTACGATCACTACAAACAACTTAACAGTAAAAAGCCAATTATTCTCTTAGAGTACCGAAAATCGGCCTTTTCTTTATGAAATTTTGCTTTGCATTGTAAATCCGCATTTTCCTGACGCTGCCCCATGCCCATCAACTTAAGGTTTTGAAATACCCCCGAAACGAAAATTTTATCCCTCCACAGTTGTCTATAAGAATTCAGCTCATTTTTTCGTTTTGGGAAACAACAGATTTTTTAACTTGATAGCGATGTGGTGCTACCCCATTATGTTGAAAAGGAAAAGAACATCTGTGGAACTAGTGGTGACAATAGAGTTGTTCCACAAATGAGACAGAAGAATAGTGTGCTCTATCTGGGAAAATTGGAATATTTATGATTATAGAAACTGTCGCTATTGAAAATAGAACAAATAAAAGCTAAATAACAATAATATAATCTCTTTTCTAGATATGCCTTTATCAAGAATCAAAAAACTTAATACCACTTAGTACAAAAGCATCAGAACTTGGGCTATAACCAACTAACTTTCTTGTTCCTTCAATATCAATTCGTTTAAACCTGTTGTTAGATACACCATGTAAAATTGAAAATGGAGGTAAGTTCTTTGCCGTCATCGACTTTAAGAGAAGGTCCATAAAATCTTCTGGGCTTAAGTATGCACTCATATCTCTAGCTGTTAGTGGTTTACCATATGGATTATAATCATCATATGCACCTATACGAATAGCAAGACTTTGTAACCCTTCTTCATAAGCAAAATAAGAAGCAACAGCCTCTGCAAAACACTTACTTACCCCGTACATATTTTTGGGTCTCGTGGGTGAATAAGCATGTGGTTGATAATCCAAAGGATAGCCTTCAATTGTTTGAGCACTGGAAGCAACTATCACTTTGGATACATTATTATCACTAGCAGCTCTAAAAATATTATAGGTTCCCTTTATATGATTTTCTAATAAGGAGCCATAAAAATCAGCATTTGGCGAAGGATTACCTGCCAAGTGTATAACTATATCTATACCTTTCGTAAATTCTTGACAAGCAGCTAAATCAGAAACATCTAAATATATGACTTCATGATTTGTATCTTTAAAAGTTTCTAAAGCAGATAAGTTAATATCTGCTAGCCGTAACTGGTAATTCCCTTGCTTATCTAGGAATCTTGTAACATCTTGGCCAATCTTACCTGCAGCACCTGTAACTAAAATTTTTTGCATTTCACTTCATCCTTCCATAAAAAATACATCCCTTGTCAAGGGTCATATAATAGAGCATGCACTTATTGTATGTTGGTAATGGCATTAAATAAAACGAAGAAATATAATGGAGACATGAATAAAATTCATGAGGAGGACCATAGTGACTTTAACAAAATATGAAATATTTAACAAAGTGGCAGAACTCAATAGTTTTACAAAAGCTGCAGAAGTGTTAGGTTTCACCCAATCTGCTGTAAGTCATGCAATTAGCAGTTTGGAAAAAGAGTTTTCCTTTCCTTTATTTATTCGTAATCACTCTACTTTAACATTGACCAAAAATGCAGAGGAGCTTTTAATTACCGTTCGGAAAATTTTATACTATAACAACATGCTGAAGCAGGAAGTAGCCGCTATCAATGGGTTCCAAAAAGGAACAGTAAGAGTGGGGGTTTTTTCGAGTATTTCTAAAAACTGGATTCCTGGTATTCTTAAAAAAATGGAGGAAAAGTTTCCAAATATTGAAATCGAATTATTGGAAGGAAACTATGCTGAGGTTGAGAATTGGTTACAAAACGGGAGATTAGATTGTGGATTTATTAATAATGATACTTACTTTGAATCATTTGAAAAATCCTTTGAAATCGTACAATTGAAGAGGGATCGACTTTTATGTGTTGTATCTAACCAATCCCCATTATGTAAGGAAAACCAAGTATCAATGCAACAAATAGAAAATGTACCTTTTATTATGCCAACATATCAGTGTTATGATGATATTCAAAAAATATTTAGGGAGAATAAAGTTAGCCCCAATATTCGATTCGAAAATATGAATGAATACTCAGTGATCTCCATGGTGGAGAATAATCTAGGAATTAGTATATTGCCAGAAATGATTATACCGACATCAAAAAATTCTTTTGCAGCCATTCCACTTGAAAGTGATAGCTATCGAACTATTGGATTAGCTATAAGAAAACCAACCTCACTCGCGACTAAGAAATTTTCTGAGATTACTAAAAGGTGGGTATCATTTGAATCAATTTAATTTTGCCAAAATCTGAGTTATTTAAACTGATAGGGTTCTTCTTGAACGGAGCAGATTAGTTCAATAAGCAATGAGAAAAAGTTATATATTATGTGTCGATGTAGAACTATAATATACAAAAATCAGGAGGTAATTATATGGTAATATATAAATTATATGACAGAACACCCTAATAACTTTGACTAATTACTAAACCTATATGAATCTTTATGATGGAATTCACTTAAATTAACAAGTAATGATTTGGAACGAATGTGCAATCAAAGTTGATACGCCATTTACGCATTTGATGAAAAATAATTAGTGGGTATGGGACGTGTTATTTTAGATGGTGTAATTACTGGAGTAGTTTGGGGAATATGTGTTCTATCAAGCTATCTGTCCGAAGGAATCGCCGCCATGTACAAATAGCGCTGGGCAATTGAATCATTTTTCCGCTGGATTTAGCTGAATTTGAACGTTCCCGTATTGTTTGGCACAACATCCAATGCGTTGTTCAATCAGTTATTCACAGCTATAATTGCCTATGCTTTGCTGAAATTTCTTCGTGCACAAGGCCAAAAGACAAAATAAACGCTTGTCATTTGCAGGTTTCACAAGCCTGTTTCTTTGTGAAGCCTTGTCAATTGAGTGGCAAATTAGTTTGAAAGAAACACTTGAATTCTACAGGTCGATAAATCAAGAAACTGTATTACTTTGGTTAATCAGCATACGTGTTAATTTATAGTATAATGATTACTTGAAATAATGCGGTGGAAAACAGGGAAAAGAGGGAACCGATGCCTACTATACTAGTTGCTGACGACGATGCGAACATTCGCGAACTCGTCTGTTTATTTCTACGCAACGACGGATTCGCAACAGCTGAAGCAGCGGACGGCAAGGAAGCACTGGCCGTCTACATCTCAACGAATGTCGATCTTGTCGTACTTGACATTATGATGCCGATTATGGATGGTTGGACGTTAAGCAAGGAGCTCCGAAGAGCCAATCCTGATCTACCTTTACTTATGCTGACTGCGAGAGGAGAAACATGGGAGAAAGTGAAAGGTTTCGAACTTGGGACGGACGATTATTTAACCAAACCATTCGATCCGTTAGAGTTGACGGTTCGTGTTAGGGCACTACTCAAACGATACAAGATTGGCTCCACGCAGAAGATCCATTTCGGGAACGTCATCCTTGATCGACAGACCTATAAGGTGATGAAAGGGACGGAGTCGCTTACGTTGCCGCTAAAGGAGTTCGAATTGCTGTATAAGCTCGCTGGAACACCCGGACAAGTCTATACGCGCGTGCAGTTGATCGATCAGATTTGGGGTATCGATTACGCCGGAGATGATCGAACGGTAGACGTACATATTAAACGGCTGCGTGAACGGTTCGCAACAACACCCGATTTTCGGATCGAAACGGTGCGCGGGCTTGGGTATCGGCTTGAGGTTTATGAATGATCAGATCCTTATATATACGTGTTGTCCTGACATTTTTAGTCTCCATCATCGGGGGCACGATCACTTCTTTTTTGGTGTCAACTTGGATATTCGAAGATAAATTGAACGAAAACGCTCAAATCAACTTACGTAACTTTGGCCAAGACATCGTCCGGATTTACAAGACCCTTCCGTTACGTGAAGCGGACTTGTTCGTAAGTGAAATGAAGCAGCTCGATTCTTATTATATTCGAATTTACGAAGCAACGGGTCAGTTCAAGTCTTACGGTAAACTTCACGGACACAAACCTGCGCCTGTGACGATGGAGCAACTAAAGAAAGTATTAGATGGAGGTGTTGTTCAGGACACTCCTAATGGTATTGCCACGGTCCTCTTAGGGTTGCCATTGAAAACGGAAATGGGAACGAAAGCGATATTTTTGGAAGCGCTCGCCCCTCCTTCAGCCTCTTTTGTCACAAAGTGGGCATTGGTCTTTGCAACATGTTCGTTGATTGCAGGAAGCTTATTGATTCTAGTTGCCTCTGTATTCCTGGTAAGACCGATAAAAAAGCTGACAAAAGCGACCAGGCGGATAGCATCTGGAGATTTCAACGTCAAGTTGAATATTAAGCAAACGAGTGAGCTGGGTACTTTGGCTCGCAGCTTCGAAGAAATGATGCACGATCTGCAGCAACTTGAGCAGATGCGCAGGGAATTCGTAACGAACGTGTCGCACGAGGTTCAGTCTCCGCTCACTTCGATATCCGGTTATGCTCTAGTGCTTAAGCAAGTTGACCTTTCAGAATACGAACGAAGCCGTTATCTTGATATTATCATCGCTGAAGCGAAAAGGATGTCCAAAATGAGCGATAACCTGCTAAAGCTGAGTTTTCTTGAATCGCAGTCAAAGCAACTGCGGCTCGTCACGCTCAGCCTCGATGAACAAATCCGGCGGATAATCGTGGCGCTCCAGCCACAATGGTCTGCTCGCGATATACATTTCGAGCTTGATTTACAGACAGTTAAAGTAACGGCTGATCATGACCTGTTAAATCAGGTATGGACGAATATCCTCAGAAATAGCATCAAATTTTCCGAGGATACCGGCGTGATTAACGTAAGCATCAAACAAGATATCAAAAACGTCACAATCCTAATATCCGACACTGGTATTGGTATTCACCTTGACGACCAGAAGCGTATATTCGAGCGTTTTTTTAAGGCCGATCGTTCCCACAGTCGTAAGTATGACGGAAGTGGTATGGGACTCGCTATCGTTAAACAGATCGTGTCGATTCATCAAGGTGAGATCCGAGTGAAAAGTGAACCTGGTCAAGGAACGACCTTCATTGTCACCTTGCCAATCACTACACCAACAGATTAGTTAGATTCATTCTCTATGCTACGACTCATATGCAAGCTTACTTGCATATAGAGCCGTAGCATTTTTTTTGGCAGTTCATATTCAGTTCATATTGTCGTCATGGTGAGTACATCTTCATTGGTTAAGTTTTCATTACAGGCACATGAAGGAAGGCAAACAGATCAGGACAGGAGAAGATGACAGTGACACAACAAGAGGAAAAGAAAACGCTGAGTGGAATGAAAATAAAGAAAGTGCGAAACATCTTACTTAAAATCATAGGAGCAATCGTTCTAGCCATTGTACTTTTTTTAGGTATTGTTTATATCGCAAATGTGATGAGTAGTCATTCGGAGCAAAAACGAATAGTGCCCTACGGGCAGCACGTATCTGTAGACGGGAAAAACATGAATGTGTTAATTCAAGGCGAGGGCGAGGAAACGATCGTGCTCCTGCCTGGTTATGGAACAGCTACTCCAGGGCTTGATTTTAAGCTTCTTATCGATGAATTATCTCCATTTTACAAAGTTGTTGCGGTAGAGCCTTTCGGTTATGGATTAAGTGATGAAACTGTAAAAGAGCGAACCACGGAGAATATGGTAAGTGAAGTTCATGAAGCTCTACAGCAGCTTAATATTAACAGATACATGCTCATGGGCCACTCCATTACAGGCATTTATGGAATTGATTATGTGAACAAATATCCAAACGAGGTGACTGCATTTGTCGGAATCGATAGCAGTGTTGCAACACAACCGGGTATGGATATCAATTTCCCATTAAAAACGTTTGCATATCTCAAAAAATCAGGTCTCTTAAGATTGGCTATGAAAATCAGTGCTGACCCCTATGCTGGACTGGCATTTGATGAAAAAACCGTAGAGCAAATGAAAATGATTTCGAATAAAAACATGTATAATGACACAACCTTGAATGAGATGGACCATATTTCGTCTAATTTTAAAGGGGCTCAAGGTTTAATCTTCCCTAAATATCTTCCACTTCTTCTCTTTGTACAAGCGAATAATGAAGGTGTAGCAGGATGGATACCTCTGCATGAAGGGCAGATCAAAGACTCGGTACATGGAAAAGTAGTAACCATGGATGGATCACATTATTTACACCATACCAAATTCAAAGAAATCGCTGAAAACGTTAGACTATTTATGAAAGAAGTAAAGTAAGTGTTCAGAGAAAGGTTCATCCGTTATTTTATGCATTTGTCTACAGTCTGCAAGACCATCATTTCGATGGTCTTTTTTATGTCCAAACAGTTGTATATTTCCAAACCAAGATTATACTTTCGCCTGAAAGACATTGGGTTTCATTTTCATATTAACTAACGAGGCAGGTGTGCAGCCGAGCCTAGGTCGTATCATATAACGGGTGGGATTCCCGTCGAGTAAGAACTAGCCATTCGCTCGTAGCGAGTCTTGGAGGGCTAAAGGTAACTTTAGTCTTTAAGCGTAGACAGTTAGGTGGCGGATTTGCTTTACTGATCGTTCTATTCATCCTGTTAATCATTATAGGATGTAGTTGTTGGGGCGGCGGTAGCGGCGGATTCGGTTACTAAAAAAAGGGGCACTCATAAGAGTGTCTTTTTTCTCAATATAAGAACTCTAAGAATATGATATTATTTTAATGCAAATTCCCTTTTGTGCAATGAGATAGTAATGCCTAACAAAAAACCCACCTATTTCCGTAGGTGGGCCTTATCTTTATTACACAATATCAAAGTATACTCTCTTTTTCTCGTAAATTTTATGTAATTATACATATTTGTAAAAATTACATAAAATAAATATTACATGTAGTAAAATATAAATTGTGGACACGTTCTATAAAGCTGATTCTCCGATTAGAAGGCGTAACACATCTCAACCATATAGGTGTGGTGTGGCGTTGCTTTAATCTAGCCAAACAAACGATCTCGATTCTCTTGTATTTGTACACTAACAATCTGTTGAAAATAAATGATTCTGTTTTATAGGACGTGTTTACTTAATGTCCAATACATATTATTAAATTAAAGTGGTTCAAGTCGGAGGAAGGCACCTTAGGGTGTCTTTTCTTTATGGGGTCTCACCACATCGCCATCAACTAAAAAAATATATAAAACCCCCAAAAAGGAATTTTATATATTTTCAATTTGAAGAGATCAATTTTCTCGTTTGAGGTGTTTGTTTACCTTATCATGAGGACAATAAAGTGTTTTATACTATATTTTTTTGAAAAATCAGTAAATTATTTGATGAATTAATAAGTTACTATTAATCTATAAATAGTAACAGTGCAGTAATCCAAAAGAAAAATGCTCAAATCGATAAATAGGAGAGGATTCTAGATGAAGGTAAATCAGAATATTGTTTTAAAAATTATTGGGTTAGAATTTTTATTAATGATTTTTTACACGCTTAACGGGGCCTATCAAATTATTACTAAGCCATCCAGTCCAGTATTACAATTTATTGGACTTGTTCCTTTAGCAGTGGGGATTTTAATATATTTAACAATAAAGAACAAGTGGAAATTCTATTTCTTTGATATTAAGTTAAATAATTCAATGAAGAATACCATTTTATTAAATTCCCCATTAGTGCTTGTTCTATTAGTAATACTACTTGGTAATAAAGGATTAAACACAACATCGGTATCTGACTTATTTTTTATGTTTATCATGCAATTTTTTGTTGTTGCATTTATTGAGGAAATCTTTTTTCGTGGATTTATGCTCAAAATGTTGTTTTCAAAGGGGATAAAAAAATCAGTTTTGATTTCAAGTTTTTTGTTTGGTATCACCCATTTATTACAACTAATTGGTGGGCAGTCTATTGAAGATACCATTTTACAAATCATATATGCATTTTTAGTTGGACTTGTTCTGTCCTTACTTATCGTAAATAAGCAATCAATTATTATCACCATTACTTTCCACGCTTTTAATAATTTCTTTAATTTTATGGGGAATGTTCAAGCCTCGTCGCTTTTTGCATATATTATTATTGCAATTTTATTCTTCTACACCATATATTTATGGAAACGTGCTAATAAAAAAGAGTGTATTCGACAGGAAATAAATATAGCAGTTTGAGTTGTGATATTACCTTTTCAGTATAGAGGGCAGCCTAGTACCACAATATTACCTTTAAAGGGGCTTGCTGCATGCTCATCAACTTAAGAGATTAATTGTTCCCCTAAAATGAAAAAATACGGTATTCTTTCTGTAGAATCATAGGAAAGGATGGCGTTTTTTTCATTCTAGGGGGCATTTCTTTTTATTAGCTTGATAGCGATGTGGCGGTACCCCATTAATAGAAAACTACTGCAAGAGTTATAGTTTTATGTTTTTATTTCCCTTTTGGCATTTATCTTTTAATCAGATGAATGCTTTTTTTAGTACATAATAAAAAAATAACCAGAAAAACTGTCACAAAATCCGTTTTTCTGGTTTCTCTATAATACAGGCATCAAATTGAAAGTGAAGTTTAAACTAACATGTTAACCATAAAAAATGAAGAAAGTCATGCTTCTGATATGCCTTTTGAAGATTTATTTAAGCAGTACTATACTTATGCTGTGAAACAGATTATATGGATTGTTAAAGATCAATCTATCGCTGAAGAGTTAGCACAAGAAGTATTTTTACAATTATATCGTAGCGACTGGAAAGTAATTGAAAACATACCTGGATGGTTGATTAAATCTTCTACTTATGTAGCTTATAACCATTTGCGATTTGAAAAAAGGCAACAAGCGAAGATTGATAAAGAAATACAATACCATGAAGTACAAAATGTTTCATCATTAGACGATGATTGGATAAGAAAAGAAGAAATTACAAAGGTACAAACGATACTAAATAAAATGAATGATCGAGAACGAACCCTTTTACTAATGAAATTCTCTGGTTTTCAATATAAAGAAATTGCAGAAATACTTCAAATTGAAATATCTTCTATTGGAACATTATTGGTCCGAGCCAAAATGAAATTTCGCAAGATTTATAAACAAATGGAGGAGGCATAACAAATGAAATGTTATGATGTCGGATTTATTCAAACATATATTGATGGAGAACTTTCTCATGATATAAGAAAGGAATTCACAAAGCACCTAGATACATGTGAAGCATGCCAAGATTTATTAGTAGAAATCAGCAAATTAAATCAATGGGAAAACGTAATGCTAGATGAAGAATCTGCAAATTCACCACAAGAAATCAAAATTGATATAGAACAAGCATGGAAAACATTTGAAAGTCGTTCCAAGCTAGACAATGTTTCTAATATAAATCACAAAAAACAACAGAAGAAGGGACTCTTTACAAACATGAGTAAAAAATCAAAACGTTTCATGTATACAGCAGTAGCTGCAGCAGCACTTTTCACAACAGCAATGATTCCACAAGTACAAGTAGCGGCTACAAATGTTGCCTCATATTTTTCTGATGCAATTACAAATGATAAAGTTGTAAATGAAGGAATACAAGATGAAAATGGTGTCACACAAGATATGATGAAGAATGGTAAATATATTCCTATTGATGAAAAAATTACAGATCAAGGTATTACTGTACATTTCAAAGAATTATATATCGCAGATTCACGTATATCAGTTCATTATAGAATGGAAAAAGCTGACGGAAGTTTAGTACCATTTGAATTTGATACATCAGGATTAGAGCTCGAAAGTGATGGTAAAATTAATGGGCAACAAGAGGGAAACCCTGAGGTTAAACATGAAGGGAGACTATCATTTATCCATGATTCAGATGACCGTCTTCCTTTTGAACTTATGGCAGCAGGTAAAAAATTAAGTGATGTAGGCATTCGTGATAATGATAAACCCGAAGGTGTTGCTACATTTGTTATAGTTTCTGAGGGAAAAGACGATTTTAAACAGCCCCTTACTTTAGATGTAAATATAAATAGAATTGGAAAAGTAATTGGATCTTGGAAAGGTGAAATTCAAATTGATACTTCACATTTGAAAAATAATACTAATTTAAATGAAAAAAAGAATAGAACAATATGTATCTAATGCTCAGTTTATATGTTTTCTTGTTTTCGTTACATTTATTTCTTATATAGTTTTTACTGTATCTTTTATTTATGATTTAAGTTTATAACCTTAAATCAATCATTTAAGACCATTACAAGAAAAAGCTCCCTAGAAAGATAGGAAAATAAATAACCGGTCCCTTAACGTATAAGGAATCGGTTATTTTGTATCTAAAATGTGTCTAAACTTACAATTTTCTTTTTTGATATGGTGCCCCTATAGAGAAAGAATTTTTTCGTTTAGGGGGGTACTTCAAAACCTTAACTTGATGGCGATGGGGTCCCGCCAACATAACGCGAATTTCGTACGCTAAGGAACTTTTTATTTAAAAAACTTGGTTTTCCGTACATTAAGAGTGTTCCATAAACGGTATTTGATGTTTGATATAAAACTTTGTTTTTGGTAATGAGTTTTTGAACTGAATTTTAAACATATTTCATTCAGTTTTGATAGATATAAATAAAGTTCCTTAAACGACCGTTTTAGGGACTATTTGGACTGGTTAGTCAACATGTGATACCGCCAGCATTTCGAAAAAAAAACACGCTAAGCAAATTAAATAAGAAATAAGCAGGTTTTTATCACGTTAAGAGTAAACCTATTTATGAAAAATAAAATTCTTAAAAAATGGAGAGCCGATACCATAAACCTGCATTATTAATGTAGAATTTTGATGTTGGCTCTTTATTTACTAAAATAGCAAGTTAGTGAATAAATTGCTCATATTTTTTCGAGAGGAGGTTAAGCAATGAGAGCGCCGTATCAAGTATTGATATTTCCTTATATAAAAACTGATGATTCCATTCAATATGCCATTTTTAATCGAAGTGATTATGGTTATTGGCAAGGAATAGCTGGTGGTGGAGAAGATGGTGAGACTCCTATTGAATCAGCAAAACGGGAAGCGTTTGAAGAGGCTGGTATTATAAGAGAATGTCCATATATAAAACTAGATTCTGTTTCTTCACTACCAGTAGAGGATGTAGTTGGTGAATTTCTTTGGGGAGAAGATGTTTATGTAATAAAAGAATTTTCTTTTTGAGTTAAAGTTCCTACAAAAAATATTAAATTATCTAAAGAACACTTCAAGTATAAATGGTTGTGCTTTGAGGAAGCCGTAACGCTTTTAAAATGGGATAGTAACAAAACAGCTTTGTGGGAATTAAACAAAAGGCTGTTAAAATAATTTAAGTGTTAGTTAACAAAGCCGATAATAGAAATCACACATTAAACATATATTTATACGCGTTGTTACTACACGCTAAGGAATAGTAATAAAAAGATGATGCCGATAGAACTATATAAAAACCAAAAGAATCCTAAGATGGGGAATGTTTTATGAAAATTAAGCATGGTAAACCTCCTTGGGTATATAAAGGATTATAATACATCGTTGGTCTATTTAGAATACTAACCATGAATTAGATTAGATGGCATTAGGCATGGTTAAACTAATAGAAATGATACATTAAACGTATTTAATGAGTCTGCTAGGTATAAAGATAATTGATAATCATACAATGATATGGAAGGGCCTTTTCTAACGTGTTAGTTACCTCAACGTATATGTATCTCTTGGCGCCTGGGCGAGGGTGCTTTTTTTATTGCACATTATAATATGGACAAGCATAATATTATGTAACAGGACGAGTTCTTCGTGTCCTATTCAATGCTCAGGATAAACCCCAATTCACATTGAGAGCACCAATAGCGAGGGTACTCTCTTTTTATTGAATCTACATTTATTTTTATGCCTAATGAATTCGCTAAGTGGATACTATTTCATGTAAAATGGTGATTTTATTTATATTCTGGATAGATTTCTTGCGAAATATGTAACTAGAGCCGTATTTAAATTGAAATATGATACGATAGTTATATATATACATTTAGATGGTAAGAGGGGATAAAAGTTGATGAAAAACCATATAAAAGTAAATGGAAAACTCCTTCAAACAAATATATACAATTTTAATTTTTTTGGAGGCGTTCTTCAATAAGTTTTGCTTTTTCATTCACTTTTGTTGTATATGTGTAGAGTAAGCACCCAGCGCCTTTCCACGTTTCTGTGATAGGTTTCCAAATGCTCCTCTCCGAACCGGACTTACATGTCTCCATGTATCCGGCTCTCCATCTGTCATCTGCATTTTATATCTCGCCTTTGTGTCTTTTTAAATGACACTCTTTACAAAGAGCGATTGTTTTACGATTTCTCGCTATCATTTGTTGTTCGAGATATGATTTATTCGACTTTTCCCGAAGGTTTTTCAACCTTTTAACGTGATGCATGTGTATGGTTGTATTGCTTCGTCCACATGATTCGCACGTTTCCGCTTTTATTCGGTCTGAGAGCCTTGTTGTACTCATTGTGTATCTAGTATTTTGCACAACATCTGTTAGCTCTTTAGAAATTCCGTTTATTCTCGGAAAATTGCGCTCGATAAAGTGGATTTGTTTTATTCCTCTTTTTGTTTCATATTCCACTGTAAAGCGTCCATTTTTCATATACTTTTTCCGAATATGTTTGGTACGCTTTTTATATTTCGTAGCGAATGTTTTCAACATCGAATAAAACATGAAGTAAGCGAACCTATGCATATGATTACTCACGTTCTCGGCTAGTCGATAATAGTTATACAATCCACGTATTTCACTGTTATACTGGGAAACAATCTCTAAGTCTTCATTTCGTTGAAAGTAATTTCTTGGTTTAGGCTTCCAAGTGCCGTTGGCACTCATTTGGATGGCTTGGTATTTTTGCAACTTATTTACCCATGCTTTATGTGGCATTTTTAATTGGACTTTGCCATTTAACACTCTTATTTTTCTACCTAATTTATCCGTACGAATTGCTTGGCTTTTGAATATCTTGATTTCATATCCAAGAAACTGGGCTTGTTTATTTGATGCATTTGTTATTAACGTTTTTTCCATGGACAGTTCCAATTTCAACTTATCTTTTAGAAATTTTGCTATTTCTTCTTTTACGTATTGGGCATCCTCTTTTGAACCGATGATTCCTATCAAGAAGTCATCTGCATATCTTACATAAGTAAGTCTTCTATATTCATTGTCCATTTGATCGCTGTAAGGCATTTGTGTTAGTTTTTTCTTCAGTACCTTCACTTCTTGCTTCCAGTTTTCGATACTATCAGAGTCTTCTTGTTCATTGGTATTATCAATTTTCTTCTCAAGCCTACGCATTTTACTTCGTACGTTTTCATATTCAGGATTTTTCTTTCGTCTCTTTCCTTGATTGAAGCTATTCTTAAAAGATTCCATATATACGTCCAATTCATTAAGGTAAATATTTGAGAGTATCGGGCTTATAATACCACCTTGTGGAGCTCCACTATATGTGTTGTGAAACTTCCACTCGTCTAAATACCCCGCACGTAAGAACTTCCAAATGAGTTCTATGAAATTTTCATCGGAAATTTTTCTTCGCAGAATCCCCATTAAAGTATGATGTTCAATGTTATCAAAGAAACCCCGAATGTCTCCTTCTATGAACCATTTACTTCCTGTAAAAGTACGCTTTATTTCTAATAGAGCGCTATGACAACTTTTATTTTTCCGGTACGCGTGTGAGGAATTAGAAAAATTCGGTTCATAGATTGCTTCTAAAATCATGCGAATAACTTCTTGCACTAATTTGTCACAGAAGCTGGGTATTCCTAGAGGTCTTTTCTTACCATTTTTCTTCGGTATATAGACTCTTTTGGACGGGTAGGGTTGATAACTCTTGTTTTTCAACACTTCAATAAGCTGTTCTACTTCTTCCATAGAAAATCCATCAATAGACCTTTGGTCTACTCCCATAGTTAATGCACCATCGTTTTTACTTAAATTATTGTATGCCAGTAAAAAGAAATCTGGATTGTAAAGATTTCGATAGAGTCTTGTATATTGATACTTTTTATCGAGACTCTTCTTTCGCAGATTGCTTAATACTACTTTTGGACATTGCATAGTGCCTTTCGCACCTCCCCAATTTGGTAATAAGCTAACAGACTGCCTTCCTTCGCCTTGTACTAGGCTTTCCCTAGCTCTGACTACTATGAAGGCTCCGTTGCCATATCAGATATTCATAAGCCATACTTCTTGACTGTTGGGTCTTGAAGTTATCCTTAATAGCCATTTTGGCATTCTGACGTAGGCAATCCCCATTTAGTAGACAAGGAACTTGCACGTACGATTTCGGATACGACGTTCACACGTTTCTTCTATATAGAAGTGGGCAACAGATGACCTTATTCATGTAGGATGACATACACTATCCTCATGACATCTGTTAAATCTCGTTCGTAAGCATCTTCCGAGATTAGTTACGGTGGCCTCCCTTGTGCTATCGTTCAAGCAGTCTAGCTTTTATCCTTATTCGTACTTTATATCTTGCCGTTCAGTCGTGGCTTGATGCTTAGCCAACTTACGGCTTTCTTGGCATGCTGTTGTCCCCCTTCAGTTTCCCTCCAAGGTAAACCAAGTGATACTAGGTCATTTAAGGTTAACCTAACGGTTTGCAATCACCGTTTTTCCTTGCCCCCTTATGGGCGCACGAAATCACCGTAACAATATGGATATCTAAAATTTTGTTTATTTCCACCACAAGTGTATGTAGCTGGATTCTGATCAACTTTCAACTTAGAAAACTGTTTAGCTGTATCTTCCGAGTGTTGTTTAGCTTCTTGATTGGCAATAAAATCAATATAGCCTGGCCCCATATTATAGCTTTGAATAATTGTATCCATGCTAACACCTTTTTCTTCTCCATATCTATACATTTGAACAAAGTGCTTTACCCCTTGTTTAATGCTCAAGTTTATCTCTTGGATTTCATTTGGCTTTAATCCAAGTGATTCGGAAGATTGCATAGGGTCGTTGCCCTCACCCCTACTCTCGTGGTACATAATTCCTAGTAAAATTGCTGTTTTTTCTCCCAAATTATATTTTTCTAATTCTTTTTTCATGATGGGCTCATATTGCAATAAACGTTCCTCGGTAGCAAACGCTTTATTTTTTTGAGTATTGGTTTTGTCATTAAAATATAGTATCCCGATTATTGTTCCTAACCCTAAAATACTAATAAAGAATAATATAATAGTTTGTACTTTTCTCTTATTCTTCAAATATTACTCCTCCTTTTACAAGAAACCCTATTTTCAATGGTGGCTGGTTATTAAAAAAATTCAATAATTGAAGTGCTAATGATTATAATAAAAAAGAACCTTCAATGGTCTTATCCCTGTCAAGTAGACAGTATTAAAAAGACTAAGCAGCCATCGAGATTCGATATTCTATCGGAGCTCGATGGTTGAGTCGTTTTTGGAACCGTTTATAGTTATAAAAGTAAATATATTCTTCAATTGCTTGTATTAAATCTTCTTCTGTTTTAAAATGATTCAAATACAACATCTCCGATTTAAAATGGGAGAAAAATGACTCGATACAGGCATTATCATGGCAGTTTCCTTTGCGAGAGTGGCTGCCAATGATACCTAAATCTAAAAGTCGTTTGTTGTAGGCATGAGATGTGTACTGGAATCCCTGATCTGAATGGAGAATGGTTCCACGCACATCTCTTTTTTGTGCCAACATTTCAATTGTATCTAATACAAGTTCATTATCATTGCGCTTGGATATTTTCCAAGAAACAACTTCGTTATTATAAATATCTTGGACAACAGAAAGATACCGAAATCCCTCTTGGAATCGTAGGTACGTAATATCTGTAACAAGTGCTTCATTTTGTTGACGATTTTTAAATTCACGGTTTAAAACATTCGGAAAAACATTGGAATAGTTCCCTTTAAAGAAGCGACGCTTCTTCCGAATAATAGACTGAATGTTGAGCTCACTCATTAAGCGATATACCTTTTTGTGATTTATAAAATAACCTTTTTCTTGTAAAGCGATTTTCATACGTGGATAACCATATTCCTTGTGCTTTACGTGAATAGATTGTATTACCTTTTTTAATCGTTGATCGGACTCTAGTCGCATGTTTTTTATGCTTTTTGTATGAATCCACTTATAGTAACTTGAACGATGTACACCCGCAAATTTAGTAAGCCATAGAACTGGATATTTTCTCTTTAATGATTCAATGATACGATATCTCTCTTTATATTTTGGTACGCCCCCATTTACAGATTTGGATACTGCTTTTTTAAATATTCAACCTGAGCCTTATAGTAGTCACGTTCCTCTTCAATGGTGTTGAAATGAACACGTTTGCCTTTTAAAGGGTTTGGTATCCCTTTCATTCCACTATTTTTCCCACGAGTATCTGTAATTTCACCACATTCTTTATATTTTTTTACCCAATTTTTAAGTTGTGTAGAGCTTTTAATCTGATATTTCTCCGTTATCATATCGTAGCTTCCTTCTCCGTTTAAATAACTTTGAACAGCTGATAACTTTACTTCTTCCGAGTATGTATTAAATGTTGTACCTTTTTTTGCCATGAAAAATCCCCTCCAAGTAATAGTGTAACATCCATGTTTATACATGGTCTTTTTAACACTGTCTACCTAAAGGGGATAATATCATAGTTACGTCTTCTTTTTATATGGTTATATTAGCTACAAAATAATATCATTTAAATAAATCTTCTATTATATTAGCAGGGGATAGTGATAGAAAAGTGTGTTCCTTTTCCTAGTTCACTTTCTATCTCTATATCTCCGTTTAATTCTTTAATAATACTGTACGCAATCATAGTACCAAGCCCAGTACCTTTTTCTTTTGTTGAATAAAATGGCAAGGCAATACGTTTTATTTGTTGGGAAGACATTCCTATTCCTGTATCAATAATATCAATTACAATATTATCTTTTATTTTTTGTATATTTATTTGTAATACGCCACCATTTTTCATAGCCTCAATTCCATTTTGTATGATGTTGGTTAGACATATTTTAAATTTTTCAATATTAGCATTTATGTAAAGGGAATCTGTTGTAATATGCTGTTTTATTTCAACATTATATGAAAGAGCGAGTGGTGAAATATTATCTTTCACTTGATTTAATATGTAATTAATATCTAGTTCCTCTTTTATAATGTTTTGTGGTTTGGTTAAAGATAAATAGTTATTAATAGTAGATTGTATTTGCTGCATTTCAAGTAACATAATTTCTAAGTACTTATCTTGAGACATCTTAGCACTCTCATCTTCATTTAGTAATTGAGTGAATCCACGTACCGTGGTCAGTGGATTATGAATTTCATGCGCGATCGATGCAGCTAGTTCGCTAGCTATATAAAATTTTTCTGCTCTTTGCATTCTTTCTTTTATTTTATATTTCTCGATCATTCCTTCTATTAAATAAACTGATAATAATACTGTGAAAATATTTATGATTATATAATTGAATAAAAATTCAATGAGAGTAGAGTCAATTTTACCACCTGTATTTATTTGCGTTACAATACCGCAGATAGAAAGGGAAGTTGTACATATCAAAATAAGTAGAATACTTAATAATATCTTCTTTTCCTTGAAATAAGTAGGTGACAAGTAACGAAACATGATTGTAATAACAGAAATAATAGTAAAGATAATAAATGATGGGAAGACTCCGTTTCCACCTAAGTAAAATCTATAAGAAAGATATAAAACTCCAATACAAATAATGCTCTTTGTATTTCCATATAGAAAAACTAATATAATGGGAATAAAACGTAAATCATAAATGAACCCAGCGTGTAAATGAAAAGGAAAAGTCATACAAAAAATAATTGCAATGGAGGAAAGTACAGAAATTAATATATTATTACATGCCATTTTTTCTTTATGTTCTAGCCAAAATACTTGGTAACTAAGGATACAAATAATAATAATAAATGTATTTAATAATAGTGTAGGAATTCCCATAGTTTATACCTCTCTGAGAGTTTGTAAGTAGGATTATGTATGTGTTTAATCTAGGTATTTGATTTTATTAGATTTTCTATCTTTAAAAAAGAAAAGGAAGGGCACTTGAAAAAGTGCTTTTTTACCATTTATATTAAAATCGATGAGGAAGATAGAAATAAAAAGTTACTTTTACTTATGAACAAAAAAATTGAAAGTAGCCCTTGTATAGGTAAAAGATGAAGCAAATTACTGAAATAGTTACGTTTCTCTGGAGTGAATATTCCGAAAAAACATTGTGTATGGCGAAATCCATTTTATAACCTTCGCCATATTAACATGTAACTTATTAAATTACAAAGAAAAAATTAAAAATTATTATTTTTTTGTTATTTTAATTTATTTAAAAACGTAAAAGTATTCAAGAGGTTACCATTGAGATGCTAGGGTACTTAGACCAATATTCGAACTTCGTAATAACGTTGTTACTTTTTTACTAATATTCTTAATACTAATTTTAGTATAATTAATTGATTGAAAGTTCTAATAATTATCTACGTACCCCTTTTTTTTATATCATTTTATATTAAATACAATGATATTTATTGTCACATAATAATGCAAATTTCCAGTAAACTAATAGAAAAAATCCTATAAAAACATAATTTACTATCTTTTATATAAACATTGCAGGTGTAAATGCAATAAAATTTCATTATTAATACATATATTCAATCTGAAAATATCTGTTTACATATTAAAATATCTTTGTAGTGGTCCTTCATGCCAAGAATCATTTCCGTACTCCAACTACCGTTATTCTAGTATTTTACCAAGTTTCTTATTTTGTTAAGGTATCCTAATATTGTTACTTTTGTGAAATGAAATGTTTTAATATTATAATTTATAGTGGATGTTGAGAAAATGAATAATTTGTAAAAATAATATAATATTTGTAACTTTATGTCTTATAATATGAAATATCTTCGTTGTGATTATTTTAAATATTTGAATAATACATCGGATTCATTTTATCTAGGGAGGTTTTAAAATTGGGGAGAAGAGTTGTTAAAAGAGTTTTTGCATTATTATCAGTACTAGCATTATTCTTTAATGTGTTTCTACCGAAGGCAAATGCGGAGGTTATGACGCATGAAAAGTATTCAATGAACTGGAGTTATAGCAACAGTTTAGGTAAGTACATTCGAACTGAAATTATTAAAAATTCAAGCGGTCAAATTGCTTATTGTTTAACTCTTGGCTTAAAATCACCAAATGGTGAAGATCTTCCTGAAATGGGGAAAACAGATAATGTAGTATATAGGGTTCTATTAAATGGTTTCCCACAAAAAAGTATAGAACAACTGGGAGTAGCTAATAAGAATGAAGCACATTATGCAACTCAGCTTGCGGTTTGGAATGCATTAGGTCAACTTGATGTAAATGAATTAAAGCATGAAAATAAAAATGTTGAAAAAGCGGCTAAGACAATTATTAATGCTGCAAATACAAGTGAAGATACTCAAGATATTTTTATGAATGTGATTCCTGCTGAAAAGCAAAAGGCAGAATTAAAGGGTGAGTTTTTTGAAACAAACCTATACACAGTACAAACAAATGCTAAGAGTGGTTCTTATAAAGTAGTAGCGAAAAATGCACCTAATGGAGTTAAAATTGTTAGTGAAAATGGAGAAGTGAAAGATCAGCTTTCACTTGGGGAAAAATTCCGTATCCAAATTCCTAAAGATACAAAAACAGGTGAATTTAATCTAAGTGTTGCTGCAAATTTAACTAAAGTTCAAGCAATTGCTTATCGCGGTACTGATACTGTTCAGAATGCTACAGTGCTACTAGAAAGAAATGAGGAAAAGCTTAGTAGTGACCTTGCAGTAAATTGGGAAGCTGCTGGTTCTTTAAAAATTAAAAAGGTTGGGGAAAATGGAGAAGTATTAGCTGGTGCAGTATTTGAAGTCTTTAATGCAAATAATGAATCAGTTGGAAAAATCACGACGGGTGCTGATGGTATTGCAGTATTAAACAACTTACCAATTGGTACTTACACAGTAAAAGAAATTAAAGCACCAACAGGTTATGTTTCAGGTGATAAACCACAAACTATTGAAGTTAAGACAGGGGAAATAGGAGCTGTTCAAGTAGTAAACAACAAAGTAAAAGGTAACATCGAAATAAAAAAACTTAGTGATTCAGGTAAGATGTTACCTAATGTTGAATTCACGGTCTTTACTGAAGATGGAAAAGAAGTGAAAAAAGTAGTAACAAAAGAAAATGGAATTGCAAATGTTGATGGTCTTACGTATGGTAAATATTATTTCTTAGAGACAAAAACACCTAATGGATATATTGGAAATAAAACAAAGTATCCTTTTGAAATTAAAGAGCACAATAAAACACTTACTTTTACAGTGGAAAATACAGAAGTGAAAGGTAGTGTGAAATTACTAAAAGTAGATAATGAAGATATCAGTAAAAAATTAGAAGGTGCAGTATTCGAGCTAAAAGATGCAAGCGGGAAAGTAATTGGGGAATATAAGACAGATAAAAATGGTGAAGTTAACGTCAAAGATTTAGCGTATGGTAAATATTCATTTGTAGAAAAGGCTTCTCCAAATGGTTACGTTCTTATTACAGAACCAATTGTGTTCGAAATAAAGGAACACGGAAAAATTATTGAGCTATTAGCAGTTAATCATCTTATCAAAGGTGATCTAGAAATTACAAAAGTTGATGTAGCTGATGGAAACAATAAGCTTCCGAATGCAGAGTTTACTATTTATAATGAAGCAGGAAAAGAAGTAGTTAAAGGGAAAACAGACGATAAAGGTATCGCGAAGTTTGAAAAGTTACCATTTGGAAAATACACATATAAAGAAACTGTTGCACCAAAAGGTTATGTATTGAATGAAGAAATATTCTCTTTTGAAATCAAAGAGAATGGTCAAATCATTAAACATATTGTCAAAGATGAAAAGATTCCATCAGTAAAAACAACAGCTACTGATAAAACCGATGGTACAAAAGAAATGCACACTTCTAAGTCTGTAACAATCCAAGATAAAGTGGAATACAAAGACCTACAAGTGGGTAAAGAGTACACTTTAAAAGGTAAATTAATGGATAAAGAGACTAATAAACCATTAGTTGTAAATGGTAAAGAAGTAACTGCTGAAACTAAGTTTACACCAAAAGAAGCAAACGGTTCTATTACACTAGATTTCACTTTTGATGCAACTGGTTTAGAAGAAAAAGAAGTAGTAGTATTCGAAGAGTTACTGAAAGACGGAAAAGTTGTTACTACACATGCTGATATCAATGATAAAGGTCAAACAGTTAAGTTCGTTAAGCCATCAGTAAAAACAACTGCTACAAACAAAGCTGATGGTGGAAAAGAGATTCATTCAAAGGATTCTATCACTATTCAAGATAAAGTAGAGTATACTAACTTAGTTGTTGGTAAAGAGTACACTGTAAAAGGTAAATTAATGAACAAAGCTATTAACAAACCATTATTAATTGATGGTAAAGAAATAACAGCAGAGACTAAGTTCATTGCAAAAGAAAAGAATGGTTTTGTAACATTAGACTTTACTTTCGTTGGTGCTGAACAGCAAGGAAGAGAAGTAGTTGTGTTTGAAGACTTATTGCATGAAGGTCAAGTAATTGCAACTCACACTGACATTAACGATGTAGGTCAAACAGTTCGATTTGTAGAGCCTTCCATTAAAACAACAGCTACAAACAAAGCTGATGGTTCTAAAGAGTTAGACGCTTCTAAATCTGTAACAATCCAAGATAAAGTGGAATACAAAGACTTAATCGTGGGTAAAGAGTACGTTGTAAAAGGTAAACTAATGGATAAAGCAACAAAAAAACCATTATTAGTTGATGATAAAGAAGTAACAGTCGAATCTAAGTTTACTGCAAAAGAAAAAAATGGTTCTATCACATTAGATTTCACATTTAATGCTTCTGCATTACAAGGTAAAGAAGTAGTAGTATTTGAAGAACTGTATCAAGATAATATTTTAGTAGCTATTCACGCTGAATTTGAAGATAAGGGACAAACAGTGAAATTCAAAGAGGTAAAACCGGAACAACCTAAACCAGAACAGCCGAATCAAGATAAAAATACTCCAACATCAGAGCAACCTAAAGAGCAAGTAAAAGAGCAACCACAACCTAAGAAAGAAATTCAATCTAAAATTGGATGGTTACCGCAAACAGGCGCTGACCTTACAAGTTGGATCTCTATGGCTGCAGGTGCATTATTGTTAATTGTTGGTGGAGTGATTTTCCTAAAACGTAAAAATGCATAAAAATTAAAAAATAAGCACATCTGTTTTTTTACAAGATGTGCTTATTTTTTATGTTAATAATTTAGTCCTATTTACAGTATTTTAATCTATTTGCTTATTTTTGAGTTGTTGTAATAATTCCCTGTTTTCTTTTCCTTAGCTTCCAAAGTGTCAGCTTCTAAATTCACTGTGAGACAAAATCCCTTAGCTATTTCAAAAGGTCTCATAGAGAACTGGGGGATATAATGCTCTTTTTTTACAAACTGTGTTTTTTCTGCCGTGATAAAGCAACAAATCCTTTCCTGTTATCTCAATGAAGATAATTTTACCAAAAAAAGAAAGTATTAGCCTTTTAATTTTTGTTTGCATTTTTGTGTTCTAACGAGGATTACATTATAAATAGTAGGTCTTTTAATTACCTTATCAAGTTATTTTTTGTTAGTTAGAAACAGGCATAAGAAAATTACATAGATATATTGTGAAAATGTAGTATGCAGGATTGCATGAATAAAATGGTTGCAATTTCGACCAACCTGTAACTATAATGGTTACAGGTTGGTCGATACCAATCAAACAAATACAATCATCATGAATGGAGATGTTATAGAATGGGTATGAAAAAATTAATTTTAGCAGGTGCTTTAGGGTTCGCAGCATTATCAGGAACGAATCTACCAGGATTAGAAGCAACAAAAGCGAGTGCAGCTTCTATTGAAACGAATTTCTCGACATTAGAAGGACACGTTGTAGAAGTGGATCATGGTGTGATTGTTGTGAAATCTAAACAATACGAAGAACCTGTTAGTGTGTATATAGAAAATCTTTCGAATGTGAAAGTAGGAGACGAAGTAAAAGCGACTGGATCTATGATGCGTAATTTTACGGAATATATGGTTGCAACAGAAGTTGAAAATACTACAAACAAATTAGGTATGCATTTGAAAGAAAATGGCTCACCTGATTATGTGATTGGTGAAGTATCAGAAGTAGGTACGATGGAAGACAGTGCTACTAAATATGTCGTTCTTGAGTATCCATCACTAAATGGGGAGAAAGACATTATTGACGTGTTCTTAACAAAGGGACAAGTATTTAAAACAGGTGAGAAAGTTAAAATTGATATGAAGTATGTAGGTTGGGGCGGCATTTCTATTAATTACAACACAGTTGATCATATCGAAAAAGTGCATGAGGTAAACAATAACACTCAAAATAATGATGATGTGTGGATTTGGTCTTAATAAGATTAGTAATATTAGAATCAAAACAGTAAGACGTACTTATGTTGTAAAAGCTATACTGAAGTGAGTATGGATTATAAAATTTATTTCGATTAAACAAAGGAGAGGAGTCTATTCTATGACTTCTCTCCTTTGCTTTATTCGAACTTGTTTGAGTCTATTTATATGACCATATTTAAGCAAGAATAGCTTTTAAAATCGACACTTTGTTTGTAGTAAATAATACATAATTTTGTTTTACAGTTCTAATTAATATACGATCAGTTGTCCCATATGCTGTTCCGATACGGATTGCACTTGGTTCTTCAACACCCGCATAGGTAGCATCTTCGGTAACCTCAATCACATCACGTAATGGAATCGTGACCTCCGCAAATTGCCATGAAATAATTAACTCTTCTTTTGTTTTTTTGACATCAATACCTAGCATTATACCAAGACCTTTCTATAATAGAATGCTACACTTCTTATCTTATTATACAAATTTTTAGATTATTTTTCTACATGTATGAATAGAGCTGATATTTTAAGGGTGCCAAAAGAAAGGGAAGATATACTATCAATCTATTAAGGAATACGTTATGAAGAAAAGTTCACAGGGAATTAATATGGATTTGATATGGTTGAAGTATGATGAATGAGTAACAGTAGGAGTTGCAGGAAGGAAATGAATGATGAGACTTAAATTAGTAGGAACCTTAACTTGTATAGTAGTAATGTTAGGTATCTTTATCATTTACACCAATATATCTATTGGTAAAGAACCATATAAGACAAACCATGAAACTAGTGAAAACTCCATAAATAAAGAAAAAAATAGTAAGCAAAATGGGACCTCAAATAAGATAGCAAGTTCCTTTGCTAGTATACAGGCTGTAGTAAATAAGGAATATGGTTTACCCGAAGACTATATGCCAGAGGATTTAGTTGTACCAAATGTACCGTTCTCATTTAGTGGAACGGTAGAAAAGAGTCATCTTCGTAAAGAAGCAGCGGAAGCGTTAGAAAAACTATTCCTTTTAGCTAAGCAAGATGGAATCCAGTTGAATGCTGTTTCAGGATTTCGTTCCTATGAGTATCAAAAAGGTCTGTATGCCAACAATGTTAAAAAGAAAGGGCAAGAGCATACGGATCGCTTCTCTGCAAAGCCAGGGCATAGCGAACATCAAACAGGGTTAACGATGGATGTTTCTTCTAAAAGTGCGAACAATGAACTAGAGCTATCCTTTGCGAATACGAAGGAAGGAAAATGGCTGAAAGAAAACGCGCATCGTGCAGGGTTTATCATTCGTTATTCTAAGGGGAAGGAAAGTATTACGGGTTATGCATATGAACCTTGGCATATTCGCTATGTAGGAGATATTGCTGAAAATATATATAAGGAAAAACTGACTTTAGAAGAATATATGAATCTGTGAAAATAGAATTGAAGAGTTAAACTGTATTCATTGTTTATGAATGCTACTTTTTCTATTAAAAAGCCTAATTTCTCAATGTTTTGTAGAGAAATTAGGTTTTTTTCATCACTTCATTAGAGTTTTTTAGGCTTCGTTCGTTGGTATACTTCACACAATATTATAAAGGAAATAGAACTTACTGAAGATAACATATGAATGTTTTATAAATGTATCAAAAAAGTGAACAAAATCGTTATTTTGCACAACAAGGTAGTTAGCGTAATGAAATAACTGCTTGTAAAAAAAGAAGCCCTACAGGAAATATTACAGGGCTTCACCAAGTTGAGTTATGTCGTATTCACAAGGGATTTTAACATGATATTTGTGTTGAATAAACTGGTAAATGTGTCCAAGTAATTTGGAGCTAGTTTATAAAAAAAGAGAAGCGCTTAATCAGGACGCTCCTCTTAATGCCAATACACAATAACTATCCCATTATACTGTATAAGCGTAAAATATTTAACAATTACCTTCATGGTAAATATTTCATTTTGTCTTAGTACCTTTAAATCACGAAAAAAGGCTCCGCTGTTTCCAACAGAACCTTTCCTAAAATGGCAAAGAGTAACTCTTACCTTACTCTTTGTTTATATACTATAAGATTGTTAACGAAAATCCAGGACTCCTTATATTGAGAAATAAAGAAGAATCATTATAAAAAATTTTATCTTTTTTCATAAATAAAAGAGCAGCTAGCAAAAACTAACTGCTCAATACAAGGAGATACAGAGAAAACTAAATGGATTTTGGCATACAGCCTATCAACATTATGGACATAATATTGATTTTTATTCGAAGGAATTCATGTTTTACAAATCAGATTATGATAGTCGATATTCTCCATATTGACCAGAAAAGAACCAAGAATTCTAGTGAAATTCCAAGTGTTCTTTTCCTAGTTTTTTGAAATTCTTTTACTAAATAGCCAATAGCGCTAATTGCTAGAAGAATGAAAAGAATAAGTTCTAGTGTAACTGGCATTTGATCTACTCCTAATCCGTTAATTAATTTAGTATATAACGATTATAAGATGTTTCTTGTGGTTAATGGTGAAAAATTAAACAAAACTATCTCTATATGTAAAAAGGCCCCGTTGTCTTCATCAGGACCTTCCTAAAATGGCAAAGAGTAACTCTTACCTTACTCTTTGTTCATATACTACAGGAGTGTTAATGAAAATCCAAGGCTCCTTATATTGAAAAATAAAGAAGAATCATTCTAAAGAATCTTATCTTTGTTATAAATAAAAGAGCAGTTAGCAAAAACTAACTGCTCATCTCCAAGGGGGAACAAGGAGAAAAATCTAATGTCATCTATATTATTGACGGAATATTGAGTTTTACTCATAAAAAACTACGTTTAACTTAATGCATAACCCACAATCAAAGTTAGTGTTAAAAACACTGATAATAACAATGTTAGTAAGACTGTTGCTACACCCCTAAGCATCGCAATCCAATTATTCATCTTAGAAAATCCTATAATGCCAGCAAAAAAAGTTCCTATTGTTAAAATAGGAAGAATCTAATTATTTGGTTCACATTTTAATCCAAGGGGTACAAATTCGATGCGACGTGAAAAGGATTTGTTGAAACAATGGAAGGCGGATTTGCAAGCTATTCAAGAAGAAAAAAGGCTGGAGAAGAAGGCTAAGAATAAGAAATATAGTATTCCTGGTAATACAGCTGACTTCATGAATGGAAAGAATACTTATCGTAAAGAGAATGGGGTATGGAAGCAAAGAAATAAATAATGTGAGGATAAATGAGTTTGATTAAGTGTATAGCAATTTTCGTAGGCGCTGCCGTGATCTGGGTAGCGTCTTGTTTGCTGTTAAGGAAAGATAAGGGGTAAAATAGATTTGAAACTTAAAGATTAGATAATAACATTATTACTTTAAAATGCAGAAAGTAGACTAGTAAACAAGCTGTTTTTGTTTTTTAGCATAGAATATGATGAATCCTAGAGTTAAGAGGAGGTAATTATATTTATGGGATGTAATTGTAATTTCAGACGTTCCCGAGATTGTGATAGATTTTGGGATGATTTAATGTTCTGCAGACGCAGAGATTGTGATGACCGTCGTTGTAGACGTGACCGCGACTGTGATTGTGATGAATGTCGTCGTAAACGTAATCATGATCGTGACTGTGATTGTGATAAGCGTCGAGAATGGTAAATTCCTATTGGAGAGTGCTTTGAAGAAAAGCGCTCTTTTTTGGTACATGGATTTTCTGGTCTGATTTCTTGTTAAGGAAAGATAACAAAACAAATGAACACAGCGAATGAAAATAAAGAATGAAACGTCCGCTATGGGTGTACTTATTTAGAATTGCATACGTTCATAATTTAGACATATTTAAAATACTTATTTTACAACTCTCTTCATGTTCGGTTTACATGTACGGAAATTAAATGCTGTTATTAAGCTATAGTTAATTTACGGACAAAGGGGAGAAATAGAATGATTCTTGGATATGCTCGTGTATCGACACAAGATCAGAACTTAGCAAGGCAACTCAAACAATTGAGTGATTATGGATGTGATTATGTGTTTGAAGAAAAAGTTAGCGGGGCTACAACAGACAGACCTGAGTTATTACGTATGTTAGACAATCTGCGTGAAGGTAATGTAATTGTAGTAACTGAATTAGCACGTATTACCAGAAGTACACAAGACTTATTTAAACTTATAGAAACAATTAAAGAAAAAGGCGCTTCTATTAAGTCGTTAAAAGACAATTGGCTTGATACTACAAGCGATAATCCATACAGCACTTTCCTACTCACTGTAATGGCTGGTGTTAATCAGTTAGAACGTGACCTAATTCGAATGCGGCAACGAGAAGGTATTGAACTAGCTAAAGAGCGTGGTGTTTATAAAGGGCGCCCTAAGAAGTACGATGATGATAATCCTAATATGGAACATGCTTTAGATCTGCTTGCAAACCGAAAGGAAAACAAGTTTACAGTAAAGAAGATATGTGAAGTTACAGGTGTAAGCCGCACGGTTCTTTATGAGAGAGCAAAAGAAAAGGGAGTTATGTAGATTTTAAAGTAGCGAATCCGCTGCTTTTTTATTTTATCAAATAAATTGTTTTTGAGTAGAAATGAAAATAGGGGTTTGCCTTAAACATTTATTATTAATCAAGAATATGAGTATAGAAACAGGCTTAAATTTTGTAATGGTGGAGGGGATTGTTGTGGACATAACTCAAAGTGTGGTAAGAATAGTGGTTAATGGGAAAGACCTTCCGTTCACTTCAGTTCAAACCTCTGCATGGAATCATGGACCTGTAAATGATTTAATCGTTTCGACGAATCAGAGAGTGAATGAGCTTTATCAATTCATGTGGTCACAAGTACCAGTTACGATCTCGGTGTATTTTCTTCAAGGGGCGGACTTAATGAGATTCGCTAGGATCGCTGGAATTAATGAACGTGTAACGGGAGAATATATATATCATTTCATTTGGGGATAAGAAGAGTTCAAAGTAGCTTAACAGCTGCTTTTTTATTTTGCATAGAAAAAGGAACCATAATAGGCTCCTTAATTTGATTCAGAAGTTGTGTAGTTTTTCTTGATGATATCTTTTATGTTGATAATTAAGGATATAAGGAATCCAGCAGCTAGGATACCGTTTACCCAGTAATATGTATTCCCGGATGTAAATTTATTATAAAAGGAATCGATATTATAATACACTAAGCCTGCTGAAATGACGGTAGAGATTACTAACGTACCAAAACTTTTCATGACGCTGCCCTCTGATCCTGAAATTTTAGACTTTTAATACAATTATACATTTAAATAAAAAGGTTTACAAAGGAATTACCATAAGGAGGAGTTATAACGAGTTTCTTCCAATTGATGGTTTTTATTTTTGAAAAAATAACTATTTTATAAAAAATATTTTTTTGACCCCCATAAAATTATTTATTCCTTCGAATATATATAAGTAGAAGAAAATAAATGAAAGAAAAAGCTAAAATTACCAAAAATATAGCGAAGAGTTATTCAAAGATTGCAGCTAAAATAGAAAAGAGCAAGTGGTATTGCAAAAGAAAACAAGAAAGTAGTACAAAATACAGACTTCACTTTAGTACAAGTGGAAAAAATAGTCATATAAAATAGTCGGCCTCGAAAAATATGAGCAACAGCAAGAAGACAAGTCCAAAGAAAAGTACTAAGAAAATGTGGTTAAATGGTCACTTGTTTAGTGGCCATTTTGCTATTTGAAGCAGAAGGAGGCAGGGAGATTACTAGTGTTGAGTTTAGTAATGAAAATCTTAAAAAAAACGAAAATAGAAGATATTGTATTTAACATACAAAACAACGGAGGAGATAAGGAAGCTTTTATCGTACAGTATCAGCCGTTTATTAGAAAATCGATCTCGTCTGTCTGCCGCAGGTACATTACAGAACAGGATGATGAATATAGTATTGGATTGTTTGCGTTTAACGAAGCAATTGAACAGTATTCATATAAAAAAGGAAAATCTTTTCTAGCGTTTGCTGATCTTCTTATAAAAAGAGATGTAATTGACTATATACGCAAGGAGTCTAAGTATAATCTTGTCTTTTTAAAAGAAGATAAGCAAGAGGAAATATTAGAAATACAAGTATCGCTTACGGAGTATATGAAAGAGATGGAAAATAGTAACCGTAAGGAGGAAATTCTTCATTTTCAAAGTGTGCTAGCTGAGTTTAAAATCACATTTTCAGAGCTTGCTAAGGAATCTCCTAAGCATCGTGATACGCGTGAGCACTTAATAGAAATTGTAAAGATTATTATAAAAGACGAGAAAATGATGGAAGAGCTGTTCAGAAAGAAAAAATTACCGCTGAAACATATTGAACCACGTGTTAGGGTAAGTCGTAAAACGTTGGAGCGACATCGAAAATATATTATTGCGATGTGTATTATCTTTGCAAACAACTATACATATATTCTTGATTATATAAGAGGGGAGAAGCATGATGAATAAAGGAATTGTGATGGATATAAAAAAACATAGCGTAGTTGTTTTAACTCCAAATGGAGAGTTTATTACGTTTAAAAGAAAAGTACACTCTTACATGATTGGAGAGGAAATCTCGTTTAACGAACAAGAGCAAAGAGCACCGCGTTTTTCAATCCCTTCTTTCTTAAAGCCTGTATCATTACTTGTTACTTGTTTTCTATGTGTGTTGCTGTTTTTCTACAACCAACCGGAAGAAAAAGTATTTGCTTATGTCTCAGTTGATATAAATCCAAGTTTAGAGGTGAGCGTAACAAAGGATCTTCGTGTTATAGATTTGCGAGCTTGTAATGATGATGGAAGGCGTATTTTAAAAGAAATGAAACGATGGGAAAATAAACACCTGCAAGACGTAATGCGTACTATTATAAAGCAGAGTCAAAAGGATAAGTACTTAACGAATGATAAGCAAGTTATGCTAACAGCTGTTACAAAGGACAAGTCGTTAGAACCTCAGTTGGAAAAGGCTATGCAAGAATTAAAGAAAGAGTATGAGATAAAACATGTTACAGTCGTATATCAAAGCAGTACGATGCAAATACGAGAGAATGCCAATAAAGCAGGAGTTGGCACAGGTGTTTATATAAAGCAAGAGAAAGAGAAGCAGAAATCGCTTACTCCACCTGCACCGCCGTCTAATCAAGAGGAGCGCGATGAGGAGATACATTCACAACCAAAGTCATCTCCTGATGTATCATCGGATTCGTCTCCTGCAAAAGAAGAAAGATACGAGAAGCAGGAGCATATAGAACTAAAGCAATCCAAGGAACAGCAACCGAAGCAAATAAAAGAAAATAATGGACACCAGCAAGAGAATAACGGTAGAGGATCTCAGCAAGGAAATAATGGAGATCAACAAGAAAACAACGGTAGAGGACCTCAAAAAGGAAATAATGGACATCAGCAAGAGAATAACGGTAGAGGACCTCAAAAAGAAAATAATGGACATCAGCAAGAGAATAACGGTAGAGGATCTCAGCAAGGAAATAATGGAGATCAACAAGAAAACAACGATAGAGGTCCACAAAAAGAAAATAATGGACATCAGCAAGAGAATAATGGTAGAGGATCTCAAAAAGAAAATAATGGACACCAGCAAGAAAACAACGGTAGAGGATCACAAGGGAATAATGGGCATCAGCAAGAGAATAACGGTAGAGGATCGCAAGGGAATAATGGAAATCAACAAGGGAACAACGGTAGAGGATCTCAGCAAGGAAATAATGGACACTAGCAAGAAAACAACGATGGGGGATAAAAACAAGGAAATAAAGGTAATATAAACGAAAATAACGGACCTAAAAATGAGGACAAAGACCTTCCTGCCAAATAACATCAAGGGAATGAAAAGAAGAATCCATAGAATATTGAAGATGGGAATTCGTTTCATGTTAATAAATCTCTCTAGTTTCAAACTAAAGAAATTCTTATTATTTTAATTTTTTAAATGACGGACACAAAATCGTATATCCTTTCGAATTATATATATGGATATCATTAATATTTATATTAAAGGGGAGAAAAAATATGAAAAAAACAAAAGAAATGTATGAAGAAATCGCTGAAGTATTAAAGGTATTGGCACATCCTGTCCGTTTATCCTTAGTAAAAATAATGCTTGCAAAAGGCCCTACGAATGTAACAACAATGTATGGGAATTTACAAATGCCTCAAAGTACAATTAGTCAACATCTATCCAAATTAAAAGCTGCTAAAATCGTAACTGGTACTCGAAAAGGATTAGAAATCTATTATGAGGTAACGGACAATCGTACAAAAGCGATATTAGCAAGTTTAGTTTAAATGCTGACTTTCTAGACTTCAAAATTAAGAAGAGGATAGGAAAGTAATTCTGTGGCTATAATTTTTAAGACTTTTATACAAGAGCTATATTGATAAGAATATGAAATTTTCTTTCCCTACAGTTAGTTCTTTTGAGAAGTCAGCGTTTTGTTAGCTTAATAGTGATGTGACGATACCGAATCGCTATGAAGCTAACAAAAGCAAATCCCGCCAAATAAATTTTTTCGTTTTGGGGGGTACTTCCCATGCCCATCAAGCTAAGATTTTAAAGTACCCCCTAAATGGAAATTTTGTGTTTTTATAGCATCGAAGTTTATTTTTCTCTTTTTGGGGGTAACTTGTTTTCTTAAGTTGATAGCGATGTGGCGGTACCCTATGCCTATCAAGCTAAGATTTTTAATTACCCCCAAAACGAAAAATTTATCTCTCTACAGTCATTTATGAAAAATTAATCGAATTTCTTTTTTTCAACAGATGATTAATTTTTTAAAATTATACTCAAAGGTTAGGATTTTACAATAACTTTTATGAACTATTAATACTTCATAAAAGTTATTGTGAATTTTGTGAATGAGTGTTTTTGGCTTTCTACTTTAATAAATCCATGATGAGCTTCGATAATTGATTTTGTTAGTGCTAAGCCAATTCCAATGGACCCTTCTTTATTAGAATTTTTTGTTTTGTAAAATCTATCGAATATATATGGCAAATCTTCTGATGCAATACCTTCACCAAAATCTTGAATTATAATTTCAGTATGAATAGGAGAGTTTGTGACTTCAATATAAATGGAACCATTCTCATTTGAATGTTCAATAGAATTCTTTAAAATATTTAATAAAGCTTCTTGCATCCAAATACTGTCATGGAAAAGTGATATTTTTTCATTGGTTTTTAAATGTATGTTCATATTTTTTTTATTTAATTTACTGTTCAAACTAGCAATGACCTCATAAATTGTATCAATAATATCAGAGTTTTCTTTTTCAAATAGTATTGCCCTAGCATCTATTTTTGAAACTTTTAATAAATTATGTATTAAAAAGCTGATTCTTGAAATTTGAACATCATTATTGTGTAAAAAATGATGTTGCTGTTCATTTAATTTACCTTGTAATAAGATATCGTTGTTCACTGTTAGTGTTGAGAGTGGTGTTTTTAGTTGATGAGAAATATCTTGTAAAGTTTGAATTAAAAATTGTTTCTCTTCCAATAAATTATGCATACTTTTTCTAATAACATTTTTCAGTTTATGAAAAGAATTAGCAAGTTTAGCTAAATCTCCTTCTCTATTTTCCTTGATATCAATGGTGTAATCACCTTCAATAATTTTATTCGCTGCAGCTGTTACATTTCTAATTTTTAAGAAAAAAGATTTATATTGTAAGTAATTTAGAAAAATTAGGATTAAACTGAACCCTATTACTCCAAGGAGCATGTATATATTGTTTTGGGATATATGTTTATTTAAATAAGGAAAAAGTCTTGAATCCAATTCAGCAGATAGACCATATTGATTTAATAGCATTTCTCCATCACTGGAATAATCTTTTTTATTCGCTGTATCATTTGTAAGTGCTTGTATTATTTCGTATTCATTTTCTGGGTTTTGTGCAATAAGTTTTCCGGTAATTTCACTCCAAATAGTAATATAATCATTTTTTAAATGGTCATATAGAATATGAACTGTGATAACTTGATATATAATAAATAAAAAAGAGATTAATGCTAATGTAAGTATATTAATTTTTATTTCTCGATTTATCATTAAATTACTCCTTACTGACGTCTTTATTCCAATAATATCCGAGACCTCTTTGTGTGATTATGCAGTTAGGATTTTGTGGAGTATCCTCAATTTTACTTCTTAATCTTTTTACATAAACAGAAAGAGTATTTTCATCGAAAAATACTTCACTTTCATCTGCTATTTTTTTCAATATCTCATTTCTTTGTAATACTTTATGAGGATTTAGCATTAACGTTAATAAGAGTTTGTATTCTAAATGCGTTAAATTTATACTTTTCTCATGCTTAAAAGCTCTGGCCGCTTCAACTTCAAGCTGTATATTTCCAGACCTCAATATAGTATTAGAAGCTGTTTTAATTTTTTTTCTTAATTGTACCTTTACTCTAGATAATAGCTCTTTTACCCTGAAGGGTTTTGTTATATAATCATCTCCACCAATTTCAAGGCCCATTACTACATTTGCCTCCTCATCTAGTGCTGTGAGAAAAATAATAGGTATATCACCTTTTCTTTTAAGATAGGTACATAAATCATACCCATTTCCATCTGGGAGTCCAACATCCAATATAGCTAAATCAAATTTATTATTTTCGTATTGGTCTTTTGCATCTTGTACAGTAGAAACTCTTATAACCTCAAGTCCTTCTCCTTTTAGAGTAAACTCAATAGCCATTCCTAGATCGTTATCGTCTTCAACGAATAATAATTTATCCACAGTCTCTCTCCTCATTTGTCTTTGATTATTGCAGTATTTTAGATTATGACAGTTATTTTACACGTTGATTGGCTAATTTAAAATGGTTTAGTATGGAAATGGACTTTTAGAGGCTTTTCTGAGTATAAGCATAATACCCAAATCGGCTTTCAGCTTTTCAGCACATAATGAGATACAACAATTACTTAAAGCATAATATTTACGTAATTCATACATATTCTTGCTTATATTTTGAAAAACCTTGTAATAGAGTCCTGTTGAATTTGTACATCTTTATAAAATCAGTAATGTTTTATTTAAGTTATCTTATACAAAAATGTTAAATGAAAATTGGATTCGCATTAATTATGTAAATGAATTTAAAAAACAGATTATTGAGAATAATAGCTGAATGGCAGTGGATTTTCGAGAATTTGAAAAGTATGTGTGTACTTAAATAAGTGTATAAAAGCCATTTAATTGTACAATTTTAAAATATATCTTGATCAGAGTTACGAGTATATAAAAAGTTAGATTTAGTAATCTTACTAAACTGTAAGATTAAAGTATATATAGTAAGACAAGAGTTATTCAATTAGCAATTAAAGACGTCTATACTGAAGGTAATCATTCTTTATTAAGACTTGTAGCATTTTAGCCACTGTTTATATAAAGAAAAAACCTACTGTTCTAATCCCAGATTAAACATAGTATATGAGGAGGAAGAAAATGAGAAAGATAATAGGATTTCTAGCAGTAACAGCAATTTTTATGGGTATAGGGTTTGCTGTAAATCGTTATATAAATGGTCCCTCACAACCAGTAAACGGTATCATGGTATCGGGAACGAAAGAAAATATATCTGCTGTTAAAAATCTGTATAAAGATCAAAACGTACAAACAGCAGATTATAGTTATAAATTGGTCACAGAATTAATAAAACAAGAACTCACTACCGAACAGAAAGAAGAGATTAAGAAAGAATGGAAAGAAAAAGAAGGAAATATGACTGAAGAAGAGATGGACAAGGAACTTGATAAATCATCTGTTAGAAAGAAACAATATGCGGTAATTACAAAATCTACAGCTGAAAAATTCTTAAAAAAAGGAATTGTAAGAACGCCCTTATCAAAAGAAGACAGTTCAATGACTTCAACCCCGGTAAAAGAAATAAAAGAATTAGCGAGTGAAAAAAACTTATTTTATAGGAAAAATGTAGAAGATGAGGAAATAAAGGATGGGAATTTAAATTTAAATGGACAAATGATACCTGTTCAACATATTGAACAAAATAATTGGATTGGTTATTTTTCATCACCGATAGTAATTGTTAATGAGGAAACATATAAACAATTAAAAGAAAAAGAAGTAAGCCTTTCGTTAATTCAGTTTGCAAAAGAAAATTTTGATTATAAAAATAAAAACAAGGTAAAAAAGGTAGTTGAAAACATTTCAAAAGTGTATGAAGTGAAAGACGAGAATGGTGACTACGATAGGGATAAAATCTATTTTGTAGAGATTCAAAATTAATCTGTGAAAAGGATGGGTTGTATGGAGGTTGTTAGATTAGAAAATGTAGTAAAAACATATGGAGAGGGAGAAACGCAAGTACAGGCGTTAAAAGGAATTAATCTTTCCATTCATAGGGGAGAATTCGTAACCATAGTTGGAGCGTCAGGTTCTGGTAAAAGTACGTTATTGCATATTTTAGGAGGGCTGGATCGTCCGAGTTCAGGAAATGTGTTTATAGGAGGTGAAAATATCTACAATTATAAAGATAATGAACTTTCTATTTTTCGCCGAAGAAAAGTTGGCTTTATATTTCAGTTTTTTAATTTGATTCCTGTCTTGAATGTACAAGAAAATATTGCTTTGCCAGCTCTATTGGACGAGGAACAGGTAGATGATCATTACCTGGATGAAATTATACGAACTCTAGGGTTAAATGAAAGACGAGATCATTTGCCTTCTGAATTATCGGGTGGTCAACAACAAAGGGTATCTATTGGTAGATCTCTTATAAATAAACCCGATATTATCTTAGCGGATGAACCAACCGGAAATCTAGATACAAAAAATACAAAAGAAGTTCTGAATTTATTAAAAGTAACGGCTAAAAAATATAATCAGACGGTGATTTTAATTACCCATGACCCTGCTATCGCATCAAACTCTGATCGAATTATAACCATTGCAGATGGCATGATTATTTCAGATAAACAATTAGTGCAAAATCAAGCAAAATGTGGAGGGGAGGAGTATTGATTCGTAGTTACAAACAGTTAAGTCAAAAATATCTCAGAAGTAATATAAAACGTACTCTGCTAACATTAACAGGTATTATTCTAGCATTGGCGCTAATAACAACGATTGGACTGTTTTTTAATAGCGGATACACTTCGGGAATTGAAAATGCTAAAAAAGGTCCTATGGGTTCCGCAAATATTTCAGTTGAAAATTATAATCAAAAGCTTTTCAATATGATAAAAAGTAATCCGAATATATCTTCTTATGGCATCATAACTCCAGGAGAGACGCTCCATGTTGATGAGATAGCTGTCTCTTATATGTATGCAGATCAACAAGCATTAAAGCTGTTGAATTCTGGTATTCCTGTACAAGGTAAGCTACCTTCAAATGAAAACGAGGCTGTTTTGGAAAAATGGATGCTACCTTACTTCGGGCCCAATCTTAAATTAGGCGGTATGTTTACTATTCATGAAAAAAAATATAAACTTGTTGGTTTGCTAAATAAGTCTAGTAGTACTCAGGAAAATGAAACAGGTCAATTATTGACATATAAAAATAAGTTTAAAGTTGGAGAAGGTAGCGTATTGATTGAATTCCATAAGTACGCAAACTTTGATGAAGTTGAAAATCAATTTAAATTATTGACGAATAAAGAAAATATAAAAGTGAATGTCGAATTAAAGAGAGCCTTAAAGCCTAGTGTGGAGATCATGGTGGCAGCCGCTATTAGTATTGGGATTGTTGTGATTTCTACGATTGTTATTATTTACAATGCATTTCAAATTAGTATAGTAGAGCGAATGAAACAGTTTGGGTTATTGAGGAGTATAGGAGCTACAAAAAAACAAATCAGAAAAATTGTGATAAGAGAAGCAACATCTCTTTCTATTATTGCTATCTTTTTTGGGATTTTGTGCAGTATATTAGTAGTCTTTTTACTTAATCAAGTACTGATAAACGTACTTAAAAACTCTATGGGATATACAATTAAATTAGATTGGTTAATTATATGTGTAAGTTCTTTAATTACATTGATAACTGTCTATATTTCAAGTTATTTTCCTGCTTTTTTTGCAGGTAGAATTTCACCGTTACTGGCCGTAAGTAGCCGATTAGCTATAAAAAAAGATAAAATAAAGAAAAAAAAGGGAACAAAGCTAAAGAAACCACTATCTTTTCCGTTAAGTATGGCATTAAAAAATATCCAAAGGAATCCCAATAGATATACAGTTACAATCTTGTCTATTATTATAAGTAGTGTACTGTATATCACGTTTACGTTTCTCATAGATACTGTCATTCAGCGTAAACAACCGGAAATTCAAGCTCTAAAATCGGACATATCAGTTACGGTTAATTCGAATTCAGACAGGCCTAGCATAGATCGTATGAGTCGAAATATTTATAAAGTTAATAACGTAGAGAAGCTGTACAAGCAATATCAGGCAAATGATTTTTATACGAAAGTACCAAAAAATAAACAAATTAAAGAATTACAAGGAAATGAATCGCTGTATCAAAAAGTAAAATATAATAATCAAACTGTAGAAATTATGAAAACACAAATAAAAGCATACGATGAGAATAGTTTAAAGAAACTAGCTGAAAATGTAACTAGTGGAAGAATTGATATTTCAAAATTAAATCGTGAAAAAGAGGTTATTTTAGTAAAACAAGCTGCATCAAATGATATGAATACAAGTAAAAAATATATAGGTTCTCTAAGCACTTTTCAGGTAGGGGATGAAATCCAAATAACAAGTCAGCAGGAAAGAAAATCTACAGAGGAAATCTCCTACAATGAAGAAAAACTAGAAACTTTAAAAATAGCTGCAATTGTAGAATTGGATATTTTTAATATGAGCAGAGTGATGGATACCATAACTTTTATTACTAGTGAACAAATAGCCGAATATATTACACCATCTCCACAAAAATTAGCAGGTTTTGAAATTGATTTAGAGAATCAATCTCAGGCTGATGCTACAATTTTAGATATACAAAAGAAACTCGGTGGAGATGCATCTATAGATGTAAAAAATAATATTGTTCAAAGTAATTTCCATAAAGACAATATACTTTATATAAAAATATTAGGGTACGGATTTATAGCTGTTATTACACTAATTGGTTGTGTAAATATTTTAAATACCATTACGGTCAGCATCATTATGAGAAGAAAAGAATTAGCTGCTTTAAAATCGATTGGTATGTCGCAAAAGGATTTGAAAAAGATGGTTATATATGAAGGACTCCTGTACGGTTTCTTTGGAAGCATACAAGGGATCTTTTTCGGCTGTATGCTGTCGTATATTCTTTATGTAGCACTGTCAAATACGGTGTCGTTTGAATGGATTATTCCTTATCAATCTAGCTTTATCACATCTATAACTGCACTGTTGATTAGTTATGTATCGGTACTAATTCCGCTTCGGAAAATTAAAAAGGATAACGTTATAGATGTAATTAGAGAAGAATAGCAGTAGTCATAACAATATGTGATTCTGAGGTTCAGCCGAGATACGTGTAAAAGGGTTCATAATCTGTATTATATTTCCATTATTGGGCTTTTAGCTAAAAATATCTGCCTCACGATTAACAAATAGCTGATTACCTAAATGCTATAAGGCCCGATACGACCGAAAAAAGAAAATTGTAAGTTTAGGGGTTCAGCTACATGCCCATCAACTTAAGAATTTTATAACACCGCAAAACGAGAGAATGTACATTTTCACATGAAGATGCACATTCTCTCGTTTTGGAGATGTTTGTATTTTTTAGCTTGATAGCCCTATGTGTACTACCACGAATAGAACGGTATCTTTTATATATTTTCTTTCGTAATATTAACCCCATATTCCCTATAAAAATCTAAAACTGTAGATGCATTCACACCCAAATCTAATAGATTTTCCGGAAAGTAAATTTCAGAATCCGGAACCACAATATCAGATGTTAGCAAAATGTTCTCTGCTTGGACAGCTGCTCCTAAAGCAGTAAGATGTGTCTGTCCTAACGGATCTGATATGTTCACACATCGTCTATGCAATACACCAGTAGCATCATAACCTTTAAGGTGAATAACTATGTTATGTGCACTTCCCTTTCCGGGTTTATAGAGAATATTTTTCCGTAAATCGGTAAATTTTTCTCCGCTAATCATTTTCCAAATCCCTGTATTCACCAGAGAAACCAGTCCATATGTAGATATTTTACTATCAAAAGCAATACGAAAGTTAGCCGAAACAGCATGAATTGATTCTGGCAGGGTTACGTGATCAGGAGTATCCAAACGATAACATTTGGTTATATAACCGTTGGGAAAGCGGACTTTGATTGGATTAGTCATTGGATAAGCCTGTCGCATTCCCTCTCGAGCTTTGACTTCAAATGGAATAGTTAACCGGTCCATATATGCTGTTGAATTTGGTCCTGCTTTGTCTTGAAGAGAATATAGTGCGTTGATATCAACCGTAACCTCTTGAAGATCTTTTGAATAAATTTTAGAAAAAAGGGCTGCTGTCCCCCCCATCCACCCTGAAGCTAATACAACAGGGGATTGGACCTCAACATTTTTTAATCGATCAATAGAACTCTTAAAGCGTTCAGTCCAACGAGTAATGTCAACCAATGGAATTTTTTTTCGAACTGCAGATAGAAGTAGTCTATCTTGCGGGTCATTAACCGCATTAACAACTAATGTGAAATTATCATCCAAATTTCTTAAAGGATCATCTGTTGTGTTGTCTACCTTGACTATTTTTACTCTCTCTGATTCAAAAGGTAACGCTTTCCCTAAGGTTCTTCCCCCTAATCTAATTTCCAAATCAGGATGTCGATCATGTAAAATTTGAGCAATTTGACTACCAACAACTCCATACCCACCAACAATTAATACTGTTTTCTTATTCATCTGAAACCTCCATTTTAATTAGTATGAGATTATAAGTTTAAATGATTAAAAGCTTAAACCTTTTAACGTAATATCGCTAAAAAAAGGGACAAAAGGTGTCCCTAAACTATAAATGAGTACCTAATTCTTACATTCATCTTCAACTAAAGAAACAAGTTCTTTTAAAAGATTTATTGTTTCATTAAATTCAAGACAATAATACATTTCAGTGCCTTTTTTCTGAACTTGAAGTAACCCTGATTGTTTCAATATTTTCAAATGATGAGATACATTAGGTCTTGACATGGGAATATGCTCCGCAATTTGCGTCACATTCAAGCTATCTTTATCAATTAAAAGTGCTACAATTTGCTGACGAGTTGGATCTCCCAACCCTTGAAAACATGGTCTTAAATTTTCTAAAATATGCATTACTTTATCATTACAGTTCATTTCGCTAACATTACCTTCCGTTTAAGAATTTAATCATTTAAACGTATTATAAATTACATTACTATCTAATGCAATAAAGAAGTAGCACCAACTTTAAGTATAAATATAGAAAGTTTCATAAACAGCCATTTTCGTTTTTTCAGATTTGTAAGAATGTTGGTTCTTTTTTCTGTAACAATTGCCAAATCCATTCCAGCTACAACGAGGACAAATACACGAAATTCACGAAGCCTATATCAAATTGGGGTAGTAACACATCGGTATCAAGTTTAAATTTTATAGTGCCCCCAAAACAGAAACTTTTTGTCTTTTATAGCAAAGAAGTTCATTTTGGGGGTAATCTATTTTCTTAACTTAATAGTTATGTGACGATACTCCTATTACAAAATTTCAAAAGAATTCTTTGCATAGAAGATGTAACAAAGTAGGTAGGGTTCTTTTAGTCATTTAATCTTTTCATCTGATGATCTTTTCCCCATTCAAATAGTTCATTCATAATTTGCATTAAAGATTTTCCGTGTTCACTTATTGTATACTCAACCTTTGGTGGTACTTCTTGATATACGGTACGATGAATAATCCCATCAGCTTCAAGTTGCCGAAGTTGTTGTGTAAGAACTTTTTGTGTAAGGTTTGGAATTTCTCGTTTGATTTCATTTGTTCGCATTTTTCCATCCATCAAAACACATAAAATATAAACTTTCCATTTTCCGCCGATTACATCGAGTGTTGTTGCAATTGGGCAGTCATCATTTTGATTCATATAACACCTCCAAAGGTACCTCAAGGTTCCTATAGTACCTGAAAGTACGTACTTTTCAATTATATGTGACTCATTCATACTAATACTAAAGGGTTTGAATTATTTATAAGGGGGAAGAAAATATATGAAAACACTTGTAATTGTAGCACATCCTGATATTGAAAAGTCTCGAATTAATAAAAGATGGATAGAAGAACTTGAGAAACATTCCGATGAAGTTACGGTGCATGAACTATATAAAGCGGCACCAAATTGGGAGTTTAATGTTGAAGAGGAACAAAAGCTGTTAGTAGAACACGACCGATATATATTTCAATTTCCATTTTATTGGTATAGCTCACCGCCTTTATTAAAGAAGTGGTTTGATGATGTGTTAACGTATGGATTTGCTTACGGATCTAAAGGGGATAAAGTGAAGGGAAAAGAGTTTGGTGTAGCTATTTCTATAGGTGGATTAGAAAAAGACTATGAAAATAGCGGGATTACAATGGCTGAGTTGACGAAACCATTTCACGCTACAAGCTTATACACGGGAATGGAATTTATACCTTCGTTTTATTTATATGGTGCAGAATATAAGCTTAGTGATGAAGAGATTAATAAAAGTGCACCTGAGTATGTGCAATATGTGATGAATAAGAAGTATTCTAATATATAAGGAGAAATGGCCATTTACTTGCTTAAGTAGATGGCTATTTTTTTATCCCGCTATTTGCGGGCAGTAGGACTCCCACCTCAAAATTCAGTGAATACGAAGGAGTTAGGTGGGAGTCGGGCCGCCCGTAAAAGCTCGATTGGTGAGGGCTGATTAAAGTTTCACTTTATTGGTTTTATATTCACTAAGTGTAATCTTTAGTAAATTAATAATTAATCTGGTAAAATAAAAAACCTAACATATATAAAGGGGAGTTTTACTTGAGAACGATGCGACAATTATTACAAAAAAGAGCAATGCAATCACCAAATTTGGAAGCGCTTGTAGGGGGAGAGAAAAGATATTCATTTCAGCAGTATAATGAACGAGTAAATCAGCTTGCACATTATTTGTTACATAACGGTGTGCAAAGAGGGGATCGTATAGGAATCCTATGTAAAAATAATCCCCCGTTTCCAAGCGTTCTGATGGCAAGTTTGAAAATTGGAGCGGTATTTATTCCGCTAAATCATCAGCTTACTGCTTATGAATTAGAAACGATTGTAAAAGAAGCAAAGTTAAAAGTATTAGTTATTGATGAAGAATTTAGTGAAGTGTTATTAAAGATTGATGCTGTTAAAGAAATTCCTTATGTAATTAAAACGACAGAAGAAGGCTTTGGTTCCTTTGAATTAAAATTGCAAGAACAGCCAATTACAGAACCGAACGTAGAAGTTCATGAAGATGATGATGCGATTTACTTATTTACTTCAGGAACGACTGGACAGGCAAAAGCATGTGTGATTGGACATAAAAACTTACACTATTATTTTGCTGAGATTGCGGGGCAAAGAGAAATTCCAGCAGGTGAACGCTTTTTATCAGTGCATCCATTGTTTCATATGAGTGGAGTGCTTTCTATTTTAAATTGCATTTATCATGGCATAACGATGATTTTCTTATCTGATTCAAATCCTACTCTTATTTGGGATAAGATTGAAGAAGAGAAAATTACTACGATGCTTGCGTTTCCAGCGGTGTATAGTTATATGCTTGATGAACTAAATAAAAAAGAGCGCAACATTTCGACCTTTAAAGTAGCGCAAAGTGGTGGTACAAAAGTTCCAGAAACGCTCATTCAAAAATATATGGAAAAAGGAATATATATGGTGCAAGGGTATGGTAGTACAGAAGGTTGGGTAGTAACTTCTTGGCATCCAAATATGGGAAAAGAAAAAATGTCTTCTGTAGGGAAAACACTTAAGCATGTAGAGTTGAAAATTGTTCATCCAGAAACAGGGGATGAACTAACAACAAATGAAGTTGGAGAGATTCATGTAAGAAGTCCATACATGTTTAAAGGATATTGGAATAATGAAAAGGCGACAAAGAAGGTAGTAAAAGATAATTGGTTTAACATGGGCGATGCAGGTATGATAGATGACGATGGATTCCTACATATTATGGGAAGATATAAAGACGTTATCGTACGCGGTGGTGACAATGTATATCCAGATCAAGTAGAAGATGTTATTCATGAAATAAACGGTGTTTTAGAAGTTGCAGTAGTTGGAGTTCCAAATGATTTTTGGGGAGAGATTCCAACAGCTTACATTGTAAAAGACATTCAAACATTATTAACAGAAGAAGAAATTATTCAGCATTGTAAAGAAAAACTAGCAAATTATAAAATACCAGAAGTTGTATTTATGGATGAATTACCGAAAAACGCTTTAGGGAAAGTGTTGAAGAGGGAATTAAGGGAAGTTGTTCTTGTAAAATAAAAAAGTTATAAAATGATGAGAAATCCAGTTATGTACAAAACATAACTGGATTTTTGTTTGTGAAAAAACATAATAATTTACTAGATTTTGTATTTTGTGTAAGATGATAAAGAATATTCAATTAATAATTAAAGGAAGAGATGTAAATGAAGCTGCCGCTATTACAAGTAGAGACAGAGAGACTCATTATCCGTCCATATCAAAAAGAGGATTATGAAAGTTGGTTAGATGGATTAAATAAGAGGTTACCATCTCAATATAAATACGATGATGGCTATCATGATATGTCGTCTTCAACAAAAGTATGGTTCACGGAATGGATAAGAGGATTTGATGAGGCGGCACGACGGGATGAAATGTACGTTCTAGGTATTTTTCAGAAAGAAGATGGCGCCAATATTGGAAAGCTAGAACTTATAAAAATTTTACGTATGGACTATCAATGGGCAATGATGGGCTACTCTATTCATAATCAACATTGGAAAAATGGATACGGAGTAGAAAGTGTAAAAGCTGCGCTGCCATTATTTTTTAACAGCCTCCAATTTCATAGAATTGAATTACATATACATATTGATAATGAGCCATCCGTTCGTTTGGCAGAAAGAGCTGGTTTTTCATTTGAATGTATGAGAGAGGCGTTTTCTATGGGGAATGGTAAGTGGGCAGATTTTCTTATTTATTATAAAAATAAGGAGATGGATATATGAGAGTCATGATTACAGGTGGAAATCGTGGATTAGGGTTACAGTTAGTGAAAGTATTTCATGAAAATGGACATCTTGTTTATCCGCTAGTTAGAAGTGAGGAAGCGATAGAACAATTAAAACAGATGTTTACTTCTAGGTGTTTTCCTATATTAGCAGACTTGTCAGATGATGAGAGTATTGGGTGTATTAAGAAGCGAGTTGAGGCGTATACAGAGTATATTGATCTAGTTATAAATAACGCTGGAATTACTGGAAAGGAAACTGAGGTTTTACGTACCAATTCAGAAGAGTTAACGGAACTATTTAATATTCATTGTTTAGGTGTAATTCGAGCAATAAAAGGCGCGTATTCGGCTTTAACTAAATCAAATCAGCCGAGAATTATAAACGTATCATCTCGTTTAGGCTCTTTACATAAAATGGCCGAAAAAGAATTTCCACAAGGGCAGTTCTCATATTCATACCGGATCGCAAAAGCTGCACAAAATATGTTAACGCTCTGTTTACAACAAGAGTTTGAAGATAAAGGAATTCGTGTAACTGCCATTCATCCAGGAAAACTAAAGACTGATATTGGTGCTTTTGATGCGAATATGACTCCTGCTGAAGGAGCACAAAATATATACGATTGGGTAATAGATTCGAATGAGGATGTGTCAGGGAAGTTCATTGAGCCGGGTGTAGGGGAGATAAAGTGGTGATATACGATCTTACAATTATTCAAAATCTATCGGAAGCATAACATTGTATGTAATGAAAAATCTAGAAAATGATAATTTACAAATTGATATTGCGGGAACAGCAGCACATGTAAAATAGTTTAAAGATTCGATATAAAAGAATGAAGCCCAGCACATAGCTGGGACTTCTCTCTATCTGTTCAACACTTCAATATACGAAGCATCTCCAGCTGTTCTAATAGTAGAGCGGAAATTATTGTGTTCTAAAGTTTCAGCAACTTGTTTTAATTGCTGTGCATCATCATGATGAATGAGTAAACTATCTGCGCCACTTTCTTCTATATGAATATGCTCAACATTTCCAATCGCTTCATGTATAGCTTTTAAAAATTCAGGTTTCATATTGTCCTCCTATATGTATGTAACGTCGTTACATAGTATTTCCTTATTTTTAAAATATAAAAGTAGAAGAAAGGATAAATGAAAATGAATATAACGCAGTTTAAAGAACATATTGCATCACTTTTTGAAGAGCACCTTAATAAATACGGTGATGACGAGTATGGTTTCACTCACATTAGTAAAGAGGAATTTCACAAAATAGGTTATACGACAAATTTGACGCTAGAAACAATTGAAGAAGCATATCAAAATGAGGTTGATATGCTTCTTACACATCATGCGCCGTGGAGTTTTTTATTTGGTATGGAAGAGGCAGTCTTAATAAAATAAAAATCAATCTTTGTTATATTAAGATTTTAGGAGGTTTTTCTTTATATTTGTCAAATAATAGTAAAGGTGTCTTTTGAATTGAGGGAATCTTCGGAATTAAGGGTGGGAGAAATGGATATTTCAATAATCGCTGAACAACTAGTTAATGAGAAGGTTATTTCACATTATCCGAAAAGTATTAAAGTGTTGAACGGAGGAACAACAAGTGCAGTATATTTGTTGGACGGAAAATATGTTGTAAAGTTGAATAAATCGGAAGTGGTACGTGAAGAAGCTGATTTTCTTTCTTTTTATGATGGGAATACTTTATTTTCAACACTTTTGTTTAAGGATCCTTTAAACAGATATATTGTGTATTCCTTTCTTGTAGGGACTACCTCGTGCGAACTTGGGTATAAGAGGAGCGCACTTTGTACACTTGTAAAAGAAGTAATTAATACGTATGAAATAGTTCCAGAGGTAGATAGATGGGGATGGAAAGATAGTCCGGTTCAATCTTGGGCAGAATTTTTATTAACAAATGTAATAAAAGTTCGTGAAAAATTGAGGCAGTACATAAGTGATGAAGAACATCAGCTTGTTCTTACACTTGTAAATAGTCCAAAAAGAAGTACTGGAATGGATAGACCGTTTTTAATACATGGTGATCTTGGATTCCATAACTTTATATTTCGGGATAATAAGTTATATGGTGTGATAGATCCTTTACCAGTGTTAGGGGATCCTCTATATGATTTAATTTATGCGTGCTGTTCAACTCCGGAAGATTTAACAAAAGAAGCAATTTGTTATGCGATGAAACAATGTGTATTTCATAAAAAAGAACGAGATTTATATGAAGAAATAGTCATAGGCTTATATTTACGTATAGATACGTGTATAAGACACCACCCAAAAGATTTAGAAGATTACTTAGTAGTTTGGCGTTATTGGATGAATGAGATTATGTTCGATAGCGAAAATAAGACGACATTATAGCACTTATATTTTGGGGGAGATATAGAAATGAACATTTCAGAAGCAAAAAGAGATTTAGCACAAAAAACGAAGAAGGGATTTCCTGTTATAATAGCTGGTCTTTTATTTTGGATTGTAGCGAGCATAACTGGTGTTATTCTTCCAGAAAAGCAAGTTGTGTGGGTATATTTAATTGGTATGGGCTGTGTGTTTCCTTTCGGCTTAATGATAGCTGCTATATTAAAAATTGATATGTTTGCGAAAGGAAATCCGCTAGGGACTTTAGCTGGAGTAATTGGTGGGATAAATGTATTGAATATTCCGTTTGTATTACTTGCATATTTTCAATTTCCGGAGTGGTTACCTTTTGTAGTAGCGATGTTAATAGGTGTTCATTTTTTACCATATGTATGGATTTATGAAAGTAAAAGTTATGGTTTTTTATCAGTAGGAACTGTATTAGTAACGTCAGTATGTGGGATTCTTTTTGCGGAAAAAGGATTTATTGTAATTCCTATGGCGGTTACAGTTGTCTACTTTATTACTCTTATAAGCGTATCACTTGAAAATAAAAAAGCAGAAAACGATCAACAAATATCAGCTTAATAAAAAATTAAAGGGATAGGGGAATAACTATGAATAATTTCGTTTGTACAACGTGTGGAGTACAGTATGCAGCGAGTGTGGAAGAACCAGTAAGTTGTGTTATTTGTGATGAGGAGAGACAATATGTTAATCCGAAAGGGCAGTCTTGGACGAGTTTAGAAAACTTGCAAACGAGTGATACATATAAAAATGAAATTATAGAAGAAGAAAATGGGCTTTATAGTATTACGACAAAACCAGAATTTGCGATCGGTCAAACGGCATTTGTAGTAAAAACAGAGTCATATCGTTTGTTATGGGATTGTATTACTTATTTAGATGACACGACAATTGAGAAGGTAAAAGAGTGGGGCGGATTAGATGCGATTGCACTATCCCATCCGCATTATTATTCAACGCAAGTAGAATGGGCAGAAACATTCGATGTACCAATTTATATACATGAAGACGATAAAGAGTGGATGATGCGTCCAAGTAGTCGTATTATTTATTGGTCTGGTGAGTCTTTACAATTAGCGGATGGGATTACTATACATCGTCTCGGAGGGCATTTTAGTGGCGGTTCTGTATTACATTGGAAAGAAGGTAATGATGGGAAAGGTATTTTATTAACAGGTGATATTATTCAAGTTGTAGCAGACCAACAGTGGGTGAGTTTCATGTATAGTTATCCGAACTTAATTCCACTACCAGCAAGGAAAGTGGAAGAAATGGCGAATCGAGTGAAGCCGTTACATTTTAATCGTCTATATAACGCCTTTCACCGAGTAGTAAAAGAAAATGCAAATGAGGCAGTTGAACGTTCTGCGGAAAGATATGTGAAAGCGATAGAAGGAAAGTTGTTTCATACGTAAAGGAGTGTAGAGTAATGAAAACGTTAGTATGCTTTGGTGATAGTATTACAGCTGATGAAACGTTTTTTGGTGGAACGCCGAGGTTAACACCACGTTTGCAAGAGATGTTTCCGACTTGGAAAGTGGTTAATGCGGGTGTTCCGGGTGATAATACGTTCGATGCGTTAAATAGGATTGAAGATGATGTATTATCACATAAACCAGACTTTGTAACAGTTTTTCTTGGTACGAATGATTCAGTGTTATTTGATCCAGTGCCATTACAATCTTACAAAGAAAATTTAGAGGGAATTGTAAGTGCGATTTCACCAGAAAAAGTATTGCTTATTAGCCCAGCACCAGTTGATGAAGAAAGACAACATCATAGAACAAATGAAATACTCGGCCAATATGCAGCAGTGGCAGAGGAAGTAGCAAGAAAAACAGGGAGTCATTTTCTAAACTTATATGCTGAGATGATTCAGGAAGAAAATTATAAAGTATTCGTAGAAGGTGAAGAGAAAGATGGATTGCATTTTGGTCCAGAAGGCTATGAGTATTTAGCGAAGTTAATTTGTGAAAAGTTAAAAGGGATTTTGTAAGAAGCAAAGCGTGGGCGCTTTGCTTTTTTATATTCCTGTACCAAATGTTTAGTACCTATAGCACTTTAAAGAACATACATTTTTGAAGTGTTAAATATAATTCATAATAGCAACAGTAAGAAGAAAACAAGCTTTACGGTACTATAGAGTATGGGAATTCCAAAAAATGACAATGTAATATGAAACGATTAGGGAGGTTAAAGATATGAGTACTTCAAATTTGAGTGAAATAAGTAAACAAATTTTAATAGAGGAGGAAACACTTCAATTTTCCTCTTTTACAAATGAAGATGCCTTGCAATTAGGTTTATTTATCGTTGAAACGGCAAAGCGAGAGGGAAAGTTGATTGCTGTTGATATAACCAAAAATGGTGTGCAATTATTTCATTTCAAGATGACAGGGACAACTGAGGAAAATACGAAATGGATTGAGCGTAAAAAACGGGTCGTTTCACTGCATAATCATAGCTCGTATTACATGCAGATAGAAAGTGAAATAAGCGGAGTTCCATATCATGAAAAATACCGTTTAGATGGCTCGGAATATGCTGCGTTTGGTGGATGCTTTCCTATCCAAATAAAAAACGTAGGGGTTATTGGGATGATAACCGTCTCAGGATTACCACCAGAAGTAGATCATGAATTGGTTATAAGAGCAGTTAAAAATCATTTAAATCAATAATAGAAGTAATTTTAAAGGTTAAATAAAAAGGCAAAAATGAACATATGCCTGTTCGTTTTTGCCTTTTTATTATTTCTTTTTCGGCCTACGTACTAACTCTCCGCCGCAATTTGGGCAAACATTTTGTCTTTCCTCTGTACATGGTGCACAAAATGTACATTCATATACGCATATGTATGCTTCAGAATCAGGCTGAAGGGAATGGTCGCAAATTTGACAGTTTGTTTTCATTTCTAATGCCATCGTAATCCTCCTCGTTATTTGAAAGTTCTTAATTTAATTATAATTAATATTGTAGTGGGTGTCCTTTTTAAATGAAAAGAAATAGATAGATTATGTTGTTGTTTGAAATGAAATAGTTCCATTTGTTTTAAAATTGATTATTTAGTGCAGTTAGAATATTATGAAATAGTCAAAAGACAACAGGGGGTATATATTTTGACTAATCATAACGATTATTTTCATGTAGAAGAGGATGTAAATTACAATAGTTTAAAAGCAGACTGTGAAAAATGTTTTGGATTATGTTGTGTAGCATTACCGTTCGCAGCATCAATAGATTTTGCGGTGAATAAAGATGGTGGTAAACCTTGTACAAATTTACAATCAGATTATAAATGTAGTATACATAGAGATCTTAGAGGAAAAGGGTATAAAGGTTGTACAGTATTTGAATGTTTCGGCGCTGGACAAAAGATTTCTCAAGTTACGTTTAAAGGAATTGATTGGCGGAAAGATGCCGAGCATGCGAGAGAAATGTATGATGCTTTTCCAGTTATGCATCAGCTTCATGAAATGCTTTGGTATTTGAATGAGGCTATTCTATTAAAGGCGACGCAGACAATTCATAAAGAGCTGAAGGAAGCAATTGAAGAGACTGAGCGTCTTTCTAATTTAAGTCCAGATGAGTTAATGGAAGTAAATGTGCCATTACACCGTGCAGAAGTGAATATTCTTCTTTTAGAAACGAGTGAATTAGTTTGGAAAGAAATGAATGATGCACGTAAGAAACGAATTAGTCACCGAGGTGCAGACCTTATGGGAGCTAACCTTAAAAAGAAAGATTTACAAGGAGCGAATTTAAGGGGAGCTTATCTTATTGCGGCAAATTTACGAGATGCTAATTTAAGAGGAGCAGACCTTATAGGTGCTGATTTGCGGGATGCAGACATTCGTGGAGCAGACTTTACAAATAGTATTTTTCTCACGCAAGTTCAAATAAACGCGGCGAAAGGGGACAAGCATACGAAATTACCGAAAATGTTGTCTCGTCCAGCACATTGGACTGCGTAAAGAGTATGGAGTGAAATAGTTTGGGGATTTTTCAGTATTTAGAGGAAATGCAGGAAGACGTATTTTCGTTATCAGTATCTCAAATAGAATCGAAGTATTATGATGTTTGTAGCACGTTAGCATCAAGTGAGCATGCGGAGCGCATTAAATTGATTCCATTAGATTCATACAAGGAAAGTATGAGAATAGGTTTGAAAGAAGCGTTAGAAATTGCTGAAAGTGAAGAAGCAAAGGCGATTTATTTTGAGTATGATCTTGATAATGAGTGGGATAGTCAGTTCTACATTTGTGACAATTACATGTTTCTTGAAGAAGATGATGAGGATTGGGCCAGTGATTGGACGGATGAAATAGAAGGACCGTCTTTAGGAGAGTTAGCTGATATTTATGGTGAAAATGGCTTTGATTTAGATAAAAAGGCTATAGGTATTACTTTATATTTAATCGCAAGAACAGTGTGTAGTTTTATAAGTGCATGTAGTGGAGTACAAAGTAGTATACCAATTTGTATAGGATTCCATGATCAAGACCCAATTATGCGAACAGGCAGAGACTAAGTCTCTGCCTGTTTTTTTATACTATTTTTGCTTTTCAAAAGTAGTAATTAGAACACTGCATATAATAAGGATACCGCCAATGAAAAAGTTACTGCTTAACGTTTCATTTAATAGGAGCCAGCCCAGTAGCGAACCGACGATAGGTTGGAAGAAGAAAAATAATGAACCGATGCTAGCATCCATTAATTCTAAACCTTTATTCCAAAGAAAAAATGCACCTGCGGTTGAGACGATTCCTAAATAGAGTACGCCTAATAATACGTACATGTTTATATGTTCAATAGGACTTGATTGGAATTCCCATACCATGCACGGTGTAATGAAAAAGAGTGAGAAGAATATTGCGTAAGTTGTAATAATTAAAGATGAAAATCGAGCTGAAGCGATTTTTACATAAATGGATAGTAAAGCCCAAGTAATAGCGGCTCCAACTAAAATGATTGTACCGATAAAATAGGAGCCGATTTCAATATCCCATCCGATAACGATAATGACACCGATTGTCGCTATTATAGTTGATAAAAGTCTATGAGCAGTTAGTCTCTCTTTTAAAATGAGCGCTGCAAATATAACCATAAATGCAGGTGTAGCTGATGTCACTAAGGAGCCTGTATGAGCATCGGATAATTTCGTTCCGATAAATTGACATGTAATCGAAATGAAATAACCGATGAATCCAATCCAAGCGAATAATAGCCAATCTTTTTTGTGTATGGTTACTTTTTTCTTTTGCTTTTTTTCAGTTGTTTTCAAAATCACATATAAAACAACAAAAGCGATAATAAAGCGTAGCCAAACGAGTGTAAGTGGCGGGATAAAGTCGAGTACGTATTTACTAACGACGTACATACCGCCCCAAATACTTGCTGCTAGTGATAAACATATAGCTCCTAAAATGGTTTGTTTCATTTGAAGTACCTCCGTCTATTTTTAGGGTTATGATTTATTCCCTAAGACGAGGCATAGTGCATTTGTCCCGCATTAACGGGCAGTAAGACCCCTACCTCAAAGTTCAGCGAAAGCAAAGAAGTTAGGCGGGGGATCAACTGCCCGTATATGCCCGATTGGTTCAACTAATAATCAGTGGGGAATAAAGCCCCCCACTGATTAAAGTTTCACTTTATTATATGAATGCCCGTCTTAGTTTATAGACGGCCTATAGGTTGATCGTTTTCGAATGAAGTGTTGTAGTACATGAGTGCATTCCTCCTTCATAATTTTATAATGATATTATAACTTAATTTTCAGTTTATTGGGATGGTTATTGTACGGAGTTGATTCTTTAGAAAATGGTGGTTGTCTAAGAAAGCATAGTATATGGTAGAAAAACATATTTTTAAAATAAAAGAAACCAATTACATAACTGATAAGTATATTAAGAGTAGGATGAAAAAGTAGATTAATAGAGAAAGAGGAGGAGATTTACATCACTACAACCGTTATCTCTCATTTTTATAATGAAGAGTATTTATTACCATGGTGGCTTATGCATCATACGAGACTATTTGATCATGGCATATTAATTAATAAAGGTTCTACAGATCGCTCCGTTGAAATTTGTAAAAAACTTGCACCGCATTGGGAAGTACGAGATTCTGCACATCCAGAATTTGATGCACTAGCGACAGATCGAGAAGTAATGGCAGTTGAACAAGAAATAGAAGGATGGAAAATGGTTTTGAATACGACGGAGTTTCTATGTGTACAAGATAAAGAGCAGTTTTGGAAATCGTTACAAAACATTGGAGGGAGGATGTACTGGATAGAAGGGCTTATCATGGTTGAAGATTTAAACTATAATTACCCGAAACTACGATATGGAGTTTCATTAATGAAACAGCGATTTCATGGCTATTTACCGGAAGAATGGCAGATGTGGAGAAGAGGGAGGTTCATTCATAATCATGATCATGGCAATTACACTGTTGGAAGACATTTAACTATGCATGAATCTATGAATTATCCACCTCTTGCATGTATCGTATGGTGCGGATTTAGTCCTTGGAACGATGCGATGAGAAAGAGAAAATTGCAAATTGGTCCGACTCTTTCTGAAGGTAGTATACATGCAGGGATGGGGACACATCATATCATTACACCTGAAGGATTAGAAGCGTGGTATAGAGCATTAGCGGGAGGTACAAAGGATTTACGCTTTAGTACGGCATATCGTTATGCTTTTTTATAAATGATTCCCACCATAAAATTGTTTCTTCAATTCCAGTGTGTAGATCGTATTTTGGTTTCCAGTTTACTTCAGTTTTTAAACGTTCCACATTAACACCTACAAATAAAGGTTCATCTGTAGAAAAAGGGATAGCACCTAGTTTAATTAAATTTTCTTTTCCTATTTTTTTAGCAATGATAGAAGCTAGTTCTTTAATTTGCACAGATTGACCAGAAGCTATATTTATTGTGCCTGTAACGTTACAGCATAATAATGTTACAAGAGCGTCAGCGACGTCACCCACATGGAGGAAATCTCTTGATTGTTTTCCATGTGTACATAGTGCTTCCTCGTTTTTTAATAAGGAAGTGATAATGTTAGAAACGAGTCGATTGCCACGTTCGTGAGGGCCATACATATGAAAAATTCGTCCCCAACATACGCTGAGGCTGGTTTGCCCAGCGTATGATTGTAGCCAGGAGTGCAGTGCGTTTTTACATAATGAATACGGGGTTTTATAGGAAAGAAGCGGTGAACCTTCAAATAATACACCGTTAAACCACTCATACTCTGCACCTGTACCTGCAACAACGACCCGCTTTCCACCACATGTTGTGAAGTGTTGAATCAATGAGATGCTAGACTGAAGCCAATAGTAATTATTAATAGATATATAACATGCTGGCGGCACTGCTTCCCAAGCTAAATGAATGAGATGACTAGGCTTCATGTCGTAAATGAGTTTTTTTACTTCTTCATCGCAAAGTAAGTTTACTTTATGCCAATGGCAGGAAAGGTGAGAAGGTTTATTTTTATTGTAGGTGGCGTGCACTTCATAGCCCTTTTGTATAAGGGAATGTAAAATATATTTACCGATCCATCCACTACCACCTGTTACAAGGATCTTCTTCATGGCTCAATCACCTCAACTTCCGGAATCGTCACTAAAAATTTCCCACCCCATTCACGAATGAAAGAGCATTCTTTCATAATTTCATCTTTCAAATTCCAAGGAAGTATGAGAATGTAATCAGGTTTTGTACGTTTAATTTCTTCTGGAGATTTTATTGGAATACGGGTTCCTGGTAGAAGGAGGTTTTGTTTGTGAGGGTTTTTATCTACTGTATAAGCTAGAAATTCTTTTCCTATCCCGCAATAATTTAAAAGGGTGTTTCCTTTAGCCGGAGCACCGTAACCGATAATTTGTTTGTTTAAAGCTTTTGCTTCAATCAAAAACTTTAAAATATTTATTTTCAATTGTTCTACGCGTTTAGAAAAAAGGAGATAGCAATCTAATGTGTCTAGCCCGTGATCCACTTCTTTTTTTATTAAATTTGTAACATTGGAATGGATAGTTGATTGGGCGCTTAGATGATTTATAAAAATACGCAATGAACCACCGTGCGTTGAAAGTTCTTCCACATCGACAATTTGTAAATGATGATGAGCTAAAATTTTTTGAAGACTTATAAGTGAGAAGTAAGAGAAGTGCTCATGATAGATTGTGTCAAACTGTTTAAAAGATATGAGGTTTAATAGGTGAGGGAATTCAATTGTTATCGTGCCATCTCGTTTTAATAATGTTTTTAAACCGGCGACAAAATCATGTAAGTTTGGAACATGTGCTAAAACGTTATTTGCGATGATTAAATCCGCTTGTGGAAGCTCTTTTGCTAAGTCGTTTCTGAAAAAGTTTACATTCGTAGGAATTCCTTTTTGGATAGCGATTTCCGCTACGTTTTTTGCTGGCTCAATTCCTAACGTATTGATATTTTTTTTTTGAAAGTATTGCAATAAATACCCATCGTTACTTGCGATTTCAATTACCTGCGAATGTTTCGTTAAATGGAATCGCTCAATTGCCATTTCTACGTATTGTTTGGCATGCTGTAGCCAACTTGAGGAGTAAGAACTGAAGTATAAATAGTCGTGAAAAATATTGTGAGGAGATTCAAATTCATCTAACTGTACAAGTAAACAAGAGTTACAAACAAATGTGTGCAGCGGATAAAAAGGTTCCATTTTATATGATTTTTCTGGAGCTACAAATGAGTTAGCGAGAGGGGAAACGCCTAAATCTAAAAAAGTATCCTTTAGCAATGAGTCGCAAAAACGGCATGTTTTTTGTTCCATTTTATAGCCCCTTTATAAATTTTTGAATGCATCGATTTGTTCTCTTGTGAAGGATTCTATGTTTTCGCCTGCTGCATATTTTTTGTACCATTCAACAGTCCAAGAAATAGAGTTTTCTGTGGATAGCTTAGGAGTCCAACCGAGTTTACTTATAGCCTTTGTACTATCGAGTGTTAAAATAGGTGATTCATAAGGAGTATTTGTAGTGGGAGAAAGGATTGTTAGTGGTTTATTCCATAATTTTATTACAGATTGGATGACATAATGAACGCTTCTGTTAGGTTCATTAATTGGTCCGAAATTCCATCCTTCTGCATACTCCGTGTGATGCCAAAGTTTCTCAGCTAGAAGGATATAACCATGTAAAGGATCTAATACGTGTTGCCACGGTCGGATAGCATTTTTGTTTCGAATACTTAAAGGACGTTCTTGTAAATATGCACGAATGATATCTGGGAATAAGCGATTTTCTGCCCAATCACCACCACCGATGACATTGCCTGCTCTTACTGAGGCGAGTGAAAGGGTGTTCGTGTGAAAAAAAGATTTTTGATATGATGTTGCAACTAATTCAGCGCAAGCTTTACTAGCACTGTATGGATCATAGCCCCCTAAACGGTCGGATTCTACAAATGCTCGATTACCGCTCCCATCATTCGCATAACATTTATCACTCGTAACATTAATAATGAGACGTACGCTTTCGACGTACTTTGCTGCTTCTAGTACGTGAACAGTGCCTAAGACGTTTGTTTTAAATGTATCAATAGGATCTTTGTATGAAGTGGTGACGATTGGTTGAGCTGCTAAATGAAATATCATATCAGGTTTGTGCTGTTTTATGGCATGGAATAAAGAATCGTAATCTGTAATGTCTCCTTCAATTGTAATGCACTCTTTTGCTGCGTTACATTGTTCAAAAAGGTTAGGAGTTGAGGGAGCGTGAGAAGAGTAGCCGATTACTTCTGCGCCTAAAGAAGTTAAAAAAAGGGTGAGCCATGAGCCTTTAAAGCCAGTATGTCCTGTAATAAATACTTTTTTCTTATTCCAAAAAGATAATGAAGTCATATTACCAGACCTTCCATGGAGCGTTATTATTTTCCCATAACTCGACTAATTTATTCTTATCGCGCAATGTATCCATCGGATGCCAAAAACCAGTATGTTGAAATGCTACCAGTTCATTTTTGTTTACTAACTGAACTAAGGTTTCTGTTTCAAAAACAGACTTATCTCCACTAATGTAATTGAAAATATCAGGGTTTAAAACAAAAAATCCACCGTTAACCCATCCACCATCACCTAGTGGTTTTTCTTGAAAGGATGTGACAGATTGTTTATCTAAAACGAGAGAACCAAATCTACCAGGAGGTTGTACGGCTGTAACAGTGGCCGTTTTTCCGTGTTTTTTATGAAATGTAATAAGATCTTTTATATTTACATTACTTAATCCATCGCCGTAAGTGAGGCAAAAAGGTTCGTCCCCAACATAATTTTGCATCTTTTTAACTCGTCCACCCGTTTCGGTATTTAGACCAGTATCGATTAATGTAACTTTCCATGGTTCTATACGATGAGAATGGCTAGTAATTGTATTGTCGCTTAAATGTATCGTGAAATCGGACATGTGTAAGTTGTAATTTAGAAAAAACTCTTTAATTGCATATCCTTTATAGCCTAAGCAAATAATAAACTCAGTAATCCCGTAATGACTATACAAACTCATAATGTGCCATAGAATAGGCTTTGTTCCAATTTCAATCATAGGTTTTGGTTTTAAATGTGTTTCTTCCCCAATTCTTGTCCCGTATCCACCAGCAAGAATAACAGCTTTCATTTTTTCCTCCTAAAATAAAAATTTATAATATATACAGTATTCATATTTTATGCAAATGAGATTGTTTTTGATTAAGTGGATGAAATGGTGTGAGGTGATGACAATGCAAAAAACATTAAGGTTTAAACTTTGGAAATAATTCTTGATATTCAGGATTATTACGGAGGTCTTGAGTTACGTTACTAAGCTCTAAAAAACGTGTTTCCAGTTCTTCAGGAGATTGACCGTAATGTGTTTGGAGTCCCATTTGAACACCTATTTTTGAAAGGGTAGGTGTAATTTGTAATTTTCTTGCCTTTGACTGTTCATTCCAAGGGCTAAAATAAAATTTTAAAATAAATGAAGGATAGTCATAAACTATATTCCCGTGCCGCGAATAATGTCTACCAGGTAAATATGCACCATCTAGATGTTTGTGAATAAATCTCCAGGCACATCCGAGTTTTGGGTTATAAGGGAAGACACCGTGGTATCGTTGTTCTACTAATGGGATAGAGTATCTTGGCTTTGAATAATTGTACTTATGGCTATCTATCATTAAAATCATTCTAATCGCATACATATTTTGTCCTAGTGCATGAAGAGATGAGAAAAAATCTTCTGTATTATTACAACAAAAGAATTCAGTAGTATTTAAAACGATTTTCCAACCTGAAATTTCTCTTTCAATTCCCATCACTTCAATATCAGTATTTGTTGGATCAAACTCAAGAAATCTGGAATCTCGCACTTCCCAGTGGGGTGCGAATAATTTACAAATCTCTACGGAACGATCAGTAGAACCTCTATTAATTAATATGCCGTGATCAAATATTTTTGTATGATGCATAAGCCACCATGGAAGTAGGTATTCTTCATTATAAAAATGAGAAATGATAGTTTTTTTAATATTAATCTCCTCCTATACAAGCAATCGTTATTAGTAAGGTATGCTGTTAAATAAGAAAGGTTGAAAGGAAAAAGCTGTATAGTTATAGATTAATTGTTTTTATTAATAAAGGATGAAATTTAGAAATTTGTATAATTTGTGAATGATAACCATCACGTTTGACTGTACAGTTTATGTATTGTATGATAATAGTAATATAAACAAGGGGGGAAGATCGTTGGGAAGGTGTATCGAATCGGACAGTTGGCTCTCATGGCTCACGTGTCGAAACGAACGATTGATTATTATACGAATCTAGGAATCTTAAAAGCGGAGCGATCTCAATCTAATTATCGCTATTACGACGAAACAGCATTTGAGACATTACAATTTATTGAGAAGTGCAAAGAAATGCATATGCCGCTTTGTGAGATTAAAGAGAGAATCGAGGAGAAGAAAAAGCTGCTCGGTATCAATGAACACGTTTCGAAACAAGTGAATGAAGTGACAGACCATATTCATAGATTAGAAGCAGAGCTAACGGAGTTAAAGCCTCTTTTAGATGAATTGACTGATTCACAACGTGAAAAAATATCGAAATCTTTATCAGGTCAAACGACAGCTTTAATACAGACACTTATTCTATTATTATAGAATAAGTGAAATCCGACCTCTTTAATTTTTGTATCGGGCTATGTTTTCTAACGAACAAATAAGAAAACATTATAGTATACAGGAGGTGGACACCTTAGTTTTTTAACTAAGGGGATTCATTGGAAATATTTAATTTAGTCATGGTTGCGATTTTAATCGCATTTACTGGATTTTTCGTAGCAGCAGAGTTTGCGATTGTTAAGATACGTTCAAGTCGCATTGATCAGCTTGTTGCGGAAGGGAAACGCGGTGCGTTAGCAGCGAAAAAGGTAACAACAAATTTAGATGAATATTTATCTGCTTGTCAATTAGGTATTACAGTTACAGCGATGGGATTAGGTTGGTTAGGTGAACCGACAATCGAAAAGTTATTACACCCGTTATTTGAGAAATGGAACGTAAATCCTTCTATCTCATCAGTATTAACTTTTGGTCTTGCTTTTATGCTAATGACATATTTACACGTTGTAGTAGGGGAATTAGCTCCGAAAACGCTGGCAATTCAAAAGGCTGAAAAAGTAACGTTGTTATTGGCAACTCCGTTAATGATGTTCTATAAAATCATGTATCCATTTATTTGGGTATTGAACGGTTCAGCTCGTGTTATAACTGGTTTATTCGGTTTGAAACCAGCTTCTGAACATGAAGTAGCTCATACAGAAGAAGAATTACGTCTTATTCTTTCAGATAGCTATGAAAGTGGCGAAATTAATCAAGCTGAATACAAGTATGTAAATAATATCTTTGAATTTGATAATCGCATCGCGAAAGAGATAATGGTACCGCGTACAGAAATCGTTGGTTTCTATCTTGAAGATTCAGTAGAAGAACACATGAAAGTAATCCAAAATGAACGATACACACGTTATCCGATTTTTGGAGAAGATAAAGATGATATTATCGGTATGGTCAACGTAAAAGATTTCTTTATTCGATATATGAACAACGATCAAGAAGATTTATCATCGATTCGCACGTATATGCGTCCGATTATTGAAGTTATGGAAACGACTCCAATTCATGATTTATTACTGCAAATGCAGAAGAAGCGAATTCCAATGGCTGTTTTATATGATGAGTACGGAGGAACAGCTGGAATTGTAACGCTTGAAGATATATTGGAGGAAATCGTCGGCGAAATTCGTGATGAATATGATGAAGATGAAGCACCGCCAATTCAACATGTGAACGAGTATCATAAAATTGTTGATGGGAAAGTGCTTATCACAGAAGTAAAAGATTTGTTTGGATTACACATTGAAGAAGACGATGTGGATACAATCGGTGGATGGATTATGATGCAAAATCATGAAATCGAAGAAGGACAATACGTTGAAGCAGAAGGCTATGAATTTAAAGTATTAGAAAAAGATGCTTATCAAATTAAACGTGTTGAAATTCAAAAAATGGATCATGAACAAGAACAAGAGAAAGCAGCAACTGTGTAAGTTGCTGCTTTTCTTCTGACACATAATAAAATGTGAAATTAGGAGCGGATATTTTGATTCAAGTAGCCTTACGTGTATATCGATTACAATTGTATACGATCTTTAGTGGTTTACTACTAATGTGGGCGGTTACTCCGTTTGGGAAACAAGTGACAGGGTTCGGTATCGGTTTAGCAGTTAGCGCATATTGTCTTTGGCTATTAGCTCGCAGAGTGGAGAAATTAGGAAGAAGTATCGTGATGAAAGAAAAGGCTCCTGGATTAGGAGTTCTAAACCGATTTGCAGCCGCAATATTAGGGGCTATCATTATGTTTGAAATTGAGCATGAAATGGAAATGTGGGCATTCGGTACTGGAATATTGGGTGGACACTTTTTAATGATTGCGAATTTAGCCTATGCAAATATGCAGCTAGTAAAAGAAGAAGAGAAGCAAAAGGAAAATGCTTCGAAAAACATAGAGCTCTGATGAAAGGGACCTAATCAGGTTCCTTTTTTGCGTTTAAAAATAAATGATATAATACGAATGATTTACTGGTACTTATCGAATTTATGCCAAACATAATACGCTTATTTTTGGGGCATTTCAATAGTATGAAAAAAAATTAAAAAAAATTAAAAAACCCATCGATTTCTAAAGCTTATGTATGTTATCATGACAAAAGAATTTGCGAAAGAGGTGGATACCAATGTTACAAGCTTTACTTATTTTTGTGCTTCAAATTATTTACGTTCCAACTTTAACAATCCGTACGATTTTGCTTGTAAAGAATCAAACAAGATCCGCTGCAGGTGTAGGATTGTTAGAAGGAGCAATTTATATTGTCAGTTTAGGTATTGTGTTTCAAGATTTATCAAATTGGATGAACATTGTTGCCTATGTCATCGGCTTTAGTGCGGGACTATTATTAGGCGGTTATATAGAAAATAAATTAGCAATTGGATATATTACGTATCAAGTTAGTTTGCTAGACCGTTGTAATGAATTAGTAAATGAATTACGCCATTTTGGATTTGGTGTTACAGTATTTGAAGGTGAAGGAATAAATTCTATACGTTATCGCTTAGATATCGTTGCAAAGCGTTCTAGAGAAAAAGAACTGTTAGAAATTATTAATGAAATTGCACCGAAAGCGTTTATGTCTTCTTATGAAATCCGTTCGTTTAAAGGTGGATATTTAACGAAGGCGATGAAAAAGAGAGCATTGTTGAAGAAGAAGAAAGATGAACATGCATCGTAAAAAAAAGGGAGTAGTGCAGCTTTAAAAGCACGGCATAATCCCCATAGAAAAAAGAGAGGAATCTATATTGAAAAAGATTCCTCTCTTTTTTCTGCGTTATTTTTTTCTGCTTTTTCTCAGATTAACAATTAACCATACAACTTGAATAATTAGTGGTAATATAAATGCAATTAATAAAACGATAAATGCTATTAATTTCAGCTCAGGTGTTTGAGTAACACCAGCACCATCAACATCAACCTCTCTTAGCCAAATGATAGCTGCCAATATCCCAAAAATGGTAATCCAAAATATGTTACCAATCCACCAAAAAATCCATCGTCTCTTCATATTAGCACCTCTTATATTTACCCTCTGTTAAAAGTATATTTTCGGTTGTTATATTTAAATGAAATAACTATAAAACTACTTTTTTTCAACTGTATATCTAACTTGTTTAAAGGTTGCCATGTCTCCATCTTCGTTATCATCTTTCGTTTGCAAAAGTTGAACTCTTGGCTTGTAGTCTGTCCTATGAGCGTGCTCGATATCTTTAATGTTAAGTTTGTAGGATTCACCATTATTTATTTTTTGTTCCAATACTTTTTTATTGGCAACATAAATAAAAGTTACTTTATTTTCATCAATACCTTCAGTCTTAATTTCTAATTCATTATCTTTTGTTGTAATCGTTGGTGTTAATAATTCAATACTGCCGCTTCCGGTTTCTAAAGAATTTTCTACTATAGTTGAACATCCGGATAAAATGATTCCGATGAATAGAAGAACAATTAATTTCTTTTTCATAACATCCCCCAATTTCAAGTGATTTTTGATTTTGGTATTGCTAGACTGCTAGTGTGGAACGTAAATGTTTAGCTAGCACTTTTTTATTGTACCATAATATGTAAATTAAAATAGGTTATATATCCAATTTAAGGGAGATTGAAAAGTTTACTTATTGTTGAGAATCAGTATTTTTACAGTAGGTATTTATTTTCTTTACAAAGCGGTGTTGATAAAATCATTACGAATTGGATATCCAAATATATGATGAAATGTAGACAGGAGAAAGAGCTTAATACGAAGCAATCTTATTTTTATAGAAATTACAATTTTTACATATTAAAATGATGATAGGGAATAGATGAATTCATTCACTTCGGAGGTAGTTACTTGAACATTAACGAGAAGGCAATTGAAATGTTTGAACAAAATGAATATGAGGAAGCAATGGAACTGTTTCAACAAGCAGTACATGAATCTAGAGGTGTACAATCTCTCAATAATCTTGCTTGGATGTACTTTTATGAGGAAGAGAATGATGGTAAAGCTCTTGAATTAATAAAAGAAGCTGTTAAGTTGAATCCTTCCTCATACTTTCCTTATAACATCTTAGGGGAAATTTACATGAAACAAGAAAAGTGGGAAGAAGCGAAAGATGCATTACAAAAATCTATTTCGATTCAACCATCCGATGAAGCATATCACAATGTAGCTGTAGCTCATTATAATCTTGGAGAGTTGGAAAAAGCTTCGGAATTTTTCTTGCGAGTTGCAGGGGATTCAGACATTATAATGTATAACTATGTAAAGTGTTTAATTGATTTAGGGCGAAAAACAGAAGCGAAAGAGAAGTTGGATGCTTTTAACAGGAAATCTGATGATTTTGTCGGAGAAATTAATGTAGCAGGTTTATATGTTGAGTTGAATTGCTATAAAGAAGCAATTGAATGGTTCGAAAAGGGATACAAAGAATACTGGAAAAGTCCCAATTGGATTGGTAGATTTGTTTATGCTCTATATAAAGCTAATAATTTCTCCCGTATAAATGAAGTTATACGGGAATCTATTGAAGCGAAGACAGCAGAAATAGAAGATGTTCAGAATGAAGAAGTAGAAGAAAATTGGACAGAAAACGATAAGAAAGAGTTAATTGAGGAATATATAGAAGAGAACAATTGTTATAAAAAAATGATAGAACGTATCGAATCTGGATATGTTCCAGGGTTAGAATTTGAAACTGATTATATAGGGGCTTGCTATTTATTTGGTTGTAAAAGACATAATCATCTTGAATATGAAAAATAAAAAGATTCGACTGTCAAATATGATGGTCGAATTTTTTATTGCAGATCGCTTTTTGATTCCGAATAATGATTGTAAAGTAATGCACTTCAACTAATTGGGCTATAGGTGCAGTTAGTTTGTTGAAATTTGTGGGGAAGGAGGAAGAGCGTGCAGAACGATTGCGAAAGTGAAAAATTACCGGGCGAAGAGAAAAGGGAGATCAGGTTATAATGTGTAATTTATATTAGGGGAAGAAAATTGGATGGGGGAATGTAGAATATGAAAGGTACACAAATGTTAGCTTTAAATCAAAAGTGTTGGGATACAGTTGCACCATATTTCTTTCAAGTAGATTGTTTACCGAAATATGGTCCTTATACAGCGTCTGAAGATGAGATTCATTTGTTTGATTCAATCAGAAATAAAAAGGTTCTTGATATTGGATGTGGAAGCGGGCATTCGTTGCAATATATGGCAGAACATGGGGCAGAGGAAGTATGGGGTCTTGATCTTTCAAGTGAACAAATTAAAACAGCGAACGAAACGTTAAAGAGTTGGAATCCAAAGTTAATATGCGGAGCAATGGAAGAAGAAGGAGATATTCCGAAAGGGTATTTTGATATTGTATATTCCATCTATGCATTAGGATGGACTTCAGATTTAGGAAAAACGTTGGAACTGATTTATTCATATGTAAAGCCAGGAGGAAGTTTTATTTTTAGCTGGGAGCACCCAGTATATTCGAATTTACAGTATGGTACAGAAGAAATTGCTTTAAAGTCTTCTTATCATGAGGAAACTCCTATTACGTTTGAAACATTTAAAGGAGAAAATGTACAAGCGACATTATATAAGAGAAAAATAAGTATATACATAAATGAGTTAAATAGAGTGGGATTTACAATTGAGAGAATAGAAGAGCCTGAACCGTCTCGTGTATTTGATGAAGAAGTAGCTACACCTTCTACGAAATATTATTCTTTATATAAAGCTAGAATGGTGCCAACTACTTTTATTATTAAGGCGAGGAAATAACTTGCTAAAAATAAAGAAGCCTATCATTTTGAACAAATGAAATGATAGGCTTCTTTATTTTTAAAAAAATGAGGTCAAAGATGTAATTTTCATATGAAAATGCATTTCATATAAAAAGTGTAATTATTTTGGGGAAGGGGGATTGTTGTGCGTCATCATAGAAAGTGCAAAAAATTCGGAGTGGCACTGCCTCTTCCGCTTGTGGGAGCAATTGGACCAGCTGGTAACAGTGGTCCTCCAGGCATCACCGGTCCTAGAGGAGCAACGGGTCCACAAGGTCCTCAAGGGATACAAGGAATACAAGGTCCGCGAGGGACAACAGGAGCACAAGGAATACAAGGTGCCGTTGGTGATACTGGAGCGCAAGGGGTTACTGGTCCAATTGGTTTACAAGGTTCTCAAGGATTAATTGGAAACCAAGGTCCAATTGGTGATATTGGAGTACAAGGACTAGAAGGGATACAAGGAGAAATAGGTGAGCGGGGACAAACGGGAGCACAAGGAATGCAAGGTGAGATGGGTGAAACTGGCATCTCTGGTGTAACGGGTCCACAAGGTTCCCAAGGAGCGAAAGGAATACAGGGAGAGGAAGGAGCTACGGGTATACAGGGAGAAGAAGGCCCGCAAGGAATACAAGGAATTACTGGAGGGCAAGGATCGCAAGGTGATCAAGGGGTACAAGGTGTCATTGGTCCAATTGGTTCTACTGGAATACAAGGATCACAAGGCATAAGTGGAATAAAGGGGATAACAGGTGTGATAGGCCCACAAGGTCCACAAGGTTCTCAAGGAATACAAGGAATAAGCGGATCAATAGGTTTTCAAGGGGTAAAAGGAGTACGAGGGATAACAGGAGCAACAGGGAGTATTGGTACACAAGGCCTAGAAGGACCACCGGGTGGTCCGATGGGCACTACTGGTCCAATTGGTCCAATTGGTCCATCTAGTGGAGTGACTGGTCCATCTGGCCCACCCGGTCCACCTGGGGGACCAACAGGTCCAACGGGTGAAACTGGTGCACGGGGTGTAACAGGTGTGACTGGTGCAATAGGTATACAAGGAATACAAGGGATAACTGGTCCGAGTGGTCCTCAAGGTGTAATAGGTCCTCGAGGTTCCCAAGGTGTAGTTGGAGCAGTTGGAGTACAAGGTGCACAAGGTCCACAAGGTCCACAAGGTAACCAAGGAATAACAGGAGCAACCGGTGTAGAAGGTCCCATAGGTATACAAGGTCCGCAGGGAGAAATCGGTCCAACTGGTGCAGAAGGTCCTAAAGGAATGCAAGGTATACAAGGAGTAACTGGTCCAACAGGAGCACAAGGTATGCAAGGATTACAAGGCATAACTGGTTCCATTGGTACAACAGGAGTAGCTGGAGTACAAGGTCCACAAGGAATACGAGGAGAAACAGGAGAAGCTGGAGCACAAGGTATACAAGGTCTACAAGGAATACGAGGGGAAACAGGAGCAGCTGGAGTACAAGGTCTTCAAGGAGTGCAAGGAATACAAGGGGAAAATGGATTGACTGGCCCACAAGGTGCTCAAGGTATACAAGGAGTTCAAGGAATAACAGGTCCAACAGGAGCGATTGGTTTGCAAGGGTCTCAAGGAATACAAGGTATAGTAGGCCCAACAGGAGCGCAAGGCTCTCAAGGTATGCAAGGAATACAAGGAGTAACAGGTCCAACAGGTGCACAAGGAATTAGAGGTCCCCAAGGGAATTTAGGAGAAAACGGGATAACAGGTCCACAAGGAGTGCAAGGTGCGCAAGGTAGTCAAGGACCCGAAGGACCACAAGGAAATGTTGGGATTACGGGTGTAACTGGAGAAATAGGAGCGACAGGAGCAACAGGGGCGACCGGAGTACAAGGGATACAAGGCGTTCAAGGGATTATGGGGATACAAGGAAGTACAGGAAGTATAGGACCTACCGGAGCAACCGGAGTAACTGGAATACAAGGTGCTCAAGGTATTCAAGGTCTGCAAGGCCCAACTGGAGTAAGTGGAATGACAGGGGTTAGTGGTAGTCAAGGGCCAGCCGGAGCGCAAGGTAGTCAAGGGCCGATTGGAGCTGTGGGACCTACCGGAGCCACTGGTAGTATAGGGTCTATAGGTTTCTTAGGAATAGTAGGTGCAACAGGAGCGACTGGTTTACCTAGCGGGGGCGGTTATTTCTTTTCTACTGCAACGACTGCAATTGCAGCGAATACGCTAATACCAATCAATTCTGGATCTACAATTTTTGGTTCTGGTGTAAGTTTAACAAATGCAACAACTGTAACGTTAAGTACGCCGGGAATATATTTAATAAGTTATTATTTTCAGGGAGATCCAACCGCTGGAAATGAAACGATTTCGGTAAGGCTTACATTAAACGGAACGCAAGTTGCAGGGAGTTTTATTTTTTATGTTACAGCAGGTTTTATATTAGAACCAGCGATTTCGAATACGATGATAATTGAAGTTACTTCTCCAAATTCCACTTTGTCATTACAAAATGGTCCATTAGGTGTTGGTCATGTAACAACATTATCTGGTGTGATAACAGCTAGTTTAAATATATTAAAAATAGTTTGATGCGTTATAAACGGGAGGAGATGCTTGTGAAACATCAAGATAAGTGTAGTAAGTTTCAAGCACCTATTCCTTTTCCGCCGTCAGGTATTACGGGGCCAACTGGACCAACCGGTCCGACTGGTCCTTTAGGTGGACCGACTGGACCGCAAGGAATACAAGGAGTACAAGGGCCAATTGGTCCAACGGGTCCGACAGGAATTCAAGGAGTGCAAGGGGTGCAGGGAGAAATCGGTCCAATAGGCCCAACAGGTTTAACTGGGCCACGAGGTTCTCAAGGGAGTCAAGGACTGATGGGGGAACAAGGTCCACAGGGAATTCAAGGTGTTCAAGGTATACAAGGAGAAAGGGGGCCAGCCGGTCCAACCGGAATCCAAGGAATCCAAGGAATACCTGGTCCAATGGGAGAAACAGGTCTAACAGGAATACAAGGCATTCAAGGTATGCAAGGTGAAATTGGTCCAACGGGTCCAACAGGAATACAAGGTATACAAGGAGTGCAAGGTGAATTAGGTCCGACTGGTCCAACAGGAAATACTGGTATACAAGGTATGCAAGGGGATTTAGGGAGTAGTGGTTTACAAGGTGTAACAGGTATACAAGGCATTCAGGGTCCGATTGGTCCAACAGGTCCAACAGGCTCTCAAGGAATTCAAGGGGAACAAGGGCCAATGGGACCAACAGGAGCAACTGGCGTTCAAGGTTTACAAGGGCCACAAGGTGAGATGGGTCTAACTGGTCCAACAGGTTCTCAGGGGATACAAGGAGTGCAAGGTGTAATAGGACCAACAGGAGTAACGGGCTTGCAAGGGGATCCAGGTCCAACAGGCTCAACAGGCTCAACTGGGGGAATCGGCCCAACTGGATCTGCAACTGGTCCAACAGGAGCAACCGGTCCAACCGGTCCGCCAGGAGGCCCAACCGGCCCAAGTGGTCCAGCAGGATCTCCAGGAGGTCCAACTGGTCCGACGGGAGCAACTGGGGCAACCGGAGTGACAGGAGCAACTGGGACGACTGGAATCCAAGGCGTACAAGGAGTGATTGGCCCAACCGGAGTAACAGGTTTAACAGGTTTGCAAGGAGTACAGGGACCAATGGGGGCAACCGGTCCAACGGGTGACCAAGGGATTCAAGGTCCACAAGGAGTAATGGGAGTAACCGGTCCAACGGGTTTACAGGGTTTACAAGGAGTACAAGGACCGATAGGAGCAACTGGCTCAACTGGTCCTCAAGGAGTGCAAGGGGCACAGGGGCAAATAGGTCCAACTGGTCCTCAAGGAATACAAGGAATACAAGGTGAGCAAGGAGTAAGAGGAGCAACCGGTCCAACAGGTTTACAGGGTCTACAAGGAATGCAAGGTCAGATTGGTCCAACTGGTCCTCAAGGAGTGCAAGGAGTACAAGGGCCAAGTGGTATAACGGGTCCAACCGGTCCTCAAGGAATACAAGGAATCCAGGGGCCACAAGGAGGTATAGGTCCAACAGGTGCGACTGGAATTCAAGGAGTGCAAGGTCTAGAGGGTCCAACGGGTCCAACCGGTGCAACCGGCCCTCAAGGAATCCAGGGAACACAGGGTATTCAAGGTCCAACCGGTCCACAGGGAATACAAGGTCTACAAGGAATTCAAGGTCCAATTGGTCCAACTGGATTGACTGGTCCCCAAGGGATACAAGGAATAACCGGTTCAACTGGCCCAACCGGTCCAACCGGAGCAACTGGACCGACGGGAGTAACGGGTCCACAAGGTCCACAAGGAATCCAAGGTCCACAAGGGATAACGGGGCAGGCAGGAGCAACTGGATCGACGGGAGTAACAGGTCCACAAGGTCCACAAGGAATTCAAGGTCCACAAGGTGCCACGGGAGCAACCGGAGCAACAGGTTCTCAAGGAATTCAAGGAGTGCAAGGTCCACAAGGAGTGACCGGATCGACTGGCTCAACAGGTGCGACTGGACCGACAGGGATACAAGGAATAAGAGGAGTAACCGGTGCAACCGGTTCAACCGGAGTAACGGGTCCAACAGGTGCGACTGGCCTAACCGGCTCAACCGGAGCAACTGGATCATCTGCTATATCAACAGGTGGTGGGTATTTCTTTTCTACATCAACAAGTACAATTGCAGCAAATGCCAACATTCCAATTAATTCAGGATCCACTGTATATGGAACTGGTGTATCTTTAACTAGTGCTACAACTGTCACGGTATCCACACCAGGAATATATTTAGTAAGCTACTATTTCCAAGGGGACGCGAATGGTGGGAATGAGACTGTATCTGTTAGGTTACTATTAAATGGAACACAAATAACAGGGAGTTTTATACAAAACGTAACGACATCAACTGTAGTAATCGAACCAGCTATTTCAAATACACTTCTTGTGAATGTAGCGAGTGCAAATTCAACGTTAATATTACAAAATGGTCCATTAGGTGTTGGGCATGTGACCACTATTGCAGGAACAATTACGGCAAGTTTAAATGTGGTGAGGATATTATAAAAAGTATAGGGAATATAAAAAACACAAGGAATGTCTTTACAGACACACCTTGTGTTTTTTAATATTAAATAAACATTTTCTTTATCTTTTCGGTTGAAAAATATGCTGAAAGAAGTATTTGTGATGTAAGTTATCTACAACTTTATTTGCTTGATATGTGCGGTGTTGTTCGAGTCGAAGTCTTTGCTCCATCATTTTTATTGCGTGATCTGATAAACGTAACATTGTACCAGTCTCCTTTTCTATAAATATAGTTTTCTGATTGATATCGATTCCATATTTATAACTAAGGAGGCAAAGTGTGTAACATAGGCAAAAAGCACCTTCCTCTCCCATTACGCTTACGAGGTTAGCTGTCGGACTCGGGAAGTGAGAGTTTCCCTACTTAAAAAAGATTCGCCCCAAGTAGCATAGCTACAAAAATGGTTCCCCCGCTCCAAAATTTGGACTCAGCAAAAGGTTGTATAAAGTAAAAAATAACATAAATAAATAATTAAGTCAAACTATTTTGTGTTTTCTGTCTTTTGAGTTGCGTAAGAATCATGCCATCAGGTAGTGTTGTATCTGTTACTTCAATGAAGCTGTGTTTTTTATATAATGCGAGAGCTGGAGTATTGGCTTTACCTGTTTGTACAATGTATGTCATTGAAGACGAGAACATGTTAAATATATAAAGTAGCAGTTTCGTTGCGATTCCTTTTTGAAAAAAATCGGGCGATACAACTAATCTGTGGATATCGATTAGTTCTTCTTCTTGTATAAAAGAAATAAAGCCGACGAGTTTATTTTCAGAGAAATATCCATAGAATGTTTCATCACAATTTTGAATATCGTTTACAGTATCATATAAACGAGGTATTGCAGTACTGTTTAAAAAGTCTGCTTCAATTTTATAAGCTGGAATTTGAACATTTAAAATGGATGTTGCTACTTCATAAGAAGTGGGAAGTAATTTATGAATCATAGATAATAACGCCTCCTTTAAATATGATATATTAATATAATTGATTTGTGGGTAAGTTTGACAATTTTTTTCTTTTTTGCATATAATATATGTATCTCCATACATAAAATGTTCGTAGGTATATTTCTATAGTAGGATATGGTTAGCGTAGATAAATACGTAATCTTATATAAGAGTTTAGCTACTCTTGTATTTGATAATACAAACTATAATAGGAATGAGGGACTAAAAATGGGATGGATTATTACATTAATAGTTGGTGCTATTATAGGTATAATTGCTAGTTCTATAACGGGTAAAAATTTTCCAGCTGGTATGTTTGGAAATATAATTGCTGGTTTACTAGGAGCTTGGTTAGGTAGTAGATTATTTGGATCTTTTGGGCCATCATTTGGTGGGATTCATGTCGTGCCAGCATTATTAGGTGCAATTGTGTTAATTCTTATTGTATCATTTGTAGTAAAAGTTGCAAGAAAATAAAGGCTATTACTGATTGTTTTATAAAGCCCTTTTAGGGCTTTTCCTAATTAGAGAGGTGGTACACTTGGAGAAAGTAAATATAAGAAAAAGAGATAAGTTGAAAAAGTTTTTTAAAGAACAAAATTATTTAGCTGTACTACTTGGATTCGCGTTGCTGTTTGTAAATATATTATTACTTACAAAAATATCATTCGTCTTTACACCGTTCGTCGTATTTTTAAAAACAATCTTTTTCCCAGTATTATTAGCGGGAGTACTATTTTATATATTGCATCCATTCGTTTCTCTTTTAGAAAGAAAAGGTGTGTCGAGAATTGTGTCAATTGCCTCGATATATATAATTGTTCTTGGATTATTTGTTTTTCTTGCGGTCACGGTTATTCCAATTATTAAAGATCAAGTAAATGCTTTAATAGATAACTTGCCATATTTCGGGCATGAAATCGAAAGGGCAGCACGTAAATTTGGAGAAAGTAATGTAATTGGTAGAATGCAGGAAAGTTTAAATATTGATGTTGCTAATATCGTAAAAGATTCTACAATGAACTTTACAAAATCATTATCATCAGTAACAGGAAATGTAACTGGATTTTTAAGTACACTTACTGAAGTTGTTTTAACATTTGTAATGGTTCCATTTATATTGTTCTATCTTTTAAAAGATGGTGAGCAATTACCAAATCATTTTTTAAAGTTTATATCTGAGCAAAGACAACCAGCTGCGAAGAGAATACTAGATGATATGCATTATGCGATTAGTTCGTATATTAGAGGACAAATTATTGTTAGTTTATTTATCGGTATTATGCTATTAATCGGTTATCTTATTATTGGTATTAAATATGCGGTACTACTTGCTATTTTAGCGATGATTGTAAATATCGTTCCGTACGTAGGACCAATCATTGCAATTACACCAGCTTTAATTATCGCATTTATCGACTCGCCATCAATGGTGTTAAAAGTAATTATCGTTATGATGATTGTACAATTAGCAGAAGGTAAATTTATTTCTCCGCAAGTCATGGGGAAAAAGTTAGATATTCACCCGATTACTATTATATTTATCATTTTAACTGCGGGAAATTTATTTGGAATTATGGGGATTATTTTAGCAATTCCAGGATATGCGATATTAAAAGTGTTAGTTACGCATAGTTATAGATTTGTTAAGTTGAATACGTAAAAAAGAGCTAAAACAGTTTTATCTGTTTTAGCTCTTTTTTATTAATAATTGATTTTTATATTAGGAGTACCGAGCTGTGCCATGACTGATCCATCAATAAACATCATACGTAGGCTTTTAATTCAACAATAGGTAGATTGCTTTCCTTTAGTTTGTAATCAAATATTATATCGTCCATGCGAAAATTTGCATCAACTTCAAGAGAAATGAAAGTACCCCCGATTTCTACTTGATTTCCGTTTTCAGTCTCAAAAGTGAGCGCACCGTCAAATGTTTCTATATACTCATCGCAGGTGTATAAATATATAGCAATAGGTGTGAAATGTATAATAACCCCTAAAGTATCATAGTCAGTCTGAATACTGCTCTTAAACTTACCAATTTTTTTAGTAAACCAACCCATAACTTCACCCCGTTTTTGTATTGTAAATAAATTCTCTATATATTGATTATATATTATAAGGGATAAATTGGTAATGATTATTGCTAAAATTCCTAAGCCTCCACGGAATGTTAAAAACAAGGAGTTAATTATGGTTAAAGGATCCAAGAATGAAAATTATTGTTATAAAATCAGAAAATTCAGGTTTATATTAAGGTCAAATGTGATAAACTGTAAAAAATAACTAAAAAGCAATGAAAGAGAAGAGTACATATTCAAAACTTTTCAGAGAGCTGATATTTGGTGGGAATCAGTAAGGGATGAATATGGAATGGGCTCTGGAGCTTCTAGCTGAAATGAGTAGGCGAAGACGGTTACTTCACGTTATAGAAGCTTGAAGTGAGCTATAATATAGCTAATTAAGGTGGTACCGCGGGAGTCTCTCGTCCTTTTTTAAGGATGAGGGGCTCTTTTTATTTTGAGAAAGGAGGAGTTAGAGTGAGCGAGAAAATTATGTTAACAGGAATTAAACCAACAGGTTACCCGCATTTAGGCAATTATATTGGTGCGATTAAACCTGCATTACAAATGTCAAAAAACAAAGAAGGAAAAGCGTTATATTTCATAGCTGACTATCATGCGTTAAATGCTGTGCATGATCCGGCGAAGTTCAGTAGTTATACGAAAGAGGTAGCAGCTACTTGGTTATCACTTGGACTTAGCGAAGACGTTATTTTTTATCGACAAACAGAAATACCGGAGATTTTAGAATTAACGTGGATATTATCTTGCCTAACTCCGAAAGGTCTTATGAACCGTGCTCATGCATATAAGGCGAAGGTAGAGCAAAATAAAGAAGCGGGATTAGAGATAGATGCTGGAGTTAATATGGGATTATATACGTATCCGATTTTAATGGCAGCTGATATTTTATTATTTCAAGCTACTCATGTACCTGTCGGAAAAGACCAAATTCAGCATATTGAAATTGCGCGTGATATTGCGACGTACTTTAATCATACATTTGGCATGACATTTACACTTCCGGAGTATGTGATACAAGAAGAAGGAGCGATTTTACCTGGTCTTGATGGAAGAAAGATGAGCAAAAGTTACGGGAATGTTATCCCGTTATTTGCAGAGAAAGAAAAACTCCGAAAGTTAATATTTAAAATAAAAACCGATTCGTCACTTCCGAATGAACCAAAAGAACTTGAAACGTTATTTATGATTTATAAAGAGTTTGCGGCAGAAGATGAAATTCAGTCGATGCGTGAAAAGTATGAGACCGGGATTGGTTGGGGGGATGTGAAAAAAGAGTTGTTTCGCATTGTAGATCGTGAGTTAGCAGATTCTCGCGAAAAATACGTTAAGTATATGAATGAGCCGCATTTACTATATGAGGCGCTAGAAAAAGGTGCTGAGAAGGCACGAGCTATTGCGAAGGTAAATTTAGCGGAAATAAAAAAACGGATTGGATTTGAAAGGGAACGTTAAGCGTTCCCTTGTTTTTGTTGGAAATCTGCAATAATTCTCTCAATAACAGGAGGAAGATTGCTAGGTAACTCATCAAGCGGAAAGAAGCGTAGTTCTTTCGATTCAGTTTGGTCGCATACAAGCCCACCTTGAAACTCACGGCAAATATAAATAACAAGTACACCATGTACTTGATCGCCGTTTGGATAGATTTGATAGAAATCTGGTCCAGAGTATGTGCGGAACAGTTCTACATTTTTTACGGTAAGGCCAGTTTCTTCAAATACTTCGCGTTTCACAGCGTCTTCCAGTGTTTCGTTATATTCTAATGCACCCCCAATAATCCCCCAGCGGTTAAAATCTGTACGGAGCTGCAGTAATATTTCATTATTTTCATTTAATATAATTGCGTGTGATCCTATTAAAATGAGTGGATGATTTCCTACTCGTTGTCTCATATCTTCAATATAACCCATATTTTTTCTCCTTATATTTAATAATAATTAGGCAGTTCCTTTAACATTTTTTCCGTCTTATGTGCGGTGAAAGCTAAGTTGTGATCATTTTTTGTTCTAAAGAATAATGTACGTAAAAATGTTTTAATGTTGGCGCATAAAATGCAATATTCATTGAGAGAAAGGCGTTTTCTAATTTGAGGAAGTCTCTGTACTTTCTTATGAATAATAGAAATCAAATCTTCTTGTGCAAAGTCATGATATACCATCGATACTAACGGAGTGACAACTCTTTCATCTTCATTATTATGATAAATATCTGCTGGAGTGAAGATTTTATTTAATAAACAATGTATCATTTCTTCATAGCATTCAAATGTAATATAGGAATTTTGGATAATTTCATTAAATGCATCAGAAACGTGTGCAATACAATGAGCCCAGCCTTGATCTTCAATATATCCGCGGAAATCAGTCTCTAAATTTGTATATGTTATGAGCTTTTGTTTTATTTCTGTAACATCCTCCTCAGTTAGAAAGTAGTGGGAGTTGGAAAATTGGAGGATTAAAGCAATTAATGAAACAGTATAAGAGCGTGTGAAAACCCCATCTGTATATGGGGAATGAATATCAAAATATAAGTATTCATCGCTTAAACAAGTATGTAAAAGTAATTTAAGTTGATCATCGAGTAGAAGCTCATATTGAATAAAGTGAGAAAAACAATTATAAATCAGCTGATAGCGAATGTAACTGTCAGTAGTTCCAATGTGCTGAAGCATATTTGTTGTTAACTCATTTATATCTATATGTTGCATTTGCGAATAATCATTTTGTTGTATAAGCTCTAACTGTTTTTGCAGCGCTGTAATATCCAATGGAGAACCTCCTCCGTACTTTAAAGATGCGATCTTTTCTTGTATTCTATATATTCAAGGACAATCCTGCTCATGCAAGGAGACCAAACTAAAATTCAAGTATTACATAGATGAGGGAAGAGTATGACGATTATAAAACAATTAGAAAAACATTTTAAAATAAGAAGAAGTGCTTCTTCTATAATGATAAAAGAAAATAATGCAGAGGTTTTTACAGAAGAGCAAATTGAAGAAATGATGCAATATTTTGTTACTGAGGCGAAAAAAGGTAGATTAGAAAATCTACAATTTGAAGTTTCTTCGAAAAGTCCCAATTATGATGTATATAAGAAATGCTTTGGAAAGTATTCATTTGAACATATTGCTGAAAACATAATAGTATTTAAAGATATATATGAAGTGGACGATATAGAAAGTGATATTGATTTTAAGCTTATTGAAGAGGTTGGAGAAAATGCTTTTTATTCTCTTTGGAATGAGCTGATGGAAGAAGAAATAGTTTACGATCAATTTGTAAATATGATGCTACAAGAAATTGGTGGGCAATGGAAAGAACATTGTTTAACAGCTGTTGCAAATGAAGAGCCGATAGGAATTGTAATCCCGCATATTGAGAAAGGAACGTTAGAAGAAGGAAGACTTGTGTGTTTCGCGCTTGTGCCAAATATGCGAAATAAAGAGTATGAAGCAGCATTATTTACAGGGGCGATGTTTGTCTTAAAGGAAATAGGCGCATCTTATTATATCGGTGAGGCAAATGCACAAGATGAGTGGATGAATGATGTTTTTGAAAAGAATGGATGTCAGCAGCTGAGTTGTAGTGAGCGATATGCGAAAAGAGTTTAGAAGGATGAATGACGTACTCTCGCGAACTCATTTAGCGGGAACCCATGTATAACTTATGAACAAGTAAAAGAACTTTTTGCATGTTTGTAAGATAAAAAGAAAAATCGGAACGACAAAGTAAGCTTTCCTATAATACAATAGAGAAGGATTAGACTATACGAAGAAAGTGTTGGTGAAAGTATGAAGCAACAAATAAATTGGTTACAAGCAACTGTAGAACGAAATGAAGATAACACGTTACATATAGAGTGGGAAAATAATATAGAAGAAGTTAAAATTTATTGGAGTACTTCACCAGATCATATTGAAGAAAATGGTGAATTACTTGTGACGGTAAATGGAGAGTCATTTACTACAATTGCAAATCCGAGTGAAAATGAGCGTCCCTATTTTAGGTTAGTAGGAAGTAATGGACAAGCAGTTACAGTCGCGGAGCGCAGATTACCATTACAAGGTGCGTTTAACTTCCGTGATATGGGAGGATATGAAACGACTGAAGGACGTAAAGTAAAATGGGGTAAATTGTATCGTTCTGAAGAATTAGCAGGATTAACAGAATGGGATATCGAGTATTTACAGAAGTCGGGCTTAAAGTTAATTTGTGATTACCGTACAGATTTTGAAGTAAAGCATAAGCCGAATCCAGGCATTACAGGTGCTCGCCAAGTATGCTTACCAGTTATGCAAGACTTAGCGAAAGATTTAAATATAAATGAGTTTTTCCAAGTTGGTGATTTATCAGTATTAGGCAAACCTGGTGAATATCTTGTGAAAATGAATCAAGATTTCATAAGTGGTAATGAAGCATTCGTGAGCTTCTTAAAACTGGCGCAAAACCCGGAAAACTTACCGTTAGTAAACCACTGTACAGCTGGAAAAGACCGTACTGGATTTGGTTCCGCATTATTATTACTTCTATTAGGTGTATCAGAAGAAACGGTAATGCAAGACTATTTATTAAGTAACGGTTTCCGTGAGAAGTTAAACGAAAAAATGATGGCATTTTTAGGTGCAAAATTACAAAACGATGAAAGTAGAGCAATATTAGGTGCGATGTTTGAAGCTCGTGCTGAGTATTTACAAGCTGCGATTGATGAAATTAAAAAGCAGTATGGATCAGTTGAAGCATACGCTGAAAAAGCTCTTGGATTTACGAAAGAATCGTTAGAGGAAATGAAAGAATTATTGCTAGAAGGTAAATAATGAGAAGGGAGGCTGGTTTGGATTAGCCTCCTTTTCTTATTGTTGCTATAATTAAGCTATGAGAATATAGGAATTGAGGAGAACAACATGAGATACAAAGTAATACTATTTGACGTAGACGATACATTATTAGATTTCCCTGAAACAGAAAGAAACGCATTACATAACGCGTTTGTACAATTTGGCATGCCTACAGGGTATAATGATTATCTTGCAAGTTATAAAGAGATTAGTAATGGATTATGGAGAGATTTAGAAAATAAAATGATTACGCTAAGTGAATTAGCGGTAGATCGATTTAGACAATTATTTGCACTTCATAATATAGAAGTAGATGCGCAGCAATTTAGTGACGTATACCTTGAAAACGTAGGGAAAGAAGTACATCTTATAGAAGGTGCAGTGCAATTATGTGAGAACCTTCAAGATTGCAAGTTAGGTATAATTACGAATGGATACACTAAGGTACAACAATCGAGAATTGGGAATTCGCCTTTATGTAATTTCTTTGATCATATCATTATTTCTGAAGAGGTAGGCCATCAAAAACCAGCACGTGAGATTTTTGATTATGCATTTGAAAAGCTTGGGATTACTGATAAATCAAGTGTACTAATGGTTGGAGATTCGCTAACTTCTGATATGAAAGGCGGAGAAGATTACGGCATTGATACGTGTTGGTATAATCCGAGTTTGAAAGAAAATAAGACAGGTGTTAAGCCAACTTATGAAGTGGAGAGCCTGCTACAAATTTTAGAAATTGCGGAAGTGGCGGAAGAAAAGGTAGCCTCATTTTAATCGTGTTGATATTTGTCGATAAGTCGATATTCTTTGTCGAATCGTCGATATATCGAAAAAATCGTTGATATATTTTGAGTTACGGTAGATATATTGGAAAAATCGTTGATATAATTTGAGTTGCGGTCAATTTATAGGGATGAACTGGGTAACAACTAGAGGTGAGTAAAGAATGTTAACGTTTTTATTTGAGTTAGACAAGGCTATTCCACAGAAGGATGAGCCACGGTATGTTGCTTATACAAATGGCTTTATCGAAGGGGATTTAACGATTTGTGTGGGTGACAGAGTACTTTTTCAAAAGTCATGCATGAAGGTCGCAGAGCTGGGCATTTATTTAGGACAGTGGATGGAACAAGTTCAACACGGGCAGAACATACATATGAATTATGAAACGGTTGAAGATGATGAGGTAATTCTTTGTTTTTTCTATGAAGAGGACAATCAGTGGAGGATTTCTTCCGGTTGGCAAGAATTTGAACTTCAGGAGCGTATATCTACTGCAACATTAGTAGAGAGCGTTCAACGCTATTTATATGAGCTAAATAAGGAACTGCGCGCGATAGAATATCCTGTGACGTTTGATCAGTACTTAAGAGGAGAGCGAATGATGCAGCTTTCTTACAAACGACTGTGTGATAGTAAAGAAGATACGACGCCGATAGAGGTTTACAATGGAAGCAAACAAGTAGGCGTAGTACGGGGCTATTATAAAAATACGTTGATGAAAGTGCTAGACTTTATTCCGAAAGTTGGTAGTAATATCAATTATGAAATAAAGGATAGTAAGGACAATATTCGCGTCATTGCAAAGGATGCAAGTAGGCGGCGCCAAAGAAAGATTTTAGTAACGTACATCGATAATAATGGTGCAGAGCATGAAATAATTGTATGTGACGGAAAGTTATTGGATGCAAATTTCTTATTTACCTTTATATATAAGACAGAAGAATATGTTGTTCACAAAAATTCACTTGGGATTGGAAAGGTATTACGAAAGGGCTATGTAATAGCAGATTGGAATATTCGTCTTGAGGAAGATATGTACTACATCGAGATGAATGTATATGATGAGGATTATATAGAGGATCAATACTTACTGTTAGGTGTATTTCATGCGGTTTTGTATGGGTGATAAAGTGAAACTTTAATCAGTGGGAGTCTTACTGCCCGTAAATAGAGAGATAAATGAGAAGTACCGGTATTCTTTATGGGAAGAATGCCGGTATTTTTTATGTGATTCTGATGATTTTGTGCCCTTTATTAATCCTCAAAAATAAAAACCTCATCAATCGTACTATGAAGTGCCTTCGCAATATCGTGAGCAAGCTGTAAGGAAGGATTATATTTTCCTTTTTCAAGATGGCTAATCGTTTCACGGCGCACCCCAACCTTTTTCGCTAAATCTTCCTGCGTCATATGCACTTTGGCGCGGTATTCTTTTATCTTCGTTACGAACGCCATGGTGCATCTTCCATTTCATCAACAGGTTTATCGTAAAAGAAGATAGAGAATCCGAACGTAAGAATAAGTGTGCCGAAAATAAGAGCGATATCAATTTCTTGTAGTGTAGGGTTTGGAAATAACATTTCAATAAACATAATGATAGCGGTTGTTAATAACGTAACGATAAAAGCATTGCGGCACGATTTATTGACGATTTGTTCAAAAAGCTCATCGTGACGAACTTTTCTATACGTCGTGAAAAAGGAGAAGAAACAGAACATAGTAAACAGTCCTTTTTCGTAAAAAAATCCGAGAAACCCAAAGAAGCCGAGAAATCCTAAATATTTAATCCAAGTTGTTTTCACGATAGATTCTCCTTTCGATGTTAGAAATAAATCACTATATGTTATAAATATATCACATATAGAAATTAGTGGTAATAATAGTTTTACGATTTATTTCATAATAATAGTAAAAAAGGTTAAATATTCTGTAAAATGAAAAGGGAAATATCGTAAAATGTTTGTAAGGAGGGGGAGGAAGAAATGTTAACTGGGATAATGATCGTTATATTACTTGTAGTGATTACTGTAATTGGAACGGTGTTAATTGGGCGAAATGGTGATGCGAATTATAGTAAAGCGACAAAAGGAAATATTAAACGACTTACGATGATTTATATTATACTAGCCGTTGTTTTAATCGTTGGATTAGGAGTTTATATTTATTTTAAAGGTTGAAAAAACTGAAAAATGTAAAAATCTAAAAATATAAGTATGCTATAATATTAATATAGTTAATTGGTAATTAAGGGAAGGATTGGATGTAATGATTGAAATTATGAATGTGTCAAAAAGTTATAATGGATCTAACTACGCAGTAAAAGATTTAAGTTTATCTGTACCTAGCGGAGAAATATTCGGGTTTTTAGGACCGAATGGTGCAGGTAAATCAACGACAATTAAGATGATTACTGGTATTCATGGGGTGGATAAAGGGACCATTACAATCAATGGTAAAGATATTATGAAAAACCCGATGGAAGCGAAGAAAACATTTGGCTATGTTCCAGATAGCCCGGATATGTTTTTACGATTAAAAGGGATTGAATATTTAAACTTTATGGCTGATATGTATGAAGTACCGAAGGAAGTAAGGCAAGAACGAATAGAGTCTTTAGCGAAGAAGTTTGATCTTTATAATGCTTTATCTGATCAAATTCAAAGTTATTCACACGGTATGAGGCAAAAGATTGTTATTATTGGTGTGCTTATACATGAGCCGGATGTATGGGTTTTAGATGAACCGTTAACAGGGCTTGATCCGAAATCTGCATATATTTTGAAAGAAATGATGAGAGAACATGCAGATAAAGGGAAGATTGTATTTTTCTCTACACACGTATTAGAAGTGGCGGAAAAAATATGTGACCGCGTCGCTATTATTAATAAGGGTAATTTGCAGTTTAAAGGAAATTTAAATGAAATGAGAGATCATTTTAAATCCAATGAATCACTTGAAAAAATGTTCTTGGAGATGACAGGTAATGAGTAAAATATGGACGTTAACGAAAGTATTATTGAAATTAAATTATGCGGATTTTATAACTGATAAAAAGAAACGGTGGGCATATTTATTTTCCTTTGCAGCGATTTTATTTGTAGGCTTTTTAATATTTGGTTCGATGACGCATGGAATGTATGAAGGTATGAAACATATTGGTCAGGAGCCAGGAATTATTATCGCAATGGGACTAGCGGTTGCGAGTATATGGGTATTTTTGATGGGTATTATGAACATTTTAACAGTGTTTTACTATAGTAATGATGTTGAAATGTTACTACCGTTACCGTTAAAACCAGCGCAAATTATTTCGGCAAAGTTCTTTACAGTGTTAATTACACAATACGTAATGAGTTCGTTTATTTTATGGCCTATCTTTATTACTTACGGTTTAAAGAGTGGTGCGTTTATTACATACTACCTATATATGATTGTCATTTACTTATTCTTCCCGATCGTTCCGTTAGTGCTAGCTTCGTTAATTATGACAATTATTATGAGATATACGAATATAGCGAAAAATAAAGATCGAGGAAATATATTTATTGGAATCGTAAGTATACTATTTATCGTCGGAATCAATGTATTTATGCAGTGGAGAAATAAAAGTGCAGTATCTGGAGCTGGAGATTCAGTTGTGAATTATCTTGCAAATAATCAATCCTCTCTTTTCATACAAATGACAAATTATTTTCCGACTACATATTTTGGTGCAATGGGATTAGTAGAAAGTGCATCGTGGAAGGGAATATTATACGTACTAATATACATTCTTATTTCTATTGCATTTTTCGGGCTGTTTTACTACATTGCAGAGCGTACATATTTAAAAGGGGTTATTGGTCTTTCAACGAGTACAGCAAAGAAAGAGGTAATTTCAGCAGAAGGTTTACAGAAATCAACGGTACAAAGTTCACATTTAAAAGCGTATGTGAAAAAAGAATTTAAAACGTTATTCCGCACGCCACAATTTTTCTTAAATTGTATTGTGCAAACTTTCGTTATGCCAATTATGCTGTTCTTTGTTTTATTTGTACAAGATGGAAATTTAAAATGGATTACGGAATATATTGATAATCCAGAATCAGCTGGTTTCGCAATTGGTGTTGGCCTTTGTGCATCCTTATTTTTAATGGGGAGTAACGTTATTGCGACAACTTCATTTTCTCGAGATGGAAGTTCATGGTTTGTGAATCGTTATTTACCAGTAAAGGCTTCGGATATCTTTTTTGCGAAAGCAATAACTGCTTGGTTAATTAATGTGGTCATTTTAGCAGTATTCGGTATTACGATGGCAGTTGTAGCAAAAGTTTCCCCAGTCTTTATGATACTTTGGTTCTTGCTAAGTGCGAACGGGTTATTGTTAATTAATTTAATCGGTACGCGCTGGGATGCACAAACTGCCGATATACATTGGGATACAGAACAAAAATTATTTAAGAGTCGATACACAACTTTGTGGAATTTTTTAGCTAATATTTTAATAGCTTTAATTATTGTAGCGGGAGTAAGTGTATTATACTTTGTTCTTCAGGTAGGACTGTGGGTTATGTTTATTATTTTATTTATACTGTTTACCATTGCCAACTTAATTTTAATTAGAATTTTAAAATTAGGTGCAGAGCGTATATTGTCAAATATTCAATAAGAAGATATATCCTCTGTATTCGTGCAGAGGATATATCTATAGATGGAGGAGAAAAGGTGAGGAAAATAGCAATTGTAACAGGGGCAACTCGTCTGAATGGAATTGGTGCAGCTGTATGCAAGGTGCTTGCTCAAAAGGGGATAGATGTCTTTTTCACGTACTGGCCTCGGTATGATAAAGCAATGCGGCGGGGAATGAATGATCAAGAACCCTTTTTGTTGAAAAAGGAAATTGAAAGTTACGGCGTTCGATGTGAAATGGCAGAAATCAACTTATCGCAGTCTTATTCGCCTAATCGTGTATTGTATATGGTATCAGAACGGTTAGGTGAGCCATCTATTCTTATTAATAATGCGGCGTATTCTACTCATACGAAAATTGAAGAGTTAGATGTAGAACAGTTAGATAAACATTATACGGTCAATGTTCGTGCTCCTATGTTATTAAGTTCATTATTTATGAAACATTTTTCACTTAAAACGAGTGGAAGTATTATCAATCTTACTTCTGGGCAGTCATTAGGACCAATGCCAGATGAACTGGCATACGCAGCAACAAAGGGAGCAATAGAAGCATTTACAAAGTCAGTTGCACCAGTTGCTATGGAGAAGGGGATTACAGTCAATGCTGTTGATCCAGGACCAACGAATACAGGATGGATTACAGAGGAATTACAGCATCATTTAGTATGGAAATTCCCGCAAGGTAGAGTGGGAGAACCGGTGGATGCTGCACGTTTAATTGCTTTTTTAGTAAGTGAAGAGGCGAAGTGGGTTACTGGGCAAGTCATTCATTCGAACGGTGGTTATTCATAAAAATATTATGTTAACAAATGTTGAGAAACAAAAAAATTAGGAATTATTTTGTTTTTTTGTGTAAATAAAATGTCAAGAAAGATAAAAAATTGATAGGAGGGTATGTTGTCATTTGTAGATTGAAAATCTTCATGTGACAACATACTCTTTTTCTTTTGCTACAGAGGAGAAAAATGAAGTAGAAGAAACTCGAATGTTAAAATAAATTTATCGTTTTTTGTACGTATTATTATGAAGATTACTGTCGGAAAGATGGTAATTCGTATGAAAGGGATTTTTTAAGGGGAAATCGAATCGTAAAGAGGAGGATAAAGTGAAACTTTAATCAGCGGGGAGGCATTCCCAGCTGGTTATTAGTTGAACCAATCGGGCGTTTACGGGCAGTTGATCTCACAGCTAACTTCTTTGCTCCATCCGACCTTTGAGGTGGGAGTCTTACTGCCCGTTAATGCGGGATAAATTATATAAACATAGGGGGATTTATATGAAAATGAAAAAGGTCGCTATCGCATCAGTAGCAATTGGTACAATGCTTTCAATGGCAGCTTGTAGTACCTTCACAGATAAAGATGAAGCGAAGAAGGATCCAGCAACTACACAAAATGAAGAGCAATCAAAAACGACGAGTGCAGATGAAGCGTCAAAAACAACGAAAGATACTGAAAAAGACACAAATACTTCTTCGAATGAAAAAACAGATAAGGATGCAAAAAATACAAAGGAATCATCAGGAACAGAAAGTAACGGCAAAACAACGAAAGAAAAAGAAACGACAGGAAAAACGAATGATCAAACTACTAGCGGAAAAACAACAGATCAAAGTACAAGTACAAACAACAACGGAAAAACAACAGATCAAAGTACAAGTACAAACAACAACGGAAAAACAACAGATCAAAGTACAAGTACAAACAATAACGGAAAAACAACGAAAGATCCGAAGAAAAGCGTCGCTGTGAAAACAAATGTAAAAGAAGTCGTTACATTAATTGAAAGCTTGGACAAGCAATTAGCTGCAAATCCTAAATTAGAAACAGTTAATAAACTCGGAAAACAAATTAATGAGAAGTGGGATGTCATTGAAAAAGAGTTAGAAGCATCACATCCGACTGAATATAAAACAATTGGCCAAAGTATGTATCCGTTAATTGTAGGAGCGGAGAAAGAAAAGATCGATATTAATAAAATGAAGTCATTAACGACGAAAACGAAAAAAGATTTAAATCAATTATTAACGAAGCTTTCATAGTTTCAAAAGCCTACTCGAGTGAGTAGGCCTTTTTAGTTTGATGAGGTAGTATGTGGGCTCGAATTATACTATCTAAATCTTGTTATTTATTGTTTGGAGTTTAAGAAATAAAGAGTTCATTTGCAATTTAGAAGTTTTTAAATTTCATTATTTTTAACGGGAATTTCATTTTGTAGAAAAGTGGTGAGATAAATGTGTATTGAAACATTAAGAAATAAATTGAAGTAAGATTGCAAAGGGAAGGCGATGGTCCGGAATGTAGGATTAGGACACTTCTATATTTACCTCACAAGCTCAGACGTTATTTTTACAGCAAGAAGCAGTGTCCTAGAAGTGAATGAAGTTTGTGGGACAAAGCTAAATATGATGGGCGTACAGATCATATTGATGGGAAGTTATATAATTACTGCATTCATGGTTGGGGTGCAAATCAAAAGAGCAGCTAGCAAAAGCTAACTGCTCATCTCCAAGGGGGAATCGGAGAAAGTATAATGTTGTCTACATTATTGACGGAATATCGGGTTTTATTCATTCTTCTATAAAAGTCGAGATAAAATATCTTTAATTAATCCTGAGGCCCCAATAAGGAGTATCGATAGAAAAATTATTGAGAATATACTTTTTTTAGGTTTTTTAAACTCTAGGTATAAGTTAATGATTGCACCAATTGCAACAACAATAAAGATAACAAGTCTTAATATATCTGGCATGAATAACACTCCTGTTAATTACTTAATTGTATTATACAGGAAGTTACTTTGAGATTAACGAATAGGAGTGCGATTTAATGAAGATTTAAACAAAATAATCTTTTTTAGCTAGAATGCATTGTGAATAGTTGAATTGCTTTTTCAGGGACATAGAATTTCCCGTTGCTTTCTACAACAACACTTCCTAATTCATAATCTTTTCCGCCGAGATAGATAATGTTTTTATTAACAAATAATTTGGCCTCTGTATTATTGCGTTTTACTACAAGCACCGGGTTTCGTGCATCTTTTTTGTCAATCGTTACAGTTGCACCAATTTGTTTAAAGGCTGTTTCAGCATCTAAGAATAATTTCTTACTGATTTCTCCTAATTGAAAGCCCATTGCTTTGGCCATTATTTTCGCAATGTCTGTATTTTGGAGTAAACCGTATGGCTTTTGAGGACCGTAAGAGTATAAGAATACATCTTCACCTGTATGACCACCAGTTGTAAAACCGATGTTCGCCCGGTTGGCCAATAATTTAGTAAGGATTGGACCTACATCAGTTTTCTTTTGTGCAGCTTTTAATTTTTTTCTTTCATCATCAGTTAGGTTGTCTAAACCGTAAAGTGCAGCGACTTCTTTTATATTAGATAAATCATCTTTTAGTTTATTTGTAGCACCTTCAAGTGTCATTTTTGCCTTTTTCAGTGGGTCAATGTAAGCTGATACTGGTGTAGTATCATAGCCTTTTGTTGTATTGCTGTTACCAATGGAAATACCGCTATTCCCATGATCCGCTAAAGCAATGACCATAGTGTTACCATCTTTCTTCGCAAATGTTAATGCTTCTGTAACCGCATCGTCAAACGCCAATACATCGCTAATTATCCCGATTGGGTCATTTACATGTGCTGCCCAATCTGCCTTACTGCCTTCTACGAATAAGAAGAAACCATCTTTATCTTTTGATAATGTTTGAATTGCTTTGCTCGTCATTTGGGAAAGAGTTGGCTGCTTAGGATGGTTTGCTTCACGATCTATATCGAACGCAAGGGCAGTATTAGAGAAAGAACCCCAGATTTTATTTGATTTGGAGTTTAATAAAGCATCTTTTGTTTCGACAAAGTCGTACCCTTTTCCTTGAATTACTTTTACTAAATCTTCGTTGTCTTTACGAATTCCATTGCTTGTCGTAGGCTGAAGTGCCGCCTTGCCACCACCTAATACAACTTCTATATTTTGATAAACTTGCTGTTCACCAATTACTTCAAAATTCTTGCGGTTAGCATGGTGGGCAGAGAAACTAGCCGGAGTAGCATGCTGAATTTCTGATGTAGCAATGATTCCTGTCGCGCGGCCGAAACGTTTTGCGCCTTCTAAGACGTTGGCAACTGGACGAAACTTGCATTCTTCTTTCACTGGTTCTAAGCCAGGTGAATTCACAACAGAAGGTAATACGCCCACGTAGCCTGAATTTGATTTATTTCCTGTCGCTAAAGCTGTGGCTGCTGGTGCAGAATCCGTAATAGCTGATTCTGCTGAATACGTACGAACACCTCCGGATACAATTTGATCTAGTGCAAGAGGTGAACCTTTATACCACCGGGCTAATGTTGTAGCAGAAGAGCTGGTCCCATCTATAACCATGAAAATTACATTTTTGGGTTGCTTTCCTGATTTCTTTACCTCAGCTTTTACCTCGTTACCGTTCATCATGCTTCCTGCTGCTAATGACCATAGTGCTATCGTTCCCGCTAATGTTAGTCCCATGATTTTTTTACGAAAAGTAGTCATTGTGGTTCCTCCATAGGTTGTTTTCGATATCCCAATCTAACGTTCGTATGTAAACAAGATTTATTATTAGTAGTACCCTATTGCACCGAAACTAACAATAACTATGGAGTCAAAAAGTTAAATTTAAGCTACTTACTCAGCAATCGCTTCTCCTCATATAAAACCTCTGTGCACCCTTAGTTGTATGGTCTTTCTTATAAAAAGAATCTTCTTTTTATTTTATGGGAAACATTTAAAAAAGGATGGTGGGAAAATGACAATTGATCGAGTTTGCACAATTGGACCGGCAAGTAATAATGAAGAAACATTAGCGCAGTTAATAAACAATGGTATGAAAATTGTTCGGTTAAATTTATCACATGGCACGCATGAAAGTCATAAAGATATCATTCGTTTAGTGAAATCGTTAGACGATTCTATTAAAATTCTAGGGGATGTACAAGGTCCTAAAATAAGATTGGGTGAAATGAAAGAGGAACAAATTACACTTGAAGCAGGGGAGTTATTTATTTTACATACTCATCCAGTACAAGGGAATAAAGAAGAAGCAAGTGTTGATTATGTAGGGATTGCGAATGACGTGAAAGTTGGAAGTAGGATTCTTATAAATGATGGAGAAGTTGAGTTAATCGCTGAAAAGGTAAGTGCGGACAAAATAGAAACGAGGATAAAAACAGGTGGAAATATTGCCTCTCATAAAGGGGTAAACTTACCAGGTGCAATTGTTAGTTTACCAGCTATTACAGAGAAAGATAAAAAAGATATTCAGTTTCTTTTAGAAGAGAATGTTGATTTTATTGCGTGTTCCTTTGTGCGAAAACCTAGTCATATAAAGGAAATACGAGATTTTATACAAGAGCATAAAGAAACTTCCCCGAATTTAATTGCAAAAATAGAAACGATGGAAGCAATCGAGAATTTTCAAGACATTTGCAAAGAAGCGGATGGCATTATGATCGCAAGGGGAGATTTAGGTGTGGAATTGCCGTATCAATTTATTCCGCTTTTACAAAAAATGATGATTCGTGAGTGCAATCGAACGAATACATATGTAATTACAGCGACACAAATGCTTCAATCTATGGTAGATCACTCTATTCCTACAAGAGCTGAGGTGACTGATGTATTTCAGGCTGTATTGGACGGAACGAATGCTGTTATGCTTTCTGCTGAAAGTGCGTCAGGGGATCATCCAATCGAAAGTGTGAAAACATTACGTCTCGTTTCTGAATTCGCTGAGCATGTAAAAAAAGACGGTCCTTTTGCGATGAAAGATGTACTGGAATTGCTGCATAAGTCTCTTTAGTTTATCCCGCTATTTGTGGGCAGTAAAACTCCCACCTCAAAATTCGGCTGGAGCAAAGAAGTTAGGTGGGAGTCGGGCTGCACGTAAACACCCCATTGATTAAAGTTTCACTTTATATAGAAGGATTTATCTCTCATCCTAAAAACGTACGGAAACGAATCAGGGTATGAGGTACCATTTTAGTAGTTACTTACAGATTGAAAGGTGACATATCTGCTACCTATATGAAAGAATCATTATGGAACATGGAGGATTTAAAATTAATTAATCCAATTATCTCATTTAAAATATGTTCATTCCTATTCATAAATGATATCCTTATAGTTGAATACTTTTGCTGAATCAGCAAGAATTTGTTGTTCTTTCTGTATGAATTCAACTTTTTTATGGAAAGATATGTTAGTAAGTGTGCAATTTGAACGTTTTATTTTTTAGAGTATGATAGGAGGAGAATGAATATGGAAGCAATTGAAGTAGGCGAAGTTTTTAGTCTTAGTGATGAGAATAATGAAGAACAGGAAGTTGAAGTGCTTGGAGCGATGGATGTCGAAGGAGCAGAATACATTGCGGTTGCCTTTGTAGAAGACATTCAAACAGAAACAGAGGAAGACATTGATATCTTCTTTTTAAAAGTAGAAGAAGATAATGAATTCTCATACATAGAGAATGACGAGGAATTTGAAAAAGTATCTGCGGCGTTCGAGAAGATTATGGACGAGCAAGAACAAGAATAATAATAAAAAGAGTTAGACAAAAGAGGGAGATGCATATCTGCCCTCTTTTTTTGTATATGGTTGAAAATCACATGTATAGCGATCGATAATTATATTATGTAAACTAAATGGTTTTTTATTTCTTCACTAGAAAAACCACCCAAATGAGGGTGGCGCTTATTATATATAGTTATTAAATGTGTTATTTTCTAAGGAAGAGAGGGGAATCTTCACTTCAGTACCTTCTTTCATATTGCGCAATACAACGGTTTCTGTAACAATTTCCTCTTCGCCAATTATAAGCACATACGGGATATTTTCTTTATTGGCATAATTAAGGGCACGTTTTAATTTGCGTCCTGCTAGTTCAAGTTCGACTTTTAAAGAAGTAGTAGAGCGCAATTGCTGGGCGATTTGTAAACATTGTAATTCTGTCCCGAGTGGAATGATAAAAAGATCCGCTGTAGATGATGTGGTTTCTTTCTGTGATAGAGCTGTATAAATAACATCTAAACCGAATGAAATCCCTACAGTTGGATAGCTAATATTATCACCACGGAATGCCCCGATAATATTATCGTATCGACCACCGCTACCGATACTAGATGTAATCGTGCCATCTTTTAGAAAGATTTCATACACAGTGCCTGTATACATTGTGAGTCCTCTTGCTAAAAACGGATTGAATATCGTATTTTCATTTATTCCGAGAGCGAGTAAGTATTGCTGTAATTGTTGCAATTCGTTTACTCCATCGGTAACGAGTGGATTATTGAAATTTTCTTTAAAGTCGGCAATAGTAAGTTTTAGGCAAGACACAACGGTATTACATATCGTGTCGGCCATTTCTACAGAAATTCCACGCTCCAATACATCTTTTCGTACACCATCAATCCCAATCTTTTCGATTTTATCCAATGATAAAATTACGTCACTCGTTAATTCGGTAGAGATGTTAATAGACTGGAGAATACCGTTTAATAATTTTCGATTATTATATTGAATCGTGACTTCTAAGTTTAACGTTCGGAATAATTCAAACGCCATGCTCATGAGTTCAGCTTCTGCCATGACAGACGCTACACCAACTATATCAACATCACATTGAATGAATTCACGAAATCTCCCTTGTTTAATCGGACCATCTCGAAATACTTTACCAATTTCATATCGTTTAAAAGGAAGGCGGATGTTCGGATTCATCGCGACAACTTTTGCGAAGGGAATTGTTAAATCGTAACGTAAGGCAAGGTCGCGTTTTCCTTGATCCTGAAGTGTGTATATTTCTTTTAAAATCTCATCACCACCGCCGTACTTGTATGACATAAGTTCATACATATTTAACGTTGGAGTTTCTAAAGGTTTACACCCATAGCGTTCAAATGTATCTTCACACGTTCTTTTAATTTTATTCCGCAGCACTTGCTCCTCTGGTAAATAGTCTTTTGTCCCTTTTACATTTTTCATTTCCACCATAATCACTCCTCTTTTAAATTAAAAAAAGCTATGCGGGTATAAAAATACCCACATAGCTGTATAAACGCTTCGTGGGTCAACAGGAAAAGCCCTGTACCCACGAAGAAAAATTTTTCTTCGGATACACGGCGTTACGTATGATGATGAAGTTGGAAAGAAGTATTGAAAGTACACATATGAAATCTCTCCTTAATAAGTTTTTTACAAAGTATAACAAATGATTTTTGAAATATCAATATTTTCAGTTTTAAGAGAAACATATTACTTTTACATTACCTACAGAATGTTTTCTGTTCGTGCCATTTTAATTGCTTCTTCACGGTTGTTGACACCAAGCTTTGAGTAGAGATTTGAACAGTAATTACGAATCGTTCCCTCCGATAAAAGCAGTTTAGCGGCAATTGACTTGTAACGTAGCCCGTTTGATAGATGCTCTAAAATTTCCATTTCGCGTTTTGTAAGTCCGTACGGGTAAGTTTGTTTAGTCGATCCGATTTTTTCTAATTGCTCACGTTGAAGTTTCATTTCCTCGAAAACTCGTGTAGCAACCGATTGATCGATCCAAGTCCCACCATTATAAATAAGCTTCAAGGCTTCCTTCATTTCTTGTGGATGAATAGACTTCAACATGTAACCTTCAGCTCCATGCTCTAGTGCAGTTGCTGCTTGTAAGGAATCTTCAAATGTTGTCATAAGAACAATTTTCATATTAGGCCAACATCGCTTCATTTCTAGTAAAGCTTCAATACCATTCATTTCTGGCATTTGAATGTCCATTAGTACAATGTCAGGCTGTAATTGTTCACATAGTTTTAAAGCTTCAGCTCCATCGTGTGCTTTACCAACAACAGTAAAATCAGTGTGATGCTCTAAAATTTGCTCTAAACTATTTGTAATAAGTTCCTGATCATCAACGACCAATAAGCGAATTATGTTATGTACAAGCTCTGTTTGTAATGGAATATTACAAACGATGAATGTTCCTTGCTCAGTACTAGAATGAACAGATAATGTCCCCTGAACTTGTTCAAGTCGTTCTTTCATTCCACTGAGGCCAAAGCCAAATTGAATTTCTTCCATTCCAATACCGTTATCTTCAATTTGCAATCGAAGTTGTTGTCCGTCGAAATGCAGTTGAACGGATATGGTGCTCGCTTTACCATGCCGAACAGCGTTTGTTAACGACTCCTGAAGACAACGATATAGGCAAAAATTCACTTTTTGCATCACAAGAGTTTCATTGCCAATCGTACGAAATGTAACGGTTGTACCTGTAGATTTTATAAATTCTTCTGTTAATTGTTGCAGTGATTCACTTAATGAATTACTAAGTGGATTATGAGATAGCTCGTGTAGATGCTTTCGGATGTCATCTAGACTATGCTGAGCAATGCTGATAAGTGAATCAGTTCTTTCAAACTGTGAATTCGGTACTGATGATTTTAGTGATGTGACGCCAGCGATGAGAGAAGTAAGTGTATGACCAATTGTGTCATGTAGCTCATGTGACAATCGATTACGCTCTTCTATTAGAGTAAGCTCTTCAATCTTTTTAATATGTTGTTCTAATAGTAGTTTTTGCTCTTCAATAATTCGAGATTGTTTATGATACTGAATTAATATATTAAAAGAAACGCCAATGGCAAAACCGATACTACAACTAACAATCATTTCGTATGGCGACCGCCCGGCAATCAAGGCGTTCAATAACGGGAATACAAATCCACAAAAAATACCGCTCCATATGTAATTATTTTGATTACTACATAGGCCAATAGTGATTACGAGTAAAATGAAAGGCCAAAGTAAATTTGGGGCTACGTATGCTAAATAAAGATAAAAACAACCTGCGGTGATAATATCGAATGCAGGGTACCATTCTGTTTTCTTATATCGAATAATTAATGGTACAAGGTAAACGACAAAAGCGAGAGCAAGTACGATTATACTTGACGTATGAATGAATGATGGAAACATAAAATTAGTACCGATGATAACAATTAGCCAAACTGTTCGTATGAGCACAAATATCCAGTCATACCAAATCCATTTTTTTGTGAATGAGAACATAAATTAAGCACCTACTTATACTTTAAGATTAATTATCTAATGATTCAGATTCATCATGTAACATATCTTTTAAATCGTCAATAGAAAGACAGACAACAAAGCATGTCATATGAAGCAGTTGACAGTTTGTCACATGTTTTATGTGACAGAGTTGCACATAGTGTCACGAGTAAATTAAAGCATTTTGTCACTATGTTATTTAACAATATTGAAGTTAAGGTGAGTGTGTGAAGCAATAGAAAAATTCAAAATAATAGGAGCGATGCATTATGAAATCATTCATCATTAAAAAAGGAACTGCACTTACCTTAACAGCAACTATATTGGTTGGAGCGCTAGCAATACCTTCTTATGGAAACATACAAGCGGTGAATAAAAAGACATCAACCGAGCAAGCTGTCGATAAAGCTGCCGATACGAAAAATATTCCAGGGGTCATTGTTACTGTGAAAAATGGAGAGGCAAGTTGGTCATATGCTTCAGGTGAAGGGAATATTGAGAGAAATCATAAAGTAGATGCTGATTCTGCTTTTAGAATCGGGAGCACAACGAAGTCGTTTGTGGCTACAGTAATGTTGCAGCTTGCGGGAGAGAAGAAGCTAAGTCTTGATGATACGGTAGAGAAATGGTTGCCAGGACTTATAAAAGGGAAAGGCTATGATGGTAACAAAATTACAATTCGTCAATTATTAAATCATACAAGCGGAATTGCAGATTACTTGACTCCAGATCTTAAAGCAAAATTAATAGAGAATCCAAGTGAGAATTATAGACCGGAACAATTAATTTCCCGTGCCTTAGAATTAGAACCGGTAAAAGGCTGGTCATACTCGAATACGAATATGGTTATTGTAGGATTGATTATTCAGAAGATAACAGGGGAATCATATGCCGAGCAGATAAAAAAACGAATTATTGAACCTCTTAGTTTAAAAGAAACGGTCCTTCCTGGAAGTTCGATGGATATTCCGAAAAAAAATGCCCGTGGCTACTTGAATACGGGAGATAAATTAGTAGATATTACTTTGTTTAATCCATCATTTGCTAATGCTAGTGGTGAAATGATTTCGACAGGAGAAGATATGACAACGTTCTTCCATGCCTTATTAAGTGGTAAACTACTGACACCGGAGATACAGAAGGAAATGGTGACTAACACAGTTGATACCCCATTAGGAAAGTATGGGCTTGGCATTCACGCAACAAAATTGCCAGACGGTACTGAAGTATGGGGACATGGTGGTGGTATTCCTGGTTTTACTAACTTTGCTGGTGGAACGGAAGATGGTCAACATGTTATCTCGATAAACATTAATGTATTAGGAGCGGAAAAACAGATTAACAATATTTTAGCTTCAGAATTTGCAGCAAAATCAAAAAAGGAACCTACGGATAAGGAAAAGAAAAGTAAGCATAGAGAAGAAGTTAAATACGTAATGGATCGAGTAGTAACGAATAAAAAAATCCCAAGTGTTATAGCTGGCGGATTAAAGGATGGAAAACGGTGGTCTTACGCTACAGGGACGGCAAGTTATGAAATACCACGCCCAGTGGAACCGAATTTTTCATTCCGTATCGGAAGTATCACTAAGGCATTCACAGCTTCTGTTGTACTGCAATTGGCTGAAGAGAAACAATTAAACCTTGATGATTCAGTCGAAAAATGGTTGCCAGGAGTCGTACAGGGTAACGGATATGATGGAAATAAAATTACAATTCGTCAGTTGTTGAATCATACAAGTGGAATTGCAACCAATATAGATAAGGATATGCGAGATCTTACACTGCCCCAAAACCCATTTCGTTACTATAGTACCGATGAACTTATCAGTTTAGCACTTGCAAAGCCGCCTGTATTTGCACCAGGGGAGGGCTGGGACTATTCGAACACAAATACTGTTATAGCTGGGAAGATTATCCAAAAGGTAACAGGAGATACGTATGCGGAGCAAATTAGAAAAAGATTCATTGAGCCACTGGGGTTAAAAGAGACATTCGTAATGGAAGCAAGTTCGCACATACCAGGTGAACATGCTAATGGGTATAATATGGACAGATCGGGTCGTTTATATGATTTGACAGAAATAAATCAGTCATGGGCGAATGCGGCTGGAGATATGGTTTCAACAGTGAAAGATTTGACTACCTTCTTCAGTGCACTGTTGGGCGGAAAGCTTCTAAATCAAGAGCTAATGGATCAGATGTTCAAAACAGTAGATTCACCTATAGGTAAGGTTGGACTAGGAATTTATGAAGAAAAAACACTGGACGGACAATCATATTGGGGGCATGCTGGTGGGACTTATGGATTTGAAACGAGGGTCGGTGGACCTATTGGAGGAGAGCATATTTTAGTAACTGCTATCAATGCAGTAGGTCCGGAGGTTATTGAGGGGAGGGATAAAATATTTAATAAGGAGTTTGGACGTTAAATGTAAAACCGACATCAAGCCTTTTATTTGAAGGTGAGAGTCGGTTTTCTTTTTGCTCTCTTAGTACCTTTAAGTTGAGGATGTTTAGAGTCAAAATCTAATAATTAAAGTTTTACTTTAAATTGAACAATATGTGAAGTTTTGTAGGAGAATTTGAAAAAGGTGTATAATAAAAGGAAAATTAATGATGTGAAATAAATTTCTATGTATTAAAAGGAGAGCCTCATGAAAAAAGATAAAACAAATGCAATGCGAATATTGGATAAAGAAAAAATTGAATATTCCATGATGTCATATGACCCAAACGACGGGAAAATTGATGGAGTATCCGTAGCAGAGAAGATTGGACGAGAAGTGAGAGAAGTATATAAAACACTTGTCGCTCAAGGGAATAGTAAGGATTATCATGTGTTCATTATCCCAGTAGATGAGGAACTAAATTTAAAAGGAGCCGCAAAAGCAGTAAGTGAAAAGAAGATTGAAATGATTCCTGTTAAAGATATTACGAAAGTGTCAGGATACATTCGCGGTGGTTGTTCACCAGTAGGGATGAAAAAATTATTTTCTACATGTATTGATGAAAGTGCTCAATCACTTGAAACAATCATTGTAAGCGGCGGGAAAATCGGCGTGCAAATTGAGCTTAAAGTTGAAGATTTGATGAAAGTGACGAGAGCGCAGTTTGGAGAGGTAACGAAATAAATAGTGGAATTTAAAGGGACATAGAATCCTTACATATTTGAAAAAAGAAGTGCTAGTAAACCAGGGGATTTGAAATACGATCCTTATTAAGGCTTACTTTCTAAAGAACACTTTAATTTAAATCCCACAGCATATTTATAAATATGTTGTGGGATTTTTCTACTTGAACCTCTAAAATTGAACAACTTCATTATTTTTAAAGTAACGTGTACTAAAGGGAAAAGATAAATATACCTTTATATAACTTCAAAGAGAACTCATTGAAATCCATATACTGAACTAATTCTAGTTCAGTATATGGATTTTGTTTTTTAACGGGTCAATCCATTTAAAAACAATATTTTTCACCTGTTATACTTTAAAAAACGAACATTTTTATTTATTTTAATAAAAATGTTCATATTTCTGTTGTGTATTCACTAATAGTTTGTTATATTAGCAATATAATAATTTTAAATAACATCACTCGTATATACTCGGTAATATGGTCCGAGCGTTTCTACCTAGTTCCCAATGAAAGAACTGGACTACGGGTTAAAGTATTCGGTCGTTCGGTGTATTGAGCCGCTACCGATCTATAATTTAGCAATGGTCTCATCTTTTGCTTAATTAACTTTGACTACCGTAGTTCTAGAAAGTAGAGATTCTTCTACAATTTCTAGAGCTTTTTTCTTTGGACCAAAACATCGAGTATAGAAAACAACAAGAGAAAGAGGAGAGATTATTTATGAAGAAAAATCTGTTAAAAAAATATGGTGCCCTAGCAACTACTATCGCATTATCATTCTCAATCCTTGCAGGATGTAATGCTAGTCCAAAACAAGTAGCTGAGGCAAAAAGCACTCAAAACCCTATCTTAATTCAAGGTCCAATGCCAATAGAGGCTGAAAAATTTGCAAAAAGGTTAAAAAATGTGAAAGAAGAAAAATCTGGGAGTTTCGTATTTTATAAAGGAACTGTAGACAATTATCCTGTAATCGTTGCGAAAACAGGTAAAGGAATGGAAAATACAGCAGCTGCTACAGCGGTGGCTATTGAAAAATATAAACCTATAGCGATTATTAACCAAGGAACATCAGGTGGACATGATCCTAATTTAAACGTATTTGATATTGTTTTAGGAAAACAAGTCGCGAATATAGGTTCGTTAAAAACAACAAATATGAATGAGAACCAAGGGATTGAGCCGGCAAAATGGATATCTATGGACCTGATGGCTTCTGAAGGAAGTGCAGGAGAAGATCCAAATGCTGAGAAAATCCGATACTACGAGGGAGATAAGGATTTACTTGCAGCAGCTAATGCAGTAAAAGATAAATATACAAAAGGTAAAGTAGTGGAAGGTACTATAGGTTCGGCAGACGTTTGGAATAATGAAGTTGATAGAATTAAGTGGTTCCATACAAAATACGGTACATCTGTAGAAGAAATGGAAGGCGCTGCCGCAGCGCAAATCGCAAAAGCTTATGACGTACCATTCTTAGGAATTCGAGTATTATCTAACAATAAAACAAACGGCGGAAAATACAACCCAAATACAGCAGCGGCAAATCAAGAATATGTATATGAAGTAGTTAAAAAGTATATAGATTCGATACCAAATAAATAAGTAAATAAAGGTAGTTCTATTCTCAACATAAACATCAAGTAACTTCAAAAGTTTTCGAGACAGATAGACCTATATTAGGATTAGTAGTTGGAAAAGATAAGAAACAAGCTTTTTTATGTAAAATTTTTTTATGAACTATTCAATAAATATGTATAATTGCATAAAAAAATTGAAGTTTATAAGTTATCATTAAACTACTTTTTATTGTAAGAGAATATCTTAATAGTCTTTACTAGAGAAGAATATTCTTTGTGAAAATAAAAATTGTTTATGTAATTGAAGAAACTGAAATTTAGGAGAACAGTATGAAAAAGAAACTATGTACATAGGCTTTTTTGATTAATCAATTCAAATTATATTTTAAAGGGGAAATGGGTATATGAAGTTCCGAAACACAAAACTTGCTATGGTTACACTATCATCATTTTTTATTTTAGGTTCTGCATCTCTATCATTCACAGATATCATACATGGTGAAGTAGTTTCTGCATCTCCACAAGTAGATACGTTTTCAGCACAAGAGATTACTGTAAAAAACTATGACGATACATATTATAATAACGCTATAGGAAAAACGGGTTTAGAATTAAAGAAGGAACTTCATAATGTTATTGATAATCATACAAAGATATCATACAGTGCGGTTTGGGAAGCGCTAAGAGATACTGATGAAGATCCAAATAATAAAAATAATGTGTTGCTCTTATATACTGGGCGTTCGCAAGAGAAATTTACGAATGGTTCAGGAGTTAATAACTGGAACCGAGAGCATGTTTGGGCAAAATCTCACGGTGATTTTGGAACGGCTGCAGGACCTGGAACAGATCTGCATCATTTAAGAGCGACGGATGTATCTGTAAATAGTTCACGTGGAAATCTGGATTTTGATAATGGTGGTATGAATCATTCGGAAGCGACAGAATGTAAATATGATAGTGATTCTTGGGAACCTCGTGATAGTGTAAAAGGAGATATCGCTAGAATGCTGTTTTACATGGCTGTTCGTTACGAAGGAGACAACGGCGAAATAGACTTAGAACTAAATGAAAAGGTGAATAACAACAAAGATCCATACATGGGGAAACTATCTGTCTTACTAAAATGGAATGAACAAGACCCTGTCGATGATTTAGAGCGAAAGCGTAATGAAGTGATTTTTACAAAATATCAACATAATCGCAATCCTTTTATTGATCATCCTGAATGGGTAAATAAAATTTGGAACTAAGATTTTTAAAGAATTTTTAGTGGCATTATACTTTGACAGAAGGGATTGATCATTATGATCAATCCCTTCTTATATTTATGCTAGAATAAATGGTTTTCATAGGAGTGGAATAGATTATAATAAAGCTTTTTACTTAAAGCAATAGTTTCAAGTGGTAAGCTTTATTTTCCTTCATTTGTATATAGCGTTCACCGCACATGCAAATTATTGCAACATTAGACAGGGAAACGAAAAAAATCCAAGAATATGTAATATAAAAGGAAAAGAAAAGAGGGAAAGAGATGTGGAAAACTACGGATCTATGTGATGAATTTGAACAGGAATTACAAATATGTCGCCAGTCTTTTCAATCTTATGGGAAGAAAGAACAATTCTATGGGAAAATCGCAACAGTAAAAGTGAAGGATGATAATGTACTAGTAAAAGAGGGGTTACAAACACTGCCGGAAGGAACAGTATTAGTTGTTGATGGTGGAGCTTCTAAAAATTGTGCGTTACTTGGTGATAATTTAGCAGCTATTGCGGAAGAAAAAAACTTAGCAGGAATTATTGTAAATGGATATGTTCGTGATTCTATGGAGCTAAAAAATATTAATATTGGTATTTTAGCGTTAGGGACGATGCCAAATAGAAGTGTAAAAGAAGGAAAAGGAGAAAGAAATATTCCATTACAATTTGGTGAAGTTGAATGGAAACCGAATGAATATGTTTATGTAGATGAAGATGGAATTATTGTTAGTAATAAAAGCTTACATAGTGAGGGATGACTTCTATTAATGGAAGGCTATTAAGCTATTATTCTTAGAAAATAAATCCGATAAAGCATGGACAAAATTCTTTGTCAATAGTAAAATAATACAGAAAATCAAAATTTGCAGAATGTATAGGTTTATCGTTTTACGATAAAGTGAAACTTTAATCAGTGGGGATTTTGTTCATCCCCACTGATTATTAGCCTTCACCAATCGGGCATTTACGGGCAGTTGATCCCCACCTAACTTCTTTGCTTTCGTTGAATTTGAGGTGGGGGTCTTACTGCTCGTTAATGCGGGTAGGAGGTGTTGTACATTTTTGTTCGACACTTACAAAAAGAGAGTGTCAACCGCATACCCTTAAAGGGTCTTTTTTTGTGTGAATGTTAGTAAAGGGAGGGAATTTTGGGATGGCAATGTTAAAGAAATGGCTGCTTACATCATTAATGACAGTGGCACTTGTATTTGTTTCTTTTGCGAATACAGTACATATTACGTTTGCTGAAGGAAAGACAGCGAAACTTGCAATTATTGGTGAATCACAAAAAGGAATTATGTTATGTCCGAAAGAAGTTTCCATTGAAGATGGAGAAACAGCTTTTAGTTTGTTACAAAAAGTCATGGGTGACAAGGTAACATCTGAAAGTATGTCATTTGGAACGTATATAAAGGGCATCGATGGATTAATGGCCGGAGCAACGAGCGGTTGGTTGTATGATGTAAATGACAAATCTGCAGAAGTTGGGGCGGATAGTTATAAATTAGAGTCTGGGGATGTTGTTGCATTTCGTTACGTCGCAGACTGGAGCAATATGAGTCAAGAAACATTGCAACAAACGTTAGATAAATTTGGCACTTGTAAAACTGTAGAAGAGCCAAAGGTAGAGGAACCGAAACCAGAAGAACCAAAACTAGAAGATAAAACAACAGAACAACCAAATCAAGAGAAAATCGAAATTCCAGCCGCACAATTAAACGAAGCGATTTCTAAAACGTCAGAAAAGATGTTACAAGATGGAATTGGTAGTGATTGGGTTGCGATTGGACTTGCTCGTTCAGGTGTAAATGTTCCACTTGAAACGAAAATAAACTATGTTAAGCCAGTAGCTGAAAAAGTTAAGAAGCGTTTAAATCGTTTTTCAGCAACAGATTTAGCTAGAACGATTATTATGATGAATGCAATGAACGTAGATCCTACAAAGGTAGAGGGACAAAATTTAGTACAAAATTTATTTGAATCAGATAAAGTGAATTCCGTTACAGGATACGCATTTACATTACTTGCATTAGATACAAAGAAATATGAGGTTCCGGCCGAAGCAAAATGGAATCGAGCTGCTTTAGTACAAGCACTTTTACAGTCACAGCATACAGACGGTGGCTGGACGTATGATAGTTCAAGTAGTAAAGAAAGTGCTAGTAACGTTGATGTAACAAGTATGGTATTAGCAGCATTAGCTCCTTATCAAGAACAACAAGACGTTAAGCCAGCTATTCAAAAAGCTGTGGATTACTTATACAAGCAGCAGCTAGGAAATGGTGGTTTTGCCGCTGATGGACAAGAGAATTCTAATAGTACTGCACAAGCAGTTATTGGACTATCGTTAGTTAAAGATGTAGATCACAATCGTCTTAATAAAGTAGTACAAAATTTAATGTCATATCAGCTTCTAAATGGTGAGTTCAAATGGTTACCAAGTGATCAAAAAGGTAGCGGACTGGCTACAGAGCAAGCATTTTTAGCTTTACTTCAGTTTAAAGATCTTGGAAAATCGATTTATGATTGGTCAAATGTAGTAGAGAATGAAATCGATACGAAACCAATTGTAGAACCAGAGCCAATTGTGGAACCAGAACCAATTGTAGAACCAGAACCAACTGTAGAAGAAAAAGAGGTTGTAGAACAATCGAAACAACAAGAAGAGTTACAAAAACAACCAAAAGATGAAAATCTAAAAGTTGTTGTAGATAACGAACGAGTTAATAAAGAAACAAATAAGAATAAGAATCAATTACCACAAACAGGAGCATCTTCTCATAGTGCAGCTACAGAAGTAGGTATGGGTGTATTATGTATCGCTTCTGCATATGTATTATGGAGACGTAAAGCAGCTTAACAAAAATTAGGAGCAATCATTTGCTCCTAATTTTATTATAAAAGGTGAGGGCTAATAATGAGTGGAGATAAACAAAATCTCCACTCATTAAAGTTTCACTTTATTATGAAAGGTGAGGGACAGCATGAGTAAGATGAAATGGTTCATTTCTTTAATTCTTTCATTGGGATTATTAGCCGGATGTGAAGAAACGGCTGTAAAACCTGAGAAGAAGGCCGAACCGAAGCAAGAAGAGCAAAAAGAAGTAGCGAAACAGGAAGAACAAAAAGATGTACCGAAACCGGAAGAGAAACAAGCTGAACCGGAACAGAAACCACAAGAAGAGCAGAAAGATAAACAAGAACAAAAAGTAGAAGAGAAACCGAAAGAAGAAAAAGCGCAGGAACAACCTGAAGTAAAGAAAGAAGAGAAACCAAAGGAACAGCCTGCTGTAAATAAACAACCAGAACAACAAAAAGTACAAGAAGAGAAACCCCAGCAGCCGAAAGCACCAGAAGTAAAAGAAGAAGCAAGGGTTGTGAATCAGCCGAAAGAAACACCGAAGCAGGAGCAAAAGGAAGACCCGAATAAAGGGCAACAACAGGTAACTGTGCCGGCTCCACCACAGTCAAATCCAGAACCAAAGCCAAAACCAGATCCAGTACCAGTACCAGTACCAAAACCGCAAGAAAAACAAGTTACAATCTCCGTAAAAGGAAATGAAGGGTACTTATTAGGTGCGAAAAAGGTTGATGTTCAAGAAGGCGATACAGTTTACAGTGTGTTAAAGAGCACAGGATTAGAGCTTGATGCAATGGGCTCTAAAGGTGATATTTATGTAAAAGGTATTAATAATTTATATGAAAAAGATATTACTGAAACTAGTGGATGGAAATATCGTGTGAACGGTGCTTTTCCAAACTATAGTGCGGGTGTAGTTAAAGTAAAACCAGGAGATACAATCGAGTGGGTGTTTGTATTAAAATAGGAAAGGATCTTCGGTAAAGGACTATGAAAATAAGCTTTTCTTCTTTACATCCTTTTGTGAATTTTTTCTATTATATTGGGGTGATGATACTATGTATGATGTGTCTTCATCCTCTTTTTTTAATTGGAGCGATTATACTAATAGTAATCTTAAATATAGTACAAGGAAATGGCGAGAAAATAAGAAACATGCTGCCGAGTACTATCGTATTCTTTCTAATGGTAATTTTATTTAATTCTTTATTAACACATAGAGGGGCGACTACGTTATTTTGGTTAGGAGATAGCCGGATTAAGCTTGAGGCAGTTATGTATGGACTTGTTATGGGGTTATTATTAGTTACGATTATGTTTACGTTTGCTTCTTATAACGATATTATTTCGAGTCATAAATTTTTATATTTGTTTTCAAGAATTTCACCGAAAGTTGCATTGTTAACGATGATTACAGTGCGATTTGTTCCTTTGTTTATTAGGCGATTAAAGAAAATTACACTCGTCCAAAAAACGAAAGGTGTACAATTAGATTCAGGTTCACTCATTGAGCGTATAAAAAATGGGATGAAATTACTGCAAGTGTTATTAGTTTGTTCGTTAGAAGATGCACTACAAACAGCAGATTCTATGCAGGCTCGCGGATTTGGTGTAACGAAGCGTACGACTTATATTCGATATAGAATGGAAAGACGCGATTGGTACACGCTAGGTTATTTAAGTATTCTATTTATAGCCTCGTTCATATTTAGTTATTATGGCGGAGGGAAATTGATTATTTATCCGAAAGTGGAATCAATTCTGTTCCAGCAATACGATGGAATGATGTTTTTCCTATATATGATGTTTATTAGTTTACCGATTGTAATGGAAGGAAGGGAATGGATATGGTGGCGCATGCAGAAATAAAGAATTTATCATTTATATATGCTGATGAAAATGAAGAAGCGTTACAGCATATTTCTCTTTCTGTTCAAAAAGGAGAATTTATAGTACTTGCTGGTGGTTCCGGCTCTGGGAAGACAACTTTATTGAAACATTTTAAAAAGGAGTTACTTCCAATTGGCACGCGTTCTGGGCATACATATTATGGTGGTGCTTTATTAGAAGATGTACCAGATTTATTATCTGCACAAGAAATTGGGATGGTATTTCAAAATCCAGAAAATCAGCTCGTAATGGATACAGTTATTCAAGAATTAGCATTCTCTTTAGAAAATATCGGGCTACCATCACATATTATTCAACAAAGAATAGCGGAACTCATTAGCTTTTTAGGATTTCAAGATTTGTTACATCAATCTGTTCATACTTTATCTGGTGGTCAAAAACAACTAGTAAATTTAGCAGCAGTATTAGTGATGCAGCCGAAGCTATTATTACTGGATGAACCGACAGCGCAGCTAGATCCGATTGCTGCGAAAGAGTTTTTAGGATTGTTAAAACGTATTAATGAAGAACTTGGAATTACGATAGTTTTAAGTGAACATCGTTTAGATGAAGCGATGTCGCTAGCGACTCGTGTCGTTTGTATGAATAAAGGGAAAATTGTTTACGATGATATTCCTAAAAATGTGATAGCGAACATGTGGGAAGTAGAAAAGTTTCGTCCATTCATTCCGCAAATTCCAAGGTTGTTTTTAGAGTGGAATGTGAAAGAGATTCCATTTACAGTGCGAGAAGCGCAAATGAAAATGAATGATTTTTCAGCGATATCATATAGGAATGGGCAAGTAGAACAATGTGAAAAGCAAGAAGTAATTTTAAGTGCAGAACATATATCTTTTCAATATGAAAAAAGTAGTCCACTTATTTTACGAGATTTAACAGTGAACATTGAAAAGGGAAAATGGACAGCTCTAGTTGGGAAAAACGGGACTGGGAAGTCTACACTGTTAACGATTTTAGCAGGATTGCAAAAAGCTAGAAGAGGTAAGGTAAAGTGGAATGGAAAAGTGGTACATAAAATTGATTCGAAAGAACGATTTAAAAGTATAGGGTACGTATCGCAACATCCATACTATCATTTTACATTTGATACAGTATGGGAAGAGGTTTATGAGCGTGCTAATGAATTATATGGCGAAGAGGGAAAAGTAATAGCAGAAGAAATGTTGAAAAAGTTCTGGTTAGATTCACTTAAAGAGCGCCATCCACATGATTGTAGCGGCGGAGAGCAACAATTACTCGCATTATGTACAACGTTATTATCAAAGCCAACTTTATTATTACTGGATGAGCCGACAAAGGGACTCGATCCATGGAAAAAGGAAAGAATAGGAGAGCTATTTAAACAGTTGCAAAAAGAAGGTACAACAATTGTAATGGCAACGCATGATATTGAGTTTGCAGCGAAATACGTTGATCAATGTATGATGTTATTTGACGGGAAAGTTATTATGAATGATGCACCGAAAGAGTTCTTTAGTGGTAACTTCTTTTATACAACATCTATTAATCGATTCATCCGTAGAGAGTTGCCATTTGCATTAACGTGGGAGGATGTGTACGAAGCGTGTCCAAACGATATGTTGCATTTATAATATTTGTTTTTGCCGTTGTAATATGTACACTACTCTTTACGACTCTTATTATGGACGGGTATTACATGGTAAGTAGTTTGTTTTTATTAGCGATCATTATGTTACCTTTCTATGTCCGTTTTGAAAGGAAGGCGTTTGTTTCACGTGAAATTGTTATCGTTGCTGTGTTAGCGGCGATTGCAGCGGTTAGCCGGGTACCATTTTCTATTTTACCGAGTGTACAACCGACTTCTTTTGTCATTATCGTTTCTGCAATTGTTTTTGGGAGTGAAACTGGCTTTATGATTGGGGCAACGGCGGCTATTGTATCTAACATTTTTTTAGGACAAGGTCCGTGGACTCCGTGGCAAATGTTCTCTTGGGGCATGATCGGGTTTATAGCAGGATTACTCCGAAATACATTTTTGATGAAAAAACTATGGGGACGACTCATATATGGATTTGTCGTTGGATTTCTATTTGGCTGGATTATGAACTTTTGGGGACTTCTTGGCTTTATACAGGAAGCAACGTGGGAAACAGTTATTGCTTACTATGTCGCAAGTTTTTCATTCGATCTTAGTCACGCGATATCGAATGTTATTTTCCTTCTGTTATTTAGCACGTCATGGATTACGATCCTCACAAGATTTAAAAAGAAATACGGTATATTAGATGAGCATAACGTGACATAGAAAAGCATACTCATATAAGGTAGGGTCGCGACTTACATATTCGTTTGCCTCTTTCATGCTTCTTACATATTGTAAGAAGCATTTTTTATTGTCAAAAAATAGATTCAATATATATCCGTTATTATATGAAATTATTTGTATAATAGTAGGTGAGAATTATTTTCAAGAGGGAGGTGTATAGTTAATGAAGTTAGTTATTCCGAAGCAACATGGAGCATGGGCGATGCTTGTCATACCATTTCTATTAAGTGTATTACTTGGTAAACCTACTTTTTATCATATCCCACTGTTTTTAGCCTGGTTCTTTATCTATCTAGCCACTTACCCATTTCTCATGTACATAAGGCAAAGACGAAAAAAAGAATTTCTACACGCTGCAATTGTTTATTTTATCATTGCATTTATATTTGGGATGATTTCTTTATTATATGAATGGCGAATTCTTTTATTCGCAGTATTAATGATTCCATTGTTTATTGTAAATATGTATTACGCTCGTCAAAAAAATGAACGAGCATTACTAAATGATGTTTGTGCGATTATAGTGTTTTGTATAGGTGGTTTAATCAGTTATTATTTCTCCGTGAAATTCATAGATAAAACAGCATTATTCATTGCGCTTATTTCATTTCTATATTTTTTAGGAAGTACGTTTTATGTGAAAACGATGATTCGTGAAAAAAACAATCCGAAGTATCGTTTTATATCTTGGGGATACCATATTGTATTAACGGTAATTGTATTTGCTATAAATCCATGGTGTTCACTCATATTTGTACCAAGTGTCATCCGGGCCATTATGTTGTATGGCAAAAAGATTTCTATATTAAAAGTAGGGATTTTAGAAATTGTTAATTCTGTATATTTTTTAATAATAACGGTAATAATGATGAAGTATGCCATTTGAAAAACTTCCCATCAAAAGATGGGAAGTTTTCATTCTTGCTCTAAAATGTGAACGGTATAATCGCATCTTTGTAATGCTTGCTCTACAGCGTAAAGGGATTGTTCAATACGTGCACGATTAAAATCTTCTTCAACAGTTTGTAATGCATCTTCTAAACAATGTTTCGCTTCTTGTAAGGAATGAAAAGAATCTTGTACATATCCACGAGCATTCTTTTTCAACGTAGTAGCCTCCTTTTGTACATCTTTTTGTAGTATGAACAATAAAGAAGAAAATATAATTTTTATATTTATTTGACAATTACAATAAAATTACGTATAGTTAAATTTAAAGTGAATATTTTCTTATCCAGAGAGGTGGAGGGACTGGCCCGATGAAACCCAGCAACCGCGATGCAGGTGCTAATTCCAGCAGAACATATTTGTTCTGGGAGATAAGACGAAGATATACGTAACTTCTTCTTATCGGAGAGGTTTTTTTGTTGCAAAAAAACCGATTACGAAAACATATAATTAAGAAGAAAGGGGTTGCGAAGTACTGTGACACTCGAAAAATACGTAAAACTGCGTAGTACAGTTTATGAATATATGATAGAGCAAGATAAGCCAATATCATTGTTAGATATTCAAGAACATATCGTTTCGCATCATGAAGGAAAATTCACTAAAAAAATGTTACATCAATTTTATTTATCAAGACTATTAGATGAACTCAAACTGGATGGGAAAATTACTTTAGCTGATGATGAATATCGCTATGCTGAAAAAGGGGTATTTTATAAAGCGGGAAAAGGGAGCTAAGCTCTCTTTTCGTCTTGAAATAACGAAGTATGTAGAGTAAAAGACTGCTAAAGCAGCCTGATACAAGGGAATGGGTGTTGAGTGTGTAGTGTCAAAGATTGAATGTGCCTGAAAGAGGCACTTCATATCGGCTGCAAATGAAAAGAGACACCTTCGCCGAATAGGTGTCAGTCGTTTTGTCACGTAGACTCGCTACTTGACAGTTATTAGAATAACATGCAGTATTTTGGAAGTCAAAAGGGAATTAAAGGAAGAGGTGTTGTGATGTATGCGTACTTATTAAAAGATATAACGAAATCGATTCCAAAGTACATTATAGATAGAGGATATGAATATTATGAAGAGGGACATGTAGAAGATGTTGAAATACACGACAAGAAAGTATTTGCTTTCGTTACTGGAAATGCAGGAAACTATGAAGTGATTATTGATCTTGAAGATTTTACAGAAAGTAGCTGCGAGTGTCCTTATGAAAATTATTGTAAACATATGGCGGCAGTTGTTTATGATATTCAAGGTGCTGGTGAGAGTACGGTTAAAGAGAAACTGAACGGTTTAGAAAAAGAAGAGTTACTAACAGTATTAAATCGTTTGTTACAAAGTTCGAAAAACGTGCAAATTGTAGAGAAGATGTTAAAGAAGGGGAAACTTTAACTAAAGAGGGAGTTGCTTTGTAATGAACGTACTAATTATATACGCTCATCCTAATCCTTCAAGCTTTAATGCGGCAATTTTAGAGCATGTGCAAAAAGGACTTGGAGAAACAAATCATTCTGTTACAATACTTGATTTGTATAGAGAACAATTTGATCCAGTGCTTGTATTTAATGAAGAGAAAAAAAGACGTGATTTATTACATGAAGAAGAGACGGAGCGATATAGAGAATTAGTGAAAGCGGCGGATATTCTTCTTTTCATATATCCGATATGGTGGTGGGGCATGCCTGCTATTTTAAAAGGATTTATCGATCGTATTTTTGTAGCTGGATTTGCTTATAAATATGAGGGATCATTACCGAAAGGCTTATTGAAAGGAAAGAAGGCGTGGGTTATTAATACGTTAGACTCACCGTTATGGTACGTGGCCCTATTATATCGATCAGCGGATTGGATTATGATGAAACGAGGGGTTTTACGTTTTTGTGGTATTCGCGATATAAAACGGTCAGTTTTTCAATCTGTGAAAACGAGTAAACTAGAGAAGCGTGAAAAATGGCTATTACAAATAGAAGAAAAGGCTCGTACATTATGAATGAAATAGATCGTATTATAAAGTGTTGCAATTATGATGACGAACTTTTTCGTACGTATATTAAGTGTTTAGTCCAATTGAAGAAATACAGCGAAACGTTTCAACAAATTCAAATACAATTAAGAAATGATTATTTAATAAGAGGGATTTGTGAAAGAGAAGTTGATGAGGTAATAAAGGGAAGTAAAGAATATGAAACATATTTTCTTCCTAAAGTATTGCAGTGGAATTTCCTTAAGAACAATCCTCATATGATTGAAAAAGTGTGTGAAGATTTGTTTACATATGAAGCATTAAATCATGCAGAGGTAGAGTGGAGGAAGGTAATAAGCTGTATAGATAACAAATGATTTATTATATAAAAAAGCTAGTATAAAACTAGCTTTTCGTTTAAATAAATAAGAAACATAGACTAATGATAAATCCTGCATATAGTAAGTTAACAACACAAAATCCCATAATATCACGAGCGCCTAAACCAGCTATCGCTAATGCCGGTAGTGCCCAAAAAGGTTGAATTAAATTTGTCCAAGCATCGCCCCATGCAATTGCCATCGCTGTTTTCGCAGCAGGTACACCAAGTTCAGCGCCAGCTGGAATCATAATTGGTGCTTGCACTGCCCATTGACCGCCTCCAGAGGGAACGAAAATATTAACAATTCCAGCACTTAAAAATGTAAAGAGCGGGAATGTGGTTTCATTTGAAATACTAATAAAGAAAGTAGAAATAGCTCCTCCAAGCGAAAGCCCTTCACTATTTACTCCAATCATCATCCCCATAATTCCAGCATAGAACGGAAACTGAAGTAAAATGCCTGAAGCACTCTTAGTTGAGTCAGAGAAAGCGCGAATATATTGAATCGGAGTACGGTGGAAAATAAGACCGGCAATCAATAACATAAAAATAACGATATCAAGTGTAAGGTTAAAGCCTTTCGTACTAAAATAGTTAAAAATATAAATAAGACCTAATAACCCGATGCAAAGTGTAATAATCATACTATTTTCCATTTTTTCAGCGAATGTTTTTTGCTCTACTTCTTGAGCGGCAGCCTCTTCATGGAACACGCTAGGGTCTACTGTAATCGTATGTTTTTCATCTGGATGCATTGCTTTATTAATGAGAGGCATCGTAATTAAAAAGATAATAACTGGAACGAGAGCGTATGGTGAGAATAACGTTTCTGTTATTGGAATCGCTTCTTTAATACTTCCAGCTGTCGTTTTGATTAACGTTTCGCCGCCTGTTGCTAACGTAAGAGGGATAGAAGCAGAAAGGCCTGCATGCCAAATGAGAAATCCAGAGTAGGAAGAAGCAATTGCTAACCTATAATCTAATCCTTCTAACTGTCTTGCCACTTCTTTTGCATATAAAACCGATACAACAATACCAAACCCCCAGTTTATGTATGCTCCTAGTAAACTTACGATTGAAATAGCAATAATACCTTGTCCATTTGTTTTCGGTAATTTCGCTGCTCTCGTTAATCCTTTTTTAATAAGAGGAGCGTTTGCTAATGCAGATCCTGTCACGAGTACAAGAGCCATTTGCATAGAAAAGGCAAGAAGTCCCCAAATTCCATTGCCCCAATGCGTAATCATTTCGACCGGTGTTTGGTGCGTTGCAAACATGCCGAAGAAGATAACGAAAACGGTTAATAAGCATGATAAAATAAACGGTTCTGGTAAGAAACGCTGCACAAGGGCAACACATCCATTTGTAAATGAACGAAACAAAATAGATCAACCTCCTTATGTTATGTATGTTTATTACAATATTCGAGGTTGTTTGGGGGATAACCTTTAATTTATGGAAAATTCAGACATTTAAGATGATTGTAATTTATTGATAGATTGATATTATTAATAAATGGATAGGCTTATACTAAGTTGGATAGATTAAAAAAGTGCACCTCCGATTGTTAGCCTGTGTCTAATAATCGGAGGTGCACTTCAAAAGAATAAACTTTTTTTATTGAACTAAAGCACTCATTAGCTTAATAGCAAATGATTACAACGGGCTATTTTTCCCAAAGTTCGATCAATCGACCTTCAGGATCTTTAATCCAAATAAACTTTCCAAATTCACTAATCTCTTCTTTCTTTTCAAGAGGTACACCAATTTGTTCAAGATGCTGAATAGTCTCGTTTAGATTATGTACTTGGAAATTTAACATCACTTGTTGTTCTGTAGGAAAATAACTGTCATTCTCGGCAAAGAAAGAAAAGATAGTCTCAGTTCCTAATTCGGGTTTAATCACAGTCCCATTCCAATTTTCTATTTCAATCTTCAACACTTCACTGTACCATTTTTTTATAACATCAAGATTGTTAGTTCTCCAAAATATTCCTCCGAAACCTTTTATCATTATATTTAACTCCTATCTATCTTTAAATTTTTAATGACATAAGTTCAACCTTCAATAAAACGCAGTGCACAACGGGAATGGTGATCGGTTAGATCTTTTGCAAATTGTTGATTCGGAAATCCTCTGTGAAGCAATCTCAACCCGCCTGAAGTTAAGGATATATGATGATGGAATCGATAGAATAACATCCTGTTGGGGTCGAGAGTATCATTCTTTAAATATCGATAATAATCCCCAAATCGAAACTGCAAAAAACTGTGCTCATGCTCAATATCAAAGAACTCGGCTCCTTCGATATCAATCAAATAAGGTTCTAGTTTGTCATTAATTAATACATGATCAGGGCCGAGTTCCCCATGTATAAATCCATAACGACTTCTTGGTTCGATTTTTGATTCAAGCTCGTACAATGTATCGAGTAGATTGCTATGACTAGCCCGGATGCTGTCAATATGTTGGCATGCGTAATCTAAATCTTTTTTTGCATTCTTCATTTGCAAGTGATGACATTTTTCCGTGTTGATCCCACTTTGATTCGCTCTCCCATGAGTAAGTCTCTCGTTGGCATGCATGTCTGCCAGCATATCTCCTATCCGCTGAAACACTTTATCTTTAACATATGAATTGGAATGTTGAAAATAAACTTCTGCCTTTTGTCCACTTACATATTCAACGAGAGCATAATCATAAGGATAACGGTTTCTTTCCTTATTCAGATCATATAGAAGGGGAGTTTGAATTCCTTGTTGGATTAAATACTTGTTATTTAATTCAAATAAATCACTACTATAGGATTGCTCATGTATATCTCTGTTCGCTATTTCTTCTTGAAAATAATTCATGGTAAGATCCCAAACATACAGAACGCAGGAAAATCCATTGCTGCAGTCAATCTTATAGACTACCTTTTGTGCACCGCCATGCATTTTCGTTACACTAGAAACCAAATAACTGGTACCAAAGACTTTTTGCATATACTCCTGTAAATCAGATTGATCAAGGTGACAAATGATTCTCAATGAATAACACCCCTTTTCTTAGGTTTTGCTGTCAATCAAACTATATAAAAAATCTAACCAAAAGTATAGATTGTTTATTTATAATTTGTTATGATGTTAAATTGGGTCTGGAAAAATAGTCATATAAAAACCGGTTGGAGCTCCAATGGTTTTTTTGATGAAATCATTCTTACTTCTCAAATACCTCGCCACACAAAAACTTAAAATGAATGAATCTATACGATTTTCAATCCTTCTTCTTTTCACTAACTTTACCATTATTTTTAATTGAGTATTACTGCCCCATCAGTTTAAGTGAAAACCTTCATAATCTTAATGATCTATTCAAACTTGAATAATCTAATTGCCTGAAAACGTTCCTCAACAATCTGGCCCTTTAGTGGAGTAACTTTATTACTACTCAGCAGTTCCTTAATCCGCCCTTCAGTTCAGATCTTCTTTTCACTATAAAAACATCTCTTTAGATAAACAGATCCAAAGGGACAAAACATCGCGTCTTTTTTATAAACACCGTGACTTTATTTAAAAGCGATATTAAAAATATTCTTCAAATCCTGGAAGCATATGTTTGCCGCAAACAAAAAGAACCATAAGCTAGCCGTTTTGGCAAAATTATGGTTCTTATCACAAAGTAAAAGCCATGTGCGGTCTTTTAAATATCGTACAGTATTACGAAGTTTCGCTAATTTTAGTTTCTGTATGAGTGTTAGTAGCAATTTTTTTCTTAATCTTAAAGTGATAGTAGGTGTAGCAAAAGATGATAAATGGTACAGTGCAATAGATTCCTAGTCTTTGACTTGGGATAAAGATAAGACTTATTAATATAATGCCATACAATCCAAAACCAAGAATTGGTACAAGTGGATAAAGTGGAGTTTTAAATTTTAAGTCTTCTAATTTTCCACCTTCGGCTAAATAATGTTTACGGAAAAAGAATTGAGAAACACAAATTGACATCCAAACAATAATTGTAATGACTCCAGAAATTGAAATCAGCCATAAGTAAACCGTTTCAGCAGCTACAACGCTTGTCAAAAGAGAAAAGGCAGAAATAGCTATCGTCAAGAGTAAAGCGTTTAGAGGTATCCCTCATGATGATAATTTCTTTAAAAAGGCTGGAGCCATATCATTTTTTGATAATGACCAAAGCATTCGAGTTGCGGCGTACAGTCCTGAGTTTGCGACAGAAAGAACAGCAGTAAGAATAACAAAGTTCATAATATCAGCTGCATATGGAATACCTATATTATCAAATACAGCAACAAACGGACTCTTTGTTAATCCTGCCTCTTCCCAAGGAATTAAAGCCACGAGAACAAAGATTGCTAAGACGAAGAAAAACATCGTGCGCCATATTATATTTCTAATAGAACGAGGTAAAGTCTTTGCTGGATCTTCACTTTCGCCTGCTGCGATTCCAACAAGTTCTGTACCTTGGAAGGAATAATTGACTGTAACCATTGTTAATAAGATAGCGGCAAGTCCATTTGGGAATAAACCACCATGATTTACGAAATTTGAAAGAAGCGGAGCGGGTTCGTTTCCTTTTAAATCAATAAAACCGAACATAGCGGCGCCGCCAAGAATAATGAAAGCAATAATGGCAGATACTTTTATACTTGAAAACCAAAATTCTGTTTCTGCATAACTACGAGCAGATAATGCGTTAATAGTGAATATTGTAACACCAAATATTAAACACCAAACCCAGACAGGAATATCAGGAAACCATCGCTGCATTGTAATACCAGCAGTTGTAAATTCAAGACCAGTCGTATTCGCCCAGCTTAGCCAATACAACCATCCGATAGTAAACCCAGTTGCGGGATTGATGAACTTAGTCGCATATTCCTGGAAGGAACCTGAAACTGGCATTGCTACAGCAAGCTCACCAAGACATAGCATAACGAGATACATTAATAATCCACCGGCCATAAAGGCAAGTACGGATCCACCAGGTCCAGCTTGACTTATAATAAAACCAGATCCGTTAAATAACCCCGTTCCAATCACACCACCGAGTGCAATCATGAATAAATGTCTACCTTTCATCGTGCGCTTTAATTCATTGTTTGTGTCGTTTACTTGCGTCATTGTTTTCCTCACTTTCATAATTGGTAGTATGATAATTGATGTTTTTCCGTATTATGGAATGTATTCCGTGATGTGAAATCTTGTTCTAATTTTCAGATAATTAAAAAGAAAAGTCAATATTTTTTTGTTTGCGTTTTCATTTTTTTGATAGTGTTATATCTTGATTGTTAGAAAATTAAATAAATTAATTGATTTCAGTTTGAATTTTTGTTAAATTGATAGTTAATTAGGATAAACATACTACAAGTAAAGTTGAGGCGAGTTATGGTACAGTCCATTGATCGAGCGATAGGTATTATTAAGCTACTGAGTTCTACAAATGAAAAAGAGTATTGGGCTATTTCTGATATAGCTGATAGAACACATCTCCCGGTTAGTACAGTACATAGGTTACTGAACTCTTTAATGGAGCATGGATTAGTTACGCAAATTTCAGAAACAAAACAGTACAAGATTGGACCAATGTGGATGGAAATAGGATTACGTCAATTGGATAAGGTAGACTACAGATCTGTTGCAAGAGAAGTGATGAAGCGTTTGGCCTCTGAAGTTGAAGAAAGTGTTTATTTGAACATTCCAAATGGAACACATTCTATTATCATTGAAAGAATTGATAGCCCTTTAACAATTCGAGTTATCGATAACTTAGGGGAGCAAATTCCACTTTCGATTGGCGCCGCAAATAAAACGATGCTTGCTAATATGAAAACGAATGAAATGGAATACATTGTAGAAGATTTACTTTCTTCTTTACCAGAACAAAAGCAAATTCTTCTTGATCAAATAAAGCAAATAAGCAATGAAGGATATGCTGTCAGTTATGGTGAAAAAACAGAAGGGACAGCTTCAGTAGCTGCACCTATTATCGGATTTAATCATAAAGTAGTAGGAGCATTAAGTGTTGGGTTAATTAGTCATCGCATTAATGATGATCGACTATCTTTTCTTATTAGTAAGGTAAAACAAGCAGCTCATGAAATATCAATAAAAATCGGCAGTACATCAGAATTATAATTTTGATAGCTGTCGTCATTTTTTATTCATATGTTGGAATTCATTTTCATAATGCGGAAAAATAGGGGGATTTATATGTCAAAGTGGCAATCAAAAGAACAATTGGTGCAATTATTAAGCAATCTTGTTGAAATTCCTAGTATTACAGGTTCAGAAGCTGAAGTTATATTACCAGACTTTGTTGTAGAACAATTATCTGACTTACAGTATTTCAAACAAAATCCGCATCAATTGCAAAAAAATCCGACGGGGGATGGAAGATATTTTGTTACAGCGCTAGTAAAGAAAAGCGATAGTACGAAAAATACCGTAATTCTTGTTAGCCACTTTGATGTTGTAGATGTACAAGATTACGGAGTGTGGAAAGAAGATGCATTTAACCCTAAAAAGTTAACATCTATGTTTTATTCTCATAAAGATGAGCTACCAGATCATGTACGTGAAGATATAGAACAAGGAGATTGGCTATTTGGTAGAGGAACAATGGATATGAAATGTGGTCTAGCTTTACAAATGGCAATGGTTGAGCAAGCTTGTGAAGGAAGATTTGATGGGAATGTTCTTTTATTGGCTGTTCCAGATGAAGAAGTGAACTCTGTAGGGATGAGGGCTGCTGTTCCGAGATTACTAGATTTAGCAAGAGAACATGACTTAGAGTATAAAACGGTTCTAAATTCAGAGCCTATGTTTTCAAGGCATCCTGGTGATCAAAATAAGTATATTTATACTGGTTCTATTGGTAAGGTGTTACCTGGTTTCCTTTGCTATGGAAAAGAGACACATGTAGGCGAACCTTTTGCAGGATTAAATGGGAGCTATATGGCGGCATTATTAACAGCGGAATTAGAGTTGAATACTGACCTTTGTGATATTGTAGATGGTGAAGCGAGTCCTCCACCAACTAACTTGCTTCAAAGAGACTTAAAGGAGGATTATTCTGTACAAATTCCTCATCGTGCTGTCACATTATTTAATTTGTTTTTACTAGAAAAAACGATGACAGATGTAGTTTCATTGTTACGCCAAAAAGTAACGAAAGTAGCAGAGAAAATCGAAGAATCGTATGAGGAGCGAGCGTATCATTTTTCTAAGCATAATCCGTTCATACCGCCTAATCTCAAAGTAAATGTATTAACGTATGAAGAGCTTATCACTTATGCAATTGAACAACATGGAAGAGAAAAAATAGATGAAATTCAATCTAATATTATAAAAAATAGAGAAGATAAAGATGATCGTGCGGTAACTATTGATTTAGTAGACAAATTATCTATCTTATGTAAAGAAAAGGCTCCGATGATTGTACTTTTCTTTGCTCCGCCATACTATCCAGCTGTGAGTTCACGCAACAATCCTTTAATTAAAGAGGTAGTTGTAGAAATGGAAAAGTATGCCCACTATAATCATAGCATTACATTTGAAAACCAAAATTATTTTGGAGGAATTTCAGATTTGAGCTATGTGGGATTGCAGTACCCATTAGATTCAATGAGTTCTCTTGTAGACAATATGCCATTATGGGATAAAGGTTATTCGATTCCACTTCAGGAATTAGAAGAGTTTGACGTTCCAGTATTAAATATGGGGCCAGTAGGAAAAGATGCACATCAATGGACGGAGCGTCTGGACGTAAATTACGCATTTGAAACGTTATTAGATATGTTACCTATATGTATTGAAAAATTACTTGTTTCTAATAAAGTTACACAGTCATAGTGTTTGCATAAGAGAGATAGAAAAAAGGACCTTAATTGGTCTTTTTTATTTTTGAAATATGATGTCATTTTACCTTGATAGCGATGGACGATATCCCTATTACGTAATGATTGTTAGACGTCCAATTTGATTACACTCTTCAGCGAACCAAAGATCGCCATCCGGACAAAACGTGATACCATGTGGCTCTGCATTATTTGTAGGTATCGTATATTCCGTAATAACTCCTTCAACTGTAATACGGCTGATTTGGTTACCTCCCCATTCTGTGAACCAAAGATCTCTGTTCTTCCCGGGTATTATGGCATGAGGACGAGCGTTCGGCGTCGGTATAACAAATTCTTTGACCTCACCTTCGAACGTAATTCTACCAATTTTATTGCCCATGATTTGCACAAACCATATTGCTCCATCTGGTCCGCTCGCAATTCCAACTGGCCCGGAGTTGGGTGTTGGGATTGGAAATTCTTTGACCTCACCTTTAGTGGTTATTCTCCCAATCCTATTGTTCTGATTCTGTGTAAACCATAATGCACCGTCTGATCCCAGAGTAATAAAAGAGGGAAATGATTTGGAGTTAGGCAATTCAAACTCGGTGATTTCCCCTGACTTTGTTATTCTACCGATCCTACCACTATTCATTTCTGTAAACCATATTGCTCCATCTGGGCCTTCCGTTATGCCAAAAGGTGCAGCGTTCGTTGTAGGGAGTACATATTCTTCAAAAAGACCGTTCATCGACATTTTACCGATCTTGCTTGAGTTATATTCCGTAAACCATAAGTCACCGTTCTGGTCTGAGATAATTGACATAGCTCCTGCATTTGCTGTCGGAATGGGAAAAGAATTTATTTCACCAGTAGCATTTATTCTACCAATTCGATTCCCTTTCTGTTCCGTAAACCACAATGCTCCGTCTTTTCCTACGGTTATTCCATATGGTCCTGAATCTATTTCATTGACCACATATTCTTGTATCGTGATCCTCATATCATTTCCTCCCATTGAAAATTTTGAGTCTTGTTTTTCGGTATAATTTAGTTTAAAAAAGGACATTCCTAGTATTACAGTGGATGCCCTTTTTGCTAAATTATAAGATATTTTGTTAGAATTCAAAGTCTAGAATCATTTTACTGGTTTGACCTGTAAACTTATAATTATAGGACCCTTTCAGGCTTTCTAATTCACCAGTAGCTTTGATGATTGTTGCAGGGGAATCTAGATTTCCTTTATCAAATATCCCTTGCTCTATAGCTGTAAATGTCCCTCGTTTTCCTTTGAAAATTCCTTCAAAATGTAAAAATCCGGAAATTTTAGCGGTAGCCAAGTGACCATCATCTATAGTTGATTCTAAATAATATAATAAATATTCAACAAAAGCTTTTCCTTTTAATTCACCGTCAATATCATATTCGACATGGGCAATATTAATAGGGAAATCTTTTCTAGTGTCATTGACTGGCTTTTCATCCCATTTACTTACTGTAAATGTTACTTCCATACGCGTAAACCTCCCTTCATCATTAGATGAGTAATCTACCTCCAGTATATCACCTAAAAAGAACCATCAATAATTATATCTCATAGGAGTGTTTCTAAAGTAACGGATGCTTCTGATATGACATTGAAGGTGAATTTTTATTTAAAAGTTTACTTTCGTATTTACAATGAAATAAAAATGATTTTTATTAATTTGTTATTTTCATACTTTTACAAAACTTATTTTCACTATATGAAAATAAAAACAATTTATGAAGGGATTCTTTACAAACAAAAAGAAGGCATCTTGAATAAAGATTAATCAAAATGGCCTTCTTTACACATGCCCATCAACTTAAGCATTCAGAATTACCCCAAAACGAAAAAATGAGTTTTTTTGCTACAAGTTAGAAAAAAATTCCATTCTGGGAATATTTACTTTTCTTAGGTTGATAGCGATGGGGTAGTACCAACAAAACACAAATTTCGTACGCTACGAAAATGTAATGACTTTATGCTGCACGTAAAAACTGGTTAGTGAGAGCTCATAATCTGCGGGAGATGAACACCCCCGCGAATTTAAGTTTCACTTTATAAAAAAGTAAGGGTCGGTACCGCTCGTTATTTCACCATTCTGAACAATCGGTACATACGAAGTGCACCCAGTGCTTTCTCCATCTGCTAATCTATTTCCTCAGGCAAAAAATAATCCAATCCATTCGTTAACTCCTTGCGTATATGGGAGTAAATGATTTAAAGTATCTGGATTAAAACAGTCAATTTTATCTGCGGAATACTCTTCATTGGTATAGGCAAACCAATAGTTTTGAGGATTAGCCTCTAGGAAAAAATGCCAACGGAAATTTAGAGTTATTCCATATTGACTCCAATAGTCTTGAGCTCCTATAAACATTTGAGCAATTCTATCAGTACTACTATTAGTATTTTGGGCAACAAATATATTTAAGCCTACATAATATGCCATTTACTTATCTTCTTAAAGTAGATTCGCAATAAACTATTTAGAGAGAGTAGATATGACTTGTAAACTTTTCGTAACGGTATTTGCTGAGTTTTTGTATAATATAATCATGTGAAGTTAACATGACTTATTGTATCAATAGTATATATTTGCGTAGAATATCCATTTTAAGGTTTTGAAGTCCCCCCTAAATGAAAATTTTATTTCGCTAAAGTTAGTTACTTAGTGAAGTCTGCTCATTTTTTTCGTATTAGGGAAGAAGGTACTTTTTAACTTGATGGGTATGGGGGGGACCCCTTTTAGCAAAACCGGAGTGGGAATGATGAGTATAAATAGTTTTGTGGGATTGATAAAGAACGAATTATTAAAAGAGGTAAGCATAAGAAGTGAGGATGAATTCGAGCCTGTAGTAGTTAAAGATATTCCTAGACTTTGGAAGTGTTTAGGGACAGGTAATTATGCCGCAGTATTTATGCATAAAGAATACAAAGATTGGGTAGTGAAAGTTTACGTGCGAGAAGGAGAAGGAATTGAAAAAGAGTCAGAAGTATATCGAAGAATCGGAAATCATCCTTCTTATTCGAAGCTTATATATAAAGGGGGAAATTTCATAGTATTGAAACGTTTAAAAGAAATTACCTTATACGATGCTATTCATAAGGGGATTAAAATTCCGAAGCAGGTAATCCTTGATATCAATGAAGCTATAGAGTATGCAAGAGAGCAAGGATTAACTCCTTGTGATGTTCACGGGAAAAATGTGATGATGGAAAACGGAAGGGGATATGTAGTCGATGTATCTGATTTCTTAAAAACAAAAGAAGATAGTAAGTGGAGAGACTTAGAAAAGGCATATTTTACATTTTACTTGCCTTTCATTTATAAATTGCCTTTCCCTGTTAAAATACCGTATTTCATGTTAAACATTGTTAGACGTTCATATAGAAAATATAAGAAGCTTACAAAGAAATTCAAATTGTAAAAGGAGCACATACTTATCTTTAGGTTAGATAAGTACTAGTAAACAAAAGGACCGTACATATTTCTAATATGTACGGTCCTAATTTCATAACTTCATGAAGTAATTTATTTATAAAATGATTGTAACATTTGTATATAATACTGATATTATTATGAGAAGTAAATATTCTTATTTTAATAGAAAATACCCATTTCAGTACATTTCATTTTAAACATATTGATGTACTATAGTTCTAAACAAATCACAATAACGGATTAGAAGGGGAATAAACTATGTACACAGAATCAATTGAGTATTAAAATTTTAATCTAATTTACCTTTGCATAGATGCAGGTATCAGTTAGTTTTTTACCGTCAGCTGAAAGATCTTCATTACGTAATATCCCTTCAAGCTCAAAACCTAGTTTTTCAGGGATCGTACGACTTTTAGTGTTAGTAGATTCACATCTTATTTCAATCCTTCTAAATTTGAGTAACTGAAATCCAAGGTTTGTTAACTCACTTACTACCTCTGTCATATATCCATTGCCACTAAATTGCGTGTTAATCCAGTATCCAATTTCACATTTAGAAATCTTCCAATTAATTCCGTGAAGGCTAGCAGTTCCAATAAAATCATTAGTACCCTTAAGATAGATAAGATAGCGAAAGCTTTCTCTTTTTAAAAAATCTATATGGGCATTTCTCAGGATAATTTCAGTTTCTTCAACAGTAGGAATTGACTGGAATAAAAGCAACCATTGTTTTAACTCATTAATTGAATCCTTAATAGCTTGGTGTACGACATTCCCGTCACCAGCTTGAAGTGGTGCTCGAAGAATTAGTCTGTCTGTTTCTATTTGTAACGGAACATCTAATAAAATAGAATTCATATCATTTCTCCTCTCGAAAACTTTAAATTATGACAGAATGAAACTTATATAATAAAAAAACTTTCACCCAAAAGAAATAATTCTTGAGGACGAGAGTTGCAATTTCGTGGTACGTTATTATGATAAATAAATTAAAAAACACCCTATCTCACTAACAGGAGATCCCGTCACAGCATTACTATAAGTTATTACAGAACCGTGCGAAGCTCCTAGTCTTTCTTCATTAAGAACTTGATATACAGCAAAGCTTATCTCCCATAAAGGGACCTCCCAAAAATTAGTAAACAATAAATATATATTCAATTAATCACTTAGAAATCCCTTTTCACATATTGAAAACTAAACTGCCAGTTGGTACAAAAAATGGCTACCGAAGCAGCCTTAGGTTGTTCAACTAATGCATGCGTTAGTTGAATAAGGAATTATTATTTTTTTATCTATTGGCTTACAATTTTTATCTTTTGCATAATGGGGTAGCGTCACATTCCTATCAACTTAAGAAAAGTTAACACCCCACAAACAAAAAAATGAGCTGACTTCTCAAAATAACTAACTGTAGAGAAAGAAAATTTTCATTTAGGGGGTACTTCAAAACCTTAGCTTGATGGGCTTTTTTCTTTTTTCTAAAGATCCAGTGTAAGTTCTTTAAATATTTTCATACCAGATAAACCCTATTGGGTTTTAATTTTTTGGATTACGCTACATGCTTGTGAGGCATAGAAAGGTTATATACGACGCCTAAGATATCAAAGACGGTTTTCTTCTCATACCTATGGGATTTTCGTCCGTTTTTCTGTAAGAGATCAAACAGACGAAACAATATCTTTGTTAATTCTTTGGTGTCTTTTTGTAGAGATTCATAAATAAGTAGAAAATAATCTTTTATGATATAAATCGCTTTATATTCGCTTAATTCTCGTTTCTTCTTGATGAGAATTAATTGGCACATTTGAGACACAGAAGCTATTTTGAACGTAAGGGATTTGTAAGGAATAGGTAAGGAAAAAGAGATTTTCATTGTGTATGATGAAAATATAAAGAAGCATGAAAGGAGGAACAGATATAACTTATATATGAAAAACAAACCAGTTAATAAGAGTGTTTCATGGAAAAAAATAATTTCTGAGGTTAACATACATGCAAAAAGAGGGATTTACCGTTTATTAGGACAGAATGGAGCTTGTAAAAATAATCATTATGAAGATGATTACGAATTCAATGTTGACTTTTTGTCATCGGTAGAGATGATAGCTGTGTGGTGAGTATGAAATATCAAGCAACCACCTATACAATATGAATAGAGGAGAGGAATGCCTTATGAAAACACGTAGTCAAATTACATTTGCAAGTCTGGCTCTTTTAATAGCTGGAAGTTCCCTGTTATACACAACGCCAACCTCAATTGTAAAAGCAGAGCCCACTCAAAATGTATCTAGTTCGTTACAAACAAATACTCAACGAGATCGTAATTCCGTCAAGCAAGCAATGCGGGATACATTGCAACTTGGATACCCGGGGATACTTGCTAAAACTTCCGAGGGTGGAAAAACTTGGGGTTATGCCGCTGGGGTAGCGGATCTGAGCAGCAAGCAACCAATGAAAACAGATTTTCGCTTTCGCATTGGCAGTGTGACGAAGACGTTCATCGCAACGGTTTTACTTCAATTAGCTGGAGAGAACCGCCTGAATCTAGACGACTCCATCGAAAAATGGTTGCCTGGTGTCATTCAAGGAAATGGATATGATGCTAAACAGATTACTATCCGTCAGATGTTGAATCATACAAGTGGTATCGCTGAATACTCGAGGTCAAAAGAAGCTGATTTTACGCATACAAAAAGATTGTATACCGCTGAAGAGCTAGTGAAGATTGGACTTTCGATGCCCCCAGACTTTGCCCCAGGAAAGGGCTGGTCTTATTCAAACACAGGATACGTATTACTGGGTATCCTTATTGAAAAAGTAACCGGAAACAGTTATGCGGAAGAGATTGAAAATCGGATTATTGAACCGCTGGAATTGTCGAATACATTCCTACCTGGCAATTCAAGCGTTATTCCAGGCACTAAGCATGCCCGTGGATATGTCCAACCAGACGGAGCAAGTGAGCTAAAAGACGTTACTTATTTTAATCCAAGTATAGGTAGCTCGGCTGGAGATATGATTTCTACTGCTGACGACTTAAACAAATTCTTTTCTTACTTGCTCGGTGGAAAATTAATGAAAGAACAGCAACTAAAACAAATGCTTACTACAGTTCCTACAGGAAGAGCTGAAATCGGGAGATACGGTCTTGGAATCTATGAAACTAAGCTTCCAAACGGTGTCCCGATATGGGGACACACAGGTGGTATTCCGGGATTTAGTACTTTTGCTGGAGGTATACTTGGAGGTAAGCATACGTTGGCCGTCAGTTTGAACAGTATGGGTAGAGCTAACAGTCCTGATCCTTTTAAAAATATTTTACTTGCTGAATTTGGTAAGTAGGTAAAAAGGAAAATTTTTTTTCATAGTTTTCATAGTTGAAAATATACTTTTCTAGTTCAAAAGCCCCAACTTATTTTCAAAAAAATTTGGGGCTTTTTTTGTTTTGGTGGCGTTTATTCTTCTTAAATTGATAGATATGTATGGTGACTCCTATATGTAATATTGCATATAAGAATGTGTCGATAAAAATGAAAGCGCTTACTATAATAGAAACATAAAGATAAATCACATCTTAGCAACAACAAAAGAGGAGGAAATAATATGGAAATCGCAATGGCAGTTTTGAAATTTTTAGGTGGAGTAATTCCATTAGTTCAAGAACTTTTAAAAATATTTATGTAAGTTTATTATTCGGCAATTATTTATAAATAATTATCATACCTTAATACGAAAAACAGAAGGGGATGATTTTTTGAAAATTAAGAAAAACAACAAAGGAATAAAATTTCTAACATGTTTATTAGTTAGTTTATGCACTATTAATTATTCACCTATTTCCTTCGCGGAAACACAAACAGGTAATGCAAATGATGCAACAAAAAATGCTAGTGGCATTGATACTGGCATAGCAAATTTAAAGTATGATAGTAGAGATATTTTAGCAGTAAATGGTGATAGAGTAGAGAGTTTTGTTCCGAAAGAAAGTATCAATTCAAATGGTAAATTTGTAGTAGTTGAACGTGAGAAAAAATCACTTACAACTTCACCAGTCGATATTTCGATTATTGATTCTGTGGCTAATCGTACTTATCCAGGAGCCGTACAACTTGCAAATAAAGCTTTTGCAGATAATCAACCTAGTTTATTAGTGGCTAAGAGAAAACCTTTGAATATTAGTATAGACTTACCTGGCATGAGAAAAGAAAATACAATAACTGTTCCAAATCCAACATATGGTAATGTGTCTGGAGCAGTAGATGATTTAGTATCTACTTGGAATGAAAAGTATTCAACAACACATACGTTACCTGCAAGAATGCAGTATGCAGAATCTATGGTTTATAGTAAATCACAAATAGCAAGTGCTCTTAATGTTAACGCTAAATATCTTGATAATGGGCTGAACATTGACTTTAATGCGATTGCAAATGGAGAGAAAAAAGTGATGGTTGCGGCATATAAGCAAATATTTTATACAGTAAGTGCTGAACTACCTAACAATCCATCAGATCTTTTTGATAATAGTGTTACTTTTAGTGAGTTAACTCGTAAAGGGATAAGTAATGCGGCTCCCCCTGTTATGGTGTCAAATGTAGCTTATGGCAGAACAATTTATGTGAAGTTAGAAACAACATCTAAGAGCAAAGATGTACAAGCTGCCTTTAAAGCCTTACTTAAGAATAACAGCGTCGAAACGAGTGGACAGTACAAAGATATTTTTGAAGAAAGTACTTTTACCGCTGTAGTATTAGGTGGAGATTCAAAAGAGCATAACAAGGTTGTTACAAAAGATTTTAATGAAATACGAAATATCATTAAAGATAATGCAGAATTAAGTCTTAAAAATCCAGCATACCCAATTTCATATACAGGCACTTTCTTAAAAGATAATTCAACTGCGGCTGTTCATAACAATACAGATTATATTGAGACTACAACTACAGAATATTCAAGTGCTAAAATGACGCTTGATCATTACGGTGCATATGTTGCTCAATTTGATGTATCTTGGGATGAATTCTCATATGATCAAAATGGGAAAGAAGTACTAACACATAAAACTTGGGAAGGAAGCGGTAGAGACAAAACTGCTCATTTCTCTACAGTCATACCACTTCCACCGAATTCAAAAAATGTAAAAGTCGTAGCGAGAGAATGTACAGGTCTTGCATGGGAATGGTGGAGAACAATTATTAATGAACAAAATGTTCCGTTAACAAATGAAATAAAGGTTTCAATTGGAGGAACAACATTATACCCAACTGCTAATATTAATCATAATTAAAGGTAACGTATACGTCCGAAGCGCCCTGTTTACAGGGCGCTTTTTTACTTAGTTGAAAGTATATCGGCGTTTTTTCAAATATATCATAATCAATTCGCAAATCTTATAATCATATTTTTTAATGGCTGCATGAATGTTTTCAATAATTTCATTCCTTATTATTAAATCTCTATAAATTTAAATTAGCCTATCTTTATTAATTCATTATGTATCAGCATTTGGATTTTTTATAAAGAAAAGGCATTATCCTCAAAGTGCCTCTTCCTACTTAATCTACGATGGGATAGCAACACATCGCCATCCTTTCTGTATATTTCTACAAAAAGAATAACGTTCTCTGTGAAGTATGGATATAAATTTATCTTAGGTTGATAGTGATGTATGATGCCTCCATATACATAAATACATTTTGTCGAAATTATTAAAAAGGGGAATTTTTCTATTTGAAGAACTAATAATTGATTGTCAATATGTATTAGAAATCTCAATCTAAACTAAAGGAGAACAAAATGGGACAAAACAATAAAGGCTTTTCTGAAACAGGATTGCGCAAAATGCGCAATGTACTGGCGCAGCATGTCGATTCTGGAAAGATTCCTGGGCTCGTCGCCTTAGTCAGTCGAAACGGCGAGACGCACGTCGAAGCGCTTGGAACAATGAGGCATGATGGTGGCGCACCAATGCGTCGGGACACGATCTTTCGATTGGCGTCCACTAGCAAGCCGATCGCAGTTTCACCAGTAATGGTTCTGCTCGACGAGTGCAAACTGCATTTAGACGACCCAGTAGACAAATGGCTGCCTGAACTCGCTGACCGGCAGGTGTTGAAACAGCCCGATGGTCCACTGGAAGAGACCGTCCCAGCACGGCGTCCTATCACTGTACGAGACCTGTTGACCTCCACATTCGGGCTCGGAGTGGATCTCACGTTGATGGGTTCTCCGATCATGAACGCGTTCTTCGAGAGTGGGATATTCGACACGCCAGGGCAGGATATGCCCGATCCAGATGAGTTTATGTGTCGCCTAGGTGCACTTCCGCTAAGCTACCAGCCCGGAGAGCGGTGGCAGTATCATATCAGTATTGAAGTGCTCGGCATTCTTGTTGCCAGGGTCACGGGTCAGACATTCGAGTCGTTCCTGCGCGAACGCATATTCGATCCACTGGGAATGAAGGACACTGGTTTCTACGTGCCTGAGCTCAAGATTGACCGGCTTCCACCTGCCTTCAACCCCGATCCGCAGACAGGTGAGTTCATCGTGTGGGATGAGGGTGCAGGCGGACGTTACAGCAAACCTCCAGCATTTCAAGCAGGCGGTGGTGGGCTGCTCGCAACCATCGACGATTATCACGCGTATTTGCAGATGTTGTTGAACAAAGGGATGCACGGAACCAAACGGATTCTGTCTAGGCCCGCAGTCCAGCTGATGACCACCAACCGTCTTACTCCTGAACAACAAGTATACCGAGACGATTTGGCCAAAAACAACGTCCATTTGTCGTTTGGACAAGGGATACAAGGTGGCTGGGGCTTTGGGATGGCGGTGCGTACCTATCTTGGAGACTACGCGTCTATCGGTCAATTCGGCTGGGATGGCGGAACTGGCACTACAGCTTACGCTGATCCAGACAAACAGTTTATTGGAATTCTGTTCACCCAGGTTGGGATGTCCACTCCGGCCCCATCGCATCTTATCCAAGACTTCTGGACCACGGTCTACCAAGCAATCGAAGACTGAAACCGAACTTAGGTATTGTTTAAAGGAAACCTCCAAGACAATTATACGCATGATGGCCACCATCAACACCATGGTTAAAAGGTATGGCAGGACGGGAAGTGTTGGAAGTACTACGAGAACAGTTTGGCATTATTAATAAGAGCCAAATAAAAAATCCTCTTGGATGTAAGAGGATTTTTTATTTGGGAATAGTAAGGGTGAGGGGAGGTGCATTACATATGGGAAAAGGTAGAAGTAATAATGCTGGTAAAAAGCAACCGAATTTCGATGATTCATCTAATTTCGCTAAACAAAGCCAACCGACAGAAAAGAAGAAGAAATAAGAAAAGGATCTCTCTTTATCAAGAGAGATCCTTTTTTAAATATATTGACGTTTCAGCACAACATATCGATTGCTCAAATTGTAGCCTTGAGGAACCCTCAGAGAGTTCTAAGTATAACTTTGATTGCATCAAGTATTTTTGGCTCTGAAGACAACAAACGGAATTTGCCTCCGATCGATGAGAAGATACTCACTTACCATGCTAATGGGGCCAAACTAAATTGGTCGGATGAAGAATCTGTTGCAAATTACTTGGTTACAGGATCAGTGTTATTCCACATCACCATCAAGCTAAGAAATGCAAATACCTCAAAATGAAAAAATGAGCATTTTGTTACAAGTTAGTACAAAATTTCGTTCTGGGGGTACTATAAAATTTTAGCTTGATGGTGATGGGGTAGCACCATCAAAACACAAATTTCATACGCTATGAAAATGTAACGATTTTATGCTACCAGTAAAAAACTGATTAGTGAGAGCTCATAATCTGCGGGGGAGGGACACCCCCGCGAATTTAAGTTTCACTTTATAAAAAAGTAAGGGCCGGTACCGCTTGTTATTTGACTATTACTTTCCCATCCATTCCTTTCAAGTAGTGGAACCGACATATTAGTTCATATGTACCGGGAGTTTCAGGTTTTACGGTAATTGTTATGTCTTTTCCTGACGGGACTTCGGCGTCAATTCCGAGTTTTTTCACCGTAAAGGTATGTTCTCTATTTCCTTTGTTTTTCAATAGCAACGTCGTCGTTTTCCCAACCGGAACAGTGATGATACTCGGATTAAAGTAATCATCATTCAATTCAACCTCAATAGGCTGTCTCACAACGTCGGATTCGGCAAATACACGGAGCGAACCTAAAGTAGTCATAACTACAATCATCGCAAGTGAAATGATCAATCCAGTTAATTTCTTTTTCACAGACATTCACATTCCCTCCTTTCCTAAGCACTAGTGTTTTCAAATTACTAAAATATTATCAATATAAATGGGGTTTAGGCGTGGCTTAAATAGTAATTCTTTCGGCAACTCCTACTAACCAAGTACTAACTGGAATAGGATTTGGGTAAATAAAAAAAGCCTCCACTACCGTGGAAGCTTCTCCAAATGATGTGCAATATCAACATACATATTTGAGTACGTCGAATGTATTTCATTACTAGGTGCTGCGTTAGAAGAGAAGTGGACGATTACCATGTTTGCTTTCGGATCGATGTAAAGTGTTTGTCCGTAACTACCTAACACTTCGAAAGCGCCTTGTTCATTATGCGGAATCCACCATTGATTATGATAAGAAATTGAAGCGCCGTTGCCAATTGCGAGTTCACCTTCTTCTACATTTTTTACATTCTCTGTAATAGAGGAAGGGACGATTTGTTTTCCGTTATATTGACCATTATTTAAAAGTAATTGCCCGAATCTCGCCATATCTCTAGCAGTTGCATTTAAACCGGCGCTTGCTTGTTCTACTTTTGTTTCATCTGTAACGTAATAAGCGTCTTCTTCCATACCAATTTGAGACCAAATTTGCTCGCTTACGTTTTCAGCTAATGATTTATCGGTGATTGTTCGAATAATCCAAGCGAGCGTTTCAGCCGATCCGTTATTGTAAGAAAAAGCTGAACCAGGCGGTGCAGTTTCTTCTGCTTCTAGTAACATATCATAAATTTTCATAGGCCCCTCGTAATTTTTACCTCGGGGCAAAATATTACTAGCTAAATATAGTTGTGCATCTTGATTTTCTAGTCCTAGCTGCATATATCCGTGAGTAGGGTATTCAGCGGAAACTTGCATGTCCATTAATTGCTGAAGTGTAGCTTTTCCGAACGGTGTGTTCTTTAATTCCTTTATGTAAGTGTCAGCTGTTTTCTTAACATCAATAAGATTTTCTTCAGCGAGAGATTGTATGATTGCACCAGTAAACACCTTTGCTAATGATGCCATTCCATGAGGAGTACTCTCGTTATATCCATTGAAATATCGTTCATAAACAAGTTGACCATTATGTACAACGACAAACGCGTCTGTTTTGTTTTCGTCTAAAAGTTTTTTTAGAGGAGTTGTATTTCCAAATCTACGCTCCACAGCAAAATCGTCTAAGTTTTGTAACGCGGTAGGGAAGGGAGCAACTTGGTCAGGATTGTTTTTTACTTCATTAATTAAAGTAAATTCTTTCATATGTGTATACGACCAGCGTAAGTAAGGATCGTCTAACCAGTTTTCCTTCGTCACGTTATTTTTCGAGGGGGTCGTTTTATTATGTTTGAAGTATGTAAAACCAAGCCCTGTAATTACAAATAGCACTGTTAGCATAAGTAAGAGTAGGGGGGATTTTTTTAATTTCATATAGGTCACTCCTTTAATTTCTACTATAAGTATACGCTCGTCTTAAAATAAATACAAAATAAGGAAAGTAAACGGGTAAGTTTACTTTCCTTATGAACGTTAAGCAGATATTTGTCCGTCTGTACTTTGTTTCTTGAATTTTTGTTTTCGTCCGTGTAATCCATAATAAAGAAGTAAGGTGAACGCAACGATAATAGCTGCGATAAAATACATATTATGATAACTTGATTTGGCAGCGACTATACCTAAAATGAAAGAACCAAAGCCAATGCCGCTATCAAAGAACGAGAAGTAAGTAGCTGTCGCAGAACCACGTCGATGGTTTGGAGCGGCAGAAATTGCAATCGTTTGGAAACTTGGAATTAATGTTCCGTATCCTAAACCGATTAACATACCTGAGCCAAGGAACCAAAATGAAGTTTGTGCTTGGCTTAAAATGAACATCCCAATTGTGAAAATAATGATAGCTGGATAAATAAGTACATTTTCACCGAAACGATCAAATATTTTTCCTGTAAATGGACGAGAAATGACCACAACAAGTGCGTATAAAATAAAGAAGTAACTTGCAATTTCGCTTAAACCGAGCTCTTTCGCATAAATAGGAATAAAGGATAAAATGCCACTGTAAGAAAAGGCTAAAACAAATCCTGTCAGAGCGATCGGAATAGAAGATGGTTCGATTAAGTCTTTCCATTTCATTTTTTCTCGTTTTTGTTTGTTTACTGGTGCTTCATGCGGAATATTGACTAGTAATCCTAATAAAAATGCGAGTAATGAAAATACTGAACAAACGATAAATAGTACAGTAAATGAAAAATGAGAAATAATTGTTAAACCTAAAAAAGGACCAATTACCATCGGTAGACTCATAAATACGCCGTAATAAGCAAGTGCTTCACCGCGTCTATGAGCTGGTGCTACATCAGTTACAATTGTTCCAGTTGCTGTTGTTGCCATTCCGAATCCAATACCATGTAAGAAGCGAAGGGCAAGTAATAAAAATAAACTTTGCGTACCGAAATACATAACAGTAGCGGCTAAAAATAGTGAAAGTGAAATAAATAATATTTTCTTTCTCCCTAAATCATCGAGCCATTTTCCTGTGAATGGTCTACATAAAACAGATGAAATAAGAAAAACAGTTGCAACTAAACCAATTTCCTCAGGTTTTCCTTTTAGGCTGTCTATAACATAGACAGGCAGAGTAGTCATAAGCATGTAAAACGTTAAAAAGAGAAACAGACTACTAAAACAAGTTCCGAGGAAATCCTTCGTCCAAAGTTTTTCACTTTGCATCGTCATCCCTCCATATTAATGATCTAAATTTTTGATAATTTGTTGTAACAATTGAAAAGCTTCATGTAAGTCTTCTTCTTTAATACCTTCTAGCGTCTTTTCTTCAAAGGAATCAACTTCTTCTTGCCATACTGGAATCATTTTTAGTGCAGTATCAGATAATGAAATCAACTTTTCACGGCGATCTTTTCCTTCAGTACGAATAATCCAGCCCATCGTTTCCATACGTGTTAACGTACGAGTCATCGTTGGTGATTCAACATTTAAATACTGACATAATTCTGTTTGGGTACAAGATCCAGTTTGATTAATGCGGAAAATAACAGCCCATTGCGCACTAAATAATCCTGTTGGAGATACACGTTCATTAAATTTCTTTGTAAACTTACGAGAAGTTTGACTGACAAGGTGGAAAAAATGTTGTTTTTCGTCCATATATTTTGATCCTTTCAAATTAGTTACCTAGCTAACTATATACTTTTTGATAATAATTGTCTAGTAATAGACATGTAGTTTTATGTAAAAATTTTGTGGGGATTTTATATTGAGAACGTATATTCTGTATGGTATTCTTTAATTAGGTAAAGAATTTTCTTTCTATTAAAAGAATGGGGGAACTTGTGATGATTAAGCCTGCAACAATGGAGTATGTTTCACTATCGAACGGAGAAACAATTGCATATCAAGAAGTTGGAAGGCAAAATGAAGAAATACTCGTACTCATTCATGGAAATATGACATCGTCACAACACTTTGATTTAGTTATTGAGAAACTACAAAATCAATATCATATTTACGCAATTGATTTAAGAGGATTTGGACAATCAACGTATAATAATCCGATAGATTCTTTGCAAGACTTTACAGAAGATGTGAAACTTTTTATAGATAAATTAAATTTGAAGAAATTTTCATTAATGGGATGGTCAATGGGCGGCGGTGTTGCGATGGAGTTTACAGCGAGCCATCCAACTTTTGTAGAAAAGCTAATATTAGTAGAATCGGTAGGGATGAAAGGATACCCGATATTTAAAAAAGATATTAACGGGCAACCAATCGTATCGAGTTTATTAAAAACGAAAGAAGAAATTGCGCTAGACCCAGTGCAAATTGCCCCCGTACTAGATGCAATAAAAAATATGAATAAAGTATATTACCGTACAGTATGGAATCTATTAATATATACACATAATCAACCTGAGCCGGATCGTTATGAAAAGTATTTAGATGATATGTTAACGCAGCGCAATTTCGTTGATGTGAACTATTCATTAGTTACATTTAATATTTCAGATGAACATAATGGTGTTGTACGAGGGAATGGACATATTCACCGTATTCAAGCCCCAACACTCGTCATACAAGGTGACCGCGATTATGTCGTACCACAAGTAGTTGGCGAGGAATTAGCGAAACATTTGCCAAATGCGGAATTGAAGGTGTTAGAAGATTGCGGGCATTCACCGTTTATTGATTGTTTAGATGTGTTTATACAGCATGTAGAGGATTGGTTAGACAATAAATAATTCCCGAAATATAAAACTTGCATATACTATAGCATTTGTATGTATAAGGGGAGAGAGTCAATGCATAATCCATTTTTAATATATCATTCGCCGTATAATGATCACCAATATGTAAAAATTATTATTGATCCGATGTATATGCAAGTTTCACCAGCTGTAGTTCCTTTGCAAGTGCAGCCACCAATAGCTCATGCACATCAATACTTATATGGGCCTTCATTTTATGAAAATCCATATTTTAAACATTTTCATTACCATGTGAAAGCACAAGTTTGGGAAGGATAAGAAGCTAAAAGGTTCATTCTTTTAGCTTCTTTTTTTATGGCCAATATTCGTACACGCATGTAAAGAAACAGTTTATAATGAAAGTTGGAAAGCGTGAGAAAGAGAGGGAATAGGATGTCGATGCGTTTTACTTTTTGGATTATGGTTGGGATTGTGGCAATCTCAGGTTTATCACAAGGTATGCTCTTACCGACCATTGCAATGATTTTTGAACAAGAAGGGGTTAGTTCAAGTATTAACGGTATTCATGCGACGGCATTATACATCGGGATATTATTTATTTCACCGTTTCTTGAAAAACCGATGCAAAAGTTTGGAATGAAACCAATTATCGTAATTGGTGGGTTTCTCGTTATTATTTCATTATTCTTTTTTACACAAACATTTTCATTCTGGGTATGGTTTATTCTTAGGTTCCTAGTTGGTGTTGGAGATCATATGCTCCATGTCGGAACGCAAACGTGGATTACGACAACGTCAGATCCTAGTAAAATAGGTAGACAAGTATCGATATACGGTGTATTCTTCGGAATTGGTTTCGCAGTTGGCCCGTATTTAGCAAGCACTGTCCAGTACGGTCTTGCAACACCATTTATCGTATCCACTATACTTTGCTTAATAGGCTGGCTTTTACTACTACCAACGAAAAATGCATTTCCAGCACAAGATGAGGCGAAAACTGAAAGTGAATCATCCTTTTCTCGTTATAAACAAGTCGTTGGATTAGCTTGGATTGCGCTAATTGGTCCGCTCGCATACGGCGTACTTGAAGCGATGTTAAATAGTAATTTACCAGTATACGCACTTCGCAAAGGATGGTCTGTATCGGAAGTTTCCTTCTTATTACCAGCATTCGCAGTTGGAGGCATTATTACACAAATCCCGCTCGGTATATTAAGTGATAAATATGGAAGAGATCGTATTTTAACGTGGACGTTCAGCGTAAGTACTGGCATTTTCTTGCTTGCAGCAGTATTTGATCAATATTACTGGATCGTATTTGCCTGTATGCTTTTAGCTGGTATGGTCATTGGCTCGTGCTTCTCATTAGGTCTTGGATTCATGACAGATTTATTACCGAGACACTTACTACCAGCAGGTAATATATTATCCGGAATCGCCTTTAGTATAGGAAGTATTATGGGCCCTGTATTAGGAGGCGTATTTATAGAAAAAATACAGTATACAAGCTTTTTTATTGCGGTTATGATTATATTGGGTATTCTCGCACTGGTATATATTATTCACATGAAAAATCAATTTGCATCAAGAAAAATAGAAAGTAGGTTAGGGCATGACAAAACAACCTAATAAGAAAAAATTCGAAGTACTTGAAAACGAAACGATTACAGACTGCTTAGCACGTATGGAACAAGAAGGATACGCACCGTCTCGTCGCATGGAAGAGCCAATCTTTCATGAAGTGAAGAAAGACGGGAAAATAGAAGTTGAACCGTGTGGTAGGAAAATTGTTTTTGAGGGGAAATTGAAATAATCAAATAACAGATTTTCTTTTTGATACAGAACAGGCCATCCAATTCATCCTCTATGAATTGGATGGCTTGTTTTTTTTCAATTGATCAGTGAAGGGAAATATATTTTCTGGGAAGAACGAAAAGGCATGCCCAATTCTCCTAGATCCTGTTTTCTAGAGTGTAGCTTCATGTAGAAAACTTTGCAACAGAGCCTTTATTTATTGTTTTTGCTAAAACTTATGTACAATTCACAGTGCGAAACAACACATATAAAATGCCACTTCCTTTTTCATTTCTCCTAATTGGCTTCTTTATATGGATCGCAGAAAATATTGCTACTTTTTTCGTATATTGATAAAATAAGTTCTTGGGTCTTACTTGTTGTTATCAGTATAATGATTGTCACTCAACTTAAAGAAATTAGTTACAAAGATTTCGCAATATCTAAAGGGGGTACGGCAACGATTCCCTCTTTTTGGAGCCACTCACAAACGTAAAACAAGAGAGGAGGCTATATGAACTATTCTCCTCTCTTGTTTAGATTAACCAGCTACTACAATTGGAACAGGTATATCAAATTCAATATCTGGAGGATGCTGATTAAAATCTAGTCGACATCCTGGTGGATAATGTTTTTCTAGCAATCTATCAATTCTGATGGAATCGATAGATTGTTAGAAAGTAGAAAACGATTATCCGCATATTCCGAAGCAGATGTAACAGAGTGTTTTTCCATAATTAAGTGTAAAACCAAAATACGCTGTTTTAAAAAGTTATTTGTTAGAACTGGTTATAAGTAATAAAACAGAAAAGAGGATCACATGTTACATAATTTACAGAGAAGTAAAAGAATTTTTTTATTATGTCTTATTTTTTTAGTGCTTTTAACCGCTTGTGGTAATACAGATGTTAAGACATCTAAAGCTTCATTACCACCGGCTCAATCAAATATAGATAAATCATTAAAAGCACCAAATTGGGTAGATAAAAGTCCTATTCAACAATCTCCTAATTTTATTGAAGATAAAAAAGTAAAATCGGCTGTGAATTTAATAGCAACGGGTGATAATTTATACCATGACGCAGTAATTAAAGATGGCAAACAAAAAGACGGTTCATATGATTATAACTATATTTATGAAAATATCAAAAAAGCTGTTAAATCAAGTGATCTTGCTATAGTGAACCAGGAGACCCCGATTGCAGGAAATAATTTAAAAGTACAGGGATATCCTACTTTCAATACACCTGAAGAAGTAGGTCAATCTTTAGTGGATACTGGATTCAATATAGTGACTCAAGCGACAAATCACGCTATGGATATGGGTATTAAAGGTGTTGTGAATACAAGAGAATACTGGAAGAAATATCCGGATGTTATCCCGGTAGGCATTAATGAGAGTCAAAACGAGCGCAATGAAATAAAAACGATTACAAAAAATGGGATTCGTTTTGCATTACTTAATTATACATATGGTACGAATGGAATTAAAATTCCAGCTGATAAGTCTTGGGCATTAAATTTAATTGATAAAAAAGCGATACAAAATGATGTGGAAAAGGCAAAGAGTAGTTCTGATATGGTGATTGTTATGGTGCATTGGGGAGTTGAATATACCTCTACACCTTCAAAACAACAAAAAGAAGTTGCTCAATATTTAACAGATTTAGGTGTAGATGTAGTAATTGGAAATCATCCACATGTAATTCAACCAATTGAGTGGAAACAAAATAAAGATGGACATCAAACGCTAATCTATTATTCTCTTGGAAATCTTATTTCTGCTCAAGAAAAATTAGAAACATTGGTTGGAGGATTATCTTATATACAATTTGTTAAGTATGAAGATAAAACTTTTGGTATACGACAAGCGGCACTCGTACCGACAGTAACCGACTATGCTGATGGTAAGAAACAATTTAAAATTCAATTTTTAAAAGATTATTCGGATGAAAATTCTAAAAATCATGGGATTAAAAAATTTGTAGGTCCCGTTTCTTTGAAGGATTTCAAGGATATTCCTAGAGATGTGTTGGGAAATTGGTATAAAGACTAATAAACAAAAAGGGAATGAGATACAATTAAAAAATTTATAATTTTAGCATTGGTATTGACATTGGGATGGAGCCTTGCTGCTTGTAGTGGAAAACAAACATCTCAGGAAACTACTAATAATAACGATAAAAATAAAAATGAGATAAATGCGAATAAAAAAGATGTTTTACCTATCTCTGATCTTAATGATTGGAGAATTATTCTTGTAAATAGAGAACATATGTTATCAAAGGAACTAGGGATTGAATTAACAAGTATCACTCAAAATGCTAAGCCAAATATGAAAATCGATAGCAGAATTGCAACTTCCTATCAGGATATGGTAACAGCTGCAAAAAAAGAGGGAATCAATCTTTATTTAAGATCAGGTTATCGAGCTATAAAATTACAACAAACTTATTATGATGCTTCAGTTAAAAGCTATAAATCTCAAGGTTTGTCGGATAAAGAGGCTAGTGCTAAGGCATTGGAATATCTTCAGTATCCTGGTGCAAGTGAACATCACACTGGATTAGCGTTAGACATTATTTCAGTTGAATGGCAGAATACGGTGGAAGATTTAAATGCAAAATTTGATACTACCGATGCATTCAAATGGTTAGATAAGAATGCTGCAGAGTATGGGTTTACTCTCCGCTATCCAAAAGATAAAGAGAATATTACTGGCATAAAGTATGAGCCATGGCACTATCGTTATGTTGGAAAAGAAGTTGCTATTTATCTAAAAGAAAATGGGTTAACTTTAGAAGAGTATTGCGAAAAAATTAAGCCTGGCAAGTAAAAATACAATTTGATTCTATTAAAAAGCCAGTGGACATTTTTCCCTTCCTCAAAGGAAATAAATTATGCACTGCTACGGGAAAAGGCGGATCTGGAGGATGTGTTAACATTCCTCCTAGTATTGTAAAAACTGTGTATGATAATTTAAGCACGTATGAACCGGTTATCGTGTACTAGTAAATAGCAACCTCGTGTGAAACGATGTATGTATCAAGAACTTAAATTTATAAAAGAAGCAGTGAAAAAGGATCTGATATTCATATCAGATCCTTTTTCATTCGTAACATATAATACTTGCTTACATCTGCTTAACTAGGCTTTAGAGACTGCCTGCTTTCCAGATGCTACAATATTAACCTCGCCATCTTTTTTGTTTTGGATGTTCGCTTTTCTTAGCTTGATAGACATGTGGAGGTAACCCAAACACTGCCCTTGGCAGTGTTTTTCATTATTTCTGCACATAAATACATAGTCATATTAATCCCAGTGATTAAAGTTTCATTTATTGAAGAAAAATGCGAAAGCTTTTTATCCCGCTATTTGAGGGCAGTAAAACTCTCACCTCGAAATTCAGCTGGAGCAAAGGAGTTAGGTGGGAGATTAAACTGCCCATAAACGCCCGATTGGTGAAGGCTAATAATCAGCGGAGGATGAACAAAACCCCCACTGATTAAAGTTTCACTTTATAAAATATGGAAATGTTAAAACCCCTTTGATAAAATAGCAATATGCAAAAAAAAATATTTGTTAATTCTTAATGTAATGAATATTCATGTTTAAATATACGAATTTAACTACATAGTTATTGTAATAAAGGGGGAGAAAGATGTTAGATGAATTGTACAATGCTTTTTTAAATGCATCGGGTTTTACAGAAAGCGCGAGGAAACGAGATCAGTATGATAAATTACATGATTATTTAAAAGATCAAGAAAGAGAGTTAAAACGATTCATTCAAGATGCTGAATCAGCGAAGAGAGATTATGAGAGTAAAAGTAATGGCTTAGAGGCTAATAAAATTCCGGCAGTTGAATTTGAACAAAAACGTCATGAAAAGGATGAAGAATTAAATACAGTATTATCCTATTTTAAGAGTACATTAAGCGATGTTGGATCTGCGATAGGTACAGCTTATGCAAAGTATTTGGAATATAAAGCGAAAGCAGAAGCGGAGAAAGCGTCAGCATACGCTGCAGCGACCAAGGCTTTTGAAGAAAAGAAAAAGGAAATTGAAAAACTTATCCATTAAGCATACAAAGAATGGGGGAATCAACATGAGTGGTAAAGAGGTTGAAATTATAGGAAGTAACACTGCAAGTGCCATTTCTTACGCGCAAAATATTGAAAATGGTATGAAGGATTCTTTAAATCAAGCGAAAAACTTAAAAGCATACGTTACATGTGCGAACTGGAATGGAAAAACGAGAGATGCCTTTTTAAGTTATCTAGATTTAATCATTCAATATAACTCAGAAATGGTAGAGGCATTTGAAGGACATACGAAAGCTTTGAAAGAGTTAGATAAAAGTATTCAAACGTACGGAGATAGACCGGAAGTAAGGACGATAAAACAATTGTGATGGTGAAATGAGGGATAAAAAAATGGGGAAAGAAATGAATTTTGCACCTGCTGAATTATATGTTCTCGCAGGTGCAGCTGGGGTTACGGATATATTTGGATTGCCAAACCGTGACGTAATTATTTTACTTGATGAAGAATGTGTCACGAAAGCGACTACGAGTTTAAAAGAAAAAGGCTTACTTACAAGTGAAAATGGAATTACCCCTGCAGCTTTTCAAATTATTGAGCTATTAAAGGAATATGAAAATTGTCATGAATACACGAGAATTAATAATGTATTAATTGGTTTTTTGAAACATGATAAAGATCGAGTGGCTGTATTAACAGAAGTAGAGTCAAATAAAAAATACGAGATCGACTACATACCAAAGCCAGACGTATATTTTTCATTATTAACACGCATCCCTTTCTTGTTGAGAGAACCGAGGGAAATAGAAGATACATTTTTCTCAAAGAGAATGACAGAAACAGAACAACAAACATTTGAGGAAAAAGATTTATCAAATAAAGACGTTATAGCGATGGAAACGTATACGAGGCCTCGGAGTAATAGAGGAGGAAAATGGGAATGTTTCTTATATTTCACTGAAGGAGAAGATTTCGTTCAAATAGATGTAGATCGTAATCGATATGACTGGGTGAGCCTCTATGCGGTTAATAAGAAATTGTATGACGTGTTAAAAATGCCGTATAAAAAATTAATTGACCCGAGACAATTCTCGTTAGGAGGTATTGAATAATGCAAGTATCAATGGGAGATGGCGGTTCTAGTGGTGGAGAAGAAGTATTAGTTAATTTTCAAGAACTACTTGATATAGTAATGAAGTTAGAAAACATATATACAATCCATGTAGACGTCATTGGAACGAATATTGAGAGTTTACTAAGCTGTGATTTTTATCAAAAAGGTGAAGCGATGAGAGTAATTGAAAAATATCCTGATATATTACATAAAACACTTGAATTGGCTGAACACTATTCTAGATCGGCGAAAGTTGTAGGAAATGTATGTGTAGAAATGCTTGAAAAGGACGAACAATTACGTGAAAGATTAAGTAAGTTGTAGAAATCACCATACGGCTGGGGGATGAAAACGAAATGGATGTGAAATATAGACCTGAACCATGGCAAGACATGGGAGATGGTATGAATCGAATTACAAAAGATGCTCTCATGAAATTACGGGACGCAAATGAATTATTAAAAAGAATTGATGGAAGAATACGAGATTTAGACTCAGATGGCAGTATACATTTTAACCCAAAAAATCAATCGCAAAAAATCGGAGAATTACTTGATAGCTATTCGACATTACAAAAATATTGCGGAGAAGCAGGGCGAGTAGTCTCTGAACATATAGATAAACCTTTTTTAGTAGAAATGGATAAATTCGCTCAAAAAATGAGAGATACATCTATTCTCAGTTTCGAAACAAATAACCGAATTGGCTCTACAACAACGACAGTATTACCAGATGCGCACGCAGGGTACGGAAGTGTACCACAAACAATACAAACAAAAAAAGATAAAATAACAGTAGAAGATATTTTTAAAGATTCACCTGCATTTGATAACGTACTTAGAGCAGAATACAAAGAACTAAAAAAACAAAATCCAGATGCAAAGCTAAATTATGAAGAATACAAGAAAGTAGTCCCATCCACACGAGGATTTGAATACAAATCGATAGAAGATGAACAGAAAAAACTAGAAACAATACGTGACCTAGCAATAGGCGGGGGAATTATCCTCGCAACAATCCTTTGCCCACCACTCGGGGCCGCTGCCGCAGTTGTATACGGCGCTGTACAAATCAAAAGTGGTATCGACGGAGAAGACTGGGGAACACATAGGAAATTAAGCCAAGAAGAGCGGGTAGGAAACATCATTTTTGGCGGATTAGATGCAATCCCAGTTGTTGGAGCAGTAGGAAAAGGAGTAAAAGCATTCAAAGGCACGAGTGAATTAGCTGATTTAGCAAAATTATTAAAATTCAAAGAAGGAATGCCTGGTTTTAATCCAAATTTGGGTAAAAATGTGGTACAATCGCTTAAGGAAAATAAGACTTTAAAGAATGCACTAGATGTGATGAAAAATACAAACATTCCAGTAGCGGTTAGGATGGTGGATACTGGAATAGGAGTGAAGCTTCCTTATATAGAATCTTCAACTGTTGGAGAAGTAGCTGGAAAGTTTTCAAAGGCAAGTACGGCAGCTAAGGATGACGCTTATCAACTTGCTAAGGGTACGGGTAATAGAGAGGCTGAAGTTCCACCTGCTTTTAGACAAACTGATTTTGCTAGTTCTTATGAAGCAAGGTATAATCAGACACCTTCACCAATTAATTCGAAGGTTGAATTTGAAGGAATCAGAGGAGAATCTTTAAGTACGCTTAAACCACCACCAGACCCTAAATTGAAACGTATATTAGATGAAGCTGGCATTAAAGGTATTCAATATAAAAACGGAGTTCCTGATTTTTCGCCAGTATCAAAGGCTCAAATTGAAATTGACTATATGCTTGGAGGAAAAGGAAATTATGGTACAAAGGCTAGGACATACAATTTTGCTCAAGCAGACCAAAAGTTAGCAGATAAGCTAAATGACTCAGTTGAACTAGCTCGCCAATTTGGAATGGAACCTGGTGGGATTACCGCGAAAGACATAGACAAATATCGAACAAAAAATCAATTAACATGGCATGAAGTAAATGATGTGAAAATAATGCAACTTGTACCGACAGAGATAAATAAAAGATTTGGGCATCTTGGTGGAGTAGGTGAGATAAACGCAGGGGCGTTTGAGCCAGGAGGATTTGCTAAAAAATAAAAAGGAGAAGTAAGATGAAAATAAATGATGCGGTTTTTGGTGAGCTTGAATATGATTTTGTGTGGTCTAAGGATACTAGCATTAACTTTTTGGGAAATGAAGTCGAGATAGCACTAATAGTAAAAGGTGATGAGGATGGTAAGTTTGATGAAGAACAATATGTAGCATATACTTCACTTATGCAAAATTGGGAACAATTACAACAAAGCTTTTTGCAATCAATATTAGACTATTACAAACAAGAGCGTCAGGAACTAGGTTATGATATTGAAGTAAATGAAAACTATCCATTAGTTGAAACAACTAATGAAATATTAGAAATGATAAGTTTAGATGGGATTGTTGTTCCCTATGCAGGTATTTTTGACGGTCGGGATATTGGAATTACATTTAATTGTACATGGGATACAGAAAATGGGCTAGGGATTCGTTTGTTAAATGAAAAAGTAACTGAAGTAGGTTATCAAGACGTTGCAATTTAAAATAGGCTGTTAAAAAGTACATACTTCATGATGGTTGTACCATCATAGAGTGTTATGTGCAATGATAGAATAGAAAACGAGGTACGAGCTTAGGTGAGATGACATTTTACTGGGCGATGATGATAAACACATGGAATGTATATTAAACTAACGAACTCGTACAAACTCGTAAGTTTTAACGTAGTAGTTGTCACGACATATAAAAGGTGTCATACTGTTACAATAAAACTTACAAAATTAATGCTACTTAAAGCACTTGATTGTCGACTAAAGGCAACGAGTGCTTTTTTGTGTTTTAACGTGAAAGTTTAAAAGAGGATTATAATTTTATAAGTGCATTAATTGTTAAATTTTATAGATTGTAATGGCTATGTACAGTATACGACGATAGTAGAAGAAAAAATAAAGGGTTGTGTTATGTTTTGAAGTCATCGTAAAGTACGTTTTAACGGATGCATGTTACAAACAAGTTATCCGCAAAAAACGGGTAAACGTTACAGGGACTTTAATTGCTGTAACGAGAGGGAGTTTGATATGGAGGAGAAAGTTGTTGGTTATGTACGAGTTTCAACAGAAGGACAAGTACGTGAAGGGTACAGCTTGACGTATCAAGTAGAAGAAATTCAGCGGTACTGTAACGAGAATGAATTACAACTGCTTCACATATACGAAGATAAAGGAATCAGCGGAGCGACAGTAGATGAAGATGGATTAACAGTTGAACGTGAAGGTCTACAAGAGCTATTGTCGGATATTGCATATCATCAAGTGAGCAAAGTTATTGTACTAAATACATCTCGGTTATGGCGCTCTGATATGGCAAAAGTGTTAATACAACGAGAACTAAAGAAACATGTGGTTGATGTGAAAGCAATTGAACAACCAAACTACAGTATATATGCACATGACCCAAATGAATTTTTAGTAAATGGCATGTTAGAGCTACTAGACCAATATCAACGTCTCGAGATTGCATTAAAGCTAAGTAGGGGCAGAAAGAAGAAAGCGGAACAAGGTGGATATGCAGGTGGTGGTGTACTGTTTGGCTACAAGGCAACAAAAGGACAAAAAGTGTTAGAAGTGGATGCTGAGAAAGCAGTAGTTGTACGTAGACTATTTGAATTGCGACACTTTTTTAGGCATTGGTCACTGACTCAATTGGCAGAACGGCTTAATTTAGAGGGCTATCGTACAGGGAAAAAGAAGCTGTTTACGAAAGTGCAAGTGAAACGTATGTTAGACCGTGAGAGCTTTTATCGAGGGGTGTACACATACGGACAAATACAAACAAATGGGAAACATCCAGCAATTATATAACAGTCGTACTTAAAAAAATCGCTCATTTTACTATAAGTACTTATGAAATTATGAAAATGGATAGGCTTGCGTACCTATGCGCATCGGAAGATGAACGCTCGAACTAAGGTTGCCGACATTTTTATATATGACTAAATCATTGAATAGAGGGATGAGTTATGCATAATAGACAGAACTATTTGTATGTAGGAGTAGATTTACATAAGGAGCATCATACGGCTGTTATTATTAATTGTTGGCAAGAGAAACTAGGAGAAATACAATTTGAGAATAAACCATCTGCATTTTCGAAGTTCTTATTAGAAGTAGAGACATATGTGTGTGATGGGATAACTGTTGTATTTGGTTTAGAAGATGTTGGTGGTTATGGAAGAGCATTAGCGAAATATTTAGTAGACCATGAACGAGTTGTGAAAGAAGTAAATCCAGCTTTATCATTTTTAGAACGAAAAAGCCAAGTGATGATACAAAAAAATGATAGTTGGGATGCAGAATGTGTAGCACGCATACTGGTAAACAAATTTAATCAATTGCCAGATGCAAAGCCAAACGATTTATTTTGGTCGATACAACAACTAGTATCAAGAAGGAATGCATTAGTAAAAGCACAAAGTGCGTTAAAGAATCAACTACATATTCAATTAAATCATCATTATCCAAGCTATAAAAAGTTTTTCTCAGAGTTAGATGGGAAAACAGCATTAGCGTTTTGGCAGCAATATCCGTCATCCTCTTGTTTAGAGGGGACGAATATAAAGCAATTAACAGCTTTTTTATTAGATGTTAGCAACAATACATGTTCAGTAAAGAAAGCAAGCGACATATTAAAACTTGTAAAAGAAGATGGACAAACAATGAAAGAGTATCAGGAAACGCGAGATTTTTTAGTAAGAAGTATTGTAAGGGACATTGAGTTTAAAAAGAAGGAAATGAAATACATCGAAAGAGAATTAAAACAGCTAGTAAAACTACTAGATTATCAATTAGAGACGATGCCGGGAATAGAACTTGTGACGGCATCAGCATTAATTGCAGAAATTGGGGATGTAAGACGATTTCCAAATGCCAATAAATTAGCACGATTTGCGGGGATTGCGCCGGTTTACTTTGGTTCTGGCGGAAAAGGTAAGACACATAAAAGCAAACAAGGAAACAGGGCGTTACACGCTTTATTTTATAATTTAGCTGTACAGCAAGTGCAAGTAGCGAAAAGAAGTAAGATGCCACGAAATCCAGTGTTTCATGCGTACTATCAGAAGAAACTAAAAGAAGGAAAAACAAAGGGACAAGCATTGGTATGTATTATGAGAAGGCTTGTAAACATTGTTTATGGCATGATGAAATATAAAACAGCTTATGAATTGCCGGTAGTGGAAGAAAAAGAAGTAGTTTAATAAGGTTTTACATGGTTTTCTTTTTTATTGTGAGAGTTTAAGATTACAACATAGGGTACGAGTAATACTGTTCATAGATCTGAAATTGACGAAGTAATTAAAAATAATTACGATAAAGACGGAAATTTGATTAATAGATCAATTGTTCCTAAGGGATATAATAGTGTTGAAGATTTCTTAAAACAAGTAGATGATACTACTATCAAAGAATTTGGGTATGATAGTGTTGAAGAGTTTAAAGAAGTGGTAGGTTATGTTGATGAATATTTGAATGCCTCACCTAAAAATAATATTTTAAATAAATCATTAGCGGGAGGTACACATGTGAAAGGTGTAGACTACGATGTACTAGGATTTCCTATTTTTAAAGGAGATGCTGTTAAATTTCAAACAAGGTTGGATAAAGGGATGTTTATAGCATCTGATGATAGACAGTTTAAGTTCTGTACAAAGGCTTTAAAAGAAGCAATAGAGAAGGGAGATATACCAAAAGAAATCTTTACAGAGAAACAGCTCCGGGATATTTATAATGAGGAAGCTAGAATAAAAGGATTGACTTGGCATCATCATCAAGTACCTGGTAAAATGCAGTTAGTAGTGTCTAAAACGCATAAAGTTAACCATTTAGGTGGAAATGCATTATGGGGGGATAGAATCAGATGAGTAAGGTACAATGGAGATCACCAGATGAACCTATTATACGAGAAGATGTAAAGAATGTTGAACAGGAATTGAACATTAATTTTCCTTTAGATTATATAGAATGTGTGATGAAAAATAATGGAGCGCATGTTAGTCCAGAGGTGTTTGAAGTTGAAGGGAAAAGAAAGGTTTTTGGAACGTTATTAAGTTACGATATGGATGATGACGAAAATATTATAGAAGTATTTGATGATTACAAGGATACACTACCGGCAGAATTAGTTCCTTTTGCTTTTGATCCAGCGGGAAATTTAATATGTTTTGACTATAAAAATGACAAAAATAACCCTGTTGTGGTATTTTGGGAACATGAAAATGCTGGTGAAAAAGAAATGTTGATGCGAGAAGAAGGATTAACAGAAGAACAAGTGGAAGAACGTGCAAGAGAGAATGTATTTTACATTGCAGATACATTTACTGATTTTTTAAGTAAATTACACGATTAAAAATATAATGATGAATGAAAAATAAAGTTTATGTGAAATGGATAGAAAAAATAATAGGGTGTTTGAAAATATATACTCCATGATGGTTGTACCATCATAGAGTACTATGTACAATGATAGAATAGAAAACGAAGTACGAGCTTAGGCGATATGACATTTTACTGTGCGACGAATACAAAGACATGGAATGGACATAAAACTAACGAACTCGTACAAGCTCGTAATTTTTAATGTAGTAGTTGTCACGACATATAAAAGGTGTCATACTGTTGCCATAAAACTTACAAATTTAATGCTACTTAAAAACAGATGAACTTAAAGCACTTGATTGTCAACTAGAGGCAACAAGTGCTTTTTTGCGTTTTAGCGTAGAAATTTAAAAGAGCATTATAATTTTATAAGTGCATTAAGTGTTAAATTTTTATTGTTGTTTTATAGATTGTAATGGCTATGTACAGTGTACGACGATAGTAGAGGGAAAAATAAAGGGTTGTGTTATTTTTTGAAGTCATCGTAAAGTACGTTTTAACGGATGGACGTTATGCATACGTTATCCGCAAAAAACGGGTAAACGTTACAGGGACTTTAATTGCTGTAACGGGAGAGGACTCAATATGGAAGAGAAAGTAGTTGGTTATGTACGTGTTTCAACAGAAGGACAAGTGCGTGAAGGGTACAGCCTAACGTATCAAGTAGAAGAAATCGAACGGTACTGCATTGAAAATAAACTACAACTGTTTCATATATACGAAGATAAAGGAATTAGCGGAGCGACAGTAGATGAAGATGGATTAACAGTTGAACGTGAAGGTTTACAAGAATTATTGTCAGATATGACATATCATCAAGTGAGCCACGTGATTGTACTAAATACATCTAGGTTATGGCGCTCTGATATGGCAAAAGTGTTAATACAACGAGAGCTAAAGAAATACAAGGTAGATGTGAAAGCAATTGAACAACCCAATTACAGTATATACACACATGACCCAAATGATTTTTTAGTAAATGGCATGTTAGAGCTATTAGACCAATATCAACGTCTCGAGATTGCGTTGAAGCTAAGTAGAGGCAGAAAGAAAAAAGCGGAACAAGGTGGATATGCAGGGGGCGGTGTGATGTTTGGTTATAGGGCAAACAAAGGACAAAAAGTGTTAGAAGTAGATGCTAGTAAAGCAATCGTTGTACGTAGGCTATTTGAGCTACGACACTTTTTTAAGCATTGGTCACTTACTCAATTGGCAGAACGACTGAATACGGAAGGCTATCGTACAGAGAAAGGAAAGCTGTTTACGAAAGTACAAGTGAAACGCATGTTAGACCGAGAGAGTTTTTATCGAGGGATATATACATACGGGCAAATACAAGTAAACGGTAAACATCCAGCAATTATATAACAGTCGTACTTAAAGAAATCGCTCATTTTACTATATGTACTTATGAAATTATGAAAATGGATAGGCTTGCGTACCTATGCGCATCGGAGGATGAACGCTCGAACTAAGGTTGCCGACATTTTTATATATGACTAAATCATTGAATAGAGGGATGAGTTATGCAGAATAGACAGAACTATTTGTATGTAGGAGTAGATTTACATAAGCAGCATCATACGGCTGTTATGATTAATTGTTGGCAAGAGAAATTAGGAGAAATACAATTTGAGAATAAACCATCTGCATTTTCGAAGTTTTTATTAGAAGTAGAGACATATGTGAGTGATGGTTTATCAGTTGTATTTGGTTTAGAAGATGTTGGTGGTTACGGAAGAGCATTAGCGAAATATTTAGTAGATCACGAACAGGTAGTGAAAGAAGTAAATCCAGCTTTATCATTTTTAGAACGAAAAAGCCAAGTGATGATACACAAAAATGATAGTTGGGATGCGGAATGTGTGGCACGCATATTGGTAAACAAATTTAATCAATTACCAGATGCAAAGCCAAACGATTTATTATGGTCAATACAACAACTGGTTTCAAGAAGGAATGCATTAGTAAAAGCACAAAGTGCATTAAAGAACCAATTACATATTCAATTAAACCATCATTATCCAAGTTATAAAAAGTTTTTCTCAGAATTAGATGGGAAAACAGCATTAGCGTTTTGGCAGCAGTATCCGTCACCGTCCTGTTTAGAAGGTGTTAGTATAAAGAAATTAACAGCTTTTTTATTAGATGTTAGCAACAATACATGTTCGGTAAAGAAAGCAAGCGACATATTAAAACTTGTAAAAGAAGATGGACAAACAATGAAAGAGTATCAAGAAATGCGAAACTTTTTAGTAAGAAGTATTGTACGGGAGATTGAGTTTAAAAAGAAGGAAATGAAATACATCGAAAGAGAATTAAAACAGCTAGTAAATCTACTAGATTATCAATTAGAGACGATGCCGGGAATAGAACTTGTGACTGCATCAGCATTAATTGCAGAAATTGGAGATGTAAGACGATTTCCAAATGCCAACAAATTAGCACGATTTGCGGGGATTGCGCCTGTTTACTTTGGTTCTGGTGGGAAAGGTAAGACACACAAAAGCAAACAAGGAAACAGGGCGCTACACGCTTTATTTTATAATTTAGCAGTACAGCAAGTGCAAGTAGCAAAAGGCAGTAAGATGCCACGAAATCCAGTGTTTCATGCGTACTATCAAAAGAAGCTTAAAGAAGGAAAAACAAAAGGACAAGCATTGGTATGTATTATGAGAAGGCTTGTAAACATTGTATATGGCATGATGAAATATAAAACGGCATATGAATTGCCGATAGTAGAAGAAAAAGAAGTAGTTTAATAAGGTTTACATGGTTTGCTTTTTTATTGTGAGGGTTTAAGATTACAACATAGGGTACGGGTAAAGGTAGTAAGGGAGTAAGTGAATCTAATTTAAAAAATATAGACGAATTTATTAATGGAAGTAAGAATTTTGATGACGTTATAAATGACTATGCAAAAGTATATAAAGAACATGTGGAATCTAATAGACCATGGTCTTGGGACGATAATATTCCAGGTGGAGATAGTTTATCTTCATCTCAAAGAAGAAAGATAAAAGAAATGGCTATATCAAAAGGTCATATTCCAAAAATAACTGTAAATAAAGTAGAAGGTATGAGATATGGATTTGCTGATTTTGCTAGTGCGAATCTAGTTAAGGAAACAGTTCATCTGCCTGAAGAGTTTTGGAAGTTGTCAGATAAACACCAATTTAAATGGTTAGATGAACAAATTGGTGGAACTCAAAAAGGAATGACTTGGCATCATACCGAAGTGCCTGGTAAGATGGAATTAGTTCCATTTGGCATTCATAATATCACACCTCATAATGGTGGAAGAACAAAAGGTATGTGGGCAGATGCTCCAAGATAACATAAAATTGAGGAGGTATAAGTATTATGGAAATTAAAGATGGTTCTGTAATTTATCCAGTACCAGACGATACTTTGTTATCTGAGAAAGAAAGGAAATGGAGAATTAAATTACCTAGTGCATATAAAGAATTTATTAAAAAGAATAATGGAGCTGTTCCGATAAAAGATAGTTTCGTCTGTAATAATCATAGTTATGTTATTGATAGGTTTTTGTGTATACTAAAAGTTACTGGCCAAAGTGATGATGAATTTTATGATATTGGAGTTGTTAGAACTCAGTTAGAAGAGAGAATTGTTTCTGATGAAGATTTAGTAGGGGTAGAATTATTGCCAATAGCAGTTTTATTTGCAGGTGATTTTGTATGTTTAGACTACCGAGGGAATAACGAAGAACCTTCTGTATGTGTTTGGAATCATGAAGAGTCTGCAGATTTAGAACCCGTGACGTATTTTGCGAGTAATAATTTTGAAGAGTTTCTAAAAGTTCTAGCTGAATAAACTGAGAAGCATTAGATGCGGGATTTGATTCTTGCATCTAATGCTTTTTATTTTAGTTTATTAATAAATTTTTAAAGTGTTTATAAAAAATGTTGTGTTAGTAGTTAAATAGTGGGTATGGTAAAATCGGTAAATTAAAAGTAATTGTAGAGGCTAATAGAGCAATAAAGTAAATGGTTTATGAAATAGAAGGAAAAGGGATATTTGAGAAAACGATTAGAAATCGCGCAGGAGATTGATTAAAGTGGAAAAAGAAATGAACAAGTTGTATAGAGAAATAGCTGAAACGGTTAATGAAATGATTCCAGAAGAATGGGAGAAATTTTATTTTTATGCTCAGATATCGGAAACTGGAGGGGGAACGTACTTTTTTTATAATACACCTGAAAATAGACAATGCTTTAATTATAGTGTGAAAATCCCATTTAACTATGCTATTGAAAAAGAAGAATTTAAAAAAAATAAAAGAAAGCTGTTTGAGTTGAGCGATGAACTAAGAAATGTTTTTAAAGATAATGAGCAAGAACTTTGGTATTCCTTTACAATGACTCTTGAGAGTAGTGGGAAATTTAAGATGCATTATGATTATACAAATTGGTTCGATACAGAATATGGTTTTAGTGACCAAATGATTATTTGGAAAAATAAATACTTAGGCGAAGTACCAAATGATGAAAATTATAAAGCGTTAATCGATAAATATCATAGTGAATTTCCGAATAATCCTATTTAACTAAATGAAAGACAAAAAAAATAATAGGGCGTTTGAAAATAGATACTCCATGATGGTTGTACCATCATGGAGTACTGTGTGCAATGATAGAATAGAAAACGAAGTACGAGCTTAGGCGAAATGACATTTTATATGGCGGTGAATATAAAACCACATGGAGTGGGCATGAAACTAACGAACTCGTACAAAATAGTATTTGTCATGATGTACAAAAGGTGTCATACTGTCACTACAAAACTTACAAATTTATGCTACTTAAAAACATATGAACTTAAAGCGCTTGATTGCCTATGAAAGGCAACAAGTGCTTTTTTTGCGTTGAAATTCAACAGAGAACTATAATTTTATTATGCAAACTATTTCCGTTTTTTTCACATAGTATATACAACTAACGAGGAGATAAATGTTCACTATTACCTTTATTCCTGTTATAAAAAATTCTACAATAGAAGACAGAACGTATATTTGGTATAATCAAAACATACTATATGAAATGATGTACATGAGTTTGAAATTCATGTAATAAGGTAAGTACTACATAACAATAACTAATATTTAAAGTTCTCGTACCTATAGGATTCAGTTCATGTTATACAAATCAGTTGTTAGAAAGGAAAAGATGTAATGAATCAAATTTCATTTGAAGATTTATTTGAAGAAGAAAAAGAAAAAGTGGAGGTAGCTGAGATCCCAGCACCTTTATCGCCCTTGCAAAAAGATATTTTGGGATTATTTAATTCTGAAGAAATAAGTGCACTTGAGCTATGCGAACAATTAATACGATCTGGTAAAATATCAGATGAAAGATTTACAACGAATAAGCCTAAAGCCTTTGGAAAAGTATGCTTAATATTAGAAGGGTTTGTTACAGAAGGAAAGCTTACTTTTATCAAAAATGATGAGAAAAGAGATAGGGTTTATAAATTGAATGAAGAAATTTTTAACATATAAGTTGTCCAGAATTAAATGAATGTTTTCTACGGAGCTAGTTCAGTAACCAAAGTAAAAAGGGGTATCAATCAAGAAAGATTGATACCCCTTTTTGTTTTTTTACATCTTACATATTTACGTTTGAAACCGAGTCTTTCTCTATCAAGTTCTAAATGCATATTTTCGTAAGCATTTAGAAAACTGCTTTTTTCTTGTTACGTTTTACTTCAACTATACCAACTTCTTTTGCAGTCTCGACTGCCTTTTCATGTAGTGGCGCATATGAAATCCGCACAGTGTTTAGAAGATTATTCATAGCGGATTTTGTTCGTTCTGGAGAATCCTGAATCGTATTTTTCACAATTTTATAGTTTTGTAAAAAAAGTATATTAAAAAATGCACTAATAAATTATTCTCCTTTTATTTAGGCTGTTTTCGTATAGATTGTTGCTCTCTATCAACGAGTAAAAAAAGGGATATTCCACATACAACACGTTAATAACTTCCATCGCCGCTTGAAAGGATGGATGGAACGATTTCAAGGCGTTTGTACGTATTATTTGGATAGTTACCTCTACTGGTATCGTTGGCTTGAGTTACATACAAACTTAGCATTTGAAAATCGGGTAGGGCAAATGCTTATGTCAGCTTGTCAAAAATCTGACAATTTCACAGTTGAAGCATTAAGAAAAGATAAAAAGCATCATTAATCAGATGCTTTTTAGATAGATTCAGTAGTTTATTGTTATTTAACTAACGGAGTAGTTTAGTTGAATAAGAAAAAAGATTAATGCGTATTTGACTTAAAATGCGATAAAAAAATGAACTGTACAAGGATGACAATTCATTTGATAGGTAGGTATTATTTCACATTCTTTAGAGGGGAAATTACCTTGTTATAAAAAAATCTTTCCCATTTAGCTAACAAACCGTTCCCATTTTCACCACATTGAATTTCAATTTCGTGGTTTTTATGAAATTCTGCTATTCGTTTATTATGCTCTTTGTGTAATTGATGGAGAGCTACTTGTTTCATTATTATCCCTCCTTTCGATTAACCATAATTATATATCCTGGGTTGATTATAGCAAAGTATTCTACACGTTTTGTAGATTAAATCTGCCTTTTATTTTTAGCAGCAACAATCTCTGAGAAAACAGCTTTTATTTATGATGATCGCCGTAAGGTCATTGCCCAGAATAAAAGAGCACAAGTACTAACGGATGCACCTAATATACAAACTCCGTTCCATCCGTAGCTTGCATAAATGTTTGTGGAAAGAATGGCACCTGTAGCACTGCCGATAGAATAAAAAATCATATAACTAGCAGTGAGCCGACTTCTCGCTTCAGGACGCACTGTGAAAAGTATACTTTGGTTCGTGACATGTACAGCTTGCACAGCTAAATCTAAAAGGATAACACCGGTAACTAGTAGGAATAGAGAATGGTTCATTAATTTAATGAGGAGCCATGAAAGTAATAATAAGGATAAGGCTATGCCAGTAGTTCGTTCTCCCAATCCGCGATCGGCGAGTCGTCCGGCCTTAGTGGCAGCTAATGCACCAGCAACTCCAGCAAGACCAAATGCTCCGATAGCTGTATGTGATAGATTATATGGTGCAGCACTTAGAGGTAAAACTAATGAAGTCCATAAAATACTGAAGGAAGTAAAAATAAGCAATGCTAATATTCCGCGAATACGTAAGATCCTTTCTTCTACAAATAATAGGAGAACAGAATGTAATAATTTACGATAGGTCATAGCTGTTTTTTTATGTTCAAGATTAGGTAAATTACGATATAACAAACCAATTACGAAGAGCATAAGTACAGCAGAGGTAAGATAAACGGAACGCCATCCCGCTAGATCTGTTAATGTTCCGGCAAATGTACGTGCAAGTAGAATTCCTATTACGACACCATTCGTGACGAAACCTACTATTCGCCCACGGTCTTTTGGGTTAGCTAAAATGGATGCGTATGCGACGAGTGTCTGCGTAACAGTCGCAAGAATTCCGACTAAGGCCATACCTATAAAAAGTACGGTACTGGAAGGAGCGACTCCGACCACAATTAAAGCGAAAACGGATAAAAGCATTTGAACAATGATAAGTCTTTTTTGGTTTAACAAATCACCAAGTGGAACTAATAAAAGTAATCCGAGTGCATAACAAACTTGAGTAATCGTAATAACGACACCAATAGTTGAATGGTTGATCTTAAACGCATTTGATAAAGAATCAAGTAGAGGATGAGCGAAGTATATATTCGCCACAGCCATCCCGCAAGCTATTGAAAATAATAGAGTTATATAGCGGGGCATGATTGTATTGATAGGTGATTGGAACTGATCATTATTCTGTGTAAGAGCAGTTGTCATTTTTTCTTTAGTATCCATAATATCATCTCCTTTTGTTTTTAAAATAATGTACCGAACGGTATGTTATTTAGTAAGTCAAATATAATCAGGGATAAGTTGCTATGTCAAGTGAATTGTAAAATAAATTCAGTTTCTTTTGACATATCATTTATAATTTAATACGATATATAATATACTGATTAGTACATAAAAACGTGATTTATAATTTAGAAAACAGGTGAAAAAAGAGGAGGGATTAAATGGCTCGACTACGTGAATTTGATAAAGAAAAAGCTTTGGATGCTGCTATGCAACTTTTTTGGGAGAAAGGATACGCTACTACTTCATTAAGTGATCTAACTGCTAAAATGGAAATACAAAGACCGAGTTTATATGCGGCATTTGGTGATAAAGAAGGGCTGTTTGAAGCTGCATTACGGAGATACACGAATTTACACGCAGCTAGCATTCGAACAAAACTTCAAAAAGAACAATCTGTAAAAGAGGCCATTCGTACATTTTTTGAAAATATGGTAGAAGAGGAATATAAAAAAGAATCAAATAAAGGCTGTTTTTGTATTAACACAATGGTGGAACTTGCTCCTCATAATGAAAAATTTGAAGTGCTGACTAGAGAACATCAAATGTATCTTTCAGTTATATTTCAAGAATTAATTACTAAAGGAATTCAGTCTGGAGAACTGCAAAGTGATGTGAATGCTAAAGCATTGGCACAAACGCTAGTCACTTCATTAATTGGATTAACGGTGTTAATGAAATCCCGCCCAGAACGTTCAGTTGTAGATAATTCGGTATGTATCATATTATCGTTACTAAAATAAATGTAACAGAATTGTATTTCAATCAACTATGTCGATTATAGACACTTTTATTTATAAACTTTTAACTTTAAACACTGAATTGTCTACGAAGGCAACAAGTGCTTTTTATTTTCGTGTAAATATGAGCAGGTGAATCATAATGGTTGTCTGCAATATATGAAGATTGTTGGAGACATTTGTAATTAGGCATCGGATAAGAGAGGAATGAAAACACTATATAAGCCCCTTCAAAGCCCCTTATAAGCACCTACCAAGTAATAAATCACTAAGAAAAAACAAAACAAAAACAACTACAAGAACAAAACAAGCGCGAAAAAATAAAACCGTCGTTGTAGTAGTTAAAAAAATTTGGAACTCGAATGCCAAAACTGTTACCTCATTCCTATATTTATATTGAAGGATTGGAATTTTCCTTTTTACTAGTAAAGAGCGGGAGGAAAACTGATGGCGGTGTACCGTAATGTGCAGGTGAACTTTTGGCAAGATGAATTCATATTAGATTTAACGCCAGAAGAGCGTTATTTTTACATATATTTGCTAACTGGTACGAAAACGAAGCAATGTGGTATTTACATATTACCGAAGCGTTTGGCAGAGCTTGAAACTGGTTACAGTATGGAGACTGTTGAGAAGTTATTGAACCGGTTTGTGGAATACGGGAAGATTTTATATGATGCGGAAACGAAAGAGTTATTCATTATAAATTGGTTACACTATAATCCTATTTTTAATACGAACATAGAGAAATGTGTATTACGTGAGCTGAAACTGGTGAAAAGTAAAGAGTTCCTACATAAGTTTTTGCGTAAATGTCTTGAAGAAGAATGCAAGATTCCATTATTACTTCAGTATTTTGGTATGCCAGAGGAAGAGGTTAGTAGTAATTCACAACAAGAAATTATTCAAGAGAAGGAAGAGGTAGAAAGAGTAGAGGATGCCACTCCGCATAGTGAAGTTTATAAATTTTACGAACAAAACATTAGTAGTCTATCTCCATATATCGCGAAGGAATTAAAGGAATGGATGCAAAGAGTTTCAGGAGATAAAGTACTAGAGGCACTTAAAATTGCGTTTGAAAATAATAAGGGAACGTTTGCTTATGTGAAGGGGATTTTGAGGAATTGGTGTAATAAAAAGTTGGAGAATTCTAGTGAAGAAAAGAGTGTGATGGGAAGTTTAGAGAAAAGGAGAAGTATTTTGAGTAGTGTTTTTTAATTTACATAAATTTAATATAGAATATACGTTCGTGTTCAGTTGGTTGTATGCTATACTATTTTTGAATGATAGAGGAATTATATATGGGTATTTTTTCTTTTATAAATAGATGCGGGAGGAACAGAGTTTGACAAACAGTACATCAAAGTTGTTTCAATATATTAATATGACAGAAGAGCAGAAACAATTATCACTGCGATATTTAGAGTCGAGAGAAGAAGCGATTTTAAAAGATATTCAACTAACGACAATTAGAGATCAAAAGAGAGCCGATTTTGCGGAGCAGTTTATAAGCGATTTTAGGAAAGTACATAAACAAGATCCGGCTTTCTTTCGGTTATTTTATCATATACTCGAGGGGCAATTATTAAATGTTCTTGTAGTACGTTTTGCACATGTAAGTTTTCCTAAAATGAAGATTTATTTAGAAAAAAGTGAACTTCCTTTGGAGAAACTTGTAGCAAGTGCGTGTAAATATTTATCCAATAGTTCAAGTTATATGAATGAAGCAGATGTTTTTCTTAGAGAATTAATAAGTGAGAATCCGAACTATATAGATGAGCAATTATGCGCTTTACCAACTCAGCAGCAATTATCGCTACTTCTTGTAATGTTTGAAGTAGATTATGAGAGATTCCGTACATATAGCTCTTTATTGGACGAGAGATTAGAAGAATATGCTGAATTTATATTGAATTTGAATGGAGAAAAGGAAAAGGTTGAAGCTGTTGAACGGTATATAAAAGGTGAAAGTGATAGTGAAGTATTTGTAGGTGGGGCTTTACCAGAATATATTTGGCGACTATTATTTTGTGTCCATAAGTATTCAAATGTTGCGAGGCGCTATGTTGAAATACTAGCGAAGAAAAATGTTTGGAGTTTTATTAATTATGCTACACGTTATATGTGTCACGCTCTTGGACAATCTCAAAATTATAAAAGAACAGGTAGTGTAAATAAAAACACATATGAAGGTATTCAAAGTTTTTGTAAACAGTTTTGGATTTCTGAGGAAAGATTTTTTGCGCACCGTCTGAGGCAACATGATTTAAATAATGAAGAATTTTGTAAGACGTATGAATATGAATTGCTATGCTTCATGGGGAAAGAAAATCCTGAATTTGTTCAACGTACTTTGCATTATTTAAGTAAAATTAATTATCTCATCATCGCACGAATGTTAGCTGAAAAAGGGCATGAGCTAAATAGAGGGAAAATGCGAGAAGAGTTTTTGGTGGCTGCTTTGCAAATTAAATTGTCTACAGTGCGGGATATATATCGTGATTATTTAATAGGGAAAGTGTCATTTGAGGATATGAAGAAAATATTTAAAAATCCGAAATATAGAAGTATGTATTGGGGTATGCCAGTGTTAGAGGTTGTACTCCTTTGGGATGTAGATGATGTAGCGAAGAAGGAAGCTGTACTTACACTACAATTCGGAGATGATTATAGTGTTAATTTATATGAACTTCTTTACGAATGTTCTGTCAGAGGGATAGAACCGAAACGAGTATTAGAAGATCTTCTTTCGTATGGGTTAAGTAAGGAAAAGCTTATCACTTATGCAGTTGAACAAGCTGCATGCTACAGTGAAGAGAGAAATAAGGCGAAGGAAGCGCTCGTTCATGTCATTGTAAAAGAACAAGCGTACATAATTGAACGATTTGATGAGTATTCTACTGTGGCCAAAGCATATATTTTAGAAGAGTTAGCAAGGGATAACATGGTTAAAATGCGTCCAATTTTAATCAAAAGCTTAGGAGATTCATCTAAAAAAATGCGTGAGTCTGTAGTTAAACTTCTTTCAAAAGATGTAGAAGCGGCAGAAGATGTAGCAGTTGAACTTCATAATAAAAAGAAAATTGTCCGTGAACATGTGATGGAAATACTTATAGATTATAAGATTGAAAAATATATGCAACTTGTACAGGAAGCTTTACAAGAAAAGAAGAATGCCTCTTTTATTGAGAAGTTTGCTCCGTTACTTGAAGTGGGGAGAAATTCAGAAAATATAGAAGAACTTTGTAGTCGTATAGTAACGGAACAAAAAAGAAATGCACTTCTGCAATCGATTGGATTTGAACCAAAGATCCGTCTTCGCGATTCAAATGAAATAGCAGACGCAACAATTCCTTTGGCTTATATACAGCAATATATTTCAGATTCTGTTATTGAGAAGAAAGAGGCAGCTGAAGTAATTGGTAGTACTTTAAATGAACAAGACTTGAAAGAGTATGTGCAAACAATATATCACATATGGATTTCTCAAGATGCAGATGTGAAGAAACGTGGAATCCTTTCATTATATGGAATATATAGTGATGACAAAATGGTAGATATTCTTAAAAAGAAAATTGATGAATGGGTCCTTCATATGAGAGGAAAGATTGCAGCGGATGCTGTTCGCGCTCTGGGCTTGTCTTCATCTAAGCTTGCACTTACGTCTATTCATGCAATGGCATTCAAATATAAGCATAAGTTAGTGCGTAATGCGGCAAAAGAGGCACTAAGTCTTGCTGCGAAAACACGTGGTATAACGGAAGAAGAGCTGGAAGATCAACTGGTACTAGACCTTGGCTTCAATATACGTGGTGAAAAGATGATTGATTTTGGAAATAGATGTTTTACTGCTATTTTAACTTCAGAGTCAAAAATTGAATTAGCGACAGAAGAAGGAAAACGTATGAAGTCACTTCCAAAGCCGAATGCAAAAGATGATGTAGAAAAGGCTGAAGAAGCTAAGAAAGAGTTATCCGCTTTAAAGAAAGAGCTTCGAAGTGCTCTTTCTATGCAGAAACAACGTTTGGAAATTGCTCTATCACTAAAGCGCTATTGGTCATATGATGCGTGGAAGTCGGTATTTATGGAAAATCCAATTATGAAGCAATTTGCCATTTCACTTATTTGGGGTGAATATACGGAAGGAAAGTTGCTGAAAACGTTCCGTTATGCGGAGGATGATACGTTTTATTCAATTATGGGAGAGGACCATGAGCTTGCATCTGGAACTGTTGTTGGTTTAATTCATCCGTTAGAATTATCCGGGGCGGAAAAGGAGTTATGGAAAGAGCAACTGACAAATTCGGGAATTGTCCAGCCGTTCCTACAAATTGAACGTCCAGTGTTTGTAGTAGAGGAAAATGATGAGATTGCTGTTGAGAGATTTGGCGGTATTTTACTAAATGGTCGCTCGTTATTCGGTAAGATGACGAAACTTGGATGGACTCGCGGATCTGTTCAAGATGGCGGTGTTTATTATACATTTTATAAAGAAGATACTCGAACTGGAGTAGGAGCGGAACTTTCATTTAGCGGAGCGCCGATTGGATATGAAGGTGAAGAGGATGTATGTGTATTTGAGATTCAATTTTATAAAGCGGGCACAGTGAACCGCGGTTCATATGAATACGACGAAATTGATGATGAAAGACGCATTGTACCAAAACAAGTAGATAAGCGCTTCTTTAGTGAAATGTTATATGATGTGCAATTAGCGACCGAGTCAAATCTTGGTCATAATGAAAGTTGGCGTAGCGGACGATAAGAAAAACCCCCTTCATTGGTAGGAAAATGAAGGGGGTTTTTCAATTTTTTTAAAAGGTTCTTTCAAAATAGAAGCGAATAATTTGAGAGAGGAGGGATTGTATGGAAGTCGTCATAAAGAAGAAACGAAATAGAGGGAAAAGGATTTTTATTTGGTCTAGTAGTATCATTCTTTTATTAGTTATCTGTACAGCGATTTTTGTGAACATATATACGCTTAGTTCTATGCCAAAGATAGATGGAACGATAAAACTTGAGGATTTACAACATGCTGTTGCGGTGAAACGAGATAGTAAAGGTGTACCTCATATTAAAGCGGAAAATGCACATGATTTATATTTTTCGCAAGGATACGTACAAGCGCAAGATCGTTTGTTTCAAATGGACTTAAGTAGAAGACAAGCTTCAGGGATGTTAAGTGAAGTTGTTGGTGAAGTAGCTGTTGATAAAGATAAGTTGTTTCGTACGCTCGGTCTACGTCGTGCAGCAGAAGCGTCTTTAAATCAATATGATGGAGAAGCGAAATATGCCCTGCAGTCATTCGCAGATGGGGTGAATGCTTTTATACGTGAGGCGAAGGCCGAAAAGAAATTGCCAGTGGAGTTTACTCTATTAGGCTATGAACCTGCTGAATGGTCAATTGTGGACTCTTTAACGATTGGAAAGTATATGGCGTTTGATTTAGGAGGACATTGGCATGGACAGGCATTTCGATATTGGGCGTTGAAAAATCTTCCGGAAGAGCAAGCAAATGAGCTATTTCCTACATATCCGAAAGATGCACCTAGATTGCTAGCTGAACTGAAAAATACAAATGTGAATGTAGCACAAAGTTTTTCAAAGACGATCATTCCACCAGAGTTTAATGGGAGTAATAACTGGGTTGTGAGCGGTGAGAAGAGTGCATCTGGTAAGCCGATTTTAGCGGATGATCCGCATCTTTCTCTTGCGACACCTTCTATATGGTACCAAACAAAGTTAGAAACGAAAGATGTAAATGTGAGTGGAGTTATTTTCGCAGGCGTACCTGGTGTTATGCTAGGGCACAATAAGGAAATTGCATGGGGCGTTACGAATACAGGACCAGATGTACAAGATTTATACATTGAAAAGCGAAATCCTAATAATGAAAATGAATTTTTGTATAACGATAAGTGGGAAAAGGCTACGGTTGTTGATGAATCTATTAAAGTAAAAGGCGGAAAAACAATCCCTTATAAAGTTACAATCACGAGGCATGGTCCAGTTATTTCGGAATTTGCGGATAAGGGTAAGGAGAAAACGAAAACAGTATTTGCTTTAAAGTGGACTGCTTTAGAGCCTTCAGCTGAGTTGAAGGCAGTATTAAATATGAATAAAGCAAAAAACTGGAATGAGTTTGAAACAGCTCTTCAAGATTTTCACACACCGACTCAAAATTTTTTGTTTGCATCAAACGATGGAACCATTGCTTATAAAGCGAACGGAAATATACCAGTGCGTAAAAAAGGCGATGGTATTTTGCCTGTACCTGGATGGACAGATGAATATGAATGGGAAGGGTATATTCCGTTTGATCAGCTTCCGAAAGTAATAAATCCAAAACAAGGGTTTATTTCAACTGCGAATAATAAAATTGTTGATGACGCTTACCCATACCATATTAGTAATACGTGGGCGCAGCCGTACAGGCAAATGCGTATTCAAGAGTTTTTGCAAGAGAAGGATAAGTATACGGTAAAAGATTTAGAAGAGTTACAGATGGATCAAAAAAATTTGCATGGGAAAGAGTTTGTCCCTATATTTTTAAAGGAGTTAAATAAGACATCTTTATCAGATGTAGAGAAAGAGGGAGTAAAAGAATTATCGAAGTGGAATTTTTATGATAGTAAGGATGAAGCAGCACCATTAATTTTTCATTTAGTAATGAAAGAAATTTCTAATACAGTATTTTCAAAAGAAATTCCGAAAGATGTGATGGAGTTATTTGAAGGGAAGTCACAAGTTGTTGATGAATTGATTCGAAAACAAGTAGCAGGAGAAAATAGCGCTTGGTTTACGAAGTACGGAGGCTTCACAGAAGTGGTGCATACATCGTACGAGAATGTAATGAAGAAATTACAGAAGGAATATGGACCGAATGTTGCGGAGTGGAAGTGGGGAGATTATCATCAACTTGCTTTTACACATCCAATTTCGAGATCATCTAGTATATTAGCACTACTCGCATTTAATCGTGAGAAACCAGTTCCAATAGGCGGAAGCCAAGTTACCGTTCAAGCAGCGAGTTACGGAGATAACGGTATTGTAAATCACGGAGCTTCTTGGCGATTCGTCATTGATACGAAAGATATGTCAAACGGTTATCATATCGTAGGGCCAGGACAATCGGGACATTTTAGAAGCGATTGGTATCATGATCAAATAGATGATTGGGTGAATGGTGAGTATCATACGACTACACTTAATACAGATGGGATAGAAGGAAAAGTGTTAAATTTAGTCCCTAAATAATGTGTAGATATTTTGAGATGGAATGGTTTGTAAAGGAGCGGGAGAACCGCTCTTTTTTTGAATTATTTTTCTTATGGAATATATGTGTAATGTTGTATAAAATAAGCAAGAAAGCCAAAAATTATAGGGGGAAAGTTGTGAAGAAAAGTAAGAGTTTAATAAGTTTTTTAGGAGTGTTTATTATGTTGTTTTCTTTTTGTTTTCAAGGAAATGTACAGGCGGATGTAAATACTGTTCAATCTGGAAAAATAAAATCAGGAAACGTAACGGTATGGGAAGTAGGAAATGTAGCGAAAGTGTTAGCTGATGTAGAGCGCTTGAATTTGAATACGGTGAATGTACCGATTCAAGTAGATATTTCGGATGTGAATTCGGCTAATATGGTAATTAATCAGGCGCAAAAGAAACAAGCTATTATTTTAATTCAAGAATTACTAAAGCGTAATATACAAGTTATAGTGGAACCATTCCCGTTTATTCAGCAAGGAAATATTGGAGAAACAGAGTGGAACCCGAGTAATATTAATGATTTCTTCTGGAATTGGAAAACGGTTGTTTTACAAGATATTTTTAATTCCATTACAAATAAGTACAATATTTATGGGCTGAAGATCGCTTCTAATTTCGTGAATATGGAATATGCAGAAGGATATTGGAATGATACAATTAATTTTGTTCGCCAGCAGTATAAAGGAAATGTTTTGTATCAAATGAACTGGTGGTTAACTGCAAGTTGGGATCCTTCTTTTGAGGCGAAATTTAAAGAGAAAATAAATCGCCCGTATTTAAAAAAGGTGGACATCGTAAGTATTGATAGTTGGTTTGAAGTTTCAGGAAAAAGAAATCCATCATACGAAGAAGTAAAACAAAGTTTATTTGCGACGACAGTATATAATCGTGGCCAAAATGTCGTTCAGCAACTTGAACAATTACATACAACTACAGGAAAGCCAATTTATTTTGGCGGATTTAACGTGCCGGCACGTGAGCTAGGGTTACAAAACCCATGGAATCCAGATGTTTCTAATGTGTTTTCAAAAGATGTACAACTTAACGGGTGGCGTGCTTACCGAGATGTATTAGAACCGAAGCTGTATTTTAAAGGTTTTTCAATTTGGTTTATCGGCTCTAATGATAGTAATCATTCATATCAAATACATAGTAAAGAAGCAGAGACAGTTATTAATGGATGGTATAAAAAATAAATTTTATAAAATAGGTAAGTTTTAGAATCCATTACATATATTTTAGTGAAAGGCCTTTCACCATCTTATCACCTAGGGGGCAATCATAATGAAATTTTTGTCATACCTTACAGTAATTTTGGTGATTCTTGGCGGTTTGAATTGGTTGTTTGTAGCGTTAGATTATAATGTAGTTGAGGAATGGTTTGGTTCTATGCCGGCGCTTGTGGATACCATTTATTGGCTCTTTGGTCTTTCAGCTATTTATCAAATTTTTGATCGGTTCTTTACGAGTAAATAGCTATTATACTTTATTACTAGAGTGTTAAGTACGATTATGTACTTAACACTTTTTTGTATGTTTATAAAAAATAGGTTGCACATGCAAGCGATTCCATCGCGTCTTACGCCGTAATAACGGAAAACAAATTGACCGTGTATTGTATATAGGTTATAATTCAGAAAGTTTAAAAAATAATAAAAATGAGAAATAGGGAGGTTATCTGGGTGATGGAGAGAGTGTATAATTTTTCAGCAGGACCATCTATACTCCCTTTGCCGGTTTTAGAGAAAGTGCAAAAGGAGCTTGTAAATTATAACGGGACAGGCATGTCTGTTATGGAAATGAGCCATAGATCTTCTTATTTCCAAAGTATTATTGATGAAGCCAGCAGCTTACTTCGTGAATTAATGAACATTCCTGATGAGTATGAAGTTTTATTTTTACAGGGCGGTGCGTCATTACAATTTTCTATGATACCGTTAAATTTAATGAGTACGTATAAAAAAGCTGGGTACGTTCTGACAGGTTCATGGTCTAAAAAGGCGCAGCAAGAAGCCGGAAAAGTAGGGGAAGCGCAAGTGATTGCTTCTTCTGAAAAAGAGAAGTTTACTACGATTCCTAAAATGGATGATTTACTGAGTGATGAAGAACTAGATTATGTACATATTACAACGAATAATACAATTGAGGGGACAAAATATGTGGATATTCCACATGTAGAAAGAGTGCCGCTTGTTGCGGATATGTCCTCAAATATTTTATCAGAACAATATGATGTTACGAAGTTTGGTCTCATATATGCGGGTGCGCAAAAGAATTTAGGGCCAGCGGGTTTAACGATTGTAATTATAAAAAGAGATTTAATTGGCAGTGCAAATAGTGCTTGTCCTACGATGTTAAACTATGAAACTTACAGTAAAAATAACTCCCTATATAATACACCGCCAACCTTTAGTATTTATGTAGCAAAACTTGTACTAGAGTGGTTGAAAGAACAAGGCGGGGTATCTGCGATTGAAGAACAGAATAGAATGAAATCTTCACTTCTTTACAATTTTTTAGATGAATCTAAATTGTTTACTTCACCAGTTAATCCTACGTATCGATCACTTATGAATATTCCGTTTACAACACCGTCAGAAGAGCTTAATAGTCAGTTTTTACAAAAAGCGAAAGAACGCGGTTTCGTTACGCTAAAGGGACATCGTTCAGTCGGCGGTATGCGCGCTAGTATTTACAATGCGATGCCAACCCAAGGTGTACAAGAATTAGTAGACTATATGAAGGAATTTGAGCTTGAAAATAGATAGGGAGATGGGGATATGTTTCGTGTTCAGACGTTAAATCAAATTGCGGAAAAGGGTTTGCAAATTTTTGATGGGAATCGCTATGAAATTGGAGACAAAGTAGGTCATCCAGATGGTATTTTACTTCGCAGCTATTCTTTACATCAAGAAGAGTTTTCAAAAGATTTAAAGGCGATTGCAAGAGCTGGTGCCGGTGTAAATAATATTCCTGTTGAACGTTGTACGGAAAAAGGGATTGTAGTGTTTAACACGCCAGGGGCTAATGCGAATGCAGTGAAGGAACTTATTATCGCAAGCCTTATTATGTCTTCCCGTAATATTATAAACGGAGTGAGCTGGACGAAAGAGTTGGATGGAGAAGAAGTACCACAGCTTGTTGAAGCTGGGAAGAAGCAATTCGTTGGATCAGAGATAGCGGGGAAACGTTTAGGTGTTATCGGTCTTGGTGCAATCGGTGCTTTAGTTGCGAACGATGCGTTAGCTTTAGGAATGGACGTTGTTGGATACGATCCGTATATATCTGTTGAAACAGCATGGCGTCTTTCTACGCAAGTACAAAGAGCGTTTAGCTTAGATGAAATTTTTGCAACATGTGATTATATTACGTTACATATTCCACTTACGAATCAAACGAAGGGGATTGTTGGTGAACACGCTATAGAGACGATGAAAAAAGGAATGCGTCTATTCAATTTCTCAAGAGGAGAACTTGTAGATGAAAATGCTCTTCAAAAAGCGTTAGAAGAAGATATTATTACACATTACGTAACTGATTTCCCCAATGAAAATGTTATAAAGATGAAAAATGTAACAGCGACGCCTCACCTAGGTGCATCTACGTCTGAGTCTGAAGAAAATTGTGCAGTAATGGCAGCTCGTCAATTACGTGAATATTTAGAGACAGGTAATATTCGTAATTCAGTAAACTATCCAAACGTAGAACTTCCGTATATCGGAAAGAAACGTATTACAATTATGCATCAAAATGTTCCGAACATGGTAGGACAAATTACAGGATGTTTAGCAGAACATCATATTAATATTGCGGATATGATTAATCGTAGTAAACATTCTTGGGCGTACACAATGATTGATATTGATAACGGAATTGATGATATAATGAAAGAGAATATTGTGGAAAATATAAGCAAAATCACAGGTGTTGTAGCTGTTCGAATGATTGTGTAAAGGAGAGAGAAACTTGGCAAAAATCCGACCGTTTCGTGCTATTCGTCCAGTAGAAGGAAAAGCAGCACAAGTAGCAGCTTTACCGTATGACGTATTAAATAGTGAAGAGGCAAGAGAAGTTGTAAAAGGGAATCCATATTCTTTCTTACACGTTGATAAAGCAGAAATTGATTTAGACCCGGCACTTTCGCCGTACGATGATCGTGTATATGAAAAAGCGGGTGAAAATTTAAAGCAATTTATACAAGAAGAAGTGTTCGTTCAAGATGAAGAGCCAGCGCTTTACATTTATGAACTGACGATGCAAGGAAGAACGCAGTCAGGCCTTGTCGTTTGTACATCGATTGACGAGTATGAAGATGATACAATTAAAAAACATGAAAGAACGCGTCACGAAAAAGAACTAGATCGTATTCGCCACGTAGATGGGTGTGACGCAAATACGGGGCCTATCTTTTTAGCGTATCGTACAAAAGAAGAAGTGAAACGTTTCATTGCAAGCTGGAAAGAAGAACATGCGCCAATTTATACATTTACGGCAGAAGACGGAGTCGAGCATGTTGCGTGGAAGATTGCAGATGAAGAAGTAATTACGACTTTAGTAAATGCATTTGAAGATATCCCTAACTTGTACATTGCAGATGGGCATCACCGCTCTGCATCAGCTGCAAAAGTAGGAGTTATGCGAAGAGAGCAATATCCGAATTACACAGGAGAAGAGGAATTTAATTTCTTCCTATCTGTTTTATTCCCTCATGATGAATTATCAATTTGGGATTATAACCGGGTTGTGAAAGATTTAAATGGCTTATCAGTAGAGCAATTTTTAAAGCAAGTTGCGCAATATTTTTATGTGGAAGAAGCAGGGGTTTCACCGTATAAACCAAATGAGCCAAAATCATTTGGAATGTATGTAAACGAGAAGTGGTATAAGCTCACAGTGAAAGAGGAAACATTTGATGCGAATGATCTTGTTAGGCGTTTAGATGTATCTATTTTACAAGATCATTTAGTAAGTCAGGTGCTTGAAATACATGATCCACGCTCAGATTCACGCATTGATTTCGTCGGCGGAATCCGCGGATTAGAAGAACTAGAACGTCTTGTGAATAGCGGTGAATATAAAGCGGCATTCGCATTATATCCAACATCAATGGAAGATTTATTAACAATCGCAGACGCTGGAGAAGTAATGCCGCCGAAATCAACGTGGTTTGAACCGAAACTGCGCAGCGGGTTGTTTGTTCACTCATTAAAGTAAATATAGACTTCTTTAGATTGAAAAACCGAAATGATTTTTAGTTTCGGTTTTTCTTTTGTAACAAATGGAACATCAGTTTAGTTAATTGTGGACTGTTTTTAAGGAGGGGTATCGATGAAATTGCAAGTAGGCGAAAAAATCACCTTTGAGCGAACTTTTACAAAAGAAGATGTTGTTTTATTTACAGAAGTATCTAAGGATGAGGGAATTCATCATGTTACACCAGATGAGCAAGGACGATTTGTTGTACAAGGTCTTTTAACATCAACGCTTCCTACGAAAGTTGGCGGTGATCATAATGTATTAGCTCGCAAGATGGATTTTGAATTTTTACGACCTGTTTATAGCGGTGATACGATTCGTTGTGACGTAACAATTGAACAATTTGAACCCGATGAAAAAAATCGTACAAAGATTATTGCGATGTTTACATGTATGAACCAACTTGAAAAAGAAGTATTGAAGGGAAGTTTTTCAGGGATTATTCTTTAGTTAGTAGGGGGAAGGAAGCAAGTGAAATAAGTGTGGGGGAGAAACCCCACACTTATTTATAGTTTCACTTTATTCCACTCCACTTTCTAAAATATAGAAAGATCCAGTATTACAATCAATTTCTGCCATCGCGCCGTAAGGTAAAATAAACTTCGGTTCGGTATGGCCAAAATTTAAATTATAAAGAATCGGCAAATGTTCTAAATTATTTTCCTTCATAACTTTCAGTATTTCCTGTTTATATTCTTCATAATACTTTTCGTCTTTTGGTTTACCAAAAATGATGCCATTTGCTTTTTGGAGAATGCCTTGTGCTGCGTAATTTCGTAACCAATACTTTATATAACTTGGTTCTGGATGATCTTCAGAGGTTTCAAAGAAAAGGATGCTATTCTCCCAATGTTTTTTCTCTGGCCAAAGTTCCGTTCCTTTTGCAAATTCCAGTACTTCCATACAACCACCAATTAAACGCCCTTGTACAGTGATAGAGCCTTGAAGTAGCTCATATCCATTGTTTTGTTGCATTGTACGCCTTTGATCCTTATTTACCTCTATCCATTCTAAACGCTCACTCGTCCATTCATGAGCTGGTTGAATTTCGCCAATAATCTCATTTGAAAAGAGAGTTCGATTCACCATTTCAATTGTATATGGATCCATCTCCACATTTTCGGCAAAATCGGTTAAAATTGCTGGACCGTAAAAAGAAGAAATTCCTGCTTTATGACAAAACAAGTGTGAAATGGTAACGTCAGAGTACCCCATAAAAATTTTTGGGTTTTCCCGTATCACATTAAAATCTATATAGGGAAGTAAACGGATGCTATCTTCTCCGCCAATATTCGCAATGATTGCTTTCACGCGCGTATCTTTAAATGCTGTCATTAAATCTTCCGCACGAGCCTCTGGGTTGTTATAAATGAATTCGCTACCTTTTAAACTATTTGGCATTGGGACAACCTTAAGACCGAAAACTTTTTCTAATCTTTTTACTCCTTGCTCATAACGCCATCTTAGCTCAGAATCACCTGATCCTCCCCATGAAGGGCTTACTGTTGCCACAATATCTCCAGGCTGTAATCCTTTTGGTTTTATTAACATTTTAATTCCGCTCCTATATCATTTAATTTACTACGACTTTACAAAACGTAAAGGTGAAGAACATGGTATATGACATAAATTTCTCCATCATCAATACAATTACCTGCTGTTAGGCATGAATCTAGACCTATTGTTGAATATTGGAATGATCTACAATAAGATCATTTATCAAACTTTATTTGCAGTACATAATAAATAATGTTGTTTACCTGTTTTAATTACATGTGGATTTAGGATAAAGTTTGTTTAATATCTTATATTAAAATAAAAACAAACCACTGTTCGATTTGAATATTCCACGATATAATGGTGAGAGTTTATCCCGCATTAACGGGCAGTAAGACTCCCATCTCGAAATTGGGCGAATGTGAGGAAGTTAGATGGGAGTCGGGCTGCCCGTAAAAGCCCGATTGGTTCAACTAATAATCAGTGGGGGATGGAAAAAACCCCCACTGATTAAAGTTTCACTTTATGTCAGAATAAATATTTTATAACAAGTGAGGTACTATATGAAAAAAAGAACCACAGACATTATTTTTATTATTATTGGTGCATTTCTTTTTGCGTTAGGTGTGAATTTGTTTGTTATTCCGAACGAGTTTGGAGAAGGCGGAGTAACTGGTATCACGATTATTACCTACTATTTATTTGAGTGGTCACCAGGCTTAGTCAACTTAATTTTAAATGCGTTTTTGTTAATAGCTGGTTATAAATTCTTGAATAAGATAACAACAATTTATACGATCATTGCGGTAGTTACTAACTCGCTATTTCTTCATTTGACAGAAGGCTGGACTATTGCTTCAGATGAAATGCTGGTAAATGCCATTTTCGGAGGAATATTTATTGGGTGCGGGATTGGTCTAATCATTCGTGTTGGCGGAACAACAGCGGGTACTACCATCTTAGCAAGGATGACACATAAGTATTTAGGTTGGAGCATTAGCTATGGTCTATTGTTCTTCGATTTAATAGTTGCTTTCTCATCTTATTTCATCATTGGTGCAGAAAAACTAATGCTGACAATTATTATGCTATATGTAGGAACGAAAGTGATGGAATTTGTAATTGAAGGTTTAAATACGAAGAAGGCCATTACGATTATTTCTGATAACCCGAATGAAATTGCCGGGAAGGTGACTAACTTAATGGGTAGAGGAGTTACCGTGTACTCAGGTCATGGCTATTACACGAAAACTCCGAAGGAAATTCTTTATATTGTTATTAATAAGCAAGAAGTAGTGAAGCTAAAACGGATTGTTCAAACTACTGATCCGAGTGCTTTCATCGCTATACATGATGTTCGTGATGTGTTCGGAGAAGGATTTGTTGATATTTCTAAGGCCTAATAAGAGTTAGAAAATGTTTTTAAAAGGCAGAAAATATTCAATATTTTTTATTAAAATAATCTAAATGTTAAAATATGAGAATCTATTTTGATGAATCTATGTCAAAATGGATTCTTTTTTATTTATCAACTTTTATTCCAGAGCGACATTATTAGACGATTTGTTGTATTGTATGCGGTTCTAATACGTAGTATCTTTAGTAACCTCAATAATTTCACGTAATGGATTTTAAAATTTGGCTAATTACTATGAAAAAATTAATGCTGGAATTGTTTTTCTTTTTCTTGCAAAAAGTACAATTCTTTCTTAATGTAAGAATGTAGAAGGATGAACAAGAGAGGGTTTAATGAAGATGATACATATTTTATTAGCTGATGATGACAAGCATATTAGAGAGTTATTACATTACCATGTACAAAAAGAGGGGTTTAAAGTTTTTGAGGCTGAAGATGGAAAGGTAGCTCAAGGCATATTAGAGAAAGAAAATATTCATCTTGCGATAGTGGATATTATGATGCCGTTTATTGATGGCTATACGTTATGTGAAGAAATCAGGAAGTATCATGATATACCTGTTATATTATTAACAGCGAAAGATCAGTTAGTTGATAAAGAAAAAGGGTTCATTTCTGGCACGGACGATTATATTGTGAAACCATTTGAACCAGCTGAAGTGATTTTCCGTATGAAAGCATTATTGCGTCGTTATCAAATGCTTAGTGCTGATATTATTACGCTGCACGGGACGACAATTGATCGAAAAGGGTTTGAAGTGAAATGTAACGGTCAGACGATTTTGCTACCACTGAAGGAATTTGAATTATTATCACAACTTGCTAGTTATCCTGGAAGAACATTTTCAAGAGAAGAATTAATTGAGTTAGTGTGGGGAATGGATTTTGAAGGGGATGAACGAACGGTCGATGTTCATGTGAAGCGACTGAGAGATCGTTTTTCAAAGCGAACAGATGATTTTCAAATTACGACAGTGCGCGGGCTCGGTTATAAGTTGGAGTTGAAATAAGATGAAATCATTGTATTCTAGATTTGTTTTTATGACGGTTGGGATTATGCTACTTAGTAGTATAATTGGCTTTTTATTAACAAATGTATATTATCAGGTGAAGTTAAAACCGTATAATAGTGAAAAGATTTTAATGTATGCTGAGGAAGTAAAATCATTATATGAAAAGCAAAGTGAAGAGAATAAAGAGGCATACTTACAGTCTATTGCGAAATTAGGATATGAAATTTATATTGTAGATGACGAAAATCATGGAAAGCGTATTGGGAATGCGTTTCGTAAGATAACAATTAGTGATGATACAGTTCATAAAGTATTGCAAGGTGAAACGTTTAATGGCGTTTCCACATATCCAACCCGTTTGTTTATTACAGGATTCTTCGATAATGAATTAATTAATAGCGTTGGTGTCCCATTAAGACATGGTGATAAACAGTACGCTTTATTCATCCGCCCTGACATTCAGCAACAATTTGGTGAGATGAGAATTTTTCTAGCAGTACTACTCGGTTTTATTGTTTTATTAAGTATCATTTTTATAGCGATTGCAGCAGGGTATATCGTTCGTCCAATTCGAACATTTACGAAAGCGACTCAAAAGATTGCAAGTGGTGAATATGATATCGAATTAGATGAAAATCGAAAAGATGAAATTGGTACACTAGCAACTAATTTTCAAAAGATGACGAAAAGTATTAAAGAATTAGATCAAATGAGACAAGAGTTCGTTTCTAACGTTTCTCATGAATTTCAATCTCCACTTTCTTCGATACAAGGTTTTTCGAAAACATTACAATCGGAGAATATGAGTGAAGAGGAAAGAAAACGTTATTTAAAAATTATTGAGGGCGAAAGCAAGCGAATGTCTAGTTTATGTAAACAGTTACTTACGCTCGCTTCATTAGATAAAGAAGAGAAAGTTCTACAAATTAAAGAGTTTCACTTGCAAAAACAAATTAAGGACGTCATTTTTATGCTCGAGTGGAAATGGCGCGAAAAAGATATCGCTGTTGAATTTGATGTGCCAGACATCGTCATACAAGGTGATGAAAACTTACTTCATCAAGTATGGAGTAATATTTTTACGAATAGCATTAAGTTTTCAAATGATGGCGGAACCGTTGAATTTGTTGTAGAAGAATTAGAATCCGGTATTGTCATTTCTATATCAGATAACGGAATCGGCATGGAAAAAGAAGAAATGGATCGTATATTTGATCGTTTTTACAAAGTAGACACAGCAAGGGCAAGAAACGTAGAAGGTAGTGGTTTAGGATTATCGATTGTGCAGAAAATTGTTGAACTGCATCAAGGAACCGTTTCAGTATATAGTACGAAAGGGGAAGGGACGACTGTTCGGGTTGAGCTTCCTAAATAGATGGAAGAGGCTGTTTGCGAACGGCCTCTTCTTTTTTGTCATTTTTTGTCGGTAAGTCGATATAATCGAAAATCGCTGATATAATTCGATTTGCGCTGATATATTTGAAAAATCGCCGGTAAAAATTTCACTTACTATCTTTCTACTATAAAGCCGCACCTTTCCCGCACTCTTCCTTAAAACGCACCCAAAAAGTATCCGCTGTAATTTAATTTTCGTTCTGTAATCTTCTGTTCATATTCCGTTCATATTTCTTTTTTATGATAAGTGCATAGAAAGTAATAGGAAGGAGCGAGCGAAATGTTTTTAGCTCTGCGAGAATTAAAACAATCAAAATTAAGATATGGATTAATCGGACTTATTATGGTGTTATTATCATTTTTAGTCCTTGTAATTTCAGGATTAGCAAATGGATTATCATATGATAATGCTTCATCGATTCAAAATATGGAGGCAAATAAATTTGTACTAGCGGATGATGCGGAAAATAAATTACTTCGTTCACAAATTAAGAAAGAAGATGTAGATAACGTAGTAAATCAAGCAGGCGAGAAAGAGGCAGTTCCGTTTCGTGTGAAAGTTTCAACGTATGAAAAGAAAGATAGTTCGAAAAAAGTTGATGTTGCTATTTTCTCAAGTGAACGTGATTCATTTTTAGAACCGAAAATTGTAGAAGGCGAGAAATTAGGTACAGCAAACAACGAAATGGTTGCTGATGAATCAATTAAAGAAAAAGGAATTGATATTGGGGATACAATTATTGATCCTGTTTCAAAGAAAGAATTTAAAATTGTTGGATTTACGAAAGATCAAATGTTTAGCCATACACCAGTCGTTTATGTAAATGAAGACGTATGGGGTGCTATTTCACAACCAAACCAAAAAGATTATAGTGCAATTGCGCTTAATACAGATAAAGAAATTAAAAATGCACATGTTATCGACAAAAAAGAAGTATTACAAAGTATTCCAGGATTTAAAGAAGAGCAAGGAACATTAACGATGATCATTGCATTCTTACTTGTTATCGCTGCGTTACTAATCGGTGTATTCTTCTACGTAATTACATTGCAAAAAACACAGCAATTAGGCGTATTAAAAGCAATCGGTACAAAAAACTCTTATTTAGCAAATAGTTTAGTCGTACAGGCGCTATTCTTATCAGTCGTTGCGATGGTAATCAGTATTGTTCTTGTACAAGGATTAGAACAAATTTTACCAGCGGGTATGCCGTTCTTATTAACAACACCGATGATTGCACAATATGCAGCAATCTTTATCGTAATTAGTATTTTAGGAACACTTATTTCGTTATATCAAGTATTAAAAGTTGATGCGTTAGAAGCAATTGGAGGCGGGATGTAATGACTTCATTATTAAAATTAGACAAAGTAAGTAAAGTGTACGGAGAAGGGAATACTGAAGTAACAGCCCTTCATCCGATGTCGCTTGATGTGAAAGCTGGAGAGTTTATCGGAATCGTCGGTCCTTCTGGATCAGGGAAAAGTACGTTATTATCAATCGCAGGTGCTTTACTATCACCGTCAAAAGGGGATATTTACATTCGTGAGCAAAATATTACGAAGTTATCAGAAAAGGAAATGACAGACATTCGTTTGAAAAAAATCGGCTTCATTTTCCAGTTCGCAAATCTTGTTCCATATTTAAATGTAAAAGAACAATTGCTTTACATTGCAAAGCTAAAAAAAGAAAACAAACAAGAATCTGAAAAGCGTGCGGATCACTTGCTAGCAGCATTTGGATTAGGAGAAAGAAAAACTCATTATCCAAATCAACTATCTGGTGGGGAAAAACAAAGGGTAGCAATCGCTCGTGCGTTCATGAACAACCCAGATTTAATATTAGCTGATGAACCAACTGCAAGCTTAGACTCAAAACGTGCTCGTGAAGTCGTTGAAATGATGAAACGTGAAGTGAAAGAAAGTCAAAAAGCAGCCATTATGATTACACATGATGAAAGAATGCTTGATGTATGTGATCGTATATTGACGCTTAGAGATGGGAAGTTAATATAAAGAAAAAAGACAACCGTACACATATGTGCGGTTGTCCTTTTTATAGAATATATTAGGATAGTTATAATAGCATTATTTTGAGATAAGCATTTTAATTTTGTTGCGCGTTAACAATAAAAGTCCACCTATAATTGATAACATTCCGAGTGGCACGTTACTTGATTGCTCACTACCAGCGTTAGGAAGTTCTCTAGCATTGTTTTTCGCTGGAACAGTAGTAGGAGTGTTATTATCCACTTTCGTTTGTTTAGGTTGTGATACTTCATTAATCTTGTTATCTACATTTTGCTTTGTTGTATGTATCTCAGCTAATTTGTCATCAATTTTTTTCTCAGTATGTTTAAAATCGTTTATTTTAATATCTAAGTCTTGTTTTTTCTTTGTTAAATCGTCTGAAACAGTTTGTTTCGCTTGTTTCATTTCGTTTATTTTATTTAGTAAATCTTGTCTAGCTTCTTGTAACTCAGCTAATTTGTTTTTCACATCTTGTTTAGCTAGTTCTAAGTTAGATGAAAGACTATCTAAATTGCCTTTAATTTTCTTAAGTTCTTCTAATGTGTTACCTGTATTCGGCTTATTTTCTTTAATTTCAGCAAGTTTGTCCTCAGCAGTTTGTTTCGCTTTCTTTAACTCAGCTAATTTGTCATCTACCTGTTTTTTTACTTCCTTAAGCTCATTAACCTTTGCATCGATATTTTCTTTATGCTGCTTAATTTCATTCACTTTTTCATCAACAGTTTGTTTATGTTCTTTAATCTCATTAACCTTTTCATCAACAGTTTGCTTATGCTCTTTAATTTCAGCAACTTTTTCATCTACTTGCTTTTTATGCTCCTTAATTTCAGCGATTTTATCTTCGGCGATTTGTTTGTCTTGCTGAAGTTTTGCATCTAACTCTTGTTTATGTTGTTTAATCTCGCCAATTTTTTCATCTGCAACTTGTTTACGTTCATGTAGTTCATTTACCTTTGTATCAACATTTTCCTTAACTTGGTTAAGTTCATTTAATGTTTGATCCACATTTTCTTTGTGCTGCTGCAATTTCGCATCTAACTCTTGTTTATGTTGCTTAATTTCAGCTAATCGATCTCCAGTACTTTGCTGGGGAGTAGCATCAGTTACTTCCGCATGAGCAGAGTTTGCGCCAGCAATCATTGCTAAAGCTAGTGTAGACGCAGCGATTGTTTGTTTTGTTTTCATATTTTTGTACCTCTTTTCTTTCATATGCATGAGCTGTTTTGTGTAAAATTGAGCATATAGAAGTAGATTATTTTATTATTATATACCATGTTCGGCGCCTAGAGGAAGTATTTGCATAATAATCTATGATTATGTAATTTTTAAATTCGCTTATTTATTTCATAGAGTAGGGGAGTTGATTAGCTTTTGGGTGTTCCCTCAAGGTTGAAAGCTAGTCTTGCAAAAAATACGAAGGAGTGTGATGTTGTCCTAACTCAAATGAACTAAAAAATATTCTGTTTAGAAAGGGAGCGGCAATGCTATCGTTATTGAAATATATTATGAAAATGTTCCTGGTGAAAAGGAGATTTAGAACAAATATTAAAAATAGCTGTTAATAATAAAAAGGTAGGAAACATATACCCTTTATTGTTAAGTACAGCCTTTCATAATCTATGTTGAATCAATTGGAAAATTCATGGAAAAGTGTTATGGTTTATTTGGGAGCTGCACATTATTTATGTTCAGTAAAAAAGGGGGATTAAAGTGGGGGCTAAAATTTTTAACGGCAGGCATATAGCCAATAGCAAGGATCAAGAATTTGTTGTTTTTATTATTGGTATGCGTATTAATAACCTATTAAAATTTTGGAAGTGGATACCAGTTTTTAATGCTATGGGACCTATGATTAAAGAATTGTATCAAAATCCACAATGGGGTTTCTTACATACAGAATTCTTATTTAGTTGGAGAAAAGTAATCCTAATTCAATACTGGAAGGGATTCGACGAATTAGTAAACTATGCTCACGGAAAAAATCATTCATATGCTTGGAAATCCTACAATAATAAGATTAAAGATAATGGGAGTGTCGGTGTTTTTCACGAAACCTATCAAATAGAAAAAGGTGCTTCTGAAGCAATCTATGTTAATATGCCAAAAACAGGTTTATCTAGAGCTACCGAACACATACCGGTATCTCAAGATACTAATACTGCTCAAAAAAGAATGAATAAATAATTCGGAAAATTGTGTATATAATTTCGATGTTCCTGCCGGAGAATATACAAAGTGTCGGAGTGTTAGTAGGCTGAAAACTTGACAAGAAAACTTATTTATGCTATAATTTACCGATATAAAAATAAAGTGTATAATAGGGTTCTCCTGGCCAGGGGGACCCTATTTTTGTTGTGAAAATGAAGGAGTGTATGTGCGTGAAACAAGGTGAATCAAGTGTAACATCGTTAGTATCAGCTTTCGGAAGGGCGTATCATAGTGAATTTGATAGTTCTAAAATCTTTGATGATTATGTAGCTAAAGATCTTATTTCACAAAAAGAACGTAATGATATTGAAACGAACATGGTTCAAGGAATACATTTTTTCAATAAAGACATTGCACAGCAGTTTCAAGACAATCCGAAAGAAATTTTAAAATGGATTACACAAGTTCAGTTATCACCAACACCTTTGGCACGTACAGCATATTGTGAAAGAGTGCTATTACATGAAATTACATTAGGCGCGAAGCAATACGTCATACTCGGTGCAGGCTTAGACACGTTCAGTTTTAGACACCGAGAATTAGAGAATAAAATAGAAATATTTGAAGTTGATCATCCTTCTACGCAAGCGTTTAAAATACAAAGAGTGAAAGAAGCAGAGCTTGAAATTCCAAGCAATCTTCATTTTGTTTCGATGGATTTTACTAAGGGTTTCTCTACGCAAAAATTAGTAAATGAAGGATTTGAAAATACAAAGACTTTCTTTAGTCTTTTAGGTGTTACTTATTACTTAACGAAAGAGGAACTTTCTAGTTTACTAGACTGTTTATTTGCGATGGTTCCAGAGGGGAGTTCTATCATTTTCGATTATCCTGATGAAAACTTATTTACGGAAAAAGGATTGTCTAATCGAGTTGAAAACATGGTGAAAATGGCTGCAGTAGGCGGAGAATCGATGAAATCATGTTTTTCTTATGCCGAAATGGAAGCACTATTAGAGAAGGCGGGCTTACTCATTTATGAGCACTTAGCACCAAAGGATATTCATACATTATATTTTGAAGGACGAAACGATTATTTAAAAGCTTTTGAGACGGTGCATTATGTACATGCGGTGAAGAAGTAGAGAATTAGTAGGCATGGGGAGAAATCTCTGTGTCTTTTTTTGTGGGAAAAAGGAAATGGGGTGTAGTGATGGAAAGTATTAATTGGAAGGAGAATTCGATAGTTTAAAGAATACGCAGTATGAATGTAAAAGATTAAGTAGCAATGCTAAAGGAGAACATAATGTACACAATTGGACAAGTTGCTAAATTTTTAGATGTATCTAGAGATACTTTGAAATTTTATGAGGAAAAAGATTTGGTCAAGCCAAAGCAAAATATTGAGAATGGGTATAGAAAATATAATCATTTTGATATATATGATATAACAACGGTAAATTTCTATAGGGAAATGGATATCGAAATAAAAAAGATTCAAGAATTAAGAAAAAGTAAGAGTATAGAGGGAATAAAATCATTGTTGGAAGAGAAAGAAAAAGAAGTTTTAAAGGAGATAGAGTATAAAAAGCTTCTTTTAAAAAAACTTCAAATTGTAAAAGAAGATTGCGAAAAAACAAAGCAATTCTTAGGGAAATACGTAGTAAAAGAAATGAAGCCTTTAGAAGTAAACGGAGAAATAGAGCATTATACTGCGTATGAGGAATATGAATCTTTGAAAAAGAACACTGACAGCTTAAAAAAAGCAGTTACTCTAACATCTTTACGTAGAGTTATAAGTTTTAATGAAGAAGGTATTATAGAAGATAAATTTATTATTGTAAGAAAAGTAGAGGACTTTGATAAAGAATTAGAAGGTGAAATTCTATCTCATCCAAAATGTATTTATACAGTTATTGAAGATGGAAGATGGTCAACTGGTGGGAAAAGTATTGATCGTAATGTGGAGTCCAGTTTAAGAAAAGTTGCAATAGAACAAGGGTATGAACTTTTGGGGCTAGTGTATATAAATATATTACTTACCACGTATGAAGATGAACTTGAGCGTATATTTTTAGAGATTTATGCACCTGTAAAATAATGCAGACATGTATTGACCTGTGAGTAGCCCTCAGGTTTAAGCTGGAAGTATCCGTAAATATAAATACTATTATGTTTACGAAATACTTAGTTTGAAATGGGGATTGTGCATGAATAGGGAAAAGAAACTAAAAAAACCAGTTGCGAGTTTTATTGTACTAACCAATATCATTTTTCTGCCACTTTTTTTGCTTGTAGGAGCTATAAGTATGTTGGGATTCCCTGCATGGGTTTTTGATGTAATGTTTTGTATATCGTCTTGGTCCTCAACTTTTGCTTTTGCTGTGCTATTTAAAAAAATCTATCCAGGGCAGAGTTTTATACAATTTGTAAAAGACAAGTTCAAGAATAAACTTAAAGTTTCTGTAATTCTTATTGTGAGTATGATTCAAACTTTCATATTTTTAATGATTTTGTTTATCGTGTCTAAAAATAGTGAAGTAGACTCTATTTTTACTGTCTCTTCATGGGGAATGCTAATCTATTTCTTTGTTAAAAACTTTCTTGCGGGGCCATTGGGAGAAGAAATAGGATGGAGAGGTTTTGCACAAATTGAACTCCAAAAGAGGCATTCACCATTAAAAGCTTCGCTAATTATAGGATTTTGGTGGGGGACGTGGCATCTACCTATATGGTTTACTACAGGATTTGTAGGAATTGATTTATTTAAATATATTTTATTTTTTATGATTTCTATCATATCCATTAAAATTGTCATGACAGCATTTTATAACTTAAATCAAAATTTAATCATTCCAATCATTATCCACCAATTCTTTAATTTTTTTATCGGCATAATAAACGGGAATTTAATCGATTTAATTATGTATAACGCGATTTTTTATTTAGTAGTTGCAGTTTTTATGATTGTTATAAATCCAAAGAGAGTACTGTATGGAAGGAAAGGAGAAATAAAAGATGTTGAAATTACAAGGGAAATACAATGAAGCGAAAGTATTTACTACTAACGTAGAAGAAACAGCAGCAGGTCAAATTATTGATCTTTGTAACCAAGAATTCGTAAAGGACAGCAAGATTCGTATTATGCCAGATACACATGCAGGCGCAGGTTGTACTATTGGGACAACAATGACAATTCAAGATAAAATCGTTCCTAATTTAGTCGGGGTTAACTAATCGGCTCAGACTTTAAACTACTCACTCAATTGACTGGGAACCCTAACGATAAAAGGCGAGGGCAATCAGCAGCCAGTGGTTATGGTGACATAATCGAATGGTTCAGAGACTTGTATCAGGTTGGCAGACTAAGATACAGAATTATTTCTCATTCATTTTGAGTTGAAGAGGAATAATTAATACGGTGAGCCTACGGTAGAGACTGCATATCTCAATGACCGTAGAGAAGGTATAGTCCACTCTTTCAGGAAACTGGGAGGTAAGTACGATATTGGTTGTGGCATGGAAGTTGTTATGATTAATAAGAAAAAAAAAGAAATCAACTTCGATCACCTAGACGAAACAATTCGTCAATTTGTCCCAAGTGGTTTTCGTATTCGAGATAAGGAGCATCGATTTTCAAAAATGATTGATTTTGATAGTGTAAGAGCTCCATTTACATTACAACGTGCTCAAAAGAGTATTGGTACACTTGGGGGAGGAAATCATTTTGTCGAACTGAATGAGGACGATAAAGGAAATGTATACATTGTCATTCATAGTGGGTCTCGTAATTTAGGGAAACAAGTAGCAGAGTATTATCAAAATCTTGCTTATGAGCAACTTATCAACGTTAAATCTATGAAAGAGGAAATTATTGAACGTTTAACAAGAGAAGGTAGACAACAAGAAATACATGAAGCTTTACGTGAGATTAAGAAGCCGACGATTCGTAAAGAGTTAGCTTATTTAGAAGGTCAAGGATTTAAAGATTACATGAATGATATGAAAATTGCTCAAAAGTATGCGGAGTTAAATCGTAAAGCAATGATGGATGAAATTATTACTAGAATGGATTGGATAGTAAAAGATCAATTCACTACAATCCATAACTACATCGATATGGAAAATATGATTTTACGAAAAGGTGCTATTTCAGCTCAGAAAGATGAACGAGTAATCATTCCAATTAACATGAGAGACGGTTCAATTATTGCATTTGGTAAAGGAAATCCAGATTGGAACTTTTCTGGACCGCATGGAGCGGGGCGCATTATGAGTCGTAAGAAGGCTAAAGAAGTACTTAACTTAGAGGATTTTCAAAATACAATGACAGCAGTTTGGACTACATCTGTTGCAGAAAGTACTTTAGACGAAGCCCCAATGGTATATAAGCCGTTGGATGAAATTGTTGAGAATACAAAAGAAACAATTGATATTAAACATATTATTAAGCCGATTTATAATTTTAAGGCTAATTAAAAGATGAGTAACGTGTATTGTAATGAAATATAGTATTGGAAAGTGGTCAGTATATTACTATTGGGAGTAGAGTAGGAGGATTATGAAAAATAATGTAAATGTTTATATAGGGGTAGCAGCGCATGCCCATCAACTTAAGAATTTAGAATTCCCCCAAAAATTATGAGTTTTTTGTTGCAAGTTGTCACAAATTTTCGTTTTTATGGTAGTTTTATTTTCTTAGCTTGATTGCGATGAGCGGTACCCCATAAAGGCCCCTGATACATAATTGATCTTCTGCCATTTGTAGAAAACAATCCACTTATACCATTTTAACAAGAAGAAATATCTCGTCCATGTTGTAATATTGGCTTACGTTAAGCTTGTGAAAAAATCATATTCATGTATAATACAATTGATGTATGATACATTAGTTGTAGGAGGGTGACCTTTTTGAAAAGAGAAGATGCCTTAAAACTAAGAACAGATATTAAGAAAATGATTATAATAACTGGGGTTTTTGAATCTCAAAATTTGCCCAATGGACCATTTGAAAAACCTTTACCAACTTCTCAAATGATGGCGTTAGAGGAACTAGAGGTGGAAAAATTAACTGTTTGGCAACTATCCAATAAACTTAGATTAGAGACTTCAACTGTAAGTAGATTGGTAGATAAGTTAGTAAAAAAGGGGCTTGTTTATCGTGAAGTAAATGAAAAAAATAGAAGAGAACTTTTTCTGCACCTCACAGAAAAAGGTCACATAACTGTTAATTGCTTAAGAGAGCAATCCATTACATTTTATCAAAGTATTCTCAATAATTTATCAGAATCAGAACAAAAAATAGTTGTGGATGGTTTTGAATTATTTATTGATTCTATTTCTAAGCCTTTTGATTAGAGTGAGGTAAATCATAACATTTGGAGGATAAAATGAGTTTGGATTTCGAACGTCCTATTATTGAATTAAAAGAGAAATTTGATGAATTAAAGAAAATTATGAAAGAAAATAATGTAGATTTATCGTCAGAAATTCATGTATTAGAAAAACGTTTAAATAAAATGCAAGATAAAATTTATTCTAATATTACACCTTTTCAACGAGTTCAAATTGCAAGGCTACGTAACCGGCCCACGACATTGGACTATATACCTTTATTGTTTACAAACTTTCTCGAACTTCATGGTGATCGATTATATGGTGATGATAAAGCAATGATAGGTGGTATTGCAAAATTTAAAGGGATGCCCGTTACGGTTATTGGTCATCAAAGAGGTAGAAATACAAAGGAAAGTATAGAAAGAAATTTTGGAATGGCACATCCAGAAGGTTATAGAAAAGCGCTAAGACTTATGAAACAAGCTGATAAATTTAATCGCCCTATTATTACATTTATTGATACAATAGGCGCCTATCCAGGGAAAGGGTCTGAAGAACGTGGAATTTCTGAAGCGATAGCTCGAAATCTATTTGAAATGGCTACACTTAAAGTGCCAATTGTTTGTATTGTAATTGGAGAGGCATCAAGTGGTGGAGCTCTTGGCCTTAGTGTCGGTAACCATATCCATATGTTAGAGTATTCATGGTACTCGGTAATTTCGCCAGAAGGAGCAGCATCTATCCTATGGAAGGACGCTAAGTATGCTCCAGAAGCTGCTGAACATATGAAAATTTCAGCAAAAGATTTAAAACATTTAGGAATTATTGATGAAATCATTCCTGAAATTAAAGGTGGAGCACAAAATGATATAAAATCACAGGCAAAAATGATTGAATCTGTAATCGAATCATCTCTAAAAAAATTGATACTATTATCCTCGGAAGAGCTTATACAACAGCGATATGAAAAGTATAGACAAATAGAGAATTATAAATGAAAATATTTAAAGTCTGTATTATATTTCGGAGGATTCCCACGAAAAAATTCTAAATGTTTTGTAAGTAAACTCTTAAACTGGGATATGCTGATACTATTACTCTACAAAAGATGTGTGATCGGTATGGAAAAGGAAAATTTGTTCAAATGGAAGCATTATCAGCAAGATATTATTTTGTTAACTGTACGTTGGTACGGTACAACTTAATTTTTCGTAATTTAGTAGAAATGATGAGGAACCAGGATTATCCTACCATTATGCTAGAAATATATATGTTATATTTTCTTTTCCATTACCTTTGCACCAGAACCAAAAAATACGCTATTCTTTCTGTAGAATCATAGGAAAGGATGGCGTTTTTGTATGTATCTATCAATTTCTGACGAATTACAATTATTTGCTGAAGAATTATATGAACATCTTACCCCTTCATTTTTGGAAAATCTCGCTAGAGAGCTAGGTTTTGTAAAGCGAAAACGTAAATTTTCAGGGTATGATTTAGCTACTATATGTGTCTGGATTAGTCAACGAGTAGCGAGTGATTCATTAGTCCGATTGTGTAGTCAGCTACATGCATCAACAGGAACTCTTATGAGTCCTGAAGGACTAAATAAGCGCTTTAATAAAAAGGCAGTGTTCTTTTTGAAACATATTTTCTCCACATTATTAAAAAATAAAGTTTGTGGAAAGTCAGCAATTCCAAGTGCTTCACTTACCTATTTTCAGCGAATTCGTATTTTAGATGCAACCATTTTTCACGTACCAAAACACTTGGCCAATGTATATCCTGGATCAGGTGGTTGTGCACAAACAGCGGGTATAAAAATCCAGTTAGAATATGATTTACATAGTGGTCAGTTTTTAAATTTCCAAGTGGAACCAGGGGAAAATAATGATAAAACCTTTGGAACAGAGTGTTTATCAACATTACGCCCTGGTGACCTATGTATCCGGGATTTAGGCTATTATTCACTGGATGATTTAGATCAAATGGATCAACGTGGTGTGTACTATATATCGCGACTCAAATTAAACAATAGGGTATATGTCAAAAATGAATTTCCTGAATACTTTCGAAACGGAACAATAAAAAAACAATCTCAGTACATCAAAGTTGATTTAGAGCACATCATGGATACCTTAAAACCAGGACAGTCCTATGAAATAAAAGAAGCTTATATTGGAAAGGATAAAAAACTATTCACTCGGGTGATTATGTATCGATTAACAGAAAAACAACTTCGTAAGCGTATGAAAAAACAAGTGTACACAGAAAGTAAAAAAGGGATTACATATTCGGAAAAAAGCAAACGATTAGCTGGCATGAACCTATATGTTACCAATACACCTTGGGAGATTGCTCCGATGGAACAAATCCATAATTTTTACTCTCTCCGCTGGCAAATTGAAATCATTTTTAAAACTTGGAAATCCTTATTTCAAATTCATCATTGGCAACATATTAAACAAGAGCGATTAGAATGTCATGTTTATGGAAAACTCATTGCCATTTTTCTATGTTCTTCTACTATGTTTAAGATGCGACAATTAATTTTACAAAAGAAGAAACAAGAATTAAGTGAATATAAAGCAATTGGAATGATTCAAGATCACTTATCAAGTTTGTATCAAGCCATACAACAAAACATCCAAGAAATAACAAAGATCCTAATCAGCCTGTTCCACCTCCTACAGAAGAACGGGAGAAAATCTCATCGATATGAGAAGAAGACTGTTTTTGATATTATGGGTGTTGTTTATGAGTATAATGGGTTGAAAAAACAAAAGAAAGTTGCATAATTTAAAAAAGGAAACCCGTTAGGGTTTATTTGGTATGCATATTATTAAGAGTATGCTTCTATTTTAGGAATGCTTTACCTCCACAAAATGAAAGTACACTTTGTTTTCATTTTTAAGTTGATGGGCATGGGGTAGCAGCGGCTATAAGCATTTTTATTCTTTCTATAGTTTTCCTTTATTTTAATCCTTACAGTAATCAAATCACTGTGAATTTTCTGCGTGAAGTATAAAAAACAGCCATTCCTTAGTGAAACGGCTGTTTTCGTAATTCAATAAAAGCTCCCAGATTGCGGTAGATATTTTTAAATATTATTTTGTTTTTTTTGACTTGATTATAATAAAAGATGGACTTCGCGATTCGTTTATTAAATCTGGCATTTTCTCTATCCCTGCCAAAGTTGATTGTGGTTCGATTATTTTATCCAGCGAAAGCCCGTGTTCAATCAAAGTATTTATTAATGTGGCAACAGTTCTATGATAAATAACCACACTATCGTCAACAAACCAGTTGTGTACTCTGATTCCTTCTTCTTGATAATTATCTAATGCCCAGTGTGATTTATTACCATCCTCAGTTTTTATCCAATGGTTGCTTCCTTTGCGAGCTGTTGCTATTGGATGTTCGGTTGAAAAGATAAATTCACCACTGCTTTTTAATAGTTCATTAATCTTTTGAATCATTGCCGAGTAATCTTCAATGTAATGTATAGAGAGGGAACTTATAATCAGGTCGAACTTTTGATTGGTTAGTCCCATATCCTCCATAGGAAGACACATAAATTCTATGTTATCATCCTGATTTAACTTTTTAGCACGTTCAATCATATTTTTGGATATGTCTACACCTATTACGTTTTTTGCACCATTTTCTATACAATACTTTGAAAAATGACCATCACCGCAACCCAAGTCTAATACCGATTTTCCTTTCAAACACAGAATTAATGATTTGATTGCTGGCTGTTCTATGAAGTCATTAGCGTTTATTCCACTTTCACGCAATGCTGTGTAGTTTTTGAAGAAATTCGGATTATCGTAAATATTTTGTTTCACTTACATCACTCCTCTGATAAGGTTTTCATAGATTAAGCTGACTTCTGTTTCCAAATTATCATACTAACCATAAAAATTTTGTCATCCTTTTATTATAGTAATGGTTTTTAGGAAGATATCTCGAACTCAATATTTTCACAATCCTGCCCGTTTGCTGAATAATCTGCTGTAAATACTATACCGTATTAAGAAAATTAACCTTTATTTTAATTAAAAGCAACAATCTTTACGAAAAGAGCCTTTTATTTTTTATTAAGCTATTGAAACGGTAGTGAAGGGACGAGAACGTAATGAAGCGAGAACTATCGAAATTAGCGGATGTACTAGTCAATCATTCAACTAAAGTGCAACCTGGTGACCAAGTATTAATTCAAAGTGTTACTGAAATAGATCCTATAGTAGTTCGTGAAATTATTAAATCAGTGGAAAAAGCGGGGGGATATGCGCATGTATCAATGCGCGATGTTTCTGTTACGAGGCAATTGATTTTGTCAGGATCTGAAGAGCAATTTAAGTTATTTGCAGATTGGGAGTGTTATCGCTTAAGTAAGATGCAAGTATATATTAATCTCCGTAGTCCTAGAAATGCATATGAATTAGCAGATGTACCATCAGAAAAAATGAAATTATATCAAAAGATATTTGGAAAGGCTCATAGTGAATCAGTGTATAAAACGAGATGGGTGACAACTCGAATTCCGAATACAGCTTCTGCTCAAGAAGCGAATATGAGCACTGAGGCTTATGAAAAATTTTATTTTGATGTATGTACGCTAGATTATAATAAAATGTCCAAAGCTATGGAGCCGTTAAAAGAATTAATGGAAAAGACAAAACATGTAAAGATTATTGGGGAAGGTACAGATTTGAAATTTTTAATTGAAGGAATTGGCGTTTTAAAGGGGGATGGTACGGATAATATCCCTGATGGTGAAATATATACAGCACCAGTCAAAGATTCAGTAAATGGAGTAATAACATTTAACACGGTATCTGTTCAACAAGGTTATGCGTTTCAAAATATAAAGTTACATATTAAGCATGGAAAAATAATAGAGGTATATGCAAACGATACAGAGCGAATAAATCAAATTCTTGATACGGATGAGGGAGCAAGATATATTGGAGAATTTGCACTAGCTTTTAATCCTTATATATTACACCCGATGAATAATACGTTATTTGATGAAAAAATAAATGGTAGTTATCATCTAGCGATTGGAGATTCGTTACAAGGTGCAGACAACGGGAATAAATCAGCAATACATTGGGATTTAGTAAACATTCAAAGGCTAGAGTATGGCGGGGGTGAAATTTGGTTTGATGACGTACTAATTAGAAAAGATGGACGTTTTATTTTACCAGAGTTGTTGGGATTAAATGAAGAGAATTGGAAAAGGTAAAGTACTTTATTGAGATTGTGTAAAGGAGATTAAAACCCTAGGACAGGGATAATATGGGAGGAAGTTAAAATGGGAAAGAGTGAGATGTTTCAGGATTTTAATTTTAAATTAGTGGTAATTGAAGCTTTATTAGATAAAGAGCCACTATTTCTAAAAGAATTAAAAGACTTAATAGATAAGTATACGAATAATTTTGAATGGTATTCAGGAGCTGGACAAATTATTGAAATCAGAGGTTTTTTAGAAGAGTTACCTTTGGAAATAAGTGATTTGGAAAAGATTGAATCCCTTTGCTTTGATGGGGGGAATGAAATTTATCATATCTTAAAGCCAGATTGGGATGGCGAAGACAGTTTATTTGATGTAGTATCTGTTGAAGGATTTCAGAATCTGAAAAATTTAAAAACAGTGGAATATATTTCACTGTGTTATCCAAATGTATTAGAACCATTTAAGGAAGCTGGAATTGAAATTGAGGCTTAATGAGGGGGCAAGTTATGTACTAATGAAAGTGATTCTTCTTATGGAAGGGTCGCTTTTTCTTATGCAACTAACGGAGCAGAAGTTACGCATAACTGTTAATACAAAGATTACTGATAGGGATATCGCTATACATCCATCAACTTAAAAATATTAACTCCCCCAAGAGTAAAGAACGCTATTCTTACTAAAAGAATAGCGTTTTTTCATTATTTAAATATGATTTCATCTGAATGTATTGGAGATTTCTCCTGCAAAAGTATTAGAAATTTCATTTGAATTTACTACCTCAGTTGGATTTATCATATTTCAATTTCGATAGAATAGTAAATAAATATATCGGATATGGAGATACATTACAATGATTATACGCACTCCAGACTTAGAATTACAGTAACTACTTAACCCGTTGTTACCAATAAAGAAAGGAACAAGTAGAATGATACAGAACATATATGAAACGCATTTACACGTAAGGGATTTAGAAAAGGCGATAGATTTCTATCAAAATAAGTTAGGGTTAGCATTAGCAAGAAAACTATCCAAAAGAAAGGTGGCTTTCTTTTGGGTAGGAGAAAGTAAAAAGCAAATGCTTGGATTATGGGAAGTACATAATATTGAAGATTTTGAGATAAAACACTTTGCTTTTGGTGTAGATTTAGAATTTCTAAAGACTTCTAAATTGTGGTTAGAGAATCGTGGAATAGAAGTGATAGGAAGCCAAGGAAAAGGAAATCAAGAGCCAATTGTCCAAAGATGGATGCCAGCTGCAAGTGTATACTTTCTGGATTGTGATGGAAATAAATTAGAGTTTATTTCTATGTTACATGATGATCCAGATGAATTAGAATATGCATCCTATTTAAGTGAATGGGATGCGGAACACCAAGAAAAATAAATGAGATTGTATCTATAAAACGGAAAAAACGTAATTGTTTTTGTAAAAATATACAGAAAAGATGGGCGTTTTATTTTACAAGATTTGTTCGGATTAAATGAAGAAAATTTGAAAAGGTAAATTATTTTATTGAGAGTGTGTAAAGTAGATTAAAACACAACGTATCAAACTAAGCGATGTATCGTGTGATTTTACACTCATTTAATATTAATAGATAAATAGAACAATTGACGCGACTTGTTAAATGGATAGTGTAAAAAAGACAAAATCTCTTAAAAAATACTTAAATTTTTACTCCATCTATCTTTACAATTCCTCCTTATAATGTGAATTGGGCAAGCATCTAAGCGAAAGCAGAACATGTCAGTTTATACATTCTATTATTAGGGGGAGAAGTTATATGAAGAAGGTAGTTGCTTCATTAGCCGTTATGGCAGTGTTATTACCAGCGCTTTCCATGAATGCTGAGGGGAAAGAACAAGCACAAGCACGAAAAACAGCGACGATGTTTAATGTAATTAGTGACATTCAAGGGGATTTAGGGGATTTTGATCACGTATTAAAAGATATGAATAAAGTGACGCCGCTATCTAGAGCGCTTATTATGAATGGGGATATAACGCCAGAAGGACAGCAGTCACAATATGACGATGTGAAGCGTGTGTTAAACAAAAATAAGCATCCGGAAAATGTATGGTCGGCTATTGGGAATCATGAGTTTTACGCCGGAAAATGGACAGCTGATGGAAAGTTATCTCAAAGTACTTGGCCAAACGGTGTAGCAGAAGAAACACTATTTAATCGATATTTGAAATTTAGCGGACAAGAAAAGGTGTACCATAAAAAAGAATTAGATGGTTATCCGCTTTTATTTTTAGGGACAGAAAAATATATGAGATACCATGATTCAAAAATGTCAGATCAAGTGTACTTAAGTGAAGAACAATTAGGTTGGCTGAAACAAAATTTAGAAGAGTACAGTCAAAAAAATAAAAATAAGCCGATTTTTATTTTCTCTCATCACGTTTTACCTGATTCTGTATCTGGATCAAGACAATCACCGTACTTAAAAGACTATTTAAACGTGGATCAATTGTACGATATATTAAAAGATTACCCGCAAGTTGTCTTTTTCACGAGCCATACGCATTGGGATTTAAATTTACCAGACTGGGCTGGTAAAAAGAAAATTGCAGGTGGAGATGAAAAAGGATTTACAGTTGTAAATACGGGTGGTATTGAAACAGGCTGGAGGTCAGCTGGTCCAAATGGCGGCGAGATACATGCTCCGGATGGTTCTTCTTTCAAACAAGGATTACAAGTGAAAGCGTACGGTAACGATGTAGTTGTGACAGCTTATGATTATAAACGTGATAAGGGTATAAAGAACTTATTAATTAGTGATGCGAAAATTGCACAAATGGCACCAGATGTAACGGCTGATGATAGTAAAAACGTAATCGTTGGTGCAACAGAATATATGGAGTACTCTGTAGAAGGAACGAACGAGTGGCATACGTATAATTCATCAAAACCCCAAAAGTTTGATGGCGACAAAATCGTATACGTACGTCACAAAGGAGAAATGAATTTAGAGCCAGGGTTAACACAGCTTCTTCGTTTTTCGGCAAATAAGTGATTGGAGAGAGCCCGCATTTAAATGTGTGGGCTCTTTTTTTGATTGATGAAAAATGGGGTTTTTATGTCTTTTTTGTCGATAAGTCGATATTTCATGTCGAATCGCTGATAAAAATTAAGAATCGGTCGATAAATTTGAATTATCGCCGATATAAATTTCATTTACCGAATTTCAATACATTTTTAATTCAGAAAGGTGACTTCATCATTTTTCCATGTAATAATAGTATGGTTACATTTACAGTGAAAGAGTATAAAAGGAGCGTTATTGATGAATTTAGCTAAATTCCCGAGAAAAAAATATACAGAATCATATACACCCATTGAAAAATTAAACAATTTTTCTGAAGCACTTGGTGGGCCGACTATTTATTTTAAACGAGATGATTTACTTGGTTTAACAGCTGGCGGTAATAAGACGAGAAAGTTAGAGTTTCTAGTTGCGGATGCACAGGCAAAAGGTGCAGATACGTTAATTACAGCTGGTGGTATTCAGTCAAACCATTGCCGTCTAACACTTGCAGCTGCGGTAAAAGAAAAAATGAAATGTATTCTTGTGTTAGAAGAAGGGCTTGAGCCAGAAGAAAAGCCAGACTTTAACGGAAACTATTTCTTATATCATTTATTAGGTGCTGAAAACGTAATTGTTGTGCCAAACGGAACAGACCTTATGGAAGAAATGCATAAAGTAGCGAAAGAAGTAAGTGAAAAAGGAAATACACCATATGTCATTCCAGTTGGTGGATCGAACCCTACTGGCGCAATGGGATATATTGCTTGTGCGCAAGAAATTATGGCTCAGTCATTTGAGCAAGGAATTGATTTCAGTTCAGTTGTTTGCGTAAGTGGTAGCGCTGGTATGCATGCTGGTTTAATTACTGGTTTTTCCGGAACACAAAGCAACATTCCGGTAATCGGAATAAATGTAAGTAGAGGAAAAGCGGAGCAAGAAGAGAAAGTAGCAAAACTTGTAGATGAAACTTCAGCTCACGTTGGTATCCCAAACTCTATTTCACGCGAAGCAGTTACATGCTTTGATGAATATGTAGGACCAGGATACGCTTTACCAACACCAGAAATGGTTGAAGCAGTACAGTTACTTGCAAAAACTGAAGGTATTTTACTTGATCCAGTTTATACAGGTAAAGCAGTAGCGGGACTAATCGATTTAATTAGAAAAGGTAAATTTAATAAAGAAGACAACATTTTATTCGTACATTCAGGTGGCTCGCCAGCTTTATATGCGAATACATCTCTGTTTGCGTAAGTGTGAAAAAGCATTGGATATCCAATGCTTTTTGTTTTGAATTAATGTTGAAATTTGATACAATTTCGTGAATATGCGATGATTTTTCAACATTCAACGGTAAACAACGATATATATATAAAGGAGATTGATGTATGACAGAATTTTGGGAAGCAAGTTTTATAGAAAATCAAATGATGTGGGGATTTGAACCTTCAGACTCCGCAATTTTAGCGAAGGACTTTTTCCTTGAAAAGAAAGTGAAGGATATATTGATTCCTGGTATTGGATATGGTAGAAATGCAAAGGTTTTTATTGATAACGGAATACATGTAACAGGTATTGAAATTTCAAAAACAGCGATTGAATTGGCGAGGACAAATGAACTCAATGCTGATTTCTTCCATGGTTCAGTAACTGATATGCCTTTTGATAACAAACTGTATGATGGTATATTTTGTTATGCACTTATTCATTTATTGAATAAGGATGAGAGAGAGAAGTTTATTAAAGATTGTTATAGTCAGCTAAAACCAAACGGGTATATGATTTTTACTACTATTTCTAAAGATGCCCCAATGTTTGGGAAGGGTAAACAACTGGGGAAAGACTACTTCGAGATAATGGAAGGGGTAAAAATGTATTTCTATGATATTGACTCGGTAAAACAAGACTTTGGAAAATATGGACTGATAGAAACTACGGAAATTTTGGAGCCGCATAAAAATATGGAAAGTAAACCTCCATTTAAATTTATAATGATCAAATGTCAAAAAACACTATAATTACAATTGTGTAAAAAATAGTGAAAGATTACTTAATAAGCCGGATGAGTAAGCTATTCACGCTTACTCATTATTCTTTAAAGGCGAAGTAAGGGAAGCTAAATGGCTTCCCTTACTTCGCTTAATTTAGGTTTAAAACATGTTCTAAACTTTCAATGAATCATTTGTTATATAATGGAATTATCGAAACGTGAGAGGGGTGATTATATGAGTACAACATTAAGATGGGTCATATACACGATACTCAGCATTTCTATAATACTAATAATTATTTTTGGTTATGGATTATATTTGTATTTTAAGTGAAATGATAACCGAACCAAAGGGAAAATAAAATAATTGCTGTATTAAATAATGTAAAGGTTAAACCGATAATAGATAAAATTTTCTTTTCAGTACGACTACAAAAAGAGATAATTGCTATAACAGCGGAAGCTAATATGAAGTATGCGAAAGGAACCACATATTCTACTCCAACTCTGTCTAAAATAGGTGAGAAGAGAAATAGATTAATAGTAACGAATATACTTACAATAAGAAACGTATAACTTTTCCAAGTGTATGTTTTTAGTTGCATCGAAGGGCACTCCTTCCTTATTAGTGTTTATATGTCTAATCGCAAGGCATTTACTTTTATTTTACAATTGGAGATGCTTTTTATTAAAAAGAGGGGGACTAATATGCGAATCAGAAATTTGACTGTAGTTTTTATTGCCATATGCATATTCATAGTAACCGGCTGTTCAAATATACTAGGAAATGAAGATCAAAGAATCGAAGTGCAAAAACGTGTTGGTGATGATTATGAGGATTTGAATGTAGTGACAGACAATAATCAGGTGTTGCAAGTAAAGAAAATATTAAATGCTATTCATTTTGAAAATCAAAAAGCGGAAATGTCTCGTTCGGCTGATTATCACTTTGTTTTTCAATTTAAAGATCCGAAAATAGAGGCGAAAGCTGTGTTGTATCAGATTTGGATAAGTCCTAATAAGGATAAAATAGAAATAATGTCGGGGGATAATCGGTATGCTCAATTAGAAGGGAAAAATGCAGCCACTTTGTTTGAGATTGTTACGGGAGAAAAGTTAGTTGAATAAAAGTATATGGTACTTAACTTTTTCGGATTTATTGTAATGATTCACTACTTGTAAGGGATTATTCAATGTGTCTTTCTATTAAAAAGTCTAAATTTAATCAATTAAATGCGATAAAGTCTGGTCAAAAATAATGAAATTTCAGGAAAAATAAGGTACACTAGTCAATGGTTTTAGTTTAAAATCGATTGACGTTAATGTATATGGGGGAAAGATTGATGAACAACAATACAGTAAATGAATCAGTTGAAGAAGTTGATAGAAAACGAGTAAGATCAAGTAAACGTTTTACAAATTGGAAGTTTATCGCAGCGGGTATTGGTATAATTGCACTTCTCATTGGGGGAATGAGTTATTATCAGGCAACTCACTTCAATTCGAATGTTACGATTAACGACACAAAAGTCGGTGGTTTGAGTGCTGATCAGGCAATACAGAAATTAAAAACATCTGGACTAGAAAACAAAGTCTATGTCGATCAACAACAAATTTTAGATGAAAAAGATACAAAAACGGAACTTACGGAAAAAGATTTGCCTCAAGTTAAGAAACTATTAAAAAGCCAGTGGACATTTTTCCCTTCCTCAAAGGAAAAAAATTATTCATTGCTACCGGAAAAGGCAGATCAATATCGTAGCGAAACGATGAAAAAACTTGTAGAAGAAAAGCTCATCTCTATGAATGAAAAATTAAAAGCGCCTCAAGATGCTATGGCGAAGCTCGAACAAGGAAAAGTTGTTATTTCGAAAAGCGTTGAAGGAAAACAGTATGACATTACGAGTCTACTGAAAGATTACGATAAGCAGAAGTATAAAAGCGAAATTCATCTGAAGTCTACATACATACAGCCTATTAAAGAGGACGATCCGATTGTCAAAAAAGAGGAGAAAGCACTACAGAATCTGCTTCAACAGTCCGTTGAGTATAAAGTGCAGAATGAAGTGTATCCTTTAAAAGCGAAAGATTTAATTCAAAATGCCTCTATGTCAAAGGATATGAAAGTTACAATCGATGCGAGCGACATTAAGAATAAGCTTGCTGAAATTAATAATGCTAAATCAACATTAAATAAAGATTTCACATTTAAAACTCATTCCGGTTCGGTTATACAAGTAAAAGGACAAGGTTATGGCTGGGCACTAGATGTTGAAAAAGAAACAAAACAAGTTCAACAAGCCTTTGAGAAAGGCGAAAAATCGCTTTCTGCTTCTAATATTCACGGAAATGGTTGGGAGAAGGAAGGTATCGGTTATGAAACAACATCGAATAATGGTATCGGAGACACGTATGCGGAAATTTCAATTGCAGAGCAACAAATTTGGATTTACAAAGATGGAAAATTAGTAGTTACAACAAATGTAGTAACTGGTAAACATAGCACGAGTGAAGATACATCACCAGGTGTGTGGTACGTCCTATATAAACGAACACCATACACGCTGAAAGGTAGCGCAGTAGGTAAAGCTGATTATGCAGTTAAAGTAGATTACTGGGTTCCATTCACAAATAGCGGTCAAGGGTTCCATGATGCCGGCTGGCGAACAAACTGGGCAAATAATGCCTATTTAACAGGGGGATCAGGCGGTTGTGTTAACCTTCTTCCTAATGTTGCAAAAACTGTGTATGATAGTTTGAACACTTATGATCCAGTTATCGTGTACTAGAAAATAGCAATGTATTAAGAATTTAAACGAATAAACAAAGCAGGAAATCTTACCTGATGGTACATGGAAAAACACCTCTTGAATTCGCATACGAAGTGTGCAAATTTAATGGAGGTGTTTTTTGTTTGAAGACATGAGTTCATTGCCTATAAGAAACAAAGTGGAAAGAGATTGAGATGAAAAAATGGATAATCAAATTGTTCCATTATGGAGAAGATCAAAATTAAAACAGTCAATAAAATTGACAATGAATATCATTTTCACTTATTATGGAATCGTCGCATGTAATTGGACATGATTTTTGTGAAAAAGTCTATTTTTTTATTAATATAATAGATTTCTATTAAGCTGTTACATTTAAGAACTATCACTAAATTTTTCAAGAATTTAAACGTAGGAAAGGGTAAAATGAAAATGAACTGGAAAAAAGGCGGATTATGGATTGTTATTTTTTTCATTGTAAAAGGTACGATTTCTACACTTTTAATTGTTACAGGTGCTAAATATTTTGATTTATCATTTATGCAACTTTTCGTACTAATACTAATTTTATTACTGATTTCTCTAATAAGTCGAAAATTGCTGTATAGACATAAACAAAACAAAAAGCAAAAAGAGCTAAATATATAATGAAGCCCCAGAGACCTTTGGATTTCTGGGGTTTTACTATATATTTAGCCTCTTACTATTTGTGGAAAGTAAAACTCCCACCTCAAAATTTAGTTGGGAGCAGATTAAAGTTTCACTTTATTTCATAGTGCATGATCTATTTTGATTAATTGTCAGGTTTTTATGTATCCTCTAATGACAAGGTTGAATCCTTTCAAATCGGTCAATCGCCGTTTTTTTGAATTCACTAAAAGTTGCTGAACCCAAGCCAAATAACGATACCATCTCTAGCAAAATAATTAACCATCCTATGCAAGAAAGTTTAGATAGCTAAAAGCATATGTTTTATTGAAAGGATGTGATTGAATTATGGAACGATCGAATTGGGGAATTGGAGGATTAGTATTCGTTGGATGCATGTTTCTTGGCGGAGGAGTGGGATCTATATTAGGTGATACTCATGCTGGATGGCTAATAGGGATGGGTGCTGGATTTATTGGGATGGCTTTAACGAGACTGATCAGAAAGTAATATAACGGGATTCTTCTTCGGGTAAATAAGGAAATATGTATGTAAGTCATTCATGGCATAAGAGCTCTATAAATTATAGTTAGAAGCTTCTCTTTTGTATTTGTCTTGTCTAAAATTTCTCCATACATAGATATGATTCTCAAGTCGGAGGATGGCACCTTAGGGTGTCTTTTTTATGCTCTCTAAAAATGTCTTAACATATATAGCCGAGTTAATTCAAATAATCAAGAATAATTGAGCCAATAGATTTCGTTAGATTGCCATCATCTTTTTTGTAATAGAATAGATTCATTACCGTTTCAGACCTATGTATTCATTCATAACCTAACAGTAAAAGGGGGGATGATTAAAGGTATGGCGTTTAATGATGAATTAATTTGTCAACAGTTTGCAAGAATCATCGGTGGCCAAGAAGGATTCGCCGGTGGAAAATGCGTGGCAACAATAAATCGGGATGAAATACAAGCAACAATCTTAGGAAAACGTTTTAAAGTAACAACTTCCTTCTCATTCGAATCACGAGATAATAAAACTGGACGGGCATTATGTCTAGGGCGGGTAGCACTCTTACAAAAGGAAGTCACTGAATTTGTTGCTACAATTATTAAACAAGGAATAATTGTTTCGTCTATACACAATGAGTGGTTATGTGATGATCCAAATTTAATTTACGTTAATATCGAAGACGTTGATGATCCACTAATTTTCGCAAGGAAAGTCAGAAGAGCATTATGCAATTAACCAATTTTTTTAGTTAAATGAGTGATTGTGTTGATTAGAATATTTCAGATTGTTGAATGGTATACTTGGAAAATAGATTTAAGTAGATGGTTTTATAAGATCTTATATATAGCTAAAAAGAGTAACTCCATTTTGATCGCTTTTTTTCAAAATGGAGTTTTTGTATTTACTTTTAAATAAGGACTGGAGAGAGCTTTTTAATCAATCTTTATTCTAAAGCGAAAACCGAGCATACATTATGCTCGGTTTTCAATAGGTAGTTTAAATGTAAAGGTACTGCCTTCTCCTAATTCACTTTCAACGGTAATTTCTCCTCCGTGTAGTTCTATAATCCATTTTACCATCGACAATCCTAAACCTGTGTTTCCATTGTTTGAAGATGTTCGTGCTGAGTCAACTCGATAGAAGCGGTCCCATATTTTCGCAATATGTTGCTCGCTGATGCCTATGCCATTATCGGAGACTTTACCTATTATGTTGGTTTCATCCCGGAACAGTTGCATATTCACAGTGCCGTTCGCTTTGCTATAAGCAATCGCATTTGTTAGTAAATTCATTAATAAACGCATCATCAATGTTTGATCTGCTTTAATAAACAGGTCTTCCTCTATATTAGTTGTTATATTAATCGAAGCTTCTTGAACCATTAATGAAAGCTCTTCTACAACGATTTCCGTTAATTCACTCATATTGATACATTCAAATTGAAAAGTATTATGCTTTTCTTGGTCAACTTTTGCTAATAATAAGAGTTGCGAGATTAACGCGGACATTTTACGTGATTGCCTTAAAATTACTTCTAACGATTCTTCCATTTCTTTCGGATTCTTCCTCTGCGATAAAGCGTATTCGCATTGCGAAATAATAACAGATGTTGGTGTTCTTAATTCATGAGATGCGTCAGATGTAAATTGTTTTTCACTTTCGAATGATGTCTCCAATCGCTCAAACATTTTGTCAAAGGTTTGTGCTAAATGATACATTTCGTCTTTCGATGAACCTTGTAAATTAATTCTCTTCGAAAGGTCTTTACCATCACCAATTTCACTGGCTGAATCACTCATTTGTTGCACAGGTCGAAACGCTCTTTGCGTAATAAAATATCCTCCCACTGCCGCAATGAGAATAAGTAATGGAAATGAGATGAGTGTTACCACAATAAGCGTATTCATGGTCGATGATAATTGATTCATGGTCATTATTCCACGAACCCAGACTTGCTCATCGCCGCCTACATTATGGAGGAAATCATATACTATCCATTCTTTATTACCGTCTTTAATGGTTTGTATTTCATCGGATTTAAGCGATACCTTTTTATTAAATCCTGTTGGACTATGTCCTGCCAGCAGCTCACCTTGCTTACTATAAATGATGATATTTACTCCATCTTCTAAGGCTTCAAATTCATCGTCAATCTTTAACTGTCCATGCTTATATTCAATATCTTCAATGCTTTCTTTTACTGTGCTCTTCAATTGATTTTTCATATTAAAAAGCAAAACTTTATCTGAAGAAGTTAAAATAAAAGCTAACACGAGTGCCATAATAATTACAACTAGCCCCGTATACCACAGGGTCACTCTCATTTTTATTGATAGTCTTTTCATGATTCAACTCGCAATACGTAACCAGTGCCTCGTACAGTATGAATTAACTTCGTTTCAAACTGGCTATCAATTTTTTTACGAAGGTATCGGACGTAAACATCAATAATATTCGAGCCACCTTCATAGTCGTAATTCCACACATGTTGCTCAATTTTATCTCGTGTCAACACAACTTCTTTATTACGAATCATATATTCTAAAATAGCAAATTCTTTACTGGAAAGAGTGATAACCTGGTCTCCCCTTGTTACTTTATGCATATTGCAATCCACCACTAGGTCAGCGATTTCAAACACATTAGATGTATTTCCTGTTTTTCTTCGCATCAACACTCGAATTCTTGCTAACAGCTCATCAAAAGCAAAGGGCTTTACTAAATAATCGTCCGCACCTAAGTCGAGTCCTGTTACGCGATCATCAATTGTATCTTTAGCTGTAAGAAGCAAGACAGGAGTTGTATTATTGTCCGCACGTAATCTTTGTAATACTTGTAAACCATCTATTCCGGGAATCATAATGTCAAGCACAATCAAATCGTAGGTAGCCATGCTTATATAATCCAAAGCATCTTCTCCATTCCCACATCCATCGACACTATAATATTCTGCATTTAATCGTTTTACCAATATATTTTGTAAGTCTTTTTCATCTTCGACAATAAGAACTCGCATTAACATTCTCCTTTTCTTCTTATTTATATGTATCACTATAATTCCGAAACATTAAAGAAAGATTAGAAACTATTTAATTATATCATTTTATCCCGCATTAACGGGCAGTAAGACTCCTACATCAAAATTCGGCGAATGCGAGAGAGTTAGGTGGGAGATCAACTGCCCGTAAAAGCCCGATTGGTGAGGGCTGATAATCAGTGGGGGATGGACAAAACCCCCACTGATTAAAGTTTCACTTTATTTTTTTGCACATTAATCTTCCTTTAATGTTTGTTCAGTAATATAAGGACATGGATAAGGTGCACATGTAAAGGGAGGAGAACATAATGGGAAAATGGATGATGATTGGAGCAATGTCTTGTTTATTCTTAACAGCTTGTTCTACTCAAGCTGATAACAATACAGAAGTACAACAACTGAAAGTAGAAAACGATACATCACAAAAAGAAGGTGCTCAACTACAACAAGAACCACACAAAACAGGGCCTGCTATGAATGATACTAAGCAAACACAAGATTTCAAAAACGAAGTCACATCTATTGTAGAAAAGGCAAATAATACGAAACCAGTTGGAGCAAAAGAAGATAACTTAAATACGTACTTAGCAGCAAAAAAAGAAATTGACCAATTAGATGGCAAGATAGATCTATCTGATGATCAGCTAGAAGCAGATTATCACGCTGGAACGATAACTGTTGAACAATATCAAATACAAGAAAGAGAACAAGATATACTTGAAGATCAATTAGAGCAAGCAGAAAATGTACTTGAAGCAAGATTTGGAATAGATGATTAATCATTAAGGAGTGGATGAAAATGTTAAAACATAAAAAGAAAATAATTATAAGTGTAATTGCTATTTTAGTAAGCGGTATTGCTATTGTTGGTGGATATTATGGTATGGGTTACAATTATGCAAAAAAGAATGAAAACTACACAGAGAAACAAGTTCGTGAAATTTCTTTAGCTCATACAAATGGAGAAATTATTAATGTGAAAAAAGAATTCGAATTAGAAGATGAAAACTTAGCACAATCTAAATTTGAATATGAATTGGAAATCAAGACACCTGATAATCTATTAAATATTTTAAAGGTTAGTGCTAGAACAGGCACAATAGAAATCAATAATGAAGACTGAAGAAATATTGACAAATAAAATATCGCGTATTTGAAAAAATCCAATAAGCTGCCCATATGGGCAGCTTATTTACATATTTCTCGTTAACGGAAGTTAATTATATTTTTCTACGTACTAAATAAAAAGCTAAGGACCCCATAATAACAGGTGCAACGAAATCAAAGAAATGCGAAATATTAAAAGGAAAAAGAAAAAGAAATGGTATAAGTGTATAGATAACTGCTAGTCCTATAAATACAGGAATTCCAAATTGAAATTCTCTACATCGTTTGATTTTCCTGTATAACACTTCCCCAATTAGACAGGCTATAAGAGCTGGTATACTACCATAAGTGACGATCATTTTAATGAATCCTAATACAACGTTCGGGTGAATAATGCTAGGATGAAAAATATATGAAATCAAGAACCATCCGAAAATAAAAGCAAACAGACTTGCAGCATAACTAATTACAAATTTTATCAACGTAATCATCCTCACAATTTCTTAATATAATCTTCATTGGATGACATAAAATCCTATTATTGGTAGTAAGAAAAAAGCGGATCCCTACTCTAAAAAGGCATCTACTCATTCTTCTATACTTGTTTTCTTTGCCCTTGCAAACTTCCAAAAAGCTGCAAGTAGTATGAGAAGCGGTATTCCCTGAATGAAGAGAAATCCTCCCGAAAAATAAAGTGCACGACTAACTAGAGGAGGGGCCGTTGCCGACTCACCCGCAAAATAAGCTCCATAATTAGCCGCCACACCTGCATAATCAGCTATCCCACCTATAAGAAAAGCCGCTGGACTTATGATTAGATTTACCCCTAAACAGACCATTATCGATGATAGATTTTTAGCCTTAATTTTTGGTGAAATAGACAAGAAAAATAAGAATATTGCAGTGCCGTTTATAAGAAGTAGTGTTATTACATAATAAATTCCCATAATACCCCTCCATGACTTTAATTGTACCATCAGCAAGGACAACTTTATGTAAATTTGGATGAATAGGGTCTTCATGTGAAGTGAACATAACGTCTCATTAACAGTAGTCAATGATGCATATAATTTTCGTTTTTGTTTTCTTTGCTTTTCTGAGCTGGATAGCGATGGGGTGAGTCATAAATTGTGGAAAATATCCATACTTCTATTAACTGGTTAATTAAAGAAGAATTTGTTCCACAACTCTTAAGTTATTATAGTATGAAAAAATTAAATTCACCTTCTGCAAGGCATTCAAATGGCTCAATCTCCGCATCTTTTGAATGCCTTGAAAGTGCTAAACATAAGCAACATAATTAACTATCCTAAGCAAGAAAGTTGAGGTAGTTAATTAGGAAAACGTTTTAGAGTAACAACTTCCTTCTCATTCGAATCACGAGATAATAAAACTGGACGAGCATTATGTCTAGGCCGGGTAGCGCTCTTGCAGAAGGAAGTCAATGGATTTGTTGCTACAATTATTAAACAAGGAATAATCGTTTCGTCTATACACAATGAGTGGTTATGTGATAATCCAAATTTAATTTACGTTAGTATCGAAGACGTTGATGATCCGCTAAGTTTCGCAGGGAAAGTTAGAAGAGCATTATGCAATTAACAAGTATCTTTCGTTAAATGAGTGAAGTATGTTGATTAGAATATTTCAGATTGTTGAATGGTTTTATACAGTGAAAGAAGACGTTCCATATTTGGAATGTCTTTTCTTGATGTTTTTTCTAATGTGGGTTGTCTTTATGCTGCTTATCTTGCGACAACAAGAACTGGGTTAGGTATTCTTAGAGGTTTGTTCTTCTTCATTTATTTTAGCTAGTATTGTACTTTTTATTATGTTTTGCTTAGCGTACGAAATTTGCGCTTTATTGGTACCAACACACCTCTATTAAGTTATCCGATACAAGATAATTATAATTTGAAAGACGAGGAAACGAACTTGGAGGGAGTATTGGGACCATACAATAAATACATTGAGGGGGCATGTTTGAGAAGATTAAATCAATGGAAAAGGAAATGATCTTTAAGTCTGGGATATGGACCTATCCTCCCGTTCTAATTAACTAAAAGAAGAGCTTTCCCATACCGATTAGACTACTAAGCATTCCTATTCCATTCATGGTGCCTTTTCCTACTGTAAGTAAGTTTCCAAACATTCCTGGTTGACCGTTACCTCCGTTATTCCCCCATCCCATGGGACTTACCTGTCCTCCCCAACCTGGAGGGTTAAAAACACCCCATTTATTGGTATTAAAATTAAAAGGCTTGGCTGGCGGCGATAGTAAAGCGGCAAGATGACCTTGTGCGAACATCCCTGTATGATTGAATGGTTGGGGCCAGGGGAAGGGAGGTTTTTGAAAATTAAAACCTGCATGGCCTGGTAATGGAGCCCAATTAGCAGGATGTCCTTGGGGCATCATCCCTGCATAATGGATTGGCTGACCCAAAGAGAAGGGAGGGGGTTGGGGATTGAAACCCGTATAATTGGCTGGTGAATCCCAACCAAATGGATAGACTCGACAACTCCAATTCTCAGGAATCGTCAGACCATTCATTCCCTCAGCTTTAGTTATTTGGGGCTGTGAATATAATGATAACATTGAAATTTGATTATTATATTGCTCCTTGTTTCCCTCTGAATTCAAATACCAATATTGGTGCATAAGCTTATTCCCCTCACTTTAAAAATGTAATGTTAGACTTAGCCTATGTAATATTCCTTTTTATGGATGGTTACATAACTAGATTTACAAGCCTGTATTTAAAGGAATGGGTGTGTGGTCTTGTTGATTTATCCCACTATTTGTGGGCAGCAAGACACCTCCACCTCAAAATTCAGCGAAAGCGAAGCAGCTAGATGAGGGTTGAGCCGCCTGTAAAAGTCCCACTGATTAAAGTTTCACTTTATTTTAGAAGGGTATTTTCAGTTGCTCCTTTTGTTTAATTCAGCCTAATTTAATTTCGGTTAACAAACGTGTTTAAATGTTTATACAGGTTTAATCAATAAAAAAGATTTTAAAATGTTATGTTGAGCAAGTAGAATTGCTAAAAAGAGAATATCCATTCGAAGAGTTTGGCAAAATACTGCAAGAACAGTGTATTCTTGTGCAGATATGCAAATGATTTAAACGAATCAATGGAATTTATAATGAAGGGGCAAATAAATATATGAGTGAAACATTACATAAAAGAAAACCACCATATTTAATGCTTGTAATACTTTTTATTGGTGCATTTGTTTCATTTCTAAACAACTCGCTTTTAAATGTAGCCTTGCCATCAATAATGAAGGATTTAGACATTAAAGATTATTCAACGATCCAGTGGCTTTCTACAGGGTATATGCTTGTAAGTGGTATATTAATTCCGGCATCAGCATTTTTAATAACCCGCTTCTCCAATAGGAGCTTATTTATTACATCTATGGTGATTTTTATTCTTGGTACGGCCTTAGCGGCTTTAGCACCGAACTTTGGTTTATTACTTACTGGCCGGATGGTTCAAGCAGCAGGTTCTTCAGTCATGGGGCCTTTGTTAATGAATATTATGCTAGTAAGCTTTCCAAGAGAAAAAAGGGGAACAGCAATGGGGATTTTTGGATTAGTTATGATTACAGCTCCAGCAATTGGACCGACACTATCAGGTTATATTGTAGAGTATTATGACTGGCGTTTGCTTTTTGAAATGATTTTACCGTTAGCAATCATTAGCTTACTGTTAGGGATTTGGAAATCGGAGAATGTCATGAGACAAAACAAAAATGCAAAACTTGATTATCTCTCATTACTATTATCTTCTGTCGGTTTTGGCGGTTTGTTATATGGATTCAGTTCTGCAAGCTCCGATGGTTGGACGGATACAGTTGTCTTAACAACCTTAATCATAGGCGCTATTGCCCTAATTGCTTTCATTATCCGTCAATTAAAAATGAATGAGCCGTTATTGGATTTACGTGTTTACAAGTACCCAATGTTTGCACTTGCGTCTGTAATTGCAATTGTCAACGCGGTGGCCATGTTTTCGGGTATGATTTTAACACCAGCTTATGTACAAAACGTCCGTGGCATTTCGCCGCTGAACTCTGGGCTGATGATGCTTCCAGGTGCGGTAATAATGGGGGTTATGTCACCAATTACAGGTAAACTATTTGATAAATATGGCCCTCGGATTCTTGGCATAGTAGGACTTTCCATTACAGCTGTTTCAACTTATATGTTGGCAAATCTGCAAATTGACTCTAGTCACACACATATTATTCTTATTTACACACTGCGGATGTTTGGGATGGCAATGGTGATGATGCCACTTATGACAAATGGCCTTAATCAATTGCCAACTCGCTTAAATCCGCACGGTACAGCTGTTAATAATACAGCTCAACAAGTGTCCGGTTCGATTGGTACTGCTATTCTTGTTACGATTATGAATTCTGTAACAAGAACAAAAGCTGAAAGTCTAATGGCTGATGTAGATCCAACAACCTTCACAGAAGCTACGAAGGCAATGTTAACTCAGAATGCTTTATTATCCGGAATCCAATATTCATTCTATGTAGCGCTTGGCATGAATGTTGTTGCACTACTATTAGTTTTTTTCGTTAAACGTGTAGATACAAGCGCGGAAGCTGTCGAGAGGTTAAATCGGTAGAGTAAAATAAAACTTTAGATCATGATTCCTATAAGTTTTTTTGTTGATTAGTTAGACAAGGAAGCTTTTATCTGGGAGTTATCAAATCAAAGAAAATTTCAGTGAAATTCTTGTTGAGAAATATAGGGAGTAAGGGGGAGTGAAAATGGCATATTTATTACAGGGTGATTTTCCGTTTGAAGGTCCTTTTGGTGATGAAATGGAAAAAGCATTTTGGGATTTAGCAAAAAGTATTAATGAAGAAGAAGGATTCCATTGGAAAATATGGACGGAGAATCAAGAAACGAAAGAAGCTGGAGGCATCTATGTATTTGAAGAAAAACAAGATGCTGAAAAATATGGAGAAATGCACAAGAACAGACTTCAAGCATTTGGTGTTAAAGATATTAGAGTAAAAATTTTTCACATTAATGAAGAGTTAACTAAACTGAATCATGGTTATAGTAAATAATAAGGGACACGCAATTCCAACAGTCGGAGCAAGCGTAAAAAGAAGGGGATAATCTCCTTCTTTTTTGAATTCTCCCTTTTCTGTTTTATTATGCTTTATGCAAAAAATCCCTATATAGATAGGGATTCGTGTATTGGCATATAGTTCCTTGGAAAAGGTTGTACTAATTCTAACATATGAGAGTTCTTAAATTTGTGAAATTGACGTGAAAGTACTGTGAAAAAAATTGTACTGAAATAGTTATTTATAAAAGGGTACGCCCCTTACTGGGAGGTAAGGGGCACAGGAAATGCAAATTTATTTGTAATTTGCTAAGTTGATTATAACATATATACCCATCTATACATGTTGCAAAATTATGAACATAACTAATATTTAGTAACTAGGAATAACGAAGGTTGTATGACTTAAGCTGTTTTTATATGAATGCTTATAATGATTTACATAAATGGATAGAAAAAAAAGGATACTCAAGATCATTAACGAAATGGCACTTAGAAATATATCATAGCTGGGAAGATCCTAAAGAATTAGTTGTAGAGTTATTAGATACAGTTGAATAATAAAAGTTGAAATACGGGTTCTTCGGCCAAAGGATGCCTTGATGGAGGAACGAAAAAAAGCTCAACTTCTCTATTTTAACGTATTATCCGAAATTCATCTCCCACCTACCGCTGGGCTATCGCCCTTCACGCGCCTCTGGACGGAGAATTTTTTCGGTAAATTCGTTAAAATGTACCCTATAGAATAGACACTTAAAAAAAGTCTATTCTATAGGGTACAGATTAATCTATCGCCTTTTTTATTTTTTATTAAAAAATAAATTTAAATCAGTTTTATCCGTATCATAAGCTAATGCTTCAGCAATACAATTTTGAATAATTTCCAATTTAGCTTTTTCAAAGAATGGTACTGAAAAAATATAATCCGATCCTGCCCTTTGAATAATCAATACATTTTGCATACCACTACCTAAAATACCAATTCCAATTAATAGTAAAATAAGTCCGAATATAAAGTTATTTCCTATGGTATTAAAGGAAAAAAGAATAATAATCAATCCTAATATAATGGGTTTTATTCTATACTGAGAAGAAATCATTGTAGAACTAATATTTTTCAAAGGAATGCTTTGATTATCTTTTCCAGCAGGAATAAACCCTAATATAGTGTTTCCAGTGGATACTTTTACAAATCTTGAATCAACTGAAACAAACCCTTTAATCCAAAAAAACAAAAGTGACAAAGAAAAATCTGTTTTTTTCTCCATTTTATCCTCCTAAAATGTAAAATATTCAATTTATGAAAATAGTATATCAAATTTTCCGTAATTTAGGAATAGTAACAATTCATTCTTTGTAGGTAATACTTTTTTTCTTTGTTGCTTGTTCCTTCAACTTTTTCACTGTTTGTTCTTTTGTTAATATTCCATTTATGAAAAAGATAATATTTAATAGGATTCTTCCAACAAAAAAGGAAACTCCTTATACTACTTCCAATTCTTTATTAGGATTACATAAAGGATTGGAAGTAGTATAAGGGCCAAAATCCTGACTCCTTTTCTATCTCTCCGTCTCAAAAAACTCAATCCACTCTCCGTCAGGACCAGCGAAGAATATGTAACGTGTTCCATCTGGTAATATTTCGATTTCTTCTCCTAGTAAAAATGTTACTCCATGTTTCTGTATTCTTTTGATTTCATCCTCTAATGAATCCACTTTAAAGCAAATGTGATGTACTTTTCCTTCTGCCGGAAGAGAAGAGTTATAACCTTCAATTAGTTCGAGTATCGTTTCTTTGGATTCTTCTACGCCTAAAAAAGCGAGTTTTAAGTTTGGGTTTGGATGCCCCATACGCTTAATGAGCTGTAAGCCGACTACGTCTTCATAAAATGAAATAGATGTTTCTAAGTTTGCGACCATAAGTCCGACGTGTTCGATTCTTCTGACTGGCATGTAGATTCCTTCTTTCTGAAAATTTTATACATAATATAATATTGAAAATTAAGAAAATAAGCAAGATATAATTGTTAAAAATTTTAGAGCGTTATATGTTATAGTGAGAAAGTATGTTTGGGGAGACGGAAGGAGCTTATTTTATGAATACAACTACTCAGACTCCTTCATTATCGGAAACGATGAAAGAGTGGCATTATGCATTAGCTTATGAAATTAAACATTGGAAAACGATAGGTGGTAGTAAAATTTCTATCATTAACGGTCGTTTCTTATATACAGATTATGAAAGTACAGTATACGTATTTCAGCTTATTTCTGAAGTAAGCTTACCTGAAGGTTCACCGATTCGAATTGAGTTCGATGGTGAGGAAGCAACAGGGGAAGTATTATCTGTACATGGATTAGAAATAGAACTGAAATTAAATGATTATATACAAGGTGAAATAAGAGAAGCTGTTTTATACAGTGAACCGTGGCAATTGTTAGAACAGCTGCAAGAGAGATTGAAAGAAGCGCATAAAGATAAGCTGAAACGTAATCGTATAAAGCGTCTTGTTGATGGGACGAGCAGTCCGAAACACCTTGAAAAGATGAAAAATACGAAAAATGAATTGGCGTATCGTTCGTTTTACAATCCGACAACGTATGTGTGGGGACCACCTGGAACAGGGAAGTCATACAATTTATCACGTATTATTTCGGCTCATTATCAAAAAGGAAAATCGGTACTTGTGTTAGCTCATAGTAACGCGGCAGTTGACGTATTAATGAGTGAAGTAACGAAGCAAATTGAGAAGAAGAAGAAATGGACACCTGGTGAAATCGTTCGTTACGGTTTTAGCCAACATGAACATATACGAAATCATGAAACGTTACTTGCATCGAAGTTAGTTGAAACGACGAACGGATCTTGGGGAGAAGAAAGACTCTATTTAGAAGAGACACGACAAGATCTTCGTGAAAAGATTTTATCATATAAAGCGACTTCTGCTGATAAGAAGCGTATACAAGAGATTGAAAGTGATCTTCGAAAGCAAAAAGCGAAAATTAAAGAAGTAGAAAAAGAATATATTGAAAATGCGCAAGTAATCGGTGCGACTTTATCGAAATGTGCAATTGATTCACTTATTTATGAGCGCACATTTGATTTAGTTGTCGTAGATGAAGTGAGTATGGCATATGTGCCGCAAATCGCATTAGCCGCTTCTCTTGGAAAACGTATTGTCGTTTGTGGTGACTTTTTACAATTGCCTCCGATTGCGATGGCAAACCATGAACTTGTTCGAAAATGGCTCGGCGAAGATATGTTTTACCACGCAGGGATTGTTGATTCTGTAAATAAATCAGAAGCACATCCCAACCTTTTTATGTTGCAGGAACAAAGACGTATGCATGCGGATATATCGAAGTTTACAAACTCATTTATTTATAAAAATAGAGTGTATGATCATCCGTCTGTTTCAGAGCGTAAAGAACTCGCACAGCTACAACCGTTCGCAAATGAGGCGAGTGTTTTATTTGATACGAGCTTAATGGGAGCCTTTTCGTTAAAAGACGCTGCTTCTGGTTCTCGTTTTAATATTATGTCTGGCTTAGTAGCAATGCAAATGATATTAATCGGACTGTTAGACGGTGTTCAATCGATCGGTGTTGTTACACCTTACAGGGCGCAGTCGCGCTTTTTATCAACGTGTATTAGAGAAATGTTGCAGAGAACAAAATATCAAAACATACCAGTTTTAGCGGCGACAGTTCATAAGTTTCAAGGTTCTGAAAGAGATATGATGATCTTTGATACGGTTGATAGTTATCCGCAAGAACGTCCTGGCGTGTTATTCTTTGATCAGAAAAATCATCGTCTCGTCAATGTAGCGGTTACGAGAGCGAGAGGGAAGTTTATTCAATTATCGGATTGCCATTACATGCGTAAAAACCTTTCGAGAAAACAAGCGTTATCACAATTAACAGCACATATAGAACGTCACGGAGATGTGTATGATCGTACGACATCAAGACAAGTGTGGGAGCGAAAAATCTCGAAACGTTTACGCTGGTTTATGGAAATGAATCTTGAAGAACCGAAAGGGTTATTAAAAGATATTTTAGCGGCAAAACGAAAAATTATCATTTCCCTTCCAAGTACAAGGCAAGTTGATAAACGAGTATGGCAAGCGTTAATGCGTACGAATGCGCAAATAACAGTTTATAGTGATGGACCAGTTCCATTGAAAAATGTAAAGTTACAAAGGCAAAATAAAGCATTCCCGTTTATAGTAATCGATGATGAAATCTTTTGGGCAGGGGCACCTCTTACATCTCAAATGATGTTTGAAGGTAGTATGGAATTTCCGTACATATGTGCAAGAATGCAAGCACCTGAAACAATTGGCGTATTAAAAGGGTTTTTAGATATTCGGTAAATTCGGATAGGAATTCCTTGACTTTTACTTGGAATGAATTTAGAATAAAAATAATTTAATATAATTTTATGAAAATTCTTATCACGAGAGGTGGAGGGACTGGCCCTACGAAACCTCGGCAGCGGATTCTATATGAATACTGTGCCAATTCCAGCAAGGTAACTTGAAAGATAAGAAAGAAGCTCATTTTGACTGTATATGCCAAAGCCTCTTTCTATCTTTTAGAAAGAGGCTTTTTTACGTAAAAATAAAGGGGGAAGAAAAATGGGAGCGACAGGAGTAACGTCACAAAGAAAAACAATTGAAGAGAGTATAGAAAGAAATAAGGAAAAGTACATAGGAACAAGTCATGATATTCATGCGAATCCGGAGATTGGTAACCAAGAGTTTTACGCATCAAGAGCGTTAAGTTTATTACTAGGTAGTGCGGGATTTCAATTGCAGCACAATATAGCTGGCCATGAAACGGGTTTTATCGCAAGAAAAAGTTCAGGAAAACAAGGGCCGGTCATCGCATTTTTAGCGGAGTATGATGCTTTACCAGGACTCGGTCATGCGTGCGGTCACAATTTAATTGGAACAATTAGCGTTGCAGCAGCGATCGCATTATCAGAAACGCTTGAAGAAATCGGCGGGGAAGTTGTCGTGTTCGGAACACCAGCAGAAGAGGGCGGGCCAAACGGTAGCGCGAAATCGAGTTATGTAAAAGCTGGTTTATTTAAAAACATTGATGCGGCGCTTATGATTCATCCGAGTGGAAAAACAGCGACAACGAGTCCATCACTAGCGGTCGATCCACTTGATTTTCATTTTTACGGGAAAACAGCTCACGCAGCAGCTTCACCAGAAGAAGGGATTAACGCATTAGATGCGATTATCCAGCTTTATAACAGTATTAATGCGCTTCGCCAACAACTGCCGTCAGATGTGAAAATTCATGGAGTCATTACAGAAGGCGGAAAAGCACCTAATATTATTCCTGATTACGCTTCGGCAAGGTTCTTCATCCGTGCTGCAACGAGAAAAAGATGTGCGGAAGTAACAGAGAAAGTAAGAAATATTGCACAGGGTGCAGCGTTAGCAACAGGTACGAAAGTGAAAATTCATCAATTCCAAAATGAAATCGATGAACTACTCGTAACAAAAACATTTAATGACGTCGTAGCCGAAGAACTAGAATTACTAGGTGAAGATGTAAACCGTAAAGAAAGAGTAGGAATCGGTTCAACAGATGCTGGAAACGTAAGTCAAGTCGTACCGACAATTCACCCGTACATTAAAATTGGACCAGACGATTTAATTGCGCATACGAATGAATTTAGAGAAGCAGCTCGTTCAGAACTAGGAGACAAAGCGTTAATTACATCCGCAAAGGCACTAGCGAATACGGCGTATCGATTGATTACGGAAGAAGGGCTGTTAGAGAAGGTGAAAGAGGAGTTTAGAGAGGCGCGGAAGAATCAGGGATAGGGAAGAAGGAGAATTATACTCGGGATTTTTTAGTAGGAAATCGAATGAAAAAAGAACCAGCCTATGGCTGGTTTTATTATATTATAAAAGGATTTTTCCACATACACTTCATATTTCTACCTTAGTACCCTCTTATCAGAACGACAATTTCTCTTCAAATTCACTCTTTAAAACAATTAAAGGAGATGATAATCCAAATTGCATTAAAGAGTCTAAAAATGCAGCGAGAGAATCCATCGAATCGCTCATGACTTTCATCATATAATTAAATTCCCCGCTAATTCGATATAAATCTGTTACTTCAGGAGCGGCATTACAATATTGGATAAAATCAGAGCATTGACTCGTTTTGAACATAATGAATGCTTGGATGTTTTTATTAATTTTGGAAGGCTCAAATTTCGTTCGGTAAGCAGCTATAACCCCTTGATCTTCAAGCTTGTTAATTCGTTCTTTTACAGCAGGCTGCGTCATGGATATAATTCGTCCTATTTCTGAAACGGAAATTCTCGCATTTTCATACAACAAGTTCATAATTTTATGATCAATTTCATCCAATTTTACTGCGTTTTGCATTGTGTAGCCTCCTCGTTTTATTTTCTAAAGTAGATCACAAATTATAACTATAATATCATAAGTTAACGAACTAAATTACCTATAAATCTATATTTAAAATTAGTAGTATTTGAATGAAAATATAAGTATAGGTTTTATCCCGCATTAACGGGCAGTAAAACTCCCACCTCAAAATTCAGCTGGAGCAAAGTGGTTAGGTGAGAGATTAACTGCCCGTAAAAGCCCGATTGGTTCAACTAATAATCAGTGGGGGATGAAGAAAACACCCACTGATTAAAGTTTCACTTTATCAAACGGAAATTTAGGAAGGATGGAAAAAATGAAGGATTTTGATGGGAAAGTAGCGTTAGTAACAGGGGCGAGTCGTGGAATTGGTCGTGCGATTGCGATGAGATTGGCGAAAGATGGGGCATTAGTTGCAATTCACTACGGCCGAAATAAAGCAGCTGCAGATGAAACGATTAATAAGATTGAATCTAATGGAGGAAAAGCGTTCTTAATTGAAGCTGAGCTCAATTCAATGGATGGTGTCAAAAAGCTAGTAGAACAATTAAAAAATGAATTAAAAACAAGGGTTGGTACATCAGAGATTGATATTTTAGTAAACAATGCAGGCATAGGTACACAAGGAACGATTGAAAATACGACAGAAAAAGTTTTTGATGAAATTATGACCGTAAATATTAAGGCACCATTCTTCTTAATTCAGCAAACATTACCATTACTACGAGTAGAAGGGCGCATTATTAACATTTCATCAGCCGAAGTACGACTCGGTTTTACAGGATCCATTGCATACGGTTTAAGTAAAGGTGCATTAAATACGATGACACTTCCTCTAGCTAAACATCTTGGAGAAAGAGGGATAACAGTGAATACAATTATGCCCGGATATACGAAGACAGATATTAATGCGAACTTGTTAGATAATCCAGAAATACGAAGTTTTGCTACGAATTCATCTGTGTTTGGACGAATAGGGCAAGTTGAAGATATTGCAGATGCAGTAGCGTTCCTTGCTTCTTCGGATAGTCGCTGGGTAACAGGGCAGATTTTAGATGTTTCTGGTGGGTTTTGTTTATAGGCGGAATCACTCTATAATTATTAACTTGAGATTATTTAAAAGCTATAGAGACTCCACCTTTCGAAAAAATTTTAACTATTGAGTTGTAAAAAGAACCGTAGTTTTTCATTTTTGGAAAGGCTATGGCCTTTTTTAATGGTGGCATAGATATGATGAGAGGAAGTTGAGTTGTATTAATCAAAAAAAATTGATTAACGAGTTGCATAAAGAACTAAACAGCGTATATACTATAAATATCAAAAAAAGTTGATGAAGGGAGAGTGAACTACAGTGGCACAAAATTTTCAGCTATTTGAGAAAAAGTTTAAAGCGTTGGCTGATCAGAAGCGTTTAGAGATTATGTATGAACTTTGTCAACGAGGACAGACTTGTGTATGTGATTTAACAGAAGTTTTTGAAATGACGCAATCTAAGTTGTCGTATCATTTAAAAATCTTATTAGATGCAGGTTTAATTGTAAAAGAAACAAAGGGTACGTGGAGTTATTATGATTTAAATGATGCGGAAGTAAATAATTTATTATCAGAAGAATTATGCTGTATCTTTAGAAAAACAGGAAAAGGAAGCTGTTGTTAAAATTTTGTCCTATTAATCAAAAAAAATTGATTAATATTATTTTAAGAGGAGGAATAAGCAATGAGATATGTTCATGTTGGTATAAATGTTACTAATTTAGAGAAGTCTGTTGAATTTTACGAAAAGGTATTTGGTGTGTCACCAGTTAAGGTGAAAATGGATTATGCAAAATTTTTATTAGAGAATCCAGGGCTTAATTTTACGCTAAACGTACGAGATGAAGTGAAGGGAAATCAGGTAAATCATTTTGGTTTCCAAGTGGATACAGCTGAAGAAATTACATTTCATAAAGAAAGATTAGAAAAAGAAGGGTTCTTTGCACGTGATGAGATGGATACGACTTGTTGCTATGCGGTTCAAGATAAGTTTTGGGTAACGGATCCTGATGGGAACGAGTGGGAATTCTTTTATACAAAAGCACATTGTGATGTTCATAAAATTGAAGATCCATCTTGTTGCGCGACTTCTAACGTAGTAGATAAAAATTCTTGTTGTTAATAGGAGATGGAAAATAAAATGAAACGTTTATCTTTTCTAAATCGATATTTAACACTATGGATTTTTCTAGCTATGGCTGTTGGGATTGGTTTAGGGTTTGTATTTCCTAGTGTAGTAGATGGACTGAATACATTACAAGTCGGAACAACGTCTATCCCGCTAGCTGTTGGTTTAATTGTCATGATGTATCCACCGTTGACGAAAGTTCGTTACGAGGAAATGGGCCGGGTATTTAAAGATGTAAAAGTATTGGTTTTATCTTTAGTGCAAAACTGGATTATTGGTCCTGTACTTATGTTTGTTTTAGCAATTATTTTTCTTCCAGATAAGCCAGAATACATGGTCGGGCTCATTATGATTGGTTTAGCACGTTGTATTGCAATGGTAATTGTTTGGAACGACCTTGCTGATGGGGATAAAGAGTATGCCGCAGGTTTAGTAGCTTTTAACTCAGTATTCCAAATGTTATTCTTCTCCGTTTATGCATACGTGTTTGTAACAGTAATTCCAGAATGGTTAGGGATTGAAGGGGCTATTGTCGATATTACAATGATAGAAGTAGCGAAATCAGTATTTATCTATTTGGGAATTCCTTTTATAGCAGGTATGTTAACACGCTCTGTACTAGTTAAGTTAAAAGGAAGACAGTGGTATGAAAAGGTATTTATACCGAAGATTAGTCCACTTACATTACTTGCATTACTATTTACAATCATCATTATGTTCTCTTTAAAAGGGGAAATGATTGTTAGCGTACCATTAGATGTAGTAAGAATAGCAATTCCGTTATTAATCTATTTTATTGTGATGTTTTTTGTTTCTTTCTTTATGGGAAGAAAAATTGGTGCAAACTATCCGGTGACTACAACGTTAGCATTTACAGCAGGTAGTAATAACTTTGAGTTAGCAATTGCTGTAGCAGTTGGTGTGTTTGGTATTCATTCAGGCGCGGCATTTGCAGCTGTTATCGGGCCGTTAGTTGAAGTACCTGTAATGATTGCACTTGTAAACGTCGCTTTTTGGTTTAAGCGTAAATATTTTAATGATCAACCAGTATAATTTAAAAACAAAGGCGGAAAGCAACATGGAAAACAAAAAGACAATCTATTTCTTATGCACAGGAAATTCATGCCGAAGCCAAATGGCAGAAGCCTTTGGCAAACAATACTTAGGGGATAAGTGGAATGTCTATTCTGCAGGCATTGAAGCACATGGAGTAAATCCAAATGCTATTAAAGCTATGAAAGAAGTAAATATCGACATAATAAATCAAACGTCAGACATGATTGATCCAAATATTTTAAATAATGCTGATTTAGTCGTTACTCTTTGTAGTCACGCGGATTCTGTGTGTCCGTCTACACCTCCACATGTGAATCGTGTTCATTGGGGATTTGATGATCCGGCAGGAAAAGAGTGGTCTGAATTTCAACGTGTTCGCGATGAAATTGGGGGACGTATAAAACGTTTTTCCGAAACAGGTGAATAAATAAAGGAAAGAGTCAATCTTCTATTGTATAGGGGATTGGCTCTTTTTCTATACATAGTCACTACTGCATTGGTTTACAACAACTATCTCAACGAATGCAGAATATTATGTAAGAATGATATAGTTAGAATGGTAGTCTGCCTCTATTAAATTTATATATAGAAAAAAACACTATTGGTAATTAACAATGAATAAAATTTTGGTTTTTAGAGTAATCGAGATAGTAATTATAAAAAATAGCGTGTAATAAAAATTTTTTCACATGAAAGGAAAAAAGGATGAAACACATAATAAAAGACGTATTAATAAATTATTTTAAAGAAATTCATTCACTAGCAGTGGAAGAAGAGTTACATAAAAATAGCTGGAATACAGATTTACACTATAAAATTATGGTGAATGGAAAGCGATATTCCGCACGGTTTATCAATAGCAAGCGAACAATCAATCCAGCTTTTGGGGCGTTATCAAACGAACAACTGATAGAGCAAGTACGTTTTACGTATTATTTACGCGAGCATAGAATCCTTTTTATGCAAATTAATAAAAATAGGTCAGGGGAGTCATTTACATTAGTCGCTTGGAATGATGAACAATACCGATTTATATTGTCTAATTGGATTGAAGGAGAACATATTACACTTTGTACAGAAGCTATCGCAGAAGCATTTGGAAAGGAAGCAAGAAAGGTTCATGATATTTCTAGTGCATTTCAAAGCGCGATTTTTCAGAAGAAATCTCATTTGGATGGGTATGTTGAGTTTATTAATATGTTAGAAAGCAAGACAAGCGCATGTAAGGAATTGCGGGAGTATATAGATCTTGCTAAATATCATATAGACTGCGCATATACGAGTGAATTAGAGTTTATTGTACAAACAGACTTAAATCCTTTGAATGTTTTATGGGGCTCAAGTCAACAGGTAAAAGGAATTGTAGATTTTGAATCTATTAGTTATGTTGACCGCATTGAAGGGTTAGCCTTTTTAATAAAGTGGTATTCCCGAACAGAAGGAATGCAGTCCCATGAAGTATGTTCCAGTGTTGCTAGGGCATTTTTAGAAGGGTATAAGGCTCATAATATTGTAACCTTAAATGATTACAAAAGACTTACTTCATTATTATGGTTATCCGGTAGTATGAATTGGAATTTTGTGAAGAAAACGTTAAGTGTGTTAGATGAGGAGAGAGGATTAGAGGAACATTTGAAAGTTTATAGAGTAAGGGGAGAAAGGTTGTCTTCATTGTTAATTTGTAGATAACATTTCTTCTCTTTTGGGATTTATAAAACAAAGCATATGAGGTGTTCTAAAAATGAAAATACAAATTGTATTGTTTGACGGCTTCGGAGAGCTTGTTTCCTTTGCGCCTTTTGAGGTATTGAGAAGAGCGATAGAAGAAGGTGCTCCGTTTACGGTTGAGTTAGTTTCTAGTGAACAAAAACAAGAAGTTACTACCTTGTTTGGAGTTACGGTGAAACTACATGATTTTTTACGAATGGATAATCGCCCAGATTTGTTAATTGTACCTGGTGGTGGTTGGAATCATAAAGCTGAACATGGGGCACGAAAGCAAGCAGAGCGTGGTACTTTGACCAAAATGATTAGAGAGATGCACAATGAAGGAACAATTGTTGCTGGAGTTTGTACTGGAGGTATGTTACTAGCTGCATCCGGTATATTGAATGATAAAAAGGCAACAATGCATCGTTTGGCGCAGAATGAAATTCGTACATATGGGGCCGAAATTCTTCCTTACAGAATTGTGGATCAAGGCGATATTATTACTGCAAGAGGAGTTACTTCAGGGATTGATTTAGGTCTTTGGATCACGGAAAGGTTTGCAAGTCCAAAAATTGCAGCTGCTGTTGAATATAGAATGGAATACGAGAGGCGAGGTGTTGTTTGGAAGTAATTCGACCGTAATCATAGTTTTTTGCTGTAGAGCGTATTACATATCCTTAAAGAAAAAGGGCCTACTCGTAGGAGTGATATTATCCCCTTTAGGTAGACAGTGTAAAAAGACCATGTACATACATGGATGTTACACTATTACTTGGAGGGGATTTTTCATGACTAAAAAAGGCTTAACTTTTAATATATATTCAGAAGAATTAAAGTTATCAGCTGTTCAAAGTTATTTAAACGGAGAAGGAAGTTACAATACGATAAAGGAAAAATATCAGCTTAGAAGTTCTACTCAACTTAAAAATTGGGTAAAAAAATATAAAGAATGTGGTGAAATTACAGATACACGTGGAAAAAACAGTGGAATGAAAGGGATACCAAATCCTCTAAAAGGCAAACGTGTTCATTTCAATACCGTTGAAGAGGAACGCGACTACTATAAGGCTCAGGTTGAATATTTAAAAAAGCAATATCCAAATCTGTAAATGGAGGCGTACTAAAATATAAAGAGAGATATCATATCATTGAATCATTAAAGGGGAAATATCCAGTTAGGTGGCTTACGAAATTTGCTGGTGTACATCGTTCAAGTTACTATAAGTGGATTCATACAAAAGGCATGAAAAACATGCGACTAGCATCCGAAAAACGATTAAAAAAAGTAATACAATCTATTCATGTAAAGCACAAGGAATATGGTTATCCACGTATGAAAATCGCTTTACAGGAAGAAGGATATTTTATAAATCATAAAAAAGTATATCGCTTAATGAGCGAGCTCAACATTCAATCTATTATTCGAAAGAAGCGTCGCTTCTTTAAAGGGAACTATTCCAATGTTTTTCCGAATGTTTTAAACCGTGAATTTAAAGATCGTCAACAAAATGAAGCACTTGTTACAGATATTACGTACCTACGATTCCAAGAGGGATTTCGGTATCTTTCTGTTGTCCAAGATATTTATAATAACGAAGTTGTTTCTTGGAAAATATCCAAGCGCAATGATAATGAACTTGTATTAGATACAATTGAAATGTTGGCACAAAAAAGAGATGTGCGTGGAACCATTCTCCATTCAGATCAGGGATTCCAGTACACATCTCATGCCTACAACAAACGACTTTTAGATTTAGGTATCATTGGCAGCCACTCTCGCAAAGGAAACTGCCATGATAATGCCTGTATCGAGTCATTTTTCTCCCATTTTAAATCGGAGATGTTGTATTTGAATCATTTTAAAACAGAAGAAGATTTAATACAAGCAATTGAAGAATATATTTACTTTTATAACTATAAACGGTTCCAAAAACGACTCAACCATCGAGCTCCGATAGAATATCGAATCTCGATGGCTGCTTAGTCTTTTTAATACTGTCTACTTGACAGGGATAAGACCAGTGAATAGGCTCTTTCATTTATAGCGTGCCCAGCTAAGCTGAGCACTGCTTGTTGGTGAAAGTCCACCCTAGGTAAGAGCCAAGTCGCCTAGTAGCTGACAGGCAGCTGGTGGAGAAATCCTAAGGTTGAAGCCCTGTGACAAAGTAACTTCTACTTGAAGTGCGAGCGAATCAACAGACCGTAACATAAAGTGAACCTTGCCGCCTCGTTAAAAGAAACCTAGCAATAGGACAAAGGGAAGTCGAGCCTGGTGTATATAGGTGAAGACCATGGAAGATGTGAAGAACTTGGAAATACAGCATCGAAGAATCCCTCGGGGTAAGGAGGGCGGTATGTTGAGAAAGTAGTGTCTGGAACTGGGGAGACCCTCCTTTACCCTTTCTTTCAGAAAGGAGAGAGGAAACCTATAAGCATGTGCGAAATGGTGGACTGTAAAGAGGGAGTCGGAGGAGGTCATAGTACTGAATATCATAACGACAACACAACGTTATGTAGGGAAGGACCTCTACTTTGTTCATAAGTTGGAAGGAGGTAAGAGTGAGTGAATGCTGGAAAACTAGCTAACTACACCGATGTAAAAGCTCAAGAACTTTGGAAGACTTTATATCTTTGTGCCAAAGAAAGTTCAAGTCGTAGGTTTCACGCGTTGTATGACAAAATATATCGTCCTGACATATTGGCTGAAGCATGGAGAAGGGTAAAACGGAATCAAGGGAGCGGTGGAATTGATGGACAGACGATTGAAGAAATCGTGCATCAATATGGAGAACGAAACTTTCTCAATGAATTATATATAGAATTGAAAAGTAAATCCTACCATCCACAGGCTGTACGAAGAATGTATATTCCAAAAGGTGATGGAAAACAAAGACCGCTTGGAATTCCCACGATCAAAGATAGGGTTGTACAAATGGCAACGAAATTAGTGATAGAACCTATCTTCGAAGCCGATTTTCAAGACTGTTCGTATGGATTTCGCCCGAAACGAAACGCACATCAAGCGATATCGAAGATACGGAAAGCGAGTAAAACATCTCATTGGATTGTAGACGTAGACATACAAGGATACTTTGATAACATTAATCATGACAAATTAATGAGGCTTGTAGAAAGAAGAATCAGTGACCGAAGAGTGTTAAAACTCATTAGAAAATGGCTGGAAGCGGGAATCATGGAACATGCGCAATTTCATGAAACGACAGTAGGTACACCACAAGGTGGCGTGATATCTCCACTACTTTCTAATATATATTTAAACTATATGGATACCGTGTGGGAAAAGAAGTGTAAACACTTGGGGGAACTGATTCGATATGCCGATGACTTTGTCATCGTATGTCAAACAAAACAACAAGCATTAGAAAGTATCCGGATACTACAATCTATTATGAATAAGTTAGAACTTACAATCCATACAGAAAAGTCGAAGCTAGTGAATACGTGGGATGGAAATGAGGGATTTGATTTTCTAGGATTTCATCATCGGAAATACCCTAAGCATGTGAAAGGCGGGAAGAAAGTGTATGTGATGGCACATATTCCGAGCCAGAAAGCCATGAAGAAAATGCGGGAACGCATTAAAAGGTATACAGAGCCGAGGAATAAGCTGTATTTACAATTGGAAGAGATGGTGAAAGGTTTAAATAGAATTCTACAAGGGTTCAAAAATTATTATAGCCTATCTTCAATTGGACAGAAATGGCTCGGTAAAATAGATTGGTACGTCTTAGAACGACTTAACCTTTTCTGGAATAAGAAAAGAAATGTTCGAAAGAAACATGGTCGTATCAAGGATTTAATGGAGAAAACAACATACATACTCGTGAAAGTAGGAAGTTAGAACAAAACTGAACGCCAAAGAAGGAAGAACAACGGAAAGCCGTATGAGGGAAAACCTCACGTACGGTTTGATGAGGGGAAGCTGAAACAGAAAAAGGGATGGCAAAGCCACCCCTAAAGAAAATAAAATCTGTTTCAGTTTTCTACTCTACTATTATGTTACAATTGTCCCCTTATTTTCTCAGCAAAATCCTTTTCAGAAATATCCTCATACGAGTAAATATACCTGCTTTTTATATGAGTTTTTAATTAAGTTTTTCTTAAAAAGATTTTTAAAGTACGATTTTGCAACCAAAGTTTTCATGGAAATATCTTTTGAAAGAATAAACATTCCTTTGCTAGGAGTGATAATCTTGTATGATTATTTTTCTTTTACTAAATTGTATTATTCTCTTTGTAGATCTTCGTAATTTTTATGCGAGCGAGCGTGTCATGTATTAAAAAAGTAGTTTATCCCAGTTATTCAAAAATTGGTTGTCGTAGGAGATGTAAACCGGAGTTGATCAATCGTATTAGCGGCAACGTAGTTATTAAAAGCGTTAGGAGTAAAGAAGCTGACAAGGTTGTAGGATATACCAAAGCGGCCAGATGTTATTATTATGAATCCGATTATGCATACATATATGAAATGTTCAAATTACATAACAGGTTATGAAACATTTAAGCATCAAAATTCACCCGAAAATATGAATGCTTATTTGGAAAAGGCATTTAACTTAAAACAATTAGAAAACGAATTAGCCAATCTTTCTTCGCAATTCTTTTTTATTTATTTTAATAACGAAGTCGCTGGTTATTTAAAGGTGAATACGAATGACGCTTACACTCTCTTCTGTAAGAACGTTTCCATAATATCCTTCTTGAATCTTTCATAATCAAACTGAAAAGCTACATTATGCGTTTTATAGCCTGGATTAGTAACAAAACGAAAGTCTGCAATACTTTGACCAAACGCTTCTCCTTGATCAGGAATTATTTTAATGGGTACTCTTAAAAGGCCAACAGCCTCTTGATTCAGCAAATACCACACTGTTACAAAATCATGCATAGGGCTTCCACTTATACCAGGATTAGACTTGGAATAGAAATTATAATAATAGTCTAACATAGGCTTGATGATGAGTCCTGCAAGATCCTGTGTATTCCGATGAAATGTATCGATTTGCTGGACCATTTCGGGTGTAACAATTGCATGTTGAGTCACATTTAAAGGGATAATTGTCAAGTTCTTTGCATGCTGCAGAATTAAGTTTGCTGCATAAGGATCGGCGTAAAAGTTAGCTTCAGCTACAGCAGTTACGTTACCTGGATAGAAAAAAGCTCCCCCCATGCAAATGCATTCTCTTACGTTTCGCATTGTTTCTAAATTCAATACAAAAGTCGTAGCTAGCGAAGAAAGTCTTCCTAAATTGATAATTGTAAGATCTTCTAAATTTGATTCTACAACTTGATAAATATCATTTAAAGGATAAACTGGATATGAAATTTCAGGAGGAATGATAGGTCCTAATCCAACTTTTCCATGTACCTCAGGGAAATACTGAATCAAGATACCTGTCAATGGTACAGAAGCACCAAGGAATACAGGTATCTCTTCTCTTCCCGCAATGTACTTCAAATAGTTAATATTTCTTATTACATTTTCTCTTGATACATTTCCATAATCGGCTACAATTCCTACAAGTTGAATGTCTTTACGAAAAAAGGTGTACAGTATAGCAAAAGCATCATCAATCCCCAAATCTGTAAACAGGAGAACCTTTTTTTGCATAACTTTTCCTCCGAAATTTATATAATCCTACTTTCACTAATGATGTAGTGATCAGACTAAGCTTGTGTATATATATTTTATGTATTCTTAAAGAGTGGATTCTATTCACTTGAAATAGCCTTGCTCATCTAAATTTAATATTATGTTCAAGCGTAAGTTTCCGTTCTTAAGTTGATAGTCATGTGGTAATACCCTACAGAAATTGAAAGATTGATTATGTATGTAGAGCTCTTATTATTTGTTCTAACCGTATTTTTTTGAATAAAAACAAAAGATTATTCGACAATGATATTAATGATAATTTAAAGTATAGAATATACACATCTTAGGGAGGGCATATATGTGAAGAAATGGATGAAAATTGTTCTGTACTCTTTACTAGGTATTTTAATTATGGGAAGTATTACTTTTTTTGTTTGGTCTCAGTTTACTTACAAACCAACTAAAGAGGCTTTGTCGTTAGTAGATTATAAAAAAGATGAAGATAATATAGTTTTTGGAGAGAAAGAGGCTAAAATAGGGATTATTTTTTATCAAGGAGCTAAAGTAGAAGTTGAGTCTTATAGTTACTTGGGGGAAGCTCTTGCAAAAGATGGACATTTTGTAGTAATGCCTAAGTTACCTTTAAACTTAGCGATACTTGGAACAAATGTAGTAGACAGTATAATTGAAAGGTATCCTGAAGTTCAAAAATGGTATGTTGCTGGACATTCAATGGGCGGAGCTATGATTTCTAGGTATGCCTTTCACCATGAAGAAAAGGTAGACGGGATCATTTTCTTAGGTTCTTATCCTGCAGATGATTTCTCTACCAAATCGATTCCAATGTTATCAATTTATGGGGAAGTAGATGGTTTAGCAACAGTAGAAAAAATAGAGAACAGTAAAAAGTTAATGTCAAAAAATACAACTATGCACATGATAAAAGGGGGGAATCATGCTAATTTTGGCATGTATGGTGAGCAAAAAGGTGATAATGCGAGCTTAATTACATCAAAAGCACAACGAGATGAAACGGTTAAAGTAATTGAACAATGGTTATTAAAACAATGATAACTCATTTAATAAATTTACCGAAATAATGCTCCTTCCTCAAAGGAGAGGTAATCAAGAGCCAGCTCATACGAGTAGGCTCTTTTATTTATCCCGCTATTTGCCAGGCAGTAAGACTCCCATTGATTAAAGTTTCACTTTATCTTCTATCTCCAATTGCCCCCTTATTTTCTCCGGAATGTCCTTTTCAGAAATAACGTCGTAAGAATAGACATACTTTCCTTTCACATGAATTTTTAAGTAAGTTTTTTTTATAAAATCATTAGGGGTGCTAGTTCCTACTTTATATTCGTTCTCATTCCTTGATTCATCAACACCTTTTAGGGAGTACATAGCTCGTCCTTTATGATGATAATCTGGAACGCCATATCCCTTCGCAATGGCGTATACATTTTTTTCTTCAGCAATCGGATTAAATCTGTCCAAATCCCCGCGTAATATGAAAGGTAGTAAGTATATAGGAAGGCTTATTCCTATTATGCAAAGTAAAAATTTCTTCATGATTGTTTCTCCTCTTATGTATTTACATTTTTCAGTATAGAAAAAACTTCTTATGAATATAGAGGGAAATTCCTTAAGTTTTTCTTAAACATATTTTTAAATTTCGGTTATTTTAAACAAAATTTTCATGAAAATACCCAAATAAAGAACGAATGTTCTTTATTTAGGGGTGATAACCTTGTATGATCATTCTCTTTTACCAAATTGGATCGATAGTATTAGCAGCAACACCGCCATTAAAAGCGTTAGGAATAAAGAAGATGGCAAGGCTGTATGAGATACCGAAGCGACCAGATATTATTATTGTGAATCGAATTATGCATACGTATATGAAGTGTTCAACTTACATAACAGGTTTAGCTTTACAATATGTTGCACCGGAAGATTTTCATCAATATAGTATCGACGAGTTTTTCATGGATATGACTGCAAGTATTCATTTGTTGGCCAGTAATCCGTGTGAGTTCGCATTAAAGTTCAAACGAGAAATATACGAACGTACGCGGATTGAAAGTACGATGGGTATTGGGCCAAACTTATTATTGAGTAAAGTAGCTTTTAAAACATAAGAACAAGCTATTAGAAAGTGAAAATGAGCACTTAAAAACACAACTAAAAAAAGAATTAGGAAAAGTGTATGAAAATTTATAAATATGTGATGTTGTCGTATCAGTTTTAAGATAACACACTTAATAGAGCCAGTGGCTTTGAACACTTTTATTTTGAGAGAAAAGAATTTAAATCATAATGATACATATTAAAATCTTTTGCAAATATCTCTTGAACCAACTGAATTGTTTCTGCATCATAAAAACTATCATAAGTAGGTAATCGTGGGAAAAGAGGAGTTGTGATATCACCGTCTGCATAAATCCCTTTGTAAATCATCTTGCTACTTTGATGATGCCAAGATTTTGATAATAGATCTAATGGTGATTTTTTTAATTTATATACTTCTTCTAGTTTCAAAATTCCTGTGTTGAAATTTTCTAGATAAATATAGTTCGTAACGAATTCCTCTTCTCCTTGTATATATTGTTGTGTAAAGTGAGGATCTACTTGATCTAATTTGGTCATGTGTGCTTTTAAATAATACAAAAATAGTTTAAAGGAAATGGGTTTATTGCAGGTTTCATCACCATACAGAAATTGTCGAATGGGTTTCCATGCGGGATTCTCAAAATTTGGTGGCGGAATCAGAGCAACAAAAGAACTTACTGCCCTTCTATAAGGATTTCTTACTAGTTTGTAAGTATTCTTCTCTTTAGTTTGTAATCCACTAGCTAATTGTGCTAAATAATGTGTAGAGTTTTTATATACTTCATACTCATAGTTGTGAATGAACGGGTTGTATTTTATCGCTTCTTTAAATAAATTAATTTGATAAAAAAACCAGTGGGCTAGCGAAGTACAACCGCTTTTTTGGCTCCAAAATAAGATTAGGGGAAAATCTTTATGGAAATGAGGGACACGCCCTTGCTTGTATATAAAATTATATAGTTCTGTATGATCCATTTTGAACCTCCATTCTTATATAGCAAAAGCATAAAATGCTTTCAATAAGAGATAACTAACTTTAGTCCACTGATACAAATAATGATAGCTAGAAATATTTGAAGGGGTTTAACGGGGATTTTAGTGGAGAATTTACTACCAAGTATGACACCTGGGATAGAACCAATGAGTAAATGAATTAACAAGAGATAATCTACGTTACCTAAATTCATATTTAGTATGCTTGCAACCGTCACTAATAAAAAAGCATGTGTAATATCTGTGCCTACTAACTCGGATGGTCTCAGTTGATATAAATATATCATTGCAATAGCGAATAAAGAGCCTGACCCCACAGAAGTAAGTCCCACGATAAAACCGAGTATTGCACCAATAAGAATTGTTAGGCTCTTTTTTTGTACCATAGTCTGTCTTTGAAAATAATTTTGTGTAGATTCATTATAGAAAAATGCCTTTATTAAAATAGAAATTGCCGCAAGGATTAGAACATATCCTAATATATACTTTATAATTCCTTCTCGACTATAGTGAAAGATCGGTAAGAAATGAATCGTTACTACTGCGATAATTGCACTAGGTATACTCCCAATAGCTAGATATTTTACTAGTCTAAAATTGATGGTCTTCTGTTTCCAGTGTTGGGATATTCCAAACATTTTAGTAATAGAGTTATATACTAGATCAGTTCCAACAGCTACAGAAGGACTTATACCTAATGTTAGAAGAAATGGAGTCAGTAATGCGGCCCCACCTATCCCTGTTACTCCAACCAATCCCCCTATGATGAAACCCATCATTATAATAGAAATACTCATTGTAATTCCCCTTCCATACCGCTGGCTTTTAATAGTGGTTTTCGTTTTTAAAGAGACTCTATGCATAGTGGGGGTTATAGGTATATTAGTTAAAAATTAATTTCATTCTTTTTATATCCATATGCTTCAAAATCGTCATTATATATTTCTAAATTTGTGTAGTAATCAATTTTATTTTTGTATATTTCAGATTCATAGTAATGAATGAACGGTGCATATTTCATTACTTCCTCATATAACCCAATTTGGAAGAAAACCCAATTCGTCAGGGAAGTGCAACCGCTTCTGTGACTCCAAAATAAAATTATAGGGAAATCCTTATAAGAGTGTGGAATCCGTTCGCCATACCCAATCAATTCTTTAACATTGTCCTTCATTATTTATGATATTTCATACTGGTAGTTATAACGAACGCTTAAATATAATGGTAACTACTCATACCATTGTATTTAAACATAACTGTAAAGGTACTCATTTGCATATAAAATCCCAGTGTATTAAAAATAACTTATATATGTACCTGAATTTTCTAAGCATATCGAAACGTAATAATTACTTATCAAATTTTAAAATATAGAAATCTGTTATAAGGAGAATTATGTATGAAGATATGTGTAAAAAGATAGAGGGATTAATATCGCTACAATAATTTGAAAAATGTCTTGATAATATGGTGAAGTGGCAACCGTTTGCTAGTATGCCAGAGCAGTTTGTAGCTATTAAAGAAATTATAAGTGAGCAAACGAAAGTCCCGCGTCCAATCTTAACGCAGGATGCAAAGGAAATGATTGAAAATAAGCTGCTATGTTCATTTTTAGGTGAAGAAGAGGTTTTACTTACATATTATAAAGATGGCTATCTATATAAAAATTACATAACAGTAGTTGATATTAATCCAATAAATGAGACGATTACTTGTACGGATTGTACGGATTGTACGGATTGGATTACGGATGCTTTTCATAATAAAAGAATGTTTAAGTTTGGTGATGTAATTGAGGTGAATTAGAGGGGGAAATATCTCTTCCTAACTTAATTATATCATGTAATTAACGTTCGAAATAGACTGTTTATTCTCATTTACTACTGCTACAATCAATAGCACATGAACAGTAAGGAGAGGTGCCGAATGAGTTCTTTCGTTCTCGATTTTCAGGAAATAGAAAAAACACAGCTTTCGCTCGTTGGCGGAAAAGGATTGAATTTAGGGGGATTATCAAATATTCAAGGGATACAAGTGCCAGAAGGGTTTTGTGTTACAACGATAGGATATGAAAAAGCCATCGAACAAAATGAAGCGTTTCAAGCTTTGTTGACTCAATTAGCAATGTTAAAAATTGAAGACCGGGCTCAAATTGGTGAAATCAGTAAGAAGATTAGAGAAACCATTATGGCAGTAGAAATTCCTTCTGATGTAGTGGAAGCGGTAGCTCGTTATCTCTCTCGTTTTGGAAATGAGCATGCTTATGCAGTGCGTTCTAGCGCTACTGCTGAAGATTTACCATATGCCTCGTTTGCTGGTCAACAAGATACGTATTTAAATATTATCGGAAAAGAAGCAATCTTGCAGCATGTAAGAAAGTGCTGGGCTTCTTTATTTACAGATCGGGCAGTCATGTACCGCATGCAAAATGGTTTTGAACATAGCCAAGTTTCTATATGTGTTGTCGTTCAAAGAATGGTTTTCCCGCAGGCTTCGGGAATTTTATTTACTGCTGACCCGATTTCTTGTAACCGAAAGGTGGTATCGATCGATGCCAGTTTTGGGCTTGGTGAGGCATTAGTATCAGGACTGGTCTCTGCCGATAATTATAAAGTAAAAGAAGGCGAAATCGCCGGGAAGATGATCGCAACTAAAAAATTGGCTATCTATGCCTTAAAAGAGGGCGGAACAGAGACAGGGCAGATTGATCCGACTCAGCAAAAGATTCAAACACTATCTGAACAACAAATATTACAACTAGCACAGATTGGAAGACAGATTGAAGCTTATTTTGGTTGTCCGCAAGATATTGAATGGTGTTTAGTTGATGATACATTTTATATTGTCCAAAGCAGACCGATAACGACTTTATATCCAATTCCAGAAGTAAATGATCAGGAAAATCATGTGTATGTATCGGTTGGTCACCAACAAATGATGACGGATCCTTTGAAGCCATTAGGAATGTCTTTATTCCAGTTAACATCCTTTGGACCGAGGTTTCAAGCTGGAGGAAGGTTGTTTGTTGATGTTGCACAAAGATTGGCTTCGCCTGCTAGTAGAGAACTTTTATTAAATACAATAGGGAACTCGGAGCCGCTTATTAAAGATGCATTAACGACTGTAATAGAGCGAGATGATTTTATCAAATTGTTACCGGATGATGAAAAAGAAAAGAGCCTTGGTAAAAGTATGCCACCTGCAAGTTCACAACCACAAATCGAAAACGATCCGGCAATCGTTATGGATTTAATAAAGAATAATCAAGCATCGATCGAAGAGTTAAAACAAAACATTCAAACGAAATCAGGGCTGGATGTACTTGATTTTATTTTAGAAGATATCCAGCAATTAAAGAAAATATTATTTCACCCGCAAAGTATGGCTGTCCTTATGGCAGGTATGAATGCTTCATCATGGATCAATGAAAAGATGGAGCAATGGCTAGGTGAAAAAAACGTAGCAGACACACTATCACAATCTGTACAAAATAATATTACGTCAGAAATGGGGCTAGCATTATTGGATGTTGCAGATGTGATTCGGCCATATCCAGAAGTCATCTCGTATTTACAGCATATAGAAGATGACAGTTTTTTAGATGAGCTAGTTAAGTTTGAAGGCGGGGATAAAGCACGAGATGCAATCTATGCTTTTCTGAATAAATACGGAATGAGATGTAGCGGAGAAATCGATATCACAAAAACGCGCTGGAGTGAAAAGCCAACTACAATTATCCCGATGATTTTAAGTAACATAAGAGATTTTGAAATTGGTGCTGGTAAACGTAAATTTGAAGCAGGGCTGCAGGAAGCTTTGAAAAAAGAAGAAGAGTTAGTAGAGCGATTGCAGCACTTGCCGGATGGTAAACAAAAAATAGAAGAGACGAAGCGAATGATTCGTAACATCCGGAATTTTATCGGTTATCGTGAATATCCAAAATACGGCATGATTAATCGATACTTCATATATAAGCAGGCAATATTGAAAGAAGCCGAGCAACTCGTGCAAAATAGCGTTATTCATGAAATAGAAGATATATACTATCTGACTTTTGAAGAACTTCACGAAGTTGTCCGTACGAATAAACTGGATTACGAGATTATTCATAAACGGAAAAATGAGTACAAATTATATGAAAAACTAACGCCTCCGCGTGTTATTACGTCTGATGGAGAAATCATTACAGGGAAGTATAAACGAGAAAATCTCCCGGCCGAAGCGATTATAGGCCTGCCTGTTTCTTCTGGAGTGATTGAGGGGAGAGCTCGCGTTATTTTAAACATGGAAGAAGCGAATTTAGAAGATGGAGATATATTAGTTACCGCATTTACTGATCCTGGCTGGACACCGTTATTTGTGTCTATAAAAGGGTTAGTCACCGAAGTTGGCGGACTGATGACACATGGAGCAGTTATTGCACGTGAATATGGATTACCAGCAGTCGTCGGAGTAGAGAATGCTACGAAACTAATAAAAGATGGGCAACGAATTCGGGTACATGGAACAGAAGGGTATATTGAGATACTGTAGTTAAAAAGATCATTCGCTATATGTAGTGGATGATCTTTTATTTTTTTGGCTCTGTTAAATTTAGTGTTGATAATCGAGTAAATTAGAGGGAAACCGATACGATAAACTTAACTAAATCCATACAATTCAATCAAATTTACACAAGTTAGTGCTTCAAAGTGTTCTCGCAACCCCGAAGGGACGAGGGGTATAACACTCCACACGAGGCAGTATCGTTACCTCATATTATCAAGCATTTATTTTACCCATCTTGATAAATTTATCGAAGCATTTAAATCCCTATCGTGATGACTATTGCATTGAACACAGTCCCATTCACGAATCTTTAAACTCCACTGTCCTTCTGATTGAACTGAATGGTCGTATTTAACTCCGCAACATGAGCAAATCTTGCTTGAAGCGAACCATTTATCAGCTTTTACATATTCAATGCCGTACTTCTCGCACTTGTATGACAAACATTGAAAGAAGAAGTTTAATTTTTGAAATGAAAATGCTTTCGATAATTTTTTGTTTTTTAACAGGTTTGAGATATGTAAGTCTTCCACAACAATCCTCATTGTTTTGATTTTCACCAAGCTAGCTGTTGCTTGATGGATATGGTTATTTCGGATATTCGTAATTTTCCTAGATAACCGAAGGTGCTCAGTTTTGGCTTTTTCATATCCGGCAGATTGAATTTTTACACCTTTTTTAAATCTCCTAGACATATCTCTTTGTGCTGACTTTTTCCTTTTCAAAAGTTTTTTAACCTTAGCATCTTTGTTTATATTTCGTTCTTTCGTACCATTAGAAGCTACAAACAGCTCTTTTAAACCAACATCCACACCAATCGACTCATTTGTTAGTTCTTGTGATTCAAAGTCTTCTTGGAACCCTACACTAATCCACCAGTGACGACCATCAAATGTAACTCTTGGATTTGATGGTTTTTTGTTTCTTGGTAGTTGTTGGCTTGTTTTCACTTCTCCAATAGACTGAATATCAACTACTTTCTTTCCTATAATCAGTCTTTCATAATTGGCATAAAATCCTTGAATTAAATCTTTTTTGGATTTATAAGAAGTATGATAGCCATTTTTGTACTTTTTGAACGAATTTTTTCGCGCCTTGTCAAAATCTTTTGAAGCCTGTTTTGGAACTTGTGCGTTGATGTCATTTAACCACTCATATCGCTTTCGCTTCTTGATCTTTGTAAATCGTTTCTGTAAATCTAACTGTGAAACAGATTTTCCAAATAGCTGATAGTATCTATCACTCATTTTTTTACAATAGTTATAAGCGAATCTTGAAGCTCCAGCATGATTTCTAAGCACTTTTTCTTGTTCAGGCGTTGGAATCAGTCTGACTTTCTTCGCCAATATCATCAGAAGTCAACTCCTTAATCATCTGATTGATTTTTTCTGCTTTCGCAACATTCACGCTCACCATTTCTAGCCACGCTGTAGTTCAATCAGCTTTAGTGATTGCCCGCAGTTAAACCTCCCTACTAGCCAATCACTTGACTAGCAGGGCTTACTGATATATTTAATTAACTTTGGTTATAATTGGTTAAATAAATCGTAACAGTTAGTTACCCTTATATTTGGGTTTCCCGTTTTTATACTTTCGACTTTTTCGCTGTTAAGAAACATTTTTTAGCCAAGTAATAATTCGAAGTACCTGAAATGGTTCAAACCAAGTAATTAAAAACATCACAATGAAGAAAGAAATAAGTGATATGAATTTCAATGTTCCTTTTTCCCGTTTAGCAACTGCTATAAAACTTAGTACAATTCCAACTAAAAAAGAAATAAAACTAAAAAGGACAAGCGGTTCAGAATATCCATCTATTATCCAATTTAATCCGAATAATAATAGCCCTATAAACATCAAGATTATTGACAATGTACTGAATTTTTTCACAATTACATCTCCAAATATGATTTTACCATTTTAAGGAGTAAACGATAATTATTTTTTATTACATAAGAATTAACAATTACACGATAAACTTAGATAAACGTAAGCTCTCATACGTATCAATCATTTCATACAAAAATGACGATAGGAGAAACTCTTTTATATTGTGTTTAGTGCTTTCGTTACTGCAACTATCAACAAATGTAATCCATTCGTCACCTTTTCGAGTATGGTCAAGAACGGTATTCGTTGTATCAGTAAATGTTTTACTACAACACTTGCACCGACAGAGGAAGAAAGCTCTACATAACGTTTTATCCATGGAAACACTCGCTCTTTTTCTATGTGGGATAATTTGTCGATATGTTTTAATAAATTTCTGAACGCTTTGCTCAACCTCGCCACAACCGAATGTTTGTTCTTATTATACTTAGTTTCAGGAGAGTTCTCAAATATGAACATTTCCCTTTAACAGAGCCATTTTTTAGCCAGCCGCTATCACCTGAAACTGAAAATCAAAATAAAAATGAGCATATGGATTGGATTTCTTTGAATGTCCTTGTCGTAGAAGAAAACATACATGCCACGATTCGAATTCACATGCAAGAAGCAACCATAAATATCGATGAATCAGAATGTATATCAATCTAAAACAAAGAATATTTTCAAAAATATTACAAATTAAGACAGTATATTGCAAATTATTAGAATATTCTTTATTATATAAACGTTGTAACGTATTTAATATTGGGGAGGAATAGGGATGAAGAAAAGGCCTTTTAAAGTGCTGTCTATGCTTGCGGCGACAGCTGTGCTTAGTTGCACATTTGGATTTGGTAGTCAATCTGTTTATGCGGCAACGCCGTCTAGTGTAGGAGCTTTAAGTCCAATTGATGAAAATTTAATTCCAGAGGAGCGTTTAGCAGATGCGCTCAAGAAACGCGGTGTAATTAGTGAATCTACGTCGAAAGCAGACACATTAAAAGCTGTTGAAAAATACGTAGAGAAGAAAAAAGGCGAAAATGCTGGAAAAGAACCAGCAGCGGGGGACAGTGTTACGAGAGAAGCTTCTGACTTTTTGAAAAAAGTTAAAGATGCAAAAACAGATGAGAAAGAAAAAGCAAATCAACCTGTTAGTGGCCCGGTAGCTGGACAAGAGCCGGCTAAAGGGGGATTAAACGGCAAAGTACCAACTACTTCAGCGAAGCAAAAACAATATAACGGTGATGTTCGTAAAGATAAAGTTCTTGTATTGCTAGTAGAGTTTGCTGACTTTAAGCATAACAATATTGATCAAGTACCAGGTTATATGTATTCAAATGATTTTAATCCAGAACATTATCAAAAAATGTTATTTGGTAATGAGCCGTTTACACTCTTTGATGGTTCAAAAGTCCCAACATTTAAACAATATTATGAAGAGCAATCTGGTGGTAGTTATACAGTCGATGGGACAGTAACAAAGTGGTTGACAGTTCCGGGTACAGCAGCGGATTATGGTGCAGATGCAGGAGATGGCGGTCATGATAATAAAGGACCAAAAGGACCTCGTGATTTTGTAAAAGAGGCATTAAATGCAGCTGTAGAAAGTGGTATTGATTTATCAGAATTTGACCAATACGATCAATATGACAATAATGGTGATGGCAATAAAAACGAATCAGATGGTCTTATTGATCACTTAATGGTTATTCACGCTGGAGTTGGGCAAGATGGAGGCGGTGGTAGACTAGGTGATGACGCAATTTGGTCACATCGCTGGAACCTTGGAACACCATATCCAATTGAAGGAACAAAAGCAAATGTTGATAACTGGGGCGGTAAAATGGCAGCATATGACTACACAATTGAGCCGGAAGACGGAGCAGTTGGTGTATTCGCACATGAATTTGGTCATGATTTAGGTCTTCCAGATGAGTATGATACGAAGTATTCAGGAGCAGGTGAGCCAATTAACTCTTGGTCTGTTATGAGCGGCGGCAGCTGGGCTGGTAAAATTGCAGGTTCAACGCCACCGAGTTTCTCTCCGCAAAACAAAGAGTTCTTTCAAAAGAACATGGGTGGAAACTGGGCAAATATTGTAGAGGTTGACTATGATAAATTAAATCGCGGTATCGGTTTGGCGACGTACTTAGATCAAAGTGTAACGAAATCAAATCGTCCTGGCCTGATTCGCGTTAATTTACCAGATAAAGATGTAAAAGGTATTCAGCCTGCATTCGGTAAGAAATATTACTATAGTACAAAAGGCGATAATCTTCATACAACAATAGAAACGCCAGTGTTTGATTTAACAAATGCAACAATGGCGAAGTTTGATTACAAATCATTGTATGAAATTGAAACAGATTATGATTTCCTTGAAGTACATGCAGTGACAGAGGATGGTAAGAAAACGTTAGTGGACCGCATTGGTGAAAAGAATGTGAAAAATGGTCTAGACACAACAGATGGTAAATGGGTAGATAAGTCATATGACTTAAGCCAATTTAAAGGACAAAAAGTAAAACTAGTATTCGAATACATTACAGATGGTGGTTTAGCACCGAACGGTTTTACTCTTGATAACGCTACATTAACTGTAGATGGAAATGTTGTGTTCTCTGATGATGCAGAAGGCGAAGCGAAATTAAAATTAAATGGTTTCGTTACAGCAAACGGTTTTGATAAGAAGAAACATAACTACTATTTAGAGTGGAGAAACCACGCTGGTGCTGATCAAGCGTTAAAATATAGCAATGGTGTACCGTATAATACAGGTCTTGTTGTGTGGTATGCAGACTCTAGCTTTACAGATAATTGGGTTGGTATTCATCCAGGCGAAGGTTTCTTAGGGGTTGTTGACTCTCACCCAGAGGCAATTGTTGGAACGCTAAACGGCAAACCAACTGTTAAAAATAGTACACGATACCAAATCGCAGATGCTGCGTTCTCCTTTAACCAAACGCCAGCATGGAAAGTTGTATCTCCAACACGCGGAACATATGATTACAAAGGGTTACCAGGTGTAACGAAGTTTGATGATTCTAAATCGTATATGAACGATTTAATCCCAGATGCAGGACGTAAATTACCGAAGTTTGGATTGAAATTTGAAGTAGTTGGACAAGCAGATGATAATACTGCAGGTGCAGTTCGTTTATATCGTTAATAATGGAGAAGCTGTTGAAGGGGATTCCTTTCAACAGCTTTTTTCATAGGAACATAAATTTCAAGTTATTAGTAAAAATAATAGTAACTACTCAGCCATACATTTCATTTAGAAGTTTGTTGATGTTCAGATTGATTAAAGCATGTTTCTATGCAGGCAAGCTTATTTCTTTAAGCCAGCTGCATAGAAAGGTCCATGAACTGCGATTGTTGATAAAATACGAGCAATTTCCTCAGGTGTTTCTTTTTGTCCATTATTTAACCATTGCTGAATGACGCCTATATGAGCAGATGCCATATAAGAAGCTAAGTATTGGCTTGGAACGAGTAAATTTTCCTTATTAATGAGAGCACCATTCGTATCTTCAAATAGTGTTTTCCACATAAAGTCTTTCAATTTTGTTTGAAAAGATAAATCTCCTTTTGGGCTTAGTACAGCTTTCATAAAATCACTATTTTCATTTAAAAATTCAAGGATAGAAGCGATAAGTACAAACGGCATTGTTGGAGAAGGATTTGATCCAAGTTCAGCAATAACTTCCGGAAGTTTCTGTTTGGCAATGCTAGAAAACTCATGCATAAATTCCTCTTGGCATTTCGTCATTAAATCAAATTTGTCTTGATAGTGCGCATAAAAAGTACCACGGTTTATGTTTGCTTTCATAGTAATATCTTTCACTGTAATGGCGTCAAAGCCTTTTTCCTCAATTAACTCCACCAATGCATTTCGTATGGCAGTTTTCGTACGAATAACACGTAAATCTAAATTACTATCGCGCAAAGCATGTCCCTCCTTAATTTTTTCCAACACATTTAAAGAAAGTGTCTTATAACCGACACATTCACGATTTTTGATTATTGTATAAGATTTAACTTAAACATATAATTCAAAATATAAATAAACAACACGTTGTTGGTTATTATAAATCAAATTAAAGGAGGATAAAAGAAAATGTTTAAAAACAAACTTTTATTGTTATCACCAGTTATTGCACTACTTGTTGTTTTTATTTTTTCATTAACATTATTTCCAACCGTTCAACCTAAGCCGAAAAACTTGCCAATCGCAATTGCAAATGAGGATCAAGGAGTGGAAATTCCGAATCAAGCTAAAATGAATATGGGGCAAACAATTGTTGATATGATCAAAAAAACATCAAAAACAGATGAAGAACCCGTGGTAAAGTGGGTGGAAGTAAAAAATAAAGAATCCGTTCAAAAAGGTTTAAATAATCAAGAGTATTATGCAGCGTTAGTCATTCCGAAAGACTTTAGCGCAAAACAAGCATCGCTACGAACACCACAGCCATCTTCACCAGAGGTAGAAATATTAATAAATCAAGGAATGAATACAGCGGCATCAACTATGGCAGGACAAATGTTAAATGGCGTAGTTGATAATATGAACAATAACGTTCGTACTCAGCTATTAGAAGGATTTAAAGCAAAAGGGACTACATTAACAACGGATCAAGTTTCGAAATTAGTAACACCGATTACGAAGAAAGTGACAAATGTAAATGAAATTGGCAAAAATAGTGCAAACGGTAACTCGCCAATTTCTTTATTCCAACCTTTATGGATCGCAAGTTTAGCGAGTGCAGCAATCATCTTTATTGCGATAAGTAAAATGCCGATTAGTACACGAAAAGAAAACTTCGTATTAAAAATAAAACAAATAGTAACAGGAGCTATCGCGGCGCTTGTAATTGGATTTGGACTAACGTGGATCGCGGACGGAATGGTAGGATTAAATCTCTCGGATTTCACGGATACGGCTCTATTTTTATCCATTACATCACTTAGTTTCTTCTTAATGATTTCTGCGGTCCTTTCATTAGTTGGATTAAAGGGAATCGGGTTATTTGCACTGTTACTTTTCTTTGGTGCACCGCTATTGGCGCTAGCGCCTGAAATGATGTCTCCATTTTATCAAGACTGGATTTACTCCTGGTTACCGATGCGATTTATGATAGAAGGGCTAAGAGAAATCTTCTTCTTCGGAAAAGGATTAGCTTGGAATACTCCTCTTACTGTACTCGTTTGGATTGGTGTGGTAAGTATGGTTATTATTCTAGCAACTGCTTTAAAACGTAGTGTAATAAAGGAACATAAAACGGAATTACACGCATAAAAGATAAAAACGTTTCACTAGGAGTGAAGCGTTTTTTGCTTTTTATTAACTTATAGGGAAATCAAGGAGGATAGGTTTTTCTATATTTTAAAGGGAATAGAAGATGTGGTTTCCTTTTATATACATGCTCCTGCTATTTCAAATTGCATAAAATGTTATGCGAAATAATGGAGGAGATACGATGTATAATTCGAATTATTATGATTGGTATAGGCAAAATGATAAGTTGATTCGTGATATTGAGAAAGCAATTAATGGAGAGTTTAGTGCTATAAATTGCTATGCGAAATTAGCCAACATGGCTCCAAATCCGGCGGAACGAAATCAAATTCTTGAAATTCGTAACGATGAAATGAAGCATTTTCATCAGTTTGTACAGATCTATACGAATTTAACTGGTCAGCAACCGAAACCACAAATTACGGAAGAATGTCCGAATATGTACTTACAAGGATTAGAATTCGCAATACAAGATGAGCAAAAGACTGTAGATTTTTACTTAGAAGTTGCAGATGAAACATCGGATGCACATCTGAAAGAGTTGTTGCGCAGAATAGCTGCCGATGAACAAAATCATGCGGTGTGGTTTTTATATTACTTTGTGAAGTCGAAGTGAGCATAAAGAATGAATGGCTGATGTGGTGAATATATTAGAAATTATTTTAAAGCGCAGTGCAACAATTGAATAAGATATTTAAATGTAAGCAGAAGGAAACCGTTTCACTAGTAGTGGAGCGGTTTTTTATGATGAAATACAAGTTACATAGGTATCGACAAAATATAGTAATTAAATTTGATATATAATGTATGAAACAAAAATAAATAAGCTAGGAGGAAACATATGAAAAGAGGAATTACAGTAGATATTCTAGATGGATATGATAATTTACTTTGGAAAGTGTTAAAGCCAATTGATATTACGGTATTTGATTGGCAAGCCGTGGGAAGAGAGGAAGCTTATATAATAATAGGGAATGAATTAGGTCCGGAATTATTTTCAGAAGATAAAGAGATCATAGAAGGCTCAGAATTAAAAAAACAAATAAAAGATAACATATATTATCTTTTATTTGTAGACTTAAAAGCATATCCAAAAGGGGAAGAACTAGGAGAAATTGAAACATATGAAGAATTTAAGGAGAGTAAGTGTGAAGTAGTCGTATTAGTAGCGGATGGTGATTACATACAAATTTATGCGAAAAACCAAGAAGAGATTGAAATGATGTATGAAAACGCACTGAATCAAGGATTTTATGTAGAATATATTACAGATAAAAATGATGGAAGGACTCGTATGTCAGTAAGGTAGCAATTTGAAAGGAGATACGAAAATATGGAGAGCAATACAATAACAAAAGAATATACAATTCGAATTGCTACTGAAGAGGAAAGCGATAGCATTATTACTCTATTAAAAGAAGTAGCAGAGTGGCTACAACATAAAGAAGTGGATCAATGGCAGTATCTGTTAGGTGGAGAAGCTACGGCTGAAATATTAGAAGGTATAAGAGAAAAATATACATATGTGGTTACGAAAAAAGATGAAATTGTCGGTACCGTTACAGTATCTCCTAAACAAAATGAATGGGATGAACGTATTTTTGGTAAAGAGGAAGTTTCTAATTCGTTATATATTCATAGATTTGCGGTGAAAAGGGAGTATAAAGGGAATGGAATCGGAGAATGGATTTTACAGTGGGTAGAAGAGAATGTACAACATGATAAAAAGTTTTTGAAACTAGATTGTGTTGGGCATAATCTTACGTTGAATGATTTTTATAAGAAAAATGGTTTTGAATATGTTGGGAGTACAGATGGACTTAGTAAGTTTCAAAAGAGAAGGGGGGTAAGGGAATGAATCAAATTCATACTAATTTAGTTAAAAGGTTAATAGGGGCACAGTTTCCAGAATGGGCACATTTAGAAGTGAAACCTGTAAAGCTTAGCGGGCACGATAATAGAACGTTCCACTTAGGAGATCAGATGAGTGTCAGATTACCAAGTGATGTAGCATATGCACCGCAAGTAGAGAAAGAAAACATTTGGCTACCTATATTAAATAAGGGAATTTCTTTACAAATTTCTGCACCAATTGCGAAAGGGAATCCCTCTGAAGAATATCTATGGCCTTGGTCTATTAATAAGTGGATAGATGGGGAGACCGTTACGAAAGAAAATGTTCGTGACTTAGATGAATTTGCGGCAGACTTAGGAGCATTTTTAATAGAATTACAATCAATTGATGCGAGTAACGGGCCAATAGCTGGAGAACATAATTTTTACCGAGGCGGGCTTATATCTGTATACGATGAAGAAGCGAGAGTGGCCATTGAAAATAATAAGGGTGTTTTTGATGAGACATTATTAAAGCATCTTTGGAATTTAGCAATTAGGTCAACATGGGACCATAAACCAGTTTGGGTTCATGGAGATGTTGCACCGGGTAACTTACTTGTTAAAGATGGAAAGCTTTGTGCCGTAATTGATTTTGGTATTTTAGGAGTAGGAGACCCTGCTTGTGATGCAGCGATGGCATGGACATTTTTTCATAAGAATAGTAGAAAGGTATTTAAAGAAGCGTTACGTATGGATGAAGAAACGTGGAATAGGGCGAGAGGATGGGCGCTTTGGAAGGCGTTAATTACATACGATGCGAATAGGGATAGTAATGAAAAAGTAGCCGAAGAATCGTATCGTGTGATTCAAGTGATTGTGGATGATTATGGGAAGTAATAGAAAAAGCCTATTTTGAATCATACGATCAAAATAGGCTTTTTCACATGATTAAATATTAGGAATAGAAAGAACCTACCAATAAAACACCTAAACTATCAAATAAAAAGATGACAAAAAATACTGTAGCGTAAAATAGTATTAAAAGTGTTAAAGCTTTCTTGCACCAAATAAAAATAAAGTCCTCGCGGAAATTGTTCCAAAACCCACTGGTTAAAGGATCAATTTATCGTAAAACATAGGTTTATGAAATGTTTTTAATTCATTTGTATTTCAAAGTAAGAGCTACACTTGGTATCAATTTAGTTTTGGAATATTCCTTGACAGGAATATTCCCGTTTGGATATAATCAATTCAACAAGAAGATAATATTAGTGATGATATTGATGTGTTATAACCGGAGACCATCACTTTACGAGGTGAGTGATATGTCGGGAAAAATTCCGGGCGTGAATATGACGACGTTGAGCGCTTTATCTGAACCGAATCGTATGAACATTGTTGAACTCTTGCGTGACGGTCCCTTAACCGTTGGGGAAATTGCCGACCATCTAGGATTAAGGCAACCACAAACTTCGAAACACTTAAAAGTGTTAAGCGATACAGGGATTGTGGAAGTGCAGGCTGAAGCTAATCGCCGGATTTACAAGCTCCGACCTGAGCCTTTCCAAGCACTTGATTGCTGGGTACAGTCATTTAAGCGTGTGATGGAAGAGAGATTCGATAATTTAGATGAGTATTTGAAGGAATTGCAAAACAAGGAAAAGTCATAAAATTAGTTCATATTTAAGGAGGAATTAATATGTCAAACAATACAATGGTATCAAGAGTGGAGAACGATCGGGTATTAGTACTGGAGCGCGTTTTCGATGCGCCGCGCGATTTAGTATTCAGTATGTTTAAAGAACCAGAGCATTTGAAACATTGGTGGGGACCAAGAGGTTGGGAAATTACGGCATGCACTGTCGACTTCCGTCCGGGAGGCGTTTGGCACTACTGTATGAAGTGTGTCAATCAGAACCTGGAGCAATTTTTTGGTATGGAATCATGGGGAAAAGCAGTCTATAAAGAGATTATTGAGTCAGAGAAAATCGTCTATACTGATTACTTTTCAGATGCTGAAGGCAATGTAAATGATTCTATGCCGTCAACGGAGATGACATTGGAATTCATCGATTTAGGTGGAAAGACAAAGCTAATAAACCGTGCTGAATATGTTAACAAAGAGGCACTTAAGAGTGTTATGGACATGGGCATGCTACAAGGTATCACCGAAACTTGGGATCGTTTGAATGAGCGATTAGAGTCGCTGAAATAGATTTTTGTACCGCAACTTTATTTTCGGTGATAATTAGGTGTAAGTGTATGGAGTTTAATAAAAATTGTTTATAAAGGAGCGTTAAAATAAATGATTAATAATGTTGGTCAAATTATGTTGTATGTGAATAACCAAGATGAAGTGAAGGAATTCTGGACAGAAAAAGTAGGATTTATTGTAATTTCAGAGGAAGATAACGGTCAAGGAATGCGATGGATTGAAATTGCTCCAACTAAAGAAGCTGAAACAAGTATTATTCTCCATAGTAAGGAGTTAATTGCTAAAATGCAGCCTGAGTTAAATCTTGGTACACCTTCCTTAATGTTCTTCTCAAAAGAATTCGATCGTTTATATAGCGATTTAGTAAATAAAAATGTTACAGTCGGAGAAATTGTAAATATGCCTTCAGGTAGAATATTTAATTTTGCAGATAGCGAAAATAATTATTTTGCAGTAATGGAAAAAAAGTAAATTTCAATTCAATTTATGAGTGCGATGCTTGAATAAAGGCATCGCACTTTTTATTTTAAATATATATCGTATTTCTTAATATAAATATAATTTTATTTTTTATATAACGATAATAGAATGTAGTATAGTTACAACAAAGGGGGCTTACAAATGGAAATTATTCACGAAAGAGCAAAGTTACGGTTAATGGATAGCAATGATGTCGAAAAAATGTTTTCAATCGTGGAAGGAAATCGAGATATTTGGGCGTATTTAATCTTTAAAATGGATACTGTTCAAGATATGCAGCAATATGTTCAAAAGGCGATAAAAGCTTATGGGGCAGGGAAGGATTTGCCATTTGTCGTTGTTGATGAAAAGACGAATGAAATAGTAGGGAGTACACGCTTATATAACATTTCAGTTGAAGATAAGACTGTGGAATTAGGGCAAACGTGGTATGACCCGAGTGTGCAACGTACGAGTATGAATACAGAATGTAAGTATATGTTATTACAATATGCTTTTGAAAAATTGCATATGCGGAGAGTACAAATAAAGACGGATGCACGAAATGAAAAAGCACAAAGAGCAATTGAAAGACTCGGCGCAGTAAAAGAGGGGGTACTTAGAAACGAAAGAAAATTGCCGAGTGGACATGTTAGAGATGCAGTTGTATACAGTGTTATTGCAAGTGAATGGCCAGCTGTAAAAGAACGGTTATTAGAAAAATTAGAGTCGTATAAAGAAAAACGATAATTCATATTAAGAAAGGTGTATTGATCGTCAAGATGAAAAATATACCTTTTTTCTTACAAAATGATTACTTCTTTTATTAACTTTTGTTTCATCATTCCATTATGATAAAAAATTCGTTACAATGTAGTTGTATGGTAATAAACTTATGAATTACAAAAACGTAATGAAAACCGCAAACGAAAAATGAATTGATAATCCTCAATTTTAAATGAAAACCCTTTAATACATATATAACAAGAAAAATTCCTTCTTTTAAAAAAATTCAAACAAAATGATTTGATATATACGTTTTTATATAGAAGTATGGATGATGTACGGAGGCAGCTATAAATGAAAGAAAATAAGAAAAGTAAGAAAAGAAGAATCTTGCAAGTATTCTTGCTTATGATTTGTTCTATTATTTTATATGTAAGTTATGCAGCTTACGATATTTGGAGTTATCGCTTTAAAACAGATGATGATGTGAAGACAGATGCTGGTATCGTGCTGGGAGCAGCTTCATGGAATGGAAAACCATCTCCTGTATTTAAAGAAAGAATTAATCATGCAATTTCTTTATATAAGAACGGTAATATTAAAAAGATTATTTTCACAGGTGGTACAAAGTTTGAGGCAGAGCTTGAGGAAGCGCGTACTGCTAGAGTGTATGCACTGAAACATGGTGTAAAAGAAGAGGATATTCTAATTGAAACAAAATCTCTTTTCACAGAGGACAATTTAAAGAATGCAAAGCAAGTTGGAATAGAGAACGGAATACGCACATATACGATCGTGAGTGATCCACTTCATATGAAACGTGCGATGAAAATTGCAAAACATCTTAAAATTGAAGCGTATGCATCACCAACTCCAACGTCAGCGTATAAAACGTTAGATACAGAAATCCCTTTCTTTTTTAAAGAATTATGCTCGTATATTGGATATGTAACCTCTTTGCCATTAAAGGCATTGAAAGGGGATTAATATAAGAAAAGAACCTATCCTTTCATATAGGAACTTTTCTTATTGTTCAAAAGCATTGTATTTTTATCGGAATAGTGAAACAATAGAGAAGTAACTTCATATAATCATAATGACAAAATGAACGGTTTATGAATCGAACATAAAGGAGATTATGTATGGCACTCTCATTTGTTGAAACAGAAGAACAATCTTTAGTTATTGAGAAAATAAATAAATTGATTCCGAAGTTCATGGAAAGGGAGCATCAACTAAGTGAATTAGGATCATTTCCGTATGAAAATATTAATAATTTGAAAGATATCGGATATACGAAATTAACGTTGCCAAAAGAATCGGGAGGCAATGCGATTTCTTTATATGACTTCGTTTTATTTCAAGAGAAAATAGCAGAAGGCTGCGGTGCTACCGCATTATCAATTGGATGGCACCTTGGTATTGTAAAGGAATTAGCTGAAAATCGCTCTTGGAATGAGGAAATGTTCACTTGGTTTTGTGAAGAAGTGCGTAATGGTGCGCTTTTTAATCGAGCTGCAACAGAACCGAATACAGGTAGTCCTACGCGCGGCGGGAAACCAGAGACGTTAGCTGTCAAAAAAGGTGAGAAGTGGATTATAAATGGAAGAAAAACGTTTACGACAATGGCGCCAGTACTTGATTATTTTATCATTTCAGCAAGTATTGAAGGCCAGGAAGCAATCGGAGAGTTTGTCATTCCAAAGAATACGATAGGCGTATCAATTGAAGAAACGTGGGATAGTATCGCAATGCGAGGAACTGCGAGCCATGATCTCGTTTTACAAAATGTAGAGATAGAGAACCGCTTTTTTACGGATGTATTGGGCGGGAAAGTGAAACAAAAGGGTATTGGCTGGTTGCTACATATACCAGCATGTTATTTAGGGATTGCACAATCAGCAAGAAATTATGCAGTTCAGTTTGCGGGATCATACAAGCCAAACAGTTTAAATCATTCTATTAGTTTATTACCGAATGTTAGAAGATTAGTTGGAGAATTAGAACTTGAGCTTATGCAAGCTCGCATCTTTTTATATCAAATTGCGAAAAAATACGATGAGGCAGAAGATAAATTATCATTGCAAGCCGAACTAGCAGCTGCGAAATATGTTGTAACGAACGCGGCAATATCTATTGTAGATAAAGCAATGCGTATCGTAGGAGCGAAAAGTTTATCAGAAAAAAATCCGCTTCATCGCTATTATTTAAACGTCAGAGCAGGACTACACAATCCGCCGATGGATGATGCAACATTGTCTATGCTGGCGGATGCGGCGTTTCGGTCGTAGTTTTTTGGGAAACGATAAATATAGGGGTTGTTCCAAAAGAGCGTTAAAAAGACCTTTTGGAACAACCTTTTCTTATGTCAAAATCGACATTTCATGTCGAATTGTTGATATGTTTGTTTACGTAACTACACTAAAAAACTGCTACTTACTTGGTAGCAGTCCTCACATTTTTATTCACAAATTTTCTTTTCATTAAGTGAATTGATGACACAGTCTTCATATTTGAGAATTTCATCTCTTGATAAATAATTGGAGCAGTTTAGTTATTGAAAAGAAATGTAGTTTTTTCACCATGGTTTACATCGAATGATTGTGATTATGAACTAAGATATTTAAGTTGATTTAGAAAAAATGCATAATTTTCTAATAGAATATTTTTTCATTTATAGAATGAATTATTTACCAGGAAGCAATAATGGTGTTCGGAAATTTGCCAATCACATGACCCGAAACTCTTATTTCTCCTCTTGCTATTAAAGACTTATCTTCTCGAACAAAAACAAGTTTATTTAATTTGTTTCCCTCCTTAAATTTTACTTCTAATGCATTTGGAGCTAATTTCTTTACCTCTGCACCTCCAACTTCTACGCCCAAATATGTTACCTTTATTTTAATATCATCAGTCCACACTTCTCCACTTACAAAGAAACCTACATATGGAGGGGGTAAAGGGATATTGGAGAATTTCTTTAGAAATTTATGTTCTTGTTCAATTGGTGGTTCGATAATAGATCCATCAATATCAAGATACCAATCTTTAAAACTGCTATTCCCCAGGTTTTGAAGGATTACAGTATGATTACCTTGGTCAGTTAATTTCCAATAACAACCACTAAATAGACGCTCCGATAAAATAACTTTTCCTGTATTACCATCAATGTCAAGATACCAACCTTTAAAACTACTATTCCCTAGGTTTTGAAGAGATACAGTATTATTACCTTGATTAGTTAATTTCCAATAACAACCACTAAATAGACGCTCCGATAAAATGGATTTACCTGTATTACCATCGATATCAAGATACCAACCTTTAAACCTGCTATTCCCCAGGTTTTGAAGAGATACAGTATTATTACCGTGATTAGTTAATTTCCAATAACCACCACTACCTAAGCGTTTCCATAAAATAACTTCACCGGCTAGACGCTCGGAATGAAAATAGCTTGCATCAAAACCACAGTCGATTTCATTGTTAGAATGAAGCAGGTTAGTATAACAACGATAATCAAAGTGAGTTGGATAGGTATAATATAAGTTTGCAGGGTAATAATTCCTATATATATGATGGGTTGTTTGATATGAACAAATAAATGGATAGCATGGATTATACACATAATAGTTCATTTTTTTTGCACCCTTTTCCTGATGACGATAATGTAAAAGGCTTCTAATTAGACTAGATAATTCTACTTAAATCAGTATAAATCTGATCGCGAATTTGACGATGTATCCATTCGTCATCATCAATATTTGTATGTGATGTGAGGAGATGAACACGTCCACCAATACAAGATACTCTTTTTCTATTCCCGTCTGAGTCTTTTAAAAAATGTTCATTTATATTTTCATGAACACCAGGAATATTGTTGTATCCACATGAAATACCATTATTTGCAGAAGTACAAGGTGTTTTTCCAATTCCTGTACAAGGCTCGCCACCCAAAATACTATTATTCTGATACCAGTTTTTAATAAAATTTCCGCGAGGTATATCTCCATTAGTAAATGTATTAGTAGATCCAAAAACAGCATCTATAAGTCCAACAAAGTCAGGTACTCTGCTTGTTACTCTTGATAACTTACAAGCAGCCCAACCACCATAACTATGGCCAATTATAGCGAGGTAGCTTGGTTTTGTATTCCTCATCTCAATTTCTTTTAAAAGCTCTTTTATCGAGGGAGCACCGAAAGGATCGTCATCTTGGGAGTAATTCCACCGTGCGCGAATTATATTAGCAGGTTTAACTCCTAGAGGTCCTAACTCACGCACTAATTTTTCTCGTAAGTTAGATATTCCTCCTTTTCCAGCTCCTGCTCTTCCACTAATACATATTAGTATAGCTCGTTCTGCTATGTTCTCCGCTGGAGTAGCATCAATATCAAGGTACCAATCTTTAAAACTGCTATTTCCCAGGTTTTGAAGGATTACAGTATGATTACCTTGGTCAGTTAACTTCCAATAGCCACCACTACCTAAACGTTCCCATAAAATAACTTTTCCTGTATTACCATCAATGTCAAGATACCAACCTTTAAAACTACTATTCCCTAGGTTTTGAAGAGATACAGTATTATTACCGTGATTAGTTAATTTCCAATAACAACCACTAAATAGACGCTCCGATAAAATGGATTTACCTGTATTACCATCGATATCAAGATACCAACCTTTAAACCTGCTATTTCCCAGATTTTGAAGAGATACAGTATTATTACCTTGATTAGTTAATTTCCAATAACTACCACTACCTGAGCGTTTCCATAAAATAACGTCACCGGGTATCCGCTTGGAACGAAAATAGTTTGCGTCAAAATCATAGCTAATTTTATCGTTGGAATAAATCGGGTTAGTATAGCAATGATAGTTAAAGCAAGGTGGAGAGGAGTAATGTAAGTTTATAGGGTAATAATTTCTATGTTTATGGTGGTGGGGGAAATATGGATAAATTGCTGGGGGACACGGAACATATAGATAATGGTTCATTGATACACATCCTTTTCCTTACAAGGGTATGTATATGTAGTAGTTTAGGTGCAAAAATCATGTAAAAGGGACTAAAGCCTATATAGATTGTTCGATTCTAAGTTATGATACAATTCTAAACAAGTTATGTACAAATTCAATTTCATTTAATATTTTTGATTAAACTTTAATTATAAACGGCAAGTAACTCCAAAATATACAATAAAGGTTGATTTTAGAGTTGATTTTTTGTTTGTTTCACTTTTTTTGGTACTTTGCATCTAGACGATAAATCCGGTGACCATGGCACAAGTTTATCGATTTCCACTGTATTGTTTAAAATGATATTTGGGAGCTTTTCAAATAAATAAACAAGAAGAGAAGGGGTTAATTCAAATCCTTCTTTTACAATATCCGCAAGTCCATCAATTGATTTGCGTAAATCTGTTACTCCTTGTGCGAGGTATACTTCTTATATCATTGTTGTTTCACCGTCTTCATCACTTGTAGGAGCACCTGTGGAGTAAAAGGCTCATCTAGTTCAATGGTTTCTTCTTTAATACGAATTCGAATGATAGCATGTATTTCTTCTAGTGCAGGGATATATAACAGTTTTTACATATTATGCAAATTCAATAAATCTTTCTTTTCATTCTTCTTTTTATAGTTTTATAGTGGAATGCTATGTTTCTTATTTCACCTACTGTATAATAAGAAAAAAGTACGAAAAGAGGTCATCTCATGCTAGAGGTTATTGCAACTTGTTTAGAAGATGTGAAGCGAATTGAAAAGGCTGGTGGAAATCGAATTGAACTCATTTCATCATATACAGAAGGTGGTTTAACACCGAGTTATGCTTTTATAAAAAAAGCAGTAGAAGCAGTACAAATATCAGTTCATGTTATGATTCGTCCGCATGCAAAGTCTTTTACATATACGGAAGAAGAAATTGAAATGATGAAGGAAGATATTATCGTTGCACAGAAGTTAGGTGCAGCAGGCGTTGTATTAGGTGTATTAAATGAACAAAATGAAGTTGATGAAGAGAAATTAGCAGATTTATTATCTGTTGTAGATGGAATAAATGTAACGTATCACCGTGCGATAGATGATACAGAAAATCCAGTAGAAGCGATGAAAGTTTTGAAGAAATTTAATAAAGTTACTCACGTGTTAACTTCAGGCGGACAAGGAAATGTAGTAGATAATATTCCGGTGCTTCGAGAGATGCAGAAGGAAAGTGAAGGGAATATACAGCTTGTTGTCGGAAGTGGAGTAACGAAAGAGAATGTAAAGCAATTGCTAGATGAAACTGGAATTTCTCAAGCTCATGTCGGTACAGCGGTTAGAGAAGGTAAGTCATGTTTTTCTGAAATTGACCTAAAGTTAGTACAAGAGTTAGTTGAAATAATAAAGTAAGTATGTAAGAAAGAGGAGAAATGATGAAGACAAATACGAAGAAAGAATTGATCTCATGGATTAAAACGATAGGTATTACACTTGCGATTGCCTTTATCGTTCGCGGGGTGCTATTTACGCCGTCATTAGTACAAGGTGAGTCGATGATGCCAACTTTAGAAAATAATGAGCGAGTTCTCGTTAATAAGATTGGCTATAGTATAAGCGGATTAGACCGTTTTGACGTTATCGTCTTCCACGGAAAAGAAGGATACGATTTAGTAAAACGAGTAATTGGTTTACCAGGTGATACAGTTGAGTATAAAGATGATGTTTTATATGTAAACGGAAAAGCGATGGAAGAACCGTATTTAAAAGAATTTAAAGAAAAGGCGTCTGGTCGTGTACTAACTCCTGATTTTACGTTAGAACAAATCACAGGGAAAACGAAAGTGCCAGAAGGCCAAGTATTTGTTTTAGGAGATAATCGTGAAGTATCTAAAGACGGTCGTATGTTTGGATTTATTTCAGAAGATGAAATTGTCGGAAAAGGACAAGCTGTTTTCTGGCCGTTGAAACAAGTAAGAGCGTTATAAAGCAAGTATGGGAGAGATATTCTTCCTCTGGATTTGAAATAAAGTCGTATTGTTTATAAAAAAGTTGCACCATTTTATTCTTTTTGATTAAAGAAATCCAAGTGCGTTTGAATCAATTTTTTTTGTAAAACTGAATGTTCATCTAAGAAGGACAGAGGCCATTTTGATTATTATTTTTCAAAATGGCCTCTGTTTATTTGAAAATAGTATTGCGAGGAGGGAATAAAATGATAGTAACAAAAGCAGAAGGTATCTTAAACAGAAAAGGAGCCAAGAAAGTAAACGAAATTCCTAAAGAGGTCTTACAATTACTACAACAAGGGAAATTAGAAAGTGTTAATCTAACAGAATGGCTAGCTATAAATCATATTGAACTACTTAAAAATGTCTTACCTTCAATAGGACTCAAGAATAGTTTGGAATGTATAGTAGTTGAATTAGAAAAACAGAACGTTGAAACAGGAATGAAAGTCATACGAATAACAGGAACTTTATTGGATGAAATTATACTCAAAGAGAATGAAAGAAACAAGGAAGACGTACTGTTAAAATTATCTAATCATATTTCAGATAGTGTAAGATGTTGGGCAGCGTTTATGAATAAAAAATCAAATAACACATTAAAAGATACATTAACGTACATTCGACCTTTTGCAGCGGATCATCATTTTGGTGTTCGAGAAATTGCTTGGATGTCTATTAGAGAAAATCTTTCACAAAATATAGAAGAAAGTGTGGAATTGTTAGTAGAATGGGCAAAAAGTGAAGATGAGAATATTCGCAGGTTCTCTGTAGAATCTATTCGTCCTCGAGGTGTATGGAGTAAACATATTGAAATATTAAAACAAGAACCTGAAAAAGCACTTCCCATTCTTAATTTACTTAAATTAGATCCATCAAAATATGTACAAGATTCGGTTGGAAACTGGTTAAATGATGCAAGTAAAACTAAACCGGATTGGGTAATGAACCTGTGTGAAGAATGGGCAAAGGATACTGACATAAAATCAACTAGTAGAATTATTAAAAAAGCTAAAAGAACGATTTTGAAAAATAAGTAATATGTAACTAATAGACTTGTTAGTTGAATGAAGGAACAATCAATCATGTTAAAAAAAAGAATACTTTGAATAACTATGAGGAGAGCATGTTTTGATCAAAACATGCTCTTTGTATTTTCTTTTATATAAGTGTTATTAATGTAAGTTGATCAAACTTTATTTCAAATCTAAACTTCCATACTTTTTTATTGTAACTTTTATTCTAATAGTTTTGTAGCAATGTGAACTTTGGAAATTGAACCGTCGTGATTTCTAAAGTTAATTTTATATTCACTGTCAGGAAGCGAATCACTCTACATTCACTTATAGTTCGTTCTTCACGTGTTAAAGTGCTGTCAATCATCCAAGAGCCCTTCATTTAATATAAATCACTTAATTATTTGCGTTTTTTAATAGCGGACAAAATATATCGGATTATGTTTGCGAAAAATATATTGATAGAATTGAAAGAATATTTTATAATTTTAAATTATAGGTTTGTTTCGAAAAACGGAATTCAAGTTCCGAAATTCGGAACAAGAAGGAGATAGGATGAGTATAAATAAAACGGCAGTTAAGACAATGGATATTTTGGAGTTGTTTTATGAGCATGAGGAGCTAAGTTTAACAGAGATGGTTCAGCTTACGAATATGCCGAAAACATCTGTTTATCGTTTAATTGGCTCGTTAGAAGAAATGGACTTTTTACAAAAAACAGAAAAGGGAAAGTATCGTCTCGGAGTCGTTTTTTTACGATTTGGTCAACTTGTTTCACAAAGGTTATCCGTAAGAAATATTGCGATTCCTTATATGAAAGAGCTTAGAGATAGTTTAGGGCAAGCAGTAAATTTAATTATTCAAGATGGTAATGATGCAATTTATGTTGAGAAGATGGAAGGAGCTCAGCCAGTACGTGTTTATACGGCGGTTGGAAGAAGAGCACCGCTGTATGCGGGTGCATGTCCGAGAATTTTACTATCGTATTTTTCTGAGGAAGAGAAAAGAAAGTACGTAGAGGAAACAGATTTAAAGCAGTTTGCAGATGGAACAATCGTGAATAAGGAGCATTTGTTAGACGTGTTACATATGGCGAAAAAAGAAGGGTACACAATTAGTTATTCTGAATTAGAAAATCATACAGCGGCTATAGCAGCACCAATTTTTGCAAGTGATGGAACAGTTGTAGCTGGCATTAGTATTTCGGGATTAGCAATTGAGTATAGCGAAAGTAACATTTCATATTTTACTGCGAAAGTGAAAGAAACAGCATACCGCATTTCGAAAGAACTCGGCTTTTGGGCATAGAAAGAGGGAGTGGGATGAAATTTTCTGCGTTAGGGGATCAAGCAATTATTGTTACATTTGGTGAAGAAATTGGGATGGATATATACGAAAAAGTACAACGATTATTTCAAGCACTGAGGCGGCATCCATTTGCAGGAATGGTTGAATGCGTTCCGTCGTTTACTTCATTAGCGGTTTACTACAATTTGTACGAAGTATGGAAGCGAAATGAGAGAAGTGAAAGACCATATGATCACGTTTGCCAGTATATAAGGGAGCTGTGTGATTCATATAAAGAAGAAGTGAACCGAGATGTGAAACATATTTCTATACCAGTGTGTTACGGGGGAGAATATGGACCTGATTTAGAAGAGGTTGCGCATTATCAAGGCTTACAAGTAGAAGATGTTATTCGAATACATAGTGAAACAACATATTTCGTGTATATGTTAGGTTTTACACCAGGGTTCCCATATTTAGGCGGGTTACGAAAAGAACTAGAAACACCTAGAAAAGAAACGCCGCGGTTACAAATTGCTCCTGGTTCAGTAGGTATTGGCGGAAATCAAACAGGTATTTATCCGCTAGAAACACCAGGAGGCTGGAATATTATCGGCCGAACACCTATTTCTCTGTTTAATCCAAAAGAAGAAACACCAACATATATTCAAAGTGGTATGTATTTACGATTTATACCAATAACAAAGGAAGAGTACGTATCGCTTGAGGGGGCTAAAGAATGGATGTAGAGGTTTTGCATGCAGGAATGTTTACAACAGTCCAAGATTTAGGACGATCTCATTATCAACAATACGGTGTACCTGTTGGCGGGGCTATGGATAAAAATGCGCTCAGGATGATTAATATGTTAGTAGGCAATGAAGAGAATGAGGCTGGACTCGAAATTACAATAATGGGACCTAAATTGTTAATAAAGAAAACGACTTTGCTCGCGATTGGCGGTGCGGATATGGAACCACTATTAAATGGAGAACGTATTCCATTATGGCGTCCCATATTAGCTGAAGAAGGAAGCATGCTTTGTCTCGGGAAAGCGAAAAGCGGTTGCAGAGCATATGTGACTTTTGCGGGTGGTATAAATATTGATCGTACGATGGGAAGTAAAAGTACTTACATACGTGCTGCTCTTGGCGGTATTGAAGGGAGAATGCTGAAAAAAGGAGATTATTTTCAAATTGGTACAGGGGCAGACATTGCAAGTCGTTTCATTCAAAATTTACAAGAAGAAGAGCGTATAAAAACGAAGTGGGCAATTTGTAACAATACTTTACCAAAATATAAGAAGCAGCCTATTCTTCGCGTCATAACAGACTTTGAATATGATCAATTTACAGAAGAAAGTATAAAGTCGTTTTTTTCGAAAGAGTATAAAGTGTCCAATTATGCTGATCGCATGGGATATAGGCTTGACGGAGATGTTTTAAATAGAGTTGAAGAGATAGAAATTTTATCGAGCCCAGTTACATTCGGAACAATTCAAGTACCGAATGGTGGACAGCCTATTATATTAATGGCGGATAGACAAACGACAGGTGGTTATCCGAGAATCGGAAATGTAATTTCCGTAGATTTACCTCTTCTAGCGCAGCTGAAACCAGGAGACTATGTAACTTTTGAAAAAATAACTATGGAAGAAGCTGCACAATTATATATAGAACAGGAAACAAGTATGAGTCTATTAAAGAAATTCATCGCTTTACGAAGCTGAGATTAGGAGGAAAACATCGTGACTACAATCGATTTAAACTGTGATTTAGGAGAAAGTTTTGGAGCTTATAAAATGGGGAATGATGATGAAATTCTGCCGTTCGTTTCCTCTATAAACGTTGCTTGTGGTTTTCATGCGGGTGATCCGGTCGTTATGAGGCAAACGGTTGAAAAAGCTCTGGGGCATAACGTAGCAATAGGGGCACATCCTGGATTTCCTGATTTAATTGGATTTGGGAGAAGGAACATGCACGTTTCAGCAAGTGAAGTATACGATTATGTTTTATATCAAATTGGCGCATTAGAAGGATTTGTTAGAGCTGCCGGAGGGAAAATGCAACATGTAAAACCGCACGGTGCCTTATATAATATGGCGGCAACTGATTCGGAAATTGCGGATGCAATCGCAAAGGCAATTTATCATATTAACCCTGGGTTATTACTTTACGGATTAGCGAATAGTGAGGCATTTATAAAGGCAACAGAAAAATATAATATAATTCTCGTACAAGAGGCTTTTGCTGATCGCACGTATAAGCAGGATGGAACTTTAACGAGCCGTACAGAAGAAAATGCTCTTATAAAAAATGAAGATGAAGCAATAAAACAAGTACTTCAAATGGTGAAAGAAGGGTATGTAGAATCGGTTAATGGAGAGAAAGTAGCAGTTCAGGCGCAAACGATATGTTTACACGGGGACGGAGAGAAAGCAGTACAATTTGCGAAAAAAATATACAGAACATTCGAACTTAACGGTGTTTCTATAAGTGCACCGAAATAATAAATGAGGGGAAGTGCTGGAAATGATTAAATTAATTGGGATACTACTTGTTGCAGTTGGGTTTTTATTTAGATTAAATACACTGTTAGTAGTAATGGTTGCGGGTATTGTTACTGGTATGGTTTCTGGTTTAAGCTTTTATGATGTGATCAGCATGTTCGGCAAATTTTTCATAGAAAATAGATATATGTCTATGCCGATCATATTAACTTTACCGGTAATCGGAATTTTAGAGCGTTATGGTTTAAAAGAAAGAGCAGAAGCACTTATAACGAAATCAAAAGGAGCAACAACTGGAAGAGTATTAATGTCATATTTTACGATAAGAGAATCATCGGCAGCACTTGGACTGAATATTGGTGGGCATGCGCAAACAGTGAGACCGCTAGTTGCGCCAATGGCAGAAGGAGCTGCGCAAGGGAAATATGGTAAACTTCCTGAAAAATTGAGAGAAAAGATTAAAGCAAATGCAGCAGCTGCGGAAAACACAGCTTGGTTTTTCGGAGAGGATATTTTCATCGCAACTGGTGCCATTCTATTAATGAAAGGGTTCTTCGATTCAGTAGGTATGCATGTCGGTGTATGGGATATGGCGCTTTGGGGTATTCCAACTGCGATATCTGCACTTATTGTGAGCTGGATTAGGTTTAGAAGGTTTGATAAGTATATAGAGAAAACAATGAAGGCAGAAGAAAAACAAGAGAAGGAGGCTATATAAGATGAACATCATAACAATGGATACAATTTATTATGTATTAGGAATAATCGTTGCATTTATCGCTGTTCGTATTGCATTTGATCGTGAACATCCAAACCGATTCGGTTCTAGCTTATTTTGGGCATTGTTTGCAGTTACATTCATATTCGGAAATGTAATACCTTCGTTTTATGTAGGCTGTATTGTGCTCGCTATGGTCGTGTTAGCTTCATTAAATAAAGTAACAAAATCAGAGGAAAAAGAAGTACCAGTGCAAGAACGTGTGAAACATGCTGAGAAATTAAAGAATAAAATTTTCATGCCTGCAATATTAATACCAATCTTTACAATCATAGGTACATTAACGTTAGGAAAAATAAAATGGGGAAATGTCGCACTTGTTGATCCAGATAAAGTAACATTAGTTGCATTAGCGTTAGGAGCATTACTCGCATTCGTTGCGGCGATGCGTATTACAAAAGCGAAAATAACAACGCCTGTTCAAGAAGGAAGTAGGTTATTACAAGCTGTTGGTTGGGCAGTTATTTTACCACAAATGTTAGCAGCACTTGGCGGTATTTTCGCGAAGTCTGGCGTTGGACAAGTTGTTTCTGATTTAGTCGGACAAGTGTTACCGACAGAGTATCCATTCGTTGCTGTTATGGCGTATTGTTTAGGAATGATGCTATTTACAGTCGTAATGGGGAATGCATTCGCCGCGTTTGCAGTAATCACTGGCGGAATTGGCTTACCTCTAATCGTGCAAATGCACGGAGGGAATCCAGCTATTATGGCAGCACTCGGTATGTTTGCTGGATATTGCGGAACGCTGCTTACTCCAATGGCGGCAAACTTTAATATCGTACCTGCGATGCTTTTAGAATTGAAAGATAAGAATGCTGTCATTAAGGCGCAAGTACCAATTGCTCTGTCCATTTTCATTATAAATATGTTTATAATGTACGGCCTTGTATATCGTTTCTAATGAGGAGAGTGAAACTATGAAAACAGTATTAGTAACAGGATTTGATCCGTTCGGCGGAGAAAGCATCAACCCAGCTTGGGAAGTCGCAAAAAGTTTACATGAAAAAACCATCGGAGAGTACAAGATTATTAGTAAACAAGTTCCAACCGTATTTCATAAATCAATAAGAGTATTAAAAGAGTATATAGAAGAGTTGTCACCTGAAATTATTATATGTATTGGACAAGCTGGGGGCAGACCAGATATTACGATAGAGCGTGTAGCAATTAATATTGATGACGCAAGAATTGCTGATAATGAAGGAAATCAGCCGGTAGATATGCCGGTTGTAGAAGAAGGACCTATTGCGTATTGGTCTACACTTCCGATGAAAGCAATCGTGAAAAAACTTCGTGAAGAAGGTATACCGTCATCCGTTTCACAAACGGCAGGTACATTCGTTTGTAATCATTTATTCTATGGTCTCATGCACGAACTAGAGAAACATGATAAGAAAATAAAAGGTGGATTTGTTCATATTCCGTTCTTACCAGAGCAAGCGAGCAATTATCCAGGTCAACCGAGTATGTCACTTTCTACGATTAGTAAAGGAATAGAATTGGCAATTGAGGTAACGATGGAAGTGGAAGTAGATATTGTTGAATGCGGGGGTGCGACGCATTAAGTAAAAAGCATGTTAATTAAAGAGGGCTGATGCAGCCCTCTTTGTGTGTTTGTATTTTGTAATTGAAGATGCAGTATAGAATATAAAGGGAAAGGTTGCAATGGGAGTATTCTAACAAATATGGAATTGTTCCAAATAAAAGGAAAATTTTTAAATAGTTTCTTAATGATGTAGAATTTTCGTCTATAGGAATGGATAAAAAGTTAAGTTCTGATAAACTCAAAGACATACAAAATAATGATTTTAAAATGGTGTGATAAAAAATATCACACCATTTTTATGTAAAACAAACAGAGTGAATTTTTGCCATTAGTAAAGTATAACTGGGTAAGAGATAATCATCAGAATTGTTAATTGTACTATGATTTTTCAAAACTGATAAATTTAAATATAAGTACGGTAAGAATGCAATATTTATCTAACTTTTACAAAAAAGAGTAACCCGTTTGGCTACTCTTCACTTAGAAACTTGTATTTGTTCATTTCAATAAGAGACCGTTATTGAAGTCCCTTCATGAAATTTTGGATTTTTGGTGATAATGTAAACAGCAGGATGCTAACTAAAATGGAGATAGCACCAATAACACCAAAGTAAATTGCTTCTGTTGCAGGATTATACAGTTTAACAACTTGGGCATTTATTGCTTGCGCAGACGCAGTTGATAAGAACCATAAGCTCATGGTTTGCGAAGAGAAAGCAGCTGGAGCCAGCTTCGTCGTTATTGATAACCCTGAAGGAGATAAACAAACTTCTCCAATTACAATTAAAAAGAAGCTAAGGACTAACCACATAGGATTCACTAAAGAGTGAGTACCGTTGATTAAAGCCGGAATAATCATAACTAAGAATGATAAACCTGCAAATAGCAATCCAATAGCGAATTTTTTTGCCGTTGAAGGCTGCTTCTTTCCTAACTTTATCCAAACCCATGCAAAAATCGGGGCAAGCGTTACGATAAAGATTGGACTTAATGATTGGAACCAAGCGGAATGCAATGTAATTCCATTGAACTGTAATTGAGTTCGTTGATCCGCGTATGTCGCTAAGATAATAGCACCTTGTTCTTGTATAGACCAAAATATTGTAGCTGCAATAAAGAGTGGTATATACGCAAGAAGACGAGATTGCTCTAATTTTGTTGTTTTAGGACTACGATACATATAAATGAAATAATAGGCTGGAATAACAATCCCTAAGATACTAATCAGGAATGTAAAACGATTTATAGTTAACAACCCAGTTGGAATTGTAACCACACCTAGCAATGTTAATACAACCAGACCAACACTGAAATACTTAATAGTCTTTTTTCTTTCCGAATCTGATAATGGATTAGGTACTTGCGTACCGACTAGACCAAGGTTTTTCTGTTTTGTTCCAACAAATACCCCTAACCCAATTGCCATACCAATTGCCGCAACTCCAAAACCAAGGTGGAAATTATATTGCTGACCTAATGTTCCGACAACTAAAGGTGCAAGTAAGGCACCTAAGTTAATACCCATGTAGAATATACTGAACCCTGAGTCGCGACGCGCATCTGTTTCACTGTATAAACTTCCTACGATGTTCGATATGTTAGGCTTTAACAACCCTGTTCCTAGAACTAAGAAGACCATAGAGATAAATAACGCACTTTTACTACCCGGTAAAGCTAAAATAAGATGGCCAATCATAATTAAAACGCCACCAAAGAATACGGTTTTACTTGGACCAAATAAACGATCCGATATCCATCCACCGATAATACTAGACATGAACAGTAAGGAACCGTAAATTGCCATTATCGAGGTTGCGGTAGATTGATCAATTCCTAATCCACCTTTTGCGACCGAATAGTACATATAATACAGTAAAATAGCTCTCATTCCGTAATGAGAAAACCTTTCCCAAAACTCAGTGAAGAATAAAGAGAATAATCCTTTTGGATGCCCAAAAAATCCTGTTTGAGGAATACTTTGAACAAGTTCGTTTTTTTCTTTCATAATGTTAATATTACCCCTTATTAATTTTTGATATTATACAAGTATAACTTAAGGGGTTCCCAGTAGTCCATAACTATCTAAGCCCATCGATGAAGAAAAGCAGCCTTCTGGCTGCTTTCTAAATGATAACTTTATTTTAATGGAACAGTAGTTATCTTTGAAACTTTAATTACACCCAAAAAAGTTGGAGGTTAATTCATGCAATGAAGTAAGTAAAATGAATTGTACAACACCTACTGTAAACAACTGGTATAATAAGTATAGGAATATACATAGAGGTGATTTTTGTGCAATATGAGGAAGTACGTTCGATATTAGAAAAAGCAAAGAAAATTACAGTGTTAACAGGTGCTGGTGCAAGCACGGAAAGTGGTATCCCAGATTTTCGTTCAGCAAATGGATTATATGCTGATGCGAATGTAGAGATGTATTTGTCGAGAGGCTATTATAATAGAAATCCGAAAGAGTTTTGGAAGCATTATAAAGAAATCTTTCAAATTAATACGTTTCATCAATATAAACCGAATCATGGGCATCGCTTTTTAGCGGAGCTAGAAGAACAAGGAAAAGACATAACGATTTTAACGCAAAATATTGATGGTTTGCATCAAGTAGGTGGTAGTAAACATGTAATTGATTTACATGGAACACTTCAAACAGCGCATTGTCCGAAGTGTAAAACGGGGTATGATTTACACTATATGATCGATCATGAAGTGCCGCGTTGTGAAAAATGTAATTTTATACTAAATCCAGATGTTGTTTTATACGGAGATACACTGCCGCAATACCAAAATGCGATTAAACGTTTATATGAAACAGATGTGCTTATCGTAATGGGAACGTCACTCAAAGTACAGCCTGTCGCTTCATTCCCGGAAATCGCAAAGAGGGAAGTAGGCGCAACAACAATTTTAGTAAATGCAGAATTAACGGGACAAGAATATAATTTTGATTTTGTTTTTCAAAACAAGATTGGCGAATTTGCCAAAGGGTTAGCTTCGATTAAATAAGTTTTTGTTTTCGTAAAGAAACTGAGGTGAATGATGTCCACCTCAGTTTTTTTGTATGAATTATATTCATGTTATTGCTTATCAAGGGGAATGGTAATAAATAGGGTGTAAAATACAAAAACTGAAAATTAAATCTTTTATTTCTTTTGTAATTAATATAAAATTCTATATATAGCATATAAATAAATTTAATACATAATGATTTTTGCGTAGAAATGTTAATAGAATGAAGCGAGGGAGCAAAATGAGACAGAAGAAGGAGAAGCAGAAACAGTCGAAAAAGAAAAAGACTCATATTCCGTTTCGGTTAAATGTACTATTTTTTATCGTTTTTCTTTTATTTTCAGCTATTATTATTCAATTAGGTAAAGTACAAATCATTGACGGAGAAACGTATCGAAATGAAGTGAATAAAAAGGAAGATGTAACGGTGAGTACTCCAGTTCCGAGAGGGAAGATGTTTGACCGGGAAGGGAAAGTTATTGTAAATAATAAACCGTTACGAACTGTTACATATACGAAGATGAAAGGAGTGGACTCAAAAGAGGTTTTAATAGTGGCAAGAAATTTAGCAAAGCTAATTGAAATGCCGCAAGAAGATATGGACAAGTTAACAGAGACAGATAAAAAAGATTTTTGGATGCAGTTAAATGAAAAACGCGCAGCAACAAAAGTAACGAAAGAAGATGAGAGTAAATTTAGGAAGCAGGAAATAGAAGGGAAAGACTTAGATAAGAAAGTAGAAGAGTTGAGACGAGAAAGAATTACACAAGAAGAATTAAACGAGCTTTCGAAAGAGGATATAGAAGTACTAGCAATTAAAAGCAAAATGAATGCGGGATATAAAATGACGCCACAAATCGTCAAAAAAGATGTAAGTCAAAATGAATATGCAGTAGTGAGTGAAAGATTATCGATCTTGCCAGGCGTAGATACGACTGTGGATTGGGAGCGAGAATATCCAAATGATAAAATACTACGTTCTGTACTTGGTAGTGTTTCTACTGAGAATGAGGGATTACCAAGGGAGCAATTAGACTATTATTTAGTACGAGATTATAACAGAAATGATCGTATTGGTAAGAGTTACATCGAAAAACAATACGAAGATATGTTACATGGAACGAAAGAACAGTCTAAAAATATTACGGATAAAGCTGGAAATATTATTCGAACTGAAAAAGTGACAAAGGGAAAAAGTGGAAATAATTTAATGTTAACAGTTGATATGGATTTACAGAAGAAAGTGGAGGAAAGTCTTGAAAGGAATTTAAGGGCATTTCATTCTTCTGAACCGATGATGGATCGTGCATTCGTCGTTATGATGAATCCGAAAAATGGTCAAATTCTATCATTAGCAGGAAAAAAAATTGTAAATAAAGACGGCGGAATGCAAATAGAAGACTATGCATTAGGAACGATGATAAGCTCTTATGAGTTAGGATCGACGGTGAAAGGAGCTACGTTGTTAAGTGGATATCAAACAGAAGCGATTAAGCCATATACGCATTTTTTCGATGCACCAATGTACTTTAAAGGAAGTTCGAAGCCGAAGAAATCGTGGAAAGACTTTGGAGATATTGATGATTTAAGAGCTTTACAAGTTTCATCCAATGTCTACATGTTTAATACGGCGTTAAAGATTGCGGGGATTGATTATGTACCAAATAATCCGCTAGATATTAAACAAGAAGCGTTTAATAAAATGCGCTATTACTTTAGACAATTTGGTTTAGGTGTACCAACTGGTATTGACCTGCCAAATGAATCGATTGGTCAAATGGGTAGAACTGATAATATACCTGGTTTTTTACTTGATTATGCGATTGGACAATATGATACATATACGCCGCTGCAACTTGCGCAATATATGTCAACGATTGCAAATGGTGGTTACCGAATGAAACCACAAATTGTACAAGAAATTAGAGAGCAACCAAATAGACCAGAGGAAGTCGGAAAAGTCATTCACTCGATGGAACCAGTCGTGTTAAATCGAGTGGATATGGATCTGTCCTATATAAATCATGTGAAAGAAGGATTTAGAAGAGTTTTCCAGGAGGTTGATGGGACAGGTACTGGAACTTTTAAAGGATTACCTTATAAACCGGCTGGAAAAACAGGAACAGCAGAAACAGTGTACGGTGGAGAAAGTGATATTGGAAGAGATGAAAACAACTATCGAAAAAAATGTTATAATTTAACTCTCGCCGGGTATGCGCCATATGATGCTGATCCGGAAGTTGCTTTTTCTGTTGTTGTGCCATGGGTAAATAATGATAAATCAGGTATTAATTCTGCAATTGGTAAAGAAATTTTGGATGCATATTTTGATTTAAAAACGCAGAGATCGGGTGTAAGTCCAGTCCCAGTAACACAATAGCCGAGTAAGGCACAGTAAAAAATTCAAATTGTAGTATATCACTGCGCGAATGAACAGGTGCAGTGATATATTTTTGAGTTAAAAAGTGTTTTGATAAGGTGGGAATGGATATGAAAGAGGAGATTAAGAGAGGTTGGGGAAAGTACATACTATTTATATTTGTCCTAGTAGTAACGTACCAGTCTTTCACTTTATGTAAAGTGGAAGGAAAATCAATGCAGCCAACTTTACAGGAAGAAGACTACGTATTTGTAAATAAAGCTGCGGTACATTTTTCTAGCTTACAGCACGGAGAAATCGTCATTATTAAGGAAGAGGATGAGTCGAAATATTATGTGAAACGCGTAATAGGACTTCCTGGTGACGTAATTAACATAACGAATGGAACTGTATACGTAAATGACAAAAAGCAAGAGGAACCTTATATAAATAAAGATTTATATAATAATACACAAGTGTTTTACAACTTTCAGAAGACAAAGATTCCGCCAAATAAGTTATTTGTAATGGGAGACAACCGTGAACATAGTAAGGATAGTCGAAATGGTTTAGGTTATATTGAAGAAGATAACGTTATTGGCAAGGTGGAATTTATATATTATCCTTTTTCGAAAATGAAAATACTAGACTAGTTTAGTATTTTTATTTTATTTTCCTCAAAAAACAATCAATGAATTAGATGGACCTTTTAACCTACAGGTGCTCCTATAAAGAGGATGATAATTAACGCTTTTATAGTAAGTTAACGGTTAGGAAATAGAAAGGATATGATGATATGTATAAGTACACAATATGCTTCATTAGAAAAGGGGATAACATACTTCTAGTAAATAGAAACAAAAAGCCAACAATTTAGATCATATATTTACGTATGAAAATCGGAATATTATTGAGTACACAACTGCTGTTTTGAAAGAAGATGATACGAAAAAACGATATGAAAAACATCTCATTTCTCAATAGGATAAGACGCGTTAAAATACTAAGAAAAAGCCAAATTCCAATAAAGAATTTGGCTTTTTTACAAGGAATGCTAATTCAAGTTTTACTCTACAGAATTCGCTTTTATAATAAAGCGGTGTTGCTTCACATCGAAATATCCTTTTTGCAAGATGATTTCATGTATGCGATACAATTCCTCGTTATAGCTTTCTACTGTAAAATCAGGAATTTGCCATGGAATTGCTTGTAAGTAATAGACAACAGCACCGACATCATAAAAACGCTGAAGAGGGAACTCTTCCTTCGCCTCTAAAATAGTAAATCCATTCTCCTTTAGTTCATTACATGCCGTTTTGAGTGACCAACTTGAAAAATCGCTATTCAGCGGTGTGCCCAACTGCTCATTAAGATCAGCACAATCAAGACCACCGACTTGTTGTGTAAGAAATGTTCCATTGGTGGAAAGAATTCTTTTCACTTCAGAAGCAGAATAGGAATCATGTTGATTCACAATTAAATCAAACTGACCATCTTGAAATGGTAAAGGAGTATCATCGGTCACTTCTACGACTATAACCCCTAAAGGTTCTAATTTCTTGCGTGCAATTGGTACATTCGGCGCGTAGCCTTCAGTCGCATAAATAGTTGGCGGGAACGGTTGTAACATAGATAAAAACTCTCCGCCGCCAGTCCCCATATCTAGCATTGATTTTGCACGTTGCATAAGCTGGAAAGCAGTGCTACCGTACGACCATGATAAAGGCTCGCTATTCATACGGCCAGTTTCTGAAATGAAAGAAAAATCCCAGCCGCTAAAATTTGTCTTTGCACTTTCTAATAGTGCTGAAAATAATGGATCACGTTTCATATTATGTCCTCCTATTTCGTTAATGAATGATATAGTAAGAAAAGAGAAATGGAGGACCTCTTATTAAAATGAAGCGGTTTTACGTTTCGTGTTCGAATAGATTCATATAAATTGGCTCCTTGCGAGAATGATTATTTATATATTCGGGATAATCGGGTGGAAATCCTTTGAACTTATAAGGGAAGGCAGTTGTTTAATGAAAAATTGGATGAAGTTTACAGACAAAGAGAGCGACCAAATATGGGATAGGGTATATAGTGATTTTGAGTTTTCGCCAAGTATTTCTATATTCCCATCATTTAAGGTGCCAAGTCCTTTTGTGACATATGATATTTCCCATTACTTTGGAGAATCGGTAGATTTAAATGTATATGACGATTTGGAAGAAAAAGCATTACTAGTTTTTAAAGAGAATACGGTATCGAATGAATATATAATGGCACTTGATTGGCAACATGAATGTTACTGGGTAAATCCACATTTAAAGTTCGATAGAAATGAATTTGATGAGTGGACAATCCCGATTTTTCCAAATGGAGATTATTATTTCTTTATTCAGAAGGAATTTAAGTGGGGTTATTTAGGGCATCCGTGGGAGAAGAGTATAACGATATTTGGAAAAGAATTAATAGATGCTTTTGATCAACATAAACCGGAAATGTTTCATAAGATTTTAAGACAAGGTTAATGTTTTAAAGAGAAAAAACGTTTATATTTCCAAATGAAGTATAAACGTTTTTATTATTAGCTGTTTTCATATAGAGTGTTGATTTCTTTATAAATACTTAAAAACAAAAATCTTTTGGTAAAGTGCCATTTTTTATCATCGTTCTTAATCCATGTTTCATAATCCAAGGGTTAACAGGATGCTGTTTATCGAGTAATTGTTGCAACCATTGAAAAACGAGTTCGTTATCTTCTTTCGTAATATCATTAATATGATTGGATACGGATTTTTGAACATACTTAGAAGGGTCATTCATTAATGGCTCAAGAAGCTTTAAATTATTTCTGAAGTCACCTTTCAGAGCTCCTATTTTTTTTGCCCAAGGAAGTCTTGGTCTAGTACCTTCTGAAACTAATCTCCTGATGTGGCTGTTTTCGTCACGTAACCACTGTTGCAATATATCCAAGGTTTCTTCATGGTATTTTTCAAGATAAGGACGAATGGCATATTCAGCAGTATTTCTTTTTGTTATTTCATACATTGCGTTGAATGAGGAGTCAAAATCGTTAAGCCCATATTTTTCAACGTATTTTGCGATAGGCATGTACATATATCCGTTTGTAAATGTGCCTACTTCTGTTGTGTTTTCTGGTCCTAATGTTTTCAGTAATATATGTATTGCTTCATTAAAATCTTTTTGTAATGCATTGTGTAATTCATCTGCTATTACTTCGACACGTTGCTTTAACTCTAAATTTTCAACTTTATATGTTACGGAATCTACAAATTTTTTTTTAGAGAAATTAGGAACGTGTTTAGAAATAGAATCAGCCATTTTTTCTGCTAATTCTTCGTTGAATAAAAATTTTAATGGAACGTATTTGCCCATTTCTTCACCTCATTGGTCAGATAAAAACAATTGTTATTTTTTTATCGACAATCCATATACCAACGTCTCACTCGGAGTCGTAATACTAAAACCAGTCGTCTTATAATCAAGTTTTAACGTACCACCAGTGTAGTCTTTCGTGAATGAGTCCATTTGTACAATAAGCTGTTCATCTTCATATACAACATCATCCGCATTATATGTATCCCAAATTAAATCAACATCAACGAAAATGCTACAAGAGTTTGTCATTGTACCTCTAATGCGAATGATCTTTTTGTCTTCACGTTCTAGTCTATGTATAGCTGCTATTGCTTCATCAGTAATACGAATGTTCATGTAATCCCAACCTTTAGTTATATTTCCTCTATTATTGCAAAAACAGTGGCAATAGGGAAGGGAGATGAATTGTAATAAAAAACGAGCAAACAAATTTGTTTGCTCGTTTTGCTATACTTAATTCTATTTCAGTTCACATTTATCAAGTGGAATTACTTTCGTTTTCTTAATAAATTTATAACCTAACCATAGTACTAAGAAGAGTGGTAAACCGATGTAAGAAATAAGTACACCGTTCCAATCGATAGCTGCTCCCGTAAATGCTCCGTAGTTTTGACCTAAAATAACGATAACACAAAGTGTAAATGCAAAGATTGGACCGAACGGGAACCATTTCGCTTGATATGGTAAATCTTTCAAATCTTTCCCTTGTGCAATATAAGCTTTACGGAAACGGTAATGACTAATAGCAATCCCTACCCAAGCAATAAATCCTGACATCCCAGAAGCATTTAATAACCAAATGTATACAACACCGTCACCGAATAAAGAAGCGATGAAAGCGACGCTACCAACTACTGATGTTGCGATTAATGCGTTAACAGGTACACCACGGCTATCTAATTTGCCTAAGAACTTTGGTGCTTTTCCTTGGCGAGCTAAATCCCAAAGCATACGAGTTGATGCGTACATTCCAGAGTTACCAGCAGAAAGTACTGCAGTTAAAATAACAGCGTTCATAACAGAAGCAGCGAAGGCAACGCCCGCTTTTTCAAATACAAGTGTAAATGGACTTACTGTAACATCACTCGCTGCAAGGCTTTCAGTCGTATAAGGAATTAATAAACCGATAACGAGAATTGCTAAGATGTAGAATAATAAAATACGCCAAAAGATAGAACGAATTGCTTTTGGAATATTGCGTTCTGGATCAGCAGTTTCACCAGCAGCTACTCCTAATAATTCAGTTCCTTGGAATGAGAAACCAGCAGCCATAAATACACCGATAATTGCCATGATGCCGCCATTAAATGGTGCATCTGCAACAGTGAAGTTTTTAAAGCCGACAGATTCGCCGCCCATAATTCCAAAAATCATCATAAAACCGACAATTAAAAAGATAATAATAGTAACTACTTTAATAAGTGCGAACCAATATTCAGATTCACCAAAACCTTTAACAGATAAATAGTTTAAGAGAAAAATAATAGCTAAACATAGTCCACTCCAAATGAGAGAAGGGGTATCTGGAAACCAAAATTTCATAATTAATGTTACGGCCGCTAGTTCAGCTGCAATCGTAATCGCCCAGTTATACCAATAGTTCCATCCAAGTGCAAAGCCAAGTGATGGATCAACAAATTTTGTTGCATAAGTGCTAAAAGATCCAGTAACAGGCATGTAAGCTGCGAGTTCTGCTAAGCTTGTCATTAAGAAATAAACCATAATTCCAATTGCGGCGTATGCGACTAATGCACCGCCAGGACCAGCTGAATGGATAACACCACCGCTGGCAAGAAATAGTCCGGTACCGATTGTACCACCGAGAGAAATCATCGTAAGGTGACGAGATTTTAATCCGCGTTTTAATTCACCTTGTCCTTGTGTAGTTTGTGTTTTAGAGGTATCTTGATTCGTTGCGCTATTCATGTTCAACACTCCTTTTCTTGTAAGATAGGAAGGAGCGGGGGAGAAAAATACAAAAAACCGCCAAAAGAATTAGGCGGAATGTTTCACAAATAACCACCCCATCATACCCTTCCGTTAAGATAGCACCCCACGTCTACACGGTAATTTTGTAAACGTGACAGTTCTGTTCCTTTCGGAGACAGCCCCAGCTCATATTTCCAGAGATGAAATATAAACTTCGGCAACTTTTCCTTTCAAACGGAGTCGGGTGACATTCTCTGTGTCTCGGCCGTTCTACTCTTAAAAGTTGCAACCTCTACCTCATCGGATTGATGAGGATTTATATATTGCTATGATTTTTAATATATGGCAATTGTAATGATTTTCTGAAAATATTGCAAGGGATTTTGTTAGGAAAAGTCAAAAAATATCGGTTATTGTATAGGAAACGCTTGCAAAACTCCACCCGAACCTACTGTTATGTAACAATAAACAAAGAAAAAATTGTTATACAAATGTTTCGCAAAAAATATAGAAAAACCCTTTAAAATTAAAAGAAAATTCAGAAAATATAATTCGACATAACTATTAAAAGGGGATTAGTTTTTTATTTTGTTTCAAAGAATAAACATATGTGCACACAAAAAAGAATGAATATTCTATATATTTATAGTAAAATTGTAGTATTGTTTAATTGAAAAGGGGACATCGTTATGAAATTAGAAACGGAAAGATTACATATTATCCAGTGTACGGAAGAACGGGTTCAAATTGCGAATAATCAAGGATACAATAGTGGCCCGCATATTTTAGGGCATATAGAAAATGTGAAACAAGATGCGGCTTTATTACCGTGGGGCGCGTGGTATGTTATTCGGAAAGAAGATGACATCGTTTTAGGTGATATAGGATTTAAAGGGAAACCGAACGAGGAACATACAGTAGAAATTGGTTACGGATTTATTGAGAAATATTGGAATAAAGGGTATGCAACAGAAGCAGTTAGTGAATTAATGAAATGGGCTTTTCAAACAGGAGAAGTGGAAACGATTATAGCGGAGACACTCCGTGATAACTATAGCTCTATTCGTGTATTAAAGAAATTATATATGAAAAGAGTAAATAGTACTGAAACGATGATAAATTGGAAGATTGAAAAATAAAGAATACCGCTCGAAGTAAATCGGGCGGTATTTTTCGTAATTATGGTAGCATTTGTTTTTGATCTGCCGGATAGCCAATCGTTGAATGCTTTGAATGGTTACGGACAGAAATGAGAATAGAGATAACAACGATAAGACCAACTGCAACATAAGAAAGTGTAATAATAGTTGGATCAACTTTAAATGATGTAAGTAATGTACGTATATTCGTAAAGATAATAAGTCCGCCAACGAGTACGCCAAGTAAATGCGAAGGAACAATGCGCACTAACCATGCGGCGATTGGTGCGGCAACAATACCACCAAGCATTAGAGCAAATACCCAAACCCAGCTTATTTGTTCCCAGCCAAGTGAGATGAAAAAGCCGATTGTTGCAGCGAGTGAAACAGGAAATTCGCTCGTATCTACAGATCCAATAACTTTTCTAGCATCATTTCCTCTTGCAAGAAGAACAGGTGTCGTAATAGGTCCCCAGCCACCACCGCCAGTTGAATCAACGAATCCTGCGAACAGACCGAGCGGTACAAGTTGTTTAGCAGACATACGCTTATTTGAAGAAACAATTTGTTTTTGAATGATGAATCGTAACAAAATATAAACCCCTAAAGTAAATAAAAATAAGGAAATGTACGGTTTAATTACATTGCCAGGTAAATTACTTAAAAAACATGCTCCAACAAATGCACCAATTGCTCCAGGTAATGTAAGCCTGGAAACTGTATATTTATCAACGTTTCCAAATCGGATGTGAGATGCACCAGAAGCCGCAGTTGTAACGACTTCAGCTAAATGAACCGATGCAGATGCAACAGCTGGTGCGATACCAAACATTAATAATAAAGAAGTAGACGTTACCCCGTACGCCATTCCAAGTGCTCCATCAATCAATTGAGCGAAAAATCCGATAATAGCAAAGATAATTAATTTCTGCATAAATAATCCCCCTGTAATAATAAATAAAAAGGCACTTTTCCCGTATGAGAAAAGTGCCTTTGGTTTTTCCAATCAGCAATAATTAAATTTGTTTTATTATAATACATATTAATCGTATAAATCAACTAGGTTTTAAAGTTTTTTGAATTGAACGAAATAAAAATAAAATATACAATAAAAGGATGGAGAGAAAGGGGAGAAAGACTATGTTAGCATTTGATCATCTTGTTCACGCAGTTCATGGCACACCGGAGGAAGCGGCAAAACAAATGCAGGAGCGTGGATTTCATACTGCATTAGGCGGAGAGCATACGAACTGGGGTACCTGGAATAGTTTATGTTATTTTGATTTATCATATATAGAATTTTTAGCTGTTCAGCATGAAGATAAAGCGAAAGAAGCAGAAAATCCATTAGTACAGGAAACAGTGGTGAAATTAAAAAATGGAGAAGGAATGCTACAAATCGCAATTCGAACAGATGAAATTGAAGAACTAGCAGCTAAGTTTAGTAAGCATGGTTTACATACGATAGGGCCAATTGAAGGGAAACGTATAAGAAAAGATGGCCGCCTTTTAGAATGGAAAATGTTGTTTGTAAAGCAGGAAGAGAACGGACCGAATATACCATTCTTTATACAATGGAATGAAACAGATGAAGAAAGAAGAAACGATTTACGTAAAACAGGAACGATCGCTGAACATAAAAACAAAGTAGAAGAAATTGAAATGATTCATTATGCGGTGAAAAATGTTCGAGAAACAGTGCGGAAATGGAAAGAAGTAATGGGATTAACAGTAAGTTCAGTTATAAGAAATGAAGAGTGGAATGCTGAGTGTCAAAGTGTAGTGTTTGGTGGTATTAGTGTGCAGTTTTGTGAACCGATTGGAGAAGGGTTAGTGCAAGAACGCTTGAAGGAGCATGGTGAATATCCGTTTGCGGTGGAGTTTAAAGGGGAAAATAAACGAAAGCGTGAAGTGCTAGGTAGTTTGTACATATATGAATAGAGGTGAACTTTGTGGAAGAAATTTTAAGAGAGATAGAGAGAAAAATAGAGTGGCCTCGTATTGTGAAATGTACAGCTATTACAAAAGGGTTTTCACATGAAGAGAAATATAAAGTTGAATTAGAGAATCGAGAAACGTATTTTGTCAAAGTGTGTGATTCTGCTAATTTTGAACGAAAACAAGAAGAATATACGTATATGAAACAGTTGGAGTCATTACATATTCCAACGCCGAAGTTAATTCATTTCATAAAACTTGAGGAATTAAATAAATGTGTTCAAGTATTTGAATGGACCCGAGGTGTAAATGGTGAAGAGGGCTTAGGTAAGCTATCGGTGGAGGAACAGTATAATGCAGGAAGAAAAGCAGGTGAAATATTAAAGAGGATTCACTCGATAGAAAGAGAAAGTGCAAGTAATAAATGGGAAACATCTAGATGGAATAAATACGAAAGATACATAGAGGCATTAGCAGATTACGAGGTGAATTTTCTGGATTTGAAGCCAGTATTAACCTTTGTAGAAAATCATAAAGATTTATTAAAAAATCGTCCTATCACATTTTTACACGATGATTACCACCCAGCAAATAGTATGATTCACAATAAGGAGTTTATCGTTATCGATTTTGGTGGATATGATTTTGGCGATCCAATACATGATTTTTATAATGTAGCGATTTTTACTACAAGAATAAGTAAACCATTTGCGGTTGGTCAAGTTCACGGTTATTGCGGAGGTGAACCGTCACTCCATTTTTGGAAACTGTATTCATTATATGCAGCAATGACATTCCCAGCGGATATCGTATGGACAAACCGAAGTACGCCACATTTAGTAGATGATATGAAAGAGAGATTAAACAGAATTTTAGAAGATCATAATCATTTTTCATCCTATATTCCAAAATGGTATCAATCACAATATACGGATATAATAAACAATAAATAACGGAGGGATTCATTTGGATAAAATTGCGATAATTTCAGATATTCATGGTAATATTCCGGCTTTAGAATCTGTGATGCAAGATATTAAATTAAGAGGAATTGAACGTATTATTTGTCTTGGAGATTTAGTAGGAAAAGGTCCTCATTCTAGCGAAGTAATTGAAATCGTTCGTAAAGAATGTGAAGGAACCGTAATGGGAAACTGGGATGATTTCATTACAAAACCGACTGAATTCGAAGCGTTAAAATGGCATCAAAAACAACTGTCAGAAGAACAAAATGAGTATTTAAGAAGTTTACCATTTTCAATCGAGTTTTATATGAGCGGAAAACTCATTCGTATGTTTCACGCTTCACCGAGAAGTTTGTATGAAAGAATTCAACCACACGCTTCAAGAGAAGAGCGTGTTAGTATGTTCGAAAATAGTGATTTGACAGAGAATATAGAAGGGGAAAGAAAACCAGATGTCGTTTGTTACGGTGACGTTCACCAGGCGTATGTGCAAAATTTTAGAGGGAAAACGTTATGTAATGCTGGTAGCGTAGGAAACCCACTTGAAATTACACAAGCTTCTTATTTAATTTTTGAAGGAACTTACAATGAAAAAGAAGCAGCGAGTTTTTCCATTCAACTCGTACGTGTACCGTATGATATTGAATTAGCAATTCGATTAGCAGAAGAGCTGGATATGCCAGAAATTGAGGAGTATAAGCAGGAATTACGAACTGCTTTGTATCGAGGGTTTAAGGGGAAGTAAGCTAATAATAATATATCAACGATTTTTTCAATATATCGACGATTCGACAGAGAATATCGACTTACCGACAAATAGTGACATATATTATTTCTGATAATTATGTTATGTAAACTAATCGTAGGGAGGGAATATCATGAACCGAAAACAACGAATGAAAGAAATTGATGATCATATTTTAACGTTAAACTTAACTCATCCAATAAGAGTCGGGGTAAGTGGTATTACAGCATCCGGAAAGACAACATTTGCAAATGAACTAGCAGAGGAAATGAAAAAGTGCGGAGTACCAGTAACACGTGCAAGCATTGATGATTTTCATAACCTAAGAGCAATTCGTTATACGCAAGGTAAAGAATCTGCAAGAGGATATTATGAAGATGCACATGATTATTCAGCTTTTAAAGAAAGGTTATTGAAGCCTTTAGGACCTAATGGGAATTTACATTATGAAACGATATCTCATAACTTAATAACGGACATCCCTGTACATAATGCACCGCTAGTGGCCTCTCAAAATATGGTATTAATAGTAGATGGAACATTTTTATTGAAAAAAGAAATTGAGTATCTATTTGACTATAAAATTTTCGTAGATACAGATTTTGAGATTGCGAGAAAACGTGGTGCAGAGCGCGAGACTGAGGCTTTTGGAAGTTATGAAGAAGCAGAGAAAATGTTTATAAACAGATATCATGTGGCTTGTAAGATGTATATAGATGAGCATAATCCGAAAGAATGTGCGAATGTTATATTTCAGAATAGTAATTTTGATGATCCGGTAGTTGTATTTAAAGGAATTTAAAATCGTTTATATAGCAAAAAGTTCGTGAAAGGGGATGTGTTGGGTGGATAAAAAAGATAATCCGAACGATTGGCCTGTATGGGCGAATGAGTCAGTAGAGATAGTTAATGCAAATCCTGATTGGCAAGATAAAGGGAGATGTGAAGAACAGCAACTGCATGAACTGCTTGCTCCTCTCGGTATAAGCAAAGTAATACATATAGGAAGTACATCCATACCTGGTTTACCTGCAAAACCTATAATTGACCTAATGGCTGAAACAGACTCATTTGATAGAGTAATCGATATTTCAGCAAAATTGGCTATATATGATTGGCATTATGTAGGACCAGAATTAGATGAAAGACCTTGGAGAAGGTTCTTTGTGAAAGTTAAGAATAATAGGCGTGTAGCTCATCTACATTTGATGGTTAAAGGAACTGAGCGATGGGAGCAACAACTTTTATTTCGTAACCGCTTACGAGAAAATCCACAATTAGTTTATGATTATTCAAATCTAAAGCAAGAGTTAGCTAAAAGGTTTAACCAAGATAGAGAAGCATACACAAAAGCTAAAACAGAATTTATTAAACAAGTTCTAAAGTGATTCAAATTTTGATTGTAACTCCGTTTGAATACAAATGAAAAAAATACTTTATTTTATAACTTAAACTTACATGAAATGCATGCAAACAAAGTGAGAAGCTTTGGTGTTCCAATGTATTTCCTTTTATTTCTCGGGAGAAATTTATATAATTGAATCAAGTTCATAGAAAGATAGGGACTAAAACTATATTAAAAATCGACTTGATTTTATGAGGGAAATTACAGGGGATAAGGCGAAAATAAGTTAAAAAACGTAAAAAGGGGACAGGAAATATAATGACAGAAGCACTAGAACTAAAAGAAGAATTACAACAAATTAAAAATAATAATTATGCTGTACCAGCCGATGTGGACGCATATCCATATGCACAGTGGATGCTAGATTATATCGGATCACCTGATGCTGAATTACGTGATGATTTGATATATAGTACGCTTCACACATGGATTACAAATGATGTATTTAGACAAAAAGAATTACGAGGATTAATGTTACAAGCGATTAGTCCTGATTATTTATTTTATAAAATTGGTGAAAAGGGAACTGATTCTGTATTTAAACGTGCGTTCTCCGTATTAATTCCACCACTTATATTATCTGTTCATGAAAGAGAACCGTTGTTATCTGAAGAACAGCTGTATAGTGTGGCAGAACAAGTTCTGGAATATGTCTATTTAGAAGAAGATGTAAGGGGTTACGTAGAAGGAAAAGGCTGGGCACATTCTACTGCACATGCGGCAGATGCACTAGATGCTTTGGCACGTACAATACAAAATCGTGAGTTTTCATATGCAATACTAGCTGCTGTTCGTCAAAAAGTTCGTATGAGTGACTACGTATACATACACTTTGAGGATGAGAGATTAGTAACGCCAATTATGTCGTTACGTAATCAAAATCTTTTAACTGAAGAAGAGTGGAGCAACTGGCTACATAGTATAGCAATTGTTGAAGACATCCGAAATCCTCAGCATGCTATTTTAGTACAAAATATTAGAGTTTTCTTAAGAAGTTTATATTTTAGAGCTTTAGAGAATGAAGGGGCTACTGCCTTTACAGATGATATATTGGAGACTTTGAAGAAATTGCGTAGATATTAAGAAAGGCATTTGAATTGGAAATTTTAAAAGTAGTCCATACTTAGATACAAAGTGAAAATATTAATTTTCAAAAATTTATTAGAAATTTATTTTTATATTGTACCCTTTCAGTATAAGTTGAAAGGGGTATCATATGAAAAAATTATTGAAGATAGTAAAGATTATATTTTTTGTGTGTATTAGTATTATTTTCTTTGGAACAGGCGCTGTATTCATATATCATAACTATCAATTAAAAATGGAATCGAAATTAATGAACAATGAAGGGGAACTTGTTAATTTCAATAATAAAAAAGTGAATGTTTATAACGAGGGGAGCGGGGAGGATACGTTTGTATTTATGTCCGGATCCGGAATTGCCGTTCCTGTTTATGAATTGAAAGGATTATATAGTGAATTTTCTAAAGAAAATAAGATTTCTGTAATTGAGAGAGCTGGTTATGGATACAGTGATGTTTTTCATGATGATAGGGATATTGATACGATATTAGAACAAACGAGAGAAGCGCTTATTCGAAGTGGAAATAAACCTCCCTATATTTTAGTGCCACACTCTCTATCGGGTATAGAGACTATTTATTGGGCACAAAAATACCCAAGTGAAGTAAAAGGGATTATTGCGTTAGATATAGGTTTACCTAACCAGTACGTAACTCATAAAATAGACGCGGTTGATTCATTAAGAATAAAAGGGATGAATATTTTAACGAAAATTGGTTTTCAGCGATTAGTTCCTTCTATCACTTATAATCCCGAAGTAATTCAGCAATCCTTTTTAACCGAACAGGAAAAAACTATTTATAAAGCGCTCTCATATAAACAAGCTTTTAATGATGATATGAAGCAAGAACTTTTACAAAGTTACAATAACAGTAACAAATCTAATTCCTTATCATTCCCAAAAGAAACACCAATTTTATTTATAGATGCGATTGCTAGGCAAAATAAAAACTCGAAGTATACAAAGCAAAAAAACAGAGATTATGAGGAGTTTGCTAGCAAATTATTGATAGCTGATGTGAAAATAATTGAAGGTACACATAGTATTTATTTACACGCTCCTGATGAAATATACAAAATTACAATGGATTTTATTAATAATAAAGTAGTGAAGAACTAAGCTATTGTTATTTTAGCGATGGAAGGTCTACATGATGAAAGAATATAACATATTAATTGTTGAAGACGATTTGATTATAGGAGATTTATTACAGAAAATTTTGCAGCGCGAAAAGTACAATGTGTATTGGGAGAAAGAAGGAAAGAATGTTCTTGATGTAATTCATGAGATAGATTTAGTCATAATGGATGTTATGTTACCAGGTGAAGATGGTTATCAAATTACAAAGAAAATAAAAAATCTAGGATTAAATATTCCAATTATATTTCTATCAGCTCGGAATGATATTGATAGTAAACTAAAAGGTCTTACCATTGGAGAAGAATACATGATAAAACCTTTTGATCCTAGAGAATTACTGTTAAGAATTCAGAAAATGTTAGATAATCAATACGGTACTTTCACGCAAATTAAACATTTATTTATAGATGCAGAATATAAAAGGGTTTTCATTAATGGTTTGCGTGATGAAGTTGCGTTTACTGCGATTGAGCGTAAAATATTCTTCTACTTATATGAAAATAGGGATAGAATTCTAACAAAAGAACACTTCTTTGATTACTTATGGCAACTCGAAGATAGAAATCAAAATATCATGAACGTACATATAAAGAAAATTAGGACCAAAATCAATGATAAAACAGGTGATATTATTCAGAATATATATGGAGAAGGGTATAGATTAAATACCTATATGAAGAAATGAACTTAAAGAAGAAATATCAGTTACTACTATTCTCTGCTATTATTAGCGTACCATTGTTATTGTTATCGATTAGTATCCTTATATCAGTTATTTATAATGTTGCCTTTAAAACCCAAAACAAGAACATTCCATTTCATGAATCTTTTGCATATCCCACGATGTTAATCATATTTTTATTATCATTATTAGTGTTAGCTTTTTTATTTTCAAAATCGATTAATTCATTATTAAATAAAATTAATGTATTAAATCAAACGATTCGAGATTTAGCAAGTGATAAAAAAATCCCTAATATAATAGATGTCAAAAGCGATGATGAAATGGGGGAACTAATTAGGTCGGTAAACTTGCTAATAGAAAGAACGACTTATCGAGAATTAGAACTACAACAACAGGAACAAATAAAAAAAGAACTATTAAATAAATTACAGCATGATATTAATACACCTTTAACAGCTGTTAGATTACAATTATATTATTTAGAAGGTGAATACGAAGAACAAGCACCAGTACTTGAATCAATGTATGAGCAGATACAATATATAAGTGATTTAACTAACGAATTTAATATTCAATCTACAGAGACATTAGAGAATACTTATATTGTGAATGATGAAGTAAATATACATAAATTAATAGAAAACATGGTTAAAAAATGGAGCTATTTGTATAATATTCATAAAATTGAATTAGTATATAAACCGCAAGATAAAGGTTTAGTATGGAATAGTAATGAGTTATGGATTCAAAGGCTATTTGATAACATTTTTCAAAATGTGCTTAAACATTCACAAGCTAAAAAACTTGAAATCCTTATAGACGATGATATTGTTTCCTTTAGAGATAATGGGATTGGGTTTGATATAAATTGTAAAGGAACGGGGCTAGGATTAAAAAATATTGAAGATATATCAAAGATGTTCGAAATAAAATACACTTTACAATCAAATAGTGAGGGGACGATGCTTTCTTTTAAAAACAATCAAAAAAATATATAAATTTCATTTTGAATTTCTAGTTTAAGTTTTATTAATAACGCCTATCATGTCGTTACGGAACCAAAACCTTTTAACTGAAGCTGAGTGGAGTACGGTCTTTACAGATGATATATTGGAGACTTTGAAGAAATCGCGTAGGTTTTAAAAAAGGGGAATATTTGGTCCATCACTTGATCCCATCATAAATGAGCATTTCAGCAAAGAATAAGAGTTAAAAAAAACGATCTTTTCTGTAGGTTCCTACAAAAAGGATCGTTTTTGTATTTAAATTGAAATTTCAGACTAAATAAAATTGCTGTTAAAATAGAATGTTGATTTCTGCCGAGTGCTTTGGAATTTATGCAGTACTTCTGTCTTTTCGAGAAGATTTCTTTCTTCAAGTTTTGGTGCAATAAAACGATATATTGCTTTTATTAGACTAGAAAAGAGCACTTCCATTATGAAAGTAAATATTTCTGGTTGCTTTTTGTAGATACGATTATATGAGTCTAAAAAAAGCATAGTTTTGGTAAATTCAATATTTGCTTTAGAGAATTTTTGGATCTCAGAATGTCCAAGATTTAAAGATTATTTACATCTATTTTAATTTTTTTGCACCAGAACTGTTTATACTATTTGTAGGATTTTCTGCTTTTTTGTCGAATATACTTAATGCAAGGAGGGACATTAAATGATTATTAAAGACTATTTCATCAATCTTTCTATTTTTTCTCTATTGGTTAGCGCAGCAATATTTATTCAAGTGTTTACGATTCATTCCAGGCGATATTTTGAAAAATTATATGGAGGGATTATCGCAGTTACTTTGATGTTCTTTTCTTTTCCGTACATGGGATTTTCCTACGATCTTAGAGTTGTTCCTCTTATTTTATCTTTTATTTACTTTGGTCGCAGTGCTGGTTGGATTACATTAATTAGCATTATTATAATGCGTATCTTTTACATTGGTGGGTATTGGGAGCCACCCGTGATTGCATATTTAAGTATGAGTATCCTATTTGCTACTTTTAAAACATACTTTAAAAACCTTCATCCTTTTAAAAGTGCATCTTTATATTTTTCTGTTTTTGTGGGAATAAAGTGGTTAGTTGGTTTATGTTTTAATATTACATTGCTTTACACTGGAGGCTTATTATATATAGCTTTAGGACTTCTAATCGGGCTCTTTCTTATGGAAGCTTACCAGAGATTGTATTATTTAACACAAGATTTATCTAAAATAAATCGAGAATTAATAAAATCGAAGCAAGAACTCACAGATACCGTACATGAACTTCAAGGGGGGATTTTTAAATTTAAAAAAGTGGGTAAGCACTTTATACACACTTTATGTGATGGGCAGTTTTATTATCAAAAAGGATTTTATTCTGAACAGGTGGTAGGAAAAAGCTTACGTACTATTGATGCTTCTATTGTTCCTCCACATTTAGTTCCACAATTGATGAAGCATTATCTTCAGGCATGGGAAGGGAAAGAAATTATATTCGAATTACCCTGGCCAAATGATAAAACTATTATTCTTATTGCGCTTAGGCCGATTAAACGAAATGGACAAGTTATTGAAGTTGTTGGTTCTACAGTCGATATAACCAAAAGGAAAAAGGTAGAATCAGAATTAAGAGCTACTAAAGAATTACTGGAATCGTTTATAAAGCATAATGTAGATGCTATTACCATATCTGATCGAGAAGGGCATATTTTACAAGCCAATAAAGCTTATGAAAAGATATTTGGGTGGTCATCACAAGAAATCATAGGTAAGAGATTACCTTGTGTACCAGATTTCTTAATGGATGAATCACTTGAAAATATTCGAAAAATTCTAACAGGAGAATCTATAGTTACTAGATTAGAAACGGTTAGACAACGTAACGATGGAAGTCTTTTTGATGTCAGTCTGACAGTTTCTCCTATACTAGATGTAAGAGGAAATGTGATAGCTTTATCAGCAATATGTAGAGATATTTCTGAAAGAAAACAAGCAGAAAGAGAAAGGAATCGATTACACCAGCAATTAAGAGATAGTGAAATGAAGTACCGTGCACTAATCGAACAAGCAACTGACGCAGTATATGTAGTAGAGCTGAATGAAGATCATGTTCCAAGTCGATTTATTGAGGTAAACCCTGTTGGGTGTAAAAGATTGGGGTATAGTAGAGAAGGACTGCTCTCGTTGCCATTTCCAAATGTTGTACCACAAGATTCTCCAATGATTGTAAGGTTACTAGAAAAAATTAGAGAGGGACAAACTTCCTTCACTTTGCAAGATGAATATGTTTTTCCAACAAGAAAAATAATAACAACTGAGTTTAGTGTCCGTGTTTTTAACTTAAATGGTAAAAAAGTTTTCCTAAGCATTTCTCGTGATATCACTGAACGGTTAAAAACAGAAGAATTACTACGAAAATCTGAAAAACTTGCTGTCGTAGGACAATTAGCGACTGCAATGGCTCATGAAATTAATAATCCATTAACCGCAATGAAAGGGTTTATGCAATTACTAAAATCAACGGGAAATGAGAATGATCAGGGTTATATAAATATAGTATCATCAGAGATTGAGCGTATAGAAAGTATTACAACTGAATTTATGGCGGTAGCTAAACCACAGGTGGTAAAGATACAACCTAATGATATTGGTGTGCTAATGGATCAAGTTTTGACACTACTGCAACCTCAAGTAATGATGAATAATATACAAATTAGAATCGATTTTACACCCGGTATTCCATTGATTCCATGCGAAGGAAATCAATTAAAACAAGTATTTGTTAATATTTTAAAAAATGCAATTGAATCCATGACAATGGGAGGAGAAATTCTGATTCAAATTGATAAACTTGATAATGATCAAATAATCATTCGTTTTATGGATCAAGGGTGTGGAATTTCAAAAGAACGTATACCATATCTAGGAGAACCTTTTTACAGTATTAAGGAAGAGGGGATTGGCTTAGGATTAATGATCTGCTATAAAATTATCGAAACACATCACGGAAAGGTATTTATTGAGAGTGAAATAAATAAAGGAACAACAGTTGAAGTTACTCTTCCTATTTGTACAATTCAAAATTAATATATTCCCTTATAAAAATTTTCTAAAGAACTTTATAAAAATATAATGCTATTGTCATTTAATGAAATAGAAAAAGCGTATAAGGTACTTTAAAATTCAAAGTGTTCATATGAACAAAATAAATAAACAATAGAATGGAATTATGAATGGACATGAGTAAGAAATTAGTGAACCCCCTATTTGTCTTAGGAAGTGCTACGTTACTAACACTGGGTGCTTTTGTATATGCAATTATGGATTATGGTACAATAGATGAATTTAGTAAAGAAGCCTAGCTAAAGACTAAAGAAACAGCTAATCAAGCAACTATTAATCACTTTAAAACAGAAAAAAATATGGATGTTGTCATTACTCAGATTGGTTTCTCAGGAGAATATGCGACACCTGAGATTTAATTAGAGAGACATGTCTCTGGCAATGAAAAACAAAAGATTTCTGCTACTGTTAATTCTTCAGAAGATTATTGAGTTAAAGACACAGTTAAAAACTAAATTTACTAACTGCTCTTTTTAAGTTTCCTGAATAGGCCTCACTATACTTTTAATGGTTCTGATGCAAAAATTCTAAGGCTCTTGCAAGCAAAGTCCTGAATTTGGATTAGCTATTGCAAAATCATTGATTGAAATGCAAAAGAGATAAAATGGTGAGAGGGGGCGCGCAGATGGCAAGCAGGTTAGTGAATTTTGGTTTACGCTTCCCATCGCATCAGAAAAAATAAGACCGCTGAAAGACTTTTGTAATATTTATGTTATAAAAATGAAAGACCTTCTTGCTAACATACTACTACACAGTATGTTACAGGAGGTTTTTTTACTTTATGAAAAGAGAATATGTATGGTTTATAGGCGGTTTGATAATTGTAATGGGAGGGTTATGGTCATTGTTCCGACCAGAGAAATTATTTATTGATAAGCAGGTGAATGAAGCATTGCCACAAACAGAAGTACAATCAAATGAGACAAAGCAACAAAGTGATCGAGTAATAAGTGAAGGACAGTTTCAAAATGGTGTTCATGAAACAACTGGAACGGCAACAATCCATCAATTAGCGGATGGAAAACGTGTTTTACGACTTTCTGATTTTGCAACATCTAATGGGCCGGATGTGCGAGTTGTATTAGTTCCTACGAATCGTTTGAAAAATAATGAAGACGTGAAAAACTATCAGTATATTGAATTAGGAAAATTAAAGGGAAATAAAGGAGACCAAAACTACGAAATTCCTGAAGGGATAGATGTAAGTGCATATGGTTCGGTTTCTGTTTGGTGTAAGAGGTTTAATGAAAACTTTGGTGCTGTTTATTTTAAGAAGTAAATATGGACTTAAAATTGGGTTTGGATTAATGGGAGTCATTGTAGCTGTCATGATGATTCGTGGCTGGGGCAAGGGACTTTTACGAATAGTATTACTCATGTTTGTGTATATGTTAGTAGCGATTCTATTATTTGCAGTTATTGACTACCGCGTTTTGGCGTCTGCGGCATATGGATTTATCTTTTTGATTGGAGCACTATTTGATTTTCCGCATGGAGTGAAATTTTTTGAGCAGATGATGTACTGGACGATTGCAAATCCATATATTAGTATGCTAGGAGCATTTCTATGGAGTGCGACTGCTTTAGTATATCAACGCCAAACACGAAATGCTTGTCCGTATTGTGGCCGAAATAGTAATCCCTCTAAAAATGGACATCACAATCCTCAGCAGCATCTTGGGGGAAATGGTGCACTTACATTGCCATTATAATTCCTATCTGTTATTCCATAACAAGATGGTGTTGGGCGATGGGCATTCCACTGGGAACTACCAAAGAATTACTTGAATCTTTTGAACGTGATTCACCCGGAATTTGGTTAATGGGTGCGTCCTTGGCTACCGTAGTTCTCGGAGGGGCAATTCTTACGTTGGGGCTTACTCAGCCCTGGGGAGAAATTTATCCGCGCTGGTTTCCATTTATTGCTGGTAGGCGTGTACCTCTTTCATTAGCGATTATTCCTGCTTCACTGGTTTCCATTATGGTTACTTCAGCTGGTTTGATGTACATCCGGGGGTTTATTAATAAAGGGTGCCTAGATCATAGGGGATGGGCATTGGAAGGTCCAGAGTTATTATGGCCAATTTGGGGAGTGGCTCTGTTTGGTGCTACGATTGCTTATTATTATCGGAGGCGTGGTACGTGTAAATATTGCATCTTATAACCAACTTTTATACTGTTATAATGATAGAGATAAATTCTACAGCATTTTTCGAAGTACTAAACAGCAAATGAACATATAAAAAGGAAGAGAATTATAAAATTTCTCTTCCTTTTTATATGTTCATAGATTTAGTGATATAGGAGATGTCCGGATTAAATTCTAACTACGCGTAATTCTTCCAAATATCCAAATAAAAGGTATCAAAAATACTAACACATTTAATAGTATCCCGATTTTCGCTCCGATATTTTTATCTACTTCATAGGAAAAAATAGCTAAGATAAATCCAATTGGACAAAGAAATACAGGTAAAAGTATAGAGACTCCAAAAAATTCAGTTAAAATAATTTTGTATGCAACATTAACAATAGATAAAATCAATAAAACCGGTATTAAAATTGGTATAATTGTGCCTATTCTATTTTTCTTTATCATAATATCCTCTTTTTTATTCAAATAAAATACATTGGCCTATAAATAGAAAAGAAAAAAAAACACTGTTATTAAGCTAGTGTTTTTTCTTTTCTTCCTACTTGATAAGAAGTTTATAAATAATAAATTATTGCTGATGAGATAAATACAAATAATACATAGTTAAATATTTTCGCTGTGTCATTCATTATTTTCACTACATTACTTAATAATCCAATTGTACAAAGACTGAATATCACCATTGTGGATCCTATAAAATTAATTGAATAACATATAATATGTAAATGTTATATTTTGAAGAATTTATATAAAATTACAATAATTTCATGTGAATTATTTTCGTATCAAAGGGTACACCTTTTGAAGTGGCGTGATTTCTATGAAAAACAATGTGTCAAAAAGTTGGAGATAACATTTTGAAGTAGGGGTACCGCCACATGCCCATCAAGCTAAAATTTTATAGTACCCCCAGAACGAAATTTTGTACTAACTTGTAACAAAATGCTCATTTTTTCGTTTTGAGGTATTTGCATTTCTTAGCTTGATGGTGATGGGCTGTACCCCGTTATGATAAAATCGTTCCCTTTTCGCCATTTATTAAATTAAGGGGCAGGATATGCTAATCAATTCGCGAATACTTCAAATAATCATTAGCAAAGATTCTGCATGAACCATAAAAAATGGTATCCTTAAAAAAGTGAAGGGGCAGCATAGCCTTATGAAACTAGGACATATAATGATTTTCGTCAATGACATGACAAAGGCGAGATGGTTTTATTCTGAATTACTGGGTTTGCAAACATTGTTAGAGCAAGAAAATAAGCTTGTATTTGCCATTGACGGCTGTCAGCTTATAGCTTTTAAGTGTGAAAAGACCAAAGAAATTGGAGATTATTCAAACGAGGCTAGAACAGTTTTGGTGTTTGAGGTCGTATCTGTTGAGCAAACTTATAAGGAAATGAAGGAAAAGGGTATTCAATTTTTGCATGATAAACCTACTCAAGAGCGATATGCTGCTTTCGTTGATCCGTTTGGTAACGTGCATGAAATCGCTGAATCGTTCGAATGAGAGGCGTTAACTTAGTTACAAACAACGTGGTGGAACATATTACAAAGGTATTGCTCTAACGGGACACGATAGCGCAAAGATTGATTGCAATCAACGTTAGACCGAAGATTAAGATCGTGGTTTGATACTGAATTAGTCCGGGGGTTTCGCGATCCGGTCTTTTTTTATTTGTCAGCGTCACAAAGCGCCACATCGCTATCGAGTTAATAAAAAGAAATGCCCCTAAAATGAAAAAATGCGCTATTCTTTCTGTAGAATCATAGGAAAGGATGGCGTTTTTCATGTCTGTTTCTGTGTCTGACGAATTACAACTATTTGCTCAAGAGATTCAAAGTTTTTTATCTCCAAATACCTTACGGGATCTTGCTAGAGATGTTGGTTTTGTACAACGAACCAGTAAGTACCAAGCAAAAGATTTAGTCGCTTTATGTGTATGGGTGAGCCAAAATGTAGCTATGACTTCTTTAACTCAGTTATCTAGCTGTTTAGAAGCATCAACAGCAGTACTTATCAGTCCTGAGGGACTGAATCAACGATTTAATAAGGCGGCCGTCCAACTTTTACAACACCTACTAGCCGAACTATTAAGCAAAAAATTGGCCGCATCTATGCCGATTTCTTCTCCATACACTTCTGTTTTCAAGCGTATTCGTATTTTAGATTCAACTGCATTTCAACTCCCGGATGTATTTTCATCGGTTTATCCAGGTGCAGGAGGATGCAGCCATACAGCTGGGATAAAAATTCAACTTGAGTATGATTTGTTAAGTGGACAGTTCCTACATATTCATACAGGTCCAGGTAAACAACATGATCGCACTTACGGCTCTCTGTGTGCCCCAACTGTGACGGCGAATGATTTATGTATCCGAGATTTAGGTTATTTTCATTTAAAAGACCTTCAATATATACAAGATAAAGAGGCCTACTATATCTCTCGTATCAAGTCGAATATACGTATTTATCAAAAAAATCCTAACCCTGATTATTTTCAAGATGGAAGAATTAAGAAAGGTACAGAGTATATACAGATAGATATGGAGACGTTAATGAACTCCCTTCAACCAGGACAAACATGTGAAATAGCTGATGCTTATGTAGGAATGATTGATAAAGTGCCAGCTCGTGTAATTGTTCATCGATTAACAAAACAACAGCAACAAAAACGATTACAAGATCAAGCTGTAAGAGAAAAAAAGAAAGGAATGAAGTATTCTCCTCGTAGTAAACGACTCAGTGGTATCAATGTATATATGACAAACACCCCTACAGATATTGTCCCGATGGGACAGGTACATGACTGGTATTCTTTGCGTTGGCAAATCGAAATTTTATTTAAAACGTGGAAGTCATTCTTTCAAATTCATCATTGTAAAAAGATAAAACCAGAACGATTGGAGTGCCATTTATATGGTCAGTTGATTGCCATTCTACTCTGTTCTTCTATCATGTTTCAGATGCGCCAATTGCTCCTCATGAAGAAAAAACGAGAGCTTAGTGAGTATAAAGCCATATATATGATTAAAGACTATTTTCTTCTTCTATTCCAAACTATACAAAACATACTAAGATTAGTAGTGCAGACCAAGGCATTGGTTCGCACTACTATTTTTTATATAGTAGAAGTGAAGAGGAGGTCGTGGGTGTTTTGGGATCCTGAATCCGTATACAAAACTGACCTTCTTCACTTACCTTATTTGAATCAGTTTTTAGTATGTTGGTCTTCGAGATCGTGTATAAGAAATGAGAATCGATAAGTGTAAGTTGAAGACTTCAATTCCACCTGAGGAGGCGCTATATGAAACACGTTATTGCATTTGATGTCAGTATGGGTAAAAGTTATATGGTAATTTATAATGCACAAAAACAATGCGTATTCGAAAGTGAAATCAAGCATTCTAAGCCTGATTTTAAAAAGCTACAAGAAAAGATACATAAGCTTACAGATGAAACCGGTGAATCACCTGAAATTGTGTTCGAAGCAACAGGGATCTATTCCAGACAGCTAGAACGATTTATGCAAAATAACCAGTATACATATTGTTTATTAAACCCATTAGAAGCCAAAATACAATGTGATTCCTTGCGGATTCATAAGACAGACCGAAGCGACGCACACCGATTAGCTCTCACTCATTTTACAGTTACCCGAAGGGTATCTACCGGAACTGATAATTTATTCTATCAGTTAAAATCTCTTTCTAGATTATATAGTGAACTGGATGATGAATTATCAATAATTCGCGGCCGTATGCATAAAGTAATCCAATTAACATTTCCAGAATTGGAAAGAATATTTACTAGTAAATCTGATTTGTTTTTAAATTTTGTTCAACTATTTCCCCACCCAGATTGTGTTTTAGGTCTTTCTAAAACCATTATAAAAAATCGTATTCGTGCCAATACCAATAAAAAAATATCAAATATTACGGCGGAGAAAAAAGCGATTCAGATACTTGAAATAGCGAAAATTTGCTATCCTGCTGTTTCTCAGAACGATGTTCTGTGTGACCAGCTCAAATTATACGCAAGGCGCTATCAAGAGCTTCTTCACCAAAAAGAAAGCTGTATTAGCAAGATGGTGTATGTAGCTGAGCAACGCGCAGAATACGATATCATTCGCAGTCTCCCTGGGATTGGACCGAATACTGCCGTACGCTTGATGGCTGAAATAGGAGATATTACTCGTTTTAACAATAACAAGCAACTCAATGCATTTGCTGGTATTGATATACGCCGTTTTCAATCAGGTAAAACCTTTTTTAAAGATAAAATCAATAAACGTGGAAATAAACATTTGCGGAAGCTCCTTTTCCTCATCATCCAGAACATGATTAAACAACGACGTTACGGACAAAATCATATTGTTGAGTATTACGATAAATTAAAAACGCAACCTTATAACAAGTGTCATAAAGTTGCGTCCATTGCATGTGTAAATAAATTATTGAAGCTTCTCTTCTATCTCATTACACATAATATGCACTATGATTATCGGTTAGCCGCCTAAAACCATAGTTTCATCCATCGTACCATATCTTCCCCCTAGTAAAAAATGGACACATATTAGGGGTATTTGGCTTGCATTCTAATTGGCTTAAAATCTCTGGCATTTAATCAATTATAACTCTAAAAAACATTTGACTAATCGTAAGAAAAAACATCCAAGAGTTATCAAAGGTGTTACTTCGCCTGTTCAATCTCCTACAGCAAAACGGGCGGAAATCTCATCGATATGAGAAAAAAACGGTCTTTGATATATTAGGTGTTGTTTACAATTGTACCATGTCTGATAATCAAGCCGCTTAATTCAAAAAAAATGAAACCCGTTAGGGTTTATTTCGTATGCAAATCTTTCAATCACCTACACTTGCTCTTTAGAAAAAAGAAACAATCTCGCCTAAAATTGACTTTGCATAAGCTTAGCTTGATAGCGATGGGGTACCGCCACACATCCATCAACTTAAGAAAAGTAAACACCCCAAAAACAAAAAAATGAGCTGACTTCTCAAAATAACTAACTGTAGAGAAAGAAAAATTTCATTTAGGGGGTACTTCAAAACCGTAGCTTGATGGCGATGGGGTCACCATATCAAAAAAAAGAAAATTGTGCGTTTAGACATATTTTTCAACCGCTTCCTGTACGTTAAGGGACTCGTTATTTTTTTACAGTTTTTATTATGAAATTCTAAATAACTAATTATAATAGGTGAAAAAAACGATTAATAGTTGGGGTACGGAAAGGATTCGAATTTACATTCTTTCTCAATACATATCATGGATAAATAAAGTAAAATATGGGTTGGGGCTATGTCTCATGTTGTGTTAATCCTAACAATAACTAAGGGTACATAATATGCTTTCATACCTTTGAATAATTTTGTTATAGAAGGGATGGAGATTTAACTGGCTCAAATTGTTGGTATTGATAGATACCTTTGTACTGGGGCTTTAATCTATATGCGTGAGGGCCTTTCCCTAAGTCTTGTCAGGAAGTAAGGAACAGTAAGCAAACACTTATACAATATGAATAGAGGAGAGGAATGCCTTATGAAAATACGTAGTCAAATTACATGTGCAAGTCTGGTCCTTTTAATAGCTGGAAGTTCCCTGTTATATACAACACCAACCTCAATTGTAAAAGCAGAGCCCACTCAAAATGTATCTAGTTCGTTACAAACAAATACTCAACGAGATCGTACTTCCGTCAAGCAAGCAATGCGGGATACATTGCAACTTGGATACCCGGGGATACTTGCTAAAACTTCTGAGGGTGGAAAAACGTGGGGGTATGCCGCTGGAATAGCGGATCTGAGAACCAAGAAACCAATGAAAACAGATTTTCGCTTTCGCATTGGGAGTGTGACGAAGACGTTTACCGCAACAGTTGTACTTCAATTAGCTGGAGAGAATCGCCTGAATCTAGACGACTACATCGAAAACTGGTTGCCTGGTGTCATTCAAGGAAATGGATATGATGGTAACCAGATTACTATCCGGCAGATATTGAACCATACAAGTGGTATCGCTGAATACTCAAGGTCAAAAGACGCTGATTTTACGGATACAAAAAAATCGTATACGGCTGAAGAGTTAGTGAAGATGGGGGTTTCTCTGCCTCCAGACTTTGCCCCAGGAGAGGGCTGGTCTTATTCAAACACAGGATACGTATTACTGGGCATTCTTATTGAAAAAGTAACCAGAAACAGCTATGCGGAAGAGATTGAAAATCGGATTATTGAACCACTTGAATTGTCGAATACATTCCTACCAGGCAATTCAAGTGTTATTCCAGGCACTAACCATGCCCGTGGATATGTCCAACCAGACGGAGCAAGTGAGCTAAAAGACGTTACTTATTATAACCCAAGTGCAGGTAGCTCTGCTGGAGATATGATTTCTACTGCTGACGACTTAAACAAATTCTTCTCTTACTTGCTCGGTGGCAAATTACTGAAGGAACAGCAACTAAAACAAATGCTTACTACAGTTCCTACAGGAAAAGAAGGAATCGATGGATATGGTCTTGGAATCTATGAAACTAAGCTTCCAAGCGGTGTCTCGATATGGGGACACACAGGTGGCATTCTAGGGTTTACTACTCTTGTTGGAGGTAAACTTGGAGGTAAGCATACGTTGGTCGTCAATTGGAATAGTTTGGGTAGAACTGACAGTCCTAATCCTTTTAAAAAAATTTTACTTGCTGAATTTAGCAAGTAGGAAAAAAGGAAAAATTTATCGTAGTTTTCATAGTTAAAAATATACTTTTCTGGTTCAAAAGCCCCAACTTATTTTCAAGAAAAATTTGGGGCTTTTTTTGTTTTGGTGGCGTTTATTCTCCTTAAGTTGATGGGTGTGGGGTAGCACCGCATTACTATCAAGCTAAGGTTTTAATATATCTCCTAAATGAACATTTTCTTTTTCTACAGGTAGTTACTTTGAGAAGGTAGCTTATTTTTTCGTTTTGAGGGCGTTTATTTTTCTTAAGCTGATGGATATGGAGTATCCGCCCTAAGTTAAATAAATTTTGACTTAAAAACAAGTGATTTTAACAACGTTAGGAGTGTTTCATGCAGCACAATGTCATTTGTGTTGTATTGCAAGAAGAAAAATTACATTAGAAAAGAGCCAGAATTCATCCTGTTAAGGGTAAATCGACTCTTAATATTTAAAAGGATGGAAAAAGAAACACAGAAGTAAAAAACCTCTGTGTTTCTTTTTGATTAATATATTTACTGAACTTTCCGGCACAGATGCTCCTTCTATCCTATTATAAAAGCGATTTTGAAAGTAAGTAATTTGTAAGAAATGGGTAAGAAAAAAGAAATTTTCATTGTGTATGATAAAAATATAAAGAGGCGTGAAAGGCGGTACAAATATGACTTATATATGAAAAACAGACCAGTAACAAGACTGTTTCAACGAAAAGAAGTAATTTATGTGGTTAACATATATGTGGAAAAAGAGGGATTTACCCAGGACAGAATGGCGTTTGTAAAAATAATAATTATGAAGATGATTACGAATTCAATGTTGACTTTTTTTCATTGGTGGAGATGGTAGCTGTGTGGTTAATACGAGATAGCAAGAAACCACCTATAGAATATGAATAGAGGAGAGGAATGCCCTATGAAAACACGTAGTCAAATTACATTTGCAAGTCTTGCCCTTTTAATAGCTGGAAGTTCCCTGTTATACACAACGCCAACCTTAATTGTAAAAGCAGAACCTACTCAAAGTGTATCTAGTTCGGTACAAACAAGTACTCAACGAGATCGTAATTCTGTCAAGCAAGCAGTGCGGGATACATTGCAACTTGGATTCCCGGGGATACTTGCTAAAACTTCTGAGGGTGGAAAAACATGGAGTTATGCCGCTGGGGTAGCGAATCTGGGCAGCAAGAAACCAATGAAAACAGATTTTCGCTTTCGCATTGGTAGCGTGACGAAGACGTTCACGGCAACAGTTGTACTTCAATTAGCCGAAGAGAACCGCTTGAATCTAGACGACTCTATTGAAAAATGGTTGCCTGGTGTCATTCAAGGAAACGGGTATGATGATAAACAGATTACTATCCGGCAATTATTGAACCACACAAGTGGTATCGCTGAATACACAAGGTCAAAAAGTTTTAATCTTATGGATACTAAAAAATCGTATAGGGCTGAAGAATTAGTAAAGATGGGGATTTCGATGCCCCCAGATTTTGCTCCAGGAAAGAGCTGGTCTTATTCAAATACAGGATACGTATTACTAGGGATCCTTATTGAAACAGTAACCGGGAACAGCTATGCGGAAGAGATTGAAAATCGGATCATTGAACCGCTTGAATTATCGAATACATTCTTACCTGGCAATTCAAGCGTGATTCCAGGATCCAAGCATGCCCGTGGATATATCCAACTAGACGGAGCAAGTGAGCCAAAAGATGTTACTTATTATAACCCAAGTATGGGGAGCTCGGCTGGAGATATGATTTCTACTGCTGATGATTTAAACAAATTCTTCTCTTACTTACTTGGGGGTAAATTACTAAAAGAACAGCAACTAAAACAAATGCTTACTACAGTTCCAACAGGAGAAGCTGCACTTGGCAGATATGGTCTTGGAATCTATGAAACTAAGCTTCCAAACGGTGTCTCAATATGGGGACACGGAGGTAGCATTCCAGGGTTTGTTACTTTTGCTGGAGGCACACTTGGAGGCAAGCATACATTAGCTGTCAATTTGAACAGCCTTAATGCTGATAGTCCTGATCCTTTTAAAAATATTTTACTTGCTGAATTTAGCAAGTAGGCCAAAAGGAAGAACGGATAAATTTTATCATATTTTCATAGTTAAACAAATAAATGATGAAATTGATCATCTATCTAAGGAGGCAATTCCCTCATGAAAAATAAACTAACTGGTGTATTAGCCGCTACATTAGCGCTAACTATGATTCTACCAACAGGGGCGAAAGCATTTTCTGACAGTAAGACTACAGTTGTATCTAACGCAGAAGTAGCTAGCCAAGAGCTGAAGAAGATTGCAGCAGAGAAGGCTGCGCTACTCACGAAGTCCCATGGGACGACTAGCGTGCAGTATGCGCTAATTGATAATGGCAAGCTTACTTTGTCGGGGCAGGCTGGAAAGAACGATATGGAAGGGGAACAGCCACTAACCAAAGATACTCTATACGGGATTGGTTCAGTCAGTAAAATGTATGCAACAGCGGCTGTAATGAAATTGGTCGACGAAGGAAAAGTCGATTTGGATGCTCCTGTGGTCAACTATGTTCCTGATTTTAAGATGAAAGATGGGCGGTACAAACGCATTACCCCGCGTATGTTGTTGAATCACTCCTCCGGCTTGCAAGGTTCCACGTTAAGTAATGCATTTTTATTTAACGATAATGATACCTATTCCCATGATTTCTTGTTGCAGCAATTGTCCAACCAGAGCCTGAAAGCAGACCCTGGCGCGTTCTCGGTATACTGCAACGATGGCTTTACGCTGGCCGAAATTTTGGTGGAAAGAGTCAGCGGTATGAGCTTTACCGAATTTCTACATCAACGGTTTACAGAACCCTTAAAGATGAATCATACAAAAACGCCGCAGGACAAATGGAGAGACGAAAAGCGGGCTGGACTTTATTTTCCGGCGTACCAAGGGCAGCTTCCAATTGAATCGGTGAATGTGATTGGTACGGGAGGGGTCTCTTCCACGGCAGAAGATATGGTACGATTCTCACAACTATTTATGGGACAGGGAAAAGGGATCCTCTCTGATAAGGTAGTCAAGGCGATGGAGCAAGAGGAATATAAAAAAGGAATGTGGTCGGGGGATGGAGATAATATTTTTAACTATGGTCTTGGCTGGGATAGTGTGAAACTATACCCATTCAGTGAATATGGGATAAAAGGCTTGGCTAAGGGCGGCGACACGGCACTGCAACATGCTATACTGGTCGTGCTTCCGGAACAGAAAATGGCAGCGGCTGTGTTGTCATCCGGTGGACGAAGCTCTACAAATCAACTGCTGGCAACTGAATTACTGCTCGCCGTGCTTAAAGAGAAGGGTACAATTAAGAACATCAAGCCGAACAAATCTTTTGGCAAGCCGGTCAAGGTCAAGATGCCTCAAGACGTGGCAAAGAAAGCGGGCTTTTATGGCAATAGCGAAACTCATTTCAAAATTGAAATTACGAAGAATGGAGAACTGTTCTTACCATCTAATCGAGAAGAAAAATATGTATATACTGCGGATGGAAGCTTTATTAATGAGAAGGGTACTTCTAAGCTCAACTTTGTCACCGAGAAGAATGGAAGAACTTATTTGAGGGAGAGCACATATAAATCGACACCAGACTTAGGGCAAGGTGCGATGACTCACTATTTAGCCGAGAAACTAGAAGACAATGTGCTATCGAAGAAAACCGCTGCCGCATGGGCGAAGCGGGAAGGTGTCAAGTTCTATCTCGTGAATGAGAAATTTAGTTCTATTGAATATCTCGTACAACCGAAACTTATTACCACACAAATTACTCGTAAGGAAGGCCTGGCGGGTTATTGGGAGGGCAGAAAAATTACAGGTCCGAACACCGCGACGCATCAGCTCCAGATCCCCGTGATGAATGGCCGTGATACGACGGAAACGCATTTCTATACAGAAGGCGGCAATGAATATATGGAAATGGCCGGGTTGTTATACGTAAGTGGAACCAACGTAAAACCACTTGATGCTGGCCAATCATCCAAAGTTACGCTGCAAGCAAATGGGCATGCTAAATGGTTTACGATCCCGTAAGCGGCAGCAGGAAAAAGGATGACCGTGACATTGCCATCGAAGGGTGCGTTCGCGGTGTATGATGAGAATGGAGTATGCGTCAACTTTACCATCGTGAGCGGCAATAACAAAGTAAAACTGCCGAAGAATGGAACGGTTGTAATTGCTGGGGCACCGAACTCAGAATTTGCAATTACGTTGAACTAGCTACAATTCAAGATGGACTTCAACAAAACCAGTACGACATAGGAACGGTGTTTTGCTGGTTTTGTTTGTATTTACCTATTATCTTTAAGAAGAGAATTTCAACGAATAATATCACGCTCAAACTCTGCAAAAACAGCTATCATACCAATTCAGGGCAATCATCATTTGCTCCATTAATCTTCTTGATGTAAATACGTTCGCAGCCGGTATTATGATGTACAAGCCCTATACGATACAGGAATTATCCGAGGTGTTTCAGCTACTAAGTTTACGCCATATGGCACACTCACACGTCAACAGGCTGCACTTATGTTAGAACGAACTCTAGAATATCTAGGTGTAGAAAAAGAGTCAAATATAGGGCCCTACCACATCGCTATCAAGCTAAGCTTATGCAAAGTCAATTTTAGGCGAGATTGTTTCTTTTTTCTAAAGGGAAAGTGTAGGTGATTGAAAGATTTGCATACGAAATAAACCCTAACGGGTTTCACTTTTTTGAATTAAGCGGCTTGATTATCAGACAGGGTACAATTGTAAACGACACCTAATATATCAAAGACCTTTTTTTCTCATATCGATGAGATTTCCGCCCGTTTTGCTGTAGGAGGTTGAACAGGCGAAGTAACACCTTTGATAGCTCTTGGGTGTTTTTCTTACGATTAGTCAAATGTTTTTTAGAGTTATAATTGATTAAATGCCAGAGATTTTAAGCCAATTAGAATGCAAGCCAAATACCCCTAATATGTGTCCATTTTTTACTAGGGGGAAGATATGGTACGATGGATGAAACTATGGTTTTAGGCGGCTAACCGATAATCATAGTGCATATTATGTGTAATGAGATAGAAGAGAAGCTTCAATAATTTATTTACACATGCAATGGACGCAACTTTATGACACTTGTTATAAGGTTGCGTTTTTAATTTATCGTAATACTCAACAATATGATTTTGTCCGTAACGTCGTTGTTTAATCATGTTCTGGATGATGAGGAAAAGGAGCTTCCGCAAATGTTTATTTCCACGTTTATTGATTTTATCTTTAAAAAAGGTTTTACCTGATTGAAAACGGCGTATATCAATACCAGCAAATGCATTGAGTTGCTTGTTATTGTTAAAACGAGTAATATCTCCTATTTCAGCCATCAAGCGTACGGCAGTATTCGGTCCAATCCCAGGGAGACTGCGAATGATATCGTATTCTGCGCGTTGCTCAGCTACATACACCATCTTGCTAATACAGCTTTCTTTTTGGTGAAGAAGCTCTTGATAGCGCCTTGCGTATAATTTGAGCTGGTCACACAGAACATCGTTCTGAGAAACAGCAGGATAGCAAATTTTCGCTATTTCAAGTATCTGAATCGCTTTTTTCTCCGCCGTAATATTTGATATTTTTTTATTGGTATTGGCACGAATACGATTTTTTATAATGGTTTTAGAAAGACCTAAAACACAATCTGGGTGGGGAAATAGTTGAACAAAATTTAAAAACAAATCAGATTTACTAGTAAATATTCTTTCCAATTCTGGAAATGTTAATTGGATTACTTTATGCATACGGCCGCGAATTATTGATAATTCATCATCCAGTTCACTATATAATCTAGAAAGAGATTTTAACTGATAGAATAAATTATCAGTTCCGGTAGATACCCTTCGGGTAACTGTAAAATGAGTGAGAGCTAATCGGTGTGCGTCGCTTCGGTCTGTCTTATGAATCCGCAAGGAATCACATTGTATTTTGGCTTCTAATGGGTTTAATAAACAATATGTATACTGGTTATTTTGCATAAATCGTTCTAGCTGTCTGGAATAGATCCCTGTTGCTTCGAACACAATTTCAGGTGATTCACCGGTTTCATCTGTAAGCTTATGTATCTTTTCTTGTAGCTTTTTAAAATCAGGCTTAGAATGCTTGATTTCACTTTCGAATACGCATTGTTTTTGTGCATTATAAATTACCATATAACTTTTACCCATACTGACATCAAATGCAATAACGTGTTTCATATAGCGCCTCCTCAGGTGGAATTGAAGTCTTCAACTTACACTTATCGATTCTCATTTCTTATACACGATCTCGAAGACCAACATACTAAAAACTGATTCAAATAAGGTAAGTGAAGAAGGTCAGTTTTGTATACGGATTCAGGATCCCAAAACACCCACGACCTCCTCTTCACTTCTACTATATAAAAAATAGTAGTGCGAACCAATGCCTTGGTCTGCACTACTAATCTTAGTATGTTTTGTATAGTTTGGAATAGAAGAAGAAAATAGTCTTTAATCATATATATGGCTTTATACTCACTAAGCTCTCGTTTTTTCTTCATGAGGAGCAATTGGCGCATCTGAAACATGATAGAAGAACAGAGTAGAATGGCAATCAACTGACCATATAAATGGCACTCCAATCGTTCTGGTTTTATCTTTTTACAATGATGAATTTGAAAGAATGACTTCCACGTTTTAAATAAAATTTCGATTTGCCAACGCAAAGAATACCAGTCATGTACCTGTCCCATCGGGACAATATCTGTAGGGGTGTTTGTCATATATACATTGATACCACTGAGTCGTTTACTACGAGGAGAATACTTCATTCCTTTCTTTTTTTCTCTTACAGCTTGATCTTGTAATCGTTTTTGTTGCTGTTGTTTTGTTAATCGATGAACAATTACACGAGCTGGCACTTTATCAATCATTCCTACATAAGCATCAGCTATTTCACATGTTTGTCCTGGTTGAAGGGAGTTCATTACCGTCTCCATATCTATCTGTATATACTCTGTACCTTTCTTAATTCTTCCGTCTTGAAAATAATCAGGTTTGATAAATACGTGTATTCGACTTGATACGAGAGATATAGTAGGCCTCTTTATCTTGTATATATTGAAGGTCTTTTAAATGAAAATAACCTAAATCTCGGATACATAAATCATTCGCTGTCACAGTTGGGGCACACAGAGAGCCTTAAGTGCGATCATGTTGTTTACCTGGACCTGTATGAATATGTAGGAACTGTCCACTTAACAAATCATACTCAAGTTGAATTTTTATCCCAGCTGTATGGCTGCATCCTCCTGCACCTGGATAAACCGATGAAAATACATCCGGGAGTTGAAATGCAGTTGAATCTAAAATACGAATACGCTTGAAAACAGAAGTGTATGGAGAAGAAATCGGCATAGATGCGGCCAATTTTTTGCTTAGTAGTTCGGCTAGTAGGTGTTGTAAAAGTTGGACGGCCGCCTTATTAAACCGTTGATTCAGTCCCTCAGGACTGATGAGTACTTCTGTTGATGCTTCTAAACAGCTAGATAACTGAGTTAAAGAAGTCATAGCTACATTTTGGCTCACCCATACACATAAAGCTACTAAATCTTTTGCTTGGTATTTACTGGTTCTTTGTACAAAACCAACATCTCTAGCAAGATCCCGTAAGGTATTTGGAGATAAAAAACTTTGAATCTCTTGAGCAAATAGTTTTAATTCGTCAGACACAGAAACAGACATAAAAAACGCCATCCTTTCCTATAATTCTACAGAAAGGATAACGCCTTTTTTGCTTTATGGATAGTGCAAAACCTTAGCTTTATAGCGATGTAGCGGTGCCTCATCTAGCCGTTTAATAATTATTTCTGTTACCTTTATATATTTACATAATCAATGTTATCAGCAGTCAATCTATCTAGAATCCTATTAAAATCCTTTTAGAATATCTGAAGGGGCTTTTTATTTACATAATCAAACTTTATTACTAATTAGTAATTGCTCTAAAAGATAATCACAGACATTCACAAAAATACATTGTTTTTTTAAACTTAATAACAAGTACTTCAATTCAAATTCTTGATAAAAAATCTTAGTGATATATAGTTTAAACTCATCTAAATTAGGCTTTTCTGGGCTGTATAGCATATCTAAAGGAAGTTTAAATTTAGAAAATAAATGATCATTTTGGGCAAAAATCGAAACTTCTTCTCTAGTTAATCGATCATGAAATGCAATTAAAATTTTTCTTAAAGCATTTACTTGTTCTTCTTCAAATTCATAATCTATAACAAATCTATAAAATGGGAATTCATCTGACTGAATCATACTTTGCATAAGTCTAAATTGATATCTTAATAAAGTCACTTCTTTGATTAAATCCATGTTCCTCCTCCTTCATTTCCCTAAATTAACCAGTTTATCATAACAATTTATAACTTGAAATACAAATACTTATGATATATCACCCATACAATTTTAATTAACATAACCTATCATTATCAATAGTCAACGATGTATAAAATTTTCGTTATGGGGGGAATTAAAAATCTTAGCTTGATAGCGATGGGGTACCGCCACATGCCCATCAACCGAGCAAAAGAGCTTGTCCCAAAAATGATAAAAACGAACTTTGTTGCTATAAAAGACATAAAATAATAAACACGTATTTCATATTTACTTTTGTTGTGGACGATAAAAAGCATCTACCAATTGATTATACTCGCTTCTTGAAATTTCTTTATTATACAGTTTAATTAATAACTCTTTATGCGCCTTCGAAAACGCTATTTTATCAATGAATTTTGGATACATACGATCATTTTCTCCCCGTCTGATAAATTATTCTGTTGAATTTCGTCTATTTCCCCTGAATATTTTAAAAAATAAACCAACAATGTTTTATGAAATATTACATATCGAAATGATTGGACATTTTATAAGCGCTTACTATTACGAAAATGACAAAAACCCTTCATTTCTCCTATGAAGAGGGTGAAGCAAAAACATTAAACCATTATATTTAAAGTTTAATCTACATGAATCGACAAGGAAAGACTTTTTTAGACGAAATTATACAAAATTTTATGTAATTGTACATATCTAAATAAAGTAAAAGTGTATTTAAAGTGCCATTATATTATATTGAAAACATTTTTTAGATGGATTATATAGTTAAAAGAGAGAGCCTTCCTTTAAAATGAGAAAGGCTTTTTATCTTTGGCTAAAATCAAAAGACATTAACGCAACAATAAAAATGTAATTCAAAAAGATAATTTTTTATTGATAAACGATAAATAGAGTGTTAAAATCAAATTCACACTAAATTAGTGAGGTGCTTTTTATGAAACGAGTGTCAACGCTCTTTTTAAAGATAGTTGTTATTCTTATTGGAGTCCCAGTTCTTGTTTTATGTATATTTGGCTTACCATGGTTAGCTAATAATCCAGTAAATCCAGATTATGCCCATATACTATATCCCATAGTAACCATTATGTATGTATCAGTGATACCGTTTTTGGTTGCGTTGTATCAGACGTTCCGACTGCTAAGCTACATTGACAAGAAAATAGCTTTCTCGGAATTATCTGTAAGAGCTTTAAAAAGTATAAAATACTGTGCAATCACAATCAGTATCTTGTTTGTGGTAAGCGTGCCATTCTTTTATCTCATGGCGGAGATAGACGACGCCCCTGGTATCATATTACTCGGATTGGTTATTATTTTTACTTCACTGGTGATTGCAGTCTTTGCAGCTATCCTTCAAAAGTTATTAAAAGGCGCTATCGATATAAAATTAGACAATGACTTAACGGTTTGAGGTGAATAACATGGTAATTATAATCAATATTGATGTGATGCTAGCTAAAAGGAAAATGAGCGTAACAGAACTTTCGGAGAGGGTTGGAATAACAATGGCTAACCTCTCTATATTGAAAAATGGAAAGGCAAAAGCAATTAGGCTTTCAACTTTAGAGGCAATTTGCAAAGAATTAGAATGTCAACCCGGAGATATTTTAGAATATCGAATTGATGAAGACACTCAAGATAAATAAATTGGGGACATTTAGCATTAAAAGGAAAAGAAAGTTTTCTTTTTCAGTGATTGTATAAAAGGGGAGTTACTTATGAATTTAACCATTCAAAAATGGAGGCACAAATCATGAGAGCACTAAAACAACTCATTCGTTTTGGTTGGGAGCAGGCCTTATCATGTTTGTTTCCTGTCGTTATTTTTGCCTCATTGGCTTTTACAAAATTCCTGCCATTTCCCTTCCTACCACGTTATGACTGGCTACTCATCATCTGCCTTCTGATGCAGTGGTGGATGGTGCGTTATGGACTTGAAACACGGGATGAACTAAAGGTTATCACATTGTTCCACCTTATTGGACTTGCTCTTGAACTTTTTAAGGTACATATGGGATCCTGGTCTTATCCAGAGGAAGGATATTTCAAAATTTTTGGAGTGCCTTTGTATAGCGGATTCATGTACGCAAGTGTGGCGAGTTTTCTTTGTCAGGCGTGGAGAAGATTAAAGGTTGAACTGGTTAAGTGGCCACCGTTTTTAATAGTTGTACCTCTTGCATCTGCGATTTATTTGAATTTTTTCACCCACCATTATTGGATTGATGTTCGTTGGTGGTTATCTGGACTTGTAATTCTTGTTTTTTGGCAATCATGGGTCACATACGAGGTTGATGGAACTCGTTACCGTATGCCACTTGCACTTTCTTTTGTGCTCATCGGATTTTTTATATGGATAGCCGAAAATATTGCAACGTTTTTTGGAGCTTGGCAATACCCAAACCAAACCGATACATGGAGTCTCGTTCATCTAGGGAAGGTGAGTTCATGGCTCTTATTAGTGATTGTTAGCTTTCTTATAGTAGCGACGTTAAAGCAGGTTAAGGAGGAGGTAGGTGAATGTTAAAGTTAGTGTAATAGTGATCTTTTGTCGCTAAAGGATTAAAAGGAATAAGACAATTGTTGTGTTTGTCATTATGATAGAAAAGGAGAGGTGTCCGCTAAATCAAAAATAGAATAAAAAAACCTGTACGGGGAGGCGCAGGTGTCAAATAAGGATGTTTCATTATGTAATTCATATTTTATATTAGAGCTGCATTGAAAATGATACTAAATTAAGTTGAATACTGTGTAAAATTGTTGAGAAATAAAAACATACCAATGGGAGACAGAATGTTTTAGAGAAGCCATTGAACTACTCACCACTTCAAACAGTCCGTTAGGGCGTTAAATGGTGAGTAGCTCAAGGATATTTAGTAGTATAAACAGAATGGGCATAAGTTGAATAAGTACAATTTATTGATGAGATAGGGATGGTACTAGTGACGTTAGAATGAAAATTTCACGCACCGTATTTATTTTTAATATAACAAATCCAGAAATAGGGGGATTTTAAGTGGTTCAATTATTTTTATTACCCAAAATGGACAAAGAAACGAAGAAGAAGGTATAAAAGGAAGTAGTTATCATTTTAAAAGAGGACCGCACTTTAAAAACACGTACTGAGCATGAAGTAGAGCAGCAAGAAAGAATCAGTAATCAGTTTGTTTCCTGAGTTGCGTGATTCAAGGAATAAAAATAAGTGGACGGTGCATGATGTCGAAAGGGTGCTTAATAATTTATTAGATGAGGACGAGCTTAAAATTATTGAGTGTAAGTTTCTGACGAACGAGAGAGTTAGAGATTCAGATTATTATCAAAGTAAAATATACTATGTAACAGGAAATGAGAACTAAGTGTATCTCACTAATCATAGTATTGGTATATTGCTGGTTCTTGCTGTATTAGCATATGTGATGGAGAGGATAGATAAAGTGTTTATGAAGAATGGTAAGAGAACAGCGCACCAAATATGAACGAAAGAAAATCATAGCAATGACACGTAATTTAAAAGCTAGGGGAGTATACAATGGTGTGGCAGTCATCAAGAGGTATCTTTAACTTCTAGAAAAAAGATAAATAAAAAGCCCTGTCAAGGGTTACAGGGCATCAGTAAGGTTTTGGGTTAAGGGAACACATGACCTTGTACCAATATAATATCAAAAACTTTTTATGAAAAACCAAAGTGATTTTGACGATTTTAAGAACATATAAAAGTTCTAACGGAGATGATAGGACATTGAACAGGGTATTAATAGAGTCAATCGATTAACGAGTTCTGTTGCAAAGTTTTCTAAATGAGACTACATTCTAGAAAAAAGAGTATAGAGAATCAAAAATGAAAGAGCTGTTTATTTGCATAAACTTTCCGCTAGGATCATCAAAAAACACGATGTCACCAGTATGGAAGATTTACAAATCAATAATATGCTCAAAAATAGAAGGCTTGCAAAAGCAATCAACGAAATATCGTGGTTACAGTTTAGAAGCATGTTGAACTACAAAGAAAAATGGTACAGGAAGCAAGTTATTGTTGTATCAAAGACACTTGCCGTCTAGTTAACTATGTTCAAATTGTGGTAATCAAAACAAAGACGTTAAAAATCTAAATCTTCGTGAGTGGGATTGCACTTCTTGTGAAACACGTCACGGTAGAGATGTTAACGCAGGATTAAATCTAAAAAACGAGGCGATTCGTCTCTTAACCGTAGGAACTATGGGGATTATTAGCGGTTGTATCCTGTGGCACATCACGAGTTGTTCGAAAAATCATAGAAAAGATTGGTGACCTTGAAAAGAAAGGCAAAACACTTGAAGCTGCGGCTAAAAGTAAGATATTAACGAAAGATCCCACACCAAATACTGATACAAGTAGAAAACCAAAAAATATCTTAATCCACTATATGCGTCTCCCATACTCATCCCCTAAAAATAACGATTTTGTGTATTTAAGGGGCGTAAAACATTTAAAGTTGAGGGACATGTATGATGAGCCCTATATTATAATTATTTATGTTATGAAACCTATATCTAAAAAGGAGTGATTTTAATATGTACAAACTTAAAACAAAAGAAACTAACAATAGTGTAATTGAATTTATTGAAAATGTTGAAAATCTTAAAAAACGAGAAAACGCATATCAATTATTAGATATATTCACTGAAACAACAGGCTATACAGCAAAAATGTGGGGACCAAGCATTATCGGCTTTGGTACATACCATTATAAGTATGCATCTGGTCACGAGGGAGATGCTCCATTAGTAGGCTATTCCCCGAGAAAAGCTAAAATTAGTCTATATTTTGCATCTGGTGATCCTAAGCGAGAGGAACTATTAAAAAAATTTGGGAAATACACCTCTGGAAAATCGTGTATTTATATTAATAAATTAGCAGACATTGATAGTAATGTTCTAAAAGAGCTAATCAAACAATCTGTAAGTTTTTTGAAGGAAACGTATCCAAATTATTAATACAATTTATAGAATTACTCTGAATGTTTTCCTAGAATTTCCCTTCATACCCAGAATCGTTTTCGTATTCCTTCATACGTAGGTATTAATTGAAAGAGAAGATAAAAATATTATGTTAATAATATGAGATGTCACAGATATGATTAAAAAGACAAACTTAGAGTTTCTACAGTATCGCGAAAATCCTGTAACGGCACATACATTTCGTCATGCTTTTGCAATCATGGCAGTTGAACAAGGAAATGCTGATTTGTATCATTTAATTGCAAACGCTGGGGCATGAAAACATTCAAACGACAAAGATTTATTTAGAAAAGCACATGAAACGGAAAAAAAATGTGGGTACCTCATTTGCAGATCTATTAGTGTGAATTTACATAATTAAATAAGGTTTTATTCGTGTGAAAAATAAATAAACGGGCTGGAGATAATGAAATGATATATTAATTTCTCCTGTAATTAAATGTATTTGAGTAGATAAGTTTAGAGATGACTAATGAATTAGGGGGGACACTTGGCTAGATATCAGCACGTGAAAATAATTCTGTAGGCGGAGAAATTACAAAACGCTTAATTCCAATGGCTGAAGAACAATTATCTGGTCAATATAGATTACACTAAGTTAAAGAGGTGAAATAAAAATGGGTTATTTTTACCTTTTATTCACATTAAATCCAAAAAAAAATTATAAATTCAAAAATCGATCTCTCAGATCCCTTTATAATCTTTTTGATTAGTTAAGGTAATACCATATGTATTGATTGAAAACAAATCCCACACGAGAGATAACAGATCGGTTAAACGTTCTTTTGTTTTCGTTCGTAATTTTAAGTGCATAATACTTAAGCCAATTTTATATAATACAATTTCATTTATAGGTAATTTGATTATTAATTAAAAATGAAATGGGAAATTCAAGTAACCATATATTTATAAATAAAAAGTGGTATACAAAGAATGCCTAATACAAAAATGGATTTAAAGCAATAACTCCTAAGTGCCAGTTCTTTTGTTATAGAATAAACAAATCCAGGTATTGCTGTAACTACTGTTTTGAGGTCAATTTACTGTGCACTAAGTGTCGAATGTCTACTTTTACTTTGGATTTATATTGCAACACCTCTTAGTTAGAGGTGTTGTTTTTTTGTTAATTAACAACCATTATACTTAGAGAATTAATAATATTTATGTGATGTGGTAGTAAATCTAGGTAGCATAGAGACTGTTAATACAAAGATTAACAACATACTAAAGATCTATTTCATATATCTTGTCTCACTTGCTATTTCTATTAATTTTGAAATCTATTTAATTCTTCCTCTTTTGCGGAAAAATAAAACTAATGTTGCGACCATTAATATAGTGCCAAGTAGATAAAAAATAGTTGTCACTATACCGCCAGTATTGGGAATATTCCATTCATTTTTAGTGTTTTCTATTTTTTATACTGATGATAAAAACTCTACCTCAAACGGATCTCTAAATAACATATATCCATTTGGTGCTTGAATTTCTTTCGCTGTGTACTTTCCGAAGCGTAGTGGTTCAGAAGTAGCCTTACAATTTTCATCTGTTGTTAATTTCCCAACATCTTTACCATCTTTGTTTAAAATTTGGAACACAGCATTTTTTCAGTCTTACATTTGAATCAGCAGCATCCACTTTCTCAATCTCAATTTGTCCAAGTGATTGAATTGGAATTTTGGCTGTTGGTTCTTACGGTGGTACAGTATCTCCTGTGACTTTCGCTGTATTTTGAATCTCTTTTCCAGCTTGTCCCTCGCATGGAATACCACTGTATGCCACTCTGTATTTGTCACATCTCCAAATTTTTCGTTTGCTTTTCCTACATCAAATTCACCATTGTCTGTGTCGAATGCATCTATCACTGTTTGGCCATCTACTTGTAATGTACCTGGGACATATTCACATCCTTCTGGCAATGTATCCGCAATAGCTAGATTTTTCACAAGACTAGCAAGAAGCATATTTCTGGTTCGAATCGTATACGCCAGTCCATCCCCTATTTCTGTATTTTTATTTTGTAGGTTCTTCACTGTTTTCTCGGATTCTATGATAGGATCTTGTAGAATCAAGAAACGACCTCCGCTCATTTCACTGTCGTTTAGAAAATTACAAGAAAAGATCTATTTCTTTACACTCAGATAAAGTGTCTTTCAGCCTTTTCCTATCTACTTCGATATTTAGATGTTAATTACAAATAAATAATATACGATTTTCATAAAACAAATATAGTAACATTTTGTCGTGAATTGTACTATTTTGATATTTTATAGTAATATTTTGTCGTGAGTTATACTTGACGGAAAATAATTTATGATTCTATAAAGGAACAATGTAAAAAATTATTATTAAATCTAATTCAAAGGAGAAGGTAATGAATAATTCCATCGATATACAACACTTGTGTGATCTCGCACATAAGGCCTTTAATCTACCTGTTCACATTTTATCTACAGACAAAAAAATCTTATATCATTCTACTTCTGATGATGTTTGTAGTCCTTTTTATTCTTCTAAAGAAGAACACCTTAGTGACATTTATCAAGAAAATGATCCCTATAACTTGCCACTCTTCAGAGGTAACAGTTATCTTGAAAATTTTGTCCTAATTCATATAGCAAATCATGATTATATAAAAGGGACTATTATAATCGGTCCCACTATACATCCAAAGGGCTCAGATGATATAACTTTTAAACTTCGGAAAGAATTTAACTCAAATAATAATATTCAAGAAAGACTAGCCTATTATCAGAGCCTACCTGAGATTAAAAAAACTACTTTAATTGATATGGGAGTTTTATTACATTACATGATTTTCAATGAAAAGTTAGATGTAGATATCGTTTTAGAAAAAAATAAAGTGCTAGAGGAAGTTCCCTATAAAATTGTGAAACCTGATCTATATATTTTAAAACGCCAACAAAATAAACCTAAAACTCACAACATGGCATTAGTACATAATTTTTTTTCAGCAATCAAAGAAGGAAATAAAAAGAAGTTATTGCAATATATGTATGCAGTTTCGCAAGAAGATGTTGAATTAATTTTAACAGCGGATCCACTCAGAAACCAAAAAAATCATGGAATTATTGCGATTACTTTAGCTACTCGATATGCGATAGAAGGTAACCTCCCACCAGACAATGCTTTTGCTCTTAGTATTTTGTATATCCAAACCATGGAACAACTAGATAACGTGGACTCTGTAAGGCGATTGTCAGGAGACGCTTTACGTACTTTTGCAGATCGGATGAAAGAATTCAATGCGCTAAAATTTTCAAACGCGGTTACTACATGTATGAATCATATTAGTAAAAATGTTTACGATGGAATATCTCTCAATGAACTCGCTAATCATTTGGATATTACCCCTACTTATTTATCTAAATTATTTAAAAAAGAAGTGGGGATTCCTTTAAGTGAATATATTCAAAGGGAACGAGTGGAAGAAGCAAAAAAATTATTAACACTCACTACATATCCATTATCAGATATTTGTGCTTGGCTTAATTTTAACGACCAAAGTTATTTTACAAGGGTTTTCAAAAAATCAACTAACAAGACTCCTAGACAGTATCGTGAAAAATATACCGTAATATAATCTTGGTATCTGTTTCTGGTGCAAAAACTTTACTATACGTGTAAGTAATCTCTAAAACTTGGGCATACTGTTTCTATTACTCTAGAAAGAGTACGTGATCGATCTGGAAAGGGAATATGTATTCAAATAGATACATTATCAGCCTGATATTATTTCGTTAACGGTACGACCTCAGTTGTCGTGATTTGGTGAAAATGATGGAGAAACGGGGTTTATCCATTTCTCCTACAACGATTATGCGTTGCGTTCATCATTATGGTTCTGAATTGGACAAATGAATCTGATTTCACCTCAAACCAATGGCTCTTGAAGAGTCCATGAAACATATATCAAAGTAAAAGGGCAATGGATATAAATATTAAGGTGTTAATTCGAAAGGAAACACACTCGATTTTTCCCTAAGCGAAACAAGAAACAAGAAGGCTGCAAAGCGCTTTTTCAAGAAAGCTTTGCGGCCTTTTCATGTTTCAAAATTTCTTGTAATAACGATCGATAAGAATCCAGTTTATTATCTTCATGTTAAGTATTGAGGTGGTTGGAATGAAATGAATTGTATTTCAGAGGTTTTTTATGACTATATAAAGATATTTTTGAAGAATATGGTAAATTAAAGAGCATGATAAATTAAGTACTTATTAATAGTAATATCGGGAATTATTCCATAAAACTTAGTAATATAACATATATTACCTGATATATCTATATTTTATGTAATTATACATACCCAAATAAAGGTAAAAAAGTATAAGTAATCCTATTAAATTATTCTATAAGTATTTATTCTAAAATAAAACTAGCTCGGTTAAAATAAAATAGTTATTTTTTAACCATGTATATATCAATTTATAATCATTACAATTACAAGGATAAAATTCAATATTAATTTTATTAGTATAATATTTTTCGCTCGTATTCATACTTGACAATTAAATTATCGAGTGCAATCGACAAAATTTTGCTATTTACGCATCGGAAATTAAATGTTTTAATGAACAACATAACTGGTATGACCACACAGAAAGGAGAAGATTACGCTAATAGGAGTTTAGTAAAGTTGCAAGTAACATTATGTTGCGATTAATTATCTCAATAATCAATTTTTAAAAAGGGGTTAGAATCTCAAAAGTATCACATTTGTAAAAAAAGTATTTAGGTTTCTACATAGCAAAAGTGATCTTATTCCGCAATAAAAGTATAAGCAATGTACAGTATAATTTCATCTTTTGTAATCTTGTAGAGCCCTTGCCGAAACAACTAGTAGAGAGATTATAAAATTGTTATCAAAAAATTCATGGCAGGATTAGCTGTAGGAGCAATGGGTTTATCTATCTGGACTCTTGTAAGTCAAACAGGAAATCTAGAGAAAAATAAATATTTTACTATTCATTAGGCAGCTAATTTAAATATAGATGATGAAATTTTATTATTTACTTGTGAAAAACATACTATTTATATAAGGGAGAAGTAAATAATAACGAGGGTTTAACACTCTTTCCGAAAGACTTCTCCTTTCTCAAGCGTATGCAAAGAGAGAGTCTAGCGCTAGGTCGTACAAGTTGTATGAATAAAGTTGTAAAAGAATAATAGTGAAGGGGTATACGGAATGAAAAATAAAATAATGACAGGATTTTTAATGACAGCAATTGTAACTGGGACGACTATTCCTATCAATACTCTCGCAACACCAATCGTTCAAGCAGAAACTCAACAGGAAAGCATGGATATTTCCTCATCATTACGAAAATTAGGTGCACAATCTAAATTAATCCAAACATATATTGATCAAGGTTTAATGAGCCCTAATGTACAACTAGAGGAAGTTCCAGCATTAAATACAAATCAATTCCTAATCAAGCAAGATATGAAAGAATGGTCATCAGAGCTTTATCCAAATTTAATTCTATTAAATTCAAAAAGCAAAGGATTTGTAACTAAATTTAATAACTATTATCCAGCATTAAAAGAGTTTGTAGACAATAAAGAAGATAAAGAAGGGTTTTTGGATAGACTTGAAGTTCTTCAAGTTATGACTATGACGAACCAAGAAAACGTACAAAGACAGATTAATGAATTAACAGATCTTAAATTACAGCTTGATAAAAAACTTCAAGATCTCGATACTGATGTGACAAAAGTGCAGGGTGTACTAAGTTCAGATGGAACAGGGAAAATAGATCAGCTGAAAAATAAATTACAAAACACCCAAAAATCAATTCAAAATGATTTACAACAAATAGCATTATTACCAGGAGCTTTAAATGAACAAGGGTTTGTTATTTTCAAAGAAGTCTATAACCTTTCAAAAGATATCATTGAACCTGCTGCTCAAACAGCAGTAGCAGCGTATAACAAAGGCAAAGAAATTAACAACTCTATTTTAGAAGCAGAGAAAAAAGCAGAGCAAGAAGCAAAAGCAAAGGGTAAATCTGCTCTAGAGATTGAAGCTGCAAAAAAAGAAGCCCGTGAAGCAATTGAGAAAAGCAAACAAGCTGAAATAGCTGCAGCTGCAGTTGCACAAACAAAAGAGTATGACCTTACGAAAGTTATTGACCCTGAAAAAATTAAAAAAACATATAGTGCCTTCGCTGAAGTAAATAAACTAACAGCAGAACAGCGAGCACATTTAGCAGATTTAGAGACACAAAACCAAAAATTTTATGATTTAACAAAGAACCTAAAAATAGCAGATTTACAAAAATCAATGCTTCTTATTATGCAAAATGATTTACATACATTTGCAAATCAAGTAGATGTAGAACTTGACCTACTAAAATGCTATAAAGAAGATTTGGATCTAATAAAAAATAGCATTACAAAATTATCTACTAATGTTGATACAACTAACCAGCAGTCTCAAAAAGATACATTAAGACAATTAAAAAATGTAATAAGTTACCTTGAAGAACAAGTCTATAAATTTTAATATTATGTTTTCTAAAAATCTAACGAAAGAATGAGAAGGAGAATAGTTATGAAAAAATTCCCATTTAAAGTGTTGACTTTAGCAACTCTGGCAACGGTTATAACTGCTACGACCGGTAACACTATTCATGCATTTGCACAAGAAACGAACGCTCAAGAACAAAAAGTAGGGAATTATACATTAGGACCTGAAGGACTGAAGAAAGCATTAGCTGAAACAGGATCCCATATTCTTGTAATGGATTTGTACGCAAAAACAATGATTAAACAACCGAATGTTAATTTATCTGATATCGATTTAGGTTCAGGAGGTGGAGAGTTACTCAAAAATATTCACCTTAATCAAGAACTGTCGCGAATCAATGCGAATTATTGGTTAGATACAGCGAAGCCACAGATTCAAAAAACAGCACGTAATATTGTAAATTACGATGAACAATTTCAAAATTATTATGACACATTAGTAGATACTGTACAAAAGAGAGATAAGGCAGGCCTAAAAGAGGGCATAAATGATTTAATTACTACAATTAATACAAATTCAAAAGAAGTTACAGATGTAATTAAGATGTTACAAGACTTCAAATCAAAACTATATACAAATTCTACAGATTTTAAAAATAATGTTGGTGGCCCGGATGGGAAAGGTGGATTAACGGCAATATTAGCGGGACAACAAGCACTGATTCCACAACTTCAAGCTGAACTTGAGCAACTAAGTGCTACTCAGAAAAAACATTTTGACGATGTATTAGCATGGTCAATTGGTGGTGGATTGGGAGCAGCCATTTTAGTTATTGCAGCTATTGCAGGAGTGGTAGTAATTGTTGTGACTGGTGGTACAGCAACACCGGCTGTTGTTGGTGGCCTTTCGGCTCTTGGTGCAGCTGGAATTGGTTTAGGAACTGCAGCTGGTGTCACGGCGTCTAATCATATGAACTCCTATAACGAAATTTCTAAAAAAATCGGAGAATTAGGTACGAAAGCTGATCGTGCTAACCAAGCAGTTATTTCGCTTACTAACGCGAAAGACACATTGGCATATCTGTATCAGACAGTGGATCAAGCGATACTGTCTCTAACAAATATTCAAAAGCAATGGAATACAATGGGGGCCAACTATACAGATTTACTTGATAATATCGACTCTATGCAAGAACATAAATTCTCTTTAATACCGGATGATTTAAAAGCTGCTAAACAAAGTTGGAATGATATTCATAAAGATGCAGAATTCATTTCAAAAGACATTGCTTTCAAACAAGAATAGAACTTCAAATTAAAACCTATATTGGAGGAATATGAAATGATGAACAAAATCCCTTATAAACTACTCGCTGTATCGACGTTTTTAACGTTGACAACAACATCTGTCGTTTCACCAGTAGCAACTTATGCAAGTGAAATTGAACAAACTAACAATGGAGATACGGCTCTTTCTGCAAATGAAGCGAGGATGAAAGAAACCTTGCAAAAGGCCGGGTTATTTGCAAAATCTATGAATGCCTATTCTTATATGTTAATTAAAAATCCAGATGTGAACTTTGAAGGAATTACTATTAATGGATATGTGGATTTACCTGGTAGAATTGTACAAGATCAAAAGAATGCAAGAGCACATGCTGTTACATGGGATACGAAAGTAAAGAAACAGCTTCTAGATACATTGACGGGCATTGTTGAATACGACACAACATTTGACAATTATTATGAAACAATGGTAGATGCGATTAATACAGGGGATGGAGATACTTTAAAAGAAGGGATTACAGATTTACGAGGTGAAATTCAACAAAATCAAAAGGTTGCACAACAATTAATAGAAGAATTAACTAAATTAAGAGACTATATTGGACAAGATGTTAGAGCATTTGGAAGCAATAAAGATCTCTTGCAGTCGATTTTAAAAAACCAAGGTGTAGATGTTGAGGCCGATCAAAAGCGTCTAGATGAAGTTTTAGGATCAGTAAACTATTATAAACAATTAGAATCTGATGGGTTTAATGTAATGAAGGGTGCCATTTTGGGCCTACCGATAATCGGCGGTATCATAGTGGGAGTTGCAAGAGATAATTTAGGTAAGTTAGAGCCTTTATTAGCACAATTGCGTCAGACCGTAGATTATAAAGTAACATTAAATCGTGTAGTTGGAGTTGCTTACAATAATACTAGTGAAATGCATAAGGCGCTTGATGATGCTATTAATGCTCTTACTTATATGTCCACGCAATGGCATGATTTAGATTCTCAATATTCGGGAGTACTGGGGCATATTGAAAATGCAGCTCAAAAAGCGGACCAAAATAAATTTAAATTCTTAAAACCTAACTTGAATGCAGCTAAAGACAGTTGGAAAACATTACGAACAGATGCTGTCACATTAAAAGAAGGGATAAAAGAATTAAAAGTGGAACCTGTCACTGCACAAAAATAGGGAAATATAAATTCTGTTGCAAAGTGACCCAAAACATAGAGAGTCTATGATTACACTGTTAAACAGTAATGCAACAATTAATAAATCCTTATACACCAGAAAGGCGGAGTCTCATTAAAGACTTCGCCTTTCACATATATATAAGCTTTATCCAAATAACCGTGCAGTTTTACTTGTTTTTTAAAATTTTGCAACAGAACTGATTAATTGGGGACAGATTATAAAGAATTGCTTGATAATATCGAATCTATGCAACAACATAGATTCTCTTTAATACTTGATGATTTAAAGGCTGCTAAAGAAAGTGAGAATGGTACTCATAAAAGATGTAGAACTCATTTCGAAAGACATCGCTTTTAAAGAAGAATAGAACTTGAAATCAGACCCTATATAGGAGGAATATGAAATGATGAAAAAAATTCCTTACAAAATACTCGCTGTATCAACGTTTTTAACTATGACAACTACTTATGTAGTCACACCAGTAGCAGCTTTTGTAAGTGAAATTGAACAAACTAACAATGGAGATATGTCTCTTTCAGCAAATGAAAAACAAATGAAAAAAGCTTTGCAAGATGCTGGTTTATTTTTGAAATCTATGAATGAATATTCTTATCTGTTAATCAATAATCCTGATGTGAGTTTTGAAGGAATTACTATTAATGGGTATGAAGATTTACCTAGTAAAATTGTACAAGATCAAAAGAATGCAAGAGCACATGCAGTTACATGGAATACGCAAGTAAAAAAGCAACTTTTAGATACATTGACAGGCATTATTGAATACGATAAAAAATTTGAAAACCATTATGAAACATTAGTAGAGGCGATCAATACTGGGAATGGAGATACTTTAAAAAAAGGGATTACAGATTTACGGGGGGAAATTCAACAAAATCAAAAGTCTGCAAAAGCATTAATAGAAGAATTAACTAATTTAAATGAAAATATTGGACAAGATGTTAGAGCATTTGGAAGTAATAAAGATCTCTTGCAGTCTATTTTAAAAAGCCAAGGAGCTGCGGTTGAGGATGATCAAAAGCGACTAGAGGACCTTTTAGGGCAAGTAAACTATCAGAAAGACATAGAATCTAAGGGATTGGACATGGTGAAAATCCCCTTTCTTCCCACATTGTGGCGGTATAATGATAGGTGATGCAAGAGGTAAGTTAGGCTGGCTAGAGCCGGAATTAGCAAAATTACGTCAGAATGTAGATTATAAAATAACATTAAATCGTGTGGTTGGAGTTGCGTTTCATAATATTAGTGATATGCATAGTGCGATTGATAATGCTATTACTGCTCTTACTTATATGTCCACGCAATGGGATGATTTAGACTCTCAATATACGGGCGTACTGGGACATATTGATAAAGCTGATCAAAATAGATATAAATTCTTAATCCCTAACTTGAATGCGGCGAAAGACAGTTGGAAAACATTAAGAACAGATGTTGTCACATTACAAGAAGGGATAAAAATTGCAGAGAAAAAAGAACAGGATTTTATAAATCAGCTTCGTCCATCAAACGTTTTCTACTTTTATAAAAAAATTCATAACGCATATACATTTGAAATAAAGACTGGATCAAATGCACCAAATGCGTCTTATAAAGTTATGAATTTAACTAAAAACACTGTTCATAATATGTGGGGTGGAGGACCTAATACAAACATGTGGGCTGACTGGCTTTCATTTGATCCAAAAGATGAATTTGCAGTGGTAGCAGTAGTGGATGGAAAAGAATATGTTGTATATAAAGACAAAGTAGAAAATATAATGAACTGAATCTGAAAATGAATGAGCAAAAAGAAAGAGCTTTTTTCGCTTTAGTAATTGCCAATTTTTTTATTTGATAGACGTGTAAATAGACTACTATTTTAGTAAGTCGATGAAAATTTTGTCGAAGTATTGATTATTTAAACCGCGTAGGCAAAACGTTTAAATATACGCCTAAAGGCCCAGAAGGTCTTATTGGAAGTGACGTATATGCGGAAGTTTAAAAATAAAATTTACGGATAGCTTTTAAATGGATTGGTTACATTATTAATTGTGGAGGTGAGAAGGATGAACAAAAAACAACAAGGTTACAATAAGGCAACTTCTGGCGCTAGCATCCAAAGTAAAAATGCTAGCTATGGTACAGAATTCGCAACTGAAACAAATGTACAAGCAGTAAAACAAGCGAATGCACAAGCAGAGGCAAAGAAAGCACAAGCTTCAGGTGCACAAAGTTCGAATGCTAGTTATGGTACAGAATTTGCAACTGAAACGGATGTGCATGCAGTGAAAAAACAAAATGCACAAGCAGCTGCAAAAAAATCTCAATCTTCTAGCTCTAATCAATAATGAAGGGAAAACACTTCTCTATCTTAAGAGAAGTGTTTTCTCAGGCTGTGGAGAAGTCTTCTCCACAGCCTATTTTTATGTCTGAACCTTTCTATTTAAGGCGTACCGTCCTATGCCCATCAACCTCATCAGAATAGCTTTTCCCAAAACGAAAAAAATGAGCTGAGTTCTCAGAAATAACCGTAAAGATATCAAATTTTCGTTGTAGGTTAATTCAAAATCTTAGCCTGATGGATATGTGACGAGCCCCCAATATATCAGTATTTCCCTCGATTATACGTGTAAAAAGAAGAGTGTAATTCAAACTTACAGTTTGATCAGAATTATTGCTCATACTTTGGTTTAGCAACAAACCAAAAGACTCCATTTACAAGTATGTTAGTTGACTGACCACACTTTCTAAAAATTGCTCTACTTTTTCTTTTGATGTATCCGGCGTATGATAACCAATCGTAAATGTAAGTCTTCCATTATAAGAGCTTACCCCCATTGTAAAGAATGGTGCATACATTATAGGTGATGTCATATACCCGTCATCAGCTAGAACTTCAGCAAACTTAATAGGTTCATCTGCTATCGCCCCGAAATTTGTAAGTAACGGCAACGCCATCCCCATTTGTAAAGCCTGTTCGTATTGCTGCTTATACATTTCTTTCACCTCAGATAGCTTTAGACCTGCCAGTAGCTCCATTCCTGCGGCTGAAGAAAGACCTGGATTTTGAGATTTTATTTTATCCATTGATTGCTTGACTCGAACTAGAGTCTGATTAAATGATTCATTATCTTCCATTTTTATCACTGGCATTTCCATACCGGATAAGTTACAAATAGCACCAGTTGTATGATTAGGAAGATATCGTCGTAAATCAATTGTTAAACCGATCATTTTTTCTGCAGTGCGAGGTTCTGCGTACACAGTGAAATGTAATAAAGATTGGAAGTATGCAGACATAATGACATCATTCAAGGTAGCCTGTTGTGCTTTTGTCCATTGGATTAGACGTAGAGTTTGCTCATGGCTCAACCGCCGCACGGACATTTTTGGGTATGTATTTTTGTTAGGTTGAGAAGGAAAAGACCATAACGCTACCTGTTGTTCTTGGCTAGGACGATACGCACTTTTTACGTCTGGTATTCCAGCATATTTGAAAACAGGTGATTGATCGCGAAACCCCTCATTCCCCGCACAAAATCCCTTTATAATTTGATCCTTAGACTGTCCTAGGGAAAGTTGAGTATAAATTGCTCCCAGCAAATTAATATATTCCTTGACTCCTGCACCATCTGAACATAGATGGGATAATTTCACAACTAACATATTTGTTGTAGTACCCTGTAATAATTTTGTTTGAACCATAGGCCCCTGAATACGATTCCCAGATTCATTAATAAAATCTATTGCCATCTTTTCAAGTTCTTTATCATTTCCTTCTGCAAAAAGACAAATAGGTGAGTTAGTACTAGATGAATGTTCCTCCCAGTAAGGAATATCACTTTCTACAAACCGGCTGTTCAAAACCGGCTGTAATTCTAACGTTATCCTTACTGATTGTTCAAGTATTTTCTTTGATATACCTACAGGGAAATAAAGAACGGCATTAATTTGTTGATTTGCAGAATAAAGACCTAGTATATAATTCATTCGATCTTGAGGTGTTACTGGATACTTTCTTTGTTCCATAATTCCCCACTCCTATTTAAGACTATTTTTGGTTATAATCTCGTTCCTCATATGGTTGTAACTTTTCTTCAAGGGCTAATTATGCTTCGTTTTCAATTTTTTTAGTATGTCACTTATGAAGGCATCTTTTTCGTACTGGTTCCATGCTTTTATTGTTATTAACATTCCCTATCGCTTTTCGAATGAAAATAAACATAAAAATATTTCGTTTGTATATATATAAACATTTTATAATAACGTTTATATATTTTCAATAAAAATAAACGAATTATTTTTATTTCTGTTAATAAAGAAAACTATTTTACGTTTAGAAAATTTTAACGATGTATTGTAAGAGTAAAGAAGATGTTTGTTTGATGTTTTGGCCAAGAAAACCGCATAAAAGATGCATTCAGGACTCTATATGCGCGTGACCAAAGCCAGGTTTGGAGAGGCTCAAGAAAGCGATATGTTCGAAACTATCAAAAGTGGTTATCCCAAGAGGCAATCTCCTATCAATCCAAAGATAAATATAAACCATCTATGATTAGTCGAAAACTCGGAGTTATTCGTTTTTTCTTAAGGTGATTATATGAGATCCAATATATCCGGGAACCCCTTCATATAGAGATTAATTGTTACAAATTAAAAGAGAAAAGATATAAAACTGCCCCTATAGATTTAATTCTATGGGATGATTTCAGCGGAAAGTAATGTAATCAGAACAATTTTTGAAGGAAGATTGCCAAAAGAAGAGAGTTCGAAAATTTAATATTTACCCCACTTTTTATTTAATTAGTTTTTTCTATCCTATACGTAAGTTAGGTCAAGATTGTATATTTCTGTACACGATAATATTGAACAAAAAATCACAGGATTCCTCCTGTTTTAGTGTTCAAAAATCTTGTAAACTTATGTATGTTCAAATAAATATAACAAATTGAGTTTTTGAACAAAAATGGAGGGAAAAACATGATAATTCTCCATTTCTTAAATGTTTTCGATATAATATTATTAGTTTTGATTATCTTATATTGAGAGGTACTCTATAAAATTCTAAAATAAATTTGTAGTAGATTAAAAAAAGTATGATTTGGGTTATCTCTTTGGAGTAGTGTATTTTTGTTAACTTGATGGGCACAGTACATAAAACCAATACCTTCCAAACATACTAATAAAATGTTTTGGAGGTGAGTTTATTGGATAAAAAAGACTTTCAAAAAGTTTATAATGATTACTTACATCAAGGAGAAGAGCAAGCTCAATTGGAAGTAGCCCAGGACCAGGAAGTCGATTCAGGAGCAGAACAAATAGTTGCAGTCCGTAAAAATGATGAAGGTGATTTAATTGCTTTTAAGACAAGTAGCGGAAGAGAATTAGATTATATTACTGCTCTTGATGAAGCAAAATCAGGGAAGTTAGCTCATGTGGACGTATTTCATAAGTATGGCAGAGATATTATACGTAGTAAACCTGATGGTATGAAAGAAAATAACTTAGATAATTTACCTTCTTTTTAAACGGGTAAACCTCAAGAAGAGAATGTTAATTTTGATATTCTCTTCTTTTCTTTGCTAAGTTTTCCCTACAAATAGAAGGTTCATTTCTAGAGTGAAATCTCTTTTTTAAAAAGCTCTCTAAATTTCTCTCTATCTTCTGCTGTAAATGGTTTTGGCCCCTTTGTACGCTTGCCGCTTTTTCGAACCATTGCACTTAAATAACGTGTTTGTAATAGTTGGTCAATGTTTTCATTCGTATACTTATAGCCTTTATGGTGTAGAACGATACAGCCTTTTGCTAAAGCGAGCGAAGCAAGGCCATAATCTTGCGTTACGATTAAATCTTCTTTTTTTGCTAGCTGCATAATCCGGTAATCCGCAGCATCTGCTCCAGAATCAACATAAATTGTTTCCACACCTGCTGGCTGTTCCGCATTAGAAAAATGAGAAAAGCTAGTAACGAGGGTAACAGGAATTTCTGCATTCGTAGCCTCAAAAATAATTACATCTTTTACAGGACAAGCATCTGCATCAACGTAAATTTTCATTTTTATCACTCCTATAAAGTGAAACTTTAATCAGTGGGGGTTTTGTTCATCCCCCACTGATTATTAGTTGAACCAATCGGGCGTTTACGGGCAGTTGATCCCTCACCTAACTTCTTTGCTTTTGCTGAATTTTGAGGTGGGGGTCTTATTGCCCGTTAATGCGGGACAAATAGGTTCGTGTTGATAATAATGGTAGATTTATCTTTTGTCAAACGAGATCTCTTTACCTCATGTTATTTTTCACAAACCAAAATAGCCTCACGCAAACGAGAAATACCCTCCTCAATTTGATCAATATTCACTTTTCCATAAGACAAACGTATATAACCATCTTTCGCGCCGAAAATACTACCTGGCATAAAGGCGATTTCTTGTTTTAAGCTTTGCATAATGAGTTGTTTTTCGTTTATCGGTTCGTTTAATTTCCCCCATATGTATATACCACCGGTCGGGTTGGAAAAAGAGATTTTATCGTGAAGTTGTTCGTTTAGGGCACGAACGATAATGTCTCTTTTTTCAGCTAGTTGCTTTCGTAAAGGAACTATATGCGACTGAAATGGAACTGTTTCGAAAAATTGTTGCATAAGCCACTGGGGGAATATACTCATTCCTAATTCCATTTGGTGACGCGCGTCTGATAATCGTTCGACTACAGACTGCGGGGCGACAAGCCAGCCAACTCGTAGCCCTGGCGCAATCATTTTTGATAAGGAATGTACATAAATGACCGTTCCATTTTCATCAATTGATTTTAAAGTAGGACAAGGTTGTTTATTTTCTAAAGTAAGTAAACTGGACGGGTCATCTTCAACGATCGCAATTCGTAAGTCTGCGCAAAGTGATAACAGTTTTTTTCTACGGTTTGGATGCAGCATCGTTCCCGTAGGGTTTTGGAAATTTGGATTTAAAAAGATCATTTTAATACGATGCTTTCTATATAACTCTTGCACATCATCCGGATTAATACCATGCTCATCGACAGGTAATGGGAAAATACGAATACCTGCTGATTGGAATAACGGTAATGAATAGCAGTGAGAGGGACTTTCGAAAGCGACTGCATCACCTGGATTTAATAAGCATTGCACGATAAGGTGAAGTGCTTGCTGCGCGCCGGATGTAATCATAATCGACTGTTCGGTCGCTTCAATTTTTAAATAATCCTTCATATATTTTACTACCGCTTGTCTTAGCGGGAGATACCCTTGCGGATGATCGTAACTTAATGACTGTGTTAACGGTTGTTCTCGTAAAATCGTTTGTAGTTGATCGTGAGGATAGAGGTTACAACCGAGTTCTCCGTTTGCGAAGTCAATGATGTTTTCATTTTGCTGTACTTCTGCCCGAATATGGCGAAGTAACGGTAAGTTTGGTAAAAAAGTACCACCTTCTACGAAACCTCTCCAGTTCGGCGTTAATGTTGGAGAAACACCCCACATATGTGTACTCACACGAGTACCTTTACCGGTCGTGCTTTCTACAATTCCCATTGCGCGAAGTTCATTATAGGCAGTCGTTACCGTACTTCGGTTTACATTTAACTGCGTAGCTAATTTTCGTTCTGAAGGGAGGAAGCTACCTGGGGGAAGCTCTCCATATGTAATGCGTCTTTCAATAAAGTCAACAACTTGCTGATAAATTGGGATTTTGCTGTCACTATCTAGCTTCCATTCCATACAAACGCCTCCGCAAATCTTATATACATCAAGTATAACAAATTGGCTGGGTAAAAAAACAGCCAATTGGACGGTGTTATATCCAGCCAATTTTACTATGCTAAATAGGGAAGGGGAGATTCGGATGAAACGATGGCAAATGGAATGGCTCCTAGTATCAGTAGCATTAGTATGGGGAGCAAATTATACAATAGGAAAGTATGGCGTGGCATTTATGTCATCCATTCAATTTAATAGTTTACGATTTTTAGTAGCCTCTCCGGTATTATTACTTATTACATTTTTAATGGAACGCTCACTTCGCATTGAAAGAAAAGATTGGTTACGATTACTAGCAGTCGGTATCGTTGGAACGACAATGTATCAAACGATGTTTATGCTATCTGTGAAATATACTTCAGCAACGAACGCCTCATTATTAATTGCGATGTCACCTATTTTTACAGGGATATTAGCAGTATTGCACAAACAAGAACGTTTTTCGATGAAAGTACAAATTGGTTCAATAGTAGCGTTTATTGGTGCAGCATTCGTTTTATTAACAGGGCATACGGGAGGAGCTACATACGAGTATGCGTGGCTCGGAAATGTAATTGGATTAGTCGCAGCAATTGCGTGGGGATGGTATCCTATTTTAGCGCAACCACTTATCACAAAATACTCCGCAATGAGAGTCACATCATGGTCTACTTTAATTGGAATTGTACCTCTCGTTATATACTGTTTATTCAACGTAAATACATTAACGTGGCCAGTAGATACGCCAAGCTGGGGATCACTAGCATATTCAATCGTCTTTGCGACAATTTTCGGACTTGCAATGTGGTATGTCGGTATTAGTAAAATAGGTTCAACGAAAGTAATGGTTTATATGTATCTCGTACCATTGTTCGCAGTTATCTTTGCAGCTGTAACAATTGGAGAGCAAATCAATATGATGCAACTCGTTGGCGGTCTTATAATCTTCATCGGCTTATATGTTGTAAAAAAAGGCGGAATCAAAAAGCCAGCTCTCAATTTGAAAAAAGTAAGTTAGTAGTAAAAATGATCTCTTTCATATAGAAGGAGATCATTTTTTATTTAGTAGTAAAATTGCTTGTTCAACGGCCCAGTTTTGATGATCGTGAAGTAAATGTTCTATAGCAAGCGATGGAGACATCCATTGTAAAATATGGTCTTCTTCATGAACTTCAACCTCATGTATCTTTTGTGCAATGTAAAAGAACCCATCGTTTAAATAATATGTATCCTCTTTTTCGGCATAAAAATATCGTGCTGCATTACCGATATAACGATTAATTTCAATCGCCCAACCTAATTCCTCTAGTAATTCCCGCTGTAAACATGCTTCTTTCGTTTCCGTACCTTCCATACCGCCACCAGGTAAAAAGTAATGTTCTCCTTTTCGATGATAGCTATTTTTGAGCAAGTATTGTTAAAAATAACCGCATAGCAACTAGGCCGTAATACATACTGAACAGTAGGTATTTTAGAACCAAATGTGAGTTTCGAAATCATAAAACACGGCCTTTCTCTATAAAGTAAAACTTTAATCAGTGGGGGTTTTGTTCATCCCACACTGATTATTAGTTGAACCAATCGGGCGTTTACGGACAGTTAATCTCCCACCTAACTTCTTTGCTCCACCTGAATTTTGAGGTGGGAGTTTTACTGCCCGTTAATGCGGGATAAAACACATAAAAGGGATAATAAGGTAAATGTTGAATTATATTAAGATAATCATAGTTGATTGGAGTGATAACCAAATGATAAATCGAAAATGTTCAAGGTGTAAAGAAATAACAGGGACAATACATGGTGGTAAAAAAATTAATGAAGAATTTTTATGTGAAGATTGTCTGCAAAAAGGAATTGCGAGTGGGGAAATCGAATTATCACAAGTGGAGAAAGAACAAACTTCGTATCTTTCTATAAAAATATTAAAAATAATGAGTGTTATTTATTTAATAGGATCAATTTTAATGGCTTTTTCTGCTGGATCGCTTATACATGATCCAGGATTTGGGGAAGTATCAATTTCAGGATCAGGTGCAGTTGGTGTTATTATTATTGGATCCATATTCCAGTCTGTACTTGTATTTTGCGGTATTTGGGTATTCATCCTATTAGTAGAAACAGTCATTAAAATTTATGAAAAAATGAAGTGAGTGAGAGGGAGAAACATATGCGAGTTAGAAACATCCAAGGGGAAGATTATATAAAGATTCATTCCGTATTAAATGATTGGTGGGGCGGTAGAGATATGGCTAGTATGTTGCCGAAGTTGTTTTTCGTCCATTTTCAAGAAACGAGTTTTATCATTGAAGAAGATGGGAAAACGTTAGGTTTCTTATGTGGATTTTTTTCACAAACGCATAAAGATGAAGCGTACGTTCATTTTATCGGTGTAAATCCGAAGTTTAGACGAAAAGGAATCGCATCGACTTTATATTCTTATTTCTTCGATGTCGCTCGTGCAAATAACCGTAAAGTTGTAAAAGCGATAACGTCACCAGTTAATAAAAAATCAATTGAATTTCATCAAGAAATCGGATTTCAAATTGAAGCTGGGGATGATGAAATAGAAGGTGTATCCGTACATACAAATTATGATGGGAACGGCGGGAGTAGAGTTTTATTTTTAAAAAATGTGTAAAGTAGGCTAACGTGAAGTTAGTCTTTTTGTTGTGAGGAGGGATAAATATGGAGAGTTCTCAAAGTAGAAACGAGTATTTACGACGTGTTTATAAAGTGCAAGACTATATAGAATCACATATAAATGATTCACTTTCAATTGAAGATTTAGCTAATGTGGCAGGCTTTTCAAAATTTCATTTTCATAGAATTTTTAAAGGGATGATGGATGAGCCGTTATCTCGGTATGTGAATCGTTTGAAATTAGAGAGGGCAACACACCTTCTTATTTATCGTACAGATATGACGATTACAGACATTGCGTATTACTTCGGGTTCACAGATTCAGCAGTTTTCTCCCGGACATTTAAAAGTTATTACGGAGTAAGTCCGTCTCACTATAGAAATCACAATAGCAAGAATTGCAAAGACGTAAGTGAAACTTCTCAATACAATGAATGTAAGAAGGTTCGAGGAAATGTTGAAATTGTAACAGTGGACAACGTAAACGTCGCATACATAAGACATGTAGGTACATATAAAGAGTTAGCTATAGCTTTTTCAAAAATGATAGAAAAACTATTTCGTTACGCCACAGAGCAAAACTATCATGTATTCGAGGATACGAAAGTATTAACAATTTACCACGATCATCATGAGTTTACAGAAGACTATCAGTTAAGAACAAGTCTATGTATAACAATTCCGAATGAGTCCGCAGTAGAAACGAGCGACATTGGAATAATGGTAATACCTTCAGGCAAGTATGCGGTAGGTCATTTTGAAATATTCCAAGAGGAATATAAAGGAGCATGGAATTTCTTATACGGTGAATGGCTGCCAAATAGCGGATATAAGCCGAGAGATTCGTACCCTTTTGAAGTATATAGAAATGATCCAAGGCAGCATCCCGAACATAAACATATAGTTGATATATATGTACCTATCGAACTTTTTTAATCATATATTAAGGGGGAAGAATGATGAAGACTGCTGAACAGTTAGATTGGATTATAAAAGAAAACTATAAAAATATAAATGGTGTATTAGTTGTACAAAAAGGTAATGTTACTTTTGAAAATTATTATAATGGTTACGGTCCAGATGATGCATGTCATGTAGCATCGGTCACAAAAACGATAATCTCTGCGTTAATTGGGATATGTATAGATAAAGGATATATCAAAAGTGTTAATCAAAAAGTAATAGAGTTTTTTCCTGAATATAATCTTAAGGCATCTGAAGTAACAGTTCGGCATCTACTTACAATGACAGCTCCATATCCTTATATAGACTGGCAGGAACCGTTAGAAGAACTATGTACACAAATGGACTGGGTGAAGTATACGTTAAATAGGGCAGGAAAAGGTGGAGAAATTGGACCTTTTAAATATTCATCGGCAGGCGCACATGTACTATCAGCAATTATTACGAGTGTAACAGGGAAAAGTGCTCGTGAGTTTGCGAACGAATATCTATTCAAGCCTATCGGTATAAGAGAAATTCCAAACTACAATATGAAAGCATTTGGATTCGATGACTTATTCGGAAAAGATGTAAAGGGATGGGTTCATGATCCAAATGGTATTTCGACAGGCGGCTGGGGACTAACGTTAACAGTTAAAGATATGGCTAAGTTTGGACAGATGTATTTGAATGAAGGTATTCATAATGGAAAGGAAATTCTTTCAAAATCGTGGGTACAAGAATCAATAGCGATGAATTCAAATCAATACGGTTACTTATGGTGGTTACGAGAAGAAGATGGGGTCTTTTCATACTGTGCCATGGGTGATGGTGGGAATATGATTTGCTGCGTACCAGAGAGGGAACTCGTGGTGGTGATTGCATCTGAGATTATACCGGAGGCGAAGGATATATGGGGGGAGCTAATTTCAAAGTATATTCTTTCTAGTGTACAGTCAAATAATTAAATTTAGTTTAAAATATGGTATGAATTGGAATTTAATACCATGTTTTTTGCTATTATATATAAGTAAGAGATAGAAAGAGATTTCACTAGATGGATAAAAGACGTTGTTTGAAAGGTGAGGGTATGATGACAAAGTCTAATGTTGTAGAAATCATTTCAGCTTTAGTAGCTATTATCGGTGTGTATGTACTAATAAATGCACCAGAAATGGGGAGTAAGGCAACAAGTGAAGCTGTTGCAGAGCAGGGCGGTCATATGGATACAAGTACGTATTTAGCTTTATTACAAGGATACGGAAATTCTTATACAATTCTAGGCGCGACTTGTTTATTTATGGGGTTGCTCAGTTTAATTTCGATCATTTCAATTCAAGTATATAAAAGTAAATAGAGGTTGAAAAAACAATGCTCCTGCCAAATTGACAGGAGCATTGCTCGTATAAATAAGTATTTTCGTAGATGTGTACTTATCACTATGACTTAGTTGAAATATTTTTCAACCCCTCTTTATCGTCTTCATTACTGTCGAATTCGATAAAAAGTTATGTCACAAGTTGCAAATTTGGATGACGTTATATTAACTATAGAAAAAAATGAAAAATACCCGTAACTTTTTACAAGGGAAAATCGTTAAACAAAAGAAAAGGTTTTTAATCATGCGCTTGATTGAATGGGGGAAAAAGAATGAAGATTCTAATACTGGGCGGTACACGTTTTTTGGGAAGGGCTTTCGTAGAAGAGGCTTTGAATAGAGGGCATGAAGTTACATTATTCAACCGTGGAACAAATAAAGAAATTTTTCCTGACGTAGAGCAGTTAATCGGTGACAGAAATGATGATGTTTCAAGTTTAGAAAATCGAAAATGGGATATGGTCATAGATACATGTGGATTTTCTCCTCATCACATTAGGAATGTAGGAGAAGTACTTAAAGATAATATAAAGCACTATACATTCATCTCAAGCCTTTCCGTATATAAAGATTGGATCCCGCATCACATAAAAGAAGATTATAAATTACTACCTGAACCACCAAGTGATAAGGTAAAAGCTGTAGAGAATGGTGAAATATCTCCTTATGAGTATTACGGTGCGCTTAAAGTATTATGTGAAAAAGAAGCAGAGAATTATTGGCCGGGTCGTGTTTTACACGTAAGAGCAGGACTTCTTTCGGGAATGTTTGATTATACAGATCGACTTCCATATTGGGTTCAGCGTGTAGAAAAGGGAGGAAAAGTGTTAGTTCCAGGAAGGAAAGACCGTCCAGTGCAGTTCGTTGATATAAAAGACGTCGCAAGCTTTGGACTAAACATGGCAGAAAACAATAAAGTAGGTACATTTAATGTAACGGGTCCGAAAGATGAATTGACGATGGAAGAGTTATTAAATACGTGTAAAGAAGTTATGAATAGCGATGCTGAATTCGTTTGGATCGATGAATCATTTATGCATGAGAATAAAGTGCAGCCATGGACAGAGATGCCATTATGGCTTCCTGAAACTTTTTCATTAGAAGGTGAAAAAGATCCGTGGAAAGGTGGATTCTCTATTAATATAGAGAGCGCAGTTAAAGAGGGTCTTACTTTTAGAAGTTTAGAAGATACAGTTACAGACGTGTATGAGTGGATGGAAGAAACGAAAGATAGGGAATTAAAGGCAGGTATTTCAATTGAAAGAGAAAAGGTGCTGTTAGATAAGTGGTATGAAATAAAGAGAGTTTAAATAGGAATCTTATGAAAAAAGGACTCTGTCTATTGGTTAAACAGAGTCCTAATATTCATCTACCACTCAATCGGATCTTCTCCGTACATTTCCCATAACTTAGGAAACATGTTTTTCAATCCTTCTTCGTCATCTTCATCCCAATCAAACTCAAAATCTACCTCGTCGAATTTTTCATTGGATAAAACATGATAAAGTTTGAAGTAAGTATCTTCTTCATCCCCAGTTTTTTCTATATATACAGTGTAACCGAAATATAAAGAAAGTTCTTCAATGTTTGGAACGTCATCTTCGCTCATATTGTCTAACACCGGAATTAACAGTTCTGGATTTTCAATACATGCTTCATAAACTTCTTTTCCTTGGAACAATAACCATCCGCGGAAGTAATCAAAACTATCATCCGAACAACCACCCATAATAATATAGGCCGCTGCCCATAAACGAGAAGTATAGGAAGCTTTTAATATGCGATGCATATGTGTGTCAAAAGCTACAATTTCATGTACTGTACGTTTAGCAAGGTGAGAAGTAAGCCATTCTAGTTGTTCTTCTTGATCTTCACCTTTCGTTTTTGCACGAGCGAGTAGCTCCCAAAATTCTTCTTCCGTTATCGTTTTTTCTTTTATGTAATCTTCCCCAAGGCACGGGTCTGTATATCCTTTTTTTCGTTTGGAAGCAATTAGTTTGTTAGCTTCTTTTATACAATCTTCTTCTGTTTCAAACTCTTTCGCTTTCACACTACCAGCTGTGCCAATTTTTCCGTAAAACACAACATAGTCTTTTTCTTTCACAACGATTTTCCAAAACTTATTTGATTTCTCAGTTTGCTGGATTAATAACGTTTCCATTCGTACCCCCATATTGTTTTTCTAGTGTGCTTTGTGATTGTAACATATGCATAAATACCTGTAATGACAAAAAGGTAAGTGTAGTTTTTGGAAAGTTCAAAAATCATTGAATCAAATAGAAAAATTTAGTAATCTTATTTGTACAGCACATACATATTAGTTTTGTAATGATTCAATATTTAAATAATATATAGGGGGAATTCGAAGTGGATCTTACGTTTAAAGTAGAAGAAACATGTTTTAATTACCGAGTCGGAGCAATTTGTAAACACGATAATAAAATACTCATCCTTCAAGATGAAGGTGAAGAGTATTGGTACGTACCAGGCGGACGAGTGAAAATGCTAGAAAATAGTGAAGATGCATTAAAACGAGAGCTTGCAGAAGAAGTGGGTGTTCCTATTAAAGTGAAGAGATTAATATGGTCAGTAGAAAATTTCTTCACCCTTTCTGAGCGAAAGTTCCATGAGATTAGTTTTTATTATGAAGTAGAGCTGCATGAATTACCTGCAAATGGGGCGGATCAATATATTCTTGAAGAAGCAGGTAGAAAATATATATTTAAGTGGGTGCCGGTAGAAGAGTTAGATGCGTATAACTTACAGCCAGCGTTTATAAAAGATAAAGTAAAGGATGTATCAGTTCATACAGAACATATCGTTTTACAAAAATAAACGTGTTTGGAGGGGGAAACGGTGAAGGGGACTAAAAAGGAAATACATATAGACGACAAAGTCATTCGTTATACACATATCGAAAAAGGTTCTAATACGGTTTGTTTTATGTTTTCAGGTTCCGGTTACAATTATGATAAACCGTTATTTTACTATGCAACGATGCTTATGCTTGAAAATAAAATAGATGTAGTTCATATTCATTATTCCTACGATGGACAATTAATGGAAAAACCAATGGAAGAAATAACGAAAGTAATGATGGATGATATTAATCCTGTCAGTATTGAAGTATTGAAAAACGGGCAATATAGCAATTCGATGTTTTTAGGAAAATCACTCGGAACAATCCCAATTGCAAATGACTTAATGAAGAGAGAGGAATACTTACAGTCAAAGATGTTATTACTTACACCTTTACTGACGTTTGATTCGATTTTTGATTCTATCTTACATAGTCATCAGGACGGGCTTTTAGTAATTGGAGACAAAGATCATCAATACAATGCAAGTCAAATGGAGCGATTAGAGCAATCCAATTTAAAGATTGAGATTGTCAAAAATACAAACCATTCTTTAAATGTTGGAGAGTTTGAAACAGAGAATTCAATTACAGCTATAGCAAAAATAATAGAAAAACTTAAAGAAGTTGTTAGGATGAACTAATTTAAGTTTCAATACATGCAAAAAGAGGTGCGAATTGCACCTCTTTTTTGTTTAATAAGCCTTCAACACATGAAGTAAATAATCCTTTCGATTCAGCGGATTAAAGTCAACGCGTTTTCGAGTAGGGAAGGGAGCCGTAAGTTTTGTAAAATCACCTGGCTTTGTTGTGAAGATTCCTTCTCCTTCAGTAAATGAATGGAGCATTCGTTTAAAATTCTCTGTTTTCGCAATAGGTAACGATCCAGTTAAGTGATAAGAATCATTATGCAATATAGGCTCTGCGAAAGTTGCTGGAATGGCTGCAAGCTTATACATTGCGGTACTAATTGCGTGCTCCGGTACAGTTAATTCAAATTCGTTTAATGGCTCAAATACACATGTTTCAGCTTGCTTTAAAGCATCCATTAAAACGAGCGGTGTTAATTTTCTAAAGTCACTCGCTGTTGTAACAGGACTAGCATACCCGGTATGTGTTAATGTGACGATAATGTCCGTAACTTCCCAGCCGTATAAACCTTGTTTTAACGATTGAAATACAGTATCTTCAATCGCTTTATGAAATGCTAAAGGTAGTGATCCAAGTTCAACGCCTAAGTTATACGTTATGCCAGAGTTAAGTTCACCACGTTCAACTTTGAAACCGATTGTTGCGTAAAAAGGATTCGCTTTTTCACCCATTACTTCAACGCTATTCCCTATGCGAATTGGTTTTTCAATACATACAACTCGCGTGTTTGAAAAGGTAACTTGTAGACGGTATTTTTCATAAAGTGTTGTTTCAATAACTTCTTTTTGCACTTCACCGAAAAGGCGAATGTATAGTTCATTATGAACATTGTCTTTCCAAACCTTTATGAGAGGATCTTCTTCGCATAGTTCCATAAGAGCAGCGTATAAATCATGAATTCGTTCTTTTGGCACTGCTTCAATAGCAGCTTCCATTTGCGGTTCGGCAAAGTGAATATCTTTTATATAATCCGTCCGTTCACCGATAATGTCCCCAATTTTGATATTCGTAAGTCCCCACACTTTACAAAACTCTCCACTATGAACAGTAGAGGCTTGAACTGCATTTCCGTTATGAAATATGCACATTTTTTTAATCTTTTCTTTATGCGATAGAGACTCACTACGCTGAATATCAACATATTTTCTAACGTGTAAACAACCAGAAAATAGTCTTACGTAAGCAATCTTTTCGCCAGAAGATTCACGTTCAATTTTAAAAACAACACCGGATAATGTTTCATCTTGTGCCGATTTAGTAGCTGGAATTAGGGCTGAAATATTTTCAAGTAATTCAGTTACTCCAATACCTGTCATTGCTGAACCAAAAAAGATAGGGAACACATTTGCTTGCTGTATTTGCTTTTCGAGTTCTTTTCTTAATAGTGCGTCCGGTATTCTTTCGTTATTTACATATGATGCAAGCAATGATTCCTTATATGGCACTAATCGTTCAATACAATCGTCATATGACTTATATTCAATAATACGAGCTTCCTTTGTTCCTTCGTTCTCTACAGAGTAGAAGGGGAATACATCATTTGAAAGAATTGCTTTTATTTGTTTCATAACTTTTTCAGTATTTGCGCCACTACGGTCTATTTTATTTACAAATAAAACAGTCGGTATGTTTAGTTTCTGTAGTGTTCGCATTAAAATCTTCGTTTGTGCTTGCACACCTTCAACGGCAGAGATAACTAAAATGGCACCGTCTAAAACGCGGAATGATCGTTCCACTTCAGCGATAAAATCAGCGTGTCCAGGTGTATCAATGACATTTACTTTTAAATCATCAATAAAGAAAGAAACGACAGATGCTTTAATCGTAATTCCGCGTTGTCTTTCTAATTCCATTGAGTCAGTTTGCGTATTGCCACTATCTACTCGGCCAACTTCTTTAATCACATTCGTTTCATAAAGAATACGCTCAGTCAAACTCGTCTTGCCAGCGTCTACGTGCGCGACAATCCCTATATTTATTGTTGTCATATATAAATATCCTCATTTCATTTTCCATTTTTATTTCCTCATTTCTATTTGTGTATTGCCGCATTACGATCACTCTCCAGTCACTTAAATTAGTACTATTATAATACAATTAACATTTTTTGTAATGTGATAAAGTCCCTTGTTTTGGAAAAATATTAATAGGCGAACATTAAAAAAATAAACAGGAAAAACAAAATGCTTGCATTTTAAATTGTTATCTATTATATTAATTGACATATCAACTATTGATGCATCAAATGTTTTTTGTTCTAAAAGTAAAGGAGGGTTAATTTGACAAGTTCATGCTCAAAAGAAGCAATTATTTTATATAAATTACACTTTCTCAATAAAGAAGTAAGTTCGAAGTTTGAAGGGTGTACGGGTATGAGTCAGTCTAGACTAGAGCTTATACTTCAGTTGTATGAAGTAGATGAAATTAGTCAAAAAGCACTTCAGCAAGAAGTGAATATTGATAATGCAGCGATTACGAGGCATTTAAAACAGCTGGAAGCAAACGGAATGATTACAAGACGTAAAAATCCAGATGATAACAGAATTACGTTAGTTTCTCTTACAGAAGAGGGGCGAAATAAAATTCAAGTGTATCAAGAGGAAAAAGAGCGTTTCGCTACTTCAGCATTTAAAGGATTAAGTGAAGAACAGCGCGATAATCTTTTAACTATGTTAGACCGCATTCAAGAAAATATAAAAGAACTTTAAAAAAGGGAGAATACAACTATGACTAACTCAGTAAAAACAAATGATTTTAACGAAATTTTAACAGGACGCCGTTCAATTCGTAAGTACGATCCTTCAGTGAAAATTAGCAAAGAAGAGATGACTGAAATTCTTGCAGAAGCAACACTTGCACCATCTTCTGTAAACATGCAACCATGGAGATTCTTAGTTATTGAAAGTGACGAAGCAAAAGCAACACTTGCGCCACTTGCGAAATTTAATCAATCTCAAGTAGAAACATCTTCAGCAATGATCGCTGTATTTGGTGATTTAAACAACTTTGATAACGCAGAAGAAATTTACGGTACAGCAGTAGAGCGCGGTTTAATGCCAGCTGAAGTAAAAGAAGATCAAATGCAAAAACTTTCAGGTTACTTCTCAATGGTTACACCAGAAGTAATGAAAGATACTGTTTTAATTGACGGTGGTCTTGTAGCAATGCAATTTATGCTAGCAGCTCGTGCTCACGGTTATGACACTTGCCCAATTGGTGGATTTGAAAAAGACCAAATCGCAGAAGCATTTGGATTAGATAAAGAACGCCACGTACCAGTTATGTTAATTTCAATCGGAAAAGCTGCTGACAGTGGTTATCCATCAGTACGTCTTCCAATTGAAAAAGTTGCCCAGTGGAAGTGATTTTATAAAAATAGAAATAAGTGAGATATGAGAGGGGAAAAACCATGATTATTATTCACGCAATATTTCAAGTAAATCCAGCAAAACAACAATCATTTTTAGAAGAAATTCAGCCACTACTTCATGGTTCAAGAGAAGAAAGTGGAAATGTATCTTACGACCTATATAAAGATACTGAAAAAGAAAGTGTTTATACGATGGTAGAAGTATGGAAAGATGAAGCAGCAGTTGCGAGTCATAATACGAGTGAACACTTCACATCTTTCGTTAGTAAAGCAGCACAGTTTTTAACTGCTCCGCTTGATATAAAGGTTTATAGCGGTGAACTAGTAAAATAATATGGTTATAGAAGATGACTTTGGCGTATGCTGAGGTCATCTTTTTTATTTTGATAGGAATATATTTACTTCTAACGTGATGTGTTATAATTTGGAAAATAAATATTCTTAATTTTAAAAATATTTAAAGGTGGTAGTGAAATATATGAACATATTAAAGAAAATCACTAACAATATTTCAAAGGTCATTATAGGGAAAAATGAATCGATTGAACTCGCAGCAATAGCTCTTGTAGCGAGAGGACATATTTTATTAGAAGATGTACCCGGTACTGGAAAAACAACATTAGCGAAAAGTTTAGCAAAAAGTGTGGACGCTAAGTTTCAAAGAATTCAATTCACAGCTGATACTTTGCCGGGCGATGTTATTGGTCTCGAATATTTTGATGTGAAAGAACTTTACCATTTCATGAACAAAGAAGGTCCTATGAAACGATACAACAATGGTTAAAACGAATATGTCGAACGATAGACATTATTCCGATATATGAGTCTGTTCGCTATGGTGAAAAGACGTATACGGAGTTAGATGTAGAGAAGACTATGCGGTGGATAGAACGGGATGGAAAAGGTCGGTATGAATAGTAGAATGTACTATATCAAGATAAAAAAGGTGGCGGGGTTAATCTGAATGTAAAAATTATATTTAATTGCATGTTAATGTATAGTTAATTTTTTAATATCTCTACCAATGGAAAAAGAATATACAAGCTATATGTAACTCTTTGTAGAGTATTGCTTCTTTAATTGTTCATGAGTATATCTTTGTTTTATTAATATAGAATGAAAAAAGGATGTATTAAAGCTAAACGATTAACGGGTAGCATGTAAATAAAAAATTACATGAGTTTAGTAAAAACTTATAATTTATTTTTAAGGGTGTGAAAATATAATGAAACCGATATTGAAAAGTATACTTCTTTCCTTTATTTTTTCTGCAGTAGGGATGTGTTGGCTACTGTTCATGTTATTTAGAGGAGGCGGAGATTGGTTATTGTCTTGGATAGGTGTATTAATGGCATATTTATCTTTATACACTTTAATAGATTTATATTGCAAAAATACATACGAAAAAACATTAAATAAATTACTTATAAAATCAACAGTTACTACCTTTAGTTTTGGAGTATTAGGAATCACATTTGGTATAATACACGAGCTATTAACACCATGGAGTCTCAGTTTAATGGTTTGGTATTGGGTGCTAATACTATTTTTATTTTTAACGACCATAATATTATTAGTTATTTTAGTATTGGTAAATCGTAAAAATCATAATTTCACCGTGGGATATAGAATACTTATACTTCTAAATATATTTCTTACTTTAGGACCAGTATTGTGGCCACTATTTCTTACTATTCTTGGAAATGGTATGAATGCTAGTGCAGGATGGTAAAAGTGAATAGAGATTAGTTGTTTAAAGAATAGAATAGAATGGAATGGAATAAAAAGTTGATATAGGGTTTTAAATATTTAAGAGAGCGTGTTTACATAAAAAATGAAAACATGTTCTTTTTTATTGTTAATCTTAATATGAACTCATTATATTCATAAGATAATCCAATCAGGATAAAATATATGTTATTGAAACAAACATATATGTACCTTTGAAGCGAACACAATTAATGAATCATCTTAAAAATAATAAAGACGAGGTGGAATGAAAATAAGGGCAGTTAAGTGACTGTCCTTATTTTCATTTTACCTTTTTAGTTTCATACACAACTCTTTCTCAGCTTATCGTATCAAGATTTGAACGTAAGTATTTCGTAAGGAATGGATAAGAAAAAAGAGAGATTTATCATATAGGATTAGAGTATAACTTGAATCAATACGATATTAATAGAGGAGAGAGAGCCTTATGAAAAAATGTAATTCAATAAAGTTAGCAAGTTTGTCAGTTCTATTAGCAGGTACTACTCTATTCACACCAGGTTTTACTGTGAAAGCAGAGTCAGTACAAAATATATCAAGTCCGTCACAATCACATGATCAAAAGAATCGGAATGGTTGGAAACAAGTAATGCAGGAATCAGTACAGCTTGGAACACCAGGGGTATTAGCTAAGACGTTTAACAACGGGAAAACTAGTAGCTATACTGCTGGCGTGGCGGATTTAAGTACAAAGAAACCGATAAAATCGGATTATCGTTTTCGGATTGGTAGCGTGACGAAGACGTTTACTGCTACGACTGTTCTTCAATTAGTAGGAGAAAATCGTGTACAACTTGACGATCCAATTGAAAAGTGGCTACCAGGCCTCATTCAAGGAAATGGGTATGATGGCAATCAAATTACGATACGTCAACTTTTGAATCATACGAGTGGTATAGCTGAATACTTAAGGTCAAAAGACGCTGACATAATGAATTCAAAAAAAACGTATACAGCAGAAGAAATAGTGAAAATGGGACTTTCTCTGCCTCCAGATTTTTCGCCAGGTAAGGGATGGTTGTATTCAAACACAGGATACGTCATATTGGGAATGCTTATTGAAAAAATAACTGGAAATAGTTGTGCGGAAGAAATTGAAAAGCGAATTATTGAACCTTTGGACCTGTCAAATACGTTTTTACCAGGGAATTCGTCCGTTATCCCAGGAAAGAATCATGCTCGGGGGTATATGAAAATTGATGGAACAAGCGAGTTGAAAGACATAACGTATTATAATCCGAGTTTAGCTAATTCAGCTGGAGATATGATTTCTAATGCGGACGATTTAAATACGTTCTTTTCATCTCTACTCGGTGGTAAGTTACTGAAGGGAAATCAACTAAAAGAAATGCTTACTACAGTTCCTATAGAAGGAGAAGGCGTTGGTGACGGATATGGTCTTGGAATCTATGAGACTAAACTTCCAAACGGTGTTTCAATTTGGGGTCACGGAGGGGCAATTCCTGGATTTACTACTTTTGCTGGGGGAGTAATTGGAGGCAAACATACATTGACGGTCAGTAATAACTCTTTAGGTGCGATTGATATTATTACGCAGTTTAATAAAATGATGCAAATTGAATTTAATAAATAGAAAAAGAAAATGAATTAGAATCTGCTTTAGTTGTATATAAAAGAGGTGCTTTTAAAATTTTGCAAATATGGACAGTATTAGCATTTATGGTATGGCATCAAGTTTATGTAGAACGTAAATACGATACAAGTGTATTTCAAAGTGAAAGTTAATCTTATAGCTTAGTATAAAAATAAAAAGGATGTCAGTTGCATGGCATTCTTTTTATTTTAGAAAAAAGAGGTGTGTTTATTTCTGAAAATTGTTATTTTTATAATCTTTCCATATAATGAAGGTTATAGGGGTTATACAGGGGAGTTATGAATAGATAATACTTTAGTTAGTTAATTATTTCTCGTTTTAACCAAAATAATCATGAATTGATTTGGAGTTGAATACATTGGGACAAAATTATTTTAAATGGAGTAATGAACAATTACGAGAGCATATTGAAGTAGTAGATGACAAGAGAAGTCCGCACATTTTATTAAAGAATGCAACATATTTAAATCCATACATACGTGAATGGACGATAGCGAATATTTGGATTTATGATGACAGAATTGTATATGTAGGAGAAAAATTACCAGAGCAATTACATGAATGTGAGATCATTGATTGTGATGGGAAGTATGTGGTTCCTAGTTACATAGAACCACATGCGCATCCATATCAGTTGTATAACCCAGAAACGTTAGCAAATCATGCAATGCAATTTGGGACAACAACTTTCATTAATGATAATTTAACTTTATTTTTCACATTACAACGTGAAGTAGCGTTTCGTTTGTTAGATGAATTTAAAAAGATTCCTGCAAGTATGTATTGGTGGTGTCGTTTTGATGGACAGACTGAACTGCAAAATGGGGAATCTTTATTTAATAGTGAAGAAATAATGGAGTGGCTGAAGCATGAAGATGTTCTTCAGGGCGGCGAGTTAACTGCATGGCCCAAATTATTAAATGGTGATGAGGAAATGTTAAATTGGGTACAGGAAACAAAGTGGTTACAGAAGAAAGTAGAAGGTCATTTTCCAGGTGCGTCTGAAACAACGTTAGCGAAGTTAAAATTATTAGGTACGGATTGTGATCATGAGGCGATGACAGGACAAGAGGCTTTAACACGTCTTATGCAAGGTTACACCGTTTCTCTTAGAAACTCTTCAATTCGTCCAGATTTAGAAGTTTTACTGAAAGAACTAATGGAATTAGGTGTTAAGCAATTTGATAGATTCATTTTCACAACAGATGGTTCACATCCGTCATTTTATGAAAATGGAATGACGAATAGGATGATAGAAATAGCGATAAAGCAAGGGGTTCCAGTAATTGATGCTTATAATATGGCAAGCTATAATATTGCTCGTTATTATAATATGGAACATTTACACGGCTCGATTGCGACAGGAAGAATTGCAAATATTAATATTTTGGAAAGTAAAGAAAATCCAAAGCCAATAAGTGTAATTGCAAAAGGGAACTGGATGAAGCGTGATGGAATAAATAAAAATAAATCAGTAAGTATAGAGTGGGATAAATTCCAAGTGGCACCTTTACAATTAGACTGGTGTTTGCAGAAAGAAGATATGATTTTCAATGATGCAAAGGGTATAAAGTTATTAAACGACGTCATAACAAAGCCATATGTTAGTGAAATCGAATTAAACTGTGATGAACTTTCCCTTGACCATGATGAGTGTTTCCTTATGATGATTGCTCGTGACGGTACTTGGCGAGTGAATACAGTTGTGAAAGGTTTTGCGAAAGAATTAGGTGGTCTTGCTAGCTCTTATTCCGGAACAGGTGACATCATTCTTATTGGAAAAAGTAAAGAAGATATGCTTACAGCTTTTCATAGAGTAAAAGAGCTAGGTGGCGGTATGGTAATAGCAGAAAGAAATGAAGTGTTACATGAAATTGCATTACCGTTGCTCGGGATTATGTCCGATTTAAAAATGAGCGAATTAATACATAAAGAGAAAAAAATGGTGAAATTACTACAAGAGCGAGGATATGCCTATAACGATCCAGCATTTACGATTTTATTCTTTTCTGCGACGCACTTGCCTTTTATACGGGTAACGCCTATAGGATTATATGATGTGAAAAGTAGTAAAGTACTTGCTTCACCGGTAAATCTAATAAAGCAATATTAAAAGGAAATGTCCTATAAAAAGTCTATTTTATAGGACATTTCTCATTTATAGCATAAGAATATCTTAAGCCTCAAATAATATAGTATCTACATTATTTGAGGTGATACGTAAATATGAAAAAACTATTGTATATTTTAAGCGTATTTGTTTTATGTGTATCTATTCAACATGTTGTACATTCCCAATCAGATGCACCAAGCTTATCTTCGGATTGTCTCGAAGAAAGAAAAGTTCGAGATGAAAAGTATGTGAAAAATATAATGAGGGATATTAGATCCACGCTTAATTTGAATTTTGATGAAAATAGCTTTTGGGAAGTTGATAAAAGAGATTTAGAAGCTGCACACTTCATGTATGGTGGCCGGGTTGATGATACATATTATAATTCGCTAACTAAAATTTTTGATAGTGGTGGATATAGAGGATAACCTAGATTGTTTGTGAGGGAACTTGAAGCATTTTTACTTTATAAAGAAATAGACGATACAAATGTTATGAAACATCTCGAGCTTGAAAAAGGGACATGGATTGTTACCGAAACGAAAAAGAAGCAAGGGAAAATCGTGGAATACAAGCCGTTACAATGTGAAAAAGATTATTTGAAAAAGAGAAATGAGTACCATAATTTAAAATGATGTAACAAAATACTAATTAATGTTGTTTTTATCCACTGATAGTTTGTTGTCTATATAAAATAGGAAAAGGTAAGTAAACATATTAGCCTTATGTAATATGCTTATTTACCTTTTTTTGAGGGATTTTAAAATTCGGAATGTTGTTTGTTGAAAATGGCTTACTGGCTAATGAACTTATCATATTCAACGGATCCTGTCTTCATAAATATAGGGTTTTGTGTCAAAAGATTTATACATTGCTGAAGCACCTATGTATATTTTATTCTACAGTATTAATAAAGGAATGTTTGATATTCACAAGAAATATCATTGGCACGGTTTTTGCTAGTATAGATTTAAGGAGGAGGATTGAATTTAAGAAATTTGTATTAGTAATAGTATAAAACAAGCTACTATTGCATCATTGATCATACTTGTATTTATAGCGGAACTGTAAATACATACAAATAAGTATGTTCTGGTTTTAAAATTCAGAATTTTCTTTAAAATTATTAGGGGGTAATTGTATGGTTAAATATTCAAAAATTTCTAAGCTGATTCTTGGTGTGGGACTAGTGACAATATCATGTAATGGTTTGCAAATTCAAGCAGAGACAAAAGAGAAAAATGTGAAGAACGTATTACAAATGGAGCCGGTAGGAATACAGAAACCCGTTGATGAGTTGGCGCACTCTTCAACAGTACAAGAAAATGCATCTTTTACAAAACGGTTAAAGTTAGCGGATTTATCGCAGCGTCCACTAGCACCAACCGATAATATTAAACCGTTAGCTGAAGAAAAAAAGTATTCGATGGCCGAACTAAATCAATTAAGCAACAAACAATTAACTAATCTTCTTGTGACGATTAAATGGTATCAAATCCCGGAGTTATTTCAGTTTAATAGTGATAGTCTCAAGTTCTATCAAGATGATAGTCGCATGCAAGCAATCATTGATAAACTAGCAGAACAAGGTCAAACTTATAAGAAAGATGATTCAAAAGGGATTGAAACATTAGTAGAAGCTCTACGTGCAGCATTTTATTTAGGCTTTTACCATGATGAATTAAGCAAACTAAATGAGCGTAGTTACCATGATAAATGTTTACCGGCTTTAAAAATAATTGCAAAAAATCCGAATTTCAAACTTGGTACATCAGAACAAAATAAAGTTATTTCATCATATGGAAAATTAATTGGAAATGCATCGGCTGATGTTGAAACGGTTTTATATGCAGGTGAAATTTTTAAACAATATAACGATAATCTTGCAACTTTCATTGAAGACTCCACGAAAGGAGACGCTATTTATGAGTTGATGAAGGGAATTGATTTTGATATTCAGACGGATATGTACACGACTGGAAAAGAGCCAAAAGATACGATGTGGTATCGAAATATTGATAACTTTATTAATGAAGTAAATCGCTTTGCACTAATTGGTACAGTAACAAATAAAAACGGATGGTTAATTAATAATGGAATTTACTATGCTGGTCGATTAGGCAAGCTTTATAGTACACCAACAAAAGGCCAGCAAGTTGTTACCGAAGCGATGAAGATTTATCCACATTTAGGGGAGCAATATTTTGTTGCGGCAGAACAAATTACTACAAATTACGGCGGAGTAGATGCAAACGGAAAAACAATAAATTTAGATCAAATTCGAGAAGATGGTAAAAAGAAATATTTACCGAAAACGTATACGTTTGATGATGGAGCAATTGTCTTTAAAGCTGGGGATAAAGTTAGCGAAGAGAAAATTAAACGTCTATACTGGGCGGCAAAAGAAGTACGTTCTCAATTTTATCGTACAGTTGGTAGTGATAAACCACTTGAAAGTGGACATGCTGATGATGTTTTAACAATGGTTATTTATAATAGTCCAGATGAATATCAATTTAATCGTCAACTGTACGGATATGAAACGAATAATGGAGGAATGTACATTGAAGGGACAGGGACTTTCTTCACATATGAACGTACACCACAGCAAAGTATTTATAGTTTGGAAGAGTTGTTCCGCCATGAATTTACACACTACTTACAGGGAAGATACGAGGTTCAGGGATTATGGGGCCAAGGGGAAATGTATCAAAATGAACGTTTAACATGGTTTGAAGAAGGGAATGCAGAGTTCTTTGCAGGTTCAACGCGATTAGATAGTGTAGTACCGCGAAAAAGTATAATTGGTGGATTATCTTATGATCCTGCAAAACGTTATACAGCATCACAAACATTAAATGCGAAATATGGAACATGGGATTTTTATAACTATTCGTTTGCATTGCAATCATATATGTATAATAACCGTCCTGAAATGTTCGATAAAGTGCATGATTTAATTCGTGCAAATGATGTTTCAAGTTACGACGCATACCGTTCTACATTAAGCAAAGATAATAAATTAAATGAAGAATATCAATCTTATATGCAAATGCTTATTGATAATCGCGATAAGTATACAATTCCACAAGTATCAGATGAGTACCTAGCGCAGCATGCTCCGAAACCGCTTTCAGATGTTGCGTCAGATATCACCAATGAAGCAAAGTTGAAAAATGTGAAAGTAACAAAGGATAAATCACAATTCTTTAATACATTCACACTACAGGGAACATATACAGGAAGTGCAGCAAAAGGAGAAATTGAAGACTGGAAAGTGATGAACCAAGCAACGAATGATATGCTGAAACATCTCTCAGAAAAAGAGTGGAGTGGATACAAAACATTGACTGCTTATTTTGTAAATTACCGTGTCAATGATGCTGGACAATTTGAATATGATGTTGTATTTAGTGGAGTGAATACGGAAGAAGGTACTGCTGTCGAAAAAGAACCAAATAATTCATTTGATACAGCAAATCCATTATCTTTGAACACGTTATTAAGAGGAAACTTAAGTGATCAAGACCAAGTTGACCGATTTGTTATCGATGTAAAGGATCCGAAAGATTTACAAATTACCGTTACGAACGAACAAAACATTGGACTGAACTGGGTGTTATATTCTGAATCAGATCTAGATAATTATGTAACTTATGCAACGAAACGTGATGGAAACAAATTGCTTGGAAATTATAATGCGAAGCCAGGGAAATATTACTTAAGTGTATATAAATATGGCGGTGGAACAGGGAATTACACAGTGCAAGTAAAATAATTTACTATAGTTTGTTTTGAAAGGCTACTTATTGCATTTTTTAGCTAAGTAAAGTAGTTAATGTTAAACATTAAACTACTTCAATATACCCCTGTTCTAATTATAGAACAGGGGTATATTGGCTTTATATTTTTAAATTAAATAACCTCATTGGATTTTGACAAGAAAATAATTAATATAGATTTGAATTCTCATTCGTAAAGCATGTTTTAATCTTCTTAATGCTCTTTCATTTTTGTCTCAATGCTTGTTTTCAAATCAGTTGATACCTTATTGAAATACCCCAAAACTATCTTTCTAATATCTTCGGATATAACTTTCAAATCATTAGCTAAATTTTCAGCAAGATGTTCTTTTTCAATGTGTGATAACTTTTTATAAAATTCACCAGCCTGCCCAAAGTCATCTTGCTTAGTTATAGAAGTTCTTTCAAGTTTTCCTTCAACGTATCTTCCGTCACCGCTTGTAATTTGATTAGCAGGTGTCCAATCTTGCTGTTGGTTAATCGCTATTTTACGAAATTCGGGTCCAATTCTTCTTCTTTGAGAATCACTATAAATGTTAGCACGGCCTTGCAGTATTTTATCATCAGATAATTCTGTGCCGTCTAGTAAATTAGAAGGGGAGAAGGCGACTTTTTCTACTTGTTCCATATAATTATCAGGATTTTTATTTAATACCATTTTGCCTACTGGTATTAGAGGATACTCTTTTTCATTCCATACTTTTGTATCGTCTAAAGGATCATAAGAAAGATTTGCTTCATCCTTAGGGTCCATGAGCTGAACATATAGGCCATATTCCACCGGTTTTCCACCCGCAATCGCATCGTATAAATCTTTACCAGCGTAATCAGGATTTTCAGCGGCTAGTCTATTTGCTTCTTCGCGACTAATGTATTGTACACCTTCAAATGGGTACCAATGGTATTTAACGTACTTTCTAATACCTTGAGCATTTCTCCAAACATATGTATTTACACTATGTCCTGGAATGTGGCGAAGACTTTTTATCGTACCAGCATCAGAGTATAAACGTACAATAAAATGAATCGATTCAGGCGCTCTTGCTACAAAGCTCCAAGACCTATCAGGATCAATTAAATTGTTTTTAGGTGAAGGTAAGAATGCTTTAATAAATTCCGGGAAACGCATCGGATCACGAATAGAAAAGACAGGAATGTGATTACATATAAGGTCGAAAATGCCTTCTTCTGTATAAAATTTTGTAGCAAAGCCACTTACATTTCTAGAAGTATCAGGTGTTCCTTTTATACCGACAGCTAACGAAAAGCGAACCATAACAGGAACTTTCTGATTTGAATTTTGTAAAAAGTTCAGTTTTGTATGCTCAGACATCGAATATATCGTTTGAAAATAACCGAATGCACCAAATCCTTTTACATGAACAGGTCTTTCTAAAATTTTTTCATGAATAAATTCTTGTAACGCTTCGTGAAGTACACTATCTTGCTTTAAAACAGGTCCACGTGAACCAACTGTTTGAGAGTGAAGTTTAGCTGGGTCATTAAGTTCTCGATTTTGATTAAATTCTTCTCCTAATAAAGATTGCCGCTGTTTATCATATTTTTCATTCATCGATATAGCCTCCAAATTTTTTTCGCCGATTGTTACTAAATATGATTCTTTAGCCTTGATTATGTATTACATACAAAGTTCAAATTAGTAACATACCGCCAGATGAAAAAAACGCATATGCAGTGGACCTGTTGAAATAGAAGAAATTATGGAAAAATGAATATCGGAAAGAGAAATAACACGTTTTATTAAAAAGGTGGAAGAAAACCACTATTAAAATTTCAATCTTAAAAATTAATTTAAAAATGACTTTATAGATAATGAACATTAAAAACGGGAAAAATAACTAGGAGGAATTTATCATGTCGGATTGGTTTCAATTAGATAAAGAATATATTATGCCTACGTATTGTCGTACGAAGGTTGCGATAGAAAGAGGAGAAGGTTGTAAACTGTATGATGTGGATGGTAAAGAGTATTTAGATTTATTTTCTGGTGTAGGAGTAAACGTATTAGGATATAATCATCCTAAAATTGTGCAAACGACCATGGAGCAAGTTACGAAATCGTTACATCTTCCTTTTCATTTTTTAAATCCAGTAGCGATTGAATTTGCAAAGAAATTAGTTGATTATTCATTAAAAAGTGGAAAAGTCTTTTTTACAAACTCTGGTACAGAAGCGACAGAAACAACGTTAAAATTAATAGATAAATATAGATCTATTACGAATGAAGAACGTGACGGAGTCGTTGTACTGAAAGGTAGTTTTCACGGGAGAACATTAGGAGCTCTTCATTTTACGAGACAAGAAAGTATATATCAAAATTTCCCGAAAACATCCATTCCTGTATATGAAGTGGAGCGTGAAAATATAAAGGAATTAGAAGATACAATTGTTAATGAACATCCCATTGCAATTATGCTAGAGCCTGTTTTAGGAAGCGGGGGGATCTATCCTTTATCAAGTGAATATTTAGAAGGGGTTCAGCTTCTGTGTGAAAAGTATAATGTATTTCTCATAGTCGATGAAGTACAAAGTGGTATGGGCCGAACTGGAAAACTATTTGCTTATCAAAATTTCAATATTACACCAGATATTATTCAAATTGGTAAAGGAGCAGGAGGCGGGATACCGCTAGGAGGAATCATTGTAGGTGAAAAGTTATGTAATGTATTTTCACCAGGAGATCACGGAACAACATTTGCTCATTCATCAATCGGAACGGCTTTAGGTTTAACGGTATTAAAAACATTAATTGATGATGGTTTAATGCAAGAAGCTTATGAAACGTCACAGTATTTCAATGACAAACTGCAAGGAATTCAGAAAGAAAATTCTTATTTTATTAAAGAAGTACGTCATGCTGGGATGATGTTTGGAATTAGTATGAATGATACAAATGAAAACGTAAAGAAATTACAGTTAGAATTAATGGAGAAAGGGATGTTAGTCGATGTTACACAAGGGAATATCATCCGTTTACTTCCCCCGTATATAATTACGAAAGAGGAAATTGATGCATTTGTTGATGAGTTTATTTCTTGTATTCATAGTTTAGCAGCTATAGCAAGCATTTAAAAATTTTGATAAAAAAAGTATCTTATTTGTAATTCGTACAGGAAGAAAGTAGGGGGGAAATGAATGAATTTATGCTCTCTCATACAATTAAATTCAAAAGCTGAAAAAGGCGCTCATACAGCGCCTTTTTCAGCTTTTGAAGCACTTATTTCCTTAACCTGGAAAGCATCTCATTGGACAAATAATTAATTATGTGAAACAATAATAACAGATAAGGAGACGTTGCTTTTCCTTAAGTGCTTCGTATTGAATTTATTCTAGTAAGAGAAGGTGTGCTTAAAGAAGTTAAATTAAATAAGGAGCTGTTTTATTATATGCAACAAAATAATGATTTAAATTTTGAACCTCAAGACGTTAATATTGTCAATCCTAAACAAGCGAGGAAAGCAGTTGTTGCTACTGGCATTGGGAATGCAATGGAGTGGTTTGACTTTGGATTATACGCGTATTTAGCGGTAATTTTAAGTCAATTATTCTTCTCAGGTGTGAATAATAGTGGTTTGCAACTTGTACTAACATTTGGTACATTTGCGGCGGCCTTTCTAGTTCGACCAATCGGAGGTATTTTCTTTGGTAGAATAGGAGATAAATACGGCCGAAAGATTGTTTTAAGTACAACTATTATTTTAATGGCACTTTCTACATTATTCATCGCATTACTACCAACCTATGAACAAATTGGTGTATGGGCACCAATACTACTTTTAATTGCTCGAATGATTCAAGGCTTCTCTACAGGCGGCGAATATTCAGGAGCAATGGTTTATATCGCAGAATCTTCTCCAGATAAAAAGCGTGGTATACTCGGTAGTGGTCTTGAAATTGGAACACTCTCAGGTTACATTGCTGCCTCGGTAATTGTTACCATTTTGACGTTATTATTAACAGATGAGCAAATGCTCAGCTGGGGATGGCGTATTCCTTTCTTAATTGCTGCACCAATTGGTTTGGTCGGTTTATATTTACGACGTCATTTAGATGAATCTCCAATCTTTCAAGAGATGGAAAAAGCACAAGAGGAATCTGAAGACAACGAACAATTTTCATTTATGGATATATTAAAATATCACAAAAAAGACTTCTTATTAAGCACAGTAATTGTTGCCTTCTTTAACATTACAAACTATATGATCCTTTCGTATATTCCTTCTTATCTAACACAGGTACTAAAAGTCAAAGAAACAACTGGCTTATTAATTATTTCAATTACGATGGCACTTATGATTCCACTGGCACTTTATTTCGGTAAATTAAGTGATAAAGTAGGTAATAAACGCGTAGTACAAATTGGTTTACTTGGTTTAGCATTATGTTCAATTCCAGCATTTTTATTAATTGGTAACGGACATATTGTAGCCATGTTTGCGGGTATTTTCGTCTTAGGTTTCTTCCTTAGTGTTTATGAAGGAACATTGCCTTCGTTATTACCAGCACTCTTTTTCACCGATGTACGTTATCGTGCACTTTCTATCTCCTTTAATATTTCTGTATCTATATTCGGTGGTACAACGCCGCTTGTATGTTCATACTTAGTTCATGCTACTGGTAATCCACTGGCACCAGCATTTTATTTAACAGGTGTAAGTGTAATTGGATTAGTTGCATTTAGTGTACTGTTTGTTACAACATCAGGACGTGCATTAAAAGGATCTTATCCTACCGTAGAATCGAAGAAAGAAGCACATCTAATCGCTAAAGAAGACCCTGAAGAAACACTTTGGTGGCATGAAGAATCTTTAGAAATTGAAGCAGGGAAAAAAGCATAAATTTTGAAAAGCAACGTGGACTTTTATACAAAAAGACTCCTAAATCTTTAGGAGCCTTTTTGTATACATCATTTTCTCTTCTTCTTCAAACTCTTCTGATAAGCATAAAGCTTATGAACCTCTTCTTTAAATTCTTGAAGTAGTATCATATCCTCACGATTCGAATATCTTACTGCATTATAAGCATCTATAATAATGTGACTTTTAATATTTACATCTTCTTCATGATTTATTCTTTCTAGCCAAGCCGCAACAGTTTCTCCTCGTTCTCGGTTTAAAGGAGGGGATAGCTTACTCTCGAGTTTGAAAATTTCTTTTCGAATTTCGTTATTTGGTGGTTTATTTCGTTTGAAGCGTTTTTGGCCGATTCCTTCTTTATCAGTAATGATAGTAGATTCGAAGGCTGGTATGTTTGCTAGACTCAAATATTTTCGTTTTTTTACTATTTTCCAAACGACGTAAATAGCGATGGCTGTACAGACCAATATTGTAATGCTATTAATGAGAGTTGGATCAAAAGGACGCTGCCCCAATTCCTCTTTAATTTGAGAATCTTTTAAATTTCCTTTATTCGACCAAAAATCGTCTGTATCTTTTAATGCAGCTGCCGAGAACAATGGATTTAAAGCATAACCAAATCCTAAGGCAACTACTTGTATGATATAAGAAAAAAGAAGCCGAATATAAGGAAATACCGGAATAAGTAAAGCGCTAGTTATTCCAATCGTAATAATAGAAGTGAAACGTAATAGCTGTTGATTACGATTTGAACCTGTTAACCAAAATGTAATCATAATGTGTAAAGTTAATAGTAACAATTTCCATAATGGAGGAAACGGTGCATAAAATATAGCAATAGCGACAAACCATACAATGCCGCCTAATGATTTTTGAACTGGATATCCAGGCCCGACCGCATGTACGATAAAGAAAAATAGCGGTAATATAATCGTGCCAAAAAGAGAAAAAGGTAAAAATAAAGAAAAACCGACTATTTGAATAACTAACAGTATTACGAATCCTGTTGTTTTTTTCTTCATTAGTTTATGAATAAGAAATACTCCTACATAACCGGTCGCTAAAAATATAGCAATACCAATGAGTTCATCTCTTTCCGTTAATAATGAAAGAAGGAGGAGCAGAATAAAGTCATTAACGTGATAGAGCCAAGTTTTCAAGCTTTTCCACCATCCCTTCATTATTAATGAGGAACGTAGGCTGAGATAGAAGAGGAAGATCCTTTTTCTGCAAACCAATGTATATCATTGTAGACGAGCGTTCCCTTTTTCTCGTTACATAGTGAAGAAATCCTTGTTTCGGAAGTAGCGTACTATCATCTGAAATACGTGCTAATTCCTCTAATGCCTTCCCGTAATGTGTTTGTCCTTCGTTTAAAGGTAAAAGCAAAGGACCACCTTCTGCTAATACACTAATAAATAGCTCAAACGGAATTTGATGCTTCGCTGCGTATTGGCAAATGTACGTTGTAAATGAAATAAGGTCTTCTACATTCTCTTTCCAACCAAACCCACGATCAGCAGCTAAAGAAAGACAAATCGTCCAACTATAATTTTTTACAGGTTCATATTGCTTCGCTTGTAACGCCTGCATTTTAGCAGATGCTTTCCAATGAATAGAGCGGAAAGATTCACGTTCATATCGTTTAACACCGATAATGGATGTTTCATCATTGTAAAAAGAAAAATTCGTTCGATACGAACCTGTTAATAGTTGCTGAAGTTCTTGTAAACCGGCTACTTCTTTAGGAGTAGGGTATACAATGATTTCAGTCTTTAATTTATCGAAAACAGGTAAATGTACAGTTAATAAATGAAAAGGGTCTTTTAAAACACATTCAAATTGTTCAATTTGAAAGACACCACGCTTCGTTGCGGTTAATGTTAAATCCCATTTTTGCGCTGAATGAGCAGGTTGTGAAAATGGGAAAGAAAATAACGTTTTTGATATTTGTTCAATCCCTTGATCTTTATGCGGTATAAGGGACGAATTTAAATGAAAATAACAAACACCATTAACGAGTGGTATATTTGCCCCATTTTTTAAATGAATAAAAAACTGTCCGGATTCATCAGGGAAAAGCCGAGTTGTTTGTTTTTCATTTATAACTTGAAATCTTTTCTCTATGTAAGCGACATATTTATAAATGAAAATCGCAAATAAGTAGTAGAAGAAAAAGAGAAACATAAGAATTCGTTGCGGCAGAAAAAACGTAAATAGTAAAGCGACCGGCACAGTTAGTTGAATAATATGGATTTGAAAAAATAAAGGCACAGTTACAACGCGCTGTCCATTCATGCTTGCTCAATCTCCACGGGTACGTCAACTTCTTTTAAAATCCTTTGCATTAATTCATTTTTTGTCGTACGTAAAGCTCCTTCCATTGACAAGACGATACGGTGATTCCAAACAGAAGGAATTAAAAATTGTATATCTTCAGGCGTGCAATATTCTCTGCCGCGTAAAAAGGCTAATGCTTGAACGGCACGTACTAAAGCTAATGTAGCACGTGGGCTTACACCATTGGCAATGTAATCATGATTTCTTGTAGCGTGAGCAAGTTTAATAATGTAGTGTTCTAACGGTTCTGATACGAAAATTTCTTTCACTCGTTGCTGCGCTTCTAAAATGTCCTCTAAAGAAATGACAGATGTGACGCTTTCTAGTGGTGCATTGTTACGAAAACGGCGCATCATTTTTAATTCATCTTCAGGAGCCGGATAACCAATTGAAATCGTCATTAAAAAACGATCAAGTTGTGCATCTGGAAGCGGGAAAGTTCCTTGTGATTCAATCGGGTTTTGCGTCGCAATAACAAAGAACGGTTTCGGAAGAGGAGTAGACTGCTTTTCAAGCGTTACTTGTCGTTCTTCCATCGCTTCTAACAAACTAGACTGTGTTCTCGGCATCGCGCGGTTAATTTCATCCGCAAGTAATATGTTTGTCACGACTGGTCCAAGTCTTAACTCGAATTCACTAGTTTTCGGATTAAAGTATTCAATACCTGTTACATCGCTCGGAAGTACATCAGGGGTAAATTGAACGCGAGAAAAATTACCACCAATGCTTTTAGAAATTGTTTTTGCTAGTAATGTTTTTCCAGTGCCAGGCACGTCTTCAAGAAGTACATGTCCGTCAGCAAGCAGTGAAACGAGGAGTAAATCAATTACATTTTCCTTACCGACAAAAACAGATCCTATGTTTTCTTTCAATTTAGTTATCATATATATGTATCATTCCTTTCAAAATAAAAGTGGATATTTCTATATTTTAACAAATTATTCGGAAAATTGGTATTATTTTTTAATCCGAAGAAATGGATATTTAATTTTAAAATTCCACTTGCATATTTTGGAATATGATTATACAATATCGGTATACGATATATCGAATGTCGATATATCATGAAGCGATGTATCGGAGGTAGTTATAATGAATGCGAAAGCGCAAAAATACATTCCATTAACTGAGGCGACATATTACATATTATTGTCACTAGTTAAGCCAATGCATGGTTATGGAATTATGCAAATGGTAGAAGAGATGACAAATGGGGAAGTAAAGCTCGGTCCTGGTACTTTATACGGGAATACGACGAAGTTATTAAAAGAGAAGTTAATTGTCGAGGTAGCATCTACCGATAGAAAGAAATGCTATGAGTTAACACCATTTGGTAGAGAAGTGTTAGAGCTGGAGTATAACAGGTTGCAGAGATCTGTAAGGAATGGAAACAGTATATTAGGGGAGTGAATGGAAGATGGAGACAAAGAAGGTATTTAAATTTTTCACGGCATGGAATTTAGAAAAAGAAGAAGTTTTTTTACGAAAGATGCATCAGCAAGGCTGGGCGTTACAAAAATATAATATGATGTATACGTTTAAGAAAACTGAGCCGAAAGATGTAATATATAAAGCGGATTTTAGATTGGTTTATAGAGATTCAAAAGAAAAACAACAAGAGTACTTCGAAATATATGAAATGTCTGGTTGGAAACGCGTAACGAATTTTACAAGATGGAATTATTTTTGTAAAGAAGTAGAAGAGGAAAATGAGTTACCTGACATATATTCAGAGAAGGACACGAAGGTGCAAAAAATGAAGGAGTTATTACAATTTTTTGCATTTATTTCAATAGCTATATTACCATCAATGTATAACTTTTTTTAAAGTCCGATGGAATCAAGAGTGCCAATTTGGGCGAAAGTTCTGACAGGTCTTGCATGTTGTATGTATGTTTATTTCTTTATCAGGCTCTCTTGGAAAATTAAGAAATTGAAAAGCGAAATATTGTAACAAAAAGAATTGATAATTGAAAGAAGATGATTCTGGTGGAACTAGGGATCATCTTCTTTTATTTATTCTTACATTCATTTTGTTCACTCTTTTTTACACAATAAGAAATATATATTTAAGGTGTAGAACTATGAGAGAAGTACAAATACCCAACAAATTCATAAATGACGATGAAGCTGCTAAGTAGCAATAAAGTAGTTTTAAAAACGTCAGCCATGATATTCAATAATCGGACCTGATTGTTGAGTACCATTTTTAATTTTAAACTGATGTTAATAACATCATGGAAGTTATTAAGGTTTTCACTTAAAGAAATTACAAGGTGAGTAGCATTTGTTCCTAAACCAATTTCCATTTACTTGGGAATTTAAATGGAAAAAGAACCATATAAAATTATGAAGGGGGGAGAGTCATAAAATGCAGAGAATGAACAATTATTTTCGTGCACATGCGAGTATGGTGTACATGATGACTAATAATGAAGTAATGAATCACATTGTTACTTTTCACATGGATACGAATGGAATGCTCACCTTTTTAGGTTCTTACCGAACTTACGGAAGAGGTACTGGTATAAAGGAAGTTTCTACAGAAACGGCAAACGATGGTATAGATCCTCTAGCATCACAAGGTTCTCTGACTTTGTCTCGTGATGGTCGTTTCCTATTTGCGGTTAACGCAGGCAGTCATAGTATCAGTAGTTTTATCATAGCAGATAACGGGGTGCCGATTTTCGTGGATGTAAAGCCATCAGGAGGTGCTCAGCCCAATAGCATTGGTGTGTATGATAATCTTCTCTATGTCTCCAATGTAGGTAATGCTGCAAACAATTTTGCATCAAATATTACTGGATTTCACATAGATGATAAGGGAAGCCTTACACCTATTCCAGGATCCACTCATGCTCTCAGTACCTTTAATGCTCAGCCCGCACAAGTTCTCTTCACCCCGGATGGTAGTAAAATTGTTGTCTCCGAGCTTACATCAAACCATCTCAGTGTCTTCCATGTAAATAAAGATGGTACGGTTACAGGACCAATTGTTAATGATTCTTACGGTAAAGGCCCATTGGGTGCTTACTTTCTATCGACCGGAATTCTCTTAGTTACAGAAGCTGTTTCAAATGCGTTGTCATCTTATTCATTGAGCAATGACGGTACTCTTCACGTAATCAGCGGCTCTGTACAAAACAGATATAAAACTGCTTGTTGGGTTATAACAACGAAGGATGAACGTTTTGCCTACACTACGAACACTTTAAGTGGCACCATCTCTACCTACCAAATCGCCCCCAATGGAGTACTGTCAGTAGTAAGGCATATTACTAGTACACCGCCGGGGACAGCACCGGGTCTTCCGATGGATGTTGGAGTGAGTAAAGATGGACGACATTTTTACACCCTTAATGGAAATCAGGGTACAGTGTCAGTATTTAATATTCAAAGTGATGGTAGTCTAGTAAGGTTGCAGGTTGTTGCTTCATCAAATTTTCCTTACTTTGGGTCGCAAGGCTTAGCTGTTCTTTGATTCTATTGGGCCGCTATATTTGTGTGGAAAAGAAAAATATATGACGGTGTATGAATAGTAGACATGTAGATGAATTAGGAACCTTTGATTAAACAGCAATTGTCCACCTTACTTACCTAAAACGGAAAAAAACCCCTATAGAAAATTGATAGGGGGTAGGGAAAATGTTTAAGAGAAAGACTGATTTTGCGCAGGTTTTATAAATTGCTCTGGGTTTTCAACAAGCCCGCATACAGCACATTGAACGCGGTAAGTAGGTCCTTGATAAGCCATATGAAAAGCGTTCATCGTTTCATTTGTGTATTCTTCTTCTACTTGACCAGTTTGTGGATTTAACTTGACTGGTTTTACTTGTTGCTCAAGAATATTAAAGCGAGTTCGGTTCGTTTTACAACTTGGACAAAGCATTGGTTCCATATGTATACACCTCCATTTGTAGCATTTCTTAAGCGGTATGATTTTATGCAAGTAAAAAAACTTTCTCAACATAAATAGTTATTTATTATATTTAAAATTCAGAAAAAATAAAATATAATAAATGTAAGAACTGGTTATGTCCAAACCAAATCTCCTGTTTTATGCCAATAAGCTGGGGGGCCGAGAAATCGGCCTCATTTTTTTGTGTCCATCTCTATCAGGTACAAGGTTTTTAAAAACATTTGTCGAATTTTTAGAGGTGAAGGTAAAGGGGGAATAGTTATGAACTTAAAAATGAAATACATTATTTTATATGTAGAAAAGTTTGAGCAATGTCTTCAGTTTTATAAAGAAATTTTAAAATTACCAATAAGAGCAGAGCACGGTACATATATCGAATTCGAAACAGGAGCAACAATTTTAGCGATGAATACGCGAGAGGATGTTAAGGAGTTAACAGGACTACCGCTTACAGAAGGTGTACTACAATCTTCTCATTTTGAAATAGGGTTTGTTGTAGAGGATGTAAAGGAAACGATTGAGAAATTAAAAGAACAAGGGGTTAAAGTTCTAGTTGAGCCAATCGTAAAACCGTGGGGACAAACAATTGCTTACATTGCCGATCCAGACGGTAATTATATTGAAATTTGTAGTTCTTTAGAATAGAAGGAGAAAAAGAGGATGGGGTTTCCAAGATTAGAGACAGAACGCTTACTATTAAGAGAACTTACACTATTAGATGCAGAAACGATGTTCCATTATTTTTCAAAAGAATCCGTTATTCGTTATTTCGGAATGGACTCTTTCGAAAATATTGAGCAAGCGAAAACGACTATTCAAACGTTTAGAAAGCGTAATGAAGAGGGAAGCGTATTTCGCTGGGGAATAGAGAAGAAAGGAACGGATCAATTAATTGGTACGTGTGGATTTCATTTAATTAACAATCACCATAAACGAGCTGAAATTGGTTATGAGCTAGATGATACATATTGGGAACAAGGATACGCAACCGAAGCACTGCAAGCAATGCTAGCTTACGGATTTGAAACGTTGCACTTTATAAGAATTGCAGCTGTCGTATATATAGAAAATGAAGCTTCCCGTAATTTATTAAAAAAAATCGGATTTCAAGAAGAAGGATTACTTCGGAAATATATGATTCAAAATGATGTTGCTCATGACACGGTCGTTTATTCATTATTAAAAGAAGATTGGCAAAAGTAATGAGCACAAATGAAATAATGAAAGTTATTAAGGAACAAAAGGATGAGCGATTTATACTAGGTATAGACGGACTAAGTCGTTCGGGTAAAACAACGTTGGTTAAAAAATTAGAAGAAAATATGAAACGCAATGGAATCCCGTTTCATATTTTTCATATTGACAATCACATTACCAAGCGTAACAAGCGATATAATACTGGATTTGCAGAATGGTATGAGTACTACAACCTTCAATGGGATATCGATTGCTTGCTGCGAAACCTTTTTCAAAAGTTACAAAGCGATATTAAATTAGAATTACCTTTTTATCATGATGAAACAGACTCATGTGAAATGAAAGAAATACAGCTTCCTTTAGTAGGTGTAATTGTTGTTGAAGGAGTCTTTCTTCAGCGAATAGAATGGAGAGAGTTCTTTCATTATATGGTGTATTTGGATTGTTCAAGAGAAACAAGGTTTTTACGTGAAAGTGTAGAAACGCAGAGGAACCTTTCAAAGTTTCAAAATAGGTATTGGAAGGCTGAGGATTATTATTTGGAAAAGGAATCGCCGAGGGAGAGGGCGGATTTAATAATACATAATATGTAACAATGTAATAGCGGAGTGGTCTTTGTCGCATTACTCCGAATTTTTTAAAGTGGTTATTGATAGAGAGCTTTCATTATAATTAGTTTGAATAAACCTCTACTTTTTTACTCGAAAAGTAGAGGTTTTATTCTATGTTTTATCAAAAAACTATAGTGGATTAATTCTTTCAAGGGAAACGTATGTGCAAAACTAGAAATTCATTCAACCTAATAAGAACCTTTTATACCTTCTATTTGCCATATAAATCATGAATTAACAACAGCGTTTTCTTATGTGATTATATGTGTGAATTACTTTGAGGTTCTCTGTGAGAAACAAGATGTGTTTTGGAAGATACCAATCTTAGTTTGGTATCTATACTCGCAATATTTTATTAAGGTAATAATATTCACATATAAATCTAGAGTTTTTTATCAAAAGTTTGTTTATTTATTTTTGAGGATGAAATAGTAATTGGAGAACTAGGATTTGATGCTGGAGATGGTAATCTAGTCGCTTCAAAATGAGATAAAACGGCAAGGAATTGGCCAGCTACACTGCTACTAGCGGAGATTCTGACTACATCGCCAGCTTGCAATTGGACGATAGTAGAGGGGTTTACAGCATTTAGAAACCCAGAATTTCCACCCATAAAATTATCGCTACCAGCTATAAAACTATTATTAACGGATATTAATGCTTGAGTTACATAATTTACTGATATATCTGTTGGTTCAAAAGTTACAGCAGCAATAATTAAATATACACCATCTTGTTGTGGTGAGAAAGTAGACGTCCTATCATATTCGTTATTTAAATCAAATTCTATGGTTTCAAATGTAATTATCGAAAGGACATTTGCGGATACGGACTGATCAGTAGTTTTAATGGCCCTAAATGCCGATTCAAGACCAGTATTTCCAGTTGTTCCACTTTCAGGTAATGGGATTAAACATTGAAAAGGTATATGTGGTTCTTTTTTATATCGACTCAAATATTTCACCTACTTTACAGGGGCAGTTATTAATTTACATGATATAAGATATGAAAAAAATATATAAAAGATTGAGACAAGCGTTTATTAACAGCTTATTTGGAGTAAAGAGACAAGCTTTTTTTATGAAAGAAAACAAAGCTTAAGAATAAAAGGAATCAATTTAAGTTGGTAAATTGATTAAGGGTAGCTGGGATGTTGAAGGGGAAGACATTTAAAACAAAATCCTTATTTAAATAAAAGAAACCCCGTATGTCTGCGGGGCTCCTAAGGGTAATCGTCAAGTAATGACGTACTCGACTAATTAAAAATATCATGAATTTTTTGGTGAAAACACTGGTAAATGTGTCCAAATGAATAGGGTCATCATTTGAAAAAAACTTTATTTTAAAAGAAGAGAGTATTAAATTCGTTAAAAATAAATATGCCCTAGTATGGTGTAAGACTAGGACATAAAAATTAGTTGGTAAATATCTTCGTATTAATACTAACATACTATTTATACGTAATGTTTGGAAATTTGGATATTTAAATATTTTTTTCGGGAAACGGTATAGAAATTTCATTCTTTAGAAAAGGGGAAACTAAAAAAGAGCACTTACTCACGGTGCTCTTTAAGATAGGAGGTAACTCTATGAGCGAAACGTCTAGGTTAGAAGTATATGGTGTGAAAAAGAAATAAGAACAAAATTTTATTATTAGATCAATACAAAAGAGCAGATAGCAAAAGCTAACTGCTCCGCTTTGGAGGAAAAATCAATGTTACAGATTGGCGTATTCACAGTATATACGGGATTCAGATTTTTATTCTTTCAAACCTAAAAGCGCACTCTTCCAAAAGTGTTCTTTGGATTAAGACTCTTATTGTAAAAGAATACATGATATCAAATGCAATTACGCGTCTCATAAGGTTTCTCCTGACGTATAGTTACACTTATCGATTCACGATCTCGAGGACCAACATACTAAAAACTGATTCAAATAAGGTAAGTGAAGAAGATCAGCTTTTTTACGGATTCAGAATCCCAAAGCACCCACAATCTTTTCTTCACTTCTACTATATAAAAAATAGTAGTGCAACCAATGCCTTGGTCTGCACTACTACTCTTAGTTTAGTATGTTTTCTTTATTATATAGAAATTAAACATTAAACCAGTGGACATTCTAATAAGACAAACATATGATGAATTCGTGGGACGAGTTATCATATGAGGTGGAACTTGGAGCGCCATACTTATTTGTTGAAGAGTACCTAATGGCGGGTACTCTGTTTATTCATGATCTACATCAGAGATTTCAGGTTTATACTCTAAAATATCCCCAGGTTGGCATTCTAATGCTTTACAGATAGCATCTAAAGTTGTAATTCTAATTGCTTTTGCTTTTCCATTTTTTAATATAGAAAGGTTAGCCATTGTAATTCCAACCTTCTCTGAAAGTTCAGTTACACTCATTTTTCGTTTAGCTAACATTACATCAATATTAATTATTATTGCCATGTTATTCACCTCAGACCGTTAAATCATTTTCTGATTTTATATCTATCGCATCTTTTAAAAGTCTTTGGAGAACGGCAGCAAAGACTGCGATAACCATTGAAGCAAAGATTAGGAGCATGCCAAGTATAATAATACCAGGTGCATCATCTCTTTCCGCCACAAGATAGAAGAGTGGCATACCTACCACATATAAAATACTGATTGTTACTGCGCAGTTTTTTATCTTCTTTAAAGCTCTAACAGATAATTTCGAGAAAGCGTTACCCTTGTCAATGAAGCTTACAAGTTTAAAAGCTTGATACAGAGCGAAATAAAAAGGTACCACTGTTGCATACAGGTTGATTAAAATAAGATATTTTATATATGCAATATCGGGATACAATTCCGCTGCATAATTCCCTATGTTAGGAACTAAAAATATACATAAAGCAAGAACAGGGATTCCAATCAGAATAATAGCTGTCTTTAAAAAGAGTGTTGATCCTTGTTTCATATAAAGCACCTCATTTATTAATTATCTATTTAATCTAACATGAAATTTATCGTTTAACAATAAATTTTTATTTATTGTAATCGTGTTTTTATTGTTAAACCAATTTGGATTTTAGATGAAAATAAAAAGTGCTGCTCTTTATAAAAAAGGGTGCCGAACAAATAGACTTCCTGTAATAAAAAAGTATGGTGAATATGGTGATATATCATTGTTCCTTTGACGAAATATAGTGAAGATAATCGTTCCTTCTTTCTGTAAATGATGTTATGTTAAAAGTAACGATTAAGTCGTTCTAATAATAAGAGTTTTTAGAAAAACAATATTTTTCGTAATTTGAAGAGGTGTTAATGAAATGAAATCGTACACGCAATTTGAACGAAGAAAATACATACTAGATGAGTTAGAAAAGTACAACCGAGTTATGGTGAATGATTTGGCGAAGGTATTAAATGTTACAACAGAAACGATACGAAGAGATTTAGATATGTTGCACAAGGAAGGGCAGCTTACGAAAATACATGGTGGCGCAATTAAGAAAAAAGATCAAACACTAGAATTTCATTTTGATAAGCGCCGAGCTGAGAATATTGAAGAAAAACGAAAAATTGCAATGGAAGCAAGTAAACTCGTAGAAGATAATGATATTATCGCAATTGAAATTGGGACAACCACAATGCAAATTTTGGATTACATACACGATAAAAAGAATTTGACGATTTTAACAAACTCGATACCAGCTGTAAATAAAATTATTGAGCTTAAAGAACAATATGATTCCTTTGATTGCAGGTTAATAGTCATTGGAGGAATATTGAATACAAATTCATTAGCATTGTCTGGGGAGATGACGTTAAACTATCTTGACCATTTCACTGTTAATAAGTTATTTGCTTCGTGTGATGGAATTTCTTTAGAAAAAGAACTAACATGTTCGTATATTGAAGATGCACAAATATATAAGCAGTTAAAGCATAATGCTAAACAAGTTGTAATGATGGTAGATGAGTCAAAGTTTAATTTAACAAAGTTTTATAAAAGCGGGAATTTTAGTGATATAGATGCATTATATACAAACGCTAAGCTCGATGAGGCGTGGCAAGATGTGTTAACAAGTAATGGGGTAGAAGTAATAACAGTATAGAAAAACAAAAAGAAGACTATTTCTTAGTAAGTTGAGAAATAGTCTTCTTTTATTGTTTATATGTTGTTTTATTTTGTTAATTTGTTGTTTTTACAATTAGTTAACAAATTAACAACATTGCGTTAATAATATACTCGTACAATATGAATTAGGAGGTGGCAAGAATGCAAATAAAACTATCAAAAGCTGTGTTCTTTTTGATACCAGTTGGAATACCTCTAATATTATTTTGGATTATTCCGAATTTCATTAGTTTAGGTATTAGTTTTACTGATTGGGATTTTATGACGAATGATTTTAACTTTGTTGGTTTAGAAAACTATTTCAATTTATTTACACAAGATTCTTTTATGCAAGCATTGCTAAATACGTTTTATTTCGGAATTGGAACAGTGATTCCAACGATTGCATTAGGTTTAGGATTCGCATTATTCTTCCGAAAAAAATTCAAAGGTTCTGCATTGTACCAATTAATGATCTTTTCACCTTGGGTAACGCCAACAATAGCTGTATCCATTGTGTGGTCACTTTTATATGAACCTCAATTTGGAGTTATTAATAAAGTTCTAAACTTTTTCGGGATACCAGGTTTGGACTGGCTTCAAAGTAGTCAAACAGCGATGTTAGCAGTCATTATTGTGACAGTTTGGAAATTAGTTGGTTGGACGATGATTTTCTATATTGGCGCATTAGAAAAAGTTCCAGATAGTTTATATGAAGCAGCGAGTATTGATGGAGCAAATTCATGGCAGAAATTTCGATATGTAACACTGCCAATGGTTTCATCAACAACTTTCTTCTTAGTTGTTGTCAATACAATTTCTTCAGTGCAGGCTTACGATCAAATAAAAATTTTAACACAAGGTGGACCTAGTGGTTCGACGCGTACGTTACTTTATTTATTCTTCCAACAAGGGTTTGAACAATTTGATATGGGATCTGCAACAGCAATCGCATTTATCATACTAATCATTACAATACTACTATCTGTTATAAACAAAATAATAGGTGACAAGTGGGTGAACTATTAAGGTGAATAATATGAAAAAAGGTCCATTAATCGTAAAGCATCTCTTTCTAGCGTTATCAAGTATACTATTTATTTTTCCATTCATATGGATGGTGCTTGGTTCGTTTAAAACATCTAGTGAAGTATTACAAGGAGGTTTTTGGCCTAAAGAATTTCACTGGGAAAATTATCAGCAAGTATTAGATATACTTCCATTTAGCACATATTTATTTAATAGTTTCTATACTTCTTTCATCATTACTATATATGTACTTGTTTCGTCAGCGCTTTTTGCTTATATGTTGGCATTTTATAAGTTTAAAGGTAAAAATCTTACATTTAGTGTTGTGATGGCAACTTATATGATCCCTGGAGCTGTATCGTATGTTCCTGTATATGTAATGTTAGGGAAATTTGGTTTGCTTGATTCACATTTTGGATACATGATTTCTATGGCTGTTAGCGTATTCGGTATTTTCTATTTGAAACAAACGTTCCACAAAGTTGGTTTTGAAATAGTGGAAGCAGCCAAAATTGATGGAGCGAGTGATTGGCGAATTCTTTGGAAGATTATTTTCCCAATGACACGATCATCATTTGTAACTCTAGGATTGGTCACATTTATTGGTAACTATAATAATTACATTTGGCCAGCTCTTATTTTGAAAGATAATACACAAAAACTAATTACGAATGGAATTGCTGATTATTTCATTAATAGTTCTTTAGGACGAGATTGGTCACACATTATGGTTGCAAGTACAATCGCAACGGTGCCGCTCTTAATCGTATTTTTAATTCTACAAAAATGGTTCTTATCTGGTGTTACTGATTCAGGAATAAAAGGGTAATTAAATAGTAAAGGAGATATGTGGGATGAAAAAACTATTCATGCTTCTAACAGTGTTAACGTTGTTTGTTAGTGCACTTGCGGGTTGTTCAGGCGGAAAAGGAAGTACGGTTAAAGCAAGTAAAGAAGGCGAGAAGGTTGTTGTTCCATTCATAAATGGAGTGGGTGGTTCTCTTGCAGATCGTGTAGACAAGATCGTGGAAGAATACAATAAAAGTCAGGAAAAATATGTAGTGAAAACGACGAAAGCGGGTAACTACGATGAGTCTTATCAAAAGCTACAAAGTGGATTTGCAGCGAATAACCAAGAAGCAATCGCATTACTAGGTTCAGACGTTATTCAAGAATATGTAAAAAAACAGTTAATCGTACCTTTAGATGAATCTGTTAAAAATGATACTGATTTCAAAAAAGAAGATTATGGAAAAGGTTTTATGGAGCAAGCGACAATTGACGGGAAGTTATATGGAATTCCGTTTTACGGTACAACACAAATCTTTTATTACAATAAAAAAGAATTAGCGGAAAATGGCTTTACAAAAGATGATTTAAAGACATGGGAAGGTGTAGAAAAGGTAGCAAAAACAGTCGCAAAACGTGGTGAAAACGGAAATGTTTCATATGCTGGCTGGATGCCAATGTGGGGGACATCAAACTTAATTGATGCAGTCAGTAGTGCTGGTGGGAATGTATTAAGTGAAGATGGTAAAAAAGTATTAATTAACGATGATACTTGGGTTACGGTATGGGAGAAATTCCGTACATGGCTTCATGAAGATAAAATTATGAAAATACATTCAGGTGGTACTGGATGGGAATATTGGGATAAAACAGTAATTGATTTAGTTGAAGGTAGAACATTAGGGTTCACAGGATCATCTGGTGATCAAGGATTTGTTTTCAAATCATTAGGTAAAGGAATGACGGAAGAAGAACGCTTGAACACATTTGAAGCTTTACCACAACCAGCTTGGGGTAATAATAAACCAGCACCAAAATTAGAAACATATTTATTCACATTAACGAGAAATATTGATCCAGAAGTAGCAAAAGGTGCATATGACTTTATGAAATTTGCGACAAGTACTGAGAAAACGGCTGAATGGTCAATGGCAACAGGCTATATTCCTGTTCGTAACAATGTAACAGAGTACGGTCCATATGCTGAATTTGTCAAAAAACAACCACAAGCATTAGTTCCGTTAGAACAAGCTAACAATAATGGAGTGGGACCATTTGTAGATCCAACGGGTGGGAAAATCAATGACGCTTTAAATGTAGCTAAAGATAAAGTAGAGATTGAAGGGGTTCCAGCAAAAAAAGCATTAGATGAAGCAGCTAAAGTTGCGCAAGAAGAGTTAGATAAATTTCTAAAAAAGAAGAAATAAACCTGTGTGCAGTACGAATATGAGGTGCTTTTGAACGAAGGAAGTGCCTCTGAAAGTCACTTAAAAAGGTGTGAAAACTATGATTGAAATAACAAGTACGATAACACTCTCTCCATTCGTAAAAAATAAACACTGTTTCCAAATGGATGAAACAGATATTACAAACTTTACATTAACAATTGATCAAGGGGATAGCTGGAAAATTCCGCTTTTACTAATCTTGAGAGACCCTAACGGTTATGTACGTATACAATATCAAACTCCAATTGTAAATGAAAAACTAGTCGTTTCGAAAGATTCAAAGTTTTGTTCTGCTGGTTGTATTGGAGGAGACATACAGTCAGGTAATTGGGAATTAGAAGTCGTCTATATTCCTCATTGTGCAAAGAAAGTAGTAAAGTTTACTGGGGAAAAAGTTGACTATACAGTAAATATAGAAGTGAATGATCAGTTGGAGCGAACGTATAGTAGAGAGCATTTTTGTAAGGGAAATGTTTTTATCGATGAAGACCGTTTTTATAAGGTAGTAAATGAAGAACATCGCTGGTACAAAGGGGATTTTCATGAACATACAGATTTAACAGATGGCGAGATAGATGATGAACTTGGAATGAAAGTATGTGAAAAGCAAGAATTAGATTTTTTATATACGACGGAGCACAATATTGTTATGCCATCTTATGAAACAGGAAACACATTAATTATACCATCTATGGAACTTACAACTCCTTATGGTCATTACAATATATTTGGCATAAGAGAATTCATTGATTTTACAGAGTATGTAGATGAATCATTTAGTGCTGAAAAAATGAATGCACTATTTTCACTCATGAAAGAAAAAGGTTATTTATTGAGTGTGAATCATCCATTTATGAAGCCTTGGGCAAACCAAGTTAATATTAACTTAGAAAATGTTCATACGATGGAAATTATGTGTGATCCAACTTATAAAAAAAGTAAATCATCTACTTTAGAAGCTTTGCGTTGTTTCGATCAAATGTGGTCAAATGGTCTTAAAATCTGGGGAATAGGAGGAAGTGACTCTCATTTACATCCGTCTAAAACATTCCCAGGATCAAAAGACCCATCAATTTACGGTGATCCAGGAACATATGTATTATGTAACGGTTTATCAATTAAAAACTTGAAATTTGCGATCAAAAACGGAAGAATTTATTTCTCTCGATTTAGAAAACTAGCGATAGATATTCAAAACGAAGGTGAAACGATTGCTGTTGGCGATGAGGCTAAAGGAAATATTATTTATAACGTTCAAACAGATAAACCGTGTGAGTGGAGACTACTTATAAATGGAAGAACGATTGAAAAAGAATACGGCAGCGATGCAACTTTTGCATTCTCCTTAAATGAAGGGGCGTACGCAAGAGTTGAGGGATGGGAAGAGGACGAATTAGTAGCGTTTATTAATCCTATTCATAATAAAGTTCAGAATAAAAATATAAAAACATGGAATGAAGTTATAGGGGGAATAAAAGGTGAATAAAGCGATTATTTTTGATAAAGATGGAACGTTAATACAGTTAGATTCAGTTTGGTACAAAATTGTGCATCGTGTGTTAGATGATATATTTCAAACGCATCCAAATGAAAAAAGTAAACGAGATGACTACTTAACGATTATTGGTATGAATGATAACGATTTTGAGAGTACGAGTTTACTAGCTTGTCGTACAAATTACTTTATTGCGGCTGCATGGTATTCGTTACTAGAAAATCAATATGTGGATAAAGAGGATTTTATTCAAAATGTATGTCTTCTATTCAAAAAGTACTCTACAGCAGATGATCTTGTATTTACAGAAGTGGAAGGTGCAAAGGAAACGTTACGATATTTAAAAGACAATGAGTATATTATTGGGGTTGTTACGGCAGACGATGTTGATGCAGCTATTCATTCTCTGAAAATGACTGAGTTATATGATTATGTAGATTTTTTAGGTGCAGATGATGGTGTGAATAGAACAAAACCTGAAAGTGACTTTTATCATATGTTTAAAGAAAAATTTTCACTAACTGAAGAAGATGTGCTTATGGTAGGTGATACATTAACAGACGTTACATTTGCAAGAAATAGTAACATTAAAGTAGTGGGCGTCTTATCGGGTGCGAGCAAGAAGGAAGATTTAGAAGGAAAAGCGGATTATATTTTAAACAGTATGAAGGATATTTCGAAGATTTTATAATTCATGTCATCATAATTTTTAACAATATCTGTAAATATAGCTCGAATTCTAGGAGGATATTATGGCTCAACTATCATTCAAAAACATTTACAAAAAATATGATCATGATGTGACAATCGTAAAAGATTTTAACCTAGAAGTAAATGATGGAGAATTTATCGTTTTGGTTGGCCCTTCAGGGTGTGGGAAATCTACAACATTACGTATGATTGCAGGACTTGAGGAGATTTCAGAGGGCGACTTTTATATTGATGGAAAGCGTGTAAATGATGTTACACCGAAAGATAGAGATATTGCAATGGTATTTCAAAACTATGCGCTTTATCCACATATGAGTGTGTATGAAAACATGGCATTTGGATTAAAACTACGAAAGTATAGTAAAGAAGAAATTGACCAGCGTGTGCAACATGCAGCAAAAATTCTTGGACTTGAGCAGTATTTAAGCCGAAAGCCAAAAGCACTTTCAGGTGGGCAGCGCCAGCGTGTTGCCTTAGGCCGAGCGATTGTTCGAAATGCAAAGGTATTTTTAATGGACGAGCCTTTATCAAACTTAGATGCGAAATTGCGCGTTCAAATGCGTGCTGAGATTACAAAATTACATCAACAGCTGCAAACGACATCTGTATATGTCACGCATGATCAAATTGAAGCTATGACGATGGCGACGCGCTTAGTTGTACTAAAAGATGGGATTATACAGCAAGTCGGTACACCGAAAGAAGTGTATGATAATCCAGAGAATGTATTTGTCGGCGGATTCATTGGTTCTCCTGGAATGAATTTTTTCAAAGGAGTATTAACAGATAATGCAGTTATGATTGATAAGTGGAAAATTGAAGTACCAGAAGAGAAGATGAAAGGCTTGCGAAATAAGGGCTATACGAATAAAGAAATCATAATAGGAATACGTCCAGAAGACTTTTATTATGGAAAAGAAATCGAGGATTTACCATATAACGCAAAAGTAACAGTACCGATTGATGTAGCAGAATTAATGGGAGCAGAAACATATCTATATTCTAACATTAATGGACAATCCTTTGTAGCACGTGTGGACACATCTTTAGATGTGCAAAGTCAATCAAATATAGAGCTCGGATTAAACATGGACAAAGTTCATTACTTTGATTCAGAAACTGAGAAACGGATTGTTTTTTAGATAATAATTAAGGTGAGAATATTTTTAAAGTGTCTTCAAATACTACAATTAAATGAACAATAAAGAAGTCGATTATCCTTTAATTTACAGGGGATCGGCTTTTTTATATAAAAGCTCGCTTAGCGTACGAAAATTGCTTTTTGTTGGTAGTGCCCTGTCACAATCAAGCTGAGAAAAACAAATAATCCAAACTGAGAAAATTCTTAAGTTGATGGATGTGTGATGCTACTCCTATGTTAGGGTTCGAGTCATTTGAAACAGCAACCTCTATATTGAGTGGCGTTAAAGCGATCTATATGATAAAAAAGATGTATCGCTTGTAAAAAAATTGCATCACCTTGAATGAGCTAATACGACAAGAATTCGTGTCGGGCCTAATTAGGGAATACAGTACAGATCAGTATATAGTATACAAGCATTCCCTTTCTATAAATACGGTATGTTTTTAATATAATTAAAAGAAAATCTTTGTGTTCTTTAATATGATGTGACATAATACCAGCTTTTTTCTATTTTTGTGATTTCTTTATATTCATTATTAAAGTCGTATTTGTTTGGTCTAGTATCATTTGGTGTGTAAATAAATCCTGAAAAATTATCTAATATACCACGATAAGTAAAAAAGAAAACAGAAATACCATTTTTATTTTGTTGAATAATTACATCCCCACCGTTTTTGGAAGTGGATGCAAACTGTTTAGGTAAATGAATTTGTTTACTATCATAATGAACATTAGGAGTTAACTCTTTATGTTCTATAAGTGCTATAACTTTTTCACGATCTTCTTTATAGATAATAAAATCTAAATTTATATAAATCTCATTAAATGGTATACATATCCAAGTAATTACTATGATTAGTTGAATAATTAATGGTTTCCAATTTTTGTATTTGATGAGATGTATGATTGTGAAAATTAATATTAAGAAAAACAATCCATGAACTATTATTGAAAGAAATGGCATAACAAATGGGGTAAGGAATTCAACTAAATACCATTTAAAAAAATGGTAAAGTATAAGAGCGATACCGCTTATTAATGTAATTTTGGTTAAATTCTTATTCAAATTTTGAAGCTCCTTTCTATACTAAAAACTATGTGATTTTAGTATGAATATAAAATTCGTTTTTTCATAAATTTCCCTTGTTTTCATTTTATTAACTTTGTACGATTAATATTTTGAATATATCATATATTTAAAATTAAATAAATGGACATTAAATTTTTATATTTTATATAGAATAACAGTTAAATAAAAGTGAAGGAAGTTTTCAAAATAGACTAGTTTTTTATTTTAAATGTAATTTGATTTGTTTCATGAAATAGATCCAGTTCCGATAAAATCAGTTGCAACAAGTGAACATTACGTTCACCGACTTATGATATGCTCACTTCTTATTGTGGAAACGGGGCAGTACAGAAGTGAAAAAAACTCTGTGTTTCTTTTTAATTAATATATTTATTAGGGAAAATTTCGAAATTTCCGGCACAAATGCTCCTTCTATCCTATAATAGAAGCTATTCTGGACGTAAGTAATTTGTAAGGAATGAGTAAGAAAAAAGAGATTTTCATAGTATAAAATATTTATTATACCTACGTATAACACCTACTACTAATAATGTGTTATAATACGAATTAGCAACATAAAGGAAAGGAATTAGAAAAAATGACATTACAAAATACTAAAAATTTAAAAAAACAAGTTGCTCCTTTTGAAAAATCAACGGCAAAAAAAAGTGTTTGGCAAATCATCAATACGGTAGTGCCATTTATTATCTTATGGTACCTTGCTTATAAAAGTTTGTCCGTTTCTTATTGGTTAGCATTAGTTCCATCTCTGTTAGCCGCTGGATTTATGACACGGGTTTTCATTATTTTTCATGATTGTACCCATCATTCTTTTTTTAGAAGTCGTCGTGTAAATAGAATAGTAGGGACATGTATGGGTGTGTTAACGTTATTCCCATTTGATCAATGGGGGCATGAGCATTCCGTTCATCACGCTACAAGTGGTAATTTGGATAAGCGAGGTACAGGAGATATTTGGACGCTTACAGTGAATGAATATTTGGCAGCGCCATTTAGACTCCGTTTAGCATATCGTTTATATCGCAACCCATTCGTTATGTTTGGATTAGGCCCGATTTATGTTTTCCTACTTAAAAATAGATTTAACAGAAAAGGTGCTAGAAAGAAGGAACGCATGAACACCTATTTGACGAATGTGTTAATCGTTGCTTTAGTAGGGTTACTTTGCTGGGCACTCGGATGGCAATCGTTTCTTTTAGTACACGGTTCCATATTCTTAATAGCAGGTTCAATAGGTATTTGGCTGTTTTACGTACAGCACACATTCGAGGATTCTTATTTTGAAGAAGATAAAGATTGGGAATATGTGAAAGCGGCAGTGGAAGGAAGTTCGTTTTATAAACTTCCCAAAATCCTGCAATTTCTAACTGGTAATATTGGATTTCATCATGTTCACCATTTAAGTCCAAGAGTACCTAACTATAAACTAGAAGAGGCACACAATAATACGCTTCCTTTAAAAAATGTACCAACGATTACTCTTGCTACAAGCTTGCGGTCAATCCGTTTCCGTCTTTGGGATGAGCAAAACAACAATTTTGTTACCTTTAAAGACGTTAAAAAATTAGTGAAAAACAATGTTTCTATTCCAGTAAAATCAGAACTATAACTTCATCAAATATGACTGACTCCCCTTAATCATTTTCGATTTAAGGGGAGTTTTTGTTTAACTAGTAGATGCACGATATGGAGAAAACTTAAATGATTTAAATTGTAATGGAGGTGGATTAGGAAATAGTAGGTATTAATATAAGAAGACGATAAAATTATTATGTTAACAATTTGAGACGATTGATACCACAACCTTTTTTAATGGATATTATGCTTAGTCCCTGAGAATATTTCAATAGACATGAAAATGATGTTAACGTAATAACAAGAGTATCTTAATCTGCAAAATAAATAACAATAAGAGTTATGAAATTATTTTAAGATAATAAAATACAAAACGGACAAACTCAACTATTCATGAATTTGTCCGTTTATCTTTTAGTGGAAACAGGGGAGTATGTAAACCACATGTGCATAAAGTGTAAAGCTGTTTAAAGATTTGTGTATTCAGCTAATCTGGTCTTTTTTGCAGTTGTTACTTTTTAGTTTGACCGGATAGTTCAACAGACTTTTGCGTACAACGCTGCATAGCTGAAATGATGGCTGTTCGTAAGCCTTTTTCCTCTAATGTTGCTACTGCTTCTATAGTTGTTCCGCCAGGGGAACAAACCATATCTTTCAATTCACCTGGATGCATTCCTGTTTCTAGTACCATTTTTGCAGAGCCTAACACAGCTTGAGCTGCGAATTTATATGCTTGATTTCTTGGCATACCATCTAATACAGCTGCATCTGCCATCGCTTCTATAATCATATATACATATGCTGGCGAAGAACCACTTACAGATGTTACAACATCCATTAATTTTTCGCTTACGATCTCTGTTTGACCAAAACTATTGAAAAGGATTAATACATCTTCTAAATCTTTTTCCGTCACCATTTCATTAGGACATAGCGCAGACATTCCTTCTCCAACAAGAGCAGGTGTATTAGGCATTACTCGTACAACCTTCAACTTTTTATCAAAAGCATCTTCAGTACTTTTAATGCTTTTTCCTGCAGCGATCGTTACGACGATAACATCGTTTTTGATTACTTCTTTTATTTCGTTAATTATTGATGCGTATAGGTCTGGTTTAATTGATAAAATCAAAATATCAGCATTTTTAGCTACTTCATTGTTGTCAGTAGTTGTAGTTAGTCCATATTTTTCACTAGCATGTTTTAAATTAGTAGTGTTTAAATCTGAACAAATGATTTTATTTGAAGACACTATATTTTTGTTTATCATCCCGCCAATTATAGCCATCCCCATATTTCCGCATCCGATGAATCCAATTTGTTTGTCCATAATAACTCAATCTGGCTCCTTTTATCATAAATTATATCGGTCTGATATTGTTATTTTAAAATAATAATGATATCTCCATGCAATATAAAGAAACATTTTAAGAGAGTATGTGCCTTTTTGCAATACAAAAGATAAAAATAAATTATATTCGACATTATGTAAGTACACGCATTATATTTAAAGATTTTATGTTATCCCGCATTAACTGCCCGTAAACGTCCGATTGGTGAAGGCTAATAATCAGTGGGGGATGAACAAAATTCCCACTGATTAAAGTTTCACTTTATATACCTTGGTATGGAGAACAATATATGTTATTAATCGCATGAATGACAGGAGAGATTTTTTAAAAGATTTTATGTTTATGAATATGAGTATAGTTATATCAATTTTCACTATCATCCAGTATGTCCATAATCTCATACAAGAAACTTGTCATCATATTCATTTTGCAAAATACCTCTTGACACAAAAACGAAATATATAGCATAATATAAAAAATTAAATTGAAAATCGTTGAAGGGAAATAGTACATATGTCTTCTTGCGAAAGAGAGTGGAATTCACCGGCTGAAAGATTCCTCGTATAGAATGTATCGAACCTATCCCTGAGTCTTAAATGAAAGTTTAGGCGTACGCCTGCGTTATAGGCGCCAAGTGGATATCTATGTATATCAATTAAGGTGGTACCGCGGAACAATGACCGTTTCGTCCTTTTTATTTTATTAAGGGCGAAGCGGTCATTTTTATTTTGCCCTTTAATACGATAGGTGCAGCATTGATGAGGATAGACATAGCTGCAAACTGTATAAATAAAAGTGTAATTTATAAAAAATTTGATTTTAGACTTGGGGGATAAAAAAGTGAAAAAACAACGAATTGTTGTAAAGATTGGGAGCAGTTCCTTGGCAGCAAGTTATGGAGGCATTTGTAAAGAACAACTTTCAGATCACGTTGCCGCATTGGCACGATTGAAAGAGGAAGGGCATGAAGTTTTGTTGATTACATCTGGGGCAGTCGCTGCAGGTTTTTCTGCTCTAGGGTATCCTAACAGACCTGTGACAATTAAAGGGAAACAGGCTGCTGCCGCTGTCGGACAAAGTTTATTAATGCAGGCGTACACGGAGGAATTCCGTAAATATGGTATCGTTACTGCACAACTGTTGCTAACGAGAAGTGATTTTTCTAGAAAAGAACAATACGGTAACGCTTACGCTACTTTAGGAGAGCTACTAAACCGTTCCGCTCTTCCAATAATCAATGAAAATGATTCCATTTCTTTAGAGGAGCTGACGTTCGGTGATAATGATATGCTGTCAGCTTTAGTAAGCGGACTTGTTTCGGCGGATATGCTCATGATTTTTACAGATGTGAACGGTTTATATGACCAAAATCCTCAGAAAAATGCGGATGCGAAAAAATATCATTTCCTTCCTGAGATAACGGAAGAAATTGCTTCTCTTGCAGGAGATGCTGGCTCAAAACTTGGGACTGGCGGTATGAAATCAAAAATCGATGCTGCAAAGACGGCACTATCTCTTGGAGTGAGTGTATTTATCGGAACGGGATGTGGACAGGAGAAGTTTTTAGATGTTCTGAAGGGAAAAGGTGATGGAACATATATCGGGAATGCTCCTCAAAAAGTGATTAAGATGAACAAGCAATGGATCGCCTTGCATTCGCTTGTTAGCGGACAAATTGAAGTAGATGCGGGGGCAGCCACTGCCATCATTCAACATGGAAAGAGTCTTCTTCCTGCTGGTGTTACTAATGTATCAGGATTTTTCCAAGTGGGAGGAGTCGTGGAAGTAATTACGCAACAAGGGCACGTAATAGGGAAAGGACAATGCAGGTACAGTGCAGAGGAACTAAGGGATTTAAAAGGTATGCAGAGTCAGGATATTCAAGCAAGAGGGGAAAGGCATAGCTATGAAGTTATCCATAGGGATCATTGGGTTTCATTTTAAGAATAGAGAGGGCAGAGTCCACTGCTCAAATTCTTTAATTCCATAGGCGGGAAACACTTAGTTGGTGGAGATAAACGGGTCTCGAATTTTTACTTATTAACTTTTTAAAAGGAGGAAATAAAAATGAATGAAGTGTTGGCAAAGGGGAAAAAGGCGAAAGAAATTGCTAGAGAACTTGTGCTTAAATCTACAAATCAAAAAAACGAAGCACTTGCTACGATTGCAGATCAGTTGATATTAGAAACAGCTTATATTTTAGAGGAAAACAAACAGGACATCGAAGAAGGTAAGGCTAAAGGATTTTCTGATTCTCTTCTTGATCGTCTTATGCTGAATGAACAGCGTATCATTGATATGACTGAAGGTATTAAGCAACTAATTGATTTACGTGATCCTGTTGGAGAATGTGTAAGTGCATGGGAAAGACCAAATGGATTATCTATTCAGGAGATGCGTGTACCACTTGGTGTTGTCGGAATGATTTACGAGGCAAGGCCGAATGTGACAGTGGATGCTGCTACAATTTGCTTAAAAACAGGAAACGCAGTAATACTACGTGGTAGTTCTTCTGCTATTCATTCTAACAAAGCCATCGTTAGCGTTATTCACCGGGCGCTCAAACAAACAAGCTTGCCTTCAGAAAGTGTACAGCTCATAGAAGATACAACGCGCGATAGTGCAAAGCAGTTGTTTACATTGAATGAGTACTTGGATGTTCTTATCCCAAGAGGCGGCAAGCAGTTAATAGATACTGTAGTGAGAGAAGCATCTGTTCCAGTACTTGAAACAGGTGCGGGAAATTGTCATATTTTCATTGATGAAACAGCAGGTAAACAAATGGCAATTGATATTATTATAAACGCAAAAACGCAGCGTCCATCTGTATGTAATGCAATTGAAACGATTATACTTCATGAGAATTGGACGCAGCAATTTGGTAGCGAGCTATTTTCTTCCTTGAAGGAAAGAGGCGTGGAGCTACGTGGTGATAGTAAAGCATTGGCAATTGATTCTTCTATTGCATTAGCTTCAGAAGAAGACTGGGAAACAGAGTTTTTATCTCTCACACTGGCGGTTAAAGTGGTTTCCTCAGCGGAAGAAGCGATTCATCATATAAATACGTATGGATCCATGCATTCCGAAGCGATTATTACAGAGAACGAGGAAAACGTCAGTAAGTTTTTCACATCTGTTGATGCCGCAGCACTCTACCATAATGCATCGACTCGTTTTACAGATGGATCTGAATTCGGATTTGGCGCAGAAATTGGCATCAGTACACAAAAGCTACACGTAAGGGGACCAATGGGGCTTCCTGCATTAACTTCCACAAAATATGTGATTCGTGGAAATGGACAGATTCGGGGATAAGAATTATAAAAGAACAATCAAAAAAATTACAAAAGACACCCAATTTAATTTGGGTGTCTTTTGTAATTAAAACGAAATCAATATTCATTTACCACACAAAAAGCCCCACAAGCATAGCACTTAATAAGGAAACAGCCATTCCGCTAACAAGAAGCTTCCAAACATTTTTACCGATTATTGATGATTTTTCCCCGCCAAATAATGAATTGTAAGTTCCATAAATCATACCTACTGTACTAAAGTTTGCAAAAGAAGCTAGAAATGTTGTGGCAACTGCAATTGTATGTGGTTGTAAAGACTTTAGGTTTGATTTTAAATCCATCATTGCAACAAATTCATTTGTTGTTATTTTTATCCCCATTAATTCTGCTACATACATAGCATCACTGCCTGATACACCAAGTAAAAATGCAAAAGGACTAAAGATAATAGAGAAGATTTTTTGAATTGTTAAGCCTGCTACAAAGAAGCTTAAAATACCATTTAAACACGCTGTTAATGCTACATATCCAATTACCATCGCTAAAATAACAATAACCATATTCATCCCAACTAACATACTGTTTGAAATAGTAGAAAAGAAATCTTTTTTTTCATTTTTTGAAGGTGAATAAATAACATCTTCTTCTTTAGTAATTTCTACAGGATTTAAAACATTAGCCAAGATTAATGCGTTAATACAGTTTAAAGGAATAGCGCTGAAAATATATGTTGCTGGAACCATTGATAGATAAGCACCAAGAATGGATCCGCTGACGCTACTCATACTCATAATTCCAAAAGTCAACAAACGATTTTCTTTTAACACAGATAATTGATCACGAACAACTGCAAGTGCTTCCGTATTTCCTAAAAACATCATTTGAATGGAAAAGAAGCTTTCTAACTTTGGTAAACGAGAAATCTTTGAAATGATTGCACCAACTTTATCAATAATCCAAGTTAAGATTCCAAAATACGAAAGAATATCAAAAAAAGTGATAACAAAAATGATAGGAAGTAATGCGCTAAAGAAGAAATCAACTGTTTGATTTTCCATAGCTGAAGGAAATGCAAATCGAATACCTTCATTCGCACATGATAGTAGCCAACTGAAAAATGACGCAATTTTATTAATGATGATACTGCCCAATTTGGTGCCTAACATAAACCACGTAATAAAAAGCTCCAATATTATTAGAATAACGATTGGTCTCCACTTTATTTGTTTTTTATTAGGCGAACATAGGAAAACAAATAATATTACAATGAAAATCCCTAACATATTTAATATGAAATGCATGTCAACAACTCCTTGAGGCTTATTATTTGTATATAAAAAAGCCCCTATTCTTCCAAATTTGGATTATGATCAGAAGTTATAAAGAATGTAAATTATGTTTGGGATTAATCTATTTCAATTTATGTAATAAAAATTAATGTTTTTTTGCTTTATAAAGGATATGTATTAATAATGTAAAGCAACAAAATAAATCTATTGGTAGAACGAAGGACAACAATTATCGGAAGTATGATAAATTTTTAAAAACTAATAACTGTGTCCATTTTTAAATTGTTTAGGTGAAATACCAGTATGTTTTTTAAAGACTTTTGTAAAATGACTTTGGTCATGGAAATTTAATAGTGTGGAGATTTCTGATATAGAATGTTTTGTATAGGTCATTAAGCTTTTTGACTCATCTATCTTAGCACGCTGAATATATTCGCCTAATGAAATTCCAACTTCTTTCTTGAAAAGGGAAGATAGATAACTAGGATTTAATACGACTATTTCTGCTAGATGGGATAGTGTAATATCTTCGTAAAGATGAGTAAATATATAATTTTGACATATGTTTATAGGCTTTGAATGTTTTTGCATTTTCCCGTTTTTAACTCGTTCTGAGAACTCAAGTAAAGCATTTTCTAAAAATGGGGAAATGGCTTCACTTTTTTTTATTTCTTCGAGTTTTTGAATCAATAAATCACTGAGGGTATATGCGATTTCAGGGAATAGTCCACCATCTATAGCCGACCTTGTCGCAAGTGTAATTGCTGCGATGGCAGAATTTTTCTGGCTTCGCAGGTGACTTGTTTTTGACAACACCCCAAGATCTCCTGATTCAGGTAATTTTCTTAGATTTTTAATTAAATCATCCTTTTTTCCTTCCTTAATACACTCAAATATTTTCCTTTCAACTAGTGGATCGATATGGGTTAATGTACTTTGACGTTGCTCCGATATATGTATAGCGGGCTGTTCAATCTCAAAATCATCCTTTTTTAACAGTATATTTTTTTGCGAAATATCAGCAATGTCTAATTTTTGTTGATACAGCATGTAATAAAGAACTATGCTTATATTTAAAAATTGCAAATTGCTTAAAACAGGGAGCGATTGATAATATCGAATCATTTCCTCTTTGTTTATTTTTAGTTGAAGATCATTAACGATTCCTTTAATTGAAGTTTCTGATAACCTGGAATAAAGGACTGGTCCAACGATGATATTCCCGCAAAATTGATCGTTTAAACGTAAGTTAATTGAGAAAAAATTTTCAAGAAAGGCAGTCTCTTCAAGTACCGGAAAAGTATAGGGTGGATTTCCCCTAAATAGTTGATTAAATAACGCCTCTTTTGAAGAATACAAAGGGTTATGCTGAAAATTGGGCGAGATTTCAAATGCAAAATCCCCTTTGTTATCAATGAAAAAGATAGGTGTTTTATGTATGTCAAAGACTAGCTTACAAATATAATATAAATCCTCTAGTTTGGAGCAATTCATTATTTTAACCTCTATTCTTTAAAAATCAGTCAATATGTGTACAAGTTAAAAACAGCAGAAACACCTAGGAGGAAAAAGCATTTTCCCCTCTGCATAGTAACCATATATATAATCAGCTAAAATTTTTACAAGTATTCTAAAAAATATACCATAATATCTAAAAAATAATAACTATAATAACATTAAGAAAGCGTTTACTTAATTATTTTTAGGAGGGCTATCATGAAAAGAGATATTAAGAAAATCATTTTACAAATGACATTAGGAGAAAAGGCAAGTCTATGTTCTGGATTAGACTTTTGGAATACAAAAGGGATTGAGCGATTAGAAATTCCTTCAATTATGGTAACTGATGGACCACACGGGCTTAGAAAACAGGCAGAGGGAGCAGATCACTTAGGAATTTATAACAGTATTCCAGCGACGTGTTTCCCTTCAGCAGTAGGATTAGCGAGTACATGGAATAAAGAATTAATAAAACAAGTAGGAGTTGCATTAGGAGAAGAATGTCAGGCTGAAAATGTAGGAGTTCTCCTTGGACCAGGTGCAAACATAAAACGTTCGCCGCTATGCGGAAGAAACTTTGAATATTTTTCAGAGGACCCGTATTTATCATCACAAATGGCTGCAAACCATGTGAAAGGCGTACAAAGTCAAGGGGTTGGAACGTCATTAAAACATTTCGCTGCTAATAATCAGGAGCATCGCAGAATGTCTGTAGATGCAATTGTTGATGAAAGAACATTGCGTGAAATCTATCTTGCTAGTTTTGAAGATGTCATTAAGGAAGCACAGCCTTGGACAGTAATGAGCGCTTACAACAAGGTAAATGGTGAATACGCTTCGGAAAATAACTATTTATTAAATGATATTTTAAAAGATGAATGGGGATTTGAAGGTTTTGTCGTTTCTGATTGGGGTGCAGTAAATGAGCGTGTTGCAAGTTTAGCGAACGGTTTGGAGTTAGAAATGCCTTCAAGCTTTGGAATTGGTGAGAAGAAAATTGTTGATGCAGTTAATTGTGGTGAGCTATCCGTAGAAAAGCTTGATCAAGCGGCAGAGCGTCTTCTTTACATTATTTTTAAAGCTTATGATAACCAATTAGAAAACGCTGTATATAGTAAGGACGCGCATCATCAGCTTGCAAGAGAAGTTGCAAGTGAAAGTATGGTTATGTTACAAAATGAAGATTCCATTCTTCCGCTGAAAAAAGAGGGAACGGTAGCAGTAATCGGAGGATTTGCAAAGCAACCACGTTTTCAAGGCGGCGGAAGCTCTCATATTAATCCAACAAATCTTGAAAGTATTCTCGAAGAAATTGAAACGGTATCAGGTGAAAAAACTAACATATTATTTGCCCAAGGCTATGACATTGCAAGTGATGATGTAAATGAAAGCATGGTTAATGAAGCGAAAAAAATAGCGGAGCGAGCAGATACAGCGATCCTTTTCGTTGGACTTCCAGATCGTTATGAATCTGAAGGCTTTGATCGAAAACATTTACAAATGCCAGAAAATCACGTGCAATTAATTGAGGCTATCGCTGAAGTTCAAAGTAATATCGTTGTAGTTTTAAGTAACGGTGCTCCAATTGAAATGCCATGGATAGGTAAAGTAAAAGGAATACTGGAAGGCTATTTAGGTGGCCAAGCATTAGGCGGAGCGATTGCCGATATATTATTTGGTGATGCGAATCCAAGCGGGAAATTAGCGGAAACATTCCCGAAAGTGTTAAGCGATAATCCTTCTTACTTAAACTTCCCTGGTGAAGGGGACAAAGTGGAATACAAAGAAGGTGTGTTCGTCGGATACCGTTATTACGATGCGAAAAATATTGAACCGTTGTTCCCATTTGGTTTTGGATTAAGCTATACAAATTTTGAGTATAGTAATCTTTCAATAAATAAGAAAGAGATAACGGATACGGACACTGTTTCTATCAGTGTGAACGTGAAAAATACTGGTAGTAGAGCAGGGAAAGAAATTGTTCAGCTTTATATAAAAGATGTTGAAAGCAGTATGACTCGTCCTGAAAAAGAGCTAAAAGGATTTGAAAAAGTAGAATTGCAGCCGGGAGAAGAAAAAACGGTTAACTTTACTTTAAATAAAAGATCATTTGCTTATTATAATGTTGAATTAAAGGACTGGCATGTTGAAACAGGTGAATTCAAGATTTTAGTAGGAAAGTCTTCAAAAGAGATTGTTTTACATGATAGCTTGTATGTTCAATCAACGACTATAATTCAAAAACCAGTGCATCGTAATACGTTACTTGGGGACATATTTACGGACCCAATCTTAGCACCAATCGCAAAAGGGCTTATGGAAAAAGCATTAAAAGACAGTCCGTTTGGTAGTATGACTGAAGGGGATAGTGATGCCTCTGAAATGATGGACGCTATGCTGAACTATATGCCATTACGAGCATTAGTGAACTTTAGCGCAGGTGCTTTTACAGAAGAAATGTTAAGTGAAATAATTGGGCTATTGAACGATGCGCAGATGAACTAATAAGTGTAAATGAATTGTATTAATGGGCGGTAAGACTCCTACCTCAAAACTTGGCGAATACGAGGAAGTGAGGCGGGAGATAATGGCCCGGAAATGCCTAATTAAAGTTTTACTTTATCCATTGAACATTCTTTGTTGAATTTTAATTAGGGTTAATAATTCATTGTAGGACGTTTCTCCAACATACAAAAAGGCAAATGAGAGTTTGAATTTCATTTGCTTTTTTGCGTGCTTATTCTGCTAAATGTAGAATCATATGCTTGTCTATCATCTTTAATCATCATTTATCCCGCTATTTGCCGGGCAGTAAAACTCCCACTTCAAAATCCAGGTGGAGCAAAGAAGTTAGGTGGGAGATCAACTGTCCGTAAACGCCCGCTTGGTGAGGGCTAATAATCAGTGGGGGATGGACAACCCCCACTGATTAAAGTTTCACTTTATAAATATGAACGATGCGATGGCCAGGAACCTTGGAGTTTACGAAGTTGTACAATTTGTCCTGTATGATAAGCATCGTGCAATAGGATATTCAGATATTGTTGCCAAACTGGTAGAGACGGACTTGGTTGATCCAGTTCTGCTTCTTGAAGGGATGTTAATGAAGATTGTAAGGCATCATGTACTTGAATCGTTCGCTTCACTGTTTGTTGCCACGATTCATCATCGTTAGGTCCACCTTGGACAAACGTGTCATCATTATTTTGTGGAGCAACAAATGTGTCATCTTGATGTAAGCGGGAAAGTAAACGCTCTTTAAAGGTTAGTAAATGGTTTACATTTTCCCAAATCGTATTACTGGCCTTTCCTTCGGGTTGCCAACATGCTTGTGCAGCGGTAAGATTCTTTAACGCTTCTGATATCGGTGGATACCATTCTTCTTCGTAAAAAACTTGCTTGACCCCATTTTGTAATATTTCTTTTTTACCCATTCGTATAGCCTCCTTAACTATGAGATAGACCAACAATAAGTGTTAGAGAAATTAGGTAGAAACGTACTTACTTATCATCTGATTGATATTTGGAAGTTTCTAAAAGAACAATATGACGCCGTTGTAGCAATTGCAGAAATAAACTTATGCTTTCTAAATCATTTTTCTAAATGTAATAAATTCTCCTTTCTCTTCAATAAACCTGCCTCATAGTTGAACAAGAAAATTAACTGTAGCTTAAATTTTAAAACTTGTAGCAATATAAAGTTTTAAAATTCTAAAAATTTAGAAGGTGTAATTCGATAAATATAGAATTTAATACATAGCAAATAAGGAGGGGATTAAGTGGAAGTCTTTCACGTAACGAGTAGAAAGAGGGAAACGTACAACATTCAAATGAAGTATTCGATACTTTTCGAATGTGCACTTGGCATTGCGGCAATTACTCATAAGAGGTTAATCGATACTCTTGAAAAGACTCAAAGTGAATGGGAAGAAATTAGACAATCATTATCGGTAGAGATGAGAGAGCATTTACAGTTTGTAGAAGAAAATAATACATGGAAATCATTGCTTCAGTTATTGTATGAGGGAGATTTTCAGGATCTATCACAGTTTATTGCAAATATCGATTCACTTTCAGAAGAAGATTTAAAGTATATATGTTTACCGTTTTTAGGAGAAGTGTATGAGGAAAAAAGACGTTTAGCAGTAAGCGGGGAAGCATCTGCAATACACGAACTAAAGGAACTGACACATGATCATCAGTTTTTTTCTACGTATATAGAGTTTGTATGTCATGTTGATGTGCGTGAACTAAAAACGCATTTAATCGCCGTTATGACAGGGTGGTATGACAGTGTTGTTAAAAAAGAGGCAGAAGAAATTGTTTTTATACTACAACGAGATTATGAAGCGAAAACTGAAATGAATAAAAAGATGCAACCTGAAGAGTTTGTAGAGTGGGCAACAGGTGGAGTTACATATATGCCAGAGCCAAGTGTTCATCACGTACTTCTTATCCCGCAAATTACATACAGACCGTGGAACATAGAAGCTGATATTGAAGATACGAAAGTGTTTCATTATCCGGTCGCAAATGAAAGTATACATCCAGAAGATCCGTATGAGCCGAGTTATTTTTTAGTTCATAAACATAAGGCGCTCGGGGATGAGGCAAGATTGCGTATTGTAAAACTACTATTTGAACAAGAGCGTGCGCTGCAAGAAATAACGGAAAGATTACAACTAGGAAAATCGACAGTACATCATCATTTGAAACTTTTACGTTCAGCAAAGTTAGTTGATATTCAAGACGGAAAATATGTATTGAGAAAGAAAGCAGTGCAGTCTTTAGCGAAAGAATTAGATGCATTTTTGAATAGATAATATACAACGAGAATGTACATAAAGGGAGGAATTTAATAGAAAAGTTGGTGAGTTATATTGGGAAATGTGTTGAAAAATCGTTCATTCTTTTTTATCCCGCATTAACGGGCAGTAAGACTCCCACCTCAAAATTCGGTGAATGCTAGGAAGTTAGGTGGGAGATCAACTGCCCGTAAAAGCCCGATTGGTTCAACTAATAATCAGTGGGGGATGGACAAAACCCCCACTGATTAAAGTTTCACTTTATGTGGATAGGTAGTGCAATTTCAGAATTAGGCGAGGCTTTCGGGACGTTATGTAATTCAATTCTCGTTTATGAATTAACAGGATCAAAAACAGCATTAAGTAGCATGTGGTTACTATATTTTATCCCATCTCTCATACTGCAACTAATAAGTGGCCCATTTATTGATAAATGGAGCAGAAAGTGGATTATGATTTTTTCGCAATGGGTGCGGGCCTCTGTTTTCTTACTGCCTTTAGTAATGCTAGTTACTAACAGTGTAGAAGTGTGGCATGTTACGTAGTTCAAATTATAGTAGGGCTCATTACGCCGCTTTATACACCTGCTAGTCAAGCGATTACACCGAGCATTGTAAGTAAAGAGCAGCTTCAAGATGCAAATGCGTATATTGATGGGATGGCTCGTCTTATGATGTTTCTAGCTCCAGTATTAGGTGGTATCGTCATTCATTTTATTGGAATGAAGCTTACACTATTTTTTGTGTGCGTTTGTCTATTTATTAGTGGAGGATTATTACTTTTCATTACAGAAAAGAGGAAAAAGAAAGAGCTTCGAAAAACGTGGCTAGAACAGTTTCTTCACGGCTTTACATACTTTTTCACAAAACCAGTTATCGTTTGGCTCGGGGTATTTCTTACTTTCGTTCAATTCGGAGTAGGGGTAACGATGGTTACAAATCTTCCTTATATAAAAGACGAACTTTCAGCAGGATATGCTGAGTACGGTTACTTCATGGCAGGATTCCCGCTTGGCTATGTAGTTGGTTCCATGTTAGTTGGGAAAGTGAAGTATAGAAGCAGGCGACTACTTATGCTTGGAGGATTATTCGTAGGGGGCCTTACTTACATTTCACTAGGTTTAAATAATAGTATTATTATTGCGATTGTAATCGAAGTAATTGCCGGTATATGTATTGCATTTTTCAATGTTCATAACACGACGATATGCCAACAAACTGTCCCAAATAATATGATAGGAAAAGTCTTTTCAGTGCGACTATTTTTCATACGCTCGGCAATGCCATTAGGTGTCTTTTTAGGGGGAATACTGAGTGAAATGTGGGGAGTGAGAGTATTATACTTTATCATCGGTGCGATTATATGTGCCACTTCTTTAAGTGGGATATTGCTTCCGTATTTTAAATTTTTGGATGAGTCAATTGAAAAGAAATCGGCATAATTCAAATAATTTAAAACTTTATAATTGAAAACAATTATCATAATCAATTATAATGGAAGAATACTAGTATTCGTATTATAAAAAGGGAGTGGGATTAAATGTTTATCGAAACTAAAACATTTACAGTAAAAGAAGGTACATCTAATATAGTTGTAGAGCGTTTTACAGGAGAAGGCATTATTGAAAAATTTGAAGGCTTCATCGACTTAAGTGTTCTCGTGAAAAAAGTAAGACGCGGAGACGAAGAAGTTGTAGTTATGATTCGCTGGGAATCGGAAGAAGCATGGAAAAACTGGGAAACGAGCGAAGAACATTTAGCGGGACATAGAGCGGGACGCGGTAAGCCAAAACCAGATCATATCATTAAGGTTGAACATGGGGTTTATTATGTGAAATCATCGAAATCGGCTTATCAGAAGTCGTAATAATACATTTGTTTAATTATAATTTTTCAAATATATAACCATCTATCTGTTTACTGATAGATGGTTATTAACATTGAATAAAGAGAATGATTCGTATGTGATGTAAGAAGAATTAACGGACAGGTTAAAATTAGAAATGTTATAATATAAACTCGATTAGTGAGTAAGATTAGGAGGGACAGTAATGGTTCAATCGATAGTTCATATTGCATTAGTAGTAAAAGACTATGATGAGGCAATAGAGTTTTATACAAGGAAACTAAATTTCACATTAGTTGAAGATATTTATCAGCCGGAAGAAAACAAACGTTGGGTAGTGGTATCTCCTCCAGGTTCAGTCGGCACCACAATATTACTAGCTAGGGCATCTAAACCTGAACAAGAGCCCTTTATTGGTAACCAATCAGGTGGTAGAGTTTTTCTTTTCTTAAATACTGACGATTTTTGGAGAGATTATAATGAAATGATTTCAAGAGGAATAGAATTTGTGAGAGAACCGAAAGAGCAATCATATGGAATTGTTGCAGTGTTTAAGGATTTATACGGGAATTTATGGGACCTGCTGCAACTAAAAGATGATCACCCAATTGTACAAAGAATTAATAGAAAGCAATGCGACTAAGCATTTCACAAGTATGTGAAAATAGAGCTCGGGATGTGAAAATTAGCAGTGTTTATAATGGAAATGTATGAGGGGAAATATAATTCAATATCGTTTAAACGGTGTTTGCGTATTTTAGAAGCTGAGAAATATCGATATATTCTTATAGGAAGTATATTACGCGCTCAATAACTTGGAGGATAGAAATGATAGAAAATCTTTCATTTATTACATATGAAAACCATAAAGAGTTAGTACATAAAATTCTAAATGAATATATCGCTAGGAATGAAGTGAGTGGGTTAATGCTCATCGGATCTATCGCAAGAGGTGACGCATACCCCGAATCCGATATAGACTTATATGTTCTTTTAGAGAATGGACAAAAGAAAGATTTTCATTCTGAAATGAGAGAAGGTATTTTAATTGAATATAAGTATGCAGAGGTTAATAGAATTCAATTAAACTTTAAAAATAATCCAATGGAATTATACTCTTTTCTAGAAGGAGAAATTTTATTTGATAGTAACGGTGAGTTGAAAAGGTTAAAGGAAGTAGCTCAACATAAATATGAAAATTATTCTGTTTCTAGTGATAAAGTAAAAGGCATTTCTCATTGGTTAAATAGTTCGCTAATTAAAATTCAGGCTGCTTTGAAAGCAAAAGATGAGTTAAAAGCTTCATACATAGTTCACACATCAATGTGGACATTGCTAGAGGGAATATGGGCTATTAATAACAGGCCGACACCTCCAGCTGGATATGCTTTAAGGTATATTCAAGCATTACCTATTAGACCGACTAATTTTGATGATTTGCTTAATAAAGTGTTTTTAGGGAATACGAAGGAACGTATTCATTCGGCAATTATCGTGATTGAGTGGGCTTTAGTGAATCTAGAGAACAAAAAATAACGGACATATTAACCGTATAATATGTCCGTTATTTTAATCTAATCTAACTTTATTTCAAATTCAAGCCGTTCATACTTGTCTGAAAAAGGCATACTACGTTCTGTAAATAAAAAGCTAATTCCAGATGGGGTATTAGGAAGAGCAAAGGTTGATTAAAATTTTGGCTCATTAGTCGAAGAAGGAAACTTGAAAACAGTAAAAGTTCAATGTATGTCAAAAAGGATGGCACTTGCCATCCTTTTCCTTGTGTAGTTTGATTGTCAAAACAAGTTTTACTCCTCTTAACTGAACTCGTTATAATAAATAGTCCATCTTTTTACATTAATTTTTCACATCATTATATAGTTCCAGCGCCTCTTTCACACTAAATCCATTTTTCACAATGCCATGAATTGCTTGAATCATCGCGGCTGGATGTTCGGACTGCCATATGTTTCGGCCCATGTCTACTCCGATTGCGCCTTCTTGCAGCGCGTTGTACGTAATGTTTAATGCGTCTTCGATTGAATCTAGTTTCGGTCCTCCCGCGATTACGACTGGAGCAGGGCATGTGCTTGTGATTTTTTCGAATCCTTCGCAGTAGTACGTTTTAATAATATCAGCTCCCATTTCAACACATACGCGGGAGGCGAGTGCTAGAAAGCGAGCTTCACGTTTTTGTAGTTCTTTCGCAACGGCGGTAATACCGAGTACTGGCAGGCCGTAATCGTGAGCTTCAGAGACTACGTTTGCGAGATTTGAAACAGTTTGTGTTTCATAGTCTGATCCAACAAAGACAGAAACGCCGACGCCAATTGCGTTTTGTTTTACTGCTTCTTTCACAGGTGTAACAATTGTTTCATTCGCTAAATCTTTGCCTACTACAGTTGCCCCGCCTGATACACGCATAACCATCGGTGTGTTGCAGTTTTCAGGAATACAGGAACTTAATACGCCTCGTGTTAAAAAGAGGGAATCAGTATATGGAAGCAAGTTTTTAACTGTTTCTAACGGTTGTTCAAGTCCGTGAATTGGCCCTAAAAAGTAGCCGTGATCTATCGCTAACATAACCGCTCTGCCGTCAGGTAAAATTGTGTTTAATCGATTTTTAAATCCCCAAGTCATTAGGAATCACTCCTTCGTTAATGTTGGATTTTCAGTTTGTACAGTATCTTTATTTGGTAAATGTGGTGACTTTATAAAAACAGCTTTAAAAGGCTTATCAGAATGGTTAATAAGATAATGGGATTCATGAGGTCGAACTTGCAAGACATCCCCTTGTTTGATCGGAACTCTCTCGTTATTCACATAGAAATCTATTTCGCCTTCTAACGCATAGAAGACCTCTTCGCACGTTGTATGATAGTGATTTTGAAACTCTTGCCCAGGCTGAATCACGACTAGGCCAAGATCGATATTTGGACCTTGTATTAAATATTTAGGCCCGTTATCACCGAAGCGATAGGAGAAATCATTTTCATTCGCTTTTAACATACATTTCACTCCTTTATGTAATGTGTTACAGAGCACCGGGTGCAATCCACATATGTGAGGTGAGCCCTTTATCGGCTAAAGCGAGCTGACTGTTATACACAGTTTTCCATGTTTCATAGAATTCCTTATATAGTTCATGATTTTCAGTGACTGGCTCAAATGTTTTTTCCCACTGTACAAACTGTTCGGCAGTCGCTGCCATAGATGAATATATGCCAGCACCAACCCCAGCAGCAATTGCAGTTCCTAAAGCTGCCGCTTCTTTTACAACTGGTACTTTCACTGGGATTCCAAGAACGTCTGAAAGAATTTGCGGCCAAAGTTTTCCTTTAGCAGCGCCGCCAGCAAAAATCACTTCAGAAGGAAATTTACCTGTGAGAGCCTCTATTAATTTCAAGTTGCCGAATGTAACGAAGGCGGCATTTTCTTCTATTGCCCGGAACATTTCTTTTTTACCGCATTTTTCAGCATCTAAACTTAAATTTAAAAAGGATGGTGCAGCATGTCGCCAAGAAATATAATTCATTACATTTGAAAAAGTGGGGATTATGCCATGTGAGCCTACAGGAACTTTTTTCGCTTGTTCTTCTAGTAATTCATAAGCATCTACGCCAAATTTTTCAGCAAGCCTTTTTTCTTCTTGGCAAAAAGCATCTCGAAACCATCTCATAACAAGGCCAGGGAAGAAAGCGATTGTTTCGTATTGCCATAGGTTAGGAATGACATGACAATTTACACGAATCGCCGCATTTGGATCAGTTTCTGGTTTTGTTATATTTACTTCTTGTTGCCAAAAACTGCCCCCGCATATAAATGTTTGTTCAGGCTTTACAACTCCAGTTCCGAGCGATGCCATTTGTGCATCACCGCCGCCAGCAACGACAGGTGTTCCTTCATGTAATCCTGTTAATTCAGCGCTTATTTTTGTGATATTCCCAATCACTGTGCCAGCTTCATTAACTTTTGGTGAAAAGGATAGAGTAAGACCGCATTGCTCAGCAACCCAGTTATCCCAAGCTCTATTTTGTAAATCGAATATACCGGATGTACATCCATTTGAAGAATCAATTTGCAGTACGCCGCACAATTTATATAAAATCCAATCGTTTAACATCGTAAAGGAGTGAATGTTTCTGTACACGTCTGGTTCATGTTTTTTAATCCAAAGTAAGCGAGGTAAAGCACCTAACGAAAAAGTTTGACCAGATTTTCTATATAAATCTTCTTCAATTTCGGAACGAATTTGTTTTAGCTCACTAACTTCCGCTGACGCGCGGCCATCAACATTTGCACAAGCCCATATTTCTTGCCCGTTTTTATCGTATAAAACAAAGCCTTCACGCATACTCGTTGCACTAATACCTTTAATAGAAGAGGGGGACGTATTACTTTTTTGAAGAACATCCTTCGTGCATTCTTGAACGAGCTGCCAGTTTTCTGTTACATCAAAATTCATAGAACCAGGGTAACGACTATCTGATTTATGAATCCATTCTTTTTGACTAACAGCAAGTTGATTACCGTTTAAATCAAAAAGAACTGCTCGAATGCTCCCTGTACCAGCGTCGTAAGCTAATAGAGTAGACATTAAGAGTCACCTTCCTTTCTTAATAAGGAGAGGGCAGTTTCTTCATCGGTAATTAATGTATGAATGAACTTTCCTTTTAAGGCGCCGTAAATTGCATCTATCTTTTCCGTGCCGCCAGCTACACCAACGACATGTTTCATATCTTGAAGAACAGAGAGTGGTGTGCCGATAAGACGGTTATGATGGGGAAGTTCTAATTGTTTTCCGGCAGTATTATAAAATTGCCCTAAAATATCTCCTGTCCCGTTTTGACTACGTATATAAGTCATTTCACGTAGTGTTAATTTTTCTTCTTTCACAATTGTGGCGTCTTGAGATAAGCTTCCAATGCCAACTACTGCTGTATGAGCGAGTGAAGCGACGTGAAGCATATCTTTTACGATCGGTTCAGATAGAATAATTTGCGTCATTTCGTTTGTAGATGCTAGAAAAGGGGTAGGAATAATATGAAGATCGCCTTGCATGTAGTTTAAATAGTTTTGATTCCTTGGAATATAGTGATTTACGCCTCCTGTAAGAGTAACGATGGAAAGATTCATAGAGCTATCAAAATGAATGTTTTCTAGCATTTTACTTATCGTCTCTCCCCAGCCAATCCCAAGTAAATCTCCTTGTTGCAGATGAGTTTCTAAATATTGTGCGGCAGCTTTTCCGAGTGAATATGCATAATATTCTGTTGGAGTTGGAATAACGAAAGCATCTTTTAGATGGAATTTTTTCATAAGGTCACGTTCGATGCTTAAACAGTGCAAACCAGTACCTTTTACGTGAAATGTGACGACACCTTCCGTGCGTGCTTTATCTAACAACCGGACGACTTTATTTCTTGAAATGTGAAGCAGTGAAGCAATTTCTTGTTGGGTTAATTGATCTTTATAATAGTACCAAGCTACTTTTGTTAACAAATTGTCTTCAAAGTTGAGCTGTGACATACTCTTCATCCCTTTCAACAATTGACCACAGCTTAAACATATGTGTTCGTTATTTTGTTTATTCCAGTTGAAGCGATAAATAGTCCAGTGAAAAAAGTGTTCTAGATATGAAAAAAGAAATATAGAATGCTACAAAACAAGTCGAGCCAAACTCAATTCAAGGGTATGATTATGAGGCAGAAGGAAACGGTATTATCGTACTTCCTGAACGAGTTGTATTTACGAAGGATAATATCGATAAGTATAATTTATAGTTGAGAGTTAACGGGGATTTATCATTTCTTGTCGAATCGCAGATATAATTTTAGTCACTATATTTCTTCGTCAGACATAATAAAAACGTCCGAATATATCGGACGTTTTTATTATGTCGTTTTTTTAATCTATTCATTAATTGTGAACAGCTTCTTTTTCATTTAACCCAAGTGTGCGTCCTGTTGAAGCGTGAAGCTCTTGGAACAGTCTTGGATTTTCCGTAAGTGACACGCCGTAAGAAGGGACCATTTCTTTTATCTTTGGCTCCCATTCTAGTATACGTTCTGGGAAGCATTTTTCTAATACTTCAAGCATAACGTGAACAGCAGTAGAAGCACCTGGAGAAGCACCAAGTAACGCAGCGATTGACCCGTCATTTGCACTAACAACTTCTGTACCAAATTGAAGTGTTCCTTTACCACCAGCATCAGTATCTTTAATTACTTGCACACGTTGTCCAGCAACGACAGTATCCCAATCTTCACTTTTAGCGTTCGGAATAAACTCACGTAATTCTTCCATACGCTTTTCGTGTGATAACATAACTTGTTGGATTAAGTATTTTGTTAATCCCATTTCTTTTACACCGGCTGCTAACATCGTTAAGACGTTATTCGGTTTTACAGAACCAATTAAATCAAGGTTTGAGCCAGTTTTTAAGAATTTAGGTGAGAAGCCTGCAAATGGTCCAAACAGTAAAGCTTTTTTGTTGTCTATATATCTTGTATCAAGGTGAGGTACAGACATTGGCGGAGCACCAACTTTAGCTTTTCCATATACTTTTGCATGATGCTGCTCTACAATTTTTTGGTTTTTACATACCATAAATAGTCCACTTACTGGGAATCCTCCAATATGTTTTGACTCAGGAATACCAGTCTTCTGAAGTAGAGGTAGGCTACCGCCACCGCCGCCGATAAAGACGAATTTTGCAGTATGGTGTTCGATTTTACCACTATTCATATCATGTACTTTTACTTCCCACAAACCGTTCTTCGCACGTTTAATATTTTCGACACTATGTTTGTAGTTAAGCTCCACATTTTTAGTTTTTAAGTAATCAAATAACATACGTGTTAGCGCACCAAAGTTAACATCTGTTCCAGAATCAATTTTTGTTGCCGCCATAGGTTCATTAGAATTACGACCTTCCATAATGAGTGGAAGCCATTTTTTTAATGTGTCAGGTGCATCAGAAAATTCCATTCCTTGGAATAGAGCGTTTTTTGAAAGCGCTTCAAAACGGTTTTTTAGAAACTCCACATTTTTTTCTCCTTGCACCAAACTCATATGAGGTAGTGGCATAATAAAATCTTGTGGATTACGAATTAAGTTTCTCTTAACAAGATACGCCCAAAATTGTCTTGAAAGTTGAAATTGCTCATTTACTTTTACAGCTTTACCAATATCTATAGACCCGTCAGATTTTTCGGATGTATAGTTAAGCTCACATAGCGCAGAATGTCCTGTACCAGCATTATTCCATTCGTTAGAACTTTCTTCTCCGGCATTAGCGAGTTTTTCAAATACTTTAATTTCCCATTCAGGTGCCAATTCTTTAAGTAATGATCCTAACGTTGCGCTCATAATTCCAGCGCCAATTAAGATAACGTCTGTTTTTTGCTGCATGTTGCTCATGATAATCTCTCCATCCCCTATATTGGCAAAAAAGAGTAGGTGTTTTTATATCTAAGCCGTAAAAAGAAAACACCGCCTAGGCCCCACCTAGGTACTTACCTTTTTTGTCTCAATTATATAACCATCTCATAGTCTATTATAATAATTAATAGACTAAAATATCTAGTGTTATCTGATAATTTTAAACTATTTAACGTTTTATTTCATAGAATTCTTCTGTCATAAGGGTAAAAAGCATAGTAGTAAAGCTGAATTGGGAGAAGAATTCCATTTTGATGTTATCTCAAAAAAACTTCTATTTTTATGTTTTATCTTTGGAAACTAGTAAAATTCTATTTTTGTAACATCTAATTTGACAAAATAGAGTTAATGACAAATTAATGGTAAGATTATTCCGAAAATAAAACAGGAGGGATACCGATGCTTACAAAAGAACAAGTCGCAAACTTATTTCGAAATTTTTCTGCGAATGAATGTAAAGGATCGAGCCCTTTATACGAATACTTATCAATAAAAATTTCTGAAGATGAGGAAGTTCTTACGTTAGCTTCCTATGCACAACCTGGTCAACCAATCCCAAACTTATTATTAGGTGCAGTACACTATTTATTGTTAAAAGGAAAAAAACATACTTTAAAAAGGTATTATCGTAGTTTAGTTGAAAATACTGATACAAATTTTGGAAATGCCTTTTACCAATTTAAAGATTTTTGCCATGTATATCAAGAAGAAATTATCTCTTTATTACAAACGAAACTTGTTCAAACGAATGAAGTAAGACGATGTGCCTATTTATATCCAAGTTTCTGTTACATATTTAACAAAGTGAACAAACCATTGGCGTTAATAGAAATTGGTACAAGTGCGGGATTACAACTATTTTGGGACCAATATCGTTATTCATATGGAACGGAAGAAGTGTATGGAAATAGACAATCAAATGTTCATTTAACCTCTGAAATAAGAGGGGAGAATATGCCGTATTTGCTAAAACAAAGTCCACCTGTCGTAGAAAGAATCGGACTAGATTTACATGGGAACGATTTAAATGATGACGAAGATTATTTATGGTTACGTGCGCTTATTTGGCCAGAACATAAAGAAAGACTGGAACTATTCGATCAAGCAGCAGAACTTGTAAAAGAACAATCAGTGCAATTAATTGAAGGAGATGGTGTAGTGCTTCTACTATCCATTGTAGATCAAATAAGGGAAGAGGCAGTGATTTGTATTTTCCATACACATGTAGCGAATCAAATACCAGAAGGTGTGAAACATACGCTAGAAAAACAAATTAAAGAAATTGGTGCAAAACGTGATGTATTCCACCTATATAACAACATGTGGGACCGGGACCTTCATATTGATTATTATATTAACGGAAACGAATATTGTGAAACGGAAGGGCATGGGAGATGGTTTAGTTGGGGATTGGGGGATAAGAATTTATGCTAAAGTAAACCTAATAATTATGGGTTTCATCACCAAAATTCGTAATAAAAATAGCTGATGGAAGACACTCCATCAACTGTTTTTAACTTTTCATAAAACTCATTAGGTATCTAAGGTAAGCGTCAAATATTCCTCACCTACAAGTTGTAAATAGCCCATGAGATTCATCTTCTTACATCTAAGGATTTAAAGAAATTGGATTATTAAAACCTGACAGGTGTCAAAAAAGAACCTACCGGTTAATCAGCTATATTACTGGTTCAAGAAATTATTACTTCAAACGGAAGAGCCGAAGGAAAGTAAATGTTTAAAATGAATATATAATACATGCGAGAAAGAGCACAATTTGATAGGGGGGCTTCCAAATGCATATGGATGAAAGAATGAATTTGCAGTTAACAAGCCAGGCTCTTCAGGTAATGAATAACGGAATTGCTGTCATAAGTCATGATGGAATCATCACATTCAGCAACCAACCATTCTGCAGCATGTTACATAAAAAAGAAAATGAAATAATAGGTAAGCATATATCAACGATTATTCCTGATCGTAAAAAGCTAGTAGTGAATCAAAATGATAGTTTGTACAAGTACGAGTGTAAGGTGGGCAACCAAGTATTGATTATAAATGAATCCCGTGTATATCAGAGCGGGAAAGAAGATGGATCAATTGCCATTTTGGAAAACAAGGAAAAAAGTATACAGTCCTTGGAAAGTATCATCAGTCGGTATGAAAATGCCTTGAATTTACTGTCGGAGTGTATTCTAGGGGTAAATGAACAAGGGATTGTCAATTTTTTAAGTGGTTCTTATGCACAATTTTTAGGGATTGATGATCCAAAGGAAGCGATAGGTAAGCATTGTACGGAGGTTGTTGAGAATACGAGGATGCATATTATCGTGAAGACGGGACAGGTGGAAATTGGGCATATACAGCGCATAAATAATCGGGATATTATCGCAACTCGCATACCTATTGTTAAGGACGGTGAGGTTATTGGTGCGATTGGTAAAATTATGTTTCATGATATACAGCAGTTTAAAGCTTTGGGGGATCAGATTAGTGCAATGGAATCAAAGTTATCTTACTATCAAACTGAATTACAGCGGTTGCAAGAAGGTAGGTTGTCCTTTCAAAGTATTATAGGAGAGAGTGCGAAAATGAAAGAAGTTAAAACGATGGCCTTGAAGGTTTCTAAAAGTCGGTCTACCGTTTTGATAAGAGGAGAGAGCGGTACAGGGAAGGAGCTCTTTGCGCATGCGGTACATCGTGCAAGTCCGCGTGCTAGGGGTTCATTTATTCGTTTGAATTGTGCAGCGATTCCGAGGGATCTTTTGGAGGCTGAATTATTTGGATACGAAGAGGGGGCTTTTACAGGAGCGAAAAAAGGTGGTAAGCCTGGGAAGATTGAGTTGGCCCATAAGGGAACGTTGTTTTTAGATGAGATCGGTGATATGTCTTTGGACATGCAGGTGAAGTTGCTGCGTGTGTTGCAAGAGAAAGAGATTGAAAGAATTGGTGGTACGAAAATTCAAAAGATTGATGTCCGTTTCATTGCGGCGACACATCGAAATCTTCGTGAAATGGTGCAAAGAGGGGAATTTAGGGAGGATTTATATTATAGGTTGAATGTGTTTGCGATCGATATTCCTCCGTTACGAGAGAGAAAGGAAGATATGATACATATAATGGAATTTTTAATTCAGAAATTGAATGGGGAGCTGGGTAGTAGCGTTCTTTCATTGGATGAGAGAGTAAGGGATATATTCATGGAGCATGATTGGCCAGGGAATATTAGGGAGCTAGAGAATGTGTTAGAACGAGCGATGAATGTTATAGAAGGAATAATTATTCAAGTGCATCATCTTCCGGTCTATTTGCGGAAAAAAGATTTGGAAGAAGGGTTATATCATGAAATATTTGCGGTGGATCAAGAGAAGAATGAGATGAGTTATTCACTGCAGGGGGAAGTGGAATCGGCTGAAAAACGGGCGATTACAAGGGCTTTGGAAAAGACAGCTGGAAATATAAAAGAGGCAGCCAAGCTTTTAGGGATTCATCGGGCTAGCTTATATCGAAAAATAGAAAAATATGGAATGTCATGAAGGGAAAAAAAGGGCAAACAGGCCCTTTTTTTGTTTGGTTTGTAGTAATACATACTGTCTCTTTTTTGCGACACTTTCTTATAGATGCGACATGATCGTAATCATTTGTAGCGCAAATGCGACATGTGAAGGTGGACATGTAAGGGAGAACGGGGTATATCCCTGAAGGAATAAGAGAATAGAGAATGAGTCGATTTTTGGCATGTTTCTTGCTATATAAATAAAAAAGATTATAGCAAGAAGGGATGGAATTCAATGCTGGAAAATCACAGTTTGCCGCATTTTATTATGCAAAGTATTGAAAAAACACCAAGTAAAGTGTATTTGCAATTTGAAGAACAAAGAGTTACGTATGAGGAGCTCTATCATCGAATTACAAAAGCTGCAGCGGGATTTTGTGAACTCGGTATTCAAAAAGGGGATAAGGTTTGTATTATGCTTCATAACACTCCTGAATATCTGGATGTATGGTTTGCTTTATCTTTTATGGGAGCAATTGCAGTGCCTCTGAATGTGCATTTAAAAGGAGAGGGCCTACAGTATATTTTATCTCACTCTGATTGTAAGCTAATTATCGTTGAGAAGGAATTTGTTCCTCAAATTGCTTCTTGTTTGTCTCTTATACAAAGGGACATTCAAATTGTTGCTTACAGAAATAATGAAAGCGTAGTCATTACGAGCGATGGTAAAGAACGGCTCGTAATCGAATTGAAAGATGTACTGAATACAAATAATCATCACCTTCCAACTGAATTTGTTTCCTCCTCTTCTATTAACAGTATCCTTTATACCTCTGGAACGACTGGATTACCTAAAGGGGTCATGTTAAGTCATTCAGCCTATGTAAATTCTGCGCAGTCATTTGCCGCCTATATGGTTGGCGCAAGTTCGAAAGATATCTTATATACAGCGTTGCCGTTATTTCATATTAACGCCCAGGCCCATACAGTACTCGGTGCTATTTCTTCCAATGCGACGATTGCTCTTGGCAAGCGGTTTAGTGCTTCTAGATTTTGGGATGAAATTCGTGGTCATGGCGCAACCATTTTTAATTCTTTAGGATCTATGATTCCTATTCTCTGCAAGCAACCAGAAAAGGAAAACGATAATGAAAATTTTGTAAGGGTGACGGCTTGTGCTGCTACGCCTAAGGAATTTTGGAAGCCGTTTGAGGAGAGGTTTGGCGTCCAGATTGTAGAGGGTTACGGATTAACGGAAACGACGGGTTTTTGTGTAACGAATCCATTGAATGCCAATAAGCCGCCTTCTATTGGAAAGCCTTATTCTTACGTAGAGACGAAGATTGTCAATGAGGATGGAAATGAAGCGCGGACTGGTGAAATTGGAGAGATTTTTATACGTTCCTTACAGGGACAAGCATTCATGGAAGGCTACTATAAAATGCGGGATAAAACAGAAGAGTCGATGAAGGAGGGATGGTTCCATACAGGAGATCGTGGTTATCTAGACGAGGAAGGTTACTTATATTTTTGCGATCGAATCAAACAGTGTATCCGGAGGCGTGGAGAAAATATCTCCTCTTGGGAAATCGAAAAGGTAGTGAATAATCACCCGAAAGTACTTGAATCAGCGGCCATCGGTGTTCCATCGGAAGTGGGAGAAGAGGATGTCAAATTATATGTGATTGTAAAGAAAGGAGAAACGATGTCCCATGAAGAGATTATAGATTGGTGTCAAGAACGTATGGCTTACTTCATGGTGCCGCGATATGTTCAGTTCAGTGAAACTTTTCCAAAAACCGCGACGGAACGGATTCAGAAGTTCAAGCTGAAGGAGGAAGGAATCGGTACTGCTTGGGATAGTGAAAAGGTCGGCTATGTAATTAAAAGAACGAGTTGATGTGCTGAAGGGGAGTAAAACAGTTTGCTTTTTATCTCATTACATATTGGAAAGAAGGGATTGAATTGGAAAATAAGCGGGTTGTTACATGGTCCAAAGAAAAAGGAATCGCGACAATCATCATTGATAATCCTCCTGTGAATGTATTGAGCGGTGCTGTGGTTGAGCAACTGACGGCGGTGGTCGATGAAATCGAACGGGATGATGAAGTAATTGCTGTACTTCTAACTGGCGCTGGAGAAAAGGCCTTCGTTGCAGGAGGAGACATCAAGTCATTTCCGGACTGGATTGGGAAAGGGAATGAATATGCAGAGGGAAAATCATTGTGGCTTCAGAATCCATTAAATAAAATAGAAAGATTGTCGAAGCCTGTAATCGCTGCTATTAACGGATTAGCGCTTGGGGGCGGGTGTGAATTAGCTTTATCATGTGATTTACGGATTATAGAAGAACATGCTCAAATCGGGCTTCCAGAAGTGAAGTTAGGATTGTTTCCAGGTGCGGGAGGCACGCAACGTTTGCCTCGATTAATAGGAACTGCAAGTGCGAAAGAAATGATGTTCACTGGTGAACCGTTCACTGCCGAGGTAGCTTGGCGAGTTGGTTTGGTGAATCATGTTGTTCCGCGTGGCGAAGCGCTGAATAAGGCGAAGGAACTAGCCGCGAAGATGGCTCAATTTTCCCTTCCTGCTTTATCTTTGATGAAGCAATCTATCAATAAGGGATTATCTTCTTCTCTTGAGGACGGGCTAAAAATAGAAGCTGAGAATTTCGGCCATGTATTTCAAACGAGTGATGTAAGAGAGGGAGTGGAGGCTTTTATAGAAAAGAGGGTACCGCTTTTTCATCATAAATAAAATAACAAAAAGTAATGCCTGCCTCTGGCAGGTGTTGCAATAATATATATAAATATAAAAGGGTGTAAAGTAAATTTAAGAGAATCTATTTTATTGAGGGGGAATGCGGTTATGGATTTATTGATTGTATTGTTATCGCTTGGCTTGCTTATATTTGTGGCTTACCGAGGATTCTCAGTCATTTTATTCGCTCCGTTATGTGCTTTGTTGGCTGTATTTTTAACGGAACCGGCGAATGTTTTACCATTCTTTTCTAATGTTTTTATGGCGAAGATGGTCGGATTCATAAAATTATATTTTCCTGTATTTTTGCTTGGAGCGATATTCGGTAAAGTGGTAGAAATCACTGGAATAGCAGAAAAAATCGCGAAAATTATCATCCATTTTATAGGCGTGAAAAGAGCTATTCTTTCCATCGTGTTAATGGGAGCGATTCTTACATACAGTGGTGTCAGTTTATTTGTCGCAGTATTTGCGATTTATCCGTTTGCGGCGCAATTATTTCGCGAGGCGGATATTCCGAAACGTCTCATTCCAGCGACAATTGCATTCAGTGCATTCACGTTTTCGATGGATTCACTTCCTGGATCACCTCAAATCCAAAATGTTATTCCAACTACGTTCTTTAAAACAGATATTTATGCAGCTCCTACATTAGGGATTATCGGAGCACTGTTTATCTTTATATGTGGCATGCTGTATTTGGAAAGGTGTAGGAAGAAGGCTGCTGCTAAGGGAGAGGGGTACTTCGGAAAAAGCGGTGCCACTTCTGAACTGGCTGCCACAACTAGCGCACAATTGGTGCAAGCGCCTATTGTTTCCAGCGATGTTATTCCAGCTAGTTATTGGGTAGCTTTTCTTCCGCTTGTACTGGTCGGAGTGATGAATAAAGTCTTTACAGAATTCATCCCGGTTTGGTATACAAAGGGATTTGATTTTGCATCTATAGGTTTGAAGGAGTACGGAACGATTGATATGGGACAAGTCGTAGGTATTTGGTCAGTGGAAATGGCACTTCTTATCGGAATACTTGCTGCTATATTATTAAACTTCCAAGCGGTAAAAGAACAGTTTCAATCTATTACAAGCGTGGGCGTAAGTGGTTCAATCTTAGCTGCCATGAACACTGCAGCCGAGTATGGATTTGGTGCCGTTATAGCAGCTTTACCCGGATTTGTCATGATTCAAAATTCTTTGACAGGTACATTTTCAAACCCTTTAATTAGCGGAGCGGTCATGACGAATATTTTGTGCGGTCTGACGGGATCAGGTTCGGGTGGAATGAGTATTACATTAGGTTTAATGGCAGATAAATATATTGAAGCGGCAGCGAACTTTGATATTCCGTTAGATGTGCTGCATCGTGTAATTGCAATGGCAGCAGGAGGTATGGATACTTTACCTCATAACGGGGCAGTTATAACCTTACTTGCGGTTACAGGATTAACGCACCGGGAAGCTTATAAAGAGATTTTTGGTATTACGATAATTAAGACATTAGCCGTTTTCTTCGTTGTTGGAGTGTATATGATGTTTTCTATTGTATAGTAGGGAGGTTGCTTGGCTGTTATAAATAACGCAGTCATCAAGTTAAGATTATGTATAATGGTAAACAGAAACAGCCATCATTCCATGAAATGATGGCTGTTTGTATGTTTTCAATGAATTTCACAAAAAAACTTCAATTGTAGATTGGAATTGAACTATCCACTTGGTTTAGAGGAGGGGTCTTCTCGGTTAAAATGATAAAGTCGGCAAATTTAATTGTTACAACAATGCTCTTCTTCTCATCCATTGCGTCACGACCCATTTTTCACCTTTGATAACAGGTGCAGCAACTACAAGCAAATCCTCACATTGGACCCCAGCTGGCCAACATTCATAATAGTCGTGAAAACCATTTACAAACATGATTTGTCCGTTCTCAAATAGGATAACAAATATGGAGTTTCCTTACCTATTTTATAAAAGGTTAAAAATAAACCATAATATTATTATGTAAACAAAATTGATGAATGTACAGCTTGTTAAATAGTTCAATATTTTTGATTTTTCTATGGCTGCATAAGTATGATGTTTGTAGGAGGGGATCATATGAGTATACACAAAAAAATCATAGCGATTTCAGGAAGTATTAGGGAAGGATCATCCAACACAAACATATTAAAAACTTTAGCAGCATTTATTCCAGAAGGTATAGATTACACTATTTATAATGGGATAGAGGAACTACCTCATTTTAATCCGGATGTAGATCGAGTTGGAGCACCGGTTGTTGTTGAAGAATTTCGAAAGACATTAAGTGAAGCACATGCACTTATTATTTGTACACCAGAGTACGCAAAAAGTATTCCAGGAGTTTTGAAGAATGCTTTAGAATGGCTTGTTTCATCAGCGGAACTTTATAAAAAGCCAGTGGCTATTATAACAGCTTCACCATCAATTGCGGGAGGGGATAAAGCCCATGAATCTTTATTACTTACACTAGGTATGCTAGATACAATTGGCGTTCAAAATGGCTCACTATTAATCCCATCTGTGCGAACTAAATTTAGTGATGATGCAAAAATAACAGATGAGGATACAAAGAAAGCTCTTATTTCTTTAGTTCAAAGTGTAGTAGACGAGATAAAGAAATAATGATTTAGTTCGTATTAAAGTGAAAATGGACTTTTATAATAATAAAAGATAAAAGCAATGCTACTGTTAGTTCAAATGTAGCATTGCTTTTTATATAGTTAAATATATTTACTTAATATCTCCCCAGGTAATCCATCCATCTCACAAACTATATCTGATGTAAAACCAGCGTTTAATAAAATTTTTCGAGAGGGGATATTATTTGGATCAATAATTGCTTTTAGTACGTTTACATCTGTCTGCTTCGCTATTTCAATTAATTCTCTTGCAATACAACTACCATATCTTTTTCCCCAGTGTTCTGGCAATAATATATAACCAAGTTCAGCTTCTTTTAAATCATCCTCATTTACTGTTATATGCCCAAGTCCGATAAATTCATTTGTACTAGAGTCATAAACTTTATTGGAACCAAATAATTTATGTTTTTCATTGCGCTGTAACAATTTTTCATAGTCATTTTGCGCTTCTTCTAACGGAATAGCGCGCTCAGTAATTTGTGCCATCACTTCTTCATTTGATACGAGTTGGAAATATAAATTGAAGTCTGTCGCTTCAAATTTATTAAAATATAGCTTATGCATAGTATTCCTCCAAACTAATTTTCATTTGTTCTTCAGAAAAGATAAACGATCGTTAAATAGTGATTTCTATTTGATTGCCTTCTGGATCACCTATTACACTTTCGTAATAGCCATCTCCAGTGAAACGTGGTCCATTTAATAAAGGATAACCTGAGTCTTTTAACCTTTTTGTTAGTTCATTCACACGTTCTTCACTTCCAACGGAGAATGCCATATGTGCATAACCAGTAATATTAAGGTTAGGCTCATTTTCTATACCTTTTTTACGCATAAGTTCAAGCCTTGCCCCAGATTCGAACGTAATAAAATAAGATTCAAATTGTTTTGCTTCATTATGATATAAGGAGTTTGCTTTGCCGTTAAAGTATTTCATATAAAAATCACGCATTAAATCTAAATCATTTACCCAAATTGCAATATGTTCAATTTTCATAGGTTTCACCAATCCTATCTGTACTAATTAGGCTTCCACTGTATAAAAGTTGCATGTACATTGCAAGAAATTTGATTTGGTGAAAAAAGGTAATTGTTAATTTTTGCTTGTTTACGTACATACAATTATGTAATTAAGTGAATGACTTACATAGGAATTACAGAAAAGGGGGAATGAGGCTTATGAGTCAATTAGAGCAAATGATGTACGTTGGTGTCATCATGTCTATTGTACTATCCGTAATGATTTTGGGGTCTTTATATTATAATCCTCGTCTTTCGTTAAATGATTATCCAAAAGATATTCAAAAGGTAGTTTTTCCGAAATCGATTCATGAAAAAAAGCAAACGATTTACTTTAGTATTGCATACAATGTGATTCTCTTCGGTACTCCTTTCGTTTCAACATATATACTACATCAACATGAAAAACTATTGTATATTGAGGCCTATTTACATAGTTTTAGTATTTTAATGATTTTCAATTTAGTAGATTTATTAATAATCGATTGGCTTATATTTTGCTGGATTACTCCGAGATTTGTTGTTATTCCTAGTACGGAAGGGATGAAGGGCTATAAAGATTATAAGTTTCATTTAAGCGGAGCAATAGTGGGTATTCCTTTTTTAGCAATCGTAAGTTTATTTCTGGCAGGAATTGCGACGACTATTTAGTATAAAGAAGAAGGATAGGAAACGTTTATACAAGGTAAGGAGATTTATAATTTATAGAATTATAAATGAGAATTTGATACTATTGAAGTAAAGGGTTCTAATAACATTATATTAAGCAATATCGATATATGGTTGCAAATGTTTTGATATTCCGTGAAATCACCTGATTTTATGGAAGCATTTGATAGAACTCAAAAAACGAAATGGAGGCTATTATGAAAAAAATAATTGGCGCAGCAACAGCAACAGTTCTTGGATTGGGGGCTTTTACCACATCTGCTATCGCAGAAACTATCGTAACAGCGGATGTACTCAACGTACGTGAAAAGCCAACTACGGAATCAAAAGTTGTCGAAAAAGTAAAAGAAGGACAAAAGTTAAAGGTCATACATACTGAAGAAGGATGGTCAAAAATTGATTTAAATGGTAAAGAATTGTTTGTAAGTTCGGAGTATACAAAAGATATTTATCATGTAACAGCAAACCTATTAAATGTACGTACTGAAGCAAACACAGAATCAGAAATTCTTGGCAGACTGAAACAAGATGATGTAATTGAATCAACACATCAAGTAAAAGATGGATGGCTGCAATTTGAGTATAAAGGAAAAACAGCCTATGCAAATGTTTCTTTCCTATCAAGTACAGCACCAATTGAAAAGAAAGCTGAAGAGAAAACGAAGCGAGTAGCGAAAGTACAAAAAGCAGTTAAAGCAAAGGAAGAAGTAAAAACGCAGAAAGAAGCAAAAGTACAAGAAATAGCAAAAGCGAAAGAAACAACAAAAGAGCAGAAAGAAGTGAAGGTAAAAGAACAAGAAATAGCAAAAGTGAAAGAACAGGAAGTAGCAAAAGCTAAGGTAGCATCAAAAGCGAAAGAAGAAGAAAAAGCACAGGAAATAGCAAAAGTGAAAGAACAGGAAGTAGCAAAAGCTAAGGAACAAGAAATAGCAAAAGCGAAAGCACAGGAAATAGCAAAAGCGAAGGAACAGGAAATAGCAAAAGCTAAGGAAGCATCAAAAGCGAAAGAAAAAGAACAAGAAATAGCAAAAGCGAAAGCACAGGAAATAGCAAAAGCGAAGGAACAGGAAATAGCAAAAGCGAAGGAACAGGAAATAGCAAAAGCTAAGGAACAGGAAATAGCAAAAGCTAAGGAACAGGAAATAGCAAAAGCTAAGGAACAGGAAATAGCAAAAGCGAAGGAACAGGAAATAGCAAAAGCGAAGGAACAAGGAATAGCAAAAGCGAAAGCACAGGAAATAGCAGAAGCGAAGGAACAAGAAATAACAAAAGCTAAGGAACGAGAAATAGAAAAGGCGAAAGAAGAAGCGAAAGCAAAAGAAGCAACAAAGACACAAGAAGTATCTAAAAATAACACACAGTCTGCTAAACGTGAATTAACGGTAGTAGCGACAGCATATACTGCTGATCCAAGTGAAAATGGTACATATGGTGGACGCGTTTTAACTGCGATGGGTCATGATCTAACGACAAATCCTAATATGAGAATTATCGCAGTAGATCCGAAGGTAATCCCATTAGGATCTAAAGTATGGGTAGAAGGTTATGGAGAAGCTATTGCTGGTGATACTGGTAGTGCTATTAAAGGAAATCGTATTGATGTTTTAATGGGTTCAAAAAGTAAAGCTATGAACTGGGGAAGACAAACTGTTAAAGTAAAAGTTTTATAATAATGGTTATCCAAATAGAAGTCAGTTCTCTTTATTGAGACTGGCTTTTATTTTTTACCTTAATGTGATTCATTGAAAAAATTTGAAGGATATGTAAAAGAATAAAACCTTACTTTTGCTGCTGAGTACCGTGAGCAGTAAAAGTAACCCTATTGAATTATATAATCCTTATTTGTATTTCTGACAACCATATTGTTCTTCTATCACTATTAAAATACAATTAGATAAATAGGAGAAAAATATTCATAAAATAGTAATTGTTTTATTTAGTCTTATACTAGGGTTTATAACGTTCCAAATCCCTATAGTGTCAGAATGGATACAGAACTCAGTCTTCTTGTAAATTGTTATTATTTTATTATCGTATTCATACCAAAAAGATAACGGTGATAAGAATGAGAAAAATGATGATTAGCAACAATAAAAAATGTTTTATGTACCGAAAGTTATTAAAAGATTAGTATCGAGGATTACCTTTATAAGCGAGAAGAGGATAGAATATGACAACAGAATTATATGGCGCACATTGCAATGAAATGAAAGGGTATAGAGTAATGGAAGGGAAAGATTCATATAATCATTATTTCGGTGGTCAAGATTGTGAATTACCATTGTGTAAGTTATGCGGTGAGAAAATGCATCAAATTTTTTGTTTTGATTTGAAAGATGAGAGACTTGCTGAACTTAAAAATGCTGAATTGATTGTATTACCATTCATCTCTTGCTTGAATTGTGCGATGGTGTGGGAGCCGCAATATTTTCAATTAAGTAATGGGGGCAAAACGGTACAAATAATAAAACAAGACAATACGGAAGAGTGGATTATGGAAGCTGAGTATAAGCTACCGGTCAATCTTCCAAAAACTAATGTAAAGCTAACGAATATGAAAAATGAAGATATACCTACTGATGAAGATAGTTACTGGGAAGCTTTTGACTTATTCGGTTCGGAATATGTATGTAGATTGTTAGGAGCGCCTTTATATGGTGATGTTCCAGAAGATTTGGGATGTCCAGCTTGTTCTAAAGAGATGAAATATGTTGCTACAATTACACAAGACCTTGAAGAACGGGAACTTATTTCAGTAGTTGATTTTCAGTTTGGGGAAATGAATATATATTATTACTTATGTAAAGATTGTTCCGTAATGAAGACCGAAATACAAGGTACATAATGAAAGTAAGACTGACTCATTCTGCCAGTCTTATTTTTGTTGCGTCACATCATTAACAATCGCATGAAATATGTCTTTTTGTGTGAAATCATCTGTAAAAACAGTTTCTCTATCTACTTCAATTGTATCGTGAGGATTATACCATTTACTCAATAAATCCTCTCCAAACTCAAGTCGTTTTTCTCTAGTATTATGCCGTCTAATCGTTTCTTCGAGTGATAAATCGAAGTAATATGTATACGCGTTTCCTTCAAAATAATATATCAATTCTTTTAACATATCTCCATATCTACGACTGTTTAATATACCTTCTAAAATGACAAATTCACATTTTCCTTTTCCGTACTTCGTAATCTCAAAAATTAAATCATGAGATAGGTTGCCCAATGTGTCGTGAACTTTTAGCATTTCCCTACGAACGACATCTTGAGAGACTAGAAGTGTTCCGTGACCGAAATGCTCTTGCAGTTCTTTTGCGATTGTTGTTTTGCCACTTGCGGAGTTTCCCCGAAGGATGATTAATGTTGATTTCAAAGTCTCATCTCCAAATTGTTTTAGTTTTTTAGGTCCTGTTACAAAAGAACTTCATTATGGGAAACATTCTTTTAGTTAGTTAAATAATAGTTTATGATACTCAGTATAAGTTGAACAGAATAATTTCTTATTGTGGGATTATGCAAGTAAAGCTGTTTGAAAAATTTACTATCCGCATATAGAAAAATTATTATAAGAGTAACTAATAAGGAGGTGACCTATGTTATTCCAAAAGGGACAATTATTAGTTAGATACGTAATAAAAAACGATGCACCTATCATTTCAAAATGGTTAACAGACCCAGAAGTTTTACAGTATTACGAAGGACGAGATAATCCGCAATCTGTAGAAAAGGTACTTGATCATTTTATACATAATCCAAACAGTAATGAGAAAAGATGCCTAGTAGAATTTGATGAAATATCGATTGGTTACATACAAATGTATCCTGTTGATGCTGAATGGAAAGCGTTATATGGATATGGAGAAATGAAAAATGTATGGGGAATGGACCAATTTATCGGTGAACCAGCGTATTGGGGAAAAGGAATTGGAACAAATCTCGTTCAAGCAGCCATTACATACAGTATAGAGAGTTTAGGAGCAGAAGCGATAGCGATGGATCCTAGAGTAAATAATGAACGTGCGATAAGCTGTTATGAAAAATGTGGATTTAAAAAGGTGAAGATATTAAAGAAACATGAACTGCATGAGGGGAAATTAGAAGATTGTTGGATGGTAGAATATAAACAATTATAATAAAAATGCAGGGGCTTATAAAAATAAAGGGAGCTGTGTGAAATGAAAAAAGCATTACTAGTTATTGATGTGCAAGCGGGTATGTATACAGCAGGAATGCCAGTACATAATGGGGAAAAGTTTTTAGAAACATTGCAAGAGCTTATTGGAGAATGTCGTACAAATGATATTCCGGTTATTTATGTACAACATAACGGGCCAAAAGATCATCCGTTAGAAAAAGGTACAGCTGGCTGGAAAGTGCATGCGGCGATTGCTCCGCAAGAAGGGGACAATATCGTTGAAAAGACGACGCCAGATTCATTCCATAAGACGAACTTAAACGAAGTGTTACAAGAAAAAGGGATTGAGCATGTTATTATTTCAGGTATGCAAACAGAGTACTGTGTTGATACGACAACGCGCAGAGCGTTTAGTGAAGGATATAAAGTAACATTAGTGAGTGATGCGCATAGTACGTTTGATACAGATGTATTGTGTGCGGAAGATATTGTAAAACATCATAATGTTGTATTTGGATCATTTGCAGATGTTGTTGCATTGAAAGATCTAAAAGTAGAAGCATAAGTATTGAAGTTGCTGTCTCTTAATGGGGGGCAGCTTTTTTATTTGAGGATAGGCCGTCAAACATTGTCGATAAATTGATGTTCCTTGTCGAATCGTTGATAAAATTAGAGTTACGATAGATATATTTCAAAAATCGTTAATATAATTTCATTCACCGTATTGATATTACAAAAAACAAAAAGGAGCGCCACATCGTCAAAAATTCGACTGATGAGACAGTTCCTTTTTTGCACCAGTAATTATCGTGTTACTTTTTCTTATCTTTATCCAACACATTCTGTTCTTCAGCAAACTCCGTACCATATGCAAACCGGCGATTAATTCGAATGTTATCATTGGTGTGCCTTGTGTGGGAATTAGAAAAGCGATGGACGATTACTTCTGATAATGTAAAGACGATGGCAGAAAGGATACTGCCCCATGCAATTTGCATGTAGTTGTCTAATAAAATATTACCGAAAATCCAAACGCTTAAATACGTAAGTAAGAAATCCGTCATAATGGCAGCGGAATTGCCAATTCGATTTAAAATAATTTTATCAACAAACATATAAGAAACGATTGTGACGAAGAGACTAAAAGAAATGATTTGGACGAGCGTTGCTGGGAAAAATAGAGCTAGTCCGATACTAAAAGCGATGATGCATGATATAAATTTGATAAGTATTACAGTAATATCACTCAATATTTACACCTCCCATTTATACATAGTTTTACAATAAATTCAGGAGTTCATACATTGGAACGGTTTAATTTATATAAAACTTTATCACGCTGAAATTTTATCTAAATATTAAAAAAACAATCAAAAAATGTTATAGTGAAATGAGAGCGTATGACATTTTTAGGTAAGGGGGAATCCGGGATGTGGATAACTTCAGAAGTAGAAATTCCAGATGAGTTAATCGATCACCTTGAACAAGGGAAGTTAGTATTATTCGTTGGAGCAGGAGTTTCTATGAAGGGAAAATCAAACTTACCGAATTTCGATGATTTAGTTGATGAAATTTCGAAAGCTTTATATGTCGAAAATCGTGAGATGACAGAACCCCACGATTATTATCTCGGTAAAATTGCGAAAACGAAAGATGTGCATCAAGTTGCAAGAGACCTCGTTAATATAGAAAAATCAAAACCAAATCCATTACACTATGCGATTCCAAGGCTGTTTCCGTTAGATACGGATGTTCGAATTGTAACGACAAACTTTGATCAACATTTTACGTCTGTAATTACAGAAATGAATAGAGAGCTGAATATTTATTATGCACCTGCTTTACCGACAGGGAGAGCGTTTAAAGGGCTGGCTTACATACATGGGAATATAGAACAAGAGAAAGAAGCTTTAATTTTAACGGATGGTGATTTTGGAAGGGCTTACTTAACAGAAGGGTGGGCGAGACGATTTTTAGTTGATTTATTTTCAAATTACACTGTTTTATTCGTTGGGTATAGTCATAATGATCCTGTAATGAAATATTTAGCAACAGGCTTACCACCGAGTACAAGGCGTTATGCTTTCGTCGCACAAGGTGATAATACATATCATTGGGAGCATTTAGGGATAAGACCGATTGTGTATCCGAATAAGGCAAATAATCATCAGGCACTTGTGAAAGCAGTGAAGCGGTGGGCGGAATTAATGGGGGATAATTATATTACGAAAAGAATGCGTATTCGTGATATTGTAACCGTACCTCCATCAGTAGAGCAGGAGCAATTATCCTATATAAAACAGTCAATAAAAAAAATTGAAACTGTTCGGTACTTCGTTGAATTTGCTCGTGATTATGAATGGGTGGAATGGCTTGAAGCAGAAGGTAAACTAAGAAATTTATTTCTGCTTACAGCAAATTATGATGAAGTAGATGAATTGCTTGCGGAATGGTTAGTGGAGCAATTTCTATTTAGTCATCAAAAAGAACTATTTCAATTGATTTTTAAAAATCATTCTAAAATATCCCCGTTATGGTGGCGAACAATTTGTACTTACTTAAACGAAACGAAAGAAACGATGGACCCTTTGTTGTTTGCAAGATGGACATTGCTTTTATTAGAAACAGCAGAGAAAGATAGTAGCTCTATTGAAATGATCACATATTTATTGCAAAAATGTTCTTTCCCTGAGCATAAAGAAATTGGCTTGTTGCTATTAACATTTATTTTAGACGGGAAACTTAAACTGAAGCGTGTAAGAAGATGGGGAAATGATACGCAAGAGTCGATTGAACTCGAGGAATCGAGTCGTATACCGATGCCTGTTTTTTCTCATGTGGAGCGAATTTGGAAAGAGAAAATGAGACCACATATTACTTACTACGCAAATCCGATTATGGTTACGGGGTTAGAAAAAATACAACTATTGTCATTAAGACAACATGCACTGAAAAAAAGAGATAGAGAAATTTCAGAGCAGGAGTTACAGCAAAATGATTTTACATTTTTAATTCAAATTGTAAAAGAGTGTCTTACATATTTATGTGAAAACAATGAGAAAAAAGCAAATTATTATATTACAGAAATGATAGAAACTGATAGTGTACTTCAAAAGCGAATTGCGATTGAAGCAATGATTAATAATGTATTCGTTACAGCGGATGACAAACTGAAGTGGTTGTTACATGCAGATGTTCTGTTAGATTTCACATGTAAACATGAAGTGTTTCAACTTTTAAAGAATTATTACGCAGATGCTTTAGAGGAAACTAAAGAAGAAGTAATTCAACATGTATTAGAGTATCTTGCAGAAGAGAGGGCGTTTGATGCTTGTCTTGTATTAGACTTACTATTCACGTGTGATTCGAATAATAAGTGTACGGCGGAAGGATACGAGCTAATGAAACAGAAACACCCTCATTTTTCTTCAGATCTATACAGTGTTCCGAAGAAAGAGGCAAATGAACAACGTATTACATGCAATGTAACAGCTGATGGATTACTGCAGCTGAAAGACGATGAAATAATGGAGCAAGTTCGGCAATTTTCAAGAGACGGTGTTTTTGAGCAACGCCATTTTTTAGAGATGTTATCAAAAGCGTGTAAATTGAATGTAGAGTGGAGTATTTCGTTTGCTTACCAACTAGTAGGCGTGCACGAAATTAGTAATGAAGTATGGTTTGTTTGTATTAGAGAGTGGCGAAATAACAGAAATTTGACGAATGAACAAATTCAAAAGATTATACCGTTATTGCAGAAGTTTGTTAGAAATACTGCTTTTCATTGGTTAATTAGTAGTTTTCTATATGAAATTAGTAATCGATTAGAAGAGTTAGATGAAAATAGTATACGGATTGTAAAACGCTTTGCTTTTTCTGTACTTCCACAAGTTATGAGAGGGGAATCGGATTTCAAGATTGGAAAACAAGAGTTTTACAATGAATCTATTCAGCATCCTGTTGGGAAGATGACTGCTGTATTACTAAAACTGTTAGCATATGATCATTTATACGATCGCAACGTGTATGAATATTTATTTTTATTTGAGGAGCAGGTAAGGGTTACTTCGGAAAGAACGAACTTCATGTTTGCTCGTTTAACAGCAGATATTACGTTTTTATACCATATTGAGAAGCAATGGTGTCGAAAAAATGTATTACCTTACTTAGATTTAAAGAAAGAAAGTGAGCTTACGAAATATGCGTGGGCGGGATTATGTTATACGCAAATTAATGTACCTTTGTTTACAGAAATAAGGAGATATATTAAGTATGCGGTAGAACATTTAGATGCACTACATCCATATACGAGAGAAGCATTTTTAAAATGGCTTAGCTTTGTATTTATTAAATGCGTATTATATTGGGAGCAAAAAACAGATTGGTTATATCCACTTTTGATGCAAGAAAACGAAGAGAATAAAATTAAATTTATGCAGTATGTATGCTACTACGTAAAAACGTTAAGTGGTAAGGAACAACAAAAATTTTGGACAGCGTGGCTTAGTGTATTTTTAAGAGAACGTCCGAAAATGGGCGTAATAACAACGAGAGAATATATGATGCTTTTACGTATTGTTTTATGCATGGATGAGGTTTTAGAAAAAGGATTAAATATTATTTCGAGTAAATTTCAAGGTGTGGAAGGACAATGTAATCAAGAAGAAATGAAACAGTTGTTTATAGAGATACTTGAAAAGAAAGAGAGTATGAAAGCGTATAAAGAATTGTATGCAAATGTGTTTTTCACTTTACTTCAGACGTGTCAAGAAGCCGATTTACTTGAAAGTGAGATCATACAAATAAAAGAACTATTAACCAAGTATGGAGTAGAAAGACATGTATTAAATTTAATAGAAAATGAAATAATTCGCATCGGAATCGTAACGGAGAATTTACAAGAGGAATCATAGGGCAGAAATGGAATTTTAAAAAATAAATAAAAAATTGTTGACAGTGTTTTGAAAAACGTTCTATAATACGAATCATACTTATTCAATTTCAAAAACATTTGAATAAACAAAGTGCAATGAAGAGATCACAGTAGTGGTTAGTCTTACTGTAACAGAGAGCTGGTGGTTGGTGTGAACCAGTACAGGGATAATCATGAATTACAGTCTTGGAGCATCTTTTTCATAGTAAAGATAGTATTGTCTTTATGAAGAAAAAGCGGTCAATTGATCGTTAACAGTGAAGAGAGGTAGACGGAAAGTTAGTCTACAACTAGGGTGGTACCGCGATAAATATCGTCCCTACTGATTTATTCAGTAGGGACTTTTTGTATTTTAGTGGTCCAACTTGAAAATAAAATAGTCATGCGTTGAAAGGAAAAGCAGTAGTTGTTGTTTCCCTGTAACAGAGAGCTGGTGGTTGGTGCGAACCAGTACAAAAACAAGAGCGAATTACAGTCCTGGAGCATCTTTTTCGTAGTAAAGATAGTATTGTCTTTATGAAGGGAAAGACGGTCATATTGATCGTTAACAATGAAGAGAGGTAGACGAAAGAAGTCTACAACTAGGGTGGTACCGCGATAAATATCGTCCCTACTGATTTATTCAGTAGGGCTTTTTTGTACAAAAAAAGTGGTTTTTTAACTAGTAGATAGTGTCTTTATGGTAATTATTAGTTTAAAATAAGAAGAGGTATCGATTCCACTTTAAGTTTGTATAATTACCCAGTTCAGAAAATAGAGAATTTTTCATTCTCTTACTATACTTTTAAAACATTAGAGGAGGATTTCCAAATGGCAAATCATGAATTAGATCAATTACGTAAACAGGTAGATGAAATTAACTTACAACTATTACACCTTTTAAACAAACGCGGTGAAATCGTTCAAAAAATTGGGGAACAAAAACAAGTACAAGGTACGAAACGCTTTGACCCAGTACGTGAGCGTGAAGTGCTTGATATGATCGCAGAGCATAACGAAGGACCATTCGAAACGTCAACGATTCAACATATTTTCAAAACGATTTTCAAAGCAAGCTTAGAATTACAAGAAGATGATAACCGTAAAGCATTACTAGTTTCACGTAAAAAGAAAAAAGAAAATACAATTGTTAATGTTAAAGGTGAATTGATTGGAAACGGAACACAAACGTTTATTATGGGACCTTGTGCGGTAGAAAGTTTAGAGCAAGTTCGCCAAGTAGGGCAAGCTATGAAAGATCAAGGACTTAAATTAATGCGCGGCGGTGCTTTCAAACCGAGAACATCTCCATACGATTTCCAAGGTCTAGGAGTAGAAGGTTTACAAATTTTACGACAAGTAGCAGATGAGTTCGACTTAGCGATTATTAGTGAAATTTTAAATCCGAATGATGTGGAAATGGCATTAGAATACGTTGATGTAATTCAAGTTGGAGCACGTAACATGCAAAACTTCGATTTACTACGAGCTGTAGGTAAGGTTAATAAGCCAGTATTACTAAAACGTGGATTAGCAGCAACAATTGATGAGTTCATTAACGCAGCAGAATACATTATTGCACAAGGAAATGACCAAATTATTCTTTGTGAGCGCGGTATTCGCACATACGAAAGAGCGACACGTAACACATTAGACATTTCAGCAGTACCGATTTTAAAGAAAGAAACACATTTACCAGTTATCGTTGACGTAACACATTCAACAGGACGTAGAGATTTATTATTACCAACAGCGAAAGCGGCACTTGCAATTGGAGCAGATGCAGTAATGGCAGAAGTACATCCGGACCCAGCAGTTGCGTTATCAGATTCTGCGCAACAAATGGATATTCCAGAATTCCATAGATTCATGGATGAGTTAAAAGGTTTCAAAAATAAATTAGCTTAATTCCATATCATATATGCGCTGAAGAGGAAACAGTAGTGCTTATCTCACTGTTAAAGAGAGCTGATGGTCGGTGTGAATCAGTACAAAGGTAAGCATGAATTACAGCCTTGGAGCATCTTTCCCGCCAACTTTTGAAGGGAAGGACGGTCAAACGATCGTTAAAGAAGAAGAGAGGTAGACGAAAGAAGTCTACAACTAGGGTGGTACCGCGATAAACATCGTCCCTACTGAGCGCTCAGTAGGGACTTTTTTGTACAAAAAAATAATAAAGGGGTAAGAGAAATGAGATACATTACAGCTGGAGAATCACATGGTCCGCAGTTAACAGTTATTTTAGAAGGTATACCAGCAGGTTTAACATTAACAGCGGAACATATTAATAAAGAATTATTAAGAAGACAAAAAGGGCATGGGCGCGGAAGACGCATGCAAATTGAAACAGATACAGTTGAAATTGTAAGTGGTGTACGTCACGGGATGACACTTGGCTCACCGATTACGTTAATCGTAAAAAATGATGATTTCAAACATTGGACGAAAGTAATGGGCGCAGATCCAATTTCAGAGCAAGAAAGTAAAGAAATGAAGCGTACGATTACAAAACCACGTCCAGGACATGCGGATTTAAACGGGGCCATTAAATACGGTCATCGTGATATAAGAAACGTATTAGAACGCTCTTCTGCAAGAGAAACGACAGTTAGAGTTGCGGCTGGTGCAGTTGCGAAACAAATTTTGAAAGAACTAGGTGTGGAAATTGCAGGACATGTTCTTGAAATTGGCGGAGTAAAAGCGAAGCCTATTACTCACTTGCCGATAGAAGAAATTCAAACGATTACTGAAAACTCACCTGTTCGATGTTTAGATAAAGAAGTAGAACAAGAGATGATGGATGCGATTGATGATGCGAAAAGTAGTGGAGATTCAATCGGTGGTATTGTTGAAGTAATTGCAGAAGGTATGCCAATTGGAGTTGGTAGCTATGTTCATTACGACCGTAAATTAGATGCAAAACTTGCCGGGGCTATTATGAGCGTGAATGCGTTTAAAGGTGCTGAAATCGGAATTGGTTTTGAAGCGGCAAGACAGCCGGGAAGTAAAGTGCACGATGAAATTATGTGGGATGAAGAAAAAGGATACACGAGAAAAACGAATAATGCGGGCGGTTTAGAAGGCGGTATGACAACAGGTATGCCAATTGTAGTAAGAGGTGTAATGAAGCCAATTCCTACATTATATAAACCGTTAGCAAGCGTAGATATTGATACGAAAGAAGCGTTCCAAGCGAGTATTGAAAGATCTGATAGCTGCGCAGTACCTGCAGCAGGTGTTGTAGCTGAAGCTGTTGTTGCGTGGGAACTTGCAGATGCACTAGTCGAACAATTCGGAAAAGATCGCATGGAATTACTAAAGCAAAACATTTCGCAACATAACAAATACGCAAAAGAATTTTAATGAAAAGGTGGATTTAACATGCAAGTAAAGGATCAATTATCATCATTACAACCATATAAGCCAGGTAAATCACCAGAACAAATGAAAAAAGTGTATGGAGATCATTCGTTTGTGAAATTAGCATCGAATGAAAATCCGTTTGGCTGTTCACCTCGTGTTTTAGGAGAATTACAAAAATCGTGGCAGGAACATGCATTGTATCCAGATGGCGGAGCTACAACGCTCCGTCAAACGATTGCAGAGAAATTACAAGTGCAAATGGAACAAATACTTTGCGGTAGCGGGCTCGATGAAGTTATTCAAATTATAAGCCGTGCAGTGCTCTGTAAAGGAGATAATATCGTAACTGCTGGCGCGACATTCCCTCAGTACCGTCATCATGCAATTATTGAAGACTGTGAAGTGAAAGAAGTTGCTTTAAATAACGGTGTATATGATCTAGACGAAATTTCTTCAGCAGTTGATGAACATACAAAAATCGTTTGGATTTGTAATCCGAATAATCCGACAGGCACATATGTTAATGAGCGAAAATTGACTCAATTTATTGAAGGTATTAGTGAAAATACGTTAATTGTCATTGATGAAGCGTACTATGAATACGTAACAGCAAAAGATTTTCCAGAGATATTACCACTTCTGGAAAAGCATAAAAACATTCTTGTACTTAGAACATTTTCTAAAGCGTACGGATTAGCTTCTTTCCGCGTCGGATATGCAATTGGACAGGAAGAGTTAATTGAGAAATTAAATGTTGTCCGTTTGCCATTTAACGTATCTTCATTAGCGCAAAAAGCGGCAACGATTGCCTTTAGTGATGAAGCGTTTATTGAGGAAATAGTACGTGTTAATAAAGAGGGATTACAACAGTACGAAAGTTTTTGTACAGAAAATGAAATCCCGTTTTATCCGTCGCAAACGAACTTTATCTTCTTACCAGTAGATGATGCTGGAGAAATTTATGAATCTTGCGCGCACGCTGGTTTTATTATTCGTCCGTTTCCAAATGGCGTGCGCATTACAATTGGAACAAGGGAACAAAATGAGGGAGTGATTTCAGTGTTAAAACAACACTTTGAAAATAAAAAAGGTAAGTCTCGAGATGAGGCAAATGTGTAAAAAGGTAGTATTAATTGGAACAGGATTAATAGGAGGCTCACTTGCATTAGCGATAAAAAAAGAGCACGATGTAACGATTACCGGCTATGACATATTTAAAGAGCAAGTAGAGCGGGCAAAAGAATTACATGTAGTTGATGAAGTAGCAGTAGATTTACAGAGTGCATGTGAGGAGGCGCATTTAATTGTTTTTGCCTCTCCAGTTGAAGAAACGAAAAAGTTATTACACAAACTTGCATCATTTCATTTACGAGAAGATGTTATTGTTACCGATGTAGGAAGTACGAAAGGGACAATCATGAATGAAGCGGAAGCTTTATTTTCAAAGGAAGTTTCTTTTATCGGCGGACATCCGATGGCAGGTTCTCATAAAACTGGCGTTGAAAGTGCAAAGGCACATTTATTCGAAAACGCATTTTACATTTTAACACCAATGAATCATGTGCCAAATGAACAAGTGGAAGAGCTCAAAGTATGGTTAAAAGGAACAGGATCACATTTTCTCGTTTTAAATACTAAAGAACACGATTATGTAACAGGCATTGTTAGTCATTTTCCTCATCTTATCGCAGCAGGATTAGTAAAACAAGTTGAGAAACATGCAGGGGATAACCCGCTTATTCACCAACTAGCGGCAGGCGGATTTAAAGATATAACGCGTATCGCATCAAGTAGTCCGAAAATGTGGAGTGATATCGTAAAGCAAAATCGCGGACATTTATTGGAACTATTAGAAGAATGGATCTCAGAAATGGAAGAGTTATATAAGACGGTTTCTAAAGGAGATGCAGGTGAAATACAAAACTATTTTGCTGATGCAAAAGAATACCGTGATTCTTTACCAGTGCGAAAGAGGGGCGCAATTCCTGCCTATCACGACTTATACGTCGATGTTTTAGATAAAGTAGGGGCTTTAGCTCATATTACGAGTATTTTAGCAGAAGAAGAAATTAGCATTACAAACCTGCAAATATTAGAAGCGCGCGAAGGATTGCTTGGGGTGCTTAGAATTAGCTTCCAAAGAGAAGAAGATCGCATGCAGGCAAAGCTGGCGCTAGGAAAAGAAGAATACCAAACGTATGAAACAATTTAAAAAGAGGGTGACAATGTGAAAGTAACTACAATACAACCTGTAACTAGCGGATTAAATGGCGCAATTACAATCCCAGGTGATAAATCAATTTCGCATCGCGCTGTCATGTTTGGCGCAATTGCAGATGGAAAAACAACAATTAGAGGATTTCTTCCTGGTGCGGATTGTTTAAGTACGATTTCTTGTTTTAAAGAAATGGGAGTAGAGATTACGCAAAATGAAGACGAAGTTACGGTAATTGGAAAAGGATTAGAAGGTTTGCAAGAACCAAAAGCTGTATTAGATGTTGGTAATTCTGGTACAACGATCCGATTAATGTCAGGAATACTTGCAAACACACCATTCTTTTCTTGTGTACAGGGCGATGAGTCTATTGCAAAAAGACCAATGAAACGTGTAACCAATCCATTAAAGCAAATGGGCGCAAAAATTGATGGCCGAGAAGAAGGAACGTTTACGCCGCTAACAATACGCGGAGGAGATTTAAAAGCGATCCAATATGCTTCACCTGTCGCAAGCGCGCAGGTGAAATCAGCTATTTTACTTGCAGGTCTTCGTGCTGAAGGTGTAACAACTGTTACAGAACCTCACGTTTCGCGTGATCATACGGAAAGAATGCTTGAGGCGTTTGGCGTTACAGTAACTCGCGAAGGGAAAACTGTAAAACTAGCTGGTGGACAAAATCTAAAAGGAACAGACGTTCAAGTTCCGGGTGATGTATCATCTGCGGCATTTTTCTTAGTAGCAGGTGCACTTATTCCAAATAGTAAACTACTATTACAAAATGTAGGAATGAATCCGACTCGTACAGGTATTATTGATGTTCTTGAGAAAATGGGGGCTACGTTTACTGGAGAGCCAATTAACGAAGGGGCATCAGAACCTGCTGCAAACATTACAATTGAAACATCGTCACTGAAAGGAATCGAAATCGGTGGGGATATTATTCCGAGACTAATCGATGAAATTCCAATTATCGCCTTAGCAGCAACACAAGCAGACGGAATTACAGTCATTAAAGATGCACACGAGCTAAAAGTGAAAGAAACGAATCGTATTGATACAGTCGTTGCTGAACTAACGAAACTAGGAGCTCGCATTGAAGCGACCGACGATGGAATGATTATTTACGGTAAATGTAAGCTAAAAGGAACTACAGTACATAGTCACGGTGATCATCGCATTGGAATGATGCTTGCGATTGCTGGCTGCATTGCTGAAGGAGAAACAACAATTGAAGATGCAGAAGCAGTAGGTGTATCGTATCCTACATTTTTTGAAGAGCTTCAAACGTTAGCTAAATAAATTGATGAGAAGCAGATGCGTAATGTATCTGCTTTTTTATATAAGATAGGTCGATATTCTTTGTCGAAGCGTCGATATAATTTCATTCACCGCACTGAAATATTAAGAATTATGATACAATTCAAATAAGGAATGGGAGGAGAAATATATGAACGTTATACAATTAAAAGAAGATAAGTTTAGAGAAGCATTACGTTTATCAGAATATGCTTTTCAATATAAAGTAAATGAAGAATCGGTAGAGCAGAAAATTACACGAATGAAGGAAAGTCATCAAATATACGGCATTATGGAAGGTGAAGAGTTAGCGGCAAAACTGCATCTTATTCCGTTTCATATTTACATAGGAAAAGAAAAGTTTAAAATGGGCGGTGTTGCAGGGGTAGCGACGTACCCAGAGTATAGAAGAAGCGGATATGTAAAAGAGTTGCTTCAGCACTCACTTCTAACGATGAAAAAGGATGGATATAGTGTATCGATGTTACATCCATTTGCAGTTTCATTTTACCGTAAATACGGCTGGGAACTTTGTGCGAATCGCCTTACATGTCATATGACGAAGAGCGATTTAGTTATGAAAAAACAAGTGAATGGTACTGTGAAACGATTCAATAAAGAAAATCACCCAGAAGAGGTCGAGAAGATCTATGAAACATTTGCAGAACGTTTTTCTGGTATGTTAGTTCGAGGGTCTAAATGGTGGCTACAAGCCGTATATCATGAATTAACATTGGCTGTTTACTATGATGAAAATAAAAATGCGGCAGGTTACATTTTATATAAAATTGAGAACTCTAAAATGACAGTAGAAGAATTTGTTCCACTGCATAATGAAGCGAGAAATGGCCTTTGGAATTTCATTTGCCAACATGATTCTATGATAAAAGATCTTGAAATGATACTAAGTGAAACAGAGCCACTTCTTTACACATTACAAGAACCACGAGTAAAAGCAGAAGTAACTCCATATTTCATGGGAAGAATTGTAGATGTAGAACAGTTCTTCAAACAATATGAATGGAATAGGAACAACGAAGAGCAAGAAGTGATTTTACATATTACAGATTCATTTGCTTCGTGGAATAACGTAACGGTCCAACTTATAAATAATGAAATAACAATCATTAAAGAAGAAACAGCAAAAGAAAAAGGGATTCAAATGGATGTTAATGCGTTATCTACTATTATGTTTGGTTATAAACGTCCGTTAGAATTAAATGAATTAGAGTTAATAAGCGGAAACGAAGAGGAGATACGTGCATTTGAGAATTTAGTGCCTGTGCGTAAGCCGTTTATTTATGATTTCTTTTAATGTTTAAAGAAATTATTTTGTACCCAATACAATGATGTAAGATATACCTTTAGTTTGTTAAATATGTTATAGTAATTGAAGTATGTATATAAAAGTATCGAAATTGGAGGAAACACATGATTACAGTAAGTAACGTTAGTTTGCGTTTCGCGGATCGCAAATTGTTTGAAGATGTTAACATAAAATTCACGCCAGGTAATTGCTACGGTTTAATCGGAGCAAACGGTGCTGGTAAATCAACATTTCTAAAGATTTTATCTGGAGAAGTTGACCAATCAACAGGTGACATACATATTACGCCAGGTGAGCGTCTAGCTGTATTAAAACAGAATCACTTCGAATATGAAGAGTTCCCTGCACTAGAAACAGTAATGATGGGTCACACACGTCTTTATAAAGTAATGCAAGAGAAAAATGCAATTTACATGAAAGAAGACTTTAGTGATGAAGATGGCATGCGTGCTGCAGAACTTGAAGGTGAGTTCGCTGAGCTAAACGGTTGGGAAGCAGAGTCTGAAGCAGCAATCCTTCTAAAAGGATTAGGTATCGGCGAAGATGTTCATGATAAAAAGATGTCTGAATTAACTGGGGCAGAGAAAGTAAAAGTATTACTTGCTCAAGCTTTATTCGGTCAACCTGACATTCTATTACTAGATGAGCCTACCAACCACTTGGACTTAAAAGCGATCCAATGGTTAGAAAACTTCTTAATGAACTTTGAAAATACAGTTATCGTTGTATCCCATGACCGTCACTTCTTAAATAAAGTATGTACGCACATGGCTGACCTTGATTTCGGTAAAATTCAATTATACGTTGGTAACTATGACTTCTGGTATGAATCAAGCCAATTAGCATTAAAACTAACGCAAGATTCTAACAAGAAAAAAGAAGAAAAAGTAAAAGAGTTACAAAACTTTATTGCACGCTTTAGCTCAAATGCATCTAAAGCGAAACAGGCAACTTCTCGTAAAAAATTGTTAGATAAAATTACATTAGATGATATTAGACCATCATCACGTCGTTATCCGTTCGTTGGTTTCACACCAGAACGTGAAGTAGGAAATGACCTATTAACAGTTGAAGGTATTTCGAAAACGATTGATGGCGAAAAAATATTAGATAATGTGAACTTCACTTTAAATAAAGGTGATAAAGTTGCATTTATCGGACGTAACGATATTGCGATGACAACATTATTTAAAATTCTTATGGGTGAAATGGAGCCAGATAGCGGTTCATTCAAATGGGGTGTAACAACATCTCAAGCTCATTTCCCAAGAGATAACTCTGAGTACTTCGAGAACAGTGATTACACTTTAATTGATTGGTTACGTCAGTTCTCTCCACAAGATGAATCAGAAAGTTTCTTACGTGGTTTCTTAGGCCGTATGCTATTCTCTGGTGAAGAAGTAAAGAAAAACGTTTCTGTTTTATCTGGAGGGGAAAAAGTTCGTTGTATGTTATCTAAAATGATGTTAAGCGGTGCAAACGTATTAACACTTGATGATCCGACGAACCATTTAGACCTTGAGTCTATTACAGCATTAAACAACGGTTTAATCACATTTAAAGGAACATTACTATTCACTTCTCATGACCATCAGTTCGTACAAACAATTGCAAACCGTATTATCGAAGTAACGCCAAACGGTGTAGTTGATAAGGTAGCAACGTACGATGAGTTCTTAGAAAGTGGAGAACTTCAAAAACAAGTCGATGCAATGTACAAAGGTCAATAATAAATGATTAAAACCCTTGCTTTCTTTTATGAGAGCGAGGGTTTTGTGTATTTTACTTCAAATAAAAAAATCTTCATTTTTATATGAAGTGGGGAGTATGCAAATGAATAATTATTCAAAAATAATATTAACGATGGTAAGGGATTTTGATGTTGCTCCTGAAGAAATTTTTGAAGCATGGATAAACCCTGAAATGATGAAGAAATGGTTTTTTACATTGGAAGGAACAAATAAAGTAGCGAAAAATACGCTTGAAGTAGGAGGAAGTTGGGAAATTGTTGACCATCGCGATGGGAATGATTATCGAGCTATAGGAGAATACATTGAAATTGACCAACCTAAAAAATTGGTGTTTACTTTCAAAATGCCACAATTTAGCGAATTAGAAGATATAATTACAGTTGAGATAAAAGATCGTCAACAAGGATCTGAAATGATATTTTCACAAAATATTATCGTTCCTCATGAAGAAGATTGGACAGAACTTCATATTGAAAAAGCGCTTAAAGAGCATCATGACGGGTCTGAGCATGGTTGGAATTTAATGTTTATCGGGTTAAAGGAATTAGTTGAAACTGGGGAAGTTAGTTACAAAGGATAGATTGTAGGAAAAGAGTAGTTTGAGAAATTACTTCAAACTACTCTTTTTCTTATGTGAAATATGTACCAAAATTGGAGATAGATTAGTTTGCAAATGAGGAACTAAAGGATTATAGTTTGTGGAGTCATAATTAGTGGATGAGCCTTGGGAAAAAACAGGAAATGTTACAAATGTATTTTGTTAAATAGAAACCAAGGTCAAAATGTTTAAAAAGAAATAGTTGAATAAATAAAAGCTACAAATTATAATTACTAATATTCTTCATATAGTTAAACAAATGAAATCTATCTGAAGAAGAAAAATCAAATAGAGAGACAGACTTATATAAAATAAGCCTTGGATGATCAAAAGAGGTGGAGAGATGCAACAATTTTTATTAAAGAGTAAACGAGTATTAAGTAATCATTTTGGATTTTTCGTATTTGCGGTTATTTTACTTTGGTTAAAAACATATGCAGCATATGTGACAGAATTTAATTTAGGGATATCGAACACAATCCAAAAGTTCTTACTGTTTTTCAACCCGTTAAGCTCAGCAGTTCTATTTTTAGGACTCGCATTATTCGCAAAAGGGAAACGAGCTTACATTTGGTTAATTATTATTAATTTGCTAATGTCTATACTTTTATACGCAAACGTAGTATATTATCGCTTTTTCAGTGACTTTATTACGTTCCCGACATTAACACAATCGAATAACTTTGGAGATTTAGGTGGTAGTATTTTTGCATTGCTACACTTATATGATCCACTATATTTCTTAGATACAATCATTTTAATTGTTTTAGTCGCAACGAAATTTGTAAATCCTAAACCAATCCGTGTTGCGAAGCATAAATTATCTCTAGTATTTGTAGCAGGTATTTTATTCTTTAGCGTTAACTTAGGTCTGGCAGAATCTGACCGTCCTGAATTGTTAACAAGAACATTTGACCGCAATTATATCGTGAAATATTTAGGGGCGTACAACTTTACGATTTATGATGGTATTCAAAGTGCGAAAGCATCAACAGAACGAGCATTAGCGGATGGAGATAATATGACAGAAGTTAGAAACTATCTTACATCAACTTATGCAAGTCCAAATCCTGAGTATTTCGGTAAAGGAAAAGGAATGAACGTAATTTATATTCATTTAGAGTCATTCCAAAACTTTTTACTAAACTACAAGCTAAATGGCCAAGAAGTTACACCATTCTTAAACTCATTTACAAAAGATGCGAATACGTTATACTTTGATAACTTCTTCCATCAAACAGGACAGGGTAAAACATCTGATGCGGAGTTCATGTTAGAGAACTCAATGTTTGGATTACCACAAGGATCTGTTTTTACAAATAAAGCTCATAACACGTATCAATCAGCACCAGCTATTTTAGGACAACAAGGATACACATCAGCAGTGTTCCACGGTAACTATAAAACGTTCTGGAACCGTGATGAAATTTATAAATCATTTGGTTTTAATAAATTCTTTGATGCGTCATACTATGATATGAACGAAAAAGATGTAGTAAACTATGGATTAAAAGATAAACCGTTCTTTAATGAATCAATTCCATTATTACAAACGTTAAAACAACCGTTCTATTCGAAGTTCATTACGTTATCAAACCATTTCCCTTATCCTATCGATAAGGCAGAAGCAACGATTGAGCCAGCTAAAACAGGTGATTCATCAGTAGATACGTACTTCCAAACAGCACGCTATTTAGATGAATCTGTAAAAGGATTTATGGATTACTTGAAACAATCTGGTTTATACGATAACTCAATTATCGTTATGTACGGTGACCATTACGGTATTTCAGATAATCATAGTGCAGCAATGTCTCAAATAATGGGTAAAGAAATGAACTCATTTGAAAATGCTCAATTACAACGTGTACCATTAATCATTCGCGTACCAGGAATGAAAGGCGGCGTACAACATCAATACGGCGGAGAAATTGACGTTCTTCCAACGTTATTACACTTACTAGGTACAGATACGAAAAATTATGTTCAATTCGGATCAGATTTATTATCACCAGAGCATAAACAAGTCGTGCCGTTCCGTAACGGTAACTACGTAAGTCCAACAGTTACTGCACTTAATGGCAAATACTATGATACAACGACTGGGAAACCTGTAGAATTTACAGATGAAATAAAACAAAATGAACAAATGGTTCAAAAATCACTAAAATACTCCGACCAAGTTGTTAACGGTGACTTATTACGATTCTACACACCAGAAGGATTTACACCGGTAGAACCTTCTAAATATAACTATAACAATCGTGATAAAGATAAAACGAAGGTGAAGACGACTGAAGACGGGGAAACAAAATAAATAATAAAAAATCCTACTCGTATTCCATATGGGTAGGATTTTTTATTTTAAGATTTACTTTCGAATTTTTGGAGTGCTACTTTTTTAGGCATAAAACATGCAATAATCAAAGCTACAAAGGATAAGACTAACATAAATACGTAGGCATCACTTGAGCTGAAGATAGAAGCTAATTTCGTTACTTGCATAGCTGATATGCTTCCGTTCTCACTAGATAACTGTGAAGTATGTGAAGTGGATTGAATTGTATACACAGTGATAATGACTGCTGTTCCAATAGCACCTGCTAATTGACGTACGGTATTATTCACTGCAGAACCATGTGAACCCAGTTCTCTTGGTAAAGCGTTTAAACCTGCTGTATTTAAAGGCATCGAAATGAAACTTAGTCCAATGCGTAGAATAATGGTACGAACCATTAAATACATATAAGTGGTGGATTCAGTCAAATCAATTACACCCCACATTGATATAATGATACATATTAAACCTGTAATAAAGAGTGGTTTTGCCCCGTATTTATCAAACATTTTACCTGTGATAGGTGATAAGAAGGCATTAATCACAGCGCCAGGTAATAGAAGTAAACCAGATTCAAAAGCAGTAAAACCTCGTCCATTTTGCAAGTAAATCGGTAAAAGAATTAAATCAGCATACATAATCATCGTAATGAGTACGTTAATGACTGATGTAAGAGTGAAAATTTTATATTTAAATACGGATAAATTTAATAGTGGATCACTAGACTTTATTTGACGTAAACAGAATAGAGTTGTAACAATTATTCCGATGATAATTGTAGTAATAACAACTGGATGATCCCATCCTTTGCTTCCTGCACTACTAAATCCGAATATAATACAACCAAAGCCAATCGTTGATAAAATGACACTTACGATATCTAATCTTGCTTTTGTTGTCTCAGCAACATTCATTAAATATTTAAGTGCGAGAATAATAACAATGCATGTAAAGGGAGCTAATCCAATAAATAGCCATCTCCATGATACATATTCAATAATAAAGCCAGATAATGTTGGAGCGATGGCTGGCGCAAAAATTATGGCGAAACCGATGGTTCCCATAATACTGCCACGCTTTTCACTAGGGTATAAATATAAAATAACGGTCATCATTAGTGGCATAATAATTCCTGCCCCAACTGCTTGAATCATTCTTCCTGTTAACAAAATGCCAAAATTCATGGCGCATGCACAAAGAACAGTCCCAATAAACAAAGAGAGCATCGAGCTAATAAATAGCTGCCTTGTTGTAAATCGTTTCATTAAAAATGCAGTAATTGGCACGAGAACACCATTTATGAGCATAAAGCCTGTCGATAGCCATTGCACTGTAGCAGCCGTAACATCAAATACCTCCATTAAATTACTCATTGCCACATTTAATAGCGTCTGATTTAATGTTGATAAAAAACAGCCGGCAATGAGCACAACTAATATAATTTTTTTATTTCTTCCTGATATTTCCTTTTGCATTGGTAAACTCCTTCATTGTTTTCTTGATTTATCGACATGGTGTCGATAAAATTAATGGTAACAAAATAAATTTTCTTTGACCATGAACAGTTTTGTTGAAAATGTTCACTACTCGACATATAAGGTAGGCACTGTCGAATAAGTAAAGAGAAAATCTATAAAGGAGTTTCAAAATGTCTACACCTAAAAAAGAAGATCCTCGTACAGTTCGTTCAAGAGAAATGTTTAAAAATGCTGTTTTTTCTCTCCTATGTGAGAATCCTAGTATTTCAAGCTTAACGGTTCAGAAAGTAGCAACAACGGCAGGATTAAATCGAACAACATTTTACTTACATTATCAAGATATTCAAGATTTACTAGACCAAATCACGAATGAGATTTCAAATGAACTTTCAAATAAAATTGTTGATTTAATACATGCAAAAGATTTATCAGAAAAACAAAAGCTAACACAATTACTTGATTATTTATATATCCACCGAAATTATTTATTTATATTATTTAAAATGAATCAATTTGAGGAGCAACTATTTTTATTTTTAAAAGAGTTAATAGAAACGAGAAGAGAGAATACGAAAAAGGATCTGCCTGATAATTATGTTGCGGTTGATATTAAAACAGCTTCATTGGTAGGTATTATCATGTGGTGGATAAGGAATGGACTTCACTTTAGTTCAGATTATATTGCAAATCAAATTTATTTTATGTATAAAGGATAATAAATTTAAACAATTTATTCGTATTAAAAAACGATTAGAATAACCTAGTATAATTTAAAGTATTGGGATTAATAAAAATTTATAAAACAAAAGATCCAGAGATAGAAGGGGGATATTCATGAATTTTAAAAATGAAAAAATATCATTACATTTAGAGGTTGTGAAATACCAATATAAAGATACAAAAGACGAGTGTGATAGAAATTGGCTAATGGTAAAAGCGAAACTATTAGAAGAAAGTAAAGTTTTTGAAACGATGGACCCTTTTTTACAAACTTCCGATTTACAGTACATGATAAAATGGTTTCAAGCATTACCAAACCCTACATATAACGAACTAGCTTTCATGGAACCAAATTTAGAGTTTGAATTTATGGGAGAAAAAGAAGGGGAGTTTCACCTTGTTATTCGCTTATCACAGGAACTTAATCCTTCATGGTGTAAGGAAGAGGAGTACGAATTTTCTATCGGTATCACTCAAGATGATAGAGAGAATATTATTCGTTCTATTGAAGAGCAACAAAGGAAATTCCCAAAACGATAATAAAAAGACTTGATAACCTACTAGAGGAAATCAAGTCTTTTTCATTAAATACGATTATCATGCCAGAAGTTTAATGGGAAGTGTTCGTTCTCATGATAGCTTTCTAATTCATATCCTCTTTCTTTCAGCCCTTTAATAATTCCAGGTACTGCTTTAACTGATTGCGGATGAATATCGTGCATCAGAATAACTTCTGTTGGATTTGTAGCACCAGCTAGAACGTTTTCTACGATTTTAGCTGAAGCAGCATCAACTGGCATTTTGTTGTATTTCCAGTCTAATGAATCAATTGTCCAATCCCATACTTTTAAACCATTCTCAACAACTTTATTGCGAAGGGCTTCATTTAATCCTGGCATTGAGCCGTAAGATGGGCGAGTTAATACTGGTGATTTACCTAGAACTCCAGCGATTAAGCCTTGGTCTTCCTTCATTTCATCAACGTAGTGACCTTCTGTATACAGTTTCTTGTAGTTATGAGTCATACTGTGCATCCCAACATAGTGGCCTTCAGCATCTTCACGTTTTACAAGATCAGGGAAAGCTTTCACGTTTGAACCAATTAAGAAGAATGTTGCTTTTGCATTTTCGCTCTTTAACATATCTAAAAGCTCAGCTGTGTATTTTCCAGGACCATCGTCAAATGTTAAGTAAGCGACTTTTCTAACTTGCCCATTATAGTGCTTTGGAGCTTCTTTCGGAGCAAGGGATGTTTGAATTTCACTTACAAGTTGAACAGATTTAGCGTCATCCTCTGTACTTGCTAGAGCGATATGTGTTGATCCGTAAGCAGCTTCGTATGTAAATAATACCCCAGCGCAAATCAACAGAGCCCTTTTCACTAAAGTTGTCATCCGAATTCCATTGTGCATAATTTTCCTACTCTCTATAAAAGTTCTACTCTACTATATTAGCAATTTTAGAGGGGGAAATGCAAAAAAACTTTTTTACAAGCGCAAAAAAGTTTGTAAAAAAGTATGCAAGATTTCACTGTTTTGCAGGTTTGAAAAAATGAAACAAGAATTAAATGAATGGAACTGTATGTAAAATGGTTCATTCATGTTTTTTGTTTTAGAAAGGGAGGATAAGTATGAAAAAACTAGCTTGTTTACATGCTCATCATTCAAATATTGAATACATTGACCGAGTGCTGCAATCATTTGGGATAGAAATACTCCATTTTGTAGATCCCATCTTATCACACAGACTAAAAATAGAACGAGAATTTGAAAAAGAAAAAGCACGAAATAAATTAAAAGATAATATAAAGTATATAGCTGAAAGTGATGTAGATACACTTTTAATAACTTGTACAGATTATATTACGCTATTAGATGAGGATTTCAAAATAGACATACCTATATTGAAAATTGATGAGCCATTTTTTGAAATGATTTGTCATGTTGAAGAGCCACAAACAATACTTTTTACAAATAATCGTACGGTTTCAGGAACGATGGAACGTTTAAAACAATACGCTCGGCAGAATAATAAATCCATACATGTAAAAGTAGAAGTGATAGAAGGGATATTTGAGTTAATTATGCAAGGTCGTAAAGAAGAGCATGATGCTAAATTAGAAAAGTATTTATATGAAATTATGAAAGATAGAAACGAAATGCTTTCAGTTGCACAATTATCTATGGTAGACGCTGTTACAAGGGTAGAAAATATAATAGGAAGGAACATAATAAATCCGCTACATGCGCTAGAGGAGTATTGTATACAGAGCGCGAATGAACAACCGTGTGATAAATAAGGAAGAGGATGTTTGTTGTTTTAAAATGCATCATTAAAAATTTCACATACCGTATTTAAAAAATAAATATAGGAAAACCAAAAAGTAATGTAGAATATATCGTACATACATATGTGAAGTCAACAAAATATATAAAAGAGGTGGACCTATGTTACTTGAAGAAGTAATGCAGCAACTAGAAGAATATGGAACAGAACAAAATCGTAAAATCTTTAAAAATCATGGGGCGAAAGAGCCGTTATTTGGAGTTAGTTTTGCAAATTTAAAATTGTTGAAAAAGAAGATAAAAAAAGATCATGATTTAGCAATCTCATTATGGGAAACGAAAAATATGGACGCAATGACTTTAGCGACGATGGTTTTAGATCCGAAGAAACTAACGTCAGAACAGCTAAATAGATGGGTTCAGGATGTTGATTATTATTGTTTAATGGACGTTCTTATGACAGCTATATGTACGTCGCCAATCGCGATAGAAAGAATGGAAGAATGGACGAAGTCTGATGATGAATGGATTGGAAGAGCTGGTTGGTCATTATTAGCGAATATCGCAATAAAAAATAAAACGTTAGACGATGACTTTTTCTTACCGTATTTAGAAGCGATTAAAGTTCATATACATAATGAAAAAAATCGAAAAAGAGAAGCGATGAATAGAGCTTTAATTGCGGTAGGGGTTCGAAATGAAAGTTTGGAACGACAAGCAATTGAAATCTCACGTGAAATAGGCAAAGTGGAAATTGATCACGGTGAAACGTCATGCAAAACACCAGATGCAGAATCCTATATTAAAAAGACACGAGAAAGAGCTGAAAAGAAGAAAGTAAAATAAGAGAAGGAGAAAGGCTATGAAACCAATTGAAGCGGCACAAAGTATTATTACATCACAATTTTCGAATTGTGATGTAGCTTTACTAGGGGGAAGCGTTGCTAGAGGAGAGGCTACGAAAACATCTGACCTTGATATTGTAATATTTGACCAAAGTTTGTCATCTTGTTATAGAGAATCTTTCTATAGTAATGGCTGGCCTGTTGAAGTATTTGTACATAATTTTGAAACGTATAAAACCTTTTTCAAAAGTGATTGTGAGCGCGGGAGACCTTCATTACCTCAATTAGTTTCAGAAGGGATTGTGTTAAAAGGAAAAGATGAAATTGTAAAGATACTCAAAAGAGAAGCGAATGATTTATTAAATAAAGGACCAGCTAAATGGACTGAAGAAATGATGAAGCAGAAGCGGTATTTTATTACGGATACTTTGGATGATTTTATTGGTGCATCAAAAAGAGAAGAAGAATTGTTCATCGCCAATTTATTAGCTGATTTAGTACATGAATATGTTTTAAGGGCAAATGGTCAGTGGCTTGGAAATTCAAAATGGTTTATTAGAGTGTTAAGAAGGTATGACGAGCAATATGCAGAACATTTTGTAGCGGCTTTTGACCATTTTTATAAAACAGAGGAGAAAAATGAATTAATTAGTTTTATAGAAAATACGTTAGAGCAGTATGGAGGAAGAGTTTTTGAAGGGTTTTCTATCGGGAAATAAAAAGGGGATAGCAAAATGAATGTACCATTCGTTCGATTAAGAGAATTGACACAAGACGATGTAGAAGATCGATATCAATGGTCATTAGATACAGAAGTAACAAAACATTTAGTTGTACCAGATCAATATCCACCGTTCACTCGTGAAGATACGAGAAGGTGGATTGAAGCATGTATAAGTCGAGAGAATGGTTATGAACAACGAGCTATCGTTACAAAGGAAGGTATACACATTGGATGGGTAGACCTAAAAAACTTTGATAATACAAATAAAAATGCTGAACTAGGGATTGCAATTGGAAATAAAGAATATTGGGGTAAAGGGTATGGAATGGCAGCTCTATACAGTATGTTACAAATCGGCTTTTCTGAATTCAAATTAGAAAAAGTTTGGCTACGAGTAGATGAAGATAATTTACAGGCTAGAAAGAGTTATGAAAAAGCTGGATTTGTTTGTGAAGGAATAATGAGAAATGATCGATTACGTCAAGGTAAGTTCATTCATCGCCATCGTTATAGTATGTTAAAAGAAGAATATCAATCTTTATTCAATAGTCTATAAAAATATTATGTAAACTTAAAGGGGATGAGGAAAATGATTCGATTACTTACGAAAGAAGATGCGGAGCAATATTGGAACTTACGTTTACAAGCCTTACAAGTAAATCCAGAGGCATTTGTAACAACTTATGAAGAGGCGATTCGCCAGGAAAATCCTATTAAGCGAGTGGAAAGTAATTTAACAGCTACTACTAGTTGTACATTCGGTGCTTTTAATGAGAAAAATCAATTAATTGGAGTTGTCACTTTACTAACAGAAGAGAAAGAGGCGTATAAGCATAAAGGTCATATCGTTGCGATGTATGTAGATGCACAAAATAGACGTAACGGACTGGCACGTGAGTTAATTGCAAATGCAACTCAAAGAGCGAGAGAAATAGAACTAGAGCAATTGAACTTAGGTGTTGTATCCACAAACGAACCAGCAAAAAAATTATACGGATCAATGGGCTTTAAAACTTATGGAATTGAAAAAAGAGCTTTAAAGATGAATGGTGTATATAGTGATGACGAATATATGGTGTTGTTTCTTTAAAGATTACATGTATAACGAAAATTAAGAATTTTAATTATATTCATTACGTTATATAGTAGAAGAAAAATTATATAAGGGGTTTTACGATGAAAGCTATTGCAATAGGGATATTGGCATCGTTTTTCTTTGCCTTTACCTTTGTGTTAAACCGGTCGATGGACTTAGAAGGTGGAAGTTGGATTTGGAGTGCATCATTACGGTATTACTTTATGGTTCCAATGCTATTACTTATTGTCATGTATAGAGGGAACTTAAAACAACTCTTTCAATATATGAAAAATAATCCAAAAGAATGGTTGTTATGGAGTATCGTTGGATTTGGTCTCTTTTATGCACCGCTTAGTTTCGCGGGTGCGTTTGGACCGGGGTGGCTCGTTGCTTCAACTTGGCAAATTACGATAGTCGCAGGGATTTTATTAACACCATTTTTCGCGGTAGACCCATTACATAAAAAACTTCCGATAAAGGAATTAGTAATGTCAGGTATTATTTTATTCGGTGTTGTTCTCATGCAAGTAGAACACGCTTCTTCTTTAGGGATTCGTGAAACTGTTTTATGTGTAGTTCCTGTACTCATTGCAGCGTTTGCGTATCCACTTGGAAATAGAAAAATGATGCAAGTATGTAAGGGCGAATTAGATGTCTTCCAACGAGTTCTCGGTATGACATTAGCAAGTTTACCATTTTGGTTTTTACTTTCTGGTTATGAAGTATCTACAAGCGGATTACCGTCAAGTAACCAAGTTTTTCAATGTTTTATCGTTGCGATTAGTTCAGGTTTAATTGCAACAGTATTATTCTTCTATGCGACAGATCTTGTAAAAGATAATCCGCAAAAATTAGCAACAGTCGAAGCGACACAGTCCGGCGAAGTTTTATTCGCGCTAGTAGGAGAGCTCATTTGGCTATCGGCTCCAATTCCGTCTTCTTTATCTTGGATTGGAATGAGCCTTGTAATTGTCGGAATGATACTTCATAGTTATGTAGCTGTAGTCGTGAAAAAAGAAGAAAAAATAACGGCGTAGCGTAAAAAGGTGCTGTCCCAAAATTTAATCTTTTTGTTAAGATAGCGATAGTAAATGAAATTATATCGACTTAACGACAAAATGTGACAAAACCTATTACTAAAAAAAGCCGTCCCAGAATACTTTTGGACGGCTTCTTTTTTATTTTTACATATCTTATGAAAACACTATTATGTTCTTAATTATTTTTCAAACTACTAGTAATTTGATTTTCCATATCAGGTAATGTAGTTTCTAAGGAAGTATCATTTAATAAATTTGCTTCGCCTGAATTATATTTATTAGTAGAATGAGAAGCAGGTTTGTTTAGTTTGTGATTAGACTTTTCAGTATACCGTTTTACTTTATTATTCTCATCAATTGTAAATTTACCTTGATAAGAATTTAAAGAAATGAACACTTTTTCTTTAAGTTTAAAAAAATCCTCCATATCTTCTTTGGCAAATAGAAGAACATTTTCATTCTTTTTAGAAGTTGGAGCACCATCTAGTAAAACTTCAATCGGTTCGTTTAATTCATTTTTTTGTATTTTAATTTTTTCTGGATCATACTCTTGTAATTTACCTTTTGTTGTGACACCACCAATTTCAATAAATTGAATTATATCACCGGGGTTAACTGCATTGTTAAAGCTTTTTGAAACTTGAATTTTTGAACGCGTAAATGTATTTGTATTAAAATCAAAATACTGAGATTCAATAATTGTCCCCTCTACTATAATATCAGCATTTAAAGCTAATTCTTTTACATCATTATATGTTTTTTCAAAGTCGGCCTTATGAATTACTTGTGTAATATCGTTTGTTTTGAAAACAGATTTTTTTGATGATACTTTTAGCAAAGATACGGGAGAGCTTTGCTTCATTTCTACTTCTTGTGAATCACTATAAATATAAAATGCAACACTTGAAGTTAATATGATACATATAAGTCCACTCGCAATAAATTTCTTTTTCATATACTTCACTCCATTCCTAATATAGAATACTAATTAATACAATGAGTTAATTCCGTAAAGTGAACCTGTATCTGGTGTATTTACAGTTCTACCTGAGCCAAGCTGACACATAATAGAGTCACCTTCATAATTGTTATGAGCAAGGCCAAATGCATGTCCCATTTCATGAGCAATGGTTCCTGACTTATGATAAGTATTTAGAGAATCGAATGATGATGAATTGAGTTGAATTTTTGTCCAAGAATAGTTAGAAGACGGATCAATTTGACTACCACTTCTATAAAATTTTGTTTCACCAAGAATACCACTTGAACGTGGATAATAATTGCCTTTGTAAATATCTATTAAACTAGAAGGCTTGTTTGAAGTATTTCTAAAAGAAATAGGCGTCGATACAATTTTACCTGTGTGAACCCAAGCGCTCATAGAACTATTAATTCTAGAGGATTCTCCAGAAGCTGAACTATCAATCCAATAATATTGTGTGGACTTCCCCCAATCTCCTACACCACCCGTTAACTTTCCTCCGAATGTGTCATAATGATTTGCTGCAAATGTCGAAGAAGGAATGGTAATAGATATGACAGAAACAAAAGCTAGAGACAACCCAACAATTTTTTTCATAAAAATACCTCCTTAAAGTAGTAAGATAAGTCGAAGTAATCTTATCATCATTCTTATAAAATTAGAATATGAAAATAAATAAATTTACATACGACGTATGAAATTTCACAAAGGATTAAACATTAAGATAAATTTAATTTGCAAGGAAAAAGGAACTGTTGGCAGAGAAAGAATTGGAACAGCTATTTTTATGATTTGTTTGAAAATGATTATGTTAAAAATTAAGAAAAATATGATAATATATGTATGTATTAGTTTAAAGCAAAATGGGGGAACAATCGTGAAAATGAATGACATAGTGGCGAATACACAATTTCCAAATACAATCGAAACAATTACAAATGATTTAAAAGCATTAGGGATAGAAAAAGGAATGACAGTTATTGTTCATTCTTCATTAAGTTCGATTGGTTGGATATCAGGCGGTGCAGTTGCCGTAGTAGAAGCGTTAATGAAAGTTGTTACAGAAGAAGGAACGATAATTATGCCAACTCAATCTTCAGATTTATCCGACCCAAAACATTGGTCAAGACCACCTGTACCAGAAGACTGGTGGCAAATTATTCGGGATAACGTCCCAGCATTTGACCCACGTATAACACCAACAAGGGCAATGGGAGAAGTAGTTGAATGTTTTCGTACATATCCGAATGTATTGCGCAGTAATCATCCACTCAGTAGTTTTGCAGCATGGGGGAAACACGCAGAAGAAATTACAGCGAATCATTCACTTTCTATAAGTTTTGGTGAAGAATCGCCATTACGAAAAATATACGATTTAGATGGATACATATTATTACTTGGTGTCGGTTATGATTCCAATACGTCCATACATTTATCTGAGGTACGTACAGGTGCACGCGAGTTAATAAAGGTAGGAGCGCCTATTATAGAAGAAGGTGTAAGAGTATGGAAAGAATTCGTTGAAATGGATTACGATTCTGACACGTTTGTAGAAATCGGAGTTGAATATGAGCGTAAAGGAACAGTTACGCGTGGGAAGATAGGGAATGCGACGTGCCGTTTTATGAGGCAACGTGATGCAGTTGACTTTGGAACAGAGTGGTTTCGTGCGAAAAATCAGTAAGGGATGGTTATTATGCAGGGGAAAAAAGTATTAATTACGAGCGGCGGTTGCCTAGAAAAATGGGATCAAGTACGTGGACATACAAATTTAGCAAAAGGTACGATTGGAAGAATCATTGCAGAAGAGCTAATGACAAAAGGAGCAAATGTAATATATTTGCATGGCTACTTTGCTGAGAAGCCAATGGATGTAAATAACCAATTAGAATTGCACCCATTTGAGGGGATTATTGATTTACAAGATAAGATGAAAAGTATTATTACACATGAAAAAGTAGATGCAGTTATTATGGCTGCTGCTGGCTCAGATTGGGTTGTCGAAAAGATTTGTGACCAAGATGGAACTGTTCTTAATATGAACGGAAAGATTTCAAGTGATATCGCACCAATTATTCATTTTCAAAAAGCGCCAAAAGTATTAAAACAAATAAAGAGTTGGGATCCAGAAACGATACTCGTTGGCTTTAAACTGGAAAGTGACGTAAATGAAGCAGAACTTATTGAAAGAGCAAGCAAAAGGATGGAAGATGCAAAAGCGAGTGTAATGGTAGCGAACTCACCGCATTCTTTATATTCTCGCGGCGCCGTGCATCACGTCATTGGACAAGATGGTAATGTGAAGTTATGTAATGGGAAAGATGAAACTGCAAAAGAAATTGTCAATATGTTAGAGCATTTATGCAATCGTACTACTGCGATGGAAATTTAAGCTTTTAGAAAGAGCTGTAGTCGCATAGTATATAATGGAGTTAATATTAAATTAGTGGGGGAACGTATCCCTCACTAATTATTAAATTGAATCAATTGAATAGGCCATTAGCTGCTCGTAAATGTGTAATATATGATATATGCATAATGAACATTTTGTGAGGAGTGGATTGTATGGAACATTTATTAAAGCAAGCTATTAAACTTAGAAATGAAAAGAAATATGCGCAGTCTAGAGAGATACTTATAGGATTAACAAACTTTACGAGGGATGCAGAAGTGCTATATCAATGCGCTTGGATACATGATGTAATGGGTCTTGAAACGGAGGCGGTTCCGTATTATGAACAGGCGATTGAGAACGGACTTGATGGTGAATCACTTCGCGGTGCGTATATCGGTCTTGGCAGTACGTATCGTTGTATAGGGGAATATGATAAAGCGATTACTGTATTAGAAGCAGGGATAAAGAAGTTCCCAGAAAATGACGTGATGAAAGTGTTTTTATCACTAGCAAAATATAACGTAAACGAACATGAATCCGCGATGAAATTACTACTTGAAACGGTCGTAAAAGTAGAGGAAGTAAAAGAATTTGAACGCGCTATTTCATTTTATAAAGACCATTTAAATGAGGTTTTTGAATAGAGGAGAGAAGGAATGAATCCATCAATTTCACGAAGGAGAAAAGGCATTTGGATTGGACTCGTATCTTTAATTATGTTATCAAACTATTTATTGTATACCCTTCCAATAGTGCCAGCTGCCCCGAAAGAAGTAGTCCTCGGCTCATTATTAGATTGTATGTTTGTAATTCCAGTCATCACATATTTCTTTATTATACGGAAAAGATATTCGTTAACGTATATCTTTCCTGTAGTTATAGCTGGATACGTGTTCGCAAGATTTATAATTCCTAGTGATTATTTACAAGCTTTTTCATTTGTTTCGTATGTAATAGTTGCTGGAGAAATTGCGTTCGTATGTTTTGAACTGTTTCTTATATATAAAATTATAAGAGTACTTCCTAAAATAATAAAACGATATAAAGAATATAGAAGTGAGTATTCTTCATTTTCTTATGCGATTGATGCAGCATTTGATGCTAATATGAAGAGAAGTAAGACAGTAAATATCATTCTAACAGAGTGTAAATTACTCTATTATGCTTTTTTATCGTGGCGTGAAAAAGTATTAGAAAGTGAATCCACATACTCATATCATAAAAAAACCGGTGCAATAGGTGTTTATATCATGATTATTCATGCAACATTAATTGAAAGTATCGGTTTTCATTATTTACTTCATCAATGGAATCCAATAATAGCTTGGATTTTACTCATCTTAAACATATATGCGATGTTTTATTTTTTAGCAGAAATACAAGCGATGCGTAAAAATCCAATTATCGTTACGGAAGAAAAAGTGATCATTCAAATTGGATTAGGAAAGAAAATCGTTATACCATTTACACAAATTGATAACATTGTGTTTTATAAAGGCGAATCTTTAACGAAAGAAGAAAAGAAAGCGGTTCTTGATGCAACTGTTATGGAATTTATAAAGGAACCTGCAACTTTTGAAATAACGTTAAAAGAGCCAATTAAAGCGCAGTTGTTATATGGATTTTCTAAAACAGTAAGTTGTGTTCACTTAAATGTAGACGATGAACGGAAATTTTATGATGCGGTTATGGAGAAGTTGAAATAGGAGTAAAAATAGTGAAAAATAAAAAACTCGCAACTTAATAGCTTGCGGGTTTTCGTCGTAAACAATTAAAAAATATGATAAAATTAAAAGGTAACTTATGGTACGGTTGGTTGTTCAATTATCACTTCTCCGAATAGGAGGGGGGTGATAATAAGTGAGTGAAATTGCGTTGTTACTGCAAGGTGGACTGTTTCTCATTGCATTGTTAACGTTTATTGTCGTCTTAATTGACAAGCTCAAAAAATAACAACCCACCTATGCCTATAGAATGTGGGTTGTTGTGTTTGTACGAAACAAATAGGATAAATGAACAATCCAATCTGCTAAGTTACGTGGACTAGTGTGTAGCCGCACACTAGTCTTTTTTATTTATATACAGTTGTTAATTGTTTTATGTGATTGTATTGTTCTTTTCACACTCATTATAACACAGTGTCTTTTCATGAAGAAAGGAGACCGTATGTTCTTATGTGGATTAAATAGAACGTGTAGTTTCTTTAAATAGCCCATCCATATACTGTTTTAAACTTTCCACAAAAAATCCTTTTTTGTCTACATTATTTACGCCGACAATTGGTGATGGAAGATTGTATCTTTTTTCTGATAAATGAACAACAACATCAAAAATATCAAATAGGCGAATGAAGCAGAACAGACCGTCTTTATCACTAAGTAAAATAAAGTAATGGTTTTCACTCGTTGTATTTAATGTATTCCATAAAGAACTTTTTCTTAAGTCACGAACGATACTCTTTTCCTTTAATTCCATGAAATCGGCATTTAATAGAATGGTAGAAATATCAATCGCATCTGGATCGTCAAAGTAGCCATCAATTGTTTGTACAGCAAAAGTATAAGCCATTTTTAATACACTCATCTTATATTTACGGTTATCTAAAAGCAATTCACGTTGAATAGAACTGTCTACTTTTGTTACGCGCTCTTCTTTCCAAATTTCATTATGTAATGAAATATCGTGCTTTTTACATAGTTTCATAATTAATGCATTGGAATAAAGTATCTCATCACTTACTTCGACAACATCCGTTTCAGCGGCCGCCAGCTCCTCACCATGTTCATTCGTATAGAGAGGGGAGTCGATTTGTTTTTTCATTTGCTCAATCTTATATTGACTTAATTTATGTCTAATTAAAGGACGGTCAATATTTGTTGTCATATGTTCATGACAGGAATCACAAATTGAGTTTGTGAAATAATATCCACATAATATCTCTGGAATGACATATTGTTCACTAAGTTCTTTCGTATCTTTTCTGCAAATGATGCATTGTGTCATATTTATCACCTTTACCTGCAAATTTGTCTGTAATCTCATTGTAGTGTATTTAATGGGATTTTGGAATATTGTAAAGGAAAATATTATGTGAAATCTAAGTTTAATTTGGTACAATGAAGAGAAGTGCTAGTTTAAAGGAGGACGTTTTTTTGAAATCGAAAGTGCACTTTTGGACATTAGAAGTGCTAATGGTTGTAGGAATTATATTTATTTGCACAAAAATATCGTTTCTATTTCAACCGATTGGTATCTTCATATCAACATTATTTTTCCCAATTTTAATCGCGTTATTTTTATACTTCATATTTAACCCAGTGTTAGTCTTTTTGGAGAATAAAAAAGTACCTAGAGGTTTAGCGATTTTATTACTGTATCTTTTTATCATCACATTAACTGGAGTTGCTATTGGAGTAGTTGTTCCAACCATCTCACAACAGCTAATGGATTTAGTGAAAAATATGCCGACTTATATAAAAGAGGGAAAAGTATACATACAAGATCTATCTCATCATAGGTTATTTGAATGGTTATCTACACAAAACTACGTTTCCATTGAAACAATTGAGAAAAATGCGATTGAATACTTAAAGGGTATACCAAACACAATTACGTCGAGTGCAACGGCTTTATTTGGTATTATCACGAACGTGGCGTTAGTTATCTTTACAGTACCGTTCATTTTATTTTATATGTTTAAAGATGGACATGCATTTCCAGGAAAAGCTGTTAGTGTATTACCAGAGTCTTACCGTGAAGAAGGACTTCGTATCATAAAGGAAACGAACGAAACATTATCTGCATATATTCAAGGTCAAGCGCTCGTTTGTATGTTTATTGGTGCCTTTACATTTACGGGTTATTTAATCATCGGTTTACCGTATGCTTTCGTTTTAGGAATTATCGCAGCATTTACAAATATAATTCCGAACTTAGGTCCATTTATCGGAGCAGCACCAGCTGTCATTATAGGTCTGTTCGTATCTCCGATGCAAGCTCTGTACGTAATTATTATAGTAACAATCGTACAACAGTTTGAAAGTAACATTATATCGCCACGTATTATGAGTTCAAAATTAAACATCCATCCGTTAACAATTATCATCCTTATTTTAGGGGTAGGTAATTTCGCGGGAATTATCGGAATGATTTTAGCAGTGCCTGCTTATGCGGTAACGAAAACAGTTGTTTCGAACTTAGTGAGATTGTTTAAGACGAAACGAAGTAAACGGAAATAGAATATGTTGAGAAAGATACACCGCAAAAGTGGTGTATCTTTTATTTTTTTAGAGTGTATGAAATACTTATTATTATATATTTTTTACACATCCAATTAACTGCAACAATTGTATAAATTATTCCTGTTAAACTATGTGGAATCCCTCTGAACTATCCAAATCATCTCTTTACACCGCGTCATTAACATCATAATCGACTCCTTTCATTTCTAATATAAGTTCAAACAATTATAGGTGAGTGTAGTACTTGCTTCTACGATCACGAATTTCATCTATAATCTTTTTATACTGTTCCTCTTGTTGTACGTCATTTGCAGATATAGTTTCTTTTTGAATCGTAATGGTTAAAAAGAAAAGGTGAAACTTCATACATGAATTCCTCCTTTCGAATAGGAATTACAGGTGACTACAATAATGACTTTGTCGTTCTTTTACGTTGTCCATTGCCTGTTCAATTTGTTGGTCATGAAGCATATCAGACTCAGACAGTTTATTTTTTTGAATGGTAATAGTTAAAAATAATACTCTGAATTTCATTGGATTTTTACCCCTTTATAATTTATTTAGTAAAGACGATTGTAATAAGAGGACTGGCGCTCTTTTACTCCGTCCATAATATTTTTAATTTGTTGTTCACGAGAAATTTCATCTCTTGAAAGTTTACGCTTTTGAATGGTAATCGTTAAAAAGAAAGCTTTAAATTTCATTAGGAAATTACCCCTTTATAATTTATTTAGTAAAGACGATTGTAATAAGAGGACTGGCGCTCTTTCACATCATCCATAATGTTTTTAATTTGTTGTTCACGAGAAATTTCATCTTTTGAAAGTTTACGTTTTTGAATGGTAATCGTTAAAAAGAAAGCCTTAAATTTCATTAGGAAATTACCCCTTTATAATTTATTTAGTAAAGGCGATTGTAATAAGAGGACTGACGCTCTTTTACTTCGTCCATAATAATTTTAATTTGTTGTTCACGTAAGATTTCAGCTTTTGAAGATTTACGTTTTTGAATGGTGATAGTTAAAAAGAAAGCTTTAAATTTCATTAGGAAATTACCCCTTTTAAAAATATTTTTAGTACATTTGTGTATAATACGAACTTTTAATGTCCGTTATTTTATCCATAGTTTGTTTTAATTGTTGTTTACGAAAGATTTCAGCTTCAGATAACGTTTTTTTCTGAAGTGCTGTCGTAAAAAAGAAAATATGAAAAGTCATAGACGAATTCCTCCTTTCGAAAAGGAATTACAGGTGATCACAATAAAGCACTTGGCGCTCCTTAACATCATTCATAGCTTTTGTAATTTGCTCATTATGAAGAATTTCAGCTTTGGAAAGTGTATTTCTTTGAATCGTAATACTTAAAAACAATACGCTAATAGTCATCGAATGTTGCTCCTTTCTTTAAAAAATAATGTATGAGACTAAAAAATCGCACAAAAAAGCCACAGGAAGATATCGTTCTCCTACGGCTGGGCGTGAAAAAGCCACAGGAAAGTATACGACCTCCTGTGGCGAATTTATGAATTAAAAGAAATAAAGCACGATTTTTAATTCTCCATTAGGGTGGTCGAATTCATATTTAATTGTCCAAAAAACACAGGTGCAGTTAACGCTAACGATAAAGCATCTAATTGTAATTTCATCATTTCCTTCGACCTCCTTTTAGAATATTTTTCTTACGTTAGTAATTATATACAATTAATGGATAATTGTAAACATAAAAATTGAAAATTTTTAATTTTGATTAAAATGCGTATATTTTAAAGGGTTTTTAATGGATACATTGTATAGATTGGATAATAAATAGAACTTGGGGGTGTCTAATGAAGTATATGAATAGAATAGCAGGTGTTATGCTAACAATTTTTTTATTTGTTACTGCTTGTTCTAATGGAGAACAAATAAAAGAAATATCACATATTGAACTTGGGGCTTTTAAAAAATATACGGGGACATACGTTGGAAATAATTCCGACGTGTTTGCGATTGTTAAAAACCTACCTGGTGGTGAAACAGTTGAAAGTATAAGTTTAGAAAATGAAAATATTAAAGTGAAATATGGTGTAAAAGAGAATGGAAACCTTACAGATGACATGATTGAGACGTATTGGTTTGATGAGAAGGATACGATGAAGAAGAATTTTCTCTTTAACGCTATTTATCTTGCAATTTTAGTACCAAATGCGAAAGGGTATGAGTTTCAGATTGAAAATCAAAGTTTTGCATTAAAAAGAGAAGAACTTTTACCCATACTGTATAAAGAATTTAATGATTTGCCAAAGGATGATCTTATATGGAATAAGGGAATCGTAATGAATTTCTTTTACGGTAATCAAGAAAAAATAGAAAAGCTAGTTAATAATAAAGATTTAGGAATTATTCAAGGTCTAGCAAGTAGGGCACCGATTACTATTTTTGATGAACCAACTACTGGCTTAGACGCAGCACATCGAGAGTTATTTTATAGTTTACTATTAGAAGATTACGGTGAGTATCCTCGAACAATTATATTATCAACACATTTAGTTGAAGAAGTGACCCATGTTATTGAAGATGTAATCATCATAAAAGTAGGGCGACTTATTGTTCAATCATCGGTGGAAGATTTATTACAACAAGGTCATATTATTTCAGGGGAAAAAGATAAAGTGGATGAGTTTTCGATCAATAAAAAAGTAATAAATCGAGAAGTTTATGGAAAGAAAGGTATAGCTGTTATATGGGAAGAGCTTTCTAGTGACGATTATTACTCTCTCGAAAAAGAAGGAATAGCAGTTGGTAGAATTACATTACAAAAATTATTTATTCACATAACTGGTGGTGAATTGAAATGACGATGTTAATGAAGCAGTTAAAGTTACATATAAATTTTCATTATAAAGCAATTTTAATATTTTGGATTTTAGCTTTATTAATAAAAGGAGCTTTGAATGCTGCTCATTTAAATGGATTGAAAATTAGTTATCTACCCGAAATTATCAATAACCCTTCAATAGCAATTATGATGTTTATAGTAGTGAGTACTTTCAATATACAAGATGATTTATTTCGTTTAGCTATTTCATTTGGTGTAACGAGAATTCAATATTTCATCGGAGCGATTTGTTATATTGTACTGCAATCCACATTATTTTCATTTCTTCAAGTAATGTTTTTACACGATATGAAATATAACATAGTAAATGTTAGCTTTTGGGAGCAATCAGCACAACAGTTTATTTTACAATTTTTGTTTTATGTTACGACAGCATGTTTCTTCCAAGTAGTAGTAGTTTTTAAACAACGATTTCAGTGGATTGGTTTCATGATTGGTGGAACGCTGTTCTTATCAACAAACAGTGTGCTTTATGGAGAAGTAGGGATAAACGGTTTATTATTTACGAGTGATATATCTTTAATAGATATTCCCTATTTTACTGTAATTTCAATTGGATTAACTATTCTTTATATCATAACTAGTAGTATATTTATTCGTAAAGTTTCATTCGAGCAAACAGTTTAAAAGATTGAATCAATTATTGAATTTGAAGTACCATTGCAAAAAAGCTGACAAAAGTCAGCTTTTTTATTTCGTACCATGAAGTAAAGCACCAATCGCACCACTATAACCGCCGTCTTGTAAAAAGACTGGTATTTTATTTTGATATTCTGTATAGCTACTTATAATACTTTGAAGATGTACGTTATTACATAGAGTAGAACCGATGTAAATGATATGGTCAATATTTTTCGCTTCGGCGAATTGAAGGCTTAATGCTGTGACGACTTCACCGACAAGTCCTTGAACGGTAGCAAGTATATCTGAACTATTATAACTTGATTCTGTAATGGTCGCTTTTCCGAAATTGCTAGCAGTTAAGTTATTATCAATAGGTGAGAGAATCCCGCCATAAATATCTCCAACTGTAATATCTAGACTGTTTCTTGAACCAATTTTCGTAAGCGGAATCACATCTTCAAAATGATCTATATTTGTTAATAGTTTTGAAAGACCCATAATAGTACCACCGCCAACTCCAGTTCCACCAGCGCGAACATATTGCTTGTCGTGAACGTAGTGAATGGAAGTACCTGTACCGATATTTGTTAATACGAAGTTGTTTATAGCACGTTTCTCTTCTTTTAGTATGTATCGTACTCCTGCTAAAGTAGCTTCAAACTCGTTTAACTCTACTATTTTATATGAACCTGAAAGTAGTTGTTCTAACTGTTTAGCTTTACCACCTGTAATGCATAATTGTGTAATTGAATTATTATTATGAAGGCATTCTTTAATTCTTTCTTGTTCATATGAATAAAATTTTTCAAAACATAATTTTTCCTCTAGGTTAAAGTAAGCAATCTTTGTTAATGTTCCCCCAGCATCAATACCAACAACATTCCGCATTTTTCTACTCCTTACTATGTAATCTGTTTAATCAGCTTGATATATTAATAGCTTTTCAATGGTAACGATTGATTGACCGTTTACAGAGGCAATTCCTTTCCCAAGAATAAAACCTCGTCTGTTACGTGTTAATTCATAATGTAAGTCAAGTTTATCACCGGGATACGCATTTTCATGAAATTCCACCCCATCTAAAGAGGAGAGGAAACCAAGTCCTTCAGATTCACCTGTACTTACAAAAGCACTAAGTTGAGCCAGTGCTTCTACAATTAGCATATGAGGCATATAGTTTTGATTGTTATTAATAAACCACTCGTTATTTGTGATCAGTTTGTATCCTGTAGCTGATTGAGATTCTTTAACGTTTGTAATTTTATCGATCATTAAAAATGGATAGCGATGGGGAAGAGTATCTTTAATATTCATATCGTACCTCCAGGAATAATAATACCCCTGCTAAAGTTAAGCAGGGGAGTTATTATTAATTTTTAACTAATTCCGCTACTTTTTCAATAGAGAAAATACCGCTATTTTTAATGTTTTCAACTGCTTCTTGTAATACTACTTTATCTTGAACAAGTGCAATACGCACAAAGCCTTCGCCGTGAGGACCAAATGCATGGCCTGGTGTGACAACGACATTTGCACGATCCATAAGTGCATAAGCGAACTCTAGCGAAGTCCATCCTTTCGGAATTTCAGCCCAAACGAACATACTTCCAGCGGGTTTATCGACATTCCAACCGAATTTGCGGAATCCGTCCACTAAAGTATCTCTACGTTCTTGGTAAATTCCACGGTTTTTCTCGCAAAATGCAGCGCCGTGTCGTAATGCAGCGGATGCAGCTTTTTGAATTGGTAAAAACACGCCGTAATCTGTATTAGACTTAAATTGCGTAAGCGCGCCGACAATTTCTTCGTTACCAATCATATAACCAATACGGCTACCAGCTAAACTATAACTTTTAGATAAAGAATTAATTTCAACGCCAACTTCTTTTGCACCAGGTACAGATAAGAAGCTAATTGGCTTTTGACCATCAAAATAAAATTCAGCATAAGCAAAATCATGGACAACGATAATATTATGTTTTTTCGCGAATGCAATTACCTCTTTAAAGAAATCTTCATGAGCCATTGCTGGAACTGGATTCCCTGGGAAGTTCAAAATCATCATCTTCGCTTTATCGGCAATTTCTTCAGGGATAACTTCTAAGTTAGGTAAGAAATCATTTTCTTTCTTTAATGGCATGTAGTAAGATGTTGCACCGGCCATTTGAATTCCTGTTTCATAAGCTGTATATCCTGGATCAGGAACTAGTATTATATCTCCCGGATTTGCAAAAACCATAGGTAAATGAACGAGTCCGTCTTGTGAACCCATTAATAATAAAACTTCTTTTTCAGCATTTAATATAACATTATGAGTGTTGTTGTAATATTCAGTTACAGCTTCGTGAAATTCTTGAATACCAGATAACGTATATCCGTAACTTTCTTTTGCACTTGCTGTATGTACCATTTCTTCTCTTACAAAATCAGCAGGAGGCATATCAGGATTCCCGATACTTAAATCAATCATTTTATGACCTGCTGCAATTTTCTCTTTTTTATAGGCCCCTAATTCACTAAATATAGAAGATTGGAATGCTTTCATTCTAGTTGCTAAAGTGTAAGTCATCAAAACCCCTCCTAAAAACAGTGTTTTCTTTCTGCGTTTTTAATTATTCTGAAAACACATGTTTACATTTTATCATTTTTTTATGAAAATTAAAACGATTGACAAATTTAGAGGGAGGAAAATAAAAATAACGCAGAAAATATTTTCTACGTTATAAATGGAGATTAATTATTTGTTTTTTTATATGTACATGTTTTTTCAGTTGTAAAAAAGTATACATTTAATTTATTATCGACAACTTTTAAAGATTGATCCGATGTAAAGGAGTTACCATAATCAATACGATACACGTTAGAATTTTTAACAAATGAACCTTTAAATAAATCCTCTTTTTTATTTGTCGTTTGCATTTCCACTAAATTGTGAACAATCTTTTCTTTCTTTTCTTCTTTTACAACTGTTTCAAATTTATAATACACAGGGCATTCACCTTTTTTATTATCAATGACTTCCCAAGAGCCGTATATATCATTATTGCTACATCCACTAAGTAGAACAATTAATATAGGGAAAATAAGTAGAAACTTTTTCATTGTGTACTCCTTTCTTATTAGTTTTTATAAACGTGCGAATACGATAGGAATATTGTAATGAATAAAGTTTAAATTTTTATAAAGAATTAATAAATTTCACATAAAAATTTGGAGAAGGGTGGGATTTCAAAATAAAAAGGCATGAATCTAGTGTAATGCCAGATTCATGCCTAGTGCTCTATCTTATGTTATGTTTTTTGAGGATAAATGAAGCGGAAAGAAGAATGACAATTCCATTTACAATATATACATTTACAATAACAAAGGCTAGGTTAGCTGCTCCAAAACCACCTTTATCGAATATAGAGGCGAATGCTGTAGTAGTCAAAAAGATAATAGGAGTTAACAATAAAAATAGGAAACCTGCAACAATCCTTCTTTTAAAGTTATTTTGAGATAAGGAAATGGCTAAAAAATTAAGGACGCCAAACATAATGAATGAAAAAAGAAGGATAATTAATAATTGGATGCCATCAGACATTTCCACAGCTCCTTTTTGAAAAATCTATTGTTTATTGTATTCGAAAACAGTAGGCGATACACCTTTAAATATTTGGAATATACAAAGGATATAAAGTTTAATCTTAGAAATTGAAAAAGAATGGATCAAGTAAAATACTGGATCCATTCTTAAGAAGTATTAGTTGAACTTTATAAATTCGCAGATTGCGACGTTTGTTTTTCAAATTGTTTCTGCTTAGATAGGGAAATAAAAATAATCAACAATGAAATGACTCCGAAAATTAGAACCATATACTGTAATCCAATCGTATCTAAGAAGAAGCCTGTGCCGAGTAAGACAATTTGGAACATAACTCTTTCAAACATATTACGGAATGAGAAGAGACGTCCGTGATAGCTTTTTTCGACTTTCGTTTGGAAAATTGTCGACATAATAGGGAAGAAGCAGCCAACACTAAATCCAAACAAACCAAATGAGGCAAGTGCCATCCATTTAATATCGCTAAAGAACAACGAAAGGTGTGCAAAAGCGGTACAAAATGCGAAGAAGTATAGTAACTTTTCAGGTTTGAAATGATCAGATAAACGTTTAATAACGAATGCACCTAACATAAACGCTACACCTTCAATTGTATATATGAATCCTTTAATTGTTGGGTCATGTTGTATTTCGCTAATGTTAATAACCATTAAATTGAATCCAGCTATAAATAAAAGAGGGATAATACTTAATATAAGTGCTTTAAAAGCAATAGGGATTCCTTTTAAAATACGAAATACTTCCATAAAACTATTATCTTTAGCGGATTGTTTACTTAATGTAGCTGATTTTTTATCTTCAAATTGTAGGAAGAAAGTTGAGAGGAATAATAAAGCGTATGCTGCCATTGAGAAGGCATACATATACTGTAAACTCATTACAACTAAAAGAATTCCACCTAGCGAAGTACCTGCAATACGAGCGATTGTACCAACATTCATATGTACACCGTTCAACTGTAATAGTTCATGTTCACGAACGATGAGTGGAATTACAGATTGTAATGCAGGGAAATAAAATGCTGCTGAAATTTGAAGTGCAATCATAAATGCAATCATGAAAGCGATACTTTCATATTGAATAGCGAAAAACATGAAAATAACACTAAGAACACGACCAAATCCAGCGTAAAGAAGAACTTTCTTTTTTTCATACTGGTCAATGACACGACCAGCCATTGGACCAACTAGAACACCAGCTAACAGTCCGATAAATAATATAACGGATTTCATAAAATCAGAAGGGACGTATTTTTGCATAAATTCAAGGTTACCAAGAATACCAAGCCATAACCCAAGACCAGCAATAAACTCCCCAATTAATACGATCCAAACATTTTTATTACGCCACATAATTTAAACCTCTCAGTCTTTTAAAATTAACAACTCGTATATAAAACCTCCTAATTTATTCATTATTTTTTAACGTGATTTTTTTAGAGTCAGAGTCTATATTACGTGTTTCATTAGTGGATTTCAATCTTTTTGATTTGTGGAAAATTTGATTTATTAAGTGATGAAATAAGTAATTCAAAATGAAAAAACGTATGATTAAATACAAATTTAAAGTAATGAAAAACAAGGAGAAAATAAAAAAAGCAAGAACGTAGGTACTACGTCTCACTTTTCTCAAATGCAAAATAAAACAATAGATTCCTTTAGCAACACTTATGATCTTGTCCAATAGCTAAACCGCTAAAAGACAGAGGACCAACAACGTCTGCACTAGCAGAACTTGTAAGGTTTTCCACAGTTAAAGAATATTCGTGAGTCCCGCAGCTAACATTTTGATCTATAGCTTGAAATGTTTGTGCGTAGAATTGCTCAGAATCTGTAGATTCAATCCCTACTTGAGCGTTGAAGATTTCTGTACTGTCACGGAAAATTCGGAATAAAATTTGTGAAATATCAGTTATACCTTTAACTCCAACTGTAGCAATTAATTCTACTCGATTATTACGTGAATTTCTTCTTGAAATTTTTAATTTAATATTTGCTAGAATTGCTTTATTTGGAGAATGGGGAATTACAAAAGTTGTTTCACCCGTTTTATTTATTGGTTGAGTAGCTTGGTAATCAATGATATGAGTCATGTTCGTCACCTCCTCATATACTAAAATATGAAAGTAACGATGAATTAGTTTGGACATATACTAGAAGATGTTAATAGAATTGAGAATAAGGCTGAATATAGGGCGATAATATAAAAGCATCAAGAAAGAGTCACAATACTGTGAGTTGTTTCTTAATGCTGTTTGTACATTAGGCAGAATATTCTTCTTTACGTACTTCGAAGAATTCATTCCGGCGTAAGTAATTAAAAATTTTCTCTGAAACCTCTTTTTCCTCGGATATTAAGAAACGATGATCAAAAGCATAGAAAGATTGACCTTTAATTAGTTTTACGTAGTATATTTTACACGCCTCCTCAAATTTTGGATTATGACGTACCTTATATTATGATGGCCGATCTGACTGTTAATAATACTTAAAGTTTCAAAGGATAGGAGTACATATTTAAGAATACAATGAAATAGCTTACAAATTTGTAAGCTTAATGTCATCTTTTCCGATAGTTAAAATTAACCAGTATCTTCTATACTAAAAATAAGTTTCATAAAACAAAGGGGGAGAAAGATGGAGGAAGTAATTGGAGAAGTTGTAGCAGGAATTTGTGAATTTGTAGTTGAAGTTACGGTGGATGTTTTAGGAGATTTAGTTTCCGGAAATGATGAAGAGAAAGAAACATTATAAAATTTGTAAAAATTTTAAAGATAAACAATGTATAAAAGCTGATTTCTAAAGGGAAGTCAGCTTTTATATTTTTTACATTATATTAATAATATTTAAATATTCATCTGTTATGATGTTAATGAAACCAATAAAGGAGCCGATTGATATGAATATGCCTGATTCTAGTAAGATTGTGGCGAATATAAATGAAAAGGAATATCACTTTATTGTTCGTATACATCCACTTGCAGGAAAGATTATAGCGCTATTTGAAAATGGGAAAGAATATGGTTTGCTTGATAAGCAAATCGCTAGTAGGAATAAATTTATTAGGTCAGAACTTAATAAGTTGGAGCATTTCAACATAGATATTCTTTATGATAGTCCTGGGTGGATATGGATTGGCATGGATCAATATGGATTCCATGCAAGAGAGGCTACTAATAGCGAAGTAGAAGTTTTTGTGAAGTTACAGGGGGATTAAGTTATTTAGACGTGTAAGAAGATCCTCAAATATAAGAGATACTTTGTGAGGTTGTGGGATAAGTTCCCATAACCTTTTTTGTTTTATACTTAAAAATAAAAGAGTTAAATGATTTTGATAGAAGGACTCTAATACAAGAGATAAGCCTAAAAGAGGATTTGAAATTATATAAAGAGAACTTATAAATTAAATATAATACTTTATAGAAAGAAGATGATAAAAATGAGTAAAGAAGAACTTATGAAACAACAATTTGGTAGTAATGCAGAGAAGTATGTGAAAAGTAAAATTCATGCAAATGGACCGGATTTACAATATGTAGTTCAGCAAGTTGAAACTCGTCATAATACTCGTCTTCTTGATATTGCTACTGGTGGTGGACATGTTGCAAATTTGTTAGCCCCAATGTTTAAAGAGGTAGTCGCTCTTGATTTAACAGAAAAAATGTTAGAAAAAGCAAAAGGTTTTATAGAAGGGAACGGGCATGAAAATGTATCATTTGTAGCAGGAAATGCAGAAAATTTACCATTTGCTGAAGAATCCTTTGATACAATTACATGCCGAATTGCAGCACATCACTTTGTTGATCCTTTGCAATTTATTTCTGAAGTACATCGAACGTTAGAAGATAATGGATTATTTATATTAATTGATAATGTTTCACCAGAAAATAATGAATTTGATACATTTTATAACTTTATCGAAAAGAAGCGAGATCCAAGCCATGAACGAGCTTTGAAAAAAACCGAATGGATTACTTTATTAGAAAAACAAGGTTTGCAAATGCAGTCATGTCATACTTTTGACAAGAAGTTCGATTTTGATTGGTGGTGCGATATGATGGATGTACCTATGCAAAAACGTGTAAAGCTAACAGAGTGTATGATGAAAACATCAAATGAAATGCAGGGGTTTTTCAAAATTCAATTTGAAAACAATAAAATAGAATCGTTCTATACTGAAATGGCACTGTTCGTATGTAAAAAAAGTTCAACATTAAAAAGATAAATTTCTTGCAGTCTTTCTGATGTACGATATACTTAGTACAGAGAAAATGAGAATTGAGGAATAGCAATAATGATTCGTGTACGTATTGAGGGAACTGAGGAAGAGATGCTTGAATTTTTAGAGAAAATGCCTGACATTCCTGGGTTTGAAAAAACACATATGAGAGAACCGAGAAAAGGGAATAACCCGAAATATGATTCAAGCAAAAATGTACTAGCATATTTATCTTATAAGAAGATTGAAGTCGCCAATAAATAGGCGGCTTTTTTAATTATCTCCGTTTCACCGCCTTGTCTTTTTCGCATAATAATGATAGTAGATTATGCTGGAGAGGGGTGAGAAAAGTTAATAAAAAAATAATCTTTTTCGGAGATTTTGGTATTGATGATGCAGTAACGTTAATTTATGCGAATAAAACATGCAAATTAGATATTATAGGTATCGTTGCAGAGTATGGAAATGTGTCAAGAGAAATTGTAACGGAAAATGTTTATTTTTTAGAAAGATACTATGCTACAAAAGTGAGGATTATTGAAGGTGCCAGTAGACCGATGACAGCTGAAGAACCTTTATTTTTTCCTGAAATTCATGGGGATCACGGTTTAGGGCCAATTATTCCACCGAAAATGAGAATTTGTGAAAGAGAAAATTTTTGTGAATTGATTAAATTAATTGAGCCTTGTCCAGAAGATATTATTATAGTGGCGACGGGACGATTAACAACACTTGCAACATTATTTTTATTGTACCCCAATTTAATGAATCGAGTATGTTCTTATTATATAATGGGCGGTGCTTTTCTATTTCCGGGTAATGTTACACCTGTATCAGAAGCTAATTTTTACGGTGATCCAATTGCCGCGAATATCGTTATGAAATATGCGCAAAATGCTACTATATACCCGTTAAATGTAACGCAGCGCGCTCTTATTACTCCTGAAATGGTCGATATTATTGATAAAGAAGGAACAGGACAGGCGAAACTTATTAAGCCAATGATCGATTTTTATTACGAAAATTTTTACAAAAAAGAATATCCAGGTATTGCTGGGAGTCCGATTCACGATTTACTTCCGTTCATTTCATTTATAAATGATGATATTTTTGAATATAAAAAATCAGCAGTTTGGATAAGTACGACAAATGATGTAACGAGAGGGCAAAGTGTTGCAGATTTTAGAAGAATAGCTGAGCCAACGACGTTTGATAATCGTCCTATACAAAGAATTGCCGTTGAATTTAATTATCAAGCGTTTAAAGACGAATTTATGAGAACAATATTGAAGCCAGATTGTCCTTAATATGTTGAGCAGATTTGAATGATTTTCATAAGACGAATAACTTACGAAAAATGTAACATAACTAATGGTAAGCAATTGTTTCTGATTATAATTTTATTGTTCAAAAATAAAGGAGGTAAATATATGATTTGGTATTTAATCGTCGGTGGTATTTTAGGATGGTTTGCAAGTCTGATTACTGGAAAGGATGTACCGGGCGGTGTAATTGGTAATATTATTGCTGGTATTATCGGTTCTTGGCTTGGTTCGTTATTACTTGGTAAATTCGGTCCTGTTATTGGCGGCTTTGCAATTATTCCAGCTTTAATAGGTGCAGTAATATTAATTTTTATTGTGAGCTTCTTATTACGAGCTATACGGAAATAAATAATAAGGGGCTGTTTACATTTGTGAGCAGTCCCTTTGTATTATGTTGTTTAATCTGTTATGCTACTTTTATACAATCAGGAGGTGTCAGCATTGAAATCATTTACAGTAAATTTTCATCAAGAGGATAATGCAAAGGCAACAACAGTACATAAATTAAGTGAAGAGGACTTCGAGAAAGCAACAGAAACAGGTACTCGTCATCTATTTGATTTAGATACAAACGTTGGTTTCTTCGTATTCTTTGATGCTGAAGATGCAGAAGGAAACGAGCAATACTTAATGTTACAATATGAAGGAGATCATGAAGAACCAAGTGCTTGCTACGGATTTGATTTGAAATTGTTCTATCAATTTTTAGCACTATACTTAAATGATCTTGAATTCCAAGGTGAGACAAATGAAGAAGAGGAAGAAAATGGTCCAATTCATCATTTAGCGCACTTACTTTACCATATTGTTGAAGATGGTAAATCTATCGAAGTATAAAATACATATTTGAAGCTGTCCTTTAATAGGGCAGTTTTTTTAATTTTATTAAGATATTATTTCAAGTGCCATTCCCTCAAGCCTTATAGGTTAAACAAGTTGAGAGTGGAAATTCAATCGTTACGGGGGCTGTTTATTCCCTCCATGTTTCAGTCGCAACACTTCTGTTATAATTAGCGTAATTAAATTCATGGAGGCTATATCTATGCTCGTAGATGTAAAACATTTTATTAAAACAGCAGGACTAACTATTATCACATCATTAAGTGGAGATAATACATTTGCTCACAATTTTGATAATGTAAAAAGTACTTTTTCTACATATTTAAAGAAGTTAAGATTCACCTCTTGATTTCATTTTTAGAGCAGTATTTAATAGTAGATTTATAGGCGATTGGAAATTCGGAATACGTATAGTAAAATGAGGTTGTAAGACAGGGGTTAAAGAACAAGAAATTGGGTGGTTCTGATTCTCGTTCTTGTCATATTATTAGGTCCTTGAAAAGTCTTGGTTTGGTCGCCAAGGCTTTTTTATGTTTAAGATAGGAATAAAGCAGTTGGTACAAGTGTTAAATTACTGTCCTATTTTAGTTTTTAGGATTATGATGAATGCTTTGATTTACATAACAGAAAATAGATTTCTGGTAGCGACAAATGGTTTGATTAAATTCAAGAACAAAAGGGAAAGATTTATCTTTCTGTTAACAAGTAAAACAGTCTTTTACTGAGTAAAGGGTTCTGTAACAGGTTAAATCTAAAGAAGTTATTGATTGAAAATAAAAAGCATGACAATTTTATGTCATGCTTTTTATTTATATACATCAAATTTAAATACTATAAGCATATACGATTTAATGAATAATTTGGTGTGATTTAACACATATAACTTTATTTTCTCATATCCAACTCCATATATAATTTCCACATGTACCACAGTAGAATATACGTTACTTTATTAATATAAGAAAGATTCCTTAACCTCATTTTATTATTAAGGATAGCTAGATTATGTTTGCGAACGATATCATATCGGACGATCAAGTGTCTTAAAATTCATTTATTAATATATTTAACGCTTTTGATTTTATTCTTTCATACTCCATAGCTTCAGTGAGTTCAGCAGCAAGCAATGGTGATTTTCTGACGTATTTTTCACGGATTACATCATATAATTCGTATGGAAATAGCATATCAATAAACATGATTTTTTTTTGCTCGGCTGTTAAAGGAGAAACTGATTCATATGCATTAATCATAATGTTAAATTGGTCTTCGTTCCATGTACCTGTTGTATCTAATAAAGGAATAATCATTTTGCGTAAATCCCGAATCGGTAGATCGAACGAAACGGTATCTAAATCAATTACCCAAATTTGATTATTCGTATCCAGTAAAGAGTTTCCTGTTCCATAATCCTGGTGACATAAATTGGGGGATGCTCGTAATTCTTCTGTCCACTTTCGATATTCAGACTCTAATAAACGTTGATAAGTAAGTTTTGCTTCTGTAATAAAAGGATCGATTTCAGCTAAGTATAGTTGTGAAAAAGGGTCATCAATCAAGGTTTTAGATAGGTTTTTCCAAACCTCCATCTGTTGAAATCTTTTAATATAATGATTAGGCCAACGACCTAATTTTGTAAAGATGGGTATACCTGGTGGTGGCTTATAACCAATAGAAGCTAAGTGAAAATCTGCTAATCCCTTCATAATCATTTCAAGATCTTCTTGCATAGTCAGTTCAAAAGGTCTACCTTCAATCCACTCGTATAAAACAAATAAAAATGGACCGTGTTTTGTATAGAGTTGCTCCTTTTTATTAGGAATTATATTTGGAACACGCATGCCTTTTTTAGAAAGATAATCTTGAGCATGAATTGAAAATAAAGCCTTCTTTTCAGGGCGATGAATTCTCTTTAAACAAAAGGGTCCATCTGAAGTATGAATTTTCCACACTAGAGCAAGTTGCCCACCTTGTATAAGTTCGATTGTAGTTGTATGAATATCCCAATGTTTAATCATGCTTTCTGCTAATGATATTAATTTTTGCTCCTCTTCAGGTGATAGTATATATTCCGCTTCCTTATTGTGAATTTCCAAATATGTCACCATCCTTTTGTATTCTCTTATTACTTTATGGTGCATGGCCGTTTTTGTTTGAGGTATTCGCCTATCAAACAAAAAAGTGACGTTTTTCCTAATTTAATTGTAAAGAATAGAAAAAACAATGAATAATTCACAATGATAAAACTTATTCCGTAACATATATTGAAAAGAATTGTATTTTTATGAAATAGGGAGGGAAAAGAATGAAAATTGCAATAATTGCTACTGAAAAGCTACCAGTACCTGCCGTGAGAGGGGGTGCTATTCAAATTTATATAGGTTCCGTCGCCTCCATTATTGCTTCTAAAGGAAATGATGTAACAGTTATCTCCATTACGGATCCAAATTTAAAAACGGAAGAAAAAAAGAGTGGTGTAAGATATATACGCTTTGCAGAAGAGGGTTATCTTCATGATATTCTTGAACATTTGAGAAATGAGCAATATGATGTGATTCATTTATGTAATCGCCCTAATTGGATTGCGTTTTTAAGTGAAGTGGCAACAAATACAAAATTTGTATTAAGTGTGCATAATGAAATGTTCGCATATGAAAAGATGAGTGATCAAGAAGGTGAAGCATGTATTAAAGCTGTTTCGAAAATTGTAACAGTTAGTGATTATATTGGAGAAACGATTACCTCGCGCTTTAAGACAGCAAAGTCTAAAACAAAAACAGTATATTCAGGTGTAGATTTAAATGAATATTATCCGGCTTGGACTGTAAATGGAAAAGAGATTAAACATTATGTAAAGAAAGAGTTGAATTTGCAAAATAAAAAGGTGGTTTTGTTTGTTGGACGTCTGAGTAAAGTGAAAGGACCTCATATTTTGCTACAAGCTCTCCCTAAAATCATTGAAAAAAACCCAGAAATTGTAATGGTTTTCATTGGATCAAAATGGTTTGGTGATAACAATGTAAACAATTATGTAAAACATTTATATACATTGGGAGCAATGTTTCAAAATAATGTAATCTTTATCAAATTTGTTAAGCCTAAAGATATTCCAACACTGTACGCTATGTCAGATCTTTTTGTTTGTTCTTCTCAGTGGCAGGAACCTCTTGCTAGGGTACATTATGAAGCAATGGCGGCGGGGTTACCAATTATCACTAGTAATCGAGGTGGTAATCCTGAAGTAATTGAAGAAGGAAAGAATGGCTATATTGTCAATGATTTCGAGAATCCTGATGCATATGCAGAGAAAATTATTAATCTATTAAATAATGAATCTAAGAGAGAGCAAATGGGGAAATATGGACGTTCGAAAGTTGAAAAGGATTTTGGTTGGAATCGCGTTGCCATGAATTTAATTGGAGTATATAAGGAAGTGCTATAGAATTCAAGAGGAGGATGAAGAGAATTGGAAGAAATAGCTGGATTAGAGAAAGAACATTTAAATAGAATCCTTAGTTTTTATCCATTTGAGGTAAATAATATTATTCTGCAATCAAGTAGAAGTGGGAGAACTGTTTGGGAAGTGGAGACAAATGAAGGATTAAAAATATTAAAACAAGCACATATGAAACCAAAAAGAATGTTATTTATTGCTGGAGCACATTTACATCTTTTTCAAAAAGGATTGCCAATCACAGAAATGCATAAAACAAATAGAGGAGGAGTTTGTATTGGAGCTGATGAGTATGCATATGTATTATATGATAAACATCAAGGAAAAGAAGTAATTTATTATAATAAAGAACAAATGGAAAAGGTGCTTATATATGCAGGTAAGTTTCATCAAGCATCAGAAGGATATCTCCCACATCAAGAAAGTAAAATGAGAAGTCGATTAGGAAAATGGCATAAGTTATATAGATGGAAATTACAAGAATTAGAAGGCAACAAAAGAATTGCACAATCTTATCCAAATGACGTGTTTTCAACAATGTTTTTAGAATATGTTGATAAAATGATTGCTCGTGCCAAAAGGGCATTACAAGAAATTGATGAACCATTTTATAACGAATGGACAAAGCAAGTAATTGCATCTAAAAGTTTTTGTCAACAAGATTTTACATTGGCAAGATTTGAGGAAATAGATGATTCTATTTTTATGAAGGAGTTACATTCTATTACAAATGATTTACCAGTAAGAGATTTACGTATTATTTTAAATAAAGTAATGAAAAAAATGTCAGTTTGGGATATTAATTTAGTGATTCATATGCTGAGTGCTTACGATTCAGAAAATCCATTATCAGAAAAACAATATCGCATACTTTGGACGGATTTAACGTTTCCACATTTATTATGTTCGATTGCACATAAATATTATTTAGGGCAAAAGCGTTCGTGGTCGGATGAAAAATATATTTGGGCATTACAAAATATAATTGCACTTGAAGATTCTAAAGAGGAATTTTTATCTCGATTTTCAGATATTTATGACGAAATCAAGAATAAAAGTGGAGGAGGAAGAAAATGAAATTAGAACCGGAAGAAATAGTCATACCTATTTTAGATTTAGAAAAATTTATGTTTTCTCCACCAGGGCCAATGGGATGGGAAATGTCAGAATATGAGCAAACACTAGAGAAACAAAAAGAAATTGTACTTGATGAATCATCTATATTAGAGAATTTAGCAATTATTAAAGACATAGAATTAGTCGAGTTACCTACAATGGGATTACTAGAGTTAGAAACAATAAGCAGTAAAACAACAACAACAATAGATAAGGACGTTAATGATGAAATAAATGATGGGGATATTCAAATCGTTGAAGAGGAAGCAGTACAATCGGATTTTATTGCTACTGAACCAGAAAAACCAAAAATAAAAATACAAATTATTACACCTAACGAGCCATTAAAAAGACCATGGATAGCTGAAATTTTAAAACATTTCAAGGAAAAAGAATAATGAAAAGTCCGCAATTACAACAATCATTTTATACTTTCTAGCATATTTTAAATATAAATCAAATAAGGGAGGAGTTATGTAAATGGCTGATGTAAAAAGAGCAAAAATAAAAATAGATTTTGAGAATGGCTTTAGTATTAATTCTGATCAAGATATACAAGAGGTATTAAAACTTTTGGCTGAAGTTATTCAATCTGGAGCACATACTGGTGTAGAGGTAGAAGTTCAATATATTGATGAAACAGAAATAACTTTTACTGATGAAGACGAAGACGAAGAAGACGAAGACGAAGAAGAAGAAGAAGACGAAGACGAAGAAGACGAAGAAGACGAAGAAGACGAAGAAGACGAAGAAGACGAAGAAGAAGACGAAGATGAAGAAGACGAAGAAGATGAAGAAGACGAAGAAGACGAAGAAGACGAAGAAGATGAAGAAGACGATGAAGAAGAAGAAGAAGAAGAAGACGAAGAAGAAGACGAAGAAGATGAAGAAGACGAAGAAGAAGACGAAGAAGATGAAGAAGACGAAGACGAAGAAGACGAAGATGAAGAAGACGAAGAAGATGAAGAAGACGAAGAAGACGAAGAAGAAGAAGACGAAGATGAAGAAGACGAAGAAGATGAAGAAGACGAAGAAGACGAAGAAGAAGAAGAAGACGAAGAAGACGATGCATAAGACAAATCCCCCCTTTATATTAGGGGGGATTTGTCTTATGCTTTTGTTCATTTTATGAAATTTATATACTAAATAAGAGGTTGAAGTAAAGTGGGAATTTAGTTGCTGAGGTTTCAGTAAAGGATAAATATATTCTTCAGTAAGTTTAACTTTCTCACGCATTAACGGCCTGTAAAAATCCGAGTGTTTCAACTAGTAATCAGTGGAGTAAAAAAACACTGATTAAAGTTTTTCTTTATATAATTTGAATTTTAAGTGGTCGCATTAGATTTTTTACAGGTTGGTGTGTTGGTATTGTAACTTGTTTATATACTTGTTTTAACTTATTAGCTGTATGCATAAATGTAAAGTTTTTTTCAACAATCTGTCTGCCATTTTGAGCCATCAGTTTTGCGAATTCTGGTTGAGATAGCAAACCTTGGATAAGCCTAGAAAACTCTTTCGGGTTATTATATTGTTCAATTAAACAGCCGTTATGTTCATCTGTTATAACTTCTGCATTTCCACCACGGTTTGTTGTAATGATAGGGGTTCCAGCAGCCATTGCTTCATAATGAACACGTGCTAATGGCTCATGCCATTGCGAACTGCAAACAAATATATCTCCCATTAAAAATATATTATGAATTTGATCTGCTGGAATAAATTTAGTGAAAAGCACGTGTTCTTTAATAGGTTTAGCGAGACTATGCAATTTTTTAATATATTTATTTACTCCGTTATCACTAAACCATTTACCTCCAACTATAACGAGTACCGCATCTTTATGGGCTTTAATAACCTCTTTCATAGAATGGATGAGTATATCTGGTCCTTTATTTTTTGTCAATCTACCGACAAATAGAATTACCTTTTTATCTTGGATAGCGTATTTTTTCCGAAATTCGTTTCTAATTTTTTGTCCGTTGGGAGTCCAAATTGGAGGAGATGTTTTTATATTTACACCAGAGTAGACGATCGAAATTTTATGTTCAGCTTGTGGGAATCTTTCAATTACTGTTTCTCTAATATAGTTACTAACCGTAACGATAGCTGTAACCATTTCAATAATTAGGTTGCCTTCAAGGAAAGATATTTTGTGTTCAGCAAACATATCATTATGAAGACCTAATACAAATTTACTGCCTGGAGAGGCTTGTTTATATAGGAGGATATTTTTTGGACGATTAAAAACGTGTATAATATCAAAAGCATTGGATTGAAGTGCTTTTATAACATTCTGCTCATATTCTATTTGAGGGAAATACATGTAATGAATATTATTTTGTGTTGATTGTTTTGGAAGACTTGGGTCTGAAATGGAAAAAATAGTGAGGTCGAATTCTTGACATATATAGGGGGATACTCCATCAATCATCATTTGAATTGCACCACCTCTAATTGCTGGAGAGGGTAATTTTTCAGTACATATATATGCGATTTTCATGAACTAGTCTCCTTTATAAAGTTGTTTTATATACTTATATTCTGCTTCCAATCCATTAGCTAAAGAAATAACTGGATGATATTGTAATAATTTATTAGCCTTAGATATATCTGCCCATGTTTGTTTTGGTTCGCCAGGAATTGATTTTAGAAAAATTTTATGTGCTGATTTACCTGATATTTTTTCTAGTGTAGAAATGATATTTAAAATGGAAGATCGTTCTGTTCCACCGATATTTATAACTTCTCCTACTATATGTTCGCTTGTCTCTAAAGCAGCTATGGTTCCTTGTATACAGTCATCGATATAAGTAAAATCACGTGTTTGTGTTCCATCACCAAATATTGTGAGAGGTTTATTTTCTAGTATTTGTTTAATTAATCTGTGGAATGCCATGTCAGGTCGTTGTCTGGGTCCATAAACTGTAAAATATCTTAAAATCACAATTGGTATTTGAAAATTTTTGTGGTAAATATGACATAGGTGTTCACTACTTAATTTTGTGACACCATATGGAGAAAGGGGATTCGGTAATAAGTTTTCAGAAACCCTCCCGGATTTTTCTCCATAAACAGAAGATGTTGATATCTGAATGAATTTCTCTAACTTTACCTTTTTACATGCTTCAAGTAAATATTGTGTAGCAAGTATATTATTGGTTACATAAGGATCGAAATCCTTTCCCCAGCTTGTTCTTACGCCAGGGATAGCAGCTAGATGATAAACGACTTTTACATCTTTTAAAAGCTTGGGTAAATCTGTAGTTAATATATTTTCTTTTATAAATTGAAATCGTGGATTCGTTTGAAGGGTCTGAATATTATCTATTTTTAAGGGTATTGGGGTAGGACCAATAAAGTGATCAATTCCAACTACATGATATGACTTGTTTTTAAGTAATGCTTGACATAAATGAGAACCAATAAAACCGGCGGCGCCTGTTACAAGTATTTTCATGAACGACCAACTCCTATATAGCGTAAACCGTACTGCTCTATTTCATCTTTATCAATACAATTTCGTCCATCCACAATTGTGCATCCTTTCATTAATTGTTTGACTTCTTGCCAATTAAGTTTTTTAAATTCGTCCCATTCTGTGGCAAGAATAATACAATCAGAATTTGTGATTGAGGATTGTAGTTTTTTATGTTGTGTAACTTGTTTATTCAAATGCGGAGGAAGAGCAGCTTTTGGATCATACGCATGAAGGTTGTAACCAAGAGGAAGTAATTTTTCAAGAAGTTCTACAGCAAGTGAATTACGAATATCATCAGTGTTTGGTTTGAAGGAAATTCCTAAAATAGTTATTTTTTTTGAAGATGGTACTTTTATAGTATTTTTAATTTTTTCAACATAGAGGTCAATCTGTGTAGAATTAATGGATTGTACAGCTTGCAAAATAGGAACTGTTATCTGTCTATCATTTGCTGTATATATGAGTGAATGTAAATCTTTTGGGAAGCACGATCCTCCATATCCCATTCCTGCTTGGAGAAAATGGGGATTAATTCGAAAGTCGTAGCCGATTCCTTTTGCCACTTCATTAATATTAATGTGATAAGCGTCACAAATCCGGGCGATTTCATTTATAAAAGATATTTTTGTAGCCAAAAATGCATTGGCTGTATATTTAATCAGTTCAGCTTCGTTTAAACCCGTACAAAGGAATGGAGCATTAATCTTTTTATATATATTCTGCATAATTTCTAATGACTTTGTGTCATTTTTTTGGATACCAATAATAGTTCTATCCGGAATAAGCATATCTTGAACAGCAGATCCTTCACGGAGAAATTCAGGGTTAGAAACAATATTAAATAGGGATGACGGTACACCATTTTTTATGAGCATTTCATATAGATGTTGATTCGTTCCAGGTGGAACTGTACTTTTAGTAATAATTGTTTTATACTCTTTTATTTCAGGAACTAGTAGGTCAATAACAGAGTATAAATATTTTAAATCTGTCTTTCCACTGGGGGTAGAAGGTGTTCCTACAGCGATAAAAATAACTGATGATTGTTGTATAGCTAGACTAATATCATGCTGGAATTTCAATTGTTTTCGATTTTTGTAAATAAGCTCTTTTAAACCTGGTTCGTAAATTGGGCATTCTCCCCCTTGGAGAGCTTGGATTTTATTATAATTTTTGTCTACACAAATAATAGAATGACCTAAATCGGCTAAAACCGCCGCCGATGTGAGTCCAACATAGCCAGATCCTATAATACATATATTCATACGGCAAATCACCTTTCTGAAGTTAGTACTAGTTTTTACAGTATATTAGTGGACAAGTTAGAATGGTGACATATGAAAAGGCCTATTCATACAAGCGATGTGAGATAGGAGCCTTTTTTAAATTTGTGATGCGCGGTTAAGGGTTCTATTGAATATAATATTGAAAATATGTTGAAGAAGGGGGGAGAGAGGAATGATAAAAAAAGCGATCATTCCAGCTGCTGGTTATGGTACAAGGAGTCTTCCTATTACAAAGGTAGTTCCGAAAGAAATGTTTCCAATAGGTAATAAACCTGCAATTCATTATATTGTAGAAGAAGCTATGAAGTCAGGTATTGAACAAATATTAATTGTTCTTTCAAGTAGAAAGAACTTAATAGTTGATTACTTTGATTATTCATTAGAACTAGAGGCATTTTTAGAAAGGGAACAAAAAGTCGAATTGTTAAAAAAATATAATATTCCTAACATTCAAATCCATTATGTAAGACAGCCGTATGCGAGAGGGCTTGGTGAGGCAATAAAATTAGGAGAAACATTTATTGGTAATCATCCTTTTGCTGTGCTTTTGCCGGATGATATCATAATTTCTGATAAAGAAACTGCCTTAAATCAATTAATTAAGATATACGAAGAGACAAAAAGTAGTGTATTAGGTATCCATACAGTACCAGATGAAGATTTAGGGAGATATGGAATTGTAAATGGGAATAGTGTTAAAGCAGATTATATTCAGATTACAAATATTGTTGAAAAACCAAAAGTAAATCCTCCATCTAATCTTGCGGTGATTGGACGCTATATTTTTACGCCAAATATATTCCAGTTGCTAAAAAAGGTTGAGCCTGGACATGGAGGTGAGTATCAACTAACTGATGCAATAGAGTCTTTGCTTATGACTAAGAACGTGTATGGCAAAATTATTGATGGAAAAAGATTCGATATTGGACAAGAAAATGATTATATTCAACTTCTTAATTTTATACATGAAAAAAATAGAACAAACATGAATTGAAATGGTGTGAAATTTCTTAATATACATGAACTTAAAAAATTCCAATGTGGATATACGCTTACTTAAATCATTGATAGTACAGGAATAAAGCGAAATATGATTTTGAACTCAAGAAAACCTCAATGTATTTTCTACTTCATACCGTGCAAATGAGATTATTAATAACTGTATATAATAATGGGATATGAAAAAGTTCTTTATTAAAATGTGGTATGTATACTACTTTTTAATAAAGAACTTTTTTATGTAACGACAATTTTTCTGTTTTTTTATTTAAATTGAATTTTTAAACAACTACTTTTAAGTTACAGTAGAAGGATTGTAATAAGTAATGAGAGAAGGTGTATACAAGGAGATGAATGAGATGATTAACAATACAATTCCAAGCTTTTTGAAGCTTTTGGAAAGCGATGATATAGGATTACATGACTTGAACAAATATTATGATATGTACCCAGAAGCCTTCGAAGAGTATTTTAATTATCATTGTCCTAAGAAGGAAGAACGTCTTTCTAGTGCAATTAAAAAGTATCCTGAAAAACTAGAAGACATTCGTATTATTTCGGGAATTTTACCATCTATTATTCAAGAAATTAGTGAGGAGTATCGCATTCAATTTGGTTTTAATATAGATTTGACTTTTCATCTATTTGTAGGTGGATTTGGTTCCAATGCATTTGTAGAAAGAGATATTATGGGGGATATATTTCTTGCGGCAGAAAAATTATCTCCTGAAAGGGAGCATCTTCGTGTTATCGTTGCCCATGAAATCGGTCATATATATCATAATTTCGTATTGCAAGAGAGTGGAATGGATTGGACTAAAGCACAATGGACTGATGCAGCGGTTAGTTTATATCGTGAGGGAGTCGCGACATATTTATCGCAAATAATAGCTAAAGGATTAAGTAAATCAGTCTATTATTCATATGATAATGATGGTGACGATTGGTTGTATTGCTATGAAGAACATAAAGATCAAATTAAGAAACATTTTTCACAAGATTATGTTAAAGGGTGGACAGATGAAAAAGAGAAAGAATGGTTCCGTTTATCAGGAGGGACCTATTTCGGATACAACCGACTTGGTTATTTTTTTAGGAACATCATATATAGATTATATAGTCCATACTTTCGGAGAAACCGAAGCACTTACTTTTTGGAGCAAAAATAATTTGAAGAGTAGTGTTATGGAATGGTTGCAAAAGTGAATATGTTGAAGAGGGAGGCTGAAAATGATGAAAGTATACATGAAAGTGCTTATAGCATTCCTAACTTTAACGTGTGTAGCGGCTTTAACCGCGTGTAATGACGCTGAGGAAAAGAAACAAACTAATTCAACATCAGAAAATAGTACGGAAAAAAAGAGCGATACGTCAGAAACGGGTAAAAAGAATGAGGACACCGCTTCGAAAAAAGAGAAAGAGTCTGTGGAAAAACCAAAAGGTCAAGATTCGGTAAAACCTTCAACGGAGTCTAATACGAAAAATACAGTGCTTAATCAAAAATCAATTAACCATGTAAAAGATTTATTTGAGCAAGCGAAAGAAGGTAAAGTACCTAACGTACCATATGCAGCACATACAGGTGACATCGAGGAAATAGAAAAAGCGTGGGGAAAAGCAGATAAAACTGATCAAGCGGGGAACGGGACGTATGCGACTTTTACAAGTAAAAATGTGGCATTTGGCTTTAACAAAGGATCTCAAGTCTTTGACGTTCGCTCATATCATTCAGAACTCAAATCAATTACGTTGCAAGAAATCGAAAAGGCTTTAGGAAAACCAGCGTCTGTTAAATTAAATGGTAATGATAAAATTTATGTTTATAAAGTAAATGACCAGTTTGAATTAAAATTCGTAATTCCAAAATCAACTGGTAAAGTACATCATATTTCTGTGTTTTCACCGGAGGATAGTATTAATAAAATGGCGGGTTAAATGAAGAGCTGTTCCTATAGGGACAGCTCTTTTGCTTTTGTTCTTTCTAACGACTGAACAAAAACTGCTTGAATGATACCACCAATTATTAATAAGAAGGCACAAATATAAAATAGCGTACTACCGTTTAATTTACTTAATAGCAATGCACCTACAAAAGGCCCGCAAGTTCTTGAAATATCCCAATGTATACCGTAAATAGAAAAATATAATCCGCGTCTATGACTTGGAGCGATTTGTGAAACGAATCGTAGTAAGTGATTCAAAGCTATACTTTGCCCAATTACTAAAAAGAGCAATGTGAAGAATAATGACCATATTGTTGTGGAATAGCCGTAGCCAATCGCAGCTAACGTATAGCAAGTATAGGAAATAACAATGATTTTAGGCATAGAAAATCGTTCAGACCATTTCACAAGGAAAATTTGGAGAATAACTTCCATGATTGCTTTGCAAGTTGAGATAAATACGAGTATGAATAAAAAATTTGGAAATACACTTTCGGCGAATATACGATAATTCGATTCGGTTTGAGCGTAGAAAAAACTAATAGGTAGTGTAGAAACCATAAGTCCAAACACAGCGTAATGTTTCGAAATAAATTGTTTTGGCGAATATACTTCTTTAGTTTTATTAACGTTTTTCATGAGTGGAGCTGTTTCAGGAAGCTGTGTCCAAACGAGAACAGCATATAGCGTAAGGGCTACACCTTGCAAAATAAATAAATATTCAGGGTGACTAGTATAGAAAAAAGCACCAATTAATGGTCCGATTACAGAGCCAATCGCTCCCGTAGTATGCAGAACAGCAAATATTTCTGCCTGTTGTTCTGCCCTTGTTAAGTCAGCGATTTGAGCGCGCTGTGCCGGAATATATAAAGAGCGGCCAATACCATTAACCACATACAATAAGGCGAAAAAGGCGACCGTTTCAGCAAAAACGAATCCGCTTACGGCAAAAGCTTGTAAAAGTAATCCGATTAACATGATTTTCTTTCGGCCGTATTTATCTGTTACACCTCCAGCGATTAATGTAAATACAATATCAGCGAGCGGCTGTAATCCGAAAAGAAGCATTGTAACTATGACATTCCCATTTAAAGCTTTATTAACATGAACAATAAAAATGATAGCTAACATCGCTTCAGTCGTTCGGACTAACAATTCACCGAACAACCGAATGAGGATGGGCTTATTATAACGTTTTAAAAGGTGATTCATTTCTAACTCCTCCTCTCTATATTGAAATGATAAGATGGAAGCTAGAAATGAAAAAGGGTAGAATGAAAGAGGAAGATTTTTCATCTTTTAGGGGGCGTTTTATGACTATTTTGGAGCAATATATGCACCTATGGCTCCAGTATGGAAAAGGGAGAGCAGAGGGCGAAAGATTAGAAATAACAATACAAAATATATCTGAAACTTTATTTTGTACAGAGCGAAATAGTAAATTAATCATAAAAAAATTAGAAGAATTAAATTGGATTATGTGGTTTCCAGGCCGAGGGAGAGGGAATCGTTCAAAGTTGTTATTTCAAAAACATCCACTTTCTTTAATTTTAGAAAGAGGAAAAGAAATAACGAAACAAGGGGACGTAAAAAGCGGGAGTGCATTTATTGAAAGGTATAGCTCATATTTCCCATCGCTTCAAACTCAATTTCAAACTTGGATAGATTCGATATTCGGTTATCAAGTCGAAAGGACGTCTCAAGGAAGAAAAGATGTGCTTCGTTTGCAAGTACAAATGAATCTAGATATTGCATTAGATCCTGTTTACGCTACGATGCGTTCAGAATGTCATATGGTAAAACATATATACGACACATTAGTGTATGTAGACGGAAATACAAACAGTGTAGAGCCAAGACTTGCGTTTTATTGGGAATATGATGACCAGAAATATATGTGGACCTTCTACTTACGAAAAGGTGTTCAATTCCATAATAGAAAAGAACTAACCGCTTATGATGTTGAACAGACATTTAAACGATTCTTGAAAGCGAAAAATAATCCGCATGCTTGGATGTTACAGCACGTTGAAAGTTTACATATTCTTGATGACTACATTGTGCAGATTCGCTTATCTACAGATAATAAGCTGTTTTTGCATGCTTTAAGTACAGAACAGTGTTCTATTGTAAATGAAGATGAAGACGGGAAGTTAATCGGTACTGGACCGTTTCGTTTATGTGAAAAGAATGAGGATGTATTCGTATTAGAAGCAAATGATTTATATTTTCGCGAACGACCTTTTCTCGACCGAATTGAATTATGGAATGTAGAGCACAGAGTTCAAACGTGCGATATATTAGCGAAAGCACGTTATAAAAATATAGAAAAGCAACATAAAGAAGTATCTAGACTTGAGTCGAATGTAACTTACATTACGTTAAATGCTGCAAAAGAAGGACCTATGCAAAATGTGATGTTTCGGAGAGCTTTATATAAAATTATTTATGGTAATAAAATTGTTGAAGAATTACAGGGAGAGCGCGGAGAAGTAGCGGCTGAATTAGTACTCACAAAGAACGGTACAATTCAAATTAACAGGGATATACATACACTTATTAAATGCAGCTCTTACCGTAATGAAACACTGCGACTATATACATTTACAGGGCAAGATCACGTTGAAGATGCGAATTGGATACAAAAAGAATGTGCAAAATACGGAATTAAAATTGATATTGAGTTTCTTGAACAAGAAGAGTTATTGCAAATTAGTACGATACAAAAGGCTGATATAATGCACGATAGTGCGACAATTAGCGAACGGATAGAAGATAGTTTACTATATATGTTTCTTACAAAAAACAGCTTTATTCATCAGCATAGCAATATAAACTTTAACGAAGTATTACAGCTTTATTTTACAGAAAATCAATTAGAGAAACGGGTGACACTGTTACGCGATATTGAGGACACACTGTTACGTGAAATACATATCATTCCTTTATATCGTAATAAACAGCGAGTAAGTTCACACGAAAAAATACAAAATATAATGATTAATTCACAAGGCTGGATTGATTATTATGATATATGGTTTAAAGCTTGATATATAAAGGTTCTTATGCATTTTAATGAAATGTGTAAGAACCTTTTTTTGTATAAAAGGGAGGTTTGTTTTACGCGTTGTTACGCTACTTATTATAAAAGTCCATTTACAGCGTAACAGTGTTATGTTACATTGTTATCAGGAAGGAGTGTTATACAGTTGAGTACAGATTTAATTTCAAAAAAAGATTTATTAGAACTAACTGGTATTTCATACGGACAGTTATATAGGTGGAAGAGAAAAAATTTAATACCGGAAGATTGGTTTGTACGGAAGTCAACGTTCACAGGCCAGGAAACATTTTTTCCGAAAGAAAAGATATTAGAACGTATTGATAAAATCCAAACGATGAAAGAGGATTTATCACTTGATGAATTAGCAAATATGTTTTCACCGAGCGTGACAGAAATTCTTTTAACAAAGGATGATTTGTTACGTAAGGGTATTGCATCAGAACCAGTCTTACAATTTTTTATAGAACAAACGAATAAAACGGCAGAGTTTCAATTTGCAGATATTCTTTACGTGTATATGTTAGAAGAACTTCTTCAATCAGGAGACGTTAGTTTAGAAGAGGGGAAAATGGTCTTACAAGTATTAAGTGAAAATTACGAAGCGATTAAGCATAAAAATTGTGACTTAGTTATCGTTCGGAAGTTAGGGATTTCTACATGTTTCTTAGTATCAAATGTGGACGATTTAATTTTTGAAAAGGGAACAAAAATTGTGTTACGTGAAGCAATTACGAAATATACCGAAGCATTAAAGACTAAACTGTTGTAGTGGAGGAGAAGTCATGCGTACAGAAAATTTAATTATAAACGGTTACGGTTCATCGAATGGTGGTGAGTTTCATAAAGTGCAGCTAAACGGAAAAGGCACGGTTAATGGAAACGTTGAATGTGAGCAATTTGAATGTAATGGTTACGGTGCAGTTACTGGGGATTTGAAAAGTAGTAATGCAAGAATTAGCGGATCGGGTAAAGTTGATGGTACAGTTATCACAGAAATGATGCGAATCGATGGGAAAGCGACAATTACACAAGATGTAAAGGCGAACAGTTTAAAAATTGCAGGAAAAGGTACGATAGGTGGAAATGTCACCGGTGAAGAATTTAAAATCAATGGTCAAGCGACGATTGATGGTAATTGTGAGGTTGATGTTTTTTCTTCTGAAGGACAATTTACAGTTGGTGGGTTATTAAGCGCAGATGAAATTAATATTAATATTCACGGTACATGTAGAGCGAAAGAAATTGGTGGACAAACGATTAAAGTAAGACATAGATTGAGTACTTTTAGTAAACTTTTTAAAACAGTATTTGGCCTGCAGTTAGAGGCTGAATTGTTAGAAGGTGACAATGTTGATATTGATTATGCTCACATTAAAACGGTAAGAGGAAACAATGTTACAGTAGGACCGAACTGTGAGATTGATCTTATTGAATATACAGGTGTACTTAATGTTGATAAAAACGCAAGTGTGAAAGAAATTAAGCAGGTTTAAAGGAAGGGAGCAATCGATATGGAAAATCAACATAGTCTTACTGTAAATGGATCAGGTAGCTCGGCAGGTGGAGATTATAATAAAGTGAAGATTCGCGGCGAAGGAACAATCTCTAATCATATGAGTTGTAATGATTTTAAAACGTATGGTACGAGTGAAGTACGTGGCAATATGAAAGCGAAAAATTATGTCGTGTATGGAGATAGTGAAGTACAAGGGAATATGGAGGCGGAATATGTAAAAATATACGGTAATGCCCAAGTACAAGGCGATGGACACATTCATAAAACAAAAGTTAGAGGTATGATAGAATTTAAAGGGAAGCTATCCGGTGATTTTGTAGATGTGAAAGGCGCTTTAAATGTGAAGGGAGATATAGAAGTAGAGGAATTATTACTAACTGGTGGTCTTGAAAGTGATGGTTTGCTTAATGCTGAAAATATTGAAATCTCACTTCGTTATGAAGGAAGTAAAGTGAGAGAAATCGGTGGGAAAAAGATTACAGTACGTAAAAAAGCGAGATTTATTCCTTTTACAAGTCATGCAGGAAGCCTTCAAACATCAATTATTGAGGGGGATGATATTTATTTAGAGTATACAATAGCAGACGTAGTAAGAGGAAATCATGTTATAATTGGCCCTGGTTGTGAAATTAATATTGTAGAATATCATACTAGTTTTAATCAGAAAGGTGATTCAGTCGTAAAAGAACATAAACAAATATAAGTAGTATGAGGGAGAGCAAGAAATATGGTTGAGAAGAATAATAAACTCGGCTTCGTTGTTGCCGGTTTATTGCTAGGGATTTTAATGGCATCAATGGATAATACCATTGTCGTTACAGCAATGGGAACGATTGTTGGTGACTTAGGAGGTCTTGAAAACTTTGTATGGGTTGTTTCTGCCTATATGGTCGCAGAAATGGCAGGTATGCCGATTTTCGGTAAGCTATCAGATATGTATGGTAGAAAGAGATTTTTTATTTTCGGTTTAATCGTCTTTATGATTGGTTCGGCACTTTGTGGGACTGCTGAAAATATTACACAGTTAGGTATTTATCGTGCCATTCAAGGTATTGGCGGCGGGGCACTAGTGCCGATCGCATTTACTATCGTTTTTGATATTTTCCCTCCAGAAAAGCGCGGGAAAATGGGTGGTTTATTCGGAGCAGTATTTGGTTTATCAAGTATTTTCGGGCCATTACTTGGCGCATATATTACGGATTACATTAGCTGGCACTGGGTGTTTTATATTAACTTACCACTTGGCATTTTAGCACTTATTTTTATTACATTATTTTATAAAGAGTCACGAGTTCATAGAGAACAAAAGATTGATTGGTTTGGCGCAATTACTTTAGTTGGTGCAGTAGTTTGTTTAATGTTCGCCTTAGAATTAGGTGGACAAAAGTATGACTGGGATTCTAGCTTTATTTTAAGTTTATTTGCTGGGTTCGCTATTTTAGTAATTGCTTTTATTGTTATTGAACGAAAAGTAGAAGAACCAATCATTTCATTTGAGATGTTTAAACAACGTCTATTCGGAATGAGTACAATTATTGCCTTATGTTACGGGGCGGCATTTATGTCAGCAACTGTGTACATTCCGTTATTTATTCAAGGTGTATACGGTGGTACGGCAACAAACTCAGGATTATTGTTATTACCAATGATGTTAGGATCAGTAGTTACAGCGCAATTAGGTGGATTTTTAACATCGAAACTTAGCTACCGAAACATTATGATTATTTCTGCTGTAATTATGCTAATCGGATTATTCTTATTAAGTACATTAACGCCAGAAACAAGTCGTATATTATTAACAATTTATATGACTATTATCGGTTTTGGAGTTGGTTTCTCATTCTCTGTACTAAGTATGGCTGCTATTCATAACTTCGGTATGGAGCAACGCGGTTCTGCGACTTCAACGAGTAACTTCATTCGTTCATTAGGTATGACACTTGGTATTACAATCTTCGGAATGATTCAAAGAACTGGTTTCCAGGATCAATTAGAAGAAGCGTTTAAAGGTATGAGCGGGGGAATGAATACAAACGCTTTAGGAGATTCAAGAGCTATTCTATCAGAATCGGCAAGATCTCAAATTCCGCCGCAAATATTAGATAAAATCATTGAAGCTCTCTCTAGTTCAATCGTTCAGACATTTATGTGGGCGTTAGTCCCAGCAAGTTTAGCGTTCATATTCATTTTCTTTATGGGAAATGAGCGCATGGTATATAAGAAAGAACAAAACAAGGTGAAAAGTGAAACATCAAAAACGTAAAGAAAAAACTCCTTTCAATTTTGAAAGGAGTTTTTTCTGATGTGCAAATTTAGATTAGCCTTCAATAATTTCGTATTCTTCGTCTGCTAATAATAAAACTTGTGTTTTCTTACCTTTGTTTTGAACTTCGATTACATCATATGTACCTAAGTCTCTTAGCTTGCTTTGAGAAGCGTTAACCATAACTTCCATCGAATCAATTAAGATATCTTCTTCAATGTATGATTCAGGCAATGCCATATCTTCAGTATCTAATACACATGTATATAGATTTTGTAAGTTTTCAGCAGTTGGGTTTTGTTCCTCAACATCAATAATGGTTTTTACTGCTTCCATATTTTCTTCTTTTACTTGATATACTTTAATTTTAGTCATTGTTTTAATCTCCTTTATTACGTAATCTTAGAGGCTGCAATTCATCCCGCAATAACGAGCAGTAGACTCCCGCCTCAAGGTGAAGAAGCAAATGATGAGGACGGCGGAAGATAACTGCCCGTAAGAGCCCGATTGGTGAGGGCTAACCATTAGTAGGAGATAAAGTTCCCCCCCTAATAGAAGTTTCACTTTATTATAACGCTTTTTTGTTGAAAGATGAAATTGTTATATGCATTTATAGTGAAAAATATATTTTATTACTTATTTGAGGAACGATTAGTTTTTTAATTTGACAGGCATATGTCTGTATACTTATCTAGACTAATATTAGAGTTATATTGTCCAAGCTTTTCTTACATACCTTTCATATTATATTTATTAGGTAAAACATATAGGAAAGGAATGGAGAATCAGTGGATTGTGAGCCGAAACGTGATTGTCAATGTTGTCAAAATAGTATATGTGAATTTTTGAAAAGCTTAGATCCTTATTCTAGGGTTGAGAGTATCGTAATAGACGGAAACGAAATAGTTGTATCCTATTTTATTTCATTTAATGAGATAAAAGGTATAGTGTCGTTTGCACAAGAAGACAGTGAGGTAATATTTGTAGATTGTTCAAGAATTGATGCGATTCGAATAGGGAAAGTTTGTAGTTGTAAAACGAAAGTTAAATTTATTGAAGAGGAATTCAGTTTACTTGGAAATGTTTGTCCACATTGTTTAACTGAGGGAAGTACACTATTCTTCGATTTTAATAATCCTGAATTAAGTTTATCTTTACAGGCAACAACGATTGATCCACCTAGATGTATTGAATTTGTAGATGAGCTTGGGAATGTAGTAAAGCAAATTACTATAGTAGGTGAAGCGATTGTTTCTAAAGATTTCGTTCCGGTACCTGAACTGTTAGATTTTCGATTAATCTTATCGGATATAACTGGAAATCCATTGAAATTTGGATTACTGTTTATTAACTTCCCTGATATTACGTTTATCATTCTTTTCGCATCAAATGGATACCTCAACATTTCAAACTGTTTAAAAATAGAGAGTGGAACTGGAAATGCCGAAATAGAAGAGATGAAAAAAGAGATTATTAACGACAATAGTATGATGTACAATTCAATTATTAAGTTAACTAGAATATATAAAAATGGTGAGACGGAATCTTACATTTCTAAGAAGGAGTTATAACGTATTTATCGTAATTAACCCTCGTACACTATAATGAGGGTTTTTACATAAAAATGATTAAATAAAACATTGTTACATTTGAATTTAGCCATTTATTGTGTGGAATCGGAAATTTTTTAGCTTCTCTTTAGATACACTAATGAAAGTAAAGGTATTTATTGTTTTCTATACTGTATAGGCCGTAGTAGCGGGAAATAGGCTGGTTTGTACTATCAATTGATACGTGTTATTCCTTAATGCGTCACTGCCATAAACATGCAAATTAGGTACCCTGCTTACGCAACAAAATATGAAAGAAGTCAATTGCAGGGGATATTTATTTAAGTGTAAATAAATATAGCGGTGGAGTAGGCGATTATACAATATTAGTAAAATAATTAAAAAAAGGGCTGCTACGACAGCCCTTTTTTTAATTATGTAAATACCTGCTGTAAGTTTTTTGGGGAGTGAATTTTATTAGGAATAATTAGTCATCATTGTTACCATATATCGCCATCAAGTTAACGAAAATACAATACCAATTCTGATTTTATATTAAGATTTTACTTGCTAAGCTCTCTTTGAGCCCCCATATAGCTTCCAATGATATTTTGATAACTTGGAAGATGCTTAGCAAGTAAAGCTCCGAAACCTTCAACATCATTTCGCCAGTCACGCTGTAATTCTGCTGCAACGCTAAACCAGTTCATTAGTTGCACCCCTCCATGAGCCATACGCATAAGAGCGGCATCAGCAACTTGTTTACTAAAAGTTCCAGATGCATCCGTTACAACAAATACCTCATACCCTGCATTTATAGCTGATAGAGCTGGGAACGCAACACAAACATCAGTAACGACACCTGCGATAATTAACTGTTTTTTACCCGTTGCTTCAATAGCTTTTACAAATTCATCATTGTCCCACGCGTTAATTTGTCCAGGACGCGCTATTTTAGGCGCATTTGGAAATAGTTCGATTAATTGCTGCATGAGTGGACCATTAGGACCGTCTTCGAAGCTAGTTGTTAAAATAACAGGTAAATCAAAAAACTTAGCGGTATTCGCAAGAGCTAAAACATTATTCTTGAATTCATCAACACCATAGTCACGCACTAGACTGGAAATAAGACCTGTTTGATGATCCACTAGAAGAACCGCGGCATCACTTTTTGAAAGACGAGAATACAAATCAGACATTTTATAATCCCCCTTAATAAGCTTATTTACAAATCAATCTTACAGTTATTTATCTTGATTTGGTATACATGCAAAAATTTATCAACAAATAGTTTTCATTAGAATATTGGGATGTATGTATTTTTATATTGAGGAATTACAAATTTTTCGTTTTGGGAAACAATGTATTAATTGAGTGGATAGCTATGTGGTATGGTCCTAATGCTATCTATTATTTGTGAATAATAATGTTTTTACCTGTAAATAGAAAATGAGATATGAGGACTAAAATGAATCTGAAAATAGCAATTCTTGATTGGTAAATCATTTCAATGAAATTAGATGTTATAATAAAATTGAATTTACGTATAATTTATAATTATTTGATATTTGAGAGTTGAGTTTCATAGACATTTACTTAGATAATAAATAAGTGTGTATAAGAATACTAATAAAAGTTAACTCATGAAAATGTTGAGTCTAGTTGATTTTAAAGAAAGCGGGAATGTAAATGATATATGAGGCAAATATGCATACAAGAAAAAAGCTAGTTTCTATGTTTGAGGATTTTAATAATGTTGTTCTTCTTTCTTATTTGCAAGGACATATGGGAACTGCTTGGGTGAACGATCTTGAAAATCCGACAGTAGTACAAATTACGGTAGGAATTTTTACATTTTACGCTGGGGATCCAAATGCGAAAGAGACAGAAGCGTTATTACGTAACATCCCTGAAAGAATTTTAGTAATCGTAAATAGTGATGAATGGAAAAAGCGTTTAGAAACATTCCACGAAATAAAAATAGATAAGTTTTTACGGTATAAATTCAAACGGAATCCAGAATTGTTTAATCATACAAAATTACAATCTTTTATATCGGCACTTCCAAAAGGATATGAATTAAGAAAGATAGATGAGCATATCGCGAATAACCCATCATTACACAAGGTTTCTGAAGATTTTATAAGCCAATTCCGTTCAATAGATGATTATGTAAATCGAGGTATAGGTTATTGTATTTTGTATAATGGAAAAGTCGTATGTGGTGCATCATCCTATAGTATTTATGATAATGGTATTGAAATTGAAGTTGCTACTGATCTTGATCATAGAAGAAAGGGATTGGCAACTGTAGTTTGTGCGGGCTTAATATTGGATTGTTTAGAAAAGGGGAAGTATCCAAACTGGGACGCAGCGAATAGTACTTCTGCTAAACTAGCAGAAAAGCTAGGATATGTTTTTGATAAGGCGTATGATACTTATTTTATAAATAATAGATGAATGAAAGAGAACGCTTACAAAGTATACAACGTCTTACGGCTAACTAACTCTATTAAATCAACGTTTATTAGTTGTATTTTCTATAATTACAAACATCAACTATCCGAAGATAATTTTACCGAGGCTAAAGGTATTGAACATGTTAATTAATTACATTTAGGAGGGGTGACGCTTAGATTGGTTTTCATTTTTTTCAACAATAGGGTGCTATCAATATTGATTTGCTGTTGTATGGATAGTATTAAATGAAAAAATCAAATTTATCTGTCTCAATAAATTTGATTTTGCTTCTATTACTATTGAATACAATTAATACATCAGTTCCTACTTCCACGATGAGGGTTCAGAAATTCTCTTTTTATATAGGTAGATAAACATAAAGGCTCAATATATTTAGTTGTATTTGTTTAACTAGAAAAAAATTTTTTATTTTTTTGTAAATGATAAAAGTGACTATGATACAAACCCACGCATTAATAGAAGAGATACATATACAGTATAGAGAGTTAAAAAAACTCTAAAATCTTGTATAAAGGAGATTATAAAATATGAGTGAACAATGCCCGATTAATGTACCATGTCAGGTAGAAGGACAAACTCAAACACCATTAAGTGATGCAGCTGCAACACCAATTCTTACTCCAGGAGCACCGATTGTAAAAATACCAGTTGTATTAGCAGAAAGAACAATTCAAATTGTTGTAGAATCTGATATTTCATTAGATCCTCCAGCAGTTGAAATTAAACGTATCTTAAAAAATGTATTTTTAACACAATGTAAATTAGTTCCTGTAGCATTTACTCCAGTACCAGGTACAAATTACCGCCGAGTTACAAGAGCAAAATTATTTGTACAAGGATATATTCGTAAAAATATTGAATATGCAAATGATGAGTGTAATGGAGTGCTATATGATCGTATTGCAAATGTTCCATTTTCTGGTTTTGCAGATTTAACAGCAGCAGATTTTCTATCACAAGCTATAGTAGCTTCTTCCTCAGATACTACATCTCACTTTATTAATCCTAAAAATGGTGATTTACCACGTTTAGACAAATACTTCTTCGAAAATACAGTTTTTTATAATGAACAACCATATTGTGAATTAGTAAGCGCTCAATTTTTCGAATTAGACTTTTCACCTTGTCCAACAGACCTAAACGAACCATTTGATACTCTTCGTGAAAAAATTGTACTAGATCTTACTTTAAAAGTTTTACAAGTACAACAAGTACAAGTATAAAACTAAAAAAGCATTGTCTTTAATAAAAAGACAATGTCTTTTTTATTATTATAAAACATATATAATGATGGAATGGTCGCGTACAAAAAGCATATTTTTATGAATTTCATCAGATGGGGGGATGGTGATGAATAAGCCATGGGTTGGTAAGGAAATATGGAACAAAGTTTACAAATGGAAAATGCTGAATGTTCAAGATGATTCGCGCGAAATAAGAGAAAAAAAGGAAAGCCTAGAAACTGAATCAGAGAAAGAAAGTATAGCAATTGAATTAGAGAAAGAAGATGTAGTAATTGAATTAGAGAAAGAAGAAGTAGTAATTGAATTAGAGAAAGAAAATGTAGTAATTGAATCAGAGAAAGAAAATGTAGCAATTGAATCAGAGAAAGAAAATGTAGCAATTGAATTAGAGAAAGAAAATGTAGCAATTGAATCAGAGAAAGAAAATGTAGCAATTGAATTAGAGAAAGAAGATGTAGTAATTGAATTAGAGAAAGAAAATGTAGTAATTGAATCAGAGAAAGAAAATGTAGCAATTGAATTAGAGAAAGAAGAAGTATCAATTGAATTAGAGAAAGAAGAAGTATCAATTGAATTAGAGAAAGAAGAAGTAGTAATTGAATTAGAGAAAGAAGAAGTAGTAATTGAATTAGAGAAAGAAGATGTAGTAATTGAATTAGAGAAAGAAGAAGTAGCAATTGAATTAGAGAAAGAAGAAGTAGTAATTGAATTAGAGAAAGAAGATGTAGTAATTGAATTAGAGAAAGAAGATGTAGCAATTGAATTAGAGAAAGAAGATGTAGCAATTGAATTAGAGAAAGAAGATGTAGTAATTGAATCAGAGAAAGAAGAAGTAGAAACTGAATTAGAAAAAGAAGATATAGCAAATGAATCAAAGAAAGAAAGTATAGATTCAGGATCAAAAGTAGAGACTTCAGTACGTTCAATAGTACTGAAAACTCCATTTTCTATTATTTCGGATGTGACTAGTTTTATAAAATTTCCTAATATTAATGTAAAAAAACAAGAAGCATTTGTATTTCGTAATGAAAAAGATGCTAGGGGTCGTGAACTGGATGCTAAGTTATTAACTACAGTGCAACACTATCATGGAGAAGTTAATTGTAATTTAGTTTCTTCAAACCTTCATGAAAAGAGAATGCTTTTAGAATTTTCTAATCAAAAAGTAAAAGGGAATATGGAAGAGAATTGGGTAGACACATCTTCATGGATTCCTATCCACGGTATAATATTAGAGAAGGAAGATGAAGCAGACGTAAATAATTATATAACTGGGAAACTACCAATAGAAATAGGGAGATATAAAGGTGAAATTAGTTTACAAGAAAAGGTGGTATTTAAAGAAAAAGTTATAGGAATAAAAGAGGTATCACAGGAAATTATTTTGACCAAAAAAGAATTCTTATTGCCAAAAATAATAAAGAAAGGACATAATCCATCTATAATTGAAAAAGGGAGCTTACTTGTAGAGGGCTATATATTTCAATGTATTGAATTTATTTCAGAACAAAGTACATCTCATGATAAGCTCTATCAGTTAGTGCAAAATATTGTATTGGAATTGACTATTCAATTATTACAAGAACAGGAAGTTCGTGTGCGGATTACATAAATAATCATATCTCCATCGATTAGCTAAAAATTTCTTCAGGAGTATGTAATAGAGAAACTTAAAAATAGTGCTAGCAAGTTTGCAAACGAGCTAGTAAATAAGAGTTGGGAAAAGATGTGAAATATAACTGATGGATCGATTGAAAATACTAGTTATTAAGATTGATGAAACGGATAAATCTTTGTTAAAACATGAGGTGTAATACAATGTGTATCTCCTCTAATTTCAGAAGATTCACAACTTAAATAGTAATACATGTTTATCATAAGTTTTTAAACACCAATTATATTTTTTTAGAATAATTGGATGGACAACCTCTTGCGTAGTATCGACTTCAGTAAAACGTATTTTTTATAAAAGTTTTTTAATTCCTCGAAAGGGAGACAAAATACATTTTGAATATGTAATTCCTTCGCTGTTTGTACTAAAAATAAAACGAGTTCTCCGGCTAATTGTAAGCCTCTAAATTTAGGAAGTATGAAAATACCACCCATTTCAATAGTATCTTTATCAATTTGAACTAAACGACATACACCTGCATACTCGCCGTTGTATGTAATAATCGCAACTTTATCCCGCTTTAAATCACTTGGTACAAATCCTATGGATTCGTATTGATTATTAATCCATTCTAAATCTTTAGAAGTAGCTAGTTGTATACTCATAAGTAACCCCCTTTGGAAAAGTATTGATATTCTCATTATATATAGCTCAATAACTAGTGAAAAGAGGATAAATCAAAATCATTTTTCTTAACAGTTCAAGTTTTGAGGAAGAGTGCATACAATATAAAGTACTTTCCCTTTCTTCATTCTTGTTTTACGTATATAATTTAAAAGTAATATTTTTATTTTATTTTCTTATATATTTATAACAGAATAGAGGTTTAAAAATGAGTGTTAAAATCATTACGGATAGTGCGGCGGATTTACCGGTAGAATTGCTGCAAGCATATGATATTGATTTAATTCCACTCCGTGTATATGATGAAGCAGAAACAGAGTATTTAGATGGGGTTACATTAAAATCAGTTACTTTATTGCAAAAAATGAGAGAAGGCGCAGTTTATAAAACGTCATTGCCTTCACTTGAAACATTCCAAGAAAAATTTGTTTCCTATGCAAAAGAAGGTAACCCTTGTATATATTTAGCTTTTTCATCTGAATTGTCTGGTACATATCAATCGTCAGTTCTCATTAAAAAAGAAGTGAAAGAAACATACACTGATTTAGATTTAGAAATTATCGATACAAAATGTGCCTCACTCGGTCAGGGTATTGTCGTATTAGAGGCTGCAAAAATGGCAAAAGAGGGCGCATCAAAAGAAGAAATATTAAACCGTGTCGCTTTTCTAATGGAGCATATGGAGCATATCTTCACTGTAGCTGACTTACAGTACCTTGTTAGAGGTGGACGTTTAAGTAAAGTAGCCGGTTTCATCGGTGGTTTGCTAAACATTAAGCCAATCTTAAATGTGGATGAAGGAAAACTTGTACCACTTGAAAAGGTACGAGGGAAAAAGAAAGTATTAAGCCGAATTGTTGATATTATGGAAGAGCGTGGGAAAGACCTTAAAGGTCAAACAATCGGTATGACTCACGGTGATGATTTAGAAACTGCCGAAGCATTAAAAGCATTAATTACTGAAAGATTCGGTTGTGAAGTATTTATCGTAAATACAATTGGAGCTGCAATCGGAGCGCATACAGGACCAGGTGCGTTAACATTATTTTTCTTAAATGAAGTAGAGTAAAGGATTGATCTTTTGATCAATCCTTTTTTCTTTAAATAAAATATAGAATTTACTATTTATTAGTGCTTTGTTTTATAGGTAAGAAGGTATAAAGGAAACAAGTGAAGGCTAGTATGAAACTAAATATTTCAGTATCATCAACTACTAAACCATTGTTCCACTGATAAAGGAAGGATGCTAGCAATAAAAGAGTAGCAGCGCCTCCAACATATCTTGCTATTTTTCGTGTTGAATCTTTTTTTGTTTTTACAATCATATTTGTCATCCTTTCATATTTACTAAATAATTCGACAAACTAATTTCTAGGATGTGATATTGATAATTCATCTATTGAGCTCATTTAATTTATTTTCATTTACAATAGATGTCTTCCATGTACTAGGTAAATGTAATTAACCATTCGATCTATTTTAAGAATGATAGTTTACATGTAGTTAAATCCTTTTCATTAAGTTTATCGTAATTCAAGTATATGGCGCCGTCTTTGTTAATAACAAGTAGTAAAATTGTATGAAAAAAATTGTCGAAAAAATCAAATTTTAACCATTAAATTTAACAAGCTATCTAGAAATAATCATAATATGGTGTAAAATTAAAAAGGTTGATACATTTTTTTACATTTGTGAAATTATACATTTTATTTAGTATGAAAGATTAAGAAATACATAATGACTTATTTAGTAAAAAGTATGAAATGGTTAAACAAGGAGAGTAGAAAGATGGAAATAGGGGAATGTATTCGTCAAGTTCGAATGCATAAAGGATTAACACAGGGAGAGCTCGTATCAGGAATATGTTCAATAACATATTTAAGTAGAATAGAAAGCGGAAAAATAAAACCGTCATCTTCTTTTATAAAAAAAGTTTCTAAGAAGTTAGATGTTAATAGCGATTATCTTATAGATGGCAATTACGAGGAGATAAAGCTTACTATTTTTGAAATATGTAATAAATATAAAAAAGATAAAAGTATAACTGAAGCTGATTTATCTTTGTTAGAATTATACGTTCGTGAAGTGGATTCAATCCCTTTATTATTAAAGGGATATGGTGTACTTATATACTATCATGCCCGACAAAAAAACTTGTTATATGTGAAGTCGCTTGTAGATCAAGCTTCGCAAATGATACCAAGTCAGGTCGAAATGCAAGATCCTGAAGATTATATTTATTATTTAAAATCTCGAGTTTATTATTTTTATAATAAACAAGACTACATTGCTGCGCATGATATTTATGTACAGGCTGAGAGTTTACTTGGTGTAGAAGAAACTGAACAACATGCTCATATATACTATAATTTATGTCTTGTATATAAGGAGCTTTATAAAGATAAAAGTATTAGTCGTTTGTATGCCCTAAAAGCTTACAACATATACAGCAAAAATGGTATGGAGAAGAATGTAATAAATACACTTGTAATGCTAGCAGTACTGTATATTTTGGATGAGTTATATGAAAAAGCGCTTGAAATCTTACAGCAAGTAGAAAATAGTGTGGATACCAATGGTGATTCAATGTATTTACCTATAATTTCTTATGATTACGGGAAAATTTATCAAGGCTTGAAAGACTATACGAATGCCATTAAATACTATGAAGAAACTTTGAAATTGAGTGAATTTTTATCGGAGAAACATCAAAAGGTATATGCATTACGAAACATGATAGAGGTGTACATAGAACTTAAAGATTGGAAAAATGTTAATAAAGTTATGAATGAAGCATTTCATTTTTTATCGGTTTATGATGTACCAATTGCACATGTCCAACTATATGGTTTGAAAGCTAAAATATTCAAAATACGTGGAGATTATTATGAATATGAGAAAAATATACAAAAAGCAATTGACGTGGGAGTAGAAAAAAAGCAACATCGCTTAGTTGCTGAATTATCCTATGAATTAGGTAACTTTTATAATGAGAATCGCTCTTATAAATTATCTGCGAAGTACTTTAAAATTTCAGCTGAAAATAAAATGGATTAAAACAGGGTTTCAGTAATATGTTTTCTCAGATTATTAATTAAAAGAGGTTCCCACGCATTAATGGTTCTGTATGGGAAGGAATCACAAAATACGAATTTCGTATATGAAGCAAAATAAAAAAGAAAAAGCCAATGTCCTTAACGTATGGAAATTCGCTTTTGTTTATCTGTATTATAGAAACTGGCCAACAGGAAAATCAAGATTGATAGTGGTATGGCACAACATTGATTTATGGAAGTTCGCTTTCTTTGAAAACAAACGCATTAAAACAACAACTTCTAAGGATTCACTAGATAAAGCATCTTCATCTTCTCTACCAATAAGCACTATATCCGGTAAAACAGGCCAGGAACCAGCGCGATTATAAAAGTGAGCTAAAGATGGTTTACATGTGAATATACCGAAATCTATATTGCTTTGTTTTTCAATCCATTCAGTAGCTGCAGCAACTGTTTGTAAACCTAAACCTTGCCCATGATAATCCGGATCAGTCGCTACACAACTAAGTCCGGCTATATTAAATATTTGCCCATTATGATGGATAGTTTTGCGCACTACACCTGCATAGCTGATTAACTTTCCATCTATGTAGGAATAAAATGAGCGTACATTAAATTCTTTAAGGTGAGTTTCTGAAATTGTTTCTTTAGGCGTGGAATCGAAATCTGGCCAAACCTGCTGTAGCATTACAGCAATTTCGCGTCGTAATGCATCAGATGCTTGATTATAGTCGGTTGATTGTACAATATGAGTTGTCATAAGTTATTCTCTCACTTTCTACTATGTTTAAATTCTATATATACTCAGTAAAAGCCAGCATCTTTAGATATCGTTAGGGTGGTATTTTTTTCAATTTGTTCGAAATATATTTAAAAATCAGTTCCAGTCATCCGAGCTAGCATAAATATTATTAAAAATATTGACTCGCCATGTTGTAACAATTACTTATAACATTAATCCAAGTGGAGTGAAAGTTATAAACTTCAAACAAAAGAAAGAGTAAATAAACAGTGTAGTCTATACGAACCTAGAAATTCCCTAGCAGAAGTAGTAATACGTACAACTTATATAAATAGGAAGAAATAGAAAATGAAATATCAAATTACATTCATATAAGTTTGAATATTTCGAGATATTAAAATTTTGATAGTTCATATATAATAGTGAAAAGAGTAGATTTTTGTAACTATTTGTAAAAAAAAGGAGGGTGCAAAATGAATAAAATAATACAAGCCCAATCTCAATGGGATTTGGACAGGCTATATCCTCAAGAACAAAACTTCACGTTGTCTATAGAAACGATAGAAAGATTAAAAATTGAATATAAAGCAACAAAAGACTCAGTAATCCTTTCACAACTTATACAGGCTATCGAAAAAGCAGAGTATTACTTATATTGCCGTGCTGCTGAAGATGAGAAGCATCCTGAAAATACTTTACTAAGTGTAAAAGTAAATCAATTAAAGAAAGAAGTTCAACTATTAATAGAATCTAGTAAGGGACAAAGTGTTAATACAAATCATTCAAGTATTAAACTAATAGAAAATGAATTAAAAGCTTGGGAAGATATGTATACACAATTAAGAAATAAAATAGAAGTAATACACGATAAAGAGACTTTATCATTTGGACAAGCAAATTACGTTGCGATGAATAGTGATGATCATAATGAAAGATTAATAGTATTTGATTCTCTTACAAATGCTTTGAATAAGGAAAAAGATATCTTTGCTACTGTATTGAATCAAATAGGAAGATTACGTCATGCTAAAAGTGATGAAATGGAAGGGACAGAGATTTTAAAACAATCACTACAAGCAAATGGCATCTCTGAAACTGCATTATCCCAGATGTGGAATGCAACGGAACAAAATCTTACGAAGCTAGTAATTGCGTTAAACGGTTATAAAAAAGGAAAGAATTCAATTACATGGTACGAGCTAATGACATGGAAAGAAAGTAATGAGACTGTTATTCCTTTTTCAGTAGCAGTAAAAAACATATATGATGCACTAAAAAATATAGATGAAGAATTGGCACAGTTCGCACAGAATGCAATAGCGAATGGCTGGATCGATGCTGAACCGAGAGATAATAAACCGCCGGGTGGATTTTGTGCTCCTTTTTTCAGTGAAAAAGAATCTCGCATTTCACTTCGTTATGATGGAACAATTGATAGTGTAAGAGTACTTGCTCATGAACTGGGACACGCTTGGCATTTTTATGTTATGAGTCTTGAACAATCTACAACATTTTTAGATGATTATCTGCCAATGAGTACAGCTGAATCAGCGTCTATTTTCTTTGAAACGGTAATCATGAATTATTTAATTCAAACAACAGATTGTGTAGAGATGAAAAAGTCATTGCTTAGCTGGAAAATAAGAAATAGTTTTAATTATGTTATGGCAATTCGTGCATCGTTTCAGTTCGAAAAGAGTTTTTATGAAAAAAGTAAAGAAGGTCCTATAAGTGCTGATGAAATTGAGAAATTATCTATAGCCGCGCAAGAAAAGGCATACGGGAATGCACTAACAGAATATCAGCCATTTGTTTGGATGAAATACGTTCAGTTTTATATAGCAGATGTTCCTTTTTATAATTATCCATACACATTTGGTTATTTAGTAAGTTTTAGTTTACTAGAATTAGCGAAAGAAAATAAAAGTGAATTTCATTTGAGGTATAAAGAATTTTTGCGAGAAACGGGAAAAGCTCCAGTTGAAGAACTTATGCAGATACATTTTGAAATTGATTTAACAAATTATGAGTTTTGGGATAAATCTTTTATACAAATAAATAAAGATATTGATGAATATTTGCAGCTTATGTAGGGGGAGAACAAATTAATAAAGGGGACTACATACATGAACAGAATCGGTATTATCGGAGCAATGCAAATTGAAATAGACTTACTTTTAGAAAAACTACATATAGATGAGGAACAAACTATTGCAGGAATGCCTTTTTATAAAGGGAATTTCATGGATACAGAAGTTATTATTACGCGATGTGGTGTAGGCAAGGTAAATGCAGCTGCTTGTACACAAATATTAATTAATAAATTTGATGTAGACTCTATCATTAATACAGGTGTTGCGGGTGGATTACATCTGGATGTGAAAGTTGGCGATCTAGTTATTTCTACAAACGTTACACATCATGATGTTAATAAAAATCAAATGAAGAATCTATTTCCGTTTCAGGAAGCGTTTCATGCAAGCGGGGAATTAAGAGATTTAGCCCGAAAAGCTGTTAATAGTAGTAGTTTAAATATTACTGTTCATGAAGGAAGAATCGTCAGCGGAGAATGCTTTGTCGATGATTTAAGATTAAAGGAGCAATTAGTTACTGAATATGCACCTCATTGTACAGAAATGGAAGGGGCAGCAATTGGACATGTTGCTTATATAAATGACATACCGTTTCTCGTTTTGAGATGTATTTCTGACAGTGCAGATGATTCAGCGCAAGTTTCATATGATGATTTCGCGAAAACCGCAGCGAATTATTGTTCAGAAATTATTGTTGAGATGATTAAAAATAGTTCGAGTAAAACTGTATTGTAGTTCATAAGTAAAGAATGGGAGAGAATATCATGTTACAAGCACTAATTTTCGATATGGATGGAACTTTATTTCAAACAGACAAAATTTTAGAATTATCACTAGATGATACATTTAATCATTTGCGTTCGTTACAACTATGGGATGTGGAAACACCTATTGATAAATACCGTGAAATTATGGGTGTTCCTTTGCCTAAAGTTTGGGAAGCACTATTACCTGATCATTCAAATGAAGTAAAAAAACAAACAGATGCTTATTTTTTAGAGAGATTAATTGAAAACATAAAGAGTGGAAAAGGGGCTTTATATCCGTATGTAAGGGAAGTTTTTAGTTTTATAAAAGAAAATAACTGTTCCATTTACATTGCTAGTAACGGTTTAACGGAATATTTACAAGCAATCGTATCTTATTATGATTTAGACCAATGGGTTACGGAAACGTTCAGTATTGAGCAAATACAATCGCTTAATAAAAGTGACTTAGTAAAAAGCATTTTGATGAAATATGATATAAAAGAGGCAGCGGTAGTTGGTGATCGTTTATCTGATATAAATGCAGCTAAAGATAATGGCTTGATTGCGATTGGATGCAATTTTGACTTTGCACAAGAAGATGAGCTTGCTCATGCTGATTTAGTAATTGCTGATTTAATGGAGTTGAAGGGGATATTACCTGAATTGAAGAATACTTACATAACAAAATGAATAAGTTCACATTCAAATGAATGCTCAGGATCATATATTCTTGGGCATTTTTGTTTTTCAAAAAGATACATTTGGATAGAGAAAATGGGGGATTAAGCTGGAAGATATACAAATTAAGCAGATTGAAGATTTGTTTAAATATGAGATCAATCATCTTATTATGGGAAGTAAAGAAGAAGGTTTTAACTTCTTGATAAAATTAATAAATGAATATGAAAGTAAAAGAAATAGGTTTAGTAAAACAGGCGAATGTTTATATGGTATTTTTCAAGAGGAAACGTTAATTGGAATTGGAGGATTAAATCAAGATCCGTTTACGAAAGATAATAAGATTGGCCGATTGAGAAGGTTTTATATTTCAAATGATTATCGGCGCATGGGGTTAGGGAAGTTGTTATTGAAGCAACTATTAAGACATGCGGAAAAGTATTTTCACATTGTTGTTCTACATACGGATACAAAGCAAGGTGAGGAGTTTTATAGCGCAAATGGATTTGTAAAAAGCGAAAATTATAAAGGTTCAAGTCACCTGATAAGATTGTAGAAAGGTTCTATATTCAAGTATGGAACCTTTCTTATGCAATTACATCTTAACATTCATTTGTTTCAATAAAACCTTCGGATCACCTTTTACATAATAAAAATGCGGATTATTCTCATCATCGTAAAGCATAATATAAGGTTTTTCATTCACTGGAAGAAGGATGAGTACTTCATCAATTGTTGTATGTAACCATTGATTTGTAATAGAAACAGGTTTAGATAAAGGGATTTTTATCATATGTCCATCTTTCGGAACGACATTTAAGTTTTTAAATGGACCAGTAATTGATTTTGCAAATTGAACAGCTTCTTTTTGAATAGCTGGATCTAAAGATTGTTTTTGAACGACCATTTCTTTTTTACAATCAAATACTTCAATTTGTTTATTTGTATTTGCGAACGCATTTGTTGATAATAAAAAGAAGAAAAGAGTAATGACTCCTATTTTTTTGAACATGAAACAACACCTCACACTTACTATACCCTCAAACGTTGTAAATATTTTTATGTCACATTGATGTAACAAAGAAGTTGTATGATAAAATTGATATTTGTTTATAAGTAATGGAGGAAATGTAATGAAAGTATTAATCGCGGATGATGAACAAGATATGCTGAAAATTTTAAAAGCATATTTTGAAAAAGAAGGCTTCGAAGTTTTATTAGCAAAAGATGGAGAGGAGGCACTTCAAATATTTTATGATGAGAAAATTGACTTAGCTATTTTAGACTGGATGATGCCGAAAAGTAGTGGTATTACTGTCTGTCAGGAAATAAAAAAGAATTCGAGTGTAAAAGTATTAATGCTTACTGCGAAAAGTGAAAGTGAAGATGAATTAGCAGCTCTTCAAAGCGGGGCAGATGAATACGTGAAAAAGCCATTTCACCCAGGAGTGCTCATTACACGAGCGAAAAAGCTTGTACAGCATGAAGATGTTATTCAAGTTCAAGATTTAAAAATAGATTTCACCAAAAATAAAGTATATAAAAATGAGAAAGAATTAGATATTACAAAGACAGAATTACAATTAATAAAGTGCTTTTTAAATCATAAAGGCACGATTTTAACGCGGAAAAAGTTGTTAGATATCGTCTGGGGATTTGATTATTTTGGGGAAGAGCGAACGGTTGATACGCATGTAAGAAGATTACGTAAAAAAATAGGAGAAAATATTATAAAGACACATCGCGGTTTAGGATACAGTTTGGAGGAAGAGTGTGAATAAACTCGGTAAAAAGTTATTTTTCAGCATCTCTTTAACAGTCATCCTTATTTATACGGTCTCTTTATTATTAATTAACTATTTTTTACCAAAATATAATGTGCACAAAACACGCGAAGGCTTAGAAGGCATTACAGCGCAAATCCAGTCAATACCGCGTAAAGAACTGGATGATGCTATAAATCGTATTGAAAATGAAGGTAATGTTACGATTGCTTATACATCAATAAATAGTTCAGAAGATGCTATTAATGAAGAATTACGCATGCAACTTACAAAAAAGAGAGTTGCATTGAATAAACTTTGGATTACAAAAGAAGAAATTACGAAAGTGAAGAACCTCGGACAATCGAATAAAATATATGATCAAGAAAAGATAAAATCTAGTTTTTTTGCGAAATACATTGCGAAAGATGATATGTTGATTTTAGTAGGAGTTTCTATCGCACATTCCAATGAAGTAATTAAAACGCTTAACTCATTTTATTTATACATTTTGGGATTCTCACTATTTCTTATTATTGTGCTCGTCTGGATTTTTTCAAAAACAATCACTACACCACTGAATGAATTGAGTGATGTCGCAGAAGATATTTCACGTCTGAAATTTAAACGGACGAAAGTTAAAACGAATGATGAAATAGGTGATTTAGCAAATAGTATAAACATTATGAGTGATAAATTACATGAAGCACATCAAGATTTAACAGATCGAAATGACCACTTAAAACGATTTATGGGCGATGTAACTCATGAATTAAAAACACCAATCGCATTAGTAAAAGCATATTCTATGGGAATAAAAGATGGTTTAGATGACGGTACATATGTTGATACAATCATTAGACAAACAGATCAAATTTCAAATTTAATTGAAGAGTTATTACGATTTTCTAAATTAGAAAGAGATATTTTACAAAAAGAAGAATTCCCTATTGAATCACTAGTACAAAGTATAATAGATAAGCATAAAATTGAACTGGATTCGAAAGAAATCAAGTTGCAAGTAAACTATAATGCTGGTGACGCGATTGTTTATGCTGATTTAAATAAAATGAGAATGGTCTTTCAAAATTTAATCTCTAATGCGATAAAATATACAACGAATCAAGATATAAAAATCACATTAGAAGAGAAAAATGACGTTGTGTATTTTCAAATTCAAAATGGTAGTGCTGCTGAGGGCAGTAAAGAGATAGATAGAATTTGGGAACCTTTTTACGTATTAGAATCTTCTCGTAGTAAAGAAAAATCAGGTACTGGATTAGGACTAGCGATTGTAAAAAGTATTTTAGAAAGACATGGATTTGAATACGGGGTTTCGGTAGTAGATGGGGAAATACAATTTTATATGTATATAGATAGGAACTAATTGTTATTAGTTCCTTTTCTTCTATATAAAAGGATTTGATAGTTCTACAAATTTTTCAACTTTTACATAAAGTATAAACTGAATTTTCAGTGTTTTTGGTGTATAGTAAGAGAAGAAAGTGCTGGGGAGGGAAGTACATGGAGAAAAAGAAATTAGCAATTACATTATCGACTATATTATCTTTAACAATTACTTCAGGAGTTTCTAGTATGACTGCACATGCAGAAAATAAGGAAGGGATCTCCGCAAAGGAGAATAATGTTAAGTTAAATGGTCAAGTTTCAGAAGCTTTAATGTCAAACACGAAAATTGAATTAGAAAATGGGATGACGAAACCAATCTATTCACTTGATGAAGCCATTGTAGAAAATCTATTTGTAGAGACAGAAGTTGATAGTGATCGAGATGGTAAAAAAGATCGTGTATCAGTAAAGGTTATGCGTCCAAAAACGAATCAAGATGTGAAAGTTCCTGTTATTTATGAAATGAGTCCATATCGATCGGGTTTAAAAGATGTTCCTGTGTATAATGTTGATGAAGAATTGTATGCGTATGAAGGAAAACCGTATGGGGCAGCTAATCTTGGATCGTATGGTAATTATTATGTTCCGAGAGGATATGCAGTTATTTTAGGTGAAAGTATCGGAACTGGAAAATCAGATGGATGTCCGACAACTGGAGATGAGCAAGAAATACTTGGGACGAAGTCTGTCATTGATTGGGTGAATGGTCGTGCAAAAGCATATACAGAGGATGGTAAGGAAGTAAATGCAAATTGGTCTACGGGAAATGTAGGAATGACAGGAGTTTCTTATAATGGTACGTTACCAAATGCTGTCGCAGCGACAGGAGTGGAAGGGTTAAAAACAATTATTCCAATCGCAGCGATTAGTAGTTGGTATGATTATTATCGTGCAAATGGGGCGGTTATTGCGCCGGGTGGTTATCAAGGAGAAGATACAGATAATATGGCTGAAGCAGTACTAACAAGAAAGAACCCAGAAGTTTGCGGTCAGATCATTAAAGAACTAACAGCTGGACAAGATCGTAAAACAGGTGATTATAACGACTTTTGGGATAAGCGTAACTATGTAAAAAATGTTAAGAATGTGAAGGCTAGTGTGTTTGTTGTTCATGGTTTAAATGATTGGAATGTAAAAACGAAGCAGTTTTCACAGTGGTGGGAAGCTCTTGGCGAAAATAATGTTCCTCGTAAAATGTGGTTACATCAAGGTGGACACGGCGGAACATCAAGTAATAACTGGCAACAAACGCAAAATAAATGGTTCGATTATTGGTTATATGGAATTGAAAATGGAATTATGGCTGAACCGATGGTAGATGTACAACGTGAAAATAAATCGTGGCAAAAAATAAAAAATTGGCCAGATCCAGCGGCTGTACCATCAAAAGTCCGTATGTATTTAAGTAATAAAGCAGTCAATCTACCATTAAGTATGGGATCAGTAAACAATGTTTTCTCCTTAGTAGATGATGCTAAAATAAAGTCAAATCAACTAGTAGAAAACCCTGAGTTAGAAATAGCGAATCGATTAGTATATACAATGCCTGTATTGCAAAAAGATATGCGAATAAGTGGTACGCCTAAGATTTCAATAATAGGAAATATTGATCGGTCTGTTTCAAATTTAACAGCTTTACTCGTTGATTACGGCGGAGCGAAGCCTGAAATTGTAACGAGAGGTTGGATGGATCCGCAAAACTTAAATAGTATAGAAAATTCAACAGCGATTCAACCTGGTAAAGATTATACATTTACATGGGACATGCAGCCGGATGATTACGTATTTAAAGCAGGGCATCAAATTGGAGTGGTATTAATCGCAAGTGACTACGATTATACAATTAGACCGAAAGCGGGTACGAAGCTTAAGGTAAAATTAAGTGAAGTAACATTGCCGATTGTGAAATAAATGGTTTTTGATGAAGAGCTTACTATAGTAAGCTCTTTAAATTTTGAAATATAAATGCCTACAAATATGGGGAGTTTATTATGAAGTTCTATTGGTAGATATAAAAATGCTTACAACAAATAAAAAAATTGCATTAATGATTAAAAGTCCACTAAAGGTAAAAGCGGCAAAACCTCCAGCTAATCCATCTCCTACTTTTTCTCCAATTACGTGCATAGTGGCAAAGAAAACAATGGGGGAAGAAAGAATGAAAATACCACTGGCTATTTTCCATATTCGTTTATAATTTTTTGCTATAAAGAAAATTAGAACATTAATAGCGATAAGGAGAAAAAGAACTCCAATTAATGAATTCATCATATCCTCCTTTCAAAATTAGTCTGAATTTTTAATTTATATATTCATTTTGAAGAGAATATTATACAATATGATTATATTCTATGGAAAGCGAGTGATATATTATGACAGTCAGCTCTTTCGAATTTTTATTAAAATTTGAGGTACGGAAAGATTAAGTAAATTAGAATCTTCCGTACACATAAAACGGAGGAGAAAATAAATGTTTAGTTTTTATAGTACACTTTGTACAGAACTTTATGATTACACAAAACCTGTCGGTTATTCTTTGAATGGTGATATTGAATATTATCAAGATCGTTTAAAGAGTTGTAAAGGAAGAATTCTCGAAGCAGCAGTAGGATCGGGACGTGTCATTATTCCATTTCTTGAAGCTGGTTTTAAAGTTGATGGGATAGATTATTCGCCTGAAATGCTAGATTCTTGCCGAAAGCGGTGTAAAGAGAGAGGCATACATCCTAATTTATATGAAGGAAGCTTACAACAATTTTCACTGCCGCATAAATATGAGGCAATTATCATTCCTACTGGATCCTTTTGTTTAATTGAAAATCGTGATGATTCTATAAACGCTTTGAAATGTTTTTATGAACATCTTAATCCAGGTGGGCGTTTAATTGTAGACCTTGGGCTTCCGTATGATTGGAAGACAGGTGAGATTCATACATCGACTTTTTCCTTACCAAGCGGAGACGGGATTACATTAGAAAATAAATCAATTGAAATAGATTGGCTTAACCAAGTAACTGTATCATATTTAAAATATGAAAAATGGAGTAAAGGAAAGTTAGTACAAACTGAACTACAACGTTTTGCAATGCGGTGGTATGGAATAGAAGAGTTTAAACTTCTTTTAGAAAGTATAGGTTTCACTGACATTACTTGCTCTGCTGACTATGTTTATGAAAAGCAACCGTCAAATGCAGACCAAATTATTACTTTTGAAGCTGTACGAAAAGAATAATATAGGAACTATTCATGAAAATAAGGCAATCGACACAACATCGACTGCCTTATTTTCAATTTTAGGACATGTTTTATTTAATTGTTTATAGAGAAAGATCGGAGGAAAACAAATGAAATTCATCAATGCTGCTACGTTTTCATTGTCCAAGCATTCTCCTACTAACTACATATACTATTTATATTAAGGACGGTCACTAATTTATTGAGAAACCGTCATTTATATATAAATGACAACTTTGGAAGGAGTTAAGAAAAATTTGGAAAATGAACAGCCAGGAAGAATTGAAAATCAAGTGTATTCTAATCGAGTATTAAGATCAGAATTTGATGAGAATTGGGCAACTTGTATTTCGAAAAGTGGATATGTAATATATACGGCTACAAGTGACAATGCGGAAGTAATAGTTTTACTTTCTGATGGTTCAAGAAAATTATTAATCTTTGAAAAAGGCGGTAAAGTAATAGTAGGCGGTGGTGGAACAAGCCATTATAGTAAACCGCATATTGCAAGAGATATTTAATGTGAAAAATGTTAATCGAGAAGATGATCGTAGCCTTATAGTCTTTAATTTATATATATAAATACGTATCCTAAAGCAAGTTTTTGTTTTAGATTCTGGCGTTTTTGTAACAAAAATAAGATGAAAAAGATCTTTAACGTATAAAGGTCTTTTTTGTTTTATTCACAAATAAAATTAATGGAGGTGAGCTAATAATGAAAAATATTGGAGTAACCTATGTTCTTTCGGGAGTTCTCCTATTCGGTCTTACATATATAACTTCCGCAATTTACGCGGGTTCATTAGAAATTTGGGATAGACCAAGCGGAAAATTCTTTACTACATTTTATGAAATCCAGGGTACAATTTTATCGGTAATTTCAATTTGTTTTATTATAGCAGGGATATACTGTATACATAAAAAAGTGTAGTGAAAAACAATCAGCCTTTCATGTACTATACATGAAAGACTGATTGTTTTTATGTGTTGAAGGAGTCTTTTAGAAGAATTGTAGTTTTTAGATTGATAGTTAAAATTGTAACAGCTTATGTATCATTAATATCATTTTGTCAAATGAATGTCACATAAAAGTCTTATAGTGTATATAGAAAGTGAAACATACACAAATCAGGAGATGAAATGATGAAAAAAGCGTTACAATATATATTTATATTACTTACGTTATTTACCTTAAGTTATGTAATTCATACCAACTATGAAAAGCAGAAAGAAATTAAAAATAATAAACAAGTAATTAGTGAAGTTGCAAAGAGGTATGATATTCCAGATTGGATACCATTATCAATTGCGGATCATGAAACAAAATTTAACCGAAAAGCAATAGGAGATAACGGAACATCTTTCGGATTATTCCAATTACATCGTGGTGGATTAGCACCAGCACAATTATCGGAAGAGAGTTTAGTAGATTCACGGATAAATACAACGATAGCAATTTCAAGTATGGTCAAATCGTATGAGCGTGGTGTGAAAAAAGGACTGCAGGATTGGGAGTTGCTTAAATATGTTGCTAATACATCAGGGTGGCCAGGAGACTTAGGGGGAGAATGGACAGATAATAATACGAAATATAATAAAGGACTAGAACAATCCTATCAATTATATAAAAAAGAGAAGTAGATATAAAAAGGCATTTTCAATTTGGGGAAATGTCTTTTTTATGTTATAGTATAAAAGTGTTTGGGCGCTATGTTATTTCGATATATCTTCGAATTTGTTATGTAGTATTTTTATATTAAATAACTACTAAAATCATTTTTTTATATAAGGAGTAAGGTAGGAAAATATGAAAAATATAGATTTTATACTAGAAAGTGATGAAACATTAAAACCGTCAGAACGATTAGTACTATTATTATTAGAGAAGCATAGAATGTTATATACGAACGATCTATTAGCTCTTTCAAATTTATCATATAAAACATTAACAGATTCACTAACAGCACTCGTTTTAAAGTCTTATGTTTTAAAGAATACAGGTAAGGGAAGAAGGCAAAATTGTTATAGATTAGTATGATAAGAGTACCGTTATAGACGCTTGCTACATATGCATTTTTCAAATGTAAGGATAAAACTCATTTTTGTTTTCAAATGATAAAAACAATAGAAGTTAACCGTTTTTTATATACACGAAGTCCCGGCTACTAAGTTTATAATTCAATTTCATTTTTATAATACCTAGTTGGTTTTAATAAATAATAAAGAAAATTCGAAATGATTATAAAAATGAAATCGGAAAACAATCCATGTACTACGCGGATTGTTTTTTTATTGGAATAATAAATATTACAGATAATATTATTATGTAAACTTTTAATTAGGAAAGGAATAAGTAATTGCTAATAGAATTAATAAAGAGAAAAAATGTAATATCTTTATAAATGAAAATTCATGTGTGTAAAAATGTTTTCTACAATTGGGGGAAAAGAATAACATAAACTACTATTTTATAGCAGCATAAATAAAAATTCTCATTTTAAATACAGAGATGTCGTCGAACGCTATCTCTAATTGGTTAATTTGTGAGATTTTTTTGTGAAGGAGCTTATTTTATAGAAATAGAATTTATGTTAGTAAGAGATCGTGCCGATGGTAGTGAAAAAATATGGGTTAGGGGGATTTGAAAATGAGGAAACTCAAAAGAATCAATGTTCCTAATATACCAGAGCAACTATCACAGCCTAACGACAATCGAACTATAAATAAGAAGAAGTTAAGGCGTTTTATTTTCATGTTCATTTTTATTGCTGTAACTACTTTGTACGTTCAATATATTTTAACGAAACAACAAGAAGTAATTAATGGCAAAAAAAATACAATAACAAATCAAAAGAAACAATTAGTTTCTTTAAAGAAAGATCAAGGTTCTTTAAAGACTAACATTGAGAATTTAGCCGATAATGAAGAAGAAATTTTAAAGTTTGCGAGAAAAGAGTATCAATTTTCTAAGTCAAACGAAACAATATTCGTATTGCCAAAGTGAAGTGGTGGAACAGTTAGCGATAGCTAACTGTTTTTTGATGTATGAGGGAAAAGGTGTTTGTAGTGTGAATGTCATGGTACAAGGAGCAATGACATATTGTAAAAATGAGAAGTTTGAGCCATTTTTAATTGTTTTAAGAGATTTTCATAATTATGGAATATATGTCAAAATAAATATTGTTAAAATTCTGTCAATTGTATATAATACAAGGTAAGCGGATACATTTTTTAATGAACGTTGAGTTAACAGCTTATACGTCTGTTAAGAAAACCGTTATCCTCGTATAAGAAAGGAAGATAGCTGTGTACGCTTCAAATACAATTTACGTCGTAGGGGATGCGAAAGCACCTCAAAATAATCCCATTACCGAAAAGTTCAAAAGTTATTTTGTAGCATTTGTACTTGAGAAGGATACAGGGGAAATTGTAGATTCAGATTGCTCAGCGACAATTGCATTAACATCTCAATTTGTTAAATATTTGTTTCTACATAAAAATATTAATGACCCAGCATTAGTAACAGAAATAAAAAATCGATACTTCGGTTCGTCTCAAAAGGCGCTACTTGTAGCGCTAAAGGATGCACAGAAAAAATATAATCAGATCGCTGCTTTGTCTACCCATTCATAGAAAAAATCCAGCCGTAAGAATCTTCTTATGGCTGGATTTTTTTGTTTGGTATTAACGGGCAAAATAAAGCCTTCCGTGGATTAAAGTTTCACTCTATAGACAACGAAAGGATGAACAAAATGAAAATTACCGATGTGAAGGTAAACCGCCGACATGTAAAACTTCATACACTGTTTAAAACAGCGCTTCGTACTGTAACAGAAATCGAAAGTATAGATGTGTTTATTCATACAGATGAAGGGATTGTTGGAAAAGGAGCTGCTGCAGCAACGCCGGTTATTACAGGTGATTTTGCCAACGGGATGGAGGAAGCAATATTAGGACCAATTCGTTCTGTATTAGTTGAAAAAGATGTACTGCAATTTCAAACGTTATTGTTACACATTCAAATGAGCTGTATAGGAAATACAAGTGCGAAAGCGGCGGTAGATATGGCTTTATACGATGTGTATTGTCAATTTCACAACATACCGTTATACGCATTACTAGGTGGAAAGAAAGAGATTTATACTGATATTACAGTAAGTGTGGATGAACCTTTATTAATGGCAAAAGAAGCGAAAAAGCATATTGAAAAGGGATTCCAAACATTAAAAATTAAGGTGGGTAAAGAGGCACATTTAGATTTGGAACGCATAGAGGCAATTCGAAATGTGGTTCCAAAGAATACGACGTTACGTTTAGATGCAAATCAAGGATGGAAACCGAAAGAAGCGGTTTCTATTATTAGAGAAATGGAGAATAGAAATTTAAATATAGAATTTGTAGAACAACCAGTTCATGCGAAAGATTGGGATGGATTAAAGTACGTGAAGGACAATGTACAAACGCCTATTATGGCAGATGAAAGTATGTTTTCGGCAAGCGACGCATTAAAGATTGTCCAAGGAGGATATGCAGACCTACTTAATATTAAATTAATGAAATGCGGCGGCATACGAGAAGCTTGGCGTATTGCAGATATAGCAGAAGCAGCAGGTGTGAAATGTATGGTTGGAAGTATGATGGAATCTTCACTTTCAGTTAGCGCTGTTGCACATTTAGCTGCGGCTCATCCGAACATTCATTACTTTGATCTTGATGCACCGTTATGGTTAGTAGAAGAGCCAGAAGGGATGACTTACACTGGTCCAAAGGTAAACCTGCATTCTGTAGTGAATATACAATCTTAGAAGTAGTACCTAGTAAACTATCTTTTAAGGAGGATATATATGAAAAAAGTAGGAACTGCATTTTTAACAACTTTATTTATATTTTCATCATTTACATCGGCAAATGCTGAAGAGAAGAAGGATAGTAAAGCATTTATAGATGTATCTGCTGCAACGCTTTGGACTGCGCCTGATTCATTACGACCAATTGATGCACCGAGCGCCACAAATCCAGTTGATTTGTGGAAGTGGACGAAATCAATGACGCTTGATGAGAAGCTTTGGTTAACAAGTGCAAATAAATTAGAAACGCAAGCGCTACTCGGTCAAGAAGTAACGGTCATTGATAAAAAAGGTGATTGGGTAAAAGTACTAGTGCACGGACAGCCAACACCGCGAAATGAAGAAGGATATCCCGGGTGGATGCCTGAAAAACAATTAACGTATAATCAAGAATTTGCAGATAAGGCAGGACAGCCGTTCGTTTTGATTACAAAACCGACAGCAATTGTATATATTAATCCTTCTGAAAAACATAAATCACTAGAAGTAAGTTATAATACGCGATTACCACTTTTGAGTGAAGATGCTATTTCGTACCGCGTACTATTACCAAATGGTCAGAAGGCGTGGCTACGGAAAAATGATGGAACTGTTCACCGTTCTCAAAATGATATTCCTACGCCAACAGCTGATGATTTAATAAACACCGGCAAGATGTTTTTAGGCTTACCATATATATGGGCTGGTACAAGTGGGTTTGGTTTTGATTGCTCTGGATTTACACATACGATTTATAAATCACATGGCATTACAATACCGAGGGATTCTGGGCCACAATCAAAAGCAGGAATTGCGGTTGATAAAGAAAACCTACAAAAGGGCGATTTAATATTCTTTGCACATAATCAAGGAAAAGGTAGTGTTCATCATGTTGGAATGTATATTGGTGACGGAAATATGATTCACTCACCAAGAGCTGAAAGATCAGTTGAAATTATACCGCTAAATACACCAGGATATATAGAAGAATACGCTGGTGCTCGTCGCTACTTACCTTAAAAAAGATAGGGGGGCTTTATATGAAAAAGGTTGTTCGCTACTCATTAGTTAGTACTCTACTTATATCTTCATTTTTAGTAGGATGTGCTAAAGAAAAAACAGCTACAAAGCCGAAAGATGAGAAGAAAGTATTGCAACTATTAGAAACGGGTGAAATTCCGTCACTAAATTCAGGGAAAGTAACAGACGCCGTATCGTTTAACGTTTTAAACAACGTAATGGAAGGGTTATTCCGTTTATCGAAAAATGATGAAGTGGTTCAAGCGGGAGCACAAAAATATGAAGTGAGTAAAGATGGAAAGACATATACATTCCATTTGCGCGATGCGAAATGGTCTAACGGAGATCCAGTAACAGCACAAGATTACGTATATGCTTGGAAGCAACTGATTAATCCAGATACAGCCTCTCAATATGCATATATCGCGTACGATGTGAAAAATGCGGAAAAGATAAATAAGAAACAATTAGGATTAGAAGAATTAGGTGTGAAAGCAAAGGATGATAAAACGTTCGTTGTTGAATTAGAACATCCAGTACCGTATTTTACAAAACTACTTATTTTACCGTCGTTCTATCCAATTAATGAAAAGTTTGCGAAAGAGCAAGGTGATAAATACGGTTTAGAGGCAAATAAAGCGGTGTATAATGGGCCGTTTACGTTGTCGGAGTGGAAGCACGAAGCAAGTTTTACAATGAAGAAAAATGATAAATATTGGGATAAAAAAGAAGTGAAGTTAGATGAAGTAAACTACCAAATTGTTAAAGAAATTTCAACGGCGGTAAATTTATATGAAACAGATAAAGTAGATAGAGCTGTCATTTCTACAGAATTCGTAGATAAATATAAAAATAATAAAGAATTGAAACAATATACAGATCCAGTTATGTATTTCTTCCGTTTCAATGAAAATGTACCGATTCTTAAAAATAAAAACGCACGTCTTGCGCTAAGTACAGTGTTTGATAAAAAGGGCTTGGCGACATCATTTTTAAATGACGGATCGGTAGCTGCGAACTACTACGTTCCGAAAGGATTTTTAAAGGGCCCAGATAAGAAAGATTTTAGAGATACGGCTGGAGAGTTTAATAAGATGAACGTAAAACAGGCGAAGGAATATTGGGAAAAAGCAAAGCAAGAGACGGGAACAAATGAAGTAACGCTAGAATTCTTAAACTATGACTTAGAAAACTTTAAAAAAGTAGGAGAGTATATTAAAGAAGAGCTTGAGAAAAACTTACCAGGGCTAAAAGTAAATGTGAAATTACAACCACATACGCAAAAACTAGCGTTAGAGAAGAAAAAAGAATATGAAATGTCGTTATCACGCTGGTTACCTGATTATCCAGATCCAATGACTTACTTAGAAGTATTCCTTTCGGGAAGTACTGTCAATAATACAGGATATGCAAATCCAGAGTATGACGCGTTAATTAAGAAGATTAAAACAGAATTAGGTAATGATGAAAAAGCTCGCTGGAAGGCATTGCAAGATGCGGAAAAAATGCTCCTTGATGATGCAGTAATCGCACCAGTATTCCAGCGCGGATTATCTTACTTACAAAAACCATATGTGAAAGATTTATATGTACATCAATTTGGCCCAGGAACAAGCTTGAAATGGGTAGACATACAAAAGTAAAGAAAGAGGAAAAACAGACTTCACGTATGTGACAGTCTGTTTTTTAGTATAGAGGATTTTGGTGCGGGCAATTTGGAAAGGCGTGTATATCTTGAATTTGTCTAAAGTCATAATGTTTCATTGCAAATTGACCTTGGTAAAGGTATTCGTAAACAAATAATTGACTATCTTGACCGCCACATAAAACGCCGGAAGTCCCTTGCCCATTCATGAGAGAAACACCAACAGGGCGTCCGATTAAGTATGGTACTTTTTGCTGCCAATGCATAGGGGAAACACTCCTTTTGAGTTACTATACGAATTTACAAATGAATTGTAACTTATCCACGTCAATCTTAAACTGGAGGGTTTAATAAAATGTCTAGAAATCACTAATATGAATGAATTAATAAAAACCGCTATAATTCTTAATGAATTTATAGCGGTTTTATTAAAAATTTAAGCAAGCTTTTTACGTTTTTTTGCCCGCTTTTTTATTACGAAATATAAAATAATAAGAACAACCCCGCCAATAGCGAAAGATTGCACATATGGTCCAGCAACGTCATTTATATTACCCCAGTTTTCTCCAAGTGTTTCACCTAAATAAATGAAAATGATAGACCAAGGAATAATCGCAAGTCCTGTTAAAGTAATGAAACGTGAAATTGGCATTTTTGTAATCCCGGCAGGAATTGAAATCGCATGACGAACGACTGGAATAAAACGTGCAGTGAAAATTACGCCAGTTCCGTAACGATTAAACCAATCTTCAGCAGCATTAATTTGTTTTTTATGAATGAAAATATACTTTCCGTAACGTTCTAATACAGGGCGACCACCGTATCGTCCAATCCAATAAACAAAAACTTGGGCAATAACGCCGCCAATTGTACCGAATATAACTGCACCTACGAATGAGATACTTCCATTTGATACTAAGTAACCTGCATACGCTAGGACAATCTCACTTGGGATAATCTCAATCATAAGTCCAAGCATTATGCCCCAATAACCTAATCCTTCAAAAAATGTTAATACGGAATGAATAAAACTACTTAACATTGTTGCACCTTCTAGTTCATAAGTTTTTTCAAGTGAAAGTTCTTTTTATTTAATAACATAAAAATTTCACTATATGTAAATTATACCTCATTTAATGAATGTATCGCTATTTTAATACTTTTTATGTCTTGTATTAGTTTTCCTAGTACTTATAGTAAACGATATAAATTGAGTTTTCATGAAGAGAGAAGGAAAGGATCAGTAGACCGAAAATTTTGTATAATGATGTAAGTGTTGAATTTACAAAGGGGGAGAAGTTATGCGTTTTACAGATCCTATTTACGGACCAATTACTATTCACAATAGAAATATCATGCGATTGATCGATACTAAAGCATTTCGAAGGTTGGCCTATATTAAACAACAAGGACATACATATTTTTTGTTCTGGTGCGAATAAATGATAGATCACAAAAACGAGAACGTTAGTTCTTGTTTTTAGAATAAATATTTTGTATGCTAAAAAAGAAGTGATTTTTAGAGGAGGCGTTTGGATGTATCGACAAGTGGATGATTTTTTAAAAGAATGGACAGTATCTGTAAAAGGGACAGTTAAAGTATTGCAGGCCGTAACAGATGAAAAATTAGGACAAAGTATTGTGGAAGGACATAGTGTACTTGGCTGGTTAGGCTGGCATTTGGTAGAAACAGCAGGTTATTTTAGTCATTTAGCTGGTTTAACTGTACCAATGATTGATCATAATGAACCAGTTCCAGCGACAGCAAGAGAAATTACAGTAGCTTACGAAAAAGTAGCAGAGGCAGTCAAGCAAGAGGTAGCCAAGCTATCAGATGAGGACTTGCTAACAGAAATAGGTATTGAGAGTCTCCCAACAAAAGGCGCAGTACTACGTTTCTTAATTGATCACCAAACACATCACCGCGGCCAGATGATGTTACTATTACGTCAAGCCGGCTTATCAGTACCGCCTGTAATGGATCCAACAAAAGAAATATAATAACGACAGGGTTCCCTCCTGGGGGAGTATTATTTAAAGTTAGACTTTTTATTATGGGATTGCTTTGTTGGTTTGAGTTCGGTATTGTACTGAGCTCAAACCAACAAAAAGTCCAAGTCCCCCATAGAGGACGTACACAAACTTCTCTTCGCTCCTGTGATTTTTCCCTTCATCTCCCACTGTACTATAATAAAAAAACTAAACTAGAGGTAGGTACGCACATGATTCAATTAACAAACCGCCAGGCGCGACAATTTCTTTTGTTAAAACATGGACTTTTAGGTGACTATAAATTTAGCGGGAAGCAGGGCGTATTGGACTTTGTTCGGCAGGCTAGCTGTATTCAATACGATCCCATCGATGTTTGCGGAAAAAACGCCGAATTAGTGCTACAATCGCGAATCAAGGGATTTACTAAGGGCATGCTCGCTGAGTTGTTGTATGAAGATAGAAGCCTTGTTGATTATCCCGACAAAAACCTAGCCATTATCCCTGTCGAGGATTGGCCGTATTTTGAGCGATACAGGAAAGCCGCCCGTCAGCATGCCGAACGCTATCCCGAAATGGAAGTATTGACAACGCATGTACGGGATCATATCCAAAATCACGGCGCGCTAAGTTCAAGTGATTTAAAATTGAGTGGAGACTTCTCTTGGCAATCGGCCATCCATTGGAGCGGTGGAAACAATACATCTCGTTCGGTACTGGAACAGATGTATTCAACGGGTGAGTTAATTATCCATCATAAAAAAGGAACGCGTAAATATTACGATATCGCCAAAAGGTACATCCAGCCAGATTTGCTGAATGCACCAGATCCGCTGGATGACGAGCTTGAGCACCATAAGTGGCGGATACTGCGTCGAATCGGTTCTGTAGGTCTCTTATGGAATCGTGCATCAGATGCATGGCTGAACATATGGGGGTTGAAAGCAACACAGCGAAACGAAGCTTTCCGCCAGCTATTGCACGAACCTCGCATTGTTGCTGTCGCTGTTGAACAAACGAAGGATAAGTTGTACTGCCTCACGGAGGATTTACCGCTTATTGAAGCCGTTCTGCAAAATCAAGATCCGAAATTACGTTGTGAACTTATTGCCCCCCTTGATAATTTCATATGGGATAGAAAACTTATAAGCGAATTGTTTGACTTCGATTACACCTGGGAGATTTACACGCCTGCAAACAAACGAAAATTCGGCTATTACGTACTGCCTCTACTATATGGAGAGAACTTCATTGGACGAGCCGAGATAATCGCGGAGCGAAAAACTGGAACGCTCGTTATTAAAAACATCTGGTACGAGAAAGGTGTGAAGCAAACAATACAATTGCGAACAGCCTTGAACAGTTGTGTCCAAAAGTTCGCGTTATTCAATGGGTGTGAGGCGATTTCGGCAGAAGCTATGAACTAATATTTCCTGTGCTGTCCAGCAAATAATTATTTGCCTTGGCGGTTCTGGTGCAAAAACTATGAAGTATATGAAAATGGTTTATCAAATTTGGACATACTGATACTAGCACTCTAAAAAACGACTTTCTTGTTAAATTGTTAAGTATCTTACATCGAGGGAAAACAAGCATAACCCTGTTCTCAATATACGACAGGGTTATGCTTGTTTTCGTCTTTGAAATTAACAACCTTTTTGTTATAAAAAAATAGAAGCTATTATGCTTCTATTTTTTACGGCTTCACATCTAAATTTTGTAAAAATAACGTTGCTGAAACGTAACGTTTTGCTAGCATTTGTACATAAGCGGTATGTACAGAAAGCGTGGCGATAATAATAGCGTTACGAATTGCTTCGCGTTGTTCGTTATTAATTTGATCGAACTTACTTGCGATTTTATCAGCTTTTTCTTTTACAATATTTTCAATCGTATGAATGGTATCTGTTGCATTTAGTTGTAAGCAATTCCCTTGATTCAGTTCTTCAAATAAAGAAGAATAAGCTACATATAAATGAACAGGGTTAATTAAATCATCACTTCGATCGGCCGGGTCATTTACGATGAGTCGTAATAGTTTACGAATGGATTCAAAATCAAGCGCTGTTTTTAAATCTTCGACAATGAATAGTAATGCTGCTTGTTCGATTGAGTATTTCTTCCCTTTTTGAGGGGAGCCAATCATTTCTTTTATATCTCGTTTCACCCAGTTTTGCATAGCAGTTACAGAGAAACTTGTGTTTTCAATCTGATTACCAAGCGCAACTATTTCATTTAAAGAAAAACCGACATCCGTATCATCGATTTTAATTAATTTTTCAAAAATAGGTGAAAGTGCGGTTGTAATAAAAGCTGTAACGCTTTGTCCGCTTTCAATATCTTTTTTATGTGACTTTGCCCAAGCTTCTTGTAAAATACTAAGAGGCTTTTTCGGATTCCATCCTCTAAGTGATAGAAGGAGCGTTGCCATTTCGTTTCGTGTGAGATGAAATGTTTCCATCTTTTCACCTCCAAAATTATAAAAAGTTCTTATGAACTTATAATATGTTTTGTTTCATTTAAAGTCAATTCCGTTTTTCTTAATTTTTCCTTTGTTATGGAATTATTGTCGTAAGTAAATAATACTTGCATATTTCGACAAAAGTTCATATAATAAGTTCATAAGAACCTTTAAAATGGTTTTAAAATAAATCTATCATTCTTGTTTTAAAGAAAGGTAGATTTCACATATATCTATATAAAAGGAGAATGGATATAATATGTTGAAAAAACTTGTAGCAGTAATGACAGCATTCATGGTTATCTTTGGAGCTAGTAGCTTTATGTTCGTAAATCACGCGGAAGCGAAAAGTTACAAATCTGGTAAAAAATCATATACACCAAGTTCTGGTCAAAATTCAAAAGTTGATTTAAACAAAAAAGATTCTAATGTAAATTCACAAAAAACGACAACAGATTCAAAAACAAAAGCAACAAACACAGCACCAAAAAGTAATAAAGGTGGCTTTATGAAAGGTTTATTACTAGGTGGTCTTGGTGGTTTACTAATGGGTAGCTTATTTGCAAATATGGGAGCTCTTGGTTCTGTATTAGCGTTTATGGTAAATATGTTATTAATGGCTGGTATCGTAATGTTAGCAGTTCGTGCATTTAAATACTTCAAAGATCAACGTAAGAAAAAGGCAGATGAAGTAGCATGGAAACAATAAAAATTTCTGAACAAGAGCTTATAAATGCGCTTTGTATATATATCGCTGAAAAAAGACAAGTTGGTCCAGAAGAAGTTTCAGTTGAACTAATGTATGATGATGACTACGGTTTCTCTGCAGAAGTAGAGGTAAATGGTCGCCAGCAAATATTAATTCAAGCGAACTTAATCGAAGCACTACGCTTACTACTTGATCGAGAATACAACGTCAATTCATTTGCGGCAAGATTGCAACTTGAATTAGATGATGAAGAAGGTATTTACGCATTAGCGAAATTTAATAACTCAAATGAGTAGTGAAAAGAGCTGTTGAGAGTAATCTCAGTAGCTCTTTTCAGTATGTGCATATGTAGAGGAATAATCACACCAAAGTGCATTCATCTTCCGTCTACCAACATCAATCATTGGATTAAATTGAATCGCTGCTTTTTGACGAACAGAGTGAACGTTTTGAATTGCTTGTTGTAATTGTTGGTCGACTACGTCACGTTTCTCACTTGCATGTTTAGCAATAGATAGACCTGCAACTGTTCCTTGCGCCATTGCGATTTTTCCGCTTTCAATGCCAGTAATATTTCCAGCAACAAATAAACCTGGAAGAGAGGTTTCCATTTCTTCTGAATGAAGCGGGACATGCCCGCCAAGTTCAGGAATGTAATGGAACGGACAACCAGCTACAGCGGCAAGCTCAGCAAGCGGATATAAACCTCCAGCGATACAAACGAAGTCTGCCTCATATATCTTTTCTGATCCGTTAATAATATTTCCTTTAGAGTCAATGTTAGCAACACGTACACCCTCAACTTGATCTGTACCGATAATTTCAAGTGCAGCTTTACGAAGATGAAGCGACGTCCCGTTTATTTTCATGCCGCTATTTGGATAAAATGTTAATCCAGCTTTTCGAATCCAATCATATTTCATAAAACGGCTACCTATACGTAGGAAGGGAGATGGGGCGAGGTGAGCCGCATTTAAGAGTGAGTTTAAAACTTCTTCTGGTTCACCGGCCTTTTGGCTTAATTCGCTTTTTTCAGGGAGTACAATATGATCCACTGTGATTCCAGCTAATTGCAATTCGTTTAAAATGGCGAATGACAAAATATTAGCACCGATAATGATTCCTTTTTTACCAACTTGAACTCGGTGAACATTTGTCATAACTTGAGCTGCGCCAATTGACATAACCCCTGGAAGTGTCCAGCCAGGAAGGGGAATAGAATACTCCGCAGCCCCAGTAGCAATAAGTACAAACGGAGCTTCTAGCATACCGATATTTGTATGTACGAACCAACAACTTTCATCTTTATCTAAATTATAGACGGAAACACCGCACCGAATATCGACTGAAAGTGCTTTTGCTTCTTCATGAAGGCGCTTTGATTCTTCTATTCCGTTCCACCATTCCCCAGTAGGCTCTTGATGCAACTGTCCTAACAATCTCCCGCCCGGCTTCATAAATTCATCAATAACAAGTACGTTAAGTCCAAAACGTGCACAAGAGATGGAAGCTGATAATCCTGCTGGTCCTGCACCAATAATAATTACATCGATCATCGCTTTTTCACCATCTCTCTCACGATATTTGGATGCTGTTTTCCGCTTTCAACAACCATATCGTTTTCAACTACAGTTAAGCAAGCTCGTACGTTCGTTTGATTGTTTACAGTCACGCGGCATTCAGAACAATGCCCGATATTACAATAAATACCTCGCGGAGTTCCGCTATCTTCATGCACTCTTAACGTTCTTATTCCGTTTGCAAGTAGAGCGGCTGCTATCGTTTCATGTTCATATGCTTCATATTGTTGACCATTAAATTGAAAATTGATACGCTGACTACTATTTAAACTACCTAAAATAGGGTGATGTGTAATTCTACTCATTGATTGTCACCTACCGCTCCAAAAGTAACTGCACGCACTGGCGGTTGATATTTTAATGGAATTTCATTTTGGGATATGTTAGGATTCGCATTTTCTACCATTCGTTCTATCGTCATTCTACATGTTCTGCCGCCGCAAAAACCCATACCAGCACGTGTTCTTAGTTTTAGCTCACGAGCTGAGCAATTATATTCAGCAATTGTCGATTGAAGTTGTCCGTATGTAACTTCTTCACAACGACAAACAATTAAGTTCTCTTTATTCGTCATATGTATTCCTCCTCTAGTTCGGTTTACACAAATTATTATGCAAAAACTATGCCAATATAGAGGAGGAGAGGGGTTATTGTAACCCCAGTCTTTTTAAACGGTTATATAAAGTGGCCCTCGTTACCCCAAGTTGTTTCGCACATTCTAATTTATTACCATCTAAAATACGTAAAGCTCTTTCAATTACCTTTTTCTCGTGCTCATCCATTTCTTCCTGTAAAGAAAGAATCGTATTATTGTTGCTGAGTAATAGGGAATGAGCCGTATGATTGTCTAAAGTATCATTTGTATGAAACGGTAAATATTCTTGTTTAATAATACCGTCCGTCGCAAATACGACGAGTCTTTCAACTACGTTGCGGAGCTCGCGAATATTACCAGGCCAATTGTAATGAAGCAGTTCATGCATAATATTTGAAGGTAAGTCGCGAATAGGTCTGTTATAGTTTATTGAAAAATCGTTTAAGAAGGAATAGGTTAATTCGATAATATCCTCTCGTCTTTCGCGTAGTGGCGGAATATGCAAGCTAACTACATTTAAGCGATAGTATAAATCTTCTCGGAAAGTTCCTTTTCTCATTTCTTCTTGTAAATCACGATTTGTAGCAGCGATAATGCGGAAATCAATATGTATTTCTTTTTCTCCACCAACTCGGTAATATTTTCGTTCTTGCAGTACACGCAAAAGTTTCACTTGCATATCAAGCGGCATTTCTCCAATCTCATCAAGGAATAAAGTACCGCCTTGCGCGAGCTCTATTTTCCCTTTCTTACCTTTACTATTTGCACCAGAAAACGCCCCGCGCTCGTAACCAAATAATTCACTTTCAAATAACGCTTCAGGAATTGCACCGCAGTTAATTGAAATGAAAGGGGCATTTGTTGTCTCACTTGCTTCATGAATTGCTTTCGCAAACACTTCTTTTCCAACTCCGCTTTCGCCGAGTATTAAAACCGTGGATTTCACTGAACAAACCTTTCTAGCTAATTGAATCGTTCGTTGTATAACAGGGCTTTTTCCATTCATCGTAAGGAAAGGATCGGATGTATCTTTATATTTTGCTACTTCTTGTTCTAATCGGTGCATTTCATGCGACATATTAAATAGTTTTTCATTCAAAGCGACTTGATTTGTAACATCAGTTTCAGAAACGACTGCTCCTATAATTTCATCGTTACAATAAACTGGATTGGAATTAATTAATACGAATAAATCAGGACGAGGCTGATGGAACTGAGCGATTATGCTTTTTCCGGCATGTAATGATTGTAAAATTTCTAAATCTTTATAATCAAAAAAACGTGTAATGGGTTGTCCGATAATTTCATTATGGTTGACTGAAAAAATCTTTTCGGCGCCATCCGTCCAAGTACGAACGCATTCTTTATCATCGATGACTGTAACAGAAGAATCGGTTGTTTGAATAACAGTATTATAAAACGCTTGTAGTTCATTGTAATACTTATAAAGAAAAGGGAGCGTTTGCTGAGCAGTTATACAGCATATAGGTTCTTGAGTTTCGTTTATAATAACGACCGCTGAATAGCTAGAAAAGGCTTCGATTAAAGCAGTGAAAGAGTCATTTTCATATATAACTGCGCAACTCCATTCTTCAGTAGATGAATGGATGTAATAAAATTTTTCATCTACCTGTTTCATGTGCTTAAACACACTTGTACGATTAATTGACAAAATTTTTATAAACTCTTTTATTGTTGGAAATGAAAATGTCATAGTGTCCTCCTGGTATGTATAAAAATTTAGACAGTGATAAAAAAATAATACACCTATTTACGATAAATTTAAAATATTTTTACAAATAAAAATTATTTTATATAAATAGTTCTGTATGTAGAGTTGGCACACCAATTGCATAAATAGATAGTGAGAGATTTAGGAGAAAGGAGGGGTGCTATGTGAGGCACTGTGACGTTTTAATAATAGGTGGCGGCATAATTGGCTGTTCGATTGCTTATTACACTTCGAAATACGGGAGAGACGTAACAATCATTGAAAAAGGGGAATTTGTTAGTGGGACGTCTTCACGGTGTGACGGAAATATTTTAGCGATTGATAAAGATCCAGGGTTTGATAGTCAAATGTCGTTAGTAAGTCAAAAATTAGTAACTGAATTAAGTGAAGAGTTGGAGCACTCATTTGAATATAGGGCGCCAGGAAGCATTCTCGTTTGTGAATCAGACGAAGAAATGGAGGCAGCACAGCAATGGGTAAATCGTCAAAAAGAGGCTGGATTACCGTTTCGAATGCTCGATAGGCAAGATATAAGAGAGGAATCACCATTTTTTGCAGATGATTTATTGGGTGGTTTAGAATGCGCAACTGATTCGACTGTAAATCCATATCTTCTTGCTTTTTCACTTCTTGCAGAATCGAAGAAATTTGGTACGAAAGCTTTTAATCATACAGAAGTGAAAGAAATAAAAATAGATATAGACGGTTCCTTTATTGTAGAAACGACAAATGGAACGTTTACTGCGAAGCAAGTGGTGAACGCAGCTGGTGTGTGGGCTCCTAAAATCGGACAAATGTTAGATGTAAATATCCCAATCGAACCGAGAAAAGGGCATATTATTGTAGCTTCAAGGCAACAACATGTAGGTTGCCGTAAAGTAATGGAATTTGGTTATTTGATTTCTAAATTTGGTGGAAAACGAAAAGTGGATGCTTTAACTGAAAAGTACGGGGTGGCACTTGTATTTGAACCGACAGAAAGCCAAAATTTTTTAATTGGTAGTAGTAGAGAGTTTGCAGGCTTTCATACGAGGATAAATAACGAGGTTATTAAATGTATTGCGAACAGAGCAATTCGTTTTTATCCGAAAATGGCAGATATGATGGTGATTCGTTCATATGCTGGATTACGCCCGTGGACAGAAGATCATTTGCCGATCATTTCACGAGTGGAACATATTCCGAATTATTTTATTGCAGCAGGACATGAAGGTGATGGAATTAGTCTTGCAGCAGTTACTGGGAAAGTGATTGAAGAGTTATTAAATGAAAAAGAAACAATCATTCCTATTGAACCACTTCGTTTGAGTCGTTTTACAGAAAGGGTGTTAAACGGATGAGATCACAAAGAGTCTTTACGACAATTGATACACATACGGGCGGGAATCCAACGAGGACATTAATTAGCGGACTTCCTAAGTTAATTGGAGAGACGATGGCAAAGAAGATGTTACATATGAAAAAGGAATATGACTGGATTCGCAAATTGTTAATGAATGAGCCACGTGGTCATGATGTAATGTCAGGAGCGCTGTTAACAGATCCGTGTCATCCTGAAGCTGATATAGGTGTTATATACATAGAGACAGGTGGATATTTGCCGATGTGTGGCCACGATACAATTGGTGTATGTACAGCTTTAGTTGAATCAGGTTTAATTCCAGTAGTTGAACCGGTTACTTCTTTAAAGCTAGATACACCAGCTGGCTTAGTTGAAGTAGATATTTCTGTTCAAGATGGGAAAGCGAAAGAAGTCTCCTTCTGTAACATACCAGCTTTTTTACTGGAAAATATTTCTGTACACGTCGAAGAAGTTGGAACTGTAGAAGCTGATATTGCATATGGAGGGAATTTTTATGCCATTATTGATGCGAAGTCAGTAGGTCTAGAGTTAGTACCAGAAAACGCATCTACAATCATTGATAAGGCGATTCATATTAGAAATACAATTAATGAGAAGTTTGAAATCATTCATCCGCAGTATTCGTTTATAAGAGGATTAACACATGTTGAATTTTATACAGATCCTACTCATGAAAGTGCGCATGTGAAAAATACAGTTGTTGTTCCGCCAGGGGGTATTGATCGATCTCCATGTGGTACAGGAACATCAGCGAAGTTAGCTGTATTATACGCTCATAAAAAAATCGATATTGATGAAGAATTCGTTCATGAGAGTATCGTGGGCTCTTTATTTAAAGGGTGTGTCATAAGTGCGACAAATATAGAGAATATTGAAGCTGTAGTAACGAAAATTACGGGATCAGCTTGGCTTATGGGCATGCATAAGTTTTTTTACAATGAAAAGGATCCACTTAAAGAAGGCTTTTTGCTAATTCCGCCGATGGAACATGAAACGGAGGATGTAAAATGAACATTCAAAAAATGTATACAGCAGTAGACGTACACGTAAATGGTGAGGCATTTCGTGTAATGAAAGACGTACCATGCAAATACTACTACAGTTTGGAGCAATTAAACGAACAATTTTCAGGTGAATTAGCAGAGGAAATGAAGCTTTTATTAAATGAACCACGTGGTTTTATCGGTTTAAATGGATGTATTGTCGTTCCTTCTATTCATAATGAAGTGGATGCAGCTGTATTGTTTTTTAATCATGAAGGATCCATTCCTCTTCATTACGGAGGCATTGTCGCAGTAATAACGATGTTGCTAGAAAGCGGGTATTTAAAAAAGAGAGAGTCTAATCAATACAAAATCGAAACGCTATCTGGAATATTTTCAGTGGATGCATATGTAGAGAATGATGAAGTTGTATCTGTTTCGTTTGAAAGCAAACTATGTTATATGATTGAGACAAATTTAAAGGTTGGTAATATAAGTTACTCTCTCATACAGGCAGATAAAGTATATGCAGTTGTAGAAAAGGATACGTATTCGCCAGAAATCAGTATTGAAAACATCTCTAAATTAAAAAAATGGGGTGAAACTACACTTCAAGTTATACAAAAACAGTCATTAATAAAAAGACTTATTTTAGTAGATTCTATGCAAAAAGAAAAGAACCATATAAAGTCGATTACATTTCATGAAGATAACTTTATAGTACGTTCGCCGGGTTTTGTTTCTACTATTGTGTCTTATGTTCATACATTATTTAAAAATGATTATATAGCGGATAAACCTTTTAGAAATGAAAGTATTTTTAATAGCTTTATAACAGTAGAAAAAGTGAAGAAAGAAGAACTCGGATACATTTTTCGATTTGAAAGTAGAGGGTTTATTACAGGTATGCAAACATTTATATTAGATCCTACTGATCCGTTTCCAACAGGTTTCTTATTAAAATAATATGTTAAAGGGAGAGATAAAGATGCAAAAAATTAAAGGGGCATTTCCAGTATTAATAACACCAATGGATGAATTCCAAGAGATTGATTGGAAAGGTGTAAAACAAAACGTAAACTACTTTATTGAGCAAAAAGTAGCTGGAATTATTATTAATGGAAGTACGGGAGAATTTGTTAGTTTATCAAAAGAAGAACGATTTAACATGGTAGAAACAGTATTAAAAGAAGTTGATGGCCGTATTCCAGTTATTGTTGGAACTGCTGCGGAGACGACGAAAGAAACGATTGAATATACAAAACATGCAGAAGCACACGGAGCAGATTGTGCATTAATAATAAACTCGTATTATTGTAAACCGAAAGAAGAGGAAATCTATTTTCATTTTAAAGAAATCTCAAACGCTGTGAATATACCAATTATGTTATACAATAACCCATTTACTTCCGGTGTTGATATGAGTACAGAACTTATGCTCCGTATTGGAAAAGAATGTGAAAATGTTACACATATTAAAGAATCTAGCGGAGATATTCGAAAAGCGAGAGATTTAGTAAGACAAGGCGAAGGTGCTTTCCAAGTCTTCTGCGGATCTGAAGATTTAGTTATGGAATCTTATTTAGTTGGTGCAACAGGATGGGTTTCAGTAGCAGGAAATATTGTTCCAGGACTTGTTACGAAAATGTATGAGCATTTTCAAAATGGTGAATTAGAAAAAGCGTGGGAAATGAACGATGCTATTTTACCTCTTTGTGAGTTTCTTGAAGGATCAGGGAAATATGTACAAATCGTTAAACGCTCAATGGAATTACACGGGCAAGTCGGAGGACCTTCACGTTATCCGAGATTAGGATTAACTGAAGAAGAAGATCAAAAACTTCAAACGATTTTATCAGAAATTGCAGCTCACGCAGCTGTTTAAATAAGGAGGAGAGCATATATGTTAACGACAAACATTGAGCTGAAACCAAAAGTGAAAGCGTTTTTAAATGAAGAAATTAAAATGTTTATTAATGGTGAATTTGTTTCTTCAATAAGTGGCAAGACGTTTGAAACATACAATCCAGCAACAGAAGATGTTCTAGCAGTCGTATGTGAAGCGCAAGAAGAAGATATTAATGTCGCAGTAAAAGCGGCAAGATTTGCTTTTGAATCAGGCCCTTGGGCAGAAATGACTACCGCTGAAAGAGCGCATCTTATTTATAAATTAGCAGACTTAATTGAAGAGCATAGAGAAGAATTAGCACAGCTGGAAGCTTTAGATAATGGAAAACCATATGAAGTAGCACTTGATGATGATATTGCAGCGACTGTAGAAAATTACCGCTATTACGCGGGATGGGCTACAAAAATTATCGGGCAAACAATTCCAATTTCAAAAGATTATTTAAATTATACACGCCATGAACCGGTTGGCGTTGTAGGTCAAATTATTCCGTGGAATTTTCCGCTCGTTATGTCTTCTTGGAAGATGGGAGCCGCTCTTGCGACAGGTTGTACGATTGTATTAAAACCAGCAGAGCAAACACCTTTATCTTTACTATATACAGCGAAGCTTTTTAAAGAAGCTGGTTTTCCAAACGGTGTCGTAAACTTTGTACCAGGTTTCGGCCCTGAAGCAGGAGCTGCAATTGTAAACCATCATGATATTGATAAAGTAGCTTTCACAGGTTCAACAGTTACGGGAAAATACATTATGCGTCAATCCGCAGAAACAATTAAACATGTAACATTAGAACTTGGTGGTAAGTCACCAAACATCATTTTAGAAGACGCTGACTTAGAAGAAGCGATTAACGGTGCGTTCCAAGGAATTATGTATAATCATGGTCAAAATTGTAGCGCAGGATCTCGAGTTTTCGTTCATCGGAAACATTATGAAACAGTCGTAAATGAACTTGTGAAAATGGCAAATAACGTGAAGCTAGGGGCAGGTATGGAGGCGGAAACTGAAATGGGACCGCTCGTATCTAAAAAACAACAAGAGCGTGTGCTAAATTACATTGAACAAGGAAGAGCTGAAGGTGCTACTGTTGCAGCTGGCGGTGAACGTGCATTTGAAAAAGGTTATTTTGTACAGCCAACAGTATTCACAAATGTTACTGATGATATGACAATTGTTAAGGAAGAAATCTTTGGACCAGTTGTCGTTGTTCTCCCGTTTGATTCGACAGAAGAAGTAATTGAAAGAGCAAATAGCTCTTCATATGGACTTGCTGCGGGTGTATGGACACAAAATATTAAAACGGGACATCAAGTGGCCAATAAATTAAAGGCAGGAACAGTGTGGATTAATGATTATAACTTAGAAAATGCTGCTGCACCATTTGGTGGATATAAGCAATCTGGTGTTGGACGTGAATTAGGTTCATATGCCCTTGATAACTATACAGAAGTGAAAAGTGTTTGGGTAAATATTAAGTGATACTCTATTCAGTCGGGAGTCTTTTCATCCTCGCTGAATAGTAGTTGAACCAATCAGGCATTTACGGGTAGGTGATTTTCCACCTTACTTCCTTTGTGTTCAACGCATGAGGTGGGAATCATACTACCCACAAATAGCAGGATAAAAGAATGATGAAATATAGTAAGAGATGCGGACAACTGGTAGGTAGGATAAAGGTTGTCCGTTTTCTTATATATAAAATTGCTTTTTCAAAAGAATTATAAGGGGGATTTGGATGGAGAAATTAGTAGAATGGTTAGTAGGGCAAGTATGGAGTATTGGTTTAGTTGTTTTTGCATTAGGAGCAGGAGTGTATTTCACAATTGCAACTCGTTTTTTACAAATTCGTTATTTTAAAGAGATGATTAAACTATTATTTGAAGGAAAGAGCTCAGAGACTGGGATATCATCCTTTCAAGCATTTTGTTTGGCGTTATCAGGTAGGGTTGGAATAGGGAATATCGCAGGGGTCGCGACAGCTATCGCTTTTGGCGGACCTGGAGCTGTATTTTGGATGTGGATGATGGCTCTATTAGGAGCGGCTAGTGCATTTGTTGAATCAACATTAGCACAAGTATATAAAAGTAAAGTAGGAAATGAATACCGCGGTGGTACACCATATTTCATTGAAAAAGGTTTGAAAATGAAATGGTTTGCGGTCATTGTAGCAGTGGTTGTAACACTTTCATATGGCGTTTTATTACCAGGTATTCAATCAAGTAGTATCGCGGTTGGATTTGAAAACTCTTCTGGCATTAGTAAATATGTAACTGGTATATTTTTAGTTGTATTATTGGCAGCGATTATTTTTGGTGGAGTAAAGAGAATTGCAGGCGTTTCACAAATGTTAGTTCCATTTATGGCAATTGGATATGTAATTGTTACATGTATCGTATTAATTGCGAATGTAACGGAAATTCCAAGTATGTTTGCTTTAATTTTCTCAAGTGCATTTGGTGTAAATGAAATGTTTGGAGGAATCGTTGGGGCAGCTATTGCATGGGGAGTAAAGCGTGCAGTATTTTCAAACGTTGCTGGTGTAGGAGAAGCGACATATAGTTCTGCAGCTGCTGAAGTATCACATCCTGCAAAACAAGGGTTAGTTCAAGCGTTTTCTGTATATATCGATACAATTGTAGTATGTACAGCGACAGCTCTCATGATTTTAATAACAGGTATGTATAATGTTATACCTGAAGGGAAAAGCGCAATTGTACGGAATATAGGAAATGTGGAAGCAGGTCCAATTTATACACAACAAGCAGTTGAAACTGTTATGACTGGATTTGGTCCAATATTTATTTCAATCGCAATCTTCTTCTTCGCATTTACAACTTTACTCGCTTACTACTATATCGCTGAAACGACGCTTACTTATTTAGATGGTGGGCTCAAATATAGTTGGTTAAAACCAGTATTAAAAATTGGATTTTTAATTATGGTATACATCGGTAGTGTAGAATCAGCTTCGTTTTTATGGAACCTCGGAGATTTAGGAATTGGAAGTATGGCATGGCTAAACCTTATAGCGATCCTATTGTTAAGCAAAACTGCATTAAAAGTGTTAAAAGATTATGAAACGCAGAAAAAAGAAGGAAAAGATCCGGTTTTTGATCCTAAAAAAGTAGGAATTGAAGGTTTAACGATTTGGGAAGAGCGGAGTAAAGAGGTTGAAAAGAAAAATTCTAAAGAAAAAGTATCGGCGGATGATAGTGTTAAGTTTTAAACATGCAAATTTCCAATATTAAAAAACCGAAAATTCAATCTTTGATTAAAGTTATATATGGTCCTTGTTTGGTCGTAAACAAAAAGGCTGATCTTAGTAAAGTGATTTTAGAAGCTTGTTGTGCTTTAGCTGCAATTTCAGGAGAACTGAAATGTGCTAAGCGATGATTTTAGTACAAGTGTGTATGGTGGAATTGAAAAATCAAAGTCATTAAACGCGAAAAAGCTCTCCTTAAAGCAAGCTTGTAAGGAGAGCTTTTTATTTTAGCCTAATTTTTTTGAAAGAGTTTCAGTTGTTTCATATAATCGATAGCTTTTGTTTTATTACTTTGTGCAGAAACATATTGTGCCTCATTTATATCTCTATAATAACTATTAAATATTTCTTCAGAAAGTATGCCGTCAGAGATAGCTTTTTTTACTGCACAGTGTGGTTCATTTGTATGCGAACAATTAGAAAATTTACATTTCCGAGATATACCCGCAATATCTTCATATCCAAAATCAAAGTTACCTTTATGTTCTATCAAGTCAAATCTCATTTTAATATTCTATATTTTTATAAATCGATGTCTCTATATTAGGGAGAAGTGTGTATATGCTCTTACCAATTAAAGATTCTAATTCTTTCTTAATTGCATAGAATCCCTTCCAATGTAAAGAAGTATGAGAGGTTGTGCCATGACGTAAACCAACTGAAACCAATCTTTTTTCAAGAGTAGTAAAGCCTCCCGCATCAGCAAGTGCGTCACAAAGGGTAATCACCTTATTGTATAAGTCGTAGTCACTGTTTTCATTCAATATTTCAATTAATCGGCTTTCCATATAATCAGGAACAATGCTCCACTCTGCCGCGATATCTAAATGCTCATTTTTGCAAGGAAATGAATGCGTCACACATATAATGGCGTTTCCTGTATACCCTAAATCATTCATATACATATAACCATCATAGGAATGAATAACAGATTTAGTAAAACCTTTATATCTTCCTATGTCATGCAGGAGGGCAGCGTTGTATGCTATATCAGCATCTAGGTCGTACCCATTATTAATAAGTTCAACAACTATCTTTTCAGTTGCAAGTGCAACATTACGTGAATGATCGAACCACGGACCTGGGTTTTGCTCATATGCCCACTGGAGTAATTCTCTTGCATATTTCTTATCTAATATATACTTCATATAGGTATCCTTTCTCTAAAAAATCATATATTTAATAATTTCATCTTAGTATTTCATTATTCCTGCTTTAAAAATTGTTACAATGAAACAAAAGGGGGAAAAGGAATGCGAAGTATAGTAATAGAAGAAATTAAACGACTTGATGAAGACATTGAAGAGCTTTCTGAACTGTTGAAAACTGTAGTAAATGATGAGGCGTCAATTGGTTTTTTACCTCCACTGGAACAAAAAGAAGCAACAAATTATTGGCAAACTGTATTAGCACCAGAAGTGATATTGTATGTTGCTAAAATAAACAATGAAGTGGCAGGGAGTATTCAATTACATTTAGTTACAAAGCCTAATGGGATACATAGAGCTGAAATTTGCAAGTTAATGACTCATCCAAACTTTAGACGTAATGGTATTGGACGTTTACTCATGCAAAAAGCAGAGGAGCGAGCAAAACAAGAAAAACGGTCTCTTTTAGTACTAGATACGAGAGAAGGAGACCCTTCCAATAGATTGTATAAATCATTAGACTATCAAGAAGTTGGAAAAATACCTGAATATGCAATTTCTCCGAATGGTGAGTTAGATGCAACGGTTATTTATTATAAAATGATTTAGTATTTTTATTTAAAAAGAGGGATATTTTCAAACCACGAAGTTGTTATTAGGTCTGAGTATTGATTTATAAAAAGATTGATAAACCCCTGTATAATAGGGGTTTTCTTTTCATTCATTAACTTCATATTGAATGTTCAATTTGAGGGCCAATTTGTATAAGGTTTTAATAGGTTTATAAGAGGTATTATTTAAATAGGAATTTTGAAGTCTTTTGGTGAATATTAAATGTTAATCTAAAAGATGGAGGTTGTTGTGATGTTGAAACTGTTTCAATATAACTGGCAAGTTCGTGATGATTGGTTTACATTGTGCGAAGACATGCCGGATGAAGAATTATTAAAGAAACGGATCGGTGGGTTCGGAAGTATCCTACATACCTTATTTCACATTGTAGATGTGGAATACATGTGGATCTTAGGTTTGCGAGGTGAGCCAGTTCCTGAGGAGCCATTGTTCGAAGAGTATGCCAGCTTGCAAAAAGTGAAAAATCTTTCGAATCAATACCACGAGAAAGTGAAGCCATTTGTGACATCTTGGACAAATGAAATGGATTCTCGGAAACTTTCAGAAACTGATTTCAATGAAGAACCGATTAGCTCTAGAGACGCACCAATTAGGCGCCGAGTCATTGAATGTACACACGGAGAGATAATACGTCATGTCATTGTCCACGAAATCCACCATATCGGCCAGTTATCTATATGGGCACGTGAAATAGGAAAGGAGCCTGTTTCCGCAAATCTGAGAGGAAGAGGGCTATTCGATAATTAGACTGCCTTTGCCAATTTCGTAATTTATTTATAAACGAATGGTTTAATTGAGTATATTTAACACCGTCTATATTTTTCTAGCGGTGTTATTTGAATGTATCAATAAACTTTATTTAATATACTAATTGAATTTGAGAAAGTTTTTAGAGGGTTCTTTTAGTAATACTCTTCCACTTATAATGGATGTAGAGAAGATGACTAGGCAACTATAGTTATTTTCATTTCATTTTTGGGAAGGGGATGAAAGAATGAAAAAGACAAGTTTACAAAAGGTGAAGAAGGTTATATTAAGTGGCGGGATATTACTTACGGGGTTATTAACATTTGGATTTTCAGAAAAGGCTTCAGCTCATGGGTATGTAGAATTACCAGCGAGCCGATCTTATTTATGTAAGCAAGGGGTAAATGTAAATTGCGGTCCAGTTCAATATGAACCACAAAGTGTAGAAGGAATAGGGGGTTTTCCGCAATTAGGACCTTCTGATGGACAAATCGCAGGAGCTGGCCATTTTCCTGCTTTAGACGTTCAAGCAGTTGATAGGTGGAAGAAAGTTACGTTAAACGGCGGGATGAATACATTCAAGTGGAAACTAACCGCTCCTCATAGTACGAAAGAATGGAAATACTACATTACAAAGAAGGATTGGAATCCAAATATGCCTTTAACAAGGTCTAGTTTAGATTTAGTGCCGTTCTATGTAAAAAATGATGGCGGAGTTAGACCGGGGACAACAGTAACGCATGAAGCAAATGTACCAACTGACCGTAGTGGCTACCATCTTATTTTAGCTGTTTGGGAGATTGCGGACACTGGAAATGCGTTTTATCAAGTTATTGATGTGAACCTTGTGAATAATGGTTTAAATTCCAATTTTGCTTTTAACAATGTAGTGCAAGTTCCTACACTATTTTAAATTAAATATACATTTTGATCATCTAATTCATTTTAGATGATTTTTTTATGAAAAATATAGAAGAAACTGCAATTATTTATAAAAAAATGTGTCTAAAATATTGTCATATTTGCTTCTTTAAGATATCCTTTTCATGAAGAGGTGGAAAACATGGAAAAAGTACTAGTTTTCGGGCATAAAAACCCAGATACAGATGCAATTTGTTCTGCGATTGCTTATGCAGAATTGAAAAAAGAATTAGGAATGAATGCTGAGCCTGTACGTTTAGGCGAAATCAGCGGTGAAACTCAATTTGCGTTAGACTCTTTTAAAGTAGAAGGACCGCGTTTTGTTGAGACAGTAGCAAACGAAGTGGACAACGTTATTTTAGTTGACCATAACGAGCGTCAACAAAGTGCTAACGATATCGAATCTGTTCGTGTGTTAGAAGTTATTGACCATCACCGTATTGCTAACTTTGAGACAAGCGATCCTATATACTACCGTTGTGAGCCAGTTGGTTGTACAGCTACAATCTTAAACAAAATGTACAAAGAAAATGGTGTTGCAATTCGTAGAGAAGTTGCAGGTTTAATGTTATCTGCAATTATTTCAGATTCTTTACTATTCAAATCTCCAACTTGCACAGAACAAGACGTAGCAGCAGCTTGTGAATTAGCGGAAATCGCTGGTGTAGATGCAGATAGCTACGGCTTAGAAATGTTAAAAGCTGGTGCTGACTTAAGCGGAAAAACAATGGAGCAATTAATCTCCCTTGACGCTAAAGAATTCCAAATGGGTAACGCGAAAGTTGAAATCGCACAAGTAAACGCTGTTGATACAAACGACGTTCTTGTACACCAAGCGGAACTTGAAAAAGTTATCTCTGCAGTAGTAGAAGAAAAAGGTTTAGACCTATTCTTATTCGTTGTAACTGACATCTTAACTAACGATTCTGTTGGTCTTGCGATCGGTAAAGCAACAGACGTTGTTGAGAAAGCATACAACGTAACATTACAAAATAACACAGCTACTTTAAAAGGTGTTGTATCTCGTAAAAAACAAATCGTTCCTGTATTAACAGAAACATTCCAAGCTTAATATTATTGAGTATGGATAAACAGAAAGGACAAGTAGCCGGAGTGGCTGCTTGTCTTTTTTTATTATAAAATTACAGACGATCCCTATTAGATGGAAATAAAAAAGGATAGCAATAGCTATCCTTCTTATCATTTATTCATAAGATCGTTTCTTATTTATATAAAATGTGATAATAGCAGCAATAATGAAAATAGGTATTGCGTACGTTTGCCCGACAAAGAATTTCCAACCTACAGTATTATAACCCTCAGATGCTGGAATGATAATCGCGATGATACAAACAATAATATAAGCTAATAATGCTGGGAATATATTTTTCATAGTTGTTTCCCTCCTTTTTATACTACATTTATATATTTTACTATTGAATAGCGATTGGGAGATTAAGTGTACTTGATTTTACGAAATCTTCACAAATTCACTAAAGGATGAGGTGTATGCATGCTGTATGAAAGTGACTTTAGTACGGTGTGTTTATGTAATAATATATATGCTTAATAGACTGTTCTAAGTTAAATTAAATATAGAAGAAAATGTAATTTTATCTTTCGAGATTATTATATAGTATTCTGTAAAAAAATGTACTGAAAAATTGGTATTTCATAAGAAAGATAGAAGCGAGGTAAGAAATAACGATGAAAAGGTTATCCATAATTCCATGCGGAAAGAAGAAAATTTGGGATAAGTACCCAGATTACGGAGAGACAGAGGCAAAAGATGTATATATTAGTCCATTCGGAAAAGCATGTCAGGCATATGCAACTTTATTTTTTGAGAACTGGGTTATATTATCAGCAAAGCATGGATTTTTACGACCAAATGATATTGTAAAGGAAAACTATGATCTTGCATTTGATTCAAAGAGTGATGAGATTATAAGTGTAGAACAGTTAAAAAAACAAATGGCTGATAAAAATTTAATACAGTTTGACGAAATCGTCTTACTTGCAGGAAAAAAGCATAGGAAAGTAGTGACAAAATTATATCCAGAAGGGATCATTACATATCCGTTAGAAGGATGTAAAGGGATTGGCTATATGTTGCAGAGGTTGAAAGAGGCTGTGAAGGAAGGTGAGGAAATATAGGAATAGTTCACTCCTCTTGATGTTAGAACCTGTTCCTTTAGGAGGGGTGAATAGGGAGCTGAAAAGTAAAATAGAGTTCTTAGGCATCGCCAAAAAGGTGGTGCTTTTTCTTTTGTTCGTGCCGCCACTCAAGCTGATGCAATTTAGGGAACAAATAACCCGATTTGTGAAGCGTCAACCTTTTTATTTATCGAAAATGAATTGCTTTCACTTTTAGAAAATGCAGGCCGTGGGGGAATACCTTAAGTGTTAATAAATGAAGTTGAGATTTTAAGTGGGAATAGCAGTAAGACAAGTTCTGAATATGATATTAAGAAAGGAGATGTTAAATAATGGCTAGATATAGTTTACACGGAGGACACAATAGTATTGTGCAAGGTGCTAATTCTGGAAATCGAAAAGAACACATTATGGATCGTCAAGTTAAGGATGCTGTAGCGGCTAAGTTAAGAGCTCTAGGACACACAGTTTATGATGATACGGATGAAGTAGGAAGTACTCAAGTACAAAATTTAAATAATATCGTTCGTAATAGTAATTCTCATAATGTGGATTTAGTTATTTCTTTTCATCTTAATGCAAGTGATGGGAATGGACAGGGAGTTGAAGTTCTGTATTATGATCAGAAAGACCTGGCGGCTAAAATTTCAGCTCAATTGGCAAAAGATATTGGATGGCGTGATCGTGGTGCAAAACAACGTACAGATTTAGCAGTATTGAATGGGACTAAAGCACCAGCTATTCTTATCGAATTAGGATTCATAGATAATGAATCCGACATGGCAAAATGGGATGTTGATAAAATCGCTAACTCTATTGTGTTTGCTCTTACAGGACAAACTGGAGGGAGTGCAGTTGACTTGCTTAAAGTAAAAACTGGAGGTGTAGGATTTAGTAATTTACAAGCTTTAGCTCAAGCGATGGTTGATGCAGGTATTGATGGACAAATTGTTGTTCAGAAAGATGGTATTGGTTATGCTATAACGAATGGCTACCCATCTGGAAATATGGATAAATTTACAGCTTGGTTAGATGAAGTTAAGTGGTATTATGAGTATTTGAAATAATATAAAAGAAAATTCTTTTGGAAAATAAAGGTTCTCTTTAATTATTCGGCTTATATTGTGTCAATTGCTCACCACAATATAATGTAAATAGTAAAGGTAAAACATACTATGTAATTACAAATGGAGCCAATGTATATGTGAAATAGTAGACAAAACCACCTATCCCAAAAGTGGTTTTGTTTATTTTATACTTTAGAATATTATTAAACTCCACATACTGAATCCATAATAATATTCTGTTCACTCAATGCATACACCGAATTTTTAAAGGGTAAGAGCAAAAAAACAAGCTCTGAATACGATAATAAAAAAGGAGAGGATGAATAATGGGTTACATTGTAGATAATAGAGACATTAACTGGGATGTAACAGCACCACAATTACGAAATCTAATTGTGTAAATCCTTTATATAAAAATTATGTACAAGCAATGAAAGCAAGAAATATTCCATTTGGTAATTATGCATTCTGTCGTTTTATTAGAAGATGCTCGAGTAGAATCACGCGACTTTTGGAACCGTGGTGATAAAAATGCCACAGTTTAGGTAGCTGATGTAGAAGTAAAAACAATGAACGATATGAGAGCGAGTACACAAGCCTTTATCGATTAATTACACATATGATGAGCTACGAAAGTTGGTTTATATATTGCTCATCATATGTATGCTCCATTTGGAATGGCAAGTATCAATTGTGACTTTGTATGGATTCCACGTTAGGGTGGTCAGTGTATCCATGTGATATTTGGCAATACACAGAAACAGGGAATGTAGCTGGTATCGGAAAGTGTGATTTAAATAAATTAATTGGAAATAAATCATTAGCTTGGTTTACAAATCAAACTGTTGAACAAACAAAAGAACAAGAATGGGTTGGAATTATAGTGAATAAATATAATAAAGTAGTTACTTATGAGTTTGGTATAAATTTAATTCCTGATATGGTTCAAATGATGGATAACCTTGGATATACTTCTAAAATAATCTCTCGTGGAAATGGCCAAGGGCTTGTGTATTTCGAGACAGATTATCGTCAAGAGAACGAACTGGACAAAGCGACGGCTTGCTTAGATACTTTCTTTTTTGCAATTAGCACTATCTGTTAGTTACTTGTTTCATAAGTGGTCTTATTTCTTTAACAGGTGGTTTTTTATCATAGGCATCAACGTAAGAAAAGTAGTAATTTAAGTTTCTGAGAAGTCCTTTTCCTATTTTAGCGCTTAAGAAGGGGAATACTTGTCCAGTATAATCATCGAGAGATTTACAGTAGTATTTTTCATCTAAATATATACTGTATTTACATGTTAGTTCTACTAATGAGTTACCTTCATCATCAAATACTTCCTTAGAATCAATAATGTCTATTAATGCGAATTTTTCATTCAGATAAACTTTCTTCTTTTTCTCGTGTTTATTTGTGAGGATAAATACGAGACCAATGGCGTTAATCAAACTATTTCCTCCTATAAAAAACGGATATTAATAAAATATATCGATATAAGCTAAATGTAAAGAGGAGAGGTGTAAAATGTGAACTAGATAGAAATAATAATAAGCCGATTTGAAGACAAATCGGCTTATTATTATTGAAATACTTGCGGAAATTGTTTTACGATTGCATTTGTTATAGTATCAGCCATTTCTAATGCTTCTTTTTCAATTTTATCGTATAGTTTTACACTGGCATCATAATCTTTATTTAGGAAAGCGAGTGCTTCCGCTTTCGTTAACGCTAAATGCTCATAAAACATTTTTCTAAATTCTTCTTTTTCTATATATGGGTTGATACTGGTTAGAAACTCAACAATCTCATCACCATTAGCGTACCACTTCTTTTCTATAACGGCCGCTGCATTTTGATCACCAGCTTTTGCGGCTTTAACAAGATCAGCAGCGATTGTTAAGTGGTCTTTAATTAATGCACTATATTTTTTTACTGCATTTTCTCCGTAGAATGGTTCAAGGGAAAGCCCCATATGTGTTGCATTTTGTAGAAGACGTCCAACAGTAACGTTTACGTCTGGTAAGTTAAAGATGATGCCTATAATGGCTAATCGCGTCCAAGTGACGTGTTGTTCCCATAAAGAACGCATATATCCTTTTAAAAAGTTTTCGTTTTTACTAACTCGGTAATTTCGTACAAATGAATCGAAGCTTCCATTAGTGATATGATAAGGGGAGTAATGCGATTGCCAATAAGTATACATAAATAGTTACACTCCTTTGAACATGTATATCTCACAATATGATAAACGTTATTTTTAAGTTACGTGTCCAAGAGTTTTTTTGAGAGTTGGAAAAGGAGAAAGTTGAAGGGGAATGAAAAACATACTTATGATATATATGAATCAAAAGAATTTTAAAATAATAGAGGTCCTGCAAGGGAAATTGCAGGACCTCTAAAGGGTATTGCCGAGATGTCGGACTCGACTACGTAATATTAGCATAAAATTTTTAAAAAATAACCTGGTAAATGTGTCCAAATAAAAAGGAGACAATTTAATAAAGTTAAAGGGATCTGCTTTCAGCAGCAGATCCCCTTAACTAGATAATGTTGATGAGCAAAAACTCATCTAGAGTACCTTCATAGTAACAAATGAAATTCACTTTGTGTATTGAGAAAAAATGAATTGCTTGTATGAATGTAGCGGATTTATATTTTGCTTTTTGGAATTATAATCATTTGTGGAGAGCGGAATAGGGTTCTAAAATGGAGAAAAGACTTTTCAGCCAGGCTACGATACATTGCAATATGTAAGTATAAAAAAGACCTGCTAATTTAAACAGGTCAACATAAGGGGTTTATCTAACAGATTATTATATATGGTAACAACTGTATTGTAGTAAGTCTATAAGTTATATGTTGAGAAAATTTGTTTGAATGATATATATTTGGCACATGTATTAACGTTTAAAAAGTTGAGAAAGGAAATTCATAAGCTTGCTATAAGAAAATAAGGGCTGATACTTATAAAATGATTCATATTTCCACGCATCATTATTAGAGAATTGGAGTTGTTTATTTGACTCTTTAGGCTTGATAGAACTATTGTAACTACGTTTCATAATTTAACCTCCTCAAATTCACATGTATACGATTAGTAGTATTCTAGGAAGGCGAATAAAATGAATATTTATGTTGAAATTTTTTCTTCTTGTATACTTAGATTTGTGTTTTACATGTTGTAAAACGTAGAAAATAACTAAAACACTGATACTAATTAATATCCAAAACGAAGAGAAACTTAGAATAATGCAAAAGGATGGCGTGAATCAGTTTGATACGTGATTATATATAACTCTTTCATTCAGTACTTTCATGATGCATAAGTGATGATATAATAGGAATAGATGAAAGATATAGAAAAGCAGGTGACTCTTTTTTGTTTACAAAAGCACAAGAACTTTTAGCGTCTTATTTCGGTTATTCGTCATTCCGAAGAGGACAAGATGAAACAATTAAAAATGTATTAGATGGGAAAGATACAGTTTGTATTATGCCTACGGGCGGCGGTAAGTCAATTTGTTATCAAATTCCCGCATTAGTATTCGAAGGAACGACATTAGTTATCTCACCTTTGATTTCACTTATGAAAGATCAAGTAGATACATTAATACAAAACGGTATTTCTGCTACATATATTAATAGTTCTATTTCTATTACAGAAGCGAATCAACGAATTCAATTGGCGAAACAAGGGCATTACAAGTTGCTTTACGTGGCGCCTGAGCGTCTTGATTCTATGGAGTTTGTTGATCAACTTATCGATATGAAAATCCCGATGATAGCAATTGATGAGGCGCACTGTATTTCGCAGTGGGGTCATGATTTCCGTCCTAGTTATTTACATATACATCGCATATTGGATTATCTTCCAGAAAAACCGCTCGTTTTAGCATTAACAGCAACAGCAACACCACAAGTACGTGATGATATTTGCACTACGCTTGAAATTAATCAAGAAAATACAATTATGACAACGTTCGAGCGCGAGAACTTATCGTTTTCAGTAATTAAAGGACAGGATCGTAATGCGTATTTAGCGGATTATATTCGTCAAAATCAGAAGGAATCTGGGATTATTTATGCAGCTACAAGAAAAGTAGTCGATCAGTTATATGAAGATTTAGGGAAAGCAGGAGTTTCGGTATCGAAATATCATGCTGGTATGAGCGATCACGATCGAAATGAACAGCAAGAACTCTTTTTAAGAGATGAAATCAGCGTTATGGTAGCGACATCAGCGTTTGGAATGGGGATTGATAAATCGAATATTCGTTACGTTATTCATTATCAACTTCCAAAAAATATGGAAAGTTACTATCAAGAAGCAGGACGTGCTGGTCGTGATGGATTAGATAGTGAATGTATTTTGTTATATTCTTCTCAAGATGTGCAAGTACAACGCTTTTTAATCGATCAATCAACTGGAGAATCACGTTTTTCAAACGAACTTGAAAAACTCCAAAATATGACCGATTACTGTCATACAGAACAATGTTTACAATCATTTATTTTGCAATACTTCGGAGAAGAGCCGAAGGAAGATTGTGGCCGCTGCGGTAATTGTACGGACGACCGTGAAAGTATCGATGTGACGAGAGAATCACAAATGGTACTATCTTGTATGATTAGGACGAACCAACGATTCGGAAAGCAAATGATTGCACAAGTATTAACTGGATCTAAAAATAAGAAAGTCATTGAATTTAATTTTCATACTTTGCCAACGTACGGCCTTTTGTCAAACCGTAGTGTAAAAGAAGTCAGTGAGTTTATTGAGTTTTTAATTTCAGATGAGTTAATTGCAGTTGAACATGGTACGTATCCGACATTAAAAGTAACGGAAAAAGGAAAAGAAGTATTACTTGGTAAAGAGAACGTTTTACGCAAAGAACGAGTAGAAACGAGACAAATTGTTCAAGACCATCCTTTATTTGAAGTACTTCGTGAAGTGCGTAAAGAAATTGCGCAAGGAGAAGGTGTACCACCGTTCGTTATTTTCTCTGACCAAACGTTAAAAGATATGTGTGCGAAAATGCCACAAAGTGACCCCGAACTCCTAACTGTAAAAGGAATCGGAGAACACAAACTTGTGAAGTACGGGTCGCACTTTTTACAAGCGGTTCAGCACTTTATTGAGGATAACCCAAACTATGCGGAAACAATTAAGACTGAAGTTGTTTCAGAGAGTAAAAAATCAGGAAAAGCGTCAGCGAATTCTCATATAGAAACATATGAAATGTATAAACAAGGCATTGATTTAAATGAGATTGCGAAAGATAGAGGTCTATCAAGACAAACGATTGAAAACCACTTAATCCGCTCTTTTGAAGATGGTATGGAAGTAGAGTGGCAAAGCTTTGTTCCAACAGAGTATGAAGCTCTTATTGAAACTGCCGTACAAAATGCAGAAGGTGGTTTGAAATCTATTAAAGAACAGCTTCCAGGTGAAGTGAGTTACTTTATGATTCGTGCATATTTACAAATTAGAAAGTAGAGAGCAATAAAAAGGGGATAGGGACATATGCATCATGTTTTCGTGTATGGCACGTTAAGAAAAGAGCAAACGAATGATAATTATATGAAAGGTGCAATATGCATCGCAGACGTAGCATGGACATATGGCAAATTATTTGATACAAACGAAGGGTATCCTGCAATGATTTGTTCAAATGAGGAAAAGATATATGGGGAAGTTTATGAAGTAAATAGTGATGTTCTGCAAAAATTAGATGAACTTGAAGAATATACAGGTAATGCAGAGAGTGATTTATATGACCGGATCACCCAAACTATTTATTTTGGGGATATAGAAATACATGCATATGTGTATGTTGCTCAAAATAGAGAAATGTTAAAGAAAGTTATCATTTCTGGTGATTGGGTGGAGTATCAAAAAGAAAAATAAAAGCAGCTATAGAATGATGTGAAAGCAGATAGTGGAATAATCCATTATCTGCTTTTTGAATTTATACTTTTAAAATTCTTATTATTTCGATGAATTCATATTAAAAACGCCATCCTTTTTGTATATTTCTATAAAAAGAATAGCGTTTTTTTCGTTATATGGATACAAATTTACATTATCTTGATAATAGTAATAGGGCGAGAATCTATTATGTTTAACCAATAATAAAATGACACAATTGACAAAATATGCATCGGTGTTATAATGATACATTGTTATCAAGGTAACAAAATAGCGTTTTTTTGCATTGAGGATGTGAAATTATGAAACAAAATAATGAACAAATAAATAAAAAAATTAAAGTTGAACGTGTGCAAACTGGTATTAGGATGGAAAAAAGAATGGTTAAAGTTTTGAAAGCGATGGCAGAATATCATGATATTTCGCTAGGCGTTCTTCTTGAAAGAATCGTTCTACATTCTTTTGAAAATAAACCTGTATTTAGCGATGCAAGTCTTGAAAAAGTTAAAGCTATAAAAGAAGTTTACGATATGGATTATGGCCTAGAAATAAGTCGTCAGTGGAATGATTCGGATAACTAAAATGATTATTTTTACATACAGTGCCATCTAGATTTTTTGTAAGCAATCTATGAAGTGAAGAAAATAAAGAGAGAGAAAATTTTGTTTTAAGGATACTTCAAAATCTGAGATAAAGAGGCATATTTTTGTATTTTTATTTATTTCGGAAAATTCTCAATCAAACTATTGACTTTATAAATGGATTTTTAATACAATTGTATCTCGACTGAAAAATTAGAACGGACAGGAGGGAATCATCAAATGAACAACATTTTTGAAGAAGAGTTACAAAAAATGAAAGATACTTTATGTACGATGGATGATCAATTAGAACAGCTTGAAAAAATCCCGGTTTATTATGGAGAAGATTTTAAAGAGCAAATTCTTGAAAGTATGAGGGAGTCTAATAGACAAAGCTTACGTATTGGTGTGCATGAGCCGTATTTTGGAAGATTAGACTTTCAGGAGGATGGCAAGGAAGAAGTTATGCCGATTTACATCGGTAAAGTAGGTGTTTCAGATAAAGATACGATGAAACCAATTGTAATTGATTGGCGAGCACCTGTCGCGAGTATGTTTTATTCATTTACCGGTGGTGATGAATTAGCATTTTATCATTCACCAGACGGATTAGTAGAAGGCGATGTTTATTTAAAGCGAAATATTTCGATTCGAAAGAGAGAACTAGAACGTGTTGTTGATACATATGTGAAAGGAAATGAAGATGTCTCGCATACTGATGATTTTCTTCTATATCGATTAGGTGAGAATAAAGATAATAAATTGAAAGATATCGTTTCGACTATACAATCGGAGCAAAATGATATTATACGTGCGGAAAGAAACTTACCATTATTAATTCAAGGGGTTGCAGGGAGTGGAAAAACAACGATCGCTTTACATCGCCTTGCTTTTTTAATTTATGAGTATCGTGAACAACTTGAAGCAGAGAGAATGATCGTATTCGCTCCAAATAGTTTGTTTTTAGACTATATTTCGAGTGTACTTCCTGAGTTAGGGGTAGGAAATATTAGTCAAACAACGTTTTCAGATTGGGCATTACGTACGTTAGATGGTTCGGTGAAACTAAAGCAAACAGAAGAAAAATTGAAAGAAGCTTTTTCAATTAATCGCGACGAAAAAAAGGTTATGCTCGGTAAATTAAAAGGCACGCTGGAATTTAAGTCGTTTATTGAAGAAAGAATGATTCAATTTGAAAAAGAGTTAGTGCCAACAAAAGATTTTGAGGCATGGGATAAAGCAGTTATTCCAGTGGAAGACGTTAAAAAGTGGATGCAAGTTGAATATAAACATTATCCATTAAAGAAAAGAAGAGAACGTTTAGTTGGCCGAATGAAGCGCTGGATTGAAATTGAACTTAAAAAGTTTGGAGAAACAAACGAGAAAAAGTTACTAAAAAAAGAAGCGACAAAGAGATTGAACACATATATGAATTTTTGGCCAAAAATGAGCCCGCTTTCACTGTATAGTTCAATGTTGAAGAGTAAAGAAATACTCGAATTATTACCTGAAGAGCTTGTTCAAGAAACAGAAAAGAATAGTCGTAAAAAAGAAGTGTATGTAGAAGACTTACCAGCTTTAATTTACATACATCATCGCATAACAGGAATTGAAATCGGACAGAAGTTCCATCACGTCGTTATTGATGAAGCGCAAGATTTCTCTCCTTTCCAAGTTTATGTATTAAAAGAAATTACACTTGGTAATTCTTTCACTATATTAGGTGATTTATCTCAAGCGATTTATGATTATCAAGGAATTGAAGACTGGGGTGCTTTTAAGGAAGTTTTCCAAGAAACAGGTTATTATGAACTGACGAGAAGTTATCGTTCTACAAAAGAAATTATTGAATTCGCGAATGAAATAATTAAAAATGCAGAGATTCCAGTAGGACTCGCAAAACCAGTTTTCCGTAGCGGTGAAGACGTGAAAGTAATCCGGGCAGAGGACCAATTTACTGAAGTTTTAAAGACATTACAGTATTTGCAAAATGAAGATGTGAAAACAATAGCGATAATTGGTAGAACAGATGATGAATGCCGTGAAATATATGAGAAATTAACAAATGCAGGGTTGACAGTAAACGTCATTGAAGCAGATCAAAGTAAGTATGAAGGTGGTATTTCGGTAGTACCAGTATACTTGGCGAAAGGGCTAGAATTTGATGCCGTACTTCTAATCGACGTTGATGAAGAACATTATAAAAACACAAAACATGATGCGAAGTTATTGTATGTCGGATGTACAAGATCGCTTCATGATTTATGGATTTTCTATAGCGGGGAAGTATCTCCGTTAATTAAGGGATAAAAATATACAACAAATTCAAGAGGCTTTTCTAGTGATGAACAGAAGACCTCTTGTTTTTCTATATAAAGATACCGGGGAGAAAATGGGAATGATTATAAAAGTAATAACAAAAAGAAATTGGGGAATCGCGAAAACAACTGGAGAAATTAATGAAGAATCATTTATAAAAGAGGGGTTTATTCATTGTTCATTATTAATTAAACCAAGCTTTAAAAGTTGCTCAAAAATATTTCAGTCATGAAGAAGATGTTTTATTACTTACAATTGATCCATCCCTGTTAAAAGCAGAAATAAAATATGAACTTGCTTCTAACCGTCAAGAATATCCGCATGTATACGGAGTAATCAATTTTGAGGCAATTGTAGATGTTGTCCCATTTCCTAAAGAAAAAGGAAAGTTTTTATTACCAGAGGTACAAAGTTAAGCGTGTTATAGGTATTTAAGTTTGCTAGAAAAGCACAAATCATATCGTTTGTGCTTTTTATTGTATATTTTTTGTGGAAAATTATTGTTTTTGTCACACTGATACTGTACGATACATAGTATAAAACACATACTGTATGACATATAGTAATGGAAATGAGGTGGGTGAATGGATACTTTATTAAATTCATTAATTACTGAGCTAAGGAGAGGGACATTGACATTAGCGGTTTTAAGTCAACTAAGAACGCCGCAGTATGGATATTCGCTTGTCCAATTATTGGAGCAATCAGGAATCATGATAGATCAAAGTACTTTATATCCACTACTTCGCCGATTAGAAAAGCAGGAGCTAGTGACGAGTAGTTGGGATAAAACTGAGAGTAGACCTCGTAAGTATTATGTTTTAAGTGAATATGGATTAAATATATTTTTGCAGTTGAAAAAGGAATGGATAAAGGATTCGAAAGAACTTTATAACTTATTAAAGGAGGAGGACGAGAATGAATTTAATTGAGGTTTATATTCAGGAGGTTGCGAAGAGATTACCTGAAAGAAATCGTGAAGATATTACACTAGAACTTCGGTCAACTATAGAGGATATGTTACCTGATGAGTACAATAAGGAAGATGTAAAGAGTGTCCTTGAAAAATTGGGGAGCCCAGTTTCATTGGCTAATGGGTATTTGGATAGACCGATGCATTTAATTGGACCACGTTATTTTGATGTGTATACGACATTATTAAAAATGATCATCCCGATTGCAGCTGTTATCGCACTCATTGCAATGGTTGCAGAAAATTTTATAGGCTATAGTGGTGATCAGGCGGTATTAGATGTTATTTTAAAATTGGTAGGTAAAGGCATTGGGGAAATTGTCGAAGTAGGCCTCCATGTATTTTTCTGGTTGACACTTGTATTTGCTATTTTAGAGAGAACTGATAAAGACAAAGATACACAGCCGTTGACGACAAGTTTAAAAAAATGGACTCCTGATGATTTGAAAAATATCTCGTATATTCCGAAGAAAAAGGCGATTTCAAAGTTTGAAGTTTTTGGAGGTTTGATGTGGACGGCAATATGGGCTACATTTTATTTTTATGCAAATCACCTTGTTGGTGTATATGAAGGTACTGAAAATGGCCTGAAATTTGTAGTGCCAACGTTTAATCAAGATGTTTTACTTCAATACTGGCCAATCGTTGTGGTTATGATCGTTTTCGAAGTAGCTATATCTCTTTATAAGTTAGTACAGGGACAATGGACGACAAGATTGGCAATTGGAAATACAATTCTTCAAATAACCGGAACAATAGTATTCATTATAATTGTAGTAAATCCTCATTTATTTAACGAAGGATTCATTACGTATGTGGCAAATGTGTTTACTATTTCTCCAGAGGAATTTAAAACGTGGTTAATCGGTGGAGGTATTCTCATTTACATTTTATCTGCTGCATTAAATATATTTGATGGTTTCCGAAAAGCTAGTGTTCGTTCAGATAAATAAACCCGAAATTTCAATTGAAAGATTTCTTGATAGAAAGTTAAAGAGGAAAATCACTTTGAAAGGAAGGGGAAAATGATTAGAGAAGCAACTAAAAAAGATTTAACATATATTTTAGATATTTATAATGATGCCATTCTAAATTCTACTGCTGTATATGCTTATAAATCCGTAACACTTGAAGATAGACAAAGTTGGTATGAACAAAAGATTGATGAAGGTTATCCGATATTAGTTTGTGAACAAGATGAAAAAGTGGTTGGATTTGCAACATTTGGTCCATTTAGAGCGTGGCCTGCCTATAAATATTCAATTGAACACTCTATATACATTGATAAGGAATATAGAAAAAATGGAATTGGGAAGTCTTTAATGAAAGAACTAATAGCTATTGCACAGGAAAGAGAATATATGACCTTAATTGCTGGAATTGATGCAGAAAATGAAAAGAGTATTGCCTTGCATCAAAACTATGGATTTGTTCATGCAGGGACAATAAAAAAAGCCGGTTATAAGTTCAATCGATGGCTAGATTTAGCTTTTTATCAATTGGAGCTTAATGGTCCTAAAAATCCTACTGAAGAATAGCTGTATCTATTAATGTAAAAAAATTTCAAAAAAGAAATTGTATATATTTCAAAGGGTAGTATGAAGAAATCTCATGCTATCTTTTTTGTATTCACCAATATAATTTAACAAAGGAGGGTTTTTACATTTTATATCGAATTTTCAGGAGGTGATAAAACAATATAAAAAGAGGGATGAATATGGAAACTGTCATACGAAAAATAAAAGAAATACAATCTGGTCAAGTTGGAGTAGCTGTTTACTCTACAAAATATGAAAATATAGTTGCCTCCTATAATAATAATCTTTATATTCCATTAGCATCAGCAGCAAAAGTGGCAATTGGATTTGCAGTAGCGAGGATGGTAAAGGACAAACAAATTAATTGGAATGATACACTTCATCACATTAAGTTTAATCCAAATGAGGATAGTGTGCAGTTATATCCTCATTTACAAGGAAGAACTACATTAACACTTAGTAAAGCGGTTGAAGTAATGATAGCTTGCCACGACAGTTATATTGCTCACTCGGTTGTAATGCACTGCGGAGGATGGGAAACTGTCAGAGAAAATGTTTTAACGTACTTTTCAAAGATTCATATACAGGAAAACCCTAGAGATGAGCAAAATGTCGGAGAGTTAAATCAAGTTCTTTCACTTTTAGTACATATTTTTCAAGGGTATAAAGCAGAACCAGAATTATGGGAACCGATTATTAGTGGAATGGTAAGGCAACAAGGTAATTATGAAGGGATACCGTATTATCATTTAGCGCATGTGACAGGTGGTTTATCCACCGCTACAATAAATATTGGTATAATAGGGATGTTTCATGAATTTCCGTTTCTTTATGTAATTGGGGGAAGAGATTTACCTAATCGATTTGATAATAAAGAGGTTGATGAAACAATTCTAGAAGCTTTGAAGTGCTTATATAAAGAATATAAGATGACAAGTCAAACAAACGTTGTAACCGATAATTGAATAAAAACGTTATTTGTGCGACACGTTTCCTCATAAGTGTGCAGACACGAAATAGGAGGGTTATCAATTTGATAACAACAACTGATTGACTGAAAGTAGGAATGAAAGCCGTCAGGTTGAGCTGAAACTACTTATCTGATACTCCTACATGCAAGGCGTGATAGTAGTCATAAATTGTATGAAGCTAGGTGAAGTCGGCTGAACAAAACCTAAGTGAAAAATCATATGGTGATGGATAGGTCGGGATGCTACAAAATATCTATGGTGAGAATGTCCAAATGAACTGGCGAACTTGCGAATGTACGGGTCTAAACGCTTAATACATTAGAAATGTGTATGTCGTCAATGACGACGTTATCTACCGAAAAGTAAGAGTAAATGATATGAAATTCGGAACATCTAACGATGAGGGTGTAAAGATAACAGGCTTAAAGCAAGCGCCTAAGGATATATGTATAGCTAAGTCAATTGGAACGTGGTAAGCAAGAAACTGTCATCAACGCCTACTAGCAGACAGGTGCATATAAGGTTCTAACGAACCGAAATTGCTTCATTCTTGTGAAAGTGGGGACATAGTACCGAAGAAGCATGTAATAAATGTGGAGGGATAGTCCCTAGTCTTGTTCTTTGAAAACTAAATCAATTAGATGTAACTCACAGGATCGAGTAAGATGATGTGACCTTTCGTAAGAAAGGGGAATTAATACGTTGGTGAGTACAACATTGTTTGTAATCTAGTTGCTTTAGTATAGAAGAATAAGATGGGGCGCTGTATGCGATGAAAGTCGCACGTACAGTGTTAAGCGGGGGAAAAGATGGAGATAACTTCAAAGTCTTACCTATCGCAACTAATAGCAGGGAGGGGAATAGTGCACCTAAAGGAGTATACCGTTTACAAAAGTGAATCGCTCATATGTATCGGGACTATAAAGGAATGCGCTCAGCATATGGGAGTGTCTGGTGATTTCTAACATAAAAAGAGAGCACAAAGGCTCTCTTTAATGGCTTTGTGATCCGCCAGCAAAACGAAAAGATTCAAGTACTTCAATACATTAGAAATTTTGTGAACATGAAGTACAAGGTCCACCAGTCGGCTGAAATACAACATTGTCAACAAAAGCTGTTGCGCCTTCTCCCCCTGTAGCAGTATTTTGGAAAGAAATACATGCTGTAGTTACAGTAGCAGGTATACACACAACAAGAATATAATGTTGGAAAAGAGATTGTGGTTGATTCATAACTGGTACAATATGTGGAATGTTTAATGGACCAAGAGTTACAGGGGCAGGAGGACATGCTTGCCCAAGTTCTGGGAAAGATACTGAAGCTATAAGAAATGCACCATCCCTTACATCTGCAGCAAAAGAAAACGTATAACAACAACCTGCGTCAACATCAACTGTTTGATTAATACTTCCACCTGGATTAATTGATGCAGCTAAGAGACTAAATGAACCATTTGACAGAAACCGGCCACTATGAACGTTTGGAAACCCTACTTCTGAAACGGAACCTGCTTGATTCCAACCTGGAACTGGATCTCCTACTACTGCCGGCTCGTCAAATCCAGGGTTGTCAAGAATATTATTACATGGACAACATCCTACTGCTGTTGGACCCGTTGGGCCAGTTACGCCTGTTGGACCTGTTGGGCCCGTTGGACTTGTTGGACCTGTTGGACCCGTTGGACTTGTTGGACCTGTTGGACCCGTTGGACCTGTTGGGCCCGTTGGACCCGTTGGACCAATTTCAGGTGGAGGTAAAGGGGGACCGAAACATTCGCACGGAATATGAAATTTCTTTTTAAATTTACTCATTTTTACACCATCCTTATCATTCACCCACTTACACTCTATAGTTTATGAATTAGCTAACACGCAAGTATAAGGAAAAAGCCTTTAAAAATAAAAATAAGCATAAGCCCTTATGACACAAATATAAACCCATTCTATAATATATAAGGAACATGGCTTTACTCCAAACAGCACTTATTTTTTGGCCATCTATTTTATTATTAATTACTAGTTTTATCGTCATAAGTTATGCAAGAACAGGGTATGTATCAATGCCGGGATTAATTGGTTTTTCATGTTTTGTTACATATGGTAGATTTGTATTGATTAGTCTATTGAAATGATGCAATAAAAATATGTAAATATTATAAGAATTGAAAGGATGAAATATATATGAAACGTATAGAGAACGGTACACGTACTGAAGGAGAATACATTAAAAATAAATTAATTCAATATAACATGTCTGTGCTGTCAGATGAAGTAAAACAGCCAATGGAACAAGTAAGTTTCGTAGTGAAAGATGAGGAAGGGAAAATCTTTGGCGGGGTAACAGGAATGATGTATTTTTATCATCTACACATCGATTTTTTATGGGTTGATGAATCAGTTCGCCATGATGGTTATGGAAGTCAACTGTTACATAAAATTGAAGACATTGCGAAGGAAAAAGGATGTAGACTAATCATACTAGATTCCTTTAGTTTCCAAGCACCTGAATTTTATAAAAAGCATGGTTATCGAGAGTTTGGGGTCGTTGAAGATCATCCTAAAGGATATAGTCAACACTTTTTAGAAAAGAGATTATAATAATATTATGTATACTAGTTGATGGGAGAAAGAAAATGTACACGTATAAATTACAGCATGAACAACCAATCTGTGTAGAAAAAATAAAGACTCTTTACAATTCTGTAGGTTGGTGGCCAGAAAGAAAAGAAGTCGATATTCAAAAAATGTTAAAGAATAGTATAGCAATTGGAGTATGGGAAAAAAACGAATTAATTGGATTTGCTAGAGTTGTTACTGACGGTGTTTTTCGGGCGTATATTGAAGATGTTGTTGTACATGAGAGTGTAAGAAATAAAGGTATTGGTGAGAAGATGCTAACAATGTTACTGAAAGAGATTTCTCATATTGATATGGTTAGTCTATTTTGCGGAGAGAAACTAATAAAGTTTTATGGTGAACAGCAATTTCAAGCGACGAAGCAAATTGTGATGCATCGTAATCAAATAGTAAAAGAATAAGAGGTGCCAAATAGAATGAATGCAACAAGAGCATATTGTTTATCGAAAAGAAAAGCGACAGCAGATTCTCCAGATGGCTGGAGTGCAACATGTATGAGGATCAATAATAAAATCTTTGCGATAGTGAATCATGAAGAAGGCGAAAAAGCTGCGATTACATTAAAATGTGATCCAGAACTTGCCTTGCGAATAAGAGAAGATTATCCGGAAACAATTATTCCTGGATATCATATGAATAAAAAACATTGGAATACAGTTTATATACATCAGGATGTAGAACAAGAACAAATTAATAAAATGATTGATTGGTCGTATGATTTAGTACTACAATAATTTTCAAAGAAAAAGCAGCAAGAGTTATTGGATTAAATAAAAAGTGAAGTTGACCATAAATAGCTAGTAAAATGATTATATTTTACTAGCTATTTACAGTTTTACATTATATATTAGGGGATTTTGAAATGGATACGAAACGAAATAAATTACTATATGCACTGTTTACTATAGTTGTTATCATTTTAGGTCTTAGTTCAAGAAAGTTTGCTTTTGCATTACCTAATCTATTAAATGACTACTTAGGTGATGCGTTATGGGCATTAATGATTTTCACTGGATTCGGATTTTTGTTTTCCAAAATAGAAACGAAGAACTTAGCTTTTATTAGTTTAATATTTTGCTACGGGATTGAAATTAGCCAATTGTACCATGCGGAATGGATAGATAGCATTCGCGCAACGACTTTAGGTGGACTCGTATTAGGTTACGGTTTTTTATGGAGTGATTTAGTGGCTTACACAATTGGTGTTGGAGTAGGGATGCTTGGTGAGTTTATATTACGGAAGAAATAAGAGATTTTAAAAAGGAGCCATTTATGAAAAAAATAATATTGATTGGTTCTGGTGGTTCAGGAAAATCTACATTAGCAAAGCTGTTAGGAAATAAACTAAAAATACAGGTGCATCATCTTGATGCTTTATTTTGGAAACCGAATTGGGAAGGTGTTCCGAGGGAGGAACAAAGAACAGTTCAAAATGACTTAATTAAAGAAGAAAAGTGGATTATTGATGGGAATTATGGCGGGACAATGGACATAAGAATTAACGCAGCGGATACAATTATCTTTCTTGATATTCATAGAACAATATGTGTTTATCGTGCTTTTAAAAGAATTGTGCAATATCGGAATAAAATAAGACCGGATATGGGCGCCGGATGTGAAGAAAGGTTTGACTTGCAATTTTTCAAATGGATATGGGAATACCCTAAGTCGAAAAGACCTGCAATTTTAAAAAGACTCGATCAATTCAATAAGGATAAAAGAATTATTATTTTAAAAACACCAAATGAGGTTCAACGATTCATAAAGGAAGTGCAGTAAGTATAAATTGGTGCATTAAAAACATTAAATTATGTTCCATTTTGAATGGAGGAATAATATTGAATGAAATAATTCGCTTGATTGATTCTTATATGGTAAAAATCCCAGCAGGGGAGATAGTTTTAAGAGACGATCGAATTAAAAGAGAATGGAAGGCCCCAATTAAGCCGTTTCTTCTTGCACAATATACTGTAACGATGGAATTATATTATACTGTTATAAATGAATCATCAAATTCTTTTCTAGGCAATCATAAACCCGTTGTTAATATTTCTTGGAATGATGTGATTATGTTTTGTAATTTACTTTCAAAAAAAGCGGGATTAAAAGAATATTATTCTATTAGTGATGGCGGTCAAAAGGTTAGTTGTAATGTAGAGTCCAACGGCTACCGATTACCTTCTGAGGCAGAGTGGCAATATGCATGTAAAGCAGGGACTACTGGGTATACATATGGAGAACTTGATAAGATAGCTTGGTATAATAAAAACTCGGATGGGAAAATTCATGAGGTCGGTAAAAAAGAACCGAATGCATGGGGAGTATATGATATGTTAGGGAACGTTTGGGAATGGTGTTATGATTTGTATGATGAAAAGGTATATGGATCGTACCGAATTTTCCGAGGCGGTAGCTGGGCTGAAGAAGCGAGAGGGTGCGGTGCTACTTGTCGCCGCCGTAGCCATCCTACATTTCATATAGATGATCTTGGGTTTAGGCTCGCTAGGTCCATTTAGAAGAGATAGGAGTATGGGAAGTGCCTATACTCCTAATGACAACATAGAAATCATTTAACTTAAGGAGTGTTTACATTGGCACGTGTTTTATTCATTAATGCTGGATCAGAAGGTCATATTAATCCAACAATTAAAGTTGTAGAAGAACTTATTTCCCGCGGGGAAGATGTAGTTTATTTTTCAATAGAAGCTTTCAGGGAGCGTATTGAAAAAACTGGAGCTACTGTACGAACAATTGACGACCAAAAGTTTATAAAAGCTTTTCTTTCCGGTGGCCGAAATTATTTACCAGAAAGAATAAATGGTCTTTTACATACTGCAGATATTATTATACCAAGTGTTCTTGAACAAATTGAAGGAGAACATTTTGATTACATCATTCATGATTCTATGTTTGGCTGTGGCCATTTAATTGCTCAAATTCTTAAACTTCCAGCAATTAATTCGTGTACATCTTTTGCACAGGATGAAAAATCATTTACAAGAATGTTAGAACATCTTTCGGAAAATATCCCAGAGGAATCTATTGGAAAAATAAAAAATGATTTTCAAAACTTAACAATAGGAATTAAAGAAAAATATGGTGTTGAAATAAAATCACCTTATGAAGTTTTCTGTAATCCTGCACCACTTACAATTGTTTATACAACTAGGGAGTTCCAACCTTTTGGAGAAACTTTTGATGAATCATATAAATTTGTAGGACCGTCTATTTCTACACAATTAAGAAAAGAAAACTTCGATTTTACTGCAATCGAAGGGGAAAGTCCGATTTATATTTCACTAGGCACGGTTTTTAACGAGTCCATTACTTTCTATAAACTTTGTTTTAAAGCGTTTGAGAATACTGATTATACTATTGTTATGTCTGTCGGTGAAAAGACTAAAATAAGTGATTTAGGTGATATTCCTAAAAACTTCATTGTGAAAAACTATGTTCCACAAATTGAGGTACTTACGTATACAAAATTATTTATTACACACGGTGGAATGAATAGTACACATGAAGGACTTTATAATGGGGTTCCACTAATTGTAATTCCACAAAGTGCGGATCAGCCAGTAATCGCAAAGCAAGTGGAGAATCTTGGGGCAGGAATTAAGTTACATACGAAAGAATTAACTGAGGATCAACTACGTGAAAGTGTAGATCTAGTATTAAATAACTCTTCATTCAAAGAAACTGCTTTGAATATGAAGGAGTCTTTCCAAAAATCAGGTGGGTATAAAAAAGCTGTTGATGAAATTATTAAATTTACAAATCGGTATTAAAAATATACATGTGAAAAGTGTCTATATGAAGCGAGGAATGGATTATATGGAAAGAATGAAAATACTAAATGTGAATTTTGATGATATGAGAGCTACACCCTTTTTCCAAGTGGAGGTGAAAAATAGAATTAGATTTGACACAGAATTATTTGAGGGTAATTTGAGAAAATTAAGAGGGATTTTGACTGAACTTTTTAAAAGTCCTGATGCAATTGATATTTCATTTACTTCCGGTTATATAACATATGGTAAAAGTAAGAGAATAAATGAGAAAACAAAAATCGGAAGATTCATGAAGATTAAAAATTGGACAGAAACGCAAGTAGACGATGATGATCTTAAAAGTACAATAATATTTACTACGATTAAAGGTGTACATAAAGATGAAGTATATAAGTATTGCAAGTATATCATAAATGGTGGTCAGCAAGCGTATATTTCTTTTTATAACGATACTTATTTGTTATATATAAATTCAGATGTAATTGATATTATTTCAGCAGATGCAAGTTTAATAGAAAAATTAAAACTTCAATACAGAGAAGAATATGATAAGTTTTATCCCGCATTAACGGGCAGTAAAACTCCCACCTCAAAATTCAGGTGGAGCAAAGAAGTTAGGTGGGAGATCAACTGCCCGTAAACGCCCGATTGGTTCAACTAATAATCAGTGGGGGATGAACAAAACCCCCACTGATTAAAGTTTCACTTTATGAAATAGAAGAATTAGAATAGGATACAGAAAAGGTGTTATATAAATCAATAATGCAGATTTATATAACACCTTTTCTTATGATAACACTTTCGTCATAAGAATATGCGCAATTCCATCTTCCATAAATACATCAGAAGAAGTTTGATAGCCTAATTTTGTATAAAACCCTTCAGCTTGTGTTTGACCGTGTAGTTTAACTTTGTTTGCTTCTTTGTTACGAGCAATCTCTTCTAATGCTTGGATTATTACTTTTCCTAATCCGTATTTGCGATAGTCTTTTAAAATACAAATTCTTTCTAGTTTACCCATTCCGTCCACAAAACGTATACGGCCAGTTCCTACAGGAAGTTCATTATAATAAACTAATATATGTTTGCATGTCTCGCCAATTTGGTCATATGTATCGAATTCATCCTCAAGAGGGACACCTTGCTCTTTTACAAACACTTCTTTTCGAATGTGAAAGGCAGTTTCTAAATCAGTAAGTTCTGTTATGAGTTTTGATTGCAAATTGTTCAGCCCTTTCTAGTGTGATATGAATGTGTTTTCATAGTATATCATACTGTAATGCTATAAAAGAAAAAACTGACTTGCAAGAGTCAGCCTTTAAAATGGTCAATATTTTTTTATACCGTTTTTTGTTCCGATGATCGCTTTACTCGTCATATTGATAAATAATCCTGTTTCAACTACACCAGTAATCATCTTTAACTCTTTATTTGTATCATTTGGATTCAATATTTTGCTTGGAAAAATACAATCAATAATTAAATTGCCGTTATCAGTTATAAATGGTCTGCCATCTTTCATACGTAAACGTGTTTCACAACCTAAAGATTGAACTCTCTTTTCAGTTTGCTTCCAAGAGAAGGGGATGATTTCAATAGGAAGTGGAAAGGCACCTAAGTGTGAAACGAGTTTGGATTCATCTGCAATAATAATAAGTTCTTTAGAGGAGGCGGCAACAATTTTTTCGCGAAGTAATGCACCACCGCCACCTTTTATTAATTGTAAATCATTATTGATTTCATCTGCACCATCGATTGTAAGATCGAGTATGTCGGTTTCATTTAAAGAGATTAACGGAATAGATAGTTGTTTAGCTAATACTTCAGTTTCTTTTGATGTCGGTACAGCTTGAATAGATAAACCTTCTTGCACACGTTTCCCTAACTTTTGTATTGTCCAATATACAGTTGAACCCGTACCAAGTCCAACCTTCATTCCATCTTTTACAAAGCCAGCAGCATATTCACCGGCTAGCTGTTTTAAATTCATTATTTTACTCCGCCGGACGTGGTCCAGCATCTAAACCGGAACTTTCAACTGTAAGTATTGGGCGAACAGTAATATCTTTATGTACACGCATTTGGCACGATAATCGTAAGTGGTCTTCAATTCCTTTTTCCGTAATAGCTTGTTTTTCATCATTTGTAGCCTCACAAAAATCACCTGCAATGACTTCAACTCTACAAGTTGTACATCTTGCTTTGCCACCGCAACGATGAAGAATGTGTACACCGTTATCTTCAAGTGCTAATACTAGTTTTGTCCCTTCTTCAACATCAAAAGTTCCGGTACCTTCAACTGTTAATTTTGGCAAATTGATTCCTCCTCATGTAAAATGCTATATAACATATTTATGACCCGTATTCATGAACATAAACATAAAATTTATTATAAGCCCCGTAACTTTTTTATTTGTTCAATCGTTTATTAAGTAAGCGCTGAAAAGGAGTGGTTATTTTGTGCACAAAAATAACTCAGGTTTTAAAGGATCATATCGATATGAATCATTCAAATATAAATTTTTTAATTACACATTATGCAGAGGTAAAAAGATACTGTACGTTTTTGACGAAAAACAAATGGGATGGGGAAGACCTTGCCCAAGAAGCAATTTGCAAAGTTCTTCAAAAGTATAGTGAGAAGGAAATTTGTATAACGCTTCTGTATAAAATAGCAAGAAACCGGTGGCTAGACCAAATGAAGTCAAAATCAGTTCAAGAGAAAATAGAGGAACAAATTACATTTGAAGAACCACATGAAAAAATTGCAGATTTGCATGAAATGGTAGGGAAAGTATTATCTTCGTTAAATGTGCAACAATCTGTAATTTTATTATTAAAGGATGTTTTTCAATATAGTATCGCGGATATTGCTAAAGTATGTTCGGTATCAGAAGGTGCAGTGAAAGCATCGTTATTTAGGAGTAGAAATAGGCTGAAAACTGTAAGTGAAGAGGGTATTGAAATAGTGGAGTACACGGATGATGTTGAAATCGTTGTAACTTCTATTCGAGAAGAAAGACCTGAATTGTTGACGAAACTTCTCCCAACAATAGATTTCACTAAGTTACCATCAATACAACCGGTGTTATTATTCAGTATGAAAAAACCTTATTCTTACAGTTGTATGCTTAATGCGGCATAAAACAGATGGAGGGATTTATAATGAGTGTAATTCCTTACGTAATAGAACAAACGAAATTAGGAGAACGCTCCTATGATATATATTCAAGATTATTAAAAGACCGAATTATTATGATTGGTTCAGAAATTAACGATCAAGTTGCAAGCAGTGTAGTAGCACAATTATTGTTTTTAGAAGCGGAAGATGCAGAAAAAGATATATTCCTGTATATCAATAGTCCAGGCGGTTCAACGACAGCGGGATTTGCAATATTAGATACGATGAACCTTATTAAACCAGATGTGCAAACACTTTGTATGGGCTTTGCGGCATCATTTGGTGCGCTTTTACTATTAGCTGGCGCAAAGGGAAAAAGATTTGCGCTCCCTAACAGTGAAATCATGATTCATCAACCGCTCGGCGGTGTAAAAGGGCAAGCAACGGAGATTGAAATTACAGCAAAAAGAATATTAAAGTTAAAACATGATATTAACAAAATCATATCTGATCGAACAGGGCAACCAGTAGAAAAGGTAGCTCATGATACAGAAAGAGATTATTTTATGACGGCAGTAGAAGCGAAGGAATATGGAATTGTTGATGCAGTTATTGAGAAAAAATAACATAAAACAGGCTAGAGAATATGCTAAATCCTCTAGCCTGTTTTTGTTATTCTTTATTCTTTTATCCATTCATCAACTAAAGCTTGATTCTCTTTAATCCATTTTCGCGCGGCTTCTTCTGGATCTTTCGTTTTATTTAGCATGACCATTAAAGTACCTAGTTGTTCATCGCTCATTTTCCATTTGTCAAAGTATTTCACAATATCAGGATGATCTTTTTCGAAACCTTTACGAACGGAGTAATAAATGTCATCTTTTTCACCATATACTTTCTTAGGGTCTTTTAAATATTTTAAATCGAATTCTGAAAAGCCCCAATGAGGATTCCAAAGCGTAACAGCGATTGGTTTCTTTTTCGTATATGCCTTCTTTAGTTCGCTCATCATCGCAGCTTCTGAAGATTGGACAAGTTTTAGTTTTATATCATATGCCTTCATTGCTTTATCCGTTAAATTCATCAGGCTACTGCCAGGTTCAATCCCAACAATTTTATTATCTAGCTCATCTTTATGTGCATTTAAATCTTCAATACTGTTAACGTTTTTCACATAAGAAGGGACGACTAAACCAAGCCCGGTACCTTCATACCATTTTGATTTTAAAACAATGTCATTTTTATAGCGAGCATTTAATGGTTTATCCGTAACAGGAAGCCATACTTCTAGATTCGCATCAACATCACCACGTGCGACGCCAGTCCATATCGCAGCTTTTTCTAAATACATGAGTTCAACTTTATAGCCTTTTTCTTCTAATAAAACTTTCCACATATTTGCGGTTGCGATATTTTCTTTCCAACTTGTTACACCAAGTTTAATTTTTCCTTTCGAATTTGCATTTGTTGCATTACAAGAAGTGAAAATCATACTAATAAATAGTAACAGACTTATAATCCATATTTTTTTTCGCATTCAAAACCTCCTGTGAAGCTTTTGCTTTTTATAAATTAATCTATAAGTGAACCTTCTTATTATGAACGGAAACAAGAATTTTTAAAGAAATCTTATATATGTCATTTTTATGTAATATTTCTCTGTAAAATCGCAACACTATGTAAATAGATGGGTAGAAAAGGAGTAGTGACATGGATAATACAAAGGTACGTGTTGAAAATGTAACAAAAGTCTTTGGGAAACATCCGCAACGAGCGCTTACCTTATTAAAAGAAGGAAAAAGCAAATCGGAAATTTTAAAGGAGACAGGAATGAACGTTGGTGTGAAAAAGGCAACGTTTGAAGTATACACTGGAGAAATTTTCGTTATTATGGGTTTGTCTGGTAGTGGGAAATCAACGCTAGTTCGAATGCTAAATCAATTAATCAAACCGACAGCCGGGCATATATACATAGATGGTGAAGACATCGCAACGATGGGAAAAGAAGAATTGCGAAGAGTAAGAAGGACGAAAATGAGTATGGTTTTTCAGAAGTTTGCTTTATTTCCACATCGTACGGTAATACAAAACGTTGCGTACGGGTTAGAAATTCAAGGAGTTCCAGTAGAGGAACGAGAAAATAAGGCGTTAGAATCGCTACAGTTAGTAGGACTCGATCATCATAAAGATAATTACCCTAGTCAACTTAGTGGTGGTATGCAGCAGCGTGTTGGAATTGCAAGGGCACTAACGAATAATCCAGATGTATTACTAATGGACGAGTCATTTAGTGCATTAGATCCACTAATTCGAAAAGAAATGCAAGATGAATTGTTAGAGTTACAAGATAAAATGGAAAAAACAATTATTTTTATTACACATGATTTAGATGAAGCTCTTCGAATTGGTGATCGTATCGCATTAATGAAAGATGGAGAAATTGTCCAAATTGGAACACCGGAAGAAATTATGATGAGCCCTGCAAATGAATTTGTAGAGAAATTCGTTGCGGATGTGAATTTAGGAAAAGTAATTACGGCAGAATCTATTTTAAAAAGACCAGAAACGTTATTAATCGATCGTGGGCCGCGTGTAGCTCTGCAAATTATGAGAAATGCAGGTGTTTCTACGGTATATGTTGTGAACAAAAAGTATGAGTTTTTAGGTATTTTAACAGCGGATGATGCAAGTAAAGCAATGAAAAAACAATGGCCAATTGCTGATTTATTACTTAACGATATTCCACACGTTTATCTAGATACATTACTGGAAGAAACGTATGCAAAAATGGCGGAGATGAAATATCCATTACCCGTAATTGATGAAAAGAAAAGGTTGAGAGGAATTATTAAACGTGAAAGTGTCATTCAAGCTCTTGCAGGAAACATCGAGGAAGAGGTGAAAGACGATGAATAATATTCCGCGCATTCCATTAGGAGAATGGGTCGATTCATTTGTTGCAAGTTTATATGAGCACTTTGAAGGCTTGTTCCGAGGATTCTCCTATATTATCGGTGGATTTGTTGATTTACTCACTAATTTTTTAACAATAATACCAGCCATAGTGATGATTATCATCTTATGTTTCCTCATTTGGTACACAACGAGGAAATTATCTTTAGTCATTTTTACGCTCATCGGATTATTATTTATTTTAAATATTAACTACTGGGCACAAACGATGCAAACATTAGCGCTCGTACTTACGTCAGTTATTATTTCAATTATTATCGGCATTCCCATTGGCATTTTAGCATCTCAAAATGAACGTTTCTCAAAATTTTTAAAGCCGACATTAGATTTTATGCAAACAATGCCGGCATTCGTCTATCTCATTCCCGCGATAACATTTTTTGGAGTAGGCGTCGTACCAGGCATTATTGCTTCCGTTATTTTTGCTATGCCACCGACAATCAGATTTACAGACTTAGGGATTAGACAAGTTCCAGAAGATTTAATTGAAGCTGCGAATGCATTTGGCTCTACCGCATCACAAAAATTATTTAAAGTACAATTACCGCTCGCAACCGGAACGATCATGGCTGGCGTGAATCAAAGTATTATGCTTTCGTTATCAATGGTTGTAACAGCTTCACTTGTAGGAGCGCCAGGACTTGGCGTCGATGTATATCGCTCTGTAACACAAGTAAATATCGGAATGGGATTTGAAGCTGGACTAGCTATCGTCGTGATTGCGATTATATTAGACCGAATTACGCAAGGGTTTTATACAAAAAGAAAATAATTCAAAAAACACACTTTATACTACAAAGTGTGTTTTTTGAATTCGAATTACATCCGAACAATAACAGAACCTCCAGCTGGTGCACAAACTTGGTTTTGCTGTTGTTCCATTGATTTAATTAAATGATTATTTTCTTCGATTAAAGAGATCAATTTAGCTAATTGGCTTTCAAGACTTGCGATGCGCTGCATCATGTATTGCGAATCATAATGCAGTGTATTCCTTACTGGATGGAGGGAGTAAGCATATTGTTGATTTATATTTGGATTCCAATGAGGATACATTTGAATCGTTCCTCCTTCAATAAATTACTGATCTTTCTTATAGTAAATGCCTATGTATATGTAATGGTGACTTGAAAATTCTTTCAAACGAAGAGGATTATGTAGGGGGAATGGAAAAGTAATAAAGTACATTTTTTGGAAATTTTCAAGCGGAATAGTAAATATATTAGGAGACAGCAACGTTCATGTAAATGGATATTATATGGGGAGAAATTATGAGAGGAGATGCTATTTTGTCTAATAATAAAAAAAGAAATGATGCTATGACAATTGGTGTCGCTATAGGTGTTGTAATTGGTGTAATTCCTGGTGTATTTACTGATCATATAGCAATCGGAATAGCGATTGGGATTGCAGTTGGAATGGGGATTACGCTTTTGAAGAAATAATGAGTTGTAAATTATTTTAATGTGAAAATTATCGATTTAAGAGATTGAATTTTCGGAATATAAAACCTATTTTTCCTTTTTTTATGATATTATATATGCAAAGGATGGTGATGGATATGCCAATACACAATCAAGCAGAACAAAACTGCTTCATTTGTGAAAAACATAAAGGGAACATTACAGTTCCAGGTGGAGCTATTTACGAAGATGAACTCATTTACGTTGGACATGTCCATTGGGATGCAGAAGAAACATATCTTGGTTATGCAATGATTGATATAAAGAGACATGTACCTGGTCTCGCTGAATTAACTGAAGATGAGGCAAAGGCATTCGGACTGATAACAAGTAGAGTAAGTAAAGCGCTTAAAGAAAGCGAAGGAGCAGAACATATTTATACTTTCGTTTCAGGTAATGGTGTACCACATATGCATATGCACATTATACCGCGTTATCCAAATACACCAAAAGAGTTTTGGTCACCGACTGAAGTAGCAAATTGGACTGGTGCACCACATGGAGATTCAGAGAAAATTAAAAAACTATGCGAAAGAATACGAAAGTATATGGTAAATGAGTATGCATACAACAAATAATACACAATATTCATGGGTTGGAAGTAGGGAAATGTGTTTAGACGAAGTTTCAGTAAAGCAATATGGTGATATCGTACTTGGTAGATACGGCGGGAATATAAGTGCCGGAGCAAAAAAGAATGAAGACGGTGCATTAGTTTTGTCGAATGGTGATTGGGAATTCGCCGTTATATTAGACGGACATAATAGTACAGAAAGTGTGGATTTAGTAGTACATACAATCCAAAAAGAATATGAAAATATAAAAGTGATTATGAAAGAATCAATTGAAACCGTATTTCGATCTGTTGAAAATTATATACTTACGATATTTCAATCCCGCTCATTTAAAGAAAAGTGCGAAAGGGTAAAAGGTGAAACTGCTTGCTTAATATGCGTAAGAAAAGAAAATTACATATGGTGGCTTTCCATAGGTGATTGCTTAGTTTATGTATTTCATGATGAATTACATAAATTAGGACAATATACATTGAATCAACGCCACTTTTACGAATGGATTGGAAATGTAAACACATTTGATTTACCCGTTCCTTGCTATTCTTCAGGAATTCGTGAACTACGTACTGGAAAGAATCGAATTGTAATGGTGACAGATGGGGTATTAGAATGCGGGGAACGCCGTTATGAAACGCCATTAAACCTATACAGTGATATGAATAAAAATAATATAGCGCTTAAAGAAAATGTTCACAATATTTTAGAACACGTTCATCATCAATTAGGACGAGATAGTGCGACCATTATTAGTTGGGACCTAGAAAACAAAACAAATGCTACGTATCCGAGTGATCAGCCGGAGAAAATTAAAGTGAAAAAATAAAAAGGAGAGGGTTTTCTGTCAGTTACAAAAATATCCTTATTAATTTTATGGGTGCTATCTTTATTGGTTTTTGAAAGAATAGCGAGAAGACAGTTAAATATACCGAAACAAAAAGGATGGAATAACCAATATGTGAATGATACACATAAGTGGGGAAATAGAATTATCATTTCCTCTTATATAGTTGTTATTGCTATAAGCACTTTTCTTCCAAATCGTATATATATGGGCTATGTACCTCTTTTATTTTTTATTACGTTATATGGATTTCAATCATATATGGAGTGGAAATATGATAAGGAATCGCGGGAGTTTTTGATTTCATTATTAGGAGTTGCAGCATTAATAATAACAGGGTTCATACTATATTTCTTCCTTTAATATAGTATAAATTTAAGGCAAGAAGGAGAGAAGAAATAAAAAGACCTTTATTACGTGCAGAAGTGATCATTTTTAATGAAGATCATTCAAGAATACTCGTTCAATAACCGTTAATATAGTCCACTTTATTTTAAACAATTCAATGAAGTAATAGGAGGAATGATATTGAGAACCTATACATTTTGGATTATAATTTTTGTTTTTTGTATAGCGGGCTACTTTTTGGATCGATTTTTAAGAAAAAAATTGAATATGCCAAAGAGCGGGTTTTGGGGATATAATAAATATGTAAATAGCTTACATAAAAAATTGGAAATAGGACTGCTTTTTGTTTATTTAATAACTAGTTTTATTTACATCTTTAAATTCGAAAGCACTAATATTTGGTTTATCATTTTCACTTATTTAGGGGTTACGTGGATCCTAAGGACATGGATGGAATGGAAGTATGATAGAGAATCGAAAGAATATATTTTTTCGATAATTGGATTATTTGCATTTATTTTTATGACTTCGATGCTATTTTACTTCGTTCCACCTGCTACATAATAAAAAAATATTGATGCAAGAGATATAAGGGGATGGATTATGTTGGATTTAACCGTAATTTTAAAATGGATTCGTGAAAAATATAAAGAGAAATCACTTATAATAATAGGTATTGATGGTACAGATGTTGAGATCATAAAGTAAATAGTAACCATTTATCTGAAAGGTGATAAATGGTTACTATTCGTGTGAAAATTACATTTTCTTAAAGCTCCTCAATACAAGAAACTCCCACAATCTCCAAGGAAGAACCTTCTTCGCAAAGATCATAAATTTTACACCTTTCCCAATTGGGTATCGTAATGTAGTACGCCTTGCTTCAGCAATTTCTACGATTTTATTTGCAACATCTATCGGATTACCAAGTGTATCGTTGCCATTGTTTATGTGCTTTTGTATTTTATCCATATATTCTTTGTAAGGAGAGGTTGTATCAGATTGGTTTTCAGCTAATTGTTTCCCAACTTCCCATATGTTCGTATTATAAGAACCAGGTTCAAGTAAGGCAACGTCTATTCCGAAAGGCTTTACTTCTAAGCGAAGTGATTCACTCCAGCCTTCTAATGCATATTTTGAAGAAACGTAAGGAGATAGTCCAGGGAATCCGACTTGACCGCTAATGCTGCTTATATTAATGATTTTTCCACTTTTCTGTTCTCTCATAAATGGTAAAACAAGCTGAGTGATTGATATAGCTCCAAAAAGATTCGTTTCAAATTGTTTTCGGTAGTCCTCTACAGGGAGTTCTTCTATAAAGCCCCCAGTTGCATATCCTGCATTATTTATAAGTAGGTCTATTCTGTTTATTTCTTTTAAAAATAATTGGAAGTTATGTATAGAATTTTGATCTGTTACATCTAATTGTTGTACTTGTATATGTTGTTGTAAGTTGAGTTTAGTAGCTTGAGATATTAATTCAACTTGTTTTTCAAGATGTCGCATTGTAGCAATGACTAAATAGTCTTTTTTCGCAAGTTCAAGTGTCGTTAATAGTCCGAATCCACTTGATGCCCCTGTAATAACCGCGATTTTTTTATTCATTGGTCGCTCGCTTTCTTTTTCTTTTATCATAACGAGTTATGGGGATAAAATCTATTTATTGTATAAGGATATTTGTTATAATTGAAAATAATTATCAATTAAATTTTAGTTTTATATAAAAGGAGTGTGGATTTCATGAAGACTAACGGTTTTCATGATATTTTTCATAAATACTTTCATGGTTTACAAGTTGTAGAGGAAAAACATATGAATATGCCCAAAACAATAGGTAAGGGTGAAATACGAAGATGGACTTCATTTTCAGGAATGGAAATTGTGTTATCAAATTATCAATTTCATAAAAATCATCGCATCCAGTTTGCATCTGATGCAGCAATGGTGGAGCTTAATTTTTGTTTACAAGGGTTCGGAGGAGTGCAAGTTGGTCATTCTTCGTATGAATTAATGAATGGAAATAGCTATTTATATTTTATGAATGATTTTGATGTATTATTTGAATATGAAAAAGAAACGCCTCTATATTCATTAGCGATTGGGATTCCTGTACAATTGTTTAATCATTTCATGATGAATAATGCTATTGAAAAAAGTCTTGATTTTCATTCTATATTAGGAAATCAATCTTTTAAAAAGTTTCAAAATCCAATTGATTCTATAACATCTAATCTTATTAAGAGAATGATAGAGCATCCCCAAAAGGATCGTATTAGTCAACTAGAATTAGAAAGTAAAGCGCTCGAATTGCTTTCTATACATTTTGGGAGAGTGTTGCTTAATGATTGTGACGCAAATAAAAGGAGTCAATTATCAAAAAAGGATTTGAATAAAATAAAACAGGCTGAAGAAATTTTACTTCAACGAATGGAATCACCCCCATCATTATTAGAATTGGCTAAAATAGTAGGATTAAATGATTATAAATTAAAAATTGGATTTAAAGAATTATTTGGGATGTCCACATTTGCATATTTACGAGAGAAACGTATGGAACATGCGATAGATTTACTACGTTCGGGAAATAGTAATGTGACCGAAACGGCATTTGCAGTTGGATACAATAATGTCAGTCATTTTTCAGAGTTATTTCGTAAAAAATATGGAATGAATCCATCAAAACTTTTACGTATTTATTAACGTAAAACAGGAATAATCCGCTATACCGTAAATTCCTCCGTCATTTGGTAGTTGCTTTTTGTAATGGTCATTATAATTACAAACAACATCCAATTGGAAATAACTTTTTATGGAGGAATTTAAATGAAAGAGCGGAATGAAAGTCATTTTTGGCTATTTGTATTAACAGGGATGTTTCTTATTATAACCACGACTGGATTTGCTCGTATGGCATATGGAATTATATTGCCATTTATGCAGGAAGGACTCAGTTTGTCTACAGCTCAATCAGGTATGTTAGGAACTATACTCTTTTTAGGGTATTTATTAACAGTCGGAACATCTGGAATACTTACTATCCGTTTTGGAGCAAAATCAGTTTTATTAATAGGGAGTTGGCTCGTCGTTATAAGTTTAATAGGATTAGCATTTGTTTCCTCATTTTGGATAGCCTCTATTTGTATGCTATGTTCTGGAGCTGGAAGTGCTCTTGTATATACACCACTCATGTCAATAACAGTAGGATGGTTTCCAGAAAAAAGAGGAACTGCAATGGGGCTGTTATTAAGCGGTGCTGGCATAGGCATGCTATTTAGTGGAATAATTGTTCCTTATATAGTACGTATATTTCCAGAGTATAGTTGGCGTGGTTCATGGCTTTTGTTTGGCGTTATTACATGTATTGTTGTATTCGTTGCCTCAATTGTTTTGAAAAATCCAGAAGTTACTGAAGATGAGGGGGAAAGGAATAATAAGTCGTTTTTATGGAAAACGAAAGAGTTATACATCATTGCATGGATGTATTTTATTGTGGGCGTTGTTTATTTAATTCCAAATTTATATCAAACTAGTTTTATGATTAATAATGGTATTGCGGCATCAATTTCGGGAACTGTTTATGCGATTGCAGGAATGTTTTCAATCGTAGGAGCTCCTGTCTGGGGATTGATTTCGGATCGGATTGGTATAAAGAAGACGTTATGTATTGCACTTTTATTAGCTGTAATAGGTGATATGATTCCAATTATATTTGGACATATCATTGGCTTTATCATGTCGGCAATTATTTGGGGTTCCAGCCTCGGAGGTATCCTTTTATTAATTCAAGTTGCTGCTTCAAAGCAAGTATCTCCGAAATATGTCTCAATGGCAATTAGTTTTATATCCGTTTTCTATGCAGTTGGTCAAATGATTGGACCAGGACTTGCAGGATGGATTATCGGGGAAAGTGGTTATACAACAGCTTATGGATTAGGTGCTTTCGGTTTCTTTATGTGCATATGTTTGGGATTAAGGCTAAAAAGAGGGGATCTGGCAAACTCAGCGTATATAGAGAAGTGAGTATTGTCTTGAAATGAATCTTTTTAACGGGGGGAAGCAAAGTGTTCCATGTTAAAGACGTATTAGCAGATCAGTTATTAGCAAATGCGAATGATCCTAGTTGGTATATTCCGTTTTCAGATGCAGTTAAGGATTTATCTGAGAGAGAAGCTTTCTGGAAACCGAATGAAGAGAGTAATAGTATAGCTGAAATTGTACAACATTTACTGTATTGGAACTCGACGTGGCAAACAAGGTATAAAGAATCAAATGTTAATGCCGTGCCCGCTATTGGTGATAATAACAAAAGTTTTATGCTATCTGATAATCAAACATTTGAAGAATTAAGAGAAAAACTCCTAGAGAAACTGTTACAATGGCAAAATCTCATAAATGAAGACAAGGTTGAAAGTGATGTAATTGGATTTCCTGTATCTGCAAAGTGGTGGGAAATATTAGCTAATGTAACGACTCATAATGCGTATCATATTGGTCAAATTATGTACATTCGGAAATTGCAGAAGAGTTTTGATAGTGAATAATGTAATGATTCTCTAATTTATTTGAAGCAAATTATGAAGCATTATTGTAGGCCGTAAGACACGCTGTACATGCTTGAAGGTAGAAAGACCAGTCTAAAATGACTGGTCTTTCTACTATCTAATAATATTTAAGTAGCAATTTAGGTGAAACTATATAAAAATATAGTTCCACCTATTCAATTGAAATGCCCTGTTACTATTTAATTTCAATAGCTGAAGTTATATCGTTCCAATCTGCAGCTAAATTAGCAGTTTGACCATACCAATCAGAGTGTCTAAAGGAGACACCTTTTCCATATCCTTGAGTTGAAGAATGTTCCCATAGCGTTGTTGAATAACTTGCAGAAGGTGAAGCTGTACTTACAGAAGAAATTCTGTCGTTCCAGCTAGAAGGTAGGTTTTTAAAGCCACTGCTCCAATAAATATACTGTCCACCTTTATTTTGATGCTCATAAAAATCGGTACTACCAGCACCACTACCTAAAGGGTTAATTTGATTTTTAAGTGCCTTTTTATCCTTTTCAATAAAAGCATTCAATGTTTCTCTGCTAGTAAAGCCATAAGCTAACCAATCTCCATTTTCATTTTGCTTAGGTAGTACCATAGTAATTTGGATGTCTTTTTTTGATTGATCGCTTAATTTTGTGAATGAATTAACATTCTTTTCATCAACTTTTAAATAATCAAATGATTTAATTGTATTATCTTTTTCTGCAGCACTTACTACTCCTAATCCTCCAGTTAATGCAAAACCTGCTACTAATGTCCCTGCTACTAATTTCTTCAACATATAACCATCCCTTTTTGTTTAGATTTTTGTACAGGAAAATCTTGTACAAGTAAAATGTAATCTAGTTTTATATTTTTGTAAATATTCTGAAGTTTTAGAAATAAAAGGCGGAATATTTACAGTTTTACATTTTCTTTTTAGAAAAAACAGTTATTAGAATGATATAATAAATAGATTAATTACTTTTTCTGGATATAAATATATTTTAGGAGAAATGTCTTTGAAATATTTCACAAAAGATTGGTATAAAGAAATGCAAATTTCAGGATTTGTAAAATTCATAGAGTCGATAGAAGAATGGGAAGCGATGGAGCAAGATTATAAACAAAGTTTGAAAGAAGAGGTGGAAGAAAGGAAAGAAGAATTATTAAAGTTTCTTCCTGAGTCACTGCATCCGTATATTCATAACAACACAATTAATTCAGAATGTCCGCCCGATAAATTAAAGAAATTTTTGCTGGAGTGGAACGAGGATTACGAGAAAAGAATAACTCATTTAGATCAATCCTATATAGAACATTTTAATTTTATTAAGAAAAATCTTCCGTCAAATGTCGTTCAACTTCATGAGTTCTCTCTACATGATAGTGTGGTTCTCTCAGCAGAGAGAACATCAAAAGATACACTAACTATATTTTTGGATTGTAGTGGTACTTTTAGCGATTTCGATAAACTTCAAGTTTCTTTTACAGGAGTGACAAAATGTTCTATACCTGAAAATTTTGAAGGTGCTTGGTGGCTATACCATGAAATAGAGCTTACTGAAGACGGTTTTGAATTGGGTGTTTTATTTGATTGTCCATTTGAAGAAGTAACGATTTGTGCAAAAGATGTATTGCTTGAGAAAAAATAACTTAGTCATTTGTATATTAACTTATAATAAAGAGAGTTTCTTTTGCTGAAGTTTACAAGTCCGATAACAAAAAAACAGTCATTTAAGACTGTTTTTTTATTTTGATACTAGATTCTCAAGCTTCCAATATGTATCTGTTAACGGAGCAACTTTACTATCTATGTACAAATACATATTATTTAAATCTTTTGGTGAATTTTTCATATTAAATACAATGTCAGTAGTTAAAGAGAACTCAGATGGAACCTTTTCAGCGTTCTCATTTTGTATAAATTCACCTTTGTATTTTTCACCAGTTTTTTCATCTTTTATGAAATATTTTATTTCTGTAAGATCTATTGTTTGTCCGTCAGCACGAGCATTATTAATTGTAACACGAGCTGTAAGACGCCACTCTTTGTCTATTTTTTCGAATTTTGCATTTTCAACTGTTGCTCTATAGTATCCGTTTTTAAATATTTCCCCATAATGCATTGCATTCTTTTCGAGAGCGCTCTTTTCTTGTTTTGGTGTAGTACTACCATTACATCCTGCCATGATTCCTGTAAATATTAATGCTGTACAAGTTACTTTAATTAAAGATTTCATAGTAATTCCTTTCTGTATTTAAAAGTAAAACATAGGAATAATTTTACATCATCAGGAAAATAAATGGGAGTCTTTTTGTGGAATATGCAAATATGCATGTATTTGGTATTAAAATTAATGAAATAGAAAGAGAGAAAAAACTCGCATAAAGCTGGGGGAATAAGAATTGAAAATATTGTAAAACGGAAGAAACGTGCATATAATTAACATGAAGTTTAAATTTCTGAATCTTCAATAATGGTGGTGAGAACATGTTCACGGAAGAGCGTAGAGAGAAAATTTTAGAGCTACTTAAAAAAGACGGAAGAGTAATCGCAAAAGATCTTGCAGAAATATTTGATATGTCTATTGATTCTATAAGAAGAGATCTATCTATTATGGAAAAGGATGGTTTTTTAAAAAGAACTCATGGAGGTGCAATAGAGTTTGCCCGAGTGAGGAACTTAGCCGCAGATCCATCTAAACGTTATAGTAATGGCTCTAAATATGAGGATGCAATTGCAAAAATCGCAGCTTCTTACATACAAGAAGGTTATTCAATTTTTATTGGGGGCGCTTCTATTCATTATGCAATGTTAAAATATTTACCTGAAACATCATTTACAGTTATTACGAATTCTATAGAAATAGCTAGTAAGTTACGGGAATATGAGAACATTGATACGTACTTAATTGGTGGCAAGGTGAAACCATCAGGAAATATGACGGATACACTTGCCTCTGAATCGATTAGTAGTTTTACTATTGATCTTTATTTTTCTACAGGTGGTGGTATTTCATTACACGGTATAAGTACTGCAACACCTGAAGTTGCTTATTTTAGCAAAAGGGTAAGTGAAATTGCTAGAAAAAATATTTGTTTAGCTCCCCATAATAAACTCGGAATAGATTGCTTTATTAAAGGAGAGTCCTTAAAAGAAATTGACCTTATAATAACAGATGAAGAGGCTAGTAAAGAAACTATTCAAGGATTTGAGAAACAAGGTAAACAAATAGTAATAGCGCCAATAGACTGCATTTAAAAGGAGTTTGAAATGATTATAAAAGGACAAGAGTTTCATATAAATGGATTAACTTATACAATTCGTTCTGCAGCTGAAACAGATGCAGATCAGTTATCAAAAATACGAGTTCAGATCGATGGAGAAACTGAAAATATGGATAGAGAAGAAGGTGAGGGGTTTATAGATACGGAGGGATTCCAAAAAATAATAAAAACAGATAGTGAAAAAACGAGAAATCTCTTTTTAGTTACGGAAGTACATAACCGTATCGTTGGATTTTCGAGATGTGAAGGATCTGATTTAACGAAATTATCTCATAAAGTAGAATTCGGAGTTTGTATTTTTAAAGAGTATTGGGGATATGGAATTGGGAAAAATCTATTACAAAAATCAATAAAGTGGGCTGATGAAAATGAAGTGAAAAAGATAGCATTACAAGTGCTAGAGACAAATGAGAAAGCCATTCAGCTTTATAAAAAGTTAGGTTTTGAGGTAGAAGGTATTCTAAAAAATGATAAAAAACTGTCGGATGGTAAGTATTATAATACGGTAGTAATGGGAAGGTTTACTGATACTTTTCATAAAAGAGGTGCAGAAGTATGTTTTACAGAAGGAAGTACTATGTAGTAAAAAATGAATTCATAGAAATATTTAATGATCATTTCAATGATACTAATTTACCTAATCAATTAAAATATGGTTCTCGTTTAATAGGACGCTGGATGAAAGATAATAATGATGGTACGACTGAAGTATTTGCAATATGGGAATACGATAGTTATGAAGATTATGAAGAAATTGAAACTAAAATTAGAAGTGACAAGATGCATGTTAGAAGAATACATGATTGGTATGAAAAACATGGAGGGAAAGAATATGTTTTACGAGAGTACATAATAGAAATGAAAAATGAAGAGTTACTATGTACTGTAAAATGATAGGGAGTGAAGCCTAATGGAGATTAGAACGAAATTATATATTAGCTTAGCATCCACTATTTTATTCGCAATAGCGATGATAGTTTTCTTTATAAATAACAATCCGCAAAAGTGGTTTTGGTTATGTATTTTCTTTGGATCCATTATACAAAATATAGTGCTACTAAAAAAGAATAAAGAAGCGCATTAAAATATTCGAATTTTTAACATACTTGTATCTTTTTCTAATTATGTTGAAAACACTATTTCTCCTGTTCGATTGAGTCTTCACATCATGGTAACTTCAATTGCCCATGCGTTTGAACGTGAATTAGCATTCAAATACATCAAAATAAACTATATTTAATTCACCGCTTTTTAGATGAAATTGCTAGTGATGGAGAAGTTGTTATTTGTAATCAATTTTCAAAATATAAATGGACGGGAAATATGCGAAACGTAAATATCATTTTATTACAGACAATGATGGGAAATCAAAATAAATTGAGTTACAAAATGGAAATGTTTCATTAGCTGCAAAACTATTAGATGTGCCACGCAGTACGTTTTATAAACGTATGCAAAAATTCAGGCTAAAAAGTAGATTTTTGTAATCTGCTTTTTCTTTTTGGACTCACGTTCTGTCGGAATGTGCGCTTGCCAGGGAAATAATAGAATAGTCAGAAGAGAAATTTCCTATAGGGGGGTAAAATGTGAAGTATATTGAATTTGGAATCGGGAATAGGTGGTTTGTTCGAACTGAAACTGAAAATAAAGATGGAACTGAATTTGAGGAACGCGGAATTATAAAACCGATTTATTTTGAGTCTTTATATGTACGAATTTGGTTACGGAAAACGTGTTTTATTTTAGATACGAAAGAAGGCTTTAAGAAAATAAGAAAAAGTAGAGCTGAGTATAAGTTTATTGTTGGAATGGTGAGTAGGTTAAAACAATAGAATCAAACAGGGGGTGTTCTTATGATTAGAATTACCACATTCATACTCGCAATTATTGTAATGGTCTATTCCATCTATAGTTGGAATGATGATTCGAAACAAAGTATGCTCATTTTACAATTACTTTTAGGTTTTATGCTTGCTGGGATGGGGATACAAAACTTTAAGAAGGATGAAAAAGAGAATAGGAATATGGGGCTTTTGCTATTACTTACATCACTTTTTTGTATTATTGTATCGTTAATAAAATATTTTAAATAAACCGTTACTAAGCATATTGAGTAACGGCTTTTTGAGGTTATAATGTGCTATTTATATAACCCCGTCGTATACATTACCGTTAAAGTATGTACAATTTCTTCTAACTCTAGTTCTTTATCATTTTGCACGATTGTCCAAAGAAACGTTTCATTCATCGCGAACCAACCACGTGCTACAATCTCTTTATTTAATTCAGGCTGCGCCAATCCACTTTCTTGAGAGTAAGTAATATCCTGTGTAATACTTTTTATAAAGCGTTCACGAATCTCATCCCATTTTTGACTTATCTCTCTTGATAATCCTATTGCTTCTTCGACAACTTGCAAAATATCCCGTTCTTCTTCCGCTAATTGTAAGAATGCTCTAACTTGACTTTGAATCATATCACATGCTTCTAACTTTGTTTGAGGGGAAAAAGAACGATCTGCAATATCATAAAAGCGATTCATCACATCTTCCATCAAAACGACGAGGAGAGCATCTTTGTTTTTAAAGTATACATATGCTGTTCCATAACCAGTTTCTGCATGTTTAATAATTTGCGTGATTGTAGTTTTCTGAAATCCGTTTTTTATAAAAATAGTATAACCGGAATGTAATAGTTTCTTTTTCGTTTCTAAGGAGCGGTGTTTTCTTGTTGAAAGAGTAGAGTTTTTCAAAGAATCACCTCTTTATACTGAAATGTCTGAAAATATAATTGTATTGTAAAAGAAGTTCGTATATAAAGTCAACTGACATAATATCATTGACGTTATATCAATTTAAGTGATATATTTCAATTAGTTAGAATAAAAAGAAAATTAAAAGAAGGTGACACCATGTATAAAGAACCATTTCAACCAACTTATGAGTATGCGCTTGAATGTGATAAACATGATGAACTGAAAGATTTTCAAACCGAATTTTATAAAAAAGAAGGAACAATATATTTAGATGGTAACTCTTTAGGGTTGCTTTCAAAAAGAGCAGAGAAAGCGTTACTTACTTTGCTAGATTCATGGAAAGAGTTTGGAATTGATGGATGGACTGAAGGTGAGCATCCGTGGTTTTTCCTTTCGGAGAAATTGGGTGAATTGACAGCACCTCTTATTGGAGCTTTGCCGGAAGAAACAATTGTAACCGGTTCCACGACTGCGAATATACATCAAGTTATTGCGACGTTTTATGAGCCGAAAGGAATACGTACAAAAATTCTTGCGGATGAATTAACATTTCCGTCAGATATTTATGCGCTTCAAAGTCAAATTCGTTTAAAAGGATTAGATCCAGAGGAACATCTAGTTCAAGTGAAAAGTAGAGATGGTAGAACACTTTCAGAAGAAGATATTATTTATGCGATGACCGATGATATCGCTTTAATTTTATTGCCTTCTGTACTATATAGAAGCGGACAAATTCTTGATATGAAGCGATTAACAGCTGAGGCTCATAAACGTGGTATTCATATCGGTTTTGACTTATGTCATTCAATCGGTTCTATTCCGCATCATTTTAACGAATGGGATGTAGATTTCGCTGTATGGTGTAATTATAAATATTTAAATGCAGGTCCTGGTGGTGTTGCAGGTTTATATGTGAATAAAAAACATTTCGATAGACTTCCAGGATTATCGGGTTGGTTTAGCTCTAGAAAGGATAAGCAGTTTGATATGGAACATTCATTAACTGCGGCTGATCATGCTGGGGCCTATCAAATAGGGACACCTCACGTATTAAGTATTGCACCATTAATCGGTTCTCTTGAAATTTTTAAAGATGCCCGTATTGAGAAATTACGTGAAAAGTCATTACATATAACAAGATATATGCTCGATTTAATTCAATTGGAGTTAAATGATATGGGATTTACAATCGGAAATCCGCTAGAGGATGAAAAACGAGGCGGGCATATTTATTTAGAACACGCTGAGGCGGCGCGTATATGTAAGGCGTTAAAAGCAAATGGAGTGATTCCAGACTTTAGAGCTCCAAATGGAGTTAGACTTGCGCCTGTTGCTTTATACAATACGTATGAGGAAGTATGGAACTCTGTACAAATCTTAAAGAAAATTATGAAAAATGAAGAATATAAAAACTTTGAAAATAAGCGAGAGGTTGTGGCGTAAGCATGAAAACATCGCAGTGGATTGATATTTCACAACCGCTAAATAATGATATCGCGACGTGGCCAGGGGATACACCGTTCTCGTATGAAGTTTCATGGGCAAAAAAAGACAGTGGTTCAGTAAATGTCGGAAAGTTAACGATGAGTATCCATACAGGTACTCATATTGATGCACCTTTTCATTTTGATAATGACGGTAAGAAGGTGTTGGATTTAGATATTCAAGTTTATGTTGGCCCAGCGCGAATCATTGACGTTTCTAATCTTGAAAGCATCGGGAAAAAGGAATTAGAAAACTTTCATTTAGAAGGTGTAGAACGATTGTTATTACGTACATCTTCACATGGTAAAGCAAATGAATTCCCAGATGTAATCCCGCATTTACGCGCAGATATTGCAGCCTTTCTTTCTGAAAAGGGAATTCGTTTAATCGGGGTGAACGTACCATCTGTTGATCCTTTAGATGATAAAGAACTAACAGCACATCATCAATTATTTAAACACGGAATTCACATTTTAGAAAATGTCGTACTCGATCACGTAGCAGACGGCGATTACGAACTTATTGCCTTACCACTTGCATTAACAGATGCAGATGGAAGTCCAGTTCGCGCTGTTATTAGACCAATATAAATAGAAATATATAAAAGGGGCGTTTGATTAATATGAAAGAAAACGAAAAGGTAATTATGGAAAAAGGGATTCACACTGATTTTAAGGAGAATATGACGTACGGAGAGTATTTACAGCTAGATAGCTTATTATCTAGTCAACAAAGATTATCAGATCATCATGATGAAATGTTATTTATCGTTATTCACCAAGCGAGTGAGCTTTGGATGAAACTAATTTTACATGAACTGAATGCAGCAATTGAATCTATTAAACAAGATAAATTACCACCAGCTTTTAAAATGTTAGCACGTGTATCAAAAATTCAGTCGCAAATTATTCAATCTTGGGATATTCTTGCGACATTAACGCCATCAGAATATATTGAGTTCCGTGATTCACTTGGTCAGGCTTCCGGTTTTCAATCGTATCAATATCGAATGATTGAGTATGCACTTGGTTATAAAACACCACATGCATTAAAGATTTATGAAAAGGACCCAGAATTACATGCTCGTCTTCATAAAGCACTTCATGCACCAAGTTTGTATGATGTGGCGATACAAGCGCTTGTTAAAGAAGGATTCCCAATTCATAAAGATGTATTAAATCGTGATGTTACGCAGCCTTACGAAGAGGATGCAACTGTAGAAGCGGCTTGGATAGAAGTATATGCGGACGTGCAAAAATATTGGGATTTATATCAGCTTGCAGAGAAATTAATAGATATTGAAGACTGGCTACAACAATGGCGTTTCCGTCATATGAAAACGGTAGAACGAATTATTGGTCATAAAATGGGAACAGGTGGCTCTTCTGGCGTATCTTATTTAAAGCGAGTGCTTGATCAATGCTTCTTCCCAGAGCTTTGGAACGTTCGAACGAAATTATAAAAAAAACTTGTCAGCTATTAGATGCTGGCAAGTTTTTTTTTTGTTTTAAAAACAAATATGATTTAATAGAGAGAACGAGATAAAATGAGACAAACAATAAATACAATATAAGCATTTAGATGGAGGAAGATTTCTTGAATTTCGAGCAATTACAAAATAAATTTGAAAAGAAAAAGGTTAATACATTTCTTGTTTATCAAAAGGGGGAATTAACGACTGAGTACTATAAAACGATAGACTGTGCAAATGACTTATTTAAAATTAATTCGATTACAAAAAGTATCGTATCTATATTAATTGGTATCGCAATTGATAAAGGATTTATAAATGATATACATACACAAATCACAACATGGATTCAAAATGCACCGGAGAAAAAGAGGGAACTAACGCTGTATCATTTATTAACGATGACAACAGGAGAAGATTGGCAAGAGTTCGGAAATGGGGTTATTTTCCCAAATGACTTTGTGGAATCAGACAATTGGGTGCAATACATTTTAGAAAAGCCGCTCATTGAAGAAATGGGTACGAAAATGAATTATAATTCAGGCTCTTCTCACTTACTTAGTTACATCATTCAAGAAGCAACTGGAATGTCGACGGAGCAGTTCGCGAAAAAGTATTTATTTGAGCCGTTAAACATTACGGAGTATGAGTGGCAACAAGACCCGCAAGGTATATATGTTGGCGGATTCGGTATGAAAATGAAATCTATAGACTTATTAAAGTTAGGGAAATTATGTTTGAACAATGGATATTGGAAGGGGAATGAAATTGTATCATCGAAATGGTTAGCAGAATCAAATACAGCTCTATTTGAAACGTATGAACATGTCGGGGCATATGGATATCACTGGTGGGTATTAAATAACGAAAGATTTCACATACCGTATTGTATATATTTTGCTATGGGATACGGAGGGCAATACATTATTATCATTCCGCAGTTAGAGCTCATAGCTGTAATTAGTAGTCACATGCCAAAACGTGGCCTCGTACCATTAAAGTTATTTATAGAGCATATAAAAAATAATCCTCCTTATTAAGGAAGAAGTATATAAAGAAACCTCTGTCTGTATGTAAAGACGGAGGTTTCTTTGTTTTACCGATTTGTCTTCTGAAAGGACATCTTTAAAAATTTCTCTGTTTTCGTATCAAACTCTACATCCACAAAAACACCATACTCTTTTCCACCCTCACGTAGCCATAATTTAAACTTTTCAACTGTTATTTGAACAGTTTTTGGTTTTCTACCTATATGAAGGTAATCGATAATCTCAGCTTTCGGATATTGTTCTTTCGTTTTTTCAACGGCTAGTTTACCCCATTTTGCATAGGGCGGCTGTGCGTGAACGATAGATGGACCAGTATATATATTTGAACATGTTGTTAGTAAAAAAATCGAGAATGCTATACGTGTAAAAAAACACTTCATAATAAGCTCCTTTTACTCTTTTTTTATATTGTGTGCATATATCTTCAAGCATATAAGTTTGGCTTTTTTTGTCTTCTTTACATAAAAGCTTCACATTTACAAAACATAACCATGAATTCATTCTGTATTTAAGGAGGGAAACATATGCGTCAAAAAGGTTTTTTGAAGCTAGCAGTTTTACTTACCTTTATTGGCTTAACTTTAATGGTAAGTAGTATACAAACCAAAAATGTAGAAGCCTTTTCTAATCAAGTAATTCAAAGGGGAGCATCTGGAGAAGATGTCGTTGAACTGCAAACTCGTTTGAAATATAACGGATTTTATACGGGAAAAGTTGATGGTGTTTTCGGATGGGGTACATATTGGGCGCTTCGAAACTTTCAGCAAAAATTCGGATTGCCAGTTGATGGTTTAGCGGGTGCTAAAACGAAGCAAATGCTGGTAAAGGCAACAAAGTATGATAAGTCGACCGCTAATAAAGGTACAGCAACTAATAAAGGGAATAGCGGTGGTACTGCGCAAGAAAATAAACCACCACAAAGTAAAGGGACAAATGTTCCAAACGGTTATTCTCAAAATGACATTCAGCTAATGGCAAACGCTGTATATGGAGAGTCACGTGGTGAGCCTTATTTAGGACAAGTTGCAGTGGCTGCGGTAATTTTAAATCGTGTCACAAGTGCATCGTTTCCAAATACCGTTTCAGGTGTAATCTTTGAACCGAGAGCCTTTACAGCAGTAGCAGATGGACAAATATATTTAACACCAAATGAAAATGCGAAAAAAGCCGTATTAGATGCAATCAATGGATGGGATCCAACTGGGAATGCATTATATTATTTCAACCCAGATACTGCGACAAGTAAATGGATTTGGACTCGTCCACAAATTAAAAAAATTGGTAAGCATATTTTCTGTAAATAGAGCGGAGGTGGAAACATGTTACGAGGTATTATCATCGTATTGTTAACAGTAGGTGTAGTCGGAACAGGGTATTGGGGCTATAAAGAGCATCAAGAGAAAAATGCAGTATTAATTCGAGCGGAAAATAGTTATCAGCGTGCGTTTCATGATTTAGCATATGAAGTTGATTTATTACACGATAAAATTGGAACAACACTGGCGATGAATTCACGTTCCTCATTATCGCCAGCTTTAGTAGATGTATGGCGTTTAACATCAGAGGCTCGTTCTGATGTAGGACAATTACCTTTAACATTAATGCCATTTAATAAAACGGAAGAGTTCCTTGCGAATATCGGTGATTTTAGTTATCGTGCAGCGGTTCGTGATTTAGAAAAAGATCCGTTAAATGATCAAGAATATAAAACGTTACAAGGCTTATATTCAAATGCAGGAAATATACAAGATGAACTGAGAAAAGTGCAGCATCTTGTATTGAAAAATAATCTTCGCTGGATGGATGTAGAAATGGCTCTTGCGTCAAACCAAGACCCAGCAGATAACACAATTATCGATGGATTAAAGACGGTAGAAAAGAATGTAACATCATACTCGTCCACAAACTTTGGACCGACTTTTACAAGTGCACAAAAGAATAAAAAAGGCGGATTTGAGGCAAAAGGAAAGGCGATTTCGAAAGAGGAAGCGGAAAAAATCGCGAAATCATTTTTAAACTTAAAAGGGAATGAAAAAGTAGAAGTTGAGAAAAGTGGAAAAGGTGCAAAAGAATCATTCTACAGTGTGAAAATTCAAGATCCAGCAACGAACAATGAGTATTATATGGATATTACCGGAAAAGGTGGATATCCAATTTGGGTAATGAACAACCGAGAAATTAAAGAGCAAAAAATTAGTTTAAATGATGCAGGAAGTAAAGGATTAACATTTTTAAAGGATCATAAGTTTACAAATATGGAGCTATTTGATAGTTCTCAATATGATAATATCGGTGTGTTTACGTACGTTGTAAATGAAAATGGAGTGCGTATTTATCCAGAAGCAATCCAAATGAAAATTGCTTTAGATGACGGATCAATCGTTGGTTTTTCTGCGAAAGAATATTTAGCATCGCATCAAAAACGAACAATCCCTAATGCGAAGCTATCCGCTTCAGATGCGAGAAAGAAAATAAACCCCGATGTAAAAGTTATGGAAGAACGTAAAGCAGTAGTAGTAAATGACTTGCATAATGAAGTGCTTTGCTATGAGTTTGTTGGTACTTTAGGGAAAGATACGTACCAAATTTTCATTAACGCAAATAATGGAGCAGAAGAAAAAGTGAAGAAGATGCAAGCTGTTGAAAAAATTTATGATTAAACATCAATGATAAAGTGGTGAAAATAATGAAAATCATTATATATATGTTAATGCTTTGTTTCGTTATTACTGGATGTAGCATTGGAAAAAAAGACAATCCTAATGAAAAGCCAGAACAAAAAAATGTCTCGATGAAAAATGTTACGTATACAAATAAATCAAATAAGCCAAATGAAAAAGCAGCTGATCATCTGGCATCTTTAGCTGCAAGTATACCTGGTGTAAACGATGCGACAGCAGTAGTAGTTGGGAAATATGCTGTTGTAGGTATTGATGTAAAAGCGAAACTTGATCGAACTCGCGTTGAGTCAATTAAGTATTCTGTTGCAGAAAGTTTGAAGAATGACCCAAATGGTGCTAATGCAGTCGTTGTAGCAGATGTTGATACGTATGAAAGATTAAAACAAATAGGCAAGCAAATTAAGAATGGTAAAACGGGTGAAGGTATACTTGATGAATTAGCAGCAATTGTTGGCCGTGTAATGCCGCAAGTTCCAAATGATATGATTGAAAATAGAGAAACAAACCCGATTAAAGACAATGATAAACAATTACCAAAAGATGAAGAACAAGAACTTCGAAAAGAACAAGATGATCAGTCAAATAATCATTTGAAAAAATAGTGGAAACCCCGTACTAAATCGTACGGGGTTTTGTTTTTAAATTAAATATTCAGTTTATTTTTAAGGGAAAATATGGTTTAATAATGAGGGGAGGGACAACCGTTATGATAAAAAAAAGCAAACTCATATTGTGTAGTTTATGCATAGGTTTTAGTATGACAGCGTGTGACCAGAAGAAAGAAGTGAAGAAGAAAATCGCTACATCTTCTACTATAACGGAAAATAAAAATCAAAAATCCATTAATAAAAATCATTTCTCAAATATTAATGAAGGAATGACATATTTAGAAGTGAAAGATTTAATCGGTTTTGAAGGGGAGTTACTCATAGAAGAAGGGGAAGAACATTCTACACGAATTAAACAAATTTTTGCTTGGAAAGGAAACGATCCAAAATCATTTGCTGAAATTACATTTTTGGATGGAAAAGTGCATTCTAAAACACAGCAAGGTTTAAGTTAATAACTTGAAGGAATGGGAGAGTTAAGCATGAACATACATACAGGAGAAATACAATTAGTTCCGTATAAGGAGCAGTACAAAGAGATAATACAATCATTTATTTTACCAAGTGAACAAGTTCAATTTACGGCGAATCCAGGTGAATTACTGGAGAAAGCAAAAAATGATCGAACGAAAAATGTAGTTGTTATTTTAGACTATAACGGAGTACCTGTAGGTGTATTTATATTACAAACAGGTGATAGAGTACAGGAGTTTACAGAAAATAAGGATGCCATACTTTTAACTTCTTTTTCTATTAATCATAATAAACAAAGGAAAGGATATGTTAAAAAATCATTGGCGTTATTACAAGAGTTTGTAAAATGTTATTATCCAATAAAAAATGAAGTGATTCTTGCTGTAAATGAAAAAAATATTCCGGCACAAAAGTTATATGAGAAAGTTGGATTTCAAGATAGAGGATTTAGAAGAATGGGACCAATTGGACAACAATTCATATTACATTTACCGATAACCAAATAATTTAAAAAGCTTACTCTTGAAAAATCATGAAGTAAGCTTTTTTGTTTGAGATATTGTCCATGCATGATATGTTAGATGAATTAAAGCCAGTATCCGAGAAATATGAAGGTGCAAAACAATTCGATTGTTAAGCATTTAAATACGTGAGGGGGAATCATATGACAATTTATATTGCACTACTACGGGGAATTAATGTAGGTGGACATAAAGTAATCAAAATGGCAGATTTGAAAAAAATGTTTGAATCAATAGGGTTAAAAAAAGTGAAAACATATATTCAAAGTGGAAATGTAGTGTTTGAGTCAGAAGAAGAGATAAGTTTTTTAAAGGAACGAATTGAATGTGAAATTAAGAACGTTTTTGATTTCAATGTTCCAGTCATGTTAAGAGCAAATGATGAATTTATTAATATTATTAAAAAGTGTCCTTACGAGACCCATTCGCTATTAGAAGGAGAAAGTGTACATGTGGCCTTTTTAGCTAATCCACTTTCTGAAGAAGACAGTAAGCGGTTACTTATGTACAAAAGTGACATAGAAGATTGCCATATCGAAGGAAGAGTAGTGTATTTATTTTTCAAAAAAAGCATTCGGAATTCTAAACTAATGAACCAGTTTCAAAAATTACATACGCCAGCTACAGTACGGAACTGGCGGACTGTGAATAAGCTGAAAGCAATAGCAGGAGGTATTGAAACATAAAAAAGTGGTTTTCTGTAAATAGAAAACCACTTTTTTTATTTATATTGTTTGGCGACAATGAGTTCAACGATAGGATAAATAAAGAATGAAGAACAAAGTGCGATAAACAGAGGTAGGTTCTTTATTTCATCGAGTAATAGGGATGAAAATCCTTCTGAAAATATTAAAATAAGAAATATCACACACATAAGTACAAAATAAGAAATTTTAAAGCTTTTATAGGTAATTTGTTGTCCCATCTCATCTTGACTTTCTTCCGATACTCCGTTTGGATCTCCCCATGTAATATGATTTATTAAATTACTAAGTATTAAAGAGGCAGCGAAAATAGTCCCGCCCAAAATTGAACCTTCAGTTATGTATTTGTATGTGCCATGTACAAGTATAGCGATTAAAGATAAAGTTATGATTACAAAAATAATTTTTTTAGTATTCAATATATAATTGCACCTCCATCTTTGTAAAAAACTCTTTACATCCATAGTATAAAATTGGAAAAGTTTTATGTCAAACATTTTTTACATAAGAAGTGAATGTTTACGATATTTTGTTTTTGAGATAAATAAAAAATTACAGTACATTTGAATGTAAAAGAATGAGCTCGCATATATTTGGAAGGGATGTCAGATTAATTTAGGGGGTAGTTATGTCTATTCTTTTAAAAGCTGGTGCAGATGCAGGAAATAATGGTTTGAAGTTAATGGTGAAAGGGCAGGAACCTATTTTTATTCCGAGTATTTATTCCTTATATATAGGTGAGCCTACGGGGTTGTTAGATGAGGGTGAAGTTTCATCGTCAGAATTAGAGAATCACATTGATGTGACCATTAGTTCTCCATCGCTAATGTTAAATAATGTGCGATACATCGTTGGAGAAAAAGTGATTCAAGATCAATTAAAAGGTACAGAAGTGGAGAAGAAATCAAATAAATCTACTGATGAGTTAATGGTCATTACAATCCTTTCAGGTTTAGCGATAAGTGCTATGCGTCAAAGTCCAACTTCAAGTCATATTAATATTCGTTATGATTTATCTGTTGCTCTTCCAATGCAACTTATTACACAGGAAATCGCTGCTGAAAATTCGAAACGGTATATGGGTAATCACAAGGTCATATTCCATTATCCAAATGGACGCGATGTTACGATTAATGTTTCTATTGAGTTTTGTAAATGTCTACCTGAAGGCGCTTCTGGGACGTGGGGGATTGTATATGATGAGGACGGAAATGTTGTGAAACATAAAATAGAATGTGAACAAAATCAAGTTTCAGAAATTGATTTTGTAGATAAAACTTTATTGTCTTTTGATATTGGTGCGGGGACGACGGAAGAAGTTGTTTCATTAGGGGTAAATTTCCGTCCGCAATTAAGTAAAGGATTATCGTACGGTGTAAAAGAAACGTTACTACAAATTATTACGAGGTGGAATCGGAAATATCCTACGAAAACAATTGATAGTATTACAGAATTTAATCAAATTTATTTAAATGAAAAGCACCCAAGAAATGCATTGTTAGTTGAGGAATCGCAACCAGCGTTTTTAGGTTTAGCAGCACGTGTCGCAACGGATATTATTAACAAAATTGATGATATGAAAGACGATCCATATGTATTTATTTATGGTGGGGGTGCAGTTATTATTAAAAATAGCTTAAAAATGATTTTGAAACAAAAAGGACGCTTGAAAAATGTAATTTTTGTAGATAACCCGTTATTCACCAATGCTCGTGGGTTATTAGTATATACATGCTCGCCAAAATATAGAGAGCATAAGCAAAAAGAGTTAGGGTTTACAAACTTAACGATAAGTTAGTTGGTGGAAGTATGCGATCTAGGCGATATAAACGTGGTGATCGAGTGAAAATTAATATTAATAAATCAGTATCGCCTGAAATGATTGCTTGGATTAATAAACAATCTAATCCAACTAATTTCTTTTTCTTTGCGGCCCAGCAATTATTTAAACAAGTAGGAGATATTGATGTATCAAAAACCTTGCCAAGTAGCCATGTTTTTTCTTTATATGTAGAACCATCATCTCTATTAAAAGTTGAAATGAATCCATTTAAAAACGTACCACTAGAAAATAGTAAATCCGCCGAAAACGTAAAAAAAAAATCGTGGGAATCTGTTGATCAGTTAGATTGTCCATTCTTTTGAACATAGAAAAATATAGGTAGAGCCCATCACTATACATATAAATGCAGTGATGGGTTTTTGTTATTGTATCGTAATCATTATAAATAGAAGGGACAAAAAAATTTGTGCCCCTTCTAATAGTTGTTCTTATCTTATATGGGATATATGTTCTGAAACTGCTTTAATAATTTTATCCCAGTCATCGGGATGATTCTCGTGTCCTGTACCTTCAAGGGCTAATAGCTTTGAGTTCGGAATTTCATCAATAAGTGCGAGTCCATGTTCAAGTGGAAGAGCTGTATCGTCCGTACCATGAATTACTAAAGTAGGTACTAGTAACGACTTTAGTATACCTTCATAAGAATCATCACCTGTAAGGAGGGCGTGATTAAACATGCTTAATAGATTGTTAGCACGTTCTATTTCTTGCTTTACTTGTTTCAAAGTTCTTGCTTCATCAAATATACGCTTTGATCCACAGAGTAGACGTGATCCTGTAACTAAATATTTCGCTATAGTATCTTTATTTGTCCAATCTAAATTCGCACCATTAGCATGATGTGTCAAAATTCTTTCATCCATTGGAGGCAAATCCCGAGTATTGTTATCAGATCCAATAACGCTTGTTGCTAGTAATGTTAAGGTCAAAATTCTTTCTGGGTGCTTTACTGCAGCAATTTGAGCAATCATACCTCCTAATGACATGCCCAGAAGATGTGCCTTGTCAATATGATACGCATCGAGTACCCCGATTGCATCTTCAGCCATGTCTGCTACAGTGTAATTGGAAGTCCCAGGCTCATATGTAACAGAGCGCCCAACATCACGATTATCATAGCGAATGACAAATCTTCCTGTGCTAGCCAACCTTTCACAAAATTCTTCATCCCAATAAACCATTGAACACGTAGCTCCCATAATTAATAAAATTGCTGGATTGTTAGGATTGCCAAAGCTTTCTGTACATATATCAATACCGTTTACTTTGAAAACTTGTTCACTCATAGTACACTCTCCGTTTCATTTAAAGGTCATTAACAAATAAAGAGAAATATAACTTTGGGTGTTTCTTAAACTTATACTAGATAAAGTAAGATAAATGTTTTTTGCACTCAAGATGCTTAATTAGTAGAGTAGCATAAATATCACCTCCAAATATATTTATTTTTATTTAAAACAAAATATTTTGAAAAATAATTATAATTTATTAAAATAAACAACAAGGAGGAGAGGAAATGAAAGCAATTGTTATTAATCAATATGGTAGTGTTGAAGAATTACAAGAAAGACAAGTTCCAAAGCCGGTTGTTAAATGTAATGAAGTATTAATACGTATACACGCAACATCTGTCAATCCTGTTGATTGGAAAATAAGAAAGGGAGACTTACAAGAAAAGCTGCAATTTTCATTTCCAATTACATTAGGTTTAGATGTTGCTGGAATAGTTGAAGAAATTGGAGAAGATGTGAATCATTTTAAAATAGGAGATAAAGTGTTTACGAAACCTGAAAATATAGGGAAAGGTTCTTATGCTGAATACATTACAGTGAAATCAAATTTAGTAGCGCAAATGCCTAAGAATCTTAATTTTGAAGAAGCAGCATCTATACCTCTTGCAGGGCTTACAGCTTGGCAAAGTCTTGTCGATTATGCACAAATAAAAGAAAATGACCGAGTATTAATTCATGCTGGAGCGGGCGGAGTAGGGAGTTTTGCAATTCAAATCGCAAAATCATTTGGGGCCTTTGTCGCAACAACTGCAAGTAGTAAAAATGAAGAGTTTTTAAAGTGTTTAGGGGCTGACCTTGTTATTGATTATAAAAAAGATAAATTTGAAGAGCTACTATCAGATTGTGATATTGTGTTAGATACAATCGGCGGAGAAGTACAAGAAAAAAGTTTTCAAATTATTAAATCTGGCGGTGTTCTAGTTTCTATCGTTCATGAACCACTTCATGAAGTAAAGGGCATAAAATCAGGGTTTTTATGGTTGAAACCAAGTGGGAAGCAATTAGACGAATTAACTAGTTTGATCCAGGATAAAAAAATAAAACCGATTATTAGTAAGGTTGTTTCGTTTAATGAAAAAGGAGTTAGAGAAGCTCATATTTTGAGTGAAAGTCAGCATACTAGAGGGAAAATTGTAATTACGATGGAATGATATTTACATAAATATACGAGTGGTGACTATAAAAAATAAAAATTGTCACCACTCATATAAACTACAATTTTTGCTACCGTGAATACATTTTTGGACATTCATCACCACTTGGTTCGTAAAAACAATGACTTTTAAATTGTCCTGCAAACGGCTGATTATACCACTCGGGCGGGCAAGCTCCGACTGGACGAAAATACCAAAGAGCCCATCGTGCTGGCCAGCGCCATTCACCTTGTAAAACTTTTCTTGCGATTTCTTTTTCTGATTCACGGGCACGTTGATAAAAGTATCCGTATTGAACCGCTTCAAATCCGCCAGGGCTTTGATATACTGCATCACGCACAGATCGAAGTTGTTTAAAATCTAAGCAATCACAAAATACACGATTTACTACAACACATCCAACAAGTTGTTCACCTTGTCGTCCTTCGCCCTCAGCTTCAGCACGTATTAAACGTGCTAGTAAATCAACGTCACTTTCGTTGTATGGAATAAGGGGCATAGTGATACCACCTTTCTATAACTGTTATAGTAAAGAGTGTATGTTTCAAAATGAGCTAAGTGCATTTTTCTTTAAAATAACTACTAATTTTAAAAAGGAGCTTATACGGAAAAAAGCTAATTATTATATAGAAGATAAAAAACGAAAAAGGAGAGGTACTATGCATCGTATTCATAAAGAACATATCATTTACGCAATGTCACCAGAAAATAATCCATGTATTGAAGTAGAAATCGGAAGCCGTCTTGTATTTGAAACATATGATTGCTTTGAAAATCAAATTGATTCGGAAAATGTCGTATTTCAAGAACTAGATTGGAATCGAATTAATCCAGCGACTGGACCTGTATATATTAAAGGCGCAGAACCTGGCGATATTTTAGTAGTAACGATTGAAAAGATTAAAATTTCAGAGCAGGGTGTTTTAACTACAGGTGCGAACCTTGGTGTAATGGGTGATGAGCTAAATGAAAATACAGTGAAAATTGTCCCAATCCAAAATGAGTATGTAATATTTTCGGATGAACTCCAAATACCAATTAATCCGATGATTGGTGTCATTGGCACCGCCCCTAAAGAAGACAGTATTTCATGTGGTACGCCGCATGATCATGGCGGGAATATGGATTGTAAAGAGATAAAAGAAGGAACAACATTACTATTACCGGTAAATGTCCCTGGGGCACTATTAGCGTTAGGTGATTTACACGCTGCGATGGGTGATGGTGAAATTGGTGTTAGTGGCGTAGAGGTTGCTGGCGAGGTAACTGTAACAGTTCAAACTATAAAAGGAAAGAATTGGCCACTACCGATGGCTATCCAAAAAGAAAAAATGATGACTATTGCTTCAGAGAAATTGTTAGATGCTGCTGCGAATCGTGCTGTACATAATATGGTGACATTTTTACATGAAGAATTAGAAATGTCTAAAGCTGATGCAACTCTTTTATTATCAGCAGCAGGTAATTTGAAAATTTGTCAAGTTGTGGATCCACTGAAAACGGCGCGGATGGAACTAGGGATGGATTATGTGGAGAAGCTAGGATTTACTCTGAGTGAATTTTATATTAAATAGATAAAGATCGAAAAAGGATACTTTTGTATAAAAGTGTTCTTTTTTAATTTACGTATATAGTGAAAAGAGGTAGTATTTATTTTGTATAAGTATATTAGATTGTGGATCGAAAAGGAGTAAAACAATGGTTAAAATTATGATTGTTGAAGATGATATGAAAATTGCGGAACTATTATCAACATATGTTTCAAAATACGGATATCAAGGAATTATTGTATCGGATTTCCAAAATGTATTAGATTTATTTTTGGAGGAACAACCAGAGTTAGTTTTATTAGATATTAATTTACCAAGTTTTGATGGTTACTATTGGTGTCGTCAAATTCGCGGGGTTTCTACATGTCCGATTTTATTTATTTCGGCCCGTGAAGGTACGATGGATCAAGTTATGGCATTAGAAAATGGTGGCGATGATTTTATTCCGAAGCCTTTTCACTATGAAGTTGTAATGGCGAAAATTCGTAGCCATTTAAGACGTGCTTATGGAGATTATGCACCGAAACTAGAAGAACGAATGGTTGAGCAACAAGGTCTTTGTTTATATCCCGAAAGACTTGTATTAAAACTTAGGAACCAAGAGATTGATATTACGAGAAACGAAGCCATTTTATTAGAGATGTTAATGAAAAACTATCCGCGTGTTGTAAGCAGAGAAGTGTTATTAAATAAATTATGGGATAGTGAATCCTATGTTGATGACAATACATTAAGTGTAAATACAACACGTGTGCGGAAAAAATTAAAAACGTTACATATTGAAGGAGCAATTGAAACAATTCGTAGTGTTGGATATAGATTACATATTACTTGGGATAATGGTATGGAAAAATGATAAAGCTGTTTATACGTGATCATATACCACTTATTTGTTTTACAGTGATCCAACTACTAGCCATATTCCTAGTTTATTGGTTTGATGGGCATAATCATATTTCAACGGCATTATATGCAATGTTTTTAGGTGCTTTTTTTATGGTAAGTTATTTAGTATTTCGTTATTTTACACATCGTTCTTTTTATGAGCGTTTAGCAAATCCGTTGCAATCTTTGGATGAATCTGTTCAAAAATCTGATTTTGCAGTTTTATCTACTGCACTTCAAGATTTACTCGAAGTGCAATATCGCCATTATCAAAATCAGCTCCAGTTACAAGAGAGAAAAAATAATGATCATTTAACCTTTATGAATCAGTGGATTCATCAAATGAAAACACCTTTATCTGTAATAGAATTAATTACACAGGATGAAGTGGATTCACGTTTTGAAAGTATTAATGAGGAAACAGACAGGTTGAAAAAAGGGTTAGAGATGGCACTGTATGTCGCACGTTTAGAGGCATTTACACAAGATTTTTATGTGGAAAGAGTACAACTACATAAAATAGTGAATGATTCTGTACATGAACATAAACGCTTTTTTATCCGGAATTTTGTATATCCAGAGCTTGAAATTGATAAGGGTATTACTGTAGAAAGTGATACGAAATGGTTACAATTTTTAATTGGACAAATTATATCGAATGCGATTAAATATTCATCAGGTAGTAGAGAAAAGATTAAAGTGAAAGCATGTAAGGAAGGTAATACAGTTGTACTTGAAATTATCGATAGTGGCGTAGGGATACCGAAGCAAGATTTACCAAGAGTATTTAAACCTTTCTTTACAGGAGAAAACGGTAGAGATTTTAAAGAATCAACAGGAATGGGACTATATCTTGTATATGAAATTACAAAACAATTAGGACATATTGTAGAGATCCATTCAGAGGTTGGTAAAGGTACTGTTGTACGAATTAAATTTTGTAATGTGTAAAAAGTAATTCAGGCTAAAGAACTTTAACTATAAGTTTTTTAGCCTTGTTTTATATCCTTGATAAAGTTCGAGAATGAAAGATTATTTATCTAAGAGAATTTAAAAGAACATGATGAGGTTAAAAGAAATAGTAGGCCTATAAACGTTTTTTAGTAATAAAAGAGAAATCTTTGAGAGTTGTAAATGATAGGAGGATTGAAATGGATATTCGAAAAATGAGATATTTCATAACAGTGGCAGAAGAATTAAACTTTAGTCGTGCAGCAGAACGTCTTATGATGGCACAACCTCCTTTAAGCCAAGAAATTCGTAAATTAGAAGATGAATTGGGCGTTCAACTTTTCCATCGAACAAAAAGAATGGTTGAACTGACCAGTGCCGGGAAGATATTTTTAGAAGGTGCGCGGCAAACGTTGCTTCAAGTAGATAGAACTATTAAAGAAACACAGCTTGCGGATGAAGGGAAAATAGGACATTTAATAATTGGTTTTGTCGATTCAACAGAAACCGTTATAGAGATATTAAAAAAGTTTCGAGAACGGTTTCCTAAAATACAGCTCATATTACGCGAGATGACAACAGACCAGCAAATAAAAGCGCTCTATGAAAAACAAATTCATATTGGATTTATTCGTTCCAAGCAAAATAATGAAATATTATCTTCCGAAGTTTGTTCTGAGGAATGTTTAAAATTGGTTTTGCATGAAGATCATCCTTTAGTTTCGTTACCTAACATTTCAATCAAATTATTAGTTGATGAACCATTCATTTTATTTCCTCGTCATTTTGGTACAAACTTTTACGATTTAATTATTAGTTACTTTTGGGAACATGGAGTAAGTTTAAATATTGTTCAAGAAGCGATTCAAATGCAAACGATTGTGAATTTAGTTGCAGCAGGAATGGGGATTTCTGTCGTTCCATCATCGGTGGAAAGTTATAAAAAATCGGGTGTCATGTATAAAGACATTCAAGAAAATACACCGAAAATAAATTTATATGTTGGATGGAGACAAGATGAAAAGTCTGTCGTGTTAGAGAACTTATTAACAGTTGTTAGAGAGGTTTATACGACTTCACAATTTGAATTTGAAAAGTAAAGGCCCATCTTGATGGGATGGGCAGTGGGAAAATTGGATAGAAAAATTTCTATTTTTATTTTAAAGTCACTGAAGATTCAACCTGTTTTACTCGGATCGTACTCAGCGAAACCTTTTAGTACATTATCAATCTGATCCATAATTTCAGGTTGCAATTTAACACTAGAAGCAATTACGTTTTCTCTTATTTGCTCCGGATTTGAAGCGCCGATAATCGCAGAGGAAACAGCTGGATTTTGTAGTACCCAAGCAACTGCGAGTTGAGATAGGGTAAGATTAGTTTCTTGTGCGATGGGATTGAGTTTCTGAATTGCAGTGAGTACATCATCACTCATCCAACGTTGCACGAGTTTGTGGAAAAATGGTTTACCAGCATCTGAATTAGCACGTGATTGAGTCGGTATTGGTTTACCTGGTTGATATTTTCCAGTGAGAATGCCTTGTGCGAGGGGAGACCATACAACTTGACCAAGTCCCTCACGTTGACATGTTGGTATTACATCAGTTTCAATAATTCGCCACAACATCGAATATTGAGGTTGGCTAGCGATAAGTGGAATGTTCAATTCTCGTGCAAGTGCTGCACCGCGGGTAATTTGTTCTGATGTCCATTCACTTACGCCTAAGTAAAGGACTTTACCTTGTCTTACAAGATCAGCAAAAGCTAACATCGTTTCCTCAAGGGGAGTTGTTGTATCAAATCTATGTGCATAATAGACATCAATGTAGTCTGTCTGTAACCTGCGTAAAGATGCATTACAATTTTCTAAAATATGTTTTCGTGATAAGCCTCTATCATTTTTTCCAGGTCCAGTCGGATGGCATACTTTTGTACATAGTTCTATACTTTCTCGGCGTATACCTTGCAAAGAGCGGCCAAGTACTTCCTCGGCTATAGCGTCTGAATAAACATCGGCAGTATCGAACGTTGTAATTCCGACATCTAGTGCGGCTTTCACACAATTATTTGCAGTATCTTCGTTTACTTTTCCGCCATGGTTAATCCAGTTCCCGTATGCAATCTTACTTACTGTTAATCCACTGTTTCCAAGTTTGCTAAACTCCATTGTAGTATCCTCCTTTTAAAATGATATCTTAATTATAAGAACTGAAATTTAATGTGTATAATATATAATTTATTGGGGATTTATATAAAAAATATATAAGTGAGAGCGCTTAGAAGTTTACATGATAGTAAAATCTAAAGCAGTAGCACATATAATTGCATTTACTCATACTGTACTATTATGGTACAATCTGGTTACTAACGACGGAAAGGAATGATGGGTGGACGATGATTAACTAATCTTATTTTTAAATGTTGAAATTAAATAAATTTCAATTTATAAAAAATAGGATTAGTCTGCCCGATTTCCATACAATAGTATTGCTATTTATTTTGCGTAATAGCTTATTTGGGTATAAATATTTTAATGACTAATCCTGCCAAATTAATTTGGGAGGATTTTTTTGTTCTCCCTTAATGAAAGGGATCGGTAATATGAAAGAACTTTTAAAATTAAATGATGTTTATGTTGAAATAATGGAAAATACTTTATTAGAGAAAATGAATGTTACAGTAAAACAAGGGGATGTTATCGGATTAATTGGTAAAAATGGTGCTGGTAAATCAACGTTACTTCAATTAATTAATGGGAAGATTGAGCCATCAAAAGGTACTGTTGAATGGCAGCAAATGAATGTGACAACGGCATATGTTGAACAAGAAACAGAATCCTTTATTAGTAATGATGTGATTGCAAAAGAAGCCGAACTTCTTGCGAAATGGGGCGTGCCAACGAACGATTTTCTTACTTTAAGTGGTGGTGAAAAGCTGAAAGTTCGACTAGCAAAAGGATTTGCCGAAAATCCTAATTTATTAATATTAGACGAACCGACAAACCATTTAGATGAGACGAGTACGGAATTTCTTATTAAACAAATCAAAAATATGAGAGGTACAACTATCGTCGTATCGCATGATCGATATTTTTTAGATGTTGTCGCAACAAAAATATGGTCAATTGAGGATAAGAAATTAATTGACCATAGCGGTAATTATACGAGTTATATGAAAGTACGTGAGCAAAAAAGAATGACGCAGCAGCGTGAATATGAAAAACAGCAAAAAAAGATAGAACAAGTAGAATCACAAATAAACGAATTAAGTTCATGGTCACAAAAGGCACATGCACAGTCTACAAAACAAGAAGGTTTTAAAGAGTTTTATCGAGTAAAAGCGAAGCGAACAGATGCACAAGTTAAGTCAAAACGAAAACGTCTCGAAAAAGAGCTTGAAAAATCGAAAGTTGAACGTGTTAAAGAAGAGTATTCAGTTGAGTTCTCTATTCAAGCGAATAAAAAAGTAGGAAAACGCTTCTTAGAAGTAAAGAAATTAAAAAAAGACTTTCATGGAAAGACATTATTTGAAAACGTTAATTTTACAATCCAACACGGTGAGAAGGTAGCGATTGTTGGACCAAACGGTAGCGGGAAAACAACATTACTGAAGATGATTATGGGAACGGAAACTGCTGAAGGAGAAGTATGGATTTCACCATCAGCAAACATCGGTTATTTAACACAAGAAGTATTTGATTTACCACTTGATAAAACACCAGAAGATTTATTTTATAAAGAGACATTTGAAGAAAGAGGAAAAGTCCAAAATTTAATGAAACATTTAGGGTTCCAAGCTTCTCAATGGAAAGAGCCGATTGAGCAAATGAGCATGGGAGAACGAGTGAAGTGTAAGCTAATGACGTATATTTTAGAGGAAAAAGATGTACTTATTTTAGATGAGCCGACAAATCATCTAGACTTACCTTCAAGGGAACAGCTTGAAAATACATTGGCTGAGTATAATGGAACATTAGTTATAGTTTCTCACGATCGATATTTTCTAGGGAAAACAACTAACACGAAACTCGTGTTTTCAAATAATACGATACAAAAGCAGTTAGAAGAACCTACTAAAACAAGAGATGATATTGAAGAGCTACGTTTAACGTTAGAAACAGAGAGACAAGAAGTATTAGGTAAATTAAGCTTTTTAACTTCTAAGGATAAAGGATATAAAGAACTTGACGAACGATTTATAGAACTTACGAAGCAGATTAAGGCGCTTTAACGTAAGTAAGGGGGGATTAACATGGGAGAAGAGAGTTCGACTAAGTTATTTAGAATAGATTGTGGAGATATATACCTACAAGAGTTTACCATCAAAGATGCAGAGAGTATTTATAAAATAGCAAAGCAACCGGAAATAGAAAAGTTTTTGCCAGACTGGAAATCAACGAAAGAACAAAGGGTTGATTGGGTTGCAAATTATGAAATACCAGCAAACAAAGCATTTCTTGATGCAGTGACAAATACGTCTAACATAGATGATTATATATTAAAGCTAGGAATATTTAAGAAAGCCGCAAATGAATTTATTGGATGGTGCTGTACGGGTATTAAAGAAGAACTCCCTTCACCAAATAGAGAAATTATGTATGCTATTTCCAGTGAGTATCAAAATAATGGTTACGCTAAGAAAGCGACTAAAGGGTTGATTGACTATTTGTTCAAAAATACAACTTTAGATGTCCTAAATGCAATTGCTTTAATCAACAACATACCATCAAATAAAGTAATTAAAAATTGTGGGTTTACTTATCTGAGTCAACAAACGATAGAAAACCAACTATATAATCATTATCTATTGAGTAAATCAGAATGGATAAAAAATATAGCTCTTTAAAAGGAGCTATAATGAAATGATTACAAAAAAGCTTAGAGCTAAAACTCTGAGCTTTTTTACGTACTATTTACTTTTTGATTTTACTTGTGAATTATAAGTTGTTATTCATCATTTTGAAGTTGTATAGTTATTTTTTATAATATATTGCATGTTGTTAATAAAGAATATAAGTTGTCCCGGCGTTAGAGATAAGTAGCATTGTATTTCATGCCACTATACAATTATTATAAGATAGTTATACGTTAATTTTAGTTTAAAAACATTTTTATTATCAGTTTTTTTAGAAATCTTACAAGCGTGTAAGATAAATGAAAGATGAATCAATATGAGCTGTAAGACAATTCCTTTACACTTTATAGTGAGCAGTACAAATGAAGGGGGAATATAAATGGAAATTTTACATGCAAAAAGTATTAGTAAAGTATATAAAGGGAAAGTACCTTTTAAAGCATTGGTAGATATTGATTTATCAATTCAAGAAGGTGAATTTATAGGGATTATGGGGCCATCAGGGAGCGGGAAAACAACGTTATTAAATATGGTATCTACTATCGACTCTCCAACATCGGGAGAAATATTAATAAATGGTACAAATCCTTTCCAGTTGACATCGGAAGAATTAGCTTTATTCCGTAGAAAAAAATTAGGATTTGTTTTTCAATCATTCAATCTTCTCAGCACACTTACAGTAAAAGAAAACATTGTATTGCCAATGACATTAGATGGTGTTTCTGTACAAGAAATGAACAAACGAGTGGAAGAAGTTGCAGACAAATTAAATATTACAGATATATTGAGTAAAAGAACGTTTGAAATATCAGGGGGGCAAGCTCAAAGAACGGCAATCGCTCGTGCAATCGTTCATAAGCCGCAATTATTACTTGCAGATGAACCGACAGGGAACTTAGACTCTAAATCATCAAATGATGTAATGGAGATGCTAGATACTCTAAATAAAGAAGAAAAAGCAACGATGATGTTAGTTACACACGATCCGTATGCTGCGAGTTTTTGCAGCAGAGTCATATTTATTAAAGATGGTCAACTATATAACGAAATTTATTGTGGTGAAAGCAGGCAAGCCTTTTATCAAAAGATTATGGATGTTCTTTCTTTGTTAGGGGGGAAAAGGCATGACTTTTCGTCAGTTCGCATTTAATAATATTTTTCGTAATAAGCGTACTTATGCTGCTCACTTTTTAAGTAGTGCATTTTCTATTATGATTTTCTTTACGTATGCTCTTTTATTATTTCATCCTGATTTACAAGGCGAGTTAAAATCGACAAGTGCAACAATAAGTGCATTGGGTACAATGGGATTTACAATTTCGCAAGGTTTGATTTTTATATTTTCATTTTTCTTCATTCTATATTCAGTAAGTTCATTCTTAAAAACGCGTAAGAAAGAATTTGGCATATTAATGATGCAAGGCATGTCAATGAGACAGCTTAAAAAATTATTATTGATTGAAAATATGTTAATTGGATTTGGTTCAATTTGTATAGGCATTCTCATAGGTCTCATATTTTCTAAACTAGTTTTGTTGATAAGTGCAAGTGTTTTAACGATTAGTAATGGCTTACCTTTTTATATACCAGTGCAGGCTGTATTATTAACAGTCATCACATTTTTTTTCTTATTTTTTATTGTTTCGCTATTTACATTTAAAATGATAAAAGTAACAGAACTGGTGGAACTTATACAAGCAGAGGAAAAGCCAAAGCCAGAACCGAAAGCTACCATTTTATTATCGCTACTTTCTTTAATTAGTATAGGGTTTGGGTATTTTTCAGTATTTCGTTTTATTTCAAGTCATAGTTTTATCTTACTTGGAACCGGTGTGCTTTTAGTAATTATAGGGACGTACTTTTTATATACGCAATGTAGCGTTTATATATTGTATCTTGCGAAAAGAAGTGAATCTTTCTTTTTAAAGAGAACAAATATACTAACATTTTCAGAATTGATTTATCGTATGAAAGATAATGCAACGATGTTTTTTATAGTATCTATTATTTCAGCAGTTGCATTTACAGCAATTGGTACAACAGCCGCTCTTGGAAATCAAGAATTGGTAAGAATGACCAATCCGTATACATTTCTGTATGAAAGCTCTGAAAATGACAAAGAGGTAGATAAACATCTCTCTATTATAAAAAAACATCTTGCTGATGCTAATATTCCGTATCGAATGGCTTCATCTTCAAATATTTATACAGAAAGTAACGTAAATGTAATGAAGTTAAGCGAATATAACGAGCTTGCAAGAGTACTCGGATATCAACAAGAAACGATTGAAAAAGAAGATGAAATTTTACTAATCCCTGGAATGGTATCACAAAAACAAGAATTTAAAAATGGTGATTATAAAAAGCATATTGAAGTCATCCAAGGAGATTGGACAAAGACATTTCGTGTGAAAAAAGCTGTAGAAAATTTAGTTTTACCACATGATTCTAGAAGTATTTATATTGCTGTTCAAGATCAGGTGTATGATGGAATCCCTAATATTAGTGAACGAGATGGTATAGGTACTCCATATCGTACTTACGGATTTGTTGTAGGTGATTGGATGAAAACAAAAGAGATTTCAAACCAATTAATTAGTATATTCGATAAAAATACTAGAGAAGAAAATTTCGTATTTCGAGCTCTAACAATAGAGTTGTTTAGTGCAAAGCAAACGAATGGCTTACTACTTATGGCAAGTGTTTTAGTCGGAATCGTCTTCTTTACATTCGCTGCTAGTTTTATCTATTTCCGATTATATACTGATTTGGACCGGGATCAACAGCAATATAAAATGATTTCGAAAATGGGATTAAGTAAACGAGAGTTAAAAAAAGTTGTAACGAGACAGTTATTATTAATGTTCTTCTTACCGATTATCGTTGCAGTGATTCACACTGTAGTTGCTTATACGGCATTACAACAATTAGTCAATTTTTCTATTTTAAATAGCTCTATCTTTATTTTAATTTCATTTATATGTATACAAGTTTTATATTTCTTTATAACTCGTTGGCGTTACCTACAAAAGCTTTATAAGATTATGGAGCAATAGAGTATATTAGCTTGTAAGATTACACGAAAGTATGTGAAAAAATGAAGTGAATGATGAAAGGAACCGTGATGAAAAGAACTTTAACTATTTCAATGTTAACTATACTACTTTTAATAAGCTTCAGTGCATGCTCTAAAAATGAAAACTCATTTCCAGCAAACGGTGTATTAATAATTGGAGATGAAAATAATATTTCTCCAATTATTAATCGTTATCAGGAAATTACAACTGAAAATGGAGTGTTTTCTGTGAAAAAAGGTGATTTTGGAAATGGCCAGGTATTAATTTTAAATGAATCTACAGCACAAGCGATGATTAAAGCAAAGCTTTTTCGTAAACGAGATAATGGATCCAATTTTAAACCAATAGATACGTTGCCGAAATTCCCAAAAGAAGGCTCACTATTATTTACACATGAAGACGAAAAGAATATGAAAAGTATTAAATTAGAAGGAATAGAGATTCCTGTTACATATGATAGTGACGCTTGGATAGGAAACACTCGTAAATATCCAACGCAATGGTATGTGATTGTAGCAAAAAATAGTGAATATAAGGAAATAAAAGCAAATGAAACGAAAATGCATCTTCTTCAATTAAAGAAATCTCTAGGTGACGAAAAACCTAAAATGTCGACAGATAATACAATGATTAATGAGAATGTAAAAGTAAAAAAGCTAATTAAAGGTATCGAAGGAAAAGTATCAGTTCAATTTGTAACGATTGGAGAAAAATCTTAAAAAAGAGTTCAAGGTTGATAAAAACTTTATCAATCTTGAACTCTTTGTAGTTATAGGCCATTTAGATTACATTACTTCATTTAATCGAGTTTCGCTCGTTTTTTCAATCACATTTGAACTTTGAACCGAACTATTTTGAGCTTCCTTTTCTTTACGGGATTTTTGTAGCATTTCAAGTAGATCCATAAAGGAACACCTTTATCTTTCAACATCTTCCATAAATCTAATTCGTTAAATTTATGCTCAGGTTGTTTCATTTCTTTTTCAGATGAACGAATATCAAATTTGATTGGATCATTTGATTTCTTATCTTCAAGTTTAGTAGAAGAGATAGTATTATGCTCAAGACTAGAAGGAGTTATTTTAGTAGATTGAGATAATGTATGAATGTTTAATCCGATTTGCATGCTTTTTCCCTCCTTTTCAAGCAATGAAATTAGTATTCTTATGATTTCTAAATCCAGTTAACATGAGGAAAGTATATTTAATTATAAATTCAAATAATAAGATTTACAAGTTGTATTGTAAAAAGTAAATACTAAATTGAATTAATATTTATCAACATTTGTGTATGTTTTCTATATATACAATGTATATAAAATATTTTACATTATGTTTAAGTTAAAAACTAATTGTGTAAATCTTTTTCATAGAAAAATGTAAACGTTTTATTAGGGGGGGGAGTATGGGGAATTTATATTTAAAAATATGTTTTTTTGCGTTAGTGACTGTCTGTTCAGTCGCTGCGAAAACAACTTATGCAGAAGAGAGACAACAAAATAATTATCCTATCATTTTAGTGAATGGATTTGCCGGATGGGGTAGAGAGGAAATGCTAGGGGTTAAATATTGGGGTGGTGTTCATGATATACAGGAAGATTTAAAAAGAAATAATTATACAGTATATACTGCTGCTGTTGGGCCTGTTTCTAGTAACTGGGATCGGGCATGTGAATTATATGCGCAAATTAACGGTGGAACAGTAGATTACGGTGCGGCGCATGCTGAGATATATGGACATAATCGCTTTGGCAGAACTTATAGTGGTTTTGCACCGAATTGGAGTGAAACCAATAAAATCCATTTAGTCGGACATAGCATGGGTGGACAAACGACAAGAACATTAGTGCAGCTATTAAAAGAAGGAAGTTTTGAAGAAAAGAATTATGTGAAAAATCATCCGAACATAAATATATCGCTGCTATTTGAGGGTGGTAAATCATATGTTCATAGTGTTACAACTTTAGCAACTCCTCACAATGGTACAACACTTGCAGACGGAAGTCTCCTGTTGCCGTTCGTTAAAGATTTACTCATTACAGCTGCAAGTTTAGGTGGAAACAATAATTTATCATTATATGATTTTAAATTGGATCAATGGGATATAAAAAAGAATGCTGGAGAGTCCTTTTTCCAATATACTGATCGTATTTTAAATAGTTCAATTTGGGAAAATACAAAAGATATAAGTCAATGGGATCTAAGTACTGATGGAGCAAAGGAGTTAAATAATTGGGTAAAGACGCAATCAGATGTGTATTACTTATCGTATAGTGGACATGCATCGCAAGTGGCACCTATAACAGGCTTACATCTACCTCATATAACGATGAATAAAGTGCTAATGGGGAATGCATTCTTCTTAGGTTCTTATGCAAGATATGAAGAAAATCGACCATTAATAGATACTTCTTGGTGGCAAAATGACGGTGTAGTAAATACAAATTCTATGATTGCACCATCTTCTAATGCTGCTGTAAATAATAATGAGTCATTACAGGTTGGAAAATGGAATCATATCGAAACGAAAGCAAATTGGGATCATCTTGATATGGTAGGGCTTAGTGTTTCAGACACGTTAGGTTTTTCTAACATTCAAGAGTTTTATAGAACAATTGCAGAAAAATTATCACGGTTACCGAAATAGATAATAATAAAGCGCTCTCGATGGAATTCGAGGGCGCTTTATATTATATTGAAAGAGGGATTTGGTAGAAAAATATGGGGGGATATTATGAAAATTCAAGTGGTATTATCAGGGTATGGGACAGTTGGTAAAGAATTTATTAAATTATTAAACGAAAAATATTTATATATAAATGAAACATATGGAATTGAGTTAGTTGTTAGTGGAGTGATAGGAAGAAATATTGCAATACATAACGGGAAAGGTTTGCAGATTAATGATTTATTGACGTATGGTGATGGTTCTGCGGCAATTGAAAAATATATCGAACATTATCCAGAGGACCACGGAACGATTAATATAAATGGTACTGTATTGATTGAATCAACTGCTACAAATCTTAAAAATGGAAATCCAGGGAAACAGTATATGAAACAAGCTATTGAAAATCAAATGGATATAGTAGCTATTTCAAAAGGTGCACTTGTTACAGCTTGGAGTGAACTAAATGAGGCAGCACGTATTTCAGGCTCACGTATTCGGTATAGCGGCGCAACTGCGGCTGCGTTACCAACATTAGACATTGGACAACTAAGTTTAGCAGGTTGTCATATTGAAAAAATAGAAGGAATATTGAACGGGACAACAAATTATATTCTTACAAAGATGTATGAAGAAGATAAGACGTTTGAAGAAGCATTGCAAGAAGCGCAAAATAAAGGAATTGCGGAGACTAACCCGTTATTAGATATAAGCGGGATGGATAGCGCTTGTAAATTATTACTTTTGACGAATAGTTTAATGGGAACAGATTATTCACTTAAAGATATACAAATAAACGGAATAGAGCATGTTACAACGCAACAAATTCAAAATGCAAAGGAACAAAATAAATCTATTAAATTAATTGCATTAGCATATAAAGATGATGATAGAAAGATAAACTTAAAAGTACAACCATGTGATATAGAGAGAGCGCACCCGTTAGCAAATATAAATGGCACGGAAAAAGGAATCACGTTCTTTACAGATACAATGGGGCAAGTTACTACAATTGGTGGAGCTTCTAATCCACAAGGGGCAGCGGCCGCTGCTTTAAAAGATGTAATCAATTTATATCGAAAGGATTTATAGGCTTTATAACCGTACCGCTATTCATAAAAAACACATATGTAGTGGACCTTTTGAGAATGAAATAAATATGCAAAAATAATTGCAGGGGGTAAGGCATTGTTTAAAGATTTTAAAGTTGTAAAAGATCGTCCCGTTTATATTCAATTAAAGGATTATTTGAAAAAGATGATTATGAAAGGGCATTTGTTAGGGAACCAAAAAATCCCATCAACAAGGGAACTGAGTGAATTACTATCTGTGAGTAGAAATACAGTGCTCTCTGCATATGCGGATTTAGAACAAGAAGGATTAATTTATGCAGTTAAAGGAAAAGGGAATTTTGTTGCGAAGGTGGATATTTCTAACACTTCGTCTGTTGAAATAGATTGGAAAAATAAACTCAATACAGTTACCGCATTAGCGGATGAATTAGATTTAATGAAACATGGTGTTCGCTGGGAAAAAGGAATGATTGTTTTTAATAGTATAGCCCCGGATGAAAAGCTATTTGATGTTGAAAATTTCAAAAGAGCTTTTCTTACTCGCATGTCCATTGAAGGGGATATCGTATTGAACTACGGATATGCAAAAGGTTATAAACCGTTAATGAATTATTTACTTCATTACATGGAAATGAAAGGTGTAGATATTTCGAACAAAGATATTCTAATTACAAATGGATTTACAGAAGGATTAGATATTGTATTATCTTCTTTATCGAAGAAATCAGGACGTGTTATTTGTGAGAACCCAACTCATCATGCTGCATTGAAGCTTTTTCGTTTACATGGACTTGAAGTTCATGGAATTAATATGAATGATGATGGTATTGATACGATTGAAGTAGAAAAAAGTTTGCGTGAAAAGGATTTTGATTTCGCGTATTTAATCCCTTCTTATCATAATCCAACTGGTATTGTTACGAGTTCGGAGAAAAGAACGGAATTGATGGGATTATTTTCAAAATATAAGATTCCTATTATAGAAGATGGTTTTAATGAAGAATTACGTTATTCAGGTTCACATTTAGCCCCCTTATTAACTTTTTCTGGGGCCGGTAATAATGTGATTTATATTAGTAGTTTTTCAAAGGTACTTTTCCCCGGTTTACGTGTAGGTTGGATCATTGCAGATAAAGAACTGATACATTATTTAGAAAGTGTTAAAAGAGCAAGAACGATTCACACTTCTACGTTAGATCAAGCTGTTCTGTTTCAATATTTACATGAAGGATATTTTGAAAAATATTTAAAAAAAGCAAGATCTGTTTATAAGAAAAAATATGAGTTAGCTGTTGGGGCGTGTAATCAGTACATTCCGTTTAAAAGAATGACTGGAGATGGTGGACTTCATTTGTTTATAGAGTTGGAAGAAAAAATTCAAGCCCGCATACTTTTACAAAAGTGTTATGAGAAAGGCGTTACGTTTTCTCCTGGAGATGTTTTTTACTCTGATGGAGGAGGAGCGAACACTTTCCGATTAGGATTTTCGCGTTTGAAAGAAAAGGAAATAGTTAGCGGGATTCAAATAATTGGTGAAACATTAAAAAATGAAACTTGGAGTTGAGAAAATGAGAATTGGCGTTATTATGGGAGGAGTATCCTCTGAAAAACAAGTATCAATTATGACTGGGAATGAAATGATTGCACATTTAGATAAGAGTAAGTATGAAATAGTTCCAATTACGTTAAATGAAAAAATGGATTTAATTGAAAAAGCGAAAGACATTGATTTTGCTTTGCTAGCATTACACGGAAAATACGGAGAAGATGGTACAGTTCAAGGGACGCTTGAGAGTTTAGGTATTCCTTATAGCGGTAGCAATATGTTATCTAGCGGTATATGTATGGATAAAAATATTTCGAAAAAGATTTTGCGTTATGAAGGAGTAGAAACACCAGAATGGATTGAACTTACAAAAATGGATGATCTAAAGCTTGAAGAGTTAGATAAGATAGGATTTCCGTTAGTGGTAAAACCTAACTCTGGTGGCTCAAGTGTTGGAGTAAAGATCGTTAATGATAAAAACGAATTAATCTCAATGCTGGAAACTGTATTCGAATGGGATTCTGAAGTAGTAATTGAGAAGTATATAAAAGGTGACGAGATTACATGTTCAATTTTTGATGGCCAACAGTTACCTATCATTTCGATTCGACATGCAGCTGAGTTTTTTGACTACAATGCAAAATACGATGATGTTAGTACAATTGAAGAAGTTATTGAACTTCCAACTGAAATTAAGGAACGTGTAAATAAAGCGTCAATGGCTTGTTATAAAGCATTAAAATGTAGTGTTTATGCAAGGGTTGATATGATGGTGAAGGACGGAATTCCATATGTAATGGAGGTTAATACATTACCAGGGATGACACAATCAAGTTTACTGCCGAAAAGTGCAGATGCAGCGGGAATTAGCTATAGTAAGCTATTAGATATGATCATTGAAACTTCATTAAAAGTAAGGAAAGAAGAAGGTTTTTAAGATAATTGTACAATTAAAACTTTTGATAGTTCCACGAAGTATGCTATGATAATTACAATACGACAACTAAATATTTATCCACTAGAGGGGCCTTTTATAGGCTGAGATCAAATGTAATTTTGAGACTCTTAGTACCTGATCTGGTTAATGCCAGCGTAGGGAAGTGGGGCAGACATGATATTTTATGCATAAATTAATACTGTCTATTTCACTTTCTTTACGCCTGTAAAGAAAGTTTTTTTATTTTACAGCTTTAATAAAGGGGATAAATACTTATATTTTATAAATTATTGGAGGGATTTAAATGACTTTTTCACAATCATTACGTAAAGAAGTAGATTCAATTTGGGAAGCGAGTTTCAATCATCCTTTTGTAAAAAAGCTTGGCGAAGGAACGTTAGATTTAGCTAGTTTCCGTTATTATGTGCTTCAAGATTCATATTATTTAAGTCATTTTGCTAGAGTACAAACGTTAGGTGCTGCAAAGGCTCTTGAATTAGAAACGACGGCCCGTATGGCGCATCATGCACAAAATACGTATGAAGCTGAGTTATCTTTACATGAGAATTTCGCAAAGAAATTAGGGATTACGAAAGAAGAAAAAGATAATTTTATTCCTGCGCCAACTGCATATGCATATACATCTCATATGTATCGTGCAGCTTATGAAGGGCATTTAGGAGATATTATTGCGGCTATTTTACCTTGTTATTGGTTATATCATGAAATTGGTGAACGATTAAAAGAATGTCAACCAGAAGAACCAATTTATCAAGAATGGATTTCTGCATATGGTTCGGATTGGTTCCGTACTCTAGTAGAAGAGCAAATTACACGATTAGATACGATTGCTGAAAAAGTAACAGAGGCAGACCGTAATCGTATGAGACAACATTTTATTTTTAGTAGTCAATATGAATATTCATTTTGGGAAATGGCATATACATTAGAAAAATGGCCGGTGAATGAAGAAGTTAAAGGTGTTATTTAATAAAGAGTATATAAAAGGTATCGCTATATAAAGAGGTGATACCTTTTATTATATTTAGTTTCTGTGATTTTTTTGTAAATCATAGATGAAAAATAAAATAATGTATTATAATGATTTTGTGATGCAGGTGATGACATAAGGAGGTAGTTATATGTTAATAGTAACTTTTTATTAATTTGGTTTTAATAATATATTATTTATATAATTGAATGTAATTTAACTATTGCCTTTAATATACTTGGTTAAAATTTGATTCGTTTATGCTTAAAAAATTGGTATCTTTTCTAGTATTATTCATGATCAATATAAATTAAGAGAGGAAGTATTAATAATATGGAAAAATTACGGTTATTAACATTTAAAAATATAGTAGAACCCCTCTATAATGAGAAAGTATCGTATATTTACTTTCCTATTGAATGGCTTGAGATTGTAGATATACATTATAGAACATTTTTATTAACGAGCAAATTAAAACTTGTAAATGAAAGATTGTATGATATGTTTTCTGATATATTGTTCATTCAGCATGATCCATATGTATTAAAGGAAGATACACCTTGGATTGTAGCAAAAGAACCAATGAGACAAGAACAGTTAGACTATATTTTCCAAAGCTGGTATGAGGTTATTCATGATTGGAAACCGAATAAATTAATAGATCCACCACATGTAGAATGGCAGTATGATTTAATTAGTAATTTACCAGTATTACATGATAAAAAAACGTTTTCTAAATGGGTACCAGCTTTAATTACTCATATCTTTTGCGAACAGCCTTTACGTATGGAAAATAAGAAAGAGGAAGAAATATATTTTTCGCCACTGCGATCACAAGATGTTTTTGAAGCGATGTCTGAGCCAATTAAAGATAAAGAAACACATGATTATTTCGCTTATGTATATCGGTTTGAATACGTAACTCGTGGAGGTGAGAATATTCCGCTATTAAAAGTATCCGTAGGTATTAGGCGGTTTTATCAACAATATAATCATAAAGATATTCCTATACTTTTAGGGCGAAAGCGGAGCCAAATACTGATTTCAACTCCTGAATTTGAATTAAATAAGAAAAAGCAAAGGTTTATAAAGTTAAAAGTGCAACAAGCTGAAAAAGGAATAAAATGGATTAAACGTTTTAGAAATTTAAAAGATGAGTATAGGATAGGTGGAGAAGTTAAATTAGAGGACATTCTCCAATGTCCGAAAGAGTATATTAGAGGAACTAATGTAAGAGTGCTTCTTCCATATAACGAAAATATATATAAAGTTCAAGGAACAAAAATAAAATTTGGTATAAAAGTAAGAGAAAAAGAGGAACTTTTTAATGAATTCCAACTAAGCTTCCCATATTTCACATCACTTCCAGAATGTGAAAAAGTATTAACTAATAATGAGAATGAGTTATTACCTTTATTTGCTCCAAAGGGATTAGACACAATTACGTTAGAAGTATGGTCAGATGATATAATAATAGAGATAGAACAAGCGTTATTAGATAGCAAAATAGTTTTAGCTCAAAATGAAGATTCATCCTATGTATTAAATGCAGATAATCCGGTGTTGTTAAAAATTGAAAGATACAACATTGAAAAATTATTACAAAATCCATATAGAATGCAATATAGCCATAAAAACAAAAAGAAACTTGTAGACGATGTCGTAAAAGCTGTACATGTTACGGCAGGTGAGCAAAATGAAATGAAATTAGCATTAATTGCAATGAAAAATTGTGATGGCCGCGAAAAAATTAATCCAAAGCAAATCATTCGGGAAGGATTCGCTCGAACGGAACGTATTTCAGCATTTATTAATTTATTTATTGGACAAAGTGTATCTAAAAAAGAAATTATTAATGCCATTCTTAGTTTGTTAGAACAAAAGGGGTTCTTAAAGCGTAGTTGGAATAAGATAGAATTACCGGGGATAATTGTAAATTTATCAATTGAGAAAATGTCTAAATATGATTTCTTACCTATTTTTTCAAAAATAAATGGGAGAGAAATATTATATAAATTATATGGTCAAGAAGAATGGGGCACAATTGATCATACTTTATTACATATAGGTAATAATAAAGTGTTTTTACCACAACCATCAAAAAGGAATGATATAGGAGTCAGTTTTAAACAATTTATGTCAGAAACATTAGTTGAAATTTCACAAGATGCACATAAACAAAATAAAGAAGTTTATTTTATTGTAGATGCAAACATGAGGAAATATTGGATAGAGGAATTGCAAAATGAAAGCGTTAATATTGGGATTTCACCTGAAATAATCTCAAATTTTAAAGAAGATATAAACATAATTAGAATTAATACTAACTCAGATGTACCGAACTATATTATTAGAGACCAAGAATATGTTATGGATGAAACGAGATTATTTGTAGATCAAATGGGAATTTACTATAGCACGGCTGCATACGAATTAAATTGTAATGAGATAGTACAGCAGCACATACTCGAAGTTATCCCGTTTGGTGTAAAATCTGAGGAAAGAGAAGAAATCGCCAAAATGATACATTACATGTGCTGTAAATCAACCTTGCTCTCGGAACAAAATATTCATAATACGCATGTAATGCATATGGTTAAATTAATTAAAAATTATACTACAGATATTGATTCAAGGGAGTTTAAAGAATTCAGTGACGAATTAGATGAAGATGTAATAATTTTAGAAAAAGAAGATGCATTGATATTAATATAAATAATAGTATACAAATCCTGCTAGTCATAATGAGCGGGATTTGTCATTTTTCATTGTAAATATAGATATGATTTGTCATGTATATTTTCGTTTTCATATTTACTTTATTTACTTTTGGGATTAAGATGTTTTTTAGAAATATCACAACTACATCACAAAGATTTTTCAATTAATATGAAATGTATATTTTGTGAAACTGAAAAAAGAATTTGAAAGGAATGGGGAATTGTGAAGAAATTAGATGTGCTATTAATGGTACTGAGCGGCCTCTTTCCAGTTGCGGGTATTATGAAGCAAATACCTCTAGAACAATCTTTATTTATTGGAGGACTTTTATTTTTTACTAGTTTCGGTAGTTACTTTGCGAAAAAGCTATATTCACGTATATGTAGCTGGATAGCATATGCGCCATTTATAACATTACTGTTAGTCATTTGGAATCAGGATATTTCAACAAGTTCAATAATTGCGAACGCGAAAATCGCCGCTTGCATTGCGTTAATTCCGTGTTTATTCCGGTTTCGTACATACGGTCTTACTTTGGGCTTATTCTCATTATGGGCCGCTTTACTATGGGATATAAAAGAAGTACAGTCGTTAGTCATACTTGAGCGTATGACTAGTTTAATGACAAGCCATTACCTATATATTCTCCTTTTAGTTGGAGGACTTATATTAGGTGGATTACTTGCGATGTTATTATACCGTAAAGAGAAAGACAATGATAAAGAAAATACTAATGTATTTAAACAAAAAAAGAAACGTAAAAGGCTATCCTTTAAGATTCGTCTTCCAAGATTACCGAAACTTAAAATGAAATTATTTAAGTTTAGTGGAAAAGCATCTAAACATAAAACACCAGAAAGAGTCCATGAGCATAATTACGAAGAAGAAGTTGCGAAATATGAAATGACAGAGCAAATAGATCAAAACAATGAAGGCACTGTTCAAGGACAAACAAGGATGGAACGCCGAAGAAGTAGGTATAATGCATAATGAAATGTAGTAACCTCTTAATGATTAATCATTAAGGGGTTTTTTATGTAATTAAATTTAGTTTGCTAATGAAGGATTCATAGCATATGTTAAAGGTGGGACTTCAATAAAATAATGGGAGGACAAAATGCTTATTATTATATATACATCTACTTGTATATTATTCTTAGTTAGCTTTTTACATGTTTATTGGGCTTTCGGAGGTAAGTGGGGGACAAATAGTGTTATTCCAACTAAATCTGGAGAAAAAGCGTTTACGCCTCGGGGAGGAATGACATTATTCATTGCATTACTATTAAGTATGGCAGCAATAATTTTATTACAACAAGCAAATATTGTTCATTTTGCAGTTCCTCATTTAATTATTCAAACGGGTTCCTGGATTTGTATGATTGTGTTTTTCATAAGGGTAATTGGTGAGTTTTATTATTTTGGTATCTTTAAACGAAAAAAAGATACTCATTTTGCTAGAATGGATACTATTTTATATATTCCCCTTTGTCTTTTTTTAACTCTCACATTCCTATTAGTAATAATAAAGTGAACATATATGATACACTATAATCTACGTTATTTTAGTAATGAATAGAGGGATTTACATGATAGATAAAATTAAAAATGTTGTCGATGAAATGTATGAGGATGAAGCAAAACATTTACTGCAAAGCATTCTTATACAATTAGATTTATTAGAAGAGAACTATAGTGAAGATACGATTAAACACTTGATGAGTATACCTAAGCAACTGACGAATAATACATCTTATAAAAGAAATGTAAAAGAAAGTACACATATTCATATCACTTTTGATGAATCAACAGGCGGATGTTTAAAACATATGTTAAGTCAAGAAGAACTATTTGAGGAGAGTGTTGTTGCATTCTCTGAATTCTTTTCAATTGGACCGATTAATCAATTACATACGAATAAAGGGCAACTCGCAAGACAGCAATGGTTATTAAACAACTTAACTTCTTATGATAGTTATTTTGAAGAAGAATATTTACCAAGATTTATGGAAACTTTAGAAGAACTACATTCTATTCCTAATGAAACACCGATTACCATTTGGAAGGCAGATAACGCACATGAACATGTAGGCCTTTGTTTTGTAATGGCGCAATTAAAAGGTAAGAAAAATATTCGAATCATTAATACATCTGAAGTGAGTAGAGAAATATTAAACCAAGAGTATGATATACGTGGAACGGGAGAATTATCGCCCGAAAGTTTAGCTACTTTCCAAAAAAGTTTTGCAGAATCACCGTTTTTAACTAAAGAAAGCAGAGTGAATCTTGAACACGAGTGGGATAGTTTATCGAATAGCATGGAATTTTTAAGAGTTTGGAAAGACAATGAAGTGCATTCTGTACAAGAAGAATATTTTGACCAATTCATTATTGAGTGTGCGAAAAAAGTAGGTGCTGATAAAGACTTCCTTAAAGCTCCGAGAGTAATTGGTGAAGCGCTTGGCCTTGTAGAGCAATTAGTTGGGGATACTTTCTTAGAGTATCGCTTGAAAGTATTAATTAAACAAGAGGTATTTGAATTTGAAGGTTTATTAGAAGAAATGCGTTTTTATAGTGTGAAGTTGAAAAAATAATAATATATTCCGTTTATAAAAATAGCTCGTATTTTTGAAAAAAAGATACGAGCTTTATTTTTTTAGTTTAATTTGGGCTATACATAAGCTTCCGATAGGTGTTATATCACATATGAATGTTAAAGGTAATGAATGAAAAGAAGGTGATTTGTTAATATGTATAACCAACAAAATTATCCATATGATCAAACGATGTATTATAATCCACAACAATACGGATATGAACCTGATATCGAAGTTAGAGAGGTTGAACTAGAAGATTATAGACCAGATGATGCGGAAGATGCTCCAACGTCACCACCACCGTCACAAGCTCCGTCTTTACCATCCACATTTGCTTCTCCTGCACAAGCAGGCAATATGAAATCATGGATGTGTAACTGTTTAGGAAGATGGGGATATTTACGTTTACATCGTCCTGGTCCATTCGGAAGAGACTTATGGTTTTTTCCGACAGAAGTAAGAAGAAGTGGGGTATCCGGCTACACTTGGCAAGCTGGTCGCCGCCGTAAAGTAAGTTATCGATATCAACAAATTAGTAATTTTATGTGCTTCGCATAATGGGAAGTGAGAGGGTAGAATGATTTTACTCTCTCACTTTTTTATTTTTCAATATTCGAAGTAAGATTTTAATTGAAAATTTACAATTTTTCAGTTCTTATTGAAGTATAATTCAAATGTTGGGTTGATTTTTAAAAACAATTGAGAGTGAGGGAATGTAATGTCAATTAAAAATAAGGTTGGCCGAAAAATAGAGTATGGCATTAATTTAGCTTCTGCTCAGTTTAAAGAAGATGCTTATGAGATTTATAAAGAATCGCGAAAAGTGCAACCTATTTTATTTGTTAATAAAGTCGAGATTGGTACAGAATGGCTCATTACAAGATATGAAGATGCCTTGCCACTTTTAAAAGATAATCGCTTAAAAAAAGATCCAAATAATGTATTTTCTAAAGATACAATGAACATGTTTCTTTCTGTTGACAATAGTGATCATTTAACAACGCATATGTTAAATTCCGATCCACCTAACCATAATCGGTTACGATCTCTAGTACAAAAAGCTTTTACACCGAAGATGATTACGCAATTAGAAGGAAGAATTCAGCAAATCGCAGATGATTTAATAAATGATGCCCAGCAAAAAGGTACATTAAATCTTGTAGATGATTATGCATTTCCATTACCAATCAATGTAATAAGTGAAATGCTCGGTATTCCAAAAGAGGATCAAGCAAAGTTTAGAATTTGGTCGCATGCTGTCATTGCCTCCCCAGTAACACCTGAAGAAATAAAAGATACTGAAAAGCAACTATCTGAATTTATTACATATCTTCAATATTTAGTTGATGTAAAACGACAAGATCCTGAAGAGGATTTGGTGAGTGCTTTAATACTTGCTGAAAGTGAGGGACATAAACTTAGTGCCCCGGAACTATACTCAATGATTATGTTACTTATCGTAGCTGGACACGAGACAACTGTGAATTTAATTACAAATACGGTATTAGCACTTCTCGAAAATCCTGATCAATTACAGTTATTAAAAGAAAATTCAAAACTAATTGATTCAGCTATAGAGGAAGGATTGCGATATTATTCTCCAGTTGAGGTTACAACTGCAAGATGGGCGGCTGAGCCGTTTCAAATTCACGATCAAACAATCCAAAAAGGAGACATGGTTATTATTGCATTAGCTTCAGCAAACCGTGATGAATCAGTATTTGAAAAGCCAGAAGTATTCGATATTACAAGGGATAATAACCGTCACATTGCCTTTGGACATGGTAGCCATTTCTGTTTAGGGGCACCACTTGCTAGGTTAGAAGCAAAGATAGCTATTTCTACTTTGTTAAAGCGTTTGCCTTCGTTACAAATAAAAGGTGAGCGTGAAAAAATTAATTGGGAAGGTAATTATTTAATGCGTTCTTTAGAGGAATTACCATTGTCTTTTTAGAATAGTTATATTGAGACATGCATACACGATAAATGATTAACATAAAGTATGTATGTGTTATTTAAATTCGAAACGGAAGGGTGAAAACATCCCAATGATCAACTAATTCTATTTGTAAGAGATCTTCGTTAAAAGACGAAATATTCTTCTGAATAGGATTAGTATGTGCATGTATAGAAAAGGGATGTATTTCGCACTGCGAAAAATATAATCTTTTCATATGATTTGTGCTGCCTCCTATTCAGAACACGAAATAGGAGGCTTTTTTATGTCGACGACTGTAGAAACGAAACAAAATCATGGGGTAGCACAAGTCTTAAAAAATCGATTTGTGCAAGCGATTCTAGCATCAGCATTATTTTTACAAATTGGAATTTGGGTTCGGAACTTTGCGGTATTACTTTATGTTATGGAAATGACGAAAGGAGATGCATTCGCAATTTCGATGATTTCAGTTGCTGAATTTGCTCCAATTTTTATTTTTTCCTTTATTGGAGGAACTTTTGCTGATAGGTGGAAGCCGAAGAGGACAATGATATGGTGCGAAACGTTAAGTTCATTATCTGTGTTCGTAGTATTAATTACTCTTATGTTTGGTACGTGGAAAATCGTGTTTTTTGTTACGCTCATTTCGGCAATTCTTTCACAGTTTTCCCAACCATCTGGAATGAAATTATTTAAACAGCATTTATCGACAGAACAAATTCAATTAGCCATGTCATTATATCAAACGATATTTGCAATATTTATGGTGTTAGGACCGATTATTGGAACATTTATCTTTCACAGTTTTGGAATCTATATTTCAATAATAATTACTGGTATCGCATTTTTACTTGCTGCAGTTGTATTGTTATTTCTTCCGAAAGATCTTGAAAACGAAGCAGAGAAAAAAGAAATAACTCTATTGCAGGAAATGATTGATGGTATTCAATATGTAAAAAAGAAAAAAGCATTAACTTTGCTCGGTCTATGTTTTATGGCAGCTGGACTCGGTATAGGGCTTATCCAGCCACTTGGAATATTTATTGTGACAGAACAACTAGGATTATCAAAAGAAAGTTTACAATGGTTATTAACAGTAAATGGTGCAGGGATGATTGTCGGCGGAGCTTTAGCAATGATATTCGCGAAAAACGTGGCCCCGCAAAAGATGTTAATTGTAGGTATGCTTGGTCAGGCAATCGGAATTGGTATTATAGGTTATTCCACAAATTTATGGGTTACACTTACTGCACAACTTTTTAGTGGGTTAGCTCTACCGTGTATTCAAATTGGGATTAATACGCTTATTATTCAAAATAGTGATACGGATTTTATTGGACGCGTGAATGGTATTCTAAGTCCATTATTTACTGGTTCTATGGTAGTAACGATGAGTATTGCTGGAGCGTTAAAAGAAACCTTTTCTTTAAGTACAATGTATGAAGGGACAGCTCTATTATTTATAATTGGATTATTGTTTATTTTACCTATATATAATCTAAAGCCAGTTATAGCAGTAGAAAGTGAAATAAATGGTAAAGGAAGTGCTGTGCAACATGAATCCTAATCCAAATGTTAAATACCCTATTGAAGGAAATCAAAACGTTCATTTTATAAAAAATACAATAACGAAATCTAATATATTTGTTGGTGACTATTCTTATTATGATGCGAAAGATGGAGAAACATTTGAAGATCGAGTATTATATCATTATGAATTTATTGGAGATCGGCTTACCATTGGAAAGTTTTGTTGTATTGCAAATGGAGTTACCTTTATTATGAACGGAGCGAATCACCGGATGGATGGATTTTCGGCATATCCATTTAATATATTTGGAAATGGGTGGGAGAAGTATACACCTAGTTTGTCTGATTTACCTTACAAAGGTGATACAGTTATAGGAAATGACGTTTGGATTGGTATGGATACAACTATTATGCCAGGAATAAAAATAGGGGATGGTGCAATCATTGCAGCTAAATCTGTTGTGACTAGAGATGTCGTACCATATACAATTGTTGGCGGAAACCCTGCAAATAAAATAAAGGAACGATTCACAAATACAATAATAGAAGAATTATTGCAAATTCAATGGTGGCATTTTGACATTGAAAAAATAACCGAAAATATAGATGCTATTGTACAAGGAGATATTGAACCATTAAGAAAGTTAAAAAGGTAATAAAAAATGCATGACAAAGAGTATCATACCTCCGAATTTTGTTAATGATAATAGAACAAGGAGGTGTGATACTATGGCACAAGACGTTTTATGTGAAGTAAACAACTGTAAATTTTGGGCTAACGGCAATAAATGTAGTGCAGATGCAATTTATGTAGTAAGTCATAAAGGTAAACATGCATCTACAACTGAAGAAACAGATTGCAAAACTTTTGATCCAGAAGTATAAATTTTTGAAGGGTAACCAAATCGTGGTTGCCCTTTTATTAATTATAGTATTGATAATAAATCTCATTTTCATTCATTGTTTTTAACTTTTCTTTTTATTTTTTCATATTTTCTTCATAAGTGATGTAATCCAGAGCAATTCATGTTCAATACGTGATTTACTAAATTCAATGACTTCTGTAATAAAAGATGAGCTAACATCTAAAGATTGAATAGCAGTATGCTGTTTATGTAGTACGTCTTGGCGTATTGTTAAAATTTCTTTTCTAGCTTCGTAATCAAGTTTCTCAAATAGCGCGATACGTACAAGGAACTCAGCGTTATTTGTCGCAATTTTTTCGGGAAACTCTCTTAACATTTCAGAAAAAATTTCTTCACCTGTTTCAGTTATGTCGTACATATTTCGGTTTGGCTTTCCGACTTGTTTATGTATTTCTTTCGTTATAGCCCCCATATTTTCGAAGCGCCGAAGAGCGGGATAAAGTGTATTATGATTTAATTCGAAATTCTCACCTAACCGATTTTGAACATTTTTCTTTATTTCATATCCATGTTTTGGTCCAGTCGTTAATTCTGCTAGTAATAAAATGTCAACGTACATAAAAATCCCCCTTATATATTTCTCAAGTTCTCCAATGAAAAATCTCCTTTAACATATGTTAAAATAACATATGTTAGATTATACAACTTTGAACTACCGACCTAACACTTTTATTGTAAAAGAAAAGGGAGGAAAGAACTATGGCTTCGCCTGAAAATGTGATTTTAGTTCATGAAATTTCAAAGCTGAAAACAAAAGAAGAATTGTGGAATCCGTATGAGTGGTATCAATTTATGAGGGAGAATCATCCGGTTCATTATGATGAGGAGCAGGATGTATGGAATGTTTTTTTATACGATGATGTAAATCGAGTTTTATCGGATTATCGCTTGTTTTCAAGTAGAAGGGAGCGAAGACAATTCGCAATCCCTCCTTTAGAAACTAGAATAAATATAAATTCTACTGATCCACCAGAACATCGCAATGTACGTTCTATTGTTTCTAAAGCATTTACTCCAAGAAGTTTAGAGCAATGGAAACCCCGAATACAGGCTATCGCAAACGAACTTGTACAACATATTGGAAAATATAGTGAGGTTAATATCGTTGAAGAGTTTGCTGCACCTTTACCTGTTACCGTCATATCCGATTTATTAGGAGTACCAACAACTGACCGTAAAAAAATTAAAGAATGGTCTGATATTTTATTTATGCCGTATAGTAAAGATAAATTTAACGATTTGGATGTAGAAAAAGGAATTGCGTTAAATGAATTTAAAGCATACCTTCTTCCAATTGTTCAAGATAAAAGATATCATTTAACCGACGATATTATTTCAGATTTAATACGAGCTGAATATGAAGGTGAAAGATTAACCGATGAAGAAATTGTAACTTTTTCTTTAGGGTTATTAGCGGCAGGTAATGAAACTACTACAAATTTAATTATTAATAGCTTTTATTGCTTTTTAGTGGATTCCCCTGGAATTTATGAAGAGTTAAGAAAAGAACCTACATTAATTTCAAAAGCGATTGAGGAAGTTTTACGCTATCGCTTTCCCGTTACATTAGCTAGGAGGATTACAGAGGACACCAATATATTTGGACCTTTTATGAAAAAGGATCAAATGATTGTTGCATGGGTAAGTGCAGCAAATTTAGATGAGAAAAAGTTTTCACAAGCCTCTAAATTTAATATACACCGAATAGGAAATGAAAAGCATTTAACCTTTGGTAAAGGTCCTCATTTTTGCTTAGGGGCACCACTTGCACGTTTAGAAGCCGAGATTGCATTAACTACCTTTATAAATGCTTTTGAAAAAATAGAGCTATCTTCATCTTTCAATTTAGAAAAATGTATATTGGAAAATGAACAAACTTTGAAATTCTTACCTATTCGCTTAAAAACTCAATAAACTGTTCAGCAAGGTACAAAATTACTGTACCTTGTTTTTTATTTCTCAATTGTAAAATTTTAGTGTGTTTTATAGTATGGAAGTGTGTAGAAAAAGAGTAGAGGAGGATGCTTATGTTAACGTGCAATGGGAGTAAAACGTTTCAAACGTTTATTAAAGCTGTAACTGATTTAATAGATGGTGATTTATTAGAAGAACAAATCGTGTGTGAAATTGAAACATTACTAGAAGAACTTTTAGAAAAGAAAACATGGCTTCCGTTAGATAAACAGAAGGCGAATTCGGCTCAATATGCACGACACTTACTGTATGAAGATCCGTTAAAACGTTTTGAAGTATTAGCTCTCGTATGGAAAGATGGACAATCTACACCATTACATGATCATGATGGCACATGGGGAGTAGAAGGCGTTTTTTCAGGAAGGATAATGGTGCAGAACTTTGTACAAACGAAGCAGCTTGGAAATTCACTTTCTTATTTAACACACATAGGAAATCTTTATTTGGGAGAAGGCGAAACCGATAAAGTAATTCCACCAGCTGATTGTCATATTCTTGAAATAGCTGAAAATGAAAGCGTAATCACTATTCATATATACGGAAAACGTTTAGAAAAGTTTAAAGTATATATCCCAACAGAAGAAAAAAATGTATACATGTGTGAGACAAAATATATTAGTTATAATTCATAGCTTAAAATCCAAAGCTTTTCTTTAAAAAGAACAGCTTTGGATTTTATTTTTAATTATTTCTTGACCTGAAACGCTTTTCATAAATTATAAATAAGGAGTACTTCACGAGATTCGTATGAAAACGATACCTTATATTTCATAAAAACTCGTGTATTTATAGAAAGTGGTGAAGAAATAATGAAATTAATCGCAATTGATTTAGATGGAACTCTTCTTTCGGGGAATAAAATGATTAGTAAAGAGAATGCAGAAGCAATTCGAAAATGTCAAGAAGCTGGCCATGTTGTAGCAATTTGTACAGGACGTTCTATTGTGGATATTGAACGACTATTGTTAGAAGTGAATTTAGAATGTCCGATTATTGCTGAAAATGGTGCACTTATTTATACAGATAAAAAGATGATGAAGAGATACCCAATTCAAAATACGCAAGCACTAGAGATTATAGAATATCTTGAAGAGAATGATTTGTATTATCAACTTTATACTAATAAAGGTGTGTATGTACCAGATTATGGAGTAGAGAGTGTACGAAATGAAATCGAGTATGTAAAGAATTCAAAAGAAAATTTCAACTTGAAAGAGTTAGAAACGATTGCTGCATTATACCTTGAGCATACAGCATTTCATAGTACAGAAAGTTGTAAACCAATTGTAGAAATGGATATACATGTGCATAAACTTTTACCGTTTTCTTATGACATAGAGAAATTAAAAAAATTAAAAGAAACGTTTCTGCATAATACAGATTTAGCTATTACATCTTCCTATTGGCATAATTTAGAGATTAATCATCGAGATGCTCAAAAAGGAAATGGATTATATACTTTAGCAAAACATCTTAATATTCCAGTTGAAAACACTGTAGCAATAGGCGATGGCTTAAACGATGTTTCTATGATGGAGAAAGCAAATATATCAATTGCAATGGGAAATGCAGTTGAAGAAATAAAAGCGATGTGTCAATACGAAACGTTAACAAATGAAGAACATGGTGTCGCACATGCTTTATATAAATATGTAATGTAATAAAAAAAGAAAAAAAGAATCCAAATAGATTCTTTTTTTCTTTTTATTAGGGGTAAGGTATTCTATGAGATTCATAGAATCCTTATTACAACTCATTATATAGAATATATTGGAATAAATGTTTATATTTTTCATTAAAGTTGTGAAGCTTTTGTGAATTTTACGGTTATTGTATTTTTATACTGCTACTAGCAGCGCGTAACAATCCCGTATTATTTTCTGTTTTTAATTGAAAAATAGAATTTGTTTGAATAATTATTCTACAGCTATATACCTAGGGGCACTTTCTTCGTATAATGAAGAAGTATGAATTTTGAATTTGTATAAATTTTACATATCGAGGTGAAAAAGGAATGAATGCGCGGCTAATGGAACTTATTGATGTGAGTACAATAGAAACCATGGCAGAACAATTTTATAAATTAACCAACATATCACATCAACTTCTTGATGCTGAAAACGAATGTATATTTTCATTTGGAATTAATGAAATGAAAGTATGTAAACTTCCAAAAATTGAAATCCCCCTTTTCTTATACAATCAATATTTAGGATCTTTTGTTGTATGGTCCAAAAGAAGCGAAATCTTAAATTGCCAGAAATATTTTGAAATGCTTTCTAACCTCATTATAGATGGGGTGAAAAAAGTAGTTCAAAGTAAAAATACATCGTTACTTTCTCGAAAAGAGGAAGAACTGCATACAATCTTACAAAACATGCCTGTTATGGTTGATGCGCTTGACTATAATGGAGATTTTGTTTTGTGGAATCGAGAATGCGAGATTGTAACAGGTTATACTGCTGAAGAAATAATTGGGAATCCAAACGCACTTCGATTACTGTATCCTGACCATAATTATCGCTATCAAATACAAAATAAATTTTTGACTCATGGAAAAAATTTTAGAGATTGGGAAATGCGTTTAACATGTAAAAATGGTGAAATTAAAACGATAATGTGGTCCAATATATCAGAGCAGTTTCCTGTAACAGGATTTAGTTACTGGGCTGTTGGTGTAGATATTACACATTTAAAAGCGATAGAAGAGCAATTGAAACAACAAACCTCTGAATTAGAATTAATTTTTAAAGCTTTACCAGATTTATGTTTTTTAACAGAAGATGACGGGACAATTATAGATTATAAAGCAGGGTCCCCTACAAAATTTTACGTACCCGCAGAAGTTTTTATGGGGAAAAAGTTTTACGAAATATTACCGTCTCCAGTAGCACAGCAATTTCAAGAAGCAATTCGCCAATTGAAAGAAGAAGGAAAGAATGTAATTGTAGAATATCCTCTAACACTTAATGGAAGCATCGATTTCTTTGAAGCTAGATGTTTACCATTATTACAAGATAAAATTATGATCATTGTACGCGATATTACAGAGCGAAAAAAGGCAGAAGAATTGCTAAATAAATCAGATACACTTGCAGCAATTGGTCAATTAGCAGCTGGTGTAGCTCATGAGGTTAGAAACCCATTAACTGTAATTAAAGGGTTTATACAGTTATTCCAAATTAATAAAGAAGATCAAGAAAAATATTTTGACCTTATGCTTTCCGAAATAGAAAGAATAGAAGCAATCCTCCAAGAGTTTTTGTCGATCGCTAAAACAGATGAAATAAATACAGAAAAGAAAAATATTTATCAAATTTTTAAAAGTGTTGTATCGCTAATTAATACAAAAGCAATTATGACAAATATTCAAGTTGAACTATTTACAGATTCCGAAGAGATCATTATTGAATGCTCAGAAAATCAATTGAAACAAGTATTTATTAATATTTTGCAAAATTCAATTGAAGCAATGCCCGATGGTGGGAGAATTTCAATCCACATAAAAGAAATACATGAAAATGGTGTCATTATTAGTGTAATAGATGAAGGAATAGGAATACCTGAAGAAAGAATTAAAAGATTAGGTGAACCTTTTTATAGTACGAAAGAAAAAGGTACTGGTATTGGATTGATGTTAAGTTATAAAATTATTGAAAGTCATCAAGGAACAATAAGTATAATGAGTGAGGTTGGCGTCGGGACAACTGTAACTATTTATTTGCCGAAAAATCAGATTAAACAATCTTTATCAAATTGTGATGATAGATGTATTTCAATACGTTCTAATACTAACTCCTAAAATACGTAATACCCAATAACAAAGTTAAGCTTTTGTTATTGGGTATTTTTATATTTAATTTATTAAACTTTACCTTTTCTTTATGTTTGTTTTAATTTCTATTAAGTTTTAAACGTTATATTAATATGTGTACAAAGTAATGTGTGGAAGTTGTACATTACTTTTAATATAGAAAGTTAAAAATCTTTTAAAATGTTGTAAGGAGGAGATTATGACAAGGTGAAAAAGAAAGAGGGAAAAAGTGGTAGAGCAATACCGATGCGGTTAAATATTTTATTCTTTTGTGTATTTTTATTGTTTTCTGCCATGATTATACAGTTAGGTAAAGTGCAAATTGTCGATGGAGAGACGTATAAAAATGAAGTAGAGAAGAGAGAAAATGCAACTGTAAGTCTTTCCGTTCCGCGTGGGAAAATATTTGATCGGGAAGGGAATCCAGTTGTTGATAATAAGTCTTTACGCACGATTACGTATACAAAGATGAAAGGCGTAAAATCAGAAGATATACTAAAAACTGCAAGACAACTTGCAGAAATAATTGAAATGCCACAAGAAGATATAGATAAATTAACTGAGACGGATAAGAAAGATTTTTGGATGCAATTAAATCCAAAACTTACCGAAAACCTAGTATCTAAAAAAGAAATAAGTACATTTAGAGAGAAGGATATTAGCGGAAAGAAGCTAGATAAAAAAATAGAAGAGTTAAAAAGAAAACGAATTACAGATAAAAATCTTCAAGAATTAACAGATAAAGATATAAAAGTGTTGGCTATTAAAAGTAAAATGACTTCTGGTTATCAAATGGCACCTCAAATTATTAAAAAAGATGTTAGTGAAAAGGAATATACGGTGATTAGTGAAAATTTAGCAAATCTTCCAGGGGTAGATGCATCAGTTGATTGGGAGAGAATTTATGTAAATGATGGCCTATTCCGCTCTGTCCTTGGTAATGTTTCAAATGCTGATGAAGGATTGCCACGTGAACGATTAGATTATTATTTAGTGCGTGATTATAGTCGAAATGATAGAATCGGCAAAAGTTACATTGAACAGCAATACGAGGATGCACTTCATGGTACAAAAAAAGAAGTAAGAAGCATCGCTGATAAACAAGGCAATACAATGAGAACGGAAACAGTTTCGGAAGGGAAAAGCGGAAAGAATTTAACTTTAACAATTGATATGGAATTACAGAAAAAAGTTGAAGAGAGCATAGAAAAAATATTAAAGGCATATAAAGGTTCAGAATCAATGTTAGATCGTGCTTTCGTTGTAATGATGAATCCGAAAAACGGTCAAGTATTATCAATGGCTGGGAAAAAGCTTGTAGAAAAAGACGGGAAAACGGAAATAGAAGATTATGCTTTAGGAACAATGACAAGTTCATACGAGCTTGGATCAACTGTTAAAGGTGCGACAGTATTAACCGGATTTGAAACGAAAGCTATAACACCAGGTACATATTTTTATGATGCACCAATGAAGTTTAAAGGAACTAAGGAAAAAAAGTCTTGGAAAGAGTTCGGAAATATTGATGATCTAAGGGCGTTACAAGTTTCTTCAAACGTTTATATGTTTAATACAGCATTAAAAATTGCAGGTGTGGATTATGTGAAAAATAGTTCATTAAATATTAAACAGGAATACTTTGATAAAATGAGGTATTATTTCAGGCAATTTGGATTAGGTGTTCCAACAGGCATCGATTTACCGAATGAAACAGCTGGACAAATTGGTAAAAAAGATAATCAACCTGGTTTCTTACTAGACTATTCGATTGGTCAGTATGATACGTATACACCACTTCAGCTTGTACAGTATATTTCGACTATCGCAAACGGCGGTTATCGAATGAAACCACAAATTGTTCAAGAGATTAGAGAACAAACCGTTCAAAAGGATGAAATCGGTAAAGTGGTGCATGCCATAGAACCCGTTGTTTTAAATAGAATTGATATGAAAGAAGAATATATCAATCAAGTAAAAGAAGGATTTAGAAGAGTATTCCAAGAAGGTGATGGAACGGGGGTAAGGGTGTTCCAAAAAGCACCATATAAACCAGCTGGCAAAACTGGAACTGCACAGACCGTATACGGTGGAGAAAGTGATATTGGGAGAAATGAAAAAGGTGATCGTAGAGAATGCTATAATTTAACATTAGCAGGATATGCACCATATGATGATCCAGAAGTAGCGTTTTCGGTTGTAGTACCATGGGTTATAAATGATAAGTCTGGTATTAACTCTGATATTGGAAAAGAAGTTTTAGATGCTTATTTTGAATTGAAAAATAAGCGATTAAATGGCGAGGATACAAAAGTAGATAATCCAAAAGAGGATTAGAAAATATGAAACGTCTCTAGTATTTAAATGGACTAGAGACGTTTTTACATATGTATAGATTAGAAATGAGGTATGTATGAATCGTTTTATATTTAAATGTTTTGGGAAATTATGCATCTTTATTTTAGTGACTGGAGCGCTTATTTTAATAAATAAATCTTTTTATTTTGCATGGTAGAAGGAATTTCAATGCAGCCAACTTTAGATGAAAAAGATCGTATATTAGTTAATAAAGCTAGTCTATATTTATCTTCCTTTCATCATGGAGATGTAGTGATAATAAAAAAAGAAAATGAGCCTACATACTATGTGAAACGAATTATTGGATTACCAGGGGATAAAATACTACTAAAAAATGATGTAGTATATATAAATGAAGAAAAACAAGTTGAGTCGTATATAAAGTTAGATGTGTTACAAATATCAAATCGTTTTTCAAATTTTCCAGAAATAAAAGTACCCTCACATAAATTGTTTGTATTAGGAGATAATCGTAATCATAGTAAAGATAGTAGGAATACGCTCGGACTTATTGATGAGTCAAATGTGATAGGTAAGGTAGAAATGGTTTATTATCCATTTGATCAAATGAAAAGAATAAAGTAATTTTGTTGAAAAGTATTATATTAATTACTCACCTTTTATATATAAATGCATATATTGATAGCATAGGACAAGCCAAAAGGCTTGTACCTTACCTCACTGAACACTCCTTATCACAGCTAGGCATCTACTATTGTAGATGCCTTTTTTATATTGATAATTATTTATCAATATAAATTGGCAAGAGTATTAGGTCTTTTAGGGGAAGCTTATCTGTAAAAATAACTGTAACGAGAATGAAATTTAAGGAGTGAGGAATCAGTGCTTAATATTTTAATGGTTAATTTTCCAGCAGAGGGACATGTGAATCCTACTTTAAGTTTAGTAAAATCCTTTACTGAACGGGGCGATAACGTACATTATATTACTACGGAAAATTTCAGGGAAAGGCTAGAAGAGATGGGAGCTATTGTACATTCTCATCTAGATTTATTAAAAGAAATCTCTATTGATACTGATACATTATCTGGATTAAACAAATTCTTTAGAGTTCATGTTCAAACTTCTTTATTTATATTAGAAATTACAAAACAGTTATCTAAAAGTATAAATTTTGACTTCGTATTATATGATATATTTGGCGCTGGAGAATTAGTAAAGGAATATTTACAAATTCCCGGCGTAGTTTCTTCTCCTATATTTTTAATTCCAATAGAGCTTTTAAAAACCTTGCCTTTTCATCCAAATACAGAAGTACCATTTCAGCCTGATGAACTCACTAAACAGTTACTTTTTCAAATGGACAATGAATTTGGAGTTACACCAAAAAATAATCTTCAATTTATGAATAATGAGGGCGATATTTGTTTCGTGTATACAAGTCGATATTTTCAACCTAGTAGTAATTTATTCGGGGGAAATAACATTTTTATTGGGCCAAGTTTTCCAAAACGAAAAATAATCGGAGAATTTCCACTTGAAATGCTAAAAGATAAAAAGGTTATTTATATTTCAATGGGGACGCTCCTTGAAGGGCTCGAACCATTTTTTAATACTTGTATTGACGCTTTCTCAGACTTTGAAGGGATAGTTGTAATGGCAGTAGGTGATAGAAATGATATTTCAAAAATAAAACTAGCACCGGACCATTTTTTAATAGCTCCATACGTACCTCAGTCGGAAATATTAGGCGAAGCAGATGTATTTATTACACATGGCGGAATGAATAGCGTACACGATGCAATCCACTACAATGTCCCATTTGTTATAATACCGCATGATAAAGATCAGCCTATGATAGCCCAAAGACTAACTGAGCTTGAAGCAGCGTATAAATTATCAAAAGATAATGTTAATGTACTGTCCTTAAAAGAAGCGGTAACCGAAGTTCTTTTAAACGAAAAGTATAAACATGGTATAAAAAAACTTAATGATAGTTTTTTAGACTGTGGTGGTTCAAAAAAAGCGATTGCGGTCATTGATTCACTTTTAAATAAAGTGAAACTTTAATCAGTGGAGTTTTTTTCATCCCCTACTGATTATTATCCCACACTAATCGGGCTTTTGCGGGATAAATGGTTTTGAGATTATAAAAGCATAGAGGCTATCACCTTTATGCTTTTATAATGTTATCCAGCAAATTGTACAGCTGTATTCGCATGTAAATAAGCGGTATCAAAAACAGGAACCGATAGATCACTTTGTGAAATGAGCAAAGGAATTTCTGTACAGCCAAGTAGTATTCCTTCAGCACCGTTTTTAATTAATGTATTTGTGATTTGTAATAGCCTTTCTTTTGATGTTTCTGAAATAATCCCTCTACTGAGTTCTTGTAAAATGACATGATGGATGAAAGTTCTATCTTCTTCATTTGGGATAATTGTCTCAATGTTGTAATTTGCTAGTCTTGATTTATAGAAGTCTTGTTCCATCGTTTGTTTTGTTCCTAAAAGTCCGATACGATTAATATTATATTCTATCACTTTTTTAGCACTTACATCTCCAATGTGGAGGAGTGGTATTGATATTGCCTTTTCTACTTCCTCAGCAAATAGATGTACAGTATTAGAACACATTAGTAAACATTCAGCTCCAGAGTTTTCTACCTTTTTGGCTACTGTGACTAATTCATTTTTCACTTCTTCATATTGATGATTTTGTAATAATGTAGTTACCTCACCAAAGTCCATGCTATATAAAATAAGCTTCGCATTTTGATCATATTGAGAGAGGGTTAGTGTATTTATATGTTTATAGTATAACGATGTTGATTCCCAACTTAGTCCGCCAATTAGGCCAATAACTTTCATAATGCATTCCTCCCGTAACAATTTTGAATTCATTATTTCATAATTCCGATAAGAATAAAATGATTTAAACGAAATATTTATAGAAAAATAAAAACATTAAGAAAAGTGTTGAATTTTTTAATTGTTAGTGCCATAATACAGATTACAAATACATACTTATCCAGAGAGGTAGAGGGAACGGCCCTACGAAGCCTCAGCAACCCCTATGTAAATGCATAGGAAGGTGCTAATTCCGCAGAGGACATTTATATGTCTTTTGAAAGATAAGAGGATTCTTGTACGTGAAAGAAAATGACCTCTTAATTTAAGGGGTCATTTTTTGTTATATAGAAAGGAAGTGTCGATGCATAATTCATTTTCAAAATAAATATAGAGTATTAAAAGCGGGATAATAGGAGAGGAGAATTGTAATGAACAAATTAACGACAAAGCTAGTAGTAGCTATTGGAATTGGAGCAGCTTTATACGGGGTCTTAGGGCTTTGGGGATTTTCTATCGCACCCAATACATTTATTAAACCAGCATTGGCTATATTAACAGTTTTTTGTGCGTTATTTGGCCCAGTAGCAGGACTATTAATAGGGCTTATTGGTCATACCGTTACAGATACGATCGCTGGTTGGGGTATTTGGTGGGGATGGGTGTTTAGTTCGGGGATTATCGGATTTTCAATGGGTCTTATACAAAAAAGAACTGGTTTCAGTGTAAAAAATGGAGCGTATAATAACCGTGATATTTCTTATTTTGCAATAGCGGGGTTAGTTGGAATTGTCATTGCCATTATATTTGCTGGTGCATTCGATATTATTGTGATGGGAGAACCGTTTGACAAAATCGTTATACAAGTACTAGGAGCAACCATTTCAGACATTATCGTATTTTTAGTTCTTGGATTACCAATCACGATTGGTCTAGCTAAAGCAAATAAGAAACATACACATTTAAAAATTGAAAAGTAGGGATGTATACATGCAACCAATTATATCTTTTGAACAATTTACCTTTCAATATGGGCATGCCGCACAGCCTACTTTAAAAGAAATTACATTTCATATATATCCTGGGGAAAAGGTACTAATAGCTGGAAGAAGTGGTTCAGGTAAGTCAACATTAGCTCATTGTATTAATGGGCTAATCCCATTTTCTTACGAAGGGATTAGTACTGGTAATATTTTAATAGCTGGAAAGGATCCGAGAGAGGGAAGTATTTTTGAACAGAGTAAACATGTAGGAACAATATTACAAGATCAAGATTCACAATTTATTGGTCTTACTGTCGAAGAAGATGTAGCATTTTCATTAGAAAACGAATGTGTAAATCAAAATGAAATGAAAAAAATTGTTAATGATTCTTTAAAAAAAGTAAACATGCAGAATTTTCATGCACAAAGTCCTCATGAATTATCAGGAGGTCAAAAACAGACAGTCTCTCTTGCAGGTCTGCTAACGACAAATGCAGATATATTATTGTTTGATGAACCGTTAGCTAACTTAGATCCAGCAAGTAGTTTGAATACTATAGAACTCATTAAAGATATTCATGAGAAATATAATAAAACAATTGTAATTATTGAACATCGAATAGAAGAAATTTTAAACCTTGATTTAGACAAAATTATTTTAATCGATGAAGGAGAAGTTATTGCCATTGGTTCACCGGATAGTATTTTAAATTCTAATATATTACCAAATATCGGACTAAGAGAACCTATTTATATAGAGGCGCTAAAGAAATTAAATTTTGACAGTAATAATGTTAGGGTATTTCCAATTGAAAATCTTCGTAATGCAGGCGTTCATAGCCTATTAAAGAACTGGATGCAGAAGCAAGTTTCATCAAAAAACAAATATATTAAAAAAGCTTTATGCAAGATAGAAAATTTATCATTTACGTATAATAACAAACATACAGCCTTAGAAGATATCAACCTTTCAATAGGAGAGGGAGAAATAGTAGCGTTATTGGGTCATAATGGAGCAGGGAAATCGACATTAGCTCATACTTTTATAGGAATAAATAAAACAAAGAATGGGAGAATAACATTCGATGGAGAAAATATAAATTGTTGGTCTATTCGTAAACGCGGGGAAGTTATTTCTTACGTTATGCAAAACCCAAATCAAATGATTACACAGCCTACTGTTTTAGAAGAGGTTTCATATTCATTAAAATTAAAAAAGGTTTCTAAAGATGAGATTGAGACAAGAGTCGAAAAAGTTTTAAGAATTTGTGGATTATATCCATTTCGTAACTGGCCAATTCAGGCATTAAGCTATGGACAAAAAAAGAGGCTTACTATTGCATCTGTCCTTATAACAAACCCAAAACTTATTGTATTAGATGAGCCGACAGCTGGACAAGATTATTACCATTACAAACAGTTTATGTCGTTTATTAGAAAACTGGCTGAAAGGGGCATATCCTTTATTATTATCACACACGATATGAATCTTGCTTTAGAATATGCAGATCGAGCGGTAGTTCTGCATGAAGGGAAAATTATTGCGGACAATACTGTATCTGCTGTTTTAGGGGATCAAGGAACGTTACAAAGAGCTAATCTACGGGAGATTTCATTAATAAAACTAGCTAAATTAAGCGAAATTCCAACTCCAGAAACGTTTGTGAAACTTTATATTGAGGCTAATAGGAGGGAGGAATATGCATAATACGTATTTTTATCGTATGGATGGTGCAATTAAATTATCTTTATTTATATTTTGTATGACACTTACTTTTTTATTTTTTGATTTTCGTATATTGCTAACTTTATTTATTGTTGGATGTATCGGCCTCTTAATTGCAAAAATTCAATTGCGTAAAATTATAGTTATTTTCAGCGTTATATTTACATTTAGTTTATTAAATTCCGTTATGATTCTTCTCATTACGCCCACCCATGGATCGGAATTAACGGGATCGTATACCTCTTTTTTTTATATAGGTTATGCAACAATTACATATGAAACTTTATTTTATGCAGCTACACTTTCATTGAAATATTTTACGTTATTACCATTTACACTTCTTTTTATTTATACAACTCATCCAAGTGAATTTGTGAGTAGCTTAAATAAATTTGCTGTTCCTTATCAAATTTCATATGCAATAAATATTGCACTGCGTTATATACCAAGCATTCAATCTGAATATATAATCATTAGACACGCACAGGAAGCAAGAGGCGTACCTTTTGAAAAAGGAGAAGCCAGCTTGTGGATTCGTATGAAAAACCGTGTTTTAATTTTTTGGCCACTTATTATTCATTCATTAGAAAGGATTGATACTGTTTCAAATGCAATGGATTTAAGAGGTTTTGGAAAAAAGGATAAACGAACGTGGTACTATGCAAAGGACGCACAAAAGGAGGATTACATCACACTTTTTGTTGGTATTATCATTTTGGTTATTGCAGTTTACTTAAAGCTGAATGTATTCCAAAGTTTCTGGTACCCATTTTAAAGCACTCTCAATAGAGTGCTTTTACTAATTTTTATGAAGACATGCTCAAAAAAAGGAGATACACATACTGTATAATACGAACCAGTTAAAATGATCATCTACCTATTAGTTTTCAAACCAAAAGGAGGAGAAAATATGAGTTTCGGTGGTTCTTGTGGTTTTGGTGGAGGTTTCGCTTTATTAGTTGTGTTATTTATTTTATTAATTATTGTTGGATGTAGCTGTTGGAGCTAAGGGTACTAATTTCTAATTAGTCTCTTCTAAATGTAAACTAAAAAAACATAGCAGATACTTTTTGTATCGAAATAAATGAAAAAGGAGCTTAATAGCTCCTTTTTCATTTATTATACGAAATCTCCTCATTATTGCATTTAGGTAAAGTGATAGTTAAGGTAGTTCCTTTATTGATAACACTTTGGATTTTCAATGTGCCTCGCATCGTTTCGATAATTTTTACAGCAACCATTGTTCCTAAACCAGTACCTTTCGTTTTTGTACTAAAATATGGTTCGCCAAATCGATTAATTTGCTCTTGCGACATTCCAATTCCACTATCTTGAATCCGTATTATGACCTTATTATTACTAACAGTTGCAGAAATAATAAGATCACCGCCATTCGGCATTGCTTCAATACTGTTTTTAATTAAGTTTAAAAAACATTGATGGAAGTGCTGTGTATTACCAATAATTGTTCCACTGGAGAACTCTTTTGTAATATTAATAGTATTCATGTTACAAAAAGGCAACATCATATTAATAACTCGATTTAACTCGTGCTCCACTGAAATATGATCTAGTCTTTCTGAAGCCGGCTTGGCAAAAGTTAAGTAATCATCAATAATTGCTTGTGCACGATTTAACTCTTCAAGAATATGTTCAATATACTCATCTTTGGATTGTTGAGTTATATTGGGTGTTTTTAAAAGTTGTGTAAATCCTTTTACAACAGTCAATGGATTCCTTACTTCATGTGAAATACTTGCAGCGAGTTGGCTGACAATCTCCATTTTTTCAACTTTTATTAATTTTGATCGCATGAATATTGCATCTTTTAAAACTTCATTAAAATAGACCATAAATAATATTAAAATAGTTGGTAATAGAATAAAATAAATAATGTACAAATTATTCACTTCAAAATCTGATAGAGTTAAAACAATTACTGTTGTAAATATTGCAAGGAAAAAAGTTAAAAACATAGATGAAGCTACTTTTATTTTCCTATTGTATGTATTAAATTTTGATGATGCGAATGCTGTAATTATTAACATCGTTCCATAAACAATGATTGTTAACAGGCTAAAACCATAAAACATAAAACGTATTATTAATAAAATCATGAGTAATGCAATACCGACAGGAAATCCACCATAAAGTGTACCAATTAAAAAGGGGATTTGTCTTAAATCGTGAATATAGTTTTCATCCATATAGATGGGATACCGCATACATAAAATTAGTGGGATACTCGTACAAAGAATGATAAGTAGTTTCTTATATTTCTTCCCGAAGTACCCACTATCATAAATAAAATAAAAAACAAATATACTGCTTAAAATATAAAGAAGATTATTTAAAACATTTTGATTAATATAAACAAAGTTCATAATACATGCCCCGTTATTCTGAATTTCAATCCCATATGTATTATACATTATAAAAGTACAAGTTTTACATACACATTTTATAATGTATATAGTTTTTATAGCTTTTCAGTGTTATAGACTTTTAACCATGCATTATTAAACTCTTCCATTGACGCATAGCGCTCACTACGAATTTCATTTACAGCACGGTATGCTACTTCATATAATCCTTCGCTAGCTTCCCATTTTATAAAGGAACGATCTTGCCCGCCACCTAAAAGTGCAAAAGCTATAGCCCCCATATTAAATACATTTGTTTTCCCGTCTATTATATCGTTAAATTGAAACTCCTCAGGTGACATAAAACGAGATGACCCCCACATTCGCCCCATCTTATTTATATACGGTTTTTTACTGTATAAATCAATGTCACAAATTTTTGTTTCATTAGTTTCAAAATTGTACAATATACTACCGTCATAAAAATCAATAGCTACATAGTTTTTGTGTTCAACGGAAGTATGGAAATTAAAAATAGAATTTAATGAAATCAGCCTGTCTTTAACGGATAATATCTTATATTTATAAAATGGTGAGTTAGGATCATTATATTTTGCTGGGGGTGGGAAACTCCAGTGTGGGTGAAGACATTCACCGTCAAACCAATCAAAAATTAAAACATATCCATGTTGTACAGTGTAGTGATCAATTAAACTTATAAGAGTAACGTGTTTTAATTCATTGTATATAGTAACTGAGTTTTTTAATCTTTGTATAGCTTCATTTGTAGAAGCATTATATGCGAGTGTTTGTGCCCCTGCATATTTAATAAAGCTCTTTTTCCCATTCTTTTCAACACCGAAACTTATATTACCGGAATCTTGTTGGTCAAATACTGCAAATACTGTTCCTAGTTTCGTAAGCCAATCAAAATTATGATGTTTTTTTAGTTGGAATGTGACAGTATCTAATTGAATTTCAACTGGAATATCTTTCATTATTCACCTCATATTTAATATAATTAAGTTGTCTAATACAGTATTCGACATATTTTGTAAAATCCCTATGTTAATAAACTTAAATTTTTTAAATATAATAATGTGCAGTTATAAGGAGGAAAGAAAATGGATGGAAAAATCATAATTAAACCGTACCAACATTATTGGCATACAGAGTTTTTAAATGAAAAAAATAAAATTTTGCCGTTACTAAATGAAGAAATTATTGCTATTGAACATATAGGAAGCACAGCCGTAGAAGGATTAGGGGCTAAACCTCTTATTGATATGATGATCGGCGTAACAAATTTACAAATTACCGAAAATTGGAGGGAAACCCTAGAAGAAATTGGCTATGAATATGTTCCTAAAAAAACACCTAATTGGCGTTTTTTTAGAAAAGGGAAATGGAGAGCTGGTACCCACCATTTGCATGTTTATATTTATAATAGTGAAGAATGGAAGAACAACCTTTTATTTCGAGACTTTCTAAAAAATCATGAGTGGGCACGTGAAGAATATAGAGTATTAAAAGAGATGCTTGCTGCTGCATATCCTTTTGATCGTGTTTCATATACAAATGCAAAAGCACCGTTTATTCGAAATATATTAACATTGGCCAAAAAGAGTATTAACAAAGTATAAGTAGTATCAATTAAAGTCCTTCCTACAAAAAAGTGTGGGGAGGATTTTGTTTTTTCATCATAATGATTTTTATTATTTTTCAGTTGTTACAATCAGATTATTTTATTTATTTCGATATTTTTAGTACATTAAAATTATTAAGGGGGATTATTAATGAAAGCTATTGTACATCAACATAAAAAAGGATTAGAAGGTTTAGAATATAAATTATTACCTGAGATAACGCCTAATGTAGGAGAAGTTAAAGTGAAATTAAAAACAGCAGGCTTAAATCATCGTGATTTATTTATAATAAATAATAGAAAAGAAATGGAATTACCTTTAATTTTAGGATCAGATGGTGCAGGTATTGTTACGGAATTAGGAGAAGGTGTTTCAAATAGCGCACTACATACAGAGGTTATTATAAATCCTAGTATTGGATGGAATAATACTCACGAAATACCAGAGTTACCTGAAGTACTAGGTGGACCAGCAAATGGTACGTTTGCCGAATCTGTTATTGTACCAGCTGAAAATATAGTAAAAAAGCCACCATATCTTACGTGGGAAGAATCTGGTGTTTTATCTTTATCGGCATTAACTGCATATAGAGCGCTTTTTACAAAAGGTAGATTGAAATCTGAAGAACATGTTCTAATTCCGGGAATTGGCGGTGGTGTAGCTACTTATGCTATGTTATTTGCTAAAGCAATTGGAGCAAAGGTAAGTGTTACTTCAAGGATAGAGAGTAAAAGAAAGACTGCAGAAAACTATGGCGCAGACTTTTCATTTAATAGTTCTGGTATTTGGGAAGAGTGCTTACATGGAGAAAAAGTAGATTTAATTATAGATAGTATAGGTCCGGCGACTTTCTTGAAATATTTTGATATATTAAAACCAAATGGAAGAATCGTTAACTTTGGTGCAAGTTCAGGAGATAAAATTGAATTACCGTTACGAGCATTATTTTATAATCAAATCGATATTATGGGAACATCAATGGGGAGCAGTGAGGAATTTAATGAGATGATTCATTTTATAGAGGAACATAATATTAAACCAGTCATTGATAAAGTATATCCATTAGAAGAAGCAATTCAAGCTTTAAATCGAATGCAGCAAGGAGAACAATTCGGTAATATTGCCCTTCGTATGGAATAAAAATATGATTTCGTTGACAGTATATTGAAATGAACATGTTAAGTATTCTATTCATACATAGAGTGATTACCATACTATTTTAAATGTTTTATAGCCTTTATACATATTTAGCTCTTGTAAATAGTTACACGAATGTCAAATGAATAGTAGAAAAATGAGAATTTGATGAGAAAAGCTTAAGCCCATTTTCATATTGATATTGTATACTGTGTAAATCAAGAACACTTGTATCTTTATTTAAAGTGCAATAAGAAATAATAAGGAGAGAGTAATATGAATTACACAGTATTTCAATGGGTTAATAATTTTGCTGGATCATCCGAGCTATTAGATGCACTAATGATCGCTATTACAAATAGTGTTCCATATGTCGCTATACTATTCATGCTTATCCTATGGTTCAATAATGGAAAGAAAGAGAATGCAATTAAAAAACAATATACAGTATTATATACAACACTTTCAGTCAGTATTGCATTATTAGTAAATGTTCTTATACATGCGGTATATTATCATCCGCGTCCTTTTATTACACATCATGTAAATCAATTAGTACCGCATGCAGCAGATTCATCATTTGTAAGTGATCATTCTGTACTTGTATTTTCTATTGCTTTCGTATTTATTCTAAGAGGAGAAAAACTTAAATATATTGCGCTTATATGGGCAATATTAGTCGGTGTATCACGCATGTACGTAGGTGTTCATTATCCTCTAGATATACTTGGTGCTGCGTTCTTAACATTTATTACAAGTGTATTAGTGATGCAAAGCGCACGTATATTTGAACCGTTAGCAAGTTTTATTTTCAAAATGTATGCACTAGTAGCAAAACGAGTGCCTTTTTTAGCGAAATATAACCATATAGCTTAATCTTAAGAACCTACAAAAAGTAGGTTCTTTTTTGAAAATTCTTAAATTTCACTTACCGTATTTTATGTTAAAAAATATAAAATTAATAAAAAACCAATAGCAACAGAGCTGGTTTTCTTATTGCTATAGAGGAATTAGTAAAAAAACTTCGAAAAAGATAGTATCTAATATAATAAAGAACATATTTAGTAGCGCATCTTTACATTAATACATTGGAAAAGAAAGGAGATAAGTATGCATAAACTTCAAACGAATAAAGGCGCTCGATATATGATGATTGCTTTTATTGTTTTGTTTCTTACTATGCTTTTACGTATATTTTATATTCAAGCAGTAGGAGTCGTGCATAATGTTAACGTAAAAGATCTTGCGGATGAACAACAAAATAAAAATGGAGTTTTAGAGGCAAATCGCGGGACAATTTATGATCAAAACGGTAAAGTATTAGTCCAAGACTCAACGACATATCGCATCGTTGTAAACTTAAAAGGAAAAGATAAATTAAAAGATAAAGAAGATACTGCACAACGTTTAGCAGATGCGCTTGAAGTTGATAAAGAGGAGATCATGAAAAATTTTCATGAAGGACGTACGCAAGTTGAAATTGGTAAAATTGGACGTAACTTATCTAGAGAAGCGAAGGAAGAGATTAAACATTTGAAAATACCAGGTGTATCGTTTACAACAGAAAAAGCCAGAGTATACCCAAATGAAGACTTCGCCTCGTATATACTTGGTTTTGCAAGACCAGATGATAAAGGTAATGCGGAGGGGAAGTTTGGGCTTGAAGAAAGTTTGGATAAATATTTACGCTCTACAAACGGAAATGTAAAATATGTAGGTTCACGAAGTGGTATCCCACTTACAAATAATATAGGAAAAGTAGAACCTGCTAAAAATGGAAATAACGTATATCTTACGCTTGATAAACAAATTAATAGTTTTTTAGAAGACGCGATGAACAAAGCGGAGCAACACTATGATCCTTCTATGTTAGTAGGAATCATTGCAGATCCAAAAACAGGTAAGATTTTGGCAATGTCTAGTAAGCCTAGTTATAATCCTAACAAAGGAGACATTGAATATTTTTTAAACGATCCAATTGCAAATGCATTCGAACCAGGGTCTACAATGAAAGTTTTTACACTAGCTGCTGCAATTAATGAAGGTGTATATAACGGGAAAGAATATTTCCAATCAGGAAAATACGCAGTTGGTTCAGCAGAGATTAAAGATCATAATGGCGGCTATGGATGGGGCTCAATTACATTTGATGAAGGGTTTGAACGGTCATCGAACGTTGCTTTCTCTATTTTAGAAGACCAGTTACTGAAACCAAATAAATTCAAGAAATATATGAATAAATTTGGTTTCAATCAAAAAACAGGGATAGATTTGCCTGGAGAAAGCAAAAATACATTATTGTTAAATACTCAAATTCAACAAGTTACTACTTCTTTCGGCCAAGGCTCAACTGTAACTCCTATTCAAATCGTACAAGCGGCCGCAGCTATAGCAAATGACGGGAAAATGATGCAACCTTATATTGTTGATAAAGTTGTAAATCCAACAAATAAACAAGTTATTATGGAAAATCAACCTAAAGAAATTGGGAATCCGATAAAAAAAGAGACTGCAGAAGAGGTAAGGAACTTAATGGAGCGTGTTATAACATCATCTAAAGGAACGGGAACGATGTATAAAATTGATGGTTATCCGATTGGTGGTAAAACAGGGACAGCACAAATTCCGAATCCTGAAAATGGACGATATATGGAAGGGAAAGATAATTATATTTTTTCATTCTTAGGAATGGCTCCAATTGATGATCCGCAATTAGTTGTATATTTAGCCATTAAGCAACCTAAGTTAAAGGGGAATGAATACGGTGCTCAGCCTCTTGCTGAAATTTTTAAACCAGTTATGAAAAATAGTCTAGAATATTTAAAAGTGAAACCATATACAGAAAAACAAATGGCAGATGCAACAAAGCAATCTGAAATAAAAGTACAAAATTATGTAAATCAAACGATGGATACTGTAAAAAACATTGCAGAAAAGGAGAAACTTCAGCCAGTATTATTAGGAGAAGGAAAGATAATAAAACAATATCCACAGACTGGCGAGGTAATGAGTGAAGGAGATCGTATATTTCTAGTAGGAAATAATGTAAAAATGCCTAACCTAAAAGGTTGGTCAATGCGTGATGTTATGTATTTCTCTAAGTTGTTGAAATTAGATTTAAAAACAACAGGTACAGGGTATGTATCCAGTCAAAGCATTGAAAAGGGACAATATATACAAGAAGGTGATACTTTAAAACTAGATTTGGAACCACCTCTAGAACCATTAGTAGAAGCGAGTACAAATTAATATCGAATTTTGTAAGAGTCTATAGTATAATAGGCTCTTTTTGTTAGAGTTACAAGCAATTTCACGCACCGTATTTTTTATTAATAAAAAATAAAGTTACAAAATTATAAAGGATGTTCACTTTCTTAAAAAACTGATTATTCTTTTTAATCATTTACAATATAAAGCCTATATGATAATATGGATAAAATTACATGCGATGATGAGAAGAGTAGATAAAATGAATTTTTCACAGAGAGCTCTATTTAGCTGAAAAGGAGCAAAAATTTTTTATTGAATCAAGCCTCTGAGCAGCACATCGGAACCTTTAATAAAGGGGGTGGTGTGACGGGAGCTCCCGTTATAGAGCTAAGGTATAAGCGTTATGCAGTACCTGATAAGGTTAATATGGCGACATATTAATAAACTAGGGTGGCACCGCGATGATAAATCTCGTCCCTAAGACTTTAAGTCTTGGGGGTGGGATTTTTTTGTTGGTTTAAAACAATTTAGAAAGCGGGTGCCTAAAGTGAAGAAATTACTTAAAGATTGGAAATATCCTTTATTACTACTGTCCGGAGTTGGTATTGCAAATTTAGGTGCATGGATTTACTTAATAGCACTTAATGTACTTGTCTATAATATGGGCGGCTCAGCTTTAGCGGTTGCTACTTTATATGTAATTAAACCATTTGCGACCTTATTTACAAACGCTTGGTCAGGAAGTATGATAGATCGTTTAAATAAACGAAAGTTAATGATTCACCTCGATATATACCGAGCAGTATTTATCGCCATTTTACCCTTGGTTCCATCCCTTTGGATTGTCTATCTCTTAGTATTTTTTATAAGCATGGCTAGTGCGATTTATGAGCCAACTGCTATGACATATATGACGAAATTAATTCCAGTAGAGCAAAGACAACGTTTCAACTCACTACGTAGTTTAATAGGATCTGGTGCATTTTTAATTGGTCCAGCAGTGGCGGGGATGTTATTAATAACTGGTACACCAGAGTTTGCTATATATATGAATGCTATAGCATTTCTGTTATCAGGGTTAATTACATTACTTTTACCTAATCTTGATAAAAAATACGATTCTAATATATCAGGTGATAAGTTATCTCTAACTATACTAAGAAAAGATTGGAACATAGTTTTAAATTTCAGCAAAAAATCTGTGTATATAGTATGTGTTTACTTCCTATTCCAAGGAATGATGGTCTTAGCTACCGCTATAGATTCACTTGAACTATCGTTTGCGAAAGAAGTTTTATTGTTAACAGATAGTGAATATGGTTTCCTAGTTAGTATCGCTGGAGCGGGTTTTATTTTAGGAGCCATAACTAATACAATTTTGTCGAGGAAATTAGCACCTTCATTTCTAATTGGGATAGGATCATTATTCATTGCAATCGGATATTTGATTTATGCTTTTTCAAGTGAGTTTTTAATAGCTGCTATCGGATTCATTATTCTATCTTTCTCTATGGCATATGCAAATACAGGATTTTACACATTTTATCAAAATAACGTTCCGGTTCATATGATGGGACGAATCGGGAGTATATACGGACTCGTTATAGCTGTTTCAACAATTTTTATAACGATTTTGTTCGGCATTGCAACTCAATTTACTTCTATACAACTTGTAGTCATTGTAGGCGTATTGGTAATGCTACTTATTACTATCATATTGTGCGTGTTTACTTTATTACCATCGCAGTCTAAGGTATATTCCGCTGAATCAATAAATTCTAAATAGTTCCCTTGGTTTTTATTTGAAACTTAAGTGGGGTGAATAGGAGGTTTCTTTCCCCTATATATGGAAAAATAATAAGGAGAAAGAACAATATCGATAAACAAGGGTGGTTATTATGATAAAAACAAAAGATCAAATAGAGAAAATTGTAAAAGGAATACATCAGAATATAGATTTTTCTGGGGTGGTCTTAATAAAAAAAGATGATGATATTATTTATGAAAATTCATTTGGATATGCTAACCGAAGTGAATGTATAAACAATACACTACAAACAAAATTCGGAATTGCCTCAGGATGTAAATTATTCACTGCTATCAGTATCTGTCAACTTGTTGAAAGAGGTGTAATTACTTTTCATACAAAGTTAAAGGATTGTCTACATATTAAATTTCCAAACTTTAATGAAGATATTACAGTACATCAACTTTTAACGCATAGTTCAGGTATTCCAGATTATTTTGATGAAAGTATCATGGATAACTTTGAAGATCTTTGGAAACAGACCCCTATGTATCTTTTAAAAAGTTTAAAAGAATTTTTACCATTATTCCAAAACAGTAATATGATGTTTACACCCGGAAGTAAGTTTTACTATAATAATGCAGGTTTTATTATACTTGGATTAATTATAGAACAACAGACAGGACTTGAATTTACGGAATATATAGAAAGAAACATATTTGTTCCAGTTGGCATGAATGATTCAGGCTATTTCTCTTTAGATAATTTACCAAAACATACAGCTCTCGGATATATAAAGGATGGAAATAGTCAAAAATGGAGAACAAATGCATACTCTATACCCATAAAAGGAGGTTCTGATGGTGGTGCTTATATTACTGCACCAGACATGATGAAATTTTGGGAAGCTCTATTTAACAACGAAATATTAAGCTACGAATATACGAAGTTACTTTTAACTCCTCATATTTTGGTGAATAATAGCCAGTCTTACGGCTATGGAATATGGATTGAGAAAAGACAAGGAAATATTTTTAAATATCATGTAATGGGATATGATCCAGGCGTGAGTTTTCGCTCGGCCGTATATCCAGACTTAGGAATTACATTAGTTATTCCATCAAATAAAGGGGCAGGACCTGAAAAACTAATGGTAGAAATAGAAGGAGCTTTTTAATTACAGGGATATAAAAATTAGAGCATATAAAAAGAAGACGAAATAGGCTGGGTACGTTGCCGTTCGTTATCTTTTTTAGATACAGCATATTATGACAATGTACTTAGAGGGAAAGAAAAATATGAAAATCCCGCAAATGAAGGTTTCTCTTTAATGAATTTACAATAATATAAAGATGCATTATTCCGTATGACAAAACCATCCTGCGAAAAGTCCTATAGATATAGAAGCGAATAATTAAGATAAAGGGATGTGTTAGCGATTTGCATATGATTAACGGTAGTTTATTTATTATTTTGGGGGTTATCTGTTATTTATTTGCCCGAAGTATATTAATTGGGTTCAAAAATAAAAAGCATGTGAATTGGTGGAAAGAATTAATTAGTTTTCTATTTGCAGTATACATTTGTATGGTTGTTGCAGTAACCTTATTCCCTTTACCAATCGGGTTTCCTTCTAGTCTTGAAAATCTTAATCGGTCAGTCAATATTATTCCTTTTGCATCAATTATTAAAGATATCGGTCAATTAGGGAGTGCTTATGATGGTGATGTCCTATTCACGATTGGTCTAATCGTAAGAAATGTAGGCGGGAATATTTTATTATTAATGCCTTTAGGGTTTTTAGCACCACTTATATGGAATAAATTCAAAAAAGTTAAAAATACTATTTTATTAGGTTTTATCATATCGGTTAGTATAGAATTGTTACAATTAATCGAGTCATTAGTTAATGGATGGGGACGTATTACCGATATTGATGATGTAATCTGTAACGTTCTAGGTTCTATAATTGGATATTCCATTTATAAAATCGCTTTAAAATTAGCTGCTACATTTAACATTCAAGTATTAGATAAAACTAACTCTAAAGGTGTAGAATTTATTGATAAATAAAAGTTTAAACCAGTTTAGGAATGTACTAATAAAGCTACTAAAGACGTACGAGTAGAAAGTACGTCTTTTTACTTTTATAAATACTGCTTAAGGCTGATGGGAAATCACATTCCGTATTTTACAAATTAAAGTAGCTATCGTATTTCAAGTATGGTATGAACAGAGGCGAATATAATTTTCAAAGGTAAACAAGTATATAGGAGGACTCTAAATGGATATTCTATTTGTTATTCTACTTGTTATTCTTATAATTGTATTAATGCAAGGTAAGGAATACAAAGTGAATATTAATCGTATTTGGCTCATTCCGGCTTTGCTGTGCTTTGTAACAATCCAGTCCATTATTCATATGGGACAATTAAATATATTTCACATACTATTATTCGTTGCAATGCTCGGAATTGGATTGGGTCTTGGAGTTATTAGGGGAAAAGCTTTAACATTTCGATTAGATAGTGAAACAGGTCATGTATTACGAAAAGGAAATTGGTTAAGTACAATTATTCTCCTTGTTATTTTAGGTGCAAAGATTTTGATTAAGCAAAGTATGTTTCCTGGCAGTACTCACCACACATTAATGGTTGTAACGAATGCCTTTTTATGTATCACATTAGGTACCGTAATTAGTAGACGCTATTATATTTGGAAAAAATATAATGAATTAATACAAAAAGCGTAAATACATTCGTCTCTTGTTTAACAACGCTGTGAACGGTAATACTAAATAATATTGAACTTTTACAACAAGGGATGATAATATGATATTCATTTACACAGATTTCGGTGGAACGCATACAACCTCGCTAGCTGCAGCTTATCATTTGAATAAATTACCAACTGATCGGAAGTTAACGAAAGAAGAAATTTTAAATGTGGAGTACTTTAATAAATTGAAAACAGAAGATATGGGGAAAATTATTTTCCATGGACAAGATGAATATGGGAATCCCGTATATACAATTGGCTGCGGGGCATCAAAGGTCGTTGTACCTGCAATGAAGCATTTAGGAGAGATTCTGCAAAAACATTATCAAAACCATGATAAGATTATTTTTTCTAATACATCACCAACAGTTCCATTGCCAATGACTTTAGGTGGTTTGTTTTCTAGAAGATTTCATATTGATTTTATTGGTGTACCGTTACTAGTATGGGGAGCAAAAATTTGCTGTGATAACATCCAGCGGCTTGTCAGTTATACGAAAGAAGCGGGGCGAATGACGAATGATTATGTTGTTATTTTAGATAACGAAACATTTAAGTAATGTAATGTTAAAAGAAGGCCGGAAAATTTTGTGGTTTTCTTTTTTTTGATAAATAGACAAAAAACATTCACATTTATTATACATCTACTATAGCCAAAATAATAAAGTCCTGTTACTATTACAGGGGATATTCTCTTTTCGTAAGATAAATATATAGAAAAGTCAGAAAAGAGGAACAGAATAAGGGAGGAACAACATGAAGCGTGTTGCTTGGTTTACTGATAGTACAACTGCGAGTTTTACAACAGATGGTGATAACTTTGTTATCCCAATTGAAGTTATTATTGATGGAGTGTCTTATAAGGATTGTGAAGAAGGAGTTCATAAACGTCTTTATGAAGCGTTAAATGACGGAAGAACCGTTACTACTTCGCAACCTAACATAGGGGAAATGGTAGAATTATTTACTAAATGCAAAGAAGAATATGAAGAAGGCTTTGCAGTTGCTATTAGCGGAAAAGTAAGTGGGACCTATCAAAATATGAAGTTAGCTGCTGATATGGCAGGTTTCCCTTTAACTGTATTAGATAGTGAAACGACAAGTTATCCAATGGATGAACTTTTGAGAAAAGCTAAAACGTTGTACAATGATGGTATGACTTTACAAGATATACATAAAACATTAGTAGATGAAAAAAGAAGGCCCTTTTATGTATTTCCAAAAAGCCTAAAAGGTTTATATGCAAGTGGTCGAGTAAAGGGAGTTCAATTTTTACTTGGAAGTTTATTAAGTGTCAACTTAATCTTAGAAGTAAAAGGCGGAGAACTTTTACTTGAAAAGAAAGTGCGTAAAATCCAAAAATGTAGAGAATACATTAAAAATGAGCTTGAAAAAGAATTACCAAAAGTACTTCATATGTTCTATGCTAACGATAAAGATGGAGCTGAAGAATGGATTTCAGATATTAAACAAGCATTCCCTGAAATGGATTTCAAACTTTATCCATTACCAATTTCATTTGCTGTTCATGCAGGTGAAGGTACAATAGCAATAAGTTATTAAGAGTAAAACCCGTGAATGATTCGCGGGTTTTTTATTTTTATTTAATTAAATCAAAAATGTGGTCCCGACACACCTCCATCAAGCTTAGAAATCGATGGTTCTCCAAAACAAGCCATGAGAGATTTTATCGCAACGCATCCAACGTTATCAGAATCAATTCATGAAGCTGTGTTACAAGCAATAGGGCATGCTTAATAGGAAAAAAACAAGTATAATCGAATCTAGGTTTATACTCGTTTTTCTTTCAAATAGGAGAAATTATTTTAAAACCCAGTTTTCTGCTTCATGACGAATACGAATGAAACGACGATATGTACCTTCACGTTGGATTAGTTCTTCGTGTGTTCCTTTTTGAACAATTTTTCCGTTTTCAAGTACAACGATTTGATGGGCGTTTTGAATTGTTGCAAGTCGATGGGCAATAATGAGCGTGGTTTTTCCTTTTGTCAGCTCATCAAGTGCACATTGAATGAGCGATTCATTTTCAGGATCAAGGCTTGCGGTTGCTTCATCTAAAATAATAATTGGCGCGTTTTTCAAGATAGCACGGGCGATAGAAATACGTTGTTTTTCACCTCCAGATAGAGAAGATCCACCATCTGTTAGCACCGCACTATACTCATCTTTAAGTGACATGATAAAGTCGTGACATTGCGCTTTTTTTGCCGCCTCAATCACTTGGTCTTTCGTCGCCTTAGGATTACCGAAATGTATATTGTTATAAATAGAATCATTGAATAAATAAACATTTTGGAATACCATGCTAATCGATGACATTAATGTATGAAGACTTAATTCATTAATATTCATACCATTAATTGTAATAGCTCCCTTATCTACATCATAAAAACGAGCGATTAAGTTACATAGTGTCGTTTTACCAGAACCAGACGGACCGACAATTGCAGTTGTTGTTCCTTCTTTTATATGAAGTGAGACATCTTGGATAATTGGGCGATCACTATAGCTAAATGAAACATGATCGAACGTGATATCAAAATGTTTTAAATGTATATCTTTACCTTTTGTATCGACAAATTCTGTTTGTTCAATAGCATCCAGCTTATCTAGCATATTGTCAACTGTTTCAAGAACGTGTGTGGCATCACTAATTGGCTCAATACTATCAAACATAACGAAAGAAAATAGTGTGATTAAAATCAGGTCAGAAAACTCCATATCACCGGATAAAACAAGTGACGAAGCAACGAGAACAAGTAAAACTGATGCAAGTTTCAGCCCCATACGGTGACCGACATTATAAATACCAAATGACTTTTGAATTTCAATGTTGACATTTTTACTATTTTTAAAGGCCTTGTTAATATTTCGTGATGCTATACCTTCTTGGTTGAAGCTTTTTACAACCAACATACCACGTAAGTATTCAAGTGTATTGTTAATGAGTTCATGTTGACTTTGTTGATGCACGGGTGCCTTTTTCCGGCTATGTTTTTGTAGTAATTGTAAAAAGATCATAGATAGTATAACGCCCGCAATTGCAATAAGTGCCATAATGGGATTGTAGAACAATAAGAATAAAATCATCGTAAATGTCATGATATAACCATTTACAACAATATCAATCATTTTCATTGCCATCATTTCCACAAATGATAAATCGGTAGTTACAATACCATTAATATCACCTGTACGGTACTTATTGAAAAAACCGAGTGAAACTCCTTTTAATGTGTTCCCAAGCTGAATGCGATGTGATGCAGCGAGTTCATAACCGACACTCTCTTGATAAACAGCTTTTAAATAAGAAAAGAGGAATCGCCCTAAAATTGCTATCACCATAAATAAAAGGAGTAACCAAATTGTTTGTGAAGTTAATTCTTTTGTACCATGATAGTCATCGAGCATATATTGCAGTCCTTTAGCAGAAATGACAATGGGTAAAGTAATACAAATAGCTTGGAAAAATGAGAAGACGAACCCAAGATATACGCGCTTTTTATAAGGACCAGTCCAATTCAGAATTCGTTTTATAATCTTAAACATTGGAATGTCCCTCCTTAGTTATATAGTCTGATTGAATGTCTTTTTTACTTGCACCAATATGTGCTCGCCATAGTTTTTGATACAAATTATTACTTTGTAAGAGCTGGTCATGGGTACCCATAGTATGAACATTGCCACTTTGTAAGACGACAATTTGATCAGCGTGTTTAATCGTTGATAATCGATGAGCAATAACAATTAGTGTTTTATTTGAAGCTAACTCATTAAATGCTTTTTGAATTTCAGCTTCATTTTCAGGATCTGTGAACGCTGTTGCTTCATCTAAAATAATAATTGGTGCATCCTTTAAAATAGCACGAGCAATCGCAAGACGCTGCTTTTCACCGCCAGATAGTTTTTTGCCAGCTTCACCAGAGTCCGTTTGATAGCCATTTGGTAATGCTTTAATAAATTCATCGCAACGAGCAAGGCGAGCTGCATGGAAAACTTCATCGTCTGAAGCATTCGGATTCCCCATGCGAATATTCTCTAATATACTTGTACGGAAAAGGAAATTATCTTGTGCAACATAGCTAATCATCTTACTGAAATCGTTTGGATGAATATCTTTAATATTGATGCCACCAATGTTGATACTTCCATCAGATACATCCCAAAAGCGTGTTATGAGCCGAGCGATAGTGGATTTACCACTACCAGACGGACCGACAAGTGCGGTATAGTTACGCTCAGGAATAATTAACGATAGATCGCGGATAACTTTATGTTCTTCGTTGTAACCAAATGCAACATGATTCATCTCTATTTGAAAGTGAGTTGGTACTAGATTGTAAGTAGGGGCAACTGATAATGCTTCTAGATGTAAGTAGTCCTTTGTATCATTCACTGCATATTCGATAGATTTAAAATCATTAACGAAAGTTGTCAATTGCATGAGCGGATGAATTAATCCCATCGATAAAGTTAATGAGATAATAAGTTCTGCTGGTTCAATAGTACCATTTTGGTAAAGAAGCAATCCGACTGGAAGCGTTCCAACAAGCGTTGAGGGGAGGGTCGCATTCCCGAGAGTCATTAAAGGCCATGTGCTACGGAACCAATTTAATGTGTAATCCTTAAATGATGTAATAGCATGAGAGAACTTTTTGTAAGATTTGTTTGTTTGATTAAATGTTTTAATGACTTCAATTCCTTCTACATACTCAACAATCACACTGTTAACGTGGTTGCTAGCCTCCATGTAATTTTTGTATTGTGAATTAAAGTTGCGCATCATGATCATATAAATCATGAACGCGATTGGTACGGTAATGAGTGTAGCTAACGCCATTCGATAATCGATTGTTAACAAGTAAATAAAAACACCAATTGGTAATAAAATATTGGATAGCCCTTCAGGGATAATATGGGCAAGTGGAAGTTCTAATGTTTCAACACGATCAACGATGACATTTTTCATCTTACCAACAGGTCGATTGATAATGTGTCCAAGTGGTGCACGCATGAGGCGCTCAGCTAATCGCAAACGAATATTCTCTAAAATACTGTAAGCAACTTGATGTGAGTAATAACTTGAGAGTGCATGAAATACTGTTTGTACGAAATAGCCACAGGTAGCAATGAAAATCCAATAGCTAATGCTACTTATCGTTTGGGTACCGTCTATTAATAGTTTAAGAATATAATAGATGGCTACATAAGGAACGAGTCCACCAATAACGCTAACAATAGCTAAGAAAATAGAAATGATCATTAAGTGTCTAAAGGGAGCTGCAAATTGTAAAATCGAGTGAATCCAATGTTTCTTTTTAGCAGGGTGTGTATAATGTTCCATATTTTCACGTCCTTTATGATGTAAATGTTTTAATTTCTTTTATACGACCGTTTGCAATTCCAAGTATTTCATCACAAGAAAGAGCAATCAGTTCAGGGTCATGAGTAATAATAAATAGCTGTTTTTTTATTTGCGTAAAATGCTTGTATAAAGCCCAGTATTCATAAAACCTTGTACAGTTAATTTTTTTGTCACCCTAATGAAACTCCTTTCTGTTTTGAGGTCCTTATATAAATCCAATTAATATATTTAGAATATTCTACATTATGTATTTTATCGAGAATGATTCTCAATGTCAATATGTGGATGTGGAATGAAATTATAAGTATAGTACTCTTTGACAAGGAAAGTGGGAGCTGTTGATGGTTCTTAAAAGGGAGGCCTTGTGTAGCTCTCTTTAGCAGGCAGAGTAAGATTTCTAGCGCAAAAGTTAGAGAAAAGAGGGTGGTTCATCTAAACGTACGAAATCTGTAATTTTTTAATTTTTCTTTTAAAAGTTTTTAATAATAACCTATTGATATTGGGTTGACCCGAGAACTTACACTGTACGTAATACAAAGTTAAGCGGGAGGGAAAAGTTATGGAGAGTTTACAAATACAGTTACAAAATGAAAAAAGCAATCAAGAACTAAGAAATAAAAGATGTTTATTTTGCAATAAAGTCCTTTACAAAATAATAATGTTGTTTAAAAATCCTTCTTTAACTAAAGTGATAGATGGTCGAAGTAAAGGCAGTAATAAAGAAGCGCCATTCCTAATGTGGACTGGCACTTTGTAAAATACAAAATTTATTATTTGATTTCGGCTGTGGAATTTGATTTATCTATTTTGTATTTACTAATAAATGTGTTAATGCTTGCTTTAATGGTGTAGCCTGACGTTCTAATAAGAAATTCAAATGGGTATGTGTTGATTCTAATCCTCCTTCACGAATCCCTTTTTGAGTCATTACTAACATTGGAAGGTAGGCTTCAGGTACTCCAGCACCTTTTAACATTTCTTCATAAGAAGAGTCATCTACTTCTAATAAAGGAATTTCTTTTCCTAATACTTCACTTAATGTATCAACAAATTGCTGTTGTTTTAAATTTTCACCAGAAAGTTCATAAATCTTATTTTTGTGACCATCAGCTACCAAAACATTCGCTGTTGCTTCAGCTAAATCCGGACGATATACCCAACCGATTTTCCCTTCTCCTGCAGAAGTCACCCAAGGGGCACCAGCCATACAGCTTTGAATTGTACCAAGTTCATTTTCTACATACCAGTTGTTACGCAGAATCACATAAGGAATACCTGATTCGATAATTGCTACTTCACGTGCTCTATGCATGCCTGCTAGGAAGAAGTCATTTCCTTCTGCTCTTGTAACACTTGGATAAATAATTTGTTTTACACCTGTTGCTTTTGCAGCTTCTACTGCATTTGTATGCTGGCGTATAACTGTATCAAAGTCACCAAATGTTGACATGATGAATAAACGATCAACATCTTTGAATGCTGAAAACAAGGTTTCTTGATTTTCAAAATCCGTTACACGTACTTCTAAGCCTTGTTCCTTATAGCTAAGTGCTTTTTCAGACTTGTCATCACGTACACCAACAATTATTTCTTCAATTGATAATCTGGTAAGTAAATACTCAGCAATTTTAGAACCTAAATTTCCGTTTGCACCTGTTACTAAAACTTTCATACAATCTCCTCCGTTACATACAGCGTTATTTTTGATTTTTGTATACATTACATATACTATTTCTTAAGAAGGATTTATGTAAGTAGGCACAATTTAATAACATAGTCATAAAAATAGTACTTAGAGAAAAAGGAGATTTTATTATGGCACGTTTTAGTTATCAAGGTGAATCGGTTTCTGAAGAAACACAGCAAGAAATTTGTCCATTAACAGTTACCCAAAATGCAATTGCAGGAAGATGGAAAATCGTGATTTTATGGCATTTAAGCAAAAATGAAATTATTAGGTTTAATGAATTATTGAGGATGTTACCTGGCATCTCAAAAGGAATCTTAACTAGACAATTAAGAGAGCTTGAAGAGGACGAGCTAGTACACAGAGAAGTTTATAAAGTTGTTCCACCAAAGGTAGAATATTCTTTAACAGAGCAGGGGGAAAAATTTATACCTGTATTAGAAGCAATGCAAGTCTGGGGTAAAGATTTACTAAATAAAAAAATAGAGATGTATGAAAGGCATAAGGACTAATAAATTGTACTGGAAAACTATCGTAATTCAGCTGTCTTTCTAATAACAATCTTATCAATATCATCTTCTTCATCACCAATAAATAACCCGCGCTCTTTTAAATATGTTTCGAAGTATAAATCCGCTTCTGCGCGTTCATCATACGGTTTTACAGATAGAACGAAACCTAATTTGTTTTGCTCTTCTAAATAAGAAGTAGAGATGTAGGCTGGTACATTGTGGCGTAAAAAGAGTTCTTTAACCGGAATAATCATATCTTTCATTAATTTTGTTAACATACCCATTTCAAACTCAAAATTAAAGCGATCTATACTAGATAAATCCGCGAATACTACACCAATAAAACCTGTATTAAATACTTCTTGATATTCTACTTCTTCGTTACCGTAAAAATTCTTTTCGATTAAATAATTTATAAAGTAAGCAACGCCATCACTTTGTTCAAACGGTTTTGTTGAAAGAACAAAACCGATTTTCTTTTGTTTATGTAAATACACACATGACATGTATGCGGAGATATTATGTTCTTTAAATAATGCACTCGTTGCCCCAGATAGACCATCTAGTACGTGATGAACAATTTGAAGTTTTTTACGAGCGAAATAATAGGATTTCTTTTGTAACTCCAATGTATCAATAAAGACAGAGCCGATAAAGCCTGTATTTGAAATAATAGGTGTTTGCTTTTTTCTTCCTCTGCGCTTTGCTTGAGTCATTGTTGAAATCATCCCTTCATGTACAAATAAATTAAAAAGAACATTTGTTCGTATATTTATATTTTACTATTAAAACGCTCTAAAGTAAAGGGTTTTTGACGAAAAAACAATAAAAAAGACACCTGTAAAAGGTGTCTTAAACGCTGTAGGGAATAGGGTTCATCCCGATTATTTATATTATGATACAGAAACAATCTCTTCTGTATCTTCTACATCTAAATGACAGTCCATAGTACGAACATCCTGATCTTCATGACTTCCAAAATAAATAGTAATTTTCATATGTATCGCTCCTTTATTCTAGGAATACCTAAAATAATTACTAGTAATGTTAATATTTATTATATACCACTTTTTTCATTCCGACAATGTTATATCATTTTTAATTCTTATTATGCTACATCGTGTGATATAAAGGGGGATATCATTGATTAAGTGAAATTTCTTATATGTTATATTTAATATAAGAGTTATTAAATTATTACTTTCTATGAAAGGAGCACGATTGATGAATTGTCAAAAGTTACTTATAGATAATTTTATATACAAAACTTCATATGTTGCTCGTCATGTGCAAGGGATGAGTGTAAAGAAAACGAAGGATTATATTTCCGTTAACTGTGGTTTACCTACAGATACATTTAATATTATTACTTTATTAAACAAGAACTTAACGGAAGGAAACGAGGAATTATGTGCGGAGATAGAATACTTTAATCAAAAGAGATTCCCAATGAGTGTTTGGTTTTGGGATGAGGAGCAAGAGCAGACTATTAAGAGTGCATTAATAAAATTTGGCTTAAAAGAAGCGGAACATAATATTGCTATGGTTGCAGACTTAAAAATAATTCATCCAATAATAGACATTCCAGTAGGTTTTACAATACAAAAAGCAACATCACCAAAACAAATACAACAATTTGGCGAAACATTAGCGGCTTTATTCGGTACATCAGTAGAAGGTACTCACGTTCAAGCGTACTATAATCAAATTTCTTCTTTAGATTTATGGAATAGTGACGACATAAAACTATACTTAGGTCTTTATAAAGGTGAGGTAGTATCTGTTGGCTCTTTAGTATGTACGAAAGATAGTGTCGGTATTTATGATATAGCGACTAAAGAAGAAATGAGAGGACAAGGATTCGGCTCTACTATGTTTACTTTCTTGCTGCAAGAAGCTAAACAACTAAAAAATAATTATTGCGTATTACAAGCTTCACCTGATGGAATAAATATTTATAAAAGATCCGGTTTTCAAGCTGTAGGACAAATGACAGTTTTTGAAAATCGGCATTTATTTGAGTAAATCATCCAAGTCAAATTGTTTTAAATATAGGAGTTAACATACCGTTATGAAAAAAACATCTATAATTACTATCATTTGTTTCTTCATCGTAATAAGCATCTTTGTTTTTCAACAAGTAAATGAACATAATTATATAAAAACTACTAATCAATCAAATCATATAAAAAACATCGCGCATAGAGGTGCTTCTGCATATGCACCAGAACATACAATAGCAGCTTATACATTAGGACAACAATTAAAAGGTGACTATATAGAAATAGATCTCCAAATGACAAAAGACGGACATTTAGTAGCTATGCATGATGAAACATTAAACCGTACAACTAACGGTATGGGATTAGTTAAAGAACATACATTAGAAGAAATAAAGAAACTAAATGCAGGATCTTTTTTCAATAAAAAGCATTCAAATTTAGCAAAGAAAGAATTTGAAGATGCTAAAGTTCCAACACTAGAAGAAATTATTGAAACGTTTGGACATAATGCTAACTATTATATCGAAACAAAATCACCAGATGAATATCCTGGAATGGAAGAAAAACTATTAGAAATTATAAATCGCTACCAAATAAATGATAAAGCTATTATTCAATCATTTAGTCAAGAAAGTCTGCGAAAAATTCATAGTTTAAATCCCGATATACCACTAGTACAATTATTATCATATAAAAAAGCAGTTCAATTAACAGAATCAGAAATAGAAAAATATAAAACATACTGCATAGGTCTTGGTATGAATTACAAATATATTGATGCAGCCTACGTAAAAAAAATAAAGAATTATGGATTAGAAGTTCATCCATTTACAGTAGATAATGAAAAAGATATGAAAAAGTTACTAGTATGGGGTGTAGACGGCATGTTTACTAATTATCCGGATCGTTTACATTCAATATTGGATTTGAAAAATCATAAATAAAAAGAATTACCCGATAGGAAATGATGTACGGCTGTTTTCCTGATGGCAACATAATTGAATACATTGAGCCGAAGTTTAAATAACTATGCAAAAGAGAAAACAAAAAGAATCCAATAAAAATATTGGATTCTTTTTATTTAGTTCTATGCACCCATCGTGAAACAATAGGATAATGAAATTCTTTATTTTGTAATTCATATAAAATCCCTTTAAGTGGTCCTAAAATTACGGCGGCTAAAAGTATTATATATAGTGGAATTGTTCCAAAAATAACAAATAAGGAATTTGTACTCAAGTCAATGTGTAATAAGGAAAGCATGATCGTACGGATTACTACGAAGTTCCAAAGAAATACAGCGAGCCATACTCCAAATTGGAAAAGGGCTGATTCTAGATTCATCTCTTTTATACTTTGTGATTTGAAAACGAAATAAAGTATGAGCGGTATAAAGAAAAGTGTATTACCAAAGAGGAAAAAGGCCAAGAAAGATAATAAAGTAATTGCATGTATCACTAGTTTAATGTTTTTATCTTGTGATAGTATCATTAAAATCCTCCTATATTTAATTTAGATGGTAAAAAACAATATAAACCATTATATCATAGGAAATATGAAATCTAAATAATCATACTATTCGCTGTATTAAGCATAATTTTTCATAAGATTACTCAGAAAGTAATCAAAATGCAACTAATTTTTCCTCTGTTTTTTATATTTTTTTGATACACTGGCTACGAGAGGAATGCCAATTAAGGTAGGTAAAAACCAAAACCATATAGGCGGCAGTAAATTAATAATTGGAATATGAATTCCGACGTTTACTAAAAGTGCGGTTACGGCACCGATATAGGAGCCTAACATACCTCTAATATGGTGGCGAATCCAATTTTTCCAACGCTTTTTTCTTGCAAGGTAGCCATAAATCGCAAATGAATAAGAGAAAATTGCTACATAAAATAAATATGCGATTTCATCCCACTTTATAATGGCCAATATAATTGCCGTCAGGGTTATGACAACATAAGATGCATGATATATTTCGCCCCATTCCGTATGTTTTCCTTTCTTTTTTTGAGCAACCATCGCTACAATACCAGTAATTAAACATATGGTTCCAAATAATATGTGTATGGTCAAAAGAATGTTGAAAATGCTCATAAAAGTTCCTCCTTTTTTATTTTTATAGTATTGCAGTATAGGAGAAAAGTTGAAAAATATAGTTAGTTCGCCTTAATATATTGAAATAAAGGTATTCCTAGAACAAAATGAAATGATTAAATTTTTTCTCAAATTTAGTGAGATGAGTATTACGTTAAATGAAGGAGAGACTTCTATGTTTACATCTATCACATACTTACAATCTGGGAACGATAAACAACAAAAAGTTTACGAAGTTATGAATAAACTAAACATAATGGCGGATTTAGCTTTGTATAGTCCTGTACTTTGCGGGACAATCCCTATTAGAATTGATACCCTTCACTCTGACTTGGATATTGTAATGGAAGTACATGATTATGATGTTTTTGAACAGGAAATTAGATCTTTGTATGGTTCATATGAAGGATTTGAAATGAAAAAGAAAAACATTAGAAATATCTTAACAATAAAGGCAACTTTTCAATTTGAAGGTTTTGAATTTGAATTATTTGGTCAACCGCGGCCAGTGCGTAACCAAAATGCATATAAACATATGATAGTGGAGCACATGCTATTAATACAGCATCCCCATATTAGAAAAAAAATCATCCAATTAAAAGAACAAGGCATAAAAACAGAACCAGCTTTTGCACAAGTATTAAAAATTGACGGAGATCCTTATGAAGAACTTATTTTATTAGGACAGGAAATGAGATTGTGGTAAATAAGGTACACATAAAAATCCTCTTTATATAAAAGAGGATTTTTATTATGCCATTAACTTACGAATCAAATTACTTAATATATAAATATCTTGAGTAATTTGTTCAGGGGAAGCATATCCATACGATAAGCGTATGCACTGATCCGATTCTTCTTCATAAATACGTCCTGGGTTTAAAAGAACTCCCTTTGATAGTGCTTCTGAAAACAGTTTTTTCATTGGAATGTTAGGTACAACCGTTAGCCATATAAAAAATCCACCACTTGGAATATCCCATGTAGCAATATCTGCACAATACTTGTCTAAAGCTTGTAACATCATTCGTCTGCGCTCTTTCAGGTGGATCCTTACGTTCGCAACGTGTTCTTCATAAAATCCTTTACTCAACCATTCTGCAGCAACTCTTTGTGATAAAGAACTTGATCCATAGTCAGTTTGCATTTTTATGTCTGACAATCTCTCAATAACAGGCTCTGGCCCGATAATCCAACCAATCCTAAGTCCTGGGCTAAGTGTTTTAGATAGACTACCGATATATAAAACATGCCCATGTTTATCCATCGACTTTAAAGGAGGAGGCGGTAGTTCATCCATCCATAACTCACGGTAAATATCATCTTCAATGATAGGCAATTGTTCTTTTTCGCAAACTTTTAGTATCTCTTTTCGTCGCTCTTTGGACATTAATACCCCCGTTGGATTTTGAAAGCAAGGTATCAAATATAAAATATTTTTCTTTTGACTATATTTAATTCGTCTTAACAAGTCATTAGGGAAAATGCCCTGTTGATCCATATGTATTCCAGCAAGGTGGATATTAGCTGATTGAAATACGTGAAGCGAATATAAGTAAGAAGGTTGTTCAAGTAATACAGTTGATTCTCTATGTAATAGACCGATTGATATTAATTGTAATGCCTGTAATGCACCAGAGACTATTAATATAGAACTTGGTGATGCATTTATTCCAAATGATTTTACATAATTACTTATTGCTTCACGTAAAGGGAAATATCCTTTTTATTCTTCATATCCGAAATAATCTAGTTCCTCACATACGTTTTGCATAATGAATTGCATAGTTTCTAACGGGAAAAGATGAGGTGCAAGTTCACCTTTACTAAGATGGATAAGTTTTTTATTTGCTTCTGCCTCATTTATTTCTCGTACCATTAATTTGCTTGGTTTATGAATACCAGCCTTTACATATTCACTCCAATCGGGCGGGGGATTAGTCGCTAATAATGACCATGTATTATTCTTTACAATTGTTCCTGACCCGATTTGCCCTTGAATTAAGCCATCTGCCATAAGTTCTTCTAGTGCGGTTATTACAGTACTACGATTTACATGAAATAATTTCGCTAACTGCCGCTGGCTAGGAACCTTACTTCCAATCGGCCATTCTCCGTATTCAATTTTTTCTTTCATATAGTCTATTATCTGCCGATATTTAGGCAGTTTTTTATCAGTAGACATATTAAAAACTCCCTCATTCATTTTAAAAATGCAAAGTGGTTGGTTTTTTCGAGGATTAACTGGTTGAAGACATTGTATCAACTATTAAATATGATGAAAAGAAATAATTGGTAATCAGAAAATGGCTGGTTTATTGGAGAGGGAGAGAAAATATGCATAATAAAAAATGGGATTTTCGTATTGTATGTGCTCACGCTTTTACGATTCTTATATGGGGAACAGCTTTTCCAGGAATTCGGATGGGACTTGAAGCTTACACACCTGAACACCTCACATTGCTACGATTACTAATCGCTTCTTTGATTCTTCTTCTATTTTCACTTATATACAAATTAAGTTTACCTGATTTGAAAGATATTCCAGTAATTTTTATATTTGGCGCTCTGGGGTTTACGATTTATCATATTGCACTGAATTACGGTGAAAAGAGTGTGAATGCTGGACCTGCTAGTTTCATTGTATCGGTAACACCGATATTAACTGCAATTCTTGCTTCTATTTTTTTGAATGAAAAAATGAAATTTAATGGTTGGATTGGTGGTGTAATTTGTTTAATAGGAATTGCTTTTTTATCGTTAAGTCAAGGAGATTCCATTCAATTGAATAGTGGGGGATTACTAATATTATTGGCGGCAATTTCAGAAAGTCTATTTTTCGTTTTTCAAAGGCCATACTTAAAAAAGTACGGTTTCTTGCCATTTACAATATATACAATTTGGTCTGGCACTGTATTTATGCTTATTTTTTTGCCAGGGATTTATCAAGAAATCGTAACAGCTCCTATAGAAATTACTTTGAGTGTTATATATTTAGGTATGTTCCCGACAGTACTGCCGTATATTGCATTAGCATATATTACATCCCATGCCAGTGCTTCTGAGGCAACAAGTTCTCTATATTTAACACCAGTAACTGCATGTATTATCGCTTGGATATGGTTAGGTGAGGTGCCAACCTTTGTTTCGATAATTGGAGGGGGAATTACTATACTTGGAGTTGTGATTGCTCATTTAACATTTAATAAAGATGATTATAAGCAAATTGAGAGTGAAAAAGTATGGTAAGACATCCCTGCGAGTATTTGCAATTTGAATGCAAAATTTCGGATTAATAACAGGCTTTCAATTCTATAAATATAGTGGGAAAAATTTATATTAAAATCAGTTAGTCCAATATTTGTACGAGATTTAATTAAACTGGTAGATTATTTATCTGCAAAAGAACTAGCATAATGCTAGTTCTTTTTTATCAATACATTACTCACCATTAATATTTGCTTAGAACTGTATAGATTTAAATTATTTCCACATATACATAATTATCTTACCTATGAAAGGAGTGCATTTCTTGGAGAAGGTTTTATTTTTTGGAGACCCAGGTATTGATGATTCGTTTGCAATTATGTATGGCTTACTGCATCCTGAAATTGAAATTGTTGGTATCGTAACTGGATATGGAAATGTTGAACATATACATGCCGCTCATAATGCCGCATATATTTTACAGTTAGCAAACAGACAAGATATTCCTGTAATTAGCGGTGCAACAGGCCCACTTACAAATGAGATTACAACGTATTACCCTGAAATCCATGGACCAGAAGGATTAGGACCCATCCATATACCGGAAAGTGTGTTATCTATTCCTATATACAATTTTGGTAGTATTGCTGCGATTCTTGTAAAGTATGGCGAAGATTTAACAATTGTCGATGTAGGAAGATCTACCTCGTTAGCGATTGCTTTTAATTTATGGAACGACTTGATGTTAAATATAAAAGGAATTTATTTTATGGGTGGTGTCTTTTTAGAAGCAGGGAATGTTACTCCATTAGCAGAGGCAAACGTGTACGGAGATCCTATAGCAAGTCAAATTGTATTTCAGCAAGCGAAAAATATAACGTTATTCCCTTTAAATGTAACAAATAAAACAGTTTTAACCCCAAATGTATTTACTTATATTTTAGCTAATACAAAAAATCCATTTAAACCGATTATGAAACCCATGTACGATTATTATTTATCAGCATACCAAAAGCTTAATCCATCTATTGAAGGGCCATTATTACACGATGTACTTGCTATAAGCGGTTTAGTGAATCCTACTTTTTTAAATTATACATCCCGAAAAGTGACTGTGGATATTTGCGGCGAAACGAAGGGACAAACTTTTGCTGATTTTCGCCCACACTCTAAATCTGAAGGGGCGCGTATAGCTTTACAATTAGATGAGGAAAAATTTATTCAGGATTTTATGAAAATCATGTTATAAGTTTATGTCGAAAAAGGGAATCATTTCACTCCGTTGAATATAAAAGATAAATTCTCTTTTTAAAGGAGCTTAAAATAGTGAACGTCCAATTAAAAATTGTTACGAGAGAAAATTGGGAAGATACATTAAAGTTACAAGTTAAAGAAAATCAAATACAATTTGTTCCGGCAGTGGCAGTATCACTTGCTAAAGTATACATAAAACCAGATGGTGCAAATGTCGAATATATTCCATTCGCTATATATAATGGTGACCTTATAGTTGGTTTTGTTATGCATGCTTTTGTACGAGAGTCAACAGATATGTATTGGATTAACGGATTTATCATTGATGAAAAAGAGCAAGGAAAAGGATATGGAAAAGCAGCATTACAGGAACTCATTAACTTAATAAAAAATAACTTTAAAGAGTGTGAGGAAATTAGATTAACTGTCCATAAAGATAATATTTATGCAAAGAAACTATATGAAGGTTATGGTTTTAAACCATTAGGAAATGTATATGACGGCGAGGAAGTATATCGCTTATTGTTGTTGAAATAAAGATGTACTGTTTTGAATAAAGTTATATCGTGTATTTATAGTGAAAAGGAAGAGAACATCTAGAATTGAAAGATCGATTAAGAAACTGCTTAGAAACAATAAGTTGTTCCGTTAAAGGGAGCCATATTGCGGAGAAGTGATTTTACTAAATTATTGCAAACCAAATTCACGCAATTATTTAAACATTTTATTATAAAACAGTATTTATATATACTTAAACTATCATTAATAAAAACATCAATGGAGGAACTAATATGAAAGAAAGTAATAAAGAGGAGTTATCACTAGAGCAACGTGAAGAATTATTACAAACATTGAAAGATCGTTTTGAGAATAACATGAACCGCCATACAGGTCTAGAGTGGGCTAATGTTCAAAAGAAGCTGGATGTTAATGCTGAAAAGTTGTGGTCACTCAATGAAATGGAACGAACTGGTGGCGAACCTGATGTTGTTGATTTTGATAAAGAAAACGGCGAATACATTTTTTATGATTGTTCAGCAGAAAGTCCTAAAGGGCGTAGAAGTGTTTGTTACGATCTTGAAGCGTTAGAATCAAGAAAGAAACATAAACCAGAAAATAACGCTATTGATATGGCAACTGCCATGGGTATTGAACTATTAACGGAAGAAGAATATCGTGCGTTGCATAATCTTGAAAATTTCGATATGAAGACGTCGAGTTGGGTGCAAACACCTTCTTCTGTTAGAGAACTTGGCGGTGCCCTTTTTTGCGATTATCGCTTTGGCCATGTCTTTGTGTATCACAACGGAGCAGAATCCTACTATGCCGCAAGGGGTTTTCGAGGTTCACTAAGAGTCTAAAATTTGTACAAACAGGTAAATTTGAATTTGAGAATGAATTTACCTAGAGAAATTCATTCTTTAGCTATTAGCTTCAATTGTGGAGCCACATAGAAAGGGAATAATCAAACCTTTTTATAAACGAATGAATCAACTAAAAAAGAGTATGTTTTGATAATTTTCTTCATAAACATACTCTTTTTTAGAATCATTTATCAAAATTATTAGTTTTAATTTAAAAAATGTTCTCTTACAGTTATTAATAATGTTCATCCCTATGAAACACCTATGATTTATATTATCCCGCTTTTAAATGACAATTTTCGAGCAAGTATAAAGTGAATGATTAGGAGGAATACAAGATGAAAAGTAAATTCCATCATATTGTACGAGCTATCATGATAAAAGATGAAAAATTACTAGTTGCTGAATACATAGGGCATCACTATTTTTTACCCGGTGGCCATGTTGAAATTGGAGAATCAGTAGAGAATGCACTACTAAGAGAGTTACGGGAAGAACTTGGAGTAACTTGCAGTATAAAACAATTTTTAGGCGTCATAGAAAATCAATGGCAAGACAACGAAACCCTCCACCATGAAATTAACCACATTTTTGAAATAGATTCAAATGAGTTAAAATCCGATTTCACTCCAATATCTAAAGAGTCCCATTTAGCATTTCACTGGATTGATTTTAATAAAGAAAATATAAATTCCTATACAATAATGCTGACACCTTCAGTAAAAGAATTACTAGAAAGAAAATTAAGTGATGAACTATTAACTTGCTGGATTAGTAACTTTTAATTGTCTCTATTTATATTAATTCCGTCCACTAAAAGAATATAAAGAAAATAGGCTCATAAACAAGGTACATCACCTAGTGTAAAGTCATATTTTGTTGATGTACGCATTTAGTCTATAGCCTTATTTCTACTTTATTTCTAAAAGTAAATAAACTCGAAAATTTGGACGGAATTTACATTTGTAAATGGAGGGTTTCATAATGAATGAGTTTCAACAAGAACTACAAGCGTTAAACCTTAATGCTTATCAACCTGGTAATGTTGTGTATTGGGATCAGCAACAAAATCAATATCCATATTACTACATTCAAGACGATGCACGTCGTTGTGGCGGATGCGGTGGCGGCGGACGTTGTGGCGGTGGCGGCTGTGGTGGTCGCTGTGGTGGTTGTGGCGGCGGACGTTGCGGCGGTTGCGTAGGTTGTGTAGGCTGTGGTGGTTGTTTCAGCTGTTCTAATTGCTGGAACTGGTGGATTATTTAAGTACTATAGATCAATAATATTTCACATGAAAGAAAAGTGCAGATGCAAAGTTATAATGTATTGAAACTTTTCTTTCATGCTGTTATTTTTATATGTTTTAGGGGGATATTTATTTGTACAAATATGAAAAATTAATTTCATGGGTAGAAAACATTAAAGAGACAAATCAAAGTTCTACGGCAGCACTTTGTATTATGAAAGATAATAAGATTGTGCTAGAGCATTATAGTGGAACGCATTCAAATACTCCTACTAGTAAAAAAGTAACTATATCTTCACAATTCAATGTCGCTTCCGCAAGAAAAAGCTATTTAGGATTAATGGTAGCTTATGCAGTTTATGAGGGGAAAATAAAATCTCTTGATGACGAGGCTGTAAATTATTTTAAAGAATATGATCCTTCATTACTTGGAAAGACAACGATAAGACATTTAGTAACTCATTCACACGGTTTAAATGAAACCGATGATGGGACAGCTTTTCGTGAATTTGAGCCGGGACAAGCTTGGGCGTACAGAGATATTAATGTAAGAATGGTGACGCAGCTTATTTATCAACTGTATAATAAGAGTTTTCCTGAACTATTAAAGGAGCGTGTATTCATACCTGCTGATTTCAAAGAAACTGGATGGAGAATAAAACAAGATGATAATTTAGTTAAGGTTGTTGTAAACCCAGATGAAGATGCAATAAGTAGTGTTGGTGCAGTAGATGACGGCTCCGAGAAAAATCTTTTTGTCTCTTCGAGAGAATTTGCCTACTGGGGGAACCTGCATTTAAATAAAGGGTTTTTAAATGGTAAACAAATTGTGCCAAAAGAAGTTATAGCACTTGCTACGAGCTTACAAAGTCCAGAGTATACAAATAAAGAACTACCTCAAAACGGGTTGTTTTGGTTCGTTCAAAATGAACCTGCTCTATTTAGCGAACTTGGTGAGCGAGTTCCTAAAGGTTCCTATCAAATATTAGGAATTACAGGACCAACGATATTAGTCATTCCAGAATATAATGTCGTCGTTGCTAAAATGTACAATAAAAGATACAACTATGGTGGGGATAATTATTTATATTATTTACGCGAGTTTAGCAATTTAGTCGCTGATACATTTAGTAGCGGTAATAGGGCATAATTACTCCTATAACAAAAAGGAGTGAACGAAAGTGAAAGATAAAGTGAGCAAAAATAAAAAGCAAAATATAAAAGATGTAAATACAGAACAAAATGCGATTTATAGCGATCCGAAAGATGCAGCTAATATGCAAACTGTACCGCAACCGAAAGATTTCGAGGAAATTGAATATTAATTTTCTCTCCGACTTTTTTATGAAAGAAAAATACGTCTTAAGTCTCATCACATTTAGAAAATTATTTGATAATATATGTACATAAGCATTTGAAAATGTCTTATCTTAACAAAGCTTTCTTTAAATATATCTGTATATAACCTACAAAAAGGCACTTCTTTATGAAGTGTCTTTTTGTATAAACTAAGTTAATTTCCATTTTCCGTACAGTATCTTGCATTTAAACATGGATATACTAACTGTGAAAATTCATGTCATGATAAAAGAAGAGGACAGTTAGTATGAAACAAAAATCAATAAATCCGTTGCTAATTGTTCTAGGTACAATCATTGTTCAAATTGGCCTAGGAACAATTTATACATGGAGTTTGTTTAATCAACCCCTTGTTAGTAAGTTCGGCTGGAACCTAAATGCAGTAGCAATAACTTTCTCTATCACGAGCTTTTCTTTATCTTTCTCAACTTTATTCGCAGGAAAGTTACAGAAAAAGTTAGGACTTCGTAAACTTATCGCTACGGCAGGAATTGTTCTAGGACTCGGTTTAATACTTAGTTCACAAGTTTCTTCATTACCACTACTTTATTTATTAGCCGGTGTTGTCGTTGGCTATGCAGATGGAACAGCTTATATTACATCACTATCTAATTTAATTAAATGGTTTCCAAACCGTAAAGGGCTTATTTCTGGTATATCTGTTTCAGCGTATGGAATGGGTAGCTTAATCTTTAGATATGTAAACGGAAATCTTATCGATAGTTTTGGTGTATCACAAGCATTTTTATATTGGGGTATTATCGTCTTGCTTTTAGTATTAATCGGATCGTTCTTCTTACGCGAAGCAACTGTAAGTAACACCGCAACTGAAACATTACACAATGACTATACTCCACGTGAAATGATGCGAACTAAACAAGTATATTTCTTGTTTTTCATGTTATTCACTTCCTGTATGGGTGGTTTATATTTAATTGGTATGGTAAAAGACATTGGAGTGCAGCTCGTTGGTCTTAGTGCAGCAACCGCAGCTAACGCCGTCGCAATGATTGCAATCTTTAATACAATAGGTAGAATTATTCTTGGAACGTTATCAGATAAAATAGGTCGATTAAAAATTGTCTCTGCTACATTTATTATTATTGGATTATCCGTCTTTACTTTAAGTTTTATTCCACTAAATTACGGGATTTATTTTGCTTGTGTAGCAAGTGTTGCTTTTTGCTTTGGTGGTAATATCACCATCTTCCCAGCAATTGTGGGAGACTTCTTCGGATTAAAAAATCATAGTACAAATTACGGTATTGTTTACCAAGGTTTCGGATTTGGTGCACTTGCAGGATCATTCATCGGTGCAATACTTGGAGGGTTTCAACCAACCTTCATTACAATTGGTGTTTTAAGTATTATATCATTCGTTATCTCTATAGTAATTCGCCCTCCAAATGCAGAAAAGAAGAAGGAAATAAAACAGTTAAATCGAAAAATAGCTTAATGCTTAGAAAGAGTCCTTATACTAGGGCTCTTTTTCATTACAAAATACTGTATAAACAATAGATGACATTCAAAAAATCTAATTTTATCCTTGTACTTATTTCATAATCTAACATTAAAGAAGATAGGACATTCCGATTATTAAATTGAATAAATAATATAAAGGGGCGTGATAGTTAAAATGAAAATAGTAAAGCAATAGGTACAAGAAGATAGTGATTACATAAGAGAAAAAGTAATTAAATATAACCAAAAACAACTTTCAAATGAAGAAAAAACACTTTCAGAAAAGATTAGTTTTATAGTGAAAAATGAAAAAGAAGAAATAGTAGGAGGGATAACGGCAATCACATTTTGGCACCATGTACATGTTGACTTCCTATGGGTTTCTGAAGAATATAGACACGAAGGTTACGGAAGCAATTTAATGAATCTTATTGAAGAATTTGCAATTGAAAAAGAATGTAGGCTCATCAAATTAGATACTTTTAGTTTCCAAGCCCCTAATTTCTATAAGAAGCATGGGTATAAAGTGATCGGAGTCAGTAAAGGTCATCCTAAAGGACATAATCACTACTATTTAGAAAAAAGGTTGTAAAAAGCATATTGAATTTATAGTTGCTATTGCTTGGTATTCTTTAAACGAATCGATTTTTCAACATTTAGAGGGCGTATTTTGATTATTCTTTTTCAAAACACGTTCTTTTTCTTTTTTGTGAATAAAAACAATTTAATGATAGAATGAAACGAAGACAGAAAATTCTTATCATTAAAAGGGGTTACCTATGAAAAAAGTAAATGTTACATACGCGCTTCTATATGATGAAACTCATGAAAAGCTATTAATGGTTAAAAATAAAGGGAAAAATGGTTCTTATTACACTTTACCAGGTGGAGCAGTTAAATTTGGTGAAACGTTAGAAGAGGCAGCAATTCGTGAAGTAAAAGAAGAAACAGGGCTAGATATATCCGTAAAAGGAATTTGTTCCATTAGTGAAGCCTTTTTTGAGGAGAGAGGACATCATGCAATCTTCTTTAATTTTTTAGGAGAAATAATAGGAGGAGAAATATGTATATCGCGTCCAAAAGAGATTGAAGAGATTACCTGGATGGAATTAGATTCAGCAGAACCTTATTTACGTATACCAGAACACTTAAAAGGTGTTTTACAAAAGAAAGAAATAGTTCCTTATATTTTTAATGGAACTATTATTCATCAATCTTCATAAAGATAGTATTTCATTTAAGGCGGGGGAAAAATGGAGTTTATCATTAATCACAAACAATTTACACAAGCTCTTTCAGAAGTAAGTAAAGCTATCTCAACAAAAACTTTAATTCCTATATTATCCGGAATAAAAATAACAGCAGATCAATCTGGAATTACTTTAATCGCAAGCAATTCGAATATTTTCATTGAAAAATTTATACCTATTTCAATTGAAGACGAACAAATTGCAACTATTTTAAAAGCAGGGAGTATTGTTGTACCAGCAAAGTATTTCATTGAAATTATTAAAAAAATGCCAAGTGAGATTTTAATAACAAGTATGAATGAGCAATTGATTACAATTCAATCTGATGAAATTACTTTAAACTTAAATGGATTCTCGGCGAACGACTTTCCAAATGTACCATTTATAGACGAACATGCAGAAATACAAGTAGAAACGGAACAGTTGCTTGAAGTCTTTAAACAAACTGTCTTTGCAGCTGCTAAAAATGAATCTAGACCCGTTCTTACTGGTGTACATTTCGTTATTGATCATAACAAATTAATTTGTGCTGCTACTGATTCGCACAGACTGGCTTTACGTGAAATACCCATTTCTTCACATGCGAAATTAAATTGCATTGTACCAAGTTCCACTATTAGTGAACTACTAAAATTAATGAACAGTAATTCAAATTTAGTATACATATATCTTTCAGAGAGTCACATTATTTTTAAATTCAGTACAATTACGTTGTATTCAAGGCTTATTGAAGGAAAATATCCTAATATATTCGGCCTAATTCCAAATGAATCCCAAACGGTTATTAATATAGATAGAAAAAAGATTTTACAAGGTGTAGATCGGTCAAGTTTATTGGCTAGTGAATGGGCAAACAACAACGTTAACTTAGAAATCATCGACGAATTCACAATACAAATCTCTTCTAACGCTTCTCAGATTGGTAAAATATCAGAAACACAACACATCGATGCTATTCACGGTGAAAAGCAATTAAATATATCTTTCGATGGACGATATATGGTCGATACTTTAAAAGCAATAAAAGAAGATAGAGTTACTTTAAGTTTTGGTGGTTCCATGAGACCGATATTAATTGAGGCAGGTGAACAATCTGCAGCAGTATATTTAATATCACCTGTTAGAACTTATTGAGAACAAAGTGATGCTGAGACTGTTCCTTCTTTTATAGAATGAGCCAGTCGCAAAACATCCTCTAGTCAAAATATTTTTGAAGAAAAGGTTTCTGGGTAGTAGAGGGTTTACGAAGTGTTGTCCATTAACAAGATGCTATATGTGACATACCCGAAAATCCAATTTCACATTTTCCTATACTGTGACTTTTCTGTGTTATCATGAACTGTGAAAAGGTGTTTTTTATTTGGAATGAATTTGTAACAAAATAATTATGAAGATGATCAACTAATAAATTTTTACACATAAGGAGATAAAACTATGGCAAAAAACAAATTACTAAGAATGGACAATATCGGCATCGTTGTAGAATCCCTTGATGACGCAATCTCTTTCTTCGAGGAGATTGGCTTGAACCTCGAAGGGCGAACCACTGTCGAAGGTGAATGGTCCGGTCGCGTAACTGGATTGGGTTCTCAGTGCGTAGAGATTGCTGTGATGGTTACCCCAGATGGCCACAGCCGAATTGAACTTTCGCGATTTCTCACCCCACCTACTATAGCAGATCACCGGACTGCTCCTGTAAACGCCCTCGGTTATCTACGCGTCATGTTCACCGTTGAAGACATTGACGAAATGGTATCCAGACTTACTAAGAATGGTGCTCAGCTCGTTGGCGAAGTGGTTCAGTACGAGGACTCGTATCGGCTCTGTTACATTCGTGGAACTGAAGGACTTCTAATCGGTTTGGCGGAACAACTCGGTAACAAATAAGTAAGTGGATGTTTTATAAAAAGCCTTTACTGCAATATACATTACTGAAGTGAAAATTGAAACTTTGGGTATATATAACTAGCATTACTATTATAATGCCCTTAATTATTTACTTAGCATTGGCAGCCTCTAGCGAAAAAGATACTCTTACTCAATTAAAAAAGGCCCAAAATATCCCATCTGCTATTCAAGATTCAAACAATATAGAAGACCCTACAGGATATTAGACAAAAGAAAAGATGAAAAATGAAATTCCAGTAGATAAAATAGAGGATTTTAATAGATGAGTCATATATGAATAAAAAGCGAACCATCAATATTAAATCGGTTCGCTTTTTATTATAATTATACCTCTCGCCACCAAGCTGACGTAGGATACTCTTTAGATTTTAACGTAATAGCTTCACCGATTTGCGGCGTTGCAATATTAACCCCTAAACGATTTGCTTCTTTCGTAACTCGCTCAATTGGATCACTCCATTCATGTAATGATAATGTAAAAGCACCCCAATGAATAGGAACAAGCAATTCTCCTTTAACGTCAATATGAGCTTGCACTGTTTCTTCTGGCAACATATGAATTGCAGACCATCTCGTATCGTATTGCCCGCATTCCATTAAAGTAAGATCGAATGGACCGTATTTATTACCAATTTCCTCAAAGTGCGGAGCATATCCACTATCACCACTAAAGAAGACTTTCGTTTCTTGACCAAGGATAACCCATGAACACCATAACGAACTATCTCTATCTGTCATACTTCGTCCAGAAAAATGCCTTGCAGGTGTACAAACTAATTTAATATTATCAAACGTAATTTCATCCCACCAATTATGCTCACTAATTTTACTAGGTGAAACACCCCATTTAATAAGATAACGCGCAACTCCAGTCGGAACATAAAAGTGCTTTGCACGATCTTTTAACTGCATAATACTTTTGTAATTTAAATGGTCATAGTGATTATGCGAAATGATAATCGCATCAATTTCCTGAAGGTCTTCACGTTCTAAAGAAAAAGCACCACTATAACGTTTACTATTAAAAACAGGAAACGGGGAAGAGGCATCGCCAAACATAGGATCTAATAACAGCTTTTTACCTTCTATTTTTAAAAGAGCAGCAGAATGTCCAAACCATGTAATACTCTCTAAAGACTCATTATCTTTATTCGATAAAACAATAGGTAAATTCTTTATAGGACGCAGCTTTGTTTTTATTTTAAAGTAATCAGTCATTAAACCTATAATATCTTTTGGTTTAAAACTTACATCAGTATGAATTTGATTTATATATTTCTTTTTCATTAGTTCTCCTTTTTACGTTTAACAATATACGTATGTTGTTATTCTAACTGTTATTAGTGTAAACTATATCGTTTTACCTTTCATCTTTAATGCAGTACATTTAATAAATTCTTCAAATTTATTATTTATATATATAAAATAGAATTCATTTAGCAGCAGCTAAAACTAATATTATGTATTTGTAAATTGTTTTGTTTAAGTAAATTCTTTCTCATACACAACAAAGAACGTACGTTTCGTTATATGTTATAGAAGCTGGTAGGTAACTAATTATCCAAAGGAAGGAGATTCTATAAATGCTGGAAGAAAGAAAAAAGAAGTCAAAATGTAAACTATCAAAATCTGAAATGATTCAGCTTTATACAGAAGGGAAGAGTACCTCAGAAATAGCTGTACTTGCCAATGTGTCTGCTAGGTATATATGCATGGTTTTAACAGACAATAACGTTCCAAGACGAGCAAGAGGTAGTTGGAAGAGAAAGTATGCCATAAAAGAAGATTATTTTAAAACTTGGTCAAATAATATGGCTTATATTTTAGGATTTATAACAGCAGACGGTGTTATACCAAAAGAAAATCAATGCGTCAGTATCTCGCAAAAAGAAAGTAACATTCTAAACGATATAAAAAAAGAATTAAACACAAACCAGCCACTTTACCAAAACAAAAAAACAGGCGTATATATGTTAAACCTCAATAGTAAAATAATTAAAGACGATCTTATGAATATCCACGGAATCAAGCCGTGTAAATCATTTACTGTAGAATTTCCATTCGTACCAGAAGAATATCTGCATCATTTTATTCGAGGGTATTTTGATGGAGATGGTTATGTCAATTATGAAACATATACAGTAAGTTTTGTAGGAGGATCATATAATTTTATGAACTCTTTAAACCAAGTTCTGCAAAATTACAACTTAAATTCTAACCTTTTAAATCAAAATACACATTATCGTGTCATGCTGACTGGGAGAAAATCAATTCAGCTTTTTGCAAATTGGATTTATAAAGACAAAGATATATATTTGCATAGAAAATATGAAATATTTCAGAAAGAAAGTCTAAGTTTAGACCAATTACAAGATCGAAAACTTAAAAGAACTCAAGCTGCTGTTAAGCAAAGAAAACAAAATTTCCTTAACGAATATATGAAAAACAAATGTAATGCTACAGCTTGTTCCAATTTAGAAATAAGCGAATTAACTTTTATAAGTTGGATAAAAAATGATAATCAATTTAAAAAAGAATATGAACAAATTAATTCAATATATATAAATATTGATAATACAATATAAAATTCTAGAAAACCTTAGTATAGGTATTAAGATAGCCATACTAAGGTTTTTAATTTGAGATTATTAAAGGGTACTTATTTTTATTTATAGAACATAGTAAATACATAGATTTTACAATTAACTTATTTAAAAAGGAGGGATGTAATGATGCTTGCTAATAATACTCTAGAGAAAATACTACAAATAGCTTATGAGACTAAAATGATTTCATCTAGAGATAATTCTCCAACTATAAAAATAAGTGAAACAAATCTTCAATATTTACTTGTTATGCTTCATCTTAGAATTGAATCAAATACTATAAAGACAGTACTAAATTGGACTAATGAAGAATTTGAAAAGGATAGGAGAAGGCTACTATACGACGTGTATGGTTATAACAGCTTATAAAGGGAATACATTGTATAACCTATGTAACCCTCTAATTAAACCTACACTTAAAATGATTGAGAAATATTCTAATCAAATTGATATTATTTCTAAAAGAATTGAAACATTTGATTATTTACCTAAAGAATCGTATAGTCTATTACTTTATAGTGGTGTGTTACTAGATTTTGGACAAATAGATAATATTGAAGAAAACTATTTAGAAACGGAACGACCTTTGAGAAATGAGAAAAGATATTATTATGCGATCCAAGAACAGGAACAAACAGACATAGAGGCATTCGGGATGTATGGTAATACGTATTTAGATTTAGGAGAAGTTCAAATTGGCCTTTATGGAAACACACGATATTCAACCTTAAATTTAATAACAGCGAATAAGGAAATACTTGAAGAACATTTTCACGATGCTATTACTGATATTAATTACGCGAAAAAGCAATTAGTAAAAATTTTTGCAGCAGTAGATAGTCAAATAGACTTAAATTTAAATGTATTTTACGAAAAACTAGGCTTAAATCAAAATGCACAGCCTATTATTCCAGTTTTTAAAACAAACGACTTATCTATTCTTAGCGAAATCGCTAACACAATTAGTGAAGAATTAATCTTATTGTTAAAGGGAAATGATCAACCTCTTAAAGAATATTACGTAAGCAGCAGATACTCAATGGAAATAACCTATGAAGAATTTTTTATATGGTGGTATCACTTTTTCTATACAAAAGTAACTGATGAATTAATAAAACAAGACGTAATTAAAAGCAGCTCTCGAGGGAATCAAACATATATAACTCTTTAAACTGTATGTATAGAATTTAACTTCACATTGTAGCAGGAAGATACGTGTATGACTGTTATATGCTTAGTTAGGCACGAGGAAACTGAGTGAAATGCTATCGGAAAGCTCCAAGGTCGCGAGAACATTAAGCTAAATAAAAATGGTAAACAACAAGCTGAAAAATGCGGTTTATATTTACGTGAAAAACAGTGGGACATTACTTTTTACTGCTTGTATCAGTAGCATCTATTACCATCAAGAACAATGGAAAATAAGTGGATACAACAAAATAGATCATTTGTGAACAGATAATAGTTCAGAAGTCAGCTTAAATCAATACATAAAGAAAACACGATATAAAAAGGAGAGAAGTACATTGCAAAAGAAATTTATCAATCCGGAAACTTTGCCAGCAACTTTTGGATACTCACATATTGTTGAGGTTAGTAACGCTAAACGGACAATATACATATCTGGACAAGTAGCGATTAATGCTGATGGTCATATAGTCGGAAATGGAGATTTAGGTACACAAACGCGCCAAGTATTTGAAAATATTAAAGTAGCATTAGAAGCTTCAGAATTAAATTTTAATGATGTAGTAAAATTAACATTTTTCTTGACGGACATTTCTCAAATGGCCATTGTTAGAGATATTCGAGATCAATACATCAACACAAACAATCCACCAGCAAGTTCAGCTGTAGAAGTTAACAAATTGATTAACGATAAATTATTAATCGAAATCGAAGCAATTGCTGTAGCAAACTAATTTTAAAAAACTTATTCTGAATCATATCAACGCAATTCGTTTAAAGTGAACGAATTGCGTTGATATGATTCACTAAAATATAAATTATACACGGAAACATCCTTATCAATAACACAACATAAATAACTTAAAACAACTTTAAAAAACAAATAACCACACAATCTATAACACATTATTAACCTAATTAAAGAGGGGAGACTAACAACCAAAACTAACATATAATAAGTTTATTACTTTTTACTAGTTAACATAATATATATTATACAAAGTTGTATAGAATAAGTGTTTATCTGTATCAAAAACCAAGTAAACTATACTTAATGAGACGAGACAGGGATTTTTAATGAGATTCACATAAAATCTTATCTAAATGAATTTCTACAGTTTTTATCGTTTATTTTGCTATAAATTAATCACAGCAAATCTTAATCGATTAATTATCGTTTAACGAGTCAAAAATAATTTTGATTAGCACGGAATTTTTTTTATGCGAAATAAATTTTTCTATACAAATGATAAATTTCATTTTATGTTTTGCTTTATAGATTTATTGCTAATTACATATGTTTTATTATTTTATATTTTTGTTGTTATTTCTTTTATTTACGCTTGACTTTCATTGTATTCTTCATTCTAGTTAACATAACGTTTATTTTTAACGTAAAAAAATCCTCCTCACCTTCAGGAAGATTTCTTTTGCTAGCTAGTAATCCATTTATCTATTTTTAGTAACAATCCCAATTGTAAATAACATTGGAAAAATCTAGGTTAGATAAATCTTCCTTGCGTATAAAGAAATTAGCAACCCCAGAATCTCCCCACATAATATTTAATGAATCATCTGTATCGATTTGTAACAATAATATATCGTGTTGTTGGTGTTTTTCTTCCCATTCCCTCGGATCTGTCTGTGTGAAAAATGGATAACCGCCAATTTTATGCCCTTGATCTTCGTATAGATCATCATACAGTTCGCCTAATTTTGTTTTATTTTCTTCATCAACAATTTCTTCCCAATCAATGTTTTCCTTAAAAATCTTTTCAAATCGATAATCTCTTGATGTTACTGGTTGATAATCCAATTCAAACTTTAGTTTAGCTGCTTCAGGTATGATAAAATGCTCTAAATCTAAAGTGTTTAAATAACTAAAATCAGTAATAACCTTAGTTAAATCTTCCGTTATTGTAGAATGATAAATAATTCGAAAGTCTTTTTGGCTAGTTGGATGGTCAAAATCTATTCCAAAAAGTTCATCATCAGCACTTACGAAAAATTGTAATAGTCCCTTTTGAGGCATAGGTTCAATATGCGGCATTTCTTCAAAGTTTAACTGCGCAAGTAGCATCATAGGTTGTCCGTTTGAATCTTTAGGATGCTCTTGATTTATAGGTACATACGGATAGCCACCAAACTTACTTTCAAAAAGAGTTGTTTCTGCTTGCGTTCCAGACACTTTAATATACGGTTTCACACTTTCTTCTAAAATACTTCGATACTGCTCTAGTTCTTTCGGTAATTGAAGCTGATACGTATTCTTCATTTCTTCTGCCTCCCTTTAAAGATAAATAATAAATGCCTACCTCAATTATATTGCAAAAGATGGTTTCATTAAAAAAAGCTAAAAATCCGTTTTAACCCTCATTTTTTGCGCACTTGGCGGACAAAGTAAATTATGTTCTGAGACCTTTTTATTAATAGTTGTAATTAACATAGCTGCTTCTACATTATCCGTTAGTTCTTTTAAATTTTCTTTTAGATGATCTATTTCCTTTGAAAGTTCAATCCACCTAGGCAAAACATGATTATTTTTCAAAGTTCTATAAAGTTGCTTGTCAGGATTATACGAAAGATCTTTATCAAGATTAAGAGGTTTCCCTTTCCCAGGTAAATCATTAAACGCTCCTGTTTTTTCTGCCTGTTTAACGATAGAACTAATATGATCCTCATACGTGAACGACCAAACTTTTTCATCTTTAACTAAAATTTCTTGTTTTTTAAGTTTTTTATCTAGCTCATCTTGATTCATAGATTCTCTCTCCTTTTTATTTTATAGTGTGGTTTTTGTATGTTTTAATGCTATCAATCCATCACGTGACTTTTTATAGCGTCAAACACTGCTCTGATCCACTTTAAACTCTTCGTAAGCATTTAGGTACCCCTTTGCTTTTAAAGGCTCATATGGACGTCTATTAACTGTTAAAAGATGTTTGTTTTCAGACACTCCTGATTCCGTACACGAATGAGGATTAGACGCAATGGGATTTGAAGATGTAATTTCATTTTCAATCTAAGGAATATCATTTTTAAAACTATCCTTTTTCCAATGCACGGATTCAGATAGTGACAAAGTACTTGAAAAAATATGAGGATTTTGAAGCAATGTATAAAAAGCTGCAATCTTTGTATACTTTTCTTCTTGATGCACACGATAATTAGCTTGAATCTCTGTTAAAAATGGGTTCGTTTTATTGTTATAAGTTAATCATTCTAGCTCATTAACATAATCTGCAGCAACGACAATACAAGGCGTTATTTATTTTTCTCAAATTAAATAATTGAGTGTTTTTATAATAGAAAGGTTCAGTACAATAAGTATTTTTTGAAGTGGTGGTGTTTGAGAATAATTATGAGGTGTATGTTTATCATCTAAAATTGAACTAAAGGAAGAATAAATTTCTAGAGAGCCTTGCTACTTTTATTGTAATAAGACTCTTTAAATTTGGTTCATTCTGCTAATCTATGTAGTTAAGTTATCAATTGCTTGAATAGAAAGTTCTAATGCTTTAATTCTCCTTGTTAAAAGCGTTCTTTGAGGACTACCAGCCTTAGACTTATCATAGGCTCTCTCAATTGATGGAAGCAAACCAGCAAGGACATTACGAGCTTCTGCTAACTCTTCTTGGCTATACCGATGACTTTCTTGATTCCACACGTTCTCTAACACTGCTAGCCCTATACAAACGGCTTTAAGCCTTTTTTTCACTAAGGTAGTATTTGCTCCTTTTTGAGTCATCTGTGAAAAAGCATTTTCAAGTTTACGAATTGTCGATTGTAAAGATTTTATTGATTCCAATTTATCTATATTTGACACGTTTTCCATGTTAGTGCTGTCCCTTCTGCGTTTCTAATTTATTTTGTTTAATGTTTGATAAAATCGTTAAGAACTTGATTTTACTCGAAATATTTTAACATAAATAACTATATTCAAGCTGGACAATAACTTAAAGGAAAACGGCTACTAAACTTATTCTCCCTCCCTTACATCATTCTATATGTACTTCTTTCTTCTCATTAGAATTCCTATATAAACAAGTTGATTATATTTTATGAACTAAAAAAACGCACAAGCTATTTAACCTGTGCGTCTTCGTCTTTATTCAGTAAGATAGTAAAGTAATAGTTTCCGAGCCTTCTCATAATTTATGAAATCTCTATACAAAATGGGATACTTCACAATTTCTGTTTCTATAAAACGATATTGTGGAAACCATTCAAAAAACGATTTTCTTAGCCACTGTATTTGCTGAAACGAAATATTCTTTTCTTTTTTATTTAGTACAGAATTTAAAGTTGCTGCTGTATGCATCCAATAATAATTTAAATCAGAACTTATGCAATCATCTTCTGTAAATATATTTTTATAATCTTTCCGTATTTTTAGAATGTCACAATTCGGAAATGGTTTATATAGAGGACTATGCATTTTCTGCAATTCATTAAAAATAACTTCTTTTCCTAATACCAACGTTCCACTCCTTTATTTCTCCATCCAATTCAATAAATTTTCATAATGATTATGAGCATCCTTATACCCAAGATTATATAAATTAACGAGCTTTTCTTTATTTCTTTCTATTCCGCTTATAGGAAGCTGTGCGCTTGGCTGAATTACATAAAAATTATCTTTTTGTTCGTTGTGATTCATATAAGATACAGTTTCATTATAAAAACGATAATGTTCTACTAAATGCTCTGCGAGTTTTGGATATCTTCTATATAAAATTTTAGCTAGTCCAGAAAATTTATTACGCTGCTTCTCGTATCCTTCTGGCTTTGTCATTATAACAACGTTTTTTAAATAACCATCATTTTGCGCTTTAAAAACTGGAATAGGATCTATAATCCCTCCATCTAACAATTTTCGATTATCATATTCTACAGCAGGTGCTATAAACGGCACAGAGCTTGATGCACGAATAATTTTTAAAATATCATTTCCATGTTCTGTTTTATTATAATAAACTGCCTGTCCTGATTCACAATCAGTCGTTCCGATTACAAACTGTTCATTTGAATTTAGGAATGTTTGAAAATCAAACGGTACAATTTTGTTTGGTACTTCATCAAATAAAAAATCCATTCCAAATAATTCACGTTTTTGAATTAAGTTTCGATAAGATATATACCTGTGATCTGCTACTAGCTCTGTATTCACTTTCTTATTTCTTCCTTTTTGACGTGACAAATATGTTGCTCCCATACACGCTCCAGCGGATACACCGACTACATACGGAAAGAATAAGTCCCTTTCCATAAAATATTCGAGTACTCCTGCAGTATATAACCCTTTCATTCCGCCGCCTTCTAATACTAAACCGATACTCTTCATGCTTAATCCCTCTGCTTCTATTTTCTTAATTACATGTTAGCACAAGATTTTAGGATGAGGTTATATAAATTAATTGCAACAATAACGAAAAACTATTGAACTTATGTCATAATGTCTTATCCAATAGCATGGTACAATATAAGAAACTCATTCCACATATTATAAAGGAGGAATTTCATATGGGTTTATTTAGTGGTATTTTAGGAAATGCATCAAGTGCGAGTACAGAAAACGTTGAACGTGATTTAGAAAAGATTATGCTAGATGATGAGAAAGTTGAGCATGCTTATAAATTAATTCGTGATTTAATCGTATTTACAAATCGCCGTCTTATTTTAGTAGACAAACAAGGAGTAACTGGTAAAAAAACAGAATACCATTCTATCCCTTATAAAAGTATTACACAATTTAGTATTGAAACAGCTGGGCATTTTGATTTAGATGCAGAACTTAAAATATGGGTATCTAGTTTGAGCGCGCCAATTACGAAAGAATTTAAAGGCGATGATAGCATATTAAGTATTCAAAAAGCGTTAGTAACATATACGACAAAATAGTTCATTTTTGTATATTTATTCGAATTTAAAATTACTAACCCGAACTTTTTGGAAGAATATACATAAAATTTGTATATTTAATCTAAAGTGATACAAAAAGGTAAAGCATTTAAAATGTGCTTTACCTTTCTTTTTTATAATAAATTAAAGTTGCTTTATCATTTAATTTCTTTTTAAATTCCGCTCTTATATATCCCATCTTTTCATATAGAAAACAATTTCGTTTTTCCTCTAAAATTGTAGCAAGCTCCCAAGTCGTTATTTCCGGAAACATCTCCTCAATTAAAATTAATACTTTTTGAGCAATTCCGTTTCCTTGATAGTTTGGAATAATAAACATCGGGCTTATCCCAAATTTGGATACCTCTTCTTTACGTGATATACATATTGCTCCGACAAGATTCGTATTTACTAAAATTTTATAAAATCCACCGTCCGGATTATTTATTCTTGAAATCGTTCTTTCAATAAGTTCATTTGCCGGACTTGTTTCATAGTCCTTATACTTTTCTAGTAATGAGCTAAATGATTCTACTTGCATTTGAAATATAATCTCTGCATCAATTTCTGTCGCCTTCTCTAATGTTACCAATTTAAACGCTCTCTTAAAGAAGTAATGTGAGCTGTATGATGACGACCGTGCCATGCATATAGTCCAATTGCAGCAGCAAGTTTTGTTTCTCCTGATTCAGGATGATTAAATGTCTTTTCTAAATCTGCCGGTTCTAAAGAATATAATAAGTTAACCCATCTTTTATGTAATGAATCTAGCATTACAAGTGAAACATCTACTGGTAATTTCGAGTCAGGTAGCTCTGCCCATTTTTCTTCTTTGTACGGTTTAATAGTTGGATTCTTTTCTGTCAGTGCTAATTTAAAGCGTATGTAGCTATTCATATGACTATCAACAATATGATGAACAACTTGACGAACAGTCCATCCACCGACGCGATACGGTGTATCTAACTGCTTCTGATCTAAATCTTTTATCGCTCTTGCTAGTTCATTAGGTAAATCCTCTATTTCTTGAATCCATTTATCAATTATTTCTTCTGTAATAGTTCCTACATAAGTAAATTGACCTATTGGATAACGTAAATCCTTCATGTACATGTCCCCCCTATTATTTTTAATCCTTAGTAGTCCTCCAAATATAATGTACGAAATTTACGTTTTCCCCGTTTAAATCTACAGTAGTTGTCTCCGCTTCCTTTTCACGAGAAAATCCGCTCTTTTCTAATACAATTTGTGAAGCTATGTTATTTGTTGTTGTCATAGCATGTATTTCATTAATTTCATAGACTCTTGCTTGAGCCAAAATCAATTTTACAGATGCTGCTGCAACTCCTTTTTTTGTAAAATCCTCTCCAACTCGGTAGCCTAACGACCCAATTCGTTTTTCCTTATCTACATCAACTAAATTGATACGTCCTACAATTTCTTTTTCTGTATTACGTATGAGATGAAAATAAGAAACCCCCTCAGTTTGTTCTTTTAATAGTTCGTCAAGTTGCTTTTGAAAGTATTCATACACGTAATAATTAGAGCCACGACTTGGTACCATTGTTTCAAAAAATGATTTGTTCGTGAGTTCAAAGTTAAATAAATCTTCAGCGTCTTGTTTCTTTAATTGTTCTATGTATATTTTCATCTCGTTTACCCCTTCTTGATTTACTAACTGTTATACATTCTTTTTTAAACGATAATTTTCCTGCTATTTCTTTCGTCTGAGTAATACAGTAAGTAATACTCTAGGATGAAAAAGATGAAATGGACTACGAATTAAGTTCATAACTCTGACTAACCGAATATAAATATCAGAATCACTTGCAGAAAGTTGATATATTTGTTTCGTAGTTAATTCTTTCTGTAACTTAGGATGACGTGCTATCTCCGTTGTGGTCATTTCCCAAGGTGTTTTGATAATCATAGCAGTCTTCCTATAAAACTCTCGAGTTAATGTTTTACCAAGCCTTTTTCTCCCTTGAAGAATTAGTTGCAATTGGTGAGCTTCCATAGCTGCAACTGAAACACCTTGTCCGAAAACTGGATCAAAACGACAATGCGCATCTCCAACTACTAACAATCCTTCAGGCAAATTATTAACTAGATCAAATCGCCTGCGTACTTGATATGGAATTTTGTACGTTTTTATATCGGTAATCGCCTCAGATTTGTTTAGAAACTCTGTAACATTAGTGATTGATAGGTTTTCAGCAAAATCATAAAATTCATCATCTGTTTGCGGTGCTTTTTCATTTGCATATCCACTAAAAGTAACAAAATAACGATCATCTTCAATCATTTGAACTAGAACACCATAAGGATTCTCAGGAAAACTTGGAGACATAAGCATATTACAGCAGTCTAATTTCTCTTTTTCTTTGAGCCTAAACATTCTAGTTGCGTAAAACAAATCAATTCTTACTTTCTCTTCTTGTACTTCGAAATTGTATTCTTGTAACCAATCTATACTTTTCGAACCAAATCCACTTGCATCAACAACAAGATCTGCATGAAATTCTTCTTTCATTCCTGTTTTCAAACATTTAGCTGTTATTCCATAGACTTTATTAAGTTTGTTATCTACTAGTAATCCTTCAACCAACATTTCATACTTCGAAGTAACATTTGAAACTTGTTCAATTCGTTTTTGAATATGCGATTCTAACAGAAGACGACTTTGTTGAATCATATTTATTTCGCCTTTGAAAGGCTGCTTCCATAGGCCGAACTGATGCCATTTTAAATCGCGAGTAAAGTTATTTACGATGCTACCTGCTTCAATTAATTCATTAGTAATGTTAGGAAACAACTCCTCAAGTGCTTCTTCGCCGCCTTTTAATAACACATGCGGATGATTACTTTGCGGAACTCTTTTTCGCGGACCTTTTCCATCCCATTCTTCACCAGCTTCTACAATGATTACTTCTTCAAACGTATTTGATAAAGCCTTTGCGGCGAGTTTTCCTGCGATACTTCCACCAATAACAATAGCCTTAGTAAACATTTTTCCCCCTTAATGAAAAGAGATCCTGTCGTGTATGAATGGAACAGGATCTTAACTAATAATTCCTTGATAATTATATTTAAAACACCTGTGTGAATTGCAACGTTAAAATTAAAATACCTAATCCCCATACGTAATACGCGAATACTTTTAAAGAATGACGTTTTAAATATTGAATCATCCATGAAACTGCTATGTAACCAAAGAACGCTGCTGATAACGTTCCGACAATTAATGATGTACTAGAAATAGATTCTGCTTTCCCTTGAAAAACATCTGTAAATTGCAAGATGATAGCTCCGACAATAGCCGGTGTTGATAATAAAAATGAAAAGTACGCCGCTGTTTCGCGGTCTAACTTTCTCCATAATGCAGCGACAATTGTCATTCCAGAACGAGAAATTGCTGGAAATATAGCTACTGCTTGAAATGAACCAATTATGAATGCATCTTTATATGTAATATCATTCATTTTTTTACGACCGTTCTTTTGGTTATCGGCCATATAAAGAAATAAACCCGTCACTAAAAACTCCCAACCTATTGTTATACCTGTTTTTGAAATATCTTCAAAAAAGTCTTTAAATAATAAGCCGATTACAACCGCAGGGATCGTCCCGACAATAAGTAAAAACATAAGCTTTGAAAACGGATTTTTTATTAAATAAATGAATTCTTTTCTATAATAAATAAACACTGCAAGCAAAGTTCCGATATGCAGCATCGTATCTAAAAACAAACCTGCCTCATCTAAATGAAAAATATGCCTCCCTAAATATAGGTGACCTGTACTGCTTATAGGTAAAAACTCTGTCAGCCCTTGAATAATTCCTAAAATAAAAGCTTCTAGCCAATTCATGATGATCTCCTTTCTCATTTGCTTGTACCAATATATGATGCTTTATTTTTTGTTATGAAAAAAAGTATATTTCTCTTGGGGATTTACTTTAACCTTTATTTAGAAGTTATGGATTGCAATGACGATGGATATATATGTTAAAACAAAGGAGGGTTTACATGGAGAAACACACAAAGTTAGGCAACATATTACTTTGGATTGGACCTATTCTTGTGTTCTTAGGATTATGTATGACAAATGTAATTACAGACATACCTTTCTTCGAAGGAAAGCATAAAACTCTTGGAATTATTATGTTATTAATCGGGGTAATTTCTTTAATTGCCGCTCATTACTTTAAAATACGAAAAAATTCTGTCGATTAAATAATATATTCCCTTATAAGGAGGAACAAATGCGAAGGAAATCATTACGGATAAAAATTACAAAGCTATATAAATAAAAACAATCCTAGTGTATGTACTAGGATTGTTTCATTTCGCTAATGTTGTTTATTTATAAAACACTTTATCAACGTTATATTTCGCTTTGTATTCATTAATGATGTAAGTTTCGTAAATTTCTCTTTCTGTTGGATCTTCTACGATACATGCATCGATACGGTATACTTCATCACGATTATTTTTGATTGGTGAAACATTATCTTCAAAATGCTTTTTAATACGTTGTCTAATTTTACGAGCTTTACCTACGAAAAGAAGTTCGTCATTAATATTGTAAAACATAAAAATGCCGCCTTTATCTCTAGGGAACAAGTGGAAATCGATAAAACCGTTAATTGGAGTAATTAATGGCTCGTCTCCTTTAATAACTTGGTTACGTTCAGTAATTGAAACATCAGCTTCAGGAATATTAATTTTAATCAAGTTCATTCACGTCCTCTTTTATTATAAAGATAAATAATAGCATAAGTAGGTAAGAAAAGCTATGTTCAGAGACATATTTCATTTTATAATTCAAATATTATAGGTATATCATGTAAACTTTTTTTCCAAATCATATGATCACTTGATTCGCCCCAATAATCCTTCAGTACATAAATAGGCTCTCCGAATTTCTTCTTCCATATTTTTTGTGCGTTTTTATATCCACTATCCAAACAAAATTCTGTTATTCCTTTACCTAGTAAAGTAAGAAACATTGCATTTAACAGCAAACTCCCTATACCTTTTCTTTGATACTCCGGAAGTATAAATACAGTTCCTATTTCATACAAATCCTTAAGTACACCATCTGTACAACTATTAATTAATGTACTTGCTGGACCGATTTCAATCGTTCCAATGATTTTATCGTTATTTGTATCTATTGCTAATAAAAAGTAACGACTTTCTCCATTACTATCAAAATCATTTTTCAAATATTGTTTTTTCGAGTTAATTTCATTTTCTATGTCATCTAATAATTGTGATAACCCTTCGTTTTTATAAGTATTCGTAATAACTAGACGGAAAAATAAATTTAGTTCATCAATATCATCCGAATTCGGCCTTCTAATTTCAACGTTATACATGATTTAAATCTCCAATCTTTGAAAATATATGAGAAAGTGTATTCATTCAAAAAGATTTTATACAATTGTTAAGACCATACTTTATATACTCTATTCATTATTATTCTACACAGCTCTGCATAGATCCAGCAGTATAGAAAACTCAGTATAAATATTAATGTAATAATTTTCATATCCATAGTTGTATGAATAGTAGGACCAAGTACAGGAAAACGGAAGATATCGAGAATGATCATAATTCCTATAAGTAGACATATCGCTGAAAAGGAAATTACCCAAATCCTCCTCTTGAATTGTAAAAAGGATACTCCTAACGCTATACCTAATAATCCTGTAGTAAAGGGAAAGACAATTAGTTCACTTGGCTCAATAATGAATAATAGGAAAATAGTAAGAATATAAGAAAGTACTCCCTCACGAATAGAATAACAAATAGCCAGAAAAATCGGTAGCGTCGCGAAAGGACTAATAAATAACCCAATTCCAGGGATTAAGTTCCCCGCAGATTGAAAAATAGCAGCAAATGAACCGAGTAACGCTGTAATGACTAACCTACTTGCAGGAGTCACCTTTCTTTTATGAACAAAATTCGCATCCTGCTCTATCATCCATTGATACCAATAGCATCTAAAGCGATTCATCAAAATACCTCCTAAAGATACCTAATTCATCACTTACTATAGTATTCATACACTTATGGTTTATGAGTTACTTTCTGCTAGTCGTTTATACATAGAAGTTTTTTAGGGGGACAACAGGTCATGCATTTTGAAGAAGAATGAATTTCTTGTATTTTTAGACTTAGAGTTTATATCTTATCAAGGAACAATTTCATAAATAGTGCCTTTGTTAAAATCAGTTACTTTCATAGAACCGTAAACTCCTAAATATAATCTAGTTTGATCTAAGTTTGTTCCTAAACTAACATAATAAGCTGCTTGAGTCCCAAAATCATAAGTGGTTTCAATAACATGAAAATCATTACGTTTATCGTCTATACTTGCTCTAGTATAAGCTAACACTCCTTTTACTGGAGATTGAGATTCTTCTTTCTTGGCAAGATCAGTAAACACGACGCTACCTGATAAATTTGTGATTGTAGTTCCCATATATGGCTGAACTCCTGTAAGTGAAGTTCCTCCAAACTTATCCGGTCTGGAATCTTTATGAAAATAACTAATTAGAGGCTGAATACGTCTCACTGACGTTTGAATTGTTTCATTATAATAAACCATTGTTCTCTCATCCAAAGTAGGGTTCTCAGAACAGTGCCGTATGAAAGAAGTAGGTAATTCTCCTTCCCATCCTCGCCAACCAAAATTAATAAATCCATCTTGATTGGGAGTGGATCTCATTAAATGCGTTTGAACAAGTTCGGTAACCGGTATGGGTTTATAATGAACAAACGAAAAAATAGACTCTACAATATCTTGCCCGACATTTCCAGCATATTTGATATACTGATTATAAAACCTTTGAAAGGAAATACCTGTTATATTACGAACTCCTTTCGCAATTACTGTAAGTGTTTCTTGTATAGATAAAGGAAGTTCATTAAAGCGCGTAACTACTGGAGGGTTATTTATGAATGTATTTTTACTTACATCAATTTCAATTATTTTACCCGCTATTTCTAAAGCATCCTGGCTTAAATTAAATGGATCATAACCCGATCCACCATCTCCATTTGTAAAAACAAGTTTTCCAGTCTCAGGTGAAAAGTTTAAACTATTGACTCCGTTATGATTAAAAAAGGGCCTTCTTATGTTAAGTAATGTCCGTCGTTTTTGAGGTTGACTATGTGATTGTAAAATCCATTCCTCAACCGTATCGATATGATCGTATTGAGTATCTCTATTTACCCACTTTAAGTTTAAAGTTTTCGGATCACATGGATTAGGTTTAAAAGGTTCAGAAAGGGCACCCGGACCTTGAGTGCCAGCTACTGAATAATGAAGATAAAATAAACCGTTTTGATAAAATTGTGGATGAAACGCTAGTCCTAGCAATCCTCGTTCATCATACCCCGTACCAGAAACACCTTCTTCAGACTTACCTAATTTTATGATTCGCGGGCGAATATCTAAAAAAGTCCTTATAACTCCGTCTCCTATGTAAAAGATTTCTCCTACCTGGGTTGCAATAAATAACCTTTCAATTGAGTCACCTGGTAGTATAGTTGTTTTCAAAACAGTAGGTAAATTCAACTTACTTGCAATGGGTCGTAAACTAACCTTAACTTTTGTCAACTTACTTTACACCCCTTTAATTGCGTTTTATTAAAAGAGTATGATTAGAACTGTTCGATTAGTATTCAATTAGGGACTAGGGAATTGGATACTATTTCTGACCGCGCTGCATTTCCTGATTCTCCATATAACTACGCATCCGTCGCATATATTCAGGTGCGTCCATCGAATTCCCTGCGATCATTTCAATTATACAGAGTCTTTCGGCGCTTTCCTTTTCAGCATGGATTATAGCTTGATCAAGCTCTCCATAGGTCCGGACCGTAACGGTAAACGCGTTACCTCCAAAAGCTTCGGCCAGCTTGGTGTAAGACCATCGAGGGATTTGGTTGTACTTTTGATCCTCTGTTTTGACATTTAAATATTTCTCAATTGTATAACCATCGTTGTTCAAGACAAAGATTATGGGCTTGCAGCCGTAATAGAGCATAGAACTGATTTCCTGTGCTGTTAGCTGCAGGGCGCCGTCACCTGTAAACAGCAATACTCGGCGTGCTGGCGCCGCCATAATAGCACCGAACGCCGAAGGGATTGCGTAACCGATGGACTGCCATCCACCTTGCCCAATATATGTTACATTGCCCGGCAGTCTTACCTCTCCCATTCCATTATAAAACGTTCCGGTCTCGGCGATTACAATATCACCCTCTTTCAGCATACGCTGAAAACGCGGATAATAGCCGTCAGCCATTAGAGGTCCGTCAGCAGTAGTTGTTAATTGATCGTAAGGGAATGAAATTTTTTCTGTCAAACCTTTTCCCTTATAACCCACCTTCTGCACGGCAAGTAGCATGTCGGCTGCAAGAACATTCGGATATTCCGCCTCAGCGATTTTAACCATGTCTGGTTGAATATTGACAGTTATCAGTGGGTTCAGTTTTGCGGTAAATTTTGCAGTGTTTGTGTCCGCCCATACCATGCCAATCGCAATGATACAATCTGCATTCTCCACCGTACTTTGGACTTCAGCCCTCCCGAAAGAGCCTAGATACATTCCGATATAATTTGGATGGGTCTCGTCGAATGCCCCCTTCCCGTAAAGCATCGTTACAACAGGGACATTCATTGCATCGGCTAGCTGCCGAGTTGCTGTCTGAAGTCCGAAACGCATCGTTTTTACATCCACCAGGATAACCGGTCGTTGGGCACGTTCCAAAAGCGGACGGATATGATTCACTGCAGCCTGAAGGGTATTCGGGTTGGATGCTGGACGTGGTGGTATTGGCTCTGCCCAGACTTTAATCGGCTTGGTCACTAAATCATTAGCTATAACCAGGTATACCGGCTTTTTCTTTTCCTTAGCAATGCGAATCGCAGTCTGAATTTCAATCTTGGCATTTTCCGGCGTAAGCACCGCGGTATATGCCGTAATCTGCTCATACACCTTGCGAAAAACGTCAAAATTCCCATCCATTAAGGTGTGATGCATCAGCTTATGCTCTTTTTGATCCTTCTCAGGAGGGGCACCCACAATGTGTATTATTGGCACATGCTCGCTGTTGGCTCCCGCTATCGCATTGCATGCGCTGAGCTCCCCGACCCCAAATGTCGTAATAAGAGCCGATATTCCTTTGATTCTTGCATAGCCATCTGCAGCGTAGCCCGAGTTTAGTTCATTTCGTCCTTCTATAAAACGGATGCCGTTATAACACTCCAAAGTATCAAGAAGTGTAAAATTATAGTCCCCTGCGACACCAAAAATTTCGGTAATGCCCTCGAATTTCAGGCAATCGAACAAATACTGGCCAACCGTTTTTTGAGCAGGCCCCCTTTGTAAACCAAAGCTGCCCGCACTTATCATGTTGTCCATCGCTTGCTCACTCCTTATCTATTTTTTGGGCTTGTTCTGTTTTATAGTACCCTTTTTGATAATTCCCTTTAATTAAACCAGTTATCCGTTGGCAACAATTAATGGGGAAGAAATGCTACATATCGGTGGTCAACTCAAGATTTAATTACACTGGACAAGATTCCTTACATCGGTTAAATCACCTCTGGTCAAAAGAATGTATTAATTAATATTCTAATGCTTTCTTTAACTCCTTTCGATCACTTTTAGCCCACTTTGTTTTACGGTGAAGATTTTTGTACAACCATATATTACAACTACATTCTTCGTATTTTATATATTATCAATAAAGAGTTCAGAAAACCCATAAATAAAAAAAACGAGTGCTGTGAAGAAACGCACTCATTGAAAGGAATTTACCATTCTCGACGATTATCACAATCACAGTCACGATCATGATTACGTCTACGACGACATTCATCACAATCACAGTCGCGGTCACGTCTACAACGACGGTCATCACAATCTCTATGTCTGCGTCTACAAAACATTAAATCATCCCAAAATCTATCACAATCTCGGAAACGTCTAAAATTACCATTACATCCCATAAATATAATTACCTCCTCTTAACTCTAGGATTCATCATATTCTATGCTAAAAAACAAAAACAGCTTGTTTACTAGTCTATTTTCTGCATTTTAAAGTAATATAATGTTCTTTTTAAATTGTTTCCCTTTAAAATATCCCATTTATCATGTTCCTCACTCTGTTTTGCAAAAGTCTAGCTTACTTTTAAAAACTTTGTAACAGAACCTTAAAAATAATAAAAACCCACGAAGAAAATGCATTTTCTTCGTGGGTTTAGTTATTTAAATGGACTTTCACCTAACTCAAGAAGCATCCGCACCTTCAAACTGACTATTATAAAGCGAAGCATAGAAACCATCAGCTTTCAATAACTCTTCATGATTACCTTGTTCTACAATATCTCCGTCTTTCATGACAAGGATTAAATCTGCATCACGTATTGTTGATAATCTATGAGCGATAATGAAGCTTGTTCTACCTTCCATAAGGTTTTCCATCGCTTTTTGAATCAGTACTTCTGTACGAGTGTCAATGGAGCTTGTTGCTTCATCGAGTATTAATATTTTCGGATCCGCTATAAGGGCACGTGCAATTGTTAGTAGTTGCTTTTGTCCTTGGGATACGTTGCTTGCTTCTTCGTTTAGTTCCATTTGATATTTATTTGGTAATGTTTTTACGAAGTTGTGAACGTGAGCTGCTTTCGCTGCTTCAATTACCTCTTCGTCTGTAGCATCGAGTCTACCGTAACGTATATTTTCCATGATGGAGCCGTTAAATAGCCAAGTGTCTTGAAGTACCATACCAAACATGTTGCGCAGGTCTTCTCGCGTGAAGTCTTTTATATCGTGACCGTCGATACATATTGCACCGCTGTTTATGTCATAGAAACGCATTAACAGTTTTACAATCGTTGTTTTACCAGCTCCGGTTGGTCCGACGATTGCTACCTTTTGTCCAGGTTTAATGTTAGATGAGAAATTATTGATGATGATCTTATCTGGATTGTATCCAAATTGAACATCTTGGAAGGCAACTTCTCCTTGAACTTTTTGCAGCTTCACTGGATTTTCTGCTTCTGGCACTTCCTCTTCTTCTTCTAAAAATTCGAAGACTCTTTCTGCAGCAGCTGCAGTAGATTGAAGTACGTTCGCGATTTGTGCTACTTGAGCGATTGGTTGCGTAAAGCTTCTAACATATTGCACAAAGGCTAAAATGTCTCCAACTGCGATGGTTCTCTTTACCGCAAGCCATCCACCTAAAATAGATACAGCGACGTAACCGATATTACCGATAAATGTCATAATCGGCATCATCATTCCAGATAAAAATTGAGATTTCCATGCGGAATGGTAAAGGGTATCATTTACCTTTTCGAATTTTTTTACTTCTTCTTCTTCTTTGTTGAAGGCTTTTACGATATTGTGACCACTATAAATTTCTTCGACCTGACCGTTTACGTGTCCTAAATATTCTTGCTGGGATTTGAAGTATTTTTGTGATCGTTTTACGACTGCCATGATGAGAATCATCGATACTGGCAATATTAAAAGCGCCACTAATGTCATTTGCCAGCTGATTGATAACATCATGATAAGTACACCGATGATTGTAATAACGGATGTGATGATTTGCGACATACTTTGGTTTAAAGTTTGGCTCACCGTATCTACGTCATTTGTAATTCTCGATAATACTTCGCCGTGCGTTGTTTTATCAAAGTATTTCAGCGGCATACGGTTAATTTTTTCAGCGATTTCTTTTCTGAAGTTATAAGATACTTTTTGAGCTACTCCAGAAATAATGTACCCCTGGATAATACCAAACACAGTGCTTAGTATATATAACCCAAGGAGTAAAATGACAATGTTTCCGATATAGGTAAAGTCAATGGCCGCACCGGGTGCTCCTGATACTTTGCTTACGAGTCCTTCGAAAAGTTTTGTTGTCGCGTTTCCTAAAATTTTTGGACCAACGATTGTAAAGGCTGCACTACCGATTGCGAAAAGGATAACGACTAAGATTGATAATTTATAGGGCTTCAAGTATTGAAGGAGTTTATTCATCGTTCCTTTGAAGTTTTTTGCTTTCTCAATCTTTCTCATGCCGCCGCCCATAGGACCGCCACCGCCAGGACCAGGGCCGCTTTGTTTTCTATTTTCTATTTTTCTATCACTCATGATGACAACTCCTCTCTTGAAAGTTGTGATAAAGCAATTTGCTTATAAACTTCACAGTTTTCCATAAGCTCTTCATGAGTACCAGTCCCAATTATTTTTCCTTCGTCAAGTACAATAATCTTATCGGCATTCATGATTGTACTGATTCTTTGGGCAATAAGTAAAATAGTACTTCCTGTAATCTCATTGTTTAAAGCTCTGCGCAATGCTGCGTCTGTCTTAAAGTCAAGAGCTGAGAAACTATCATCGAATATGAAGATTTCTGATTTTTTCGTAAGAGCACGCGCAATAGAAAGTCTTTGTTTTTGACCACCGGAAACGTTCGTACCACCTTGTGATATTTCTGTGCGGAAGCTTTCAGGTTTCGCGTTAATAAACTCCATAGCTTGCGCGATTTCCGCCGCTTTTTCGAGTTCTTCTTCAGTTGCTTCTTTTTTACCATATTTCAAATTGCTCTCGATTGTACCTGAGAAGAGAACTCCTTTTTGCGGTACATAACCAATTTTCTCTCTTAATTCCTTCTGAGATACTTCTCTAATATCCGTTCCATCTATTAATATTTGGCCGCTTGTGACATCGTAAAAGCGTGGAATTAAGTTGATTAATGTTGATTTACCACTACCTGTACATCCGATGAAAGCTGTCGTTTCACCAGGTTTTGCAGTAAAGGTGATATTGGAAAGCACATCTTCTTCTGCACCTGGGTATCTAAAGCCAACATTTTTAAATTCAACGTAACCTTTCTTGTCTGAAGCAAATGTTTTCGGCTCTTTTACATCACTAATGGTAATGTCAGTATCTAAAACTTCTGCGATACGTTGTGCGGAAACTGAAGCACGTGGAACCATAATAGATACCATTGAAATCATTAAGAAGGCCATGATGATTTGCATTGTATATTGCATAAATGCCATCAAATCACCAACTTGCATATGTCCCATATCCACTTGGTGTGATCCAACCCAAATAATAAGTACAGTAACGGCATTCATGATAAACATCATCATTGGCATCATAAATGACATTAAACGGCTTACAAATAAATTTGTTTTTGTTAAATCTTGATTTCCTTTTTCAAATTTCTTTTCTTCATGTTTTTGAGTATTAAAAGCACGAATAACGAGCATACCTGTTAAAGATTCACGAGTGATCAAGTTAATTTTATCTACTAACTTTTGGATACGCTTAAACTTAGGAATCGCGATGCTAAATAAACCAATGACTAGGCTTAAAATCGCAATTACCGCAACTGCGATAATCCATCCCATTGAAAGGTCTGTAGTAAGTACTTTAATAATGCCGCCGATACCTAAAATTGGTGCATAGAATACAATGCGAAGCATCATAACCATAAGTGTTTGAACTTGCTGGATATCATTTGTACTTCTTGTGATTAGAGATGCAGTGGAAAACTTATCAAACTCCGCATTCGAGAAGTTGGTAACTTTCCGGAATACTTTCTTTCTAAGGTCTCTGCCGAGTCCTGCAGCTACTTTTGCAGCAAGTAAACTCACGATAACGGTAGCTGCCATACTTACTAAGGATAAAAGTAGCATTTTCCCGCCGGAAGTAAGAATAAAATTAGATTGAAGTTTATCAGTATTGATACCGATTTTCTTATACTCATTCTCAATGTATGAAACAGCTGATTGTGTTACCATGCTGCCTGGCATATTCTTAAACTTTTCATCTGCCTTTTCTTTCATTGCATTGATTTGATCTTGAGGAAGTTTCGCAATGATTGCAAAAGGATCTGTATTTGGCGGAAGTTTCGCTGGTGTGTTGTTGTCACCTGTCGCAGCAGAAGAGAAAGCAGATGAGCCACCTTTTTCAATTCCTTGTGTAATTAACATTGGTTTCCCAAAGATATCGTTAAGTCCGTTAATTATTTTTTTATCTTCTGTATGTAACTTATAAAGTGGCTCTTTATCAAGCTGCGGATAATCTTTTAAGTCATTTTTTAGTTCACTTTGAGAGAGGTTGTTCTTATCTAAAAGGACATAGTTGTCAGCAACTTTTTTCTTCTCATTTTCATTCATAAAGAGCGTAAGTTTATCCATTTCACTTTTACGAATAACCTCAGGTACTGCATTTTCTACACCTTTTTGTTGAATCCCTACATTGACAATGTTAGACATGTAGTCTGGCAGTGATAGATCGCATACTGCCTGTACAGTTAAAAGACATACAACTGCAATGATGGAAGCAATAAATGGTTTTAAATGCTTGATGATCTTTAACATTTAGTTCATCTCTCCATTTTCTTTGTCTAATTTTTTTAGTTTTTACTCCGCTTCTCTCCTTTATTCTTCGTATTCTCAGTAATTCATTCTAGCAGCTCTTTACGCATTTTCGACTACAGATTAATTTTATGACTATATGAAGATATGATGCATCTTTTAGTGTGTAGATGTTGTTTTATAGGACTTAAATCCAAAATAGAACGCACATGTTTCTTAATAAAACGATGATCTTGTTCCACTATATAATTAATATATCAAACTAATCTTTTCTGACGGAAAACCAGAGTTTCGTAAACTACCTGAATTGATTGATGAATATCGGATTAATATGTTTCCTGTAGTCTTAGGCAGTCGACTACCTTTATTAAAGAAATTACGGACAAAATCAATCTTAAACTTATAAAAAACAATACATTTAAAACTGGAGCGGTTGGTCTTATCCACCAACCGGAGGAAAATGCTTGACTACTCGGCACTTCAACTATCGAGTGCTAATATTCAACAACGCGTACCGAAAATAATTAACCATATTTTATAAAAAGTGATTCTATAAAATATGTTTAGAGCCTATTTTGATAACTCTTTTTTTCAAAAACAGGCTTTTTATATTAGGTAAATCAGCAGTAATAGACTTACCTTTGATCAAACATGTTTATAAACCAACATAACGTACAGGAAATCGACTTTTCTCTTGTCGAAATTTACTTAGCATACAGTGGTCATATATTTTCAAGAATAACGGAAGAATATATAGAAAATGCTACATAAACGTGAAGTTTGATCAACTTAGGGGGGACAACCTTGTTCAATCAAATAGTAAAAGCTGTACCCAATTTATTTACGATTGGAAATTTATTGTGCGGTGTTTTTTCAATTACCATGAATATGAGTGACTATTTGGAAGTAGCCTCCATTTTTATTTTCTTTTCAGCTGTTTTAGATCTCCTTGATGGAAGAATTGCGAGAAAATTAAAAGTGAACAGTGAGTTTGGTGTACAATTGGATTCCTTAGCTGATATTGTTAGTTTCGGAGTTGCTCCTGCACTTTTATTTCATTCGATAGCAACACCATCTATTTTAACTTCTTTGGCATTTATCCTTTTCCCAACGATGGGTGCTTTAAGATTAGCTAAATTTAGTGTAAAACCAACCATTGGATATTTTAAGGGATTACCTATTCCAGCTGCTGGATTACCATTGGCCGGTATGGGATTGTTTTCATATAGCAATGCATGGATTACATTAATCCTCGCTCTCTTAATGGTAAGTCCAATTAGGTTTAAAAAACTTTAATTGGGATCACGTATATCGCTTTATTTTGTGGGTTATCTATTTTCTTAGCTTGATAACGATGTGGTGGTACCCCTTGTTTAAAAGAACTCCTACCTCCCAAAATACTTAGTTACGCCCAAATAACATAACAAAAAGATTAGGAAATCACTCCTAATCTTTTTTGTTTATTACTATTCCATTGCCCCAGCAACATCATAATCATTTAAATCTAATTCAATCGGTTTCCCTAACGCAAGTTTCGCAAGTTCAGATCCTAAGTATGGACCTGCTGTTAATCCTGAAGCACCTAATCCGTTCGCAATGAGTATGCCTTCAAAATTAGGTAGTGGTCCAATAACAGGTAAGAACCCTGGTGTAAACGGTCTAAAGCCAACTCTTGTTTCAATCATTGTGCCATCTTCCAAGCCAGGCGCAACTGTTAATGCTTTATGGAATACTTCATGTAAACCACCTGCAGTTACACGGTGGTCAAATCCAGTATCGTTTTCATGTGTTGCACCAATTACGACATGGCCATTGTCAAATGTCAAAATATATTGATCGTTCGGCGGCATAACAACTGGCATATTTTCTGTTGCTGTATTTTCCATTTGTAAATGAACAATTTGTCCTTTTTGGAACGTAACTAAGAAATTAATTCCTAATGGGTTCAAGATTTCATTCGCCCATGCGCCTGCAGTTACCATTACCTTTTCAGCTACAATTGTTTCGTCATTTACTTTAACTCCCGTAATATGATTCCCTTCACGGACTAATACTGCATCACCTTTTATGAAAGTTGCACCATGCTTTTTCGCAGCGCTTATTAATGCGTTGCGTAATAATCTTCCATTTACTCGTGCAGCGCCACTAATATGAACAGAACTATATTCTTCCGATAATGCTGGGAATAATTTTTTCGTTTCTTCAGCTGATAAACGAGTGATTTCACCAATCTCCGGTGCATCTTCACGGCGGTTATACGCTCGCTCTTCCATTTGATCTAGTTTTTTCTCATCAGTATGTAAACTAATTGCACCTACACGGTTGTAACCTGTATCCGTTTCACCGTCTTCTTCTAATTGCTGAATTAACGAAGAATAGTAACGCGCACCGCCTTTAACGATTTTATACCATGCTTTATTACGGCGCTGTGAAAGCCATGGGCATACAATACCCGCTGCTGCATCAGTTGCTTGACCTAACTCTTGACGATCAACAATTGTTACATTTGCACCGGCCTTAGCAAGGTGATAGGCAGTAGATGCCCCTAAAATTCCAGCTCCAACTACAATATACGATTTCATTTCAAACACCTTTTCTCTTTTGCTAATTATTTAAATATAAGAACATACTTTAGTATACTGAAAGGAATCCTTTTTTCAATGTGCTCAACGTAATTAATTGTTGCATCATTGTGACGTTCCTAAACATTATTTTTTCTTCTTACGGAATAATTCAATTGTTTTATAGCCTTGTGAAAGGATTTCAATCATTTTCTCAAGACGTTTATCGCGTGTTTTTTCTTGTTTTACAGAAAATAAATTACGTGCCCAATCTTTTTGATATCCAGGTGTTAAACTTTGATAGAATTTCAACTCAGTCGGATGGTCAGTCAATAGTGTTTCCACATCTTGAATTCGATCAGCATAATCAGCAACACATTGACTTGCAGCAGGTGTTTTCTTCGCTTTTTTCTTTTCACGTTTTAAACCAACAACAGTGAAAACGTCATCCATACTTACCATTCGCGCAAATTTAATTTCACTTTCCCCCACATATCCATCATCTCCAACGTTTAATGCCGGAAACATCTCATCACGGTGAACAAACGTACTGTAACGAGCATTACCTTTTTTCGGATATGCGAAAAACACGTAACCTTTTTCAGTTAGTAAGTCTTCATTACTAATAATAAAATTCGTTTGTTTCACCATCTCATCAAGTGTTTCAACAAAAATAAAAATAGCATCATGTTCTTTTGAAAATGAAGTTTCTTTACCTGTGAAAATGTCATAATCACTTGGTTCGTTAATAACGACCATATTTGTATACTTATTTAGTTTCAATTTATCAATAACTGACATTATAATCTTCCTTTACATCCAATATTCATTTTATATACTTCTTTATACTGTTCTAGTGTATTATATCTATTAAGAAAATTAAACTTGAAATCGTATCATTCTGTTTCAATAGACCATAATTTTTTTACTATAAGGAGTGGTTTTATGCCGTATGTAATCCGAGATGAAGGGCTAGTTTTGCAAGGAGATAATGGAAAAGAGCCAGTCTTTCATACATATGAAGAAGCTGAGGAAACGTTAAAAACGTTAACTATACCGCAGTTTCCGAAACATATTAGACGAAAACCATTTAAACCAAAAATAATAAAAATAGCCGATTCTGAATAAGAACCAGCTATCTTATATTCACAACTCAATAGCAAATAAAGTATATAAAAGCTCTTTATATTGATTTTCTGTAATTTCACGCTTCGTTTTTTCTCCATAAATAATTTCAGTTAAACTAGTATTCGTTAATGAGACATGGCCAGAGTCCGTCAATTTCACTGCAATGGGTCCTTTATTGAAAATAGATTTCTCATCTTCTATCACTCTTCTTTGAACATCGTTTACTACTGTCTCATCAATAATATGTTTATAAAAAGCATGACAAACTTTCCATTCTCCATCAACATCTATTCTTTCTAGAACATAGTTTCCTTTACTCGTATCTTTTTGTCTTACTCGATACGAACCGTTTTTAGAAGAAACAAGTTCGCCAGTAAACGGTACTGGCACAAGAGGTACTAATGAAGCAATACCTACATCAATTAAGTACCTTACGTTTTCGTAATTTAAAATAATTGTTATATGCCCATCTTCAAGTGCCCAAGCGTTTATATCATTTTTATATACGGTACCTAGTGCGAGTTGTACATCATAACCACTATCTTTTAAAAAATAGTAAAAAAGAGTATTTAATTCATAACAAAGTCCGCCGCGGGATCTAGTTAAAATTTTTTCTTGTAAGTTTTCCATAGAAATTGTATTCGCATTACTTGCTATTACATCTAAATTCTCAAACGGGATTGTGTGGGCAAATGCAAAGAGTATTGTACTTAATTCTTCAAATTTTATTTCAGTACGTTTTTCAAGGTTTAATCTTGTGAAAAGTTGATCTTGTAACTTTGTCATATTCAGCACCCCTTAATAAGTTATAAATTAAAATAATATATGCTGATTGTAAATTTGAAGGGATATAGTAACAATGTACATTTGCAGTTACTGTACCGGTACAAAATTTAAATTTGAAAAACATATTTATATAAAAATACAAATAAGAGGCACCTTCACGGATGCCTCTTTCGAAATACATTTTATATCTTTATTTCAATGAGCTTAACTTTTCAATTGCTTGTTGCTCAGTTGCTAAGAAAAAAATATCCTTACCTTTATTACATTCATAAATGAAATCTTTTAAGCTTTTACTAGTGTACATAGAAAAATCCCCGACGATAGCAATTTTCACGCTGTAATTAATAAACTTTTGAAGAATATCACCCGCAAGACGTGTTTTTAAGTCAAAGAAACTTTCACTTATTAATGATTTTTTGATAATAATCCGCTTTGAATCTGCTTCATATTGAACTGTTGCCATGAGATCTAATGCAGATTGAACGTCGGATATTAATACTGTATCGTTTCTGACGACGGCAATATTTATTCCGCCAATTACTACTTTCTTTATTTTCATAGTCTCACTCCTATATACTTTATAAAGTATATATTAAACATGCTGTGTAGATCTTCATTAACACACATAAATGATTTGCCCCTGGCTCAATATCCTCTATATCATCGTAAATAATTATTGTTTTAAAACTTCTCATACGGTCAATGAAATTAAGGGTAATCTATCTTTTTACTATTTTTGAAAATTTATCTCTCCACAATAACTTAATAAATTATCAAAAGAAGTAATCTCGGCATATGGTTTTGTGTCGGTATTATTCTTAATCATATTAGGATTGAACCATATGCCCTTTATATTTGCATTTTGACAACCAGCAATATCCTTTTCTAAGTCATCTCCAACAAATAATACATCTTCTGATTGTACATTTAGCTTATTTAATGCTAATTCAAATATGCGTTTGTCAGGTTTACTAAATCCCGCTTCTTCAGAAATAATGATTGTATCAAAATAACGATTCAAATTCGTGTTAATTATTTTTGCTTTTTGCCTCTGAGTTGAGCCATTTGTTATAATTCCAACTTTAATATGTGACTTTATAGTATTTATGATATTAATAGTTTTTTGGTTTATAGAAAAACATTTTGGGAAATTATTATTCCAAAAGTCTTGAATGTAATTGCGTGGTAATCTATATTTCGGTGGGAATTCATCAAATAATGATTCCAATACCTTCACTTTATCGCTGTGGCCATAGCTTTTTTTATCATATCCCTTGAATTTCTGTAACATTGCGTTTTTTACTGAATGTTGTTCAACATCCCCATAAAACTCCTCTAAAATAATGGAAAACAGTTTATCTACTGCCTTATCCCTATCAAGTAACGTATCATCTAAATCAAATAGCATTGCTTTATAACCCCTCAAATAATTTCACAACCTTTCTCGCATTATATAAATAATCCCTAATTCATTCCTTTAAACTTTTGGTTTACCAAAAGAGTTGTTATTTAGGCGATTAACGATTAAACAGAGAACTAGATAAAAAACTCCAAAGTTTGTGGCACGCGCTCTAGTATTTCGGTAGCTTCTTTTATATTGAAATTCATTTCCTTTTCCCCTTCTGGTAAAGAAGCAAAAGTATATTTTCATACAGTTTTAAGAAATTACATGCAATTTACATTATTATACATTAGTTTTACTTAAATATTAATCGTTCATTTTATTGAACGTGGAGCTAACACAATAATCGTCTTGTGAAATCTCCTAATTTATCTCCACATAAACTCCAGATAGTAAGGCTATAATGACTACCAGAGGTGATATTATGAAAAACTATCATATTCTCGTGGTAGAAGACGATCAAGAAATTCAGGAATTAATTAAACAATTTTTAATGACACAACAGTATACAGTGGTAGTCGCATCAGATGGATTAGAGGGTATGACACAATTTAATAAGCAATCCTTTGATTTAATTCTTCTAGATGTAATGATGCCCAATCTTAATGGATTTGAAGTATCCAAGATGATTCGAAGTCAGTCAAACGTACCAATTATTATGCTAACTGCATTGGAAGAAGAGGAAGATCAAATGAAAGGGTTTGATCTTGGAATCGATGATTATATAACAAAACCCTTTTCGTTTCATGTTTTGATTAGACGAGTCGAAGCTGTACTGAGAAGAAGTTATGATAACAATGTAAATAATCATTTGGTGTTTAAAGAAGTGCGTGTCGATGTTGATGCATATAAAGTATATGTAAATGACGTTGAAATTTTATTAACGACAAAAGAGTTTGAAATTCTACAACTACTATTTCAAAATGAGAGAAAAGTACTTACAAGAGAAATTATCGTAGAAAAAGTTTGGGGATACGATTATTTTGGAGAGACACGAATAATTGATACACATATTAAAAACCTACGTAAAAAATTAGCTATCCCTTACATTAAAACAATAAAGGGTATTGGTTATAAAATTGATGAATAAAATTGTGAAAATCATGAAGATGAAGCAAATTACTTATAAACTCTTTTTGACTACATCCCTCATTTTGTTATCCTTTGCAGTATTGATTTATTTAACTTTATACTTTTTTCTCCCAACGTTTTATGAGCAATACAAAACAGATCAACTTCAAACAGGGATAAAAGAAATAATTGATAAGTCTAAAGATCTTACGTTTCAAGATGCGATACCACTTTTTGATGAATACGCCAAAAAAAATAATGCGATGCTTTATCTTCAAAATAAAGAGGGGAAAATTATTTACTCTCCTTCAATTTCTTTTATTGAAAGTGGTATGCAAACAACAGTGGTTACTAAAGCAACACGATTCGAGAATGCAGATACCCTTAGCAATTCATATAACGTTACGAAACCAATTCAATTCCAAGATGGTAGTTTAACGCTTGTAGTCTTTGCTACATTTCAACCAATTGATGAAGCTTCACAGGTTTTAGTACGCTTTCTCCCCTATATTAGTATCATTGTACTCGTAATTGGTGTAGGGAGTGCTTATTTCTATTCCAGGTTTATTACAAAACCACTTATTTATATTAATGAGGGTGCACAAAAGATGGCAAATTTAGATTTCTCCGAAAAAATTGAGGTTCGCTCTACAGATGAGTTAGGAGAATTATCTAATAGTTTGAATGACATGTCTATTAACTTACAACAAGCTATGTTTGATTTAAAAAAAGCAAATCAACAATTAAAAAATGATATTGAAAAAGAACGAGAAATAGAAACAAAACGCAGAGAGTTTTTTGCGATTGTAGCACATGAATTAAAGACCCCTCTTACTGTAATGAAAGGATACTTAGAAGGGATGATATACAATATTGGCCCTTATCAAAATCGTGATCAATATTTAAAGAAAAATCATCAAATTATTGAAAGTATGGAACAATTAGTTCGTGAAATTTTAAGCATGTCGAAATTAGAACAACACACCTTTAAACTAAAAGTAGAAGAAGTTAATCTTTCGAAGTTAATAGATACAATCACAAAAGATCTCGAATTTTTTGCTTCTCAAAAAAGCATCCAAATAATAAAAGAAATTGATTCTGATCTTTCTGTTTATACAGATCGTGTTCTTTTTGAAAAAGCATGTAAAAATATTATCCATAATGCGGTTATGTATTCACCACATAATGAAAAAGTCTATATAAAGTTAAGTGAGGATTCTAAACAAGGTCAAATCAAAATGCAAATTATGAATACAGGTGTCAATATTAAAGAAGAGGATATACAACAAATTTTCAAACCATTTTATCGAATTGAAAAATCAAGGAATCGAAATACTGGAGGAAGTGGTTTGGGGCTATATATTGTTAAACAAATTCTTGAAACGCTAGATATAAAGTATTCTATAAAGAATATGGGACGTAGTGTACAATTTAGCATGAACATTCCATTATCTAAACAAAAAACAAACAAACTCCCCTCTTAGTAGGACGAGTTTGTTTGTTTTTTGTAGTTTTAGTATTGTTATTTTTCGAGTTACTTTTTAAGCAATATTGGGATTAGTTTTTTTACCAATCCACATACCTAAGCCCACCATGCCAAGCCAACAGCAAATTGCTAACATAAACATCAATCGTTGTACGGATAACCCTTCAATCTGCATTTGACCCTTCCCAACAATTGTTTGGAAAAGTTGCGACCATTCGACATCGTAAAACACCCCTACTCCCACAATCACAATCAATATAAAAAATTGTAAAAATATATTCCCCATATTTCTCCATGTTGTGTAAATGAGTAAAGAAAGCTCTCTATGTGTAGCATTCACCATATATACTTTCATATTATTTTGAGAAGAAATACTATTAATGGCATAGCTCCCAAATGTAACGCTAAGGACTATAAATATTGGAGAATAAAACCCGAATATCATGATTAAAGTACTTACTAAAAACAAATGGATTGGATTAACTTTCTTAGCAGCTTTGATATCTAAAAATATGGACATCAAAATCCCTAATAGGTATGGTCCAACTAAAATGAAAATACAGGTTAACATGTTATAGAAAGTAAAACTATAAAAAATACCCATCAAAAATAAATATCCATTTCCTAATCCCAGTAAAAATGATTCTGCCTTTAAGCGAATTGGTAAAGAAGATGAAAGTTTATGAAAGAACTTTCCTTTTAACAAACTCAAAAACATGAAACAAATAAGCGCTATAGAGAGCAGAAAAAAATAGAAAATATATTGTTCATTATTTATGTTACGACTTGTTCGTATCAAAAGAATAAGCATTGAGACAAAAAGAAACTTTCCTACAACCGATACGATGGAGATAGGTAAAAGCCCTTTGGCTAACTCTGTTCTCTGCATTTTTTTTATAGCAAAAAGGATACTGATTAAACAAATCCCATATATGCATGTTATCAGCGGCGGCGATAGAAAACTAATCGCTAACAATACGATTAATAGTAAAAGAAAAACGATACCAATAATAATCGCTTGTTGATTTTTATTATAAACCTTTCCCCCGCCCTCCACATGTAGAAACAATAAAGTACTCGTCATGGTAGAAATTGTACTAACTGCAAAACCAGAAAATAACGCACTTATTTCTAGCCATCTTGAGCTCCATCCAAAGAAAGTAACACTAAGTAATGATACTATCAGAATAGAAACAGCCCAATATAAGGAGCGGTGAATCCCAGCCTTATTCACAATAGGTATCCAGATAAACACACCCGTCATATAAGTTGTATAAAACAAGATTGATGGCCAGTATCCCTCAAAGCCTTTCGAAATCTGTAATCCATAAACAATGTAAATAAGCATGGGTGTAAAGATAGTCGTTATTAGTAGACTAAATGTAGTTATACTTTGCACCACAAGTCTTTTTTGTTTTGTCGTATGTATCGTATAACACCTCACTTAAAATGAAATCAGTAGTTGTTATTACTTATTCTGTCCGAAACGAGGTTGTTATATATGCGCAATCCAATTGAAATTCCCATTACGAGGTAAACTCAATCTAAATCCACATTAAATTAAGTGGCGTGCAAAAAAGGTGGATTTTGTGATTCTTATAAATAAAATTAATGGATATATTCAAAATCTTAATCATAAATGGAACAAATGTGTTACTTAGATTGTCTATTACGTATAAAAAAGGTGTTTTTGGTAGTTCTCTTATTTTGTAATGCAAGAAACACATGAGGAGTGCTATCTGGTACATTTGTTAGTTGTATCGGTATGTAAAATACCTAAACAAAATCCATATATTCTTGAAAGAGGTTGAAAATGTATGATAGTTTCAAAGAAGTTTTTTCACATCGCGCATTATAAAAAGATGCTCCCTGTAGTATTACTTTCATGCGCAACGCTTATAGGCTGTTCTAATAGTAATACTCAATCAGAATCACCGAAACAAACAAAACAAGAAAATACAAGTAATCATTCTTTTGTAAAGCTGGAAAAAGAATATGATGCTAAGCTTGGTATTTATGCATTGGACACAGGTACGAATCAAACCGTTACTTATCGTTCAGATGAACGGTTTGCATACGCATCTACCCACAAAGCCCTTGCTGTGGGAGCACTGTTACAAAAGAAATCAATAGAAGATTTAGATCTAAGAATTAAATATACTAGCAAAGATCTTGTGAATTACAATCCAATTACTGAAAAATATGTAGATACAGGTATGACTCTGAAAGAGCTTGCGGATGCTTCCATTCGATATAGCGATAATACTGCACAAAATCTTATTCTTAAACAATTAGGTGGGCCAAGTGAATTCAAAAAATCACTGAGAGAAATCGGAGATACTGTTACAAACCCTGAACGTTTTGAACCAGAATTAAACGAAGTGCAACCAGGAGACACTCATGATACTAGTACCCCAAAGGCATTAGCTACTAGTCTTCAAACTTACGCGCTAGGCGATATACTTTCAACTGAGAAACGGAACTTTTTAATAGAATTGATGAAAAGGAATACTACGGGGGACAACTTAATTCGTGCTGGAGTTCCAGAAGAATGGGAAGTAGCCGATAAGACTGGCTCTGGGTCTTATGGAACAAGGAATGATATCGCAATCATTTGGCCACCAAATAAAAAGCCAATTATTCTTGCGATACTTTCTAATCATGCGAAAGAAGATGCGAAATACGATGATAAACTTATTGCAGATGCAACTAAAATAGTGTTAGATGTTTTAAAAGTAACGAATAAATAATAATAGTCATAACTGTAAGTTGCTCCTACTTTACGGCACATATAGTTTGAAAGACATATACGTATCTAAACGCTAAGAAGTATCATTGAATTTATTTAAATTATTCAATACCAAATAATAAGCATCTCTTATTAAAAGGTTTACTATGTTTTAAATGAACAAATACTTTAGTATATATATCTTTTGAATAATCAAATCTTAGTTTTTTGAAATTTAGTATGCAGCACTGGAAAACAGATTAATTCACTATAATTGTCGAATATTCTGTGCTTAGTTATCTCCAGGCTCATATACTATAAACACAATCGTTCTAGAAGGGTGATGATATTATGTATGAACAACAAAATAATAGGGATAGAGATCAAAAAATGATGTTTTCTATGCAAGGAGTTCCCACAAATAAAGTTAACATGAATCAATTACCTAAATGGATTAGAATTTTCGGCTATTGTGCGTTTGGTTGGATGATAGTATTTAGTTTAATTATGATTGTAGGTTTAATTCTTCAATAACTATACAGATAAACAGTTAAACGGGACAGTATTTAGATCATACATCTAGGTACTGTCCCGTTTTTCATATGTAATTCCTAAATAATATAGTTAACCGGTCATAACAAAAAGAACCTGTAGAATATTCTACAAGTTCTTTTTCAAATATTGTTAAAAAAGGAACAACAAACTATCTTAACATCCAATACAGGGAGACCATTTTGATTATGGCTTGGTTTTATTGTATATCAAATATTAATATTTGAAGAAATAATTTTTCGAAAATTATGTGAATTAAAAAATTAGAGTGTTTATATTAGATTTCGTTTACTACCAACTTCTTCTTACTTAAATAAACTGCACGATCTGATTTTTTAGCAACTTCCTGTGAGTGCGTCACAACAATAATACATTTATTTTCTTTATGTGCAAGTTCTTGAAACAGTTCTATTATATCCATTGCCGTTTCTTCGTCGAGGTTTCCTGTCGGCTCATCTGCAATCAGTAAATCAACATTGCAAGATAACGCTCGAGCAATTGCTACACGCTGTTGTTGCCCGCCACTTAGTTGCAGAACGTTACGTTTCGCTTCTACTTCTGTGAGTCCTACCTTCTCTAATAATTCTAATGCCCTTGCAGTTTTATTTTGCACTTTAACACCTGTAATTTCCATAGCTGTTAGGATATTTTGAAGAGCAGTCATATAGGTAATCAAATTATAAGATTGGAAAATGACAGATACATTTTGATTGCGGTATCTATCCAAACCAATTTTTCGAATATCTTTTCCATTATACAGTACATAACCATTTTTAGGGACATCCAGTCCACAACCTAAGCTAAGAGTTGTTGTTTTACCAGATCCAGATGGTCCTAAAATCGTGTAGAAATGCCCTTTTTGAAAAGAAAAATTAACATTATCTAGTATCGCTACATTTTTCCCATTACTTTCATAATAATAGTCCACATTTTTAAATTGTAAAATCGTTTCCATATCGAGCCTCCTTATTCATCTTTTAAAAGAATTTGTTTTGGATTTAAACGTAGAATAGATAATGCTGGAAGAAGCGTTGCTAATATAGCAATAGCTAGTCCAATCCCCCCCATTTTCCCTACATCTTCTCCTGTTACACTTACATCAATTTTATCAATCGGATCCTCTTTTTGATTTTGTACAGTTCCACCAGGTCCAGACATCATTACAGTCCCATTTTGCGTGGTGTCTGTTTCTTCGCTTGCTGTAGCGACTTCACTTGAAAGTAAATTATCCCCTATATATTGAGAAACTTTAGCTCCTGTTGTTATGGATAATCCAAATGCTAAAATAGCGACACATACTACTTCTACCACGAACTGTGCCATCAATTTCCATTTTTTCTCCCCAATAGACAACAAAATCCCCATTTCCTTACGACGTCCTTTAATTGATAGCATAATGATTAACCCTAATATTATCGCACCTGCAATTGATACAATATAAATAATCATTTGAGAAGTAGAAGAGATATTTTCGATAGGACCAATCATTTGTTTGTACAATGAATCATGTGCATCTAATTTATAATAATTAAAATCAATATCAGATTTTTTCGCTTCTTTTTTAAATGCTTCAATGTTTTGTGGATCTTTCAAGAAATACACGACTTGAACGCTACTTATACCTTGATCTACTTCTAATTTTTTCATAGTTGAATGCGGCATAAATAGTTTATTAGCTGGATCCATTATAGGTGGGGCCTGTTGACCCATTGCTTGCTCATTCGTTTCGTAAATACCGATAATTTCAACCTCGAGGGTTTCCTTCTTATCCCCTGATTGCACTTTAACTTTGTCTCCTACTTTCAAATTGTTTAATTCCGCTAATCGTTTTTCCATTAAAGCTACATTTTGATCTTTCATCTGTTCTGTAATTGGTTTCCCATCAATGATTTTACTTTTTCCATTCTTAAAGCTTTCTTGTAATGCAGTCTTGCGAACTCCCTCAATCATAAAAGAAGCATTCATATCTATTTCTGTACCGGAGCTTGAACCGCCTCGTACAGCCGCCATTCCCGCTTTACCTTTTCCTTCTTCTTCTCCTTCTGAAGCTCCTACTAGTTTAAGTCCATCCGAAATTCCGAAAGTATTGCTTATGTAATTATAGTCTTTTACATACTCTGACTTCGCTAATTGATCTGCTTCTTTTGTGTTAAGCTTCGGTGGATTAGGCATCTCTCCAGTTTCCCGAGCTTGTTGACCTAATTTGTCAAAATCAAGACTTAAAGTAACATCTGCACCGAGTTTTTTTCTTGCTGCATCCGCAGCTTTTTTTGATGCATTTTGGATTGTGAATCCTGCCAACACTAAATTTGTAACAATTAGGAAGACTGCCATCAAAATTAATGATGTTCCTACTCTTTTTTTCATACTGAGAATTGCTCGTTTCATAAAGTTCATTTTTTCTTACCTCCTTGATAACTTATATTCTATATAGGTTATCTAGAGTCTATATGGAGCTAATCGGTAGTTTATCTAGAGATATAAGGAGTTTATGTGTAGTTATTCAATAAGCTGGTCAAGAAAAACCGGAACACTAATCCAAAAACGTAATCGTTTTTGAATATTGATAAAGAGGCAGTCCTTAGAGTTAGAGGTTAAGATTTATTGAATGAGAGCATACAAATCCATGTTTATTACGTAATTTCTATACAACAAATAAAAAGCACCCTATTTGAATGGTTCTATGTGTGTTTGTTAAATATGAAAATTCATTAAAGAATATGGAGTTTTATTGAAGTTGGTCGGATTTTCTAATAATAATATTGTGTTAAAAAGCCTAACTTATAATTTTATAAGTTAGGCCTTTATGCTATCTATAAGAAAAAGTTATAGAGACTCATAATATTTTATAATTTAACCTATTGTATTTAAACAAGTAAAATAAAAGTAACAAGTGCATACATTAAGGAGGTTTTTTGATAGTGACAGAAACTATAACATTTAGGATTGCAACAGCAGATGATTTAGATGAAATTGTAAAAATGCTTGCTGATGATGTTTTAGGAAATAAAAGAGAGCGCTATGAAACACCACTCCCTGATAGCTATATAAGAGCTTTTCATGCTATTGATTGTGATCCAAATAACGAGTTGATTGTAGCGTGTGATGGGACGGAGATTGTTGGTATTCAACAAATTACATTTACGCCTTACATTGCACGTCAAGGGGGTTGGAGAGCTACAATTGAGGGTGTACGGACAGCCTCATCAAAACGTGGTAAAGGTATAGGAAGTAAACTTATTAAATGGGCTATTCAACGTGCTAAATTACGGGGATGTCATTTAGTACAGTTAACAACAGATAAAGAACGACAAGAAGCTTTACAATTTTATAAGAAATTAGGGTTTAAAGATTCTCATGAAGGATTAAAACTCTTTCTCTAATGAATATAGCTATTTATATACTAGAAAGACGCATATTGTAAGGTTAATTGACTATCGGCTTCGAAAATTATGGTAACTATCACTGTATAAGATATACAAATTGACACATTGTCTTTCATAGAAATCACGTCACTTCAAAAGATGTACCTTTTGATACGAAAATAAGCAAGTTAATGTTCTCTTTTATGAATGAGAATATTAACTTGCTTTTTAGATTTTAGTATAAATTATTTATAGTTTTATTTTATTACTAGCTTTATAATATAATATACAAATTCATTACCTGTTTTTGTAATTTAATCACCTAATATTAGGGAAAAAATATTTTATAATTAATTTACAGCATAAATAAAACATAAATTTTGTCCATGTTTTAAACAATATGTATTTTGGAGGAAGTTAATTTGATTTTTTCAAAACTCATTGATCGATACGCTTTGTATGATTTGCACAAAAAAAGAAGTGTCGAGTTTCAGTATGCTTCTCTTTCTAACACCTCACTAGATATAAAGGCCATAGAATTTTTTTATAAAATACAACCATCTAATATTCATTTTAACATTAAGCATTCAAAGCAGGAAAAGGAATACATGGTTGGACAATTCAAATATAAAAGCTCGGTTCAATCTGGTGATTCACGCAACGACTCTGTAACTGGGGAATTATTCTTACATAAAAATGAAGATGCACCTCATGTTATCTTTGTTCATGGTTGGAGAATGGATTCTAACGAACGTGTAAAAAATATATTTCACGATCATATGACCAACTTGAGGTGGAATATGTATTATTTCACTCTACCATATCATTTTGAAAGAAAACCCAACCAATCCTTATTTAGTGGAGAGTACATGGTAAGTGCCAATATTGAACGAACTGTACAAGCAACCAGACAAGCGGTAGCTGATTTACGAACTTTGATCAAATGGATTAAAGCAAATAAAAATGGTCCCCTGATTCTAATAGGAATCAGTTTAGGTGGGGTTATTACTAACCTAACATCTCTTGTTGAACCAGAAATTGATGTATTAGCATCCATTTTCTACGCAAATCGACTTTCTTATTCAATTTGGAAAACAAATCCAGGTAGATTTATTAGAGAAGACTTGGAACACCATGGTGTAACGTATGATGAATTAATAGATTATTGGAAAATCACTGAACCGAGTCAAGCGTTACCAAAAGTAAAAAAAGAAAATATTTTATTAATTTCAGGTAAGCACGATCTATATGTGCACTCTGAGGATACGGACTATTTGTGGGAATCCTGGGAAAGACCTACAAGATATATTTATACATGTGGACATGCCGGGATTGTTCTTAAACGTAAAAAAATTGCAACTGATACTATCAATTTTATTCAGAATCGATTGAACTCCCCACACTTACCCAATGTCATGCCTTAATGCGAGAGATTACTAAGTACAGAATCTTATACTTGCAATGTTTCATTTTACACTAAGCTCATTTTTAAATCTTCCTGTCTTCTGTCTTCTCCCTTAACCTTACATGATTGGAAAATGATATAGAATTTAAGAAGTAACTATGAAACAAACTCGCCATACGGAAAAGCGCTACTTATTCACCAGAAATTATTGCTGTTTACCCTTCTTATGCAATATTACATATAAAATGCTTTATTTGTTCTGTTATAATTTTAAGAGTAAATTATTCATCCATTAATTTACACCATCCATATCTATAGTTATGGAAACCCTAATTACACATAAAAAAGAGAAGAACATTGGTGAGTTCTTCTCTTTTTTTATTTTTTTAAGATTACTATCCAAAGTAATTATTGCAATTACTTTAAGCTGGCTTTTGAATTATAAATTCTGATTTTCATACTTCTTCATGAGTCTATATAAGGAAAAAAGAATCTACTCCTTTTCTAGCCAAATAAAAGGAATTTTTAAAAAAAGTTATTTTAATTTGTACTGTTCTCCTATATTAATGCCTGCCCATGAGTATTTCCCTGAATTATATATTAAGGAATAAAATGTATTAATCCTTTCCGAGTATGAATTCGAACAGGTATCCCTTGCAATATGTCATTAAAATAAAACGGATCACCTCTTGGTTCAATTAGAAAACTAATTGTAAATAACTACAACGACATGAAAACACTTTACTCCTAAATCAATCACTTGTATTACTGGTTGCATGAAACTCCTTCTTGAGAAAGGTTTTAATTTCCGAATATTCTGTTGACCGCTAAGACATATCCAATTTACAATTTAATTGTGATGTTTTTTCACAAACTACTTAGAATACACTTCATTTATTCCAAAACAATTACAAATAGAGGTGCTAAAATGAAAACAAGAGTAAATCCAGAGTTATTACAAGGGTTAGAGATGTTTCCAGATCTCGATTTACGCCCGGAAAACTTGCAATCAATCAGAGAAGGAATAGCTCAAATGAGACCACCTACCGTTGTTGATGAATCCCTTTCGTTAACAGATGAAGTCATTGTTGGACCAGATGCTAATCCGTTACCATTAAGAATTTATCGTCCAAAATCAAATAATGAATCTTTACCTGTCTTATTATGGATACATGGTGGTGGTTATATCTTAGGGTCTATAGATGATAACGATGATACTTGTATGAGGTTTGCAAAAGAAGTTGGCTGTGTGGTCGTGTCTGTAGACTACCGCTTAGCTCCTGAACATCCTTACCCAGCACCAATTGAGGATTGTTATTCAGCTTTAAAATGGATTGCTGATAATGCAAAGTCATTAAACATTGATTCTAATCGAATTGGGGTTGCAGGAGTAAGCGCTGGCGGTGGACTAACAGCAGCATTATCATTATTAGCCCGAGATCGAAAATATCCTTCGATTTGTTTACAAATGCCACTCTATCCAATGCTTGATGACCGAAATAATACACCTTCAACGAATGAAATTAAAGAGGGATTTGTTTGGAATCAAAAGGCAAATGAAGCTGGTTGGAAAATGTATTTAGGAGAAATGTATGGAACGGATCAAATCCCTGCCTATGCAGCGCCTTCTCGAGCTGAGGATTATAGTGATTTGCCATATACTTACACATTTGTTGGTCAATTAGATCCATTCCGCAGTGAAACATTAACCTATGTAAGCAAACTAGCGCAAGCTGGTGTTGATGTCGAATTTCATTTATATCCAAATGCCTATCACTGGTTTGAAGGATTAAATCCAAATGCCGAGGTATCTATTTACGCTGTGAACGAAATGGTACAAGCAGTAAAGACTGGTTTTGAAAAAATCGCTAAGATAGAAGTTTAGTCTTTTCACAAGAGAAACACTCACAAATGTGTACTGTTTGTGAGTGTTTTTGTCTTTCAAACAGAATAGCCGATTCTAAATAAGAATCGGCTATTCATATGTAAAATTCACCTGAAAAATGACTTTAAATTGCTTAAACCCGATATATTAAGACTGAGAAACAGATATAAGATGTTTAGATGATGTGTTTATTTCCTCTGCCAATGCTTTTATGTTCATCATGATTTGAAGTATTTCTTCTGTTGTTGTCCTCGGGTTGATAGAGCAAAGTCGAATTACTACTTTTTCTTTTAATTTAGTCGTACTTAGCATAGCAAATCCTCTTTGATTAATTTCTTCTACCAGTTTTTTGTTTATTTCATGAATTGTATCTGTAGATGTTAGCTCACAAGGAATATAACGAAAAGTAACAATTCCTAACTGGGCAGGTGTTACCACTTCCCAATCTTTTTCTTTCCTTAAAAACTCTTCAACTTGTTCAGCTAACATAATGCCATGATCAATTGCCTCGCGAAAAGCTGTGACTCCAAATACTTTAAAAGAAAGCCATACTTTTAATGCCCTAAATCTACGAGAAAGTTCAATTCCACGCTCCCCAAAATTCACTTTCTCTTCTATATTAGTTTCCGTATCCTTAATATACTCTGGGATCATACGGAATGTTTCACTTAAATATTGTCTATTTCGAATAAGTACACAACCAACATCATAAGGCTGAAAAAGCCATTTGTGCGGGTCTAACGTCAAAGAATCGGCACGATGTATTCCGCTTAACAACTCCCTTCCTTTTTCACTGAGAATTGCTGCAGCCCCATAAGCCCCATCCGCGTGCAGCCATACATCTTCATCACTACAGAGATCAGCCAATTCATTGAGGGAATCAACTGCTCCGCAATTGGTTGTCCCTGCATTAGCAATAACACAAAATGGTTTTTTCCCTTTTAATCGATCTTCTTTTATTTGCTTTCTTAAAGTACTAACTGAAATTTTTAAATCTTCATCTGTTTCAATTCGGCAAATCTGATGATGTTTAAACCCTAATACTTTAAGTGCTCGATCTACAGAAAAATGAGTTTGGTTAGAAAAATACACAACCGCATTTTCTATGTCATTATTCAGCTTGACCTGTCTCGCTACAGTAAGTGCAGTCAAATTAGCCATGGAACCGCCACTGACAAATAGCCCTTCAGCTGAATCAGGGAATCCTAGCATTGATTTTAACCAGTTGATTGTCGTTAATTCAATTTGTTCAGCACCTGCACCTACTATCCAAGCTGTAGGAAATACATTAAACCCACTTGCTAAAAAATCTGCTACTACACCAACATAATTATTCGGACCTGGCACAAAAGCCATAAAATGAGGATGATCCACATGAGTAATTTGATTAAACACATTGTTATTAAGAAAATGAAGTAACTCTTTTGGATTGGATCCGTTTTCTGGAATCTTTTCAATTAGCTTGTCTCTAAAAATATTACTATCAAGCGTTTCCGAAACTGGTTTACTTTTTAAATGATTCATATGATCAACAATCAAGTCCACCGCTTGATATCCTAACTGACGCATCTCTTCGGCTGATAACTGCAAGTTTTTTGTCATTTGGTTTACTCCTATTCTATTTAAAAAGGCGAGTTCTTGCTCGCCTTTTTATTTTTTTATAATTTGTAATCACCGATTGCCTGTATTGGATTTTGAAGAATCGTGTTGATTAACTGATGGATGTGATTCAATATTTCCTGTATTTTCTCCGCTTCATATACGGTTTGATCATATCCAAACTTTATTGTAAGTTTCTCTTCAGGGAAGCACATAATTCCATACTTTACATGCGGCTCATCAACAACTTCGTGATCTGTGATGGCAAAATTTCTGTTTTCGTTTGAAGAAAAGATAGCTGAGTTAGTTGGATAGTTTTCAAAAACCCAAAGATGGTCAGTCAACTGATTTTTTAATTCACTTTGTTTTTGTATATCAACAAATGAATAGTATGCATACTCATTACATTTCAATGTTTCTAGTTGTACTTTTTGCAGGAAGTCCACAAAAGATTGCGTTTCTGTCCATGCTAGTCGGATGGGCAAAACATTTGTGAACAGACCGAACATATTTTCAATCCCTTCTACTTCGGGAGGTCTGACTGATACTAGATTAGGTAATACTACTTCTCTCATTCCGTTGTATTTGCCAAGCAATATTCCCCATACAGCTAGTAATGCCGAATTCATAGTTATATTGTTTTTAGTTACAAATGTCTGTAACTGATTAGTCAACTCCTTATCTAATGTTAAATCCATAAATGTGAAATTTAACCCTTCACTTTGAGTTGGTCCTTTCTTTTTAGGAATACTAATTTTTCGATTGTATCCTGATAAATAATCCCGCCAAAAATGACGTGCTTTCTCATGATCTTGTGCTAAAGTCCAATCTATGAATGTTTCAAAAGGTTTTACCATAGGTAACACCGCCGTAGTTCCCGCATTTATTGTTTCATAGAGCTGGAATAATTCGTCTATCAAAATGCTGACGCTCCAACCATCACATAATAGATGATGGGAACTCCAAACTACCTTATGCTCATTATTACCTAGTTGGAATATACAGAGGCGGTTCATAAGTTCATCATTTTTGAATCCTTGACTTAAATTTTCATTCATCCATTGGTCTAGGAATTTTTGCTGTTCTTGTTTCGTCATCTCAATCAAGTTTTTTATCTCTGAAATCATTTGAACATCATGTAGAACAGCTTGCCAAGGTTTTGCTTGTTCATCTTGCACAATTATCGTTCTTAAAGAATCATGACGATCAACTAATTGTTGGAAACACTGAATAAAGAGATTAATATCCAGCTCCCCCTCAAGTGCCCAAATTGTTTGTTCGAAATATGCATTTGTATCAGGTTCAGTCGCAGCATGTTCATAAATAACTTCCTGGAAAGGTGCCAATGGGTAAATACGTTCTATTTTTATTTCTGGCATTTTTTCTTGTATTTTGATAAGTGTATGTTGATTAAGTTGTTTATCTTTAACATTTAGTAATGTAACTTTATTATCGTTCATTTTGTTTACATCACTTGTTTGCGAATTTGGAAGATGATCAAGCTTTTTAACAAATTGAACCATGTCTCCTAATATAGGAAATGAAAATAAATTTTTTGGCTCCAGCTCAAATCCTTGTCTATACAGTCTGACGGAAACTTGAATCGCTTTTATCGAATCTCCACCTAAGGCAAAGAAATGATCATTTACTCCAATCCGATTTACTTTGAGTACTTCTTGCCAAACACTAGTTAATATTTTTTCCATTTCCGTTTTTGGAGCAATAAATACTTCATTTGTTTGTTTCTCCGGAGTAGGGAGCGCTTTTCTATCTAATTTCCCGTTTGGAGTCAAGGGCAATTGTTCCAAATAAACAAAATAAGAAGGAATCATGTAATCTGGCAAGTGATCTCGCAAATGCTTTCGAAGTTCTGTTGTGCTAATATTTTTCTCAGTTACCACATATGCGACTAAAAATTTTATACCATACTCATCTGTCTGATCAATCACTACTGCATGTTCGACTTGTTTGTAAGTGAGAAGACAATGGGCGATTTCTTCTAACTCTACTCGATATCCTTGAATTTTGACTTGATAATCTTGGCGGCCTAAAAATTCAATATATCCCTCAGGATGCATTTTTCCACAGTCTCCTGTCTTGTAAATAAGACCAAAATCAGGATGTGATACAAATGCTTCATTTGTTTTCTGTTCATCATTTAAATATCCTTTAGCAAGGCCCACTCCCCCGATATATAAATCTCCAATTACACCAACAGGGCACATTTTCTTTTCATAGTTCAACACATAATACGTTTGGTTTGCCAAAGGTATCCCGTATGGAATACTCTTCCAATGCGATTCCAACTGTTTGACCGGATAATAAATTGACCAAATCGATGCTTCTGTTGCTCCTCCGAGTGAAACTACTTCCGCAATCGGAAAATGTCGTTTTATTTTTTCTGGTAAAGAAAGTGGAATCCAATCTCCACTATGTAAAACTAAACGCAAGGAAGAATGTTCAAAATGAGAACCTACTTGATCTAATGCCAAATCCATAATTGCAGGTACTGTATTCCAAATTGTAATTCCTCTACGTTCGACAGTACGGATTAATTCTTGCATGTCTCTTGGGTCACGAATCATTACCAACATTGCACCTGTGCTTAACGTTCCGAAAATATCGTATACAGATAAGTCAAAACACATAGAAGAAATACCAATAATACGATCATCTTCATTTACCTGATATTTTTGATTAATATCTTGAATGGTATTTGCAACCGCTTGGTGAGTAATAATTACTCCTTTCGGTTTTCCTGTACTTCCTGAAGTGTAGATAATATAGGCAAGATCTTCCGGACCAGCAATAGCAGGCATATCTTCTGTTGTGTATAATGACAAGTGGTTTTCTGCATAAAGACTAGGTTCTAATAAAAGTTTGCATGAGCTATTTTCTAAAATATATGTTTGGCGATCTGAAGGATGGTCGGGATCAATCGGAACATAAGCGGCACCTGCTTTTAAAATACCTATCATATTAGCAATTGTGTCAACTCGTCTTTGTGCTAAAAGACCAACTTTGTCACCTAGATCAATTCCTTGTTCTTTTAAAAAGTGCGCAACTTGATTGGAGCGCTTATGAAGCTCCGAGTATGTTAAGTAGTCTTGTTCAAAAACTACTGCTACTTCATCCGGTGTACGTTTTACTTGGTCTGTAAATAATTGATATAAAGTAGTCGACGGTATTTTTTCTGTTGTCTCATTGTATTGCTCAATTAAAGCATGGTCTGACTCTTTCATCTGCAAAGATGTTACGTCACTTTGTTTCACTAATTGTTCCAATAAGTCAACAAATTGGTGAAACATCGCTTCTATCACATCAACATCAAACAATTCTTCAACATAGTTCCAGCTAATTAATAACTCTCCATTTTTTTCAATTACCACATTATCCAAATACACTTGTGGAGTCCGAGCATGAATATGGCGAAGTGAACCAAGTTGTTCCCAAGCAAAAGCCCCCGCACCTGCTAGCATCGAGGTGAAAACAATTGGCATAACTGCTTTTGGCGTCATTTGATGATATCGAGTAAAATCTCGAATGAAATTAACTCCATCGTAATGGCGATGTTCGAGACCATCTAATAAAGTAGATTGCGTTTCTTTTACTCTAGTAAAGAAAGATTGATCTGGATTCACATCAACATCCAACAAGATGAGTGAAGTGAAATCTCCCACAATTTGCTCTACTTCTTCATGAACAGGATAACGGTTAAATACAGTCAAATTAATTGCCAATCGACGTTGATTACTCCAATATGCCAATACATCACCATATATTGTACAAAGCAGAGCCGAAGGAGTTACTTCTTTCTCTTGTGCTAACTTTCGTAGCTTTGTCCATATTTCATTGTCCAGGATCTTATTAAGTGATTGGAACTTAGGAGTAGCAATCTCTGCCGGATCCTTTTTTAACAGCAAAGAAGGCGCAAACGGAAAGTCAGGAAGCTTACTTGTCCAATAATCTTTTGCTGTTTTATATTCTGTACTTTGTTCCAGTTCATCATAGATAAACATGTAATCTTGAAAATCAAAAGATAGAGGTTCTAACCTTTGCTCTGGTTTATAATAATAATGAAACAAATCCTGTCCAACGATGTTCATGCTTGCTCCGTCCATTAATAAAGCATCGTATCGAAAACATAATAAATACGTGTCTTCTTTTAAAAGAAAGGCTTTTAATTCAAACAAAGGCCATTGCCCTAAAGGAAATACATGATTAGTCATTCGAGAACGTTCTTCTTGTAAGCGAGCATTTTGATTCCTATCATCTAAATCTATGAGACTTACTATTTCAATCTCGTAATCAGGAACGCTTTGTAATATTTGCTGTTCTCCCTCTGGTAAAATTACAGCTCGTAACATCGGATGACGTTGAATTACCTTTTGAAAACTTTTTGAAAGACGATTGATATTCAATTCTGTTTCATATTCAAAATAAGTTTGAGGTGAAATACCACTTAATTCAAACTGTGAATTCCGTCCTAACATGTACGCTGTCTGAACCTCTGTTAAGGGAAATGGCTTAGACAAATCTTTAACATGGGTTGGTCTATTTTCAAAGTTTTCCGTTTTATGCTCTAACTTTACACAAGTACTAAGTTGAGCAATCGTGGGATGCTTAAAAAAATCTGTTGTACTTATTTTTAAGCAGTCTTTTCTTAATAAATTAATTACCTGAAGTGCTTTAATCGATTCTCCTTTTAAAGCAAAAAAATTATCATGAATACCGATTCCCTCAATCTCCATAACTTTTTCCCATGCATGCACCAATTTTTGTTCAATTTCATTGCGCGGGGCAACGTATGGAATTGATACATAATCTGTTTGTGTTATATCTAATAAACTTTTCCTATCTACTTTCCCATTTGGATTCAACGGAATCTCTTCCACCTGAATCATTTTTTCAGGAATCATAAACTCAGGTAATTTATCACTTAAATATTTTCTGATTTCATCAAAAGAGACCTTATTATCCGATACATAGTACGCAGCTAATAATTTCCTATTTCCATATACTTGATCAATAACGATAGCTTGGTTTATTTCTGGATATTCCCTTAACTGGCTTTCGATTTCTCTTAATTCAATCCGATATCCCCGAATTTTTACTTGATGATCCATTCGACCTAGATATTCAAGTTCTCCATTAGGCAACCAACGAACGAGATCACCCGTATGATACATCATTTCTCCTGCCATAAAAGGACTCGGTACAAACTTTTCATCTGTTAGTTTAGGTTTCCCAAGATACCCTCGTGCTACCGCCACACCACTAATGCAGAGTTCACCCGGAATTCCAAATGGTTTTAATTGACCATACTTATTTAATATATAAGAATGATAATTCGGGTTGGGACTTCCAATCGTAACTTCTTTGGCAGAGCTCAAATCCTTTACTGTTGCACAAATGGTTGTTTCTGTAGGACCATAAATATTTAAAATTGTCGCTTCACTGATGCATCGAATTTTTTCAACCAAATCAATGGAAAATGCTTCTCCTGCTAACAAAATAGATTTCAAATCTTTTAGAAAATTTGCCCCTTCTGGATCACTCAAAATCACTTCCATTCGCGATGGCGTTGATTCCCATAAATCCACCTTATGTTCTTTGACCAAATGAGCCAATTCTTTTGTTGCAAACTGGTCCTCTGTAGCAATGACTACTTTCGAACCTTGCGTTAAAGGAAGACATATTTCTAACAAGGAAATATCAAAAGATACACTAGCAAGAAACAAGAATGACTGATTATCTTTTACTTTTTCTCTCATTACACTTAAAAAATGGACAAGAGATTTCTGTTCCACCATTACCCCTTTTGGATTTCCTGTCGATCCTGATGTGTAAATAACATAAGCCAAATCATTAGGATCACTTTCTCGAACTAAATTACTTTCTTCACCTTGGAAGAGATGTCCCTCATCAAGATACAACACTTCACCAGCAAATTGCGGTAATTCTACCTCTGTTCGCTTGCTCAGTAAACATTTTGCTTGACTATCTTGTAACATATATTCAATTCGTTCATTTGGATAGTTAGGATCGATTGGTAAATACGCTGCTCCTGCTTTTAAAATCCCCACCATGCCAATAATCATTTCCAATGACCGATCTACCATAACCCCAATAATATTTTCTTTCGAAACACCTTTACTTTGAAGAACAGAAGCCAATTGATTTGCTTTCTTGTTCAAGTCTCTATATGTCAAAGATTGATCATTACAAACAACAGCAATTTGATCTGGGGTTTTTAACACTTGCTCCTCAAACAAGTCTTGAAATGATTGAGACAATTCTATGTCCGCCTGACCTTGATTCAATTCTTCTAGCAACTCTTTCTCTTCTTCTGAAATGATACAAATATCTTTCACAGCCAAATTCGAATTTGTTGACACTTGCTTTAAAACATAAAGATATGAATTTGCAAACTGTTGCAAAGAAGAGAATGAATGAGACTTGAAAAAAATTTGAAATTCAAATTCATTATGTATTTCATTCCATTTTCTTCGTATCCATATGGCTAAATTATTCTCTGCATATTCTTCTATCGAATTTTTATTATGTAATCCTTCCATCCCAATAACAATTTGAAAAGGAGTTAAATGATGTTTCGCTAATAATTCAGAGAGTGGATACTCTTGATTGTCATACCCGAATAAAGTCGTTTGTTCAATCTGATTTACTACTTGTTTAAAGCTGTGATGCGGATGGATTTCACTTCCTAAAGGAATCAATTTATTAAGATTCTCGCTTTGTTCAAGATTTTTTTCGATTACAGGAATACCAATAGTAATTCTTTCTTGATCTGTATAGTGTGCCAAACAAATCCTTAATGCGGCCTGTAACCAGCTAAATAATAATAAATCTTGAGACTTACTTACTTTTTGTATCCTTTTACTAAACTCTACATTCATTATGACTTGAACATGCTCGCTACGATTTTCTTTATTTAGTTGGTAACCGCTATTGAATACAGAAAAATCGAGAACCTCGGAAGATAATTGCTCCTTCCAAAACGCCTCTATCCCTTTATTCTTATGAATCGAACTTCGATCTTTAATGTGCATTTTTATCTTTATCCCCCTAATATTTATTTCATCTATTCGTTAATTTTCAAGCCAACTTCAAGTCCATGGAGAAATACTTGATGGTTATCCAAACTTAAAAAACGCTCAATCTCTTCAAATTTCATATGACCAACCGAACAAACTCCTAAATTTAATGTCTCAGCTACCATATTTAAAGTAGCAGTGATGATGCCTGACTCAATACACGCAAATAAATAGCCATCTGAACCGTATTTTGGTATGGAAGCGTTCGCATTATAGACTAAATAAACTGAAAAGGCAGACTGAGTAAATAAATCCTGGTTAATTAACTCATGATCACTTTTGATTACTTGATCAATATTGTTTACAACCACAAGACTATTTTTTGATGGGTTATAATAATAAAAACCAGCTTTCATACCTTCTATACGTTTTGGTTTTATATAAACAAAGATATCAATAGGATAGAGTCCGCCTGCACTTGCGTAATGATAGTATATTTTTTCTTCCCCAACCTGTTTTAGAGTTGATATGAATTGGGAAAATTCTAAAAAACTAATATGTTTTTTCATATCAAATTGGCGACAAGACCTACGTTCCTTGATTATAGTAGGTAGCTCATTTGTTGATTCAAGTTGAATTTCGGTTGACCTCACAGCATGGTGCGTTCGATTCAATTGTTCACTCATATACTTATCTAAATCTTCTTTAGAAAAGCGAATTTGGTTGCTATATGGATTCGGAAAAATCTTTTTTTGTGTGGAAAATACTTCTCTTGGGGGTAATATGTTACTTACTAACACACGATTTTTTATCATAAGCTCTATTGTTTTTTGTGTCTCTTCTACATTTCCTAACGAAAAGTGCTCTACTAGTTCACTAATTTTCACACCTTTTTGAGTCAAAAAATAAAACTCAGGAAACCACTCAGACAGAACGCCTGCAAATCTTGTTTCCCCTATCAAAATTTCATTATGCAACTTCTCCCAATGCTTAATAGGAGACCAGTAATAAATTTGCTCGCTCATATAACCCTCCATAAATGTTTTACTTATTTTCAAAATACAATTTTCTAATCTACAAAAATAATCTTTAGATTCTGCCCCTTGTCTCATAGTGATTATAAATACATGTACTTCAACGAAGCTTGAGAATAATAAAATAACTTTTTCTTCATTAAATTTTTTTATTTCATCATAAAAAATGATTTTTTATTAGACATTTCACATCCTTTCCCATAGTAATCCTATAAGGTATAAACCATTTAGAACATTGAGAATTTTCATGTATTTCCAACGTGAAATTATTGTAATGGATTGGAATGCAGATGGATATAGTTATTAAACAAAATAATATTGAGAAAGTTTTATTTGTTATAGCGATAAAATTTCCTAATGAGATTTATTACAAATAGATTAAGAAAAGAATTTAAAATTTTTCTTTAGAAGTTAGTGTAAAAATGTAACATACTATTACATACAAGTGAGTTACTAACATATCGTATTCAAAATAGAGAAAAGACACCAATTAAGGTGTCTTTTCTCTATTTTAATTCCATATACTTTTACGCCGTTGTTATTTTCAAACGATTTGTAGGAATTAATATAATTCAAATACCTAGATATTTAGTTATTAGATTGTATAATGAAAATTATATAAATTAAGAATGTATTTCAGATAATTTTATAAATAAATACAAAGATATCTCCTCTCCCTACTGTTACAATAGCAATAATCTCTTGTTTATTTCCGTTATTAAATTGTAATATAATTACAGTATGTGAAATTATACTACATTAACTTTAAAAGCGAAGTGAAAACAACCTTCACTTCGCTTTTTTCATTTGCAATCCTAATTCAATTTGCTCAATTCAGTATATACTTCCACATGATTTGCTTTTATTTAATCGGTTTCTCTGTTTTTAAAACTAATGAACTTAATGCAGGAACTTTAATTTTATTGTCATGGACAACATAAAGTGTTTTACTACCTGCCTGCTTACCGTCTACTAGTACTTTCCAAGGACCTTTCGATGGAAGCGTTATGTCAACGGCTTCTCTATTTGCATTGTGAGCCACCATAAAGTATTCACTTTTATTCCCATTGCCCTTTCCATCTATTGAATAAGCTACAACATTTTTGGGCGCATCAATAAAAGATACTTGTTTTTTAATTTGCTCTGCAGATGTCATTCGAAAAGCTGAGTACTTTTTGCGTAAATCTATTAAGCCTTTCATATAATCTACTTCATTATTAAATGCTGCACGGCGCAACCAGTCCATCTGGTTAATTGAATCAGGAGATTTGTAACTGTTATGATCACCATATTTCGTGCGCATAAACTCTTGTCCTGCATGTAAAAATGGAATACCTTGTGATGTTAATAAAATAGAAGAAGACAATTTGTGCATTTGTTTTCGCACTTCTTCACTGTCACCTAGATTAGTCAACTCAAGTTTATCCCATAATGTATGATTGTCATGTGCTTCCACATAAGTTAACACCTGCTCCGGATCTTGATAAGTAGACGAATTTGTATCGTAGTCAATGCCTGCCGTAATGCCTTTTTTAATACGGTCTTCCATGTTTTCCTTTCCATTTACAAAACCATTTTCTTTCTCCTCAAATACACTACCTTTCAATCCATCACGTATATTATCGTTAAAATGAGCAATCCCTTTCATTTTCTCTGCGTTTTTTTGATTTGCTTTCAATTCAGCTGCAAGAGGTGTATTTAAATCCCAGCCTTCTCCATGCAGAATAATAGAAGGATCAATTTGATTAACAGCTTTACGTATCTCATTCATCGTTTCAAAATCATGAATACCCATTAAATCAAAACGGAATCCATCTAAATTGTATTCTTTTGCCCAGTATGTGACGGAATCAACCATAAATTTCCTCATCATTTTTCGTTCTGAAGCAGTATCATTTCCTACTCCAGTTCCATTTGCAAATGTTCCATCTTCATTGTATCGATAATAATAACCTGGAACTAACTTATGAAAATTAGATTCAGCGGCATTATACATATGGTTATATACTACGTCCATCACAACACGAAGGTTATTATCGTGCAGCACCTGAATCATTTGCTTTAATTCAGTTATTCGAACAGTCGGCTCATAAGGATTTGTAGAATAGGAGCCCTCTGGGACGTTGAAATTTTTCGGGTCATATCCCCAGTTATATTGTGGTTCATTTAAAGTTTCTTCATTTACCGAGGCATAATCAAATATCGGTAAAAACTGAACGTGTGTAACACCAAGATCTTTCATATGATCAAGTCCTGTTTTAACACCTTCAGGACTTTTTGTTCCTTTTTCTGTTACACCTAAATATTTCCCTTTCTGCTTAATACCACTTTCAGGTTGGATGGAAAGATCGCGTACATGCAATTCATAAATAATAGCATCTTCCGGATTTTTAAATTTCGGTTTTTTGTTTGCTTTCCATTTTTTCGGATTTGTTTCTTTTAAATCAACGACTACACCTTTATCTCCATTTACGGAAGCAGCACGCACATACGGATCAACCGCTTCAGTCCACTTATCACCAATTTTTACTTTATACGTATAAAAGAGACCTTTTTGGTTCCCTTTAAGTTCTGTTTTCCAAGTTCCCTTTTCACCTTGTTGCATATTTATTTCAGTACCTATTTTATCGCTCCAATTTTTATATGAAACTAACTTCGCTTCACTCGCAGTAGGAGCCCATAAACGGAACTTTGTATGTTGCGGAGTATATATATTACCTAAATCATTACCACCATAATAAAATAAATTATCAAATTCCTCGCTACGAATGACTTTACCGATTTCAGTATTCGTATTAGCTAAGTTTTCTATTTTAACTTTGTATGTCTGTTTTAAATCAATTTTCTGCTCCGTAATTACTTTCACCTTATTAGTAATATCTCCACCATTTTTATCAAAAGGATTAATTTCCTTAATTTTAATGCCCTCAATTTCAATTTTCTGTTCCTTACTATTAAACGGAACATTAGTCGTTACAGTGATTTCATTAAAACTATCAATAGTAGCTTTTTGAATTGAGAGATCAGAAGAAGGCTTAGAATCATATACTTTTTCATCACCCGAAAGGATCCATACTTCAGCACGACCATCCCTTATATTTTCAACCCAGTGATCACCTCCATCTTTTTCCCATTCATTGGTACGAACTATAAATCCTACACGATTATAGTCACCATCTATTTTTATCTTTGCGTATTTTCCAAATTCATCTTCACCAGTAAATTCATATGATTTACCATTTGCATTTTCTCCCCACATCCAAAGATTCCAGTCTTTCGTATTTCCAGGCTGCTCTTTGTAATGAATGATAACTTCAGTTGTTTTCGAATTTGAAACTGCCTTCACATTCTGAAATGAGAAAACAGATGATAACATAACGATTATAGTAAGTAATAAAACTGATTTGTTAATTAATCTTTTTGTCATTTGCACCACATACACCCTTTCTTTAAATAGTACGAGCGATTTATTATGCTCGTCTAAATTACACTGCTTAAATAAATCTAGAAATCTCTTTTACTTCACCCCCATATTGGCTATTTTCACGTATGTATTTCAATGATCTTTTAATACGAAAGCGTTTGCATTAAAACTTTAAAAAATAGATTTCTTTATGCCTTCATATATTTGTAAATACTAAAAGATCAAGGAAATCATTTTAAAGCAATCGTTTGTTATCGCTTTCATTCTATAGCACTTTCTATTAAGAGGTCAATATATTATTAATTTTCTGTTTTTATATACTTTAAACCTTATATATTTTTCGCAACTTATTGAAGATAGACAGCGTGATTATTGCTTAGTAAGTTTATTTTCACTAATGCGTTGCTGCGTAAAAAAACAGCTAATATCCTTAAAATGACATTAGCTGTTTTTTCATAATGTATTAATATATGAATGAAAACTATATTTCTAACTTACTTAATTTTTGCTGCATCAAATGCCTTTTGCACTGCTTGAACTTCAGCTGTATTCGCTCCATATTTATTAGTTGCCACTCGAATACACGCTGATTTCAATTCTTTGAAATTAGAAGTCATGTTTAACTCATCTGTATTTGCATAATAGAAAATATCAAACATTTTATCTTCACCAATTCCTTTAACAGTTACTCCGTTATGAGTTCCGCCTTTTGCAATGAGATACGCAACTTTATTAATAATGCTTGAATTAAAATGAACGCCACCTTGATCCCATCCATTAAAATCGTTAAATTCACTGTAATCATCTGGATAAGGTACTCCAAGTGAAGATGGCACGGAAGCTGGGTTTTCCATATCACGGAAAACAGATCCAGTTTGTTCTCCCATTGTCCAGTTAAAACTTCCATTATTTACGTATTTCTCAATAGATGTTCCCATAATATCAGATAGCGCTTCATTAATCGCACCAGATTCACCGTAATATTCAAGATTAGATTCGCTAGAAGTAACCGCATGGGTAAATTCATGTCCAGCAACGTCATATGCTTTAACGATAGGATCGCCATATACAAGCATACTTCCATTATTAGCACTTAACGCATTCTGCCAATTTTTCGGATCGTTCGTATCTTCAGAATCCCAAGCATGTACAACTGAAACTACCTTTTGGCCCTTATTATCAAAGCTATTACGCTTGTATTTATCTTTATAAAAATCAAATACCTTTGTTGCTAAGTAATGAGCACTTACTGCTTTTGGATCGTTAAATGTTGTTGAAGTACTAGTTGCTAATGTACCAGGATAATAGCTTTCTTCTTTAGTAATATCTTTGTAATTCACATCATAAGTTTCAATTCCTTGCCCTCTTGTATAATCAGCAAGTGCATATTTTCCATTACTTTGTTTAGAAATGCCAAATGAACGAGAAATTCCTAAATCATCTTTTCCTGTTCCAGTTAATGATGTAAGACCGCTTTTTTTACTTTCCTTTAAGGCTCCAACTAGTTTTTCACTTGCTTTTAAATTAGATTCTTGTACCATATTTTTTAACATATCGCCATTTTGCGCATTTACTAAATAAGTTCCAGAAACATAGTTTGGTGTTGCAGCTTCAAATGTAACTTGGTATGCATTGCTAGCTTGTCCATTATTTTCATCAACAAAAATAACTTCCTTAACTTCTGGCTCAGAAATAAACTTGATATCGTTCCCGTACTTCGTATAAATATATTGTTTTGCTTCATCTTTTGATAGATTTATAGGTTTTTTCAATTCTTCTTGTTTTAAATTTTGCGCGCTATCGCCTGAAACACTTTTAATAACACCCTTATTATCTACGTGTGCAGTTAATTGATGGCCATATACTTCTTTTCCTTCATATGTTTGCTGCATACGTACGAGTGTAGTCCCATCATATGAATCACGTTTTTGAAGAACCTTATAATCTACTCCTGTTTCTCCATTGACTTGTTTTTGGGACAGAGCTTGTTCTGTTTTCTCTTTAAGTGCATCCTTTACTACATTTTCTGGTGCCTTTTGTGACGGTTGTGTAAGTTCACCTGAACGGAAAGATTCCTCCTGAATTTGAACTTGTAGTTGATCTGTTTCCTCTGCATGACCTATTCCATATGGTGCCACAGCTGTTAAAGCTAATCCTGTTGTTAATGCTACCTTAGTTAATGTCTTTGTGTTTTTCATTTTTTCACCTCGTATAATTTTTGAAATAGAAAGCTTGTACAAAGTATACTGTCTATTTATGTCGAAAAAAAGAGAAAATACAAAATTTATGTAATATTATGCAAAATTACATATATGTGGTCGATAAAATAAAAAATGAGCCCTTTTAGGTGCTCATCCAATTGGTTAGTTGTTAATTATCTATATTCATTCTAATCAAAGTACACTTATATCTTATTAACAACATAAAAAACCACTCTTTACTATTTTAAGAATAGTAGATAAATACTTTAGTGAGGCAACGCATATACAAGTTAGATTTTTCAATATAATTTTGTTATTTATGTCTATAGCTGCATGGATTGGAACGTTTTGAAACTGCTGAAGTCTTATATGAGTTTCAGGCTTTTTTATCTTGTCAAAAATATCTTTTAAAGATAAATTTTTCTCCCCATTTAAATATAGAAAAGGACGTATCTATTGCATGTTATTAACTTAAGGTATGTTCTTTTAAAGCCATATTATAAATATACATAGTGAGAAATGAAACAATAATTATTCAAATGAAAAACCCCCTGAATTTTTAAAGCGATCCAGGGGATTTTTTACCGATGATTCTCTATATTTCCATACCGATCACAAACTTTTTTAGGATAATGGTATGTCCAAGTTGAATAGTTTTTTGCACGAGAGCCATCTTTTTTATATTTATTTAATTATCCTACTAAGTTTTTTGTAAAATTCACCTTTTCTTTTTACATGATTAAACTGATTTGGATTAATATTAGCTTTTTGTGAGAGTGCTACAATCTCTTCTTTTGTAATTGAATCTTTAGTATTTATAGATGCTATATTTGTATATTTTCCATCTTCTGTTTTTGGGATTTCTAAAATCCCTTTATTTACAAGATCAACTACAGCCTTATGCTCTGAAGAATGTGTATCTACACCAGTAATTTTCCAATTATGCATAACTTTTGGCGTGTATACACCGTTCTTTACCTCTTTTAAATATGTAATAGCAAGGTTACGAATGGTTCCACCTGTTTCTCCGAATGCATTCTCTTGTTTAGATGACCAAGTTTGTTCAAATTTACGTCCCTCTAAAGCTCCCCCTTTTGCCTGAAGAGCCTCCATTCTATACGCATTCATTCCTAGCGTCATAACATCGCTCATTTTGATTGGTTTATTTGTACGAATAGAGCGTAAATTTGTAATTCTACTACCATATGGTTTTGTTAAGTCAATTTCGTATTTTACGCCTCCAAAGAAATCGTTCGTACTGTATTTAGACGCACGACGGTTTTTATCAAAGCTAACTGTTACATCTCCGGCACGAGATGAGTTAAAATATCCTGCTGCCCATTCCATATAGTCTTTTAAATCTTTTCCAGTTATCTTATATACTGTAATTTCTCCCAAAGCATATTGATAATTATACGCAATATCTTTCTTCTTTATAGGACCTATATCCAAACGGGCATAATCATTATCAATTTGATGGGCTACTACATCCGCCTTGCTGTAATGGAGCATGACTTCATGAAAGAAATCTGATAAAGGTGTCTCTTGAATCTGCACACTTGGAATACCCTTTATTTCATTTTCAGGAACAAGGTTTCTACCCTTTAATTGAGCGACTACAACATTTGCATCTCCTCTCGCATACTCATGAAAAGGTGTTAGTGTTTCTTCAAGTGTAGAATCAGATAATACTGTAGTTCCATCAGCATTTTTTACAGGTATAGCGGTAGCTGTTTTATCTTTTAAAACAAGCTTCCCATCTTGCTTTGTAAAAGTAAGGTCAATACGTGAAATATGCGTTCCGTATTTATCTGGTTCTGTAATAATTACGCCATTTACAACTTCTTTTTTTACAAGTTTATGCATATGAGCCGCAAAAATAGCGCTTAGTTCCGGACAAGCATTCGCAATATCTTGAACACCAGTACCTGGGATTCCATTCTCATTTTCTAGTCCCATATGCATAACCCCTACCATTACATCTACTTTATCTTCTAATTCTTTAATAGCCTTTTTTGTCTCTTCTACTGGATTTTTCACTACTAAACCATCCAAATGATCTGTCCCTTTTTCAAAATCACTAATCATTGGTGTATTCATACCAATAATCCCGACTTTAATTCCACCTTTTTCAACAATCGTATATGCAGGAAGAAAACGCTCTCCATTTTCCTTATAAATATTTCCTGCTAACGTCTTTCCCTTGTATTGCTCACTAACTTTTTTCAATGTATCTAATCCAAAGTTGAATTCATGATTTCCAAATGCCCAGGCGTCATATCCCATTGTATTCATTGCTACCATCATTGGCGATTGTGGCTTATCGTTGAATAATTCTACTGAGTTTCCTTGAATTGTATCCCCGGCATCTACTAATATGGTATTTGGATTTTCTTGACGTACCTTCTTTATAACCGTATAAAGCTGCGTCAAACTTCCACTCATATTTGCTCCATCAAGCGCATAATCCCAAGGCATAAATCTACCATGAATATCTGCAGTACCTAACAATGTAATATTAACATTAGATTCCTCAGCCTTAGAAATAGCTGGTTTGACTGTTACTGCTGTTACAAGAAGCATAAGAATAATAAAATAGCATACATAGTTCTTCCATTTCGTTTTTTGCATAATATCAATATTTCTCCCCTTTTTGTACTGTCATAAAGTTGCTTAAACTTTAAAAATATAACTTGTTATTCAGAAAACTTCAACTGCAAAAATAAAGAGAATAAAATGCATATATCCCTTAATAGAATTGTATTTTATCGTTTTCTGACAAAATACTTATTCCTCAAACGCGTGAAAGGTGCTTACCCAATGGTAGGTGTAAGATTACTTTCAAAAATTTGGACATATAGCTCATTTCCGAAAATCATTATAACTTAAAGATATAGTGTGTAATGCTGATTACATTTTCGGATTTCATTGCCAATTTATTTCCTTCTAAATGAAAATGCTGAGATCACTTCCAAAAATAATAACCCCGCTCTTCATTTAAGACAGGGTTACACTTATACAGCAAATCGGATTCAGATTTTTTTGAATGTTCGTTTCCTCTTCAGGGGTAAGATCTGCTAGTTTCGTAATTTCTTCAGCTTATTGGTTGCTTTCAACTAAATTCATCATAATTTTAATCAGGATTTCTATTTTATCACTCGAAACCTTGATGCTATCCCAAATCGCTCAAAAAATAGATAATGATGTTTACTTTTCAACTCCACAAAGCAATTTTATCTCTTTAATTTGTTCTATATGACGCTGTTCATGCAAATAGATCAGTTCTATCCACTGATCAAGAAGTAATTCTCCAAGAGCTGGATGCGTCACTGATTTTTTCGCTAATATAGATTCATCTTCTATTGTACTCAGGAAACGCATCAATTCTTTTCTAGAGTCGTTTAACAAATCAACCATTTGCTGCACTTCAAATGGTTCTATACTTGGTTCAATCATTTCTGGGGCTATAAATTTTATCGATCTATCTAATAAAATAGTGTGAATTTCTTTACGCTCATTTAAGATACTATCCATCTTTTTTAATCCCGATGAAATAACTGTTATAACTCTCTCATCTAATAAAACTAAGTGATGACAAACTTGTGCTATACTCCATTTATCCTTATCTGGTTTCCTATTAAATTGAGCATCACTTAACAAAGTAATTTCCTCAAATAATTGATTTCTAGTTTCATAAAACTTGTCATTTACAAATGTATTCATGTGAATTCTCCTTTCATTAGAACCTACATACTTAGATTCCTACGCTAGAAATATTCTCTATGGAAAAAAGATTTTCCTTCACTATTATTCCAATCCAATCTTTTCTTTCTTTAGTAGGTTCTCTAATTCATGCTGAAACGTATGAGTTCTCTCAACATCCTTGAAGATTTCCTTGAGGTTATTATGCGCTACAGCTACATCATAATACTTTCCACGGAATCCCTTCAATATAACCACATAAAACGTTCCTAATTATCAATCTAGCATTAAATATATGTAAAAAATCATCCTATTCATTCATTTTTAATGCTTATGTATGTACATTTGTTAATTTATTAGTTATATTATGGGTATTGAATGATTACGAAAAGTCAATAAATCGCTTGTATAACACCTTATATTTTTATATCCGTGAAAACTACAAAATGTATAAAATTCCATTTGTCAAATGAATTTAATGCGGAAGGAGGTTTGTGGTTACTTCATCGGGATATAATAATCAGTTTTGAACTGATAAAAATATAGGAGGCGACATAATGTTTCGTACGATTTCAAATTTCATGAGAGTAGCTGAGATAAGAAACAAAATTCTTTTTACACTAGCGATGCTAATTGTTTTTCGAATTGGCACGTTTATTCCAGTTCCTCATACTAACGCAGAGGTATTAAAAGTACAAGATCAAGCCAACGTTTTAGGTATGCTAAACGTATTTGGCGGAGGAGCACTGCAACACTTCTCAATCTTTGCTGTAGGTATCACACCATATATTACAGCTTCTATCATTGTACAATTACTACAAATGGACGTTGTACCTAAATTTACAGAATGGGCAAAGCAAGGAGAAATGGGCCGTAAGAAATCAGCTCAATTTACTCGATACTTTACAATCATTCTCGCATTTATACAATCCATTGGGATGTCTTATGGTTTTAATAATATAGCAGGTGGACAATTAATTACAGATCAAAGCTGGACTACATACTTATTTATTGCGACAGTTTTAACTGCTGGTACTGCATTTTTACTTTGGTTAGGTGAACAAATTACCGCTAATGGCGTTGGTAATGGAATCTCAATGATTATCTTCGCAGGACTTGTTGCGGCGATTCCAAATGTCGCTAATCAAATTTATTTGCAACAATTCCAAAACGCAGGCGATCAGTTATTTATGCACATAATAAAAATAGTTTTAATTGGACTCGTAATTTTAGCGATAGTTGTTGGTGTTATTTACATTCAACAAGCTGTTCGAAAAATACCGATTCAATATGCAAAAGCTGTTTCAGGAAACAATCAATATCAAGGAGCAAAAAATACTCATTTACCTCTTAAAGTAAATAGTGCAGGTGTAATTCCTGTTATCTTTGCTTCTGCCTTTTTAATGACGCCGCGTACAATTGCGCAGCTCTTCCCTGATTCAAGCGTATCTAAATGGATAATTGCGAATCTTGATTTTGCACATCCATTTGGAATGACACTTTATGTGGGTCTTATCGTTGCTTTCACATATTTCTATGCATTCATTCAAGTGAACCCTGAACAAATGGCTGAGAATTTGAAAAAGCAAAATGGATACGTACCTGGTATTCGCCCAGGTAAATCTACAGAACAGTATGTAACAAAAATTTTATACCGTTTAACATTTATCGGTGCGATTTTCTTAGGAGCAATTTCAATATTGCCACTTATATTTACAAAAATCGCTACATTACCACCCTCTGCTCAAATCGGTGGTACAAGTTTACTAATCATCGTAGGTGTTGCATTAGAAACGATGAAGACGTTAGAAAGTCAACTTGTGAAGCGTCATTATAAAGGTTTTATAAAAAAAGTGAATTAATTACGAAAACACACTAGAAGTCACAATAGCGACCTAGTGTGTTTTTATTATAAAAACTTATAATAACGGAGGTTTTGTCTTATGAGTCAAAGAATTGCCTACTATGATATTTCGCCTGATGGTATGAAAATTATGATGGACATGGAGAAATACACGAAGAAATCCTCAATTAATCGTGCTGTTAGAGAGCTTATAAAAATTAGAGTCTCTCAAATTAATGGTTGTGCTTATTGTATCGATATGCATACTTCTGACGCCCGAAAATTAGGTGAAACCGAGCAAAGAATTTATTGCTTAAATGCTTGGGATGATTGTGATTTTTATACTCCTGAAGAAAAAGTTGCTTTGGAACTATCGGAGCATATTACTCTCATTCCTACTAAAAGAGTTCCTGAAAATCTATACAACCGAGTACGTGAACACTTTGACGAAAAACAATATGTTGACTTTGTGTTAATCATTAATCAAATAAACAGTTGGAATCGAATTTCTATCGCGATGGGTAATACCGTAATAAAAAAATAACACTTATCCACCAAACAATATGCGATTGATTTAGTTAAGTGTAAAATTAAATACACCCTATATTAAAACACAGTTGGTTATTTCTCCAACTGTGTTTTTGATTTTACTATCTCTAATCTGTATTCTAATGTGTTAATCATTTTCTTCAAATTAACTATTTTTTCTTCTAAATTTTGAATACGTTTTCCGCTGTTTTCCACATCATTAAACTTTAACTACATCTCTTTTTTTAACAACCTTCCCTGCTTAAAATAAACTCCAAGTGTAGAACGATTCGCTAAAAATACACCAATCAAGATTAAACAAGCTCCAATTCCCATTGTAGGATTTAATGGTTCTCCTAATACAAAATAACCTACAATTACAGCGATTAATGGAGATACATATAACCACGTTGATGGAAATACAGGATTTGTTTTTGATAAAAGCCAGTAATATAAACCGTGTCCACCGATAGACCCTACAAATATGAGATATAAAATTGGCCATTGTACATTCCAAGATGTTAAGATCGTTAGATTAGGCTGTTCCATTACGATAGATACAATTAACAACAAAACTCCTCCATAAAACATTTGAATGCCGTTAATGAGAAATGGTGATACGTTAGGTAAATCTGAAAGTATCTCTTTAGAACGAATAGAACCTATTCCATAAAACAACTCTCCTACTAATATAACAAGGCAAGCGATACTCCATATGAATGTAAGTTCTTGATGCATTCCAGGTAAAGAAATGCAAAAAACACCAAGGAGTGCTATAACTAAAGCGACAAGTTGTTCTTTTTGCAATTTTGTTTTATTTCTCTTTGATTGCAATAGCAAGATCATCATTGGGCCTGTAGCAGATAGAACTGCAGCTAATCCAGAAGAAATATATTGTTCAGCCCAGTAAAGGGTCGCGAATGTCATAAATGTTAAACAAAAACCAGCATATACAATACGTTTCGATAATAAGTAAGGCATAATATCCTTTCGCTTTAATTTAAAAATAATAATGAGAATAAGGCCCGCCAAAAAGAAACGAATTCCAGCTGAAAATAATGGTGGTGCGCCAGCTTCTATTCCAATTTTTATCGTTAAAAATGTCGTTCCAAAAATAATACATACTAAAATATAATTTAAAATGACCATTTTCCTTCCTCCTTTTTACTCTTGAAATGAGTATAGAGGATATGGTGTATAACAGTGTATCCACGCATATAACAGTTGAATAAAAATATAGTTGATTGTCAGACTGTTTTTCGCTTTAATTAAATTAAAAAGAAAAACAGGTGATTCTATGAAGATAGTACTACGTAAAGAATCCAACATACCATATTACCAACAAATATATATGCAAATTGTTGAGAGAATTCAAAGCGGGATGCTTTCACATGGCGATTACCTCCCTTCTTTACGTTCTATGGCCGATGATTTGCAAATCAGTTTATTAACTGTTCGTAAAGCGTATAAGCAGTTAGAAACGAAAGAATATATACGCATTGAGCAAGGAAAAGGTGCCTATATACATAAACGTGTGAATAAAGATTTCAAACCAATTCCGTATCAATGGCAACAAACGAAATCCATTAATGTTATGCGTTCTCAATATGTAATGAACCAACACCGTAAATATTTCGATTTTTCACAGGCAGTCCTTTATCCACGTTTATTACCAAATCCGTTTCTTTCAGATGAAATGCACAAATTAATTAATAAGGATCAAATGATACTGGCAACATACGGACCTGTTCAAGGTGACAAAGAACTTAGAGTGGAAATAACAAACTACTTAAAAGAACACCAACAATTAGTTACAGATCCATCTCAATTATTAATTACAAGTGGTGCCCAGCAAGGAATCGATTTAATCGCCCAAACATTATTAAAGCCTGGAGACATAGTGTTAGTAGAAAGTCCGTGTTATGGAGCGGCCCTTGATGTATTTGTTAATAAAGGAGTTCAAATTATCCCTGTTAGTCTTGATAACAACGGCATTCGCTCAGATTTAATCGATGATATTTGTCAAAGAAAGAATCCTATTTTGTTATATGTGAATCCTACTTTTCAGAATCCAACGGGCACAGTAATGAGTAAAGAAAGAAGAATGGAACTTGTAGAACTAGCAGAGCTATATAACTTCTTCATTATTGAGGATGATTCTTTCGGAGAAATTTATTTTGAGGATTTTAAAATTCCCCCTCCAATAAAAAGCTTTGATACAAATGGTCATGTTATATATTTAAAAGGATTTAGTAAAACGTTAGCACCAGGTCTTCGCATCGCGGCACTTGCAGCTGAAGGACATATCTTTGAATGGTTATACGCTGTGAAGGCTTCGATGGATATTGGTAGCCCTTTATTAACGCAGAAAGCACTACTTCCTTTTTTACGAGCGGAACGAATGAAAAATCATTTAGAAAAATTACGTACAGCTTTACAAATTAGACGAGATTTAACAATTGGTATATTATCTCCATTAAAAGAATTAGAATTAGAATTTGAAATACCTAATGGTGGATTTAACTTATGGGTTACACTCCCACAGTCAATCGATCCTTTTACATTATTACAAAAAACAAATGAAGTAGATGTTTCTTTTTTACCTGGAACAGCTTGTCTATTAAGCCATGAAACTCAATATAATCATTTACGAATTAGTTATTCAATGTTAAATGATAAAGATATGTTGATTGGATTAGAAAGATTACATGATACAATTGCTAAGTTTAAATCAATGATTTAAACTCCAAAACAACAACTAACCTCTTATTCACACAATAAAAAACCAACACTTTAAAATTTTATTAAAAGTCAAGATATAAGCTGAACCTATTATTAATAGTGAATTCTTATCTAATGTCATACATTATATTTATAAAAATTAAAAGGATAGAAGAGCTTGAATAAATTCGCCCTATCTATCCTCTTTTTAAACACAAATGACTAATCATAGCGGACTTCGCTGTCACCAGAACCCGTATTGCTCTATTGCTATGCTCAAACTTCTTTTTATTGCTACTTGTTCAATAAGAGGTGTTTTCTTCCTGCATAAAATTTATTTTATAGGGAATTCATTATACTTATTAAAACAACAACATGATATAGACAAAACCAAAGAATAAACATAATGGACTATAGAACCAAGTGTCATATCTAGCAAACTGAGAATGTTTAATTTTTTTGAAAAATCCAACAAACTTAAAATCACCAATTGCCCTAACAATGAAAACTAAAGCACAGACAATACTTCCGATTTTAGATAAACTATTTGCTTCGAACCCCTGCAAATAACCTACTTGAACAACAATAATGACACTAGCTAATAGAATAAGAATGGCTACGAATAATGTTCCCCATATTCTCGGAGTAAAAGCAGGCTTATGTTCTCCCTCTTTTACTGGGATAACAGCAGCAGAACCCCATCGACCTCCAAAAGCCCAATAAATATGCAAAAAACTGATAAACCACAGAAGCCCCACAGCTACTACTATTAATAGTAATTTCATTTATTCGCCCCCAATTTCGTAACTTCAAAGATAACATACACTACCGTATGTTATAGTGAAAATTTTGTCCCTTCAGGTTTTATAACCATACTAGGGACATTTATTATCGAATAATCAATTATGCCTCAGCATAATTGCGTCCGGAGGCTTTACTTTTTTCAATGGATGTTTGGACACCCGCTGAAAGAAGTTAAAAGCTCAACCATTTTATCAATATCAAAATTAGGATTTGCTTCAAACCTTGTCATCCATCCTACATACGTTAAATAGGCAAGTCTCGCCCGATCAATTGATTCAGTTTCGTCTACGCCCATTTTTTGATACAATTTTGCAACACAAGAAATTCTTTGTTCTTCTATATCTACTAAACGTGTTGCCACAACAGGATCATATTTAGCCCAAGCATAAATACCATTCTCAATTTTTTTATCTCGATTAAAACTAATCTGTAATAGCTGTTCTAAAGAGGCGTCCTGTTGCTCCATACTTTGAACAATCAGCTTTGTTGCATGTACTTCCCAAAAGTCGAGCATAGAATCTAAAAGCTCTTGATGGTCACGAAAATAGTGATAGAAGCTTCCTTTGCTTATTTTTAGCAATCGAGCAAGTGCTTCAATGCGAACTTTATGTATACCTTCATTAGCTAATTGTTGTAATCCTACTTTTATCCAGTCTTCTCTCGTTAATTGCATATTATCTCTCCCATAAAATACGGTAGCGTATGTTTTACGTTAGATTACTACTATTCTCATTTTTTGTCAATTATTCATTCTGTTTATTTTTATGAACTTTAATGTTGTTGTTAATCGTAATATTGATCGTCATCACCCTCGGTAAATTAGATAACACGAAAGTCCCTTCAGGATTACTGAAGGGACTTTTACATGTTTGTGAAAAGTGTCTTTATGTACAAGAAGCGTTTTTCAGTCTAAAACTATTTTTTAAGATTACATTGCTCTAGAAGCTTTTCTAGCATTTCCAAAGTAACTGGTTGTACCTTGGTAGTTAGTTGATACCCAATCCGTCCATTCGTTTCTACAGTTGCTTGTTGTAAATTCTTGATTTCATGTATGCCTTTTTCTCTCAGATGCATAAATAATTGTTGTTCTGACATTTTTGCGCGTAATAAATTCTTTTTTAAGATTTCTCCGTTTTCTATAACAATAATGCTATTTCCATTTAGAAACTTTTCTACTTTTCGTGATTTCAATTCAAAAAAATGAATAATAAGTAAAACACCCGCAAAAATAAACGCAGCAAAAATAGATGGGCCTACTTTCCTACTTAATATAGGTTCTACAATAATACGACCTATAGAAACCACAATAATAATTTCAGCTCTCGTCATTTGGCTAACAGATTTACTACCTGTCAATTTTAAAACAATAATTCCAGTGAGGATTAAAATAATGCTTTCAAAAAGTATATTCATTACAGCCCAATCCTTTAATAGTGAATGTTACTAGTATTCCCATTAAAGGATTTTTATGATATTTTAAAGTATCCATTCTCTTTACGTGCCTTATTCTTTGAAGCACCTCTCTCCCAGCTAGTACTGGTAAAGCATCAACTTTCTTCATTGCTTCTACTTGTGATTCGTTACGAATCATTGCATACACAGTATGACCTTCTTTTATTAGCATTGGTATTAAAGAACGTGCTGTTGCACCTGCTATAAAAATTCCCAAATGTGTTTCTTCTTATTTTGAATATCATAATTGAGACGAGACATATATAAGCTATGTATAATAATCAATATGAAAGATTCATCCAAAATTAAAGCTATAATGTTGGCTAGCAACCAATAGTGATAACATGATAATTGAATTTGATGGATATGGAATTAATGAGTATGTTATTGGTCATAACTGTTCTATCAGTAAGTTAAAAAAATGTATTTTAACTTAAAAAATGAAGAGTTATCTAATGAGGAGCTTATAAATTTATTTTGTGTACGTTATCATTTTGAAAACATTCCAAAGTCATTACAAGAAGACATTAAGAGCGATGTCGTCATTGACTTAGATACGGACTATATTTATATCCCTAATAGATAACAATAACCCAGTAAGCTAAAATGGTTTAATGTAACTTACGATTCAGACAAGAATTTAATAAAATAAGTAATTGCCCAAATGGAAGTCGCGAATTGAGTGACAAAATACATTGTCCATTCGAAAGAAGTCAGTTTTCTCTCTCGTTTAATCTTCTTTAAGTATCTGTAAAATATTAATGTACTCAAAAACATAAGTAATAAAGAGAATTGTTGTAAATCATCGACTATACGTACCGCCATAGACTCCATCACCCTCCTATACAAAATATAAACTATACTTTAAGGATATCATTTTTTGGTAATGATTCCCTATATATTTAATAAAGTTAAAAAATGTTTTATGCGATATATGTGTAAAGATAATAAAGTTGTTTAATTTTGTTCTTAGAAATACATTAATCGCCTACTCATAAATTTGATGGGCGATTATTATTTTTGTTTAATAATTGCTTTATTTCACACCATTTGCAATATGCTTTATTTCAATCACGACATTAATAATAGGTTTTGGTCTAAATGATTCTTGCAAGGAATCTCCTAATCTTGGACTTACTGATTTGGAAAAATAAAATTATTATGACCGTCTCAATTACCATTATTTTGGAGAACAATGTGCTATTATATATTCGTAATCAATGAAATAATAAGAAAGAAGGGGTTGTTGTGGAAACAAAGATTATAGAAACAGAGAAGAAAATTGATTCAAAATCCCTTTTGGCTTTGGGATTATTAATTATTTCCGGGATTGTATATCAACTTTTCGCAGTGTTAGGAGATAATATACCTGAAGTATTGGGAATGATTCTTGAAGCTTTATGGAATCTTGTATTATGTGGAATTATAGGATACTATTTTTTAGGAAAAATATCATTAGAGCAATTTAAACATTTTAATTTTAAGACATTACTTTGGGGTGTGCCTTTAACAATTATCGTAGGTATGGCTTCCAGCTTAATATTCAGTTACATTTTTGAACCTGCAACTAAAAATTCCGTTGCTGAAGTAATAAGTATTTCTATGGTTTTATTCCGTGTGCCCTTTATGTTAATGGGTGAAGAGTTGATTTGCACTAATATAATTATCGCATTACAAAAATTAGGATTAAAATTTGGCACGGCATCATTAATATGTAGTGTGTTGTTCGCTTTGTGGCATATTCCAGCTTATGGTTTTGTGCCAATGCAGTTATTAATAACTATAATCCCAGTTAGATTAGCACTAAATTATATATGGAAAAATTCAAAAAGTATTTGGGTAAGTTGGATTTGTCACTTTATTTTTGACTGTATTTCATTTGTACCAATGCTTTTTAAATAACCATTTTATCCCGCATTAACGGGCAGTAAGACTCTCACCTCGAAATTCGGCGAATGCTAGGAAGTTAGGTGGGAGATAACTGCCCGTAAACGCCCGATTGGTTCAACTAATAATCAGTGGGGGGATGGACACCCCCCACTGATTAAAGTTTCACTTTATTTTTAAGAGGACTTTATTATTTGTGTACTGTATAAAGAAAAAGAGCACTCCTACAAATGAGTGCTCTTAAAAAATATTAATTTTGATTCAAAACATTCTCCTCAAAATACTTTCCCCAATCTGGTCGTCTTCCATCCATATCTGTAAATCCATACTCTCTTCCTAATTCCCATGAACTTAGCGCTCGTCCAGTTTTTTCATGAACATTTGAGTCGCTTGCTAAAGCTGTGACTGCTCTCCCAACGAAGAAAGGAGTTTCTGATGCTATAAAATGAGGATCTTGCTTTGCTCCGTCTCGCCAATTCTCCTCTGTTACACCAAATATATCTAACATCGCTTCTGAACGAAGGAATCCTGGACTAACTGCGACAGCTGTAATATTGTGTTGTTCTAAATCTTTCGCCATAGCCTCTGCTAAATGAATAGTTGATATTTTTGCTAAACTATAGTATAAATTGCCACGGTATTGATAGTCGACACCGTCTGTAATTTCAATTACAAGTCCCTTTTTATTTTTCACCATTAATGGTACACCGTAATGGCTTGTCATTATATGAGAATGTACAGCTCTTTGTTGCATAAGTAGTCCGTTATGTAGGCTGTGTTCCCAGAAAGGTTTCTCCCATTCTGTTAAAGGATCGCCGCCCCAAACATCGTTTACTAAAATATCAAGCTGTCCATTTTGTTCTTCCTGAATCTTTGTAAATAATGCTTTAATATCTTCTTCTACTGTATGGTCAACACGAACTGCGATTCCACTTCCGCCTTGCTTTGTAACAAGCTCTGCAGTCTCTTCAATCGTTTCAGTTCTCCCCATACAGGATAAATTCCCTTTTGTACTTCTTCCTGTTACATATACAGTTGCACCGGCTTCACCAAGCATCATCGCAATTCCTCTTCCAGCACCTCTTGTTGCCCCTGCTACAACTGCTATGCATTGATCATCTTCTATATAATATTTAGTAACTACCATCGCTCCAATTACTATAGTAATACATATAAATAAGGTTATTAATTTGTGTCTCACAACAAACCTCCTTATTCGTATTATTCTTTTTTAAATTGAAATTTCAGACGTTCTGATTGTTTGATTTCCTCAATTACTTTGCGTATACCTTCTTCTATCTGATTTTCTTTTACATTCGATACATTTAACTTTAACAGTCTTTCTTTAGGAAAATCCCTTACATAATTTTTATCAATAGTATCAATATTTATTTGAAGATCACTCAATTTTTGTAAAAACATTTCCGAAATACTGATTTTATCTATTTCTAAACAAGTATGGATTCCTATTGTATTATACTTTTTATATGTAAATAAAAGTGGGTTTTCATTATGCACTTTTTCTAATATTTCTGCTAGTTTTTTTGATCTATTATTATAGGAGGATTTAATTTTATTTTTATGGCGTTCGAACATACCACTCTTTATATAAATTTCTAAAGCAGCTTGAGATATCATTGGACTATCGATGTCTAAAATCTTTTTATATTTATGGAAAGCATTTGCAATAGCTAGTGGAATAACCGCCACACCGACTCGTAAACCTGGAAAAATAATCTTCGAGTAACTTTTCAAATATATGACATGATTACAATTATGTAAGCTATATAACGGATCTGCTTTTGAATCTGTTTCTAAATCTGCTAAATAATCATCTTCCACTATAAATACATTATACTTCTTGGCCAATAGCACGATTTTTTCTTTCTCATCTTTAGAATAAGAAGTTCCAAGTGGATGATGATATCTCGGTATCGTATAAAAGAATTTTATTTTTCCTGTTCGAAATATACGTTCTAATTCATTCAAGTCGATGCCTTCATTCGTACGTTTAATGCCAATTACAGGAATTTCATTTATTTCTAGATATTCAATATATAAATGATATGTTGGCTGTTCAATTAATATCGTTTCGTTTTCATTCGGAAATGGTATAGAAGTTAGTATTGCAAGTGCTTGCTGCACACCTGATGTGATAAAGATATTTTCTTCTTTTGTAAAGACTTGATAATTTGCCAGCTGTTTTTGAATAACTGGAATTAAAGATGGTAAACCTTTCGGTGTTCCGTATACAAACAAATCATTTTTATATGTATCAATTGCCTTATTAATACAATGTTGAAAATCTAAGTATGGAAAAACATCTGGATCTGGTGCTGAGGAAGCAAAATCAATCATCTCGTTATTTTCTATGTAACTCCCAGATTTCTTAACAACGTAGTATCCACTTTGAGGTACAGAATAAATAATATGACGCTTTTCTAATTCATGCAGCGCTCGCATTACAGTCGCCTTATTACATTCATATTGCGTGACGAGTGACCGTATAGACGGTAATTTCTTTCCTTCTTTTATCTCACCATTTTGAATCATACTTTCTAAATCGTTTAAAATATGTAAATACTTATACATCATTACCACCCCAATATTTAAGTTGTACCGGTACAGTTTGTATTTGTTCACATTGTAGCACTAGATCAGAAAGATTACTATATACGTATACTGGCCAGTAAGAAATCAACTACTATGAGGTGAAATTATGAAAAATACAACAAAAGCATATATATCAGCATTACTCTATTCATTTATTATTGGATTTTCATTTATGTTTGTGAAACTAGCACTAACCATTACGAGCCCTCTTGATACCCTTGCTCACCGTTTTACAGTTGCTTTCATAGCAGCAAGCATTCCGGTTATTTTCGGTTTTGTAAAGTTAAATATATCATTCAAAAACATACTTGCCCTTTTACCACTTGCAATATTTTATCCAGCACTGTTCTTTGCTTTCCAAGCATTTGGTCTAGTATTTACAAGTTCATCTGAAGCTGGAATTATACAGGCTGCTATCCCTATATTTACGATGATACTAGCTTCCTATTTTTTAAAAGAGTATACAAATATATGGCAAAAAACATCTGTACTCGTTTCTGTCATCGGTGTCATTTATATATTTATCATGAATGGTATCGGTGCCCATGAAACTAGCTTCATCGGAGTTATTCTCATCCTGTTATCGGCATTATCATCTGCTTGCTATAATGTGTTAGCTCGAAAAATGACAAAGAAATTCAAGTTAATAGATTTAACATACACAATGACAGCAATCGGTTTTATTAGTTTTAATTTCATCGCGATCATTGACCATATGAACAAAGGTACAATAACTGTATACTTTAAGCCATTTACGAACGGAACATTTCTTATCTCTATTTTATATTTAGGATTACTATCATCCTTACTAACGGCCTTATTATTAAACTATTCATTATCTTATATTGAAGCAGCTAAAATAAGTGTTTTTAGCAACTTATCTACACTTATTACTATAATTGCAGGTGTTGTATTCTTACACGAGCAAATTTCCTACTATCATATTTTCGGTACACTTATGATTGTTCTTGGAGTAATAGGCACAAATTTTTTAGGCAAAAAAGGAATCATAGCGAAAAAGAAGAATATCTCCTTGAGTAAATAAAAAGTGAGGGGTAAATAATGCAGAACTCTAATACGATTGATATTCGTAATTTACATGAGCTTGAAAAAGAATTGTCTACTTTATTAAGTACGTCTATTTCTTCTGGAGAAGATTTAGAAAACTGGCTAAAAGCTCAGTCAAAATTAACATCTGAAATCGAAGAACAATTAAGATCACACTATATTGCTTTTCAATGTAATACAGATAACAAAGAAATAAAAGATACGTTTGAATATGATCAACAATATGTAAGGCCTCTTTTGAAACGTTATCAAAATTCATTTGATAATACATATTTAGAATCACCATTCCGAATGCAACTAGATCCAAAAACTTATAGCATACTTGATAAAAAAATAAAGAATGCACAAACATTATTTTGTGAGAAGAACATTGATTTAGAAGTAAAAGAAGACAAATTAGTAACCGAGTACTTCGAAATCACTGGGAGTTTAACTGCGATATGGGATGGCGAAGAAAAAACGATAACTGAATTACAATCTTACTTACAAGATCCGAATCGTGATATACGAAAAAAAGCAAAAACACTTATTTCTGAACAGTACTTATCTGTTGAAAAAGAACTACAAACCATTTTAAATGAATTAATAACAATCCGTCACCAAAAGGCAAAGAATATTCAATTAGATAATTATCGTGATTATATGTTCAAAAAATACGAACGTTTTGATTATACGGCTCAAGATTGCTATGAACTTGCAGAATCTGTTCGTAAATACGTTGTACCACTTATTGATAATATATTTAATGAGAAAAAAGCTGAACTTCAAGTAGATACACTTCGTCCGTGGGATCTAAAAGCAGCCGCACCAAATCAAAAAGTATTAAAACCTATTGAAGACGAGAGTGATTTAATCGAAAAAAGTTCTCATATTTTACACAAACTAGACCCTGAATTCTCTGCATTGTTGAGCCGTATGCATAAAAATGATTGCTTAGATTTAGAAAGTCGTAAAGGAAAAGCACCTGGAGGATTTTGCGAACACTTACCTGCTTCTCAATTATCTTTTATTTTTATGAATCTCAATCATACACATTATGATGTTACTACTTTCCTCCATGAAATGGGCCATAGTATTCATAATGAATGTATGAAGCAGCTAAAGCTACAAAAATATTTAGAAATCCCTTCAGAATCAGCTGAGCTAGCCAGCATGACAATGGAATTGTTTTCGATGGAGTATTGGGATACATTTTATGAGAATACAGAAGAATTTATAAAAGCAAAATTAGATTTCTTTAAAGATATTGTTAAGTATTTACCACAAATGCTTATCGTTGATCAATTCCAACATTGGATGTATGAAAATCCAAATCATACTGCTAAAGAAAGAAATGAAAAATATTTAGAATTACATAACACTTACCAATCGAATGTGGTAAATATTGAAGGTTATGAAAACTGGATAGCAACTGGCTGGTTACCTGTACTACACATATTCGAAATACCATTCTATTATATCGAATATGCAATCGCGCAACTTGGTGCATTGCAAATGTATAAACAATATAAAGAGAATCCTAAACAAGCACTACAAAATTACAAAAAAGCATTATCTCTAGGTAGCTCTGAATCCTTACCAGAGGTATATGAAGCAGCTGGAATTCGTTTTGATTTTTCTAGTGAGACAATAAAAGAATTAATGGCATTTGTAGAAGAGGAACTGGAATTACTTAAACAAATATAAATAAAAAAATGCATCTGTCCTTATAGGTGCATTTTTTATTGTTTTTTTATTCAATACAAATTGAATCTTTATCTCGCTTTATTAATAAGCTCTATATATTGTAGGTCCCCATATCCTATTGTTGGAAAAAGATTAAACAACCTTTTTAGTAACTCTTGTGTTGGTAAATCTTTATTTTTGGAGATATACTTTACTACTACATTATTTTCTTTTAGCATCTCTAAATATAAATCTATCGCCTGATACATTACAGGTAGTATCTCATGAGATGGCTTTTTATGATTTACTAGAACTTCATTGTAAACAGAAAAATAGTTCCCTAATTCAAGTTCAATTTGACTTACTTTAAATTCATCCTCTCTGAAGCTATTTAAGTATAATTTTCTTAACTATATCCCTAAAGAAGAAACTACTATAAGAGAAATTGCATCTGACGTTTTAACTTCTATAAAGGAACTTCCAAAGAATCCTTCAAATTACGGCTTAATACACGGAGATTTTTGGTTAGAAAATATATTAGTGGAAAATGATATACATTTAACAATGATTGATTTTCAAGACTGTGAGAAACATTTTTATATATTCGATTTAGCAGTCCCAATCTATAGTGCGATAGAATATTCATTCATTGGGAATGGTAACATAGTCGACTATGAGAATTCTATTACAAAAGCAATAATCGACGGATACCAGGAGGAAAATGATCTACCTAAAGAAATGATAGAGCAGCTTCCATTGTTTATTAAATTAAAGGAGATATTCGAATATAGTTTAATGCATATGTATTGGAATAAAGAAGAGTTAACTGAGGAACAAGTACGGATAATGAACCTTTATAGAATAAAGATTGAAAAAAGCCATTCTTTAAACACAGTTGGTTTCCTATGAAGTACACCCAATTGTTACATTCAGTTTAACAATTGGGTGTACTTTTCTATAGATAAGTTTTCTTCAAAAGACAAAATACAAGGAGCGAAACGATATTTAATCGTACAGTGGCACCTATTTTTCAATCCATTCAACGGATTTATCTAGCTTAATACCATCCTCGATATTACTTTCTTCCAAAGTATTTGCCCTAGCTTGAATACAAATAAAATAGAGCGGTTCACTTGAATTATTACGCCAAATTCTTTCCCCCTCTTGTGCTACCCTAATGACAGTGCCCTCTTTGATTTCAAGGATTTCATCATCAATCTTGAATTCCCCTTGTCCCTTGACAAAGATATATAGCTCTTCATTTTCTCTATGCTTATGATAAAAAGACATTGAAATACCTGGAGGAAAAACATTAAGTGAAACTTCCATCCCTGTACATTGTAAGTCATCTTTAAGAAATACCTTTCCAGGAGCTTTAAATGGATTTCCATTTTTATATTGAAGTAAATCCTCCCATTTTCCTACTTGAACAGCAATAAAGTTTTTACCTTCTATTGTTGAATTAACAAATTGACTCATTTGTATTCTCCTCTCATATTTGTTTTTCATGATTTCACTTTGTAATCTCTAATGAATTGAACAAAAAAGAAACCGAACAGTCTCTTTTTTGGTAAAAAACAACTCAATTAATTGTCCATAATGTATCATTTGAAATGTACTGTCGATTTTGAACAAGGATCTACTCCGTCCTCTAGCTTCAGACTTCATCTTCATTTTATTTAGAATTTCTAAAAGGCGAAACAATAAAATTTTTATACATTACTATCTATTTCAACTTGTAAATTAAGGTCTCAGCAGCTTCCATCATAATCTCACTTAAAGTTGGATGAGCATGAGGTGTTAATGCAATGTCTGCAACTGTCATGCCTGATTCGATTGCTAAACCCATTTCGGCAATTATTTCTGATGCACCATTACCCACGATTTGAGCACCAACTAATACACCATCTTCTTTACGCACCAATAGCCTCAAGAACCCTTTTCCTTCATTTGATACAAGTGCACGACCGTTTGCTGAAAATGGGGATTGAATCACTTTTACTTCCATGCCTTCTGCCTTTGCTCGCTCTTCAGAATAACCAACTGTTGCTAACTCAGGATTGGTGAAGCAAACTGCTGGAATTGCCAAGTAATCAACAAATGATAGTTCACCAGAGATAGCTTCAGCAGCTACTTTCCCTTCGTAAAATGCTTTATGTGCAAGCTGTGGACCAGCAATAATATCACCGATAGCAAAAATGTTCGGAAGGTTAGTACGGCATTGTTGATCAACTTTTAATAAACCGCGGTCAGAAAACTCAATACCGATTTTCTCAAAACCCATATTTTCAGTATTAGGACGACGACCAACCGTTACTAATACGTAATCAGCGTCAACTTTCTTTTCTTCACCACCAATTTCGTAGGTAACAATTACACCATTTTCAACTTCTTCAACACCTTTAGCGAATGCATCTACTACTACTGCCACACCTTTGTTTATGAGGTCTTCTTTCACAATTTGAGTCATTTGTTTATCGAAGCCAGTTAAAATATCTTTACCTCCTTCAATAATTGTTACTATAGAACCGAGGGAAGCGTAAGCAGAGCCCAATTCAGTACCAATGTAACCACCACCGATTACAACCAATTTACTTGGAACTTCAGTTAAACTAAGTGCACCTGTAGAGTTAATCACACGTTTTGTAAATTTAAATGTTGGAATTTCAACTGGGCACGAGCCAGTAGCTATAATTGTATTTTTACATGTATATGTTTGAACTGCATCTTTATTGATTACCCGTATAGTGTTAGCATCTATGAAATAAGCTTCACCTTTTATCACATCTACTTTATTACTTTTTAATAACCCTTCTACACCATCTACTAATTTTTTTACAACGCCGTTTTTAAATTCTTGTACTTTTGCAAAATCAACATTTACACCAGAAGAAAAAATACCCATATCTTCTGAATGCTTTGTTTCCTCAAAGCGATGACCTACAGAAATAAGTGCCTTAGACGGAATGCAGCCGACGTTAGCACATACGCCACCAAGATTCTCTCTTTCTATAATTGCCACTTGTTGCCCTAATTGTGAAGCTCTTATTGCAGCAACATATCCTCCAGGGCCAGATCCAATTACGATTGTTTCAAATTCTCTCATATCCCTTTTCACACTCCTCCAAAAATTAGAAACAGGTAGGCCAAAATCATTCATACTCTACACATTTTTCAATTTACTATTTTGTATTAGTACTATTCTTCTCTCATTTGTTTTTTAATAGTTTCATCATGGAATTTCTATTAAGTGATCACCTCCTAAAAAAGAAACTAATCAGTCTCTTTTTTACGATAAAAATTACGGCTCACTTGGCCGTAATTTTTTGTTTCAACTCAGCTAGAAGCTGAGACGATACTGCATCAATATAGACTGTATCTTGATATAAACGTGATAAGGCAAGTGCTCCTTCAAGAGAAGAAATCCAGATGATAGCAATCTGCTTTGCTTGAGTATCTGGTTTAAACTCTCCTTGCTCAATTCCATTCGTAATAATCTTTTCAATTATTCCAATTAATTGATTCATCGCTATCTGTGCTTGTTCTGCCATGAGAGGATGGGAATCATCTGCTTCTAACGTTACGTTCATGATTGGACACCCTCCAGGAAGAGGATCATTATGAATGAGAGATGTAAAAACTGAAATAAAAGTTTTTAACTTATCCAACGTATTGGATGCTTTTTTTATCTCTTCGACATAACGCACTCCCATTTGTGAGGTTGCGTGCTGGAAGGCTTGAATAGCTAATTCATCTTTATTTTTAAAGTGACGATAGATGCCACCCTTCTCTAATCCAGTCTCTCGCATAATATCAGAAATTGAAGAACCACTATACCCTTTTACATTAAACAGGGCAGAGGAACGATCAAGAATCATTCTTTTTGTTAATTCACCTTTACGCATAGTGTCCTCCTAAAAGAAAACGTTTGGTCTCTTTTTAGTATATGACAAATCGAAAAGAATTAGCAAGAAAAAATATAGAAATGAAGATAGCTTTTATTTATAGAGATTTATTCTCTGCCAATCTAGCCGCAGTAATTATAGGAGCCCACTGGAAAATTTCATCTCTTGATAAACCTGTATTTTTGCAATATATATGTAAATACATTTCAGCTAATTCCACTGAATTCTGTGAATACAATAAGTATGTCCGAAACACATCTGCGCGAATATCACCCGAACTAGCATCAACCCAATCTATAATTTTCATATCATCATTGCTCATAATTAAATTAAACGGATGAAAATCACCATGACATAATCTAGGTTCAAATATGATTGAATCTAATCTTTTTAATATATTTCCCTTTTGTTTTTCATCCAGATTATGCACGGAGTTAATTTGACGATAAAGGCGCTCTTCCATCGGTTCTATTTCATCCGGTCTCACAGAGATAGCATGAATTTTTTGTTGTATACTTACACAAATATTTATGTAGTGCTCCGCTTGATTTAAATTATTGAGTAAGAGTTCACCTACACTCTTCCCTTGTATATACTCCATAATAATAGCTTGTCTACCTTGTAACTTTGTAACTTCATATACTTTAGGAACTTGTAAACCACGTGAATACGCGAATTTTTGTTTATTAGCTTCATATAAAGATTCTGTATTAGGAAGATATTCTTTAAACAATTTCACAACTTTATTATCATTAAGATAAATTTCCGCTGTATTCCCTTTTGCAATCGGATTACCTAGATTCACTTCATTTCTCTCCTTAAAATAAATTAGAATAGCGCCTTACACTTCTCTATAAATTCACTGTAATCATAACGAAAACCTTTTCACGAATATACAAAAAAGCTTACCACTTTCTATCCTTAAATAGAAAGTGGTAAGCTTAATTTTCTAGGAATATCGGAATGGAACTCTGGTGTATGCAAGACAGTAAATGAATATCCCTGTTGAATAAATGATACTTCATTATGTTTACATTCAAATGGGACACTATTTTTCTTAAAGTTATTTTGGATTTCTTGCAAAAATACACGATCCGGTGTTCCGAATGAAACACGTACTTTCGGTGGTAAAGCTTGCATCGCAATTGGAATCCAAGGTCGTTGCCACCAAGTTGCAACGATATATGCTGTTCCACCAATAACAAAGTTAAAAATATCCCCATCTTCCTTCGTTTTCATATCTAGATTTGATTTCAACCATTCCGTAAATACAGGTACACTTTTAACTGGAAGACCAATTTCCCTTACGTATAAAATGTTTAAGGGGGAATGTGGAACTAATACCTCCTCTTTAATATAACTATGTGCGATAATTTCGAGAAGATTTCCATCACCGTCTTTAAAGTATAAATTGAATAGACCTTTCTCCTCACCAATTGTATTTCCATCTTTCCATTTCACAATGAGTAATCCAGATCCTTCAAGCCATCTTGCTGTTTCATGAAATTTTGAATATGGAATCTCAAAAGCGAAATGCGCAGGTGCAATTGGTTCATATACTTCCTGGAAACTAATTGTTGTGTATGGTGTTACTTCAAATTGAATAAATGACGCTGTTTCTTTTTTTATTGGAAAAGATAGTATATCTCCGTATACTTGTTTTACTCCTTCTATAGAAACAGTTTGTAGTTTAATATCTGAAATGTGTGTAATCATTGTAATAAACCTCCAAATTCATTATATTTATTAGTATTGTATTTCAAAGACTAACAGGAAAAACCCATCTGGAGATTGAAACTTTAATTAACAAACTACTACTTTTGTATTAGAACAGTTAAGTTAACATTATCGGCTAATACAATAAAATCTTAACTTCAAGCAGTTTGCGTTTTAGTACAAATAATTGGTATGAACGACCACATCAAGATATAATGAATAATATCTTAAACTAAAAGGAGTGTTGTATTGTGACTCAAAGAATTTCTTACTATGATGCTGCACCTGATGCTATGAAAATTATGATGGACATGGAAAAATACACAAAGCAATCAACGATTAATCGAACGACTAGAGAGCTTATTAAAATTAGAGTTTCTCAGATCAATGGCTGTGCTTACTGCATAGATTTACATACATCTGATGCGCGAAAAATGGGAGAGACTGAACAAAGAATTTATTGCTTAAGTACTTGGGATGAATGTACTTTTTATACACCAGAAGAAAAAGTCGCTATTGAACTAGCTGAGCATATTACACTTATTCCTACTAAAAGAGTTCCTGAATCCTTATATAAACGCGTATGCGAACATTATGATGAAAAACAATATATTGACCTTGTCTTGATTATTAATCAAATTAATAGTTGGAATAGAATTTCTATTGCGATGGGAAATACACCGGCTAAAAAATAACACTTTAAGTAAACATCTTACTTACTCTCTATACGTTATTTCTTTATTACATACGCTTCAAAAAGGTTGATTCTTATACATTACAAGAATCAACCTTTTTAAGTTATATTGTATAAAGACATTACCAATGGTTTTTTATTTCTTCTACTATAACTTCCGGGTAATCCCAATGTAACAGATGGGTAGAATCTGGGATTATTTTTACTGTCGCTCTTGTTCTCTCACTAAAAATACTCGCTGTCTTCCCTCTATATTCATCCCAAATTTCTGGTACTGTAGCACGAAGTAATATTATATTAGATGGTAACTCCTCATATATATCCATTGTTTCATCTTTGTGCATGCCTCTTACGATATTACCAGCTGTTGTACCTCTCACATGCCAACATACTTTATTATTTATTTCTATACCAAGATCCTTAACTGCAAGTTCTAATAATGGAGACCACCTTGTATAAATTTCTTTTTCACTTTTAAGGAAATCATCCCAACTATTAAAAACATACTCTTCAAAGTCCTTTTCATAATAAGCAATTTCTTCTTCCAATGTTTCTTCTTTAAGCCTTTTTGTTTGATACCCTCCATCAATGAGAATACTCCCTAATACCTTTTCTGGATTATTTAATAAATAAAATAGCGCTACAAAACTTCCCCAAGAATGTGATAGAAAATAGAAATATTCAATTTTCAGTTCATTAATTATTTCATTTAACCAATTTGCTAAATTCTGCATCTCATAATCTTCCGTTCTTTCAAAGAGCGGTGTCTTACCATGCCCAGGTGCATCAATGGAGATGAATCTATACTCTTCCTTTAATTCCTCTGCAATTTCTATAAAACTTAAACTCGTACTACCTAATCCATGTAAACAAAAGATAACGGGCTTGTCATTATTCCCCCATTCAGTAATATGTACGTTTATTTTTTCATTGTTAATATAGTAACGTTTCAAAACAAATATCCTCCATATTTCGATTTTTTGATTAACACTTTACTTATTTCTATTTTTTAAAAGTTTTCCCTGCATTCTTTTCCACACAAAAAAAGCCGATTTTCTTTAAAAGAAACTCAGCTTTTACGCTAAAATACATTATGATTTAACAGCAATAATCATAAACCTTTTTGAATTCGTACGAATCCCTTTTTCAGAACTATTAGCGTCAATAAACTTTTGTAAAATATTAAAATCCTCTTCCTCTTCTCCAAATCTAGGAATAATAGGCGTATGTTTTAATAAGAAAATGAGATCTTCAGGTGTACTGTAATAATCGATAACATCGTATTCACGTACTTGCACGAGCTCAAATCCTGCACTAATAAGTTCATCCATATATTTTTCTTTTAAAATGCCATCTCTTTCGCCTAAGCATTGCCCTCTGCCAAATGCTTCTTTGAGATTTAATTTATCATGTTCGCAAACTTGTTGAGTTAAGAAAAAAGCACCCTTTTTCATTACTTTTGCCAATTCAGATGCTATAAACGGTGCATGACAACTAGAAGCAATATCAAAATAAGCATGCGGAAACGTTAAAGCTTCAGAACCCATTTGGAGAAACTCAACATTTTGTACACCTGCTTTTTTTAAGTTGGAATGTGCTGTTTCAATCATGCCATTAGAATTATCTATTCCAATTAATAATTTGGCTGAAGATGCTATGTTAAGTACATTTTCTCCTCCACCTGTACCAACATCAAGTAGAATGTGTGATGGTTTGCATCTTTCTTTCACTTCGCCATAAAAATCCCAAGTGTCACCTACAGTTTCACATTTCAGCTTACTGAAGTCCCACCCGTTTGCTCGTCCCACTTTATTATAAAAATTCTTATAATCTAATTCATTCATTTTATTATTTCCCCTTTGCAGAAAAGCATTAAATATCTAATTTTGATAATTCTCGAAATAGACTCAAAGGTGATATATTCGTAAATGGGCTTACGTCTCTTTTGATATCCGGTACGCATTTTTCATCCCAAAACAACTAGTTACTTCGAACAATAGGGAGCTTTATCAATTTCACCTCATTTGGAAGATTATATGTTTAATAATCTCTAACACTATTTAATTATATATTATAAAATAAAAATTTTTAAAACAATAAATTCTCACACACTCTAATTAGTTTACATAATAATTTTATAGTTCACCTTTGTCGATATATTCTAAATGTCCTCTTCCCCAACCACACATACTATCCAAAACAGTGCTTACTGTTTTTCCATGTTCTGTTAAGCTGTATTCAACTTTAGGTGGTATTTCTTGATAAATTTCACGTTTTATAAGTTGATCTTGTTCTAATTCACGAAGCTGCTTCGCTAATGTCCCTTGAGATATATCTGGTATTAGCCGCTTTAATTCACCAAACCCTTTCGTTCCATCTGTTAGCAAAATAAATAAAAGAAGTGGTTTCCATTTCCCACCGATTATTTTTAATGTCGCTATTACTCCTTTTAATTTCGGTTCCTCTAAATTCATTTTCCTCACCACTCCCCTCAAATCATAAATTATAATGAATAATTTTTTATATTATGTATCCATATAACAAGCGATTAGTACGAAATTCGCGACTAAGTACATATAAAGTGCGTACTTTTCAATAGTCATTTTTTAACGAATAATAAAAGAAACACAATTTCATTTTAAATCTTATATTAAGGGAGATGTTTAATCATGTCTATTACTGTATTAAAAGATAAACGCATCGTTATTATTGGTGGGAGTTCTGGTATTGGATTAGCTACAACAAAACAAGCAATCGAACAAGGCGCACATGTTATTATTGCAGGGCGCTCAGAAGAAAAATTAAAAGCTGCTCGAGAAGTAATAAATAACAACCATCTTCAAACTTATGTGTTGGATAATCAAAATAAAAAACAATTACAAGATTTTTTCAAGGATGTCGGGAATTTTGATCATTTATTCACACCAGGTGCCTCTTATACACTTGGGTCAATAACCGCTACGGATGAAATTGCGGAAAGTAGCTTTACCGGAAAGTTTTGGCCTCAATATTATGCCGTAAAATATGCAATTCCTTTTCTTTCAAACTTTGGATCTGTTGTGTTAATGTCTGGTGCATTTAGTCAAAGACCACTTAAAGGTGCGCCTGCTTATGGTGCTTGTAATGGGGCTATTGAAAGTTTAGGGAAAGCTTTAGCTGTTGAATTAGCACCGATTAGAGTTAATGTTGTTTCTCCTGGAACGATACAAAGAGAGAATGAACAAAATGAGAAAAGACTAGCTGCTTATGAAGATTATAAATCTCTTTCTCTTGTACAGAGACCTGGACATAATGATGAAATTGCACATACCGTCCTGTATTTAATGCAGAATAGTTTTACTACAGGTAATGTATTGTTTCCTGATGGAGGATACACATATCATTAATTTGTAAAAATTTAACGCCTCCTTAGATTAACTAGTATTGAGGAGGCTAGTATTATTAATTTAGAAAGTGATCTAATAATGTAGGATCTTCAATCTGCGAAGAAAAACAATAGTGTTGGAAGCTTGTAAGCAAGTGAATTTTATGACAACGGCAACATTACGGGCATAAAAAACCAGTTGATTGAGAGCAACTGGTTCAATAAAGGTTTTATATTGGATATTCATTCAACCAAATTAATGCTTGTTCATAATCATCAAAGAATTTCACAGATTCTTTTGTATTGGATTGTTGTAAATAATTCATTATCTCCCCTTCTTCAAGGAGAAACGCAATTGCTTTACTGTGATTCAAAATGGTTTCATTGAAGAACTTATCTTTCCATACTTTTTGAACAGAAAAATGATCTGGTGTGTATCCTTTTCTATCCACCAACAATTTGAATTTCCGACCCTCAGAAATAAATTGCTGACAAACCTGCTCGAAGCCATTAAACCATTCATAAACATCATCTGTTTTAATCTTGCCAATTAGATGGGTAACAATTAAATCTCCTGAAACTGTTGTGCTGATATTCTGTTTACTCAACTTGGAATCATCTCCCTTAGTTACAATTATGCGTAAAAATCTCATGAAATCAATAAGGATAAAATTCTTACGCAATAAAGCAACATTATTTACGAAAAGAGCCTAAAGAAAAAAGGCATATCAATAATGCCATTTTTCTTTATCATTATTTAATTGGATAACAAACCTCAGTAACCCACTTATTAGGATTCGATTCCATCGCGGGGCTAACATGATAAATATTAAACATCGATCCCGTTAATTCATAACCTTCCGCTTCAATCCATTTTGCCGCTGCTTCATTTACGTCTGTCATTTGTTCATAACTTCCGTTTACTATTATAGATGCTACCTTGATTGGCTCTATCTTTTTAAAATGAACATCTTTTGTATTTTCGTACTTCCCTAAAATATTTAGCTGTATTTCTACATCTACATCATTTCCCTTGTATTCTTGATCATGGAAGACAGCAATACTATAACTTGGATTAGCTATACTAATATTTTTAACATTAATTTCTTGCATTAAAATACTCCATAAATCTCCTTCGCAATTATAAGATGGAATAACCTTTCTAACGCTTGCTACTTTTCTTTCTGGAATTTCTTTTAACGAAACATGATAGTTCATCTCAACAAAATCCTCTCTCATCGTTTTCAGTAAGTCTTCGAGGAAACGTAATTGTTTTTGGAGATTGTGCATGTCTTCCTTTATTTGAGCACTACGATTTACAAATTGCGATTTTATTACTTCAATATTTTCACTCTCTACTATTTCTTTAATAGCAGCAATATTAAATCCCATATCTTTTAACGTTTGAATTTGATTTACTTTCTTTAATTGTGCAGCGGAATAATAGCGATAGCCATTTTGTTCATCTACTTTTTCTGGCTGCAATAATTCCACTTTATCGTAATGTCTCAACATACGTATGCTAATGGAAGAAAGTTTTGAAAAATCCCCTATTTTGAACATTAGCTCCTCCTATTTATTACAATTATTCGAAGCTCAACTTAAGCTTAAACAATGACATAGTGTGAGAGTCAACTATTTATAACGGTTTAAGTGATTATTTAATACATTATATTTACATAATTAAAAACCCTTACGATTCATTTACCAATTTACTTTTCAATGCAATACATATTGATATTAATCCATTTACGGTCAATAACATAACTATAATACTAGTGAGTAAAGCTACATCTGCAGCAAACATTTTAATTGTCTGCCACGGTGAATTTGTACTATAAATAAGAAGTGGAATTAAAATAATAGATAATATTAGAAACAAACTCCCTAGAAAAAACCAGATCATTTTTTTACGGATTTTCTTACGTTTATACTTTATTATTAGCATAATTGCTGTAATGAAAAGTGTGAAAATTACTATTGACATAACAAGTTGAACTATTGGTATATTTCGGGGTATACCAACAGGTTCTTCACCATTCAAAATATTAATAATACCTTTTTTCAATGCTGGCAGTGCTGTTTCTTCTAAAATATGATTTTTATTCGTTAAAATCACACCACCCCAGCCAGTTTCATTTAAAATAAATATTTCTGCATGTGAATCCGGAGTTGACCCTGAATGCCAAACCATCTTTTCGTTTCCATTTATATTTGTTGTCCTCAGTCCAAATCCATAATGTTTTTCTGAATCTACTTTATATAGTGGTGATAAATAAAGATCCATACTATCTTTATTTAAAAATTGCGTATGCTCTTTGTGATTCAAAAACTTAATGAATTGAATCATATCTTCTAGATTTGCTGTAATATAGCCATATGGTGACCCACCATTATCATACGACACCGTACTTTTTCTTGGTATTCCAAACCATGATTGGTAACCTGTTAAATAACCATTTTTATAAGAATCCTCACTATTTGCTGCTGTACCATTCATTTTTAATGGCTGAAAAATTTCCTTCTCCATATAAGTAGAGTATGTTTCTTTTGAAACTTCCTCAATAAGTGCACCAAGAATTAGATAATTCGCATCACTATATTGATATTTTTTTCCGGAGGAAGCAGTTAATTCTACATTTGAAAGTTTTTTCACATTTTCTTTTATAGCTGTAGTGTTTTTAGATTGCTGATCTGATAAGGTTAATCCTGTATAAGTACTTATGCCACTAGTGTGATTTAAAAGGTGTTTTATTGTTATGTTTGAGGCGAATTGGTTGTCTTTTACTTTAAACCAAGGAAGATGTTGTTGAACTGAATCCTCTAAATTAATTTTTTTATCTTCTATTAACTTCACTATAGCTAGGCCAGTTAATGATTTACTTATTGATCCAATTGCAAATGGTGTTTTACTGGTTACCTTTTTTTCAGACTCCCCGGTATTCCCCCATGATTCTTTGAAGAATACATCTTTATTATGTACAATTGCTATAGAAGCTCCTGGAATATTTTGTTCCTTTAAAAACTTTTCAATATACTTGTCTAAAGTAACTTTAATATTTTGCTGAGCGTAAACTTTTGGATGTATACTACATAACATTAACACATTATAAAATATACAAATTAGAAACAATTTATATTTAAATGTCTTCATCTTAATTAATTTCAGATAACTTTCTTTTTTTATAACTTACTAAGCTTATAAATACTAAAACGGAGATTGTAAAACTAATCATTATTAATAAAGAGTTCCACCATTGATTTTCTGTTATTCGATATAAAATATTATAATTAAATGTCTTATTACTATTGTTTGGACTAAATGATTCAGTTAAAAATATTGAAAGTGTAGTTTGTGAGATGAGGTAAGTAATCAAAGAGATGAATATTCCACCTATGATTAATGTACTAGATTTTTTATTTACGTTTCGAAGTTGTTTCATTTTTACTCGCAGATCAATTTCATTTATTTCCAAAAAATCTTGAACAAATAACTGAGGCGTTCCTAAATCATTTATACTTTCTTCACCATGTTCACGACATTCTTGAATATGTTCTAAAATTTGTTGTTTAATATTTTCCCTTTCCTCTAAACTTATATCGTATTGCTTTAAATCCTTAAGTACGTCAGTTAAAAATTGCTGTTCTTTATCGTTTAATTCATTCCTCATTTCAGAAGGTCTCCTTTCAAACCACTCTTTAATAATGTTTTAATATCAAATTGCAACTCTAACCACTCATTAATTTTCTTCTCAAGACGTATTTTTCCATTTTCATTAATTTCGTAATAAATCCTAACTTTACCACTATCCGTTACTTCTTGATAAGTATTAACCCACTCTTGATTTTTCAGTTTAGTTAAAATCGGATAAATACTTCCTACTCCTTTCAATTTCAAATTATGTCCTTCAAGTTCTTTCATAATTTCATAACCATAACTTTTCTTTGCAGACAAAATAGACAATACACACATTTCCAAATGACCTTTAATTAAACTTGTTCTATCCATAGGATAAATTTAACAGAAATATATACTTCATTCAAGTATATATTTCTGTTAAATTTAAAAATTAAGAAAATAATGATTATTTTTATTGAAAAATAGCAAAATTTCAATATGATTTACTCCAAATAATTTCCCGAATTCTTTTCACCCTTTAATATATTCAGTACCAAAATCATTATTTATCATGACAAATAATCATTTTTATACAATAATAATTACATAATAAATAATGATTATTAAAACATTAACACTTAATTACACCGATTCACATACACCGGTGTACTACTAAGACTTAGAAAAAATGATTTAATCAGTTATATCAACCTGCTATACCTTTCAGCTTATCAATTGTTAATTTACGAATATTTTTTTTACCTTTTGTCTAGCTAGATTAACATTTTAAAACCAACAAGTTCTTCTCCAAAACAAAAACTCATTTGCAGATTATTGCAAATGAGTTTTTAAGTATTAACTGACAACTAGCTTTTTAAATTTTTTTGGTTTAATTATTCTGCTCAAGACATTCATAAACTGCCATCATTTCTCGCTTAGTCAACTCACGAATTCGATTAAATATTAGAATGTCTGCAACATCCTCAGTTCGTAAGCTTTCATCAACAACATCACTAACTTTTCCAGTTAACCATGTTTCTACGTCTATGTCATCGACGATTTCTTTACGTCCTTCATCGTTAATACCACTTGCATTACAAGTTACACACGGAATTGTTAATTTGAACACGCCGTCATGCAGGTTATCTTCTGTTATTACTTTTTTTCCGTTACAGAATGGACATGGGTTACTTTTTTTAATTTTATTAATTTGGGTAACTAATTTTTTGTAACCAAATGCTTCATACACATATGTTAGTTTTTTATATTTTCCATTTGTGAAATACTTATCCATGATAGTTTCTCTTGTTTCATTGATATTTTGGAAATCACAAATAGTCACCCTATTTTTATTGCTGATTGATTCGATATTACCTTTAATTTCGCCCCAGAATGGTAAAACATTTTGTAACACCATTTCATAGTTTGAAAAGCTTGCTTGTTCTAATTCAAACATTTTCAGTGCGACTTGTGTTTTCCTAGGCAGTAAAGAAACATCTTCTGTCATAATCATGTCGTCACCTACGATAGATTTCAATTTGACGAGTACAGGTAAATCTCCTACAATTTTTAATACTTCGTTAAGCGACTGGTTAATAATTTCACGAATATCTGTGTCTCCAAATTTAAGTGCTTTATGGTGGTTTAATACAGTCCCCTCACAAATTGGACATGTCATCATTTCTTTAGAAGTCTTAATATCTTCTTTAATAGCTGCTTTTGAAATAACAATATACCCGCCAATAATCGTATTAAATCCTACCCATGTTCTACGTGTCTTTCCTTTCTTATCATAAAAGGACTTATCAAAATAGCCGTACCAAAATGTATGTTTCTCTTCCTCAGACATATCATCATAGCTCTTCGTCAAATCGTGACCTAGCTCATTTTTAATTTCTTCAAATAGAAATTCTATTTTTTCATATTGATAAAACTTTAATACTTTCATGATTTCCGGATAGAATAGACCATCCCAAAATGGAATGTTTTTATCTTGAATTACAATTTCCTTATCAAAGATTTCTATCTTAAGACGGCCTGAACATGATGGACAATGATTATCCTGAGAATAGAAATCGAAACTTCTCGTATCTTTATTAGTCGGATGAGCAGCTACAATATGATTGATCAATCCACCAATTTCATATAAGAAACTATATTGACTATACAAATGTCTTTCGAGATCAATAGCAACAACAGGTGCAATTGTATCTGATTCGTATTCACCGTAAATTAAACGAGCCATTGATGATAAGCTTTTTAATATGCCACCCTTGTAGATGTTTTCTGCATTTTTAAAATAAGAAATATGATTTTCTTCTAAGTAGTTAATTCCATTTTGTTGATTCAGTGTTGAAGAGATTTGTAATGGAGTAACTTTATCTATATCATTTTTTTGACGATAATACTCATCATGACTCACAACATCAAGATGTTCTACAGATGCATGTTGTCTTTTACCAAAATCAACGATAAAATCAGAGCTTTCTAACATATAGGCATTATGTTCAATCATTACGATAGAGACTGATTCATCTTGTAAAATCCCCCTGACACTATCGATAAATTGATTTAATATATTTTGTGATAAACCTTTTGAAGGCTCGTCAAAAATAAATAGTGTATGTGGGTTTCTTGATTTTGCAAATAGCTCCGAAACTAAATGAACACATTGAAACTCACCAGTTGATAATGTTTGTGTTTTTCGTTCTAATGTTAAATAGCCCAGTCCTAATTTGATTAGTAGGCTCAAGCGTTTATACGCAATATCTTCGTTTGGAATTTCATCAATAATATCCTCAATTGAGCGCTCAAAAATATCATCAATTTCTTCACTATACTTTGTCAGTTTCTTTTTAATATCTAAGAAAGTTGCTACAGTTGATCGACTTGTAATCGATTGGTTTCGATCTTGCCCTACCATAACTAGTTTATCTTTTGGATATCGTTTCAAGAAATCTGTAGCTAAACACTCATTGACAAGTGTAGATTTCCCGCATCCAGACTCTCCTGTAACAGTTACAAGTCTATTTTTAGGAATCTGAAACTCAGTCATTTGGATATTTCGGCAATATAATTCATGGAATGTATAATATTCTGTTGGCATTTTGTAATTTCGTTCCGATAGTATTGGCTTTGGCCTTGGTGATTCTTTTACGATTTTTCCACCATATTTTCCACTACCAGGTCCGAAGAACATTTGCTCATCCGTTGTATCCAGTACTGTATCTGAATGATCAATGAGCCAAATTTGATTTTTGTACCCTAATCTTTCGATCTCTTCTAATATTTGTAATAATGTTTCGTGATCAAGCCCCACGGAAATCTCATCAATAATAATTACAGCATTTTCACTTACTGCCATGAATTCAGCTAAGTAAAGTCGTGTTAATTCTCCACCTGACAACGTACCCATAATTCGATTTAATGTTAAATAACCAATGTTCATATTGATAATATTTTGCAGTATATGTTGTTTTGCTTCACTAATATTTAATTCTTCTACTAGTGAAAGAATAGATTCAACACTTAAATCATTAATATCCGAAATTGTATGTGATTCAGCAAATAACTCAATAGTACGTTGTTCAACTTCTTCACTATAACGTTTCCCCTTACATTTTTTACACTCAATATTTTTAGTAGTACCACGCCCTTTACAGCCAGCACACCAACCTAATTGATTATTAAATGAAAAGACTTCAGGAGAAAGATTAAATTCTTCCGCTAATTTTTCACGAATCTCTTTAAAAACACCTGTATGAGTACCAATCGTCGAACGCGGATTGGAAGAAATTGATGATTTCCCTAAAAAAAGTACTAAAGGCATTTCTTCCATTTTAATTGCACTAAAATTAGTTTCCATAATATTAGGAAATAAGTATTGATATTCAGCCTTTGGCAATAAGGAAACTAGACGCTTCTTTGATTCTTCACCAATTGTTTGACAAAGAGTTGTTTTTCCAGATCCAGATAAACCAGCAATACCAAGTGATTTATTAAACGGAATAACAGTATCAAGTTTATTTATGTTATTAGCAATTAATTGATTTACTTTCATATTAACCTCTATTCTTATTTTTCCACAAAATCATTTTTACAATATAATAATTACATAATGAATATTACCTATTATACAATTATCCTCTCACTTCTTGAATCTTATCCTTGTATTTTCCGAACCATTGTTGCCATTCGTTTTTAGAAAATTCCTTCTCTTCCTCTTCTAAAACTGAAGAAAAAAGGTCAAGACAAATATGCCAACCAGCTATATCTTTTGGTGTATGATCAGTTAATTCATGAATGTATTCTTTAAGTAGTAAAAGAGAACCATTTTCCTCTTTATGTATTTCAAATCGGACACGATCTTTATCCCATGTGAATTCAAGTACTGAATTTAGTTGGCACTCTAAAATCTCAATATTTAAAAATGAACCATCCATCATGTCGAACTTTATAATTCCACCTGTTTTAAGGTTTTCAATCTGTAAATTAGACATCCATTTTTTAAGCTTGCTGTTTTCAGTTAAAACAGACCAAACTTCCTCTATTGTATTGGGAAATTGGCGTTCAAATTTTATAATATAGCCATCAGTTTGTTTCTCTATTTGAGCTAACATATTTATTTCCTCCTACTCTTGTATAGAATGTATGTTCCTGTTTTATTTTACACGAATTTATGTATAAAAGAAATCTCTATGGCAATGAAATATTAATTTAATGTGTGAATGGTATCTTGAACATTGATTGATTTATTATATATTCTCTCCATGTGTTTATTACAATAGGCGTACCTCAACATTTCCGCAAAAAAATTCAACATGAGAAAACGTTGATTTATTTACTTTATATGATATTTCCATTAAATATTTAAAAGCAATTTCCTTTAAGATAAATGGTGTTAATAAGAGCTAATATAGTATTCAAATCAAGTTATGTAATGTTCAAAATCACTTATTATGTATGTCTAATTCCTTGCTAAACGTAGGTTTACAAAACAAATAAAAAAAGCCGCATTTGCGACTCATGAACTGATAGAACTAACACCTATTTTAGGTGAATGACTTACCTTTTAATCGCGTCAACAATTAGCGATGGAAAACCAAGTTTATCGCCTCTATTTCTAGAATCATACCTTTTCGAACGGAAAATAACGCCGTCATTCGCATCCCATTCTGTGTAATAAAATTGACCATTTTCATCACAATATTCAAGTAAAACTACCTCAAATCCAGCAATTTCAAACATTTTCGTTAATGTTTTATAATTATGTACGATTTTATGGCTTGCAGCTGGGTGGTCTTTCGGGCCAGGGCCGCCTATTTGAACTATATTTTGGTAGGTTTCATCTCGGAAAAATGCATCAGGCACTCCGCACCGAATATGACCTGATGGCTTTAAAAATTTATAACAAATTTCAGCTGCTTTTACACCTTCTTCAAAAGTAAGATGTTCCCATACATGCTCTGCTAAAATAGCTGAAATGGAATTGTATTCAAATCTTTCTTCCCAAGTGGTATTGTCTAGTAAATTAAGTTCATCTTCTTGCGTTTGAACCCAACCTGGATTATTATTAAATACTCCAGCTCCGACTACTACTTTAATTTCGTCTTGCTTAATTGCCATCACTTTCACCTCATAAATCTTTTAATGTATTAATATATTCTATGTTTACTATACATTTTCCTTTTTCAACTAAAGTGCCAGTTAGCTCAATAAGATAGGTAACAAAACTTCTGTTATTTTTACTTATCCTCCCACATACAGCAAAAACGTTTATAGTGCAAAATAAAAAGCGAAAAGAATAATTCCTTCCGCTTTTTATAGCAATAAATACATTTCATATTGTGCTAAAGAATTCTTTTCAAATCCAGATTTCTTTAAAAACCCTTTCAGTAAATTGTTGTTTGGAAACCCAATTGATAAACTTGATAACTTTAATTCTTCACTTGCTACCTGTAATAATTTCGTCCCAACACCAATATTTCTATAGTCTTTGTCTATGAAAATAAAACTAATTTTACCTTGTTCATTTACACATACAGAACCTTTTATATCACTATCAACATATGCACCGTAAAATGTATGATTTGTTTTTTCGATATAATCAATATCATTTTGCCAATTTATATGGAAGTTTAACCATTTCTGAATTTCAACTTTAAATGTTGGGAATTCTAATTGTTTTACTTCAATATTTTTATTACCTTTATTCATTATTTCAGTTAAATCATTTAAATTATAATAAGAAAGTTCATATACTTTTTCATAACCAAATTTATTATAAAAATTAATCGCTCGGTCATTACCTACAATTACTTCAAGAAAAAGTTGCTTGCATCCATTTTGAATTGCCTCTTCTTTATGCAGTTCAAATAACTTTTGACTTACACCAATGCCGCGATAATCCGGATGAACAGCTAAAGTTCCGCAGCGCATTGTTTTTATACTTTCATAAACCTTTATACCACCAAGTATTACACCAACAGATTTGTCATCATCTAAAGCAAGAAAGGAGTGTTCTAGCGAATTCCCTTCTGGCCCAAAAAATCTTTTTATAAAATCTTCTTTTGAAACTTCCATTTTAATGATGTAATCTGAAAATCCATCCTTAAAAGCTTTATACACTAAATCTATACTTACTTCACTAAATCTTTTGTATTGAATCATATAAGTATAATCCCCCGCTTTGACTTGTTATAAACTGCATTCAAATACATGAAATGAATTCCCTTCACCATATCCATCTTTTATTTCATGAACAACAATTTGACTAAATCCATTAGTAATAAGTATATTTTCAAATTCTTTTAAATCATATAGTCTTATAGGAAAATCCATAATCTCAGTTTCTACTATTTTCTCATCATGAATGACTTCATATTTCAGTATAATATTTAGAAGTTTTTGCGCCTTATCATATGAAACTTTTCTATACTCAACAATTAATTCATTATTAATTTCTTTTCTATTTGTCTCTATCCAATCTAGAATTTGTTCTGTCTCACTTCCACCTTGTACAATTGTTAGAAGCAATTTTCCATTTTCCTTTAAGTTATTTTTCATATTTTGAAGACTAATTTCTACTAAATTATCAGGTAACAGTGAAAATGAACTTATAGGAATCATAATAAGATCATATTTTTTATCACTATGGTATTCTTCTATTCTTCCTAGTGACACAACCAGTTTTAAGTTTAATTTTCCCGCTTTCTCTTTACACACTTTGAGCATGTCTTCTGAAAGGTCGAATCCTTCTATATTCACACCATTTTGTATAAAAGGAATTAGCATTCTACCATTTCCGCACATTGGTTCTAACACTTTCATATTTTTGTCTTTTACAAAAGAAAGATAAAAATCCAATTCTTTTCCACTCGCAATTGATTTATCATTTTCATATATCTTTGTACAAAGTTCTCCATAATACGTATGCAATTGTAATTCACCTCTTAATTTGAAATGAATGGACATTTTCCTACATATGTCTCACTATTTATTTGTTTTATAACAAACGGTGCAATATCCCCATTTTGAATTTTGATTCCTGGCATATCTACTAAACTCTCTTTAATATCACCAATCCCATTTCCCTCTATAACAAACGGTAATCTAACAATTGTCCAATCTATTTCACTACTTTGTATAATTTGCAATTCTTTATATTTATCCTGCATCATCTTTGGAAGAAATAATCGAAACAAATTAGCCCCTATTTTATTTGCAATTCCCTTCTGATCTCCTTTTACATTTAAGGAGCCTCCAGAAATAAGAATATAGCGCTTCATTTCATATTCCTTCATTACTTTTAAAATATGCTTCGTAACTGTACTAAAAATATAAGGTTCATTTTTCGGCTGACCCACCGCATTAATCACAGCTTTACACCCTTGAAGTAATTCCTGTATGACTGAAAAATCGCGGGCATCCCCACTGATAGTCTCTATATTTTCATTAGTTATCGTCATATTTTTAGAATTTCTCGTTAATATTCGTACTTGATAGCCCTTTTCTAACGCTTGATTTACGAGGAATTTTCCGACTTTTCCATTCGCACCAAGAATCGCTATTTTATTTGTAGCTTTCATCACTATACTCCTCTTACTATACATTGTTAACTACAGTAATCTCATAAACACGTAAAAAAGTAATTAAATGCTCACATGCTCGTTCACATGCTAACATTTTAAAAACCTTTTGTTCTCCTTTCGTTTTGTCATTCGCTTGATCTGAGGCAGCTTTTAAACATAGAAATGGTTTTTTATTTACATGACACACATAAGCGAATGCTGCCACTTCTTGATCAACGGCTAAAGCACCGTATACAGTATGCAGTAAATATCTCATTTCTGAACTTCGAATACGTTGATCTCCAGATAGAAATGTACCAAAATGGACCGGGTCATACGATCGCAATTTCTTCATCCGTTTTACAAGTGATTTAGTTGTTTCAATGGGTGCTGTTCTACCATCATATAGATTAAAACTATCTTCTCCTGAGCCAGCTGCTGTAACATCATGCTGCAAAGTATTAAGAGCTACAACGATGTGTCCATTTTTCACCTTATCTGATAAACTCCCGCAAATCCCTGTCATAAATAACTGGTCTGGCTGGAATTCACTTATTAATAGTTGTACACAACTAGCACAACTTACTTTACCGACACCAGTTACAACTGAAATAACTTCTAATTCATTAATAGAATGAAAATGAAATTCCCAAGCTGCTATTTTTTCTACACGCTCACTTGGATAATGTTGATGCAAATACGTAAGCTCTGGTTCCCATGCAGATACAATTGCGATCCTTTTCATTACACACTTCACTTCCTCCTATTTTCATGTAAATAAGTCATCTATACTCTCTCGTTCATATTCTGGTATCCACTCTTTATACTTCTCATATAAATCCCGTATCTTTTCTTTATTCTTCGCAATTACTTCACATCCTCTATCATCGTCAACTCCCCTCACTGAGATGAAGCATTTCAGTGGGGGCTTGAGTTAGAACTCTAGGTCTTTTCGTCTATCGCTAGACAGTTTGACGCTCTAGAGTTCATGCCACCTTATGGTAACACCCCAAGTAAGTTTTTGGTTGGTACTGGCAACGAACTCTCGTTTTCCCACTTGCACCACCCTTTCGAAAAAGAGCAATTCTTCCTTGTAGAAGAAGCCACCACTCAGATTACTCCGGCGTGTGCTACAAGCCCCGACAAGTCGAGTACACATGGATGGTTGACGCACCCACTAAGCCATGCACGAAGCAACAGCCTTACTTTTTTGCACTTCTAATAGGATCGGCGTTTTCACTTTGAGATTTTCATGTAATTCTACAACTCTTGATTTTTGCAATGTATTCAACGCACCATTAATATCCGCATGGATACACTTTCCTGATTTACTTTGATACAGACCACGAGTGATTCGTTTGCCACTAAAACGATAATTAATCTCATCATCCTTAAACCAAACAGGAATCCTATCTTTGTCTAGGAAACTGGCTTTTGAGGTATAGCTTTCTTCTTGTTTCAAAAATCGGATGCCTTCTTTTACACATTTATTCTCAATTGCTGAAATCAGTTTATGAAATGGGATTTGAACAAATTTTTGATTATTCTTTTTTCCCATATCAGATTTTTGTTTCCAACCAGTGTTATAACCTACGACAACAGTATCTATCTTGAATACTTTCACTTTTTTAAACAACAGGCCTACAGTTTGTGAAATGTAACCATTTATTTGTCTTTCTCGTTTATGCCAAAGTGCAGCCATTTGATTCGTTACAACACGTTTTGAAAGTCCATTTTCCATATTTTTCTGTTGTAGATTACGTATCATTTTGTTGAAGTATTGGTTAATGGATTTTAATTTTTTCCCATCAATTAAGAATGTATCACCTGTATTTGTTGCACAACTTAATAATCTGTCTACACCTAAATCGCAACTCAAAGCGTTACTAGTAGTCGTGGATTGTTTCTTCATTTGAGAAACGTGCATCTCATATGTATAATGCACCTCAAAGAACCGACCTTTTTGCTTGGGTACAATCTCAATGTAGGAAATTTTTTTATTTCTTAAATTTTTAGGCATACGTATTTTAATGGAACCGAATTTTTTCCTGAATGCCACATTCATCGGAATCATCCAATACCCGTTATCATCAACTTTTGGAACTTGATAGATTTCAATGATTCGTTTGTCAGTTGAACCAGAATAATTCGGAAACTTAGGACGGCCTGTGAATTTCTCAGGATTTTTCTTCCACTGTTCCAATGCTTTAAAAAAGCTCTTCACTTCTGTATATAAGGCTCTACGAATAGCTTGAACAGAGTTTGATTGAATGCCCCAATAGTTCATATCGGCTTGCATGGCAGTGTCCACTTCTTTTACAGTAGCCATTTTATTATTATTCAAATAACTTTGTTTAATGGTGTACAATCCAACATTTCGCAATGCTTTTGAACTATGCGACATGCGTTGAAGTAAACGAAATTCTTTAGCCGTGAGGCAAGCTCGTCCGATATTCTGTTTCTGAGTGAATCGTTGCATGTTTTCTATTTTCTTTTGTTTACGTAATACTTTAACTGCTTTCTTTCTAGCCATTGTTTTCACCACCCTTCTCAGAGAGTTCAGCCTATTGACTGACGGCAATTCATCTCCCCCTGAATTGTTGGGCTTCACCCGTAACACAAATCAGATGGAGTCTTCTTGCCGAAAAGGATAAATAAACATGATAATATCTTTCGTTGCATTTATGAGAAATACATCTGGATAAGAAATTTCTTTCTTACGCCCAAAACGCGGGTGAAGCCCTGAGAAATCTTCATGATTAGCAGCTTTAATAAGCGATTGGTATTTAATATCTTCCGCAAAGCATTTTAACGAAAATTGATATGTACAATATAAATCTACTTCTTCATCATTAAATAAAAATGGTAAAGTTTCTTGTCTAACCTGAAACTTTAATTCCCTCTTTTTAATAAATCGATTATATACATTTATTTTCTGCGAATTTTTCACATTTTCCTTTTTAAATCAATAAACATTTGTTACTAAAAACACTTCATCTTCTTTTGAAAATATATCTTCAAATAAATATTTATTATATGTATATAGTCGAGAGAAGTATTCCATGTTTAAATCGTCGTTTCCTTCTATATTTTGATATTTATCTTTCCCAAAATCAAAATGAAGATGATTTTCCCACTGAAAGTATATGAACGGTACTAATGTAACTCCTGGGAATGTTTGATTCATATATTCTTTTAATTGCATTTTTATACCCTTTCTACTCTACAATTTCTTTTAAATTCCGAATTGAATTTTTATATGTAAATTCTTTATTGTATTTTAATAGAAAAGCTTTAATATCATTTTCTATTTTTCCAGTTGGAGTAAATGAATATATATCATTATATAACATAGCAAGTCCCCCTTATAACTATCTTTCAGTATAATGTGGAGTTTAAATATTCTTCTTATTTTATATTCGTTATGAATGTTTTAATTCCTTTTTAATACGATACATGAAATTTTATGTAGAAACATTACTACAAAATACATAAATGTTTGATATTATAGTAATGTTGATTAATTGTAAGGAAAGGAACTAACTATAAAATGAATAAAAACATATTAATTATTGATGATGATAAAGATATTGTAGAATTACTGGCTGTTTATTTACGAAATGAAGGCTATAACATTTATAAAGCTTATGATGGTGATGAAGCATTACAAATGATATGTACATATGAAGTTGACCTTATGCTTTTAGATATTATGATGCCAAAACGAAACGGATTGGAAGTTTGTCAAGAAGTGCGTGAAAATAATACTGTACCTATCCTTATGCTTAGTGCAAAGGCTGAAGATATGGATAAAATTTTAGGACTTATGACCGGCGCAGATGATTATATGATTAAACCGTTTAATCCACTAGAATTAGTGGCTAGAGTGAAAGCTTTATTACGAAGATCCTCTTTCCAAAATGCTACTTCCCAAAAGAATGAAGATGGTATTATTCGTATTCGTTCTGTTGAAATACATAAACATAATCATACTGTTAAAGTAAATGGAGAATATATTAAACTCACCTCTATCGAATTTGATATTTTATATTTACTAGCGAGTAATACTGGAAGAGTATTTAGTTCTGAAGAAATATTCGAACGTGTTTGGAATGAAGATGGTTATGGTTCTAATAAAACGGTAATGGTCCATATTAGTAATTTACGGGATAAACTTGAAACAGTAATGAATAGTGAAAAACTGATTCATACGGTTTGGGGAGTAGGCTATAAAATTGAGAAATGAAGCATTTGATATATTAAAAGATATTCCAAAATGGAAGATTATTTTTTGGCTTGTATTAGCTATCACTCTTACACCTATTACCGAATTAATTATATATCGTCTCGTTACGAGTGTAATTGAGAGTTCACTTACTCTAAGCGAACTAGGTAAAGAATTCATTCGAATTTTTGGTTATGAAAAGTATAGAGGGATAAAGGAATCTTTATGGCTGATGATCGTTTCTTATTTGTTTTTATTTTCTATTTTCTCATCCTATCTTTACATTTTTTATCGTCATGAAAGAAAGCTTTACTATAAAACTTGTATTAAAAAAATGATTGAAGAAATTCGATATGTTGCAAGTGGAAACTTTAATCATAAAGTTTCTATTGTACACCATAATTATTTAGAAGAATTAGCAACTGGCGTTAATCAAATTGTTGAACAGTTAAAAGTATCAATTGATGAAGAAAGACAGGCGGAACAAGCAAAAAGCGAACTTATTACGAATGTATCACATGACTTACGAACGCCTCTTACATCTATAGTTGGATATGTGAATTTAATCCATCATGATAATTATAGAGATGAAGTAGAATTGCGTCATTACATACAAGTCATTTACGATAAAGTAACCCGTCTCAACGCATTAATGAATGATTTGTTTGAATATACACGTGTTCAAAATAAAGAGTTAAGTTTAAATTCTGTTCCCATTGATATTGTAGAATTGCTTGGACAATTAACTGTCCAATTTCGGATACAGCTTCAAGAAGCTAATATTGAATGTCGCCCTTCTTTCCCATCTCAAAAGCTAATGGTACTAGCTGATGGGGATAAATTAGTACGTGTGTTTGAAAACCTAATCATAAACGCTATTACTTATGGAAATGATGGAAATCATATTGATATTACCGCTTACGAAAGCAATACTACGATCGCAATTGATATAACAAATTACGGACATGCTATTCCAAGTACCGATTTACCTCATATTTTTGAACGTTTTTATCGCGTAGAGAAATCACGATCGACAAACACTGGTGGATCCGGACTCGGATTAGCAATTGCAAAAAGTATTGTCGAACTGCACAAAGGAACAATTGAAGTATATAGTGATGATGAAAAGACAACTTTCACTGTAAAATTACTTCCATACAAATGTTAATAAAACATATTTTTAGGTTCAATTTCTTATCATATAAGAAATTGAACCTTTAATTTTCCATCAAAATCCAAAATTAATGAATTCCTTAAAATTCTTTAGAAATTCTTTACCTTTTCTTTCTTCCTAATTAAGCATTCCTTCTTACAATAATATTATTGATGTAATAGTAGGAGGATCGCTTATGCAATTCTTGAAAAAAATAACAATTTTATTATTATCTTTTTTTATTACTGCACTTATCGTTTTATACTTTTATCTTTATGTAAATGGTCCAATTATTCAAGCTAAATCAGCTATCTTAATAGATACTAATTCTGGTAAAATTATTTATAAAAAAAATGAAAGCACTCTCATTCAGTCGGCCACTTTATCTAAATTAATGACAGAGTATATTGTGATGGAACAACTTCATGATGGCAAAATACAATTAGATGAATCTGTAAAAATAAGTAACGACGTTTTTCAAACTGAAACGAGTCCTATACATGTAACATCGAATGATAAAACAACCGTTCGTGATTTACTAAATACATTGCTTTTAACCGGCAATAATCGTTCTGCACTTGAACTAGCAGAACACATTGCTGGAAATGAAGATAATTTCACATCGTTAATGAATGAAAAAGCAAAACAACTAAAGTTATCACAACAATCTCCATTTTTAAATTCCACTGGAATAGATAGTGAGAAGAATAAACAATCGATTACAACAGCGATAGACGCAGCCGAAATAGCTGCACAATTAATAAAAGACTATCCAGATGTATTAAATATAACTAAACTAACCTCTTACCCATTTACCTTCAAAGATTTTCAAGTTCTCAACACAAATAAAATGATTTATTCTCTTGATAAAAACATTAAGCTAAAAGGTGTTGATGGCTTGCAAACTAGTTTGTCAACTAACGGTAATTATAGTTTTGTTGGTACAGCAAAACAAGGAGATACAAGGTTTATTTCTGTAGTATTAGACGCCAATGAAGAAAACACGGCTTTTGTTGAAACAAAAAAGTTACTTCAATACGGTTTTGAACCTACCTCATATTCTGCACTCCAAGCTTTCAAAGACGCTATTACATCTTGGACCATTTTACTTCAGTTTAAAAATTTAATTATACAAACGATTATGATCTTTTTAATCATTACCACCTTAATGTTTTTACATATACGTCAGAAAAAATCAGAGGATTTCAACTAAAAGTTCTCTTTTATATAAAAAGCCGACTTGCATTTAGCAAGTCGGTTTCTAAATCTATAATCCCCGTCCAATTAAATTCGCTGAAACGGGCTGAAGATTTAACTCCCTCGCCCATATAGATACCTGACCAATATGATGAATTTCATGTGCAATTACGTGCCTTAAAACTTCACCGTATTTATATGTTTTATCTGTCCATGAAGCTTTTAATATTTTTGATTCGAAGTCGCCAGACCATAATTGCAAAAAGTTATCTAATTCTCGTCTATATAAATCAGATAATGCTTTCACTTTTTTGATTGATTGATAATCTTTAAACTGTGGTTCATTATCCTCTTTTTCTTGAAGTGCACTAATCCAGCTATACTCAACATCTACAATATGGAAAAGTGTTTCTAAAATACTCCCAACACCTCCAACACGTTTGCGAAGCAATTCTTCCTCTGTAAGTTGTTCACACCACTTAAACCAATCATCTCTTACTTGCCTCTACATAAGCTTTTCTCGCATGTGTTATATAATGATTCAAATCTTTATGCAGTTCAATAATTGATTTATCTTTAAAATCCCTTATAATCCGTCTAGCCATCGCAATATCTAAAGGAGTGTCAACATAAATAGATACATCAATTAAATCCCGCATGCTACTATTTAAGTAAGCAAACGGATAATCTACAAGAATATAGTCTATATCATAATTATTTTTATAGGTATTCCGTATTAGTTGGATTTAATTGATTACGGCTATTTTTAAAGATGACATATCAGCGATATTTTATGTCTATTCCGTATAGGTGTTAGCAAGTTCGTTTGCAAACTTGTTAGCACTTTTTTATAAAAATTGTATAATGCTTTACAAAGTAGGAATCCGTTTTGATCAATCTTTTTTCAAAATGGATTCCTTTTGTCTCTTATCAATATTCAAATGTTACAGTAGTACCATTAAAACCATCAAAACAATTAGAGCAATTAGAGCAATTAGAGCAACCACCACAACCAAAACAACTAAAGCAACCGAAGCAACCAAAACAACGAAATCCACCACAACGACCACCACCGCCACAACCGCCACAACGACCACCACCGCAACCGCCACAACGACCACCACCGCAACCGCCACAACGACCGCAACCGCCACAGCGACGAGCATCATCTTTAATATAGTAATATGGATATTGGTTTTGCTGGTCCCAATACACAATATTTCCAGACTGATAATCATTAAGGCTTAACGCTTGTAGTTCTTGTTGAAACTTATTCATCTTCATGACCTCCGTTTATAAACTACAACCCCATCGATGCTTTCCTATATTTCTGTTCGTTAAATCTAAGTAGAAATAGCGCTATAAACTAAGTTCAATACGTACACCAACAAAATATGACCTATCATTAGATGATGCACCTTGTTCATATGCCTATTTTTAGGTTATTTTTACTATGGGCTCATTTTTATAAATGGAAATTATAAAATATGAATTTAAACAATAACATTTAGATTTATGTCATCATTTTCTAGTTCTATAGTCGTATATTCCATAATTTTGTTTGGTCATCTTCGTATTTCCAATATGCACTCCCATCTTTATTTTTCTTCGCTTCAATATCTGCTATATCAGAGCTAATTTTATAAGTATTTATAATTAGTGATTTCTGCTAAAAAAAGTCTATTTTTATGAATGGCATATCAGCGATATTTTATATCTATTCCGTATAGGTGTTAGTACTTTTTATATTGCTTCTATTACATACACCTTCATAAATACATCGTACTTTGCTGCTAAGTCCTCCAGTTTCTTTTCTCTGTATTTTGTAATCGTAAAAAAAGGAACGATTGGCATCTTAAAAAATATTTATACTCTTTATTGTTTCCATTCATATTCTAACATGCTCATTTCCCATAAGTTCCAATACTTAGCTCCTACTTTTCTTGACTCTCTTAATAATCCTTCTTTTACAAATCCTATTTTTTCGTAACATGAAATGGCTGACGTATTAAAATCATAAACACCAAGAGTAACTCTATGCAGTTTCAATTCTTCAAAAGCAACCTGAAGTACTGCTTTCATCATATATTTCCCTATTGAATGTCCTCTCATTTCCGTATCACCAACTAGCACTTTTCCAATTCTTGCAGATTTATTTATATTATCTATTTGTCCAAGCGAAATATGACCAATAACTGCTTCAGTCTCTTCATCTATTACTTTGAAAGCGAGTGTATTTGCACTTTCTATATATTTCTCTAATTGCTGTTCATTTAAAGGATATGTAAATGCATTTCCTGACCATTGTATTAAAAATCCTTCGGAATCGACCCAATTAATTAATTGTTTGAAATCAGTTCTTGTAAATTGTTTCAGCTTGATCACTCTCATTCTCCTTTCACACAACCTTTTATACACCTTCAAATTTATTTCTATATGAAAAATATATTCCCTTTTAAACGTAGAGTAGAAAACTGAAACAGATTAAATTTTCTTTAGGGATGGCTTTGCCATCCCTTTTCTGTTTCAGCTTCCCCTCATCAAACCGTACGTGAGGTTTTCCCTCATACGGCTTTCCGATGTTCTTCCTTCTTTGGCGTTCAGTTTTGTTCTATCCTCCTACTTTCACGAGTGTATATGTTGTTTTCTTCATCAAGTCCTTGATACGACCATGTTTCTTTCGAACATTTCTTTTCTTATTCCAAAAAAGGTTAAGTCGTTCTAGGACGTACCAGTCTATTTTACAGAGCCACTTCTGTCCAATTGAAGATAAGCTATAATAATTCTTGAATCCTTGCAGAATTCTATTTAAACCTTTCACCATCTCTTCCAATTGTAAATACAGTTTGTTCCTCGGCTCTGTGTATCTTTTAATGCGTTCCCGCATTTTCTTCATGGCTTTCTGGCTCGGAATATGTGCCATCACATGCACTTTCTTCCCGCCTTTCACATGTTTAGAGTATTTTCGGTGGTGAAATCCTAGAAAATCAAATCCCTCGTTTCCATCCCACGTATTCACTAGCTTCGACTTTTCTGTATGGATTGTAAGTTCTAACTTATTCATAATGGATTGTAGTATCCGAATACTCTCTAATGCTTGTTGTTTTGTTTGACATACGATGACAAAGTCATCCGCATATCGAATTAGTTCCCCCAAATGTTTACACTTCTTTTCCCAAATGGTATCCATATAGTTTAAATATATATTAGAAAGTAATGGAGATATCACGCCACCTTGTGGTGTACCTAATGTCGTTTCATGAAATTGCGCATGTTCCATGATTCCCGCTTTCAACCATTTTCTAATGAGTTTTAACACTCTTCGGTCACTGATTCTTCTTTCTACAAGCCTCATTAATTTGTCATGATTAATATTGTCAAAGTATCCTTGTATGTCTACATCTACAATCCAATGAGATGTTTTACTCGCTTTCCGTATCTTCGATATCGCTTGATGTGCGTTTCGTTTCGGGCGAAACCCATACGAACAGTCTTGAAAATCGGCTTCGAAGATAGGTTCTATCACCAATTTCGTTGCCATTTGTACAACCCTATCCTTGATCGTGGGAATTCCAAGCGGTCTTTGTTTTCCATCACCTTTTGGAATATACATTCTTCTTACAGCTTGTGGATGGTATGATTTACTTTTCAATTCTATATATAATTCATTGAGAAAGTTTCGTTCTCCATATTGATACACGATTTCTTCAATCGTCTGTCCATCAATTCCACCGCTCCCTTGATTCCGTTTTACCCTTCTCCATGCTTCAGCCAATATGTCAGGACGATATATTTTGTCATACAACGCGTGAAACCTACGACTTGAACTTTCTTTGGCACAAAGATATAAAGTCTTCCAAAGTTCTTGAGCTTTTACATCAGTGTAGTTAGCTAGTTTTCCAGCATTCACTCACTCTTACCTCCTTCCAACTTATGAACAAAGTAGAGGTCCTTCCCTACATAACGTTGTGTTGTCGTTATGATATTCAGTACTATGACCTCCTCCGACTCCCTCTTTACAGTCCACCATTTCGTATATGCTTATAGGTTTCCTCTCTCCTTTCTGAAAGAAAGGGCAAAGGAGGGGTCTCCCCAGTTCCAGACACTACTTTCTCAACATACCGCCCTCCGTACCCCGAGGGATTCTTCGATGTCGTATTTCCAAGTTCTTCACATCTTCCATGGTCTTCGCCCATATTCACCAGGCTCGACTTCCCTTTGTCCTATTGCTAGGTTGCTTTTAACGAGGCGGCAAGGTTCACTTTATGTTACGGTCTGTTGATTCGCTCGCACTTCTAGTAGAAGTTACTTTGTCACAGGGCTTCAACCTTAGGATTTCTCCACCAGCTGCCTGTCAGCTACTAGGCGACTTGGCTCTTACCTAGGCTGGACTTTCACCAGCAAGCAGTGCCCAGCTTAGCTGGGCACGCAAAATAAAAAGCCATTCATAAGAATGGCTTAGCATCAATAAAGCATAATTAATCTTTATTTGCTACGTCAACACCGTTAAAATCAAACTCATCAGTAACAGTTGTAGCAGGTGGTAAAATTGCTTCAATTTTACAAAGAGATATAATTGCTGCAACTGAACCAGGAATAGCAGCTAGCTTAACAACATCGCAAGTTACCGAAGAAACAGTACCTATATAAGTACGTCCTTCAGTGTTAATTCGCACTGTTTTATTAATTAATTTTTTAAGCTCATCTCTAATTCCTTGTACACAAGAGCTGTCACATTTCTCATTCTTTTCCTTTTTACACTCTTCAAAAATGTCCCAACAATCATCATGCTTACACGTACATTTCTTTCTACAATTATTAAATCGAGAACCCAAAACCTCACCCCCTAATCCTTTCTACTAGTAAAGTATGTCCAATAGCTTAAAAGTGTACGAGACAAAAGCATAGAAACAAAAAAACAAACACTTGTACTAAACCTTCTTATTTATACTTTTAATAAGCCGGCTCCTTGAATAGGGACCACCTTTTCCTATTACTTCACATATACATAGGCTTTGTTTGCAGTGATATGGTGTATTTTTCCTTTACCATTGTGAAATATACATTCAGAAAAGCTTACTCCAAAATAAGATATTATTTAAAATCTTAACGTTTCCTTCAACAAGTGTTTGTTGATTAATATCATAACCAGTAGTTCTCTCAACTATCTCTTGAAAATTAGCATAGTTTGTATGAATTCTATATCTAGTAGAAAGCACTCTATCATATAAAGGTAAAATAATAGGTTAATAAACAAGCCATTCTTTTACTAAAACATAGAATAGTATGAATCCTATTGAAGGGAGGTATAAAAGAATGTCCTGGAAAAATGATTGCTGGAGTTCTAAGAAAAAGCATTGTTGTGATGACTGGTGGAAATCTAAAGAAAAGAATCATTGTGATGATGATTGGAGTTCTAAGGAAAAGCATTGTAATGATGATTGGTGGAAATCTAAAGAAAAGAATCATTGTGATAATGATTGGAGTTCTAAACGAAATAAGTGTCGTTGTAAATGTTTCTTTATTTGTTGTCATTGTAAAAGAAAAAATTGGTAATATTTTCAATATCAACTTAAAAGAAAGAACATGTCTTTTGTGACCGATAAATACTAGAATGTAATATACAAAAAGCTGACTAAGTATAGTCAGCTTTTTGTATATGAACACGTAGAGATTTATTTTAATATAGTTCTTATTAGAAAAGGATTATTTTATATAGATTACTATAAGCATCCATAAAGCCAAGGCGCCAATGATAGCGAGCGCTATACGTGTAGATAGTACCCTTAATTCAAAGTCTGTTTTCTTGGAGGGTTCAGGATATGCAATTATGTAGATTCCCTTTAATAATGCAAGCCATGCAATAACCGTTAGGAACCCCTGCCAGTTGAATACCCATACATTATGTAGGATTACACTACCTAACCCTAGGAAAATCGATAGAAAACCATACATAATACCAAATCCTCTGTCTTCAACCACTAATTTTTTCAATTCACGTAGTACCGATGGACGTACGAAAAGTATTCCCGATACGATAACCGTTATCCATCCCCAAAACAATCCTAAAAAAGTACTAGTTACCATTATTAGTTCACTCCCCTCAATTATTTATATTTCAGATATTCCCCCCTTTAGAACAATTCCAACATCTTTATATATAGGCTAAATTCTGCTCTTTTTTAATACAAACATGGCATATTCTATGCCCATCCTTAATCACCTCATTTCTCTACAAAATGAAATTTTTATATCATTCTTCGTCATCATCTATCCGAATCAACCGACGTCGCTTTGTACTATTACCGCACACTTTTTCATAGCTTGGAGCTAGCATGCACCAAAGCCAATATAATGATTTATTCGCCTTTTCACTACCCTCTAAAATTGTCCCCTCTGTAATAAAATGATCACCTTGATACAATGTATACTCGCTTGTCCCATGGAATCATCATTATTCCCCTCCCTATTAAAATAGCGTTTTTGTTTCAAATAATGCTCTCATTAATTTGGACGCATTTACCAGTGTATTTACCAAAAAATTCATGATATCGTTAACTAGTCGAGTACGTCATTACTTGACGATTACCCTTAGGAACCCCGCGACAATCGGGGTTCCTTTTATTTAAATAAGGATTTTGTTTAAACTTTACAAAACTCACCTATATTAAAATATCTTCTAAAATTCCCATTGAACATTTATAATACTTTTAAACGGTTTAAATTCTACAATTAGTAATGGAGGCATTTTAATGGGAAACATCCCAAAAGTATCATCACACCAATCAAATCCTAATATACCCTCACAGCAAGTGAACCCTAATACCCAACAAGGTAATATTAAAAAAACAAGACGCCGTATTATAACTACTTTGGCTATTATATTACCTATAATTTTTGTCCTTCAATATTCTCTGAATAACCAACAAGAAATGATTAAAGAAAAACAAATCACGCTGAATACGGAGCAACAAAAATTATCTTCTGTAAAGAAGGATGGTCATTCCCTTAAGAATGATGTTAAAGTTTTAACAGGTAGTGAAGAAGAAATTTTAAAATTCGCAAGGAAACTGTATGGATTTTCTAAACCGAATGAAACTATATTTCAAATAACTGAATAAAATTACACTGCATTACCCAAAAGGCGATTTGAAGATAATCGCCTTTTTATATTTAATTTCTAAAGAAATCATACTAATCTCTCTTTCTATCATATAACTATTTTATTTAATTTGTTAAAATACAACCGCTTGTCCATTTCACTTTGCTCTGTCATTACATTTACTATTAGTAATACGATTTTTAGAGGTGATAAATAATGGACGAGTTTTTATCTTTTGTTGCACTTAATCCGGGTTCTATTGGACCTACACTTCCACCTGTTCAACCCTTTCAATTCCCTACTGGTCCCACCGGTTCTACAGGAGCTACTGGTGCTACCGGTTCAACTGGTTCAACCGGACCAACCGGACCAACTGGACCAACCGGACCAACCGGACCAACCGGACCAACCGGACCAACCGGACCAACCGGACCAACCGGACCAACTGGATTTAATCTTCCTGCTGGGCCTGCATCTATTACCTTGACTTCTAACGAAACCACAGCATGTGTATCCACTCAAGGAAATAATACTTTATTTTTTTCGGGTCAAGTATTAGTAAACGGTAGTCCTACTCCAGGAGTAGTGGTCAGTTTTTCATTTAGTAACCCTTCTCTTGCTTTCATGGTTCCTCTTGCGGTCATTACCAATGCTTCAGGTAACTTTACCGCTGTATTTCTAGCCGCTAATGGGCCTGGAACAGTAACCGTTACTGCTTCACTTCTTGATTCTCCTGGAACAATGGCTAGCGTCACTATTACCATTGTGAATTGTCCGTAATGGTTTTATTTTTAAGGACTAAGCAATATCTAATAAGATGAGCACTGATTTACAGTGCTCTTTTTTATCATTGGGATGTTCCTTTCAAATGAAATTTCGTAACACCCTACTAGTTGCGATAGGTAAGACTTTGAAGTTATCTCGATCTTTTCCCCCGCTTAACACTGTACGTGCGACTTTCATCGCATACAGCGCCCCATCTTATTCTTCTATACTAAAGCAACTAGATTACAAACAATGTTGTACTCACCAACGTATTAATTCCCCTTTCTTACGAAAGGTCACATCATCTTACTCGATCCTGTGAGTTACATCTAATTGATTTAGTTTTCAAAGAACAAGACTAGGGACTATCCCTCCACATTTATTACATGCTTCTTCGGTACTATGTCCCCACCTTCACAAGAATGAAGCAATTTCGGTTCGTTAGAACCTTATATGCACCTGTCTGCTAGTAGGCGTTGATGACAGTTTCTTGCTTACCACGTTCCAATTGACTTAGCTATACATATATCCTTAGGTGCTTGCTTTAAGCCTGTTATCTTTACACCCTCATCGTTAGATGTTCCGAATTTCATATCATTTACTCTTACTTTTCGGTAGATAACGTCGTCATTGACGACATACACATTTCTAATGTATTAAGCGTTTAGACCCGTACATTCGCAAGTTCGCCAGTTCATTTGGACATTCTCACCATAGATATTTTGTAGCATCCCGACCTATCCATCACCATATGATTTTTCACTTAGGTTTTGTTCAGCCGACTTCACCTAGCTTCATACAATTTGTGACTACTATCACGCCTTGCATGTAGGAGTATCAGATAAGTAGTTTCAGCTCAACCTGACGGCTTTCATTCCTACTTTCAGTCAATCAGTTATTGTTATCAAATTGATAACCCTCCTATTTCGTGTCTGCACACTTATGAGGAAACGTGTCGCACAAATAACGCTTTTATTAAGAACTAATGATCTTTATATTTCTTAAGCTTGTCATCACAAGTAATTTTTATAATTAGTTAAATTCTCAATATAGTTTGTGTATATAATTCCATTCAAAGATACATAATACCCACGTAACTATTTAAAAGCACTTCGTTTTTATATCTAAGTTCAAAAAGGAGCTACATAACATGGATAAAAAAGATTTATTAAGTCAACAACTTGATCCTGTGTCATTAGATGCGCTGAATACTCCTAGTAAGGCCCAAGAACAACTGCAAGAAACATCTCAGGAGGCACATAATTCAAACAAAAAGGACAGTACTCAATCTTTACATGTTGAAGATTTACCAAATTAAGACGTATATAGGACAACGAACAAATAGTAAATTTTAAGGGGGAAAATCTTAAGAACGAGTGAACGTAATTTTCCCCCTTTTCCTATCTAAATAACACTTTAATATGAAATCCGTACACATTTTTGACACATTCACTATCGCAATCTCCTGAAAATTCGTGATAATATTAATTTGTCGAATACGCCAAATTTCGACATTGAACGACAATGATATCTCCCTTATTGAATCCCTGTCCCCCAGGGATTTCTCCTTTTATTCATTACTTTTTTCTTCACTAAATTTTCATTCTTAACAAAATTCAATCACTCCATTGAATAGACAGCCACAGTATCCTATTTTGATAAAAACTAAAAACAAACAGACATACTTAACACTAATAGTAGATTTTTTAACTTCAAATTCACTTTTTCTCTCTTATCTTTTTGTAAACATTAAAAATGAGCTCTATTTACATAGAGCTCATTCGTAATTTTATAGTTTGCTAGACTGTAACCCCTGAATAAACGGAACTACTTCAGGATTTACAAGTGACGATAAATCTCCTAACTCTTTTCCTAAGTAAGCTGCTTTAATAACACGTCGCATTACTTTAGAATTTCGTGTTTTTGGTAAATCTTCTACAACGTGGATGTCTTTTGGACATAAAGCTTTACCAATATGAGAGTTTACTAAACTCATTAATTCTTTCTTTAACTCTCCAGAGAATATTACACCGTCTCGTAATACAACAAAACAATGACAAACTTCTCCTTTTACATCATCCGGTACACCAACCGCCGCTGCTTCTATTACATCATTATGTTTCACAAAAATAGATTCATATTCAGCAGGGCCAATACGTTTTCCAGCAATGTTTAACGTATCATCTGAACGACCTGTAATGATATATTGTTCCCCGTCATAAATGACCCAGTCACCATGAACCCACTTATTTTCAAAACGTGACCAGTATGTATTTACATAACGCTCATCATCTTCCCAGAAACTTTTCGTCATACCTACCCAAGGTTTTTCTAAACATAATTCTCCGACTTCATCACGAATCGGTTTACCTTGATCATCAAGTACAACCGCTGCCATTCCTGGTAAAGATGCGTTAAAACTAATCGGTGCAATTGGTTTAATAAGGACGTTTCCGAAAATCCCACCAGAAATTTCTGTTCCTCCTGAATAGTTACAAATTGGTACTTTACCTTTACCAACTGTATTAAATAACCACATCCATGGGTCTGGATTCCAAGGTTCTCCTGTTGATGCGAATACTTCTAAACTCTTTAACGAGTGTTTATTTACATATTCATCACCTTTTGGCATTAATGCACGGATTAATGTTGGTGAAATACCGAGGTGAGTAATTTCATATTTATCGACTGTCTCCCATAAGCGGTCTGCTTCTGGAAAGTCTGGGACACCTTCGTACATAACCATCGTTGCGCCATTAATTAAAGAACCGAATAGTAAAAATGGTCCCATCATCCAGCCCATATCAGTTACCCATAATACGCGGTCGCCTTGTTTTATATTCATTCCAAACCCTGCATCGAATGCAGATTTTAGCGGGAAACCAGCATGTGTGTGTACTGTCCCCTTCGGCTTACCAGTCGTTCCTGATGTATATATAAGCATTAATGGATCATCACTGTTCATTTCTTCAGCATGTATAAATGGTTTTTCTTTTTCTAACGTACTCCATGAAAAATCATAATTATGCGGTGTAAAATCATTTCCTGCATGACGAACAATTACCACCTTTTCAACAGTTGGACAATGTTCACAAGCTTTATCTACTTCATCTTTTAATGAAACAATTTTCCCACGGCGTGAAAAGCCATCTGCGGTAATAACCATTTTTGAACCAGCTGCTTGTACACGTGTCATTACTGCATCAGCAGCAAAACCTGAGAATATTGGTGAAATAATCGCTCCAATTTTCATTACCGCTAACATAGCAACAACTGTTTCAGGAATCATTGGCATGTAAATTGTTACACGATCACCTTTTTCAATACCAGCATGTTTCAAACCGTTGGCAACACGGCTTACCCAGCTGTCAAGCTCTTCATATGTAAATGATTTTGAAGTTCCGTTTTCCCCTTCATACATAAGTGCTGCTTGTGTTTTCATTTTATCGTCTGCAAGCCAGCGAGATAAAGCAGATTCTACAACGTTACAAGTTCCCTCAGTATACCACTGTGCAAACGGTGTACCATTTTCTAAATCTAACACTTCTGTATATGGTTTCATCCACTGATAGCCAACTGCTCTCTCAGCTTCTCCCCAAAACCATGCTGTTTCTTCAATTGACTTATTATAAAAAGCTTCGTAATCTTCATAGCCTAATGATTTCATCCAACCAAATAAACGCGTTTTTTCTTTATATTCTTCTGTTGGAAACCAAACTGCTTGTTTCAATGTTTTCCCCTCCTTGACTTTTTGAGCAAGAAAGCCCTAAATAGGGCTTTTAAACTGGATATACAGGATGTTTACGATCCGTGAATACTTGATATTTGCTCATATACATTTCGAATCGTCCTTTTAACTCTTCACGTAAATTATTTGGATGAACAATACCATCAATCACCATCTCTGATGCTAAACGGTAAATATCAATATCTTTCTTATACTCTTCTCGTTTTTCAGCAATAAAGCTTGCACGCTCTTCTTCTGGTAAAGCTGCAATCTTATTTGCATATACAGCATTAACCGCTGCTTCTGGACCCATTACTGCAATAGAAGCTGTTGGTAATGCTAAGCAGCAATCTGGTTCAAACGCTGGACCTGCCATTGCATATAAGCCAGCTCCATATGCTTTTCGAACGACGATAGAAATTTTCGGTACAGTTGCTTCACTCATTGCAGAGATCATTTTTGCACCATGACGAATAATTCCGGCACGTTCTACTTTTGTACCAATCATAAATCCAGGTACATCTGCAAGGAATAATAATGGGATATGGTATGCATCGCATAAATTTATAAACTTCGCTGCTTTATCAGCTGAATCGTGGAATAAAACGCCGCCCTTCATACGCGGCTGATTTGCAATAATGCCAATTGGCTTACCATCAATACGCGCTAAACCTGTAATTAGTTCTTGAGCAAATAATTTTTTCACTTCAAAGAAAGAACCTTCATCAATAATTCTGTTAATGAGATCTTTCATATTGAAAGGAGCATTTTGATTTTCTGGAATGATTTCTTCTAACGTTTTATCGAACTGTTTCGGTTCTTGAGGTGTAATCAAAGGAGTCTTTTCTAAATAGCTACTTGGAAAATAAGAAATATATTGTCTTGCTTGCGTAATTGCATCTTCTTCTGTTTTACATAAAACATCTCCGCATCCTGATACTGAGCAATGCATACGTGCTCCGCCCATTTCTTCTAAAGTTACCTTCTCACCGATAACCATTTCAGCCATACGCGGAGACCCCAAATACATAGAAGCATTTCCTTCAACCATCATAACAACGTCACAAAATGCTGGAATATACGCACCACCAGCCGCTGAAGGTCCAAATAATAAACAAATTTGTGGCACTTTACCAGATAATTTCACTTGGTTATAAAAGATCCTTCCTGCACCGCGGCGTCCAGGGAACATTTCAACTTGATCTGTAATACGTGCCCCAGCAGAGTCAACTAAATAAAATAACGGTACACGTAATTTCTCAGCCGTTTCTTGAATACGTAAAATCTTTTCAACTGTACGTGCTCCCCAGGATCCAGCCTTAACTGTTGAATCATTTGCCATTACACAAGCAGTACGACCATGTATTTTACCAGTTGCAGTTACAACACCATCAGCTGGTAATCCAGTTTGTTCACAATTTGCAAATAATGCGTCTTCCACATATTCACCATTATCGAATAAACGAGCTAAACGATCTCGAACAAAAAGTTTTCCTTTTGCTTTGTTTTGTTCATGATATTTCGGTGCCCCGCCTTGCTTAATTGTTTCAACTCGTTCTTCAAATGAATTAGATTGTTGTTTTTGATCTAACATATTTACTCCCCCTTATACATTGGTTTGCGTTTTTCTTTGAATGCCTGTAATCCTTCTAATCTATCTTTCGTATGGATTACGCCCTCATACGCCTGTTTTTCCATTTGTAAGCCGGTATGTAAATCTACTTGAATGCCATTTGAAATTGCTTCTTTTGCTAATCGAACGGCAATTGGACCATTATTAGCAATTCGATCTGCAATTTCAATTGCTTTCTCTTCTAGTAAATCAGCTGGTACTACGAATTCTACTAAACCATATTCTTTCGCTTCTTGCGCCGATATACGTCTTCCTGTATAAATTAATTCTTTCGCTCTACCAACTCCAATTAATCTAGGTAAGCGCTGAGTACCACCCGCCCCAGGTATAATTGCAAGGGAAGTTTCAGTAAGACCTAGACTTGCAGTGTCAGAAGCAATTCTAAAATCACAAGCTAAGCTTAATTCAGTACCTCCACCAAGAGCGATTCCATTTATTGCGGCAATAACTGGTTGTGGTAATTGTTCAACCATCTCCATAGTAGAACGAATCATACCCACAGCATGGCGAACTTGTTCTTCATTCATGCTGGCACGCTCTTTTAAATCAGCACCAGCGCAAAACGCTTTTTCGCCAGCCCCTGTTAAAATAACAACGCGCGTATTTGATTCTTCGTTTATTTGAGTTAATATAGTTTGTAATTCTTCTAACAATGCCAAAGATAATGAGTTTGCTTGTCTTTCACGATTTAACGAAATCTTTACAACGTGCGGTGTAACATAGTCAACGGAAATATTTTGTAATTGTAGCATCTTCTCACCTACTTATCGTTTTATGTTGAAGCGCTCTATACACATGACTCGGTAATTGGATATTTAACTTGCTTTGAATAAATTGACTAGCTCTCAATAACTTTTCTTCGTCTATATTTGTTTGGACACCTAACTTATGGAGCATATGTACTAAGTCATCAGTAGCAACATTACCCGATGCTCCTGGTGCATAAGGGCATCCTCCAAGTCCACCACAAGAACTATCAAACGTTGTAATACCATGTTCTAAAGACTTGACTACATTTGCCAGTGCCATTCCATACGTATTATGAAAATGCATCGCAAACTGCGAAGCATCATACTTCTTTAATAAATGTTCTAATACTTGCTCTACTTGTAACGGATTCGCTACACCAATCGTGTCACCAAGAGAGATTTCATAAATGCCGTATGAAAATAGTTGATTACATATTTCGTCAACTGCCAGAGCACTTATATCTCCTTCATAAGGACATCCAAATACAGTAGAAACATAGCCCCTTACCTTTTTTCCTTTGAATGTTGCCTGTTTTGTTATATCTTCAATTACAGCTAATGCTTCTTTAATTGATTTATTAATATTACTTTTATTATGAGATTCACTTGCTGATAAAAAAACATTCACCTCATCTACATTTTGCAAAAAAGCTCGTTCCAAACCATTTTGATTTGGAACAAGCGCTGCATATGTAACATTTGGATCCCTTTTTAGCTCAGAAAATACATCACTTGCATCTGCTAATGCAGGAACCCATTTAGGGTGAACGAATGAGGAAACTTCAACGTACGACAATCCCGCTTCTGTAAGTAGTTGAATCCATTTTACTTTATCTTTTGTGCCAACAATCTTTTTTTCATTCTGTAAGCCATCACGTGGCCCAACTTCTTTAATGACAGCAAAATTAGGTAGTTTCAATTCGCTTCCCCCTATATCTCCCTATTCAATTTCTAGTAATACATCTCCTTCATTTACAAAATCGCCTTCTTGTACGTTAATTTTCATAACAGTTCCGGCTTCTTCTGAAACGATTGGAATTTCCATTTTCATAGATTCCAAAATGACGACATCCTGCTCTTCCTCTACTGTGTCCCCTACTCCTACAACAATCTTCCAAACATTTCCTGCCATCGATGCATATACTTTCGTCATCATTTTTTCCCCCTTAATATTCATAAATCTTATTTTTTAACAAGTTGTTTCGTTACAAAACCTGTTGTATAAATACCACTTTTGAACACATCGTCTTCCAATACTTGTAGTAGCATTGGTGTATTCGTTTTAATACCTTCTACTTTTAACTCTTGCAGCGCAGCCTGTAATTTTGAAATCGCTTCTTCACGAGTTTCACCATGAGCGATTACTTTCGCAATCATTGGATCATAGAAAGGTGTAATCGTTACTTGATTCTCCAAGAAGTGATCAATACGTACATTTGTCGGTAACGTTAAATCTGTAATTTTCCCAGGTGAGGGGAAGAAAGTTTTCGGATCTTCTGCATAAATACGAGCCTCGATGGCATGACCACTACGTTTTACATCATCTTGTGTAAATGATAGCTTCTCACCATATGCGATAAGTAGTTGTTGTTCAACTAGGTCTAACCCAGTAATTTCTTCTGTAACTGGATGTTCTACTTGTAATCTCGTATTCATTTCTAAGAAATAAAAGTTCTTTTGATCATCTACAAGAAACTCAACTGTACCAGCATTTGTATAACCAAGAGCTTTAGCAGCTTGTACAGCGACTTCTCCCATAGCTTTTCGTGTACCTTCATCTAAAAATGGTGACGGCGCTTCTTCAATCACTTTTTGATTTCGGCGCTGCACTGAACATTCGCGTTCCCATAAATACACTGTATTACCATGTGTATCTGCTAAAAGTTGAATTTCAATATGATGTGCATCTGCTATATAGCGCTCTAAATACATTTCTCCGTTACCAAAGAAATTTTGCGCTCTTGTTTTATTACTTTCAAATGCTTTGGTGAGCGTTTGCTCAGTTTCCATCAACTGCATTCCAATGCCTCCGCCGCCCGCGGATGCCTTAAGCATTAATGGATAACCAATTTGTTTTGCAATTTCAATTGCTTCTTCAGCAGTTTCTATATTTGTAGTAATGCCTGGAACTACTGGTACGTCTGCTGCTTGCATTGCTATACGTGATTCAATTTTACTTCCCATCTTAGTAATGATTTCTTCTGAAGGACCGATAAATACGATTCCTTCTTCTTTACAGCGAATCGGAAAAGATGGATTCTCTGATAATAATCCGTACCCTGGATGGATTGCTTCAGCATTTGTCTTCTTAGCTATTTCAATAATTTTTTCAAGGTTTAAATAGCTTTCTTGGACACGTGGACCGCCTACTAAGTAAGCTTCATTTGCCAATTTTACATGAAGGGCATTTTCATCAGCCTCAGAATAAATAGCAACAGTGCGAATGCCAAGTTTTTGACAAGTTTTCATAATACGAACTGCGATTTCCCCGCGATTAGCAATTAATATTTTTTGAAACATAGTGACTCCTCCTTTTTATCTACATCCTAAATGTCTTGCAATTACGAGACGTTGAATTTCAGAAGTTCCTTCACCAATTTCTAAAAGTTTTGCATCACGAATATATCGTTCAACTTCATATTCACGCATATAGCCATATCCACCATGAATTTGTACTGCATGATTCGCAATACGACTAGCTGCTTCAGATGCAAATAATTTTGCCATAGCCGCTTCTTTACCGAAAGGTTTATCGTTATCTTTTAACCAAGCTGCTTTATGTACTAAATTACGAGCTAATTCCACTTCAGTCGCCATATCAGCCAATTTAAATTGAATCGCTTGGAAATTAGAAATCGTTTTTCCAAATTGTTGACGTTCTTTCGCATATTGCAATGCACGTTCAAATGCAGATTGTGCAATACCTACTGCTAATGCTGCGATTGAAATACGTCCTCCATCAAGTGTATATAAGAATTGTTTAAATCCTTTATTTACATCACCAAGAATATTTTCTTTCGGTACACGTACACCATCAAGTACGATTTCACAAGTGTTAGAAGCACGAACACCCATCTTATCGTAAGGGCTTGAAATCGTTAACCCTTCACTAGTAGTCGGTACGATAAATGCAGAAATACGTTTCTTACCATTGTCTTCAAAACCGTTGATAGCGGTTACAATAATTGTATTTGCATACTCTGCATTTGTGATCCAACACTTTTCGCCACTAATTACATATTCATCGCCATCTAAAATAGCTTTCGTTTGTGTGCCCCCTGCATCAGATCCAGCGTTCGGCTCTGTTAATCCGAAGGCACCTAATGTTTTACCTGACGCCATTGGAACTAAATACTTTTGTTTTTGTTCTTCTGTACCGAAATAATAAATTGGAGAAGCACCTAATGAAATTGTTGCAGCATAGCTTAAACCAGTACCACCACAAGCACGACCAATTTCTTCAACTGCTAACGCGTACGATAATGTATCGCCACCTGAACCTCCATACTCTTCTGGGAATGGGATGCCTAATAATCCTAGTTCGCCCATTTTTTGAAATGTTTCATATGGAAACTCTGCAGTTTTGTCATAATACACAGCTTTCGGTGCGATTTCCTTTTCAGCAAAGTCACGTACCATTTCTTTAATCATTTGTTTTTCGCGAGTTAGAGTAAATTCCATTCCGCTACACACCCCTTATCGAATATTGAGTTTCGACAGCGTGCGAGTTTCTACTACAAACATTACTTCTTAAAAGACACGAATATTAGTTAGATAATTGCTATAATTCTGTCATAACTTAATTTTAAAACAGATTCTGTACCAATGCACAAAAAAATTCCTACATTGTTCTACAACAACATAGGAGGTTTTGTGTCGAATTATGTAATTTATTGTTTAATAATCTCTACCTTTTCCCGAATCAGAAATTTCTACTAAAGCTTCAGGGTATGGTTCGAAATATGTTTGTCTTAATAAATACTTTTCATCAAATCTAATGGCCCATGTTTTTAAAATTACAAGTAAACTACTAAGTGGGGTTTTCTTTTCAGAATACTTCTGTAACAGCTCTAAAAAATGAGCTTTTTCTTGTTTTTTTAGCTTTGTTTTAAAATATCCGAAAATGTGCTCACATACATTTACATTCGATGTATAGCGGGGCGTACTCATGAATAATTCATATAAAGTCTTCTCATAATTGTCAAATACAACTTCAATTGTTTCATTTTTTTGATTTGCAATAATACGCCCTAATTCTTTTTGTTTTACCTGATTATATGCCATAAATAAATACTTATAATCTGATTGAAACGCTACGAGTTCTTTTATGTTTTTAGTATGTTTAATCATTTTGTAATGTGCGATTGTAAACAATCTTGTAAAGAAATGCTCTCTAATAATAAAATTCGACAATCTACCTTCTTCTTCAATTGGAAGATGCGAAAATTTTTTTATTACTGCTCCGCCAAATAATCCAGTTCCTTTTCCTTTTACTGGTCCTTTTTCAAAACCAGAATAGATTTTCACATCACGAGTTCCGCAACTTGGCGAACGATTCTTCAAAATAAAACCGTCAACTTCAGGTAATGTTTGTAAAAATGCATTTGAAAATTGCACCATTTTTTCAGTTACATCTTCTCGTATTGACGGTTGTACAAGCCTATTCGCACCATTTTTTTCTACAATACGTATCGTTTCACGAGGAGTCCCTAAACCAATTTCTACTTCAGGACATACAGGTATAAATGTAACAAATGGCTGCAAGTTTCGAATTGTTATATCTGGAACCATCTCTCCATTGTAACGACAGGCATCAAATTCTAAACATTTACTTACAACAATTATCGGTTTAGCAAATTGTCGCATCACATTACCTCCGTGGCGTTAGTCCATACAATATAAATTGAATCGTATTTTCAATTTCCACTTCATCGTCCCATTTCTCTTCTGGCAATAATAAAAACCTCGTTAAGAGTAACCCTAGTACAGCTGATAAAGTAAGACGTAATACGGAAGATGGTGGAAGTTCAATAATTTCCCCTTCTTCTTGAAACTTTGCAATCAGCTTTTTAAAATGTACAAGCAGTTCTGTTTCTATTAATTGTTGTATTTCACTTTTTAGTTCCGGCTGAAATGGTACTTCTTGAATTAATATTTTTATCATTGGAAAGTGCTTTTTAGCAAATTCAAATCTATTTTGAATTATTACTCTTAAAAGCACTTCATACGATTCATACTCTGTTTTAAATATTTCTTTTGCAAAGGCTTGTACGAAAAATGGTGCAGCAAACTTTGTTAAGGTCGGCATCACGACTGCAAACAATAAATCTTTTTTCGTTTTATAGTAGCGGAAGATTGTTCCTTCCGCTACACCAGCTCGCTTTGCAATTTCACTCGTTGAAGTTGAGGCGTACCCTTTTTCTCCAAACATATCAACAGCTGCCTCTAATATACGCATTTGACGTTCATTACGTTTATCAGTATTCGTTGCGGCAACTAATTCTTCCAGCCAATCCTTCTTCATTTATTGTGCTCCTTTTTATCATCATTATATTTTGCGATGTTTCTTTAACGCAAATACATTTCCTACTGCAAATAATAGTGAAAAAAGTAGTAATACAGTAAGATCTAAAGCAATTTCTGCAAACCCTTGATTCCGAATCATTACTTGTCTCATAGCGTCAGCACCATATGTGAGTGGAAATAATTTACCTAACATTTGTAACCATGTATTCATGGATTCCATTGGAAACAACCCAGAAAAGAAAACTTGTGGTACAATAACAAGCGGTATAAACTGAATCATTTGAAATTCATTATTTGCGTATGCCGATAAAAATGTGCCTAATGTTAGTGCAGTTAAAGAAAGCATACATGTTATAAGTAGCGTTAGCCATATTGAGCCAGCTACATATAAATCTAAAATATAAACTGAAAAACTTACAATTATAATAGATTGTATAAATGCAAAGATTCCAAAACCAATAATATATCCTACAACTATTTCCCATCTTCTCACTGGTGTGGACAATAATCTCTCTAATGTACCACTTAAACGTTCTCTTACAAAAGATACTCCGGACAATATAAATACAAAGAAAAATGTAAAGAAACCAATTAATACGGGACCAAGCCCATCAAACATCGTAATGTCTTTAGAGCCATGTAAATAATCCACTTCAGGCTTCATCATTGATACATTATTCTTCTCTGTACTCTTTTGCAATACTTGAAGTACCGCACGGTTTTTTGATGAATCACTGCCTTCTAATAGAAGATTCATTTTTCCATTTTCTAAATGAATTACTGCATCTACCTTTTGCTTTTCTAACTCCGAAATGGCTTTGTCTTTACTATATTCATAAATTGATGCTTCTTGATTTTTCATTGCTTTTACTATAGGAGCAGGCACATCGACTACAGCAATATGCGGTATATAGTCTTTTTGTGTAAATACTAGCGACAATAACCAAAGTAATAACATTGGTGCCCCAAACATCATTGCTAAAGAACGCTTATCTCGAAAAAATTGACGAATGATACGGATAACTACACCATTAACTCTCATGATTCAATCACTCCTTCTAACATAAAGACATCTTCAATTCGTCCGGATGACGTTTGTTTTTTCAATTCCTCTGGTGTGCCAATCGCAACTAAATTTCCTTCTCTAATTAGCCCTAGACGTTCGCAAAACTCAGCTTCATCCATAATGTGCGTTGTTACAATAATAGTAGTGCCTTTCTTTTTAAGATCATAAAACTTCTCCCAAATCGATTTTCGAAGAAGAGGATCTATCCCAACTGTTGGCTCATCTAAAATTAATATTTCCGGTTCATGAAGGAGTGCTATCGCTAATGATAAACGTTTTTTCATTCCACCTGAAAAGTGCTGTACTTGCTTTTTCATATGCTCTGATAATTGTACAAGTTCAAAAACTTCTTCAATTCTCTCTTTCTTACGCTTACCTTTTAACCCATACATCGTTGCAATAAAATCTGCATTTTCATATGCTGATAGTTCTTCGTATAATGCATCAGCCTGAGCCATATAACCAATTCTTTTCATTTCATTTAGATTAGGCATGTTTGTATTAAAAACAATTACATCCCCTGTAGTTGACTCATTAATACCTGCAATCATTTTAATGAGTGTTGTTTTCCCTGACCCGGAAGGTCCAACCAATCCAAAAATTTCTGCTTTTTCTATTTGCAACGAAAGGTTATGCAAAACTTCTTTTTTTCCAAATTTTTTTGATACATCTCGTAAAATAATTGAAGATTGTTGCACTAAAAATCCCCCTTTTCTTTAAAATGAGTGAGTACTCACTTTTATTTTACTCTCGAATTATTATATGTCAAACTTTACAGATAAATATTTTTTCTGTTATTTACTAAAACAATGAAACAGAGTCGACATTAGAATATTTTTTCTTAAAGTCGACTCTGTTTCATTGTAAATTATTCGATTTTTGTTATGTTTTTAAATTTAAATACCTTCTAATTCTAGCAATATCTAAAGAATATTCGATAACTATTTGCTGTATTGGTAATATAACCGTTTCCGGATATAAATGTGCATATTGTAACGTTTCTGCATACTTTTCCAACCGTTGTTCTAAATACTTTACAATTTGCTCAGGATGACTTACTAATAAAGACGTACTATAATAATGAATTTGCTCCTCAATCGCCGTATATTCTTCAATTTCAAATTCTTTATGCATTTGGACACCCCTTTATATTTTTAATATCGCTTAATAATAACTATTTTAACTCGACTAATTTTTAAGTTTTTTGATTATTTACACTATAACAAACTCAATAGGTCAAATTTTGTTACTTTATGTAACGTTGAAAAATTTTAACAAAATTGTAATGGAAACTTGTACTGAAGAAAAACTTCCTTTAAATTATTCCCCTGAACAAAAAAGCCGTACAGATTAATTTAACTGCACGACTACAATCTCAGGTCTATTAAAAACTCTTTGCGGAATGATACTATTGCCTAATCCTCTACTAACTATCATAGACGTATTTTGTTGTTCATATAAACCCGCTGTATATTTAGGCAGTATTCCTTGATTAGGAGCAACTAATCCCCCGATAAAAGGTAACCGAACTTGTCCCCCATGTGCATGACCCGATAAAACTAAATCTACTTGCTCATCAGCATACTCTTCTAGAAATTCAGGCCTATGAGATAATAATACCTTATATCCATCTGGTTGCGCTTTATCCTTTGCTTTTACAGTTTCATCTTTTATAATACTTCCTTCGTCACGGTTTCCATTAGTAAAATCAGGATCATCAATACCTAGTAAGTATATTTCTTGCTCACCTTTTTGAATACTTACATGCTCATTTCTTAAAACAGTAACATGGTATTTCTTCAATTCTTTCTCTAAACTGTTATATTTTCCCGACCACTTTTCATGATTTCCTGTCACAAAATATATAGGATACTCTTTTACAAGTTCTCGTATTACTTGCAGACTAATTTCTGCATCGTACGATTTACTATCTATTAAATCACCAGTAATAACAATGATGTCAGGATTCGAATTTTTCACTTTTTTGATTAATACGTCCTGATTATCACCAAATTTTTTATTATGTAAATCTGAAATTTGTAGTATTTTATATCCTTTAAAAGAAGAGGGAATTTTACTAGAGGTTATTTTAACCTCACTTATACTTATTAAATTGTTTTGTAAATATAAAAAGATACTAATGCCTACTAATATACCAATAATTAATATGATTCTTTTAGTCTTCTTGTTCATATTTCCTCCTAAAATCTTGATCAGTACTACAGTTCACAATAAATATTACGTGCCCTTCGCATTCAGAATAACTGAAATTTTTTAATTGATTTGTAGTATTTATTATAGTTTTATACGCCACTTATAAAATTTTTCAATCGCATGCGTGTATGATGTCATGCTCATTTTTCAGTGATTTTATAGCAGTTCACTGGAATTCCTTCATAATATTAACATTTATCTTACTTAGTTTGATAACTATATCATGATAATTCCTATAGTTTTTGATAAAAATATTGTGTACTTTTCTCGAATTATATACGACATTTGATTACAAATATATTATTACCACTACGATTTTAATTTGTTTAAAACGTACAAAGAGAGAATTGAAACACTAAATTGCCTTATGAAAAGGTATTACTACACCATTTGTTAGAAAATTGAAAAAACATGTGTAGATAGCTATCATTGTAAGTGCATATATAATTAACTTTAATTTTCTGACATAATTTCACATAATTCTTAAACTAGTTTTTTGCGTGCATTATGAAATAAAATATTGCACCATGTCAGTCTTTTAAAAATTATATATCATAACTTTAAGGGAGGAAGAAAACTATGAAGATGAAAAGAAAAATCATGATGACGACAGCACTTGCAGCTACATTAGCTACAGGTGCACTACCGACTACATCGGTGTTTGCTGCAGAAAAAGAGGCTCCTATCCAACAAAAAGAGGCACAAATGAGTATTCAACCATTTGCACAAAATAATTTGGAAACAGCGGTTAAGGCTGCCTTAAATGGTCCAGAAGTTAAAAAAATTAAAGTATTTGAGCATGAATTTAATGTAAAACCAATTGAAGTAGTAAATTTAGGTGGCGGTAAAACATACGTTAAGGGACAAATTTCTCATCATTTAAGTTTTCGTCCAGATGATCAATTTTATTATGAGTTTACAGTGCAAGATGGAAAGGTAATAGATAAGCCTGTATTTAATATTGATAGAGGTGGTTGGACACCTTTTGCCGCTCCACTTTTATCAATTCTTGCTGCGTATAATGGGATTCCAGTTAATCCAAATGATTTAAATGCACTTGGTCAACAGATTGGAAAAGTGATAGATGGAAGCTGGGAACATGCAGCCCAATCTATCGCAACTGTAGTTAGTTTAAGTTTTAATGAGTAGAATTTCTTAATTTTTGTTAGCCTAACAGAGTCCCATTTTTCATAAGTAACCTTGTTATAAAAAATTCTGAAACAGCTATAAATAGATTTTTACCACTCAGTCACATTATCTTGATTTGTTAACCACCTTATCATTCATTATATGTCACAAAATAGAAGTCTTTTTTAAGACTTCTGTTTTGTTTGTATACAGTACAGCGGAAAGTTTGTTTTTTACCTATCTATGCTTCAATTCTTTAAGAATCCGTTTGACTATTAGATACAATTTATTACAACAAACTATTAAAATCTCAAGTAACTTACCACCCCTATTTTATATTTTTTTCAAACACAAATATTCATTACTTTAAGAATAAAAACAATAGATATAGTTAAAAATCACTTTATTTTATTATATCTATCGTTTAAAAGTCAGGAGAGATAAAATGCACAAAATAAAAATGAGAATGTTATTAAAAATTAGTATCTTCACTTGTTTTATACTAGCAAATTTAAGTACACCATCTACTATTTTTGCTGATAGTCATCCCGGTTATTCCTATGAATCCAATATAGGCTATCAAAATCCAGCTTGGATGTCGAAAGTAGCAGATTCAATAAAATTAAGTGAATTATCTATTCCAGGGACTCACGGTACAATGGCTTTACATGGAGCAAGTTTTCTTGATGAAAATTTGACAAGAAATCAAACTATGAGTCTACCCCAACAATTAAATTCTGGAATTCGATATGTAGATATGCGTGTTAAACGTGTAAAAGATTCTTTTGCAATGTACCATGGTATTGCAAATCAAAAAGCAGTGTTTGAAGATGTATTAAAAGAGGCAATTCAATTTTTAAAAGATTATCCGACAGAAACAATTTTAATGCGCTTAAAAGAAGAAACCACTCCTGAAAGTGGATCTCTATCATTTGAGGAGATATTTTTAAAATATAAAAACGTTAATGTTTCATATTTTTGGGATCCTAATTCCGTACCAACTTCAGATAGAAACAACCCTACTTTAGGAGATATCCGGGGTGAAATTGTAATCTTACAAAACTTTACATCCTCTCAATTGTACGGTATTGATTACGAAAGTTTGAATATACAAGATAAATTTGAAATTGGAAGCGGTCCAGACGAAATATATGGAAAATGGAATGCGGTAAAAACCCATCTGCAAAATGCAAATACTAACTTTAATAATGGAAAAATATATCTCAACCATTTTAGCGGTACAGGTGGTGCAGCCGCATTTTTAAATAATGTATATCCTTGGTTTGTTGCAAGTGGAAAAGAGAACAGAAATACTGATAGTAGTCCTAAGTTGATTCAAACGAATTTCACTAATGCGTGGAGTGATTTCCCCCGCGATAGAAATGGACAAGTATATTATGGTGGTATGAATACACTTGGGACCGAACTCTTGCAACAAGGTGGAATTAAACATTCTGGTATCATCGCAGCTGATTTTCCTGGGCCAGGTTTAATTGATAGTATCATTAAATTAAATGGTATACATTCGAATGAAAAAGAAATATTAATTTCGCAGATTTCATCCGAATCTAGTCCTTTATCCGGACAAAAAAACCGATCCAGTCAAAACTTTAAAATTGATAGTTTACCTGTAGGTACTAAGGAATTAAAATGGGTTATTGAACCTTCAGAAAAAGATTATCCTTCTTCTATTTCTTTCAATGTAATGATTGACGTTTCCCTAGGTACAGATTCTACTCTTTGGAAAAATATTTCACATGAATCTAGGACTGAAGCTTACACAAATACTAAATATTATATTGCAAGTCCAATTGGTGCCACTAACAAATTTACAGTGAAAATATACGCTATTACAAATTAAAAAAATAAAGAATCCCAATGGAATTCCTTTTTGATGGAATACCATTGGGGTTCTTTTTTGATTTCATTTCGTAAACATTAAGATGGTGATTAAATTTACTCACATATCATTTAAACCATTAGATAATCCATATTTGGAACGACCCTTAATTTTCAAAAAGAAATCCCAAAATGTTAACTACCTTTTCCAGCTTATCATTTATTCAAAACTGGCTTCCAAAGTGATAGGGCAAAAATCCAATTTGAGTCGCCGTTCCCTTGATAATCTTGAACCGCTTCATACACTTTTCCCTCATGTACTACTCTATCACCTTTAGTATATGCCTTTCTTGCATCCCATTTTTCATATGTGGAATCCCCTGACTTTGTTGTTACATTCAAAACATCACTTCTACTAGATTCTTTTCCAGCTAAATCAACCGCCGTCACTACATACTTATACGATGTATTAGCCTTCAAATCTTTATCCATAAAGGATGTATTATCAGCTGCCCCAATTTTATTCATAACCCCAGCGCTTTCTCTATATACAATATAATGGTCAACACCTACATTATCTTCAGACGGACTCCACATCAAATCAACAGTTGTCGCTGTTGTACCCATACTATGTAATCCTTTTGGTTGAGTCGGAGCCTCTTTATCTGGAATTTCATTTGTTGTCTTAGCCTTTAGTTTTTCACTTTCTTTTGATATGTTTCCAGCAGCGTCTAATGCCTTTATTGTATAGGTATATTCCGTATTTGCTTTTAGTTTTTTATCAGTAAAAGTTGTACCTGGTACCGTACCAATTACTTCTCCACTACGTAACACTTGATATTCTTTTACGCCTATATTATCAGTAGAGGCCTTCCATGTTAGTTCAACACTATTGGCAGAAACTTTAGACGCATTTAATCCCGTTGGTTGACTTGGAGCTACTGTGTCGGGAGTTTCATTATTTACTAAATTTACATCAATTACGTTATAAAACGCATTTGACGTATCTGCTACATCCCATACAGCTAAAATAACATGATAACCATTGCGATCATTTGGTACATTAATTGTATGTGTTAAATTATTTGATGCTGCCGAACCGTCATGGTTCACAGTTCCAATTGGTTCTAATTCAGCACGTGTTAATGGTTTATTAGGATCCCATCCCTTTTTTGTAATGTAATAATGCCATTTACTTGTAGAATGTGCCGCTGTGTATTTCCATGTAAATGTATTTGCTCCCCCCTTTATTGTGTTTTTGAACCAGCGATTTGATGTTTGTTGGTCAAGAATCCCTCCAAACAATCCTCCTGCCGAAGCAATTTTCCCATCAATCGGTCCACTATCTGGGAATCCTTTAGGTGCTTCTAGACTTTGAGGTTCGTACATTACATTTCCACAATTTAAATTTAATGCTCCATAATTCTGACTACATAAAGCAGCACGACTACTCGGCTTTTCAACAAACCCATGTGCATATGCACTTTGAGGAATCATTGTAATTGCCGTCACCCCTGCAGCTAAAACACAAGCACCAATTCCTTTTTTACTTTTTCTTAATCTTTCTAACTTAGATGTTAATTTCAAATTCATACTTGTCCCCCCAATATATTGTTTACGCTAATATAATAGCAATATAGGGATAAACGAACAAATCACCTACTAATATATTAATAGTTCAATAACATAAACACATTTAGTTTATTTATTAACCTGATATGGGGCTAAATTAAGCAAATTAATTCTATTTTGTAACATTATGTAGTAAAGAGTTTATAAAAAACCAATAAAGATTCACAAAAAATCCAAATATCGATTACTTAATTTTTTACAACCACACCCCACACGATAACTACATTATTAAGCAGGTTTCATGATTTATTACATTCTCTCACCACCTGATAAAATCAGATCAAAAACATATCTCTGCATATTATCAATTAGTTTAACCACATCTGGATTTTTATCGTTGCTCAGCGACCAATTGATTGACACCATTGCGTTTGCTGTATACAACTGAGCTACAAAGTCAATCGGCACACTTACTTCAACCTGCTTCTCTTTCAAATAGGAATAGCAGGCATTATATAAAATGGATTCTAATTCTAAACGTAAATCCGCTGAGGGAACACGTACATGGAGTAAAGTTGCAACCTCTTTTTTTCGCGCTGAGATCTTATCGGTTATCATATTAATAGCTTGAGCCACATTTCCATTCTCTATTAATGCGAAACGAAATTCAATTTCTTCCTTGAACCAGCAGACATAATTTTGCACTAATTTTTCCAAAAGATCATATTTATCTGCAAAATGGCTGTAAAATGTGGACTTACTCACCAAAGCATGTATGCAAATATCTTTAGTTGTAATTCGACCAAACTCTTTTTCGTTCAAGAGGGTAATAAGTGTATTAGAAATATTTTTCTTCGTTTTATAAACGCGAACATCCTCTCCCATTATTAATCAATCTCCTTCCCAAAGTTGCTTATCGAACCGTTTATATCCTTATGGTTCGATTTCGTACTTCTTATCCTTTCCTGCTTGTTGTTTCTTTAATATACTTCTCTTATCCTTACCTTGTAGTCAAATATAAGGAGGGATTTTATGTTTAAACAGTATGTAAACAACGAACAGTTCAATTTGCAAATTAATCGTTTTTTCAACGATTTCTATCAAGACGATGAGCGGGCAAATCAGGATTTGCAAGCCATCATCCCAAGACTTACAGACACGGACAGCTGGTATAACACTTGGATAGAATATGCAGCAATGCGGGAGCACCAGAAAGACTTCGATCTGGCTTCGGTTTATTATCAGGCTGCCGAGTTTTATATGGAATCATCCGATCCAAAAAAAGAAAAAGTGTACCAAAAATACCGTGAAACTTTTTATAAGGGCTTTCATGACTTTGAGTATGAAACCTATCAAATTCCTTATGAAGATTCCTATCTTCCTGCAATCAAATTCATGACACCAGGCGCATGTAATACACTACTTTTCTTTGGAGGCTACGATTCCTACATGGAGGAAATGATGAAGATGATGAACTACCTCATAGGAATCAATTATAATATTATAGTTTTTGATGGACCTGGACAAGGAACAGCACTGAAAAACGGCTTGAAATTTATCCACAACTGGGAGAAGCCCGTTTCCACAGTCATTGACTATTTCAAACTTGACCGTGTTAGTATTCTCGGAGCTTCTTGGGGCGGCTACTTGGCAATGCGTGCCGCCGCTTTTGAAAAACGAATCGACAAAGTCATCGCCTTTAATATTTTTTATAGTGGCCTTGATGCACTCAAGATGCGCATGCCGGATAATATCTGGAATAAATTGACCACGCTTCTGGCTACTAATGAAGCTGACAAAATTAATACCCTGTTTAAACAAATGATGGCCACCAGCATCGACCTGAACTGGAAAGTTAAAAAGGGTATGGAAAATACAGGTGAAAAAACGCCATTTAACTTACTTAAAAACTTTGAAAAACATACGATGGCAGGAATCGGTCAGTTTATAAATCAAGAAGTATTGCTACTGGCTGGTGAAGACGATCAGTACGTTCCAATTAGCCGATTACCGCAAATCGAATCGGAGCTATGTAATGCAGCCTCCATCACTTCTGTAGTTTTCACTAAGAAAACTGGTGGTGAACAACATTGTCAGGCTGGTCATCGTCACTTAGCTTTTGATGAAATTAAAAGATTTTTGCGACATAAATTATATTGAGAAATATGAAGCATTTTAGCACTTTCAAAATTTTTCTTTTACTAGCACATTAGAACATGGTGACACTCTTGCCCTTCTTATAGTGTTCATGGTGACCATCGTGTCACTCCTCAAAAAGACTGATATTATTTTCATAAAAGAAATCCCCCACGTATTTGTGGGGGATTATTCTGCGTTTTACTTATAATGAAATGTATGAAGTTTTGTTTATTTACAAACCTAAGATTCCAACAATCTGACTCGCCTTTAGATTAGTAATATAATAGTACATCTCTAAACCCTTTTTTTCAGCCTTTAGCACCTTACCCCTCATTTTCGATAAATGTTGGGAAACAGTGGATTGTGGAATTTTTAAAAGCTTCGTCAATTGTGTAACATTACATTTTTATACTGAATTAACTCGTTTATAATTTGCAATCGAATTGGATGTGCCATTATTTTTAACATATCTACATCCTCTTCAGTTATTACACTCTTTTTCATTTCATTTTTATACATTGTCATAAGAAATTCTCCTTTATTATCCGTGCATTTCCGCACGTCTTTTAATTAGAAGTATATTCTAAAATTATTACGGTTTAATATTCTTATTTTTTGGTATATTGAAGTTTATATTTTTAAAATAATATAATTCCAGAAACGCCTTACACTCATATTGTACAATTCCAATATGCGATTCATATGAACTTAATATACGGTTTAAATGAATCTTATATAATGAATCTCACTTCACTATGGAGACACTGTTGAAACTTTACTTCAATAACTCTGTAGGAAACTTATAAACAACTAAAAAAGGACACACCTATAGCATATGTATGCGTAGGTGTGTCCTTTTCTAAGATAAATTTTAGAGTATTAACTTCTTTTTATCCTATCGTATAAGATAACTATTTAAATTTCAAAATATATAGTATAGAATAGGAACATTCGCTATATTTATGTATGAAAGGATTTTTGGAAATGGACTTGTTGCAAATCAAGAAAATGGAAAATTTAATTTGGACTATTGAACATAGTAGTGACCTCTCAAAAAGGTTTTACATAATAAAATTTTTTGATAGAGAAAATACAATTAAGCCAATTGAAACATTAGAATTTGGAAATAGAAATATCGACAAATTTGAATGGGTGTTTATTAATATATTTCCAAGGGTAGTAACAACTTATGTCCCTTCCACTGGAAGGAAACCTGATGAATCATTAATAGATACAACTAGAGAAAACAGTAAAGAATCACTTATTTTACAAGGAATACGAACCTACACAAAGTTTTGGTCATGTTAACCCCCACCCTTCTACAGCAGCAAATATAATTTTGCATAAAATGTGGGTTTTTGAGTTAAGGTGAATTCTATATGTAAATTCTTCTGAGAGTTTCATTCACATTGTATTGTTCGTTATTTGAAGAACAAGGAGTTTTTTATAATATACGATATATCAATTTTTAAAATGTATGCTTATACTTATTTTTTTAGGCATTTTATTCTCTTAAGAGCATCCACGCAAATACATGCTCTTAAGAAAATAAAAGTAGTACGCATGAGATTGAATGAATATTAAATAAAACACTTTGGATCTGGAACTTACCTTACACTTTGTTTTATATATATAAAAGAAGAGTAGAATATCCTTTTTTATTTTTATATTTTCCTACTAACACTTCAAACAATCTATCAGGACGTTAAGTAGTGAATAGTTCAATTTAAGGGGATTGTTTTAGTCTCTACTAATTTAGCAGAAAATTCAGTTTTATATTTAACCTTTCTAAATTCTAGATGATTAAATCCTTGATTAGCGCCTCATCGGTTGAATCAAAAAGGGTATGCACTTTAATACACCTAGTCCAACAAACGTAAATATTACTCCTACCAAATCTAACAAAAAAATTTGAGTAGCCCCCTATTTATTGCACTAATTATAACTAGAGCTAGCCCTTTCCTTTTCTTTAAATTCCTACTTTAACTAGACCATACGGACGTTAAGTGATATGGTTCCATTTTATAATGGGGGAAATTTTCACCTTTTCTAAACAACTTATTATATTATTTTTATCTAATAAGGCACAGAAACAAATTAAAAAACTTTAGTGCTCCTGAGAAAATCTCTTGAGGAAAAACGTTTTTAGAGTGAAACGTTTTTCAGGGTACTTTTATACTGACTCTTTTCCTTAAAATGTTTCTGTACCTAATATTTAAATTAACTTATGTCAAAATATTTCGCAATACAAGTGCTAAATGCTACATGGATATATAGAACATGACACTTTTTATCACCATACCCCATCAAATACTTATATTAAATATAGAAAAGTCACCTTACTATTATTAAATTTGTTAAATTAAATAATGAAAATGGAGAATACTAACTTTATAATTGTCACAATTTAATATATATATCTACTCTTTTATTACTCGTAAAAATCATTTGATAATTCCTTCAATATTAATTTATGAAATGCAGAGACCATCTAAAGCAACAATTTTCTTACATTAGATTGTTTTTCTATCTAATTTATTTTGTCGAAAAAAGTCGATATTTTCATATTTTTTTCATTTAATTATTGTACATTTGCACATTTAATGTTAGGATTATGCCTATTCAAATTAGATCCTATTGATTCCTCTTTAAGATTTCTTTATTTTATTTGTGAAAATTAGTTACTTTCTAGTAAATTCCCGGCAATAATACAGCAAACTACACTAATAATAATTCTAAAATTATATTTTCACCTCGTAAATTCATAAAAAGGAATTTAAGTCAAACTATATTTTCTATCTGTGTATATTCATTCTTTATTCAAACATGATTAATTATAAGTTCTAACTCGTTAATCAAATTTAAATAACAATTTTGATTCTAAAATAAGTTCAAAATCAAAATAAATATATTGTTATTTCAAAATAATGTTGTAAACTATCTTTAGAATGGAAAGATTTATGTAACAGCATGTTAAGGGGTTACAGGGGGAATAAAAATGAGAAATTTTTTCGATGACAGGTATAAAAATATTGAATTAAAAAGGAGACTATTAAATATAATCAGTGAAATTAGTGAATTAAAAGGAAAATTAGCTGCTTATCAGGAACAAAATCCTGATATATTTACTAGCTTAGAAAAAACCATACCACTTCATTACATAAAAAACTTTACTACTACCTATGAAGATATAAAAGTCCCTAATAAAAGATTAAAAGAACTTATTTTAGATGATATAGTACCTCAAAATATTTCGGAAGATGCTATCTTTTGTTTTTATCAAACACTTACTTTTGTACATAAGAATTCCTGTGATTTATTAATCAATCCAGAGACTATACAGGAATTACATTTTCAATTAATACATTACATTACCTCTGACAGTGCCAAATGGCGCGAAAAACCGTTTACTATTCCAGGTATTCCTGAAAACGGAATGCACTTAAATAGTTACCGCATTCTTCCACATGAGCTTATTCCACAAGTAATGGAACAATTATGTGATCAATATAACTCATTAAATTCTAGTAAGGGCCATCATTCACTTTTATTAATAGCTCGTTTTATATTTAATTTTTATTGCATAGTCCCTTTTAATCAAGGAAACGGCAGATTGGCACTTATGTTAATTCAATTGCTATTAATTAAGAGTGGAAATACATTTGTAAAATATGTATGTCTGGATAAATACATTAAGAAAAACAAATCTGAATATTACAATTCGTTTTATAAATCTTCGGTAAATTGGTACTGCGAGGAACATAATAGTAGCTTTTGGTTAAAAACGTTTTTAACTATTATATTAGAGGCGTACAAAGATCTTCATAATACAGTTCTAGATTCTATATGTAAGCATACTAAAGTGGAGAGAATTCAGGATTTTATACTTAAACAAAAACAACCCTTTACTAAGGAGTGCATTCGTAACACATATCCAGACATAGCAGAGAGTACAATCAGTAAGGCTTTAAATTCCTTGCAATTGTTTGGCCATATTAAGCTAGTGACAAAAGGAAGAAATGCTAGTTGGATTAAAGTTTAACTATATTTGTAAAACACTTACAGTTCAAAAAAGAAAATTATAACTTTATCATTTAAATTCATACCTTTGGACTCTTATTCATTGAATTTCACTTTAATATATTAAGCTATTATTACTAATTTAGTTATTTCTAATTCCTACAAAACATTTTATAGGAATATTTGTCGAAAAAAGTCGCATTTTAATATTTTTTCTTTATTTTCTGGTTGTAAACGTTTTATTTTCATGTTACCATCTTAATCAAACAATAGATGGTAATAAAAATGAAAATATTTCTTTCCCTTAGAAACATATAAACGTACGGTCATATCAAGAAAATAAGGCCAAAGAAATATTTGATACCTATCCAAATTACCAATAGGAATTTTGCCGCATTAACTTTCTGTTATTTCAGAATAAAACTTCACATTTTGTCCCTAAACAAAATTTGTTAGCGTGCAAAATTCAAATACACTAAAACACCCAAATAAATGAAATGTCCTTTTTTATTGAGCATTGAGGTATGAAAAAATAATTCTTCCTACAAAATTCAGCTGAGTAACATAAGGACATCTAAATTACTACCTTTATCGCCATCTATTGTTGATAACATATTTACCAACTATTAAAAAGAACCTATCAAGGGTTCTTTTTTATTATAATCATTCAAATTTCACTTCTATCTTGATACTTAGATTTCTAAACAAATTACATCTACTTTTTTACTCTCAATTATTGAATTTATAATATAGTACTTCAATTTTAGTTATTCTTGATCTCAATCCGTTTAAATTAGTGAATAAAATTCAAACATATAAAAATAATAACTACAACTAATCGTTATATATTAAAGAGGTGTCAATTTTGTCCTTAAATGAAAAGACCCTAGAAACAAAGACAGATAAAACCATTGAAAAAATCCAAACAAGTAACTTAAAAGAACTTAAAAATACATTAGATAACATCTTTGATATTAGTGCAGATTTGATTGAACATCCTTTGCAATTAAAAACAAACACGAATATTTTACTATATTATTTTGAAGGCCTTACAGATGGTGTTGCATTAAAAGGAAATGTTGTTACACCATTATTACAAGAAGTGAATGAAGACAGTCAAATATTTAATTCTAATATTATTGCTACTCATACCAAAATAGTATATACGTGGAATGAAATTAAAGAAGGATTACTTGAGGGACAATGTGTACTGTTTATGGAAGGAGAAAAGAGGTCCCTTCTAATAAATACAAAAGGCTGGGCAGAAAGAGCGATTCAAGAACCCATTTCAGAAGTTACTATTAAAGGCTCACATGATGGGTTTATTGAGAATGCCACAAAAAACATAGGCTTAATTCGTCGATATATTCCTTCTACTGAATTGAAAATTAAAAAATTGACAATTGGAGAACGCGCCACTTCTTTAGTCTATTTAATTTACTTAGGGGATGTAGCAAACGAAGATGTGGTCCAAGAAATAGAAACCAGAATCTGTAAAATTAAAACGGATGCGGTATTGAGCATTGGAGAACTATCTAATTTTACAAAGGATCAAAATTGGACTCCTTTTCCACAGGCTTATTTAAGTGAACGCCCAGATGCCATTTCTAATCATATACTTGATGGAAAAGTAGCAGTGTTAATTGATAGATCTCCTGGTGCGATGATTGTCCCAATGAATTTAATTGGATTTTTTCAGACTCCAGATGATTATAATATTCATTGGCTCATTGCATCATTTTTTCGCTTATTACGATTTGCAGGATTTATTATAGCTATTTTTTTACCCGCAATTTATATTGCTATAGTCTCTTTTCATTTTGAAGTCATTCCTTTAGATTTATACACTTCTATTGCAACGTCAAGAGTCAAAGTCCCTTTCTCCCCCTTACTGGAAGCTTTTATAATGGAAATCACACTGGAAATGCTACGTGAAGCTGGTATTCGCTTACCACAACCAATTGGACAAACAATTGGAATTGTTGGAGGGATTGTAATTGGGCAGGCGGCTGTTCAAGCTGGTCTTGTGAGTAACGTTATGGTTATTATCGTATCTATTACCGCCATTGCATCATTTATTGTTTCTAATTATGACTTATCAAGTTGTATTCGGCTTATTCGTTTTCCAATGATGTTATTGGCCTATTTTTATGGGATTGTAGGTATTGTTAGTGGATTAATGCTCTTATTTGCTCATTTTGTTTCATTAACTTCCTATGGTTCACCATATGGATTGCCAATTGCACCATTTCGTCTCCAAGAGTTAAAAGATTCTTTTGTAAGATTTCCTATTTCCATGATCACCACCCGCTCGAGTACAGGACAGCCGAAACAAAGAAAGAAAAAAGAAGGTGGTTCGCATGGGAAATCTTAAATTCCAAAACATAACTTTATTTGAATTTATTATTTTCATCCATTCACTGCAACTAGCATCAGGAATGTTAATTATGCCAAGCCCTCTTGCCACTACCGCTGGTACAGACGGATGGATTTCTATCATTTCGGGATGGATAATTACTTCTATAATTGGCATATTTATTATATTAATGTTACAAAAAAATCCTAACAAAAGCTTCTCACAGATTTTAAAAACATACTTTGGTAAATGGCTTGGGACAATTTTTCTTCTTTTATATGCCTTTTATCTATTTTTTGCTGGTTTTAATACTTTATTAAAGGCAACTGATATTGTAAAAGTGTGGATATTCCCTTCCACTCCTACTTATCAAATCGCCATATTATTACTATTGCCTTTTATCATTTTAGCCCTGAGTGGGTTAAGGGCTCTTACTAGTTATTCTATGCTTGTTTTCTTCTTCACTACTTGGATGCCACTATTTCTTCTTTTTTCATTAAAAAGTAACTACAATCCTTTACATCTACTACCTATTTTTAAAGATGGCATATACCCTATTGTAAAGGCAACAAAAGAAACCATTACTCCTTATGCAGGCTTAGAAATTGCATATTTTATTTATCCGTTCTTACAAAAAAAACAAAAAGCCATAAAAGGAATACTAATAGCGAATACTGGAACCATGTTTTTCTATATATATGTGACTATTCTTTCTTATATATACTTTAGTCCGGAGGGGATAAAAGACGTAATTTGGCCAGTATTTCATCTGTTAAAAGGGGTTCGTTTTTCTTTCGTAGAACGATTAGAAATTATATATATCGCTTACTATTTGATTGTATTTTCCACTACAATATATCCGTATTTATTTTTCAGTTTCGAATCTGTGACCATTTTATTTCAAAAAACCGTTCACAATTGGGTGCTAGTTGGTTTTATGCTATTAATAGTCGGCTTATTCGTTTTTCTAAATCCCGATGTGGATCAATATTTATTTATATATTCTCTTATGGATATCTTAAATATCATTTTCTTTATTCTATTACCAATCTTCTTTTTCGCTTACAGCATTCTTTTTACTTGGTTTACTAGGAGGAAACAGCTTTGATTCGAAAATGGATATGGATTGTAATCTGTTGTGTATGTTTAATTGGTTGTAGTCAGAGAATTCCTCTTGAGAAGGTTTCATTAATCCTGTTAATCGCCTTAGATAGAACTTCTAATGGAGACGTAAAGGTGGGCACAAGCATACCACTCTTTCATCATAAACAGCAAAAAAGTACTATAGAGCATTGGACGCAGGCATCAACTGTATATAATGGATTCAGTAAGATAGATACGAAGTTAACGGGTTATATGACAGCCTCAAAAGCCGAAATCATTTTAATTGGAAAAAAATTAGCACAAGAAGCAAATTGGATGCAGGAGCTTGATTCTTCTTACCGTGATCCTTACGCTACCATTAATGCTAAAGTAGTACTTGTTGATGGACCTGTAGAAGAAATTTTCACAATTAATAAGCCCGATAAACCATCACTACCATCTTATATAAGTAGTGTAATTGAATCCTCCATTCAAAATAATCAATCCGTTTCTTCCACTATTCAACAATTAATGAGAGAAAAAAATGAAGAAGGAATGACACAAGCTGTTCCAGTTATCAAAAAAACAAAAAATGAAATTGACACGATAGGAATTGCACTTTTAGATCGACAAGGAAAATTTTTAACTCGTATCCCTAAAAAAGATGTTAAATTCTTCAATCTTATAAATAAGCCCAAAAATAAAGGTCGGATGATACTACACCTTGCGCTGCCTCCTAAAAAATCCAATAAAAAACCAAACACTTCTATCTTGGTACAGAATGCGACAAGGAAGGTAGATGTTAATTTTCAAAACGGAAAGTTTGTATTTAATTTCGATATAAACGCTAATGTAGCCTTAGTAGAAAAAACCAATGTGAATTTGCTTAAGGAGCATTATGATAATAAAAAAAACATAAATAATTTAGAAAGCGCTATCCAAAAAGAAATTAATAAGAAATTACAAAACATGTTGGATGAAATACAGCAGAATAAAATTGATCCAATCGGATTATCCCTATATGCTAGAGCTTTTCAATATAAAGAGTGGAAAAAACTAAAAGGAAATTGGTTGCAAGCGTTAGCAGAGGCTAAAATAAATGTAAAGACACACGTCAAAATAAAAGATACTGGGACCATTAGAAATTAGACTAGCCTATTCTTGTATTTGATAGCATTTCTCAGTAAAATTTTCCCTCCTCAATAATTATTATGTAAAAGATGCTAACTCAAAGAAAAATTTTTCAGTTCTTTTAAAAGGGCAACAATTCAACTGCGGTAATCGAGTACATGTTTCTGACTTAAGGAACTGAAGAACTTATAACTCTGGTGCAATTGATATGCCAGATTCCATTCCAATTGCAACTCCATGACATAACATCAAAGCCGAAATTCCACTCATGTTTTTTCATTTATATGGCAAACTATATTTAAGCTGTTTCAACTAGCGGCTTCACTCTTCTGGTAATGGGAAAGCAATTTATTATAATTGATTGCCTAACTCATTCAACCCACTGGCACCGGTAGGCAACAAAAATTGTTGTCTGCCATTTTCATGTATACTTTTTCTGATTTCATTTCAAACCATATAGAATTAGTGTTTTGTACTGATTTTTAAAAGAACAGAAATTTACTTTTTAAAAAATAAAAAGGATAAGGTCCTGTCTACTTTGGTATAGGAGTTTTTCTTTTCACATATACTATTTTTGAACCTGTTTACCAATACGTGCCCTATTGGTGCCTTGAATTCCTCCTAAGCACCTTTGTTATTTGGATTTACACAGATTTGAAGTTAAGAATAATAAGCATGCTTTCTTATTATTCTTAGTTTTTATCCAGAATAAATTCCTCCTAAAAAGGGCGGCAGATACGACTGCATGCCCTTTTTATTTACATCTCTGTTCTTTATCCAATAAAGCAATTGAAAACTAAAAATGCAATATTTCATATTTTTCCAGTCCAGATTATGTTAAAGTTTATTATGTTATTTATTTCATAGTCGAATTACGGTTTCATATCTAATTCAGCTATATGTGAGCTATATACCAAAAGAAAAGACACCCGAAAGGTGTCTTTTCTTCTTTTAATCTAAAAAAACATTTTTCTTTTTCAGAAAGATCCAATATATCCCTCTTATCTAAACCCCTTATTTAAAGGAAATTGGATTACGGTACTCAAGAGTTTTCATCTATATCAACATATTAACATTTAAATTCCAAATCAATTTTCTAGCAATATATTTGTTTTCTTAAAGATCTTTAATCTTGTTCTTAAATTTGTCAAAATCCTCATATAGATATACAAAAAATATATGCTATTATGATTTTAAGAAACTATGCGTTCCCTTAACCCTGTATTCGGCCCTGTATTTTTACAGGGTCTTTGTTTATTTTATTTACTTTTATTTTACTTATAAGAGTTAGTACACACCCAATTTCAATTAAAATCGTTTAAATGTTAGTTAGATTTTGAAATAATATATCTATAAGCTTTTTTAACACATGAAATCTAATATTAGACATATATAACCAACTTGGGGCTATTATTAGATTTCTAAATGTATACTGCACTAAACGCTCATTAACACTATACACATAGCGTTAACTATATTAATTGAATATTAGTAATAGTAAGTATAAATATTATCAATTTACTATATATTATTACATTTATGTAAAAATATATGTATGTTAAGCTTTTTCAAAATCTTTCCCCTAATAAAGATTTGAAGTAGCATTTCATGGTTCTCCTTACTGTTAATATGCCTTGAAAAAGAACCCTATAGGGTTCTTTTTCTTCTCATTACATCCTCAGCAAGTCTTTATTTAACATACAAACAGGACTACCAATTACTTGCAGCCCTGTTTGCACGTTAATATACACTTATATTAAGTCCTTACCACTTTATTTTTCTGGGAATTAATACTAACTAAACATGTCATTATCACTTAGATGTATAACACTTCAAAATTTAGAAGTATACAATAACAAATCTTTCCCAGCTTCCAGCTACATAACGTTTAATTCCCTTTTGATTTATAACAAACAGCTTCAGACTTTAGCGTGTTATTTGTGCTAATTCGTTTTTTGGGAAAGAATCCTACAATTAATAATGCCAACATCCATGCCAGTATGAGCATTATATTTATTCTATTGCTTGCACTTAAACTTAAAGTGCTCCACATGTAGGTGCGACAAAACAAGTACAGAGCAATACTAAAAAGTATAAGTGTTCTAACTCCAACTCTAATGTAAGTTTTTTTCTCGTGTTTCAAAATAAAAATTCTTTTTCCCTTGTTCAATCTAATTACAAATAGCATTAAGTATATCCCAAGCGTTGCTCCAATAACAACGGATATAATTGTGTTGATTTTTCTTTCCTCTTTGAAGGAGAAGTAACTTTCAGGGAACTTCCCAGTTTCGTGTTTTATCCATTCGTGGTAAATATCCTGTCTTAAGTCTTTACCATTTTCACCATTCGTGAGAATGACCAATCCATCCTTTGTATTCGGAATATAGCCATAAAAGGAATGCCATCCCCGATTATCACCCGAATGATACATCATTTTCCATTGATTAGATAACTTACTCTCAAATATCCCTAAACCATTCTCGCCTAATATTGGTTTTTGCATTTCCTCCACACGTTCACCTTTAATGACACCATATCCCTTACCTTTATGATCGTTGTTGTCCATACTTGCAAGTATGAAAGTCATCAAATCCGTAACATTTGTTTTGAGACCTGCGGCAGCCTGTTCGGTATAATGATAATTTGGGATTTCTTGGCCGAAGTATCCGTACGCCTTCGAAAGATTTAAGTTATCCGGGGTTTGTCGGAATGAGCTAGATTTCATTCCTAATGGTTTCATAATTTCTTCCTCCATATAACGTTCGAATGGCATTCCTGTCACCTCTTCAATAACAAGCTGCAAAATCGTATAGCCAATCCCGGAGTATATCGCTTCTGAACCCGGCTTCTTAATTATTTCAACCGAATCACTATTCCACCCTTTCCCAGACAGTGATTCTTCAATAGAATTAAGCGGTTCCCCAGGTACCACTCCTAAATACCCTTTATGTGTGGGTAATCCTGCCGTATGGCTTAATAACCTTCTTATCGTGACTTCATTATTATCAAACTTCGAATTTGGTAATTTCCATTTATTTAGATGCTCTCCAACCGGATCATCTAATGATAGAAGCCCTTCGTCTACAAGATGTAGAATTCCCCAAGCAGTAAGACTTTTGGACACTGAACCCGCCTGAAATACAGTATTATCATTCAATTCTTCCCCCTTCTTTTTATCTGCATAACCATAATTTAGTGTATAAGCAATACGCCCATTGTGTACAACTCCTATTGCAACCCCTGGTACATCATAGTCCTCCTGCCATTTAGGTACTTGCTCATCCATCTTTTTCTTAAAGTTTTCTATGCTCCTATCAGCTAATATTTTCGATTGTGCCCTTACTACTTTCGTGGAAGTCAATTCACTCATAATGAATATGAAAATAAATATGCATACAACATTTTTAAAAAACCTAGATGTTCTTTTACTTTTTTTCATCCATCTCAACCTCTTTTTTTCAGAATATTCTATTCGTTATACAGATTATCTTATTCAAACATCCAATTCTATCGATTTTAATTACATAACCTTACAAGTTTGTAATAAAAATCAACTCCATGCATTTCTCAGGCTATTCACTTTCCAACATCAGTAGATAATAGTATTTATTCTTGTGGGACATTACGACCATAAAAAAGAGCACCCCGTGTCAGTTCGCTTTTTCTAAGAAGATATTCTATCTGTATCCACTCGATAGCTAATTGAAATAAAACATTCAAAAAACCATTAACTATCTCTCAGTAGCTTGAATGAATGGGAAACAGTTAATAATGTGAGTTTTTTACAAGTTACATTAAAAAATATAGCTGTTGATGAAAACAAGAGTATATATAATAGAGAGAGTATTTTCATTTCACTTTTATATAAATAAAAGCCAAATAGCCGTTCATAATGAACGACTATTTAGCATCTTACTAATAATTTGAATGTTCTTCATGTTAATCTATTTTGTTTAATCCCGTAGAAGTAACTTGATAGGTTCTTTTTTTACCTATATATTCTTGTTTATTATTCTCAAGGTTAATAAGTGTAGCGCGTGTCTTTTCCTTTACCGCTTCCCCTTCTATATGGGTAAACTCAATGTAATCTCCCACTTTTACGGGCACAGCTTGGCTTTCAGCAGTTTGTTGTCTATTTCCCACTATTTCCTTATTGTACACAACACTACCGGATGAATTCTGTACTTTAATACTTGCATACGTATTATTAAAATAAGAATGTGGTACACCTGCTTCTAAATTCACCTGCATTTTCTCTGTTGCCCTATTATAATCTACTTTTGCGATTTCTCTATCACTATATCCCTTTAAAGACCAACCAAATTGATTTCCGTCTAAAACCGTTGTTTCTGGCATTTTTTCTACTTTCTTCATGCCTTCTTTTGTAACTTCATACATTGCTTTTTTTCCAAAGATTTCTTGTTTATCGTTGTCTACATTTGTGAAAGTAGCTCTATGCACACCTTCTAAATGTGTTAACTCAATATAATCTCCTACGTTAACTGGAACTTTTTGCAATTCAGCATTTTGTTGTTTGTTTCCATAAATGTCTTTCTTGTATACTACTTTCCCTGATGCATTTTGTACTTTAATACTCGCATATGTTTCATTAAAATAATGATGTGGTACGCCTGTTTTTAAGTCAACTTGCATTTCTTCTGTCGACTTATTGAAATTGATTTTAGCAAACTCGAAATCACTAATTCCTTTTAGTGACCATGCAAATTGATTTCCGTCTAAAATTGTTGCTTCTGGCATTTTTTCTACTTTCTTCAAGCCTTCTTTTGTGACTTCATACATTGCTTTTTTTCCAAAGCTTTCTTGTTTACTGTTGTCTACATTTGTGAAAGTAGCTCTATGCACACCTTCTAGATGTGTTAACTCAATATAATCTCCTACTTTGACTGGAACTTTTTGCGATTCAGCATTTTGTTGCTTGTTTCCATAAATGTCTTTATTGTATACTACTTTTCCTGATGCATTTTGCACTTTAATACTCGCATATGTTTCATTAAAATAATGATGCGGTACGCCTGCTTTTAAGTCAATATGCACTTCTTCTGTCGACTTATTGAAATTGATTTTAGCAAATTCGAAATCACTAATCCCTTTTAATGACCATGCAAACTTGTTTCCTTCTAAAATATTATTTACATTAGGTATATCTGGTTTAATTGGATTAGAATCCGTCCCCTTCCAAATCTCTGCTGTTAAAGTTGGATACCCTAATGCAGCCACTTTTTGAATGGTATCGTTATTTGGACGTAATCCCCACTTCTCAAAGAAAGGTATCAAATTTTGTTTGGCTACTTTTGATGCCGAAATCATAAATAATTGTTTTTTATTTTCATCAGTTTGTGGAAGTTCACTTGAAGACATGTCTCTATACAATTGATGCAATTTAGGATAGAAGTCCTCTCCATATGCTAACTGTAGTTGCCAAAGCATAACAAGCTTAACAAAAACATCACTAACTTCGTCATAATTTTTATTAGGTTGTTCTAAGTATTGAAATGCCTTAGTATAAGCGCCCTCCTGTTGCAATCTAAAAGATTGATTAGATGTAAATGCTTTTTCTACAGAAAGGCTGTAAATATTATTTTGTACTTCTGTCATATTATAAAACTTCCAAGGTGATTGCTGTCTCAAATGCCCTGCCTCATGCCAAGGACCCCAGCCATCTTTTATAAATTTATTAATATCTAACACGTATTGGATTGCATCTCCTACATATGCGGTTCGATAAGAAGTTGCATACATATAATAATCGGGAGAATGATTTTCTTCTACGTAATGAATATAATGTTTATCTACTTGTTCCTCGGATAAACCAGCTACTTTGTCTTGAATTCGAGTAGCTTCATCCATCTTTTTTAAGAGTTGTACAGGATCTGTATTAGAACCTAACAAATATTTCTTAACACGTGCAGGGCTGGCCGTAATTAATACACGTTCTCCTTTTAACTCCACTGCATGTGCATTGGGATATTGGTCCAGCATGTTTATTAAATCTTGTTTCGTATGCTTTCCTAGTTCAAAAAAAGGAGTAGTCGTTCCACCTGTTGTGACTGTTGTTCGAATGGTACCACCTTGTTGTTTATTATAAAAATAAATCATCCCCCCATTTGGAGATTGGATTGTGTTTATACCAGGTTTTAATGTAAATGATTTTATTTTAGAATCTTCTCTCCAAGAAGCATCATACGAATACGTTCCAATGTATGCTTGAATATTTTGATTTCCTTCTACATTAATCGTTATTTGTTCATTTGGCTTTGCATATAAACCAGTGGGTTCATATGGACTAAATGCCATACTTTTTCTTTCCTGTTGTTTCAGTACCTCAACATCCCCTTTTCCTGGGACTGTATATATTCTATTTTCTGATTTAACTGACTTTTACTCTTGCAGTGATGTCGATATTTTTTTTTGCTGCTTTGTTTCCTCTGCAAAGACATCTGATGAAGAAACCATTCCAGTCGTAAGCATAGTTACTGTAGCAGTAGCTGCAAGTATTTTTCTAGTTTTATATTTTGAGTTATTCCCCATATTATCTCCCTCATTTTCCCTTAGTACATTTAAGGATTATTATTTTATTTATCATGTTTTTACATCAAAAACTATTTACGCTATTTATGTTGTATCTAATATTCTATTTTTTTCATAATAATCTCCTTTTCTTTATTTCTAATTGTTTATAAATGTTATTTGATGACACATAAAATAACAACTTTACGATAAACTCATCAATAACAACCTATTATGTTCTGATTTAGCATTCTTAACTTCCATCTAATTGTATAAAAGTATTCAATTAGGAAAATACGAATATAAAGCTCACTAATCATAGATTAGGTTTTGCGGAAAAATTCATAAAAATCATTCACCTTAAAAATTCAAACTTGTATAACTACTTTCTACATATAGGATGGAATTATAAAAATATTTCAATAAAATAAAAGACAGAGGCCTGATTATACCTCCGTCTTTTCAATTTATAAAGAACAAAAAATCATTTTATAACTGTATAAATGCCCTTGCAACAAATACCGTATTCCGCTATTTTTTTGAAGAAACAGGATCCATTTTTAATGTTTTTATCCCTTCTTTTAATGTAAACGCATCCGCTCTCAATGTTTTCCAACTATCTTTCGCTGCATTCAAATTAGGTTTTAGGAATTTGAATTTATTTTGATCCGCTTTTTGGGATGCTTTATCAATATGACTAAGCACTCCCGAATATTGAGAATCTAAATCATGCCATTGTGCAGACATATAGGTAAGTGCATTAATAGCCGATCCAATCGCATTGTGCATTTCATTAATATTATTATACGCAACACCAACTACACGATTTAATGTTACTTTATAATCTATAGTCTGACGTAATTGTGCTAACAACGGCTCTAACGTACCTAAATTATTTCTTGCTACCCCTATCATTACACCACCAGCAATCCACGTAGGAATTGAGGGAATTGATACAGTTATTATTCCATCTGATTCTACTTGTTTAAAATGTCTTACTTGCTCTAAAACTTCATTTAGGCGCTTTTCATCTTCATCAATTCCAGATGCTTGGTTTTTCAGAATCGAATGCAAAATATCTTTATGACCTGCAAATGCTCGGACATCTTCTCCAATACTATCTCTTAACTTAGCTAGTTCTTGTATTAAATTCTGTGTATATGCTTGATTTTGTTTAATCTCACCTTGTAAATCTGTCATGCCTTCTTTTAATGTGTCTGCATCCCCTTCATTAATCGCTTCTACTAATGTGTCATAATAATTGTCGAATTTAGTATCATACTCTACAATCCCCGTCAGTGTATCTAAAAGTTGTTTTTTTATGTGTGAATCCCATTTCGTAGCATGCTCTCTTGCATTCTTTTGATCTTGTAGAATTTGACTAGGTAGATTTGTATATCCTTTAATGTCAATTCCTTCAAAGTTAACATCTGGGTTTTTAATTAACAAATAAGAGTAATCATTCATGGATTTTGCAAATACCCCAGCATCTTGCAAAGCTTTTTTCATCTTTTCGCTGTTTACAGAAAGAGATATATCTTCGGTACTAGTTTGTTCCATTTTACTTTCACTTGCGAAGGCTGCCACTGGAGAAACTACAGTAGTTGTTGTCAGAGTTAAAAACGTCGATACAGCAAGTAGTTTATAAGGAAAGTTTTTATTCATTTTAATTCCTCCTATACATATATATTGATTTTTAATTTGTTTTTTCTTGTTTAAAAGCAATGTCTTTTGAAATGAATTCTGCATCCTTATGAATATCATTCCAACTTTGTTTTGCAGCCTTTAAATCATCAGGTATTAAAGAAAGTTTATGTTCTTGCATTTGGTCGATATTATCATATAGATCTTTATAATTCGCTCCCATCGTATTCCATTGTTGCTGAATATTCGTTAGAGACATGATTGCTTGATCCACTGCCTGATACAAATATGTCAACGTGTCTTTTGTATTAGTAAGTGAAATAACTGCTTGGTTAGCAAGATCGGCTTTCATACTTAATTCTCCGATTTTATTAGAAATTTCGTTATAGGAGTTCATATGATTAGATGCCGCAACACCAGCTGCTGTTCCTAAACCGATACCAGCTGCCCCTAGAGCTGTTAGACCACCAACAACAGCTGGTGTCGCTGTGCCACCAGTCACAACAATTACTACCGCTCCTGCAATCGTTCCAATAACTAAAATAGCTGCTCCTAATCCACCACCAATTGACCAGGCTAATACATTATCAAAATGTGCTTTCTGCGTAGAACGTAAATTCTCAATTTCGGCCTGAAGTTGTGGGACTAGTGCTTGTTTTCCCGCTAATATAGCCGTTAATCCCCCTTGTCCATCTGGACCTCCAACATTATTTTTAAAATCTACAGTATTTGTATACAACTTTGTTTTGAAAGCTTCTAACATCTTAATAACTTCCGTAACTTCATTTGAATTTGTATGAATTGTACCGATTAAATCCCCTATTCCTTCTTTGAGGCCCGCCTTATCTTTCTTTTTTACAGTATCTACTAGTGTGTCGTAATAATTTTGAAATTGTTCATCATAATTTACAATATTACGTGCTGTCTTTTGAATGTTTGGCTTCGCTGTATCTAGCCAGTAATTTGCATTGATTCGTGACAGTTCCTGATTCAGGTGAATGTTTTTGATTAATTCTCCCCCTCCTGAACCTAAATCAATGTTGGATAAATTTACATTCGGTTGCTTAATCATTGTTTTTGCGTACAAATCCATTACAAGAATATGAGAGCCTGTTTCAGCCAACACTTTCTTTAACCCTTCAGGTCCTAACGCATAATTTTCTATTTTCTGTTCTTGTGCTGTCTGTTCTTGTGCAAGTGCGTAAATAGTACTACCATTCGTAGCAGTTATAACCGTTGCTAAAGCGGCCAAAGTTATGACCTTAAATGGAAATTTCATTTTTTTGATTCTCCTCCTTATTTTCAGTTGCGTTATAATTTTTTCATTAAACCTTATTTCTCAATATTAAAATTTATTAACTTGTTCTTCGAGTTGATTTGTTACATTTTTTAGTCGTCTTAATGTATCTTTTTGAGACTGAGTGTTATTAGTATCAACTTCAGTCGATAATTTTGTAATACTATTATTTATTAGATTCAAATCCTCTTTATAACGTTTCATTAGCTCAATTTCTCCATCTACTTGATTAGCAAATGTATGCAAATCATTTTGCATGAAAAGAATCATTGATTTTTGTAAATCTGCTACTGTTAATTTAGTTGTTAAGTCATATAATGTCTGATTTTGTTTCTCTAAATCATTTAAATATGCTCTTTGCTCTGCTGTTAGTTCATTAATTTCGGCAAAGGTACTATATGTTTTTTTAATTTTTTCAGAATCAATCACTTTCATAAGATCATACTCTTTCGTTTTTGTAACTGCAGCTGCAGCAATTTCACCTTTTTTACTTTTCTCTATCGCTTCACGTGCTTCTTTTTTGGCAGCTTCAATTTCTATAGCTGATTTTCCCTTTTCTGTTGCTTCTTGCTCTGCTTTCTTCTCTGCTTCTACAATAGCATTGTTTATTTCTTTTCCTTTGTTATACGCTACTACCGCTGTTTGAGCAGCCGGTTCAATGATATCTTTTGATAGACTATAAATTTCTTGGAATACCTTTAGCCCTTGTTCATTTAAAGCTCCTGGTAATAATGCTATTTGCTGTAAATCATTTTGAATTGATTTTTTTGTATTTAGCATTTCATTTTTTAACTTGTCTATTTTTCCTGTTCCCTCTGAACTAAGTACACTCTGTGCTTTTACCACATCTGTATCAAGATTTTTCAGTTTCTTATCTACCTGTAGTTTAAGATCTGTTAACTCATTAATCTGACGTTGCACGTTTTCTTGGTTTGTTATAGTCATATCTTGAAGAACTTCCAGTCTATCTAAAAACCCTTCTTTATCTTCCTTATTATCTACAAATCCTTTTAATGTTGGATAATAGCTATTAAATTTGGTTGCAAATCCTTTGCTTTTTGAATTTAGTAGAATTAATTTTGGATATAGTTCTGATGACCACTCTTTCATATCTTGTTTAATTAGAAATTGAGTTGTATTTAAAGATGGAACTTCTTCAAGTTGCACATTCGGACTTGCTAAGGCTCCATCTATAAAGGTTTGTGTTAATTTGGAGTGTGCACCTATTTTTCGTAATGCTGAGGAAATATCTATATTATCTTGTTTCGTTTCTGCCTGAACGATTGGCATTGCGAGAGTATTGATAGGAATAGTCGCTCCAGTAACGATTGATGTTATTAAAAATCCTGTCATAATTTTATTCTTCATTCCGTACACCTCTTCACTATTGTTTTTTACAGTTTTAATCGTAAATGTTGTACAACCTAACGTTAGGATTTCATCACACACACTTGAGGATAGAACTTTTTTCGATAGAGTAATCGTATCTCGTTTTTTATTGATTTTTGATAGAATATAAGGACCTTACTTCCCCCTCATTTTAAACACTATGTTTTTCATAAGTAAACCTGAAAATCACATTGATTAAATTTAATTTTTCAGATATTTATTATTCGAATTTAAAAATATTATATTTAAAAAAGTTAAATACAAATTTCATTTCATAAAGTGAAATAATTATACTATGATAATTAAACATAAAAATTCTTTGATTCCCTTAAATCTATATGAATCCCTTATCTAAAAATGATTTCAATATAATTTAATAGTGATTAACACATATGTGTCTTTTATATGGATATGTAAAATTACATATCCATATAGGAGTATCTAGCTTAACTACTCCAAAATATTATTATCGTATACATAATAATCATATTGCTACGAACACCACAGGAGAAAATTTCCCTCATGCACTTTAGAGGATAAATTGTCCATGAAATAATAATTTTCGCTTATATACTTACTATTCATTATAGGAATACAAAAAAGCGATTCTTTTCACATTAAAAAGAATCGCTTTCCAAGTTCATATTTTCAATTACATTAAATAAAGAATTGAGAGATTATCACCTAAGAGCCTTAACTATAACTTCAGCTGCCTCTGCAATTAGTTGATTATCATAGGTAGCCTCTTTCTCATCTTTACTAGATAAAATTGCGATGATAATAGGTGCTCTATTCGGAGGCCAAACGATAGCAATATCATTTCGTGTCCCATAACTTCCAGCTCCTGATTTATCTCCAACTATCCAGTCAGTTGGTACGCCTGCACGAATAAGTTTGTCTCCTGTAGCATTTCCTTTCATCCACTCTGTAAGAATTTTACGTTTATGAGCTGGAAGCGCATTTCCGACCGTGAAGGCTTTAAGATTAGTAGCAATTGCTTTCGCTGTACTAGTGTCACGAATATCTCCTGGAATAGCCTCGTTTAACTCTGTCTCAAAGCGATCAGCCATAGTAATCCGATCACCCATCTGTCTAAGCGCTTTTTCATATCCTTTAGGTCCACCTATTTTATTAAATAAAATGTTCCCTGCAGTATTATCACTGGAACGAACGGCGGCCTCAGCAATTTCTCCTAGTGTCATTCCGGTATCTACATGTTTCTCAGTAACAGGTGAATATTCCACTAAGTCGTCTTTCGTATAAGTGATAACTTCATTTAATTTCTCAATTGAGTTTTGCTGCAGCAATACCCCTGCCGCTAACGCCTTGTAGGTTGATGCAAAGGCAAATCTTTCGTTAGGCCGATAAGCAATTGTTCGATTTGTACCAGTATCAATAGCATACACACCTAATCGAGCATCAAATTTTTTCTCAAGTTGAGAGAATTCTTTATAAGTCGCATGATTTTTATGTTTAACTGGTCCGGTCTTTTCTTTCGCTTCAACTTGCAATGCCCCTCCTGTAAAAGCTTCTAGACTTGTAAGACTTAAACCTAATATACCAACGCATATACCTATTTTTAGCATCCTCTTGTTTTTCAAAATCATCATTCCTTTCAAATTTTCAATACTGAAAACAAGTAGTAAATTCAATACACTGTATCCTATTTGAACACTTGTTTTTATACGTACACATAACAGACAATCAACGAAACAAGTTTGTTCCATAAACTTAAAAAACTTTTTAACTAGTAACAGAGGTATTAACAAAAAGAGAAATAACAACTATGATAGTTGCTATTTCTCTTTTCAAATCTAACTATTTCTTTAACTTAAAAAATCTTTTATATAAACAGGTTCTTTCCTTAAGAAAATCACACAAATTTTACTAATTTTGATTCGAACTATCTGTACTAGCAGCTTCACCTTGTATACGTTGCTTTTTTAAATCAAAGTATACATCTAAAACTTCCCTTCCAATTATAGAATTAATACCATTTTTATCATCATGAAGCCATGGGACTACTACAGAAAATGCTACTTCTGGATTATCATATGGAGCATATCCAACTAATGTTAAGTTGTAACATTCCATACGTTCTCCTTTTGTATTTCTACCAATTGGATCATCTCCACCATATACAGTTTGAGCTGTCCCTGTCTTTCCTGCTGGTTTATATGGCGCATTTTTGAAATACTTCACGCCAGTTCCATCACCTTCTTGAAATACCCATCTAAAGCCTTCTTTTACTCGATCAATATTTTCTTTCTTCATATCAACTCGATTTAATACGACAGGCTCTATAGAGTGTATAACTTTGCCAACTTCCTCTTCTTTTATTGATTGTTCTCCTATTTCCTGTACAATTTGGGGTTGCATTCGATATCCACCGTTAGCAATAGTTGAAATATATTGTGCCAGTTGCAATGGTGTATACGTATCATACTGACCGATAGAAAAATCTAATAAAAACCCAGGTTGACTATCTACTTTTCTCGTTTGTCCAGTTATTTCATTCGGTAAATCAATACCTGTTGGGACACCTAGACCAAATTGTTTAAAATAATAGCGCATCGTATCAAATGCTTCTTGTTTAATATCCAACGAACCATTTGGTACGTAATTAACTCCCGCAATTTTTAAAGCTGTCTGGAACATGTATACATTCGAAGATACTTGTAACGCTCGTAAATCATTAATATTACCAAATCCGGATACATTCCATGATTTCTTGGCTTGTGTACCTTTAAATTTCATCGGTGCATCATAAAATTGATCTCCTGGCTGTATTGCCCCTGTCTCATATCCAGTTAATAACGTTGCGCCTTTTACAGCTGACCCTAGCTCATACGAAGTTGTCATGTTACCTAATGCCAAATCCTCAATCTCTATTTTCCCTTCTTTTTCTACAATCTTTTTGCCTGCCATAGATAAAATCTGTCCGTTATTTGGATTTGTCATGACGACAAACGCTCGGTCCAACAGTGGCTCTGAACTCTTAAAAGCTCTCAAATTTTTCTCTATACTTTCTTCCACTTTCTTTTGTAATTCCATATCAATCGTTAATGTTAAACTATTACCACTTTTTCCTTTAGAGATAATTTCTGTATTTATAATGTTTCCTGATTTGTCAGTAACGTTTTTCACTTCTTCTTTTGTACCGTGTAATGCATCTTCATATCGTTGTTCAATATAACTTTTCCCCACACGATCATTACGATTATATCCACGTACCAAATAGGAATCTAAGTGTTCTTTTGGTAATCCTTCTTCACTACTTGTAATATTACCTAGCACTGAACGAAATAAATTACCATTTACATAATTACGTTCCCAATCAACCGTTGCATCTACTCCTGGAAACTCCGCAAGGTTTTCACTTATCCGCGCATACTCTTGATCTGTTACATCTTTTTTAATAATTTGTGGTGTTAATTGATAACCGGAACTCATTCTACTTTTAATAGCTAACACCTTTAAATCTTGTGCTGTTAGTTCTGCCAATTCCACTTCTGTAACGCGACTTCGTCTTAAGTCTTCAATTTTTTTGTCTAGCTCTTTTCCCTCTATTCCCTTTTCTTTAAACTTTCCTATGTCTTTTTTAGTAATCTTTGATTCCGCACGTTTCGTATTCAATTGCATCCAGAAATCTTTTTTATCGATATCGGTTAACTTATTTATATCTTGCTCAGGCATTTCAAGTACTTTCGCCAAGTCTTTTGCTGTTTTTAAAATAGTTTCACCAGTTATGCCCTTCACCCTTGTATACGTAATCGTACGAAGAGATCGATTATTAACAACCATTTTCCCTTCTCGATCTAAAATTTGTCCACGTGGAACTGGAATACTAGTTGTTGCATTTTGACCACTTTCCACTTGGTTTTTATAAGCCTCTCCCTCAACGATTTGTACTTTTCCTAGTTGAATAATAATTGCTGAAAATAGTAAAAATATGCAAAGGAACATTATATTTAATCGAATAGATATATATGTCTGCTGCTTCTTTCCTTTTTGTTTTTTCATAAATCCTCCATATAATTCTTCCGGAACTCCTCACTAATACTTAGTAAAGAAATATACTAAATACGTTCCCTATATATTAGAAACCACCATTCAGTTATAAATAGGGTCTTATCTTTTTTTCTAAATCCTTGTAAGCACCAATTCCTTTTGGTTTAGCCACGTAATTAATAAATCTCCCTTCCTGTTTTTCTCTCTATTTTTTTGTCACTTGCATTAGAAATGCTAAACTGTATACTGACTCATATTAAACTTACACATAGACTTGCTAGTAACTTTTCATACTGATTGTTCCTTTCTTCATGCTGTAATACTTAATAGACAACCTAAGTAATAAAGTTGTTCCACATTTACAAAAAAAATAATTAACTATAAGATGAAATAGGCTACATAAGGGAGGGTTATATGTTACATACAAAAAGATGGAGATTTTTTGCGGTTCTTTCTATTGTAGGTTTGATTTTAATAATTTTATTAAAAATCAACTTCATTTCAATTACTATCGCAACTTCTTCAGCTGAAAGAGGAGAAATTTTTGATCAAAATGGTATAATACTAGCTACAAATAAGAAAGTTGAGTCTCTATATTGTACTTCTAATGATGAAAAGCTATCGAATCAAGATACATCAAACACATTAGCTTTTTTCAATCAATTTTCAAGCGAGTTTCAACATAACATTTCTGCAGAGGGCATAAAATCGCAATTACAACAATCTTGTAAAAAGCAGACTATGAATGAAATATCCTTATACTCTGATATAAATGAAAATGAAATTTCATTCATAAACAAGAATAAACCTAAAAATGTAGTGATCAAAGACGAATTCATTCGATATTATCCCAAACACGAAATTGGTTCACAGGTAATTGGGTATGTAGAAAATGACCGTAATTCTAAGTATGGACCTGTTGGAAAAAGTGGGATTGAGCTTCAATATGAAAATGATTTAAAAGGAAAACCAGGAAAAACTCTTATTTTTAAAATGAATAATAAAAAGTTCTTATGGAACATTCAAAAAGTACAAAAAGGAAAAGATGTCAGGCTAGCTTTAGACTCTAAGTTGCAGCAAAAAACAGAGGAAGCATTAAAATCTCAAATTAAGAAAGTACCTGATGCTAATGCTGGTTATGCAGTAGTAACCGATGTAAAAACTGGTGCAATTTTAACTATGGCCAACTCGGCAGTTTTTGATCCAAATATATTAAATACACATGTATCATCTAAAAAAGAAAACATTAAATCACTTTCGCAAAATAAAGCAATTCGAAAATTAAAGTTTGATGAATCTTATGTAAATATGGCCTCTACTATAAAGCCACTTACTATTTTAATTGGATTAAACGAAAAGCTTTTTCAACCCGAAGATACTTATTTAGATAAAGGTACTTTTCAGTATGATAATCAAAATAACATTACTAATGCACCTGGAACACCAACAGGTGAAATTACACCGAGTCAGGCTATCATTAATTCATCTAATACATTTATGACAGCAAAAGTAGCTCTTCCCTTATTCAACCAAAATAATGGGAATATAGAAAAAGTGGCAAATATATGGACAGATTATTTAATGCAATTCGGCCTTCGTTCTAAAACTGGGATTGATTTACCCTTTGAAGAAGACGGACAATATGAATTTCATCCATCTAATAAGTTTGAAAATGGTATCTCCGCTTTATTAAATGCCTCTTGGGGAGGCAATGAAGTGCATACTCCTCTTCAACTCGCTCAATATGCAGCAACTTTGGCAAGTAAAGGTGATAAATATAAACCTCAAATCGTAAGTGCTATTATTGGTCAAGACGGTAAAGAAATAAACAAGTTTAAATCAATCTTAGAAAGTTCAAATCGTTATCCTGTGAAATTTTGGAGTGTCGTGCAAGGTGGGATGAGTCAAAATATACAGGAGATTAAAAACTTACCTTTTGATGTCGCAGGTAAAACGGGTATTACTGGTTCTCCGAACGAGCAAGAAAGAATGATAAATCATTCTCTTTTCATTGCATATGCTCCTACCGAAGATCCACAAATCGCCATTTCTGTCGTTATTCCTGGTAGTAATTCAGAAAAAAACATCGCTGCTCTCGTTACATCAGAAATTTTAGAGTCCTGGCATACACTTCAAAAAGAAAATAATAACAAAGAGGAAGGTTCATTAAAGTGAACCTTCCTCTTTTACCATATAGAATCTATATTTATTATTTTCCATTCACCATTATCATTCTTTTCGAACATAAATGAATACTTAATATCAGTTAAAACATACTCTTTTTGTACATATCCAGTATTACCGTTAATTGTCGATATTTTTATATATCCATCCTTTTGCACTTTTTCTGGAATCCAAGCTTTTACCATTTCATTAGATACTTCATATAAAACTTGTGATTCTCGTTTTGGTTCAGCTAAAATTTTTGTTTTATTTCCAGTAACCGTTGCATATATAAAATGCGCTTGCTTTGGTTGGTTACTTTCTGTCAATCCACTTGGTACTTTGTATACTTTTTTTGTATCATTTGCAAATTCTCCCCCCATTGTAAGAGCGACTTGCAACTCATGAAAAATATCTTCATCAAACTTCAATTCATCCTTCTTATAACTCTTCCCTTTAAATAGAACTTCATCATTTAATGCTCTATACAAATCATTTTCATTTTTTGAATTTGTGCTTCGATATAAATCATTCATAAATTGTTTTAATGATGGATCTTGAGCAGACTCATCTTTTGTTTTCGGCTTAATTTGAGTACTACTTTGTACCGGTGATTTATTATCATCAAGCCAAGGTTGTTGAACAATAAAAAATAACATTGTACAAATCAAAACAACTACAATAGGCAATGCTTTTTTACGAAATGGTCTCTTGTATGTTACAGAATCTACTTCACTATTTTGGTATACCGATTGCTTTATTTTATTAATAAATTCTTCTTCATCTTTACGACGCTCCATTGGTCCGTTTTTTAATTTGCTATACCAGTCAGGATTTTTTTTACTGTTCATCACTTCTACCCTCCCCTATTAGTTTTGAAACTTTACTTCTTGCTCTGCTTAACCTAGATTTGACTGTTCCAATGGATACACCTAATGTTTCAGCCATTTCTTCATAAGATAATTCATATTTCGCGTCCAATATTAGTATTTCGCGGTGTTTTTTAGGTAGTTTTAATACAACATCCCACACATCATTCATTTCCTCTTGATTAAAAAATTCTTGTTCTGCCGATGGAGATTGCTTATCGTCACTAAAAAATCCCACTAAAGATATCCTTTTAAAATAAGAGGATTTCAAATAGTTTATTGCCGTATTTCTTGTAATTTTTAATATCCACGTTTTAATAGATGACTCCTTTCGAAACGAATGCCAATTTTTAAAAACCTTTATAAATACATCTTGCGTGATGTCATCTGATAAGTGCGGATCTTTCGTAATAATAAATGAATAATTCCATACATCTTGCCAATAGTCTTTAATAACATAGTCAAGCTCATCATGATTACATTTTTCAATAAACTTCTGTTCCATTTCCACACCTCAAACTTATTTGAATAAACATAAAACTGCCCTCACTTTTAATATGGTTTCAATATATAGACATGATACAAGTTTCATTTGTTCCATTGTTTATCTTTTTTTTGATAGAAGAATCCTCCTGTATAATGTAAAGGTGTGCAATACATTTCATTAGATAATCACCTATACAGTCTTTTTTATGACAGGCTCCAAAAAAACAAGTAATGCATACAATGTTAAAAATTCACTCGTAAAAATCTGATTATGATTTTTTAAATTTCACGCAACACTCGATTTGTATCACCTATTTTTTCTAAGAGCATACTTATTTGTGTGCTCTATTTATTTTTTACTAAATAACTGTTTTGTTAAAGTTTAAAATCACCCTCATTTGTCTATTTCAATTTGCTCTTCTGTTATATTTACTATTAGCAACACCAAGATTTCAGATATGAAAATAAAAATGAACAAATTTTTTATCACCAGCTGTATTAGTACCTGTCCCAATCGGAATTGCACTTCCGACTGAACCCTCTGGTTTTAAATCAGTATTTAGGACAAACTACCAATCAGCCCGTACTTGCAAATAATGAAAATGATGCGATATCAACTTTCTAGAGCCACAATAACATAGAAAAAGCATTCTCAATTAGGGAGAATGCTTTTTCTGAAACTTAATTGTTCTTTGTTTTGCCCAATTTATACCATTGAGTTAAGCATACATATAATAAATTTAGTAAAAGATTTCACCTTATAATTTAGTGTTATTTCTGAAAAACATGTTTTACTTTTTCGCCTGGAACATTACTCCCCCCTCTTCCTTTTACATCTTCAATCATCATGGTAACAATCATGTCTGGCGCATTTGCATCAAAAGCTGCAAACCATCCAAGTTCTTTTCCGTCTGCTTCTTTCGACTCTTTCAGTTCTGCTGTACCAGTTTTACCAGCAAGAGTTACACCATCAACCTTAGCAATTCTCCCCGCTCCATCAGGGTCATTAATGACTTTTATTAATGCACTTTTTAATATCTCTTGATTCTTTTTAGAAACCACATTTTCTTTCCAATTCCCCGCTACTTTTGCTTCTTTTAAAAGATGAGGCGATGGAATATTCCCTTCATTCACAATCGGTGCATATGTTAATGCTAAATGAAGTGGTGTCATTAATACTTGTCCTTGTCCATATCCCGTATCTGCTAGTTGAATATCGTTTTTTATCCCATCTTTTGCAATTGTTGAAATAGGCAATTCGTATTCGATTGGTAGTTTTTCATGAAATCCGTATTTCTTAAATTCATTTACATACTGATCTTTCCCCATTTTCAAAGCTTGTTGAGCAAAATAAATATTATCAGAGTACTTCATTGCCTTATCAAAATCAATTGGACTAGCTTCCTTCACACGTGTTACATAATAATTTCCCCACGATGAATCTTTTGTCCATTTTAATCCTTGAATTTTAAATTCTTCTTTAGGATTTATTGTTTTCGTTTCCAAACCAATTGCACCTGTAATCGTTTTAAATACAGAACCTGGTACAAATGCTTTTGTGAAGCGATTCATCATTGGCATTTTCGAGTCGTTATTCCATGCTTCTCGTTGAGCTTTTGATGCTCCTCTAACTATTGTATTTGGATTATAAGCAGGGCTACTTACAAGTGCGATTGTTTCACCCGTTTTAGGGTTGACCGCTGCACTAGATCCTGCTTCATTTTTCATCTCATTAAAGATTTTTTCTTGAATTGCGGCATCAATTGTTAACGTAACATTTTCCCCTTCTTTTGCTTCTTTTTTTGCTACGTTTTTAATCTCTTTCCCGTTCTCATCTTCCATAAATACGCGTCCACCCTTTTCACCACGCAATTTATTCTCTAATACTTTCTCTAAACCTGTCTTACCCACTAAATCATCTGCTTGATAACCTTTTTTTTGAAGTGATTTTAACTCCTCTGCATTTACCTTTCCTATATATCCCGTTAAGTGTGCCGCTGCTTCTCCTAATGGATACGTACGAATATTTACTGGGCGAGATGAAACTCCTTCTAATTCAATATAATCATTCTGTCTGGTTCCCTCTTTTAAAATACCAATTGGTACAAGGGAATCTGGTTTTATCCATTTCGCTGCGAGCTTCTGATCGACCTCTTCTGTAGACATATCAAGTAGTTTTGCTACTGTTTCTTTCGTTTGCGCTGCCGTTTCACCTAGTTTCTCTGGAATAATTCCAACTTCAGTCGCTTTACCATTCGCTGCAAGCCCTTTTCCATTTCGATCATATATTTCTCCGCGTTTTCCTTGCTCTGTTTGCATACGTACTTTATAATCTTTTTTCATACCTGGGAAAATGAAGTCTGGTGTCCAATCTATTTTCCAAGATTCCTTTTCTTTCACAAGTTTTGCTTCATGTATGAATGAAACTGTTCCTCCATCCGTATCCATTTTAACTTCAAAAAGAAAACGTTCTTTATCTTTAGTATTCTCTCCTTTCGTTTTAATTTTTAAATTCTCAACTCCAATACCTTCATAGATTTTTTCATATTTCTCGGTGAAATCCTTTTTAGAAATCGTTTTTTTTGCATGTTCTGATAAATGATCATACATATTTGCAAATTTTTTATCATTCCATAAATTAATATATTCTTCAAATGCCTGTTTTGGCGGTTCGTTTTTATTACATCCTGCCAACATAACTCCAAAACAAAAGAAAAGCAGCATCCATATTTTTTTCAATTCAATCTACTCCTTTAGTTATAATTGATTGTTCCTTTCTTAAAATATTAAATAAAAATGTTTTAACGCTTAATAGACAGTGTACGTAATGAAATAGTTCCACATTTGCAAAAAAAATTAAATTTATGATTAAATGGCATTCGAAGAGGGAGAATTTTAAGATTCTTACAAAACAAAAGAAGCAAATATATTTAGCAATCGTTATCATTATTAGTGTTGTTTTGACAATTTTATTTCAGTTACTATTACTACTTCTTTAGTTGAAAGAGGTAGTATTTTTGATCATAATGGTAATGGTTCGATCTCATCCAAAGTATTTTCACAGAAAAAAGGGTTCTGGTGCAAACACCCCACAACGTTTGTAAGTAACCTTCTAAACTTGGACATACTGATACTAGTACTCTAAAAAAGGACGTAATCAAGTACATTATCAGCCTGGACTAATCTTATTAACAGTAAGATGGTACCTGCGGTACAATTTAAGCTTTCGAAGAAAATGGGTAAATTGCGATCAATTCAATAATATAAAGGTTTCAAATGTGAACTGATATTTAATAGTTTACATCGAGATTTATTTCATTCATCAAGGTTTGCTTTAGTAAATGAAAAGGATAGTTAGCCCTCATAATGGACTAACTATCCTTTTATTATTTTTTTCTTGACTTAGAGTTCACTCTAACCATTATAATCGACTCATAGTTCATTCACGATAAAATCAATTGGATAAAATTCAGGAGGGATCGGAAAAGCTAAAATCAAAAGTGGCTGACATTAACGCAGACCTGGATGTTGTTATTCGAACTTTCGATTTATCTGTTACTACAATTGTACGTTAAGTTACTATTTAAATAAAAACCACCGATTTCCTGTACGTTAAGAAGTCAGTAATTCTTGTTATTTTTGCCTTATTTTGTTTTCTCTTAATAGTCGTAAATCTTCTATAATATATTTAGTGCATATAAAAGAGACGGAACCATAAAATCAGCAAATTAGAAAATAAAACAGGATGGGAGTCAGTTATTATGGAACAATCAAATAAAGCGTTTAGCGAGGCATTAGTAAAATCGTTAAGAGGAGAACGAGGACATCTTCCCATCAAGAATGCTTTGTCGGATATAGACGTGGCGCTTGCGGGAAAACGCAGAGAGGAACTGCCTTATTCTATTTATCAATTAGTGAAACACATGACCTACTGGCAAGATTTTCTCTTATTATCCGCTCAGGGGAAGAAGCCTGCATTGCCTGCCCATGTAAAAGAGAGCTGGCCTGAAGAAAAATGTCCTGGCAGTGAGGAAGAGTGGCAACAGATTATTCAGTATTTTCTTCAGGGGATTGAACAGGCATGCGCGATTGCCCAAACCGTTCAATTGGACAAAACATTGGAGGAATGGCCTGGTGAAACCCCGGGCGGTGTTCTACGCAATATTGCATCTCACAACTCCTACCATTTAGGAGAAATTGTGCTGATTCGTAGATTATTTAGTGCTTGGCCACCGCCAACAGGCGGATATCCGGTCTAAACAAAGAAAGGGTTCCAACCCATGCCCATTAACTTAAGATTTTGAATTACCCCCAAAACGAAATTTTTATCACTTTACAGTTATTTATGAGAATTAAATTCATTTTTTTCATTACTGGGGAACAAACATTTTTTTAACTTGATGGAGAAAGGGTACAAAAACACAAATTTCATCTCCGAAAAAAATAAAAAAACGATTGCTTGGATCCTAAGAGGCAATCGTTTTTTCTTTTTAAGCTGTTTGTAATGACCAATTACAGGTTTAAAATATTATTTAGTGTTATTTCTGTTTTCCAAAACCTTCTCCATATTATTAGTCGCCCATTCCTTCACTAATAGGATAATTGGACGTAGTGACTCTCCAAGTTTTGTTAATAAAATATCAACCATCTTTCTCATACAATCTGGCATACTACAACTTTCTAATATAACGGATCCAGTTCTTTCACAAAAACAAAAAACTGCTGGAATACCCCAACAGTTTTTTAATCGTTAAAACTAATCTGTCTTGCAGCATAATACATTTTGAAAAAATATGAACTTCCTTAAGGGATTTTCATCAGCTGTTATTCATTTCCTATTATGTAAGTCATAGCACTGATCATAGTTATGGAAACTAAAGTAAGAAAGCAATATTACAATGAAATCGTGACATTCTGTTGAATACTTTTTCGTTTTCAAATAAAATAAACTAATAAAAATTTTTAATTTTCACTTTGTAATTCGATAAATTTCATGTTAATATAGCGAAGGCTATGAAATATCTGTCGCCATCCATACTTATTTTCCAGAATATTCACTCCTTAAAAAGCGTAATTATTCTAAAAATTGCATTATCTGTTACCTATACAAGGGCTACTTTCAATTTGTAATGCACATAACTAAAAATAGCTTTTTTAATAGATAATTTTTCTATCTTCCTCACCGGTTCTAATATACATAGTAAAAGATCACTTTTCAAATACCCTTCCCTTTCTTTTTAAAGATAGAAAATCTAAATTAAATTCATTCATAATACTACATACAAACTAACAGAGAGGCATAAACTATGGGAATTTCTACACTATTATTAAATACCTTTATTATTATTATTTGTATCCTTAGCTATCAAGTATTTTGGCTAGAACATAAAGAAAAAATAGCATGTAATAATATATTAATTTCTGTTCTTTCCTCCATTGCAATTATTTTTTGTATGACTTTTCCTTTTCATTTACATGCTGGGTTTATTTATGATTTACGTTTTATTCCAATAATATTAGTTTTTCTATATGGAAATACAAAGAGCGTTATTTCTATAGGAATTTTATATCTTTCTTATAGATTTTACTTAGGCGGAAGCGGAGTTTTCCCATCATTTATTATCTTTACTATTATTACTGGTATTACAATAATGTTTCGTTACTTGTTACCCATTTATTTCAAGGAAAAAAAGATATTATTAAGCATACTACTTGTTTTGATATGTACAACTTCACTTTCTATCTTTGGTATTATAACTCAAATAAACACAGGTGGTAAAATTGGCTCTACTCTCATTGAATTTTTATTAAATTATATAGTCATTAATATTTTTACAGTATTATTATCCGTTTATTTAATAGAGGGAATGATTGAGAAATTTAAAATGAAAGAAAAAATGCAAAGAGCAGAAAAATTTTATATAGCTAGTGAACTAGCTGCATCTATTGCGCATGAAATTCATAATCCACTGACCACGGTACATGGATTCACTCAATTATTAAATGAAAATGAGAACACTAAGATGTCTCAAGATAAGTACTTAGAAATTATGTTACTTGAAATGCAGCAAATACAATCTACTATAAATAACTATTTATCTTTAACCAAACCACAAAACATTATAAAAGAGAAACTAGATATTAATCACATTTTAAATCAGGTGAAAGATGCTATTTCACCAATCGCTCTATCGTACAATGTTAAATTAAAACTGAATATTACAGACTCCCTTTTTATAAATGCTGATCCTGAAAAATTAAAACTGTGTTTAACTAACATCATACAAAACGGTATCGAGGCTATGATAGATGGTGGAGTATTGCAAATTAATATACAAAAAATTAAAGGGAATGTTGTTATTGATATTATTGATTCAGGAATTGGAATGTCCTCCGAACAACTAAAACGAATTGCCTTACCATTTTATTCAACAACTGAAAAAGGCACTGGACTTGGTACCATGATTGCCTACAGTACTATTAAAGAATTAAACGGAGATATAGACATAGAGAGTAAAGAAGGAAAAGGAACACGCTTTTCTATTAGTATTCCTTGTTAACATAACAAAAGTATATTTCTTTCTCACGTAATTATATCAAGATATGGTGAAAATATATGATGTTACAAAAGGTAGTAAATTTATAATAAATTCACTACCTCTTGTCTCTCTATCCACTTATCGAGTTTAATCTTGGTATGATCATTTAATCGTTTTCTTTTACCACATAACATCCTTGAAAGTGTTGAATATGAAATCTCTATTTCTTTTGCTAACTCACGTATACTTTTATTATTCTTCTCTTTATAGGTGTTCATCTTTTGAATATAAAACTCAATACTATTTAGGATTTCTTGATTTAGTATACTTATTAGCTGCTCTTCAATAACTGGTTGTTTTTCCTCCATCTCAATGACTATGGCTATTAGCAAAACGAAGAAAGAAAAGAAACGGGAAAAAAGAAGAAAATCCATGGATGTATCGGATAAGCATCATTATTATTATGCTCACTGTTTTTCTATTCGTGAGTCAAGTTTGGAAATCATGATACAGAAATTGAGATACACAATTGCATCTTTTATTTAGATATATTGATGTGTAATGAAATTGAACTGTTCAACATTTTTCGTTTAAGTTAGTCTATCAAGCTCTAACTACCTAATGAACTCAAGTAAACGCATCTTAAGTCATTTTAAGAAATACAAAAGGTGCCGATGTAGGCGCTTTTTGTATAAGAAAACACCTTATATTTCAGCTTTTAGAATTCTTCTATTTCAACTGTAAAATGTGGCTTGAATTTCACTTCGATTCTTTTCTTTGCTTCTGCCCCTTGAATGTATAGCGAGTCATTACGCGTATAAATTTGTTTCACCGACTCCATCTTGGTTTCAATGATACGTTTGTCTTCATAAAGCATTTTTAATTCAACAGTTGCATCATAATAGAACATAATCATTACCAATTCGAATCCAAGTTTATCGATTTTGCTATATCTATACGCACCCGCACCTGGAATATAATTATCTTCTGGTTCATTCTCGAATATTTCTAATAACTCGTATTTATCATATTTTATATCCAATATTCCTCAACCTTTTTTGTACTAGAATGTTTTAACTATGCTATTCATTTGTAACTAATCTCTGAAACTTGGACATACTGATACTAGTACTCTAAAAAAGGACGTGATCAGTATGGAAAAGCAAAACCTATTCAAGTGTTTGGGCTAACAGCATAAAATACAATTCCGCTCGAAATATATGCGCTATATTCTCTATTATTTTATCTTTGCACCAGAACCTTAATTCTTAACTAACTATTTGGCCAAACAGTTAAACGGGACATTTTATGGATGATAAATCTAGGTTAGGGCCCGTTTTTATATGCCATTTAGATCTTCTCTTTTAACATCAATTAGTGAGATTCTTCTTTCCCACCTTTGTACAAAGTTCAAATTTGCTCTAACTTCACTCCCGTGCTCCCAAATATTTGGCGCCTTAATCATTTTTACACCTTCAGGGATTTCATGTTCTCTTCTAGAAATATGTTTCAAATCAGAAGGTATTAACCGTAATTTAGGCATAGGATGGATGACCTCTTTTTTTACAATCCTTAATTAATGTGCTCAATTTTATAATATAGATTCTAGACAACTACCAAAAAAAGGTGGGAATACAAGAGTTTACTGAAATCAAAAAATCATGTTATGACATATAAAACCGACAGCTCTCAATCCGTATAAATTGGCAAAGACGTAGCAATGATGCTTAAGATTCAGAAGTCTACTTTGGATTAAAACAAAATATAGATTTGAATCATATTTCTCAATGAACAATATTACTTAACGTGATAAAATAATATTGGATGGGAGCCCAATATTATTAAAATTAAGATGGTTCAAGTCAGAGGAAGGCACCCTAGGGTGTCTTTTCTTGTTTATTATAAAAAACCTCAAGCATGAATTATATACTTGAGGTTTTTTTCGATTTCTTGTCTAAAAGATACCAATATAGAACTTGATGGAATTCCTTAAAAAACATCTCTTAATACAAATTATATCATATTTGTTAAATCGTGAACTATTATTCTGACTTCTGTACAGGCAAACTACTAAAAATCAATTCAGCAACTTTTACATATCCTTTTGAGTTCGGATGAATTAAATCCGTAGACCATAGCGTATTGTCATTAACTAAATCATGATTCCAAAAGTCAACATGATGAAGCTTATACTCTCTACTCAGTGAAAGTATAACTTCATTTGCCTCTAATAATTGTTCTTTTAATGCTTGTTTTTTTTCAGAAGGAAATGGAAGCCTAACAGTAAAATCTGGAAGGTTTGCTATAATAATATCAGCACCTGCTTTACTTAATGTATCTATCATAAATTCCATATCGTTCTTATATGCATGATGATTCCAACGTCCTTTTAAAACATCGTTTGCACCTGCAATTAGACTAACCAAATCTGGATTAAAAGTTAATGCCTTTTCCAATTGCTGTGAGCGAATTTCTTTAGTTACTAACCCACGTTTTGCAAAATTAGCATATTTTAAATCATTTACACACAGTTGAACAAAATGATCTACCCAGCTTTTTAATGCTATTCCCTCAACTTCATCCCCTATCCCCTCTGTAAAACTATCACCAATCGCTACAAATCGCTTCCACATATCTAGTCCCCCTTTTTTGTTATTCATATCTACACTATACAATAGCCCACAGCGTAATTGTTCTTCTTAAATGTTTTTCAATTTCAATTAAATTCCATAGGAGATTTTTCAAATGAGCAAGACAACTCGATTAAACTATTTCACATGAACAAAAACATGAAAATCTACGTTATCTTCTCGCAGAAATAGGTTGAGACCAACTATCTTTCCCATTATCATTTAAGCGTACTTGAAAAACATATATAGGTTGAGAAAAGCCTTTTGTATCAGCGTAGTAATCTATATTATAATCTGTAATGACTAATGTATCACCTGCTTTGAAAGATATTATAGGATCAAAGTCTCCTTGTTTTAGTTTTTGAAATACTTCTTTGGGAGACAGAATTTCGACATCTCGAATATGTGATTTTTTTGTAACTGGCTCATTGTCATTAGGCATTTTTGTAATTTCCTCTTTGTAAACAGGCATTTTTTTACCTTCGTCTTTTAACTCTATTGATGTTTTGATAGTGACATCAGTCATGTCTGTTTTTGTAATGGGATCTAAAGGCGTATTCCCAAATTCCTTCATTTGATACGAAATCATTATTCCAAGTGCAACAAAACTTACTGTAATCGGAAGAAATAAATATTTGGTCATTTGTGTATCCGTTTCTTTTTTCTTCAACAATATAAGAACTATATTTAACATAGAATATCCTAGCATCATTCCTAAAGTATTATGAAGTAAATCGGCTAGTTCCATACTTCCACGTTGCATTGTAAATTCAAGGATTTCAATCCATAAACTTGCTATAATTGAGATGATTAACATCCATTTTGTTTTTTGAAAAACATTACTAAATAAAGGTAATAAAATTCCTAACGGAAAAAGCATACCTATATTCACAATGATATGGAAAAAAGAAGAAAATGAAAAGGTATTCCATGCTTTTTTATAAACACTAAGTACATCAAAGTCAATTGTTCTTGCAAAAGTTATGTCATCTGGACGACCAAATGAAGTAGCTGATAATGCAAGGGAATAATATCCTATTATTAACATAAACAATATAATTTGTTGTACGGTGAATTTTTTTCCTCCTTTACATACCTTTTTGTATACTACAAAGTAGCTAAAAACAAAAATGAGTAGTAACAAGAATGTGAGTTGTATTGTAGGAATTGCAACGGGAACAAGTAGTTCGGAAATAAAATTCATTTTACACCTCTGTTTTTACGAATAAAATATTCAATAGTTTTATATAACATTCTAGATATAGATAGCAATGTGTTGTTACCCCTAATAATTATTAATACAGAATTAAACCTGTATACATTGAGCATTTCTTCCTCTTGAAACCAGTTTTATTTGACCAAGCGGCTACAAGGAAACTAGCGTTTTACTAATTGTATTTTCGGCTATGTTTGGATAAACGTTACGAAGATTCTCTTTAGTAAGAGGATTTTTGGAGTTAAGTATAAAATTAAAAATTTATTCAATTTTAGTATGTTTATATAGAATCCGTAATTGACCGGTTCCTAATATACTTAGGAACCGGTAATATACGTATATTTACTAAAGAAATAAAATCCCTTCAAGCATTACACTTTTTTCCGAAAATTTATTGTTCTTTGTTTTGCCCAGTTGATACATTTCTTTTCAATTAAATGATACGAAACTATAGAAAAAAGTATTGTCATTGAAATACACAAAGCAAGAAGGAAAAAGATAGGTATCTTTGTATACAAAAGTTTAAATAGTACCATCATGATTGGAAAATGACACAAATAGATACTGTATGAAATTTCTCCTAAGTATACAAATACACTCTTATTTAAAAATGCTTTCACTTTTAGGTTACTCATGGCCATTATTATAAATATACTAACACCGATTACGACACCCCAATCTTTTAATAAGAAAGTAGTATCATTACGGGAAAAACCATAAATTAAAATGGAATATAAATATAGAATAACCCCTAATGCAATAAGAAATCCTTTATTAAATTTTTTCATATTCCTATATAAGTAGATAAGCTTTTCCTGATGCTTAAAAATTAACATTCCAACCATAAACATCGATGTGAAATGCAGTGTATCAGCATAACCATTATAAAATCCCTCTGCTTTCCCTATATGCAACATATTAAGGAAAACACTAATTAAAGAAAAGCTCAAAGCAAATAGTATCGTTTTCTTCCAACTCAGTTTATAAAAAAGAAGGAATAACAAAGGAAACACAATAGATATACGCATTTCTTGAGCCAATGACCAGATAACTGGATTATAATTTTCCGTAAAAAAGTTATTAAGAAGCACAATGTGATTTATAATATCTATTTTTGTTATAGACCCTTGCCACCTATCATAGAACCAATCCCGTAGTCCAGCCACTTCATACGGCGAGAACAAAATAAATAAAGCAAAGGTAATGATTATCCAAAAATAATAAGGGATATAGATTCGTACAAATCGCTTAATTAAATATCCCCAATAATTTGTTTTTGAATGATAAAGTGCCATAGATAACACAAAACCACTTAGTACATAAAAAACGATTACAGCTTCTCCACCCGCCCATAAAAACCTAAGCGGGGAAAATTTAATAGAATTAGGCAACGATGGTAGCATTAAACAAAAATGTCCAAATACCACTGTAAGTGCTGCTAATCCTCGTATGGAATCTAATTCTTTTATTCTCTTACTCATAAAATGTTCTCCTTGTAAATTGTAGATTTTGCTGTTAATAAAGGCCACTATACTAGTGTAGTGGGAGAATTATACATATTGTTTCTTTAAATTCCTAATATAAGCAGTACAAAGTCAATCTATGTGTCTGTATAAGGGAACTTTCTTATTTAGGCATAAGTTATATAATAATAGAAAGAAAAAAGAAATTTCATTCTATAAAATCGTATTGTCGTTTAGAAAACATTTTAAAACTTTTTTCTAACCCCTCGTTATAGTCTGTCTGTTTATCTGTCCATTGAACACCCTTATTTCCAGGCCACCCTGAGGTATTAGCAACATGTTTTAATAGCTCTGGCCCTTTTAAATTTTGCTGTAAACCACAGTTATATGCATTTGTCATATTAGATATTGCAATTCGAGTATTCGTTTCTATATTTTTCAAATCTTCGTTCGTTAAATCTTTAGGTGCTAGTCCACCTCGATGGAGCTGAAACAGTCCAAATGATGTGCCCTGATCTCCGACTGCATTTTGATCAAACTTACTTTCATGGAATGCAATAGATAAAGGAATCCATGGCGGTATACCATGCTCTATTGATATTTGTTGAATCGTGTCTCTTACTTTAACTCGGTTAGTATGATGGTCATATGCGTATTTTGTAAGATATAGCCCTCCTGTTAAAACTAAAATAAATACTCCACTTTTTATTAATGTCCCTCTCATCGACGTCACCTCACTTGTCAGTATCAAAGATTGTCACTAGTAATCCTATCTTTTTGGGATATTAACTCGTAATCATGTATCATTTTGTTATTCTTTGTTTCATTAATTACCGATTTTCAGGTGAAATTATTAGGGGGTTCCCTCCATATAACATTCGCTTTTATCACTTTCGGTACATTTACTTTTGTATGGGAGAGCGTTTTCTCTGTATGGTACCGTAGTACCATCCATTAAAACCGTACTTTTTTCTCGAATACCTTGCTTTTTTATTCGATTGAAATTAAAGAATAACTATATACATAGGGATACACGCTATAAAGAGATACTTAAATTTCTTTAAAAAATTCATTTTCTGGCCTCCATTTCTTTATATAATTAATTTAAAACAAAATATTTAATAGAAAGAAAAGATTTTATTAAATTTTTATAAAAGTTAATAACAGAAATAAGTACCAGGTATCAATTTTTATTGTCACTTGATGGAATAATGAATGTTTTTTCATCATGTAACTTTATTAAACTAACCTTGCACCAGAACCCTTTGAATCGAACAATTCATAATAAACGCCATCCTTTCTGTATATTTCTACAAAAAGAATAGCATTTTTTGATTATATGGATACAAATTTATCTTAGCTTGATTGCAATACCGAAAGTTCCGAAGAACCAAATTTGAGAATTAATGCAATCTTCAATTCCAAGCCATCCACATAAGAATCTATAATACTTTGAAACCTTTTATTTCAGGCTAATATTTAGTTTTATCCTACAAAGTTAGCCTTTTACTATATCAACCGCACTATTCCACATACCTCTAAAGAAAAATCCTATTTCGCGCATTAAACGTGTAAACCAATTAGCTTGTTCTACTTCAGATCTTGTTACAAGGTCTACTTGTAATGATTTACCTGATAAAAATCCAGGATCTGTACTATCTTTAGGCGATATAATCATTTGACTAATTGTTACGCCTTTTTTAATAGGCGCTTCTTGTTCTTTATTCGATACTTTAAATTCTTTTTTATAAACGTCATTGTTGCCCTTTGGCATTGGAAGTGAAACAGCTTGCTTCGTTTGAACAACTACATCTTTGTCTTTTGCATTTGCTACTTGCACTGTTTCATGCCCTTTTACTACTAAATCTTTTCCATAGACCTTCTTCACTTCAAAATTCGCAAATCCATAATCATACAATTTCTTTGTTTCATCAAAACGTGCTGTATGAGAGTTTGCTTTTATCACTACAGAGATTAGACGCATACCGTTTCTTTCTACTGTACCAGTAAAACAATCTCCGGCTTCTGGAGTAGTTCCTGTTTTTAACCCATCTACACCTTCGTATTGCTTAATTAAACCTTTTAACATCCAGTTAAAGTTCGTCATATCAATCGGATACTTGCCACCCTTTTGGAATGTTTTTTTAGGGATTTTTGCTGTATCTAATATTTTCGGGAAATCTTGAATAAGACGTTGTGCTAAAATTGCACAATCTCTTGCAGACATTTTATTTTTCTCGTCTAGAGTTGTCCCTTCTGGGTGATGTCCTTTTAAATCTTGGTTTGTTAAACCTGTAGAGTTTACAAATTTATAATTTTTCATTCCAAACTCTTTTGACTTATCATTCATCATTTTTACGAAATCGACTTCTTTTCCAGCAATTGCTTCTACTAAAGCAATTGTTGCACCGTTTGCAGAGTAAATTGCCATTGCCTCATATAACTCTTTGACCGTATAAGAGCCACCATTTTCTAATGGAACGTTTGATAATGAGCGATCTTGCGAAATCTTATATGCATATTCAGAAATTTTAACTTTTTGATCCCATTTAAGTTTCCCCTTATCCACCGCTTCATGAACTAAGTATTCACTCATCATTTTTGTCATACTAGCAATTGCTAATAATTCATCTGCATTTTTTTGATATAAAATTTTCCCGGAATTTGCTTCTACTAAAATTGCTGATCCTGCTTCTACGTCTATAGCAGGGACTGTTTCCGCTGATGCACTCCCAGATGTAACAACCATGCTACAAAATAGTGTAAGCACTGTTACTATTGCAATGAATCTCTTGCAAAACATACCTTTCACTTCTGTTACCTCCAATATCTTTGTACTCAAAAAAACGTTTTTCTAACATGATCCCCAAAAAATAGACAGTGTTATCAAATTCTATATACATATAAGACATTAGGATCGCTTTCATATCGACCATCTCATCCCTATTTTTAATACACTTGTATTTTTCACAATGATCCGTACTTTCATATTTTTTAGGATTACACTTAATAGACAATCTAAGTAATACATTTGTTCCACATTTATAAAAAAATAAAACCAGTGTGCCCCGATTGAATATCGAAACACACTGGTAGCTTAGCCTTTTTCTTATTGTCTACTTGACAGGGTCTGTCGGTCTCTTTTCAAAAATTACTATATTTGCACCATTTGCTAGACTCATACCAAATATGAATTCTTCTTCTAAACTATTAGTTTTTTTGTAGTAAAAAAACTACATCCTATATAGAATGTAGTTTTTCTCACAGACTTATCTATTTTTCACTTCATTTTTATAAAAATTATATAATAATTCAATAGATGAATTAGATAAAAGAGGAATTGCCCTCTCAACTAATCCTCTATTCCAATCAAACCAACGCATTTCCATTAGCATATTAATTTCTGCATCAGTGAACCGCTTTTTTATTTCCTTAGCAGGATTACCGCCCACTATTGTATACGGCGGAACATCTTTACATACGACAGATCCTGCCGCAACGATTGCACCTTCACCGATTGTAACGCCAGGCATTATTATAGCATTCATTCCAATCCAGGCATCACTTTTAATGACTGTATCACCCTTTTGTTCATATGATTGTTCTATTTGCTCAACGAATGGATACACTGTAATCCATTCAGGGTGATGGTTATGATTCCCACCCATTAAAATGACAACTCCACTTGCAATACAAACATAATTTCCAATAATGAGTTTATCAAGGTGCCAACCCATCTGTTCAATTGGATTGAAAAGTGCTTGGGACTTAGCATCGCCCCACAAATACCTTACACAACCATCTTCAAAATTTTGATTTCCATAATACCCTGAATAATAGGAGTACTCTCCTACTTCAATGAGTGGATTTGTTACTATACCTTTTAAATACTTTGTTTCAGACCAATGATTAAATAATGGATGTTTCATAACTATATTCCTCGCTTCTAAGTATTGTAGATTTTTGCAATTTACTTAGAAGCTTAATACGACAGCGACATTTTTAAACTTTTTCAAACGACGAATCATTATTTTCAAGCCTTTCAATTATAATGAAAAATCATAACCTAATAAATTATACAAGTCAAATAGAGAAAAGTATAACAAAACTGTTTTTATAAATACGGATTTGTTATACTTTATTTCTTTTGAAACTATTTATATTTTATACAAAATACGGTATATGAAATTTTCACTTCATATACGTAATGTACGTTCATTATATTTTCCATACTCTAAACTTATAAAAAATTCAATACAAAAGAGTAGCCTATAAATTTTTATAGGCTACTCTTAAATTCATCGGTTATTACAGAATTTACGATACAGGAAAGCCCACGCAGGACTTTAGTCCGTCTTTAGACGTGGGATGAAAGCATCGTTTTTGCATAGCAAAACATGGTATACTTTATTCATAGTCATGCAAAAGACGTAAAAACATTTGAGAACCTACAATCTGTACGGTATGGTCACAGTACCGTAGCCCACGAACCTATATGGTCTGTTGTGGGAGTGGTGATGGCACACCGCAAGCTTGCACGTCAGCGATACCAGAAATGGACTTCGCCTTTGGTAGCAAGAATCCCATTGACGTTAGTCAGCTTGCCCTCTTAGGGGTGGGAGTGTCAATTAGCTAATTCTTTCGTTCCCTTCATTACATCAACGAAAAATCCCCAGTTATTCACAACAGAAGAAATACTAATATGTTCATCTGGAGTGTGAACATTAAAGATATCTGGACCGAATGAAATAGCATCTAACTCAGGCATTTTTTGAACAAATACACTGCACTCAATTCCTGCATGTACAGCGAAGATTTCAGCATCTTTGCTGTATTTTTCTTGGTGCACTTTTTCGAATAAATTACGGATAGGCGAATTAGGATTATATGGCCACTCTGGATATTCAGACTCTTTTTCAAATGTTGCCCCTACTAATTCCGCAATATACTTAATTTCATCTACAATATGTTGTTTTAAGCTACTTACAGAACTTCTCACTTCGCTTCGTAATTTAATCTCATCTTGCAGTGTTTGAATAACTCCTAAATTAGTTGAGCTTTCTACAAGACCTTTAATATCCATGCTCATACTTTGTATACCATTTGGAATTAAGAATAATGAAGAAATAAGCTGTTTTTGTGTTTCTTTAGAAAAGACTTTTCCCGCCTTTTCTTCTATTTTTGTAAGTGAAACATGAACATCCGGATCAACAGCACGCAGCTCTTCTTGTAAAATACGTGTCCATGATTTTAGTTTTTCTTCTACTTGCTGTACATCTTCTGCACGTAATAAAATTGTAGCTACACTTTCACGCGGAATTGCATTTGTTTTTAAGCCGCCATGAACTTCACTCATATTAAATTGAATGTGAATTGATAAATCACGTAAAACTCGTCCTAATACTTTATTCGCATTACCGCGTTGTTTATCAATTTCCAAACCAGAATGTCCACCTTTAAGTCCACCAACATATAGTCGGTATGTGTCCATATCTACTGGCGCTTCATCCCAAATCACTGAAATCGTTTCAACTGCTTTCGCACCACCTGCGCTACTCACTAGTAATTTATGATCTTCTTCAGAATCAATATTAATAAATATTTTTCCGTCAAAATGATTTGAATCAACAGCGAATGCACCGCCCATTGTCGTTTCTTCTTCAGTTGTAATAACAACTTCTAAAGCTGGATGCGGGATGTCTGTTGAATCTAATAATGCTAATGCATATGCAACGGCAATACCATTATCCGCACCTAAAGTTGTTTCATTTGCATATAACATATCTCCGATAACTCTAAGTTCAATTGGATCTTTCTCAAAATCATGAACTGTCGCTTGATTCTTTTCACAAACCATATCAGAATGTCCCTGAATAATAATAGTTGGAACATTCTCATAACCAGAAGTAGCTTCTTTTTTTATAATGACATTTAACGCTTCATCTTGAATCACTTCTAAGTTACGCTCTTTTGCAAAGCCCACTAAATAATCACTAATTTCCTTTTCATTACCTGATCCTCTAGGAATCTTTGAAATTTCTGCAAAATGATAAAATACAGGGTGCTTTGTTAATTGTTCTAAAGTAGAATACATTTTTCAAGCTCCTCTCAAAATGACGAAATAATATGTAAGTCCTTTATCATTATACCATGATTCATTATTTTACCTTTCTTTTAACATTTTTAAAATTTGTTATTTTAATTAACAAGTCTTTTCATACTCTACTACTTATTAATCCACAAATAACAAAAAAAATAAAAGAAAATGCTCTATGCATTTTCTTTTATTTTTTTCACCTGTATATATTTCGGACTATTACTATTCATAAGCTTTTCTAAACGATTTATATTTTCCGTTAATGCACCCTTCACAAGAGAGAAATCTGTATTTGCTTCTTCTTTTTTTTCTTTAAAAAACGAAGAATTTTGTACATTTATTTCAGCCATCTCTTCTCCCCCTTTTCAAAAAGATACAACCTTTTATTTATATTATATAGCAAATGCAGACAGAGTGTACACGTATCATTTTCTTTTTAATTCTTCTTCTAACTCTTCTACTTGCTGTAATGTATCTCCTTTTATTAAAGAGAAATCTGTTGTATCTTCATTATCTTCTTTAAAAAAATCATTGTCATAATCTTTTATCACTACAATCACCTCTACGTGCTAGTGTAGGAATGATTGTCCGATTTTATACAAGCTTGTCTGAATTTGTTCTCCCTTTATGTATAGGTGAAAAGGACAGAAAAAGATTCTGTCCTTATTTACTAAAATAACTATGATGAATTGTTAAATTATATACATTTTCAAAATCTCGATCTTGAAGGTTATTTTTCTTCCCATCAATAACAATGAAAACATCACTAACTATTTTCGCTGGTATAATTCCGACATTTTCTACTTGCACCGCTTTCTGCTCATTCAATTGCTCGATGTGTTCTAATGGAACAATAATACTAAATTGAGAGCGGATACCACGAAAGTTTGTATTTAATTCCTTCACCGCTTCAAACACAACAATTTTCGCACCAATCTTTTCCCCATATGAATCTAAAAATGCGTTTAAGCTTTTTGTATATTCCTCTTCCATATGCCATTCCATTGTCCCAAAGGCTGCTGGATTCACATTTTGAATAATTGTCGTATATATTTCTCCTCTTGCTTTTGAAGCAATTAATGACCTTTTAATTGATTGGACCGTCTTTCCAATATCGCTGAATTTTGCGCCCCATATTTCTGAAATATTAGGTGTCAAAATAAATGCAATATCAACGAAAATTACCATCGCAGTGAACATTAAAAGATTTTTCCAGAGGGTTAAATCTATTCCTTTTATCATGAAATAAACTGTGACTGATATTATAAACAAACCATACCAAGTTTTTCGAATTCGTTGTTTCTTCTCCTCGTACAACTCTTCATTTCTCCAATAAAAGAAAACAAGAACTACAAAGGCGATTACTAGAATAAATAAACCGATTCGAATGTTAGAGATCGTCAATCACATCACCCTCCATTCAAAAACTCTTCACGATATCATTACATGCACAAACAGCTCTCTTTATGACAAAAGACGTGGACAACCTTCTAAATTTAGCTATATCGCATATAATTAGAAAGTGCCACGTCTTTTATCCCGCATTAACGGGCAGTAAGCCCCCCCACCTCAAAATTCAGCGAAAGCAAAGACGTTAGGTGAGGGATCAACTGCCCATAAAAGCCCGATTGGTTCAACTAATAATCAGTGCGGGATGAACACCCTCCACTGATTAAAGTTTCACTTTATCATGAATCTACATTGTATATGTAGACAAGCATGCGTTTCAAATTTTCATGTTAAAAAGAAATATGTTTCGGAATTTCCCCTTCAGGTACTTCTCCATCCATACTTAAGTAATAATGACGAATCGGATGTAATTTTTCATCTAACTCATAAACAAGCGGCATGCTAGTTGGAATATTTAATGAAACCACACCATCACTTGAAAGATTGTCTAAGTATTTCACTAGCGAACGAATTGTATTACCGTGCGATGATATCATTACTTTTTCACCATTCTTTAATGCCGGTGCGATTTCTGCATGCCAATAATCAACTACTCTTTTCTCCGTATCCTCTAAACATTCAGTCAATGGGAATTCGCCTTTTTTTAACGTTGTGTATCTCGGATCATTCGCTTCATATCGGGGATCATCTTCAGTAAGTGCAGGCGGTCTCACATCTATACTTCTTCTCCAAATATGAACTTGTTCATCTCCATATTTTTTTGCAGTTTCGTCTTTATTCAATCCTTGTAGTGCACCATAATGGCGTTCATTCAACTTCCATGAGTTATGTATAGGGACCCAAGTGAGATCCATTTCATGCAGTACAATCCATAATGTACGAATTGCTCGTTTTAGTACCGAGGTATACGCAACATCAAATGTATATCCATTCTTTTTTAATATTGTTCCTGCTTCTCTCGCTTCACTTAATCCATTCTTTGATAAATCCACATCTGTCCATCCTGTAAATCGATTTTCAAGATTCCACAAACTTTGTCCGTGACGAATGAGTACAAGTTTTATCATTATAATTCCCCTCTCGGAAATATGAATTTTAAAATTTCAATACGTACACATATAAAGTTTTTGGCAATGTGAATTTTTTATCCATAGTTGCCAAATATACAGATAAAAATTTATGATTTTTCAAACTACAAAACAAGATACTGTTTCTATCTTTTATTCTACTGGTATTTCACGCTTAGACGTCCATGCATCAAATCCTGAACGGCTATTTGCCATTTCATTCATAACTTGATGCCAATTTTCTTCACATGATTCGCCAAACTGTGAGAAAATAGCTCCCATTTGTTCTCTTTGAACATCGCTCAGTTTTTTCTCTAAGTCTGTTCCTTCTTCTGTTAAAGACAGCTGTTTCACACGACGATCATGTGCAGCTTCATTACTCTCAATAAGTCCTTTATCTAACAGTTGGCGCAACGGTCCGTGAAGAGCTTGTTTACTTATTTCTAAAAGTGATAGCAGCTCATTTACACTAAGCCCTGGAAAACGAGCGATAAAAAACAGAATTCTATGATGTACACGCTGTATACTATACTCTTTTATTATTTCATCTGGTTTTTCTGTAAAAGTTTTATATGCAAAGTAAAATAATGCTAATGCCTCATTCATTTGCTCTTCTTTATGTTGTGTCATCTACTTTCCCCCTGTATGTAAATTATACCACAACTCAATTATGAATAATTAAGTTGGTATATTGCGCCTAATTTCTTCATTCTAAAACCAACAAATTTCAACTATTATATTTTTTGAAGGTTGTTTAATTCGTAAACCATACCTTCAAATAAAGTATCCAAATTATTTTTTAAAGAATTCTTAAGGAAATAGGTTAAATTCAAATGATAAATATTGTAAAATTTATTTATTAATATTTTTTTGAAAAACTCAATTGTGATTGGAGTGTTATTGTATGCAAACAAAAAAAGTTTATCTTTATGTATTTAATACGATGTCAGACTGGGAATATGGACATTTAATTGCAGAACTAAACTCAGGAAGATATTTCAAAAAAGAGTTAGCCCCTTTAAAGGTAGTTACAGTAGGAGCTAATAATGAAATTATTACTACGATGGGAGGACTGAGCATAAAGCCAGATATTTCCCTGGATGAATGTACTCTTGAGAGTAACGATCTTTTAGTTTTACCTGGAGGGACTACTTGGGGGGAAAGCATTCATCACCCTATCTTAAAAAAAATTGGTGAAGCGTTAAAACTCGGCACTATTGTTGCTGCCATTTGTGGTGCAACTGAGGGGTTAGCGAATTTTGGATACCTAGATTCTAGAAAACATACAAGCAATGATTTAGAATATATTAAAATGGTTTGTCCTAATTATAAAGGAGAACAACTTTATAAGATGGAACCTGCAGTATGTGATGAAAATTTGATTACTGCATCAGGAGTAGCTCCTCTGGAATTTGCAATGGAAGTATTGAAAAAAATTGATGTATTTGCACCAGATACGTTACATTCATGGTATAACCTAAATAAGACTTATAAGCCTGAATACTTCTTCCAGTTAATGAATTCAATTACTAGATAAGCTGAAAAATTAAATTAGCAGTTTTATATTATATAAAAAACTTAAAAAGCACCCCTAAAGTCGTTATAAATACAACCGATGACGGTTGTAAAACAAAAAATAAAAGGGATGATACATATTTATCTTGTATCATCCCTTTTATTTTTTATAACATTAATATCACCATATTATTTTAATTATTCATCTCCAGCAAGAGTTAACTGCCAAGACACACCATACTTATCATTTAACCAGCCAAACTTTTTACTAAACGGATATGAACCTAAAGGCATAAGAACTTTTCCATCTTGTGCTAGTTTATTAAAAACTGTTTCGATTTCCTCTTCCGTATCACAAGTTACATAAAGAGACATAGCTGGAGTGAATGTAAAATCATGCTTTACATAACTATCAATACACATGAACTCTTGTCCATTTAGCGTAAAAGTTGCATGAATTACAGTTCCCTCTTTACCTGGTCCATTCTCATCATAACGAGAGATACTTACAATTTCTGATTGATTAAATAGCGATGTGTAAAAATTCATCGCTTCCTCAGCTTTGCCCTCAAACATTAAAAACGTAGTGATTTTTTGATTTGTGTTACCCATTTAGAGACATCCCCTTGTTATGTATTTATGCAAAACATACATCGGACAATAAAACCGAACGTACATTCTTATAAGTGTATTGTCTATAAAAACGATGAGTTTGTCAATTATCTATGTTTTATTTCTTCTTAAATAATGCTGTCCAAAGAAATGATTCTCCAAACATATTATTTGGTTGTTCAATTTGCTTCATAAATCGAACTTATCGTGTATATACTAATTTCAAAATAAAGAACAAAAAAGAGCCACGATTTTTCGCGACTCTTTTTTGTCTATCTAATAAATAAAATGATTTACAATCATATCTGAAATTTTATCGGTGATTGTTATTATTTATCAACTTATCGACAAATAATAACAACCCTCTTTATCCCGATTACTATTTTAAGATTTAACGGCCACGTCTTTGCTGACCTTGTTTTGTACTACTTTTCTTATTACTTGGCTTATTAAATGATCGATTGTTATCATTTCTCGAACTATTTCTTGAATCGTTTCTTGGACCACCTTTTGAACCACTTCTTGAACCTTCACGGCTATCTCTTTGACGATATTGACCTGATTTCTTTGGAGCCGGCTTTTGTACCGGTTTTCCATTTTCATCTACATTTTTTATCATCGGTTGTTCGATTATTTGTCTTTGTATTGGTGCACCAAGCGTTTTTTCAATTTCTTCTAAATGTTTTTCATCTTTCGCTGCAACGAACGTAATTGCAAGACCTGATCCACCTGCACGTCCTGTTCGGCCAATGCGGTGAATATAACTTTCTACATCTTCAGGGATATCAAAGTTAAATACGTGCGTTACACCATCTACATCAAGTCCACGAGCTGCTACATCAGTCGCAATTAAGTACTGAATTTTAGCTTCGCGGAAACTCTTCATGACTCTTTCACGTTTCGCTTGAGGTATATCACCATGAAGTTCAGCACAATTATAACCAAGTCCCTTTAAATCATCATAAAGCTTACTTGCTCTAACCTTTGTACGACAGAAAATAACTGCTAAAAATGGCTGATCACGATCCATAACAAAACGAAGTGCATCTGGCTTTGCACGATCTGTCGTCTCAATGACACGCTGCTCAATTGTATCTACCGTTACTTCTTCACTTTGTACTTGAATCATTTGCGGCTCTTCCATATAACGTTTCGCCAATTTTTTAATATCTTTTGGCATCGTTGCTGAGAATAACATCGTTTGTTTACTATCAGGTGTCTCATCTAAAATATCTTCAATATCATATAAGAATCCGAAATAAAGCATTTGATCTGCTTCATCTAGTACAATCGTTGAAAGATTACTTAAATCAATTGTTTCACGTCGTATATGATCTAATAATCGTCCTGGTGTCGCTACAACAATATGTGTATTACCTTTTAATTTTCTCAATTGTTGTGCTACATCTTGTCCGCCATATATCGCTAGTACATTAATATCTTCTCTTTGAACAAGCATTTTTTTAATTTCAGTTGTAATTTGCAGTGCTAGTTCCCTTGTTGGTGCAACAATTAAAGCCTGAACATCACTAGACTCTGGATCGATTTTTTCTAAAATCGGTAACACGAATGCTAACGTTTTACCCGTTCCTGTTTTCGCCTGCCCAATAATATCTTTACCTGACATAATAACAGGAATTGCCTTCTCCTGAATCGGTGTTGCTTCTGTAATTCCATTTTCACGTAATGTATGATTAAAAGTTTCACTAATTCCTAATTCTAAAAAGTTTTTCAAATAGACCACTTCTTTTCCTTATTTTTCACATTAGCTTTCATTGTACCATTTGTTTCGCCAAATATGAAAAATAAAAAAATTCTTATCTTCTTTTTTTATATTCATCCTGTACTAGATGAACAAATTCTTTTTGTTTTTTCTCGGATTTTATTAATGCTTCCATATTTGCCGAATTCAAAATATATTTCTTAATTTTTCTATTACTCCAAATTAAACCTGTATATTTCGGATCTTCGTGTAACCTTCGAAACCACTCAAATTCGCTTAATTTGGCAATATGGTGTTTTAATTTCATGTCATTTCGAGGATAAAATAAAATTATATCTGCTATTACATCAAATAATGAGCCCAAGTTATTCCCTCCTATAACTTCTTTAATGAAGATATTAACGTAATTTTAAAAATCATTGTTTCACCAATTCAAAATAAATTACACCAATATGTACATCAAGGAACTAAGTTCTACAATTTAATATGTAATACGAAAGCATTATATAACCTTCATTTTGATTTAGCATATGAGCTTATCTTTCAGAAAGATGGTTTGCAATATAAAATGGAAAAATCCTAATAGTGCATTAGAGATATTTATTATTTTTCATTATAATTTTTATAGCCTTACCATATCAATTTGGGAATTTTGTGCGTTTAGAAAACCATTTAGATACATTTAGCCATATATTGTACGCCAATAATATAGTAGTAAGAAATTTACAAATGAAGGATATAGAAAGAGTAAGGGGGCATGGTTAATTACTCATGAAGGTATAGTGCGTTAGATGAATAAATAGGCTTCATTTGCAATAACATAGTATGTTTTCCCTTTACTGCTGTGTGCTTTGTACTGTGGCGAACCATTGACACTCACTTTTGCATCAATCATAAATCCCTGCATCTACAGAACCAGCTCCATCTTTATATTTCCAAGATGGAGCATCCTAGAAACGTAGATTGTCCACTTTGAAAACAATACGTTTTCAAGGTGGACAAATAAACTGTGCTTTTCTTATCGAGTAGCAACAGATACTTCTGAAAGAAATAGACTACATCGTAATAGGGGTTATATTCACAGCTGTAATTTTACAAGTTGAAATTGCAAACCTAACGGTTGTAGTTGGATTTATAGGTAATGTCCCTAGTACTATCCCAAGTCCTGTTTGTTCCACGCTAAAATCTGCTGCAATAGAACCATTACTTGCTAAAAGACTTACTGTAGATCCGATAAACGCATCCAGTAATTGTCTAATTGGTCGTTCACGACATTCACACTCGCATCCTACATCGGTAGGTGGAAGTAATGTAATAGGTGGTCCTGGTGGTAAAAAACCTACCCCTGTTACATCAGATATATTGACCACAAAGGTTGTGGTGCCATCTGTAACTGTAACTAAAAAATCATTCACAGAAGTGATAGTAAATAGAAAGAAAAGCGGGGGCGTGTTGGGTGTGTCTGCAATAGTGCCAAGAATAACAGTTTCTCCAATAAGTTGTTGTAAAACGCTTTGCATAGGTAAAACACAGCAATCACAAAGACAACCTTCAGTTCCTCCTGTTGGGCCTGTCTCTCCTGTTGGACCCGTTACTCCTGTTGGACCCGTTACTCCCGTTGGACCCGTTACTCCTGTTGGACCCGTTCCCCCGGTTGGACCCGTTACTCCTGTTGGACCCGTTCCCCCGGTTGGACCCGTTACTCCCGTTGGGCCTGTCCCTCCTGTTGGACCTGTGGGTAAAGTAAATGGTGGGATTGGGGGAAGTGTAGGGCCAATTAAATTTGGATTTAATGCATTAGCTTGAAGTATCCCATTTATCTTTTGTATTTCATTTTTATCAAACACATAACTACCTCCTATGAGTGTACTATACTGTAGTAATACAGTTACATACACATAAACTTCATTGATCGTAATATAATATGTTTTCCCTATACTATTGTGCACCTTAAATTGTACTGAACCTTCCATATTTAAATTCCTAAAAATTGTAAATACCTCACCTACATCTACAAAACCATCCACGTCTTTATCCTGCCAAGATCGAGCATCATAGAAACGTAGAATGTTAACTTTAGAAACAACACGCTTTCCTACAATAGAAGAATCTACTGTACTTTTCTTACTAAACTTCACATAGGATGGATTGTTCTTAATCCATTGCTCTCCACCAAGGTTTAACCAACCAGGCTTTTCACCCCATTCAACATAAGCTTCTGATTTATTTAGTTGACGAATCTTAGAATAGCTTGTGTCTGGTCCTTTACGTAAATTAACGTTGTAGCCTTCAATATAAGCTATACCATCGGTTACAGCTGTTGGTACTTCTGTTGGTTTAGGTGGCTTTCAGGTACAGAAACATCCACACTAGAATTATTGTATGCGCGTTGTACATCAGCACGGGATTGAGCTCCTGATCCCCCATGAGATTTTAAATAATCAAGTTGATCTTCATGATCTGTACCGCCAAGATATTTAATCACATCGTAGTGAATCCACAATCCTTTTCCTACAGATAACTTGTTATCTTTTAAGATTTCCGCTAAAAGTTTTACGTATTTTTCATATGAACGCTCGAGCTTTGTATGGTCTGCTGTTTCACATAACTCTACATGTACAAATCGTTTATTAGCAGCAGGTCCACCGCCATATGCAATGTATTTTATATTAGCGATTTGGATTGTTTCATCTCAATCAACAGCATATTGAACAAATGCGTTTCTTCATGTACGAGATTCATACTTTTGAATATTTCAGAAGTCGCTGTACTATGAGCTACTACGCCCTCATAAACACCTACGCCAAAACGATATGATTGTTTTGGTAAATTAGGGATAAAAAACGTTCTATCAGCAAAAATACTTGTAGCAAATGAACCAGCAAGTACTAGAATCATAAGGAACGAGGTAATTAGCTATATTAAAACCAGCTAAAATTGGAATGAATGTAAGTGATTGATTATTTATATCCTTAATTCCTTTCAATATTATTGTTGTATTCGGATTCATATACGCTATAAACAATCTAATAATTATTGTCAAGATAGCTGGTATTAAGAAATCAAAAGTTTTTTCTGCCTTCGTTGCAGAACGCAAATAATTCATTGAAACCTCTATCGGAAACTTATTTGCTTTCCAAAACAGATTTTCTCTTCATCCATCTCCATAATCGTATCCACTTAACAAGCATTGTTTTATTTTGAACAGGTATTCGCTTATAAATATCGAAATATACAATAAGAAAAAACAATAAAATTGATTATTCTTTCGCTTCTTTGTCCATCCTTTTAAAAAATCTATTTTTTGGGAAAGGAGTTTTTATATGGAGAAACAGACTCTTTGGAAAAAATTCACAAAAAGCTCTGTAAACCTTGGTAAATCCAGCGTATATGAAAGTATTATTTTATTCTACACAATGAGAAAAAAAGAGTTACCTACTAAAGCGAAATTCATAATATTAGCCGCTTTATCTTATTACGTATTAACTATTGATTTCATTCCAGATATAGCTGCTATTATTGGGATTGGCTTATTAGATGATGTTTTAGCAATCGCTATAGCGCATAAATTTGTAATGCGCCATGCAGACGCTGAAATTCGAGAAAAGAGTAGAATAAAAATGGAGTCATTATTTACTTCAGTTCAGACGTGACTTAAAATAGTTAGTCATTTACCTACCTTTTCTAGTTTCAACTAAAGCCAACCCTTAATTAACGTAAACTCTATGCACCCCACTGAATATTATCCTTCATCAATTGCGCTTTTACAGGATAAATCCTATCATAAGCATAAGAAATTCTCTTAGCTCTCAAGCTGTAGACAAATAGGGTGTCAGCACTTATTCCTAAGTTCCGACACCCTATTATTCGTTCTTATAACTATCTATTATGCAGTTGATTCCAATAAAGGAATATAGACAATAATAGTGCAGGTATTTTATACAGTTACATGCGTCCCCCTATACAAAACTGCGATTGCCACTGTTATAAGAATCATCCCCATAAAAGCAGGTGCGGCATGACCAAGTGATACATAAATTTGCCCTCCAATAATTGGACCAATCATTCTTGCCAAAGCTTGAATAGATTGGCTTCCACCTTGAATCCTTCCTTGTTCACTAGAATCGACAGACTTTGAGAGCATCCCATTGAATGAAGGTCCGAAAATTGAATCACCAAAGCCAAACATTAACATTCCAATGATAAGAAGAGGATATTGGGAAAACAAAGCAGATGCGGCAATAAAACTGTAGCCAATAATCTCCGAAACCATCCCAAGAATTGCTATTTGTTTATCACTAAGCTTGATCAAAAGCTTTGGCATTATAAAAGCTTGTGAAATGATGTCTTGAAAGCCCATAATTGAAAACATAAGTCCGATTAGTGCAGGCTTCCAGCTAAAAGTATCCATCGTAAATTGTGTGAAAATTGCTTGTAAAGATCCGTTAGGTATCCAAAGTAAAAACGCTGAGACAAGTAACCATTTTAAGTTTTTCATGGAAAGTATGTTTGCAAGCTGTGCAAAAGGATTTAACCTTACAAAAGTAATCTCTTTCAACCTATTATTTTTGTCAAGACTCTCAGGCATATATTTCATCCCATATAAAACATTTAATAAAGTTATGAGCGCTCCAAAATATAAAGGTACAGAATGACCAAACTTGGCAAGTAATCCCCCAAGAGTTGGACCAATGATGGTTCCTACACCTACCACCGCACTCACCCATCCAAAGTATTTCGTTCTCTGTTCTGGAGGAATGATATCTGCAAAATATGCGAAAATTGTACTTATACTCCCGCCTGTTATACCTTCTATTATGCGTCCAGCAAATAGTACCCATAAGGCCCCTCCTATACCAAAAACTAAGTACCCGATTGCAGAACCGAAAAGGCATATTAAAAGTAATGGACGACGGCCATATTTATCGCTCAAAGCTCCGAGTACAGGAGCAGCGAAAAACACGCAGACAGCATAAACAGAGGTCAGTAGCGTAACAACTAGAACCTGTTCTTCCGGACTACTTATATAAGGCTGCACTAAGAATGGCACTACAGGCATAATGATACTGAAACCTATACCACAAAGAAATACAGAAATAAGGCCGAATATTAAAGCATGTTTATCTATGTTTTTTTCAGTTTCGCTTTCATTTTGTGATCTAAAAATAGACATTTAACTTCTCTCCTTAAAACATTTTGTTGCTTCGTCAACAAAATAATAACTCTGTTTTGTTGATTAGTCAACAAAAATACAATAATAAAAAGGTAGCCTTACTATGAACAGGCTACCTTTTTATTATTTAAATGTATCCCGCATGAACGGGAAAATAAGTTAGTTTTCGGGATTAACTACCCGTAAAAGCCCGAATGCTTCAACTTTATTATGACTTAATATGTATACCTTGTTTCTTTATTTCTGCATCCAAATGCCTACTATACTTTTCCACGAAGTTAATTATACTGTCGAATTCTGCCTCGGTTACTTGCTCAAATACAGCTTTATCCCGCTCTTGAAACTCATTGTGCAACTCTTCGTGAATTTTATATATTTCTTTCCCTTGTTCAGTAAGCCTAAAATAGATCTCTTTTTTATTCTCTGATTTCTGGTAACTTTCGATAAGGCCTTTTTTTATGAGCTTCTTAGTCATTCTACTTATTGCACCGCGAGTCACATAAAAAGCCTCTGCAAGTTGTGTCACGTTAGAATCTGTATTGTTTTCAATATATTCAATGCAATGTACTTCAGAAGACTTAAAACCCTTCAGACCTGCTTCCATCTTATCCTTATTTAGCCAAACCATCTTATTATATAATTCCCTGAAACCGTTCATGACCTGTTCTTCCTTACTCATGGCCTATCCTCCTAACAGCTCATTCATACATTAAAACCATTATATTAAATTTCCGTTTCTGTTTCGACAATATTGATATAATTATTTGAGTTATCTTTGAATATAGACGATTACATATAATAATTTACTATACAGTAGACAAAAAGTAAGAGCTAAGATTAGTTTTCTTAGCTCTGCTTTCATAAAATTTATGTTATTTAAATACTATTTCACTTCATTAGCTACAAAAAATTGCTCACAAACACTTGATATACGTTGCAAGTCTACGTTTCCACCAGATATAACGGCTACTACTTTTTTTCCTTTTATATATTGATCAACTTTCCCTGCAAGTAGAGCAGCAGTAGCTAATGCACCTGCACCTTCTACAACGGCTTTACCACGCTGTAATAAGTCTTTCATCGCTACTTCTAATTCACCTTCTGACACTGTTACAATATCATCTACTAATTCTTTTACAACTTCAAAAGTTAAATCGCCTGGTATTTTAACTGCGCAACCATCTGCTATAGTAGGTGCCTCATAATGTTCTACAATCGTGCCTTTGTCATAAGATGCCTTCATCCCATGAACATTTTCTGCTTGTACACCAATTATATTAATGGATGGATTAAAAGATTTTAATGCAACAGCAATTCCAGAAATAATTCCACCTCCGCCAATTGGTACAATGACCGTATCAACATCCCACATATCATCAAGAATGTCCAAACCAATTGTACCTTGACCAGCCATTACCTCTACATCATCGTATGGATGTAAGTATGTTTCACCTGTTTCCCTAATAATCTCCTCACATTTTGCCTTCGCATCATCAAAAGTTTCACCATATAAAATCACTTCTGATCCGTATCCTCTAGTTGCTTCAACTTTCGCCTTCGGTGCAGAAATCGGCATCACAATTTTACTCTTAATACCAAGTAAATGAGCAGATAAAGCAACTCCTTGCGCATGATTACCAGCGGAACAAGCAATTACGCCTCGCTCTTTTTCTTGATCTGTCAACTGTGACATTTTATTAAACGCACCACGAAATTTAAAAGAACCCGTTAATTGCATATTTTCTAATTTTAAGTGAATTTCTCCGCCTGTTTTACTAGTCAAATAAAATGATTTTACTAAAGGAGTTTTACGAGCATTTCTGTCTAAAATGTTTTGAGCTTTTTTAATGTCTGCTATATGTAATGGTAGTTTTTTAGTTATCATGCTAACACCTCTTCTAATAATTTATAATCTACTGTTTGTCTCATTTTTAAGTTTTCGTAAGTAATAATCCCTTTATACGCAACCAACTATGTTCAAAAATCATTGCTCATATATGTACGCCATTCTTTAATGTACATCTGTGTAAACAATTCAACATCCTTTTCATATCACGTTCTTTGTAATGATTCAGGCATGCAATTTGGATCCAGTTATTCTTTTGTAAATACGCTGATTCATAATGAACAATATATCCTTGTAACGCTAACGCATCACCTAGCGCCTTAGAAGACTGATCTTCATTTAATTGAATGGTAACTATAATTGGCGCGGCATGTTCTTTAGGTGAAACAAGATTTAAACCCATATTAGTAATAGCTTGTTCAATATATGTATACGTCTCTTTTATTTTTTCAAATACCATTTCATCTTCAAATATTTTTAATGCTTCTTGCAATGCATAAATTAAATTCCATGAATGGAAGTATGGGATACTTTCATTTTCTTCGTACATACCAATGTCCATATAAGCAGGTACTGCCTCGTTTACTTTTACAATGTGGTTATGAAAAACGAAAGATAATCCTGTATATGATTTAATCGCTTTTCCGCTAACACCACTTGCAAAATATACATCCTTCAAATTTATTGGTATTGCTCCAATTGAGCTTATACAATCTACACATAGTTTCATTTGATATTTTTTACAAAGAATGTTTAGTTCTTCTAAATTATTTAACATTCCAGTTGATGTTTCATGGTGAACAAACCAAAGCCATTCATAATTTCCAGTTGCCATTATTTTTTCTAATTCTGTATAAAGAAACGGCTCTGCCATTTCTTTTTTATGCGTATCATAATGTAATTGCGCACGTGTTGCATGTCCCACTAACCTATTTCCAAATTCCCCATTTGTTAAAACTAGTCCTTTCCCTTTTAAAGAATTCAACTGTAAAGCAATGGCATCATTCGCTAACGTCCCTGTTCCTAACATTATTTGCACACGTTTTGCTTTTGTCATTTGCAGTAAACGTTTTTTTACATTTTCCATTGTCACTTGAAATGACTTAGAACGATGCGAAATAGGCTTAGTAGAAAATGCCTTTCGAACATTTTCTTCAATATCCACTGGACCAGGTAAAAACGTATATTCTTTCGTCATAATACCCCCAACACTCGACTCTTCAAACATAGCTGGGGTAACATACATTGGCTGGAAGGCTGCTTCTTCAGTACCAACTAACGTATGGAAAGATTTGAATCCCATTTGCTCATATAAAGGTAGTTCACGTGTTGTAGCAGAAATGAGTGCCAATTCATATCCATTTAGAAGCAAATAACGATGTAAAAAGCGAATTAAACCTAACAATGCTCTTCCATTTCGATATTCACGTTCTACTGAAAGTAAACGAATTTCATATACATTTTCTCCATGTTCTTGCAAATAAAAATCTAGATTTGGAATTTTATAATCTAACGAGAATGGTCGTTTTCCTCGCAATGCAACCATACCTACTAACTTATCGTCATCTAAACAAATTAAATATGTATTTTCTTCATGGAAACGATCTATACGAACACGATCTTTCGTTTCTTCATGTTGCGGAATTTCTTCTACAAATGTTTTATAATTCAATTTATGTATACTTTCAAATTCCCAAGCTTGATCAGCAACTTTATAAATTAACCCCATGTTGTATCTCCTTTATGTATTTAATAAAAATTATAAGTGGAGATTAACTCCACTTATTAAAAGTTCATTTCATTCTCGATTTACATATAAAATAAGTACAATGATAAGTGCACTTAAAATAGTCGTAACAATAGAGTAAGAATACAAAATCATGCAAACTGGTAAACAAGCGATTGTAATTAGTCCGGGCTTAGTAAATCCTTTAAAGATTAAATAAAATATAATGAAAACAGCAATAAGAGTAAGCGCTATCAAATAATCAAATGCAATTAATCCTCCAATAAATGTTGCAATGCCTTTTCCACCCTTGCCTTTAAATAAAATTGGGTAAATATGTCCAAGTATAACAGCCAGTAAAGCTAACATTACAAATGTAGAATCTTCAAAAAGGTATTTTGCAATAGAAACTACGATTGCCCCTTTGATCGCATCACCTAAAAATGTAGCGACGAAATACCCTTTTCCATATACGCGCCCCATATTTCTTGCGCCAGGATTACCACTTCCTTCTTCACGAATATCAACATTATGTTTCCATTTCGTTACTATATAAGCGGTCAATATGTTTCCAAATAAATAAGAAGCCACCAAATACAAAAATTGCATACTATTAATCATGTAATCATTCACTTTCTACATGGGAGTACTTATACAATATTCAATGACTATGTATATTGTACTTTTTCTTGCTTTACATCCCTTTGTATATTTTAACATCATATTTTTACAAATCATACAAAAATTCTCATACTTCTATTTTATAAAATATACACCCTTCATTAAATGATATGTTCCTTTCACTGCCATTTCTGATGGTGATACGAATATAACTTCTCCCATACTTTTCTCACAGCATTTCTTAAATTCAGCATATATCTCAGGAACGAAACGCAATATACTGCCACTTACTGCAATTAAAGGTGATAAATCAAACTGCATCTTGTTGTAAATATTCACCGTAATTATCGTTAATTCCTTAGCCGCTTGCAGAATAATTTTATGTGCATCATCATTCCCATTCCTCGCTTCCTCTATAATTAATGGTGCAATTGCTGCAACTTTATCTTTTGAAGAACTATATACTAGTCTTTTTATATGAGATGATGTTAAAAGTCGAAACTCGTCTTGAATCCTTAAGCTTAATGGACAAAGTCTAACTCCTTGATCAAATTGATTTGCCATTCTCTTTAAACCTTGTAACGCAATCCAATATCCGCTTCCTTCATCGCCTAAAATATGTCCCCATCCACCACTATACTCGTACACTTCGTCTTTCTTTCCTATACAAATTGCACCTGTACCACCTATAGTTAATATTCCATTCTTACCTTTTAAAGCAGCTGCATGTGCAATCATTGCGTCATTAAAAACTTCAATTTTCGTTTCATATTTCTTTATTAATCGTAATGTTAATTCATTTGTATTCGCTCCACTTATACCCGCTAACCCTAAACAAATACAAACGCAGTGCCCATCTATTAAAGCTTTCTTGCATTGATCGATCGCCTCCATAATATGCGAAACTGCTTTTTCATAATCTATTAATATATTTCCAAACCCACTCGTACCTCTTACAACTTCGTTTCCGTCTTGATCAAATGCAATTGCTTCTGTCTTCGTGCCCCCACCATCTACTCCAATCATATATTTCATATGTTCGCCTCATTTTCATCATCTTATTGGAGGGAATGTTATATTCCCTAAAACTACAGATTGCTTTGCACCTGTTGCGCTTGGCACATTACTCGGATTACGATGATGCGTTTCGTTTGCTAATATCGCAAAGGCGATTGCTTCTTTCGCCTCTGAAGAATAGCCTATATCTTCTTGAATGAATATCGCGCACTTTTCTTCCTTCAATCCATTTCGTATCATTTCAACAAGTGTACGATTATAACTGCCCCCACCACCTAAAATTACTTCATCGATTTCATAATACGGCAGAATAAACTCCTTATAATGATGAACAATTGAACTTGCTGTAAACATCGTGACAGTCGTCAAAAGATTTTCTTTACCATGCTTTTCAAACCGCTTCAATAATTCACTTACAAACTCTTCTCCAAACTGTTCTCTACCAGTTGATTTCGGTGGATTCATTTTCAAAAATGGATGGTTCATACAATATGTCAAAATTTCATCTACAACTACTCCTTGTTTTGCAATCCTACCATTTTGATCATATGGCAACTGAAATAATCTTTGACATACATCATCGATTACCATATTTCCTGGGCCAGTATCAAAAGCAATTACACTCTTATTACTTCGTTTACTTGGAATCACTGTAACATTACCAATCCCGCCAATATTTTGTAGTAATCTATTTTTAGTTTGATGACGATACAAAATGACCTCTGAATATGGCACAAGTGGTGCACCTTGTCCCCCTGCTGCCATATCCATCGTTCGAAAATTAGAGATAACCGTAGTGTTCGTTTCATATGCTATAACTGCTGGTTCTCCAATTTGCAATGTCGAAGAAATACTATTGCCTTCTTGCTTTGGCTGATGATAAATCGTTTGTCCGTGAGAACCTATTAAATCTAATTGTTCCAATGACAAATCAGCCTTTTTACAAACTTCCTTCACAGCATTGGCAAAACATAAACCAAGCTTAAAGTTCAAACTGCATATCAATTGAACATTAGATGTATCAATTGATAAAGCCTGCTGTATCTCATTTTTTATATCCTTACAAAATGGAACAGTAGTAAAATGAATGAGTTCGACTTTAGAATCTACACCGTTTCCTTCTATATGAACGAGCGCTACATCTATTCCGTCTAACGATGTACCGGACATTATCCCTGCAATATACATAATATGCATGCCCCCTATTCACTAAAAAACAATTATGTAAGTAAACAACGTACAACCTACAGAAAACAATATAAATCTAATAAACAACTGGACTTTCGATACAAATGTGCCATCAATGAAAGAAACAACGATCGTAAGCAAAACACTTGCCACAATACTTGTAACGAGCCATATACTATGCATTTGTGATAGATTTAGCATTCTTAATAAAGGTACTAAGAGTAAATTCGCACATATTACTCCAAACAATAATATAAATACACCTTTATAACTAAATTTTATATTCATTCCTTTACACCTTCTTTCAGTTTAATATGAAAGAAGTGATAGACAAAAAGTCTATCACTCAAAATAACAGTATAAAGCTTAAGGACTAACAGATTCCCCGTCACCATTCTTTTCAATTTCAAGCATATTTTTGTCATACATTTTAAAGAATGGTAGGTAAATAAGGAATGATATTGCTATGTTTATAAAAACTAATACTACTGCACGCCAATCTCCACCTGTGGCTAAATACGCGCCAATTGGAGCTGGTAATGTCCACGGCGGCATAATATGTGTTGGCGTTACAAATCCCATCGCAGTTGCTGAATATGCAACAGTTGCTGTTACGAGTGGTGTAATGATAAACGGGATAATTAAAATTGGATTTAGTACAATCGGTAATCCGAAAATAACAGGTTCATTAATATTAAAAATACCAGGCACAATACAAGTTCTTGATAATGCCTTCGAATATTTTGATCGACCAAATACAATCATAGCTAATACAAGTCCTAACGTCGCACCAGAACCACCAATCCATATAAACCATTGGTATAATGGTTCTGGTGAAATGAATGGCAACTGATTTGCTCCACTAGCAACTGCTTCACCATTTTTCCCTAAATATACTTCCCATAATGGCCGGGCAACAGTTCCAACAACCGACACACCATGGATTCCGAATGACCAAAAAAATGTAATTAAAAATACTGGAATGATTACACCGAAGTAACTATCACCAGCTTTTACTAACGGTGCCGCTAATTTATCAACTACATGATGTAAATCAATACTAAAAACGACAGTTACTAAACTCATTAAAATAATTACGAATGCAGCAGGTATAAGTGCTTCAAACGAACGTGAAACAGACGGCGGTACTTGTTCTGGCATTTTAATCATTACATTTTTCGTCTTACAAAATCTTAAAATCTCTACTGATAAAATAGATACGATCATCGTTACAAATAATCCATGCCCCCCGAGATTTGTCATCGGAAGCATAAATCCTTTTTTATCGATTAATTCGGGCGTCAATGTTAAAAGTAGTGAGCATACTGCTAACTGTGCCCCTGATAAAGCATCTAACTTATAACTTTTCGCTAAATTGTATCCTATACCAAATGCTATATATAAAGACATAATAAACATCGTTAAACGATATGGTATTAATATACTTGTTTGATTTTTCAATGCCCAAACTGATATGAAACTATCTTTCGGTAATGGTGGAAATGCTACTATTAAAAAGAAACTCCCTACGATAATAAATGGTAACGCCGAAATAACTCCATCACGGATTGCTTGTAAATGCCTCTGTTCAGAAAGCCTTGCCATCGGTCCAGATAAGTTTTTATCAAGAAACGTGACAAACTTATTCATAACGCTTCCCCCTAACTAACTAATTAATTCATTTACAGTTTTTAATAAAGTCGGTCCACCAAGCGGCGTGTATGCTTGCGGCGGAATAATACCGCACGGAATAGATTCTTGTTCTGTAAGTTTTTTTACAGCGTCAAATCGATGTCTAACTTGAGGTGCAACCATTACAACATCCCAACCATTCTGTACTTCTTCCTCCACCTCACTTGTTCCAATAGCATGCACTTCCATGTTCATACCTTTTTTCTCTGCTTCTTTTTTTAAAGCGTTTACAACAATTGCGCTGGACATTCCTCCAGAACAAACGAATAAAACTTTCATTATTGAATCCTCCTATACTTATAAATTGTTTCTTTCAAATGAAAGAAAGTTTCACTTTACTAACAAGCATATGAAGAAATGAAACGATTTAGTTATACTGAAAGTAAATTTCACTAAAAATATTTTTCCTATTAAATTAATGTTTCAATACTTATTTTTCTCAATTGCAGGGCCAACCTAACATCATATATTATTTTAAATAATCGTATAATAGGGAGGCGTATAAATGATTATGAAACGTTTAGTAATGATGTGCTGTATCGTCATATTGTTTACTCCTTTCTCTTTCATTTCCCCTCACTCTACTTATGCTGAAGTAAATACTACTTACAAAAAACATGAATTACGCGCTGTATGGCTAGCATCTGTTCTCAATATTGATTGGCCTTCAAAAACTGGCTTACCTATTGAAAAGCAGAAACAAGAATTTATAAGACTATTAGACGATGTAAAAAACACTGGTATGCATGCAGTCGTTGTACAAATTAAACCGACTGCTGATGCTTTCTATCCTTCAAATTACGGTCCTTGGTCTGAATACATTACGGGTACACAAGGAAAAGACCCTGGATACGACCCGCTCGCATTTATGATTGAAGAAGCACATAAAAGAAATATAGAATTCCACGCATGGATTAATCCATACCGAATAACGATGAATCACACTGATATAAATCGATTATCAAATAATCACCCTGCAAGACAACATCCCGATTGGGTTGTACCTTACGGCGGGAAGCTATATTACAACCCTGGTATTCCAGATGTGAAAAACTTTATAACGGAAGGCGCTTTAGAAATCGTAAAAAATTATGATGTTGATGCAATTCATATGGACGATTATTTTTACCCTTATAAAGTAGTTGGCGAAGAATTTCCTGATCAAAAAACATTTGAATCATATAATAATGAGAATTTTTCAACTATCGAAGATTGGCGTCGCAATAATGTAAATGAACTCGTAAAAGGTTTAAATACTGCTATAAAACAAGAAAAATCATACGTAAAATTTGGCATTAGTCCATTTGGCGTATGGCGAAATATAGCTGACGATCCAACTGGCTCTAATACAACCGCAGGTCAAAGAAACTACGATGACCTGTATGCTGACACACGTGAGTGGATACAAAAAGGGTACATTGACTACATTACACCTCAAATATATTGGAATATAGGTTTCATACCTGCTGCATATGATATATTAGTAGATTGGTGGGTAAAAGAAACAAATAACAAACCGATTCACCTATACATCGGTCAAGCGGCTTATAAAATAAATAACAACTCTGTGCCTGCTTGGTCTGAGCCAGAAGAATATCCAAAGCAAATCGCTTTAAACCATCAATATCCACAAATAAAAGGTAGTATGCATTTCAGTTTAAAAGATATAAATAACAATCCACTTGGAATTAAAGATAGACTCTCAAAAGACATATATAAACACCCTGCATTAATTCCACCTATGCCTTGGCTTGATCATGATCCACCAAAACAACCTACTTTAAAAGGTGCCATTCCAAGAGATGAAGGTATTGCTGTGGGAATAATTGACAATAGAGATAATGACTCTTCTTATTACGCCATTTACCGTGGGAATGGAAAAAATGAAGTGGATATACAAAACCCAAAACATTTACTTACTACTGTAAGAAAAACAAAACTTGGAGAAATTTACGTAGATAAAACGGCTATTTCTGGAGAAACGTATACGTATGTGGTAACTGCAGTTGATCGATTGCATAATGAAAGCATTCCTTCTAGTTTTACTACCGTTAAGGCAAAATAAAATCTCAAAAAAAACGCCTTAAAGCTGAGAAATACTTAGCTTTTAAGGCGCCTTTTTTATTTATTCTTAAACTTCTCTGTCGCTGCTCTCATCTTCACATTCAAATCGTGATCAATGGCGTCACGAATATCACGCTCTACTACTTCCATTTCTTTTTGGAAATTTTGCAAGTATATTTTTAGTTCTTCTTCTTTTTCAGGACGTTGTGACGGAGGTAATTGCACCACTAAAGATAACATCGCTGTTAAATCTTTCATTAAGAACGTTTCAAGTTTATGTTGTTGTTCAAACATTCGTTGTTCTTGATAGTACGGAAGTGCATTTAATACTGAAATTGTAATGTCATCAACCGTTCTTTGTAGTGAAGGATTAATCGAGCGTTTATATGCTTGAATTGTATTTAATGCATCTGGATATCGATCATAGAAATACAATTTATAAAACGATAAATCTGTCGGTTTAACAGTTTGCTGTGATTCTTGTCTCAAGAAATCTTTCACTTTCATTGTTGCAATATCAATATCTTCATTCGTAAGCTTTTTCGTTGTTTTTGCCATCACATGCACTTTTTTCTGCTTTTCTTTCGGTAACATTGAGAAAACTTGCTCTCTCGTACGTTGGCCCGATGAACAGAAAAGTGTATTTAATGTATTTTGTTCTTTTTTCCCTTCTGTACGAATCCAGCGATAAAAGAGTGGGTGCTGCGTAAATTCTTGTAAAAACGGTGTTGATTTGTTCGATAATTTTTCAATAGAATCTTGCGCTCTCTTATATGGTTTCGTCCATGAAAAATAAAGTTTACGTCCGAAGTATACAACTAAAACAACGACAGTAAATGCGATTAAAAGTAATGACCCTAATAGTAATAATACTCCTTGAATGAAACTCATTTTTTCACCTCCTCTAATGATCTGTTATTTCCTTGGACGCTGAATGAGTTTCTGCTTCATCTCATCATTAAATGTGTCAAGTTCAATTACAAACTTCTTACTAGACTCAATAATACGCTCTGACGATTTCTCAGATGCTTCAATAGCAGCGAATACATTTTGGAATGATTCACGTAATTTACCCATGCTAATTGCAGGATTTTCTAGGAGTTTTGTTGTTTCTTCTGTATTTTGTTTTAATGCTTGAGAATTGCTTAATACCATTGATTCAATCGCTTCATTTGTCGCATTAACTGCATCAATTGTTTTACGTTGATTTGTTAATGCGAGCTGAATTGCAGCTGAAACCGTTATAACGTTTTGTGTCATCGTAATTGCATTGCGAATTGCTTCTGCTAGCTTTTCATTATTTTTCTTAATGATGTCTACAGATGCAATAGATTGTAATAATACACTTTTTGCTTGTTGCATATTACGAGTACGCACAAGTATCTTTTCTAATGCATCATTTATTAACGGAATATCCCTTTGACGTTCTGGATTTTGTTTCTCAGCTTCCAGCATACCAGCAAGTTTTCTTCCTAAGTATACTTGTTTATCAAGAGCGTGAATTTTATCGTGTGATTGCTCTTTTAACATTTCAAGACCAACCGTATCCTCTTGCAAGTTATCACGGCCAATGAGAAGTGATCTTATAATCTCCTCGATTTGCTTATCTATAGATTGATATTTATGCACGTAATTTTCAAGCGGATTTTTCTTAAACACTTTAAACATAAGTTTCTTCATACCAGTTGCTTTTAATGAGTTTGGATCAAGTTCTGATACCACTTTTCGTAATTCTAACAATGTATTTGGAATTTCTTCATTCTTTCCATTCATCATCGCTGTCACAGGACGTTTTAAAGCTGATAGCGTTTGTCCTGCCGCTTGCTGCTCTTTATCCCCTAAGTCTCCAAGCTGCGACAATACTTTTGATAAATCTGTATTTTGCTCGCTATTTAACTTTTGTACATAAAGATCTGCTTCTTTATTCAGTTCTTCAAGTTCTGCATCTTTTATTACTGTATCCACTACTACTTCTACATTATTATCTTTCACAATCGATACAGGTTCTTTTTTCTCGAGTTCAGTCAACAAAATCGCTCCTTTATTTATATGTGCGAATTTATGTGCACTATATTTCATCTAATATATCGTATTTCATATACATTTTTGCTTGCTTGAAATCGATTTTTCAAGAAATACCTGCTTATGCAGTCATTCCCTGTTTCATAGTATAAGTATACCTGTTCTCGTCATTATTTTCCTCAGACTTAAGACCTAGAGAACAACATACTGAAGACGGATTCTTCACAGCTTACCTTACTTATCACCACTGACTATTAATTTGAAATTCCATTTAGTTACCTTCTTAAATTCATACAATGCTCTATCTTTTGACATATACTATCTTTCAATGTGATAATTATATTAGGTCCACTTCTAATTATTCTTCCGCGCAACAAATGCTCCCTTTTGAAAAGCTAATAACACCGTTTCAAACGTAACGTCTTCTTCAATCATCTTTATAAATCCAGCTAATTCCCCCGCATGAGAAGTTGCATTATCAATTACAAGAAAACCTTTTGGCTCTAAAATACGTTTTATATGTTCCCACCACCACATGTATTGCGTGCGCTCTGAATCTAGGAAAATAAAATCAAATGAACGATCTACTTGCGAATCTAAAAATGCCCCAGCCTCTTGATTATGAATATCGATTCTCTGTGTAAGATTTGCCCTTTCAAAATTTCCAAGTGCCTCTCCAACCCGTTCTGAAGAAAGTTCTACAGTTATAACATTTCCATTTGTTTCTTCTACCGCATTTGCTAGCCACAATGTAGAATAGCCATTTGAAGTTCCAATTTCTAAAATTTTTTTTGCATTGCACCCCTTTACTAATACTGATAAAAACTGCCCCATTTCACGAGAAATATTTCTTAATTTTTCTTCTCTTTTTTCTTTATGTCGATCATGCTCTTCTCCATATTGTTCAAGTTGCAATAATAATGAATCTAGAGTATTCATTTTCTCCATCGCCTTTCCAAGCAATATGATGAAAAAGTACATGATGCCCGTCTACTTTTCATTATATGCGAAATGCACACCTTTTTCCTGTTATACGACAAAGAATTAAAATTTTTTATAGCATATTGTTTCGTTTTTTGGTAAAGTTAATTTCTACGTGCAATTATTTAATTCACATTATTTTACAATCAGTTTTCAATTATAAGATAATCTAAACCCCATTTAAATGAATCGGTATTTCTAATTCAACTAAGCGCCCTTTTCGGACGCATTTTCTTTTGTTTATATATTTCTGTAAGAAAGGATGCTTACACATGAACGTGATTAACTTAGATGCTGCTAGAAGACGTAAACAGCATAAAAAACTAATGATAACTATACCGATTATTAAACGCATTTATGAAGAAGACGGGGAAATTAAATTCGAGGTAGCCGGCGAAAAAGATGTACCTCTTGAAATGTTAGAAAAATAAAAAAAAGACGCACTTCTAAAGAAATGCGTCTTTTTTATACTATTACATTTAAGTGCATAAGTTTTTCAGGATTAACCATCATATAAATGTTTGAAATTTTCTCATCCTCAAATATGAATGAAAGTACATACGTCACTTTATTATTTATTGTAACTATAACGCCTGGTGCACCATTTACTATTTTGAAATCAACACTATACTTTTCTGGCAATCGTTTTGCAATTCCAAAGAACAAACGTATAATTTTATCTGCAGAATAAATCGGATTAATTGCAGTTGTAACTTTACCACCACCATCTGCTTTAAATATCGCATCTGTTTTTAATACTTCTAACATGCCTTGCGTATCCCCACACTGTAATGATGATACAAACTTTTCCACATAGGCAGCCATTTTCTTCGTACTTAATGTTGATTGCTTCGGCTTATCTAAAATACTTTTTCGTGCGCGTTGAAAGATCTTCCGGCAATTCACACTACTCTTATCAACAATTGAAGCTATTTCCTCGTAGTCATAACTGAAAACCTCTCTTAATATGAAAACAATCCTTTCTACCTCAGACAATTGTTGTAAAAGTAATAAATATGCCGTAGAAATTGATTCTTTCATTACAAATGACTCTGCTGGCTCATCAGACTCTTCCACAAATATGCTTTCATATTTTCTATAGATTGAACATCCTCTATATTATTTACCGCGATAAATACGTCATGAACGATATCTTCAGCGTCCATAACACTCCCAAGGATTCTATATGCTAATGAAAATAATAATGGTTGATACGCTTCATATAATTGCTCCGTTTCCATGATGAACTGCCTCACTTTCTAATTGCTTTAAAATGTGTAACGCTGCACGTTTCCCGCTTGCTACCGCAGCATCAGCTAATATTTCATCATGCCCAGCCCAATCTCCTGCAACGTAAACACCTGGCATTTCAGGTATATTAGGACCCGGATTTTCAACTCGGCCAATATGAGGAAAATCATGTACTACCGTTATTTTCGGTAAATATTGCTTTACAATAACTTCTCTTTTCCAATTGGGATGTAACAACTCCATCGTTTTTTCTAACTGGTCTTTATCATCAGCAAAATAATTTAACTCTACCAGAGGATTGTGATACTTAATTAAACTCACTACTATCGATCCATCTTCACTTAATTTAGCTGCTCTTGATTGATTCGTAAAAAATATGGGTTGGTCTAACCCCAATGCAAAATGATGCAATGGATTCGGTAATCGTTTCAAACCAATATCTAACGCTGCCACAGTCACTTGTATTGATTGTTCATTCCATTTTTGCAAACTTGTTCCTTCTGCACCTTTTATTATTTTACAAGCTTCTTTAGGTGGAATCGTCACGACGACTGCATCAACTTCAAATACTTCATCATCCAAACATCGAATTTTTTGTACACCTTCACAATATTCTACTTCCAAAACATGCTTACTAGCCAGAAATTGCACACCAACATTATTAGCTATATCTCTTAATTTTGTTATTATCGTCTCCCAGCCACCATCTACATAAAATACTCCTTCTTTCATAGAAAGCTGAATTTGCTTTAGTACTGATGATGCTAATTGCATTGTAGGAGCATATGTGTATGTCGTTGTTCGGCATAACGCATAAAACATATTTCGTACCATAGGATCCTGTATTTCTTTTTCTGCCCATACAGAAAGACTCATTTTTGGAATCATATTTATATCCAATTTCCCTAAATGAATCATAAGGCGAGAAAATTGTATTTTAGCTGACCATGAAAGTAACGGCGTTGATAAAATGGAGCGAAAATCCGTTGGGATAGTATATACGTCATCTTTCCATATTCCGTGTGCTTTCGTGGACGGCATTCCTCCCGTAAGATTCATACCAAGCTCGTTAAATGTTAAGAACGCTTCTCCTCCGCGGTATAAAGCGTGTGCTCCAAGGTTCATATATATGCCATTTTTATTTATTGTCATCGCTCTGCCACCAAAACGGCTTGATTTTTCTAATACAACAACTTTCCTTCCTTCTTTCGCTAAATATATAGATGCTGTTAACCCTGCAAGCCCCCCGCCAACAATTGCTACATCAAACTTTTTCATAATAAAATCCCTCCTTATCGTTCTACAAACAAGACGAACGATAAAGGAAGGATGTGACATTCCGTTACATATAATTTATTTCTTTTAACTACTTATTGCAGAATCAACTGTTTGATTTACAAACAGTTGATTCTAACATTAACTACTTTCTTCATATGGACATTGTTAGTGTTAATGAATGCCCATTTTTAAAAATGAGTTTATTTACATAATATTATTATTTTTTGTTTTCTAATCCCTTACATGCTGGTACCAAACTTCACTTTCTTCTTCACTCATTTCTCCTATTATTTTTGAAAAATCTATTTTTCTATCAAATGAGTCTTTTAACATATAAAATTGTTCAAATGACCCTGAAAATGTTTCTAATGACTTAGAACAACAAATCGTTTCAATGTTTTCAATTGTTGCCCCATCTAATTCTAATTCCTTTAGTCCTCTCATTCTACATAACGCCGATCCATCCTTTACCTTTGTATCTTTCAATTTTATATTTTGAATTGACGCGTTATGTTGAAAACAATTTAAATTATCAATGATACTATTTTCAAATTCAATTGTTATTAATTTATTTAAATTTTGTAAAACAAGTAAATCCAATTCACTAACATTTTCTAAACTTAAAATATACAAATGCTTTAAAGTATCTACTTCTGAAATTGCATAGAGCTGCTCACGATTTGAAATATGTACAGAAAGCGATTCTAACGTTTGAAACTGTGGTAGTAATGAAAAATCTTTAATACCAGTATGTGAAATATCCAATTTTTTTAATGATGATATTTCTACAAGTGCCGATAGAGTATTTACTCTCGTCTTCTTTATATTTATTTCTTGTAAGTGCTGTAAATGTAAGAGTGGCGTTAAGTTTTGAACCGGATTATTAACTAAATATAGCTTCTTTAAAGAATTCATCCGTTCTAATCCTGTTATATCTTTAATTTCATTTCCAGTTAAAATTAGTTCTCTTACTTCCGTACACATCTGTAATGGACTAATATCTACTAACCCTTTTCCACCTAAATATAATCTCTTCTCTCTAATAAATTTATCCGCACGTTCAGAAGAACCCACAATATTTTGCCATTCTCCATCTAAATTATCGTACCAATCTTTAACATTATTTTCAGATTGAAATATAAATTGAGGATGTAAAACAGGTAATTCAATATTAAATAATGCGTCTAAAAAATGTATATTATCGTTAGCACCATAACTCCAATATAAATAGTCTTCCTCCTGGTGAATGGTGAAATTTTTATCTTTTAACGTTTGTAAAATAAATAGTAAAAAATCTGAAATTCTATTTGCAATTACGTATTTTACTTCTTCATCTCGTCCAAAATTAATAACTTGTCCCATTTCCCCCTTTTCATCCGGATCAACATCTATTCCTATATTGTTCCCGCCATAATCCTTACTAATAGGTATCCAATTGTGATTCACATATCTTTCCTTAATACATTTTGCTGGTATTGAAAATGCATCAAAATTAAAAAACTCATCATCTTCAATTATTTTCCATATTCTCCACTCATCCAAAACTTCTTTTAAGGAGAGAAATGGCAAACCAAAAAACAATCCTGGTCCCGATTTAACTTCACCGTTATGCGTGAGATAAAGCATACGTAATTCATCTGGAAACGAAATTCCCATTTCGCTTTCGACATATTGAATTTCTTCTATTGTTGCAGGTCCATTCAAAAACGGTTTAAAGTGATTTTTCAATTCCACTTCCAACTCTTTTAAAATTGGATTTTTCATTTTCCACACTCCCTTTTTATTAACTAATAAAAAAGCTCCTTTAATTACATTAATTGTAATTAAAGGAGCTTTTTCTCGCAACCAAACTTATTTTATACTATTTCATCGAAATTCAATCATACTGCATATGTACTTGCAATTTTATTATTTAACAAACTAAAACCATCCTCCCTTTCACATTTCAATAACTAGACTCATACCCTAATTTCAGATTGCATTAAAACATAGGAAAGGCGGGTAATACAATTGACTTCTAATATCGACTACACTTCCCCCTCAACTAATTTCACTCATGATTTAAGTAAAAGTAATTTTTTTAAGAAAGATGCCCAAAACTATATAAATGTACTTGGCATGAAACAATTAAACACTTTAGAAAATACTTCTTTATTAGATATTTATTTAAGTACAGGCAACGTTGTAGAACCACATATTCATCAAAATGCAGCTGAACTCGTTTACTGTATTTCAGGATCTGCTGTTGTTTCTTTACTTAATCCATTTACGAATCAAATATTAAACTTACCGATAAAACCAGGGCAAGTTGCCAACATTCCACAAGCGTGGTGGCATTATGAAATTGCTTCAGCAGATAATACTCATTTATTAGCTATATTCGACGCCCCAACCCCAGAAGTTATTTTTGGTTCTGATATTTTAAGATTAACTCCCGCTAATATGATGGCTCATACTTATTGCCTCAATGAACAACAATGGAAACAAGCAGTATCCCCAATTCAATCCACTACGGTAATTGGTCCTCCCGGAAACTGTAATCAAAACCGCGACATGATAAATCAGTCAACTCAGCCCCCTACTCAACAACAAAATCTATATTACCAAGATTCTTATTACTTCCCTCTATACTGGGGGTATTAATTAGTATCATTTTAATAGAACCACCATTTATCTCCTCGGAAAATATCGAGGAGATTTTTTATCGTAACAATTAATAGAGTACATACATATAATATTTATATATTTAATTGGAGGTGATAGTACTATGAGTAATTATAACTATCGAAAAAACTACTCTAATAATAAAAATAGTAGCTCTTCAGCATCCTCTCAATCTTCGAACTCTCAATCTTCCGATTCCCAGTCACAAAGAGATTTAGCCGAGCAAGGCTATGTAAAGAAAAAAGGATGTAACTGTAATAAAAATAAATAGTTTATTACTAATTTGAGCAATGACATTTCACCGCTCATGATTAACAATTTAACCCACTAGTATATAGTTTATTTAATGGATGAATTCTGTTTTTAATAGAATTCATCTTTTTTGTTTATATGTAATTTTTCAAACCATATAACTTATTCCATAAACAATAAAGTGTAAATCATAAATTTTGATTTTTCTTATATACCAACTTAACAAAGAGTAACTTTTCAATTGATTTATTTCTAATTTCCCACAAAAAATATAGCCCCACCTAATAAAATTAGGAGGGGCTATATACAAATGCCTGTTTAAATTTCAAACAAACATTGTAACAAGTTAGACGATATTAATACCTGCACTTACAAATCCAGCAACTGCAGCTATTGGACTAGCAGCTGTTAATGAAACATATAATAATACTTTATCCCCAGCGGCTACCGGAATTGCTTCAGGTATGATACCTGATGCTGTAGCACCAATCGCTATTACAGCAAATGCTGGTGCTAATAATAAAGGTGCGCCCTGTACTGTAAATGTATTACTTGCTGCAGGTGCAGTTAATATTTGTATCTGCACTTGAACAGGTGTTAATGGAGCTAATGCAGCTGTTGCACTAAAGAAACCTGCTAACGATGTAATAGTCCCTGCGCGTGGTGCTACAAATGCATAATCACCTATCCCTAACGCTAATGTGATACTTGTTCCACCCGTTAAAGCTATGCCAGGCTGACTAAATCCAAATCCAAGAAGAGTTCCTGTATTAGCTATTATCGCGTTAACTAACGCAGATGGTGTTGTACCTGAAGCAAACGGAATAATAGCTCCGCCACCAGTTGCTCCTGTTGCTCCTGTTGCTCCTGTTGCTCCTGTTGCTCCTGTCGCTCCTGTTGCTCCTGTCGCTCCTGTCGCTCCTGTCGCTCCTGTCGCTCCTGTCGCTCCTGTTGCTCCTGTTGCTCCTGTTGCTCCTGTTGCTCCTGTTGCTCCTGTTGCTCCTGTCGCTCCTGTTGCTCCTGTTGCTCCTGTCGCTCCTGTTGCTCCTGTCGCTCCGCCTCCTGTTGCTCCTGTTGGACCTGTTGGACCTGTTGGACCTGTTGGGCCTGTCGCCCCTGGAGTAGCATTGATTAATTGAATTAATAAACCAAAAAGAACTTGTAAAGTTGCAGGATCGATATTTGAGTTGCAGGATACAGGGATAAGATCTAAAGCGAAGAAGAATTGTGCAAGAGCGCTATAAAATTGTTGCAATAATGTTGACAATTGTCCTAAATTAGGTGCTGGAGATTGTAATAAAACTATAATACTTTGAGTTAATTGTTTCAAAAAATTAACTTCTGGGGAAGGTAATAAGGAATTTAAGAAAATTAAAAATTGATTAAATAAATCGAGTAACGCTAATCTGTTTGCATTACTTGGATTTGCAAAAAATGCTGCAATAGCTGATATTAATGAATTTAGTAAAGTAATTAATTGACTTAATTGTTGGCTAGTAATAGGAACTGACTGTGGATTTTTACAACAATCTGCTGAAAAAACAATCGGATTGCAGTTATTATGACCAAAACAATTATTATGTGACATTTATTTCCTCCTTACTTTTCTTATAGTTGAGTGTTTTCCTATTCTAAGAACTATAAAAGATGCGATTGTAAAAAGTAGTTGAGTTATATGTTTCTCTTAAAATAGGAAACATGAATTATAATCAAACTTGAAAACGTAATTTAATTATGTTCATGACTCACATATTAATTATATGTTTTTAATAATTGACTGCTTAGATTAAACACCTAAACTTAAGAGTTTATTTTATTTTTCCACGTTTATCTCCCAAATTCAATTGCCTATCAATTTAATTATCCATAGTAATCACTAAAACAATCAATAACATATGTTCCACTTATAATGACATCACTTTTTCCATACTAGAATAATTAGTATTTTACCTATACAAAAATTGTGTTGAAACTATAATCAGGATGCCGTTTCTAATATAGAAAATTCTCATATTATATAGTGGACAAGTTATTCTAAACTTCGTTCCAATAAATTTAGAATAGGAGTGAGAATTAAATGCCTATCATTCAACCATTTATGGCATCTAGAAGATTTACCTCTACACTAGGAGCTGGAACAGGCACAGGTGCTGCTTTTGCGATTGCTGCCACAGCTTGTTTAAACGATGCGGGTACTACTGCAACTGCCTTCCCAACTTTTACGTATTACAATCTCTATATAAACGGTATTCTTCAGCCTAGTGTAAACTCCAGTGTTACTACTGGTCCTACTGGTGCTATTACAATTCCTGGCGGAGATGCATTAGACGGTGGAATTCCAATTACAATTGAATTTATCGTCACTTAATTTTAACTAACCAAATTTAGAACAAAAAGGGCAGATTTCTCTTTATAGGAAATCTGTCCTTTTTAATTGATAATAATAAATTGTAGGATAATTGAAGATCCTTGTGAGGGTGGTTCAGCATCTAATAAAGTTAACTGACCAGCTGTAACTTCATAAAAAGGTTGTGGTTGAAGAATTCCATTTATAAATAGATTAATATAAGAAACTTCACTTGGTGATAAGATTTGTGTTGTACCGTATTGTGCTATACCATCTGCATTAGTATATATAAGTTTTTCCCCATCTGAAAAAGTAAAATATAATAGGTTTGTTGTTGGGATTGTTCCCGGTATTCCCGTTGGGCCGGTTATTCCTGTTTCTCCGGTTGCTCCCGTTATTCCTGTTTCTCCGGTTGCTCCTGTTACTCCCGTTATTCCTGTTGCCCCTGTTGCTCCCGTTATTCCTGTTGCTCCTGTTGCTCCCGTTACTCCGGTTGCTCCGGTTGCTCCTGTTGCTCCCGTTACTCCGGTTGCTCCGGTTGCTCCGGTTGCTCCCGTTACTCCGGTTGCTCCTGTTTCTCCGGTTGCTCCGGTTGCTCCTGTTTCTCCGGTTGCTCCTGTTTCTCCGGTTGCTCCTGTTTCTCCTGTTTCTCCTGTTTCTCCTGTTTCTCCGGTTGCTCCTGTTGCTCCTGTTACTCCTGTTGCTCCTGTTTCTCCGGTTGCTCCTGTTACTCCGGTTGTTCCGGTTGCTCCGGTTGCTCCGGTTGGAAAATTAATAGACGGAAGAGGTGGAAATGTAGGACCAATATTTTTAGAATCCATAACTTCCTTAGACATTGGTAATTTGTCATATCGATTCAAATTTGCATCTCCCTTCTATAGTATTTATTAAATGTTAGATGTTCCGAAATGTTAAAAGGATTATCTAAAAAAATATTATTAATAGAATATATGAAAAGTATCTCCTTTATCATAAAAATGAGGTGATTTTAATTAAAAATAAAGATAGAGAAAATCCCCAAAATAATGACGTACAATTATCTATAATTTCACTTGAAATTATCCTTCCTTATAGACTAACTGGTCCTACTGGTAGTACTGGACCCATGAGTAATACCGGACCCACGGGTAATACCGGCATAAACGTTACAACAAATTCTATGTTTGCAAATAATACAGTGGATGGAACAGTTTCAGTTGTACTAGGTGGTACTAACATACTACTCTCAAACAATCAAAGCCTTGATAGCTTTGCAGTCAATAGTGCGAATGATTTATTTACAGTCCCTGTAACGGGACGTTATTATCTTTCTTATCAAATTAATACTACAACTGCACTTCTTGCGGGTTCAAGACTAATTTTAAACGGATCTACATCACTTCTGGGCTCAATTCTATCTCCTGCCTTATCTACTTCAAGTTATAATAATAATTTAATTACAATATTAAATGCAGGTAATACTATTTCTCTTCAATTATTCGGTCTCTTATCAATTGTCAATTTAGTCGGTGGTGGATCAACTGGCGCCTCTCTAACAATTATACGAGTTGATTAATAAATGATTCATTTTTTCTTCTTAGCTTTAAATGCCATTCCCCTATATAGATAGTAGAAACTATCTATACTAAATATTCCGGATAAACATTATCAATTTACTCTATACGCTATCAATGTTAAGTTATTTATGAAGACAGTTTCTCCTTTACTAATCATCTCAATATGTATTTGAGAAACATTCTCCAATCCTATACGCGAGAGAAATACTGTGTTGACACTCAAATGAGTGTCTTTTTTTTGTAATTTTTCACATAATAAAAACCACCTTGTATAGATGGTTTTATAATTACGCTTCCCTTATATTTTTTATGTACATAAAAACTTATGAAGCTGGATAATAAATTGTCATACTCAACCGAGTTAACGTACTTCCTGAATTATAATAAGCGTGAGGTCTATCCGCCTTAAACCTGATTGAGTCTCCACTATTTAATCTATATTGACAATTATTTACCTCAATTGTCAGTTCACCATCAAACACAGTTATAAATTCCTCTGTTCCTTCTTTATGCGCTTCAGCATATAACTTTCCTTCTGTTTCAATTTCAACAGTATAGATTTCAAAATGTCTATCATCTTGGAAAGGAAACGAAGGATACACTTTATATCTCCCATTGTCTTCAGATAATACTTGAACATCGTTTCGTAAAATAACTTTCGTATCTGGCTGTGGATTATTGATTAAAGAAGTAAAAGACACTTTCAGGCCATTAGCAATTTTCCAAATCGTAGTTAGTGTCGGGCTAGATTCTCCCCTTTCAATTTGTCCGATCATCGTTTTACTTACACCACTTAATTGAGAAACTTTTTCTAAGCTCAGCTTTTCTTTTTCTCGAATAGCTTTTAAATTTTTTGCAAGAATAAGTTGAATTTCCTCCATAAAAAAACACTCCTATACAATATAACGACCATTATGTATAATAAAAAGTATACGTTATATTGTTCTTTTCAGTCATTATAACATACAAATTCAAAGGGAGGTTTGAAATGCCTATATTTTCTTTTTTATTATTCGTCTTTATTAGTAGCTTCACACCAGGTCCTAACAATTTTTTAGCTATGACATACGCCAACCAACATGGGTTAAAAAGTAGCATTAAATTTTGCTTCGGAGTGGCTTTCGGCTTTTTCATCATCACTTCATTATGTAGTTTCTTTAATATTATACTTATAAACATTCTGCCAATAATTGAATTTCCTTTAAAAATTTTAGGTGTAGCTTATATGCTGTATTTAGCTTTTAAAATACTCAATAGTAAAAGTAGTGCAAATACAAATGAAAAAAGCAATAAAAACTTATTTTTAGTAGGAATTATGCTTCAATTCGTTAATCCAAAGGGAATATTATTCGGACTGACTGTAGTATCAACTTTTATTCTCCCTTATTACAATTCATATTCTAGTTACCTTCTTTTTTCATTATTTTTAGGAGTAGTCGGTTTAATGAGTACGTTTAGTTGGAGCCTATTCGGTTCAATGTTCCAAAAACTTTTATTAAAACATAACCAATTCTTTAACATTATTATGGCAGTTTTATTAGTTTTTAGCGCTATTTCAATTGTTATCAACTAGCTCCATAACCATCCTAATTCTTAATTTAACAGTCAATCCGAAATAAATAATTATCCTTCCACCTATCATCTTTGTTTTTTTAGTATGATATGGTGGGAACCTTCTAGCGATAAGATTCCCACCATATCATACTAAATAAGAAGTGTGTTATATAAGGAGGAGGTTTTCATTAAGACTACTTTAATTTCTCATTTTTACAATGAAGAATATTTACTTCCATGGTGGTTAATGCATCATACAAAACTATTTGATCACGGTATTCTAATTAACCGAGGATCTACTGACCGTTCAGTGGAAATATGTAAGTTATTTGCACCTCATTGGGAAATTCGCAATTCAAAAGTATTAGAATTTGATGCCTATTTAGTTGATCAAGAAGTTATGGAAATTGAAAAAGAAGTTACTGGATGGAAAATGGTATTAAATACGACAGAGTTTCTTTGTTGTTTTAATAAAGAACAATTTTTTACTTCACTTAACTCTAATGGAGGGAACATGTTTTCCATTAGAGTTATAATGATGATCGATGAACCTTCTCACGGCTATTCTAATCCAAGATACAGTATTCCACTAGTCAAACAACGTTATCACGGTATTTTAATCCAACCCAGTCCCAATCTGCTTTATCTCAACGGTAGATTAATTCACAATACTTCCCATGGTGACTACAGAGTCGGCAGACATGGCTCACATTATCCATATAGCATTTACATGCAGCCTGCCTTCGTTTTAAAATTTTTTTATAGTCCATGGAACGAGGCTATGAAAAAAAGAAAATTACAAATTGGACCCACTCTTTCTAAACATAGTGTACAGCGTGGTTTAGGTTCTCATCATTTAACAACACTTGAAAAATTAGAAAAAAACTATACGCACTATGCGACCTTAACTACTGATCTTCGGTTAATCCCAGAATACCAAACTGTATTTCCCGATCTATGCTTTCCTAACTATTAATATCGTAAAAAGGTTAGCTATACATTTCTTATATTTGGGTTAACTGAAACAAATTCTACAGAACATACATCTAAAATTTTTTCTCTTATTCTCCTAAATAGAACTTTTTTCTACCTTGTACAAACATTTCTTACTTTTATTAAATACTATATATAGACAAATAAAAGATAGGAGATTAAAGAATGGCTGACTATTTTTATAAACATGGAAAAAAGTACTATAAAAACTATTCGTATTCTCACCACAAAAAAGAGAACTGTTTCATTGAAACGCATACGATTGCCGGTTCAAATATACCTCTAGATATTGTCGTACCAGCTAACACTTCAAGAATAGTTTTTGAAGATTCTACTAATAATCACAACAAAACATTACTTCAGTTTCATGTTCCTGGCACTTCTGCACCGATTGTAATAACTATTCGTACAAGAAATTCTCGTAGACCAATTACTGCTACAATAGCTACAGGTGAAACAAGGATTTTTCAAGTAGAAAATTTTGAAAGCCTCACTGTCACAAATAATACCAATACAAGTAGCGATATTGGTATTTTTATTCAAAAAACGTTTTGCATCTGCTGTGATGACCAAAATGATTACTATGCAGAACAATCACATTCTCTTAACCAAAAGAGTAACTGTTTTATTGAGACTCATACCATAGCCGGTTCGGGAACTTCCTCAACTGGAAATGTACCTCTAGATATTATCGTACCCCCTAACTCTTCAAGAGTGGTTTTTGAAGATCTTACTATTAATCACAACAAAACATTACTTCAAATATCTGTTCCTAACGATTCCGGTCCCATTGAAGTAACTATTCGAACAAGGATTTCTAACACACCAATTATCGCTACGATAGTTCCTAATGAAACAAGGATTTTTCAAGTAGAAGATTTCCAAGAACTTACCCTCACAAATAATTCCGATTCCTTTGATTTTATTGATATATTTATCAATAAAACGTTTTGTATTTGCTGCAATGATCAGAACAACCCTTGCGATGAATGTTGCAATGAATACGACAATGATTATGATTGCTAGAATAACCGAAAAAGAAATCTCTCCTTTTACATTTTCCCATTAATACAAGAGGATGCTGTTAAAACATTTAGTGAGAGATTATTCGGATAGCAATGTTTGCAAATACAAAAATGCGGTTTCTCTTATCACGAGAAACCGCATTATATCAATATTTTTGTTAAATTTTAAACTGACTTGTATACAAATCAAAGTAGAATCCTTTCTTTTCCATTAGGAATTCATGATTTCCTTTTTCAAAAACACTACCATCTTTAATTACAAGTATTTGATCTGCTTTTTCAATCGTTTTCAGCCGATGGGCAATTACAAAGCTCGTTCGCCCTCTCATTAAATTATTTAATCCAGATTGAATTTGTAATTCTGTTCTCGTATCAATATTAGATGTAGCTTCGTCGAGAATTAATATATCTGCATCCGCTAAGATTGCTCGTGCAATCGCAAGAAGTTGTTTTTGTCCTTGACTTAAATTCGAACCTTCTGAAGCGATTTCTGTTTCATATTGATTCGGTAAATGCTTAATAAAAGAATGTGCTGATGCAGCTTTAGCAGCGGCCATTACTTCTTCATCACTTGCATCCAAACGCCCATACCGAATATTATCCATAATCGTCCCAGCAAATAAATACGTATCCTGTAAAACAACCCCTATTTTACTCCGTAACGAATTAATATCATAATCCTTTATATCTTTTTCATCAATGTTAATTTGCCCTTTTTGAATGTCATAAAAGCGAGTTAACAAATTAATAATTGTTGTTTTTCCTGATCCAGTTGGACCGACTAAAGCGATAGTCTCCCCAGGATTTGCCTCGAGACTCACATCTTTTAAAATCATGTTGTCCTGTGCGTATCCAAATGAAACTTTCTCAAGCCTAACATGTCCTTGTAAATTTTGTACAAGTACTGCATCTTTTTTATTTTGAATTTCTGGTACTTCATCCATAATTTCAAAAACACGTTCTCCTCCAGCAACTGCAGCTTGAATCGTATTCATTAAAGTTGCAAATTGACTAAGTGGTCTTGAAAATTGTCGAGAATAATTAATAAAAGCTGCAATGACACCTACTGTTGTCATTCCGTTTAATACCATTACCGATCCAGTTCCAATTACAAGCCCCATTCCTAAGTTATTAATAAAGTTCATACTTGGAAAAATAAATGCTGAAAACGTTTCAGCCTTCGTTGCTGAAATTCTTAGCTGTTCGTTAATTTCATTAAAGTTATGTAAGGTTTCTTTTTCTTTTCCGTATAACGTAGTTACGTCTGCACCTGTAATAGCTTCCTCAATAAATCCATTTAATTCCCCTAAATCCTTTTGACGCTTCGCAAAGTTTTTGCCACTATAAGCAACTAGTTTTTTTGTAACGAAAAACATAATAGGTACTGTAATTAAAGTTACAATCGCTAAAATCCAATCTAATGAAAACATCGCAATTGTTACACCTATAAATGTTAACGCTGATGAAATAATTTGCACAACACTTTGTGTCAAAGCTTGATTTAAGTTATCAATATCATTTGTCACACGGCTCATTAAATCACCTTGCGAACGTACATCAAAGAATCTTAGAGAAAGCGTTTGGATTTTATCAAAAATATCTTGTCGTATTTTTTGTATCGTCTTTAATGCAACATTAATCATTACAAATGTTTGTAACCATGTTAACAATACGGTTATCCCATATATTGCAATGAGTAGCATGCACATTCTTGCTGTCCCACTTAAATCCTTCGGTACAATGTATTCATCAATAATGACCCCCATATAATATGGCCCAAGTAAACCTAGTAATGTCGTGATAAATACAAGAATAATAACGAACATAAGAGATGCTTTTTGATACCCCATATAGTTCCATACTCGCATTATAGTTCCTTTAGTATTCTTTGTTTTTCCCGTTTTCGGATTGTTACGTCCACCTTTATTTCCAAATTGTCCTTGAAAATTACGCACGCTCTTCCCCTCCTTCTTGCTGCAGGTTACCACCTTGGGAAAGATAAATTTCCTGATACACTTCACAAGTTGCCAATAAAGCCTCATGCGTACCAGTTCCAACTAATTCACCGTTATCCAAAACGAGGATTTTATCAGCATCTATAATAGAAGATATTTTTGATGCAATTAAAAATGTCGTTGTGCCACTATATTTCGACCTTAACGCTTCTTGTATTACAGCTTCTGACTTCGCATCAACTGCCGATGTAGAATCGTCTAATACAAGAATAGATGGTTTTCTCACTAAGGCTCTCGCAATAGATATACGTTGTTTTTGACCGCCAGATAGATTGGTTGCCCCTTGTGTTAAGTTATATTGATAAGAGTCATCCAGCTTATTGATAAATTCAGTCGCACAAGCAGATGAAGATGCTAATTCCAATTCATCATCAGTTGCATCTTCTTTGCCATAACGTAAATTCTCTTCTATACTGCCTGAAAAGAGAATTGCCTTTTGTGGAACGAAGCCAATGGAAGCACGAAGTTTTTGCAAATCGTATGCTTTCACATTAACATCATCTATACATATTTCACCTTGATCAACATCGTAAAGTCGTGGCAATAGTTTCGCCAATGTAGATTTACCACTTCCAGTAGATCCAATAATCCCTATTTTTTCACCTTTACGTACGGTAAAGGAAATATCTTTTAAAACATATTCATTATTTTTCGTATAACTATAACTAACATTTTTAAACTCTACATTACCATCCACTTGTTTTGGTTCATATGCGTCGCCTTCAGTTGTAATATCAACTTCAGTATGTAAGACTTGTTGTACACGATCAGCTGATGGAAAAGCACGGGCAATTTGAATAAATACCATACTAATAGACATAAGTGACATTAAAATGATATTTAAATAGTTTATAAATGCTAAAATTGCTCCAACTTGAAGGGTACCATTGAATACTTTTTCTCCACCTATCCACAAAGTTGCTACAATCCCGCCATTTACAACTAGCATAATAATTGGCATCATCAATGAAATAATTTGTATAGCACGAATATTTATTTCAGTTAAACTTATATTAACTTTCTCAAACTGTGAGATTTCATATTTTTGTCTTACATATGCTTTTATAACACGTACACCGGATAAATTTTCTTGTAGCTTTGTATTTACTTTATCTAATGCTTCTTGTACTCGTTTAAATGAACCGCTCGCTTGACCTGCAATCCATACAATTGCAACTAATAAAACGGGTACCACAACAAGTAAAATTGGAAATAGGTCTCTCGCTGTTACAAAGACTATAATGATACTTCCAATAAATAATAACGGTCCACGGACAAGTACACGTAACGTCATCGTCATTGCCGCTTGAATAGATGTAATATCATTTGTCACGATTGTTAATAATTTACCTGTTCCAAATGAATCACGATTTTTGCTAGAAAATGTTTCTATTTTCGCAAACACATCTTTTCGTATGTCTGTAGCGAAATTAACAGCAGCTTTTGTAGAATACATCATACAACCAAGTCCTCCAACTAAACCGATTGCTGCTGCCCCTATCATAAGAAGCCCCATTTTTATTACATAATTCAAATCCCGGTTTGCAATTCCAACATCAATAATATGTTGCATTATTGTCGGTTGAATTAAGTCCATCGCAACCTCAAGTACCATAAATAGCGGTCCAATAATAGCGAAGAACATGTATGGTTTTAAATACTGAAACAACTTGCGAAATGATTTCATACATAATCTCCTTTTTTCATAAAATTACCATTGAATAATTCATATTCCTCCTTATTTAAGTGATATAGTCTGTAATTTCTTCATTAGTCCTAATATATTATGCAAATTAATATTTAACATTATTAAATGATAAGTTTTAAATCATTTTTAGTCAATAAAATGGAACTTTAATCTACCAGGCATTTTCACTGCCAGTTGATGTGAATACTCTTTAACTTAATAAAAACCGCATTCTCATTTAGTAAGAATGCGGTTTTTCCATCTATATTTGTTCAATTTTAAAATCGAAAACCTCGGTCTCGAATCCATTATTTTCAGAAGGACTACACGTATAAAAACCAATTTTAACAGGCTCATTACCTATGTCCTCCATCAAATGAGCGATTCTTATTTGTTCCCATCGCTGACTCGTTTTCACATATATTGTATAATCGCCAAGTTTTCGAATAATTCGAAAACGTAATTGTTGCTTAGCAAACTCATTTGGATAGTCTTGCGTTGACCAATCAGAATAGCCATTATTCGTTACGACAGCACCTAAATGTGATGGGCCCTCAGGAATATATTCTAAAGATGTTTTTAACCAACACTTCTCAGAAATCATAACAAATAAACCCGCTTGATCGTATGTCGCATTTGGATTCATGCGCAATTGAACTTCAGCCTGAAAATCTGTCATTATCTCATCATAAAATACATGGCCATTCATTACTTCAAAACCATAATGGGTTTTCAGCCAAAAATCTGTTTCTTCTTTCGAATGGACAATGAATGTATCATTGTCTTCAAGTTTGTAAAATTTAGGTGCGTTCATTACAGTAAGTTGCTCAATATGATTTGGTATATATGATGTTTTCATAATTCCTCCATAAAAAAGCATTTAAATTAATATTTAAAACTCAGTTAATACCGGGAATTTATAACCTTTAAAATCTAATTCTTTATTACTTCGAACCATTAAATACTTACTAGTCTGTAATTCTGTATATTGTACATCATCAATTCCTAATTGATCTGGGTAGAAATAAAATTCAATCTCCGTAAATTCCCCAGAGATTTCCTCACATAATTCATCTAAAATCGGAATTACCGGCGCAAATACTCCAAATAATTTTAGTTTTTGATTTTCTACTGTAAAAACAATCAGTGCATCTAATTTCTCTGAATAATAAAGGTTTTCATTCCATGTTGAATCATACATATTTAAATAAAACGAAGAGCGGTAATTTAACGTTGAAAATTTATTAGAAAGCCTTTGGCCATTTTCAATAATCTCATGTATTAATTGTCTATCCTCTTCATTATAAAAATCTAACTTTTTAAGTTGAGAATCTTTATCACTCTTGTTTTCGTATGATACTGTCATCAAATATTCTTGCACAATTTGAAAACCAAATGGTTTATATAGTTCCGGATTTTCAGTAAACAAGACCGCACACTCGCATTGCTCATCAATTTCCTCTATCATCTTACTAAACAATTGTTTCATTAATCCTCGTCTACGATAATTCGGATGTGTCATTACTGATTGAATACCCGCTGCATTTATTTTTTCACCATTAATTAAAAGCGGAAGTGAAAATGCCGCAACATTTGCAATCGCTTTATCATCTTGTAAAAATGATAATGCTTTATATGTATAATCCCAATATCCTTTCGCTGAAAAATCATGCAATGTTTGACTTGTAATCCCAAACACTTCTTCAAATAAAGGAAATAACTGCTCTCTTTTCGGTTCTTCTAATAGAATATTTACAAAATTATCAACATTCCCCATATTGTCCCTCCATACGTCGATTCCATTAAATTAGATATACTTATATGACCTACTCCTAGAATAATAGGCCTTTCAAATCAATATAGTATCATAAAACATAAAAAAATAGTCTAATTTATTTTTTGTTTTGACTATTTAAAAATAAGTCAAATAAACTCATATGAAGATTTTTGAATATTAATAAGTTTATTATATACAAATGGTGCTTTCTAATTAACTTATTACTAATAGAAATGCACCATTTATAAAAATATTATTCACTTATTATTTTGTTCCTTCAAGTCGCTCCTTCGTACTTATTTCTTCACCCCTAATACGCTTTTCAAACGTCTTTCTCCAACTAGTAGACAGTGCATTTACTTCTAAAATCCTTCTTAATCCTTCAGAGTTTTGCTTTTCTTTATGCATTATGCGATTCGCAAACGAAATTGACACACCTTTTGGATCAGGCCTCAAAAATTTCAAAGTATCTACCGGTAATATCCACCCTTCTTTTAATACTCGAAAATAAAAACCTGTGTATCCTGTATCTTGAAAATATAATGGTAGCTTTGGAATATTATATTTCTTCGCTAATTTAAAACAAGGTTGTCTTGGCTGCGTTACTTGTACAATCGCTTCTCCGAGTTGAAACGTGTCACCAATACAAACATCTTCTTCACGCATTCCGCTTACTGTTATATTTTCACCGAAAGCCCCATATACAAGTTCCTGATTCAATTCTTTTTCCCAGTACGGATAGTGGTCACCAGTATAAACACAAACCGCTTTATCTACCCCTCCATGATGAACTAAATCCGCCTGTCCATCTCCATTAAACTTTAAAAATGATAAAAAAGCAGGTTCCTTTACTTGCTTTTTATTTATCCCTGTTTGAATTAACTTCCCACCATACATAACCTCTTTTGGCAATCCTATATTTAAAGATAGGATTTCATATACTTTAGTCATTCAAACCCCTCCTCTTACTTGCGGCACAACTTTTCAAAAGACTCATTTATTATTTCAAACCCTCTATCTATTTCTTCGTTTGAGATAACTAGAGGTGGTAAAAAGCGTAGTACATTATCAAATATCCCCGCTCCAATACTTATAAGCCCATTCTTCCAAAAATCTTCAATTAGCTTTACTGTTAGTTCTTTTGCAGGTTCTTTCGTTATGCGATTCGTTACAAGTTCCATTGCAACCATCGCACCGATTCCACGAACATCACCAATCACTTCGTACTTTAATTGCATTTGATGTAGATGTGACATTATTCTATTTCCAACTTGCTGAGCTCTTTCAACTAGATTTTCTTCTTCCATAATTTCAAATACAGCAAGACCGGCTGCACATGATAATGGACTTCCCGCAAAGGTCCCACCGACTTGCCCTCTCCCAGGAATATCCATCAACTCCGCACGGCCAACAATTGCACTTAATGGTAAGCCTCCAGCTATTGATTTTGATAATGTAATAATGTCAGGCTCTATTTGAAAATGTTCCGTTGCAAACCAGTTCCCAGTTCGACCAAATCCAGTTTGCACCTCATCCATTATCATTAAAATACCATATTGATTACAAATCTCCCGGATTCGTTTTACAAATAAAATAGAAGGAACAATAAATCCAGCTTCTCCTTGTACTGGTTCCATTACGATTGCCGCTACTTTTTCAGGTGATACTTCTTCTAAAAACTTTTCAAACTGATAGATGACTTGAGAATCCACTTCTTCAGGAGAAGCCCCTTCTTCAGCTCTGTAATAGTACGGATACGGCAATATATGCATGTCTGAAACGAACGGACCAAATCCTGCTTTATATGGATTTTCTTTGGTCGATAAAGACATCGTCATTAATGTTCTCCCATGAAATCCTCGTTCAAACGAAATTACTTTACTCCTCCCTGTTACTTTACGTGCGATCTTTACAGCATTTTCAATCGCTTCCGCACCACTATTGGCAAACATCGTTTTTTTCTTGCTTGTACCTGGCACTTTCTCATTAATTTTCTCCGCTAAAGTAATATAATTTTCATATGGAGTTACATGAAAACAAGGATGTATAAATGATTCTGCTTGTTTTTGTACCGCTCTTACAACTTTCGGATGACAATGTCCAACATTTTGCATACCAATTCCACCAGCAAAATCAATAAACTGATTTCCATCTACATCTGTTATTATCGCTCCCCTTGCTTCTTTTACATATAAAGGCGTTAAATGATATATTCCTGTCGGTACAGCCTCCTCATACCTTTTTTGAAGCACTTGTGAATAACTGCCCGGTAATACACTAGATTTCAACAATTCTTCTTCACCTCATCTAATTTTTTAATCAATCCATTTCTGATAAAGTGATTATAAATCCCACAAAACCATTGTTCAATTCAATTATTTATATAATAATGATAGGTATATCCTATGATTAAACTTGAGGTGATTTCAATCGAATTACGACAATTAGAATACTTTTTAGCTGTTTCGAAAGAATTACATTTCACAAAAGCAGCCGAGAAATTAAATATTTCACAACCTTCACTAAGCCAACAAATACGTGCATTAGAACATGAAGTAGGCATGCCACTTTTCGATCGAATTGGTAAAAAAATATCTTTAACTGAAGCAGGAAGAGTTTTATTATCGCACAGTAAAACAATCTTTCATGAAGTCGAACAAGCCCGTTCTGCCATTCAAGATTTAAACGGATTACAGCATGGTTCCTTAACAATCGGCTCATTGTTAACCGTCGTAAATTATTTACTACCACCAACCATTTTAAATTTCAATAATTTATATCCTAATATTGAGCTTTCTGTATTAGGTCTTCGTACAGGAGAAATTCGCGAAAAATTATTACAAAACGAATTAGATATTGGCATTACATTTCTACCAGTGCAAGATAAAGAGATTATTTCTATCCCACTATATAAAAGTGAACTTACATTAGTTGTGCCATCCAGCCATTCTTTAACTGAACGTAAGTATGTATCTATCGAAGAATTACAGGAATATCCTTTAATTCTTCTGCCAAAAAATTTCTATTTAACAGAGCTAATAACAACGCATTGTCAAAACTTTAACTTTAAACCAAAGCCAATTTTAGAAATTAGTACGATGGAATCTTTAATTCAAATGGTCTCAAAAGGTATGGGAATTACCGTGTTACCAAAACCGTATATAGACTTTTTGCAAAGTGAGCACATACAAGCTATTAAAATTGAAAACCCCACTCCAACAATAGATATAGGACTTATTTATAGAAAAGATAAGTATATGCGCGCTGCTACCCGGAAATTTATTGAGCAACTCAAAATAACAGTACATTCTCTACAAAAATAAGCATAAAAGAGATTATCCTATGAAGCCGATGCACAACGACCTATTAGAATAATTTCTTTTCATAATGAAATAAAACATTACATATAAACTCATATAATTTTAGTGCACCTTTTTTGAGATTGGAATATATTTTGTAAAATACGCCCCCACTAGCAACAATACGATTGAGACTAGCCAAGTAAAAATACCGCCAAGATGAGAAATCCCCTATGATGTGTAGTATTGATATTGAAAATAATGAGGTATTAATTAGTTCCATTGTTTTTTATAACGACAAAGAAGATGAGTATATTGCTATAGAAGATGTAGTGAAAAAGGTTGAAATGCCTTTATCACTTAATATTAATCTCACAATTAACGGAGAGCCTAGATTTTTAAAATTCTCTGCAGATAAAATTGATATTTATAAAAACACTATAAAAACTAACTTAAATTAAATTTCAATTAAAGTTAGGAAAATACTCATTACGCAAGAACTGGGAAACCATAATAATTAACGGTTTCCCAAATATCCTTCTATTTTCAATATTTATATAAATTCATACTAAATAATCCCCTTTTTCACCAATGTCTCTGCGATTTGAACTGAATTCCAAGCTGCACCTTTTAATAAATTATCAGCAACAATCCAAAGATGAAATCCTTTTGGTGTATCAGGATCTTTGCGTATTCTACCTACAAATGTATCTCTTTTACCCTCTGCATATAATGGCATTGGATAAATTTGTTCACTAGGGTTATCTTGTAAAATAACACCTGGTGCATTCAGTAATACTTCTTTAATTTCTGTAACGGTCGCTTCTTTTTCAAGTTCAATATAAACCGATTCGGAATGCCCTGATACAACTGGAACTCTGACACAAGTAGCTGCCATTTTTAGATTGGGATCTTCTAAAATTTTCTTCGTCTCTTGAATCATCTTTACTTCTTCGAATGTGAAATCATTGTCTGTAAATATATCTACTTGTGGCAGTACATTAAATGCAATTGGATAATTTTTTTTATCTTTTTTCGCGGGCAATATAGTACTCTTCACTTCATCACCTGCAAGCATTGACTTAGCCTGTTCTTTTAATTCATGAATCGCATGAATTCCTGAACCTGATACAGCTTGATACGTTGAAACAATAATTCGTTCTAAACCGAATGATTTTCGAATTGGCTGGAGAGCTGTTACCATCTGTAGTGCTGAGCAATTCGGAACTGCAATGATACCTTTATGCTCCCTTAAGGTGTGTGCATTTACTTCTGGAACGACGAGTGGTACATCGTGTGCCATTCGGTATTCACTTGTGTTGTCAATTACGATTGCCCCGCTAGAAACCGCATGATTTACATATTGTCTAGAAACTTCTCCTCCAGCACTAAAAAATGCAATGTCTATCCCTTCAAAACTAGTTGATTTTGCCTCTTGTATTTTAATCTCTCTTCCTTTAAAACTTACTGCCTTACCAGCAGATCGTTTTGACGAAAGTAATGTAATTTCTTCTATATTAAACTTCGTTTCTCTCTCTAACAATGCAATGATTTTTTGTCCAACTGCACCTGTAGCCCCAACTACAGCTACATGATAGCTTTTTTCACTCATTTTTTCTCCTCCAATTTCACTTAAATAAATTTCTCCACAAATTAATTTTAAAAGAAATTTAATGATTTGAAAAATTGAAATACATGATATAATCGTTCACAAATCATGATAATAAAAGAGGTATCATTTATGGAAATGAGACATGTTAAAACATTTTGTGCCATTGTTAAATATGGTGGTTTTTCCAAAGCTGCTCATGCGTTAGGTTATGCGCAATCTACTGTTACAGGGCATATTAAAGCATTAGAGAATGATTTAAATATTCCTCTATTCGATCGATTAGGCAAAAAAGTACTTCTTACAAAAGCAGGTCATCAATTTCATCCGTACGCATTAGAATTACTTGCTATTTATGAAAAGGCTCAAGAAATCCCTCAAAACAGTGACCATTTAGAAGGAACATTGACTATTACATCTAACGAATCATTGGCAGTGTATCGGTTACCACAATTATTACGTACTTACAAACAGGAAAATCCGAAAGTAAATATCGTACTTGAGACAAATACCAATGAGCAAGCATTGACAAAACTACATGAAGGGGAAACCGATGTTATCTTCATAATTGGAGAAAGTATAGAGCATAATGATTTGATTACGTGCAATTTATGTAATGAAACATTTGGATGGATTTTCCCTGCTCATTTCCCTTCAAACACTGATCCACTCCTTTTATTACAGGATACTCAATTTATATTTACAGAACAAAGCTGTGGCTATAGACCAATGGTAGATCATTTTTTACGTCAAAGCGGCAGAAATCCTAATAAAACATTTGAGACTTCCAATGTTGAAGTCATTAAACAATCCGTTATGTGTGAGTTAGGAATTTCTATTCTCCCTTACATCGTTGTACAAGAAAGTTTTCAAAAAGAGCAACTCTGTTTTCAGCCCATCGAAACTCCAGCAGTCATTCAAAGCCACGTAATCTACCATAAATCTAGATGGATATCACCAGTTTTACAATCGTTTCTTACATTATTAGAGAACCTAGAAAAGTAAGCGCGTAATAACAAAAATGAGTAACTGCTCTAAAAAGCAGTTACTCATTTTTGTTAAAACATTTGTGTTCATAACAGTAAAGGTGTTTCAAAATCAATATGTATATTATTTATTAGCTTGTACCTCACCTGCAATTAATTTACTACCTGAATATGTACCTTTTTGTATAAAAACTTGATTAATTAATTCTTTTTGCTCCTTTTCTGACATTACTCCTTTCCCTTCTCCTAAATTCCCACTTTGCAATTTCCAAATCTTGTTGTGGTCCACATCAACCTTTTCATATTTTCCTTGTTTCCATCGTTCTAAAATATCCACATATGTACTTTTTTGTGCAACATCATTACTATTTATAATTTCAAGTAAACTTTCAATACGTTCTTGTGTAATAAAAATATAACCCCATTTTTGATCAGCTTTCGTTTTTTGATGTGCCATTTCATGTAATGCTGTCTGTATGTTCTCATCTGTCCATTTGAAATTTTTATTAAAACCACTATTCGGCAATGAATGATTTCCATTTTCTAACAACTTTGCATCTTCGGCTTTTACATTACTATCAGCTAGCACTTCTACTGCCGGAGCGGCTGGTGATGCCTTTTTCGCAGCTGGTTTACTATTATTCAGATAATACAGCATACCATACGTTACACCTACCCCGATTACCGCCATACCAGCTATAATTCCTATTATTTTAAATAATGTTTTCATCTCGCCTGTTTCCTCCCACATAGCCCTTTTCATAATTTCTATCTATTAAAAACAGATGTAGCTTCTCTTTTTTCGCAACTTACTGCAATTCATTTTTTCATACTAATTAACATAAATATAACTATTACTTTCCAGAAATGTAGCAACTCCATCCTCATCATTACTTTTGGCAATAAATTTAGCGACGGATTTTAATTCCTCAACAGCATTGCTCATCGCTACACCAATCCCACACTTCTCTATCATTTCCATATCATTGTAGTCATCTCCAAATGCAATTACTTCAGATACGTCTCGATTTAAGTGCTGTAGAACATGCTGAATACTATTCCATTTTGAAACATCCGCATGCATAATTTGACACAATGTTCCGTTATCTGTAATGACTGCCTTGCACTCATCAGGCAGTTCCTTAGTGAACTCCTTATTTATTGAGCCATTAGTACAAACAATTACTTTAGAAGCTTTTTCAAAGTTTAACTCTCTTATATCCATGACTTCACACGGCACATTACCAAAATAATCAGTAACATCAAAATTTGAGTACAGCTTATCATTTATTTCAAGACAAATCTGATGAAGATTATACTTTTTTGCTATTTCTATGATTTCTAAAGTATCATTACCTTTAAGAACTAGAGCTCCGTTATAACAAATGATAATCTCATTCTTTAACACGTTGGGAATATATTGATTTATAGCTCTTGGAGGCCTTGCCGTAGCAAAAATCAATTCGTCTCCATTATTTTTACATTCCCTCAAAATATTAATAGATTTCTCTGAAATTGTTTTATCACTTCTTAATAGAGTCCCATCAAGATCTGAAATAATAATCTTTTTCATGCTTATATTTATTCCTCCCTCACAGGTTATAACTCGAAGCATCGATTATTTGTTGAACCAATCGAGCTTTTACGGGTAGTTGACCTCCGCCTAATTTTTTGTCACAGCTGAATTTTGAGTCTTATTTCCCGCAAATAGCGGGATACATTTTCATTTATTACATATTTTCTATTTCCTGAATCATATATGTATTTCCTTATATTGTATTTCTTTTCTTTATAAATTGAAAGATTATTCCGTCAAAAAAATACAGTCTTTTTCAAATGCTAATTCCACTCTAAGCATTTCGTTTTAAATTTATAAAAATATATGCTAGCCTAATATTTAAAGAAGATGAATAAATATTAGTTTATTGTATGGCGGTTTAACATTTTTAAACTTTGATGAAACTATCTATACTTTTAAAATCTATTCATTCTCTCATTATGAATAATTCTGTTTATGGTATCGATGTTTGTGGTGAACTACCAGTTTATCCTTCTCAACTCTTTCTACCTAAATATACAAATGCTATTAAGAAAAATGAAAAAACAAACTTACAAATATTAAAAACAATATATAATACGAACTCACATATTCAATATGCATAAAAAACAACGAGTACCTTATAAGGCACTCGTTGTTTTTTTATGCACGATTCTCTTTTAACCACTTCGTAATAGCATTTAGCCTAGAAACATCAAAACGTCTTTCTTCACACATGTTTAAGCTGTTTAAACTTTTCAGAATTTCTAATTCATTCGACTTTACACTTTTCGCTTCAATCAAATGACAGTAACCATCCGTGACGGTATTGAGATTTTCATAATAACGCTGAAATGCTTTAGATATATGTAAATGTTTTTCAAAGTTTCTTCTGTTTTTCGTTTGATCAGATTCTTTCCGTTTTCTAAGCTCTTCATCACCCGTGTATAAATAAAAATATTGATCAGGAAAACCAATTTCCCTATTTATCAAATTTTCTTTATAAAAATTTTCTATTAAAGATAATGCTTGATTAAATATATCAAAATGGAAACACCAATTATAGCTAAGCGGCTGATAAATATCACCATCAAGTATTACTATTTCATGTTGATCTGATTTCTGCACTGCCATATTCCAGCGCTCCACTTGTTTTTCAAAATACCATGTTTTATGTTCATTTCTAGGTCTTTCAAATAAAAAGTTAACTTCAGGAATAATAAATGCACCGTAATTTCTTTCTAGTTCACGGCATGTTGTACTCTTACCAACTGCGCTCGCTCCCTCAAAGGCTATAATCCCCATATTTTCTCCCTCTTTCATTAGCTAATATCTCGTTGTTTCGACTTTCGCCCCCACAACTGTCTCCATAAAACGATTGAAGCAATTGCAAGCATTATTGTTGTAATAATACTACCTTCAATTCCGAATGTGCCTCCGTGAAGTACTTCTGACCCATTTGTTACAGGTTTAAATAGCGGCGTTGAATATATCGTCATGCCACTAACTGCAAAACCATAGACGTTATATTGCGCCCAATTCCAAATTGAATGCCACGCGCATATCCCCCAAAGACTACTGTCTTTTAATACGTAAAATGCTGCAAATATACCAACTAATATTATATTCGATATTGAAAGAATTGTAATACCAGGATTAAGTAAATGCAGAAAACCAAATAAAAAGGACGTCACTATAATCCCAACCCATATACGACTTCTAACAGAAATAACTGGAAATAACCAGCCTCGTACAATAATTTCTTCCGTTGCACCTTGTATTAAAAAAGCAATTAAAGATCCTACAATACCAAATATGGCGGTTGCCGTAATTTGTTGCATTTGTAGTTTTACAATCCCTGTTAATACAAGCAAAATTACTGGTATTGAAATGAAGACAAATCCTATTAACGCACCTCTCAAATACTTTCTCATCCATTGCACTTTCCAAAAACCAATGGATGAAAATGACCTTTTCTCTACAAACCTAATCCATAAAAAAACAAAAAATATAGCCCCACCAAACGTTAATATCATCTCAATATTATTATAAATTTCCTTTACAAATGATGTATCTGCTTTCGGTAAAAACAGCATAAATAACATAAAAAATTCACCTAAAGTTAAAAATACAATAGCTAGTAGTACAGCTAAAATAGGATGAACTTTTCTTCTTCCTTCTTTTGCTGCTTCAATTATTTTAAATTGTTTATTTTGCAATATTCTATCCCCTCCTAATTATTGTACTCCTCAGTATTATTAAAATATATATAGCCTTTCCTTTAAACTTATTTTTTAATATAAATGATCTTGGTTTAGAATAAATCCAGATTTGGAATAATATATAAATAAAAGAGATGTCTTTGTGCCTTTTACCAATTTCTCCTCATATTACTTATTGGTATTACCAGCACTTGCTATTTCCCACCATTTGTTGTAAGATAGTAATTAAGGTCAATTTAACACTATACTTTCTTTGCATATTATCAAGTATCAATCAGGAATGTTTTGTACTCCTTATGGATTTTTGATAATATGTGAACTTTTATTTTCAATCGAATAAGGCCGATCATATTGTAATCTTTTTAAATTTTAGGAGGCATTACCATGACATTAACAGGTAAAGTAAAATGGTTTAACAGCGAAAAAGGTTTCGGTTTCATCGAAGTTGCAGACGGTAGCGACGTATTCGTTCACTTCTCAGCTATCACTGGCGACGGCTTCAAATCTCTTGACGAAGGTCAAGAAGTTAGCTTCGAAGTTGAAGACGGTAACCGTGGACCTCAAGCTAAAAACGTTGTAAAGCTATAATTCGATCAATAAAAAGGTTGTTACCAGCTCGGTTAACAACCTTTTTAATATATAACTAAAAATTTTTACATAAAAGGAGTGGTTACATGTATCGCAATCGAAAGAACGATGTAGCAGAAGTACCACCAGAACAAACCCCTGTTTGGGAATGTGAATCAGAGGATTGTTTAGGATGGATGAGAAAGAACTTTTCATTTGAAGAAGAGCCTAAATGCCCTTTATGTAAAAGTAGTATGAAAAGCGGAGAACGTTTATTACCTAAAATAGGTTGATTTTTACAAGCCCCTCTTATTTTAAATAAGAGGGGCTTTTTTATTAATAATGAATATCCTCTACATCTGTTCGTACAATAGAATACATGAATGCATCGTGTTGTTTATTTCCTTGATGAATGTATCCGCGTAACAGCCCTTCTTGTTGAAAACCTAATTTAGATAACATATTACACGAAGTTATATTTTCAGGATATGTAATAGCTCCAATTCTGAATAAACCTAAATCTCGAAATCCATAAGTAATAATTTTTCGAGCAGCTTCAGAAGCATAACCATTCCCCCAATAACGAGGATGCAAATCATATCCAATCTCTGAGCGTTTACTCCAAAGTTGTAAATTATTTAATCCAATTGTTCCTACTAAAGTATTTGTGTCTTTTAATACAATCCCCCAACGCATTGCCTTTTTCTCAAAGTAATTTTTCGAAAAAGATTCAATCATACGTGAAGCTTGTCCAAACTCAGTAAAAGAATTCATACCGTAATAACACGTTACCTCATCCAATGAGAATATTTCATATATTTTTTGACAATAAGATTGTTCTATTTCAACTAAGCGCAAGCGTTCCGTTTCTAATATAGGAAATGCCATAACCATAGGATCACTCCTTTCTCTCTACTAATTTATTATAGCAGAAAACGTATTTATAATTAGGAAAGTCCTCAATGTCCCACAAATCAAACATTTCTAGCGACGCTTTTCCTCATTTTCACTTACTAATGAAGCAAATGCACCCGTTCCAATTCCAATATCAATAATCTTTTGCCTCTTATTTAATTGAATCATTTCTTTCGCTTCAAGAGTACGTAACAATTACACCCCTCCTGTTACTCTTTTCTCATCTTCACTTAAAAATATATTTTATTCTTTTCATTTCTATCACTCCGCTCGTACTAAGCTATTTTATAATTTCGATACCATATCCTCCTTTCCCTTCTAAAACGACAACCTAATTCATACATTCATGTTAAAATATAGAAAATAAGTTTTTTTATTATGGAGGTGTAAAATTCCTATGTATATTTTCATCGGCTTATCCCTCTTGCTCATTTTACTCATTTTTTTATTCGCAAAAAAATTCACACCAAACTCATTCATGATGACTAGTTTTAAAGGAAATAGCTTTAAGTCATTTTCAGTTGGTATATTAATCGCTGCCACACTCTCTCTTTCATACGGAATGTATCACACAGCAACATATCAACCTAGATATTTAGATATTAAATTACAAAATCAAAATTTTACTGTTTTCGGTAATGTTGGTGAGTTTGGTTATTTCTCAAAAGAATTACTAAAAAAAGATGCAGAAGTTGAACTGTATTTTGTCTCTTGGGAAATAATACAATTAAATAATCCAGAAATAATAGTAGACTACCCTTCAGGCAAACAGAAAACATGGAAGCCTAATATAACAATAATACCTACAAATAAATTACAAGAAGAACATAATATTAAAGAACTTTATCAACTCTCACCGTATTCCTTTGAAGAATCTGGAAAAATAATATTAACTATTGAAGAGAATAAAACATCTCATAAAAAGATTTCAATTAATGTGAAATAATTACAATAAAATGTCCCTCCATTATGTTGGAGGGACATTTTATTTACATATGTATTTAATATTATTATTTTGACTGTTCATTCAATTCCGTAATTATTTCATTGGCAGTATTCTTTCCGTTTCCAATACAAGCACCAATTCCTACACCGTAATATGAAGCTCCAGCTAAGTATACATTAGGATGCAGAGCGGCCAATTTTTCTTGTAATGATTGAACAGCTTGATTATGTTCCAAATGATATTTCGGCATTAAATCGTTCCAATTTGTAACTTCAATTACTTCTGGTTCACCTTGAATTCCAAGGCTCTTTTCAATATCATATAAAGCTACTCGTACTAATTCCTCTTCACTATAACTTTTGATCGTTTCATACAATGGATTAGTACTCTTATAAAACATTCTTACTAATAGCTTTTGTTTACCCGATGTATGTTTCCACTTCCTGCTCGTCCATGTGCAAGCATCACAATATAAATCACTGTTTTCCGTTACGATAAAACCTGTGCCGTCAGCCGGTAGTTGTTCATCTAGTATGTCAAAACCTAAGTAAATACTAATAAGAGATGAGTTTTTAAACTTATTAAACTGCTCATTTAACTCATTAGACTGTAATAAAGTTTGTGCGATATCATGTGGAGCTGCTAAAACGACATAATCAGCTTGTATTGTCTCATGATTTGCAAAAGAAACCTCATATCGATCCCCTTTTTTACTTATCACTGTTGTTACAGCACCTTTTTTAATTACAGTCTCCGTCAGCACTTCTTCTAAGCGATCAATAATTGTAGATAGTCCACTTTTAAATGATACAAATTTTTTATTTCCTGCTGATTGAAATTGTTTTTTATTCTCTTCAAAACCTTTAATAATACTTCCGTATTTATTTTTATAATCCAGTAAATACGGTAATGTAGATGCCATAGTAAGCTCATTCAATTTACCAGAATATACACCTGAAAGTACAGGCGCAATTTGTCTTTCCACTAACTCTTTCCCTAAAAAGCTTTCTAAAAATACAGCAAGTGATGTATCCTTTGTAAATTCTTTATTTTTCGTAATAAAATCTTTTAAAGCAACGATTTTCCCTTTTTTTGAGACTAGCGTACTGCTAAATAATGATTCAACACTCATAGGAATCCCAAATATAGTGTCAGCAGGAATTGGTTGTAATCTATTATCAGCGTATATGTAAGAAATACCTGTTTCGTTATATACCATTTCATTTTCTAAATTTAAATCTTTTACAAGCGGCAAAACATGTTCATTACGAGCTACGATTGAATCTGCTCCTGATTCCATAATAAAATCATTTTCTTCCACACTGTGGATTTTACCACCTAAATACTCTTCTTTCTCAATAAGGATTAAATTTAAATCTATATTATAGTCCTTCTTTAATTTTTCTAAGTAAAACATAGTAGAAAGTCCAGTAATACCTCCACCGATGACAACGACTGTTTTCATATTTGCTGCGCTCCTAACCGATACATTTAATAAATCCTATTATATTATACCCAAAATTCCTCATATTCGACTAGCAGCTTGCGCATTCTGTAAGAAATTAGACAATATATATGAATAAAAAAGAACTATAACATATTCAACTCACGTCATAGTTCTTTCTATTTTAAAAACATAAACCAGTTTATTAATTTGTCAATTTCTTGGCTGAGTGCTATTACTTTTTCATGTTGAAGTCCATAATTTGAGACTAGATTCAATAATTCTTCTTTTTTCAATTCAATTATTTTTTCTAACTTTACTAACTCCATGTCGTCTTTATTCGCTCCAATTTTAAAATATATGTACTTTAGTATAGCCTACTTACATAATAAGTAAAAGTCTCATACTAATGTAAAATCTTACATATTTGAAAAAATAATATACTACTAACAAAAAAAGAGACTTAAACTAAGCCTATTATTACAAATCATTATAATTTTCTACCATATTTATTATGTAACACGTCCTTACAATCAGCCCACTTTGGAATCGTTAGATACTTTTACTCATTAATAATACAACAGAATTTCTCAAATGTTTTATCTTTATATTCTGGAACCCTTGTTAAGTGATCAAAATAACTATATGAAAATTTAAATATGTGTCCAAAATCCCAATTAAATTCACTGTAGTCTTTAAGCCAGAATGCATTATCTAGCGGAAGTGTATCAACTTGTTTTGCTTTTGTGAGAGGTAAACGATCTATAGGAGAATTCAATATTATTTGGGCATTCGGCATTAAATTGCGACTTTTTCTAAGTACATAAACTAGCTTTAATAGTGGTGTTATTCCTCGTTGAAATAATTCTATATGCCCTAAGTCATATAATATATTAATCGCATGTGAAAAGGTAAGCATATGACCAATTAAATCGTGATGTGATTCCGCCTTATATATAACATGAAATTTTGATAATTCATTTAAAATAAATTTAGATAATTGCTTTGGGTTTTTAATTTCATTTTGAATCTCATCATTACTTATACTTAATTGCTTTACTTCTTTAGTTGTAAAACCAATCCAAGACCTACCGGGAATTGTTTTTTGAAACGATAATATAAGGTTTGCTATATTATTAATATCTTGCTCACTCCCCCAATGACTTAACTCCTTAATGGCTAGTAAACTTAAAGAAGCGTAAATTACATTATGACCAACCCAATGGAGTTCATCAAGCGTTTGTTCCAAAGATTTGATTATCGTTTCTTCAGCACTTTGATAATCGACACCTTGTTTATTATCAATTGTTGCGCCTAACCTTTGCTTATGGATCATCATTTTCGCTTGAGAATAAATATTACATGCGGTTTCTTCATCAATTTTATGATCTTTCGTAAAAAAATAACTAGCAATTGCAGCTGCTCCGAAATGCGCATGCCAAATATCATTTGTTTCTTTTTTACATTGAGAGATAATTGAAAGTCCATCTTTTAAAACACTTATATTTTCCATCATTACTATCCCTCCTCTAAATCCTAATAAAATTAGCTTTTCGGTCTCTACAAAGTCGCCAAAAACCCAGGTGAAAACTCTTGAAACGATTCATTTCGATTTATTTCACTTCTGCCAAAGCCTTAAAATTTTTCACTCTTTGTTCATCTGAATCATTTTGTTTGATAGTCATGGAACTATCATATTTTTGCTTTTTTCTTTTGTGAAATCTCTCATCTTCTCCAATTTGGATATTCTTATTATTTCATTTTCAAATTGACGAAAGTGCAAATCAAATGTGTATGTATTTACAGAAAGAAATTTAACTTAATGAAGGTGTTAACACAAATAAGATATGATTCATTTCGTCACTCTTATTCAAGAATCTATGCTTCACGTTCGGTGGAATACGCACAACATCACCTTCTTCTAAAACATATTCATGCCCTTCTAATTCCACATACACTTCCCCCTTCATTACAACAGCAATTTCTTCTTTATCTTCGTGAGAATAATGACTTTCTGTTGTATTTGCGTGTTCATTTAAATCCATCATTAGCATTTCAATACGAGCTTTCATAAAATCTGGTGTTAATACATCATAAACAATATGATCATTATTTTCTCGATATACTTTTTTTCGATCTTTCTTCTTAGAAATAAGTGAGTCTGTATCAATATCATTAATAAAAAGAGTAAACAGCGGTACATTTAATGCTTTCGCTATTAATTCCAATACATTTAAAGAAGGATTGGCATGTCCTCTTTCAATTTGACTAATAAGTGAAGTACTGATTCCTGCATAATCAGCAAATTCACGAATTGTCATATTATTTTTCTTACGATAACTTAAAACAGTTTGACCTAGTCGATAATGAATCATTGTTACAACTTCCTTTCGTCCATCATAATACATCTTTCGTACCTTTTGTGCTGACATACTAAACAGTGGCAATTAATCCTTCCTTATTTCATCTTAGGCTTATATACTAACTTTTGTACATTATATTATATACAGTTTATTATAGTAAACGACCAAACGGAGGGACAAACTTTGAAATCACCTATTCTTTCATATTTCATCTTATTTTTCGGCGTGTTCGCCTTATCTACTTCAGCAATCTTCGTAAAAATAACAGATGCCCCTGCAGCAATCACTGCTTTTTATCGATTATTGTTTGCTACGGTAATTCTTTTACCGTTTCTAATATTTAATACAAACAATCGCAGCGAAATTCGCTCATTATCAAAAAAGCAATGGGGATTTGGACTCTTATCTGGATTATTTCTAGCATCTCATTATGTCCTATGGTTTGAATCATTACAATATACTTCTGTAGCAAGTTCTACAGTTATCGTAACGTTGCAACCTTTATTTTCAATGATCGGTGGTTATTTTTTATTTAAGGAACGGTTTACGAAAGGTGCGATTATAGGCTGCCTTATTGCAATTTCAGGAAGTATCGTGATTGGGTGGCAAGATTTTCAAATTAGTGGTGAGGCTTTATACGGCGATATTTTAGCTTTTATTGCTGCTGGCGTCATAACAGCTTACTTTTTCATTAGTCAACATGTTCGTAAAGACCTATCCCTAATACCGTACTCGGTAATTAGTTATGGCAGTAGTTCACTCTTTCTCGGTATATTTGCTTACACACAGCAGTCATCTTTCTTCAATTACACTGCACAAACATGGTGGTCCTTTATAGGTCTTGCATTCATTGCAACGATTTTAGGGCAAACAATTTTCAATTGGTTATTAAAATGGATGAGCGCTACTGTTATCTCGATGAGTATTTTAGGAGAAACAATTGGAACTTGTATTTTAGCTTACTTCATTTTAGATGAAACAATTTCTTTACAGCAAGGACTAGGAATTCTACTTATTTTCATTGGATTAGCATCATTTTTATTACAACCGAAACAATCAAATCACAATTTATAAAGTGAAACTTTAATCAGTGGGGGGTTTTGTTCATCCCCCGCTGATTATTAGCCCTTACAATCGGGCGTTTACGGGCAATTTATCTCCCACCTAACTTCTTTGCTCCAGCCGAATTTTGAGGTGGGAGTTTTACTGCCCACAAATAGCGGGATAAATAAGAAAAGCATGACATTAGTTTGTCATGCTTTTCTTATTTATTATTGCGGAGATTGTTCCAACTGCTTTTGCTTTAGCCTTTGCTCCAATACATGAATCATGAAGAGGAAATGCTCTGCCTCTCTTGTAACATGATCAGCAAGCAATGGATTTATGACATTTCGGATTTGACATGTTTGAATTAACTCTAATCCTGCTTTTTTGAAATCCCTTAACTCAACAGTGGCATTTTCACTATCTTTATTCATTTTTCCTATAATCGGATATGTCGGTTCTTTTTGATATAACATTGATTCAACATCTCTAGCTTGGTTAAGCAGAATTTCGAAATCATCACCGAATTTCAACGCTGTATGAACAAGATTTCTTTCCGATTGATCCAGTAATGATCCAATAAAACGTGAGTGTTCCATCATAATACGCAGCCAGAAAACATTCTCACTAATAATCGCATCTTGAATAGGATCCATTTTCCCTTCGTTAAACTTTTGAAGTGTCCGCATAAAATATTCTGCTTCTCGTGCAACATGATCCACTAAAAGTGGGAAATTAAACCCTTTCACTTTACAATTGATGATTAAAATTAGTAAATTTCTTTTATAATTACGAAAAGCATACACTAACTGAATGCTCTCTTCATTTAATTGCCTTACCGCTTGAACAGTTTGCGGAATAGTAAATGCTTTTTGCAGCAGCCTATCAAACTGATTATAAAATTGCTCTACCTGCTGAATTAAATTTTTATCGTTACGATTAAACCCCTCACCAAGAAACAATGCATGCTCTTTCATAATACGTAACCAAAATCTATTTTCAGTTATAGATCGTTCAATAAATAATTGTTCTGTTAATGATTCAGATGGAGCTGCTTTCAATTCCGGTGGCAACAGCATAGCCCGCTGTGGGTCCATAATAAAATGTCCAGGAATAGGTTGGTCTGTCGACATTACAATCACTCCTTGTTCCTTGAATGCTCAATTATACTATGTATGAAAATAAATAAAATTTAAATATACTTATGCGATCGTTTTTTCAAGGTTTTTGAAATTTCCACATATGCATTCCCCTTGCATATAGAAATAGATTCTATTAAGTCATATGCTTTCCGGATCAAGATGATTCCTAATGCTTCACCCGTTAAAACATCCTTTAAATAAAAATTGCTCTTTATTTTTAATAAACTAAAAAAAGCATGGCGTCCTTTTGCCATACTTTTTTCAAAACAAATCGATATTTCTGTTCAATTTACACCTCTATTTATTATGTACAATCAAACCATTTGGTCTAAAACGACTCATCATGATTTCGTTAACAAATTTCCCATGAGCCTTCAAATTCCCAACCTTTACACCCTCTTCGATAAATCTAAATTTTTCATATAATACTTTGGCTCTAGGATTCGTTTCTAATACACCAAGTTCCACTCGTTCTAACATTAGCCAATTATCAGCTAAATCAAGCATTTTTGTAAGAAGTGCTTTTCCAATTCCTTTATTGTGATATTCACTATCTACTCCGATGAATAAATCACCCGAGTGAGATCTTCGTCCTGGACTTTGGGTTAAACCGACAAATCCAACAACTTCTCCATCATATTCTGCTACAAATTCAAATTGATTCTGTGCTAAATTTCGAATTCTATTCTCCATTGCATCTACACGCATACTAGGTAGGAAAACCATATATGGTAAAACATCATCTTGAATGCATATACGATGAATTGCTCTAGCATCTTGTATTTCTACTGCTCTAACGTTAATCCCCATCTTTCTCTCCTCCATTCAAATATTCATATTCTAATATCCAATATTAAAATCCTGCCTATCCTTATTTCTTTATGTTATTTTTATATAATTATTTCGATATAATATTATTTTTTTGGACATCATCTCTTATATTCCCTCGTTCAAAATAAAAAAAATCACTTAGAAGATACTAAGTGATTTTTTGTTTAATTTTTTACCCGATTATACAACTCAAGCAGTTCTTCTACTGAAATACCGTTTATTTTCATACCAGTTATATTACAATTTTCTATTTCAATACTTTTCAGATTACTACTACGTATTGTAGTACTTTCCAAATCACATCTATCAAATGAAATAGGATCTTTATCCTCTCCAAGGCTTGTATCTCTAAATTGAACTCCACCTAAAGTCACCAAATTAAATTTACTGCCCGAAAGATTTAAATCTGCATATGAGGAGTTCCTTAAATTTATATTTTTAAACTTTGATTGACTTAAATTACAATTACTCATATTAATATTCATTACATTGCTATAAACAAATGAACTATCTTTTAAATTCACTTGATAATACTCTGAATTTGCCAAATTACAGTTTTCATATCGCCCATTTTTCATATCATTATTATTAACTAAGTTTTCTTCGCTTGAAGCTGTCTTTATTCTCTTCACATAACAATATTCATCTTCCGTTTCAAAAATCGTTTCAAAGCCCATTTTTTTATAAAAATGATGATTATTAATTTGTCTACTAGACGTCTCAAGATCCCAAATTCTTACGCTTGGAAACTCTTCTTCTATAAAATCAATAACCTGTGCTCCAATTCCTATTCCTTGATGTTTAGGTTCTACAAATATACGATCAATTCTACCGTAAGACTTACCAGAAATCGTAACTATAATTCCACCGACAATTTCTTCGTCCATTATCACTTTAAAATAATCCAATTCTTCGATCGAATACATAGTCATCTCAACTGAAGAATATCCTGGTGGTTGAATGTTATAATCTATTACACCCTCTTGGCCACATAGCCATTGTTTTGCTTCTTCATCGAATGTCCTTTTCATTATTTCTGTTAACTTTTTAGCATCTAAAATTGTAGCTTTTTCAATAAATATCATAGCCATTTTGAATCCCCCTTAATATCCCTTAGAAATAATTATAAAATAAAGAGGATTAAAATAAAACATTTAATATTTATTAATTGATTTAATACAATTAGACCTGCATAACATAAAAGCTCTAAATCGTGAGCATTAATAAAAGTCCACGATTTAGAGCTTTTGTATATTTTTTATTGTTTCTTCGTTATGCACCTTCCGTACCATAGTCTTCAATGGTTAGCTTTACATTATATTTGATTGGTGTCTTACTAAACACTTTATCCCAATCCTTTTCAACTTTCTTCCATACTTTTGGATACTCGATTTTCAAACTAGTATTAAAGCCAGCGACATCAGTTTTATATTCCTTTTGAATTTTTTTTAATGTATGCTTCACTAATCGCTTCACTTCTTGTTGGGCAGATTGCTCCACCCTTTTGAGAAATGCATTTTTAAAAGCTTCTTCTGACTCAGACCAGTTTTCGGATAACCGGCCCACAGACTGCACATTGACATCGAATGAGATTTTATCCCCTTTAACATGGGGCGTAATTTTACTTTTCATAGATTTCACTTCATACATAACTAATTTTTTCGTCTTTTTATCATAACTTTTCACCAAGCCACTTTTCCCTTTTGCGGTTATCCACATTAAGCCTTCTAATTCATTCTCGTTCAAAAAGCCACGGAGTTTTTTTGTACGCCCCTTAATTACAGCAGCACCTACATATTTCACTTCTCCGTTTATAGAAATCACATTTGGTAAAAGAAAACTCGCCCCAGATTTCACCTTTCCTGGTAGTTTTGCAAGTGGCATCGGCGGTAAAATTCGTGAGGATCTATATTGATTATCCTCGATATCAATCAAGCGAAATGCTGGAATTTCCCCAAGTTCTTTTGATTTTAACACATCACTAGCTAGCCCTTTACTAACCATAATAAAGCAACTAGGTCTCATCTCATTATCACGAACATAGATGTCTAATAACTGCGTTAAATTATAGGTTCGGGCAATACTTTCACTAACAACTATTACTTTCGTATGATGAAAAATGATAGGCCTTTGCCTTCTTAATGCAACTTCACGTATTGATTGATGAAGAGAATCTCCTGTTTCTGCAACATTCATATAAGCTTTTTGTTGCGATAATCCACCTTTTCCTCCGTCTGATGATGATTGTGCTTTAACAAATTGATAGGTGGTTGTTATCAAATTCTTCTTTTTATATCCGCCGCCCTTTTCTTCAATTTCTTTCTCAATCTTTGTTTCTTTTTCTTTATCTATTGCTATACCTACAGCGAAACCTAACTCCTCAATTTCATGACTACTCCAGCATCCTGTAAGTAATAAGAGAAAAACTATTGACGTTATTCTTATAATAATTTTTCTACCTTTAACATTTTGGTTCATGCTTTTTTTTCCTCCCCTTCGAAATCATTAGGAGAAGAACCGGAAGAATACCAAATAATATTATCGCTGCGTTGCTAATCAAATTTCCAAATTCAAATACCTCATTTATGTTTTTCGGAATTGCGGAAACGATATATATTACTGGGAGTAATCCATACAAAAAGGAATGAATATTTTTATTAAAGAGCTGTGATAACCCTAAAGCAGCTGCATAATAACAGATTGTATATGTTGCAAAGATTTGCATAATCCATATCACTAATAGCAAAGATTCGAACCGTTCAAAAATTAAACCTTGAATTTCAAAACTTCTCATAAGATCTATTGTAGGCCATGTTCTCATCAATACCCCATCGATAGAAAACGCACCAATAACCATTACAACTGTAATGACATAAAAAAGTAACGGAATCATAGTGCCAATTATAACAACCCTTACAGCTTGAGATGGTTTCTTCATAAAGGCTAAAAGTAACAACATAATTTCTGCACCCGAATATGCCATAGTTGTTGTTTTTAGTCCTTTTAATGCCGGAACAATCCCAAGTCCTAATACAGGACGAAGGTTATCGAGTTCAAATATTCCAATACTCATAAAAGATGTCACTAAGAAAATGAAAACTGTAATTGGAAAAATCATTTCAAATAAACGTGCTATCGCATTTATTCCGCCTAAATTTAAATATAGACTTATCCACATAAATGGCATAATAATAGCCCAGTCAGGCGTACCTTCTAGTAGAAAGAAACTTGTTATACCTTCCAACGTTCTAAGTTCAAATGACGAAAGTGTAAAAAAGTAACTGATAATCATTAAACTAATTAACACCCCAAGCCATTTCCCTACAAGTTCTTGGCTATATTGATAAAATGTTTTTTCAGGAAATTGTTGACTTAACTTCACGATAATTACACCCGCAACCATCGCAATTAATCCACCTAAAATAACAGTTATCCAAACATCAGGTGTATGCACCTTCTCAGCAGCGGTTCTAGGTAAAGTGAGAATTCCGATAGCAAGTATATAATTGATAAGAATAACAGCTGCTTGTGAAGTAGGAATTTTATCCTTTGAGTTCGTAATCATTCCTCTTCACTTCCTTTCCGTACATAGTCTTTTAATTTCAACATTTTCGGACGTCGCTTCATCATCTGAATTGGCATACGAACCATAAAATCCTTCCAATCACTAAATTGATATAAGACAGCCGGGCTAGCATACGGTACACCAAAACTTTTAAGCCTTGCAATATGACTGCATATAAATAGGAAAAATAGAATAACTCCATATAATCCGAATATGGCAGCGAAAAACATCGCTACAAAGCGAAGAATACGTAATGGAATTGCTGTACTATAATGAGAAAGTGCAAAAGAAGAAATAGCTGTGGCCGCCACAACAATTACCATGATCGGACTCACAATTCCAGCTTCTACAGAAGCCTGTCCAATAATTAATCCTCCTACAATTCCCATCGCTGAACCAATAGGCTTAGGTAGTCGTAGCCCTGCTTCTCGTAAAATTTCAATTGCAATTTCCATAAATAATCCTTCTATAATTGCAGGAAAGGGAACGCCTTCCCGCCCTCCTATAATTGAAATGGCTAACTTAGTTGGAATCAATCCAGGATGGAATGAAATAAATGAAATGTACAGAGCGGGAGCAAATAGAGAAATAATAGCTGTTCCAAAGCGCAATAAACGAATCAATGTACCTGGTATCCAACGTTCATAGTAGTCTTCAGGCGATTGCATCATCATACTAAATGTAACCGGAACAATTAATGCAAAAGGTGTTCCATCCAATAAAATTGCAACCCTTCCTTCCATTAATGCAGCGATTACTTTATCAGGACGTTCCGTACTCTGTACTTGCGGGAAGGGACTAAGATAATTATCTTCAATAAGTTGTTCTACATAACCTGACTCTGGCACATTATCAATATTAATTTTCTGAATTCTCTTCTTAACTTCTTCTACTAATTCCGAATCAGCAATCTCTTTCATAAAGGCAACAACCAATTCTTTTTTTGCTCGTTCTCCCACATGAAACTTTATTAAAGATAATCCTTCGTTTTCACCATGTAACCGTAACAAAGCAGTATTATCCGACAAAACTTCTGTGAAACCTACCCGTGGACCTCTGACCGATCCCTCTGATACTGGCTCTTCAACATTACGCGTTTTTCCTTTTTTTGTATTAAGTATGAATACATCTGATAATCCATCAATTAATAATGCCGTTGAACCCATTAACACCTTTGACATCATTTTTTGGACAGAGTGCACTTCCTCCACTCCACTAATAGGAAGAACTCGGTTTTTAATAAACTCTTTTGAAACACTATCTTTCATATTAGATGATTCATCTTTATACTCATCAGGAAAATTACACATTAATGATTTCATAATGTGCATATCAATAAGATCTTTATTTGACAGCCCTTCTATAAAAACAAGAGCTGCCCGGATGCTAGTCCCACCTATGTTAAACTCTCGACAATAAACGTCAGAGTTATCAAGAGCTTCTTTTTTTATAACCTCTAAATCTAAATTGAAATCACCTGTAAAGTAGTCTTCAGAAACTTTGGTCGCGTTATTCTCATATGTATTGCCTTGTTCTTGGCTTTGATTAACTATTGAATCCTGCGCTTTCACCTTCATCACTCTTTCTCAAAAAAACTTCCTATACTACTCTTCTTTACATATCAATATTTGTTTTCACTTGAATGTAGTTCGTTATATTATTCTTTTTCTAATGTGCGAATCCAACTAAAAAATCTTGAAATTATATATGGAATGAAAAGTACGATAAAGGCTTGTATAAAAACTTTCCACTCAGGTATATACAAAACGATCGTGTCCCACATTTTTATCATCCTATAACAATACATAATTTTAGAAATTCCTCACTCAATTGGAATTTCTTATGAATTATTATGTCTGATAAGAAAAATTTTAATGCACTTAAAACTTCATCATACATTTCATCTATATTTTTCGTTGTATATTCAAAATGATCATTCTATATCAGACCAACAAAAAAGAAGGTGGCCTAAAAATCAGTTTTACTGACTTTATCGGCAACCTTCTTTTATAAAGTATCTTCTTTTTGTAATTGCTTTTCTTCTTTCCAAAGTTTTCCTGGCCAAAAAGCGAAACGTCCTAATACAACTGTAATTGCTGGTACTAATAATGGTCTCACAATAAACGTATCTAGTAATACGCCGATTGCAGTCACAATACCAAATTGAACAAGAACTTGGATTGGCAACGTACCTAATACTGCAAAAGTTCCTGCTAAAATTAAACCAGCTGATGTAATTACACTTCCTGTTTGTATAACACCATTTTTTACTGCATCTACATGATTTTGTTTCTTTCTATTTTTCCATATTTCTGAGACCATAAAGATATTATAATCTTCTCCTAAGGCAACTAAAAATACGAATGCATATAACGGTATCGCACCTTGTATTGCGGGAGCTCCCATACCCAAATGCAGTAAAATCCATCCTGCTCCTAATGCAGAGAAGAAAGATAAAACGACAGTTACAATTAAGTAAATCATCGCAACGATTGAACGTAAATACACGAGTAAAAGTAAAGCAATGATACTAATCATAACCGGAATAATAACCGCTTCATCACGTTCAGTAATTTGCTTTGTATCATATAAGGAAGCTGTTTCTCCGCCAATCCACAATTGATTTTCTGCATTACTAATCCCTGTGTCTTTTAATACTTTTTTTACACTACTTTTCAATTTAGGGATTTGATCCAATGCTTCAATTGAGTACGGATTTTCCGCTAAAGAAACTTCATACATTTGCAATTGATTATTTTCTTTTCCCTTCATTGGTTCTTTCACTTTATTAACAAAAGATAATTTCTCTATTTCTTGTTTAATAGGTAAATCTTTTCCTTTTGAATCAACTACAATCTTTACCGGTGCTAATTCTCCAGCTGAAAAATGATCAGTAATTAATGTAAATCCTTCACGTGATGGCATATCTTTCGGGAATGATTCTAATAAATCGTATGTGTATTGAATACGTGGTACAAATGAAGCCAATCCCCCTAATAAAAATACAGTTAGCATAATAATTGTCCATGGTTTACGTACAACAATATTACCAATCTTTTTACTAAAGGCCCCCTTTGTAGTTTTTACTTTTAAAACTTTCTTTTTCGCAAACTCTTCATTCATTGCAGTTGTTCTCGGTATGAATGGGAAGAATGCAACTCTACCAAAAATTAATAAAAATGCCGGAAGAATTGTTAATGCAGCGATTCCCATTATGAAAACAGCAACACTAAATGGTACTGCAAATCGATGAAACGCTCCATAATGTGCAAGTAATAATGTTCCTAATCCTAATACTACAGTTAGTGCACTCATTATAATTGCTCCGCCTGATGCTTTTATCGCAAGTTGCAACGCTTTATATTTACTTTCTTCTTCTAGTAAATACTCCCTATATCTTGAAATTAAAAATAGACAGTAATCCGTTCCTGCTCCAAACAGTAAGACTGTCATAATCGATATAGCCTGTGCATCTACTTTAATCCATCCATTGTCTGCTAAAAAGCCCAGTGTCGGACTGATAATTCCATATGCAAAGCCAACAATGAGTAAAGGTAAAATTGCTAAAATTGGAGAACGATACAATAAAATTAATAAAACCAATACAAGTAATACAGTAGCAACTAATAATTTCACATCAGCTTGACTAAATAAACTTACCGCATCCGTTTGAATACCTACAGGTCCAGATAATCGAACATGTAAACCAGAGTCGGTAATTTTTTGTTTGAATGGATCTTCATCCACTTTACTATTCACTATTTTTCGTAACTCTTCTAAATTACTTTTTAATATATCCGTTCCAGCAGATTTATTAAAAAATATTGGTGTAACAAATGATGTACCATCTTTTGATGCACTTTTTGATAATACTTGCTCTGGAATTGTATCAAATGGTGGTAATGCTGATTGTTCTTTTAAAGGACTGTCCTTTAATTCTTTATAAACGTCTTGTATGAGTTTATAATCCTTTGACTGTAATCCACCCTCTCGATGCCATACTACTAACAACGGATTTCCTACATTATTAGGAAATTCTTTTTTCATAAGTGCTTCAGCTTGCTGTGACATAGCTGTTTCAGGTAAATTTTTCGGATTCGGTACTTTCATACTGTTTACTTGTGGCAACGTAAATGAAAGTACCAATGTAATAAGAATCCAAACCGATAAAGTTATCCATTGCGTATTCTTCCCTGCTACAAGCTTCCCTAACATATTTAACGGGTGCTTTTTCATAAAAACCCACCTTCCTTTTCCCCACCAATATTAATTATATATACTGGTAGGTTAATTAATCAAGAATGATTAAAAATTATGTTATAATTATCTCAATAATAAATGTCAGGAGCGAATGTATTTGGATCAAAAACAACGTCCTCTCGGAAGACCTCGTCAAAATAAAAATACAAAGTCTACAAAAGAAATCATTTTAGGAGTTGCAACTAGGTTATTTCTCACTCAAAATTATCAAGTTGTTTCGATGGATGAGGTCGCGAAAGAATGTGGTGTTACAAAAGCAACCGTCTACTATTACTATTCAACAAAAGCGGATTTATTTACCGCTACTATGATTCAAATGATGATACGAATAAGAGAAAACATGGATCAAATCCTCTCTACAAATAAGACTTTGGAAGAAAGATTATTGGACTTTGCTACAGTATACTTACACGCAACGATGGATATTGATATGAAGAACTTTATGAAAGATGCAAAACTATCCTTATCTGAAGAGCAATTGAAGGAATTAAAAAATGCCGAGGATAACATGTATGAAGTATTGGAAAAAGCACTCGATAATGCGACGGCCCTTGGAGAAATACCTACAGGAGATCCTAAATTTGCTGCCCATGCTTTCGTCGCTTTATTATCAATCGGGAATTTTAAAGATGAGAATCACAATCCTACTCTTGCAAATATAGATGAATTAGCAAAACAAATCGTTTCGTTTTATTGGAATGGGTTAAGTCATCAAAATTAAATTGATTATATTTAATAAAGAGCACGTTTGAAATTCCTTCCAACATGCTCTTTATTAATTTAAGGGTTTTATTTATATACTAGCAATTAGATTATACTTTAGCACCGATTAACAAAAAATTCTTATCTACAGCTTTTGAATTTGTGCATTTATATTCCCCTTACTTAATCCACCATGGTAACAAACTACCGAATCAATTTCTAGATTTAAATACTTCTTCAAAGAATTTTGCGCTTCCTTTACGTCCAAAGTAGTTGGGGCATGAATTCCCCCTAAAATTCCGTTTACGCTATACATTGAATCCCCAGCGATAAGAGTTTTACTTTGTCTCAAATATAAACTAATATGACCAGGAGTGTGCCCTGGGGTATGAATAACAAGAATACCACCGCAATATGGAAGTTCTTGGCCGTCAACCAAAGTATCATCCACTTTTCCTTTCGGAGGATTCTGTACTTGTGCATCCTTCAATAAAGGTAACTCCCCCTCGATATATGGCTTATCTAGCTCATGAGCATAGACTCTTATATTACTTCCACAGTTGTGTAATAGTTCAGGAAGACTGCCTATATGATCTATATCTTGATGCGTCAAAATCACGACTTTTAGTTTATGAAACGATACTCCAACCTTATCCATTTCTACTCGTATATCTTCAATTTGTCCAGGAAATCCAGTATCTATTAAAACTGCCATTTCATCATCCCATAAAAGAATTGGGTGAATAATATACTCTTTAAATTCAAGATGTAACATCTCTACTCCCTTAGCAATCTCCATGACTTTTGTCTCCTTTATTATTAGGTTTTTAATATCTAAAAATAGATTTGAATACATAAAAAACTTAATAAATAAAAACCTGCTATCGTATAATATGCTTCGTCATACCAATCGAAAATTCCTCAAATCCAATTGATTCATAGTAATGTTTTAAATCTTCAACGCACATAAGTTGTGGAATAACTCGTTTTTGTTCGCAGTGCCGGCTTAATCGTTCCACTATTTCTTTTCCAATGCCTTTGGACTGATATTCCGGTAATACACACACTCCGCAAATAATGCCCGTAATTACACCATCTGATATAACCCGTCCCATCCCTACTAACTTTTGGTCATCAAAAACATAAATTGCATACCAACTTTGTTTACACATTTTCTCTAACTCATTAACCGATAAGTTAAGAGAATTCCATCCTAAAGATTCATACATAGTTAATAATTCATTGAAATCTTTAGGTGATTCAATTGTGTACTTTAAAATAGTTTTCATGTAAATACTCCCTATTATCCTTTTTGTTTTTATTCCAAAAAAATTTTGACCGTCGTCAAACTGACTCGAACAATACTTCAATAAGAAAAAAGGAAACTCCTTCTCTTTAAAAACATAAGGAACTTAATAAGATTGGTACCATATATATTTCTCTATTTAATATTTGTTTAGTATATCAACTAACGGTGAGTATAAAATATATACATTTCAACCATCACCAAATACTGAATCTAAATTACAATTATAAGAAAAAGAAGGCATCTCACCATTGTGAATTACCTTCTTTTTTATAAATCCATCATTATATTATCAACCGAAAATCATACAGCTACATACGATAAGAACAAACAAAACTAATAAACTATTTGAGAAATAACCCATAGAATACTACCCCTTTATTTCATTATGTAAAAGATTTTACCATAAAATTATTTACAGCATAATATCTGAAAAAGACATTAGCTTCATTAGTTTTTTATATATAAAGTAATATTTTATAATATTTCTATTCTCCTCTCATAAAAAAACTTTAACTTTTCCTCTACTGTATCTCTCACGATTTAAATAACATCATATTAGTAAATAAATAATTACTAATATTAATGTAATCATTTGATTTTAAGTGAAAATAGTAATAAAATGATTACTAAATTGATAAAGGACACGAATAATAATGACTAATAAAGAATTAATAAACGAATACATGAATTTATTATTAAATATGTCAGATACTTTCAAATTATTATCAGAGAAATCCACTGAATTTACACATTTAGAGCAACACATAGTTGAGTATATTGCCCAGCAAAAAGTCGCTGTAAATTTAAAAATGATTGCTAGTTATTTAAACATACCTAAACAACAATTAAGTGTAACCGTTCGTAATTTAGAGAAAAACGGATACATTATAAAAAAACAAGATTCAGTAGATAAACGAGCTGTTTTAATTTCCTTAACAGATAAAGCTGAAAAAGTACATTATGAAAGATGGAAACAAATTTATAATAATTTCACTAATAATCTTGAAAAACTCAATGAAGAAGATCAACGTGATTTAACTTACGGACTGTATAAAACAAATAAAATGTTATCAAAAATGCTAAATAACGACTAATCATATATATAAAATATTTTTTATTATTAAACGGAGGACGTTTCATGGTTAAAGAAATAGATTTACAATCAGTTCAAGGTACCATGCTTATTCCACTATGGGGACGAGCATATGGTAGTGAGAAAAATAAGGATATTTTAGATGATACGGAAGCTATTCGGATTATTAAAGAATGCGACTTTGATTTCTCTAAAATAGCAGATACATTTGGCGAATATGGATGTATCACTTACATTACCCGTGCAAGAAAAATAGACGATACTATTAAACAATTTATTAGAAAACATCCGAATGCTACTATAGTAAATATCGGTTCTGGACTAGACACTACTTTTTCAAGAATTGATAACGGTACTATACAGTGGTATAACCTTGATTTGCCTGATGCGATCGCTTTCCGCAAAACATTAATTGAAGATACACCACGAAATATAAGCATTGCCAAATCATTCTTTGACACTTCTTGGTTCAACGATATAAAATATGATCCAAAAGACGGTATTCTTTTTATATCAGCAGGTGTGTTTTATTACTTTAAAGAAGAGGAACTGAAGGAGATAATTGTCGCTATGGCAAAACGTTTTCCTGGAGGAGAGTTATATTTTGATGCTGAATCCAAGTTCGCACTGACACTTTCGAATGCTACTGTAAAAAAATCTGGTAATAACGGCGCTATGATGTATTTTTACGTAAATAATCCAAAGACAATAGAAAAGTGGTCTTCTAACATAAAAATATTAAGCTGCTCCCCTTTCTTTAAACATATACCTACAAATAAAGATTGGGATGGAAGTACACGAATTATGATGCGGATTGTAAATCTAATAAAGATGTTGAAGTTCGTTCATATACGGTTTAAAAAATGATAAATCTATAGCTTATATATTAATCATATACAAAAAAAGACCTCGATTTTATTAAATTCATATAATAATAGGATAGTTAGTCCATTATGAGGGCTAATTATCCTTTTTTATTTACATAATGAATGAAATAAGTAAGTAAACAATAAATATTTAGTTTAATCAGTATAATAAAGATATAAAACTTGAAACGTTCGATTGGTTTTTGGAGGGAGACAAAGCCTCGGTGCGAAGGCAGCACTCCGCTTTCGAGGACATTAAATAAACAATCCTAATTTGATTAGAGGCAGCCTTAAAGATAAACAAAGGACGGGAGAGTGTTTTAATGAGAGTTCACGAAATACCCATTGTTAATAAAAAGGCTTACCTTTTACCGAATGTGGAAGGAGTACATGCTTCAGTTATAGTTTGTCACTATTTGGGTTATAAATCAGTCATTTTATCTTTATCTGGATTCTCCCCCAAACTAATGCGCTTTTCTCCTTTTCAATAGTTTCGAGTTAGGTCGGGCTCTCTAAAGATTGCGTACGTTCCAAACAATCTCACCGCGCTCGTCCCACGTACTGTGATGCCTCTCAAATCCTATCTTTTCTAACACCCTGAAGGACGCAACATTCCAAGCGCCTACAGTCGACCAAAGTCTGTGGCGCCCGGTAGCAATCGCAGCGTCCAGCACAGCGGATGCTGCCTCAGTCGCATAGCCTTTACGATGAGCACTGCGGAACAACTCGTATGCGATTTCCGGCTCTTCCAGTGTGGAACGACCGATAATCAAGCCACAGTATCCGATGAAATCACCTTCGTCTCGTCTGCGAATAGTGAGAAGGGAAATGCCATTTTCGACTGCTCTCTTGCGCATCTCGATAAGCTGGCTACGAACGGCGTCAAGGGTTGGCATATCCACACCACGTTCGCCAATTAACTCTCTCATCCAGGCTGAATCGGATTCCTCCCACATACTCAGATCAAGTCGTTCAGTTTTTAGCTGGAACTCCATAGCTTTAAATAAAGCTGTCATAGTGGAAACCTCCTAGTTATATCACTGCACTCATAATAGCTTCGCATCTCATCACCACATCAGGTTGGAAAATAGATTCGCGAATCTATTTTCCAACTCTCGCGAGAGTTTATAGCACAGTGTACAAAAAATTAGTGTTATTTTATGCATAAGTACTTACCCTACCAAATAGACCTTTTTGTCAAACTTTTTTCAAAACTAACTATAATATAAAGGCAAAAACATATTGTACATATCAAATAGGTCCTTTCCTTTCCTTTACTTTTATTGACTTCAACAACTATAACCTAAATATAATTCGGGCGAGGTCTTCTTTATTTATCTTTCAACTAAGCTAATTGCTAACTCACGTTTGTATCGAATAGATGTGAAACCTTCGCTTACAGGTAGCCCATAAGCTGGTCTTTCATCTTGGTATTTAAATCCAACTGCTTCATAAAATGGAATTCCCATATCATTATCTTTTGCAACTGAAACCCATTGTTCTTTTGCACCACGTTCAATTTGATCATTTGTAATTATAGACAGTAATTCTGTACCAATGCCTTCTCTTTTTCTATTTGGATTTAAATATATTACAAATAACTCTGCTGTCTCTTTACCAGTGAAACCACCTCCACCAGCACCGAGTATTTCTCCATTATCACTTGCAACAAACCAGCCATTCCACATTCCACTCTTGGCTAATATTTAATATTTCATTTCTCACCCTGTCATCATTGTAAAATTCCTTAATCGTACTTTCTATGTATTGCTGAGGCAACAAACCTGGGTATGTATTTCTATAACCGTCTGAACACACTTTAATAATCCCTTGTATATCTTCTACTCTTGCTTTTCTGTATTCAATCATATTGCATCCTCCCCAATTATAAATAAACAATTCACAACTTATATAATTCAATATTCAAACAATTAATCCTATCCGTGTTTTTATACTATATTTCTAAAAACTCTATAATCGTTTCACATACATTATCTGTTTCTTCGATATCTGGAAAATGTGCACTATTTTCAAATATAACAAGTTTACTATTTTTCATATGACTCGTTATCCTTTTACTCATTTCCACACCAGTATTATAGTCATACACTCCAACAATGACACATGTATCTTGTTCCAAATCATTAATGCGCTCAATCAGCGGTACAATTGATTTCGTTTCAAAAATAACTTTACTCATCTTCCCTGTATTATTTAAATGACTTTCTTCCCAAAGACTACGATTTAACTTTGCAAATTCTTGATTTTTAAACAATAGCCGATCAACAACTTCAGTATCAACAATGTTCCAAACTTGATTGTTTTTTTCTTTCAAGGAGATTTCCGACTTACTAATTATAGATATTTGTTCTTTCATGTTCCCTTCCGTTACTTTTAGGAACCCTTCTATCTGCACCTTATACACTTCATCATAATCGTCTAATAATGGTGCCTGTAATACCATTTTCTCAACTGCTTCTGGATATGTTAAAGCATACTCTAAACAAAGTTGTCCACCAAAAGAATATCCTAACAAATTTACCTTGTTTATATTTAATCGCTTTCTTAATTCCTCTAAATCTTCTGCTAACGTATTTATAGAATAGGCATTGTCATCTTGAGGTGCCTCGCTACGCCCACAACCTCTTTGTTCATAATAAACTACAGTTAAATATTCTTCTAATTTCATTCCCAGAGTTCTCTCAAATACATAATGATTACCACCTAGACCTCCATGTACAATAATGAGAGGAACTGTATTATGAGCTGCCCCTGCAACTTTACACCAATGCTTAATACCGGATACATCTAAATAAAGTTCACCATCTTTTAACATATAATGAATCACTGTGCGTCTCTCCCTTATGTATAATACCCTTACTATTAGACTTTTATTTTTAACTAACTACTAAATGTATAAGTTTTCCTTCCGACTAAGTCCTACTCCAAAATGAATTTTATCCCACCACAAATCGAGATCCCATTCACTTATATTTTTTCTTTACATACTTAGCTCTCCCCTTTAAATTGATATTAATTTTTCAACGGGCGAATAAACGCTACATTTTTCCATATAAAGTCCAAACAAATAGTACAACGAAAGCTGTACCCTTATACAAAAAAGGTACAGCTTTTTAACAACATACACTAAGAGGTTTATTATCCTAACTAAATCACTTTCACATGACTTCAATAATTCATTTGTTAACATGCATTTCAAATTCTTTCGATACATTGAATTCGTATTATTGATTAATTTATATAATCAAATAAATAATTTTTAACTACGCTATATTAACACCTTTATTCTTCAAAATAAACTTTCCAAATACGAAACGTACAAGAGGTCCCATTATTATTAATTGAAGTGGGTACGCCATAATAAAATTTTTAATAAAGACCGAAAAATAAATTGAAACGAATGAGTCACCATGTACCCCATTATGTAAATACATCATAGCCATTCCGTAAAATGACATAAAGAATACCATTCCGATTACCATTGTTGTTGCCATCGCAATAATCATGTTTACTTTTTTTGATTTATCAAATGGTAATGCAAATACAATCTTTTTCGCACACGGTCCAACGATACATATTTCAATTAATAGCGCAATAATAAATCCAATTATTAGTTCTAATGCGATCTCCTTAATATGAATTGGCCCTCCTGCTCCATTCATTAATAAATTGTAAAACGTCATGACTATAACCATCCCAAGGCACATCATCATACCAAATTGGAGGTTTTCCTTTCTTGTTGTTGGCAATTTTCATCATCCCTTCTCTTTGAGTCTTTGTCATTATATCGATATTGGAAACTCCTTCGTAAGTGAACATTTTGTGAACATTTTTAAAGCGTTTACGTGCATTTCTTCCACTCTTCACTCCAATCCTCCCACTTTATAACTTTTCACTTATAAATGTTTTATATATATTAATATTGAATTATTAAATTTAACATTGAATTATATGATAATTACTACTAGGAGGATAACCATGAATGAACAAGGGTTTTACGTATATCACATCGTTACAAGGAAAACAATGCATATCGGACAAATCATTCACTTTGATAAAAATCAAACTAATACCCTCTATCACTTCTTTTTTGAAAGAGAACAATTAAATTCTAATGATGAAGACTCCATTCAAATTTTAAAAGGGCATTATATCAATGAGGAATTACATATAAATAATGAAAATGCTAAAGTAGTTATGAATTATGTGGATCAAACAATTAGAGCGGTTAGAGAAACGATTGTGGAAATGGTTAGGCTGCAAGAATTTCCTGAATACCCGTCAAGGTTGTCTTGCTTATATGCTTCCCAAAGCTATGAAGATGCTTTGAAATGGAAAGCGCTATTTGATTCTTACAATCGAGAAGTTTTGCAGATTGTTAAACTACGAGTGATCGGTAGTTCTTTTGAAGGTGACGGAAATTTTTTACCGAAAGAAGATGGTATTCCTTTCGCTCAAAAAATTGAACAGGCTAGAGAGTATTGGAAAGGAAACGTTAGAAATGAACTTCCTGAGCTACTGATTAATGGGAGAATTGAAGTAGTGGAAATTATTGATGATTTTTCGTCGATTCATATTTAATTAATATAGGATGGAGATTAAAATGATGAAAAAAGTGTACTTCAATCATGATGGTGGTGTAGATGATTTAATTTCATTATTTTTATTACTTCAGATGGACAACGTCAAACTTACAGGTGTTTCGGTTATCCCTGCAGATTGCTATTTAGAACCAGCAATGTATGCAAGTCGTAAAATTATCGATCGTTTTGGTAAAAGTAGTATTGAGGTAGCAGCGTCCAACTCTCGTGGGAAAAACCCATTTCCAAAAGACTGGCGGATGCATGCATTTTATGTAGATGCTTTACCAATTTTAAATGAGTTTGGGAAAGTTGTTACACCTGCATCAAAAAAACCTGCACATCATCATTTAATAGAGACTCTCCTACAAACTGATGGAAAAACAACTGTATTATTTACAGGGCCCCTGACTGACCTTGCTCGTGCATTATATGAATCTCCAATAATCGAAGATAAAATTGAACGTCTCGTTTGGATGGGCGGTACATTTCGTACTGCGGGAAATGTACATGAGCCAGAACATGATGGAACAGCCGAATGGAATTCATTTTGGGATCCCGAAGCAGTAGCTCGTGTTTGGGATGCTAATATAGTAATTGATTTAGTAACTCTAGAAAGTACTAATCAGGTTCCACTAACTTTAGACGTACGTGAACGTTGGGCAAAAGAGAGAAAGTATATTGGTGTTGACTTCCTTGGTCAATGTTATGCAATGGTCCCTCCTCTCGTTCACTTTTCAACTAACTCTACCTACTATTTGTGGGATGTATTAACTACTGCATTTGTTGGAAACACTGATCTCGTAAAAACAAAGACGATTACTAGTATCATTCATACATACGGACCCAGCCAAGGACGTACAGTGGAAACTGCTAACGGAAGACCAGTAAATGTCGTTTATGATGTAAAACGTGATGCATTCTTTGAATATATTACTGAATTAGCTAAAAAAGCTGCTAATCACAACCAGTCCTGAAAGTGGTGTAAACCCAGATGATGGGCCAGCAAAAAGATTTAGAAATTGGTTGGGACTAAATATTTAATTATTAAAAAGAGTATTGAATTAATTTTCAATACTCTTTTTGTACAGTTACATTGCATTTGGTCAGAATAAGCATCAATTTAATTAGAGTTAGATTTTACAGATTAACCATTTCATAACCATTTACAAAATACTCTATTGTTTCTAGCTCATCTTCATTTAATTCTCTATCTAGTTCTTGTTTATATGCTGCTTTTATCTTCTCTTCATCGCCTTTATGTGTTTCCGTATAAGTTCCTACTGTTTTTAGCAAATGAATTTCTTGTGAAAACTCATCCCGATTTATAGCTGTCCCATGGGAAAGAATATATGTCTCAGCATCAAATTTCTCTAATTCTTGTATCAGTTTAAACGTTCGTTTCGTTGTATAGTTCCGCTTTGCAGAAAAGATATCTGCATATATACAGTCTCCTAAAAACAAAATCTTTTCTTCTTTAATATAAATAACAACAGAATCATGTGAATGGTCTCCGCCCACATGCTCTAACACACATGTCACATCACCAAGGTCTAATTCAAGTTGTTTCTGAAAGGTTAAGGACGGCGGAATAATTTGAATATTTCTTGTTTGTTCACTGAACTCTTTTTTTATACAATCCGCACAAAATTCAATTTCTGTACCTTCTTTCACTCGTGCGTCCAATGCCTCATCTGACCACTCATAAGAAACAAGTGCGTTCATCTCTTTTTTTGTTTCAGAATGTGCGATAGACAATGCATTTTGTAGTACAGGCAATCCAAAAATATGATCCCAGTGCCAATGCGTCAATGCTACAAAATCAGGATTTGAGATATTTTGCTCTTTTAGCATTTCTAAAAACAATTGTGCATGTGCTTCTGAATTACCTGCATCTATCATCAAAGTCTTTTCTTTTCCAACTACCATTCCTAAGATAGGTCTATCTGTCTCAGAAACAGGTGTCATATACCAAAATGCGTTTCCTATTTTTTTAATTTGCTGCATAACTATTGCCTCCATTTTATGACTGTGTAAAAATTCCCATCCGAGAAATTTCTTTATTCTTTATTTTGATTACTAGTAAATAACAATGTCAGAAATGAAATCATTCTACATTTTTTATTATCTAGTGAAATACAAATACTAATTTTTACAAAGGCATCCTTTCTCAACATTTGTTACTTTTAATCTATTTTACTCTACAAATTTACATTTAAATTATATTACAATCTGTATAAATGAGATACATTTTACAATATCCAAGAGGTGTTGAACCTTGAATACAAAGGAAACAATCATTCCCTATTTCGGTAATGTGTTAACAGATAAAGAGTTGATTAATCAATGAATTTAATGAGGAAGGCTACCATGTTATCAGCTGAATAAAAGCAGCAACTATACAGTTGCTGCTTCCAACATTTCTTTTTGTATTTCAACACGTTTGATTTGGTGAGGGTCTTTAGAAAGAATTTTAAACGCATACCCTTCGCTATTCACTGTTTGTCCTTCTTGGATATCATAATTCTGCATCAGAATCCAACCACCAATCGTGTCAACATCACTATCATTCATATGTAATCCTAGTAAATCATTTAGTTCGCTAATTAATACTTTACCTTCTACGACAACATGACCTTCATTCATTTGCTGGATGGGCGGACGCTCATCTTCATCGTATTCATCACGGATCTCTCCTACAATCTCTTCCAGAATATCCTCAATGGTTACAATACCAGCCGTACCGCCGTATTCATCATATAACACAGCCAACGGAATACGTTTTTTTTGCATTTGTAGTAAAAGATTATGTATTGGTATGGTCTCAATTACTTCAATTACTGGACGCGTATACGATTGAATAGAACTGAATTCTTTTGTTTCCTTATTCATATAACGGATAAAGAAATCTTTCACATTCACCATACCAATGATTTCATCTTTATCTTCCCCAAATACTGGGTAACGTGTGTACTTTTCATCACGGATTATTTTCATATGGTCTGCTAAAGAATTATCTACATGTAGCCCTATAATTTCTGTACGAGGGACCATGATTTCTTTCGCAATACGATTATCAAATTCAAAAATATTATTTACATATTTGTATTCAGCTTGATTAATTTCTCCACGTTCATAACTTTCAGAAAGAATCAATCGTAATTCTTCTTCTGTATGTGCTACATCATGCTCTGATGCAGGTTTTAAGCCGAACATTCCTGTTATCATCCTTGCAGAGCCATTTAACAAGCGAATAAACGGATACATGATTTTGTAGAACCAGATAAGCGGAGCCGAAAGTAATAAAGTAACCTTCTCAGCTTTTTGAATCGCCAATGTTTTTGGTGCTAATTCACCAACTACAACATGTAAGTACGTCATTATAGTAAAAGCAATTCCTAAAGATAATACACCTGCAATGGAAGGATTGATGTTCCACTTATCAAATAAAGGATGTAAAAGTCTCTCAATCGTTGGTTCACCTAGTGCCCCGAGTCCCATTGCTGTAACTGTAATCCCTAATTGACAAGCTGACAAATACTCATCCAAGTTTGATGTCACTTTCTTAGCTGCCAGCGCACCCTTCTTTCCTTCTAATACAAATTGATCAATCTTTGATCCTCTTACTTTTACAATAGCAAACTCAATTGCCACGAAAAATGCAGTACATGCGATTAAAACCACTACCATGATTAAATTAAATATGTCCAACTAATTCCCTTAGCTTCCTTGAAACTAAAGGATTCACCTCCTGATATATTTTCTCTTTCCAGACCTACTTCATACACATTAACATGAGATTGTATAAAATCTACATTCTCAAAATGATGAGGGGTACTCTGAGAAAATTGAGGTCATTTAGCCACCTATCCGAGTCAACATCTGAGTCCAATACATTTCCACCGCCTTGATTAAATTATCTATATGTTAGCATGAGAAATAAATCCCAGTCAACGTTAACATTTTGTATCCCCTGAAATTTAAACAAAAATCTTCTCTTTCCTGTTACATAAAATCTCTTAATGCGTGCATCAAACACTATAACATACCCTTCGCTTCCACTAACTATATTATTTTTTGTTCATTATTTACATTCCTTCTCACAGTAAAAAATAAAGCGCAGTAATTTTTATCAGACTTTTCGAAAACACTTTGACACACATATTAGCCAATGCTAATATGAATGAAGAATAAACATATTAGTAATGACTAATACGATTGGAGTGAATACGATTGTGCAACTCAAATGACTTAGATATTAAAGCCAAATTTATTCGAGGCTTTGCTGATAAAACTAGACTTCAGATTCTTCAATGTATGTTAGATGGTGAAAAAACGGTATCCGAAATTGTAGAAATCACTAAAGGAAATCAGTCAAATATCTCACAACATCTGAACTGTTTAAAGGGATGCGGCATCATCCTAGGTAGACAAGAAGGAAAATATGTCTACTATTCCTTACGCAGTACACAAATTGAACAGTTACTTACAATGTTCGATATTGTCTTTCATGAGGTACAAAATGAAGTAGCATCATGTGATAAAAACGATGGTTGTTTATCTCAAAAAGGAGAGAACTGATATGACAGATAAAAAGGAGAGCGAAAAACAAACGAATTGCTGTCAAGATTCTTCCATAGCATCCCCAAAAGAAGAATTAGCAACGGAAACTGCATCTTGTTGCTCTTCAAAAAAAGAGATTCCTATTGTTCCAGTTGCTAAAAACACTTCTTGTTGTAATGGTGAAACTAAAACTGAAAACGAAGAAACTACAGATGAAGCAGCATCGTGTTGTTCTTCAAAAAAAGAGATTCCAATTATCCCTATTACTAAGAAAATCTCTTGCTGTAGTAGTAACAACAATTCTATTAAAACTGAAACCTGTTGTTCATCTGAATTAGACCTACCCAAAGAACCAGTGACATCAAAATCTTCTTGCTGTAGTGATAGCTCATGCGAAGACCCGTCACCTATTCTTAATACTCAGAAAATATCAGGAGATGGCGTACAAACTTATCTTGTAGAAGGTATGGATTGTGGGGCATGTGCTTTAACAATCGAAAAGCATCTCCACAACGTTTCTGGCGTGGAAGAAGTTCGAGTAAACTTCGCTACTGGAAAAATGCATATTCGTCATGACCGAAATGTGGATGACATTATAAAAGAAGTGTCTAACGCTGGATTTGAAGCGTCTCTAGCTGGAGCTCGTAGAGGATCAACACCTGTTTCCAAATCAAAAAATACAACTTTAATTCTCTCAGGGTTATTTTTAACTTCAGGATTTGGAGGAAGTTTTACAACCATATCGCCTCTTCTTATTACACTTCTCTATGCGGCTAGCATTGGTATTAGTGGTTATAAACCTGCTAAAAGTTCTTTTTATGCAATTAGAAGTAAATCACTCGATATGAACGTTCTCATGATATCGGCCGCTATTGGTGCTGCATTAATTGGTCAATGGCTAGAAGGCGCAACGGTTGTTTGGTTATTTGCACTAGGGGCAACGCTACAAAATAAATCAATTGAACGTACACGAGAATCTATTCGTGGATTAATTGATTTAGCACCATCAGAAGCTTGGGTAAAAGTTGGAACGGAACTTACAAAAAAATCTGTTGATGATATTGCAGTCAATACAACGATTATTGTGAAGCCAGGTGAAAAAATCCCATTAGACGGAACAATTACAGGAGGTACTTCTACTGTAAACCAAGCCCCGATAACTGGTGAATCTATCCCAATCGATAAACAAATTGGCGATTCCGTATATGCAGGAACTATCAATGAAGAAGGTTCGCTTGAGATTACAGTAACCAAACTTGTTGAGGATACTACGTTATCTCGAATTATTCATCTTGTGGAGGAAGCACAGGAAAAGAAAGCACCGACAGAAGCATTTGTGGATCGTTTCGCAAAAATCTATACACCTATCGTTTTTGTATTAGCAATTGGTGTCATGATTATCCCTCCCCTTCTTGGTATGGGCGAATGGATGGAATGGTTTTATAAAGGATTAGAACTTCTTGTTGTTGCGTGTCCTTGTGCTTTAGTTATCTCAACTCCTGTTGCTATTGTATCTGCAATTGGAAATGCAGCAAGAAACGGTGTACTCATTAAAGGTGGTACAGCTCTAGAAATTGCAGGTTCTTTAAACGCTATTGCGTTTGATAAAACAGGAACCTTGACTGAAGGAAAACCAAAAGTAACGCATGTACGAAGCTTAGATTGTACTGAAGATGCGTTATTATCCATCGCAGCAACAATTGAAGAATACTCTAATCACCCCATTGCCAAAGCAATTACAGCATATGCGAAAGAGCATCATACTTCTATCCATAGTGGAACGGACTTTCGCGCCATTGTAGGAAAAGGTGCGCAAGTAACGATAGATGGCGAAACATACTATGCTGGAAATAAAGCATTATATGAAGATTTTGGAGTTTCGCTTCAAATGTGGAATGAACCGATTCAGGAGATGCAAAGAATTGGTCAAACCGTAATACTTGTTGGAACGAACAAAGTCATTTTAGGAATGATTTCAGTAGCAGATTCCATTCGTTCTACTACTTATAGAACAATTCAAGAATTAAAACAATCAGGTATTCGAGAAACTGTTATGTTAACAGGAGACAATGAAGGAACAGCTGAACACATTGCACAGAAAGCAAAAGTAGATCGCTATTTTGCTAACCTACTCCCAGAAGATAAGGTTCATTCTGTCAAACAACTTCAATCTGAAGGGAAAACAGTGGCTATGATTGGGGACGGCATAAATGATGCCCCTGCCCTCGCTACTGCAAACCTAGGGATTGCAATGGGCGGTGCAGGAACTGATACCGCAATGGAAACGGCAGATATTGTATTAATGGCAGACAATCTTGAAAAACTTCCATATACAATGAAACTAAGTCGGAAAGCATTGCACATCATAAAACAAAATATTTGGTTCTCATTGATTATTAAATTTATCGCCCTTGCCTTTATCTTCCCAGGGTGGCTTACTCTTTGGATGGCTGTCCTAAGTGATACAGGCGCTGCGCTTATTGTAATCCTTAACAGTATGCGTTTATTACGAAACAAATAATAAGATTCGGGGCTACCTAGTAGCTCCGTACCTTAAATATATTTTGAAAGGATATACATATGAAAAAAATGCGTGTAATTAGATTACTTATACTTATTTCCCTAATTACGATTTTAGGAGCCTGTAGTGATAATAAACTAAGAGATTCACTCAATTGGGATGTAGAAAAGTTTACATTTACAGATCAAAATGGAAAAAAGTTTGGTTCATCTGAATTGAAGGATAAAGTTTGGGTAGCCGATTTTATTTTTACAAGTTGTGAAACTGTTTGCCCTCCTATGACAGCTAATATGGCAAAACTTCAAAACATGTTGCAAAAAGAAGGTATTAAAGATGTAGAGTTTGTATCGTTTAGTGTAGACCCTGAAGTGGACACACCTGAAAAAATAACAGAGTTTATGAAAGTATATGAAATGGATGCGAAGCGAACTCATTTTCTAACAGGTTATACACGACCAGAAATTGAAAAGTTTGCAAAAGATAACTTCCAAACACTTGTAACTAAACCAGAAAATAATACACAAGTTATACATGGTACAAGCTTTTATCTTGTAGACAAAGATGGAAAAGTTGTGAAGAAGTATTCAGGCCTTCAAAACACACCGTATGAAGACATGATCCGTGATATTAAAAGAATTCGCTAAATAAAAACCGCTTATTATGTTTCTATTAAACTTTAAAAATCCGAGGTGTTTACATGAAAAAAAAGAAAAGCTCTCACATAAAATTATTGTTCGTTACTACACTAATCATTTTCGCTGCAATTACAGCTTTCGTCGTGATGAATAAAGAAGAAAAAGTTGCTACAAATAAAGTGGTAAAAGATTTACCTCCTATCGGTAAACAACCTACTTTAGGAAAAGAAGATGCACCAGTCTCTGTTATTGAGTTTGGCGATTTTAAGTGTCCGGCATGTAAAGCATGGGGTGAGCGTATCTTCCCTCAGCTCCAGAAAGACTATATCGATACAGGGAAAGTTAAATTTTCATATGTGAATGTTTTATTCCACGGAAATGAATCTAAATTGTCTGCTTTAGCTGCTGAATCCGTTTATAAACAAGATCCTCAAGCATATTGGAGCTTCCATAAGGAATTATTTAACGCACAGCCAGAAAATCATGATGATCCATGGATTACTCCTGAAAAACTATTAGAAATTACAAAAACATATACACCAAGTATTAATGCTGCTCAACTTGAAGAAGATTTAAAAAAACAAACAGAACAAGAAGAAGTAAATAGAGATGAAAAACTAACACAAGATTATGGTGTAGAACAAACACCAAGCATTGTTGTAAATGGAACAATGTTATCTGATCCTTATGATTATGAACAAATCAAAAATTTAATTAAAAAAGCATTGAAGGAAAAGAAATGATGAATACAACAAAAAAGAATTTTGAATGGCGTAATTACACCTTATATATGGCATGGATTGTTTCAATGATCGCTACACTAGGTAGTCTATTTTTCAGTGAGATTCTTGGATTCATACCATGTGAATTGTGTTGGTTCCAGCGAATTATGATGTATCCACTCTGCATTATTTTAGGTATTGCCACGTTCTATAATGAAAAGAACATAAAAAAATATGTATTACCGATTTCTATTATTGGTGGAAGTATTTCGCTTTATCACTATGCAATACAAAAAATCCCTGGGTTTTCAGAGATTAATCCATGTGTTCAAGGTGTCCCTTGTAATTTTGATTATATTAATTGGCTAGGTTTTATTACAATACCATTTTTAGCTTTAATTGCCTTTTGTTTCATTACTTTGTTTATGGTGTTAACGAAATCAAAAAAGAATTAATAAGAAACAATATGTAAATTGAAGTATTACATATAAAGGAATTTCTACAGAGAGGAGACAGTATGATGTCAAAGACCATACCTGTAGTTTTATTACTAAGCCTATTAATCGGCTGTAGTTCCGTTAATGATTCATCATCAACTAAGAACAACACTACACAAAATCAGGTACAAGAAACAAAAAATAAGGGTGAACATTTCAAAGACGATACGCTAGAAACAACAGCTAATGTAGAAACCCTCCCTTCCTTCTTATCATCAGCTAAAAATAGACAAGTCTCGCAAATTTATGGAATGGTTGGAAAAGACATCGAGCTCTTAAAATGGATTCCTTGTTACTGTGGATGTAACGAAAACTCCGACCATAAAAGCAATAAAGATTGTTTTATCCGTGAGATTAAAGAAAACGGTCAAGTTACATGGAATTCACATGCGATGAATCACGCAGAGTGTGTAGATATCGCTTTCCAAGCTGTTTTAATGAAACAAAATGGAGCATCCACCTTAGAAATTCGAGAATACATTGACAAACAATATAAAAAAGAAGGTATAAACGTTACTCCAACACCGATGCCGAGTGCTTAATACATCTAAATACTAAAAAATAGCCATCGATATATCGATGGCTATTTTTTATGCAAAAGTATCCTATTTACTATTTAACATAACTATTTAAATATGACACAAGTAAAATAACAAACTTTATATGAACCTTGTAAAAAGAAATGTTTCATAACATACACGTTACACAACAACCGTACTTAATTTAATTAAAAAGATTCTCTTTAAGGATGCTTAATTTTTTCTACTGAATTCTCTCTTCTACAACATGCATACTGTTCCTATTTCAAAACTCGTTAGCAATCTTTGAAAATACATTTTAATATCTATATACTCAAAACCAAAACATACTTCTCATTAAATCTTGTATTTATAATAAATGGACAAAAAGTGAGAAACCCCATGGGGATAATCCTTCTGTTTTTCAACTTCTTCGGTCTAGAGTTATGAGAAAGATATAGAAAATCAAAAAAAATTGGAAAGAATGAACCGCCAATTTTTTGAAACACACATTTTAGTGTAGGAATAAATACAATCTGATAATTGCATCCGATAATACATCATTACATCCACCAAAACGGATAAATATACATTCATACGACTAAAAACCCATTTATCCCTAGGTATACTAATAATTGTCACTTACCAAGATTCTCACAAAAACTATCTTTTCTTCTGGCAAACTACCACCATAGAATAACAATCCTCCTGCAACTCATTCCCCTCCCAATCATTGTATATCTGTAACAATTCAAACCCATTCGCTACAAGTAATCTTTCTAATTCTTGCGGATACGTATACCGAAGATCTATTGTTGTTTTCAGTTCCTCTACTAGCGTATCCTCCTCATAAAACCTTCTTGTTGTTGTGTAGTGCTGTATTTGCTGAATTGAATCATAATTCATCTCAGTATATAAATCACATCTTCTTCCCTTTTCATCTGTAATAGTTGTCCAATATTCTTCTCTAGATGGTTGTATTAATTCTTCCTTTGACGGAAAACGTGTATCACATATGAATATACCATTATCAGTTATTACATTATGAATCGATGCTAATAATTGATTTTGATGTGTATTAGTAAGAAAATGTTGGAATCCATGTCCTACCATAAATGCTAACGGAATTGTTTCTTCGACGCTCAATTGTAAGCAGTCTTGCTGTAACCACTTTATATTCTTTAAACTCACAGATTTACTCTTCGCTTCAGCAAGCATTCCTTCATGTATATCTATACCAATCATTTGATACCCTTTTTTGATAAAAGGAATAGTGACTCTCCCTGTTCCACATGCAATATCTAAAATCCATTCATTTTGTATATTTAGTTTTTGCGCCCATGATAGTAAAAACGGAAAATCTGACAAACTTTTATTTTCTACATCATATCGTTTCGGGTTTTCGTATTCAGATAAACTCCATTTTGTTTGCAATCTTATTCCCCATTTCGCATCTTCTATTAAATACAATATACAGATTATGACGAATTAATAGATTTTTCTCTATAATCAAACACAATTATTTGGACTAATCTTCCTCCCCCATTAGTAAGCTGAAAACAAGGGGATAGAATTGGAGTGTGATGATATGGAACGTTTATGGATTCCAATAATCGTTACGTTTTTTTCGTTCGGTGGATTACTATTAGGAGGTGCTGTTGGAGTAGCAACACGCCAACTAATTGAAGAAAAGATGCATCGCTTATACGCATTATGTGGTGGGATTTTGCTTGGGCTTTTATCACTTGAAATTATTCCTGAAACATTTTCAAGCTATGAAATAATTGGGCCTATGCTCGGTATAGCTATCGGTATTTTAGTTATGAGCTTATTAGATAACTATTGTCATCATCCAATGATACATAAAAAGGATCAACAAGCATGGCAAACCTTTCTTTTTCTTTCTTTCGCTATATTCATTCATAATATGCCGAGTGGGTTTGCGTTAGGTACAGCATTTACGAATCATAATGACTCTGCCATTCCTTTCTTACTTGCGATTGTCATTCACCATATTCCAGAAGGGCTAGCCTTAATTATTCCATTTCTCTTTACAAAACATAAATACATTTCATTTTTGTTAACAACTTTGTTACTTTCCCTCATCCTAGGGACCGGTACTGTTTTTGGCATTATGATGGACGGGAAAGCTCTCCATTTACAAGGACTTATTATGGGAAGCGCAATTGGTTCTCTTGGCTATGTCACAATTCACGAAATGCTCTGGAAAGCAAAAAAACAGCTACCTTTCCTTCCGTTCCTATCGTGGTCTATAAGTGGATTTTTACTAATAATAGTCTTCACTCTTTTCACTGGCCATCATTAAAACAAATAAGTTATATCATTTGTATATTTTTCCTTTTTCTCCAAAACATAATAGTATCTACCTATTATAAGGAGGAACGATTATGTTTGGGAAAACAGCCGGTGAAGCATTAGTGGATCTTTTAATTGACTGGGGCGTAGAACACATATATGGTATGCCTGGAGATTCCATCAATTCTATAATTGAAGCTTTAAGAAAAAAACAAGATAAAATTAAATTTATTCAAGTTCGCCATGAAGAAGCTGGCGCGTTAGCAGCGGCAGCCTATGCGAAATTAACAGGAAAACTTGGTGTTTGTATGGCTATTGCAGGACCTGGGGCTATTCATTTATTAAATGGTTTATACGATGCAAAACTCGATCAAGCTCCTGTACTAGCAATTTCAGGACAAGTAGAAAGCGATTTACTCGGAACGGATTTTTTCCAAGAAGTAAACTTAGAAAGAATGTTTGATGACGTTGCGGTTTATAACCAACGAATAATGTCAGCTGAACAGTTACCTGCTGTAGTGAATCAAGCGATTCGAATGGCATATACGAAAAAAGGTGTCTCTGTTCTTACAATTCCAGATGATGTTCCAAAATTTGAAGTGAAAAATGGTGCACGTATTACAAACTCTTCCTTTACATTACCAGAAATTTTTCCGCAAGAAGAAGATTTAACTGTAGCGAAACTCGCACTTAATGAAGCGAAAAAACCTGTTATTTTAGCCGGGAAAGGGGCTAAACATGCGAGAGAGTCTTTACTTGCATTTGCAGAACATATCGGTGCTCCAATCGTACTGACATTACCTGCTAAAGGGATTGTTCCTGATGAACACCCTCTTTGTATCGGTGGATTAGGATTAATTGGGACGAAACCTTCTTATGAAGCAATGAAGCATGCAGATACTTTAATTATGGTGGGCACTTCTTATCCGTTCACTGGTTTCTTACCCGAAAAAGCAAAAACACTTCATATTGATACAGACCCCGCACAAATCGGGAAACGTTATACGACAGATATCGGCTTAGCTGGTGATGCTGATAAAACATTAAAATGGTTAATTGAAAATGTAGAAAAACACGAGGACCATTCCTTCTTAGAGCATCATCAAGAAATGATGAAAAGGTGGGAAGAAAAATTACACAATCAAGAAGAAGATTCTTCGACTCCAATTAAACCACAGCGAGTTATGCATGCACTGCAGAAAGTAGCAGAAGATGACGCAATTCTTTCAGTCGATGTCGGAAATGTAACAGTATGGACTGCAAGGCACTTCCGTATGACAAACCAGAAATTTATCATTTCTAGTTGGCTTGCAACACTTGGCTGCGGTTTACCTGGTGCACTTGCTGGACAAATTGCTTTCCCGGATAAACAAGTGTTTGCAGTTTGTGGTGACGGTGGGTTTGGAATGACAATGAATGACTTCGTAACAGCTGTTAAATATAAACTACCAATTGTTGTCGTTGTATTAAACAATAATAAAATTGCTATGATTAAATTTGAACAAGAAGTTATGGGAAATATTGAATTTGGTACAGACTTAACGAATCTTGATTTCGCAAAATATGCTGAGGCGTGCGGTGGTATTGGATACCGAGTAGAACATTTAGATGACTTACTTCCCGCCTTTGAAAATGCAGTTAAACAAAATAAACCGTGCATTATTGATGTAGTTGTAGATGTAAATGAAGCACCAATGCCAGCAAAAATCACATTTGGTCAAGCAGCTGGTTATACGAAACATATGATAAAAGAATTATTTGAAGAAGGTAAGATTGATCTACCTCCACTTTAAAATATAAAAAAGGTAGCTGAAAACTTTTTGTCTCCAGCTACCTTTCCCTATTTTGATACCTCTCTATGAAATGAAAAATCATTCACGGTAGGCTGTATTTGTTTCTCTACTTTCACTTCTTTATCCCTCCGTTTCGCTCTTCTAACATTCCCTAATTTAATTGCATCCTGCATACTATTACTAATAAGATTTCCTGACAAGATTGTCATACTATAGAAAGCAATCGGAATAAGTACAATCCATGTATGAGTAGTTAAGTGACGGAAGTTTTGACCAATTAACCCTGTCCATTCTTTTGTTACACTATCTGCATCTATACCGCCAAAGATTATTGTTCCGCCAAAAAATAATCGCAACAAACCCAGATGTAAGAGAAGTAATAAAGTGCTAACAAATTGCTGGGCTACTAATAAAAGAAATGATGGTAACATATGCGGCCATACATGGCGTTTCAACCTCTGCCACTTACTTCCGCCGAGCACAGTGGCCGCCAACATAAATTCTTCATTCTTAATACGCTTGACTTCTTGCGCTACATACAACATAACTGTCGGTACTGCAAGACATGCAAGAACTATAATTTGAAATGCTACTCGCAAATAAAACGGCACAGCTTCCTCTCCACTATTAAACGTTAAAACTTCATTTAACATAAAATAGGAAATCATAACCATCGGTACAATACTAAAAGGATCAAAAAAAGATGAGATAATTGGAAATGTGCGTTTACTGTACATACCAAGTAATAAACCAATGCCTCCCCCAATCACTACACGTAAAACTGCAATAATTATACTCGCTCCTATTGTCCATTTCGCTCCTTCTATTATTAACTGAAATAAATCACGACCTTTGTCATCACTTCCGAACCAAAATTTACTCGATAGTGAAAACGGAGCGGCCTCCAATTCGCCTTTTTCGTTATACATCATCGTTAGTTCACGAATATTCCCATCGAAAAACAGCGTATTTCCAATACTAACAATCATAAGAACACTTAAAAAAGTTACACCAAACCAAAATCTTATATCTCTTTTAACAACTTGCCACATATTATACACGCTCCTTTATAACATTTTGTAAAAGCGTATGTAATAAACGAAATAGGATAAAGATCGGTACATATAATATAATTAAACTTACTGTGAAAATTTCTGTATTTGAATGTTCTTTTACGAATACAAACATTCCATATGTGTTAAAAATCCATTCAATAATATATAAATTGGATAGCATGAATAAAATATTTGTTTTAGCATAATAAATTGTCGTCAATAAAACATTTCTTGAAATATGATGTGTCAAAATATGCCGTAAGCTTAACCCTTTACTCTTGGCAAACATACTATAATCTTTCTCTAATTCTTCTCTGAACCTTAATAACAAAAGTTTAATAAACAATAACGTTGTTGGTATTGTAAGACATATAATCGGTAACAAACGTACTCTTTCTTCCCCTAATCCAGCAAGTTTGATTGGCATAAATCCTGTTTTTTGAAAAATAATTACGACAAGAAGTTGCGATAATAAAATAAGTAGAATATCTGGTATGCTCTCAAGGATAAGAAAAATCCCATTCCATATTCTTTGTTTCATATGAGAACGCTGCAGCACAAAAACAACAAGTACATATGCTATACATAAAGAGAGTAAAAAAGCCGAAAGAAATACTATCATCGTTTCAATATAATGGATCCAAATTTGCGGAAACAATTTTTTCGGTACCTGAAACCCATATGTAATTTCAGTTGGATGAAGTAATTTCTCTCCTACATATATGATTGCATTCCAAAAACCGATTAAATCAATTTGCAATCCCTTAAATAACCGAGGGAGTGCACCTAGACAGATTATACATAAGATTGCAGCAAATAATTGTAAACAAGTAATTCCACACCACTTAGCAGTTCGCATCAACATAACTATTCCCCTTACTTTTTTAATAGAATATTCAGAAATAAAAAGTTGGACATATTACATCTCTTCAGCTATACCCTGCACTCTCTTTTGCCCACTAGGTAATATAGCTTGATAAAGGCACGTAACAGATAATAATAAACCAAATAGAGCATACAAACTATTTACCATTTGATTAATACCTGTTGCTGCACCGTATTGATCTAACAAGTAAAACATTACAGAAATTCCGGCAATCATAGAACCGAGTCGCTCTAAAATATTTGCTAGAAAAAAGCGTGCATACACTTTCTTTCGAAATAACTGTAGCATTTCTTTCATACTCAATATCCTTTCTCTCGACAAAATATTATTATTTCAGTCATTTATCGGAAGTCTTGCTATATTTTTCGACCATTATCCAATCTTTTCCTTCTTTATAAAAAACAAGCTAAAAAAAAAGACCCTTGTTTGGTCTTATCCCTGTCAAGTAGACAGTATTAAAAAGACTAAGCAGCCATCGAGATTCGATATTCTATCGGAGCTCGATGGTTGAGTCGTTTTTGGAACCGTTTATAGTTATAAAAGTAAATATATTCTTCAATTGCTTGTATTAAATCTTCTTCTGTTTTAAAATGATTCAAATACAACATCTCCGATTTAAAATGGGAGAAAAATGACTCGATACAGGCATTATCATGGCAGTTTCCTTTGCGAGAGTGGCTGCCAATGATACCTAAATCTAAAAGTCGTTTGTTGTAGGCATGAGATGTGTACTGGAATCCCTGATCTGAATGGAGAATGGTTCCACGCACATCTCTTTTTTGTGCCAACATTTCAATTGTATCTAATACAAGTTCATTATCATTGCGCTTGGATATTTTCCAAGAAACAACTTCGTTATTATAAATATCTTGGACAACAGAAAGATACCGAAATCCCTCTTGGAATCGTAGGTACGTAATATCTGTAACAAGTGCTTCATTTTGTTGACGATTTTTAAATTCACGGTTTAAAACATTCGGAAAAACATTGGAATAGTTCCCTTTAAAGAAGCGACGCTTCTTCCGAATAATAGACTGAATGTTGAGCTCACTCATTAAGCGATATACCTTTTTGTGATTTATAAAATAACCTTTTTCTTGTAAAGCGATTTTCATACGTGGATAACCATATTCCTTGTGCTTTACGTGAATAGATTGTATTACCTTTTTTAATCGTTGATCGGACTCTAGTCGCATGTTTTTTATGCTTTTTGTATGAATCCACTTATAGTAACTTGAACGATGTACACCCGCAAATTTAGTAAGCCATAGAACTGGATATTTTCTCTTTAATGATTCAATGATACGATATCTCTCTTTATATTTTGGTACGCCCCCATTTACAGATTTGGATACTGCTTTTTTAAATATTCAACCTGAGCCTTATAGTAGTCACGTTCCTCTTCAATGGTGTTGAAATGAACACGTTTGCCTTTTAAAGGGTTTGGTATCCCTTTCATTCCACTATTTTTCCCACGAGCATCTGTAATTTCACCACATTCTTTATATTTTTTTACCCAATTTTTAAGTTGTGTAGAGCTTTTAATCTGATATTTCTCCGTTATCATATCGTAGCTTCCTTCTCCGTTTAAATAACTTTGAACAGCTGATAACTTTACTTCTTCCGAGTATGTATTAAATGTTGTACCTTTTTTTGCCATGAAAAATCCCCTCCAAGTAATAGTGTAACATCCATGTTTATACATGGTCTTTTTAACACTGTCTACCTAAAGGGGATAATATCATGTTCATAAATACAAGAGTCTTTACATTTTTCTTCGCTTCACGAATTTGTCGTGGATATTTATCTAAAATCTTTAAAATTCTCGCTAATACCTACTTAATCTCTCAATTTTTTTAATTTCCTAAAGTTCGGATACATTTGATTTACTTGACGAATGTTTCGCACATCCATTTATAAAACTTTTCCTTCTCTTCAAATTGCGGATAATGGGCTGATTTCTCAAAAGTAATAAATTCTTTTTTATCCGCTTCAATCATATCAAAATATTTTCTTGCTGCAAGAAATGAAGTATTATAATCGTATTTTCCCATAAGAAAATAAAACGGTAGATTCAGCTTAGTTACTTTAGTAGGTAATGGATTCTTTAAATCTTTTTCTAATAAAACTGTTTGAGAATAGGATAATCCATAGTTATAACGAATTACGTCAAACAAGTTATATTCATTACTGAATAACATCCCCATGTTATCACCATCTGGATTTTCAATGAGTCTTGATGTTCCACCATATTTCGCAACATAATTTCGCGGAGTATATGTATCACCATTTTTAATTTTTTCAGTTAACCCTTTTAAATGTGAAACCTCATCCGCATTCCCAGCATTTTGTGCCTGTTCAATAACGTAGTTTAAACTATCCATCTCACTTTCTACTGTATCGCTCATCTGTCCAATGCCAATATATGCTTCATATTTTTCAGGAGCTTTGTTGGCAGCCTGTATTCCAATATATGTACCATAAGAATGGCCTATTAAAATTACTTTTTCTTTGCCTAGACGTTTTGAAACGTAATCCGTCATAGCTAATAAATCCTCCACGAGTAGATCTGATGAAAGGTTAGAATAGTCTTCAAAGAAATGATACGATTTTCCACTTGCTCTTTGATCGTAATTGACAACCGTGAATTTCTCTTCCAATAAGTCTTGGTATTTTTGAGCATATGGTATTTCCGAAGAACCTGGTCCACCATGTACAAAGATAATAACTGGATTACTCTTATCTTTGCCGCGTATCATAATTTCATGACCAGTTCCATTTATCTCTACTTGTTCTAATGTACTTATACTGTTTTTGACCTTTATTTGTGAGGTCCATGTAGGAAATACCAACGCTATGATTAGTAATAGTATAGTAATGACTCCGATAAGTTTTATTAATTTTTTTATCTTCCTCATACAACGTTTCCTTTCCTTTAAATTTATAAAAATATCAATTCCATCTAAATTTGTTTGTACATTATTAGTCTCCCATACACTTCTTAACTTTCCACTACATAAACCCTTAACATTTCCTTAATTTTCTATATATTCATTACAGAAAGACTTGGAAACATCTCGCATACACGTATTTATGTATCACAAACACAGAAAAAAGCCCTTGTTTTCATAACAAGGACCCTTTCGTTAAACTATTTCACCACTTCTTCTTTCGGCATTACCATACCTTTATACAATTGAACAGTTATCCAGTAATAGATGAAATAAATTACTAAGAATATCCCTATTGGCACCCACACTTTCACAAACGGATCAACTAATATAAAGCTGAATAAGTTAAGCCCTACTAAAACGTGGGAGATTCCAATAATTGCTGGGAAGATAAATAAATATGAAATCTCTTTATATATACTTTTTGTTAACATACTACGTCTCACACCAATTTTTCGTAGCATTTCATAACGGCGTACATCACGAGAAGCGCCTGTTAATATTTTGAACATAAGAGAACTCGCCATCATTGCTAAAAACGCAATTCCAAGGAAAAATCCCATAAACATTGTTCCGCTCATGAAACTGTTCACGAACTGATAAGTTGTCATTTTCGTATATAATTCTACTTTTGTACCTGTTATTTTTTCAATTTGTTCTTTTTGTCTCTTATCTATTTCGATTAATAACTGTTTATACTTTTTCATATCATCTACTTTTGCTAATGTTACAGTATGTTCTGTTCCTTGAATTCCTTTATAATGCTCTTCATCTGCAATTCTTACCGCTTTTCCGTTAAATTGATTATGTGTAATTTGTATCTCTCTTACAACCGCATCCTCCCAATCTTTTGGCATACGAGGAAGCTTATTTGCTACTTCAGGAGCTTCCAGAGCAGAATATACAGGTTCAGTTAAAGGTTCAGCCACGCGTTTACGAGCAGGTTCTTTTAAAGTTTTTGTATCAAAATGATCTGAAATAAGTGGTGGTTTTTCAGTTAAGTCGTTACGTAAGTAATACACCGCTTCTCCATCTACTTTATACTTATACTTGCTTTCTTCAACAATTTCCATTTCTTTTAATGCTGCTTTATCTTGTTCATTTGGATCATGAATTACGACATCATATACACGTGAGAAGTCTGTCATAATGCCTACATTCTTTTGAAACGCCATACCTGCTGTCATTGCACCTGCACCTAATGCAATTAACATCGCTACAGTGCCTAGTACTCTCGATAAACTAGTTACTCGAAAACGTAACTGTGCATAAGTAAAACTATTTAATCCCGTTTCATTTCGTTTTTTATTTCCCTTAATTTTCATTACAAAAAGTGGGAGTAACGAGCTAAAAATGAAATACGTTCCTACTGTCGTAACAATTGTCGCTATTATAAATCCTAGTTCAGCAAACATTTTTATATTCACCATAAAATAGTATCCTGTACTTACTAGCAATACACCTAGTACTGTCATAATAACAGTGCGAATCTTACTTTTCTTCACCTCATCTTGCGTTTCATCTTCACGTATTAACTCTAATTCTGTTTTACGTAATAATCGGAAACTATTCATTAAACCAGTAATGAAAAATAATATTAAGAAGAAAATAGATGTAACTAATATAGCTGGTGTGTACACAGATGCGTAATTACCTTTTGCTGAAATTTCCATCCCATTCATTAAAAAATTTCCTGCTACACTAGCAAGTACTATTCCTACTAAAATACCGATAATAATACTGACAATCCCCATACCAAAAGTCTCAATAAATAATAATTGCGCTACTTTTTTCTTTTTCGCTCCAAGCATCATGTACATACCGAGTTCTTTTCTTCTTAATGTAAGTAAAAAAGAATTGGCATATATGATGTAAAAAACTGTAATGAAAGAAAGCAATATTGCACCAACCCAGAAGACGAGCCTAATACTACTAATGAGACTATTATCTTTTGTAAATTCACTATTCATCGCCATCGTTTGGAACATGTAAAAAATACTAATACTAATGACTAGACCAATAAGTAACACCATATAATCCTTTAACATTTTTTTCATACTATGACGTGATAATTTGAATAACATAGTCTCCGCCCCCTTACTTCGACTCAGTTGCTGAGCCCATTTGGGCAAGCACACCTAAAATATCTTGATAGAAATTTTCTCGTGTCCCTTGACGTTTTAACTCTTTATAAAGAAGTCCATCCTGAATAAATAAAATACGTTCACAATAGCTCGCACTAAATGCATCGTGTGTTACCATCAAAATACTTACATTGTGATTTTCATGTAAATCTTGCATCGCTTCTAATAAACTTTTTGCATTTTTACTATCAAGTGCTCCTGTCGGTTCATCTGCTAATACGATTGCCGGATTATGTACTAAAGCTCGTGCTGCCGCTGTTCTTTGTTTTTGTCCACCAGAAACAGCAGTCGGGTATTTAGTTAAAATTTCAGTAATCCCTAATTTCTTTGCTACTTCATTTACTTTTCCAGTAATCTCACTTGACGGTACGCCTTGCAAGGAAAGTGGTAAAGCGATATTTTCATAAATTGATAAATTTTCTAGTAGATTAAAATCTTGAAAAATAAATCCTAATTTTTGAGAACGAAAATCTGATAATGCATTCCCCTTCATAGAAGTAATATTTGTGCCAGCTATTGTTACACTGCCACCTGTCGCTTGATCAAGTGTACTAATCACATTTAGTAATGTCGTTTTACCAGATCCAGAAGGACCCATAATCCCTACAAACTCTCCTTCTTTAATACTTAATGAAACACCCCTTAATGCTTTTGACTGATTCTCATTTCTTTTCCCATACGTTTTTTCTACACTTTCTACAGTAACTACATTTGTTGACATCTCTTTCACTCCATCCCTTTTGTATAGTATAAATTTCCCATATGTTTCTTATATTTTTCTCATAAAAATTCTTAAGAATTTTTAAATTTTCCAAATGCAGATTGAGATACATAAGGAATACAAACGATTTCTCTGCTTAATATTCTCATTTTTCTAAAATCCTTTCATTCGATTTCCCTTACATTTACCTTACATTTTTGTAAGGTAAAAAAGAAAACAAACCACTTCATAAGAGCATTTCTTTGGAATGAGAAATGCTTTTTATTGTTATAAAAATTAAAAAGATATTCCAATAACAATAATAACACAATAAAAAACAATATAATTTTATTGCAAAACGATAAATCGCATGATAAAATCATGTTGTTATTACATAAGTGAGGTGCTTTTCATGAAACAAGTTACGACACTCTTTTTAAAGCTAGCTATTATTTTTATAGGATTCCCAGTTCTTGCATTGTGCATATTTTTGGTGCCTAAGATTGGGAATTTTGCTGGAGAATTGTATCCAGATATTGCTTATATGAAATCTCTCGTTTTAATCGATATGTACGCGGCAGCGATACCTTTTTACTTTGCTCTGTATCAAGCTTTTAAACTTTTAAGCTATATTGATAAGAACCAAGCGTTCTCGGAATTATCGGTAAAGGCTTTAAAGAATATAAAATACTGTGCCATCACGATCAGTACCTTGTACTTGCTAGGTATGCCACTCTACTATCTCATGGCGAAAAAAATTGATCCTCCAAGTTTCATACCAATCGGATTGACCATCATTTTCGCCTCTATGGTGATCGCCGTTTTTGCTGCTGTTCTCCAAAGGCTTTTACAAGAAGCTATTAATATAAAATCAGAAAATGATTTAACGGTCTGAGGTGGAGAATATGGCAATTATTATTAATATTGATGTGATGTTAGCAAAACGAAAAATGAGCGTAACGGAGCTTTCGGAGAGGGTTGGGATTACGATGGCGAATCTTTCCATTCTGAAAAATGGGAAAGCAAAAGCGGTTCGTTTTTCAACATTGGAAGCGATATGTAAGACTTTAGATTGTCAACCAGGTGATATTTTAGAGTACAAAAGCGACGAATACACTCAATAAAAACAAATAACAACTTTCTTCAACCAATGGGATTAGATTGTGAAATTAAGATGAAGGGATAGCAATTAAGCTATCCCTTCTCTGCGTTTATTATTGTTATTTAATATACCTTTAATTACTTTAACTTCAGTATTAAATATTAATGGTGTGTTTTATTATCAATCTCTATTTCCTATTTTTTATTTCCTCTTTCATACTTTCCACAAACGCATCTAGTTCAACAACTTCTGACTTCTCTTCACCATATTTTCGTACATTTACAGCTTCGCCTTCCATTTCCTTATCTCCAATAACAAGAACATACGGAACTTTTTGCATTTGCGCTTCTCTAATTTTATATCCTAACTTTTCATCTCGTATATCTCGTTCGACACGAATTCCGGCTTGTGCTAATTTATCTGCAATCCTATTTGCATATTGTTCATGCACTACATTTGAAACTGGAATTACTTTCACTTGAACTGGTGCCACCCACGCTGGGAACGCGCCGCCAAAGTGCTCAATTAATATTGCTAAAAAACGGTCTAAAGATCCTAATACAGCACGGTGGATTACAACCGGTCTTCTTTTTTCATTATTTTCATCTATATAATTTAAATCAAATTTCTCTGGCATTTGGAAATCAAGTTGGACTGTTCCGCACTGATGACTTCTATTTAAAGCATCTTTAATATGGAAGTCAATTTTCGGACCGTAAAATGCACCGTCACCTTCATTTAATCTATATTTATAATTTAATGATTGTAATACATGTTCTAATGCCGATTCTGCTTGCTCCCATAATTTATCGTCCCCCATTGAATCTTCTGGACGAGTAGAAAGCTCTACTTCGTACTCAAATCCAAAAGTTTTATACACATAATCAATTTGCGCCAACACTGATTTGATTTCATCTTCAATTTGTTCAGGTGTTACAAATAAATGAGCATCATCTTGGCAGAAAGTACGAACTCTTAATAATCCATTTAAAGCGCCACTAAATTCATGTCGATGCACTTGACCGAACTCACACATACGAATCGGTAATTCGCGATAAGAATGCAATTTATTTTTAAACATAAGCATATGTCCTGGACAATTCATCGGTTTTAACGCAAAACTTTTATAATCCACTTCTGAGAAATACATATTATCTTTATAATGCCCCCAGTGCCCTGACTTCTCCCATAATTCTTGATTCATCATAAATGGAGTACGCACTTCTTGATAATTGTACTCATTTTGAATTCCTCTTAAAAATGCTTCTAATTCATTGCGAATAATCTGTCCTTTCGGCAAGTAAAAGGGCATTCCCGGAGCCTCTTCCGAAAACATAAACAATTCAAGTTCACTACCTAATTTCCGATGATTTCTCTTCGCAGCCTCTTCAACAAAATGTAAATACTCTTCTAATTTTTGTTGAGAAGAGAAAGCAACACCATATATACGCTGAAGCACTTGATTGTTACTATCGCCTCGCCAATATGCTCCAGAAACATGAGTTAATTGAAATGATTTCAGATAACCTGTAGATGGTAAATGTGGTCCTCTACATAAATCTACAAATTCACCTTGCTTATACAGTGTTACACTTTCCTCATTAGGAATTGCTTCTAAAAGCTCTAATTTCAAACTATCATTCATTTCTTGAAACAATTCTTTTGCCTCTTCTCGAGAAACCTCAACTCGCTCTATCTTTACATTTTCATTTATAATCTTTTTCATTTCTTTTTCTATTTTGGGTAAATCTTCTACGTTTACACTACTTGCAAGATCCATGTCATAATAAAATCCATTTTCAATAACTGGTCCTACACCAAGGTTTACATCACCATAAATTCTTTTCACAGCTTGCGCTAATATATGTGCCGCAGAGTGTCTTGCAATTTCTACACCTTCACTTGAATCAATAGTAATAATTTCTACTTCTGCATTCTCTTCAATATTTCGTCGTAAATCAAAAGACTGATCATTAACTTTTCCTGCGACTGCTTTCTTTTTCAAGCTACTACTAATTGCCCCAGCAATTTCTTCTAAAGTAATGCCTTTCACAAATTTTTTAACGCTACCATCTGGAAATTTAATTTCGATCATCTGTTCTTTCATTTTTCATCTCTCCATTTCATAATAAAAAGCACACTCATCCCTAAAATAGGGACGAGTGTGCTTTTACCCGTGGTTCCACCCAGATTCCCATCACTAAATGCAATGGCTTCTTTTACGGTAACGTCGTTTACACGGCACTAGATACTTGATTTCCCCAGTGCAGCTCTAAGGTGGTAAGTTATTTTACTGCGTTAGGAAGTTCTCAGCTTTTCTTCCTTCTCTGTATAACCGTTTAAAATAACTCGTGTCCTTTTCTTCGCTTATTATGAAATAAAATATAAAAAAGCATATTCATCCCTAGTAAATAGGGACGAATATGCTTATATTCGTGGTTCCACCCAGATTCCCATCACAAAAAACATAATGGCTTCTTTTGCGATAACGTCGCTTACACGGCACTAGATACTTGATTTCCCCAGTGCAGCTCTAAGGTGGTAAGTTATTTTACTGCGTTAGGAAGTTCTCAGCTTTCCTTCCTTCTCTGTATAACCGTTTAAAATAACTCGTGTCCTTTTCTTTGCTTTTGTAACAAATCCATTTATTGTTATTTAATATATCCTATTCATTTTATTTTTACAAGTGTTAAAAATATATTTTTTATTCAAAAAAAAGAAACCAAAAACATTTTTTGGTTTCCCCTTCTCTTTTTTACCAATCTTGTGGTTCGTAATTTAAGTCTGAAAATAGGCGTTTTTTCTCTTTTTTCGATAAATCTCTCCACTGTCCGACTGGTAAATTATTCAACTCAATATTCATAATTCTCGTACGTTTTAACGTGTATACTTGATAACCCAAAGCTTCACACATACGGCGAATTTGACGATTCAACCCTTGTGTTAAAATAATTTGGAACTCATATTTTGATAACTGTGTTACTTCACAAGGAAGTGTTTTTGTTCCTAAAATTTTAACACCAGCTTCCATTTCTTTTAAAAATTCAGGTGTAATCGGTTTGTCTACTGAAACAATATATTCTTTTTCATGTTTATTTTCAGCGCGTAAAATCTCATTAACAATATCGCCATCATTCGTTAATAAAATTAAACCGTCTGAGTCTTTATCGAGACGTCCAATATGACTAATTCGTAAAGGATGATTCACTAAATCGATAATATTACCTTTTACTGCTTTTTCACTTGTACATGTAATACCTACTGGTTTATTTAAAGCGATATACACATGGTCTCGAGCAATACGAAGTTGCTCTCCATTTACTCGTACGTCATCACCTGGATTTACTTGGTCACCAATTTTTGCAACCTTACCGTTAATAATTACTTTTCTCTCGTTAATTAACTTATCTGCTCCACGTCGAGACGCTTTTCCAGCTTCACTAATAAATTTATTGATACGCAAGTTAGGCACATCCTTTTCATAAAAAATTTCAAGCTCACACTGCTTCTACCCTACAATACAAAAGGGTAAGCCTCCTATTATAACTTAAATATATTAACATGAAAGGGTATATGACGTCTTCACTTAATTACATGTTTACACGAAAATAATTGGTCCTCTTTTCCTTTTCACCTCAAACTGTTTAGCAGTCAATAGATTAACCCTTGAATATAACATCATTTATTTACTTTTTTCATAGATAATATACCGATATAAGTTGGATTAATAATGCCTAAATAACTCACAATATGTGGAAAATAAAAAAGAACCCTTTTGAAAATAATCAAAATGGATCCTTCTTCAGCTAAAATAATACTAGTTTTTATACAAAAGTGTTTTTAATAATTATAACCTTTAATTGAAAACAACATTCAATATCGTCCAACCAACAAAATAATCTCAAAAGCCCCTAATTTTTTACGCTTCAATATTTTCTTCACATACTCCAAAAAGAAGCCCTTGATTATCTATACAATAAGCAAAGTAACCCATATTAGAAATAGCAGTTTTAGGTACAACTACTTGTCCACCATTTTCAATAACTTTATTTATGTACTCATCAACTGAAGGTACTTCAATCGAATTAGTCGTCCTAGTAGCACCATCAGGTGATTTCATTAACCCACCATCGATACCAGGTCTATCACTCTCGCCTGTAATTATGAACCAATAGTCATGTGGCCCAGGCATTTTTTCAAACTTCCATCCAAAACTATTTTTATAAAATTGAATAGCTTCTTCAGGGTTTGGGACTTGCAATTCAAATCTTAAAACTTTACTCATTTAAATACCCCCTCTTGTTCTTGTACAAAATAATTATACAAGAACAAATGTTCTATATCAACTTTATCTAAACCAGCTACTTTAACAAGTTCTAACTTTATTTAGAAGCGGCAACAGACCATTCTTCCTTCCGAATAACTCTCTGCCCATTTATATTTTCAACATACTCATTTACATTTGCTAACTTATATAACTCTGGGAAAATTTCTTCCATATAACGTTCATGTGCTATTTCATCTTGCCAATACGTTAATACTATGTAACGATTTTCAGTCTTTAAAGACTTCCCAACAACTCCACCTAACATTCCTTTTGCATTTTCCATTCCTTTATTCCAAATTGTTTCTTGCTTATGTAAATAATACTTTTCTTTTCCTTCTTTCACATCGCAAATTGCAACTCTTACAAATGACCCTTGTGCAATTACGTCTTTCAAAGGAGTTTCTGCTATATCATACAACGTTTGAAACATTTCAATATTACAGGAAATATATGTGCCTTCTTGATTACTATTAAAAAAAATTGTATCGTGAGCATCATTCATGAATGATTGATATGCATTTCTATCTTTCCATAAAGTATATACACACGCTTCAGCTTCATTCCACCCACCAAATTGTCCATAGAATCCGTCTAAATACTGTAAATCACGCCATTTTTTTTGTGCATCAGAAAACAATTCCCTTTTCTCTTCTTCCACCTTGCAAAATATTGTTTTTAATAGCATTTCTAATCCCCCTTATGATACAGTTCATTTCCCACTTGCATTATTTTGTTTACATAATAATATTATGTATTTCAAAAATACCCCTGCTTTTATACTCAATAAACAAAAACTATTTTTAGTTCCTCTAAATCTATCAAACCACCAAATTGATTTTATTTCAAATAATTCGGAATTCAAGTGAGATGTAATCCTATACGGATTACATCTCACTCTTAACTCATTTACATATTTACTATTTCAAAATAAAAAATGATTGCATTTCACTAATTGTATATCTATAATATTTTTATTGATTCTATACACAATCAATACGTTTAAGTTTTTAATTTTATAGTTCGGATGAACCATTCAGGAGAAGGTCTATTGATCTACCGACGGGGCAAAAAGTTGCTGAACCAACTTTGAAACTCTCAGGTCTTGTTTACAAGTAGAACTGCATGGGGACGAATCTCTGGAGAGACTCCCTCTCGCTTAATATAGCGCGGAGGAAAACGAGCACCGAAGGAGCAAATCCGCTAATCTAGCGGATAATCTCTCAGGTAAAAGGACAGAGACAAGCGAAAGAAAATGCCGATTTGTATCGGTTTATTTTTCTATCCCTTGTTTCTCCAGAGACCATTTCATTTCCTTGAAGTGGTTTTTATTTTTTCTAAAAAAGGAGAATACAGATGGAAACAGTAAGTAAAGTATTAGAACAAATTAATCAGTATGTGTGGGGGTTACCAACTTTGTTGCTACTCGTTGGAACTGGTATCATTCTCACAGTGCGCCTAAAAGGTTTACAGTTTAGTAAACTAATATACGCTCACAAACTAGCTTTTAAAAAATCAGAGGATACATCAGCTTCTGGAGATATTAGTCACTTCCAAGCACTGATGACAGCTATGGCTGCAACGATTGGTATGGGAAATATAGCAGGTGTCGCAACTGCTGTGACAATCGGTGGACCCGGCGCAATCTTTTGGATGTGGATTACTGCTTTATTTGGAATGGCAACAAAGTATGCCGAAGCAATCCTTGCGGTGAAATACCGTGTTAGTAATGAAAATGGTGAATACTCCGGTGGACCAATGTATTATTTAGAACGTGGTTTAGGGAAAAAATGGCTGGCTGTTTTATTCGCTATATTCGGCACAGCTGCTTCTTTCGGTATCGGTAATATGGTTCAATCTAATTCAGTTGCAGAGGCAATGCGAATCAATTTTTCTTTCCCTCCTGCATTAACTGGTATACTCATGTCATTCTTAATCGCTATCGTTATTTTGGGCGGTGTAAAAAAGATTGGTAGAGTTACTGGATATATCGTTCCTATTAAAGCATTCTTTTATATAATCGCTGGCCTTATTATTATTTTCTATCACTTTGATCAAATTCCAGAAGCATTTTCACTTATTTTTTCTGGTGCATTTCAAAGTACTGCAGCTGCTGGTGGTTTTATCGGCGCAACAGTTGCATCTGCAATTCAAATCGGAATGGCACGTGGTGTATTTGCTAACGAGGCTGGTTTAGGAAGTGCTCCTATTGCTGCGGCTGCTGCCAAAACAGATTCACCTGCAAAACAAGCTTTAGTTTCTATGACTGGTACTTTTCTAGATACATTTATTGTATGTACAATTACGGGGCTAGTATTAATTACTACAGGCGCATGGAAATCAGGTAAAACCGGTGTTGAAGCTACAATATTAGCATTCCAATCCGTATTCGGTACTGCTGGTAGTATGATTCTCGGTATCGCCATTATATTATTCGCCTACTCTACTATTTTAGGTTGGTCGTATTACGGAGAGAAGTGTGTTGCTTATTTATTCGGACAAGGTGCTGTACGATATTATAAAGCAATCTTTATCGTTATGATTGCTATTGGAGCTAATTTAAAATTAGGTGTTGTATGGACATTTGCCGATATTGCGAATGGACTTATGGCGATTCCAAACTTAATTGGTCTAATTGGATTAAGTGGTGTAGTTGTCGCTGAAACAAATCGGTTTTTACAAGCAGAGAAATTAAAAGAAATCAATAAAAAACAGGCAAGTTAATGTTTGCTTGAAATAAAATCAGTTCAAATTTCATTACAAATATCGATTGTATATAGAATAAACCCACACATTTTGAAAAATGTGTGGGTTTTAATTATTATCCACTTAAACAAACACAACTGTTAGTTTAAGAATATTCCTTCATGATTAACATAAATAAAGCTTTCTTTAAACAGTATAACTTTATTTTAAATCCACAGTTAATCTATCAAAAAAGGAATGACTCATATATAATGAGCATTCCTTTTTCAAACTATATTACTCCCCATCCTTCTGAACCATATGTAAATAAAGTACAAAATCCATCATAGTCGACGAATGACCAAGTTGACGAATCATCGCTGTTATATTCCCTCTATGATATGTACCATGATTTACGACGTGTTGTACTAGCTCTAAAATTGAAGTTTCTAATTTCCCTACATAAGGGTTCTCAATAACAAATACAGCATTTACTTCTTTTAGTATACTTAGAAATTCTTTATACTGATTGGCCATATTTATAAACATTTTTTCTAATTCATGTAACGACTTTGCTTCGAATTGTTTTTGTATTTTTTCACGATTTTGTATTGCCTCACTCATACTTTTACCATGTAATATGTGTAACCATACGTGATCAGTAATATAAATATGTGCAAAAGTATCCTTAATTGATGGAAATACACTCTGTACCTTTTCGTTGAAGATTATCTCATAATTTGGTAGCTCTTTTAATCGATTGAATAAGCGTGTATTAGCCCATACATGATAATCAAACTGTTTTAACATGTAATCTTTCAATTTACATCGCCTCCTTATTGTATGAAACGAATGTTTTGTTTCTTCATTTCCGATTCTCTATCAGCTTTTACAATCCCTTTTTCATTAATTTCATGTTTATTTATAGTTTTATATTTTACATAAGCATGAAATTCCGTTTTAAATGGAAACGGTGTAATTCGAATTGTTTCTTCATCCATCCAATCAGCTCGAATAGGTTTCTCATCCTTACTATTAAAAATTTCTGTTCCTTCAAAACCATCTTTAAATAAATCAATCTCATCTTTCTTTTTTACACCAGGTTTATTCATACATACATATAAAGAAAGTTCATCGCAAAACTTTAATAATCTATAATGTTTATCAAACATCGCATATTGTTCTTTTGTTAACGTTTTCAAAATTCTTTTTTGTCGTTCCAATTCCCCTGTATAAAATGACATCATCTCTTCGTCTTCCTCATTTAATGGAAACGATAAAAAATGTTTACTACAAAGTAACGCCCCGTATGGATTTGACTCTTCAATTGCATTCAAACCAATCGTATAAAAAACAAAGCGTAATGAACTTGGACAATCCATAAATGTATATGGAATATGTTTAGCATCATTCAAAATTGGTACTTTATCAAGCTCTATCCATCCTCTATCATGTTCGTATATTGCATCGATTGTCTCTTTTAAATATGTTTTATCTTCAAAAACATCTTCTTTTATATGGCTTGCAATCTCACCAGCTAAAAAACCATGATCATGTTGACGAATTAATATACTTTCTTTCTCATTCTTTTCACGAAAAATCATCCGTATACTTCCCCCTCATCTTCATATTATAGCTTGTCGTATGCATCAATTCTTAATAAATCCCTTTTAATTTGCAGGGATTCAGTTTCTTTCAACGAAATTAACATAAATATACAGCATTCTTTCTAATCACAAAGATAGCTTTATCTTTACTAACCATTATACTAAAACATTCGTTCTAAAAATTTTTTTATGAGGTGAAAACATGAACAAAACAGAATTAATTAAAAATGTGGCACAATCAGCTGATATTTCTCAAAAGGATGCTTCCACAGCTGTACAATCCGTATTTGACACCATTGCTACTGCATTACAATCTGGCGATAAAGTTCAACTGATCGGTTTTGGAACTTTTGAAGTGCGTGAAAGATCTGCTCGTACAGGGCGTAACCCGCAAACTGGAGAAGAAATTCAAATTGCTGCTGGTAAAGTTCCAGCATTTAAAGCAGGTAAAGAATTAAAAGAAGCTGTTAAATAAACAAGAAACCAGCCATTTTATAGGCTGGTTTCTTGTTTATTTCTTATTTAAGCAGTTCCTGTATATTCTCTGCATGATACACTTCACAAATATAAAATATACATTTGCAGTTCCTTACAATTTGATATTTTCTAGTTGGATAAACATTCGCTGAAACAGAACATCCATCAAACAATTCAATAATATTTCCAGATGGCTGATATCCTTCATATAATACGTTTCTTCTTACTTCCATCTTTTCTATAAGTTTTTCAACTGGAATATTTCCATCCTCTAATTCTTGCTTTATAGTATGTGGTAAAAACGAAGTATCTGCAAAAATTAGATTTTCAGATAACACCTTACCTTTATAACTAACATTAGATACGCGGTAAAGAAATGTTCCGTTTTTATCAAAGAAATTTTTTGCTTCTTTCGGAATGTACTGTCTATCAATTACCTCTTGTTCTAGAACATCAAATTGAACTGTATCATTCAAAAGCTTTTCTAAAGCAAAAATAGATGATGTATCTCCAGAAAATAAAATATTTTTAATTGCTTGTACATTATAAGTTAATTCGCTTTTTCTATTTTCCGCCACTAACATGAGGAACACCTCTTCTATAAAATATTTTATTAAACTTATTTATAATTTAAAAGCAATCCCGCGTCTAACTGCGTAATTTCAGTTACTTCTTTACTAAATATTGCAATGGAAGCCATATAACCCACACTTGGCCTTACATCTTCCATCATTGTATTTTCTGCTAACTCTTGTCTATCTTTAAAAATCAACAATTTTGGAGGGTCATTTGGAGCTGATACTGTAATTTCTACTGGTGGGATCAATAGTCCTTCACCTGTCGCTTTCAGCACTGCTTCTTTTCGAGTCCAATATGTTAAAAATCCTTCTAGTCGCTGCTCATCAGGTAATTTCATAACTTGTGCTATTTCAATGTCTGTTAATACGCCCTCTGCCATTTTCATAACATCTATATTTGGATTCATTTGTTCAACATCAACACCAACAGGTGCAGATTCTGTAAATGCCACGACAACCCACTCACCCGAATGGGAAACGGATATTTGCGGCATACCTTCTGGTAACTGTGGTCTGCCATGTTGTAATTTACATACTGGGCACATTCGATCAATCGGTACTTGAACTGGCGACATAGAAAGTACCTTTCCAAGTACTAATCTACTAATTACGCAACCTATTATAAAACGCGCACGGTCTGCCGAATGATGATATGAATTTGCTTTCTCTCGCTCTACATCATTTAGTAAATTGTAATGCCATGATTGTAAATCTGAAATTCTTGCCCACCATATTTGACAACTATTCTCATTAAGAGTTGGTACAGAATCTACAACTTTACTCTCTATCATGTAAACTCTCTCCTTTTAAATGCCAATATCACTTTATTTTAAAAGAGTATTAGCATGCTACAACTCATTCATTTACAACTTCTTTCTCTTTTTGTAATACAGATAACGGCTTTTTATTCTTCTTTGACATTACCTCTTTATCGGAAATACGTAAAGAAAATAGTAATGCTATGAGTAAAAATATTGCTGATCCAATTAATGCTGCTTGATATGGTAAGAAATTTGACTGTGCATTATTCTGTACGCTATTACTTCCAAAACCAGATAGTATACTAGCTAAAACAGCAACTCCTATTGCAGATCCTAATCGGTTTTGCACATTGAATATAGTAGTTGCTCTACCCATAGAAGGTGGTGCAATATTGTTAAAAGCAGAAAATTGAACCGCACCGACAGATTGACCTAAGAAAATACCAATGCCAAACAATAGTGCCCGAATTTGCCATGGATTCGTATCATGATTTACAAAACTTAATAAAATAAAGATAACCGCCGTACTTACTAATCCAATAGAGATTACCTTTCGAGCTCCTAATTTCTTATATGACCATGGTACAATCTGCGAAGAAATCATTAATCCAATCGCCTCTGGGAATGTAGTAAGACCCGATTCCAGCGCGGAAACTCCTATTACATTTTGATACATAAGCGGAAAAATAAATAACATTCCTAGTAAACCAGCTGATGAAAACAACGAAATAAGACTCATTTTTCTAAAGACCGGTTCTTTTAATAAGCGTAAATCTAACATCGGTTGCTTTACTTTAAGTTCTACAATAATAAACAATGTAAGTAATACAATCCCAGCTATCCCAATACTAATTATTTCTGGAGAAACCCAACCTTTTGACGGGCCTTGACTGAGTGCATAGATGAGCATCGCAAAACCTGGTGCTGAAAGAACAAAACCGAGAGAATCAAAACGACCAGCTGATTTTTCAATATGCTCTGCTAAAAATAGAAGTCCAAATAGCAACGCAATGATACCAAACGGCAGATTAATATAAAATGCCCAGCGCCAAGACATTTGATCTACAAAGAAACCACCAATAATTGGTCCGATCGCTGGTGCTACAGCAATTGGAAGTACAATAAATCGAGAAATTTTTGGTCTTTCCTCTGGTGAAAATGTTCGGAATAACATCGCCATCCCGACTGGTGTTAAAAGTCCGCCACCAGCACCTTGAATGATACGAAAAATGTTTAATGAAGTAATATCATTAGCAATTCCACATAGTGCAGATGCAATTGTAAAAACGAAAAGGGCAGTTAAAAATACTTTTTTCGTACCAAAGCGATCTCCTAACCAACCAGAAATCGGAAGGAAAATAGCTAAGCTAACTAAATACCCAACATTTACAGTCCCCATTGCAGATGGGGGCACTTGCAGTTCTTTGCTTATCGTTTGCAGTGCTACATTTACAATCGTTGCATCCATCGCAGCCATAAACATCGCTGTTATATAAACGATGCTTACAACTACTTTTGGATTTATTTTTACTTTCATTATTGTTTTCCTACTAATATTTTTTCGCTAATTTGATTTTTTTTCGGCTCTAAATCATTCCAGTTAACTTCAACGTATTCTAAGCAAACTTGTCTGCTAGCTTCTTCATGTACGACATTCCATCCAATTGGTACATCGAGAAAGGCAGGCCAGAGAGAATACTGGCCCTCCTCATTCATTAATACTTTATATGTGTAATTATCATTTTCAAATGGATTCGTCATACTTTACTTACCCCTTTCTTATTCTGCAAATATTTCGCTAGCACTTGTCCAATTTCTGTAAGTGGACCTGGCTGACATAAATCTTTATGTCTACAATCAATGTCATGCTGCACGATTTCCCCGTCTAAATAATTTAGCCACGTATTTGGAGAAATAGGATCAAACCAGTCTGGTATAACAGTAGATCTAAAGAATAAAATATCCCCGTTATAAACTTTTGGCACGTATTTCCCTAACAACCCTACTGAATTTACATATGTTTCTTTCAAGTTCAAAATAGTCTCTTCCTCAAGACTTGCTAATGCACTTCCATCTTTGCGAAGTATTGCAACCGCACTTTCCATAGTAAGTGGTTTACCATCCATGTTATCTGGATCATATCCACCTAAAGCAAGTAATGCGATTAACGCTTCTTCTTCAGTAGGTGCTTCCGTATTCGGTAAGAAGTGACCAGGATACGAATCCAGCATAACGAGTAATTCTACTTCTTCCCCTTCATTTTGAAGTTGTGCCGCCATAGCATGAACAACATTTCCTCCAAGCGACCATCCGAGTAAACGATATGGTCCGTGAGGCTGTATTTCACGAACGTGTTTTAAATAATCCGCCGCCATCTCCTCTAAGCTTTTTGGAAGTTCTTCATTTTCAGCGATACCACGTGCTTGTACACCATAGATTGGATAATCTGTTCCTAAAGATTTCATAAGTCCTGCATAGCACCAACTTAATCCACCTGCTGGATGTACACAAAATAGTGGTAATTGATCTCCGCTTGCTCGTAATGGAAGCAACACATCAAGTGCACTTTGACCATTCCCCATTTCAAGTCTTTCAGCAAGCCCTGCAACAGTAGGTGCTGCAAATAAAGTTCCGATATTTAGTTCAACTCCAAGTGCCTCTTTAATGCGACTCATCAGCTGCACTGCAAGAAGTGAATGACCACCAAGATCAAAGAATCCATCATCAATTCCAATTTGAGACACACTTAAAACTTCTGTAAACAAGTCACATAACATTTCTTCTTGCGGTGTTCTCGGTCCGCGGCTAGAAGATGATGCAATAAATTCTGGAGCTGGCAATGCCTTTCTATCTAATTTACCGTTTGGAGTTAAAGGTAACTCATTTACTACTACAAAAGCGTATGGAACCATATAATCTGGCAAACTACCTCCAGCATACTGACGCATTTCATTCGTATCGATCGTTTCATTATTTGATGCGACGATATAAGAAACTAATCGTTTATCCCCTGGTTGATCTTCCCGTACAATAACAGCTACTTGTTCAACTTTAGGATGTTTCATTATTACCGCTTCTATTTCCCCTAATTCAATTCGGAATCCACGAATTTTAATTTGATGATCTGCACGTCCTATATAATCTAACGTCCCATCTTGACGCCAGCGCGCTAGGTCTCCTGTACGATACATTCTTGTACCTGGCTTACCAAATGGATCTGCGATAAAACGTTCAGCAGTTAATCCTGCTCTTCCTAAATATCCACGAGCGAGCCCTGCACCTGCAACATATATTTCTCCAACTACTCCAGGTGGCATCGGTTGTAAATAGTTATCTAATACGTATACTTTAAGATCCGGTATACTGCACCCGATTAAACTATTTGCTCGTAAAGATACGATACTTTCATCTAATTCAATATAACTAACATGTACCGTCGTCTCCGTTATTCCGTACATATTAATAAGCTTCGGTGCGTTATAAGGATGACGACTATACCAATCTTCTAATCGACTTAGTTCAAGTGCTTCTCCGCCAAAAACAACATATCGTAAAGATAATTTTTGACCAACCTCTTCATTTTCACGATCTGCTTGCATCAATTGATAGAACGCTGATGGAGTTTGGTTTAAAACAGTAACCTTTTCCTTAACAAGAAGCTGTAAAAATTCTTTCGGCGAGCGACTTACAGTATGTGGTACTACAACTAAACGCCCTCCATATAATAAAGGTCCCCAAATTTCCCAAACCGAGAAATCAAAAGCGTATGAATGGAACATCGTCCACACATCGTCTGCGTCAAATTGGAACCAATGATCAGTTGCTCCTAAAAGTCTTACTACATTTTGATGAGGTATCATAACCCCTTTCGGTCTACCTGTTGAGCCTGACGTATAAATAACGTAAGCAATATGTGAAGGAGATAACGGCTTCATGCGCTCCATTTCATCTATATTGTCTTCACTATATTTCTCAATTTCTTCTATTACGTTCACATCATCAACTAAAATCTTTAGTGCTTCATCACATTCAAGTTCCACATCTGAATTTGTTAAAACACATGATGGTTTCGCATCGTGTAGCATAAATGAGATACGATCTGACGGATAATCCGGATCTAACGGAAGGTATCCCGCACCAGCTTTAAGAACAGCAAGTAAGCTTACAACCATATTTAAAGATCTCGGCATCGCTAAAGCAACAAGTTGATCAGGACCGATTCCTTTCGCTATTAACAAACGAGCTATTTTATTCGCTTTTCTATTTAACTCTTCATAAGTTAGCTTTTCATCTTCAAAGACGACAGCAATAGAATTTTGATTTACATGAGCCTGCTTTTCAAATAATTGTGGCAATGTCATTTCAGGTACAATTTGAAAACCACCATTCCACTTTTCTAAAACTGTATTTCGCTCTGCTAAAGTTAATATTTCTAATCTACCAATTGATTGATCCGGATGTTTCTCTGCATCATCTAATAATAGAATGAATCGTTCTATTAGTTTTTGAACCGTTTCACGTTTATATAAATCGGTACTAAACTCTAACAATCCGTGCAAGCCGTTTGGAGTACCATCAACTCTGTTACTCTCGCTAATTTCAAATGTTAAATCAAATTTTGCAGAACCAACACTTTGAATTTCAAGGCTCGCTTCTAAATCCGGTACATTAAACGTTGCTTCTGGCGTATTTTGGAAAGCTAACATAACTTGAAACAGCGGATGACTATTTCGAGTTCGTACTGGGTTTAACACTTCAACAAGTCGTTCAAATGGAACATCTTGATTTTCATAAGCTTCAAGGTTTACCTGTTTCACTCTATTTAATAATTCTTTAAAACTTGGATCGCCTGATGTATTTGTGCGTAACACTAATGTATTTACAAATAAACCAACTATATCCGTGAGTACATCGTCGTTTCTTCCAGCAATCGGACTACCTAATGGTATATCAGTTCCAGCACCTAATCTTGTAAATAAGGCACTTAGTCCTGCTTGCAACACCATAAACAAACTAACTCCATTTTTACGAGCGAGCTCCACTAACCTACTATGCATACCTTCATCTAAATGAAAATGAATTGTTTCCCCGCGATAACTAGTTTCAATTGGGCGCTGGTAATCTGTAGGTAACTCCATTTGATCTGGTAAACCTTTTAACTCTTCTTTCCAAAAATCTAATTGTGTTGAAATAATACTGTCTGGTTTTGTTTCATCACCTAATAGCTGTTGTTGCCATAGTGAATAATCTGCGTATTGAACTGGAAGGGTTTCTAGTTGAACACTATCACCTTGACATCGTGCTTTATAAGCCGCTGTAAAGTCTCTCGTTAACGCTTGTAATGACCATCCATCTCCTACAATATGATGCAAAAGAATTAGTAAAACATGTTCGTTTTCACTCACTTTAAAAAGTTGCAAACGAATTGCTGGTTCGATATCAAGATTAAAGCTATATCTTACAGCTTCAGACAGTGTACTTTCTAATTCATCCTTACATGTATTTGTTATAATCATTTTTAAATTCAATTTATCCATTTCTAGAATTCTTTGATATGAACTGCCAAGTGAATTCGGGAAAATCGTTCTAAGTGTTTCATGTTTCTCAACTACATCATAAAAGGCACCTTGCAGTGCTTCCTCATTCAATTTTCCAGACATACGAATGACTAACGGAATATTATAAGTAGGACTTGGACCTTCTAAACAATTTAAGAACCATAACCTGCGCTGTGCAAATGAAAGTGGAACTTCATTTGGCCTACTTACTTTCTTAATAGCTGGTCTTGCGCTTTTTGCACGATCCAACTGGTTCGCTAATTCAGCAACAGTTGGTGATTCAAATAGCTTTCCGATTCCTAATTCTACACTTAACGTTTCACGAATTCTTGCCATTAAACGAGATGCAAGAAGCGAATGGCCACCCATTTCAAAGAAATTATCATCTATACTAATTCGCGAAACACCAAGTACTTCTGCAAATAAATCACATAATATTTCTTCTTTCGGATTTCTAGCAACTCTCTCATTGTTCATTCCATTAAAATCAGGAGCAGGTAATTTTTTTCTATCAACCTTACCATTTGGCGTTAATGGTAATTCTTCTAGCACAACAAATGCTGATGGTACCATATAATTCGCTAAACTTTCTGAAACATAAGAGCGAATTTCTGAAAGATGAATCATTTCCTTCTCTTCGGCAACGATATACGCAATGATTCGTTTATCATTTGGACGATCTTCTCGTACCATTACCACTGCTTGTTGTATATTTTCATGTTGTTGTAAAACCGTTTCAATTTCAGCTAATTCAATTCGGAAACCACGAATTTTAATTTGATGATCTGCACGACTAATGTACTCTAGCACACCATCGTTACGCCATTTCACAAAATCACCTGTGCGATACATACGTGCTCCTGGTTCTCCATAAGGATTTGCAACAAACCGTTCAGCTGTTAACTCCGGTTTTCCTAAATATCCGTTCGCAAGCCCTTCCCCCGCAATATATAATTCACCAATAACTCCAGGTGGAACTGGTTGTAACCCTGCATCTAACACATACACTTCAGTATTCCAAATTGGCTTTCCAATAGGAGGTATACCACTTTCACTTTCATCAATGTTCATGTAAGTAGACCAAATTGTCGTTTCAGTTGGTCCATATAAGTTTGTTATAGAGCAACCTAATTCTTTTAATTTATTTGCTAAATGTGCTGGAAGTGCTTCACCACCAACGAGCACGTTTAACCCTCGTAACCTCTCTGGATATTCAGTTACTAACGCTTGCCAGAGCGTCGGTGTAGCTTGCATAATTGTCGCTCTTCCTTCTTGTAACAATGTCGTTAACGCAGAAGGCTCTTGGATTACCTCTTTTTGTGCAATTGTTAAACTTGCACCACTAATAAGAGGTAAATAAATTTCTAGAGCAGAAATATCAAACGCAAACGTTGTAACTGCTAATAAATGATCGTTTTCATTTAATGAAAACGTATGTTGCATAGCCAATAAGAAGTTACTTAAACCTTTCATAGAAACAATTACACCTTTTGGATTTCCTGTTGATCCTGAAGTGTAAATTGTATACGCTGGGTTTAAAAGTGATTCATTATTTTTAAATGATATATTCATATAAGAATATGTTTTTAACGCTATTTTCGTTTCTTCGCTATCTAATACGATTTTTTTAATATCATTTTCTATAACTAAATTAGATGAAACAGATGAATGTGTTATGATACAAACCGGATTTGCATCATTTACTATATAAGTAATTCGCTCGGCTGGGTATTCTGGATCTATCGGTAAATACGCTGCACCCGTCTTTAGAACTGCTAGCATACTAACTACCATTTCTATTGATCTTGGAAATACTAAGGCTACAAACTGATTTACTTCTATTCCTTCTTCTAATAAATAGTGTGCTAGTTCATTCGCTCGTTCATTTAGCTCTTTATACGTAAGTTTTATCCCGTTACAAGTAACTGCTATTTTATTTGGATTTTTTTGTACTTGTTTTTCAAATAATATAGGTAGATTAATTAGCTCTTCAGCTTTCTTCGTTTCATTCCATTCCAATAAAACTTTATGATTTTCTTCAGGAAGAGTAATGTTTATTTTTCCAATCGGCTCGTCTTTGTGATAATTATTTATCACTAATTCTAATAGATTCATAAATCTTTCTTTATGCAATGCTAGTTCCGTATCGCTATATACTTCCGGATTCGCATCAAAATGAATCATTAACTTATTTTCATCGAAGCGCTTATATACATTAATCGATAAGTCATCGACAGGTCCTGCTGATAAATTATGTGTAATACCACGATTTCCAGCAAAGTTAAGCCCGTAATCAAAAGGCATAACATTCACTAACGGACCAAACAACCTTTGATTTTCACCTAGTAGCTTTAAGTCTCTTCTTAATTCCTCATGACGGTATTTATGATGACGACGTACGTCTCGAATTTCTTTAGAAACTTGCTGTATTAATTCCGCAAGAGTTATATTTGGAGTTACAGTGAGACGAAGTGGAACTAAATTCATTACCATGCTTGGTGTATGAATAGATACAGAACCAAGACGCCCCATCATCGGTAAACCTAAAACAATATCATTTGCACCTGTTAATTTATGCATGTAAATACTCGTTACGGCTACAACAAATTCGGGCCAACTCGTTAACGAAATATTAATATCTTCTAGTAAAGTTTTCGTACTAGCATTTGATAAATAAGCAGTTTCCCGTAAAAATCCATTTGATGTTCTCGGCGCTCGTTCTGCTAAACTTATAACTTCCGGTTCATCTGCAAACTTTTCTAGCCAAAAAGTACGATCTTCCTGAAATTGTTTAGATTCACGATACCCATTATCTTCTTGTACAATTTTTGCAAGAGAGCCAAATGGCTTTTCATTCTTGTTTGTTTCTTCTATAAGTGATGTATACTCCTTCGCTACCTTTTGGCTAAGAAGTGAAAATCCATAGCCATCCATCACAATGTGATGGATGCGCTGATACCAAAAGAAACGATTATTTTCAATTTGAATAAGTGCTTCAGTAAATAATTTATCCTCTGTTAAATCCACAGGCATAGATAAATCATTTTTCATCCATACTTTAGCAGCTTCTTCAGGATTTCCCTCTTTACGAACGTCAATAAAATGCATATGAAACTTTGACGATTCCTCAATAACTTGCCATGGGCCAATTTCATCCTCTTCGAAACGAACATGAAGTGCTTCTGCTTCTGTTATAACTTTACATACAGCTAACTCGAAAATTTCTTGATTAATATTTCCGTTTATTTCTATATATTCCCCAGTATTATAAATCGGATTAAGCGGATCTAATTGTTGCGCAAACCACATACCAGACTGCGCAGATGATAACGAATGACGAATCTTTTGACTATTAGGCATTCTTTACTACCCCTTTATTATGTAGTCTATTTGTTACAGCACTTGTGCTGCTTGTGAAGATAGTAAGCGGTACCAATCATCAACAGTTGGACGTTCTGCTAAATCTGCAAACGTGATTTCTTTCCCTTCGCGGCGCCACTTCTCTACTAAACTCATAATTCTGACCGAATCGAGTCCTCTATTTAATAAATCTTCATCAACTTCAATACTCTCTACAGACTCACGAAGTAGTTGTGCAACTAGTTCATGGACTTCCTGTAAAGTGATTCCTTCACTCTCATCACCCTTTAAACTTTGTAAATCTTTTAATAGTAAGTTTGTTGATGTCGTTACTGCACATCTATTAGATGCATACTGCAATGCTTGTTTATGATGCTCTAGTGAAAAATCAGCAACTGCATCTGCTACAAAAAATGGCTCTATACCATCCATAAATGCTTCACAAGCTGTTAAAAGGCAGCCAATATGTGCATAAATACCGCAAATAATAAGTTGATCTCTTCCCTGCTCATTTAAAATTTCTAATAGATTCGTCTTTTTAAATGCACTATATCTCCATTTGGTTAGGAATATATCATCCTCATCTGGAGTAAGCTCATCGACAATTTTCTTTTTATCTGGTCCAGCAGGAATACCGTCACCCCAAAAATCTTGTAATAACCCTCGTTGTTCTAACGTTTGTCCACCAGGTTGTGCTGTATAAACAACTGGTATACCAAGTTCCTTACATCTTTCTCTTATCACCTTAATATTTGAAATGAGTTCTACTTTTGGCGATTCTTTATCGCTATATGCATCAAGAAAATATTCTTGCATGTCATGAATTAAAAGAACTGCACGTTTCGGATTTGGCGTCCAATTCACTTTATTTTTTGGTAGTTCTGATTCAATTGGCATTTTGTATACTGAAATAGATGGGATAGCCATCTAATCACTTCCTTCCGATTTTTATTATTGTTTTACTGTAATAAGTTTTTCAGCAATGACTTTACGTAATTCTTTTTTGCTTACTTTTCCAACACCTGTTTGTGGGAATGATTCAATAAATTCAATTCGATCTGGAATCTTATAAGCTGCTATACCACGTTCTCTTAAGAACATTTTTAATTCGTTTGCAGTTAGGACTTGTCCACGAGCGATAACAAAAGCGCAAGTGCGTTCTCCTAAATAATCGTCAGGCATAGATACAATTGCTACATCATGTACTGCATCATGTGCTAATAGATGATTTTCAACTTCTTCCGCAGCAACCTTCTCACCACCACGGTTAATTTGATCTTTATCTCTTCCTTCTACAATGATGTAACCTTGTTCATTTACTTTCACAAGATCACCTGTGCGATAAAACCCATCCTTTGTAAATGATCTTGCATTATGCTCTTTCGCTTTATAATAGCCACGAATTGTATATGGCCCTCTTGTTAATAAACTTCCTACTTCACCGGGTTTTACATCGTTATCATTTTCATCAACAACCCTTACTTCATCGAATGTAGACATCGGTCTACCTTGCGTATGAATAATGATTTCTTCAGGATCATTTAATCTTGTGTAATTTACTAACCCTTCTGCCATACCGAACACTTGCTGTAACGTACATCCAAATGTAGGGCGAATACGCTTCGCAACTTCGGCACTAAATTTCGCACCTCCTACTTGAATAACTTGCAGGCTCGATAAATCGTCGTTACGGGAAGATGCTGCATCAAGCCAAATCATTGCTAATGGTGGAACGAGAGCGGTAATCGTCACTTTTTCTTTTTCTATAAGAGCAAATGACTCATCTGGACTACCTCCAGTTGCCAATACTACTTTTCCACCCGCATAGAAAGTTCCAAATGTTCCTGGAGAACTCATCGGGTAATTGTGTGCTACTGGAAGAACTGCCATATAGACGCTTTCTGCATTTAAATTACAAATGTCAGCGCTAACACGTAAACTATAAATATAGTCATCATGTGTTCTAGGAATTAATTTAGAAAGTCCTGTCGTCCCTCCTGATAATTGGAGAAACGCAACATCACTTGGCTGAACTTCTGGTAATGGAACGGAATCTATATACAGACCACTTATGTTCACAAACTCTTCTTCTTCTCCCACTACAATTACATGTTGTAAAGTTGGCACTTTCACTTTTACTTCTCTTGCTAGTTTTCGATAATCAAAGCCGAGAGCCTTATCTGAAATAACGTAAGCACTCGCCTCACCAAACTCGCAAAAATAACTAATTTCACTACTGCGATGAGAAGGTAGTGCAAAAACAGGAAGTGCTCCAATGCGAAATAGCGCAAAGCATATTTCGAAAAACTCTATAATATTAGGTAACTGGATTACAACTCGGTCCTCTTTCTTTATTCCTAAATTCAGTAAACCTGAAGCTAAGCGATCTACCTTTTTATCAAGTTCACTATACGTTATATGCGTATTACTACTTACAACCGCAATTTGATCCCCATATTTTTCAGCGCGTTCTTTTAACATCGAACCAAATGTTTCTCCAAGCCAACACCCTTCTTCTCGATAGCGATTGGCAAATTCTTTTGGCCATTCCGTATAACCTATTAACATTCTTTCTTCCCCCTATTTTTCATTCAGCGAATTATCTCTTAACCCTAAAGCCTTCAACATTGTTTGGAACTTAGCTGATGTTTCTGCTAACTCATCTTCTGGGTTTGACTCAGCAACAACTCCAGCGCCTGCATATAAGCGAAGTGTATTTTCTTGCACTTCAGCACATCGAATTGTAACAATCCATTCACCATCTCCATTTAAATCGCTCCACCCTAACATTCCTGTAAAGAATTCACGGTCAAATGGCTCAATTTTTTGAATAGCTTCTCTTGCTTCTTCCATTGGAGTTCCGCAAACTGCTGGCGTTGGATGAAGGGCAATTGCTAATTCTAAAGAAGAAGTATTGGGATCTTTAAGTTCACCTTTCACTTCTGTAGACAAATGCCACATTGCTTCACTATGTATAACTGATGGCTTTTCTGGAACGTGTAATGTATGACAATACGGACGAAGTACTGTGGCAACCGCTTCAACTACTACCGCATGTTCATGTAAATCTTTTGGAGAAGAAAGTAATTCCTCTGCTCTTCTTTTATCTTCAACTGGATCGTCACTTCGTGGTCTTGAACCAGCTAATGGATTAGAAACGACTTGCATACCACTACGTGAAACAAGCAATTCAGGGCTTGCTCCAATTAATGTCTTACTTTTTTCTTTTTCATCTTTCGGTAAATTAACTGCAAATGTGTAGCCGTGCTTATTATGTTCTGCTAACTCACGAAGAAGCTTTTGTTTATCAATTACCTCGGAAGACTTAACATCCAACGACCTAGATAGAACGATTTTCTTTAAATCTCCGTCCTGAATTTTTGCTATTCCTTGCTTCACACCATCCATATAAACTTCAGGAGCTGGAACCGGTGTCATTTCAAATATCATTTTCTCATTTCGTTTTATCTCATCTGTTGTCTCTAACTGTAAACGCTCAGTAATTCTACTATGTTCTGGTACGATAAGTTGAACTTCTTTTCTACGATCAAATGGCAAAGCACCAACAACGATAGGATTCGGATTTCCGGCTTGTTTTGCATTACTTAATACCGCTTGTACAAGTTCTGGAAAACTTTCAATTTCACGATGTTTTACTGTAGTAAACTCTCCTTCTGTCAATATTGTTCGAGTTGGTGAAGAGAAAAAGAACGAAGATTCAGTCTTATAATCTTCTAATAATTTTTCTGACAGTTCCTTTACGGCTGTAAGTTCATTCATAGTACTAAAACCTCCTGAATTTTTTATTAAACTCCTAATGTAGCTCCGCCATCGACACATAAATTGTGCATTGTAATATGACTCGCTTTATCTGAAGCTAAAAACAATACTGCTTCAGCAATTTCTGAAGGTTGTGCAATTTTTTGTAACGGTATACCGAGTCTATATGTATTTTGAGAACCAGCAACTATATTTTCAGCTCCATTCTCATCAGCCCATAGTAATCTTTGCATTTCAGTTTCAGTAGAACCTGGAGAAACTAAGTTACAACGAATATTGTATGCTGCGAGCTCTAATCCTAAACACTTCATGAACATCGTCGTTGCAGCTTTTGATGCAGCATACGCAGCCATCTCCATTCTAGGAGTATTTGCCGCATTTGAACCAACTGTAACAATTGCCCCTGACTTTCTTAATATCATATGTTTACTTACTGCTCGAGACATATAGAAAACGCCTGTAGTATTTACAGAGAATGTTTTATTCCACTCTTCGTCACTTAAAGAGTGAATCGCTCCCATACGTAAAACCCCTGCAACATTTATTAATATATCTATTGGTGCTATGTCATTTTCAATTCGTTTTACTACATCTTCAACAGCAGTGCTATCACTCACATCTAAATGAAATGTCTTAATACGTGTTTCATATGATGCATAATGATTTAATATCATATTTAGACCTTCTTCATTTTGATCAACCGCAATAACTGTAGCTCCTCTTTCTAAAAACATTTCTGCTACAACACTACCTATACCTTGCGCTGCACCTGTTACTAAAACGGTTTTCCCATCAAATTCCCCTAGGCTCATTTCCTCTATCCTTCCATATAAAAATTAATCAAGTTTAACAATATGATTGATAACGATTTTCATTATCACTAATGTTGTTAAAAATAATACACTTACTAAACTAATTGGTCAAGTGTACTTTTCATCAAAACGAAATCAATTGATAATGATTTTCATTTCCTCTATCTACATTTAAATGATAATGTTTCTCAATGTACTTGTCAATCTTTTTTTATTTTTCAGATAAAACATTTTTACGTTTCTATGCCAGACTGCATCTATAAGCATTAAAACGTACTTTAAATAAAAATTTAATCCATAATTCCTTATCATCTTTTTTGTAATTGAAAAAGAGAACCTGTAGATTTCTTCACCTACAATACTTTATCAAAAATTCAAGTTTTTCTTTTCTCAATATTTTTCTGAAAATATTTTATTTTACATCTTGCATTTCTCAATAAATATCCTATATATAATCTAAGATTTTCATATATTATGCGTGACTCAATAATATTCCAATATAATCCAATCGGGTGTTTTAATGACTCTTTTATCAGTAAATTCCCGTAAATCATAAAGACTGGTTAGAGAAAAACTATTAAAATTAGTTCATAAAGAAAAAAGCACCCTATTTAATAGGGTACTTTTTAGTTACAGTAGTGTACTAGAATATTTAAACACTTATGCTACGCTGCTATATTCTTCTTCTTTTTCTTTTTTCTGCTTAGGCACTTGGATTAAAAGTGCGATAATAAATGACACGACACATAATACGCCGATCACCATGAAAGTTGGTTTGAACCCACCTAGAACTGCACCGATAAAGGAACCTGCAAGCGCTCCAAATCCAAAGCCTTGATACACAATTCCGTAGTTTTTACTATGATTTTTCATACCGAAGAAATCACCAACAATAGCTGGGAAAATAGTGATATTTCCACCAAAGCAAAACGCTACACTTGCTACACAGACGAAGTAGATACCATAATTTAAATCTACGAAACTTAGAACCAAGACTGAAGTCGCCATAGCAACAAAAGTACCAGTAACGATTTTTAAGCGGCCGATTTTATCTGATAAAGGTCCTAGAATAATACGACCTAATGTATTGAAAATTGCAACCATAGCGACAGCATTAGCTGCTGTTGCTGCACTAAGCCCTACAAGTTGAACACCGATGTCTTTTACCATACCAATTAAGTATAAGCCACTCATACATGATGTAAATAACATAATAAATAACAAGTATACTTCTTTTGTGCCTAGCATTTCTTTTGTTGTATATTCCTGAGTTTTTGTTGCATGAACTGTACCTTGTTCAGAAGCTTGATGGATCAAACAAGCACCAATTACTATCATAGCTGTAACAATTAAACCCCAGTATATAAACGCTTGCGATACACCAACTGAATCAATCAACATTGCGTTTATGTATTTAAATATTAGGCTACCTGTACCATATGCAGAGACAGATATACCGGCGATTAAACCTTTACGCTCTGGAAACCACTTTATTAAATTGGATAGCGAAGTGATATATGCTGTACCATCTGCGTAACCTACTACAACTCCTGCTAGTACATAAAGCATTAATAATGAGGAAGCTTGTGAACTAAGTATTAATCCAATTCCTAATGCTAGTCCAGCTATCATAATAAGTTTACGAAGTCCCCATTTTTCTTGCAATTTACTCGCAAACAAAGTTGAAAACGCTAAAGAAAGGCTAGTAATTGAGAAAGTTATAGCAACAGCGTTAAGACTCCAACCGTATTTACTCACTAAGGGCTGATTGAATAAACTCCATGTATATATCGTTCCAAGCCCCATTTGTACTATGACTGTGCCAAGGACAACAAGCCATGGATTAACCGATGATTTCTTCATACCATCTCTCCTCCTCTTTCTATTTCAATGCTATTCGCTAAATATGCTTTTTTCATTTTCATTTTCGCCACCTCATTTGATTTAACAACTTCATTGTATAGGGTATTACCCGTCATGTAAGCACTTACAAGACGGAGCGTCAAATATATGGAATCAGTTACAGAAAACGAAGGGTGAAATGCAAAAAACTACTTGTTAAATACGTAGTAGTTTTTATAATGTTTTACATCAATACGACTTATGTGTGTTTTCATATCCTCTTTTATACAAAGTTATGCGCCCTGTTACACCATGGCTGGACTTCAAAATTTTGATTATCCTATACAAACAAAAAAACACCATATTCTTTTTAACTCTCCAGCTTTATAACATGTTGCGTCTGTATTTCTTGATACAAATCATTTAATAGTCTTGTAATCTGGCTTCTCATTACAATGCTTGTAATCAAAAATTCCATCATTTATACATTTCTACTTCCGCATATCTTGTTTTCCTAACAAAACATACAGAATTACAACGTTTTTTTACAATTTTCTACATAAAAATAGAAAATATATAATTCATTTACATAATGTTGCACTTTAATTTTTATTAAACAACAAATATTTTATTGATAAATAAAAACTAAACATTCACTAATATATCTATACGTGGTTTAATATATATAATAAACAAACATTTCTGACTTTTATGAGGAGGTACTATGAAAGCAAACGTAGGGGATACTATACTATTTCAACGAAATAACTTAAAGATCACAGCATCTGTACTAAAACTATACACTGAATCGGTCTTAGTTGAAGTTACAGATGTAAGCGGTGGTACTTTTGAATTTGACCGAACAATTGTAAATCATAAAAACTATAAAATTTTAAATGCAAATAAATAAAACAATACAAAATAGCCCCCGCTTAACAGCGGAGGCTATTTTGTATAATAACACTTCATTAATTTACATATCCTAAAACATTAACAATCTTACTTGCTTTTAAATTATTAATGTAATAATAAATTTCTAATCCTCTTCTCTCTGCTTTTAGCACTTTACCTTTCATTTTTGATAAATGCTGTGAAACAGTCGATTGCGGAATGTTTAATATTTCTGTTAATTGCGTTACATTACAAGTTTTACGGACACTTAATTCATTTACAATTTGTAAACGTATTGGATGCGCCATAATTTTTAAAATATCTACATCTTCTTCAGTAACTAAAGTTTTTTTTATCTCGCTCGTATATGTTGTCATAAGACATTCCCCTTTTATATTGATTCCTTTTTCTTTAGATCCATTTCTAAAGAAAACCACAATACCCAATATGCAACTCAGACCCTTATATAGAAATAATAGGATTTTATTTCATTAAAAACAGAAATGTTATTTATTTTATTTATTTGGTACATATACATAATACAATTTCAATATGTGCTGCATGTGAAGTTAGCATAAATTTATGGTGAAGATTCTTCATTCATTTATACATAAACTGATAGGACTTCTTCGTAGTTCATTTATTATTTCGATTGGCTTATTGTCTTTTATATAGATGCGAGGTATCCTTCTACTTAACATACAAGTAATCTCATAATTAATTGTACTTAATATATCTGCAACGCAATCTACACTTATTGATTCCTCGCCTTGATTACCATAAAAGACCACTTCATCCCCAACATGTATTGGCATGATTTTTGTTACGTCCAACATTAACTGGTCCATACAAATACGTCCTATAATAGGAACTTTCATACCCTTTATTAATACAAACCCTTTATTCGAGAGTTGTCTACTGACACCATCCGCATATCCAACCGGTATCGTCGCAATCCATTCTTCTCCTGTCGCTGTATATGTTGCTCCATAGCCAACCCCATTTCCTTTTTTTACTTTTTTGATATGCGCAACTTTTGATTTAAATGTCAGGATAGGCTGTAACGAAATAGCTTCTTGATTGACATCTGCAGATGGATAGAGACCGTATAACGCGATTCCAAGGCGGACCATATTTCCTTTTGTTTCTCTCATATCAATTGTAGCAGCACTATTATTGGCATGAATCCATGGAATAACAATTTGTAACTCTTCTGCTTTGCTTACGGCTTTTTGAAATACCTCTTGTTGCATGAGAGTATACATTTTATCCCTTTCATCTGCACAAGCGAAGTGCGTGTACATTCCTTCAACCTGAATATATTTTGTACACTTTAATGTTTGTAAAAACAATGTGACTTCATTAAGTTGTAAACCGAGTCGGCTCATTCCAGTGTCAATTTTAATATGGATGTACGCATTCTTTTCCATTTGTGAAGCAACCGCTTCTATAGCATGCAAATCCTCAATTGTATATACTGTCATGCTTAAATCATACGTAATTGCATCTACTATCGCTTCATACGGTGTGTATCCAAAGATTAATATTGGTACAGTTATACCAGCTTCTCTAAGTTCAATTCCTTCATCTACAAACGCAAGTGACTTGTGCCTGCCTCTATTACCGCCTTCGCAATCGGAACTGCCCCGTGTCCATAGGCATTCGCTTTTACAACTGTCATAATCGCTGTACCAAATGGAATAGCTTGTTTGTACTGTTGGAAATTACGTTGCAGTGCATTTAAATCAACTTCAATAATAGTATGTCTACCGTAGTTAACGTTCATAATTTATTTACCTCCTATATTAAGCTATCAAAAATGCTCTTCCTGAAGAGCCAAGTTCATGAATCCGTAAAAGTCATTAGTATTCAAACGAAAATCCGTCGGTTATTATTTTTTTAGTATTCCTTCAGTTATTTTTACCTCGTAGCCTTCCGTGAGCTAAAATCGTTAAAAATCACATTCACTCTCACCCTCATATTTTTACATATCTTCACCTATCCAAAAAGGTACACACATTATGTATTTTTACAGTCTAGTGGTATGGTGGAGAGGTATAGATATACCTCTTTGTAATACAATTGCTTTTCGAAGTAATACTATATGAGTAATAAATATATCTACTGTATAAAAATATTCCTAAGATGACGTCATGTCCTACAACTATATAATTTAACAATTCATTTTTAAGGTAATTTTAATGTATATTAACCATTTGAATATAGTAATATATAGTTTGTTAATTGATAATTAGGAGGCTGTTTTAAAGTGAATTACAAAAAGGGTATTTTAGTTGGTCTTATATGTGTATTTGTATTTTCATTAAGTGGTTGTAATTTTATCGATGGGTTTAAAAGCGGATTTGCTTCTAAAACGGAAAAGGTAGAAAACCAGGAGGAAAAATAAATCCGTACAAAAAAGACGACATTTTATATGTCGTCTTTTTTGTTTCAACTTTAAAGTGAACTCTCATTATTACTTTATTGCACCAAAGCCCGTCAGTCATTCCTTAGTTCAAAACCAGTAAAATCTTACAATGTTTTCCATAATGATAAAGCATAAATCCAGTTTGGATCCCCATTTCCTTGGTAATTTTGGACAGCTTCATACACTTTCCCTTCGTGTACGACTCTATCTCCCTTTTTATATGCCTTTTTTGAATTCCACGCTTCGTATGAAGCGCTTTCAGTTTTTGTGGTAACTGTGAATACATCGCTTTGTATTGATTCATTACCAGCTACATCAACAGCTTTCACCGCATATTTATATGTAGTATTAGCAAGCAAATTTTTGTCCATATGAGAAGTAGTGTTGGATGTTCCAATTTTTTTCATTACGCCTGATATTTCTCTGTAAATATCGTAATGGTCTACACCGTCATTATCGTCAGACGGACTCCACATCAGATCAACACTTGATGCTGTCGTTCCCATGCTGTGTAATCCTTTTGGCTGTGTAGGTGCTTCTGTATCAAGAGTCGCTACTGATGTTTTCACTTTAACTGCCGTACTTTCTTTCGATACATTTCCAGCTGCGTCAATCGCTTTTACAGTATAAGAGTATTCAGTACTTGGTTGTAATTGTTTATCAATAAAATGAGTGCCTGGTACTGTGTCAATAATCTCTCCATTGCGTAGGACCTGATAACCTTTTACCCCTACATTATCCGTAGAAGCGTTCCATGCTAGTTCTACACTATTTGCTGTAACTTTTGTTGCCTCAAGCCCATTTGGATTACTTGGTGCTTCTGTGTCTGGTTTTTCATTATTGACTAGATTTACATCAATTACATTATAGAATGCATTTGCTGTATCAGCTACATCCCATACCGCTAAAATAACATGGTATCCACTACGATTAGTAGGCACGTTAATTTTGTGATTTAAATTGTTTGAAGCTGCAGAACCATCATGTTGTACAGTTCCAATTGGCTCAAAGTCAACTCTTGTTAGCGGTTTATTTGGATTCCAATTCTTTTTCGTAATGTAGTAATGCCATTGGCTAGTTAAGTGAGGAGCTGTATATTTCCATGTAAACGTATTCTCTCCACCAGTTATCGTATTTTTAAACCAACGATCTGTTGTTTGTTGATCTAGAATACCACCAAATTTACCACCTGCAGAAGCTATTTGTCCATCAACTGGGCCACCTTGTGGAAATCCTTTTGGAGCTTCTAAACTTTGTGGTTCATACATAACACTTCCGCAGTTCATGTTCAGTGCGCCGTAAGTTGGGCTACATAAAGCAGAACGACTTCCAGGTTTTTCAACAAAACCGTGTGCATATGCATTTTGAGGAATGAGAGTCGTGCCTATGATTCCAGCCGTTAATGCAACGGCTCCCAGGCTTTTCTTGTTCATCTTCATATTTAGTAGGTGTTTTAAAATTCGATTATTCATGTTCGTATCCCCTTCTTGTTATACTTCGTAGTATGATGAGGGCTTTGATGCAAAAGAATAACAATAAAGACACTTGTTTTGGGGAGTGCGTAAGAAACGCACACTTAATAATGAACGAATGTTTCATTCATTATTATTAAATATTTAACTTTACGGATATATCATGACATATAAACTACTGAAACTTGTGCAGAAGTTGTGCAGAAACGTTGAACTTAATCCTAACACTAGCTAAATATTAAATTCACTTAGATGCTTATACATACAACTTCTTCATTTTTAACACATGGTAGGCGTTTGTATATACTATTACAAAACATATTTTTATTAAGGGGGATTTTATATGCCTACGCCGTCACAAGAACAAGTTGAAGAAGCTCGTGAAACGTATGTCAGTCGTATTATTTTAGTTGGTGGATCAGCTTTATTTTTAACAGGTGGTGTTATATCGGCAATTTCAGCCTTTAAAAGTTATAACCGTTTGGCAAATACGCCACCTTCTTCAAATGATTCATAATTGCATCGTTCATTCCTTTATATAATACAAATGCCGCCTCTACTATAGAGACGGCTTTATATAAAAACATTATTAAATTCATTTGAACTTTATTGAAAAAACGTTATACCGATTTGATACAATGTTCAAAATAATGATAGATACTTTCAATTTGACAAGCTTATTTCACCACAAACCGCGTCTGACTACACCCATCCTTCTGCTTCGTTACCTCTAATACAGCTGGCATTGCGTTTTTCAGTTCTTGAACGTGTGAAATTACACCGATAAAGCGACCTGATTTTTGCAAGTCGATTAGGGCGTCAACTGCTTTCGTTAATGACTCTTCATCTAATGAGCCGAATCCTTCATCAATAAACATCGTTTCGATGGAAATACCACCCTCATACGCTTGAATTACATCTGCCATTCCAAGTGCTAAGCAAAGTGATGCGTTAAATTTTTCACCGCCAGATAATGTTTTTACATCTCGGGTTTGACCTGTATATGCATCGTATACATCTAAGCCTAATCCACTTTGTCGATTCCTCTTTTCAACTCGTTCGCTTCGTTTTAAATAAAATTGTCCATTTGATAATTTACGTAGTCGTTCGTTCGCAATTTGAACAATTTGTTCTAAATACTCAATTAAGATGTAGCGTTCAAAGGATATACGACTATCGTTATCCCCTTTCATTACTTCATATAAATCAACAAGCTCTTGGAATGCTTTTTCTTCCTCATGAATTTGTTCATCAATTCGTTTAATATTTTCATGTAAATCCGTAATATATGATACGGCATTTTGAGCACGTTGTCGTTTTTCTTTAATAATATCAAGGTGAATTTCCAATTCTTTCACTTGCTCATCTAATGAAGAAATGTCCATATACTCTTTATCTTTTAATTCTGCCTTTAATTCTTCAATTTGTTTTGTAAGTACTTCTAGAGATGAGTAATAACTTTGGATTTCTTGTTGTAGCTTATCCATCTCAGCATCATTTAATTTGGATTCTGTATATGTTAATTGATCTGTAAATCCGCTTTGTTCTAGCTCTTTCATAAAGCGTGTGAAAGTCTCTTCTTTCTTCTCTTTTGCACTATTAAATTGATTAGAAGCATTATCATGTTCTGCTTGAATACGTATATTTTCATTTTGCCAATGTTGATACGCCTCTTGTACTTTCTCCCATTCATCTTCCATTAACCTAAGTTGTTGCAGAGCTTGGTCAAACTGTACTTTCCAAGCTTGTACCGTTTGCAAGCTTTCCGGAATATTTTGCTTATCATGTTCATATGACGTACGAAGCTGCATACACTCCATTTCAGTACGGTGCTGCACAGTTTCTACTTCACGCTTTTGTTTCTGGAGTTCTTCTACTTTTTCTTCTACGCTTTTTATATTCACAGCAATTTGCTTACGCGTTTCTTCACTTGCTTTTAACGCATTAACTTCTGCTGCTAATTGCTTTCCTTTTTGAACGAGCGCACTATATGTTTCTACTAATTCTTCTGAGCGATAGCCTCGCTTTAGCACTTCTTCTATCACTTGTTCATATTGAACTCGATAGAAATTCCACTTTTCTTCTAATTGAACATGTGATTTTTCCGCAACGTTTTTCTTTTCTCTTAGCCCATTTAACTCTTTTTCATCAATGGCATTACTTTGCTCTGTAGCTTTTTTCGGGTGATCCATACTACCACATACTGGACAAGATTCACCATCATGTAAATGAAGAGCTAATATACCAGCTTGCTCACTTAACCAGCGGCGTTCCATATCTTCATACGCACTAACTGCCAGTTGCATCTTATGAAATGCAATTTCTTTTTCTTGCTCGTATTTTTGTTTTTCTTGCCATACATCATATGCCTGCTTTAATACTTTTGCATCTTCTCGCATATTCGTTAGTTCTTCTACTTTAGCTACATATTGTTCAAGCGCTACTTCTAATTGCTGTAATTCGCCAGACATTCTTTGTTTTTCATTTGTATGCGCTTCTAGTTGTTCATCTAACTTTTGCATACCTTCTTTTAATTTCCCTATTTGAATTTCAGCATTTTGCAAATTCAACTTTTTCTCAGCTAATGATGCAATAATTGGTTGTAACTCTTCTAGTCTTTGAACTTGTTTTTTAGCATTTTCTCGCTCAGATGCCTTATTCTTTAATGCTTCAAATTTCTCCTGAGCAAGTGCAAAACTGTTCATTATATGTTCTTTTTTTGCGATTATCTGTTTTAACAAACTTTCAGACTGCTGTTCATATTGCATCGCTTCCTCATACCATTGCTCAAATGGTAATAATCGCTTCGCTTGTTCCGCATGTTTAAAAGATTTTTCTTTCATTTCGATTACGGCACGATTTTCTTGTAAAGTACTGTACTTCTCATTCTTTTGTTCTAAATCTTTGAATTTCTCATTTACAGCTTTTGCTGCATGAAAACGTGCCTCTGCTTCTTTTAATTGTTTCGTTTTGTCATTTTGTTCTAAGTGTAATTGCTCAACCTCTGCATTGTACCAAATTGTTTCTTGTTCTAATGCCTCTACTACTTGATGTGTATTTACATGCTCTTGCTCCACTAATGTCTCTAATAATGCTCCATCACGTATTGGTAATTTAAATACATTACGGAAATATAGCTCACGTTCTTTTTGTTTTTCTTGTAAGACGTCTTTCCATTGTTTACGCTTTTGATCTAATAACTCACGCATTAATTTATAACGATCTGTTTTAAAAATGCGGCGTAGTATTTCTTCTTTATTTTCCGTTTCAGATGTTAATAATTTTCGGAACTCTCCTTGCGGTAACATGACAATTTGGCTAAATTGATGTTTACTTAATCCAATTAAATCTTCAACTTTTTTATTTACATCTGTTACATGAAAACGATCGACACATGGAACTTTTTCCTCATCAATTACTTCATATAATTCGACTGCATGTCCTGTAATTGTTTTATTTCCTTGTTTTTTATGGCCCAGTTGTCGTTTAATTTCATAAATTTTCCCTTTTAATTGAAAAGTTAATTCCACACTTGTATAAACATCATCATCAGCAAATTGGCTACGAAGCATGTTTGTATCACTACGCTCTTCTCCACTAGCCTCTCCATATAATACATAACAAATCGCATCAAAAATCGTTGTCTTTCCAGCTCCTGTATTTCCAGAAATAGCGAAAATACGATGTTCACCAAGATCTTTAAAATCGATTACTTCTCTCTGTTTATATGGACCAAATGCGGTCATTATAAGCTGAATCGGTTTCATCCTCGCTCACCTTCCCGTTCTTGCACTGTTTGCAAAACATCTAAAAATAGACGTTCTTTCTCTTCTGATAAATCTAGCCCTTTCATTTCTTTATAAAATGCTTTTAAAAGAGATAAATCATCCGTTTTATGCCTTGAAACAGTTACTTCATTTTCATCTGTGAACTCTCGTCTTTGAATAGATCTTTCAACATGCATTGCATTTGGGTATACAGAACGTATTTTTTCCATTGGCTGCAAGACAGGATTTTCATCTAATAATTTCACAAATACATAATCTTCATTTACTGGATGAAGTAATAAATCGTCTATTTTCGCTTCTACTGTACGCATTTTACGACGCGGTGTAAATAAACGTTTTTCAATTGTTGTTTCACCTTTTTCATCCAGTTCCACAATATAATATCCTTTTTTATGCTTTTCTTCAGAAATAGAATATGCAAGTGGCGAACCTGAATAACGAATTGTCTCATTACGTACAAAATGTGCTTGATGTAAATGGCCAAGCGCCGTGTAATGGAACTTATCAAAATAATGGCTATTTACATATTCAGCACCACCAATTGAAAGTGGGCGTTCCGCATCACTCGTATTTTCCTCTGCCTCTCCTGAAGAAGTTACAAATGCATGTCCTACAAATATGTGTCTCGCTTCTTTATCCATCGTTTCAGAGAGTTCGTTCATAAAAATACGCATCGCATCATCATGAGAACGAACATCTTCATTTTTCAATATATGTCTAACAATACTTGGGTCTGCATACGGAACGAGATGGAATTGAACCTCTCCGTATTCATCATTTAAAACAACAGGATTGTATGGAAACTGGAATTGTCCAACAATATGTAATCCTTGTTTTTTCATTAAATTACTACCAAAATGTATGCGGTCCGGACTATCATGGTTTCCTGCAACTGCGATTACTGGTGTTTGTAAATCAATAACTATCTTTTGTAATACATCATTTAATAAGTCTACTGCTTCTGTAGGTGGAATTGCTCGGTCATATAAATCTCCTGCAATAATTACAGCATCCGGTTTTTCCTCTTCAACAGCTTGTACAAACTGATCTAACACAATTTTTTGATCTTCAGTCATATATACACCATGAACAAGCTTACCTAAATGCCAATCCGCTGTATGAAAAAACTTCATATTACCCTTCTCCTTTTAGTTTACTGATTGTAGTGAAACAAGCTGATATTTTAGTGTAGTTTTTCCGTTCTCCCATTCTAACTTTTGGACAATTGCACTACCGATTCTTTCTTCGTTTGATTTATATAAAGGTAATACTTCTTGAATAGTAAATAGATGATAACCATCTAAGATTAATTGAAATAAATTATCTTCTATATGTAATCTTACTTCTTTTTCATTTGAAATAATTTTTGTGTGCATCTCAAATTTCATGCTAGATACAACCCCTTTTTTCTAATCTCTACATTTTAATAGTATAGTGGTCATGCAAGATTGACAAGTAAATACACCGCGATGTACATACTTTTTTAATTATAAATATTTTATGTTTTTTTATATAAAATACGGTATGTGAAATTATCAATCTACAAAAATAAAAATGCCATTCAGGCATCCTTATTTTTGTAAGTACTCTTTCATAACGTAGTACAATACAGTTATTAACACAATCGCTACAAAAAACGCGAATACGACCACAACATACCCATCTTTATTTAGTAAAAAACATATGGAAATAGATATTATAAAAATCGGAAACACGAGACGTACCTTATCCTTCACTTCTTCTGTCGTATCTGTATGATGAAAATACTGTGTAATTCCTACCATAAGAGATGACAAAATAATAACCGACAATAGTAAAGGTCCTGGCATTCCGATCTCTCCTTTCTCTATTTCTAATTATATACAAACCCCACGCTCTTTAAAAGTTAGATAATTCAGCCTTTTAATCTTTTCTACATCCACTCTTTAATGTATTGTTACGCCACGTATACTAACTCAATTTAAGTTATACATATAATAGCGCCTTCAACACGACGTTTTCAAATAATAGCACTTACAGTAATGTTGTAATATTCCTCTTCATTCTCTGGAATCCTGCAAATATAACTCGTCAAAATATGCGATAAATAATAACATTAAGTACCTAATTTAGACAAAAATTATAGAGGACATTTCAGCATGTATCAAGAAATAAGAATAAGAAGATAAGTAAGGGAGGATTTATAATGACTGAACACGTTTTATTTTCTGTTAGCGAAAACGGCGTTGCATCAATTACTTTAAACCGTCCAAAAGCACTCAATTCTTTATCCTATGACATGTTACAGCCAATTGGGCAAAAACTTAAAGAATGGGAGCAAGATGAGCGTATTGAACTCATCGTTTTAAAAGGAGCTGGGACGAAAGGTTTTTGTGCAGGTGGTGATATTAAAACGCTATACGAAGCACGTTCTAACGAAGTTGCATTACAACATGCAGAGCAGTTTTTTGAAGAAGAATATGAAATTGATACATTTATTTATCAATACAAAAAACCAATTATCGCTTGTTTAGATGGAATCGTAATGGGCGGTGGTGTCGGTCTGACAAATGGAGCTACGTATCGAATTGTAACAGAGCGTACGAAGTGGGCAATGCCTGAAATGAACATCGGTTTCTTCCCTGATGTCGGTGCTGCTTATTTCTTAAATAAAGCGCCTGGATATACTGGCCGATATGTTGCTTTAACAGCATCCATTTTAAAAGCTCCTGATGTATTATACATTAACGCTGCTGATTACTTTATGACATCAGATTCATTACCCAATTTCCTTACCGCACTTGAAAATGTAAATTGGCAAAAAGAAGATGTACATACTCATTTAAAAGAAGTTATTCGTACATTTGCAACTGCTCCAAACTTAGATGGCAATCTTTCTTCTTCAGTAGAAGAAATTAATTCGCATTTTGCATTCGATACAATTGAGGGAATCATTCAATCGTTAGAGAAAGATCAAAGTCCATTTGCCCAAACAACGAAAGAAAAGCTAGTATCCAAATCCCCTGTTTCATTAAAGGTAACATTAAAACAGTTTATTGATGGCCAAGAAAAGTCAGTTGAAGAATGTTTCGCGACAGATCTTATACTCGCTAAAAACTTCATGCGACATGAAGATTTCTTTGAAGGAGTACGCTCCGTTGTAGTTGATAAAGACCAAAATCCAAATTATAAATATAAACAATTAAGTGATGTTTCAGAAGAAGATGTAAATCGATTCTTTAACTTACTTAACGCTTAAACAAAGAGGCCATATATTGTAGCACACTCTCAGCTACTCTATATGGCCTCTTCTTTTTAGTTAAATAATTTTAAATATAATTTAATTTTATTTAACTAAAATGTATGTTAAACTAACGTTAATCGAATTTTCTAAAAACAACAAAGGAAGGCGGATAACATTATGGAAAATTTTTTTCTGTTTATTATTATGTCTATATGTCTTATTATTCTACCCGGTCCTGATACAGCAATGGCTACGAAAAACACATTGATTGCCGGCAAAATCGGCGGCATAAAAACTGTTTTTGGTACCTGTGTTGCGCTTTTAATTCACACTTTAGCTGCTGTAATTGGTCTTTCAGCACTTATTGTAAAGTCTGCTCTTTTATTTTCTATTTTTAAATATGTTGGTGCTGTATATTTAGTCTATATTGGTATTAAAGCCCTTTTAGCAGTAAAAAACACAGAAGACTTAAATACAAATGACGTTCCAATAAATAATGACAATAAACATACTTCTTGCTTTCGCCAAGGTTTTCTTACAAATTTACTAAACCCTAAGATTGCAGTCTTCTTTTTAACTTTTTTACCACAGTTTTTAAATCCAAATCATAATACATTTATACAACTTCTCGTTATGGGACTTACTTATCTCGTTTTAACAGTCATTTGGTTTGCTTTTTATATATTTTTAATTGATAAAATTAGCGCTTTTATGAAAAAGCCGAAGACACAGCGTTATATTCAAGGGATTACAGGAATCGTCTTAATTGGATTTGGTATTAAATTGGCCTTTGAAAGAAATAGTTAACACAATACAAACGAAAATACACTACTCCATTATGAGTAGTGTATTTTCGTTTGTATTATTTTTATAATGAGTGGGAATGCACCCCACTCATTATCATTTCACTTTATTAAAACCAGCGCTCAGTTACAACTTTTTTACGTGTATAAAATTGAACGCCATCCGTACCATTTGTACCAAGATCTCCAAAGAATGAAGCTTTGTTTCCTGCAAATGCGAAGAATGCCATTGGTGCTGGAACATTAACGTTTACACCAATCATACCAGCATCAATATTGTCTCGGAATGTTTGTGCATGTTTTCCATTTGATGTATAAATAACAGCACCATTCGCAAATTTCGATTGATTTGTCAGCTTAATACCTTCTTCTAAATCTTTTACTCTTACAATACTTAATACCGGAGCGAAAATTTCATCTTGCCAAATTTTCATCTCTTGATTTACACCATCAAAGATTGTTGCACCAACAAAGTAACCTTCTCCAACTTCTTCATTGATTTTACGGCCATCTACTAGTAAAGTCGCTCCATCTGCTACACCACTATTAATATAGCCTAAAACACGTTCTTTATGAGATTCACGGATTAATGGTCCAACATAATTATCTTCGTTGAAACCGTCACCTACTTTTAACTTCTTCGTTTCTGCTACTAATACATCAATGAATTCATCAGCAATTTCATCAACTACTGCTACTACTGAACATGCCATGCAGCGCTCTCCACTACTTGCGAACGCAGACCCAATTACACCTTGTACCGTTTTCTCAAGGTTGCAATCTGGCATAACAACCGCATGGTTTTTCGCACCTGCTAACGCTTGTACGCGTTTACCATTTTTTGTACCAGTTTCATATACGTAGCGTGCCACTGGCTCAGAGCCAACAAACGAAACTGCTTGAATATCTTTATTTTCTAAAATACTATTTACAACATCTTTTCCGCCTTGTACTAAATTTAATACCCCTTTTGGAAAACCAGCTTCATAGAATAACTCTACAAGTCGCTCAGCTAAAAGTGGAGTTCTTTCAGATGTTTTTAATACGAATGTATTACCGCAAGCAATTGCAAGTGGGAACATCCATAATGGAATCATCATCGGGAAGTTAAACGGCGTAATACCAGCAACAACTCCGATTGGGTAGCGCCAAATCGACCCATCAATTCCGTTAGCAATATTCGGAAGGGCTTGTCCCATCATTAAATTTGGTGCTGATGTTGCAAGTTCTACCGCTTCAATACCACGCTGTACTTCACCAGTTGCATCCGTTAGCGTTTTACCGTTTTCTAGCGTAATGATTTTTGCAAGCTCATCTTTATTTTCTTGTAACAGTTGTAGATATTTATATAGTTGTCTTGAACGATTTGGAACTGGCACTTTAGACCATGTTTTATATGCCGCTTTTGCCGCTTCTACAGCTTTTTCAACATCTTCTTTTGGAGAAAGTGGAACGTAAGCGATGATTTTTCCAGTTGCCGGATTCGGAACCGCTTCTACTTCAGTACCAGTAGATTCTACCCATTCGCCATTAATATGATTTTTCACTCGTTTAATTTCAGTTGTAATCATTATATTCTCTCCTTTTTTATCATGGTTTTTATAAGTGCACTATTTTTGATTAGAAATTAATTGTTCGCTAACTTTCTTATATAAAGCAGCCATATCGTTTTCACCATATCCTGCCTCACTCGCTTCTTCATATACGTTTAATAGCATCTCACTTACTGGTAAGTGAAGTTCACTTTCTTTAGCTAACTCTACCGCAAATCCTAAATCTTTCTTTAATAAATTTACAGTAAAGCCCGGCTCATAATTTTCTGATGCAATGAAACTTTTATAATTACGCTCATAAATTCTACTTTGACCGTAACTTACATTTAAAATATCAAACATTTTATCTAAATCCATATTGTTCTTTTTCGCTAATGTTAAAGCTTCACTCACACCAGCTGTATAAAAACCAATTAATAGATTGTTAATTAATTTAACAGTTGTACCGCTATCAATCTGCTCACTAACATGGAAAACATTCGCTCCAAGTACTTCCATGACAGATTCAGTTTTCTCATATACTTCTTTCGATCCACCAACCATAAACGTTAATGTACGGTTTTCTGCACCAATTACCCCACCGCTAACAGGTGCTGCTAAAAAGTCTACTTTCTTTTCCTTCGCCGATTCCTCTAATTGTTTGTTTAATTGTGGAGATACTGTACTTGTATCAATTAAAGCTACATTCGAGTGGCTATTTTCAAATAATCCTTCTTCCCCAAAATATACCGCTTCCACAGCACGAGGTGAAGGCAAACTTGTAAAAATCACATCGCATGTCTCTGCTAATTTTGAGATTGATAGGCCGATAATTCCTCCTTCTTTTTCAAAGGAAGCTTCCGCCTCTTTATTCAAATCCACTCCATATACTGTGTAGCCCGATTTAACTAAATTTTTAGACATTGGAAGACCCATGTTACCTAAACCGATAAAACCAATCTTTTTCATATCGCTTTCCTCCTATTTACACAATATATTTCCCGCGATTTATAATAACTTTCGCAATGTCTCTCTTTTTCGTAAATAAGTTCGAGTATAAAGGCACTAATAATTGACGGATTTCAGCTAATATTTCTTGTCTATTTTGTTCTTCTGTGACAGCTGCTGAAAGAATGGAAATCGCTGCTTCTTCTACTTTACGATATCCTTCTTCACAAATAACATCTGTTATCATTTGCTTCGTACGCTCTTTTTCCTCACCATTTTTACTAACTGCTTTCCTCGTACGTAAAAATGCTGATTCCATGACGTACACGTCCGTCAACATATTTGATAATACACGTGAATATTCTTGCTCCTGATCAATTTTTAAGTCCGGAGTTTTAGAGAGCGTTTTCAAAGATTGTTTCAACAATTTTTTCGATAATAAAATGTAACGGTGGTTTCTTTCTACATTTGATATATCACTTTCTACTACATGATCTTCAATTTGCTCAAATTGTTTCATTAACATTTTAGCAACTGTTAATCTATTAATTTCGTTCGTTCCTTCAAAAATACGGCTAATTCTAGCATCACGATATAAACGTTCTACTTCGTATTCTTGCATATAACCGTATCCACCATGAATTTGTACAGCCTCATCTACAATATTGCTAAGTGTTTCAGAAGCATTTACTTTATTCAGTGCACATTCAATTGCAAATTGGGACATTTTTTTCATAAGATCTTCATCACTCTCATGAATTGCTTCATCAATTACACCCGCTGTACGGTAAGCTGCACTTTCTGCTCCATATGTAGAAATAATCATATTGGCAATTTTCTCTTGAATCATCGTAAAATCTACTAATTCTGTTTGGAACTGCTTTCGTTCCTTTCCATATTGAACCGACAAACCGATTGCTTGTTTTGCTGTTCCAATATTTCCAAAAGCAAGTTTTAGTCTAGCGAAGTTAAGAATATTAAGAGCTACGTGATGCCCTTTCCCAACTTCCCCTAAAATATTTTCAGCAGGGATAACAACATCTTCTAAAATAAGCGTCGCCGTTGAAGAACCTTTAATCCCCATCTTCTTTTCTTCTAATCCTATTGATACACCTTCACATGTTCTTTCGACAATAAACGCTGTCATTCCTTTATTTGTCTTCGCAAAAACAACGTATACATCTGCCATATGAGCATTTGTAATCCACTGCTTCTCACCATTCAACTTCCAAGCTGTACCATCTTCATTTAATATTGCGCTCGTTTTTGCACTTAATGCATCAGAACCGGCATTTGGCTCAGTTAAAGCATAAGCACCAATCCATTCTCCTGATGCGATTTTCGGCAAATACTTTTCTTTTTGTTCTTTCGTTCCGTAATATATGTAAGGCAATGTACCGACACCGGCGTGTATATTAAAAGAAACGCTAAATGCACCAGCGTATCCCATTTTTTCTGCTACAAGACCTGAGACAGCCTTTCCTAACTCGAACCCGCCATACTCTTCTGGTACCTCAATGCCTAATAATCCAAGTTCCCCAGCTTTCTCAAATAATTGACGAGAAGCTTTATAGTTATGTTGTTCAATGTTCTCAATTTGCGGAACAATTTCTTGCTTAACGAATTGTTCTGTCGTTTTTGCAATTAAATCTTCATCCCCTGAAAAATCTTCAGGTGTAAAGAAAGTATTGTTCACATCTTTATTGAGTGAAAAAAATTCATCCCATGGTAACTTTGTTTTCTCCATCTGAATCCCCCTATCATTTCGGCCTTCATTGCTTTTTGTATATGCTCGTCTACGATGAGTGGAATATCTTACTATTGAAAACAGAAGGCGATGATTTTTCACATCAAGCAGTTCGTTTTGCCAAAGATGTATTCTCATCGCCTAAGTCCTTCAACCTATTGATCTTCAGATAGTACTGTTTTTGCAATTCCAGTATCTAAGTCTTCAAAGTCATGATATGAAATTGTTTCATATAGCTCGCTTCTCGTTTGCATATTAGAAAGTGCATCTTTTTGAGAACCTGTCTCTTTAATTAGCGTAAACACATTCTCATATGCTTTTGCAGCAACACGAAGTGAAGTTACAGGATAAATTACCATTTGGAAGCCCATATTCGCAAATTCCTCTGCACTATAATATGGTGTTTTCCCGAACTCAGTCATATTTGCTAGTAAAGGTGCATTCACTTTGCTAGTAAATAAACGGAATTCTTCCTCCGATTGAAGCGCTTCTGGGAAAATTGCGTCTGCACCTGCTTTAACATATGCGTTCGCTCTTTCAATCGCTGCATCTAATCCTTCCACGCCGCGAGCATCTGTGCGTGCTACAATGTATAAGCTTGGCGCAACTTCTTTAATCGCTTTAATTTTTTGAACTAATTCTTCTGTAGTAACAAGTTTCTTACCATTTAAATGTCCACATTTCTTTGGTAATTGCTGATCTTCAATTTGAACAGCCGCTACTTTCGCTTCTACCATTTCTACAGCTGTTCTCGCTACGTTTAGTACTCCGCCAAATCCTGTATCAATGTCAACAAGGACTGGTAAATCTGTAGCTCTTACTAGATCTCTTGCTCTCTCTGCTACTTCAGTAGACGTCACGATTCCTAAATCTGGTAGCCCTTTACTTGCAGTATAAGCAGCTCCCGATAAATAAAGAGCTGAAAAACCTGTATTTTTCGCAACAAGAGCCGCCATTGCATCATGAGCACCTGGAATTTGCAAAATTTCATTTGCTTCTACTAAAGATCGGAAGCCATTTGCAAGCTCCTCTTGTGTTGACTGTTTATTCACAACCCAAGCCATTCTAAATTCCCCCTATTATTAAATTAAGAATAGATCTACAAATTCGTTTACATTCATATTTTCTAGTTTTTCTTCATTTAAACAAACTTCATGAATTTGTTCTTGTTGCTTACTAGAATAATGACCTGCCATATTTGCAGTGAATTTTCGAACAACTTTTGGAATCGCTTCGTCTCTACGGAAACGGTGTCCAAGTGGGTATTCACATTCCACATTTTCTGTTACAGTACCATCTTTAAAATGAACTTGAACAGCGTTGGCGATTGAGCGCTTGTTCGGGTCAAGGTAATCTAAACTGTACTGTTTGTTTTCAACAACAACCATCTTATTACGTAATTCATCTACACGTGGATCATTCGCTACTACATCCTCATAATCATCCGCAACGATATCGCCTTTTAATAAACCGATTGCCGTAATGTATTGTAGGCAGTGATCGCGATCAGCTGGGTTATTTAATGGACCTTCTTTATCGATAATACGAATTGCTGACTCATGAGTTGTAATTGTAATACGATCAATTTCATCTAATCTTTCTTTAAGTTCCGGATGTAATTTCACTGCACATTCTGCAGCTGTTTGTGCATGGAATTCTGCTGGGAATGACACTTTGAATAATACATTTTCCATTACATAAGATTCTAGCGGTCTTGCTAATTTTAATTCTTGCTTGTTAAATAACACATCTTGGAATCCCCATCCTGGTGCAGATAATGCCGTTGGGTAACCCATTTCACCTTTTAATGCAGTCATTGCAAGATGAACACCGCGGCTCGTCGCATCTCCTGCTGCCCATGATTTACGTGAACCAGTATTTGGAGCATGACGATATGTACGAAGACTAGAATTATCAATCCACGCATGTGATAATGCATTAAAGATTTCTTCACGCGTTCCGCCAAGCATTTTCGCAACTACTGCAGTTGTTGCTACTTTTACGTATAATACATGGTCAAGACCAACACGGTTTAAGCTGTTTTCTAAAGCAAGTACACCTTGAATTTCATGTGCTTTAATCATCATTTCTAGTACTTCACGTACTTTTAATGGTTCTTTTCCTTCTGAAATACGAACACGGCTAATATAATCTGCTACTGCTAAAATTCCGCCTAAGTTATCAGATGGATGTCCCCATTCTGCTGCAAGCCAAGTATCGTTATAGTCTAACCAACGGATCATACATCCGATATTAAATGCGCCTTTTACTGGATCAAGTACATATGACGTACCTGGTACGCGTGTACCATTTGGCACGATTGTTCCTGGTACAACTGGTCCTAATAATTTTGTACACTCTGGATATTGTAGCGCTAAAATTCCGCATCCAAGTGTATCAAGTAATACGTAGCGAGCAGTGCTGAATGCTTCTGCACTTGTAACCTCTTTATTTAATACATAATCCGTAATTTCTTCTAATAATGCATCTTTTTGTTTAATTTCATTTGTTTTAATCATGCTATTCTTCCCTTTCTGTCGAAAATTCGTTATTATTAATGATGGGTGTCGGTCAAACACCCATCTGGCGGGCGGCGCTAACAACTCCCCAGTTGTTTTTATTTACTAAATGCATGTCGCTCGCCAATATAATTTACACGTGGACGGAACAAACGATTGTTCGCATGTTGCTCAATTACGTGTGCACATAACCCTACTGTTCTAGAACTAAAGAAGATTGGTGTGTACAGTTGAATTGGAATACCAAGCATCCAATATACTGGAGCAGCATAGTAATCAAGATTCGGATAAATACCTTTTTCCTTCTCCATAATCTTCTCTCCAGCTTCACACATTTCATATAGTGTATAATCGCCTTTTACATCACAAAGCTGTTTTAAAGCTTCCTTCATCATAAGTGCTCTTGGATCTATCTTCTTCATATATACGCGATGTCCAAAGCCCATAATTTTTTCTTTGTTATAAAGTTTCTTCTGTAATAGTTCTTCAAATTTCTCAACATTTCCAGCTTCTAAAAGCATGTACATAACCGCTTCATTTGCACCACCATGTAAACTTCCTTTTAAAGATGCAACTGCACCTGTTAGAGCGCCGTATAAATCCGATTGTGTTGATGCAATTACGCGAGCTGTAAATGTAGAGTTTGGCATTTCATGTTCACTATATAAAACAAGGGAACGATCAAAGATCTTTTCCTCAAGTTCAGTTGGTTTTTTACCAGTTAACATATAGAAGAAATTCGCACTATATGACAATTCCTGAAGGGGCTGAATTGGCTCCTCGTTATTTAAAATATGATAGCTATTCGCTACGATATTTGGCACTTTACTTAAAAGCTTGTACCCTCGACTTTTATTCACTTCTAACGAGCGGTTTTCGATATCACTATCGTAACCAGCTAATGCAGACACACCTGTACGTAACCCATCCATAGGATGCGTTTCTTTAGGCAATGCCTTTAGCACATTAAATACACCTTCTGGCACTGCGTATTCTTCTTTTAATTTCTTTTCAATTGTTGCTTTTTCATCCTCATTCGGTAGCTGTTCTTCTAATAAAAGATGCACAATGTCTACATACTCTTTTGTTTTTGAGAGTTCGATTAAATCATACCCTTGAATTACAATTTCACCTTTTACTGTGTCAAGAAACGAAATTTTCGTCTCCGCTGCTACTACACCATCTAATCCCGGGGAAAATTTTTCTTCAGCTTTCATCATTATTTCCTCCAATCCTAATAGATCTTCGTGCACATAACTGTAAGCCTTTACAATACTGTGAAACTACATTTCTATTTCAATGTATCAGAGTTTTTAGAAGATTTCAATTTATTTTATAATGATAAGTCTCCTATACTTTTACCGATGTAATAATACAATTTTTCAAAAATAACTTTCATCTTTTATAAAGAAAGGACAGACATCCTTTTCCAATTTTCTAAAACGAAATATAACAATTGTCCATATAATCCCACTAAATAAACCTTTAATCTCTTTTTCTTTAACAAATATAAAAAAACAAGCTGCATTCATGCACAGCTCGTTTTTTATATTATTTATTTCATATTCCCATAAATATAATTCTTATATAAAATTTATTTATTTTTAATAAAATTATTATTTTACATAATTAAATTGAATTTTTTTCGTTCCTTTACGATAGCTGACAACTAAATCATAGTTTTGAAAGTACCAAAGGTTATCAAAATCTATAAAAATAAAATACCGTCTTTCTCAACTGACACTATTTCCCGAAATGGTTTCTCAGAAACAATTCCTAAAGAATATCCTGGATGAATTGCGCTATTTCCTCCGTACCTTACAATAAAGTGAAACTTTAATCAGTGTGGGGGGGCATCCCCCACTGATTATTAGCCCACACCAATTGGGCGTTTACGGGCAGCAGGGCTCCCGCCGAATTTTGAGATGGGAGTCTTACTGCCCACAAATAGCGGGATAAATCAAATCGATTCATCATACTTTATACGCAATTCTTCCTTAAACCATCGTAGAGCATCATGTTCAATTGAAATTTTCACCTTCGCTCTTCCTGTTTACGCAAAATCCTTTTTGCCTAATCGTTGTTTTACAAAAACGACGAAAAGAATTAAAGCTATTAATCCAGAAATTGCACTACCAACAAATAAAATACGGTAACCAAACATTTGTGAAACAACTCCAAGTAAAATCGCACCTAATCCAATCCCTAAATCAAATGCGGTAAAGAATGAAGCGTTAGCAACTCCTCTTTTACTAGGATCAACAATTGTCAGCATCGCTGCTTGTAAAGCGGGCTGTGCTGAACCGAATCCAACACCATATAATGCCGCCGCAATCATTACACCTATCAAACCATTTGAAATCGTTAGTACAACTATCGCTAAAATAGTAATACATAATGTTGGCAGTATGATAAAAACTTCTCCATACTTATCTAATAGTTTTCCTGAAATAGGTCGTACAATTGTTAAAGCAATTGCATATACAAGAAAGAATGTCCCAGGATTCACATCAATTGATGACGCGAATAACGGTAAAAATGTTGTTATTCCTCCATATGCAAATGATAAAAAGAAAACAACAACCGTTATTGATAAAACGGATTTTTCAAACAGCTGAATTTTCCCTTTTTCTTTTTGCGGCGTGAATGGCATTTTCGTTATTAACGATAATACGACTGCCATAAAAGATAAAAGAGTTGCTAACAAGAATAGACCATGAAATGAATAATTTTGTACAACCCATAATCCAATCATCGGGCCAATTGCCATCGCGATTGTCATCGCCATGCCATACCAGCCCATCCCTTCACCACGACGTGAATCTGGAATAATATCAGTTATCGCTGTTCCAACTGCTGTTGTAGAAACAGCCCACGTCACTCCGTGAATAACGCGTAAAACAGCTAAAAGGACAATAGTCGATGCTAAATTATACGAATACATCGTTATCCCAAAAAATATGAGTCCGAAAATAATAAAAGATCTTCTACCATATTGATCTAACATACCTCCAATAATCGGTCGTATTACAACTGCCGCTATTGTAAACATTCCCATCATCAGTCCAACTTGCGATTCATTTCCACCAATCTCTTTAATAAAGAGCGGAAGCGTTGGAACAAGTAAATAAAACCCCGTAAATAAAAATAACATCGCGATAGTCATTTGTATAAATGATTTCGTCCATAATCGTTCCATTAAAATCCCTCCATAAACACGTAAAATATTACAATCAACACATCAATTGTATATTTTTCATGTTCCCTTGCCCTCCGCTAATAGACGTATCTTTTCATAATAAATGGTCTACCATCAATTTAAGTTGGTCTTACGACTTTATGCCTATGTTTTAAGCAAAAAACCTATATATGTACCTTTATATGTTTTAGAAGAATATACTATTTTATTATTAAACTTAGGAGTGATCGTTTTCATGTGGGTATCACCAAGAATAACCGCCGTTGTCCCATCAGCTCCCTCAATACATGTTCCTGCCGTTCATACAGCTAGTTCTGATGTTGGTATCGAACTTCCTGCCGCTTGGCAACATTATCAATCGACTGACCAAGTCACCCCTTCATTTTGGCATCATGGTACACACCCTAGTAGTAGTACTACTTTTTATAGCCCTAGTTATCCAATACCACCAACTCAAATTTTTTATCATTTCCCATCAATTTACTTTCAAAATTTCTATGGTACTTTTAACATTTAAAAATAATATTAACCTTTATAATATAAAAAGCACCAAAGGAACCGTTTTATCGGTACCTTTGGTGCTTTTATATACATTACTTATTGTCCATTATTGGCAGGGACTTCTCCTGTGTTCCCGCCAGTAGTTGGTGGCGTTGTTGCTGGTGGCGTTGGAGTTGTATTCCCTTGGCCTCCTCCACCGTTAGTCGGTGGGGTAGTATTTCCTTGATCCCCACCGTTGTTCGGTGGCGTTGTATTCCCTTGGCCTCCACCATTGTTCGGTGGTGTTGTATTTCCTTGGCCTCCACCATTGTTCGGTGGTGTTGTATTTCCTTGGCCTCCACCATTGTTCGGTGGTGTTGTATTTCCTTGGCCATTTCCATTATTTTGTTCATTTTGCTTATTTAATTCATCTTGTTTCTTTTGCTCTTCTTGCTTCTTAAGCTCTTCTTGTTTCTTAAGTTCATCTTGTTTCTTTTGCTCTTCTTGTTTCTTAAGTTCTTCCTGTTTCTTTAATTCCTCTTGATTTTTCTCTTCTTCAGTTTTTTGCTGTTGATCTTGTTTTGGTTGTTCCGTTGTATCCGGTACGCTCGTATTTGGAGATGAATCACGTTTTTCACCTTTTATACGTAACTCACTACCTTCTTGAATAACACTACTTGGCATTTTAAAGCGTGATTTATCTGTAGCCATCTCGCTCATCATTTCTTTAAAGATCAACTGTGCAATTTTCGTATTTTTACTACTAATATACTCGTCTTTACCATCTTTCATATATCCAGTCCATACTGCCATCGTATATTGCGGTGTATATCCTGCAAACCAACTATCACGAGTTGCACTTTCTGGAATTCCATATTGTGCTAGTTGTTTTGAAGAATAGTTAGTTGTACCTGTTTTACCAGCTACATCTAAAGAGGCCACATTTGCCGATGTACCAGTACCTGATGTAACTACAGAACGAAGCATATCAGTAATCATATATGCTGTAGAATCCGCCATAACTGATTTTGGTTTTTGTCCAAAACTTTGTGACTTGCCGTCTGGATAAACTACTTTCTTAACAAAATGCGGCTTCGTATACTTACCGTCATTCCCAAATGCCGCATAAGCACCTGCAATTTCAGTTGGTGACGCTTCATTTGTACCGATCGCTGTTGATTCTGTCGGTGCTACATTAAATGTAATACCTAATTTCTCAGAGAACTCTTTCGATTTACTAATACCTACCTCTTTAGCTGTTTTAATAGCTGGGATATTACGTGACTTTGTTAGTGCTTCACGCATTGAGATTGGCCCTAAATGACTTCTATCTGCATTTCTAACTTCTTGGCCAGTTGAATACTTAAATGGAGAGTCATCAATTTGATGATAAGTAGCCCATTTTAAATATTCAATTGCAGGAGCGTAATCAAAAATTGGTTTCATCGTTGAACCAGCTGCACGATCTAATTCAATCGCCATATTATGCCCTTTAAATACTGCTTTATTTTCACCGCGCCCACTACCTATAGCGCGAACTTCTCCAGTTTTCGTATCCATAAATGTGAAAGCACCTTGGAATTTATCATTTGGATAATTAATAATATTTGTATTCAAAATATTATCAGCTAATTTCTGTGCTTTTGGATCCAACGTTGTATAAATTTCTAAACCATCAGATCCAATATTAACATCTGGTATTTCCTTTTCTACTTCTTTCACTACTGCATCCATAAATGCAGTATATGGCATCGCTTGTAGTTCAGCTGCACTCTTAATATTTTTATCCACTGGTACTTTCGATGCTTCTTCCATTTCTGCCTTTGTAATATAACCATGTCTATTCATTAAGTTTAGTACAGTATTTCTTCTTTCTGTTGCCCTTTGAACATTTTCTTTTTTCGTTGGGTCATAGTTATTCGGTGCTTTTGGTAAGCCAGCTAGCATCGCAACTTCTGGTAATGTTAAATCTTTCAATTCTTTACCGTAGTAGTTTTGTGCTGCTGTTGCGATTCCATATGAACGGTTTCCTAAATTAATTTTATTTAAATACATCTCTAATATTTCATGTTTTGAATATTGTTGTTCTAGCTTATACGCTAAATATATTTCCTGAACCTTACGTTTTGACGTTTTTTCCATCGATAAGAAGTAGTTTTTAATAACTTGCTGCGTTATTGTACTTCCACCTTGTGAACCGTAATCTCCTTTAAGACTAACTAAAACTGCACGTGCAGTACCCTTAAAGTCTACTCCACTATGCTCATAAAAACGTGCATCTTCTGTCGCTAAAAATGCATTTTCTACCAATTTAGGGATTTGATCATACGTAACATTCGTCCGCTTTTCTTTCCCATATTCATATACCAAATTCCCGTCTTTATCATAAATTTTTGAGGATAACGGATTAACAAGTTTTGCTTTCTCAAGTTTTGGTGCATCCTTAATCATTACGAAAAAGGTAGCAACCCCTGCCACTAAACCTACAATACCAAGTAGTAAACAACTGATTAAAAATTTACGAAAAAACGATGTTTTACCTTTTGGTTTTGTTTTTTTAGAAGCTGGCTGTTTTTTCTTTTGAACTTGTCGTCGCTCCTCTCGAGAACGATAATTTTCTGACATGTTACTTTCTCCTGCCTTTCAATTCTCCCGTTGATTTACTTGAAAATATTGAGGTCACTTTCCCAAATACATTTAATCAAGAAAGTATATTGACCTGGAGCATTCAATATTTTCCCAATTCACAGATTATACATTTTAGAATACTTCTTATACAAACTATTTTCACTTCTATTTTTTCTAATAATACTGCCCCTTAAAGCATAGAATGTAAGAAGTGAATTTTTAATACCTCGTATAAATAATATACCTTTTTTTCAAATGGTCAATATTTTCTTATTTATAAATCAAAGGTGAAATAAAAATAGCACAACGATATGTACTTCGTGTGAACTTCCTTATAATTACGTATAACAAACATTTAATATATTGCATATAAGTATAATACTCCTTTAATTATTAGGATTTCAACACGACAATCCCCTTCTCTACAAGAAACCATCTAAAATGAAAAATAAGGAGTTGCGTAATGATGAAGCTATCTCCCGTTATTTCAAAAAAATTAGTTGCTGTTGGCTATAATCCTTTTTCTATGATTTTACGTATTCAACTAAAGAATGGTATGTATGATTTCTTTAATGTGCCAGAAAGCATTTACACCGGTTTATTAAACGCACACTCTAAAAGTTATTATCATAATACTTATATTAAAAATTCTTACCGCTATACTAAAATTTAAACTTGATTGGCATACAAAAAAGAAAGGCGAATCAAATCCCCTTTCTTTTTTGTATGCCAATCGCAATTTACCTTCTATTTCTTTTATTAATTTCATCATACGCCTGAACTTGTTTTTTAAGTCGCCTGTCGGCTTTTTTATCATGTACGACAAGAACTGCGTGTATCGCTCCTGGAACCCAAAAAATTAAGGTTAAAATGAAATTAATAATCGCTTGAAACGGCTTTCCGCAAAATAAAACAGCTACCGGCGGAAGTAAAATTGCTAATAAGTACATCATGTCTGAAAAACTCCTTAATTTTTATTTTTCGATTCTTCCCCATCCATCTCCTACACTATCAAACCTATGAAATCATGTTATTTCTAAAAGCGTATATAAGAACTCATCATTACAAAAATCACATATAATAGTATAACTAAATGAGGAACCTCTCACTAACGTTAACAAGCTATTTTCACCTGTTCGTTTATATGTATATTCTACGCCTATATGAAAAAGCCTACAAAAACAATTAACACATCCATCTTGTCCTACTTCTAAAATTGAAATACTCCAAACTTCATTGAAATGAGTATTTCATCACCTTTTCTTCGATTCCAATCGTTGTTCCTCTACTATTTCGGTTAATCCAATTGCTGAAATTACAGTACCTATTGCTTGTATCCAAATACCTATTAGCCCTATTATACGTTGATCTTCTTTATCTATATTACTGTCTTCTTTTCCCTTTTCTTCTTTTGGTATATTTTTAATACCTTCATATGCTTGTAATCCCGCACCTAAACTTTGCATTGAATTCCCTAATACGATAATCCACTGTATTCCATTTATCTCATTCAATGCTACTTCTACTCCTAAAAAAGCGCCAATTGATTGCAAACTATTTCCAGTAATTATAAGGAAATCATTTTCTTTCATTTGTTCATTGAGATTAAAATACGTTCCTATTACATTTGAAATATTACCTAAAGCTAATAACTCAATCCCCGTTTTCGCTAGCGCTTTATTTTTATTATCTATAGTTACCTCTTGCTTCTCACATTTATCTTCATCTTTCGCATCATTAGTTGCTATAATTTGTAATATATATCCGAGAGCTTGTAATGAACTCCCTACAATAACGAGATCCGACTCAATCTTTTCTTCCCCTGCAAACCCTCTAGTTGTTCCAATTGCTGCTATAAGATTTCCTCCTACTTGAAACCAGGCACCTGTCAATTCTAAATCGCGTAGGTTCATTTCCCATCACCTATATTTAAATTTTCTAGTACATTCAAAACAAACAAATATCACCTTTAATTCATTATTCTATTTTTCATATGTAATTTTGTGCATCACATAATGTACTAATAATACAAAAGAGCACCTTTCAGGCGCCCTTTTTGACAAGGATTTTCTCAATGAATGTATAATTTGCAAATGCTTCCTACATACTTCAATATATGCTTGTCCTTCAGAACTGTGAATATAACATTTAATACTTATCTGAAGATTAAATGCATACTGGACATGTCAATGACTCACCGTTTTTATCTATTGATATATTTAATATATAATGAATTGCTTTATGTGACCACATTTCAGGTGTAGGAGATTCTTTTACATATTGAGGTGCACATGAGTGAAGCATTGGAGTGCTAATACTTCCACCTGGATCTAAAGCAACTACTGCCATACCATTTGGCAGTTCCATTGCCATTGACTGCGTGATACCTTCAACAGCAAACTTCGAAGCACAATATGGCGCAAGTTCAGCCTCGCCTTCTCTTCCCCAACTAGAGCTCATATTAATAATAATTCCTTCTTTCCTAGCTATCATCGCCGGGACGAACGCCCTAATAACATTTACTACCCCGTTCACATTTACACTCATTACACTTTCAAATTCTTGAGCCGGAACTTTCCATAGCGGTGCACTTTGATTAACAATCGATGCATTATTTATTAACATATCGGGAGCCCTATACCTATTAATAATACGACTTGCCCATTTACTAACTTGGTGATGATTTGAAACATCAATTATTTGAAAATCATGTGAAGCACCGTAATATTTATTAAGCTCTTCAATTTTATTTTTTGAGCGTCCACACCCTGCTATTTTCCATCCCAATTCATGAAACCTATCAACCATTGCACGTCCTAACCCTTGCGTTACTCCAGTAATAATTACAAGTTTCCCAATGTCGTTTCGCTCCAACTTCATCTCCTCCTTTCCATTAATATTACTCTTTTTATTCTTATTCAACATCTCACTTAAGTATCAATTCATTTCATACTTTAGAAGTATTTTTGATATTACATATTACAAACAAAAAGAGTAACCATCATAGTTACTCTTTTTGTTTGTATCGTTATTATTTTTAAATTGTATCTTCTATTCCCTACATTTCTCACATCGATAAATATAGGTTACACCTTAATGAAAGTATATTTATGTTTACGGTTCGATTTATCCAAATACTTTTCAATCCAATTTTTCAACTTAACAGAGCCCACCTCTATCAATAAATTTCCACCTAGTCCTATAACATACTTTTATTTAGATTCTCAATCTCATTTTGCAACTTTTTAAATTGCTCAAAATGCATTGTTATAGATTGAATACTATTCCTTTCAACATTTTTCTTTACTAATAAAACGCCTGTATCGTGAAAAATCGCTTCAAGTTCTTTCCTTATAGATACTTTCGTAATATATGCGGTTTTAATTGCCGATAAAATTGCTATTTCATTAAACTTTAATTTTATTTCATTAGGACAAAATGCTTTTTCGATCAATGTAACATCATTACTATAAATAAAAGCAACAAGTTTACTTGATTCTGCATCTGTTAAATCCACTGTTTTTATAACATTATCCATGACATTTTGCCTCCTTTAATTCTATATATATTAATTATACAAATTTATTCTTTTAAAATTCAACTCTTCGTTAATTTTAACATACTTTTTGCTCGATTGATTAAACAAAGCTTCAAACATTTTTCTATTCCGGAATATTTGTCAAATGAACCAATTAGGCTATACCTTCATATAGTAATGCAAACAATTACTTATAAAGTAGGTGAAAATTATGCCCTCAGTTGTAGGGAATTTAGTTGTACAAAATAGTAACGGATCTTTCAACTTAGGTGATTTCTACAACGTTTCTCCAAAAGAGAATACGAAAGCTTATAACGGATCTGGTGCATCTAACGTTGGTTTCGTAGTGAACACTTTTAGTGGGGTTAGCGCGACTAATACATTTGATTCTGATCTAGCAGATCAAAACCAAGTTGGTACGGCCTAACCAGATCTGTAATCATCTTTGTATAACATTTTTAAATTTGTCTATACTATACTCAGGCTGATACACAGCTATCGTCGATTTTTTGAGTGCCAATCTTTTTCTCCCTTTCCCTGGGACTAAGCAGCTAGCTTGCATCTAGCTGCTTTTTCATTTAGTTCTTCACCTCTTCAAAAAACTAGGATTTTACAGGCAGCCTGACTCACAGCCGAATTTTGAGGTGTAAATCTAACTGCCCGCAAATAGCTGGATAAATTAAAGAAGCTAAACTTCAAAATTCAGCTTCTTTTAAGTTACATCAATTATGTCCCTTGCAGCAAATATATATGTTTTATAAAATGCATCTGTACATTTTACAATTTGTTGAATTGGATTTATATGAACCACTGTCATATAACTCGTAAGTATGTATCCTTCTTCAAAATAGGTCACTAACATCTCTTTTTCAGACAATAATGAAGTTAATAATTTGTCTGAAATGCTTTCTTTCGCTTCATTCGTTATTAGCGGCCTTTGGACTTTTAATTTCTCTCCAATAATTTTTCTCATACTTAATAATTGTTCCGACATTACTGTAAATGGAACCCACTCTCTTCCTTTTTCCTGTATCTTTACATAATTCATTTTCTTTACTCCTCAATTTTCTACATCTATCCATTCAGAAATTTCACTTCTAAATACACTTTATCCATCTCTTATTTAATATGTAGCGTAACTTTCCAATTCAAAACTATTTATGAATTTGTAGGAATCTCCATCCCAAAAGAACATTTGTTCTAATTATACACGAACGAACGTTCTTTCGGAAGTGCAACGTGTAAATTTTTCAAACAAAATGCAACTTTAATCTATGAAATTTATTCATATCTTTAAATTATGTCCTCTATTCAATTTCTAAGAAAATATATTTAGTTTATATTTAACAAAATTAATTAACTAAAACATTATCATTTCAACATTTTGCGAAGTAATTACTTATTCCTTTTTATTTACACCAAAATTTTCTATTGTAATTCTTAATATTTAAATGTAATATTGTATTGTCTTACTATCTATTTATAACTCACACACTAACGCGAAAAGGGAACTCTATATGAGTTCCCTTTTCTATTGAAAACAAAAAAACAGAAATATAGCATTATGCTAAATCTCTGTTTTTCTTCTAAACCTTATTTCTCATCTAAGAATTTAAATGTATCTTTAAATTCTTTATCTGTTACTTTAATATCTGCTTCTTTCAATAGATCATTGATTACTTGTTGTTTCCATTTACCTGTAGCATCTTGCAGTCTTTGTTGTTCTAAATCTTTTCGAATCGTATCTTTTACTTCATCAAATGGTTTCAATTCTTTTTTATCCGTCACTTTTATTATATGATAACCATAAGATGTTTTTATTGGCTCACTTACTTGTCCTGCATCTAATTTATACGCAGCTTCCTCAAACTCTTTCACAGTTTGACCAGGAGCAAAACCAGCGATTTCTCCGCCCTGTTCCTTTGAACCAGTATCTTCCGAATACTGTTTCGCTAAAGCAGTAAAATCTTCACCATTATTTATTTTCTCTTTTACTTCTTTCGCAGTTTTTTCATCTTTCACTAAAATGTGACTTACCTTCATTTCAGGTTTATGGTTATCTTTCACATCTTTATCTGTGACAGTCGCTCTAATCGCTTTCTCAAGTGCAATTTCTGGCTTCATTCTCTCTTTTAATTCATCTTCATTCTTTAATCCTACTTGCTCTAAAGCCACTTTAAACTTGTCACCCATTTGTTCCTTCGCTGCTTCTACTTGTTTTTTAGCTTCTTCATCTGAAACTTTATATTTATCTAGCAATGCCTTATTTAACATCATTTGAGATAAAGTACTTTTTCCATATGTTTGCCTTAATTCTTTACTTAACTCTTTCTCTGTCACGTTTCCTACTTTTGATGTTGCAACATTTTCTGAGGAACCACACGCAGACAATGTTAGCGCCACACATGCAATAATAGTTCCCATAAATAGCTTTTTCTTTTTCAATTCAAATACCTCACTTTGATAAATGTATATTAGGAACTATACAGCGCTATTGTGAAATCAATGTGTTTTCTGCAAGTATTTCTCTTCATGCCAGAGACAAGCTTTATTAAATAAAAAAGCCGGCATAAAGCCGACTTTTTAACATCATTTAATCTGCACATGTTCTTCTTTGATCCATTTGTTCCCACCTATATCTATATATCCATCTTGACGATTCCAAATACGATAAGGGACCTTCCCATCGACCGCACCTGTATCATTCCCGTTTGGCCCATCGTACGTTCTAATTTCATATCCAGGTGTATACTTTGAATATGCATAAAACCATTGTACATTAAAATGTTCTAACTTAGCCCACTGTTGTTCACCACCTAAACAAATCATATCTTTTTCGCCACCTCCCCAATAACCTTTATAGATTAAATATGGGATTTTTTTCGTAAATCTTCCTATAAATTGCGGATTCGCAGGATTTTCATATAAATTAATTCCGTATCCATCATCATATTTTGAAACTGCAATACCAATTCCATTTGGTTGCTTACTGTCTCCAATACTAGATTGATTTGTTTGATTTGAACCTATAAACCAAGAAAGATTTTTATTCCCAATTAATTGATTCAAATCACATTTTCCAATACCAGGAACATTTCCTGAATCAGTATATTGCCAAATATCACAAGGATATGCTGGTTTATTCCCTCCATAACGAGGAATCCAAATAAAATCAGCATCAATATTGCGAGCTCCAAATGATACATACGTGTGATGTCCTATATATAAACCAATTTTTTTTGCACCTAATCGGCGTAATTCATCAATAAATGCTTGAGTCCCGCCTTGCATATCTACCATTGTTTGAACTTCTACATCTGCCACCCAAAATTTAGCGTTTTTATCGCCACGATTCCAAAAATCTTGCGCTTCTTTTTTTGCATCTGAAATAGATATAAAACGGCAAAATGCATAATTCCCAAATGGGATACTACGTTTCTTCATTTCTTTCACATAACCTTGATACATAAAATCGACCGTATTCGAACCATCTTGAACTCTAGCAATAACTAAATCTAGCTGAGACGCTGCAATATCCCAATTAATATTTCCATTCCATTTCGAAATATCTACAATATAACCCATTACTAATCAACTCCTTTTTATTATCTTATTCAAAGCTTGTATTATTGTTAGACTCATATGCCTAATACAAACTCTCCATAAAATAAATAAATATAATCTCATCATTTTTTCAAAATATACAACCTATCTAGAATATTTTTCTTTAAATTAAATAGACAAATTTAACTTTCTTACTATAAATATCGGGATAAAACTATAAATAGTGTGCATACTATATGTAAGCTATTTTAGCTTATACTCATAACTGACCTCCAATATTTTTCAATCTCCCTGTAAAAAGGCAGCTAAAAAAGCTGCCTTTTTACAATTTATTATATAGAGACAAGTTAATTACCGCTTATTCCCTCATATTCGTCTGTTTTTAAGCTTTTTATAAACATGATATATATTTTTTCACAACACTATTTGGATACGTAATAGAAATTACATCAACTCATACAGTATATGTAATAATCAACTACAATAAAAATTACATATTATATTAATATGTCTTCCTAATTAAAAGGAAATAAACATATAACCTCTGTTATGTAAGGAGTTTATTTAATGAAAAAAATCCCTATCGTATTCAAAGTTCCTCCGAATTCAAAGCTAAAAGTTACATTCTATGGTCCTTGTAACGAAGTAATTACAAATGTATCTTTAATTAATCAACTACTCACCCCTACCTGCCAAACTGTATCTCAATATCCAGAATTCAAGAAATATATAACTGAAGTCCGATCATTATCAAATTGTTAAGCGTATAATTTTATGATTTATCATTTCGAACAGTACGATAACAAAATAGTAAAAAGAGCCGCATCTTTCAAAAGAAACGGCTCTTTTTCATTTCACAAAAACATGACTTCACTAAAAAACTAAAATAACTCATTAATTGATATTCTGTTGATATTTTGTTGATATTTTACACATATTAATGAAATGCGCATATATTATCGTATGGAGATTCTCCACTCATAAAACCTATCTTTTTTTGAGCATACTTTATTTGTATGCTCCTTTTTTATTCTTTACTTAACGGCTTACCCTGTTAATATTTCCAAATATCATCTGAACGAACATTGAATATTTCAATTTTTTCTTATTATGTGCTATGAATATAAGTTTAATAATTTATCTGTAGCTACATTTTCAGTATCACTTAAATCGACAAAATAATGAAGTTGCCACAATTGACTCTTCTTAGCTTGATTACTAATAGGTTTATCCCAAATAGGGTAAACCCTCATAGCCATTTTCCCTTTTTGATTTTGAGTTTTTAATATTTTTTCTTTTAGAAGAATCTCTTTTGGAAAAATAAATTGTCCTAGTTTATTATCCGCCATACAAGTGATAACTAAAAGGTTAGGAGCTGAATCATAAGAAAATGCCTGATTGCTCATGGAGGCATTCTTCTCCCAAAAAGAAACAAATTGTCCAATCTTATTAGGCGTAATTTTTGATACCCTAAATCGGATGCTTCTATTATTTAGCTGCAATACCCCTCCTGCATATTCTGAATTTTGCTTTTCTTCTTTTCGCTTAGTAATTAATAGATTATTAGGTTTGTAAATCATTTCATCTAGTTTTTCAATTATATTACTAAAATTTGTCATGTAAACGCACCTTTTTTATTTTCCAGTATACCAAGAACATTCGTTCTTGTATATTAAACTTAAACAAATGTTGGCTTTGAATAGTCTTTCAAAGATTATTTTATCTACTCCATCCATAACTTCAAATTTACTTTTATAGTATTTATTACATTACTCTTCCAATTCCTTGTATTCTTCATTATTTCATTAATATATTAATAAAAAACGAGGTACATATTACATGAATCCATCCAAAATTGACTTCGGCTCCATAGAGCAACCTTTATTCCTATTAATTTTATATCTTATCGCAATTCTTTTAACACTCGGCATTACATTTAGTATATGTCATTCCCTTTTACTAAATTTAAATGCACCGAGATGGGTAGCAAAACTGTTAGCTATCGTATTAACTCTAGGTGTTGCTTATCAAGTGTATATGAACTTATTTTAATATATTACCAATTTAACACCTTTAACTAAAAGGCCCTACCATAAGGTAGAGCCTTTTTTAAAAAAATAGTCCATAAATCACAAACATGTCTTTTATTTTATTGGAGATGGGAATCTTGCAGCCTCAAAATGAGAACCGTCTTCTGTACTACTAATAACCCCATCTATACTACTTTGTGCAAAAATCTCGACAATATCACCTGCATGTAATTGAAGTATTGTTGAAACACTTACGACATTACCGAAATTTATTGGACCAAAAAAGTCGTTATCTATAGCAATTGCCGCATTTCCATTCACTCGAACTTCTACACGCGCTCTATAATTTAAATTTGTATCGTTCGGAAAGAAACCAATCGTCCCAATTACGGAATAAACTCCTCTAGTCTTCGGAGTAAAATCTGATGTTGCTGGGTTATATTCGTTCGCTAAATCAAATTGTTCATTTTGAAATAATACTTTAACAAAAGTATTAGCTGGAAGGTTTTGATTAACTGTATTTACAGCTCTAAAAGCAGATGCTCTTACAAGGTTATTCTCCTTATGATCGCAAGAACAGTCATCACATCTTTTACCGCACTTATTATAATAATCACTTCTTTTTTTACAGCAATCATGATTTTTCTTTTGGTAACTCTCACAATTCTTACAGTAGTAATAACAAGACATATATAGTGCTCCTTTCTAATCTACTACTGCATAATATGTATGCTAGACTTGGAAAGTTTGGACAGGTTATTGCGATTACAAAAATAAAAATGCTCCACCATAAGGCAGAGCGAAGAGAAAGTATAACTTTTAAAAACAAAGCACTCATGTAATATTCTGGTTAAATCAGTAATACAAATTATCTAGTTTCATCAACTCGGATTTTCAGAAAAAACTCCTCTGTACGATTTTATTATTATTGAATAGATTATATTGTTAAGTGAGATATGCAATATGTCATATTTTATTATTTCGATATTCCTTTATTATCGTTTAGTTGTAAACATTCTCTTTAAAACACTTTAAAATCAACAATTACTCTATAACAAATACTTTTTCATCCTTTAGAATTACCTGCAAGCATTATATTTAAATATTATTATTGCGAATTATTGACCTGTACAAACGTATAATTTTTGTGTATTCTATGGACAAGGAGTAAGGTAAGAGTTACTCTTTGCCTTTTTTCATAAACTAAATCGGTAAGATCCCCTAACTAGTAAGCTTTCTTTACCTAAACATCATGCATTTCTTTTTGCATACACCGCTACTCTTCTTCGACTGTTTCGTTTACAATCATCAGACACTATTTAACAGTACATAGTTCATTTATCCAGCACTTTCAAAACAGCTTGTACACCGTTAAAATACTTCATGCACTACAAATAAATTATCCGTTCTTGTACAGGGTGAGTATAAATTTTGGAATGTCCTGATATTAAATTACTTACAAGGTTTCATACCACTTATACTTTTGGAGACGGGAATCTTGCAGCTTCAAAATGCGTACTATCTTCTACATTACTAATAACTCCAGCTACGCTACTTTGTGCAAAAATCTCGACTAAATCCCCTGCACTCAATTGAATTATGGATGAAACAGCTACAACATTAGCAAAGTTTATTGGACCAAAAAAATCATTATCTATTTCATAGACACCATTTATCAAACACTCCATGTTTCTTCACCCCTTGAATATTTTTTAAATAAAAATACATACTATTTTCAAGCCGTCGTATCCACGGCTAGTACTTCTTTCTTTTGTTACAGTAGTAAGCAGGCAGGTTCTTCAACTATCTGCTTTCTCTGTATATTTTTTTAGATATCGAAAATACTACCTACAAGCTGTTTGAACTAGCAGCTTCACTCTTCTTGTAATGGGAAAGCAATTTATCACAATTAGCTAACTCATTCAACTCACAGGCAGACAACCAAAATTGTTGTCTGCTTTTTGTATGGAATTTTTCATTTTGCATATACTACTTTTGAGCCTGTTTACCAACGCAAGCCATTTTGGTGTTTTGAATTCCGACTAAGCTTTTATGTTGCACAGATTATTACATCTTTGACAACACTGGTTAAAAGCGCGTTTTCTGGTTATTCGTAGTTCTAGTCCAGAATAATTTTCCTCCTATAAAGGACAGCAGGTACGACTGCTCGTCCTTTTTTATTGCCCCAAATACTTTTGTAACAATTCCAACGCTTCATTAATACTCCCATTTAAATCATCAAGTTCAGCATCTTCTGGGCACTCCTGCAAAATCACTACCGCTCGACTTATGACATCTTGTAACTTTTCGATATCGATAGAAGTTGTAATAATTCCCTCTTGTTCTTGCGGATCAGCTTTGCCGTAGCCATTGTGCATGGACATCGGGTTTTCTAGCATCTAGCTCACCTCCTTAAAAAATGCAGGATTTTCCTTTCCATTATCGAATTAGTAATGTTTGAAAAGGGGGTGTAATATGGCAGAAATTAAAGTAGGACTTACACAATTTTTAGACTTCACACTGAAAAGTAGTGCAGCTAAAACAAACTTTGTAAAAAATCTAAAATCTCAACCGGAATACCAACCAGCTTTTGATTACTGGAAACAATTACGAGACACTGTTATTAAATTTCATCAAAACGAACTACCTTTTGAATGTTTCGAAACATTAGTGCAAACGGTTGATCAGAAGAAAAAGCAAAACTACATTGATGTCATAAAACAGTACAAAAAATTTATTAAAAACAAAGACGTCTCTTGGTTCGATCCAGGTAAATCACATTGGATATCAGATGATTTAATCGTCCGCTCATCACCTGAACTCGGTTTGCTCATTAATGATGAGCCGCATCTTATCAAACTGTTTTTCAAAGGAAAAAAAGAGCGAATTGATAAATACAACATCAACTCAACGCTGACATTATTAAACGAATCGACATTTTCAAATGAACATAACGATGTGAATTATACGGTTCTTAACATCCAAAAGAACAGAATGTATACGAATAACTCTATTAATAATGATCATTTAATAGCGCTTGAATCAGAAGCTAACCAGCTTTGTTATATATGGAATAAGATGTAAAGAGTACTATTCATCTCTTTCAATACCTTTTCCATGCATAATTTGGGCACAATTTTCACAGATCCTATCAGTTTCGTTTAATTGAAGCTCACCTTCTTGTTCCTCACGAACAATGCAGGGTGGGCGTTTTTTCGAAAATAGTTTCTTTAACCATTTCCGCATCCTAACTCACCTCCTCCGAAAGAGTGATATAATGAGCTCTCTCCACTAAATCAGCGTTAACCCCCTGGTTTTTTAACCGATGAAGAAGATCTTCGTTTTTTAGAACATGCAAAAGAAAACCGTTATTATATCGCTTATCTTCTTGCTATTACATGTGGAATGCGTAAAGGTGAAATCTTAGGTCTACAATGGAAAGAGATTGCTGATTTTACCTGACATTACTTTAATGGCACTAAATGACCATCTGCAAAAAATCTCTGAGGAAAAAGAGCGATATGATGAAAGCTATAATGACTACGATTTGGTCTGCCGTTTCAGAAGTTTGACACAGCTCTGGAAAAAGCTTATAAAGAAAAGTGAGGTTCCCGATATTCGGTTCCATGATCTGAGGATTATGTTAAAGCAAGGTATACATCCGAAGATTGTGAGTGAACGATTAGGACATAAAAGAGTAGGCAATCACATTGGAAACCTACTCACATGTTGTACCAGGACTTCAGGAAACTGCGGTGGATCAATTTGCAAACGAATTATTCGGAAAGAAAAACTTTTGTTAGAAGTTTTCGTTTCTAGGCAAAAACACCGCCTAAATAACCCCAAATATTATAAGTGAAAAAGGAGCAACAAAAACATGAAAGAAATCAAAGCTGAACAAGAATTCAAAGACATCATCGCAAGCGAGGAGCCAGTAGTTGTTAAGTTCTTTACTACATGGTGCCCAGATTGCGTGCGTATGGACAACTTTATCGGAGATGTAATGGAAGAGTTCAATAAGTTTGAATGGTATTCTATTAATAAAGATGAGTTACCAAGTATTGCTGAAGAGTATCAAGTAATGGGTATTCCAAGCCTACTTGTATATCAAAATGGCGAAAAGTTAGGTCACTTACATAGTGCAAATGCAAAAACGGAAGAGCAAGTTACTGAGTTTTTAGAAGCATACTAAGAAACGAAAAACCTCTGAAAAATCATCAGAGGTTTTTTTCGTTTTCAAATTGTTCTTTGCCTTTGTCTCTTTCTGGAAAGTGAATATTATAATGCTTTCTCCTCTTCTTATTGAAGAATTTTGTTATCATTTCTTATATATTACTCACACGAGGAATTACAAAGAGTCATTTTGCGAAAAATATATATGAAAAAAATTTTGAGAATCATTATTCTCGCCCTCTTTCCATTTGCCATAATCATCATTAATTGTTTAATAAATTTCCACTTTGTACTTTTCAACATATTTTTCCTTAACGAAACTTTGTTATCCCCTTCTTAAAAAGCTATAAAACGTCAACAATGTTTGTATAGACCCACACGAGTTTCGTTTGATACTCTATGTATAGAAAGAAATTCCTTGTAGAAAGGCGAGTGATTAAAATGGATTCTCTTTCTCATAAAGAAGCTGATAAAGGTGCTATTGTCAGCATTATAGCCTACATATTTTTATCCTCTATGAAAATCATCATCAGTTATATTACCCTCTCTAGCGCATTACGTGCTGACGGTTTGAATAACTTAACGGATATTGGTGCTTCTTTAGCAATATTAATTGGCCTGAAAATTTCTCGTAAGCCTCGTGACCCAGATCATCCATATGGGCATTCGCGTGCAGAACAAATCGCATCACTTGTTGCTTCCTTTATTATGGCAACGGTCGGATTAGAAGTTGTTATTAGTGCAATTCAATCGTTTTTCAATCCGAAACAAGCAGCACCTAATGTACTTGCTGCATGGGTGGCTTTATTTTCTGCTGTCGTTATGTACGGTGTATACAAGTATACGAAAAAGATTGCAATGCGAACAAAAAGTAAATCATTAGAGGCTGCTGCAAAAGATAATTTATCAGATGCTCTTGTAAGTATTGGTACAGTAGTAGGTATAGTCGGAGCACAGTTCCAAATGCCTATTTTGGACCCTATTGCTGCTTTACTTGTCGGTCTTATTATTTGTAAGACCGCGTGGGAAATTTTCGTAGAAGCTTCTCATATGCTAACGGATGGAATTGATCCTGAAAAAATGGATGAATACGCTGATGCTATAGGGCATATTTCAGGTGTAGAACATATTGTAGATATTCGTGCTCGTATGTATGGGAACCAAACGTATGTGGATATTACAATTGAAGTAGATGCTCGAATGGATGTTAGCGAAAGCCATTGTATTACTGACAATATTGAAGATATGCTTCGAAAAAAATTCGGAATTTACCATGCTCATATTCATGTGGAGCCCATGCAAAAAGAACCTATTATGACATAGGTTCTTTTTTAATGAACGCCTTATGAAATATAATACATAAAACGAGCCAGCTACCGCCCGCTGCCCATCCGGCTAATATGTCAGATGGATAGTGCACGCCAAGATAAATTCGGCTAACTGAAATAGATAATACAACGAAGCTTGCTATAAAAATAATCAGCAACTTTTTATGCAATGAAATACGATCTTCTGTAATTGTGACGTATGCAATAAATCCTAAAAAAGCAGTAGCATTCATCGTATGACCGCTCGGAAAGCTATATCCAGTTGCTGTAACAAGCTGCGTCACATCAGGTCGTGCTCGTTCATACCATAGTTTGAGCATACTGTTCAAATAACGTGATCCGTAATAATTAATTGTTAGAAGTAATGCACTTAATATTTTTTTTCTAAGAAGAAAATACATTACAAGTATAATGAGTAACGGGAAATATATTCTTTTTGAACCGATAAAGGACACCCAAGTAAAATAGGTTGTCAAATACTCGTTTCGGAAACTTTGAATAAAGTGTGCGACTACATTATCAAATTTTTCAATACAAGCGGTATGATACGAAAGTGATAGTGCGACAAAACAAATGAGTAGTGTACAACTTAACAAGTATAAATGTCGATATCGTTTCACATACATAACCTCACTATGCAAAAAAATGGAGCGGTTGTTTTAGTTTTCCTCTCCATTTCTTTTTTATGCATAGTTTATTAAAAAATATTATTGTTAATTTTTTGCTGCATCGTTGGAATATCTTCATTTGTTACTGTAAAGCGAATAACCTTCTCATCAAGATCAAGCGCTTCTGCGAATAAACCAGCCAATCCACGTGATTTTCTATCTACTTCCATAATAATTTCTAATCGGTCGTGGGCACTTGGCAAAATTAATAATTCTAATTCATCTAATTTCCCATAATACTCTCCGGAGACTGGAATAAACTCAAATTCTTGCGCGAATGGAACTTGCTTACGTAATCGATACGGTAATTCTTCGCATTCTACATGACGCGCTTTAAAACCTAATTGATTTACACTATTTAATACACTGTTCAATAGTGCATTCGGCAACACTTGAATATAATCACGGTCACTTGGATCAATACTACGTTTAATATCAAGGCCTGTATGAACCCAAACCGTTTTCATTCCAAGTGTTAGTGGTACTTCAATTGGCATTAAAAACGAAAATGGAATTTCCACTTTTTCATTTGGCTCTACAGAAAATGGATCTGTTAAACGAACTCGCTCCAAATCATACGTTGCCGTTACTTTTTTATCATCCACTTCTCTTACATATGACGTCGACAATGTTAAGTAAATGCTTTCAATTTCTTGGTTAACTGAACCTCCAGTTATATGAACCTTCCCTACTATCTCTTCTCCAACTATATACTCATCTTTTTCAAGAACAGTATCTACTTTTGCACTACCAATACCAACGCTTGCTAAAAACTTTTGAAACATGGAGTCTCCATCCTTTCTAAAGCGTAAGCTACATCTTTTTTCAAATCTTGTACATTTTCATAGTATGGCGCTTTCATTTGTAACATTCGCATTAGCATGTCGCGATTATATTCTTCCAGCACTAACTCTTCATACCAAGGTTTTTCCTTTTTTTCAGTCGATTCATAACTAGCATACAATAAAAATAATACGAAATGACCGAGCGCATAAAAATCGCTACGAAAGTGAACTTCTCGCATCAAAGCTTGTTCACCTTCATAAGTTATAGCACGCTCATCACCCTCACCTTTCAATTTAGCCAATCCAAAATCAATAATACTAATCTGATTTTCTTTCATTAATATGTTTGGAATACGTAAATCTCGGTGAATGATACCTTTACTATGAAAATACGAAACAATTCCTAGTACTTCATATAAAATTCCAAAAACTTCACGTTCATCATATACTTGGCCATCTAAGAAAATACAATCTTCGAAATTTTTTCCCGGCATATACTCCATCACAAAAAAGTTCTTTTTCTCCCATATGAAATGATCATGTAGGTTAGGAATTGACGCATGATTTAATGTTTGTAAAATCACTTTCTCTTGCTCAAATGATTTTCTACCAGACTCATATCTTTGTTTACTTTGCCTTAATTGTTTTAAGACTTTATATTTATTTATTTGTAAATCATTAACGACATATGTAACCCCATAACTGCCCATTCCAATTACTGATTCAATCTTATAACGCTCTGCAACGATTGTATTTTTTCGCAGTGGTCTATCAAATAAAGCTAGTATACGACGCCATTTCATCAGCTACTTGAAAAGAAGCTACGGCTTTTACGTTTTCTTTTATAATGCTGATGCCCATAACCAGATGAACGTCGTTTATTATCGCTACTTGAATACGAGCGCCCTCTATGACGATAATCACTACTCGAATACGAACGATGTTTTTTCTTTCCTAATAAAGAATCAATAATTTTTTTGAACATCCCTTCACCTCTTGTATAAAATTTTCTCTTAATTATACCAACAATTCTTGTCTATATTTGTGACAAGTTTGTAAAGAGTAAAAAACGACGAGTTAAGCCCGCCGTTACTTTCAATCTTCCTCTTCATCAAAAACTTCATCAATCATGCATTTCTCTAATAAATACTCAAATGTAATATCTGCCAGATCCTCAATTTCTTCTCTTTTTGGAACGTACCCTCTTTCAATTAGTCGCTCATAAAAAAACTCCGCAATCTCTTCCGTGTCAATTACGACTTCAATTTCCTTCATGAGCATCACTCCTTTATTTCTGTTTTATGAAAAAATCTCAAAATTATGTATATGAGATTAGAAAAATAGTTTTTCTTTTTTTATAAGTCATATCATGTAGGCAAAGGGCATACGATGTTAGTACAAGCTATCCAAAGGGGGAAATAATAATGGAATATCAATACGAAGTAGAGCAAACAAAAGAAGAGTTCATGCATGAAGATCAATGGGCAGACTCTCTTATTAAATGGCTTTTTATTTTTTTAATAATTGTAGGCATACCTTATACTGCATATGTTGTTGTTCAATTTATTCTCTCTTTCTAGTTAACTATTTTTTCTCTGTCAATTTAACTAAATAATTTTGAACAACATCCATAACAATTTTATATTCTTCATCTTTAAATGTATCGAATAATAAATGATAATCATTATAAATATCTAATAACCCATCAATAATTTCTTGGCGATTCGTCTTTACACTTACTTTTTTCGAATTGTTAATTGACTTCAATTTTCCTAAATCTAATTTATTCATACCAGCTTTATCTTGTTTCATTTTCTTCAAAATTGCATTTGCCGTTTGTGCATTGGCAAGTAATGTTAAATCTGATTCATCAGCTTCTAACCATTCACCATCAGTAATTCGTGACAATTCATATATAGTATCTTCCCATGCATCATTTTTATATCTCCATACTTCTGTACGAAAACCAACAATACGAAAAACATCTTTATCATATCCAGTTACTTGCACGAGATCACCAAACGTAAAGTTATAATTTAATTCAATCCACTCTGTATCGCCCTTTTTCATTTCTTGCTCTGTAACATGCTGCAAAGTTTGTTCTACATAAAATCCATCGTGATTATTTACTTCGTATACGTAAACTCCATCTAAAACTTTCATATTTGTAACTTTCCCAACGGTTCCATATAGCGTAATCACGACTATGTCCCCTACGTTATATTTAGGTTGTTTTTTCCTTGCCATCAATATCTCTCCTTTTTTAAACGTCGTGATTTTGATAACAGTATATGCAACCTACATAAAAACGCTTATCACAGAAGCTTATATTCATAAATTTTTTCAATAAAAAAGTAGAATTTGTATATAACTTAAAAAAGCTAGTATTTAAACTAGCTTTCACTTTTCATTTATGTTCTAACAACAAGACGTATTGTAAATAAAAAAGCATAATGAATACTTCACTTCTTTCAAAGTAATGTATTCATTATGCTTTCATTTTCCTAAAACTTCATATCGTTATCTCTCTTGTATATATAAATCCCATGCATCATCAAATATAGACATACTTTCTAGCATTCCACTTAACTCTAAGTATGAACTAATTACATCATAGTCTTCAGATTGCTTCGGAAAACTTAAATCATCATACATCGCCTCTGCTAAATCTGATATTTCATTTTTAAATAAAGCAGCACGGTGCTTCATCATATAATGGTAAAATGTCTTTTTCAAAAATATTCCCTACCTTTCTAACTTGGGTACATTATACAAGGCAAAAAAGAAAAAAACCAGCATAAAAGCTGGTTAGAAGTCGAAATAATTCCTTTTTAATAAACGTGGTCTTCCCATCAACTCTTCGTATGTTAGTTGTTTTGGCAAATCTTTCGTATAAATTAAAAACAACTGATCTTCAATTTCTTTTACAGTATGGTCTGCTTGATAGTCCATTCCACATGAGGAACAAGTAATAGATGGTGTCTCTTGGATTTCAATGGCTTTCGTACCATCTGGTAATTCCCAATATACAGTATTCAAGCTTTCTTTCGCTTCTGTACTGTCACACCACATACAATTCATACTACGTCACCCTCATTTTTTTTGTCATCATCTAACTTTGCTATTTGTGCTTGATATTTTTTATCTTTTAATTGATCACGCTTATCACGTTTATCTTTTAAAGAAGCATGCGTTTCATTGACTTCATAATCTTTGCGGCGATTCATACGTTGTAAATCATCTGGAACAAGATTAAATTTCTTATCACTCATCAATCCTGCAACGCCGATATCAGAACGTTTCTCTTCATAAGTCGGATAAATTTCTTTAAAGTAGCCTTCTGCTCTTCCTGGGATATAGTTTTCTGGTTCTGGATACGTTGTAATAACCCCTTCAAAGTTACGAAGAACAACTTTATCCGCACTTTGTGAAATTAAATAGTTTGGCTGAAGCGCAATTTTTCCGCCTCCACCCGGTGCATCGACAACGAAAGTTGGTACTGCATAACCAGACGTATGTCCACGTAAGCCTTCAATAATTTCAAGACCTTTCGAAACTGGTGCACGGAAATGACCGATACCTTCTGATAAATCACATTGATAAATGTAATATGGACGAACACGAATTTTCACTAAATCATGCATAAGTTTTTTCATAATTGGAACGCTGTCATTAATTCCAGCTAAAATTACAGCTTGGTTTCCAATTGGAACACCTGCATTTGCAAGCATTTCACATGCTAGTTTCGATTCTTCTGTAATCTCAATAGAAGTGTTAAAATGCGTATTTAACCATACTGGATGGTATTTTTTAATTATGTTACACAGGTTTTCTGTAATACGCTGTGGGAATACAACTGGTGCTCTCGTTCCGATACGAATAATCTCAACATGCGGGATTGCTCGTAAATTCTTTAATACATATTCTAAAATTTTATCATTAATTAGAAGTCCATCACCGCCAGAAATTAAAACGTCACGTACTTGTGGTGTTTCACTAATATAAGCAATCGCATCATCTAATTGCTTTTTCGGTACGCCCATTCCAATTTGTCCACTAAAACGACGACGTGTACAGTAACGACAATACATAGAACATTGATTCGTTACTAAAAATAGTACACGGTCTGGATAACGATGAGTTAATCCTGGAACTGGTGAATCTTCATCTTCATGAAGAGGATCTTCTAAATCATATTTTGTTTTATATAACTCTTCCGAAATCGGTACTGATTGCATCCGAATCGGACAGCGTGGGTCATCAGGATTCATTAGCCAAGCATAGTACGGTGTAATGTTTAACGGGATCGTTTTCGTTGAAATTTTAACGCCTTCTTCTTCGTCAGGTGTTAAGTTAATTACTTTCTTTAAATCATCTAAAGTTTTGATCGTATTCGTTAATTGCCAAACCCAATCATTCCATTGTTCTTCTGTAACATCTTTCCATAATTCAATATCCTTCCAGTGACGATTTGGTTTGTATACATCATGTAACATTGCTATTCCCCCTTTTTATACGCTCATCCTTTATATAAGCAATAATTATGCCAACTTCATATTCTTGATAAGTAAATGCGAAAAATACCCTATTATATAAGAGAATAAATATTTTTAAGTGCTGTACTAAAACGATATTTACTATCATATTCATTACTTGTTATATATGTAAACGCTCTTTTATTGGTGCAAACACACAAAAACCGCCGATTATTCGGCGGTTTTGTCGTACTTGCTCAGTTTATATTGAAGCGTTTGACGCGGAATACCTAACATTTTTGCTGCTTGCAAAATATTCCCTTCCGTTTCAATTAACGCTTGATCTATTAATTCCTTTTCCATTTGATGAAGAGCTTCCCTAAGCGGTAATATACTTTTCTTCTTCGGAAGTTTCTCTTTCCGAAATGTTCGTGGCAAGCAATTTGCTGTTAACGAATTCCCTTCTGTAATAATGACAGCATGTTCAATCGTATGCTTTAACTCACGAACATTTCCAGGCCATTGATAAGCTTGTAATCTTTCTTTCGCTTCCTTATCAATTTGAAGTACACCTTTTTTATAACTTTTATTATATTCTTTCAAAAAGTAAGACGCTAATAACAGTACATCCTCAGTTCTTTCGCGAAGCGGCGGGATATATAATGAAAACACATTTAATCGATAGTATAAATCAGTGCGAATTTTATTTTCTCTTAAACATACTTCTGGAGGCTGATTCATTGCAGTAATAACGCGAACATCTACTTTTCTCGTCTTATTATCACCAATGCGACGAATAACTCCATCTTCTAATACACGTAGCATTTTTGCTTGTAAATCAAGCGGCATTGAATTCAGTTCATCTAAAAATAATGTCCCTCCATCTACAAGTTCAAATAATCCTGCTCGTTCGATTGCCCCTGTATAACTACCTTTTGTCGTGCCAAACAGCAAACTTTCTAATAGCGACTCTGGCAAAGCTGCACAGTTTTGTGCAATAAACGGCTTATTTTTTCGTTTAGAAGCTTCATGAATCGCTTGCACAAATAGCTCTTTCCCCGTTCCAGTTTCACCATATATTAAAACATTCGCATCGGTTGGCGCTACTTTTTGTGCTAACTCTTTCGTCTGTTTAAAGCGGGAATCATCAGTTACAATTGTCTCGAATGCAACATGCTTTTTCACCGTTTTTTTGCTAGTCGATCGTTTTATTTTCGATTGTAGATCTACAATCGTATCAGTAAGCTTTTGAATAGTAGAATAATCTTTCGCAATTTCTACAGCACCAGCAATATTTCCATCTATTAAAATAGGTAACGTTGTATTGACCGTACAAACGTCTTCCCCATTTAAATTTTGGTAATGTTGAACTTGGTGTACGATTGGTTTTTTTGTATCTAATACTTTCATCAACGTACTTGTTTCTCTGGATAATGACGGGAATGCTTCTAATAAATGCTTTCCTAGCACATTTTCAATTTTAGATCCATCATGTTTTGCAGCAACTGTATTATAAAATATTGTAATCCCATTTTCATCTACTGCATGTATGGCCTCATCTATACTGCCCAAAATCGCTTCAATGACTTCTTGTGTCGAAACTGCTAGCAATGTCATCCCCCCTTTTGCCGAAAATCCAGCAAATTCAACGCCGAATTTTCGGCACCCTCTGTGCGATTATAAGCATGACGATTCCGTTCTATTATTTTGATGAAATGTATATATATTTTTATTGCTTATTTATGGTTAAGTGAAACTTTAATCAGTGGGGCTTTATTCACCCCACTGATTATTAACCCGACTCCCACCTAACTTCTTTGCTTTACAGCCGAATTTTGAGGCGGGAGTCTTACTGCTTTCGAATAGCTGGATAAATCTTTCACCCATATATTCATATCTTCCAACTTATCAAAAATGTAGCAATTATTCGCAAGCCTTCCCGTATATGTATAGCCTAATTGATGAAAGGCTGCATTCATACCGAAAGATAGCGAGCGAGCAATTGTATAAGAACAAAAAATAGATTTTTCTTGGAGCTCTTCCTCCAATTTAATTAACAGACTTTTCATGAAACCATGTTTTCGATATTCAGGTAATGTAGCACAATTCGTTAATTCTGCATTACCTTCTTTCACGTTCATTTCAGCAGATGCTGTACTAATAATTTTCCCCTCGAATTCATAAACATAGTAAATTGTATCGTCTTCCTTCATCGTCTGCTTTACATAATTCCCATCATTTAAAGGTGTCGGATAAACTTCAAATACTTTTCCAAAGACAATTGCTAATTCTTCCGCATCCTCTTCTGTCGCTTTTCTTAACACAAATTCCTCTGGGACTATTTTTTCTTTCACTTCTTTTTCTTTTACACCACTTAAAATAGTATCTTCCTCAGTCCAATGAATACTATTTCGTCTTTCATCATTATGATATTTCACGAAGAAGTGCGCATCGTGCCCTTGAAAATAATGAGGTATCGTTGCTTCCAGTAAGAAACCGAAAGAGAGCCATGTTGAAACATGCCCTCCCTTTCCTTTAATAATACATTTAGTGAAAGAATGTTTCTTTGCTAATTCATCGATTGTTTGTATGATGCTTTCAACATTTCCTGTATAGTGATCAACTCTAATACGTTTATTAAAATAATCTAAAACCCCTTCTACTGTATAATGCTTTGTCTGTTCACTAAAAGATTCATAGTATTTCATTTTTTCACCTCACACCAATCTAGTAATGTACATGCAATTATTTTTGCGGCAGCAATCATTTTATCAACTTCTATATATTCGTTTGGATAGTGTGCTACTTTCGTCTCTCCTGGACCAAATACTATCGTGGGTACGTTAGCTATTTGTGTGAACAAACCTCCATCTGTTCCCCATGGCGAAGCTTCTATAATCGGCTCGTTCCCTTCGATTTCAACAAAGTTATGTTGAAGTGTTGTAATAAGTGGATGATTTTTTTCTAGTTCACCAGGAACCCATCTAGCCCCAAACCATTCTACTTCTACAGGATTTTTTACAAACCAACTATCCACATCTTTTAATTCACCAATCCAGCCCTCAAACTCTTCTTTTGCTGCCTCTATAGTCTCATTCGGTGCAATACCACATCTTCCTTCTAAAATTAATGAATCGGGAACAGAACTTGGCCAGCTTCCCCCTTCAATTTTCCCAACGTTAATTGGAATTGGAATCGGAATCCCCTTAAATAACGGATCTGTAATTCGACCATTTCTCTTCTCTTCTAATTTTCTCAAATGCTCTACAACAAACATACTTTTTTCAATTGCACTTACTCCTTCATAACGTGTACCACCGTGTGCTGCTTTTCCTTTTATATGTAGACGAAACCACATTGATCCTTGTTGTTTCGGAAAAAACTTCATATTCGTCGGCTCAGGAATAATAACGCCATCTGCCTTATATCCTCGTAAAATAGCAGCTAATGTTCCTGCCCCACCGCTCTCTTCTTCTATTACACTTTGAAAATGTATATCACCTTTTAGTTCAATACCAGATTCAATAATCGCTTCCATCGCAAGCATAAGTGAGACATTGCCGCCTTTCATATCTGTTGTTCCACGTCCATATATGCGGTTTCCTATTTTCTCTCCACTATATGGATGATGGTCCCACTGATTTACATCCCCTTCTGGCACGACATCAATATGCCCGTTTAAAATCATAGATTTCCCTTCGCCACTTCCTTTTAAAGTCGCTACAATGTTCGGGCTATCTGTAAAACTTGTACGAGGTGATACGAAATAAGGGTGATCTTTCATTTCATTAAAAGCAGGCTCCCAAATATCAAGATCTAGACCTAACTCACGCAATTTTTCAATAACAATTGCCTGCGCACCACTTTCATCACCAGATACGCTCTTTTCTTGAATTAATCGTGTTAAAAATTTTACACTCTCTTCTTCATGACCCTCAATATAATCACAAACTTGTTTTTTTAATTGCTCCATATATTACAACTCCCCTCATTCAATTACTAGTAAATTTGAGCTTATATGAAAATCAGCTGTCGTATGTCGTTTTACATCTTCTACAGTATATGGACTCATTAATTCTTGTAAGACAAGTCCTCTTTGGGTCACTTCCATGACAGCCATGTCTGTAATAATTAAATCTACACATTTTTTCGAAGTTAATGGCAATGTACATTCCGAAACAATCTTTGCATTTCCGTATTTATCAACATGATTCATCACAACAACGACCCGCTTCGCTTTTTGCGCTAAATCCATCGCTCCTCCAATACCTGGAACGCGTTTTCCTGGTACAATCCAGTTCGCTAAATCACCATTTTCACTTACTTGTAACGAACCAAGTATCGTAACATCAAGTAATCCTTTTCGAATCATGCCAAACGCCATGCAGCTATCAAAATAACTCGCTCCTGTAATAAGAGATGTTGGTAAACCAGCTGCGTTACATAAATTCTCATCTTCATTCCCTTTACTTGGCGTTGGTCCCATACCAACAATACCGTTTTCCGCATGAAACATAACATTCATATCTTCTGGCAAATGATTCGGTACAAGCGATGGAATTCCAATACCTAAATTTACAAGCATACCATTCTGAATTTCTTTCGCTGCACGTCTTGCAATCTTATCTCTTACTTCTACGCCCATACCCATTTCCAATTCACTCCTTCCGATGGCACGATATAATTTACAAATACACCTGGGACGACAATTTCTTCTGGATCTAAACTTCCAAGTGGAACAATTTCTTCTGCTTCTACAATCGTTATGTCACCAGCCATAGCTACGTGTGGATTCATATTACGAGCGCTTTTATCAAATACAAGATTGCCAAACGGATCCGCTTTTTTCGCATATACAATTGCGACTTCAGCCGTTAAAGCTGTTTCAACTAAATATGTCTTTCCATTCATTTCAACTGTGCGCTTTCCTTCTTCTACAATCGTATCAACACCAACGTCAACTAAAATACCACCAAGCCCTACACCACCAGCGCGAATACGCTCTGCGAGTGTTCCTTGCGGAGAGAATTCAATTTGCAATCTTCCTTCATTTAATTGTCTTCCCGCATTTGGATTTGACCCAATATGAGAAGTAACTAAAGATTTAACCCTTTCATTCGTAACAAGACGACCGATTCCTACATCAGGAAATCCAGTATCATTTCCTATTAAATTTAAATTTGTAATGCCTTTATCTAAAACAGCTTGAATTAAAGATGGAGGGGATCCGATTCCTCCAAATCCCCCAAACATTAATGTCATATCATCATGGAACAAAGAAATTACTTCCTCTATTTCTTTTAATTTACCGAATGTATTTGTAATAGTTGTCATGCGATACTATGCCCTCCTTTTTGCATCATCTCTTCCACGCTCTTTACAAAAATTGAAAGTAATTCATCTAACTCGGAATATGTAGTTGTCATTGGTGGTGCAACAAGCAGTGCACTATCCTCTTTTCCTGCTTGCCCTGAAACAGCTTGGTATAAGAGCAGTCCATTTTTAGCAGCAACTGAAATAAGCTCTGATGCCTTTGTAAACGGTTGCAATTCTATTCCAATTAGCAACCCTTTTCCACGCACATCGGCAATGATTGTCGATTGTTGTTGAACTTTCTGCAAACCTTTTAATAAATACTCTCCCTTTTCTGCTGTTTTTTCAGGTAAATTATGTTTCTCCATATATTCAATAACAGCTAAAGCCGTTGCTGCAGACAATGGATTTGCACTAAGCGTATGCCCGCTCATTACAGAACGTGATCCATGTAAAATCGGCTCCATTACACGGTCACTTACAATTGTCGCTGCCATTGGTGTATAACCCGCTCCTAGCCCCTTACCAAGCGTCATAATATCCGGTTCTACACCCCAGTGCTCCATAGCAAACCATGCACCAGTACGACCAAGTCCAGTCATTACTTCATCCGCAATAAATAATATATCGTAATGACTACAAATATCTTTAATTACTTTATAGTATTCTTTCGGGGGGACAACCGCGCCTCCAGCAGCTCCGATAATCGGTTCAGCAATAAAAGCTGCAATATGCTCTGCACCAATTCGATCAATCGCTCTTTCTAGTTCGGTCGCACAAGAAAGTTGACATGTTGGATATACCTTTTGTACAGGACATCTGAAACAATATGGCGCTGGAATAGTCGGATAATCTTCCAAAATAGAAACGAAACGTTGTCTGCGCAGTGGATGCCCAGACATAGATAAAGCTCCCATTGTAATCCCGTGATAGCTCATCCACCGTGACAAAATTTTATGTTTCCCTTGAATGCCACGCTCCTGAAAATGCTGAATTGCGATTTTCATAGCTGTTTCATTTGCTTCTGTACCACTATTCACAAAAAAGCTCCAGTTCAAATCTCCTACACATAAATCACTTAACTTCTTTGCTAATTTTTCAGCTGGTTCACTCGTAAACTGTGATCTATAAACGAAAGCAATCTCCTCTGCCTGTTTTTTAATAACTTCCGCAATCTCTGCTACGCCATGTCCAATACCTGCCGTAATCGCTCCAGACGAACCATCAAAATATTTATTTCCGTTTTGATCATATAAATAAACACCTTTTCCATGTGAAATCATCGGATACGGCTGACCAACAAGTGGTTTAATTAAGTAATCGCGCATAGCGCTCCCCCATTTCTCCAATTTGTATATGTATATGAAGAAAATTGACGTTTCTTTCATAAAAAAGAATCCTCTGCGAAAGCAGTGAATTTATCAAAAAACTATTATAAAATATACAAATGAGTGCTAAATATTAATTATAAAACAGAAAATTCAGAATCAAACATGAAGACCAACCCTTATCTCTACGCTTAAATACCCCTTCCTAATTTAAGATAACAATAAATCGAATGTTTTTTTAACATAATATCAGCTTCCCTAAATTGCTGACATTGTGTAAACTTCGACGGAACTCCCGTTATTCTCCTTCCTATTATCCTACTTTACATTGCATATTTTCAAACAAAATTCGACATTTTACTTCGCCATATTTATCGTAATTATTACTTAACAAATAGTATCACCTGTTTAGAACAATAAAAAAAGAACCGATTAACCATATTAATCAGTTCGGCACGACGCTCTTTTTATCGGTATTACCTTATCCAACGCATCACTAAAATTAATAGAAATACTCATAATGCAAATCCATAATTCGTCCCACAGCCTATTGCACCAAATCCTCCATAACTTCATTCCCAATAACTATTGGGATATCCCCATCCCAATGGTTCCACTCCTTCCATCAAAGTCAAACTACCTTTCCTTTATAATTTATGTAGGACAATTATCGATTTGTATGTGTGTTTGCCTATAAATAAAAAAATCCCCATTTTAACTTTTCCTTCTAGAAAGGCAAGTTTTTTGCATAACCTCTTTCTAGCTTCGCATATATTTGTAATGATGATAAAGGAGGAATATTCATGACTCAATCCGAAATTGAAAAATATGGACAAGAAGCTGCACGTTACGAACAGCTCGCTCGTTACTATCAATATAGCAATCCTAAAAGATATGTAGAACTCTATATGAAATACCATGATGCAATTACAAAACTTGTACAAGCATATGAAAAGAGAGATTCACAAGAAGCAACTTTACCGTCACATATGAGAATTTTTCACACAGCTCCCCATACACCAGCAGTTGATATTATAATAAACGGGCAAAAGGTTATTAAAAATATTTCCTTTAAACAATTCAGTCCTTATTTATCATTAGTACAAGGTAAATACCGTATTGATATTGTCCCTGTCGGAAGCGAAACTCCAATATTCTCAGCATTAGTACCAATAATGGGGAATCACGCTTATACCCTTGCAGCGGTCAATAGCGATAATCATCTCCAATTACAACCTATTCTTGATAATACTCATTTACCATCTGGTCAAGCAAAAATACGGTTTGCACATTTTTCACCAGACACTCCAGTAGTAAATGTAAATTTAAAAGATGGGGATCATTTATTTGAAAATGTACTCTTTAAACAAATAACAGATTTTTTACAAGTTAGCCCTGGTACAGCAGATATTGAAGTTTCACTTGCGGATACAAAAAAAGTACTATTAACCATTCCGAAATTCAACGTTAAACCAAATACAATTTACACAATTTCAATGGTAGGTTATTCAACTGAGGATCCAAAATTAGAGACCGTTATACTTACAAATTAAAACAGTCTACACCATTCGTATGGTGTAGACTGTTTACTTGTGAAACGTAATTTGAAATTCTGTCCAATCGTTATTCGAACGACACAATATGGATCCATTATGTTTTTCTACAATTTGTTTACATACAAATAATCCGATACCAGTTCCTAGCTTTTTAGTAGTTACAAATGGCTCAAAAATAGTCTCTACATTTTCTGCTGGAATCATAGGTCCATTATTTTTTATAACAATGCGCACAGCCTGATTCTCTTCAAATACATCAATGATAATTTTCCGCTCTTCTTTCACCGATTCAAGAGCATCAATCGAATTCATTAAAATATTTAAAACTACTTGCCTCACTTCACTCCGGTAACCAACGAGTGGAATAGGATACGGCAAATTCTTTTCAATCAAAACATTTGCATTAACTAAACTTGGATATAAGAATTGTATAGTATCTTGAAATAAGTCATTTAGCCAAAAACGTTCCGATTCATTCCACATTTCTTTTTTCGATACAAGTAAAAATTGCGAAATCCTAAAATTCAATTGATCTAATTCATGTGAAATAATATCTAAATACGATAGATTAGGATGGTCTGTCTTCAATAGCTTGACAAATCCCATAATCGAAGTTAGCGGATTACGAAATTCATGCACAAAACTAGCCGACATTTGCCCTAGAATCGTAAGCCTTTCTTTATGTGTTTCATTTATATATTGCTGTTTTTCTTCTAAATTCCTCGATATAATTTCTGAGTATTTTAAAACGGTATAATAAATTAATTTGTCAAAACAAGTATGTATTTTGGCCATAATCGGTTTCAGTTCACGGGCGCTTACATCCAATTCGCACATTGCTTCAAAAAGTTCATTTCTTCCCACATTTGCATTGTAAACAAAATCTCCAATATTCGCATCTGCACCTGCACGTTCAATAGCCATTTTCTCACATAATGGCTGAAGATAATTAATGTCTTTATCTTCCATAATAAGTTCGATAATTAACTCTAATAAATTTTCTCCATTTTGAACAACTTCTTGTTTAAATGGATCTTTTTCGGAAATTATCATTTTGTTTTTCCAGTTCTCTACGAATTGGTGCCTGTTGTTTTTCAAGTGCGAACAAAATACTTCTTTAATATCCTTATCGATTGGAAAAACCTCCATTCCCTCCATTTCCATACGACGAATACCCTTTATATTTTGAATATTAACACAAAAAATACATTTCGTTAATAGATTTTTGTCACATTTTGTTAATTTCTGTTGATAAAATTTATTTTTCCTTTCTTATTTAAATAAGTTGTATTCATATATCCCTTTTCCCTTCTCATTTTTTAAATTATTTTCCTGTTCAAAACTACTTTTTTTGCATCCTTTTTAATTCTTGCGTACAATAAGAAGTGAAAGGTGTGAAAAATATGGTAAATAAAAATGTGGAAGACTATCTCCAAGAAGGCATATATGGCCAAAAGCAAAACAAACCAGAAGAACGTAATATGTACTTAACTACATTACGTGAGCGTGTAGAAATCGCTTTAACCATCGGTCAAGTAATGCAAAGTAATGTGTATACAGAAGTAACAGGTAGCATGCGTTCTTCTCAATCATTACAACTATTCCTAAATGGTAGCATTGCTTACCCACATTTATCAAAATACATTAAATTAGCAAATGAAAAAAATGTTCCTTTTACAATTGTTCAAAATAAAGGCACAGAGACACCAATCGGTTTAGTACTATCTCATAGCACTGCTGTAGATAAAGAACACATTTATGCCGAAGATGATATTTTCAAACAAGAAATGAAGTAAAATAAAAGGTACACTTGATTAAAAAAGTGTACTTTTTATTTTTTAATACATATTAATTTCATTTCTGTCATTTCTTCTATTGCATATTTAATCCCTTCACGGCCTGTGCCACTCTCTTTTACACCACCATAAGGCATATGATCTACCCTGAACGTTGGAATGTCATTAATCATGACACCACCGACTTCTAATTCATCAATTGCACGCATTGCTTTACATAGATTGTTTGTAAATACACCTGCTTGTAATCCATAACGTGAATTATTTACTTGTTCTAAAGCCTCATCAAATTCTTTAAATGTATTTACAGTCATAAGTGGACCGAATACTTCTTGGCACTGAACAGATACATCCTCTGGAACATTTGTTAATACAGTGGGTTCAAAAATCCTTGCATCACGTTTGTTACCACCGTATACAACATTTGCTCCTTCCTTAACTGCCTCTTCCACCCATGAATTTATACGTTCTACATCGTTTTTTGAAATAAGTGCCGATACATCTGTTTCTTCATGAAGCGGGTCTCCTACTACAACGCTTTCCATTGCTTTCGTTAATTTTGTAATAAACTCCTCCATTTTGCATTCATGCACAAAAACACGTTGTATTGAAATACAAACTTGTCCATTATTCACAAACGCGCCCCATTTTACACGTTCAATTATTTCGTCTGTCAATTCAACATCTTCATTAATAATTACAGCAGCGTTCGATCCTAATTCTAACGTCACTCGTTTCAATCCAGCTTTTTCCTTAATTCCAATACCTACTTTCGGACTTCCTGTAAAAGTAATACTAGCAACGTTCTCATCTTTTACTAATGCCTCACCTACAACAGATCCAGGTCCAGAAATTATATTGAAAGCTCCCTTTGGTAAACCAGCTTCTTCAAATAATTCTACCAATGCATACGACGAAAGTGGCGTTTGGTCTGCTGGCTTTAGCACAATAGTATTTCCAGCCGCAATTGCTGGACCCACTTTATGTGCTACTAAATTAAGTGGAAAATTAAACGGTGTAATAGCACCAATAACCCCTATTGGTTGTCGAATTGTATACGCTATACGGCCCTCTGCTCCTGGCGCCGCATCTAATGGTAACGTCTCACCATATATTCGCTTCGCTTCTTCAGCTGCAAACTTATATGTTTGAACAGTGCGATCTACTTCTCCCCGTGCAGCACGAATTGGTTTTGCAGCTTCTTTTGCGATAATCTCTGCAAACTCTTCTCTTCTCTCATCCATTTTTCGTGCAACCTTTTCTAAAATAGTTGCACGGTCGTATGCAGATAATTTTTTCATTTCTTTCATTGCATTTTTAGCCGCAACTACTGCTTCCTTAACGTCATCTTCTGTACCTTGCGCAATCTCCGCTAATGTTTCTTCAGAATATGGTGCATACAATGGTTTATACGTCCCTACTGATTTCCATACCCCATTTATATATAAATGCTTTTTCATAGTGGTTCTCCTTCCGAATATATGTATACAATAATACGTTGTATTTATTTCACCTGGTGAAAGGTCTGACTTATGTAATTGTATCATAGCCCTAATACATCAAAAAACATTTTGCTCAAAAAAACTCTGCTACAAAGCAGAGTTTACGAACTAATTTGTTCTTGGAGCGAAATCTTTTTTTCATCTCCTACAATAACAATTGATTCTGAAGGTTTCGTTACTTCTAACCTCTTAATATAGTGTCCGTCTAATTTTTTCACGCAAAATTTATAATTTTCAATTTCAATGGTATCGCCTTCGGAAATCTCAATATTTTTTGTTAGAATCCAACCGCCAATCGTATCGACATCATCGTCATCAATAGTCAAACCTAATAATGCGTTCACTTCACTAACAAGTACTTTTCCCTCTAAAATCGTTTTCGTCTCACTAACTTGTTGGATCTCCGGTTGTTCATCAGTATCGAACTCATCTTGAATATCCCCTACAATTTCTTCTAAAATATCTTCAACGGTTACAAGACCTGATGTACCACCATATTCATCAATTAATATAGCGATATGTGTCCTTTCTCTTTGCATTTTTAAAAATAGATCATGAATTGGGATAGATTCAATAACTAAAATAATTGGCCTAATATATTGCTCCACTGTCTTTTCACTAACAACTCGATGCTTCACAAAATCTGTAAATATATCTTTAAAATTCACAAAGCCTATTACATGGTCCTTATCACCATCAACAACCGGATACCTCGTATATTTTTCATGAGACATTTTTTGTAAAGCCTCTTCAGCAGGCATTTCTTTATTTAAAATATTCATCTCTGTTCTTGGTACCATTATTTCTTTCGCAATACGATCATCAAATTCAAATATTTTATTCACATACTTATATTCAGATTGATTAATCTCACCATTTTTATAACTTTCTGAAACTAACAACCGCAATTCTTCTTCTGAATGCACTTCATCATGCCCTTTTGGTGGTTTCAACCCAAAAAACTTTGTAATTAACCGAGCTGATCCATTTAAAATCCAAATGAATGGGAATGCAATACGATAAAACAAAATGAGTGGCTTAGCAACAAAGAAACTCACTTGTTCTGCTTTTTGAATCGCAAATGTTTTTGGAGCTAACTCTCCTACTACCACATGGAAAAATGTGATAAACAAAAATACCAAAATTATAGCGAAAATGTCTGCGAGTTGAGTAGGGACGTTCCAATTTGCAAACAACACATCAAACATGTGCTTTAGCGCAGGTTTACCAGACCACCCAATCCCAAGAGCTGTAACAGTTATTCCTAATTGACAAGCCGATAAATATTCGTCTAAGTTTGTAATGATTGTTTTGACAGATAGTGCACGATTATTTCCTTCTGCAATTAAATAGTCAATTCGTGAACTCCTCACTTTAACAATTGCAAATTCTGCTGCCACGAAAAATGCCGTTAAGGCAATTAAAACAATCACTATACTTATACTATATATGTCCAAATACTTTTCCTTACTTACAGTGTAAGCAAGGAAGCCACCTCCTACTTAAATTTATTCAAGTGAAGTAAGCATTCTTATACTCTAATAAAATTCTACATTAGTAACCACCTTTTTATATATTATATGCATACATAAAAAAGATATTTATAATTATGATAATCTAATTAGCTTATTATCGTCAAACTATAATAATCCCAATTTTCCGATAACTGAAAATGATTTATATAAATCGTATGCGCTAAACAGCTGAACTTCGTGAAAAAACACTTTCTTTGCCGATTCCACACTTCTTTTGTCACACCTGAAGGGAACTTGCTACATAACTAGAAATCATTCAACAGGATATATATAGGAGGGATTATTTTGGAATATAAAACACCATTTATCGCAAAAAAATTAGGTGTTAGCCCAAAGGCTGTTGTCCGGATTGCACAACAATTAAATCTTACGATTAAAAAAAATAAATATGGTCATTTTATTTTTACACAAGGTGATTTAGATCTAATGTTAGAATACCATCGTTCTCAAATGGACCAGCCTCAAAACTCTCAAACTACTCAAAAAACATCTTCAAATGATGTAGAAAAATTAAAAACTCAAGTAAACACAATTGTTCAAAATACATCATCGAATGATTTTAAACAATTAACAGCTCAATTAACCACAATTACAAGAAGACTAGATCGAATGGAAGAACAAATACAAGATAAAGCAAATGATGTCGTTACATACCAACTTTTACAACATCGCCGCGAAATGGAGGAAATGTTAGAACGAATTCAAAAACTAGAAGCTGCCCTAAAAAAAGAAGAACCAATATACATTACTCCTGATGCAAAACCAACATATGAAAGAGAAAAGAAACCGAAGCGTCGTAAAATAATTTTTAGTATATTTGGACTATAACCTTTTAGACCCTTATTACAAAAATAAGGGTCTACTTTTTCGTATGAAGAAAGATGACTGTAATATGACACCCTTCTTCATACTATACATATTCATATATTTTCATTTTGTTAACATAATATTTTTACTGTATTCTGCAATAAGTACCTGCGCATGAGCATTCCCTTGAATAATATCACGGAATTCTTTCAAAGAATACAGATGTGTAGCCCCTTTTCGAGCATGAATCCGCACTGGTACACCTTGTAAAGTATCATGAAACTGGAATGGACTATCTATCGGTTCAATTGGAAAACCAAGTGTAAGTAAATACATATACATTCTTTTTGTAATTGCTGCAATATACCATTCCGCTTTCGTCTCTAACGCATGCATAAATAAAATAGCTGCCAGCCTTTTGAAATGTCCTCTCCCCCGAGACGTTTTCGCAATACTTAACTTTCCTATTTCATACACATTTTTCAAATCTTTCACTAAATCATTTTTAGAAAACGGATAGAAAAACTCAGAATTTGATTGTTCAGGTACTGTAAACTTAATACATTCTACTGTACCAATATGATGTTCATCTTCTATTAATAAAAATCGTGATGGATTTAAACTACGTTCTACAAACATTAAATTTCTTTCTTCACAAAAATCTCCCCACAGTTGCTCGAACCAAAAATGTTCTTCCTTTGTTTGAACACGCTGGAACATATTTACCCGCCTTTCCCATCGCCGTTCTGCTTTTGATAACGCTTTCACTTACTATCATATAAGAACAAATCTTCGCATGCAACTAAAAATATTTATGTCTTATTATATTCTGTAAATCGAATTAAATTCCTATTTCACACTCTTTTCCCCCGCATGTACCATTTCTTACGTTCTTATACAATCATACATACAAAGAAAGTTAATTGCTCTAATGAAAAATGTTTATCCTTTCAAGTTCGACCAACGTTATGCTTCTTTCCTTATGGCATATAATTCTTCTTAACCTAAAGAAATCCTTCATTAAAAAGGATTTCTTTTACATTTTATTACTTTTTAACCATTTCTCAAAAATTTGAATCATCCCATGCTTCCCAGCCAACTTCTCTTCTCCTTGTTTCGTTTTATATGGATATAGTTGTAAAAACACTCCACAACCAGATTCAATTTTTTTACTATGCATATGGCTACCTGGATATACACAAATCACTTCATAAATCGCTCTTCGCTTAAAAATTCGTTTACCATTCTGCTCTTCTACATACTTAATGGACCAGTATTTATACATTTGCTCAGTTGCTTTCGTATTACCGACAGGCTGAAAAATATTGTACATAGGGCTGTATTTCACTTCGATAATAATAGAAGATTTATATACATACTTTTCTTCTTCCTTTACATAACAATCTAAACGAATATCCGGCTTCTTTGTGTCCTCTCCGTTATAAAAATTACTTCCTTTGCTTAGTGCGATAAGAGGGTGTGTTTCAATTAAATCATTAAACGCGACATGCACTTTTATATCATCTCGATGTAATATCACTGTCGTTCCATCTTGTAATCCGTCTAAATAAAAATGTTCTTGTATTTGTTCACGGATAGGATTCTTATCTTCAAATCCGATTTGTTCTAATATAGAAATAACGATAAAAAAAGCGTAATACTCATACACTAAAAACGTTGGTTTATATACGAATAATAAAGATGGCGGTTGCTCTGTATGTTGCGGTAACAATTCTAAATGGTGGATTAATTGTTGATGCGGTATAGATAAAGTGTTCGAATTAATGGTAGCTGTTTCAGAAACTTCCCTCCAAAATGGAGAATACAATAAATTTCGAAAGTATTGCACGCTTTCATATACGATATGAGCTAATATTTTATATTCTTGTATTTTCACAGAACTTTTCCGTAAATCTGCTTCTTTCAGTAAATGTAAATTTCTATATTTTTGTTTTTCCCTATCCGTCACGGATCCATTTCGTTCAATCGTTTTCATAATTGTTTTAACAGCCTGAAATTCATCTGACTTTTTCTTCTTTTCTCCTTCTAGTATTTCAATAGTTTTGCGTACAAAACTTTCTGCTTCAAGTAAATAATAATAGAATTGCATCGTTTTAAATTTAAGAAATGCATTTTCAATACTATTTTTTTTCTCCTTAAATTTACGGTTGTAATATTTCGCATAAAGCTTTCTTTCTGTCATAATGGCCGTTTTTCTCGTTGTCTTCCGCTCTTTCGTTTCCCATTCATATTCGTGTACAAATTCCGCATTCGATTCTACTTTCTTAAAAATTTGTTTTATTCTTTTCATTTTTTGTGGCAACTTTCTTAACAATACCAAATAAGAAGAATCTTCAATATCGCTAAGTGCTGAGAAAGTTTTCTTGTAATAACCTCTATCTAAAATTAACTCGTTTAAAATTGACTTCACATAATCTTGAATCATTTCAAATTGGTCATCAAAAAAGTTTTTAGGAACAACTTGAAACGCACCATAATAAGTTTTATCTTCTATACGCACTTCAAAATGGTATAAGCCACAGCGCCACGGATAAAAAAATTCAGTTTTTCCATGTTCATACACTAATACTCTTTGTTTTTTTTCATTTAATTCATATTGTGACTCTTTTATATTCTTTTGTCCCTCATATACTTTATTCCATATGAATGTAATATCCATTGGATTTTGATAATGGAAATGCAATTTCAGTGGTTTTAATTCCTGTACTTTATAAATACATTGAACTAGTGCTGTAGTAGACGTACAAAGCCGGTTTAAAAGGATAAAATCGCCTTTCCCCTCAGTACCAATAATTAGCTTCAATACAAACGGGAGCGTTTCTTTCGTATCGACGATTGCTGTTTCATAACGCTCCTCATTTTGCATAGCCATACAGCTCCAGTTCTCTACGCTTTTGTCTTATATAAGCTAAAGAATGTTCAAATGTAGATACACGATTTGCAAGCGGAGACTGTAAAAGTGGTATCAATATCGCTCCCCTTTTTGCTTCTTCAGAAAGTAGAGAGCCCACTGTCATTTCTGTCCCCCTTAATTTCGTTAATACACGTTGCTTTATTTGCAAATCAAAACCTTCTTCCCTGCTAATCATATAGGATTGATTATTTTGGAACGGTATATTTTGCAAATACGTAGCGATTGCGCTTGCACATCGGAAAGAAATTCCTTTTGATATATCGTGTGATGATAATACATCATGTAACTTATCCAATAACTCTAATTCCTCTTCAGTAAACACTTCGATCATCTCTTTATTCCTAAACCAATTGAGTCGAAATTCTCCCGTTGTTACTTTCAGCGGGGGTTGCTGAACAACTTTCTCATGTTCTATACTCATCTCGCAAAACGGAATTTTTTGTAATGTAATCAAATTTGTTCGATCTAATAATCGATCGGAAAGCTCTTTCGTCGTTTCATCAAAATTTACAGTGCCTACGAAAATAATATTCTCACCAATTTCCACTGAAGGTGGAATTTGATTTTCTATTTCTTGTACTTTCTCATACAAACTCAAAATACGATTTTTCTTTTCAAGTTGAAGAACAGATAGAAACGGAGTAAACCAATGCTCAATATGTGACATGTTCATTTCATCGAATACAATTATATACAATTGATTTGGGTTTTCTTTAGCCTTTAACAATGTCCGAACTAACTTCGTTTCACTTTCAATAAAATTACCATTCGGATGAAGGTAACCGAGAATATCATGTGGTTCTTGATACGATGGTGAAATCGGAATCCAAATTAATTCTTCACCATAACGTAACCCAAGTGCTTCTGCATAAGCTTGCACAAAGCGTGATTTCCCAACACCTGGTATACCACCAACAATTGTTAACATATTGGTTTTAATACTAATGTGAAAATTATATATATCTGTATCATCCAAATATAGCCCTTTATTACGAACCATACTTTGTACATACTGCAAAAAAGAGGATTCACGCTCATCCCATTCCCAGTCCTCCTTTTGCATTTTAATATCTTCTACTTCAACTAACTTACCTTCTTCAGCAATTCGTTTATTTAGTTGGTCATACACATTTTCACTTACAAAATATAAATGATCATCTACTGCTATTTCTACATGTTTCATCCAATCGTTTATTTCAATATATTTGCATTCTTTTCTTTGCTCAAAATATGAAATTGAACTTATTGATGGTTTTAACGATAAATTTCCATATAGTCTTCCTTCATGCCACAATAATTCTGGAGGCTCAAAGTCTTTTGGTAATTTAGGCATAAGAAATGATAAGTAACCGTTGCTTAACTTCCGTTCCAAAGACGCTCTCTTTTTATGATTTGAGACCTTTGGTGAAGGAATCACTTTATATGAAGATGCTATTTCCCGAGGCTCTTCTGTGCATATTAATTCCAGTAATAAATTTCCACGATCATAATAAAGACGAAACATAACCAGTTGCTTTTCTAATTTACGCTTCTTTAAATCAGTAAAGATTTTTTCATTCTTTTTATTACTGCATAATCCTTCAAACAAATATTTTCCAGTCGGAAATAACTCTTGTAAAGTTAAAGGTATTGGAGAAAGGCATTGTACAAAGAAATTTTCTCCATTCTTCTCTCCTTCAGCTTTTGCAAACCTCCCAATAAACCTCATATAATACATTCGCTTTATAAAACTTGGATGAAGAGCTTTATGTAATTTCAACGTCGTCACCTTCTTTTTTTTCATACTATTCTTAGTGTATGAACTACAATCTAAAACTAGAAATAAAAAACCTGACGTCATCCGTCAGGTTCAAAATTAAAACGTATATTAATGAGAAGGAAATGCTTTTTTTTCTTGTAAAATGGCATTATGAGCGATTTTCATTTTAGCAAGTACGTACCGCAATCGATCTTCGGCATTTTCATCTTTATTTTGCTGCAAACTCGCCAAATTCTCTACAGAACTCGCTAAATTTTCAATCACGCCTCGAAGTTCAGGATGATGATTAAAAAAAGATTCTTGTACTAATACTTTCCTTAAATCACTAGCTAAATCCATAATTCTAGACAACTGTTCTTTTTCTTCCATTTTCATCCCTCCTGAATATCTTATGTATTAAATATTCTCTAGGCAAGGAAAAAAGCCCTTTAAATTAAAAGGACTTTTACATTTTTATAGTTCCTGTCAATAACATATAAAGTGATGTGATAGCTGCAATAACAATTGCACACATCACATATCTTTCTATACCTACAAAACAACGATTCCCTTTTTCTTTTCTTGCAAACACGTACACGATAATCCCGATTCCATATACAATTGAAACAAGTAATAAATTCTTTAAACCAGCTGCATAAATTAACCATACAGAGTATAGGGAAGCAATTAATGCTAACAATCCATTTTTTACTCTCGCAACTTTTAGCTCTTTCGTGATGACTAATTTCAATTGAAATAGCGCTGATAATAAATACGGTAATAAAATTGATGTTGACGCAATAAAATACATAATTTGATATGTCGATTGTGAAAACAGAACGATTATAAATATAATTTGGGCAACGATATTTGAAATCCATAATGCCATATGCGGCGTTTGCTTCTTATTTGTTTTCGTAAAGACTTTCGGAAATACTCCATCTTTTCCTGCTACATGAGAGATTTCAGAAACAAGTAAAAACCAGCCAATTAACGTACCTATTAGTGAAGCAACTAAACCGATGTTAATCGCAACTGCCCCCCATGGTCCAACAACATGTTCTAATACATGTCCCATTGAAGGAGTTTCTAAAACCGAAAGTTCATTTCTCGTCATAGCTCCCATTGACAGAACTGAAATTAAAATATAAATAGACATAACTAAAATTAACCCAAGTACTGTCGCTTTTCCAACGTCTCTGCTATTTTTAGCTCTTCCTGATAATACAACTGCTCCTTCAACCCCAATGAACACCCAGAGAGTTACAAGCATTGTATTTTTCACTTGACCTAGTACAGAGGAAACTGAGATTGTTCCTTCGCCCCAAAAGTCATGTGTAAATGTATCCCAGCGAAACGCCGTTACCATCACGACAATAAATAATAAGATCGGAACTAATTTCCCAATTGTTGCGATAACATTCATAATGGAAGCTTCACGAATTCCAAATAAAATAAGAAAATGAAGTGTCCATAATAAAAGAGAGGCACCAACGATAGACGCAATATTATTTCCTCCTTTAAAAATCGGGAAGAAATAACCTAATGTGCTAAACAACAACATAATTGTTGCGACATTTCCTAAAATTCCTGCCAGCCAGTACCCCCACGCACTGTTAAAACCAATATATTCACCGAAACCAGCTCGTGCATAACTATAAATTCCGCCCTCAAGCTCCGGTTTTTGTCTTGCTAACGTTTGATATACGAGCGCAAGCGGAATCATTCCCATCGCTGTAATACACCAACCAATTATTGTTGCACCACTATTTGCTCCTACTGCTAAATCATGCGGTAAACTAAAAACACCGCCACCAACCATTGTTCCAACTACTAATGCGATTAACGGAAAAAACCCTAACTTCTTTTCTATTTGTACCACCCCATCTGTCATTCTAGGTGTTATGTTCGTTCAGCTATTAAAGTCACCTTTTCTCTAATAGACGTTTCTCTTATATTTTTTCAGGAAAACATTACTTATTCTAAAATAAAATGAAGAAAAATGGAATACTTTTTTGAAAAAATGTATAAGTATGCACAAAATAACCGTTCATTTTGTAATGAACGGTTATTTCAAACATATAAAGTTGTATATTTCTTGTAAAATTAACGAAGTAACTTCTCTTTTTGTAAAAATTGTTTTGCTACTTCTTCACTACTTTTCCCATTCACATTTACTTCGTAATTCATTTTCCGCATTTCTTCATCTGTAATCTTTCCAGATAATTTATTCAATGTTTTTTCAAGCTCAGGATATTTCTGTAACGTCTCTTTTCTTAATAATGGCGCTCCTTGATAAGGAGGGAATAGTCCTTTATCATCTTTTAGCACTTTAAGTCCATATTGCTCAAGTTCACTATCTGTTGAATATGCATCGATTACGTTAACATCCCCCGATTGAATTGCGCTATAGCGTAGTTTCGGTTCCATCGTTTTAACATTTAAAAACTTATAGTTATATAATTTTTGCATACCTTTATAACCATCTTCACGATCAGCAAATTCTAATGTAAATCCTACCTTAGCTTCCTGTGCAATATTTCCTAAATCAGAAATTGTATTTATATTATTTTGATCTGCTATTTTTTTTGGCATAGCTAGTGCGTATGTATTGTTATACTCCATTGGCTTTAACATAACCATATTATATTTCTTTTCCATTCCCATACGAGCTTGCTCATATACTTCATCACGATTTGTACTTTTCGGTTCTTCTTTCACGAAAGTAGATAAAGCTGTTCCTGAAAATTCTGGGTATATATCTACTTCACCTGATTTTAACGATTCAAATACAAATGCTGTTTTCCCAAGGCCCGGCTTTAATTCTACTTGTAAATCTGTATCCTGTTCAATAAGTTGCTTGTACATTTGAATTAAAATTTCTGGTTCAGATCCAAGTTTGCCAGCAATAACTATGTCTTTCTTTTGTGTATTCCAAAGAAATGGCGAAGCGATCATTACGACAACTATACATATCGTTAATATAACGCGCTTGTATGAGCGTTTTGGCCTCTCAAGCATGCGAAGTACTATATCAAAGAATAAAGCGAGTAACGCAGCTGGTACGGCCCCTAAAATGATAAGCGCATGATCATTCCGATCGATACCGAGTAATATGAGCTTACCGAGTCCACCAGCGCCTATTAAAGCAGCTAATGTAGCCGTTCCAACAATTAATACCATCGCTGTACGAATACCAGCCATAATAATTGGCAATGCGAGAGGAAGCTCTACCTTCCATAATCTTCTCCAGCTATTCATTCCCATAGCTCTCGCCGCTTCTATAAGTGATTCATCTAATTCCCGTATTCCTGTATACGTATTTCGCAAAATAGGTAATAGTGCATACACAACTAATGCGATAATGGCTGGAAGTTTTCCGATTCCTACTAATGGAATTAAAAGTCCAAGTAATGCAAGTGATGGCACAGTCTGCATAACAGCAGAAGTCCCTATTATAAATTCAGCCATCCGTTCTTTTCTCGTTAATAGAATGCCAAGAGGCACCGCAATAATTACTGCAAAAAATAATGAAATAAGCGATATTTGTAAATGCTCACTTAACGCACTTAGCAATTCTACTTTTCGTTCTTGAAACGTTTGAATAAAATCAGTCACTGTTTAGCCTCTCTCCTTCATTTGTTCAACAATGTAATTGACAATATGACGACTTGTTAACGCTCCAACATATTGACCATTTTCTTCAACCGGCACTGACTCTTCAGTTTGTAAGCGGACTAGTGCTGCTTGTAAAGTCGAATGTAAAGATAGAGCATTCCCTTCTACTCGTATACGATTGTCTAGCGGCAATACCTCTTCTATACTCTTCCCCTCATACCAAGGTCGTCCACGATTTCCAATGAACTCCTCTACAAACTCATTTTTCGGATTATGTATAATACCTTCTGGTGTATCTAATTGAACAACTTTCCCTTCTTTCATTACACAAATGCGATCACCAAGTGATAAAGCCTCTTGCATATCATGCGTTACAAATACTATCGTTTTTTGAATCTTTTTTTGCAATTGCACTATATCCTGCTGAAGTTGTTCCCTGCTTAATGGATCTAACGCACTAAATGGTTCATCCATAAGAACGATTTTCGGGTTTGCAGCTAATGCCCTAACGACACCAACGCGCTGCTTCTGTCCTCCCGACAATTCATCTGGCATACGATCACGATATACATCTGGTTCTAATCCAACCATATGTAACAGTTCATCAACACGCGTTTTTATTTTCTCCTTACTCCACTTTCTCATTTCAGGGACAACTGCAATATTTTCAGCAATTGTCATATGTGGAAACAGCGCAATCTGCTGCAACACGTACCCTATATTCCAACGCAGTTCGTTTATATTATATTGTTGAATGTCTTTTCCATCGATTAAAATTGATCCTTCCGTCGTTTCAATTAAACGATTAATCATCTTCATTGTCGTTGTTTTCCCGCAACCACTCGGACCAATGAGAACAAAAAATTCTCCTTTTTTAATCTCTAAATGCAATGAATCCACTGCTTTTGTGCCATCTTCATACGATTTTGACACATGATTAAACTGAATCACAAACACAACTCCTTTATTATTGTTTCCTTTATTTTGATGGAATGTGGAGTTCATTTCAAATGATACGCATTATTCTATAAAAAAAGAGCTCACATTTGAGCTCTAACGGTCGAACAATATTGTTTTCATAATTGCAGCATATTCACGCACATACGCTTTTTTCTTAGAACGACTCGGTGTTTCAGCAGCTAATGCCTCCATCTTTATTCCTAACCGCTTTGCAATTATTTTCGTTCGATATAAATGATACGTATTACTTACAACTACCGCATGCTTTACATCATATAAATCCATACTAAACTTTAAATTTTCATACGTATTTGTAGATTGGTCTTCAATTAAAATACGATTCTCATCTATACCGTGTACCATTAAATAGTTTCTCATACTGTGAGCTTCCGGTATATCTTCATCTTCCCCTTGACCACCTGAAACGATTACTTTCACCTCAGGGTGAGAATATAAATATTCCAACGCCACATCCAAACGATTTTGAAGAGATAAAGACGGTCTATCTCCAAATAACTTTGCACCTAATATAAGAACGTATGGAGAGTGATTACTCAATTTTTCACGAGCAACTTTATTCATTCGAAACGTCATATAAATGATGTATAGCGGAGGTAGTAATAAGATTATAAGCAATATCCATTTGTTCATAAATAAGTTAACACTCCCTTTCTTTTTATTATATAGAAAAAGAAAAGGAGGCAGAAGTATTTTTTAAACAATTGATTTATTAGACACATTCGCTTTCATTTTACGTTTTGAAATTACATAATAAAAAGCAATCCCTAATGATAGGATCAATATAAAGCTCAGTACATAAAACGGAATCATTACCCCTGCTTTAGATACGCCTGCCGTAAACAACATTAATAATACAATTCGAATTCCTGTGCCAATTAATCGAAATAAGCTGTCCACACGTCCCATTACTTCGTTTGGGATTTCTTCCATCATCAATACATTTCTCGCCACTCGTGTTCCAGCATTTCCAATCGCATGAAAAATCGCAAGTCCATATAATAACATAATGGAAGGCTCAATAATCATTGCGGTAATTGAAATTACATAAATAACCATCGTCATAACGATTGAAACTTCTATTTTGACATATTTCATCATGATTGGAATACTTATTCCCGCAATAACAGCCCCAACACCATACATCATACCTTCTATCGCGTATACAGAGGCACTAGCTTTGAGTATATCTGAAATATAAACTGGGATTAAATAATTTGCCATCATAACACCGATAAACGGCATATAAGTGGAAAATAAAAACCAAAAGAGCCTAGGACGCTTTTTCATAAAGTGAATTCCTTCGAACAATTGCTTCTTAAATGTTGCTTTCCGTTTCACTTCTTTTTTCTTTACATACGGTATACATAAGAAAAGAAAAAATGCTCCTGCAAAAGTTAACATATCTACTAACAAAATCCATTTCAAAGAAACGATCTCAATTAGAAAGCTAGCAGCCGCTCCTGAAATAACTTGCGTTAATTGTCCTTGTATTTCCATCGTGCCGCTTAAACTTTTATAATGTTCAGATTGAAACATTTCTTGGTTGAATGCAAAAATTGTAGGATAGAATAATAGGTAATAGAAAGAACCTGCTATATAAATAATGATATAATGAATAGAATTGTATGATTGCCCAGCAAATCCCCAAATAGCCATCATTCCTATAATGGCTATCCCGATACCTTCGTTACATAACAACAAATATTTTCTTGAAAAACGATCTATACTTTGCCCAATAAATGGCGTTAATAAAAACATTATGAGAGTTGCAACGATAGAAACATAACCAAATGTCGTCTCTCCTCCACTTTCCTTAATCAATAGCCACGGAATCGTTATCATAACAATCCCGGAACCAATAGCAGATAAACTATTGGCTCCTAGAATGTAATACAAGCGAGAATCATGATAAAGAGAGGACATATCACTCAACTCCTAATTGTTTTTTCACCTCTTTATATACGCTCATATATGCTTTTAATTCTTTAACTAAATCATGAATTAATGGTTTTGCATCTTCTCCAAGTTCACCATCTTGTACATGTAATCCATCAAGTACTACTTGTTTTGGGATTGCATTTGCGTAAACGCCTCTAGCGACAGTACGCATACTATTTAATGCGTTTATTCCCCCTTTACCTCCTCCAGCAACTGCTAGCAATGCGACAGGTTTATGGAGGAATTCACTGCTACTTAAGTAATCTAACGAATTTTTCAATGCTCCGCTCATCGCATTATGATATTCTGGTGTACATAGTACTACACCGTCTGCTGCTTTCACTAATGCTTTTAATTTTTTTACTGCTTCTAATTCACGTTGTGATTCTTCCCCATTATATAAAGGCAATTCCGCTACTGCTAAATCGTATAACTCCCCTTCAAATTGATCTGCAATATATTTTGCTACAACGCGAGTCCTTCCAAATTTTCTTGGTGTACCATTAATTACGACTAGTTTCATAACCATTTCTCCCCTTTGGTTTCATATTCTATCTTTATATTATCAGAAATTTCTATACAAAATACAGTAAAAAGAGGTAAAAGCTTTCATAAAATAGTATGAGAAATAAAAAAAGAACTCATACTTTCGTATGAGTTTCACAAAACTAATTTTTCACAACCTCATGTCCACCGAATTGATTACGAAGAGCTGAGACAACTTTCCCATGGAATGTATCATCTTCTTGAGAACGGTAGCGCATAAATAATGACATTGCGATAACTGGTGCCGCTGCTTGTAGTTCAAGCGCAGTTTCAACAGTCCATTTCCCTTCTCCTGAAGAGTTCATTACCCCTTTAATACCATCAAGTTTTGGATCATCTGCAAATGCTTTTTCAGTTAAGTCCATTAACCAACCACGGATAACTGATCCATTTGCCCATACTTTTGCAACATCTTCATAATTGAAATCAAAATCACTTTTATCTAACACTTCAAATCCTTCAGCGATTGCTTGCATCATTCCATATTCAATACCGTTATGAACCATTTTTAAGAAATGACCACTTCCAACGCGGCCTGCATAAGAATAACCGTTTTCTACTGCTAAGTCTTTAAATAAAGGTTCTAATTGATCATAGATTTCTTTTTCTCCACCAACCATTAAGCACGCACCGTATCTAGCTCCTTCTACACCACCTGATGTACCGATATCTACGTAATGTAAGCCAAAGCTTTTCGCTTCTTCAGCACGGCGCAACGTATCCTTATAGAATGAATTTCCACCTTCAATCACGATATCGCCTTCCTCTAATAATAGATATACATCTTTTAGTACTGACTCAACAACTTCTCCTGCAGGTACCATTACCCAAATTGTACGAGGTGCTTCTAGTTCAGCGATCATTTCTTTTAATGTATGACGTGCAGTAATCCCTAGTTTTCCTGCCTTTTCAACAAGCTCATTATTTACATCGTATACAACTACTTCATGTTTGTCTTCATGTAAGTGTTCCGCTAATGGGAATCCCATTTTTCCTAATCCAATTAAACCTAGTTTCATATTAATCAATCTCCCATTCTATACAAATATATTTAATAACGAAATTAGTCCAAGTGCTACAACAGATAGTATTGTCTCCATTGCAGTCCATGTTAATAATGTTTCTTTCACAGTCATTCCGAAATACTCTTTAATCATCCAAAATCCAGAATCGTTCACATGTGATAATATTAATGACCCTGCTCCTGTTGCAAGTGCCAGTAACTCTACATTCACTCCTGGTGTACTTGCCGCAATCGGTGCCACTATTCCTGCTGCTGTCATCATGGAAACAGTAGCAGAGCCAGTCGCGATTCGAATAAGTGCAGCAATTCCCCACCCTAATAATATTGGTGAAATATGTGATTCTTTCGCCATCTCCGCAATTGTAGTTCCAATTCCAGAATCCAATAACACTTTATTAAAGGCGCCACCTGCACCGATAACTAACAGTATGTTTGCAATTGGGCCTAAACAATCATTTGTAACTTGTAATACTTTGTCTTTAGAAAACCCTTTCGCATAGCCAAGACTAAAGAAAGAATATATCGTTGCAATTAATAATGCGACTATTGGATCTCCAATAAAGTGCAATACTTGTGCAAGTTGACTTGTTTTATTTAATGCTACTTCCGCTATCGATGCACCTAGCATAAGAAATACTGGAAGTAAAATAGTAAACAATGTATTTCCGAAGCTAGGAAGTTCCTTCTTCTTATCTCTTTCAATAAATTGCTCCGCTATATCTAATGGTACTTCTTTATGTATACGAGCACCGATCCATTTCCCGTAAAGCGGACCTGCAATTATTGCAGTTGGAAGTCCAACAATTAATGCATATAAAATTGTTTTCCCTACATCTGCTTTAAATATACCTACCGCTGCCATAGCTGCTGGATGCGGTGGAACAAGTCCGTGTACAACCGAAAGACCTGCTACTAGCGGAATACCGATTGTAATAAGTGATACCCCTGTTTCTAACGCAATTGTAAATACTAACGGAATTAATAGTACAAATCCAACTTGGAAAAATACCGGAATCCCTACTATAAATGCAACGAACATCATTGCCCAGTGAACACGCTTTTTCCCAAAACGTCCAATTAATGTGTTAGCAATTCGTTCAGCACCGCCAGACTCAGCCATCATTTTTCCAAGCATTGTTCCTAAAGCTAAAACAATCGCCAAAAACCCTAACGTATTACCAAGACCTAATTTAATAGAATCGATAATCCCTGGATGTTGTGGTGAAGTTCCAATTAAGGGCATCCCCATTGCTAGCCCTACACCGATTGCTGTTAAAATTAACGCGACAAATGGATGCCATTTTACTACCGTAATTAGTAAAAGTAATATGACAACAGCCGCTAGTACGATCCCAACTACCATTTCTCCCAATCCCCCTATTGTTTACGTTGGAAAGCGGCTATACAATCAAATTCTTCTTTCAAACGATTGTAAAGTCGTTCATACATATAAAACATCTCTAAATATAAAGCCGTATTTTCTTTATTCGGTACATGGTGATGGACAATATCAATCCAATCCTTCACCTCTTCAAGAGAATCAATTTTCCCAATTGCATACAAAGCAAGTGCCGCTGCCCCAAGCGCAGATGCTTCATGACTTTCTGGAACAAGCAATTCTTTCCCCATCATGTCAGATAACATTTGTCTCCAAAATGCAGACTTTGCAAAGCCTCCTGAAACACGTATTTCAGAAAGTGGCCCCGTACAATCACGAATGGCAAGTGCAACTGAATACACACTCATACAAACTCCTTCCATGACAGCTCGTATGAAATGTTCACGTTTATGCTGAAGGTTTATACCGAAGAATGTACCACGAGCATTTGCATTCCAGTAGGGTGCACGTTCTCCAGATAAAAACGGTAAAAATAGCAATCCCTCTGCTCCAGCTGGTACACTTTCTGCATACTTAATTAATAAATCATAAGGATCAATCCCAAGCTTCCTTGCAACTTCTTGCTCTGGACTACCGAATTCATCACGTAGCCATCTTAATAAAATCCCGCCATTATTCGTCGGTCCACCGATTACCCAGTGCTCATCTGTTAATGCGTAACAAAAAGTTCTTCCTTTTTCATCTGTATTAACACTTGATGAAATTGTTCGAACTGCTCCACTTGTTCCAATCGTAATTGCAGCTGAGCCAGGTGATATTGCACCGACACCTACATTTGCAAGAACACCATCACTTGCACCAATAACAACTGGGGTATCTTCACGAATCCCCATCTTTTGTGCTAATTCCGACTTCATTCCCGATAAAATATATGTAGTCGGTACAGGTGTTGATAATTGTTCTGGTGACATATCTAGCATAGTTAAAACATCTTCATCCCAGTTTAATGTTTCTAAATTAAATAACCCAGTAGCAGATGCGATAGAATAATCAACTACATAGCGTGAGAACAATTGATAAATGACATACTCTTTAATAGAAATAAATTTATGAGCAGTTCTGAATAAATCCGATTCTTCTTCTTTCATCCACAGTAACTTAGAAAGTGGTGACATCGGATGAATTGGTGTACCAGTTCTTCTATAAATGTCATGACCATTCATTTGTTGTAAGAGTTTTTCTGATTGTTTTGTGCTTCGATTATCTGCCCAAATGATAGAGCGCGTTAACGGCGCACCGTTTTCATCTACAGCAATTAAGGCATGCATTGCTGTACTAATCCCGATAGAAGAAATATCTTCTGGTAACACATTACCCTTCTCAATGGCAACGCTTACAGTTTTGTATACAGCAGCACATATTACATCAGGATCTTGCTCAGCCCATCCGACGTTCGGTTGAATAATTGGATAATCAATTGCATGTGAAGCAACGACTTTTCCTTTTTCAGTGAATACAACCGTTTTCGTACTTGTGGTACCGATGTCAATCCCGATTACTCTCCCCCTTGTTTCCATGCGAACCTTCCCTTCGTTTCTAGCAAAATACGATCTAGTAAACCGTTTACATGAATTAGTATATAAAATATTTTTTCATAAATCAAGTTACAAGAAGAAAATTTTTTTCAATTCAAAATGTAACCCCCATTTTATTTCACTTATCCATACACATAGATCGACTAAATCTTTTGTTTAGTATTTGCTGGTTCGTTGCACGAAACCAACATCTCTCGTAAGATATTTGGAAATAAAAAGCTTTGAATTTCTCAAGCAAATAATTGTAATTCATTGGATACAGAAATAGACATACAAAAACGCCATCCTTTCCTGTGATTTTACAGAATGAATAGCGTATTTTGTAACGGGAACATAAAGTTTGATAAATTAATATAGATAAACTTAATAAATGAACAAAAAGAAAGAGCGTTTTAACAAAGGATTAATTATTATTTGTATTTCTTGTTCAACTACATAACTCGTTAATTAAACGAGAGACTAGTATACATTAATTATTCAATTAATGTTTGTAAAGCTGTTTCAATGTCTGTTTCTAAATTATTTCTTGATGTATCATATAAAGTCCCAGTACCTTTAAAATAACCACCATAGTAATACCATAACTGTATGAAATCTGCATATTCATCATCTTCAACAGTAACATCATTAAAATCTATTATTATTTCAGAACGATATTCTTTTTCTAGACATTTCTCAGAATTTAAGTCTTCTATTTCATCTCCGTCAATATCCCTATTAACCCATATTTTTAGGTTTCGTTTTCCTTTTCTCTCAAATTCATTTATATATTTTTTTTGAAGAACTTTACTATATTCTGATCCTAACCTTTCTAATTCAACTATCTTTCTTTTTAATTCTTCATTTATCTCACTTTCAGAAATCAAAATGTACCTCTCATCTTCTAAATCATTCTCTTTATCTTTTTTAAATAACCTTTTTAATTTATCAAACATTCTTTCCCCTCCACCTAAAGATAATAATATATAAGTTCTCGTTTTCTTAGTTTGATGGACATAGGGCGTGGCTGCCTACTATCACTTTTTTACCTTGTAAATATATGTTCCATACTATAAAATCTAATAGTATTTATATTTTTCTGAAAAATCAAAACAAAATATGAACTTTATTGTATAATGTTGTAAAAAGATGTCGGAGGGATTTAATGTTATATAAAATATCTCAATTCACAATAAAACTTTCATCAATTCTTTTATCACTCTTACTATTACTAAATTTACCTTATTTATTTATCACTCAACAGGGATTCACTTTTCAACCAATTCATTTTTTTAATCAGATCGTTACTATGTTAAAACAGGTTTTCTCCCCTGAATCATTAGTAGTTATGGGATCAGACCCGAAATTTGGTCATTTCAAAAAGACACCATTATTTCCAACTGTTTTAGAACCTTACCTATATTCATTTACTGTATTATTTATAGCCTTTTTGCTTGCACTCTTTCTATCATCTAGTATGGCATTTTTTTATTTTTTAGCAAAAGATTATATAAAAAAATGGATAAACCGAATTGTGTTCATATTAGAAGCTGTCCCTGATATGATGATGATGATTTGTTTGCAAATATTTTTCATATGGGTACTTCAGAAATTCGGGGAATCTCCTGTCACCATTATTTCTTTTAATGAAAATCGAGCTTATTTACTCCCTATTTTATCTTTAGCAGTCTTACCTACATTACAAATGTTTCGGATGATGGTGTTATACATAAAAGAAGAACATGAAAAACATTACGTAGAGGTTGCATATGGAAAAGGACTTTCATCAAGTTATATACTATGCATTCATTTATTCAAAAATATATCTATCCACTTCTTTCATCATTTAAAAACGATTTTTGTTTTCTTACTTTCTAACTTATTCATTTTAGAATTTGTTTTTAATATGGAAGGCATTATTCAATTTTTATTTAAGAAGGCGTTTATTTCACCTCCAGCTGCATTTATCATACTTGTTATGATTATTTTACCGTTTTATGCCATTTTTCAAATAATCTCATTCATGATGAATAGATGGAAAAAGCAATTGAAAGGAGCAGCATTATGAAATCTATTTGGAAATCAAAACGATTTTTAATCGGCTTTACTTATCTATTCATACTTGTTTCAGCTAGTTTTATTTATAGTTGGTTCTTTAAAGATAACATCCCAAAACCTCCTCAGTTACTTTACAATGACAATAACGAATTACTTGGAAAGGCCCCCTTTTCGCCATTGTTAATGCCGCCTTTTGGATCTGATCGTTTTGGAGAGTCTGTTTTCTTACAAATTGTAGAAGGAGCAAAATTCACCATTTTATTAGCCGTGGCAATTAGCTTCTTTCGAATTTTATGCGGAACATGTATAGGAATCCTCTTGAGTTTATACGCTCCAAGATTCAAGAGATTTTTCCAGGCATGCTCAGAAGTTTTTTACTATATTCCTACTTTATTTATCGCATTTATACTCATCACGCCCGTTAATATTGTAATCATATCAAATGCTGATAGATTAGATCCAAATATTTCATTTGCGTTTTATCAAGTTCTCGTACTTATTTTCGTCGCTCTACCTACACTTTCTTTATATATCTCCTCAGAGGTTGATGAATTTATGAAACGAGATTACATTTTAAGTTCACAATTACTGGGTGCTAGCCGTTTTCATATTATCAAAAAACACTTACGAGTCTTATTACTTGATCGCTTATTTGTGTTATTTATGGAACATATCGTCCAAACACTCATACTCGTTATCCATTTAGCGTTGCTTGATATTGTAATTGGTGGGATACAAATGCGTGAACTCTATGACGGAGTACTCAAACCTGTTTCTCTATCGAATGATTGGGCAGGCCTTATTGGATTAAATCGTTATGAAATGAATATTTCATGGTGGATTATTTTGTATACTCTCGTTTCATTCTTTATTACGATTCTATTTATTAAGCTTATGACAATCGGGATTCAAGATGCACTGAAAGCAAGAGATTCGCAAGTTGTAGCAATTCAAACCGTTCCAAATCATAAAAAATTTGTTAAAAGTAAAGATTCTTTTTCGTTTGTAGATAAAGTGAACCTTTAATCATGTCTCATCAATCAAGTATTAATTGGCATTGATATTAGTAGAATATAAAAAAGATGATCCCTATTGAATACGAGGGATCATCTTTTTTATGCCGTCTAACTTTTTTAAATGACCTTTGCTAGACTCATGCTTTTTATATTTAAAATGAATTATTTACACTCACAATTATGCTGTTTAAAATCGATTACCATACGCCCTTGAATTCTACCTTGTTCCATTTCTTCGAATACATTTTGTACTTTATCTAGAGAACACGTTTGAACAACTGGCACTACTTTTCCTTCTGCGCCGAACATAAATGCCTCCTCCAGATCCTTACGAGTACCAACTAGAGAACCAACTACTTCAATTCCGTCTAATACAAGTCGTGGAATGTTTAAATCCATAGTTTCTACTGGTAAACCTACCGCAACTACTTTACCGCAAGCACGTACTGCATCAACTGCTGAGTTGAAGGCTACTTTAGAAACTGCTGTTACTACAGCAGCATAAGCACCACCAAACTCCTCTTGAACAATTTTATCAGCAGGACCTTGAGAAATTGGATTGATAGTCATATCAGCGCCAACTTCTTTTGCTAAGGCTAATTTGTCGTCATTGATATCTACTGCAATTACCTTTGCACCAAATACGTTTTTAGCATATTGAATAGCTAGGTTACCTAATCCACCACAACCATAGATTACGATAGGTTGACCAGGTTTAATGTCTGATACTTTTATAGCTTTATATGTAGTTACGCCCGCACATGTGATTGATGATGCTTGAGCAGGATCTAATCCTTCTGGTACCTTCACCGCATAATCAGCTGTAACAATACATTGTTCAGCCATACCACCATCTACTGAATAACCAGCATTTTTCACTTCACGGCAGAATGTTTCTCTCCCCGTTACGCAATATTCACAACGTCCACAAGATTGGAACATCCATGCAATACTTACACGGTCACCTATCTTTAGTGAAGTAACATCATCAGCAATTTTAGTAACAATACCTACACCCTCATGACCAAGGATGCGGCCATCGGTGTTTCCAAAATCATGATTCGCAACGTGTAAATCAGTGTGGCAAACTCCACAATACTCTACATCTACTAGCGCCTCACCCGAGTGTAACGGACGTAATTCTTTTTCAATAACTTCAATATTTGCTTTGCTGTTTTTATTAACTACTACTGCTTTCATATGTGATCTCCCCTTTAGTGTTTTAGAGTTTTAATGAGTTTATCTCACAACTACTGTCCTCACTATTTTGGCTAATTATTGTACCAAATTTAAGTGTTCAATCATCATTACAGGTTCATCATAACATGGAATTCCATAAGCTTATTGTAAAATATTGAACAATATTTGAATTATTACCCAATACGTATTTTGATGTATCAAGCTACTTGTTAAATTTCATATGCAAAATATCGAGGTTTAAAAAATGAATGGTCTAAAAGATGAGAGATTATTATAGGTAATTGGCATATTTCTATAGACACTTAGAACAAGTAGATCTAGAGGGTATATCAACAGACTACTCGCCAATATAAAAAGCTCTTCATTTGAAGAGCTTTTTATATTCGCTTCATCGAAATAGTTTCACGTATACTTTGTAAATTTTGTAGTGTTTCCTCTTGTCGCTGCAATGACAATCCCACATACAAAGTATCTAATAAACTAAGCTGCGCTAATCGTGACGAACTTGCTTCTGTACGAAATTCCGTCTCACGCGTCGAAGTATATAATGTTATATGAGCAAGTTGGCTTAATGCCGATTTTTGATAGCTCGTAATCGCAATAATTTTGGCCCCTCTTGCTTTCGCTACTTCTAACGCTTCAAGTAAACCTTTATTACTGCCCGAATGAGAAATTGCAATGACCACTGCTTCTTTTGTCAGCAAGCCAGCTCCCATAATTTGAAAATGTGAATCCGTATGAGCAATACAAGAAATACCCGTTCTCATAAACTTATGATAAGCATCCATCGCAATAATACCTGAACCACCATTTCCATAAAACTCAATTCGTTTCGCTTCATTCAGCGCACTTACTGCCTGTTCCAACGCGTTATCGTTTAACAAATGTAATGTATCTTGCAGTCCTGTAATATGTGAATGAAAAACTTTTTTAGCAACAGTGACAATATTATCTTCTACCGATACTTCCTCATGAATATTTTGCATCGGGGTATGTACAATCTCACGAGCTAATGTAATTTTCAAGTCTTGGAACCCTTGAAAACCTAAGTGTTTGCATAAGCGGAATATCGTTGCTTCGGAACTATTCGTAACTTCCGCTAATTCCGTAATCGATTTATGTACAACATCTTGTGGATGTTTCAAAATATGTTCGGCAATACTTCGTAATTTCGGTGATAAACCATTTAACGAAGCCTGAATCTTTCCAATCCCACTTTTTGTACCAGGCATAGCGTATCTTCCCCTTCCATAGTAGCTTTATCCCGTATTAACGGGCAGTAAGACTCCCACCTCAAAATTCGATGAATGCAAGGGAGTTAGGTGGGAGTCTTACTGCCCGTAAAAACCCGATTGGTTCAACTAATAATCAGTGGGGATAGCCCCCCACTGATTAAAGTTTCACTTTATTGTACCTAATTATTGAAAGAAGAAAAACCTTTATTCGGCATCTCTATACATTTTAATTTCTCATATGTATTCTTCCGTAGCATATGACACAATTATTCATACTTATTTCTAGTTTTCCTCATGCTTTACTGCGTATAAGGCAGCTTGTGTACGATCATCTACTTCCAATTTAGCCAATACGTTAGAAACGTGTGTTTTCACAGTTTGTTCTGTAATATGAAGTTCTGCTGCAATCTCCTTATTGCTTCTTCCTTTCGCAATTTCACGAAGTACTTCTTGCTCCCTTTTAGTTAACATAGAAAAAGGATTCTCTTTTTCTTTCTTGACTGCTGATCGTCCTAATAGTGCTGGTGTTACTTTCGGGTGAAAATTTGCGTTTCCTTGATATACCGCAACGATTGACGCAACAAGTTGATCTGGCTGCACTTCTTTTAATTGATAACCATCTGCCCCAGCTTCTAATGCTGGTAAAACGTAATCTTGTTCTGAAAAACTACTGAGCATAAGAATTTTTATTGTCTCATCGTATTGTTTTATACGTTTTGTCGCTTCAATACCATCCATTTTCGGCATTGATAAATCCATTAATACTACATCTGGCCTTTCTGTTTGAACGAATGTTAATGCTTCTTCACCATTTGCTGCTTCCCCAATAATTTCAAATTCTTCTCTCGTCTTCAAAAAGAATACGAGTCCCCTTCGCACGATATGATGATCTTCTACAAGTAATAATTTAATTTTCACTGACGTTCTCCCTCTCAAACCGGTAATTGAATTTCTATCTTTGTCCCCTTTTCCGGTTCTGCTTTTATTCGAAAAATTCCCCTCATTAATTCAATTCGTTCTTTCATACTTTTCAAACCAAGTGCTGACTCTCTTACTTGATCCTGTATAAATCCTATTCCGTTATCTTCTATGTAAAAATGCAACTTATTATTTTCTATCCTTAAATGAACACATACTTTTTCACATGAGGCATGTTTTTTACAATTATGTAATGCCTCTTGGCTTATACGCCATAAAACTTCTTCTATTTCATCTTCAATTAAAACCATTCCATCAATTCGAACTTCCACTTGAATCCCTAACAGTTTTCCGTAATTTTGAATCGCTTCTGCTAAACCTTTCTCTAATCCTTCAGGCCTTAATTGCCAAATCAAAAGTGTCATCTCTTGTAATGCTTCCTGTGATAATTCTCCAATATAACTTAACATCTCTTGCAAGTCTCTATCCTTCGTCATATTTAGAGTCCCTTTCGCTGTTAGCATAATTGAAAATAACAATTGTTTAACAGAATCATGTAAATCACGAGCCAATCGATTTCTTTCAGCTACAACTACATATTTTCGTTCTTTCTCAACTAATTGAATACGTTGTATTGTCGTTCCAATTTGAAATGCAATCGCTTCTAATAACGCTAACTCCTCCTCAGAAAAATGTGTTTTATGAGGCGAGGCTACATTTAATAGACCAAATTTCTCTGATCCAGATCTTAGCGGGATTGTCGCATGATGTGTAACATCTTCTGTCTCGCCCCAATTACATTCAATCGCATCCTCTATTCGTTTACATTCAATAATATTTGTCGCTTTTTCCAATCTTCCATTCACAAAACGTTCTACACACCAACAATCTCCTTCACACATCGGCTTCTTTTCCTGCCACGTAAGAGCTGGGGGTAAGTTTTGGTCTACAAGCATACGATGCTTTCCACTTTCATCAATAAAGAATATCCACCCTGTTTGTAAATTCATAACTTGTAACAATGTATGTAACACTTTCCCTAACATTTCCTGTAAGTTTGTTGCTTCATTTAGTAACTCAGCAATTTCTTTTAATGCCTCTAAACGATGCATCTCTTTTTCATCTATGTTCATTCTCATCACCAACTACCATTATAACATTAAGAAATTTCAAAATACTACAAACAAAAAAGAACCGAATTCCTTCAGCTCTTTTTTCGGAGATATCCCATACAGTTCATTCAAATTTACTGATTTACAAATCTAAATTTTAAACCAAAACAGAAATTAGCTAGTTTTCATTAACTGTCTGATAAAGATTGTCCCACATGGATATTTTGTAAACTTTCAGTAGTAACGAACATATTCGCTGCTGGCATTTGTACTTGATTTTTATGGAACATAGACATTAATTCAAATCTTACTTGCCTTGAAATTTCAAAATAATCTTCTGGCCTAACCAAACCTGTAATACAAAATTCATATCCAACATATTTAAGGTTAGGATTTAAGTCTGTAACACCAATATATTTAAATGGTTCAACAACCTCATCCTCTACTCTATAAAGACTTTGATCCAATTTTTCATTACACATAACACAGACCTCTTCTAACAATTCCTTAACTCTTGTAGGATCTTCTTGATAACTTACCGTGATGCGTTCAATAACTCGCATCCATCCTTTATTAAAATTTTGTATCGTTCTAATCTCTCCGTGTGGTATGGTAAGGAGTTTTCCTGACCATTCACGAATTTGCATAAAACGAATACTAATTTCCTCAATGGTTCCTGAATTTGTTCCGTTAAAAGTAACAAAATCGCCAACACGAAACTCTTTGTCCGCTAATCTTGCAAAGCCTAATATGACATCTTTTAGCATCTGTTGTGCAGCAAAACCGATGACAACTCCCGCTATCCCTGCACCTGCAATAATACTTTTTATATCTACAAATTGACTAATTAAATATATGATCAGACTGATGATAATGATATATCTAAAAATAGATCGAATTACACTTTGAATCGTCTGCTCTACCTCTTCATCAAAAAAGCTTGATTTTTTAAAAAACCAATCAATAATGCGATTTATAACAAAAGAAATAATGATAAGAACTAAAGCAAATAGTAAAAACCTTAAAAGTAAAAACTCCCTTACATAATTAAAAAACTCTTCAGTATACGTTAATAAACTCATCCATCCACTTCCTTACTAATGAAAATTTCATACAGAGCTACTTTATTTTAAATACGCATTTATCATCTCAACACTTGTTTTCGAAACATCTTTCATCCTGATTTTAAATCGTACTTTCTTAACTATGTATTTGTATTCATTGTTCCTCTTCAACAATATAACCCTTTAATCAATCTTTCAACTTCAGATGTTCTTTTCTATTTACTATAACCGATACGATAAACTTAACTAAATCTATACAATTCAATCAAATTTACACAAGTTAGTGCTTCAAAGTGTTCTCGCAACCCCGAAGGGACGAGGGGTATAACACTCCACACGAGGCAGTATCGTTACCTCATATTATCAAGCATTTATTTTACCCATCTTGATAAATTTATCGAAGCATTTAAATCCCTATCGTGATGGCTATTGCATTGAACACAGTCCCATTCACGAATCTTTAAACTCCACTGTCCTTCTGATTGAACTGAATGGTCGTATTTAACTCCGCAACATGAGCAAATCTTGCTTGAAGCGAACCATTTATCAGCTTTTACATATGCAATGCCGTACTTCTCGCACTTATATGACAAACATTGAAAGAAGAAGTTTAATTTTTGAAATGAAAATGCTTTCGATAGTTTTTTGTTTTTTAACAGGTTTGAGATATGTAAGTCTTCCACAACAATCCTCATTGGTTTGGTTTTCACCAATTTAGCTGTTGATTGATGGATATGGTTATTTCGGATATTCGTAATTTCCCTAGATAACCGAAGGTGCTCAGTTTTAGCTTTTTCATATCCGGCAGATTGAAATTTCACACCTTTTTTAAATCTCCTAGACATATCTCTTTGCGCTGACTTTTTCCTTTTCAAAAGTTTTTTAACCTTAGCATCTTTGTTTATATTTCGTTCTTTCGTACCATGGATTTACCATAACACATACGTTCGATAGATTAAATGAGATTTGATAGATTTGATTAAATTTATCTTGTTCAACTAAAGGCGCAATCCCTTGGCCAGTTCTCTTATGAACTTCTCACGTTTTCACATGAGCGCAGACTATATGTTTATCTCTTTAGAGATAGAGGATTTTTCCATCACCATAGGCTTGTGATGTACTCTCGTCAGTTATACGAGATAGTCGTTGAACGTTCATCTTATCAATTTTAACTTAGATGATTCGATGTGGAAGACCCATTGTTCTAGTGTTTAGAATTTAACCTTGCACCTTCTGATGAATTTTTTCTGCTTTCGCAACATTCACGCTCACCATTTCTAGCCACGTTGTAGTTCAAACAGCTTTAGGGATTGCCCGCAGTTAACCCTCACTACTAGCCAATCACTTGACTAGCAGGGCTTACTGATTGATATATTTAATTAACTTTAGTTATAATTGGTTAAATAAATCGTAACAGTTAGTTACCCTTTTTAATCCCCTAAAGGGATATTACAATAGAATTTTTTATAAACGACTTTCTTTTAATTCCGCAATACTCACCTCGTTAAAAGCAGACGGAGTTGAATCATTACATGTACAATTTTTTGATTTAAATGAACTACCAGAAAACATTAGTCCATTCATAAAAAAACTAATTCAGCAACAAGTCGTCTCTATTTAAATGTGAAAAAGAGACCTTTTTGAAGGCCTCTTTTTTCACTTCACTTCTGCATTTAAACAAGATTTAAAATGTCCAAGTGCATATTCATGTCCTTGCGCATTAAAAGATGCAACCGCCTTTTCATAAACGACAATTTTAAACCCTTTATTATAAGCATCTACTGCCGTATGAAGAACGCAGATGTCGGTACATACACCTACAAGATGAACTTCTTCTATGCCTCTTTCTCTTAGCTTCATCTCTAAATCTGTTCCAGCAAATGCACTGTATCTCGTTTTGTCCATATAATATACATTCTCAGCATTTTTATATTTCACGCATACATCTTGTAATTCACCGAATAAGTCTCTTCCATTTGTACCCGCTATATTATGAGGCGGGAATAACTTAGCTTCAGGATGATATACATCATTGTCTTCATGTTTATCGATCGCAAATACTACGTAATCACCTTTTTCAATAAATTGTTTCGTTACATTTACAAGTTCCTTCTCAATTTCTTGACCTGGTTTCCCGCATGTTAACGCACCTTTTTTAGCTACAAAATCATATGTATAATCAATATTTATAAGCGCTCTTTTCATAACTACAATCTCTCCTTCTTCTGTTTCACAGTAAACAATAGAAAATTTGTTATTACGACATCGTATGTACTATTCGACATTACAAATAAAACACCTACATTTCCCTCTCAATACTTACCTTAATCCGAGTTTATCATACAATCGGTACACAATGACAAAACATACAGTTCCTATTATCAAGTCATGGATTTGATAACTTAATTTGAATAACCTCTTGTATAGTAAACCAAATTACTGACATCATCATACTAATCAAAACGATACGAACAAACCGATTCACATCTTCAACCTCTTTCTCTTTCGTAGTAGTAAAGAGTAATTTCTTACTATTCATTCGTACTAGAAAGTGAAACAAATTATTCTCAACAACCTAATTCTATCCAAATTAAAAAGTACACTACCACTTTAAGTAATGTACTTTTTATCCATAATTAAGACGCAGGCTTCGTTTCAAACGTCGCTTGATTAAATCTAATGACTTTTCCTTTTGGGTCATTGTTTTCAAACTGAGCTGCGGTAATCGTATGACTACCTGTCTCAAGCGTCTTTTCTTTTAATTGTACTGTTGTCTGTGTTGTACTAGTTACTTGATGTTTATCTGCAAATATTTGATCTACAAATACAAATGTTTCTTTATCATTTTGAAAATTGGAAAGTTCTAATTCAACTTGCTGAATTAAAGTATCCTTTTTTATGAATACAGTTGGTATATTGCCATTTTCAGAAGTACCATCTGGCGTAGTTACTTTTATTTTCCCTTCTCCGATTGGCACTGCTCCTTCAGGAAATACGACCATATTCTCATCACTTGCATTTACAACTTGTTCTTCCTGGTTTGACTGTGCATCTTCTTTTTCCTTTGGAGCACCACAGCCTACTAATAACAATACAGACAATCCAGTGATTATGAATTTCTTCAAAATTCATCCCCCCTGTTATTTCATTATACAAAAATAACTTCTTAATTTTAAAACTAGTCTTTAACACTTTCATGAACAAATATTAGCTTACTCACGATTACTGTACCATACTTTCATTTTAAGAACATTAATTTTTTAAAAGAAATAAATAGTAACTCCACCTTATTCATCATTTTAGCCCAATTCACTAAAGAAATATCCATTCAAACTAAAAAGACATTGCCATTTCAATGTCTTTTCTACATAAAACATTTAGAAAATAAATGTTGTAATCTCATCAACTTCTTTTCGAGAAAGTTTCTTCGGCTTATCTTTCGGAAACCCAAGTGAAATTACCATATTAATTTGTTTTTGAGGCTCAATTTGTAAATATTGTCGCAGTTCATCTTGAGCTAACAATACAGGTCCTGTCATTGGACAAGTGCCAAGTCCTTTCGCATGTGCAGCCAACATTAAGTTTTGTGCTGCTAGACAGCTACTCTTAATTCCTTCCTCTTCCCACACTGAATCAGGAACAAAGGCAATTGGATCAAATATCTTTTCACGAAACTTTGATTCATATGGTGTTGCCAAACATACGATTAATACTGGCGCCTCAGAGAAAGCTGTCGCATACGGACCGAAAGAACGTGTAAGTAATTTCCCTGCTTTCTCTTCTCCATTTTCTGCTGCCTTTGCCGCAAGTTTATGTAATGCATCCCATGTCATTTGTTCAATTTCTTTAATTTTCTCTCGATTCATAATGACCAAGAACTCCCACGTTTGTGAGTTCGTATCACTCGGTGCATAACGAGCACAATCAATAATTTCTTTTATATCACTAGTGGATACTTCTTGTTCTGTAAACTTTCTAACACTTCGTCTACCGTGAATTACTTCTTTAAAATCTTCATAATTCATACATTAAATCCCCTTTTTTACAGCGTTTTCAAAATTTGTCCTATGGTTGAATTATATCATGAAAAAAAGCTGGGGGAATACCAGCTTTTTCCCTCATTATTAATTTGTAACTTTAAACAAACTAATACTTTCTTCATATGCAGCTTGTAGTTTTTTCGTAATTGGTCCTCTTTCGCCGCTTCCAAACTTCTCATCACCAATTTGAACAACAGGGAATATTTCAAGTGGTGTCGCTGTAAAGAAACATTCGTCAGCCTCGTATACTTCTTGCAATGAGAATTCACGCTCTTCTACTTCAATATGTAAAGCTTTCGCTAATGTAATAACGTAGTGGCGAGTAATGCCGTGTAGAATGAAATTATCGGCCGGATGTGTAATTAATTGATTATTTTTCACCATAAAGAAATTCGAATGACACCCTTCTGTTACAATTCCATCTCGTACTAATATCGCTTCTTGATACCCTCGCTCGTTTATTTTATTTTTAATCATGATATTAGGTAGAAGGTTTAAAGATTTTATATGACAGAACTTCCAGCGTATATCCTCTTCTATAGTAACCTTTATTCCTTGTTCCATAGTAGCGGTAGGTCTTGGAAACGAAACAATATTCGCAAAATATGTTGGCTGTAAATCTTTTTCATACACATGATTTCGAGCTTGAGCTCCACGTGATATCTGAAGATACACATTCCCATCTTCTTGAAATTGATTTCTTTCAATCATTTGATGAAGTTCTTCAACTAACTCTTCCTTTGTAAACGGCGGAACAATATTTATTTCCCTCATAGATTTAAAAAAGCGTTCCAAATGTAAGTCTAATAAATGAGGCTTCCCATCGTATAGCCTAAATACCTCATATATGCCATCACCAAATTGGAGTCCTCTCTCTTCTAACGCAACCATCGGCTGTTCTTCTTTCGTGTTTATAAGTCTTCCGTTAAACAAAATCCAATCTTTATGAGTAGCTTTCATTCCTTCCCACTCCTTTATTCCATGATTGGTTTTATTGTACAACTTATCCACACTTAAAAGAAGGAATTTTCTGTATTTAAATACGCAAAAAAAGTACATCACCTATTTAAAGTGATGCACTCAACCATTCATTTATTTCAAAAAATATTTTTCAATATCATCTAGCATTAAGTTTGCAGCTTTAATACCGCCTGCTGTATTCCAAATTACTTCATCCACTTGGAATACTTTATTGTCTTTAGAAGCCTGTAGCTGCTTAAAGAGTGGGTCTTCTGTCCATTCTTTTGCTAACGTGGTTCCTTCGTTATTCTTATCTGCATCTTTATCAGATGTGAAGTAGAATATGTAGTCCCCATCCATATTCGGAATTTGCTCTTTTGTAATTCCTTTTATCACAAACTCATCTTTATCTTGTAGTGGTGGTCGCTTAAATCCAATATCATTTAAAACAACACCTGAGAATGAGTTTTTCTGATAAATACGAACGTCACCTGGTACAAAGCGAATAATAGAAACTTTAGAATTCAATTTATCTCCTAACTTCTCTTTCATTCCTTCAATACGTTTTTTATAATCTTCAAGAGCCTTTTGCCCTTCTTTTTCTTTATTTACAGCTTTTGTATAGAGTGTAAAGTTTTCCTTCCAATCCCCGCGCAATGTTTCAGCATATACAGTTGGCGCTATTTCGTTCAATTGCTCATATATTTTTTCATGGCGCATTTTATTCCCGATTATTAAATCTGGTTTAAGCTTCATAACTGCCTCTAAATTAATATCACGCTCAGTTCCTACAACTTTCGTATCTTTTAACTCTTTCGCTAAATGAGGATACCATTCATCACCAGCACGTGGTTTTGTAGTTCCAACTGGCGTTACTCCGACAGCTAAAAGAGCCTCCGCACCCTCATTTGTTAAAACAACAACTTTTTTCGGTGTCCCATTTACTGTCGTTTCACCCATTGCATGCTTTATACTATATGAATCTTTTGCCTTTACTGATGTATCTTTTGCTTTCTGCTCTTCTTTACCACACCCTGCAATTATAACCATTAGTAACATAATGCAAAGTATAAGCATATTTTTAGTTCGTGTCATATATCCCCCTAGTTGAAATTGATTATCAATAACATTCAAAAGAATAATGCATATCTTACATATTGTCAATACATATATCAGAAAACTTTTGAAATACATATAATTTAAACACTCTTCCCCATTCGAAATACATATATATCCGCCTTTAACCCTCATTTTTTCATTCGAAACATTTGAAAAATCAATGACCATAAGAAAGTAATTATTATTCCAGTCAACAAATAACATAAGTAATACAAAAACATGTCTCCATCTCAGCAATAAGATGGAGACATGTTCAATTATACTTTTCAATATTGATTATATTTAATATATGACGGATCATTATACACCCACTGATTTCCACCAAGGTTCAACCAACCGTTTTGATTAATATATACTAAATACGATTCCGGATTATTTAATTTACGAATAACTGAAGAAGATGTTGATGGACCACTTCTTAAGTTCACATTCGTTCCTTGTATATAAGCGACACCAATTGGACTTCCATCACTATTACTCGTCTTTACAAAATTAATATACGAAGGGTCATTATACACCCATTGTCCATTTCCTAAATCTAACCACCCGTTACTTTCCTGATATACGACATACGATTCTGGAGAGTTGAGTTGCCGAATAACTGAAGAAGACGTTGATGGACCACTTCGTAAATTTACATTTTTTCCAAGGATATAAGCAATCCCCTTCGTTTGTGGTGTTGGCTGCGGGTTTGGAGGTTGTGGATTTGGAGGATTCGGATTTGGGGCTAATCCAAAAATAGCTGCTATTCCGTTTGCATACGCTTGACTTAGATCTTCAATAAATTGTGGGTTTTTCAATAAATTAGCATCAAACGTAGTATCAATAAAGGCAGTCTCTGTTAATATTGCATCCATTGCAGTCTCTCTTAGTACCGCATAATTTGCTTTTTTTTCCCCTCGATCACGAAGGCCGTATTTTGTTAATACAGGATTGACTGCTGCATGCATTTTTTGTTGCTTTTCATATGCGGAACTACTATTAGATAGCGCGTTGTAAATATAACTTTCAAATCCAGTGCCACCGCCACTATTAATGTGAAATGAGATAAAATAATCTGCACCAAATGAATTAGCAATATTAGCACGTTCTGATAAAGAGATAAATACATCACTATCACGTGTCATTTTAATATTGATTGGATAATTTGCAGATAAAATATCCCGAACACGTCTAGCAATTTGAAGTGTTAACTCTTTTTCCACTAACCCATTACCAACAGCACCAGAATCATATCCACCATGCCCTGCGTCTATAACAAGTTTCATATATCTTTTTCGTTCCTTTCTTTATTGTAATAAGCTTCATTTCTACTCGTCCTATTTTATGTTAATTGTACAAGTTCCGTTACAAGTACAAATAAAAAAACCCCCTTATGTAAGGCGGTTTCTATCGCTTTGCTTTAGCCAATTTAAAATGAATATATACGATTGATAATGGATGTAACGTATGCAAAATAAAAGAAATAAAAGAAATATCCCACCGCCGCTATATAGCAACCCAAACTTCAAAAAGATGTTCAAAAGAGGTGGGAAATACGTTATGTTTTGCAATACAAATAGCATACAAAACAAAATTAAAAACACAGGAATATATTGTAATTCATATGGTCTTCTCTTCTTATACATTCTTTTCCGAATAAAAGTCTGGCATAGTTCTGCTACTATAAAACAACCTCCAACTAATACAAGACCAGAAGTTATCGTCATACGTCCACCTACCTTATATTCATATCATCGCCTAATCAATATTCATTATATTTTCTTTACATATATTCCATTTCCCTCAATAAAACCAGATCCCTCTATGAAAGATTTCGCTTGTTCCGTAAACATCTCTTGCAATACTTTTATTTCTTTCACATTTCTCTGTTTCATCATTTCTTCAAATGTAAAATACGTATTTGTCCCGTATCCATAACCTTGATAATCAAAATGAATAATTAACTGTGACAAAATAGCACTCTCTTCTTGAACGCTATAATCTATTACACCAATATATGTATCATCAACTTTCACACAATACTGAACCTTTTTCTCATCTAAGCTGTGTGAATGAAACATTTCTTTTACAGCGCTTTCATTTTCTATATTTACTTTCTCAAACGTAATCATATGTTGTCCATCCTTTTACTATTATTGTATCAATAATAAATGCAATTTATGAAAAAAACCTTAAGATCGAATGCGACCTTAAGGTTTTTTATTAAACTAAGCTATACGCACGCTTTGTTTCTTCGTGGAACTTATTCGTATCGTATTTATGCTCAACATAAATTTGATGCCATACCATAAACGCAAGTACAGTCCAAATTTTACGGCTATAATCGCCTTTATCTGCACAATGTGCTTCCAGTAAGTTTAATACATACTGTTTTTCGATTAAATGCTCAGTTTTGCTTTCTTTAATAATATTTACAGCCCAATCGTGCATTTCATCTTTTAACCAGTGACGAATTGGTACTGGGAATCCAAGCTTTTTACGATCTAACACGTGATCTGGAACAATTCCACGAGCAGCTTCACGTAATATAGCTTTCGTTGTTCCGTTTGCAATTTTAAATTCTGTCGGAATTTTAGATGCAACGTCAAATACTTCTTTATCTAAGAACGGTACACGAAGTTCTAATGAATTTGCCATCGTCATTTTATCAGCTTTTAATAAAATATCGCCGCGTAACCATGTGAACATATCAATGTACTGCATTTTACTTACATCATCATAATCTTTAATTTCGTTATACAATGGTTTCGTGATATCCATATAGTTAACACTTTCATCGTAATACTTCATTAATTCAGCTTTCTCTTCTTCACGGAAGATTTTCGCATTTCCATAGTAACGCTCTTCGATTGGCGTACATCCACGCTCTAAGAAACTTTTTCCTTTAAACCCTTCTTTAAGAGCACCACTTAATGCCTTTAGAACACTCTTTCCTGGGCTAGGAATGTAAGAAAACATTTTTAAAGAGTTTGGCTCACGATAAATGTTATATCCACCAAATAGCTCGTCTGCACCTTCACCAGAAAGAACAACCGTTACATGTTTACGCGCTTCTTTCGCAACGAAATACAATGGTACAGCTGCTGGATCCGCTAAAGGATCATCCATATGCCAAATGATTTTTGGGAACTCATCCATAAATTCTTGCGCTGTAATGAATACGTTATGGTTTTTAACTCCTAATTTCTCAGCAGTTTCTTTCGCAACATCAACTTCACTGAAACCGCGTTGTTCGAAACCAATAGAGAATGTTAATAGATTTGGATTCATTTCTCTTGCGATAGAAGCAATAATAGATGAATCGATACCACCAGATAAGAAAGAACCTACTGGTACATCACTACGCATATGTACTTTTACAGAATCGTATAATACATCACGAATTGCTTGGATATGCTCCTCTTTCGTTGCGCTTGAAGCGTTGAAATAAGGATTCCAGTAGCGATGGATTTCCATCTCTTTACCGATTTCTTTTACGAAGTAATGACCAGGCTCAATTTTATTAACATCAATTGTTAATGTTTCTGGCTCTGGACCATATTGGTACGTAAAGTAGTGTTGTAGTGACTTTGGGTTTACCCCTTTGTCTTCCATTACATGCATAATACTTTTCTTCTCAGATGCGAAGAATGTAGTATCACCTTGTTGTGCGATGTATAAAGGCTTAATACCGAAGTGGTCACGTGCACCGAAAAGTTTCTTTTCTTCACGATCCCAAATCATAAATGCGAACATACCACGAAGGTAGTCTACACATTTTTCTTTCATATGTGCATACAATGCAATAATAACTTCTGTATCAGATTGTGTAGCAAAAGTTGCACCTTTTTCAAGTAACATTTCACGTAGTTCTACATAATTGTAAATTTCACCATTAAAAATAATTACATATCGATCATTTTCATAAGTTAGCGGCTGATGTCCTGCCTCTAAGTCAATGATACTTAAACGGCGGAAGCCAAATTGTACATGTTCATCACGAAAATATCCTTCGTCATCTGGACCGCGGTGGAAAATCATCGTGTTCATATTTTCAAATTGATGTTTTTCTGTTTCTGAAAACCCTCTAGGGTTTTCACATAAACATCCTACAAAACCACACATACTTCTTACCCTCTTTCAGTTTTCATTCTGTCTCAATACTACTGTATCAACCCTATTTATACTAGCATAATCAACTGAATATGGCGACCAAAAACTATAAAAAAACTCGCTCCATTTCACATTTTTAACATTTTTTTATGAAAACATGAAAACTAGGCACTCACCTTTCTCCGCTTTTGTCATATGATATTGCAAATTGATTTCTAGGAGGGAATACCATGAGTGAAGAAAAAAAAGATTCTTCTCGCCCACCGGTTCGTAATTATTTAAAACAGATTGATGATTTTTTCGAACAAACACCTCTTCGTGGCGTAATCACTGATTTAAATCATTTTTTCCAAAAAGGAAACCGTTTATTAACATTCCCAGTAGATTTATACGAAGTTGGTGACGAACTCGTCGTTGCAGCTGAACTACCAGGTATACAAAAAGAACACATTCAAATTGAAATACAAAGTGAGTATTTAAAAGTCTCAGTAAAGGAAGATATACTTGAAGAGACCGAAGAAGAATCTTCTCACAATTATTATCGCCGAGAACGCTCTATTTCAGAAGCATCAAGACTTATTAAATTGCCGTATTTAATTAACAAAAAAACAGCAAAAGCTTCTTATCAAAACGGTGTATTAGAAATACGCGCACTAAAACTTCCGCAACAGCATGATATATTATCCATAGACTAAATACTAAAAAAAGAAGGGTGCTAAGCACCCTTCTTTTTAATCAGCTAATCGCTTCATATCACGTATAATATCTTCATATGGTGTATTGCTAATACCGCTATATTTTTTCATTACTTTTCCATTTTGATCGATTAAATAAAAAGATGTACCGTGCATTACTTGCCCATTCTCTGGTTTATCTACAAGCGATTGGAAATTATCTTTTGAAAACTTTGTAATATCCTCCAGTGAATAACCTGTTAACAAGTTCCAGTTACTTGTATCTTCTGTAAACTTTTGAATGAAAGCTTTCAAATTTTCTGGTTTATCAAGTTCAGGATCTACACTAAACGAAACAAACTGAACATCCAATTTCTCTTCCTTAGCCATTTTTTGTAATTTAGCCATATTAGCAGTCATTGGCGGACAAACCGTTTGACAGTTTGTAAACATGAAATCAGCTACCCAAACTTTCCCTTTTAAATCTTTTGTACCAAACGGCTTTCCTTCTTGATTTGTAAATTGGAAAGTTTCTAAATCCCAGTTTAACGGTTTACGTAATTTTGAACCTGAACTGCTACAACCTGCAAGTACAAATAGACAAAATACAACCATAAGACCAATTAACTTTTGATAATGCTTCATTATTAAACCTCTTTTCTCTTTCCTTAATTTATGTAAGTTATGTACATCATAACAAAAGTAAATACTATGAGAAAATTGTTTACTTCATTTGTTCACGAAATCGTACGAATTTACATATGTTACTTCTTTATTTCAAGCTAATTACTAGACAAAATATATTTTACTACTATTATTTCTCTAACCATTATTTGCGAAACAAAGTTAATTGTTAAATTTGTAAATAAATCTCCCTATTTTTTTACAATCACTTAAACATTAATCCATATTAAACACTGTATTCCTTAACAACATTTCGGTACAATACAACTACAACGATTTTAAATGAGGTGATGTTCATGGCAAAGCGCTATGAAAATATGGATAATGTAAGTACAAAAAAATCAATTCGCTCCTTCTTACGCTGGCGTAAAGAGAGAAAGCAAAACAAAAAAGACTTTTCTTTCCTAGTAGAACAATCACCTGTTAAACAAAGTAAATTTCTGCTAAATAACTTTAAAAAAACGACCGTCACATGGATTGGTCATTCAACTTTTCTCATTCAAACGAACGGCTTAAATATTTTAACAGATCCAGTATGGGCTAATAAATTAAAGTTAGTTCCACGACTTACTGAGCCTGGGCTCACTATAAAAGAACTACCTAAAATCGATATCGTTCTTATTTCACACGGTCATTACGATCATGTAGACTTTTCATCTCTTCGTCAACTAAGCGATGATACTTTATACCTAGTTCCTATTGGGCTAAAAAAATTATTTACTCGTAAAAAATTCACCAATGTAGAAGAATACAACTGGTGGGAAAGTACAACAATTGATGAAGTCTCTTTTCACTTCGTACCTGCCCAGCACTGGACGAGAAGAACATTATTTGATATGAACACCTCTCACTGGGGAGGATGGATCATTGATAATATAACTTCTTCAGAAACCATTTATTTTTGTGGTGATAGTGGTTATTTCCAAGGATTTAAAGAAATCGGCAAACGTTTTTCAATCGATATTGCACTTATGCCAATTGGTGCCTATGAGCCAGAATGGTTTATGAAAGTGTCTCACGTTTCACCAGAAGAAGCTGTGCAAGCCTATCTAGATATAAAAGCTACACATTTCATTCCCATGCACTACGGTACTTTTGCTTTAGCAGATGAAACACCAAGGGAAGCAGTAACACGACTACGAAATAACTGGAATTTACGAATGCTACCGTGGGAACAACTACATGTTCTCTTTTTAGGTCAAACTTTCACTTATAGCCCTATTGTCCCAGATAAAGAACCAGTAAAAATCACAGAAACTTCTCATGTATAATAGAACTAAATTTTCTGAGTAATTTACCATATACTTCAAAAAATCGAAAAGGGTGTTTTCCATGAAAGATTATTTACAGACTCGCTATATCATTAGCGGAAGCGCCTGTATTTCCCTTCTCATTTCTTACTTCATATACACATAAAAAAAGCTACTTGAAAATTCATTTCAAGTAGCTTTTTTATTACTCTGCTAAATACATAAAACCAATTGCTCCTGGTCCTGTATGAGTACTGATAACTGGTGTTGTATAGAAAATCTCTGATTGAGTGAATCCATTCACTTTTTCAACAGCAGCTTTTACACTTTCTGCTAAAGGAATTGCTTTAGCATGTGGAATCGCAACAGCTTTCACCACTTTTCCAGCAGTATCCTCCTCGAATATTTTAGCCAATGTTTTTACAATTTGCCCTTGGCTACGTACTTTCGTTACCGGATTATATACGCCACCTTCAAGGCTTGCAATAGGTTTAATATTAAGTAATGAACCGATAAAAGCTTTCCCTTTACCGATACGTCCACCCTTCACTAAGTTCTCTAATGTATCTACGACAACATATAAACGAGTATTCTTTCTTACTTCATCAATACGTTTTAAAATATCTTCTAGTGAGCATTCTTCTTTTGCCATTTTTGCAGCTTCAATTACTTGATATGCTAAAGCATGTGTAATAAATTGAGAATCAACAACTGTTACTTTTGTATCTGTCATTGATGCAGCGCTATTCGCTGTTGCGACAGTACCGCTCATTCCACCTGTCATATGAATAGAAAGCACTTGGCTTCCGTCTTCGCCTAGCTTGTCATACATTTCTACAAATGTACCCATAGCCGGTTGTGATGTTTTTGGTAATTCTTCTGATTTAATCATTTCTTCAATAAATTCATCCGGTTGCAAATCTACACGATCTAAGTATGTTTGTCCATTTACAGAAATAGATAATGGTAAAACATGAATATCATACTTCTCAATCACTTCTTGAGTTAAATCTGCCGTTGAATCTGTTACAATTTTAATTTTTTGCATATTATATTCTTCCCTTTCGAATACGCTCTCCCTGTTATTATACTAGCATTCCTGATGCTTTCAACAATTTCAAATAAATTTCACCAAATTAATTATATTTTTATACCTAAAATAAAAAAGACAGAGCCTACCTAACTCTGTCCCTGCTGTATATTATGCATTCTTTTCAAGAGTATTTGTTTTATATACATTTGAATAATCATTCCACTTCAAACAACTCTGTAAATATTCACGGAAAGAGTACGAGACTCTTGGGTTTTTATGTTTTTGAATTTTTGCAATAAACAATTGAAGACGAGACTGAATTAGAAACGCTAATGGATGCTGTGTTTGTAGGACAGGGATTTCAAATATTTTAATACAATTCCCTGTTGCATGAGTGAAATAAAAACTTTTCGTAATCACAATATCAATCCTCTTTTTCGTTGGATTTTTGAACTTCCTCCACTTTATTCTTTAACACGTTTTTTAGTGTAGGTTTCCTATGAATACTAAAATATCCTTAAACTGCCCCCGTTTAGAAGTTAATACTTCATTTATATCCACCTAATTCGAACCCTGTCCTATATATACTTTGAGACGGGAGTCTTATTACCCATATATAGCCTGATAACTTCAGTATAACCTTATAAAAATGAAAAGTTTGTCTAAATTTTGGAGATTCTATAATTTTTTTCTTCTATATATTGTATACAATTATGGCTAGAGTATAACAAATAAATTAAAAAGTGCCTTTATAACGAGGCACTTTTCGACTGTGTTTCTTCTTCTCTTTTCTGTTTTCGTTTACTAACTATCTTTGATAAAGCGATACTAATTTCATAAATACAAATAAGCGGTACCGCTACTAAACTATGTGATAAAAAATCTGGCGGCGATATACACGATGCAATTATAATCAACACGACATAAGCATATCTTCTTATTTTCTGCAGAAATTCTGCCGTCAGAAGACCTATACTCGTTAAAAACATAACAACTACAGGTAATTCAAATATAACAGCAAACGGAACTGTTAAATTTAATACGAAATGAAAATATTTTTCCGTTGTAAACATTGTATTAAACATCTCATTACCAATTGTAGTTAGGAAATGAAATAAAAATGGCATGACGATAAAATAACCGAAAGATAGGCCTGCTATAAATAATATAGACAATACCGGTATATACATTAATGTCATTTTTTGTTCATTGGGATGTAAACCTGGTTTTACAAATAACCAAATTTGTATCGCAGCAAAAGGAATTGTACAAACGATAGCAAATACTGTAGCAATCAAGAAAAAAATCCACAACACATCACTTGGACCGAGAACAGTTAATTTCATTGGTAAATCTTTTACAAGCCAAAAATAAATATCCTTCGTAAAAGTAAATCCAATAATTAAAAATAATACAAAGGATAATACTGTATATATTACTCGTTTGCGAAGCTCAACAATATGTTCTACTACGCTCATTTCCCGATCTTCCATCTCGTTCACCACACTTTATTTATCCATTCCTAGAAAAACTTCATCAGATTCTTTTATTTATTTTTTTCTTTCTCTTGAAATGCCTCATCAGTCAATTCTTTTGTTGATTTTTTAAATTCTTTTAACGTTTCCCCTAAAGCTTTCCCAATTTCCGGTAACTTTTTGGGGCCGAATAAAATTAACACTGCTACTAAAATTAAAATTAACCCTGGAAAGCCAATATTTGAAAACATTTCCCCATCCCCTTCATAAGTAGATTCCTTGTCCTACTATTCCATAAGTTCATTTTGTCAAAAAATTTCGTAAACGTCAATGTATCCGTTGTCTTTTATCAAAAAAATTCAAAAATAAAATCAATTATACAAATATCATTTTCTATTCCTTTTGTATATGATATGGTTAAGGAAAATATAACTTATCTCAATACAGTGAAAGGGACTAACATTATGACCCAAAAAATTACAAGAATGACCCAATTTGTAAAAGAAGAAATTGCGAATGCAATTACCCATGGTATCGGTGCCATTTTAAGCATCCCTGCCTTAATCATATTAATTATTCATGCTTCCAAACATGGCACAGCATCTGCTGTTGTTGGCTTTACCGTTTATGGCGTAAGCATGTTCCTTCTATACTTATTTTCTACACTGCTACATAGTATCCATCATCCAAAAGTAGAAAAGTTATTTACCATTTTAGATCACTCCGCCATATATTTATTAATTGCCGGCACGTATACACCATTTCTACTCATTACACTGCGTGGCCCGATCGGTTGGACTTTACTCGCAATTATTTGGACCCTTGCAATTGGTGGAATTATTTTCAAAATCTTCTTTGTTCGTCGCTTTATTAAAACATCAACATTGTGTTATATCATTATGGGTTGGCTCATGATCGTTGCCATTAAACCCCTTTATGAAAATTTAACCGGTCACGGCTTCTCACTACTATTAATAGGCGGCATTTTGTATTCTGTCGGAGCTATATTCTTCCTTTGGGAAAAGCTTCCATTCAATCATGCCATTTGGCATCTATTCGTACTAGGTGGTAGTACAATGATGTTTTTCTGCGTACTGTTTTATGTCTTACCCGCAGCATAAAAAAAGTTTCAGCTTGTATAAGCTGAAACTTTTTTTTATTACTTATGTAATTGAGATGCAATAATATCTTTTGTATGCTGGGTTAACTCTTTAGCATCCATACTTGCATATTCTTCAGGTGTAATTGGCTTAGAAATTGTTAATGTTGCATGAGCTGGTTTCATACGATTTCCATTAGCCTCAAACATCTTATATGTACCATCTAAAGTTACTGGTAATATAGATACGCCAGATTTTACTGCAAGGTGAAAACTCCCTGCTTTAAACTCACCGATTTCGCCGCCCTTACTTCTCGTTCCCTCTGGAAAAATTACGATAGAATGTCCGTTCTTTAACAGTTCAATTCCATCTTTAATTGCCTTAAGAGATTGACGGCGATCGTTGCGGTCCATGAACACACAATTCATTAGTTCCATCCATGTTGGTACAACCGGAAACTTTTTAATTTCCGCTTTTGAAACGAATCCAATTGGCTTATTTAAGTAACCTAGTAAAACAGGAATATCCATATTACTTTGATGATTACTTACAACTAGCACCGGCTTGTCTTTCGGAACATTTTCAAGTCCCTTTACTTCTACAGTCGATCCAGTTACACGCACCATTTTCTTACCAAACCAGTTTGTTGTTTTATACACAACACTATCTTTTTCTTGCGGTGACATCGCATTTGCTTTTCTTTTTATACGCCACAACCTTGGTGTAATCGCAATTACGATTAAAATTAAATAAAAGATTTTAAAAAACGTTTGAATCATACAGAACCCCCACCTATTATCATTCCGACCTTCATTATACTAGACAAACGAAGGAAAAAGAAGAAAAAATGTCCAAACAACAAGTGTTTGGACATTTTGAAGTTTTCTATATTAGAAACGTTTTGCTAATTCGCGTGCATTTACAATTGCTGCTTCTTTAATGTCTTGTGCTTTTTCAGGATTTGCATTCATTCCTTCAACTGCAATATATTCAGTGTCTGATACACCCATGAATCCTAATACTGCATTTAAGTGATTGCGACCGAAGTCCATAGATGCGTATGCTCCTTCAGAGTAAATGCCGCCTGTAGCTTGAATATGAAGTGCTTTTTTGCCTTCTAGTAAGCCAACTGGACCATTTTCAGTATATTTGAATGTTTTACCTGCGATTGATAAGTTATCTAAGTATGCTTTCACTACTGCTGGGTAGCTGAAGTTCCACATTGGAGTCACGAATACATAACGATCTGCATGCATAAATGTTTCTAAGTTATTGTTCATTGCTGCAACTTTTTGTTGCTGAGTTTCACTTAAATTTTCGAATCCTTCGCCTGCTGCAAATTTACCCCAAGCAGCGAATACGTCTGCATCGATTGCTGGTACAGTTGTATTGAATAAATCAATTGTTACAACTTCGTCTTGTGGATGTTCGTTTTTATATGTTTCGATGAAAGCTTCCCCTACTGCCATACCGAAAGAACCTTCTGCTGAATTTGGATTTGCTGTAATAAATAGTACTTTTGTCATTATATTATCTCCCTTTTTCAAATTTATCTTTACTTTGAGATTTATTTTTTTATAGTAAATAACTTACCTTATGTAAGTATAATACAAAAAGTTTTAATGGCTGTCAATAAAAAATAGCTGCTTTTTTTTCGTAAGTTAATAAGTTATATTATTTCAGTTAGTTTTGTATATAAATATTAAGGTTTTAATCAAATAAAAAAACTACCTCCATATTTCATGGAGATAGTCTTCATCAATTACTACTTTTGAAAAACATGTTTCACTTTTTCAGCCGGAATATTACTTCCACCTCTACCTTTTACATCTTCAATCATCATTGTAATGACCATATCAGGTGAATTTAAATCAAACGCAGCGAACCAACCTAGTTCTTTTCCTTCTGCCTCTTTTGATACTTTTAATTCTGCTGTTCCTGTTTTACCAGCAAGAGTCATACCATCAATTTTTGCAATTTTCCCTGTACCATCTGGATCGTTAATTACTTTCGTTAAAGCCGTTTTCAATATATCTTGAGTTCCTTTAGAAATCACATTTTCTTTCCAGGCCTTTGGTTGTTTATCTGTTTTAATAAGATATGGCGACGGAATCGTTCCATCATTTACAATCGGTGCATACGTTAAAGCTAAATGAAGAGGGGTCATTAAGACTTGTCCTTGTCCATATCCTGTATCTGCCATTTGAATATCATTTTTTATGCCATCACTTGCGATTTTAGAAACTGGGAATCCGTATTCAATTGGTAATTTCTCATCAAATCCGAATTTTTTCGCCTCAGCCATAAATTTATCTTTTCCAATTTTCAAAGCTTCTTGTGCAAAGTAAATATTATCCGAGTATTTCATTGCCTTATCAAAATCAATCGGATTTGCATCTTTTACACGTGTTACGTAATAATTGCCCCAAGAAGAATCTTTCGTCCATTTCAGTCCTTCAATTTTCAATTCTTCTTTCGGATCGATTGTTTTCGTTTCAAGTCCAATTGCACCTGTAATTGGCTTAAATACAGAACCCGGAACCGATAATTGTGTAAATCGATTCGTCATCGGTTTTTTCGGGTCATTATTCCAAGCTTCACGTTGAGCTTTTGATGTCCCTCTCGCAATAAGATTAGGATCGTATGCTGGACTACTTACAAGTGCAATCGTTTCCCCGCTTTTCGGGTTAATTGCAGCACTTGATCCAGCCTCTCCTTTCATTTCATTATACGTTTTTTCTTGAACAACACTATCGATAGTTAAAGTTACATTTTCTCCATCAACAGCATCTGTTTTCGCTAAATTTTTAATTTCTTTTCCTTGCGCATCTTCCATGAAGACACGGCCACCTTTTTTCCCGCGTAGCTGTTCTTCCAATACTTGCTCTAATCCAGCCTTACCAACTGGATCATCTGCTTGATAACCTTTCTTTTGAAGCGTTTTTAAATCTTCAGCATTTACTTTTCCGATATAACCAGTAAGATGCGCTGCTGCTTCCCCTAATGGATATGTACGAACATTTACAGGTTTTGTTGCAACACCTGGTAAATCAATGTAGGTATTTTGCGTTGCTCCCTCAGGCAAAATTCCAATTGGTACGAGATACCCTGGTTTTACCCATTTAGCAGCTAGTTTTTGATCAATTTCTTCTACAGACATATTTAACAACTTCGCTACCGTTTCTTTCGTTTGCGGAGCAGCATCCCCTAACTTTTCAGGAATCATTCCGATTTCAGAAGCTTTACCATTCGTCGCAAGACCTTTTCCATTACGATCGTAAACTTCACCACGTTTTGGTTGTGTTGTCTGCATACGCACTTTACTATCTTTTGTCATGCCAGGGAAAATGAAATCAGGAGTCCAATCTATTTTCCAAGACTCTTTATCCCCATCTTTTTCTTTCACCATTTTTGCTTCATGGCCAAAAGTGATTTTACCACCAACTGTATCCATGCTTACTTTAAAAGGAACAGGGCCTTCATCTTTTTTATCTTCTTTTACTTCCCCTGTTTCTACCTTTAAGTCTTTCACTTCAATACCAGAATAAATCTTTTCATATTTCTCAGTAAACTCTTTCTGTGAAATATCTTTTTTTGCATTTTCTGATAATTGATCATACATATCTGCAAATTTTTGTTTATTCCATGCTTTTACATATGTATCAAACGCTTCTTGTGGTTTTTCTTCTTTGCCGCATCCGACTAGCATTAATGCAAAGCAAAGAAAAAGAATCCCCCATATTTTTCTCAACCGATTCTCCTCCTTTTATTACATAGCGTACTTCTAAAGATTTATAGCATTCTATACATGCTAACTCTCATTATAGCACTATCGAATCCTCTCTATAAAGATACATTTAATAATATAAATAAAAAGATTGATGTGAATGCTCACATCAATCTTTTTTTATTGTTGCTTTTCATAAATATGATAATAGTACGTGTACGGATTTTTTTCATCCGTTAAGCCTTTCTCCACAAAAACTTCTTTCCAATCAGTCATATCTATTTCCGGGAAGAATGTATCTCCATCAAACGCATGATGAATCTTTGTTATATACAATTTCTCCACATACGGTAAGAATAAATCATAAATTTGCGCTCCTCCAAAAATAAAGATTTCTTCTTCATCTTTGCATAGCTCAAACACTTCTTCCGCAGAATGAGCAACTTCACAACCTTCAACATGATACTCTCCATTGCGAGTTACGATAATATTACGTCTTCCTGGCAGTGGTCTACCAATCGCTTCATAGTTCTTTCTTCCCATAATAAGCGGGTGACCCATTGTCGTTTTCTTCACATACTGTAATTCACTTGGCAAATGCCAAGGTAATTTATTATCTTTACCAATTACTCTATTTTCGTCCATTGCGACCATAAATGAAATAATCATCTTTGCATCTCCTCTACAATTACACTGCAACTGGTGCTTTAATTGCTGGATGTGGATCATATCCTTCAATAGTTAAATCGTCCATTTCAAAATCAAACACAGATTTCACATCTGGATTTAATGTAAGTTTAGGGAACGGACGTGGTTCACGTGCCAACTGCTTTTCTACTTGTTCAAAATGATTTGTATAAATATGTGCATCACCAATTGTATGAACAAATTCTCCTACTTCAAGACCACATTCATGTGCAATTAAATGTGTTAAAAGTGAATAGCTTGCAATGTTAAATGGAATGCCAAGGAAAATATCACCGCTTCTTTGATATAACTGACAAGAAAGCTTTCCATCTGCTACATAAAATTGGAATAGCGTATGACAAGGCGGTAATGCCATACTTGGTACATCTTCAGGATTCCAAGCAGAAACAATTAGGCGGCGTGAATCTGGTGTTTTCTTAATCATTTCAATTACATCTTTTAGTTGATCTAGTGTTTCACCAGCTGTCGTTTTCCAAGCACGCCACTGCTTTCCGTATACGTCTCCTAAATAACCATATTTATTCGAAAAATCATCATCTTCTAAAACATTCTTTTTAAATAGGTCCATTTGCTCATCGTATTGCTTCTTAAATTCCGCATCTTGTTGAGAGCGAAGACCGAAATCTGTCATATCAGGACCATTATACTCGTCACCTTCTACCCAGCTCTTAAACGCCCATTCATTCCAAATATTATTATTATGTTGCAATAAATAACGAATATTTGTATCACCTTTCATAAACCAAAGCAGTTCACTTGCTACAAGGCGAAATGGGACTCTCTTTGTCGTTAATAAAGGAAATCCTTTACTTAGATCGAAACGCATTTGATATCCAAATACAGATACAGTACCTGTCCCTGTACGATCTTCTTTCTTCGTACCGTGCTCCATTACATGACGGCATAAATTTAAGTATTCATATTCAGCATGTTTCATATGTAGGAAAACCTTCTTTCAATCTTATATGAGATTTATCATAACATGAAAAACAGCGAATTTAATAATCCAAATTAATAAAAATTCTTTCAATATTTCTTACAAAATTATTAACTTTCAATATTAAAAAAGGTTTTCACTTTTCTATTACAGAAAGTATAGTGCGGAACATAAAATTTATATTTGGAGGTTGGAATCATGTCTAAAATCAAAACTCCTGTTTTAAGTACGTTACAACATAAGGTTGAAGAGATGATGAAAGATTTACACGTTCCTGGCGCTGCTATAGCTGTTATAAAAGATGGTGAGGTCATTATTTCAGAAGGTTTCGGCTATCGTAGCATAGAGAAAAAAGAGGCTGTTACTCCGCAGACAAGATTCGCCATCGGTTCTGCAACGAAAGCATTCGGTACACTTTCATTAAGCTTATTAGCACAGCAAAAAAAGTTTAATTGGGATACTCCTGTCCAAACTTACGTACCTAACTTCTCTTTATCCGATATGCTCGCTAACTCGCAAGTTACAGGACGAGATTTAGCTTCTCATCGTACTGGGGTAAGTCGTCACGATGCTCTTTGGTACAGTTCTTCCTTAACTCGAAAAAATCTTGTTGAAAAAATAAAACATTTATCACTTGATGCACCGTTCCGCACAGCATTTCTTTATAACAACTTAATGTATGCAACAATTAGCTACATTGTTGAAAACATTACAAATCAAACATGGGAGCAATACGCTACAGAACATATTTTAGAACCTTTAAATATGAGCCATACAAATTTCTCTGTTACAGATTCACAAACTACAGATGATTATGCTTTACCTTACATTGAAAATGAAGATGAAATAAAAGAAGTTCCATTCCGTAACATCGATACAGTCGGCGCTGCTGGATGTATTAATTCTACAATTGAAGATATGGCAAATTGGGTACTTCTTCACTTAAACGAAGGAAAGTTTGGAGATCATGAATTAATCTCCTCTGAATTATTACAACAAATGTATACACCACACAATTCAATTCCAGATCAACCGATTTTATCACTTCCCGAATCTCCATTAAATAGTTACGGACTTGGTTGGTTTATTAGCGCTTATCGTGGTAATAAGGTGGTTCATCATGGCGGTAATATTGATGGATTTTCAGCGCTCGTTTCATTCATACCAAATGAAAACATAGGCCTTGTCATTTTAACAAATGCTGGAGGCACATTACTTCCTACTTATCTCGCTAATCAAATTTATGATGAACTACTTGAATTAGAATCCATTGATTGGCATAAACGTGCTGTAGAAGATACTGAAAAAATGAAGGAAATGATGAAAGAAGCAACTGAATCACTTCCTGAACAAATTAAAGGAACTACACCTTCTCACAAGTTAGAGGATTATACTGGTACTTTTGAACATCCTGCATACGGAACATTACAAATATACAAGCGAGATGATTCGTTAAATGTACAATTTATGGAGATGGATATTCAATTAGGGCATCATCATTACGACATCTTCTCCGCAGAAGTTGAGTTATTCCAAATGAAAATGAGTTTATTATTCGCTTATGAAATGAGTGTGAGTGGTGAATTCCCATCCCTTCAGTTACATGTACCAGCTATGTTAAGTACTCAGCCGCTTGCATTTAAGAAAATTAAATAATTTTTTAAATAGAGGGATGACAACACTTCCCTCTATTTCCCTTTAAATTCTTCATCCAAAAAAAGGATAATACGTAAAGGATATAAAATTCTATTATTCAACTAATTAAATTATAAAATGGAAAAGCTATGTACACAGAAATTTCAAAAGAAATTGTTTCGATTACTCATCACGATTATTCCGGTTGTATTGATAAAAAAGGATGGGACGATCCTACTGCTGGTTTAAATGATTATTCTAATTTAGCAGTAATGGAATGGGCTGATACATTTGCTCTTTACTACCCTACTTCACGGCTTTCTATTATAGATAAAGGCGAAGGAATGTCCGGAATTGGTATACAACCACATATACATATCCCGTGGACTTCGGAACATATACAAGAAGATGTAGATTTAAAGTTAGCATTACAACTGCTTCAAAACGAAGAATGGTAAAAAATAAAGGTAGGTGTGAATCACACCTACCTTTTCTATTTCATATCAATCTTTTCTGGTTGAAACCAAATTGGCTTTAATAGCTCAAAGTTTTTATGATCCGCTAAAACTATAGTAAGACGTTCTAACGTATCATCTAACATATGGGGTGCTGCTCGTAAGGACCAGACAACTGATGAGAAAACTGTCATGCCAACGTACACCGCATATAATTTCCAAAACTCCTCTGGTATTCTACCATTAAAGTATCCTTCTATTTGTCCAATTGAATACGGAATACTAATGTCCCTTGCAAATAGTGCAATTTTCACGAAATCATGAAGTGGATCGCCCCAGTCGTATCCATTAAAATCAACAACACCTACATATTTCCCATCCCGCACAATTATATTTTCTAAATGAAAATCATCGTGTTGAAATCGATTTGGGCGATTTTGTAAATACATTTCATTATCATCTATAAACTTTATGATTTTATCATCATTTTTTATTTTTATTCCACATGTTTTATATGCCTCTAAATATTTCCGGTGTTTTTTCATTGCTCTTTCATACCATGGAAGTATATCCTTAGGAGCTTCATATGTATGCATTTTTGCTAAATCTTTTCCTGCCTCTATACCAATATTATATTGTTCTTTTGGTGAATACGTAGGCAATAGCTTCTTCGCATCTTCCCCTTCTACATATGAAAAAATGCCATAGCATAAACCTTCTTCTGCCAATAAACCCATTTCAATTGGTTTTTGCGCTCGCACACTACGGTTTTGCATTTCATTTAAAATTTGAAACTCTATTTTCTTTCTTTCATACTCTTTTATATCGCCTGTCCGTAACAAATACTTTTCATCTTCAATAGTCGTAATGATATATTTTTTATCAGGAGAGAAACCTTTAGAGATTTCTTCAATATTTGCTGCATCTTTTACTATTTGTATATTGCTTTGCCGTGCTGTAATTGTCTTCATGTTTATTCCCCTTACATTTCTACATTTGGTGTATACGCTACTTCTATAATAAATCCATTCGGATTGTAAAAAGTAATAGACTCATCTAAATTCGCTATCCCAAATTCAATATGATGAATACCTTATCGAAGTATATTCATATTAAGAATGTGCGCCCTGTACAACTTGTACAATTTCCATCGGCGTATTGACCATAAAATCTGGTTCATCTTTTTCTACTGTTTCAATGACATCATATCCCCAAGATACCCAAATCACATTCACACCAGCTTTTTTACAAGCTGCAATATCACGTTGTTCATCACCGACATACAACATATCTTGTTCTGTGAGCTTTTTCGACTTTAAAAATCTTTTTATCATTTTATCTTTACCAAACAAATTTTTAGAACAATACACTTCTTGAATATTTTCTATGCCATTATTATGTAAAAATGCCCTAATATGCTCTTCTGAGTTCGAAGATATAACCGCAATCCCGTAGCCTTTTTTATGTAATTCATCTAAAACATTCTTCATCCCATGGAATAAAACGAGATCTTTTATAGCAGGTTGATATAATTTATAAAACTCTAGCGCCAATATAGGAAGTTTATACAGTGGCACATCGAGTTTTTTACATCTTTCAGCAATAGTCAGTTTTCGTAAAGACTCAATCTCTTCCTCACTAACTGTCTTATATCCATGCTTTTCAGCAAGTTGATTATAAATTGGTACAAATATCTTTTGTGAATCTACTAATGTGCCATCAAAGTCAAAAACAATGTATTTTTGCATTCCCAGACTCCCTTTGTTTTTTTCCTAAACCTATGTTATTCAACAACATAAATGTCTTACCCTTTCATACACATAAAAAAAGAACAAGATTTTCTCTTGTTCTTCATTAAGACAACCATTTCGGCGGTACATTCGTATTCCAATAAATATTTCCTAACTCATGGTGTCCTGAGTATCCATCATCAAAACGATGATAGTGGAAATTAAAATAATATCCATCTTGCGGTGGATGATCTCTCCTTACATGAAATCGCAGTAAGTCATTTCCTGATTTCGTGTCATAAACATGAAAAATCTTTTCATTATTTCCGCCAGCTGGTCTTTGAGAAATCGCTAATGATTGCAACGATTCTTCTGGTACATCATTTGCAAGTTCCGCGATTGCCTCTTCAATTTTAGGTAATACAACGTATTTAAATTCATCTTCAATTACAGGCCCAATTTTAGAACCGAATTTTTGCATAGATTGCTTCTCTGCTTCTTGCATCGCATAGTTAACAAAAGTATCGGTGGTTAACCTATCATTCGTTTCTTCATATGTATAGGACGTACTCTCCAAATTTTGTTGCCCAGCTGTGCTCGTAGGCTTGTCCGCAGCTTTGGCATTATCAAGTAATATGGAAGGAGGCGTCACTAAACCAAACGTAAATACGGTAATTAATGCGACTAAGGTTTTTCTAAACCAATTTGGCATTTATGTTCCCTCCCCTTTCACTCATTATATTTTATATAACGGTTGTTTCTTCTATTATACAAAATGATTGTAATTTTTGCACTTTACAAATTTGTTAACGTTCACATTTTTTTCACTTGAATATGAAATTGTAAGATTTCATACACTAGAAATACAACAACAATGAGGAGGCGATCAGATGACTTTAGATGTCGTGTATTCCGCCGCAAGCATACTCCTTTTAGTATATTTTATTTATCAGTGTGTTACAGACTAGAAAAAGAGCCATTTCCGGCTCTTTTTCTATGGTAAAAATACAATCCAACCAATGAATACTATAAAAATAACTCCAATAATTACTGCTGGCAATAAATAAAAATGTGAGAGGATGACTGTTGCGTACATAAATACGACTGGAAGGAGCAAATAACGATCCGCCTTCCACCTTAATAATAGTAATTCTCCTTCATCACAATATAAATGTAGAAACATTTTCTTCGTAAATTCATTCCAATAATCACGCGCATAGCGAGAAATAGCAACTATAGCAAACACAAGAATAATAGCTGTTATCCACTGCGGAGTCACGATAATACTTACAGTACTAATTAAAACAATTTGCACATAAAACGTTAAAGCGCTACTTGTACGCAAAAATTCTTTCAAAAAAGATTCTACAATACGCGAATCAGATTTTTTTCCTAATATATTTTTAGAACGAGGGAACATCCACGGTTTTTTATTCGAACTACTCGGCTTCGCAGCATGGCCACCAACTTGCATAATCCCTACCGTCCAACGCATACTTTCTTCTTTTTCTTTCTCAACTTCTTTAAAAAAGAAATTTTTATAATTCATCTTTTCTTTTACCAAGACTATAGTAAATACAGCTGCTAGACCGATAAATAATATGGAATACAATGGATTTTTATAAATAAAAAATACACTGATTCCAAAAAAAATCAAACTAAAAGAAAATATAACATCTTTTATAATCAATAAAACCCATCGTTTCCCCACACGTACATTTATGAATCTCGTCAACAACGATAGCATAAATCGAAAAACAGTAAAGAAAATCCAGAACAGTACGATTTGTATAATTGTCGCTCCCATACTTTTCATCAATATAGGCAGCATAATGAATACTACAATTGCGTTCGTTATTGCAATCCGAATTAACGTATATATCATGCCAAGCTTCATTAATCTTCGCATATGATTTGGGTACGAAATTAAAAATAAGCTATCTGCTTGTTCAAAAAATGAGCGCACTCCTCTTGAAAATGTAACAAAGTAAAATGCAAGTAAACCTAATCCAAAATAAACGGTCTCTTCCATTGATAATTCTTTCATCCATAGTGAACGATAGTAGATCCCCGCAAATATAAGTGCTGGAATAATAATATATAATGCGACTGTCCAATCTGTTACAGAACGAATCGACTTCCATTTTCTTTGCAATTCATGACGTAACCTTTTATTAAACTGTTGTTTAATCATGCTGTTCCCGCCTTACAATTGCATCGAAACAATCTAACAGTGTACTTCCTGGCATTTCTGCTAACGATTGGATCGCCTCTAAATGCCCATCTGCTACTAATGTACCTTGCGAAATGAGTAAAAATCTTTCACAAATTCTTTCAGCTGTATCCAGCACGTGCGTACAAAGTAATATACCTGCTCCTCGCTCTTTTTTTTTATATAAGTAATTCAAAAAGTCTTTCGTGGCTACTGGATCTAAACCGATAAAAGGCTCATCAATAATATAGAAATCTGGCTCTGTTAAAAATGCTAATATTAGCATCGATTTTTGTTTCATACCTTTTGAAAATTTTGATATGTATTCGTGTATATGTTTTTCCATTCGAAACGTATGTAATAATTCCCTTGCTTTGTCCTCCCAATTTCCCACTTCATTTCCACAAGCCGCCATTAATAATTCAATATGCTCCCACAGAGTTAAATAATCATAATAAGTGGGATGCTCCGGTACATATGCATATGGATTTTTCTTTTCACCAAACGAGATTTCACCATCCATATTGACAAGCAAAGCGAGTATCGATTTAATTGTCGTACTCTTTCCTGCGCCATTTGCACCAATAAGAGCCACTAACTCGCCTTTTTCAATTGCAAATGCAATATCATGAACTGTCTTTTCACCAATTTCATATCCGGCTGAGCGGATATTCACCTCTAACATAATACTTACCTTCTTTCCAATTACATTACAATCAAGGAAAATGATAACATATCCCTCTAAATTTAGTATTATATCACTTCTGATATATTTGTTTCGGTAGCAGGAAAAAGCATATTTCAAGAGAATATTTAATGTTTGTAGTTTTTAATTTAAATTGAAAGGACTGTAACTATGAAAAACATTGAAGCTATTTTCATTGATCGTGACGGAACAATTGGCGGTGATACTACAATACATTATCCAGGTTCTTTCACATTATTTCCTTTTACAAAGGAATCTTTACAAAAGTTAAAAGCTCAAAATATTAAACTATTCTCTTTTACGAATCAACCAGGTATCGCGGATGGAAAAGCAACTGTGAATGATTTTGTTCAAGAATTAAAAGAGTTTGGTTTTGATGATATTTACCTTTGTCCTCATAAACATGGTGATGGATGTGAATGCCGCAAACCGAGCACAGGTATGCTCCTGCAAGCAGCAGAAAAACATAGGCTTGATTTAACAAAATGCGCTGTAATCGGTGATCGCTGGACTGATATTGTTGCTGGTGCAAAAGTAAATGCAACAACAATATTAGTTCGAACTGGTGCTGGATATGATGCTTTACATACGTTCCGAGACAAATGGGCACATATTGAGCCGAATTACATTGCAGAAAACTTTGAAGACGCTACAAATTGGATTTTAAATCATCAATAAAAAAATTAAATGAGACGTCTTCACTTTGAAAACGTCTCATTTAACTATATATATTTCAAAAAGTTAATTCATAATGAAAATAACGATTATCTCTCAAGTATCCATTTTCAGCGTATAATCGCTGAGCTGATAAATTATCAATCTCTGTTTGTAATTTTACACCTTTTGCGCCATTTTCTAAGGCGAATTCTTTAGCAGCTTCTAATAATTTTTTACCTGTTCCGGCTCCACGCTTTGCCTCTTGTACAAACAGATCATTTAAAATCCATAATTCTTTCATCGAAATGGAAGAAAATGAAGGATATAATTGCGTAAATCCAATATATTCTCCGTTTTCAACAGCCACGAAAATGACTGACTCTTTTCGCTCAAATCGATTTCGTAAAAATAATTTTGCTCCTTCAATATCGGAATCTTGTCGATAAAATACGCGATAGTTATTAAAAACAGATGCTAGTCCATCTAAATCTGCAATTGTTGCTTCATATATTCTCATTTTACTCCGTTCCCCTTCCAATACTGTTTCATAATATCTGTTGCCCATTTAGGCTGCTTTATTTCTTCTCTCGGTATAAATTCTTTCATAACAGGCTTAATATCCAATATAGGTGTACCATCGATTGCGTCTAATCCTTCAACCACAATTGTATTTCCATCCCTTTTTATCACTTTAACAATTGTCGCTCCTAGTCGATTCGGACGATTTTTTCCACGCTGTGCAAAAATCCCTACTTTTGGATAATTACTATTATTTCTAGGGTGTATAGCAGAATATTGAATTTGTTCATCTGTTACTTTATGAAAATAGAAAATAACTTCAATATGAGAAAACTCTTCGATCCCTTGTATACTTTCCTCTGTATACATATCAGTTAAAGTAATACAGGATCTTACATCTCCCCACTCATCATCTTTTATTTCCATTCTTTCATTATATACAAATGCGATTGGTTGAACTGAAAGCATCCGCATTCCCCCTTAAATGTAACCACTTACATTATAGAATATTTTCTGAATGTTTTCCACTTACACGTTTTTGTTTACATAATAAAATTATATATCTTTTTGTAATACTCAGTAGATGACTCACAGCTCATTCCGCCAATAAGACCTATTAATTTCATATATTCTCCTTCAAAATAATATTTTAAAACGTGTAATTCATACTATAATTTATACACAATAAATAATGTTCTACTGAAATATAATTAATAGTTTTATAACCATTTATATTAAAAGTTACTTTTCATTTCCACGGAAATAATTAATGAATATTCAGAAAATTAACCTTACAGTAACCTCATATTTATAATCAAAGCATTTTCGATAGAGCTCTTTTATTTCATCATAAGATGGAACTCGTGGATTGTTACTTGGACTCCCACTTCCGATAGCATCTTTCGCCATTTTAGAAATAGCATTTTCAAATTCAACTTCATCAATTCCGTATTCTCTTAAATTAGGAATACAAAGATCAAAACAAAGTTTCTTAATTTCAGCAATGGTATAATTCGCTACTTCTTCATCAGAATGGGAATACAAATCTTTGTTTAAGCTACGTCCTACTTCCGCTAACCTTTTTACTGCACTCATTTTTGTAAACTCTAAAACTGTAGGTAATAGTATTGCATTCGATATTCCATGTGGTACATGGAATATTGCTCCCACTGGACGGGACATACCATGAACTAATGTAACAGATGCATTTGAAAAAGCTATCCCCGCTTGTAATGAAGCAATCATCATTGCTTCCCTTGCTTCCATATTATCTCCATCTTCATATACGATACGTAAATATTTCATAATACTTTCAATAGCTGAAAGAGCAAGAACATCTGTAAGAGGTTGTGAAACTTTAGAAATATAAGCTTCAATTGCATGGCATAATGCATCTACTCCCGTTGCTGCAGTAATATGAGGTGGTACCGAACTTGTAAAAATCGGGTCTATTATCGCAACATGAGGGGTAAAGCTTGGATGTTTTATCATCATTTTCACATCTGTTTTTTTATTCGTAATTACTGCTACACTTGTTACTTCCGATCCAGTACCAGAAGTTGTTGGGATTGCGATTAGCGGTAGTGGATTGTATTCTATTTCTATATCCTTTTGGACGTAATCTTCAATTTCTCCACCATTTGTATATAACACTGCTACTGCTTTCGCAACATCAATACAACTTCCTCCGCCAATACCTATGATAAAATCGCATTTTCCTTCTTTACAAATAGATAACGCTTCTAATACGTGTAAATTTGTAGGCTCAGTATTTACTTCATTGTACGTAATAACAGTAATCCCTTTCGCATTTAAGTGATCCACACATCTTTCAACATAACCCAACTTCTCCATAATTGTATCACTTACAATAAAAGCCCTTTTCCCTAACTTTCTTGATTGATCCCCTAGTTTTTCAAACGAATTTCTCCCATATAATACAGACTTCGGCATACGAAACTCAGCAACTTCTTGCAAGTACTCCACCCCTTCTATCCATAATAAATATTTGCAAATACTCAGACATGCATTTCATTTTTCAGCATATAGATTGCTGCCATGAAGATAACAATGGACCTACACCTTGCTACCTTTCTTTGTTTTAAAACTTTGCTTTGCGCATGGCAGGAAAGGTCCTGACCGCTCCTATACACAGCCAGGTCCTCTCTCGGCCAACTAAAATAAACCTTTCTGCCGATTTTTCATAGAGTGACTGAGTAGTTACAATAAATATTTTATTATGTAAAATATCAATCTGATAAATCTTTTCTTTTCGTATACTAACTAGTATTAATAGATTCCTGTTAAAGTATAGAACGCGATGACTGCAAATACAGCAACCGTTTTCAAAATTGTAATAGCAAATATATCTTTATACGACTGTTTATGTGTTAATCCTGTTACCGTTAGAATAGTAATAATTGCACCATTATGTGGTAATGTATCCATTCCTCCTGATGCCATTGATACAATACGGTGCATAACTTCTAACGGAATATCATATTGATTGGCCGCTGCAATAAATTTATCTCCCATCGCACTTAAAACAATCCCCATTCCTCCTGATGCTGACCCAGTAATACCAGCCAAAATATTCGTTGTTACTGCCCCATTCACTAATGGATTCGTGAAAGTTGCAGAGATGCTATCTCTCATAATTGCAAACCCTGGAAGTGCTGCAATAACACCACCAAATCCAAACTCAGCTCCTGTATTCATTGTTGCAAGTAGCGCTCCACCAATACTTGTATTCAATCCAGCTTGAAATCCAGTTACTACTCGTTTCCAATATAATAAAAGCGTTGATAAAATCCCTATAATAAGTGCCAATTCTACAGACCAAATCCCAACTACTGCACTTAATTCAACTTTTCCAAATGCTTTCATACCAATAGCTGAGAAATCAAAACCATTTGGATACCACTTTGGTATCATGATTGTGAAAACTTTATTCATTACACCTACTAAAATAAGTGGTACAAACGCAATTACTTGCTGTATTCTTGTGATTTCAATACTGCTTAGTATCGGTATATCTTTTTGTTCTAATTGTAAAGATGCTGCCATTTCAGACTTTCCATCGTTAAAACCAAAATACCCTTCTCCTGCTGCTTTTGCCTTCTTACGCTTACTCTCTAAATAAAGTAAACCTAACGTTAAAACAAAAATTGCGCCTAAAATACCAAGTATCGGTGCTGCATAAATATCAGTTTTAAAAAAAGTTGTAGGTATTACATTTTGAATTTGTGGTGATCCAGGAAGCGCATCCATTGTAAATGTTGCTGCTCCAAGAACGATTGTGCCGGGGATTAAACGCTTCGGAATATCCGCTTGTCGAAACAACTTAGCCGCAAACGGAAATATAGCGAACACCACTACATACACACTAACACCGCTATAAGTTAAAATAGCTCCCATTAAAACAATCGCTAAAATTGTACGTTTTTCTCCAACTAACTCTACAATCGTCTTTGCGATGGAATCAGCGATTCCTGACATTTCTACTACTTTCCCAAATATTGCTCCAAGTAAAAATACAGGGAAATATAGTTTAATAAATCCTACCATTTTCTCCATAAAAATATTAGAAAAGAAAGGTAATACAAAACTAGGCTCTGTTAAAAATACCGCAAATAATGCAAAAATCGGTGCGAATAATATTACAGAAAATCCTTTATATGCTACAAACATGAGTAAACTAAGTGCTAATAAAATAATAACTAGCTCCAATTATAACCCTCCTTTTAAACTGAAAATTCAATCTTTTGATGGTGGACTTTCACTTGTATTTCGAACCCTTTTATGTCATGACATTCCTCCTCTTTTTATTACAAATTTTTTATGCTAAAAATGTCTAATTATAAGTATTCGATTACATATGAAAAATCCCTTTAAACAAAAACGATTTCATCGTCATATGTTATAAAGGGATTTCTATGTTCTATTTCTATAATTTTATTGTACTATTCTCTATACAAAAGCTTTGTAACTCTTCGACATCTTTCACTATATGAATCGCCCTAGCATCACTCAATTCATTCTCATTACCATATCCATACAATACACCTATTGAAGCAATTCCGTTACTGTTCGCACCGATTACGTCATGCTTTCTATCACCAATCATCACTATTTCTTCTTTTCGAAGTTCTTCATTTGTTTGTAAAATATGAGCAATTATTTCTTCCTTTTTTATTCTTGTCCCATCTAAATTACTCCCAACAATCTCTTCAAAAAAAGATGTTAACTGAAAGTGCTCTATTACTTGTTTCGCAAATACAGTAGGCTTTGAGGTTGCTACAAACAAACGATTGCCAGCATCCTTTAATTCTTGCAATAGGATTGGAATTCCATCGTATACTTTATTCTCTAATAAACCACTTCGCTTTAAATATTCCCGAAAATAAAACACTGCTCGTTCTACTTCTATTTCATTCATATTATATCTATCTACAAAAGATTGTTGGATTGGTGGACCGATAAATGAATCTAACTCACTTATATTCACTTCTTCAATCCCCATTTTTTCTAACGCGTATAGAACAGAATTTATTATCCCTTCTTTCGGATCAGTTAATGTTCCATCCAAATCAAATAGAAATGTTGTATACATATTTAATTCCCCCACTGATTTTATATGTACCCCATTAAGGCCATTATCCTACTTACACCTTTACTATACTATCACCATTTAATTTTTCGGAAAATTGTTCTTTCTAACCCTTATACTTTCAGTTACAAAATCACAAAAGATATGATAAAGTGAAAAAGTTATAATTAATTTAATAGAAACTGGTGAAACACATGTCAATTACGTTAATTTTTATAATGGCTTTCACAATTGTTATCCATGCAGTTGAAACTAGCTCTTATAGTATTCGATTAGCTGGTGTCCGTTTAAAAAAGATTGTCGTTGCCTTATCCATCGTAGGAATGGTACTACTTATTTCAAGAACATCTAACTTACTACAAGCTTTTTTAATTGGTGGTATTGTCGATGAAGCAAAACTAGATTCTTCTATTGATTTAGAGCATATTATACGGCTCGTTCTATTATCTGCTTCTGTCGGTACATTGCTCGCGATTATACTCTATCCAACTTTGACAAAGCTATTTGGATACGTTATTCAAAACTTTGAAACGAATGGTTCATTCATTCGAATGATGAAGACGAATAACATTCAAAAATTAAAATACACAAAAAAATATGTACGCTTTCCAAAATTCGAAATGATTCATCGAATGCGGATCGGTGGCATCCCAAAGCGTATTATGCTTATCAACATGTTTGCAACTGCAATTTATACAGCGGGTGTCCTTTCAGCCCTTTACGCTTCCTTTTTAAACCCAGATTACGCAACAAATGCAAGTACAGCTTCTGGCCTTGTTAATGGTTTTGCTACCATTTTATTAACAGTGCTACTCGATCCACGCATTGCTCTTCTAACAGAACGAGCTTTACAATCAGAAAAGGGTGCTGAAGCAATGAGTAAAATGTATGGCTGGCTAATGATTTCTAGACTTCTTGGCACCTTATTAGCACAACTTTTATTTGTACCAGGTGCTTACTGGATTTTATGGATTATTGAACTTATGCATTAATTCACTCTCTAAAAAAGTAGGTGTACTATCAAATGACTATTAAAACCGAACAAGATATTATCCACTTGATACAAAATGATCCGTGGATGATGAATGTATTACAAATGGCAAGATCACTAGAGCTACCTGATTGGTGGGTTTGCGCCGGATTTGTTCGTTCTAAAATTTGGGATACTTTACATAACTACGAAGTACGAACAGCTACACCAGATGTTGATGTCATCTATTTTGATCAATTACATAAAGATGAGACATACGAACAATCGTTAGAAACGAAACTAATGAATATGGATACTACTATCCCTTGGTCAGTAAAGAATCAAGCTCGTATGCATGTGGTGAATAACATGCCACCATATTCTTCTTCTGTTGATGCTATTTCTAAATTTCCTGAAACAGCAACCGCTCTTGGTGTTTCTTTGGACGAACAAAACAAAGTCATATTAACATCTCCATGCGGAATTGAAGATGTACTTTCATTACAAGTGAAGCCTACAGCCCATTTTCGTGAAACGAAAGAAAGAATACATATGTATAAAAATAGGGTTAATAAAAAGAATTGGCAAAGTAAATGGCCTAACATTACAATCACTTATCCCGAAATTTAAAAAGGGTGCTTCTCATTATTAGAAGCACCCTTTCTTTTTTATTTCAAAAAATGAATAACTGTTTCAGCAAATCGATTTGCTTCCTCATAATGTGGTGTATGACCACTTTCTTCGAATATGATATGCTTTCCATTTAGAGCATCATTATTAAATGTTTCAATTTGTTTTTCACACGTTACTACATCATATTTCCCCACAATTAATAACATTGAGTTGTCTACTTCCTTTATTTTTGATAATAATGACGTATGACATGCCCCTTCTGCTTTTAATCTATCAAAATGAATTTGCGAACGGCTCGAAAATTCCTCCCATTCTTCCTCACTATATAAACTACCGTCTGTTTCATCTTCCTTATAACTGTAAATCTCCATTCTTTTTTCTTCTAATTCAGAGCTTAATCTTATATAAGCTTCTAGCAACTCTTCTGAACTAGCATGACTAGATGAATAAGCTAGGCACTCTTCTGCTGCCGCTTCTTTTCCATACTTTTTTAATAACGTTCCTGTCTTTTGTAATAGAGCTCTACTTGTTAATGAAAAATCGAAAGTTGGTCCTTCAAATATTATTTTCTCTATTGAATTTGGATTCGTCGCTGCATATAACAATGCTACATATCCACCGAAAGAGTGCCCGATTACCGACCATTTCTCAATTTGTAATACTTTTCTTAGTTCTTCACAGTCTTGAATTAAATCACTTAGTCCAAAAGGTTCTTCCTTAGTAATTACTTCCGAACGACAAGCTCCTCGTTGGTCTAACATAATTACATATAATGAATTTTTTAATCGTTCCGCTTGATGAAATGAAAAATCATAACAACTCTCTCCTGGTCCACCGTGCAAATATAATACTGGTTTATTTTTAGGACTTCCATGTGTTTCAACGTATAGTTTTTTCCCTCTAATGCTCATATATTTCCCAACTTCAATCAAATTCGTTTTTATTATCATCACCTTCTTTTTTACTGAATATTATAACATTTAATGTTAAATAATCCCTATTACATTTAAAAAGACGATGACTATTGCAAGTGGAGCTATAAATCGAAGTAAAAATACCCAGATAGTAAACACTATCTTTCCGTAATTTCCACCTACAAAAAATTCAGCTTCTAACACTCTCTTTTCCATTTTGAATGATACGAAAATACTAATAAATAATGCTCCGAGCGGCATTAATATATTACTAGATAAGAAGTCTATCGCATCAAAAATATTCTTCCCAAAAATCGTAATATCACTCCATACTCCAAATGATAACGCAGATGGTATACCTACTAGGAAAATGCAGAAACCGATAATCCATGATAGTTTATTTCTTCTTTCTTGCTCGCCATTTGCTAATGCTGAAACGACCGTCTCTAGTAGCGAAAATGCCGATGTTAATGTCGCGAATGTAAATAACGCAAGAAATACTGTTAAGAACAATCCACCGAATGGAATTTGACTAAATACAGATGGTAATACGATAAATAGTAATCCAGGCCCTTCCGTCGGCTCCATTCCTAATGAAAATACTGCTGGGAAAATGGCAAGCCCTGCAAATAAAGAGACGAATAAATTCAATCCAACAATTGTTATTGCTGATTTTGGTAAACTTTCTTTTTTATTTAAATAGGAACTATACGTAACCATAATTGATATTCCGATACTAATCGCAAAGAATGATTGGCCCATTGCGAACAAAATACTTTCTGAAGTAATCTTTGAGAAATCTGGTTGTAAGAAAAACTTCACACCTTTCATCGCACCATCAAGTGTTAATGAACGAATAATAAGGGCAATGAATAAAACGAACAACGCTGGTAACATATATTTACTTGCTTTTTCAATCCCATTTTGTACACCTTTTGATACAACCCATATCGTAATGAACATAAATGCAAAATGTCCGATAATGGCCCAAGTAGGATTTCCAATTGTCTCTGTGAATAATGCACTATAATTTTGTCCTGGAGTAATAAGCTGTCCTGTTGCTCCCCTGAAAAAATATATTAAAACCCAGCCACCTACAACACTATAAAATGATAGCAATATAAAACAAGTTCCAACGCCAAGACGTCCAATCCAGTGCCATCCTGTATTTGGCGCGATACTTTTAAATGCTCCAACTGCTTGTTTCTGTGTACTGCGTCCAATCATAAATTCAGCAATAAGTAGTGGTAGTCCAATTAATACAGTAAATAATATAAAAATTAAAAAGAATGCTCCTCCCCCGCTCTTTCCAGCGATATAAGGAAACTTCCATATTGCGCCAAGTCCAATTGCTGATCCTGCTGCTGCCATTATAAAACCTAATTTCGAAGTCCATTGCTCCGTCTGTTTCATCTTATTTTCCTCCTAATTAAATCTTTTTATATAAATAAATAAATTTTATAAACCTATCCAAATAAACCCTCCATTTCTTTTTCTATAAAATAAAAAATGGCCCAGCATCTCTTTATATAAAGAGACGCTGAGCCATTTGCTTAACGCGGTACCACCCTTATTGATTCCATTATGAATCCACCTTAGTAGTAATCGTTTGATTACAAACCTCATATCGAAGGTTAACCGTTAAGATTTACTAAGAATGTAATTCCGTTCTACCTTACTGCTCCTAGGCGAGTTCAGGATGTCATTTGACTATGTCGCACCAACCCATAGCTCTCTGCACAAATACATGACCTTACTACTCCTATTCAACACATTTTAATATTTAGAATATATTTTCTTTTGAAATTAATATGAAGTATATCGGTTATATTTATAACTGTCAAGATATATATTAATTATTTTGTCGAAAAGGATTTTTATAGGATTATATAAAAAATATTTACAAATAAAATATAAGGAGAAAAATATGTTATGTCACTTTTAAGGAATGGATGTTTTTTTATTATCCGCTCATTTTTCATCATCTTTGGTATTATTGCGATTTGTGCTTTGCCACAATTGTTTTTTTGTACATCTCCAAGTGCATCAAGAGCGTTAGCCATGACGCCAACACCAACTTTACAATTAAATTTTAGTAACTATTTAGATTCGATATCAAATGTTATTTCTTCTTTGTTTCACCCTACAAGCATTACTTATAAAATTAGCAATGCTGGCACGCAATCACCAGACCGTGATCTTTTTCCATATTTACTAGAATCATATACGCATACATTAACTATTATGATTTGTGCTTTCCTTATCGCCGTACTCCTTTCTACTACTTTTACCATACTTACATTTTACTTTCCTAAACGCATTCAGTCCCTTATGACAAAACATTAATAGCGGTCTCTTCCAAAATCCCTACAGCAATGCCCCATTGTACTTTATTACAATGGGGCATTAGTTATCAATCATCTAGATCGTCTTCTTTACTATTCTTAATAGACTCTATTTCTTTTTCTGTTATAACATTCCCATTATGGGAATCAATATATATTTCTTCCTCACCTGTATTTGTTTCTACTTCTATTTCATATACAAAATTACCGTCTTTATGTTCCAAATCGATTTCTTTTACAACTCCATTTACATTTTTAAGTGCAATTTGTTCAGCTGTTTCAGGACTAACCGCCACATTTTCATGATTTTTTTCTATAGGCTCTCGGTATAATTTTTCTTCATGCTCCATTGCACTCACACCATATACTGTGCCCCCAATAATTAAAACAGCAGTTAATATTCCAATCCATAATTTCATTTAACGTTCCTCCTCTTCTTCTCTTACTCATATACTAAAGTTTCAAAATTACAGAATAAGGTGAAGAACATTAAGATTTGATGAGAAATAGTTATTCTTTATACAAAACTTTAATTAGATTAGCCTTCATCATCTTGATCATCATTCATTTCTTCTTGGTCATCATCATTATCATCTTGTTGTGTTGGCCCCTTTTGCTGGATAGCGTTATCTATCGTTGTAGTAGACATGATTTCACCTGTAATTATATGTACCCTTATATCAACTGTTTCTGTTTGTTTTTTAATAATAATTTGATAGATAGACGTACCATTAAAATCAACTAAACTTACTTTCTCAATAGTTCCGCCTGGCTCCTTTTGTAACGCAACTTCCTTTGCCCGCTCTTCTGTAATGACTTTCTGTATTTGCGAAGTTCCAATAAGAGCACCTGTCGCTTCTTCAACTTCCACCATTACATTCTCATTTTTATTTTTCTCTATCTCGATTACATATACATTTTTTTCACTCTTTTGCTCGAGCCTAATCCCTTTCACGTTCCCTGACACTTGCTGCATTGCGATTTCCTTTGCCTGCTGCTCTGTAATTTTTGTCGTTTCTTTCTCTAACACTTGAATCTTACCAGTCTTGCTTTCAATCTCAACTACCGTACTTTGTATAGCATCCGTTTCTACCGTTATGACATACACTTCTATCCCATTTCGTTTTTCTACTATAGTTTTTTTAATTACTCCATGTACTTTCTGAAGTGCCATATCTTCAGCTTTCTTTTTCGTTATTTTATTACTGTTTATTGAAATCCCTTTTGCATTCTTTATATCCCCATTTTGAGCATCTACTACTATTTCATATGAACCTTGTTCGTTTGAAATATTTACCTTATAAACATTTTTCTCCCCTTTATTTAATAACTTCATATTTTTTATTTCCCCAGGATATTGTTCAGACACAATATTCTGAATTTCTTTTTCGGTTAATAGTTCTTCTCCTTGCTTAGAGACAATACGCTCTGATACAAAGGCTACACTTACAGCTGCAAAGCAAACCAACAATACGATTCTCCATTTTCTTTTCATTTTCAACCCCTATCCCATTATGAAGATATTGGCAAATACACTGTAACTTTTGTCCATTTATCCTCTTCACTTTCAAGTTGTATATTCCCTTCATGAGCATCTATAATTTGTTTAGCAATTGATAAACCTAAACCTGTTCCTCCTGTTTCTCTACTCCTTGCTTTATCTACTCGAAAGAAACGATCGAACACTTTTTGTATATCCTCTCTAGGAATCCCCATACCATAATCTTGAATAGAAAGGAAAACTTTATCTTCCTTGAAACCAATTATAATATCAATTGAATTCTTACTATATTTCATCGCATTATCTAACAATACAACTAGAACTTGTTTTATTTTTTGTTCATCAATTTTGACGACAATCTTTTCTTCCTCTGTTATTACTCGGAAATCTCTATCATATGTTTTCTCTAGTTGTTCGGCAGTCACTCGGCATAATTTAATAAGATCTGACTCTTTAGTCTCTAGGCTCCACTCTGCACTATTATTAGCAAGAAGCAACATTTGATTTGTCATGCCCTTCATTCTTACCGCTTCAGAGTATATCGCTTCTACAGATTCTTCTAAAACATCTTGCTTTTTCATTCCCCATCTTTTTAATAACTTTGCATAACTTTCAATTACTGTTAAGGGCGTTCTCAATTCATGAGAAGCATCTGATACGAACTGTTGCTGTTTTTCAAAGTTTTGCTGTAATAAATCTATCATCTTATTGAATGTCGTCCCCATTTTATACAATTCATCTTTTGATTTTTTCTCCAGCGGAATCTTTTTGAAAATCCCTCTATCCTGTATATGTTCCATCGTTTGTATTAAAGAATTTACTGGTTTTAAAATGAGTTTACTTAACATTCTTCCAGCAAAAAAAGACGGAATTAAAACGAAAAGGGATGCTATAATTAATACATTTTTTAACATATTTAAATTCTCTTGCAAACTATCTAAACGTTCTGTCATTTCTAGCGATACTATTTTTCCATCTTGCCAAATGATAGGAATTTTTATATAAGCAAATTCCTCTCCAGATTTTTCATATACTCCCTCTGATTCCTTTCTTTCAAATTTTGTTTTTATTGTAGGAATCGGTTTTTTACTATCCACTTCTTGCCTAACAATTACCTTTGAGTCTTCATTAATAATTCTAATCATACCGTTCGAAGGTAAATATGGTTGTAATAAATTTACTGCATCTATTTCTTTTGCTCCCTCTGCATTCATCCCTTCAATAATATGTAATGCCTCACGCTTTAAACGTTCTAATTCTCCATTTGTCGTAACTTTATAAAACATAAAATATATTGAACTATTAATAAGTAACAAAATAAGCAATAACCATACTGTAGAAAATAAATATATTTTATTTTTAATCTGCATACATTAAACCTTCAAGACATATCCGACACCTCTAACAGTGTGAATAAGCGGTACGTCCACATTACAATCTACTTTTCTACGCAAATAACGAATATACACATCTACAACATTCGTATCACCATAATAATCAAATCCCCATACATTCGTTACAATTTGCTCCCGATTTAACACTTGATTTTCATGCTTCATTAAAAAGAATAGCAAATCGAACTCACGTGGAGTTAATTCTACTATATTACTACCCCTTTTCACTTCTCGTGTTTTCTCATCTAAATATAAATCCGCAATTTGAAAACTACTATACTCTTCTTCCTTTATTACATATGAAATTCTTAAACAAGCACGAATTCTCGCTAATAGTTCTTCTATTTGAAACGGCTTTGTAATATAGTCACTTGCTCCTCGATCTAGACCACTAACTTTATCAACAACCGAATCACGAGCGGTTAATAAAATAATAGGTATCACAGCATTTTTCAAACGTACCCTTCGAAGTACTTCTAGTCCACTTATATTCGGTAACATTACATCAAGTAAAATTAAATCCCATTTACCAGCTTGAAACTTTTCCATTGCCTCTGTTCCTGTTTTCGCAATCTCACTTTCATATCCTTCAAATTCTAATTCTAACTGTATAACACGAGCAATTTTTTCTTCATCCTCAACAATTAAAATCCTTTCTCCCATAAAAACCTCCTGCAATTTAATCTCTTTTCATGCAATTACAGTATAACAAGGAATACTTTCCTGCAAAAGAAAAAATATCCATATATTTATTACACCGTATAGAAAAAATCAGGAATTTAATACATTCCTGATTTTTTAAAGAGACAACCCAACCCATTGCCAATAAGCATAGTAAAACAAAAACATTACTACTATATAAATTATACCTAAATAACTACTTAATCTTAATAAATCCTGTGGCTGAAAAGTTTCTCTATCACTTTCTTGAAATAGCAGTAATGCTTTAGAACTTACCGGAAAGGTTAAACAATAATTCATGCCTACAATCCCTAAGAATAGTACAGCTACTTCATTTAGTTGTAGACTACTTGCAAAGTATAATAATGGAGGAATAAAAATAACCGCTCTCGTTGTATGAGATGTGATATATAAATGTGATGTGACAGAAAGAATTACAATTACAAGTAACACAATAAAAATAGATTGCTCATCAATTAATTCTGTTACAGAAAATAACTTCTGCATAATCCATTTTGCTGCACCACTCTCCATTAATGATTTACCTAACGCAATTGCTGCACCAACAAACAATATTAAGTTCCATGAGACACCTTTTAAACTTTCTTTCCACTGCATAACGCCGAATTTTGGTAATGTTAATAAAAACACTCCTATTATGGTTACAGTTGCAATTTCCAAACTATGTAACCATTCCGTTAACCAAAATACTACCATTGCGATTAAAATACTTATTGTATATTTTTCATTTCGAGATAATTTGAACTTAACTTTTTTCTGATGTAGTTCTGTCTTGACCTCTTCTTTGTCTAAAAACAAGTGTAATATTACGCGGCAAGATATAAAACTCATCGTTATTCCAAATGGTAATCCCCATATTAACCACTCTACAAATGTAATATTTTTATTACTAAATTCATCTAACATATCTAGTGCAATTAAATGTGAGCCTGCACCAATAATTGTCGAGCTTGTTGAAACTAAAATAACAGTAGGCATTAAGATTGCTAATGCTTTCGTAATTCTACGGCTTCCTATTTCTCTTGATATAGCTTGAAATACGGGTAATATTACTGCTGCGCGTCCAGATGTCGATGGGATAAAGAACGCTAGTGCTTGAATAATCATTGTCAAAACCCAGCACAAACTCGATATATTCCGGGCACGATTCACTACAAAGTTCGTCATTTTTTCAGCTAAACCGGTAACTTGAAATCCCCTTCCTAAAATAAAGGAACCGATCATAAGCCAAATGACATCAGATGCTAGTGAATCGAATAATAAATCCTGTTTTGCTGTTCCTGAAATAATTAAAAATAACACAGACCCTATTGCAATATATGCCGAATTAATAGTTGTTGTTGTCCATAAAATAATCGCACAACAAAATCCAAATAAGCTCCATTTTGCTTCCATCGTTAAGGAAGATGGAAGCAAAAGAACTATTTCTACAATTAACATAAGTGCTACTGGACGAATCCATGATTTCGTATTTTTCGGATCTCCTGTACTTTTCACATTTAATTCCTCAATATTTTTTTCAATCATGATACGTACCCACTGTTATTCAATCGAGAAGCAATTTGGTAACCGACTAAAACGGTACGCATCGTGCTTTCTGTACAATCTCGAAGCCATTTCTCTGCATTTGAAAACGCATTTTCTAAAGATGATGGCATTGGTAAAATACTTGTATATGCATCAATTCCGTAATCGTAATTTATGCTTGCCCCCTTCCCAACTGTCCCAACTAACGCAATTACAGGTAGTCCATATTTTTTTGCATGTTTGGCTACCTCAGCAGGGATTTTGCCACGTGGTGTTTGAAAATCTATACTTCCTTCCGCAGTATAAACGAGATCGCATTCTAGTAATTGTTTATTCAAATCTATATATTTCATAATAATATCGTATCTCGGATGAAGTTTTGCACCAATTAAAGCTTGCAATCCCGCACCTAGCCCACCAGATGCACCACTCCCTGGTGTATAGTGTACCTCTATACCTATATCCCTTTTAATAATTGAAGCATATCGTTCTAATGCTTTTTCTAATTCTATTACTTGCTCTGCAGTCGCACCTTTTTGTGGACCGAATACTCGTGCCACTCCATGCTCTCCGCACAATTGATTAAACCAATTACAAGCAACATCAATTTGAACATGTTTCAATCTTGGGTCCACTTGTGATGTATCAATCTTCGAAACTTGTAATAAAGAGCTTCCTCCTTGAATTTGCACTTCATTTCCTTCGTTATTTAAAAACTTTACACCTAGCGCTTGGGCCATACCAGCTCCTCCATCACACGTACCGGAATCACCACACCCTATTAATATACGTTGTACTCCTTTATTTAAAGCCAAATCTATCAACTGTCCTACGCCATGAGTTGTTGTTTTTCTAGGATCACGTAAATCTCTCGGAACAAGTCGTAATCCCCCAGCAGCAGCCATTTCAATGACAGCTGTGCGCTCAGCATTTTTCGTTTCAAAAATACCGAAATAAGATTGTATCTCTTCTCCAACAGGTCCAGTTACATGTACTTTATACATTTTTCCGCCTGTAATATTTATAATCGCATCTGTAAAGCCTTCTCCACCATCGACCATTGGTAACGTTTCAACGGTAGCTAGTGGCATAATTTTCAATATCCCTTCTTTCATTACATCAGCAGCCTCTTTTGCTCCTAAACTTTCTTTAAAACCTGATGGTACAACTAAAATACGCATATAATAATTCTCCCTTCACCTAATTAATCTAGTTACTTTCTAAGACTTATATTAATGGTGAAAAAGGAGAGCACTATTAAGGTTATATTAGAATTTGATGAGAAAGTGCTGAGTAATATTAATGAAGAAATTGAAAAAATCCGTTGCACTATTTAATAGCCACAACGGATACATTACTTTACTCTTCTTTAATTTTATTTCTCTATTAAGGGACAAGTCGTGTACAATCTCTAGGAAAAGCACTCGCCTCTCGGACGTTTGTTAACTCTAAAAATTTATATACAATCCTTTCTAATCCTATCCCAAAACCACCATGTGGTGGACAACCGTATCGGAATGTATCTAAATAAGATTGAAATTTCTCTGGATGTAATCCTTTTTCTTTAAAAGAAGCAAGTAACATATCATAGTTATGAATTCGCTGTGCACCTGATGTAATTTCTAATCCTTTATATAATAAATCGAATGAATCAGTAATAGTTGGATTTTCTTTATTCGGTATCGTATACATCGGTCGCGCTTCTTTCGGATAATGTGTAATGAATACAAATTCACTATTATATGTTTCTTTCACATATTTCCCTAGTAACTTTTCACCTTCTGTATCTAAATCCCCTATAAGAGATTCTTTTCGATACTTACTTTTCAAAACTTCTTGTGCTTCTGATAATGTAATTTTAGGAATTTCTGCAATAACAGGTACTGTTACTTGTAATAGTTGTAGTTCTTTTTCACATTTTTCTCCTACTTGTTGAAACATATATCGTAAAACATCTGTTTCTAATTGCATCACTTCATGAAAATCATGAATAAATCCAAGTTCTACGTCTAACGATATATATTCATTTAAATGTCGTGAAGAGTTATGATGTTCAGCCCGGTACACAGGAGCAATTTCAAAAACACGTTCGAGTCCTCCCGCTACCATCATTTGTTTATAAAATTGTGGTGATTGAGCTAAATACGCTTCTTTTTGGAAATATGGAAGCTTAAAAACATTCGCTCCTCCTTCTGCCCCTTGCGAGACAATTTTCGGAGTAAATATACGTGTGAAATCGTTCTCTATTAGGAATTCACTAAAACTTTGAACGAGTGTCGATTTCACTTTGAAAATCGCCGCGATTCGCTCATGCCTTAATGATAATACCCGATCATTCAACAGTTGATCTAAGCCAACTTGTAGCTTCTTTTTATTTATTTCAAATGGAAGTGGCTCTGCACCATTTAATACTTTCACTTCACGTGCAAGTATTTCAACACCTAATTCTGTTTTCGGTGTCTCTACTATTTCTCCAATTATTTGGACGACACTTTCAACATCAACTTTGTATCCGGCTAACTCGTTTTCTAATACACATTGAATAACTCCCGTTCGGTCCCTTAATAATAAAAAACTAACATTTCCTAGATGACGAATCTTTTTTACCCACCCTTGTAGTAATACAACCTTACCGCTATGCTCCGTACATTCTCGTGTGAGTGAGCGCTTCATTATTTGATCCATTATATTTCCCTCCATTAATTTTATTTTTATTTACGTTATTGTTATTGTTGTCGTCGTCATCATCATCCACGGTCACTCACCTCCTTTCAAAGAATACAAAAATCCGCCCCTATAAATAGGGACGGATTTTTCCGCGGTACCACCCAAATTGTCATAATGACCATCTTAGCCCTGATAACGGTAGGTACCGTTTGCTTTTACTAATTATCACTTTCAAAGCAACACTCACAGGTGTCTTTCCATCATGCGGTATCGCAATCTTCCCAGCAACCGATTGCTCTCTGTAGACCCTTGCATCATGTACTTTTCCTAATCATCACTTTTTATATTTACAGAGTATTCTATCTCTTTATTTTATAAAACGCAAGCCTTTTTGTAAACATTTTGATTTCCAAACTCATAAATACCTCTAAAGCGAGGTAAAGTAGATCATATATATCCTTATATACCTAATTAGAACTTATACTCAAATTTCTAACATGACATTACCATTTTATTACATAAATTCAATTTCATATACGCATATTAATATAAACTTTATAGCGAGGTCTGTATATGAAAAAAGCAATTAGTTTCTTTCTCCTTTTGTTTTGCCTTATTGTTGTAAATGAAACATATGCCTATTCACCAAAATCTTTACCAATCTCTCAAAACTCTGATCAATGGCAAGTGAATATTGATAAAGTGAATATAAAGGATAAAAATATGGTGCAACCTAAAAAGGGTGTGTTTCAAACTTATCATTTCTCTGTAAAAAATCTCGGGAAAAATGAAGTGTATAACGTACAAGTTGAAGTATTTCGTAACGAGCCAAATACGAAAACAAAATATGAACTCTTTTCTCGAAAAGAAGGTCGGCTAGCAAGCAAAAAAACTGGATTTGAACATGCTAACTTACCTATTTCTACAAAAGCAGATGAGGTTGACGTTATTATTACATGGCAAGAACACCCTTTCCGCTCGATGAGAAACGGTCAAAAGGTTGAGTCTAGAAAATTTAAAGAGCATTTTGTTTTTAAAGAAACAAAAAAGTAAATGGCATGAGAATATATTCACACTATCATTGATATAGCTTAATTTACTAGTACCAATTCTTATGTGAATTAAAAAGTCGTGGCTTATAAAAGCCACGACTTTTTAATTAATTCGTACTAATCCCTCTCGCTGCCCAAATGCGATCAATTTCAGCTGCGTGTTGTCCGCCGTATAAAAGAGCATCTGCTTGCTTAATCGCTTTCGCTCCATCACGGAATTTCGCATTTGGCGTTAATGACCAATGTGATTGTAAAATAATTTTTGTTGCTACATCACGGCCAAAAGCTTGCGCCATTTCATATTGACCTTGAGCCCATATTTCCCCATCATTATGCACTTCATTCGTTATATCTTTCGGATATACTTTATTCGTATCTAATCGGCGTAAGCACGTTGGATCTGAACTAGAGTAAGCAGCCGCATCCCATTCTCCAATGCATGCTTTTCCGTAACCTGTCGTTGATACCGCATCTTCATACGTTGCGCCTAAGAAATCACCAAATCCTTCTCCCATCGCTCCGCCTTCTGGTGAACTTCCGAAGCCAGGTACTTGATTATCTTGAATAGAATGTCCATATTCATGCGCAATAATGCCAGCATCTTCTGCATCATCTACTCCGCCAGTACCGAAAGTTAAAGCCTTCGTTGATGGAGAATAGAATGAGTTATCATCAGTTGTACCATTTACATTCACTTTAATCGAACGGTTATTAATATTTTTAAAGCCTATTCCTTGAATGTAACGCTGTAATGTATCAATATGATAATATGACATAACATCTTCAAAGCTATCATTTGCACGTGTAAAGTTAAATTGTAGGTTAGTAGATTTCGTCTTCGCCTTTGAAGAAATCGTGACATACTCCCCAATTAAAAATCCTGTACCATCTAGACCCTTTAAAGTAACTGTTTTTAGTTGATTATTTAACGCTGTAGAATCTGCATCATTATTATCCTTTAACCCTGCTAAACTACCACTTGATACGACAGGATTAGGTAAAAATACTTTCCCTGTTCCTTCTGCTTTTCGGTTTATATCAACCTTTTTAATTAACTTTCCATTTTCCGCATCAATAAATGTTTCCCATGCACCAAATGGATTATTAGAATGGACTACAACTTTGTATACTGGGATAGCGATTCCCTCTTCAATCATATATCCGAATTCTTTCTCAGTAGGAGCCCATAAGTTTTGCTCACTTTCTCCTCCAACATAAGCCATTGATTTTTGTTCAGCATCTTTTTCACTAATCTTTTTAGCTATTTCTTTCACACTTTGAACCGCCTGGTAATCAGAAACAGCAAGTACTCCTTGTCCCTGGCCATTAATAGTAACTGTTATTTGTTTTGAAAATACAGGAGCACCATTGACTACTTGTTGGAATCTAACATATGAAGCTACTGACGTTTCAGTTGTAGAAATATATTGTAAGTCTGAAAGGTCTGCCTTTAATCCATACTGCGCAGCATTTCCTTTTAAATATTCAATTGCTTTTTTCTGTGGTGAATAAGCTTCTAGCTTTACTTGCTGTTGTTTTTCCAATGCCGAAACCGTAGAAATCGTCCCCATTACTAATGGCACAGTCATTGCCATTGCCACCATTTTTTTGTTTAACATAAAACCACTCCCCCTAATAAATTGAATCCTTTACCCCATTCCTTTAAGGCTATTACTGTCCACAAGTAACGAGATAAATTGAATCTACGAGTAATTCTATACGAGCAATTCTATTACCTTCACATTTATGGTGAGTGAAATTTTCTCAATAATTATGTATAAAATGAGAACAATACTTTAGAAATATATTTATTTCCCACTTCGATTAACTATATTTTACTAAAATAATGTATTGAAAAATAGGTTATTTTTTACCTAACGGTAGGTTGAAAAATACCTAAATGAATGATACACTTTAATTAATCTTTTTTATTGGGAGGATTTATTATGAGTAAAAGTGAAGAAACACTCTCTTCCATAGTCGAAGCAAGTTATCGACTATTTGCCGGTCACGGCATTGCCAAAACGACCTATACAATGATTGCTGAAGAAGTTGGTATTGCCAAGCCATCTATTTATTATTACTTTAAATCTAAAGATGCATTAATTGAAAGTATTTTTAATGAATTATGCGAAGCGATGCAGTTCTCCTCATTCTTTCATACAGAAGAATTTACGAAAGAGAATTTCATTGAGAAATGTGTTGAAATTGGCTTTAAAATGATAGACGAACAACAGAAAGATCCTTATTTTAATCGTGTATTACAAGAATATGTATTACTATCTTCAAGAAACGATATGTACAAAGATCGATTACTAACTGTACAAATAGAATATTTAAACGGATTTGAATCACTCCTAACAAAAGCAAATGAACTTCAACTCATTCAAAATAAAAATCTAGTTTCAAAAGCTCATATGTTGGCATTAGTACTTGATAATATCGGAAACTTCATGATGTTCGATGTAAATATGAATTATAAACAAATATGGATTGAAGCTGTCCACAGCATATTCGAAAGAAGTGATTCGTATGAAAACTAAAAAACGAATTATCGGCTTAGATTTTGCTAGAGCGTGGGCAATGTTTGGAATGTTACTAGTTAATTTCATGGTAATAACAGGGGCGGAAGGAAATGGGCCTCCTCTGTTAAAAACCTTTATGACACTTTTTGAAGGTAGAGCTTCTGCCTTGTTTGTTATACTTGCTGGGATTGGCATAACTTTAATGACTAAATCATCTGTTGCTAGCCAAGAGAAAATAAAAATCAATACCAGCCGAATATTGATTTGGAAACGATCACTATTCTTATTTATTTTAGGGTTATTATTGTATGTAATGGAATGGACGGGTGATATTTTACACTACTACGGCGTTTACCTTTTCATCGCTGCATTACTAATTACTGTACGAAGAACTATACTAATATGGATTTCTATCATTATTTTACTTGCTGCACAATATCTCCAACTTACTTTCAACGCCTTCGAAGGATGGGGAGGCACAATCCCATTTATAAACTATATAGACTTTTGGACCTTAAAAGGTTTTCTTCGCAACTTATTTTTTAATGGCTATCACCCTATTTTCCCATGGTTTTCTTTCTTCTTAATCGGTATGATAATTGGCAGATTAGATCTTCATAATAGAAAAATTAGACATAGATTGCTCTTACTCGGTATAACAGTAACGATAATTATAGAGCTGTTGTCCAAAGCATTAACTCACCTTTTTATCCCATACATTGGTGAGGAAGCATCTACATTTTTGTTTAATACAGGCCCTATTTTACCAAATATATTATACGTCGCATCTGCTGCAGGATCCGCTATTGCTATATTAATAATTTGCCTCTACATTGCTGAAAAACATGAAAAGAATTGGTTTATTACATCCATTGTACAAACAGGCCAATTAACATTAACTCATTATGTAAGTCATGTATTTATCGGTATTGGGATATTGATTCTATTAAATAGGATGGAACATCAAACACTATTATTCGTTTTACTATTTGCTACTGGATTTTTCATTTTCAGTGTATTATTTAGCGTTTTATGGAGAAAGAAATTTTCTAGAGGCCCTATCGAATGGATTATGAGGAAATTGGCCGGATAAAGTGAAACTTTAATCAGTGGGGATTTTGTCCATCCCCACTGATTATTAGCCCTCACCAATCGGGCTTTTACGAGCATACAAAAAGGAAGTTGGAATGATTCCAACTTCCTTTTTTCTTTAATTAGCCGCGTTTAATTTAATTCGGACTTTTGTCTCCCCTAAAGAAAGTTCATCGTCCTCATTCGTTAAGTGACCAAATGTAAATTGCTTGACGAGTAAGTTCTCTTCCAATAAATCTTTATGATTCGTTAACGTTTGCTGTAGTTCTTCTTCTGTATCAAGAATTACATCCACTCGTAAATTAACCGGTAAATTCAACTGCTTACGATATTCTTGAACTGCACGAATAAATTCACGTGCTACTCCTTCTTGTAACAATTCCTCAGTTACATTCGTATCTAACATAACCGTATATTGTCCGTTAGTCGTATTTGAGAATCCTGATTTCGCAACTTTCTCTACTAATACATCTTCAGCCGTGACAATTACTTCTTTCCCTGCTGTTGCTTCATATACTGCTTTTTCTGTTGATACAAAATTTTGTACTTCTTCTTGTGATAATTGTTTTAACCACCCGTTTACTGCATTCACATTTTTACCAAACTTCGGTCCCGCTGTTTTAAAATTCAGCTTTAATTGATATGATGTGTATTTCGATTCATCCAGTTCAACATGGAATGCTTTAACATTTAGCTCATCCATTACGATATCACGATAAGATTCCCAATCGATATCATTTTCGTTATGCTCAAGTAATACAAGCTCTGCTAACGGCTGTTTTACTTTTAATGAATGTTGATTACGATTACTTCTTCCAAGTTCAACAACTTGTAAAACAGCATCCATTTCCGCTTCTAACTTTGACTGGATAAGTGATTCGTTTACAACCGGATAATCTGCTAAATGAACGCTGCTTTCTTCTAAATTCAGATGAATATCCTCAGCTACAAACGGTGTAAATGGTGCGATTAATTTACTAATTGTTACAAGCACTTCATGAAGTGTTTCATACGCAGCTGCTTTTTCAGGATTCATACCAGATTCCCAAAAACGATTGCGTGAACGTCTTACATACCAGTTACTCACTTCATCTACAAGAGCAGCAATTTCACGAGCTGCATTTGTGAATTGATAATCATCAAGTGCAGTTCTTACCTTTCTCGTTGTGCTATGCAATCTCGATAACACCCATTCATCTAATTTCGTACGTTTAACTTCATACTTTTCTTTCGGATTATATTCATCTAAACTTGCATATAAAACGTAGAAGCTATACACATTGACTAACGTATCTACAAATTTAGATTTCGCTTCTTGTACTGTTCTTTCAGAAAATCGTTTCGCATTCCACGGTGCACTATCAACGAGTAGAGCCCACCTTAGAGCGTCGGCACCAAACTTCTCTACTAAATCAACAGGATCTAGTGCATTCCCTTTACTTTTAGACATTTTCTGTCCTTCTTCATCTAGAACATGCCCAAGTGATAATACTCGTTTATATGGTACTTTCCCTGTATATAGTGCTGATACGGCTAATAAACTATAAAACCAGCCGCGTGTTTGATCAATTCCCTCCGCAATTACATCTGCTGGAAACTGTTCTTCAAACAACTTTTTATTTTCAAACGGGTAATGATATTGCGCAAAAGGCATGGAACCACTATCAAACCAAACATCAATTACTTCTGGTGTTCGATTCATTGTACTTCCGCATTTTTCACAGCACACTTGTACTTCATCTACATATGGCTTATGCAATTCTAAATCTTCAGGTGTTTCTTTCGTACTATGCTTTCTTAATTCAGCAATACTTTTCGGTGCGAATTGATGATCGCAGCTTTCACATTCCCATACGTTTAACGGTGTTCCCCAATACCTATTTCGGCTAATATTCCAGTCCACCATATTCTCTAAAAACTTCCCAAAGCGTCCATGTTTCATATGATCTGGATACCACGTAACAGTATCATTATTTTGTAAAAATGTTTCTTTAATCTCAGTTGTTCGAATTAACCAGCTTTCTCCTGCATAATAAAGTAACGGTGAATCACAGCGCCAACAGTGTGGATAGCTATGTTCATATTTTTCTTTATGATATAGTAAACCTTCCTTCGCTAAATAACGAACGATATCAACGTCACAATCTTTTACAAATTTCCCTTTCAAAAATGGCACTGCTTCTGTATACTCACCTTTTTCATCTACAACATGTAAGAACGATAACCCTTCACTTTGAACGATTTTATAATCGTCCTCCCCGTATGCTGGAGCGATATGAACGAGTCCTGTACCACTATCTGCAGTTACAAAATCTGCCTCAATAACACGGTATCCATTTGTAACTTCCTTCATAGGAAACGGTGCCGTATACGATGTATTTAATAATTCTTCACCTTTATGAACAGATAGTACTTCATAGTTTTCTTTTAGTACTTCTTGTACACGTTCTTTCGCAACAATGTATACATATCCTTCTTGTTTCGCTTTAACGTATTCCATATTTGGATGTACGGCAAGTGCAACATTCGCTGGAAGTGTCCACGGTGTTGTCGTCCATCCAAGGAAATATTCATTTTCACTATCTTTCACTTTAAACTTAACTGTGGCGCTTAAATCTTTCACTGTTTTATATCCTTGTGCAACTTCATGTGAACTAAGAGATGTTTGACAGCTTGGGCAGTACGGTGAAACTCTATGCCCTTTATATAATAAGCCTTTTTCATGAATCGTCCCTAAAATATTCCATACACTTTCGATATATGGATTCTCTAAAGTAACGTACGGATCATCCATATCTACCCAATATCCAATACTCTCCGTAAATTCACGCCACTGCTTCTCATATGTGAATACACTTTCTTTACACTTTTGAATAAATGGTTCAATGCCGTACTCTTCAATTTCATGTTTACCTGAAATACCAAGTTGCTTTTCAACACCTAATTCTACAGGTAATCCATGTGTATCCCATCCAGCTTTTCTTAACACTTTATATCCAGCCATCGTTTTATATCTCGCTACTAAATCTTTAATCGCCCGCCCAAGTGCATGGCCGACGTGTGGTAATCCGTTCGCAGTTGGTGGCCCTTCATAAAACACAAAAGATTGTGCGCCTTCTCGATTCTGAATTGATTGCTCGAAAATACTTTGTTCGTTCCACTGCTTACGAATACGTGTTTCTCTCCCTACAGCTGACTCTTTTACATCTACTTTTTTCATGTACAATCACTCCTTTGAATTTTTTAAAAAGCACACAAAAAACCCGTCCCTATGAAGTAGGGACGGGTTTACCCGCGTTACCACCCTAATTCTATTAGCTTTTCACTAATAGCACTTAGCAACGTACTAACATACGCGTTCTTTGTAACGGTAGACATCCGTCCGAGCTTACTTTATTCAGCCACGGCTCCTCGGAGATGATTTTCAAATAACGTCTGCACACCGGCTTTCAGCAATACACCGGCTCTCTGGGGAACAGCTCACTATTTTACTCTTTCTCGTCTTCAGATTTGTATACTTTATTAAAAGTTATTTTATGCCATTGGGCAATTAATTGTCAACCAATTCAAAACATATTTTTATTTATATCCTTTTTCTCTATTCTTATACAATTACTTTTCAAATTCTCGCAATCCTGCTAAATCTTCATCTTCCTCTGCAAGTTCAGCGAAAAATCCTGTTTCATCTTCACGAAGTACAATTTCAAGTTGATCTCTTGCCTCTTCATTTCTGTTTAATGATGTTAAATAACAAGCATGATCGTATCTTGCTAACAAGTCAGTAGCATCAATTGCTAATATTTCACTTGTTATTTTTTCTGCCTTTGTCGTTTGCCCAGCTTTATGATACGAAGATCCTAAAGCAAGAAGAATTACCGTTTCATTTGGATGATGTACAGAAGCATCTTCTAATAAATAAATCGCATCCTCATACCTCTCTTGACTTTGATATACTTCTGCTAAAGCAAGGAATCCTCTACTTACAAATGGCGTTTTCTCAATTAATTGCAAATAAATTTTTTCGGCTTTTCTTTCTTCGCCTAGCTTACATAATACATTCGCTTGTAAAAGAAGAGTATCATAATCATCCGGTAGCTCTCGAACCATTTGTTTCGTTAATTCAAAAGCATCTCGTAACATATCTTCTTCCTCACACTCAATGAAAAGATTTACAAGTTGCTTCGCTACATCATAATCCCACTTATTTTCTAACGATGTTTGTAATACCTCTATCGCTTCTTTATTCATCGCTGCATTCTCGTAAAATAGTGCAAAACGCTGCGCTGCCATACTATTTTTTGGATTTAATTTCAAGGAGATTTCAAATAAATCGATAACAGCTGTAATCATTGAAATTTCCTTCGCACGATTTTTCATGCGATAAAATGCTCTTGTAAATATAGATTTTTTCGGTTGCTCATTTTGCTGCCTTTCTACTACTCTTTCGGCAACCGCAGTAGCTGCATACACAAACGCTGTACTTCTTTCTGCTTTTTTCACCTTTAACGTATGAAGTGCGTCTCTTATTTGCGATACTTTTTTATGTTGCTCCATTGCTTTTACGTACACACCAAATATACGTTCACTTTCCAAATCTTTATGCATTACTTTCAGCGCCACTTCGATTGCTTCTGCACTCTGCTTTTTAACTAGCAATTTCGCATAATGATATAGTACTTCCACATGCGCTTCATCTATTTTCATTGCACATTCAATATATTCTTTTTCTTTATTTACCTCATTCATCGCACCATATACGTATGCAATTGCATCTAAACGCCATATTTCTGGTACCTCTTCTGCTAATTGTTCTAGTTCAACTAGCAATTTTTCATGAAGATTCAAATCTACTGAAAGCTGTGCCAAATATTCCATATTAATATGCAAAGGCTCTTCTTTCATTGCCTGGACCATATGACTTTGTTCTTTATAACTATTTTCTTCTTTTTCATAGATTTCTGCTAGTTGCACATGTACACCTGTGAAATTCTTATCCATTTCTAAACATGTTTCATACGCATGCTTCGCTTCTTGAAATTGTCCTAACGCCATGAATGTTTCACCGATTCGGAAATACGGCAATGAATCCTGTTTTTTCTTAAGTGCATCATTATACCGTTTTATTGCTTGATCATACTGTCCAATAGATTCATATAAAACACCAGCGTAACAACCGTATTCAATTACTTCCGTTTTATCTTTTTCTAACGTTCTTAAAAACGCTATGCCTCGTTGCACGAAAGCTGTGTCTTTTATTCGATTGACATACTCATCCAACACGTTCGCTATATTAGCGTATACGCTTCGTATACCGCTCTCTAATTTAGAAAGTGCAAGTTTTAACTCTTTTTCATCCCCACCTAATGCAATTTCAGCATCCCATAGCACCATGCCAGCATTCATAAGGAAATCTTGATTGTCTTCAAATTGCTTATTAATACTAACAATATAGTTTTTTGCATCCTCATATTGTTCCTTTGCCATATAAACTTGAGTTAAGCCGAAATGGGCATATACATCTTCATTATTTTCTTCTAAAGAACGCTTATATATAGTTTCCGCTTCTTCCAGTTCATCATTTTGAAAATGCACATCTCCTAAACGAACATATAAAGATGCCTGATCTTCACAATTTTGAATTCCTTGTAATAAAATTTCCTTCGCATTATTCCCATCATCCAAATCTGATTCATAGATTTCCGAAAGCTTCGTATATAAATACGCTGCCGTTTTATCTAATTGAATTGCTACTTTAAGTCCTTTTACCGCCAAATACACTTTTCCTAAATGCTGAGCACATCTTGCACGTTCATACCATATGTGCGCTTCATACTTATATTCTTTTAATAAATCATTAAAGAATCCATATGCTTCTTCATATCGTTCTAAATCTATTAAAATTAAACCGTGATTTACAAGTGTAAACCTTTCTGGGCTACGTTCTATAGCTGTTAGAGAATACTCTAGCCCCTTTTCGGATTGATCCATATACATGTATGATAATGCTAAGAAACTCCACGCAACTGGTTGATCTGCATCCAATTGTAATGATGAACGAAAACTAGCAATCGCTTCTGCATAATTATCTTGCTCAAAAGAATAACGTCCATTTATAAGATGATACAACGCTTGACTATTTTTTTTCTCCACACTTTGAAGCATATATCCTGCTTTTTCCATATCTTGCAGACGAATAAAACACTGTGCACTATGCAATTTCACAAAGTCAGAGCTCGGAAACTTTTCCATTAATTTTTCTATACAAAACTGAATAAAATCTTTATCTACTTCAGCATCTAAATGTTTAATCGTATATAGCCAAGTGTTTGGATTTTCACTTGTTTCTTTTAAAAATAGTACTAACTTTTCAATCCCCTCTTTATCTTGCTCAGCTAAATGATCTGTAAGAGAAAAGATTGTTTTATAATAAATGTGTTCTTCCTCATTTAAAAATGAAAGTTGTTCTATTCTATCTTTTGGTATAAACGTAATAGCCAAACAATCTGTGTAACGATATTTTTCTTGCAATTTATCATATTCCACAAGAATCGGTTCCAAGAAATTCGGATCTTGAATATAAAAAGCTTGCAGTACATCGTCATAACCAGAAAGCACTTGTACATGGGAAGCGTGCTCAATATCTATACTTAATAAAACGGGAATACCTTGATTGAGTAATCTCTTATAATTTTCCTCATTCCCTTGAAAATAACGATATTCGTAACCTTGCTCTTCTATATATGTAACTGTATCTGAAAACTTAGAACCTGTTACATCAAAAATATATTGTGCAATTTCATCTTGCGTACGTTTTTCTCCCCATACCCCTAACATCATTTCCAAACTTGTTGGAACGCAATAGTTATCCTTTTGTACAACCGGAACTATCGGTAAACGAACCTTTTTTCCATCAGGATTTTTTTCTATATGATGATATAGAGAATTTTTCAAACTCTTTTCACTTTTCAATAGTGCTTGCAAATCGTGAATATTATTCATTTTATAAAATGCTTCTGCACGTAAATGTATAAAATAAGTTGTATATGCATGATGCGGAAGCATATGATTAATTTTATCTATTACCGCTAACATTTCTTCATAGCTCTCTAAATCTAATAAATATTTTACTTTTTCAAAATAGAAATATGGTACTTGAGGGAACTTTGCAATCGCATCATTAATGAGTTGTAATGCTCGCTGCTGTTCACCTTTATATGCATATAATTGCGCCAATAAGTACGTAGCTAACTCTTCACAATCTTTATGCTGCTGACCGGCTAAAAGTTGTTCCTCTGCCTTCTCCCACTCACCAGTCTGTATATATAAGTAACCCCATTTATCAAAAACTGCACGTGTACTATACTTTTCCGCCTTTTGCATATAGGCATAGGCCTCTTCATTTCGCTTCATATCTAACAAACATCTAACTAACGTAAAATATGCTTTCGTTAAAACATCCGCATCAGTTTCCTCTTCATTTACCTCTTCCAAAGAATCTTTTAATAATTGTTCAGCATCAAGAATTTTACGTTCATCAATTAACTCATCACAATATAAAGAGAGCGTTCTCATATTTGGGAATTTTTTATAAGTATAACGAATTAAAAAGGAGCTATATTGATGCATCAAACCTTCATCAGCAAGACGAATTAATGTATCAGACTCCTTGGGTGACGAGACGTTAGAAAGCCAGTTCTTCACGTATGATAACTTATTCGTTTCTTTTATATGCGCAATTTCATTATTTATCTCATGTAATCCATCTACAAATCTCTTTTCTTTCAAACAAACTTCTAATTGTTTAAAATCTAGCATGTATTCACCTCAAATAATTATTTATACTGCCATTTGCAAGCAGTATTCTAACCTACTTGCTTAGATTTTACACATCATATAGTATGCATTCAACTAAAACCTCATATAATGAACGATATTATTTAATATTATTCAAGTTTATAACTAAATATCTTAAAAACATTGATTTTTATGGGGATTTTGTTTAATTTGATGAAATATCATGTGTTATTAGAACATCGATTTTATCCTCTTTTTTGAGGCTTCATTCAGTGGATGAAATTATATCAACGATTCGACAAGATATATTGATAAAAATGACAATCATCCTATCTTCTATTTCATACTATTAGGGAGGTTGTTCCAAATTCCCTTTTGTTTCACTTATCAAATTTTAAATCCACAAAAACACCGTAATGATTACTTGGGAATATGCATGATGAAGTTAGTACTGAATCTGCAAATATTGATACATTTTCTATATTTTGAAATTCAAACGCGTCATTTTCTTGATAGAAATTTAGTTAGTACAATCACAATCCGAGCAATCGGTACAATCTATTACGTCACAATCTAAATTTCTCTTTTTCTTGCTTCTTTTTAAATAAAAAAATAGTAGTGCCATAAATAATACGCAAATAACAAAAGCTATTGTTGCCTCTATATATTTTTCATGAATGATAAAACCAATTCCACTTCCACCTGATATAAAAATTAGAATTATGTAAATCCAGAACATTTACGTAGCTACCTCCGTTGATATGTGGTTTAAGATATAATCCATATAATACTAGATGCAATAAATAGTCCCATACCATTACCGCTTAATATACCGGTCGTTACTCTTAGTAAATTTGTACTGCTTCTCCATTTCCATTTTTGGGTGAATCCATCGATTAATAATGGAATTTGAGCAAAAAAGGACAGCATTAATGCGAGACTAAACGAAGGTGTTATTAAAAAGTAAATTGGAAACATACAGAAACCAATAAACATACCTGTGCATCGTGCACATAAAGGTAAGTATTTTTGTAGTTTAAGAAAACTCCTTTCCGGTATTCTATGACAAGGAATATGCAAAATAAAACCTCGAATCAATACGGATCATCCTCTCTACAAATATTTTAATTGATTTCGCAACATAATTATAGAGTTGTTACACTTCGTAACATATAACTTCTTATAGTTACGAGGCTTAGTCAGCAAAATCCAAAAAGACAAATTAGGTTAATGGTCACCTAATTTGTCTTTTTGTTACTATAGCTTTATTTTACATCTCCTCAGGCGCCTCCACCCCAAGTAAACGTAATCCCTCTTTTAATACAACCGTCACAGCATAAGCTAATGCGAGTCTACTCTCTTTCTCTTCGTTCTCTTCTAATATACGAACATTTCCATAATATTTATTGAACGCTTGTGCTACATCTAATACGTATTTTGAAATAATAGATGGTTCATTTTTGTTGAAGGCCGCTTCAATTACTTGCGGGAATTTATTGAGTAATTTTACTACACTCCAGCTGTAATCGTCTTTTAATCCAAAAGTACACGTTTCAAATTCCACACTTTCTTTTCTTAAAATTGAACAAGCACGCGCATGCGTGTACTGTACATACGGTCCTGTTTCCCCTTCAAATTTCAACATATTTTCTAGTGAAAATTCGATATTATGCATACGCTCATTTTTTAAATCGTGGAAGATAACTGCTCCAACACCTACTTGCTTTGCCACTTCTTCTTTTTGTTTTAAATTCGGATTTTTCTCTTCAATATTTTGTTCCGCAAGTGCAACAGCTTCTTCTAGCACTTCTTCTAATAAAATAATTCTGCCCTTACGTGTCGACATTTTCTTGCCATCTTTTAATATGAATCCGAACGGTACATGTTCCATCCCATCCACCCAGTTATAGCCAAGCTTTTTTAATACAGTGAAAAATTGATTGAAATGTAAACTTTGTTCGGGTCCTACTACATATAAAGCTTTATCAAACTCGTATGTGTTTTGACGATACAATGCCGCTGTTAAATCACGTGTTGCGTAAATGGTAGCACCATCTGATTTTCTAATTAAGCACGGCGGCATACCTTCTTCTTCTAAATTAACGACTAATGCCCCTTCTGATTCTTCCAGTAAATCGTACTCTTCTAAAATCCCAATAAAGTCTTCCATTTTATCGTTATAGAAAGCTTCTCCTTGAAAATTTGTAAATTCCACGCCGAGAAGTTCATAAATACGAGAAAATTCTTTTAAAGACTCATGACGGAACCAATTCCAAAGTTCGACTGCTTCTTCATTTCCCCCTTCTAGTTTTTTAAACCATGAGCGTCCTTCTTCTTCTAGTTCTTTGTTCTCTTTTACTTCTTCATGAAACTGAACATATAGCTTAAATAACTCACGTATTGGATCCTCTTTAACAATTTCTTCATTTCCCCATTTTTTATATGCGGTAATTAATTTTCCAAACTGTGTTCCCCAATCGCCAATATAATTGATTCCTACAACTTCATACCCACATTTTTCGGCGATATGTTTCAGCGAATTACCGATCATTGTAGAACGTAAATGCCCCATTGAAAAAGGTTTCGCGATATTAGGAGAGGAATAATCGATAACTACTGTTTTTTCACATCCAAAATGATTTTGACCGTACTCTTCTTTCTCCGCTAAAATTGTTTTTAATACTTCATCACTTACTGTTTGACGATTAAAAAAGACGTTTACATACGGGCCAACAGCCTCTATTTTCATAAAAAATGGGTCATTTAATTTCTCCGCAACTTCCTTTGCGATAGTAGCTGGTGATTTTCTATATTGCTTCGCTAGTGAAAAACATGGGAACGCTGCATCACCGAATTCATCTTGTTTTGGTGTTTCGATTAAATCTAAAATTTGATTTTGCGTTAATTCATTCGTAAAAATATTCGATAAACTTTTCGCAAACTGCGTTTTATAATTCATACTATAACCTCCTTATTTTTTAAAACACAAAAAACTCGTCTCTAAAAAAGAGACGAGTTTTAACCCGTGGTACCACCCTTGTTGTTCATTACGAACCACTTTCCCGTTTATAACGAGGACAGGGGGCCTCGGCTTACTCTACTATTCGTTCAAGAAGCGTCTCCGAAGTGCGCTTCATCTTTTTCTTCTGCACTAGGCTCACACCATCCCTAGCTCGCTTTCCTTCTGAAAAAGACTACTCTCTTCATCACAGACAGTATATTTAATTAATTATTGCTTATTATACATCTTTTCAAACAATTAGCAAGGGTCAATTACACCAAAATGAAACTTAGCACTTTTTCTTTTGTATACATGAAAATTGTGTTTTTCAAATCTAGAACTACGGAAATGATCTTTCAGAACAACACGTTTTCTCGCCACACGCTTCGCTTCCGCAATTGTTTCATCAGTAATATCATGATACAAAGCGAAGTGTTTTAATCCTTTAATTCCATCTGATTCGATGATAGTTTCTTCAAACATCGGATCAAGGTAAACAACATCATAACTATCATCTTCACATTGTGTTAAAAATGCGAAATGCTCTGTTTGTTTTACATCGATTCTTTGCATTGCCTCATCGATTTCAGAAACAGATGAAGACCACGTTTGCAAGCCTTTTCCCATGATGTAAGCCATATATTCGTTTCCTTCAATCCCTGTTACTTTTCCGTTCTCACCAACAATATAACTAGCTACAATACTATCTGATGCCATACCGAGCGTACAATCTAATACTGTCATTCCGCTCTCTAATTTGGTAGCTTGTATAAACGGATCATGTTCTCCGCGCATTAACCTTTTCACACGAAACATTGCTGAGTTTGGATGAAAGAAAAACGACTCTTCCGTACCCTTTGGATAAATAGCTAATCGGTTTTTCCCTACAATCAGCACATCTTGTTCATACTGCTCATGCAGTTTGTGCACAGGTATATCATTACGTAAAACGAAAGAACAATTTAATTCTTCTGCTACCTTATTTGCATAAGCTGTCATTTCTTTATTTGTTCTTCCTGCTGTTGTTACTATCATTTTTTCACCTCTATATAAAGAAAAGAGGGAGATTCACTCTCCCCCTACTTTAGCAATTCTTTTCGAAAGCTTGTTCTAAGTTTGTAATAATTTCGTCCATTGTTGCGCCTTCAATTTCATGACGGTGAATGAAATGAACAACTTCTTTTCCTTTTAGTAATGCCATAGATGGTGAAGATGGAGGAATTTCTCCGAAGTATTCACGCATTTTCGCAGTAGCATCTTTATCTTGACCTGCAAATACAGTTACAAGATGATCAGGTTGTTTTTCAGCACGTACAACCGCTTGACCTGCTGATGGGCGTGCTAAACCAGCTGCACAACCACAAACAGAGTTTACAACTACTAAAGTTGTACCTGTTGCATTCTCAATAAATTCTGTTACAGCTTCTTCTGTAGTTAACTCTTCAAATCCAGAACGCACTAATTCTTGGCGCATTGGAATTACCATTTGACGCATGTATTCTTCATATGCATTTGACATCTTGTAATCTCCCCTTCAACTTTCATTCCAACTTCATCATATCACGCGCTATTAATAGGTGCAAAAGAAAGATAACGATGATTTCATTTTTTTGTAGGGATTTCACAAACCCCTTCACGGCAGTGTCCAACTGGGACAAGTTTTCTATTGTTGGCAATATATTCGTATACTTTACTTCCAAATCCAACTATGATAGATAGTTTTATAAAAGGAACTGCAAACCAATAAAGTGGGACAGCCTTTGCTAATACGTAAATGCTGTGAATTCCGTCATACCACTTATTATTTTTAAAAATATACAGTCTTTGTTCCATCTTACTTTGTAATTCTTGAGATAGTTCATACTTCTCAACTACATCTTCATCTCGAAATGAAACAAATTTCATTGTACCCTTTTTATCTAACCTTTTCGTCCGCTCTGCCACTGCCGTACACATCGGACACCAACTATCATAGAAAACAATCATATATTATTCCCCTTTACGAGACTCCGTCATTTGCTTCCATACAGAACCTTTTGCTTCTTCGCCGCCTTCAATACGTTCTAAAGCTAAACGCGCTTGCATTGCTACTTCAAACTCTGGATCATCTTCAGCTGCTTTTAATGCCGGAATTGCACTTTCATCACCAAGTTCAAATAAGAACATTGCTGCACGCCAGCGTACTAATTTACTTGAATCTTTCAGAGATTTAATCATAACGAACATCGCTGCTGGGTCACCTACATCTGATAAGCAATCTCCTGCTGTACGGCGAACACTTACAGAACGATCTAATAACGCTTTATATAATAACGGCAATACTCCATCACCTTTTACCATACCTAAATAAGCTGTTGCTAAGCGGCGAATAGATACTTTCTCATCATCTAGCGCCATTTTCAATACCGTCATATCCTCTTCCGTTGGATCCATTTGTTCTAAAGCTGCAAAACGTTTTTTCCAGTCAGAATCCTTCATCATCTCTTCTGTTACTTTATATGGCTCACGCTTTTGAATCGTTACTTCAACAGCACCTGCTTGATTCAATAATTCTTTAACCGTTTCATTTACACGTTCTTCTGAATAAGCAGCAACAATTTCTTCTACTACTTCTTTCCCGATTTCTTCAAAATTACCGTAACGTGTACTTTGTTCTACCCATTTGCGCTCTTTCACAACGTTAGGTGCAGACATTTGCACTTTCATAATGGATTCTTTAAAACGATCAGGTAAGCCTACACGCTCTTCTGTCGTTCCATCTGTTAACTTCACTTGCATCGGAATAGTAAAGAACATTTGAACAAACACTTTCACTTCTCCAAAATGAGAAAGTTGTTGTTCTTCGCTTTCTTCCACTATTTCTTCACCAAAAACGGCACGAACTTGTTGTAATAAAACTTTCCAGTCAAACTTCGCATTTCGCTCCACTGCTAAAAAGTCTGCAACATGATATACACCTTTAATGCCTTCAATTTTCAAAATTTCTTGCACTTGCATTGGTGCTTGTTCTTTATTTTCATTTGTATAATTATTACGCGCTCCTGATGGTAATACTTCATTTAAAATAACTTTCATTGTATTCGGACTTGGCGTCGGTTCGATTGCTTTAATTTTCACGTAAAAATACTCTCCTTTATTGCGTGTTCTTAGCTGTATTGTAACATGTTATCCCTCTATACTCCTACTCGGATGCTTAATTTTACTAATTCCCCTCCTACATTTTTAGAATTTCAATTATTTCTATTTTTCACCTAATCGTTCCGGAACTATAGTTAAAAGTCTAATTGACAATAACAAAAAAAGGCATTAATCTTAACTCATAAAATGACCCCGGTCATTTTATGATCAAAGTCATTTGAAAGTGGAGGGATAACAAATGAATAATGTCATGATTATTGGTGGTGGTATTGCTGGTCTTTGCGCAGCAATTTCCTTACAAAAAATAGGATTAGATGTAAAAGTATATGATAAAAATACTGAACCTACTGTTGCTGGTGCAGGTATTATCATTGCCCCAAATGCAATGCAAGCACTTGAACCATATGGAATTTCTGAGCAAATAAAAAAATTCGGCAATGAAAGTAACGGTTTTAACCTTGTATCCGAAAAAGGAACTATATTTAGTAAATTGACCATTCCAGCTTGTTATCCAAAAATGTACTCCATTCATCGAAAAGATTTACATCAATTGCTACTTTCCAAACTACAAGAAGGTACTGTCGAATGGGGAAAAGAGTGCGTAAAAATAGAACAAAATGAAGAAAACGCCTTAAAAATATTATTTCAAGATGGTAGTGAAGCATTCGGCAATATACTCATTGCTGCAGATGGTATTCATTCTGTCGTTCGAAAACAAGTAACACAATGTGATGGTTATCGTTATGCCGGTTATACGTGTTGGCGCGGCGTAACTCCAGCTCATAATCTATCTTTAACAAACGATTTTATTGAAACTTGTGGAACAAACGGTAGATTTGGTATCGTCCCTCTTCCTAACAACGAAGTATACTGGTATGCGCTCATAAACGCTAAAGCTAGAGATCAAAAATACAAGGCTTATACAACAGCAGATTTGTATAATCATTTCAAAAGTTTCCATAATCCCATCCCAGCTATTTTAAAAAACGCATCGGACGTTAATATAATTCATCGTGATATTGTAGACCTTATTCCAATGAAACAGTTTTTTGACAAACGCATCCTCTTTATTGGAGATGCTGCCCATGCACTTACACCTAATTTAGGCCAAGGAGCTTGTCAGGCAATTGAAGATGCTATTATTCTTGCTGAATGCATCAAAAATAATGCCCACTATCGCCAAGCATTTACAGAATACGAACAAAAAAGACGAGATAAAATTGAAAAAATCTCAAACACTGCATGGAAAGTTGGAAAAATGGCGCAAATAGAGAGTAAATCCTTAACTATACTAAGAAACCAAGTAATGAAACTTGTTCCGAAATGGGTTTCTGAAAAGCAAGCACATGAACTATACAATTTTCATTTATAAAAAACTACAACGAAAAGTGGCGAAAAGTATGACCAGATTTCTCTCTATCTTATTTTCAACTATAGTACTTATTAGTTTACTTGGATGCTCTGCTTACACCTCAAATAAAGCAGACTCAAAACTAGCATTAAAAACAGATGATGTAACGGATGTAAAGTTATTAAATATGAAGGAAAATATTACAGTAAAAGCAGAAACAAATAATAATGGATTTATTGTACAAATGCTCAAATCTATTCAAGCAGGTACACCTAAAGAAATCTCCTTAACAAAACAAACTATGGAATCTGTATCGAGTAAAATGGAAATTGTATATGAAGATCATTCAATCAAAACTTTATTAATTTGGGTGAATGATGATGAGACAATTACAGTAGCAGAAAACTCTAGCAGCACAACTACAAAGGGTCTTCAAATACAACACGACATAAAAACTCCCATGATTGTATTAAACTTTATTAAACAGTAAAATTAAGCATGAAATAAGATTTTATTTGAGATAATCTAATAAATAGATATAATTGTTTGTGTTAGGAGTAGATTATATGCTTAGAGAAACGAGAAAAAAAGAATTAAAAGAACTTATATTCCTAAAAGCAGTACAGCTCTTTCAAGAACGTGGGTACGAAAATGTAACGGTTCAAGATATTACTACTGCATGCGGGATTGCAAAAGGAACTTTCTTCAACTACTTTCCGAAAAAAGAAAACATATTATTATTTTTAGGTGGTTCTCAAATTGAACTATGGAATGAAAGTTTAAAAACGTATGAAAATGTGGAACATCCAAAAGAACGAATCAAACTTGTTTTAGGAGACTTACTGGATCGCTTTACTGGACAAGGAGAATTAATGACGCATGCTGTTTTTGAAATTATTAAATCTAACTACTTAGTAGAAAATGAATTAAAAAGTATACAACAGCTACAAGAAAGTTTGTCTTCTATTATTACAGAAGCGAAAGAGACAGGAAAATTACACAGTCCATGGGATACAAATATCATCACTTCTACTATTATGAGTACTTATTTTTATACACTAATGTCCCACTCGCTATTACACGCTAATGAAACAAGTGCGAAAAATATACTTAATCAACAGTTGGATATTGTTTGGGAAGGTATCAATCAAAAATAATAGAGGGCTATGCTACAAAGCCCTCTTAACTTTTAATACTCTTTACGTTTTACCCCGATGCCCCCTCTCTCCTTCTCTCCAGAAATGTAATACTCTCAATCACAACTTCAGTTCTATATATTTTCTTTCCTTTCTCATCATCGTAATTATTCGTATGAATACGCCCTGTAATCCCAACAAGTGAGCCCTTCGTACAATATTCTGTTACATTTTCAGCCGATTTTCGCCATACGACACAATTTATAAAATCGACTTGTTGTTCACCCAAACTATTTCGAAAACCTCTATTCACCGCAACACATATTCGCGCATAAGCGACACCTTGTTTTGTGTAGTATAATTCTGGCTCCTTTGTCAATCTACCAATTAATACAACTCGATTCATCATAAGTTATACCACCTCACATATTTTTCTTCATTGTAAAGAAAAATGTTGGAAGGGTAAAAAGCGCAAAATGATATGTTTGTAAGCAAAAATTATTGCTTTATATCTTACAAATCAAAAAAAGAAACCCTACATAGTTTAAACATGTAAGGTTTCCAAAAATATTATACTTCACTGCAAAATATGTAATATCCTCCGCGGGCCATCTTTATTTCAGCGCGGTACATTACATTTTCTAAGTAGAAAGTAATCGGTTTAACTTTACTCTCAATTTTTAATTGTTCATTACATTTAGCCGCATAGCTTTCAATAGCTGAACGAATGACTTCTGCTGATGGATATGTTAACGCGTCATCTAGTTCTATGAAAAAACTTTTAGAAAATAGTTTTTTCATAATCCCTTTTTTCTCTTTCATCATATTCCATCCCCCTTCAATTTAAGTCGCCAACATCCATATTTTCAATTTATCTTTAAAAATAAAAAAACCTGCACATTTCATGCAGGATTTTTTATTAGTCATTTTTCGTAAAGTAAGAAACGAAACGAAGAATTTCTAAGTATAACCATACTAGCGTCATCATTAGACCCATTGCACTGTACCACTCCATATATTTTGGAGCTTGGCTACGTGCACCATTTTCGATTAAATCGAAATCTAGTAATAAATTTAATGCAGCAACTACAATAATAACTGCACTAATGATCATACCAATTGTCCCACCTTGGTGAATATATGGAACAGAAACACCGAACATGTTTAGTAAGAATACGATTAAATACATAACCATAATTCCCATTGTTGCTGCTATAACACCTGTGCGGAATTTATCAGTTACCTTCACTACGCGTGTTGCATATAAAACTAACATCGCAAATAGAATTGAGATTGTTAGTAATACAGCGTTTAAAACGATAGAATCCTGAAATTTCATTGCATAAACTGCTGAAATACTCCCTAACACTACCCCTTCTACTGCCGCATAAATCGGTGCACCAATTGGTGATATGCGCGGGAAGAAGATAGATGCAAACGCAACGATTGCCGCAATAACTAAAGCACCAATTAATACTGGCATTTTCATCGTACCATTTGACATCTGTATGTATGAATAGACAGACGTTGCAAGCAGCAAGATAAGCATGATAAACGTTTTGCCTACTGTTCCGCCAATAGTCATCGCAGAAGTATTTGCTCCCTCTTTACGGAATGCCTCTTTTTTCAACATTGGATTAGATGTTCTCATTTTTTCCCTCCTAAAATAGGTTCTACCAATAGTGTAAAGTTTTTCTCTTTACTTTTCAATATATGCAGCTTGTTTTTATTTTAAACCTTCAACGATGTCTGATAACTCGCTCCATCTTTCCATCGTTTTTTCTAGCTCTTCTTCTGTTTTCTGCTGTGCTTCAGATAATTCTTGTGCCTTTGTGAAGTCAGATCCAACTTTCGCAAGTTCTTCTCCAATTGACTCAATTTTCTCTTCTAGTTCGGCAATTGTATCTTCAATTGTTTCCCATTCACGCTGCTCATTGTATGAAAGTTTACGTTTACGTTGTTGTTTTGGAGCTTCTTCTACTACTTTTTTCTCTTTTTGAACTTCCGCTTTCTCAATAAGTTCTTTCGTTTTTTCCATTTCTAAATAATCTGTATAACTACCTAGGAATTCACGCACTTCGCCCTCACCACTAAAGATGAACAATTCATCTACTACTTTATCTAAGAAGTAACGGTCATGCGATACAGTTAAAACGACACCTGGGAAATCTTCTAAATAATCTTCCAGTACTGTTAATGTTTGTGTATCTAGATCATTCGTAGGCTCATCAAGTAATAGTACGTTTGGTTCTCCCATTAAAATACGCAATAAATATAAACGTCTTCTTTCGCCACCAGATAGTTTACCAAGCGTTGTTCCATGTGAATGCGGTAGGAATAAGAAACGTTCTAGCATTTGAGATGCGCCAATTACTTTTCCATCTGTCGTATGAATAACTTCCGCAATTTCTTTAATGTATTCAATCATACGCTGGTTTAAATTCATCTCTTCATTTTCTTGCGTATAATAGGCAACTTTTACAGTTTGTCCTACTTCAATTTCACCACTATCAGGAGAGAATTTTCCTGCAAGCATATTTAATAGCGATGATTTTCCGCTTCCATTTGCTCCGATGATTCCGATACGATCACCAGGCTTCACAATATGATTAAAGTTATGTAATACTGTTTTATCACCAAATTTTTTCGTTACATCTTTTAATTCAAGTACTTTCTTTCCTAAACGACTTCCACTTAGTGCAATATCAACTGATTGCTTCGCTGCTGGTCCTTCTTGTCCCTTCAGCTCATCAAAACGCTGAATACGCGCCTTTTGTTTCGTAGAGCGGGCTTTTGCACCACGACGAATCCAAGCAAGTTCACGACGATATAAATTTTGGCGTTTTGATTCTTGTGCCGATTCTTGCTCTTCACGAAGTGCTTTCGCTTCTAAAAATGTACTATAGTTTCCTTCGTAGCTATATAGTTTACCATTGTCTAATTCAAAAATACGGTTTGCTACACGATCTAAGAAATAACGATCATGGGTTACAAGTAATACCGCACCTGTATATCTTGCTAAATATTCTTCCAACCATTCAACTGTCTCATGGTCAAGATGGTTCGTAGGCTCATCCAAAATTAATAAATCAGGTGTTTCAATAAAACATTGCGCCATTGCAATACGCTTTTTTTGTCCACCAGATAGGTTTCCAACAGTTGCTGTAAAATCAGTAATTCCTAATTTCGTTAATAACGATTTTGCATTCGCATTTGCTTCCCATGCACTCATCGCATCCATACGTTGCTGCACTGCAAATAATTGTTCCTGTACTTTTTCATTACTTGGATCTTTTTCGATATTTAATAACGATTGTTCATAATCACGAAGAAGACGAATTAAAGGTGTATCACCATGGAACACTTGCTCTAATACTGTTAGTTTTTCATCAAACTCTGGTTGCTGTGATAAATAACTAATTGTATAACCACGTGAATGCGTCATATCACCTGTATCAGGAGTTTCTAATCCTGCAATAATTTTTAATAATGTCGATTTACCAGTACCGTTTACACCAATAATTCCGACACGTTGTCCTTCTGTAATACTACATGATAATCCATCAAATAACGGTTTTTCTCCATATGATTTCGATAAGTTCTCCACAGTTAACATTTTCATATTTGTGCATTCCACTCTTTCATAAATTGTTCAATAAACTGTTCCATATAACGATGACGAATTTCAGCCTCTTGTTTTGCTGCATTCGTGTTCATCAAATCTTTTAGCTTCAAAAGTTTTTCATAAAAATGATTTAAAGATGGATCATTATTTTTTCTATATTCATCTTTCGTCATCACTTCTCGAGGCGGAATAGTTGGATCATACATTAATCTCCCTTTCGCCCCTCCGTATGCAAATGTACGAGCTATTCCAATTGCACCAAGAGCATCTAAACGATCCGCATCTTGAACAATTCTCCCTTCAAGTGACTCAACTGTGCCACCATGACCGCCCTTATAAGACATATTGGCGATGATATGAAGAACATGTTTACTTTCCACTTCTTCAACATGTAACTCCTCTAACCAATCAGAAACTTTTTTCATTCCTGCTTCTTCACTCTCATTTAACTTCTCATCTGCTACATCGTGAAGTAATGCTGCCATTTCAATTATAAAACGATTTCCCCCTTCTTGCTCGGATAAAGAAATCGCCAATTTATGTACGCGTTCAATATGATACCAATCATGCCCACTCGCATCTTTTTCTAAAATATGCTTTACGAAAGTTATTGTTTTTTGTATTTTTTCTTGTTTTATCATTTTATCTTCACCCAGTTACTTATTGTAACACGCCCGCATTTTTTCATCACATATTTTCTTGTCCGCCCATACACTAGGTGGTAGGCATCATTATGAAGGAGGAATAAAAATGTTCTATAATAATCAACCGCCTTATCCACAACAACCATTTTCCCCTCAACATCAGGAACAAAGATATGCTGAACAGTATGGGGAGCAAGAAACACAGCATCAAGAGCCTCAATACGAACAAAATCCATACGCAACACCGCAAACTCAAGAAACTGAATATCAACAAAATCCATATGACACACGTCCAAATTATGAATATCCTCAAAATCCATATGCAGCACCACCAACTCAAGAACAACCATATCAGCAAAATCCATACACAACTCAGTACACTCAAGAACAACAAAATCCATATGTACCGCAGCGCACCCAAGAACAACAATATCAGCAAAATCCATATGCAACTCAGCCACAACAACCGATGTATCAACCAAACTCCGACCAACGTGTCTCACCACCTGCACCACCAACTATCGATCCGACGCAACCACAAATTTTACCGCCTGGTCCAACATTCGATATTACACAGCCACAAATTTTACCACCAGGATCTATTACAGAACCAACGCAACAACAAATCCAACAAGTTGTCGGTACACAGTTTTTACCTTTAAAGAAACCTGTACTTGATTTCGTAAAACCTTGGGTAGATTACGGTTTAAATGAAGCGAAACATACATCACATCAACACGCTTTAACTGAGGTTGCTGCAATTATGTTCTTAGTTGGTAAAGGATTCAACCCAACGATTGCTCATTATATTGTTGAATCTTGGGAGAAGAATGAGCAGTTTTAGGGTTATTTATTTGCTAAAACATAAAAAATATAAAAGTGCCAAATCCCTTATATCACAAGGGGTCTGGCACTTTTTAGTATCTAGAACAAATTTTATTAGAATAATTATTTTTATAGATTTTCATACTTTTTTATATAATACGTGAACAAAATGTGAGCAAATATGTGAACATAAACGGCACACGAAACGCCTTTACTATTTTGAATTTCATATCAGGGCAAACCATTTACTTTAACTTTTAGATTCACAGTAAACCCTAATTCTTCATCATCCAAAGTATGTCTAAACTTGGGCATACTTTTTCACTTCATATATACGTAGACTTCACATGCAGTTACATAGTATATTTTCCCTTGGCTGTTGTGTACTTTATATTGCGGTGAGCCATTAACACTTATTTTGGCATCGATAATGAAACCAAGTCCTTCATCTACAGTTCCAGCTACATCTTTATCAGACCAAGAAGCAGAATCATAGAAGCGAAGGTTGTCCACTTTAGAAACAACGCGTTTTCCTACTTCAGAACTTGCAGCAGAAGTTTGTTCCCCTTCATATCGAATGTAAGAAGGATTGTTATAAATCCATTGGTTACCGCCAAGATTTAGCCAATCACCTTGTTTTCCCCATACTTGATATGCTTCATTTTTACCTAATTGACGGGTAATGCCATAATTTGTTGATGGTCCACTTCTTAGGTTTACGTTATAACCATCGATATAAGCAACTCCTGTTGCCCCTGTAACGTTTTGAGCAGGTTCTTGTGGTTTTGGTTTAACTGTAACTGTTTCGCCTTCATATGCCTTTTGTACGTCCAATCTGAATTGTGATTCTGATACGCCATGACTGCGAAGATAATCAAGCGGATCTTCGTGGTCGGTTCCACCTAATTTATAAGTAATATCTTTATGTGTCCATAATCCTTTGCTTGGATGAATCCCTCTATCTTTTAAAATCTTAGCTAATAGTTTTACATAACGTTCATACGATGATTTAAATTTAGCTGGATTACTAGTTTCAGAAAGCTCTACGTGAACAAATCGTTTGTTAGCAGCTGGTCCAGCACCATAAGCGATATATTTTGTATCGGCAATTTGAATTGTTTCATCCCAATCTACTGCATAATGAACGAAAGCAGAACGCCATGTACGAGATTCATATTTTTGAATATTAATTGCTGGTGCTTCTGGTGTTGCTGTACTATGTGCTACAACGCCTTCATAAGCGCCCACACCGTTACGATACGCTTGTTTCGGTAAGTCTTGGATAATTAGTACTCTATCGGCAAAAGAAGCCGTAGCGAACGAAAATAAGAGCAATAGAGTCATAAATAATGAGCTAAATAGTTTAATTGGTTTTTTCATTGTGTATTTTCCCCTTTTTAGCCAAACAAAAAGAGCACCGTCTTTTGACAATGCTCTCTCCTTATGTAAGGCGTATATTTTTATTTGGTAGTATGTTTTTCTTTTCTTGCATCGGACCTTTGGATTTTCGCCTGGATTTCGGATGCTACACTTTCTAATAACCATGCAGGAATCCATTTATCCCAGCCGATTCTTGCGCAGTTTGCAGCAAAACTATTAAAGATATGATAGATTAGCCCACCGGTTACCATGAAGAAAAAGAAATCCGGTAGTTTAAGAGCCGTATCAAAGAAATGTGCAAGAGCAGGTAATGATAAAAGCACCACGGTTCTCGTGATACCTTCAATTCCATATTGTGATGAATAGGTACCATCTAATTTAGAAGCTCTACTACCAGTAATCCAATCTAGCATGATAATCCATCCGAAAATCACTATCCAAATTAGATTCGTCTTTCCATACATAAAATTAACTAGTGTTCCTAATCCACCACTTATTGCTGCACCCATTTTAAATTGAGTACTTGTAATAACATCGGCTATATTTAATGACTTGATGAGCTCGTGAATTCTTTCCAAGTTCTCACCTCCTTTCAAATTTTGACCAAAATAAAAAAGCCTACTGTTGTACGCTTGATTTGGATAAATCTACATGTTCATTTTCTTCCACACGTATTCTAGCGGTTCAGTTCGTGGTGGTTTCATTACTGCTTTTTCAGTAGCCTTGCTTTCGTTTCGGGAGAAATCGAACATAACCCCTTTTCGTATAGCAGTTGGTCTAACTCCTGTAATATACATATTACTGATTTCTAATTTTGAACCTTTACGTGTTTGTATTTTACGCGTTGCGGTTTGATATGGGGTTTCCGGTTGAAATATTATGCCCTTTATTGTCATAAAATCACCAGCCTTATTCTACTCGTAATGCAATTTGGTAATCAGCGAATGAACTCCATACACTTGAGTAGTAAGTGTTAAATACCTTATACTTCTGTACTTCTTCACCTTGAGAAATTTCAACGATATCGCCAGTCACATAATTTGAACCTCTATATATGTAGAAACCATCAAATTTTGCTCTTAATCCATCTACGGAATCTCCCATGAAAAGTGATGTGAATATCATATTTCCTTCTGGAGATGGCGCCTTTAAAAATACTTTTTCCCAAAAGAAATTACCAACAGTAAGATTTTTAAACCCATCATACATTAATTTGCTTCTAGCAGTTACCAGTGCCGTAGGAGAACCCCAATACGAACCAGCACTCACTAAGACACTAAATGGAGAAGATATAGGGCTGAATTGTTCTTGTTGATATAGTTCATTTGGAATACCAATTAAACCTATTACAGTTTTCCCTTTTCGTTCTGGAAAGTTATCATCGTTTTCATAAACACAATAGATAACAATGTCCTTATCAACGTATAAATATAAGTCCACCATAACAATTGGTTTACTAATAGTATTGATGCTAGTAGAGTTTGTTATTTTCCCTTGATGAAAACATAACGGGTAGAAAGGACCAGGGCCACCAAAGGTAACATCCTGCTCTTTATCATATCTTTCAATTAATCTAAAGCTTGCATCAGTAGCAGACTTAGAAGGATCTCTTATATCATAGTCTTTATATATACCTGCTATAATATCTTTGGTACTTGCAGTGGCGTGATCAAATGGACGCAATTCTATATAATGGTTCTTCATGCCATCGTTACCGTTTGAGTACATGACATAAATTTTATCTTTTGATGGTTTGTCAGCATTTAATTGCTGCCACCCAGCCTTTTTCATTTCATCGATAATCTTCATAAAGACTTCTCTTCGCTCTAGTCTGTGTAACTTACAAATTTTATTTGTCATTTTACATGTTCCTCCTTAACTTAAACGTATTACTTTCATAGAAACATTAAAAGTAGAGTTTGCTACGCCCCTATTTTCTATATAAAGATGTACCTTGTTTGTATGATCTTTATCCTCACAAGGAATGGCTAAAATATCATACGTTCTTTTTTCCGATAAGCTTTTATAAATTTGATTCCCATTCTCTTTTTGGTCGTACATAAATAGCATTGCTTCAACGTTTGAATCATTTGTAACTTGAATCGTACGAATATCGTATTTGTTACAACCTACATCCAATGGAGCATATAGAACTTTTCCTGGTTCAATTGTGATTTGTACATTCCTCTCAATAAGGATTGATGGTGTAATCTCACTTTCGGATGTATATCTAAATAATTTCATTACAGTTCCCATATGGTATTCACCTCAATTATGTTTTAGATGAATATTAAAATAAATTGGTTCGAATGCTATGAAGTTTGTATCCTTCACAACCTTTACCCAAAAATCACGCGTACTTTGTGCGGCTACTGAATCAATCTGTATTTCATTCGAATAGTTAGTACCATCTAATGAAATAAGTGCCCAGGTGTAACCTACTTTCTCCATGTATTGCTGAATTGATAGTTTTATATTTGTAGCAGCACCGATATTATCATTTACGATTGTCATTTTTACAATACGCTCATTATTCACCATATAACCTAAATTCGTTGGATCCGTTTTATTTAATTCTTCGCTATTCATTTTGATTTGTAAGGATGAACCCATACAATACATATCTCCACCATAGAAGGTAGCTTGTTTCTTTGCTAGTAGTTCGTTTTCTTCATCATATATTTCTATGATTCCCTCAAACTCTAAAGAAGGGAGTAGAATATCAATGCCTGTATGAACTGCAGCTACAATGTTAGTAGACAGGATATTATCTGCAGTATCTTTTAATACAACTTTATAGTTTTCATATAGTTGGCGCAGACGTAACATATTACTTGTTGTCATAATAATTTTATTGATGTCTAGCGGTACAAATCCCTCTGCAGTTCCTCTTTTTAAAACAACACCAATTCTTTTTGCTGCTAATGAATCGTTATCCGCATAATCAAAAAATGTATCTGTCTTTGTGTAAAAGTCCCATTGATCTTCCTTACATATTGCCATCCACTCTTTATTGCTTTGTGAACTATTAGAAGAATAGGATTCAAGAAACTCAACTTTATTCTTTTCATTTTGATAGATCAGTAAGCCACCTTCATCTCCTTCTTTTGTAGGAGCATAATCCGCAATAACTTGTATTGCAAAATTACCTTGTGGTTTATCGATTAAAAGCATAACGTCTTTATCTGCAGAATGATTCATACGTAAGAATCCTTTTTTAACAGCAGTATTAAATACATTTGATGGTGACATAAGCCATTTTGGATTTACGGAATCAAAATCATCTACAAAGATTTTTCCGCTTTCCTTTTCGTATAGTGAGACCTTAGATTTTTTCTCCAATTCTAAATCTAAGTAGTCTATTGCATATAGAAAAGTATATCTTCCTGTATTACTTCCACTTGCACGTATTGTCACTGTATGCTCCTTATTTTGTAAATTCAAATCTTCATAAACTACTGTAAACTTTGATGTATAAGCGGAAAGGTTAACGGTTCTAGAACTGCCATCAACCGTAACCAAAAGAAATGAGCTTTTTGGTACCTCATCATGTCCCGTAATAATACGAAATCCTGAACCAAAGAATGTAAAAGATAACACTGGAGAAGGCACTTCAGAGGTCGCGTACCATGCATTTCCTGTTTTCGCATATTCGTCACTACCCACAGCGAACCAGCCTTTCGGACCATTAAGGTTCACCCCCTTAAAAAAAGTCTCTACATTAGCTGGTTGACAACTTTTTCTTATCCAACCACTTTCGGGATTGGATAAAATCTTCCCGATGCTCATCATTTTCTACACTCCTTATCTTGTTTTTCTCCAGTTTGAATTTGTCCACCAAGATTGACGACTATGCCGCAGCCATAACTTCGGATCATCATTTTCTTTTTCGATAACTATTAATTCATCTGGTTTTTCTGTATCTAGCACTCTCTCCATTTTGAATAGTTCATTATCCTCTAGAACTAATTCTCTTTCTGGTGTACGTTCAAACCTTTCATATTCCTCTGTAACGCTTTCTAATTCATGTTCCCTATCAAATGTATCTACTTCGTTAGTCACAGTGTCTACAATAGCCTGTCGCTCTAATAATTCTTGTTCACTAACGATTGCATATCGTTCAGATTCCCTTGCTGCATCTACAGTTTTAATTACATCTGTATCTGTTGTTATAACTTTTCTATCAGCTGGTGTTATATCAGAGATAATTCCGCCTTCAAATTCACGTATACCGGTAAAAGCTTCTTGCTCTGTAATAAGAGCTTGTTGTGTATCCTGTTTATAAGAAATGTCTAATGATATATGTTCAGCATCTAATGTAACTGGAACGATGTCAGAAGCTACTTCTTCAATTACTGCAGTTGTATGTTCTTTCATTGCTTTTTCAGATTCAATTGTTTGATCTAGTTTCATCTGCATCAAATTTAATGATTTAGATGAATTATTAAATAAGGTAATACGTGTTTCTAGTTCTTTTTGAACACGGCCGAACAAATCAAATTCTGGAAGATATACAGGAATACCAAGGCCCTCAAATAAATCAAACTCTTCTATGTTAGCTTGAAATTCTTTTTCTGTTTTATTGGCAACTTCATCAGTATCTACATCGGTAATAAGTACGCGTTCTTTTAATCCGGATGAAGAAATTTCATCTACATGTGCAAGTACTGCAGTACCTTCTTTATCCGCATGATCTAGTTCCGCTATATTTGCTTGTAGCTCATTTTTCACATCTGCAAAAGTTACGTCTGGCGATATGCCTTGTAGTTCTTTTACGATGCGGTGAGAATAATCTGCTTCAGCAATGCCAGCATTTACTTCATGTAATCTCTCTGCTTCTTCTGTAACAACTGTCTGGATAACGAATATGTTTTGTGACTTATTTGCATCGTCAGTTCCGGAAATATCTTTAACGGATAACACCCGTGAAGCATTTTTACCTTCCTGTCCGGATTCTATGGCTGCTGTAAATACATTTTCTTTATTTGCAAACTCTTGTCGATCGGCATAAACAGAATCAAGTGTTTTTACAATCCGTTCAAAAGTGTGTGTTGCATCTATATTTGCATACTGTTCTTTTGTTCTTGTAAATGATGCAGACTCATTTCTTTCAGAATCGAATACATTCATTTTCTTGTTTACTTCGTTACTTGCAATAACATCTGCAGCAAGTTCTATTGTTCGAATAGAGTGATCTAGGTTAATTTGCTTTACATCTATGTTACGAATTAAATATGTACTTTCTATATTTTCATAAGGGAGTAGGTTCACGTTTTCTATTTCTTCTAAGCGGTTTGATTCATATTGTGTAGCAATAGATGTTTCAATATCTCTTTGCATACGAGCAAACAAATCATAATCCGGAAGATAAACCGGCATACCCATTCCATCGAATAAATCAAATTCTTCTATAATTCCTTTTACTTCTCGTTCCTTTTTACCGATTTCGAATTGTGCCGGCGTATGAAGGAGTATTTCTTTTCGCTGTATATCACCAATTTCTTTTTCTGCGATAGATGCAGGGAGTACCTTTGAAACTACATTGGATAAAATAACTTTTTCGTGTGTAGCTTGTAATTCCCTGGTTACAATATCGCTTGCTTCATTATGCATCGATACAGCTTCATGATCCTTTGTAACTCTGTCGGCCATAAGATCATTATAAAAACCTTCACCATATACAATACGCGCAACATTTACCCATTCCGGTAGTACTTCCACACCTGCAGCGAATTCACGTAATTTCCCCTTTAGTAAATCCTGCTGGATGATTGGTGCAGCTTCATATTCATTCGTTATAAGATTTGTTTCATCAGAAACGTGTACCATTGCTTCTATCTCATTTGGTCTTTCGCTCTCTACCCCTTCGATATGGTTTATATCGAAAATCCGTCCATGTTGTATTGATTCCTCTGCAGAAATAAGTTGAACAGAAACACTGTCAATCCGTTGTGAATGCTGCATTCCAATGTTGGCCACATTTATATTTCGATTTAATTCAAAATCAGTTGTATTTGAAATATAAGCTTCTACCTCTATTTGTCGCAAAGCATTCTCTACAACATCTGTTAAAATCCCTTTTGCTCTTACTTTTGTAGCGGTTACCCCTGCGTTATCTTCTTTAACAGCTTTATATCTCGCATAGGGAGCAATGCAAACTGGATAATCAACATCGTTTTTGTTTTCTGTATCCGCTGGTGTGATAGAAAAAGAATAAACTTTCTCGTTCTGATCTGGTCCAGAACCAACGACAACAACATGACTTTTTTCTTTGGTACATATAGAAAGGGAAGCAATAGAATAAACTTTTTCACTCATTCTTCTGCTACCCCCTTATGCTTAAATATCTTCTTTGTAGATTGCTAAACCAATTGGATTAAATGGTGTTGCTTTTGCTTGTGTCATAGGACAAACTGGCGTTGTTGGTAATGTGTAACGATATAATTGGGCCATTTCATAAGCGCCTGTGATTTCAGAACCAATAACCGGTGCTTCGTTAAATGTAACGGTCTTATCTTCTGCATTGTATACATAATCCGTTTTTTCTACTTCTTTACATGAAATGAATAGTCTTAACGTTTCGCCCTTCGGCTTATGTTCTAAGTGAAATACTTTACGGTGGCCGTCGCCTTGTCCAAGTACTTCATCTACAACTGTTTTTTCAATTTCTAATTCATCGGCTTGCTGGATATTCTTTGGATGAACCGCATATACATCATCCAGCTTTCCAACATAGCCATCATTCGGATGAACAATATAAATTTGAGATAAATGGTATTTACCGCTATAAACCGATGGATTAAAGCGCCCTTGTCCACTATCTACTGACATATCGTGAGTAATGAAAGCTAAATAATGGTGTTGGTACATTGCTCCTGTGCTTGATTGTGATAATTGAACTGTTTCGTTTCCGTTCGATGTATCAGAACCGTAATCAAGTGGAGCATTACCTATTTTCTTATTTGGAGAATATGAAAACTGATCGCCAGGTCTGCATCCGCTTAAAATCACCATATTTTTTCTTGGTGCAACATCAAATGTATAAAGTTTTCCAATATACAACGGTACGAATAAGGCACGAACCGGATTAGGTGTTGGATCTACACGCATAAACATAATTAAGCGGTCCTTGTTTGCATTCCCATACAGATAAACAACAGAGTCACGATTTAATTCTTTAGAGAAACGCTGCTCTGGTGTAAAACTAATCGATGTATAAGGGGATGGATTTACAAAGTTAATTGTCGAATATACTTCCCCCATAATGCTCTCCATCTTTTGTACATCAAAACTTGTTTTTGCGGTTAATGCATCCAGTGTTCCGTCTTCTTTTGGTAATAAGAAATAAATACCGCTAATCTTAATTGTTGTATCTGCTGCAGGTGCAGTTTTAAATACAATTTCTTTTTCTGTGAAAGAATACTCACTAGGGTCAACAATAATATTATTCTTGTAAACTACGGTTCTGCTTTTATCGAAGTTAGGGAATGGGAATACAAAGTTCTTTTTCGTTCCATCGCCTTTTCCTAATTCACCTAATTTATCACCGGAAAGGATCTCTTTTTCGATGAAATATCGATTGAAAGTGAATAGCAGCATATCATTATTCGGTTCATATGTGTTGGTAGCTAATCTGTATTCGCACGTTACTTTATCGCCTTTCGCAATAGCAGTAGTAAATGTTACTTTTCCTGTAGTTGCATCCACCTTATATTTACTCTTTTCTTGCTCAAACCCATTTACATATACAATGACAGAAGGGCTAAGAACAGGAGAAACAGGAATAGAGAAGTCTTTCTTCACTCCATCCCCCATCCCTAATTTACCTAGTGGAGAATCTGCAGAAATAAACCGGCTATCAGTGAAATCAGAATCAGCAGTGTCATACGCATTTGCTATACCGAATCTTCTGCGTTCTCCATCACTTCCTAACGATTCAAACAACCTTACATCAATAAATTTTGAAATGCCGCTCTTAATTTGGAAAAATAACGTTCGTTTCCAACCGTTATCAGCGAATAGTTTTTCTAATTCTTGCGGTAATGTTTGTAAATATACGACTTTATCAAACCACATATATGTACACTCCTTTATACTGTTTTCTCAAAAATACCTAATCCAGCAGGACGATACGCTGTAGCAGGTCTTTTCGTGATTGGTGAAATAGCATCTACATTGAAGAATTTGTAAATGTCATGTGTATCCGGACAAGTATTCTTTCTAACTTTTAATCTATCGCCATTTAACAGACCTAGCGGTGACAATAGGATCATATAAGGTAAATATCCACGTACACCTTCGTCTGGATGGACAATGTAAGCACGGGAAGTATGTACTTTGTTGCTGTAAACAGACGGGTTAAATTGATATTTGTATTCGTCATTGTCCTGCGATTGCCATGATAGTGAGTATTGGCCACCGTCTTTCCCTACACGATCTGGTGGCATTGAGTTAGGCGCTACATTCCAAGCAATATAATGAGCTTGGTACCGCGCTCCTAATCGTGAACGTTTAATAATTACGTTATCGATACCGTTACCTGGAGAACGCGGATAGGACTTCATAACAGGCATATAGGATTCTACATTTCTATATGGTTTCGGGTCATTAAAATCAAATTTATGTGACGCAGCTTCATTTCCTGTATCAAATGCCGTTCCTGCCCACAATGCATCACCTAGTGTATCATCGTTTGCATAGCTTTCTAATTGGCCCATATAAAGCGGCGTAACTGGAACTACATTATTTTCAAAAGCTGGTGTGTTATCTGCTTGAATTAACAAAACAACGCGACTTTCATCAACTTGGCCATTAATCCGTACCAATGAATCCGGCCACCAATTTGTTTGAGCATCGATACCTTGTAAATTCGTGTTTCGTAATGTTACTTTCACCCAGGGGGACATCATGACTTGTGTCTCTGCTTCATCATAGGAGTAAACTTTATATGTACCGTAACCATTTGGATTTGCCTTTAGAGTAATTCCTATCTTAGTTAATTCCACATCCAATAATATTTTTTCAAATTTATTAGATTCATAGGGAAGAACAAGTACACCTTCATCAGCAACACTTGGCTCTTTTTCAATCATATACACATAAAAGCAAGAACGATCTCTGCCACTTTCCATGCGCTTTTTACCGTCTTCGGCAAAAGCTTTCTTGCCTTCTTCATTTGTGAAGTTGTATTTAATCTCTGTCTTTTTAAGTGACCATTTTGAAATTTGAGCAATTCCATAAATAGAACCGCTATTGTTCTTTACTAGCATGTGCTTACTCATGCCGAATTCAAACTTTGTATCATCGTCAGATTTCTGATCCATATCTGGATAAACTGCTCTGAAAAACGATTTTACTTTCTTCCATCCGTTAGCGATTACCAATTTGACAATCTCGTCCTGGAATTCGCCCTCTGTATACATTTTTTCAACGTATGCCATCTATTTCACGCTCCTAATCTCTTAATAGTTGGTAATTAAGCCATATAGCTTTTTTCTCTGCGGATGCATTGTGGTATTCGAACTTTAGCTCTGCATTAGCAGGTATCGGCTTTACAATGGAGAAATTAAATCCCTCCGGCACATCTTTTACATAAACCTCTTTAAATACTTGTTGGCCATTAATAAATAAATTCCAATAGTCCGTATCACTGTAATGTGAAGCAGCAACAGAAAAAGCAATCATTTCTGTTTCGAATGGTAATGAAAACTTATCTACATGAATTTCATCATGTATACCAACTCTTCGCCCTTGTATGAATGGCTCTGTTTTAGTTGGGAAGTAAGGTGCGTCAAATCTTCCACCAGCCATATAGGTAACTGCAAAACTCATGAGTACGCCCCCTTATCTTAAAAAGTGCAACTCGAACCACACTGTTTTATCAAGAATCCCTTGGTTATGGAATCGAAACACAATTGTGTCTCCTGCTTTTGCTGCTTTATAAACCATAAAGTGCATGCCTTCTGGAATACGCTTCGTATAAATATCTTGGCAAACGGTCTGTCCGTTCACGATTAAATCCCATTTATCGTCTAACTCATAAATGGAGGAACTAACACTAATTGCGTAAATCTCCATATCTGCAGGTAATGTATATTTCTTTTCATCCGTTTTAAATGATGTAGAATCCATAATGAAACCAGGTATAAAAGGTTCTGCTTTGGTCGGATGAAAAGGTGGATCTAATCGCCCACCAGCTAAATAAGTTGTTTCAAACAAGAGCAATCACCCTTTTTCGTGTATTAAAAAATTCCCGTGCGTCATTACGACACATCGGGAATTGGTAAATCGGATAGCATGCCGTTACCTTTATTAAGAAGTCGCGGCTGCACACGCTCCAATTGTTTTTGTGCATTATATATTAATTGTATCTCCATCTCTTTTCCGGTTACTTTATGGGAGACAAGAACCTTTTCTAGCATACCGTGTGTATTAAAGGCTAAATCATAGTGCAGATATTTATCTCCATCGACTGCAGATAAACGAGCACCATCACGAATAAGTGTATAACCTTCTGTCATACCTTCTTTAAATACGTCATTTGGGTCATTACCAGGCATGGGTTTGCCACCGGTATATATTTGCCTATCGATCAATCCTTTCATCAAATACATGATTGGATCGTATAAGTTTTTTTGCATTATCATAGAATCACCCCTAGTTAACCCTCGTAACAGACCAAGTTTTTGCTGGTCGTTGGATATAATAGTGATTTGCATCTTGATTTACCCGAGGAAATGATAAATCTGGTAAAGAACCATAATCAAATAAGATATTATTCTGCGTATCTAGTACTTGTAAACGTCCTGTAAGAATCCCTTTTGGGTTTCGTACTGCTTCAAATACGATAATATTCACACCGTATTCTAGTGGAATATCGACGTATGTCGGATTGTTCCGGATGAAATAATTTTCTTCAACTAACTTATCATTACAATAAATATTTAATAAGTCGCCATCCTCTAAATCCCAATCCCAAAGTTTTAATCGTAGCGTATCAATGTTTACTGTAATACCAGTTATATCTGTATATGGAGCAGGTTCATACCCATAGTTAACTGTTAAATCTAAAGTTTGATAGAATCCATCATCTGCAGATACCATTGTATTAATACCTTTAACAAAGTAATTCCACTGTTGGCCAGAATCTCTATTGAAAACAGAAACTACATCAAATAATTGAATCCGTGGATCCCCAACGACTGCAACTGTTAATGTTCTGAACTTCTGAATTGCTTTTAAATGATAAGCTGCAGCAACTGCTCTTCTTGCAAAGAATGTTGTGGCCCAGGGAACTTCTATCATTTCCTCTCGTAAATCACCCTGCGATACATTTTTTAATAGAAACGAATTAAGAAATCCATTTGCGTAGTCTCCGCATTTAACAACAATACTGTTACTTATATCCTGGTCCGTTAGCTGCATATCTAATGAAATAAGGTTCTCGCCTTCTCTAAAGCTAAACTTTGCAGGTTCGTTAATTGCATAGTCGGGCATTTTCATAAACGTACAACTGCCATCTGGTTCGTGTTTAATGTAATGGAATGTTGTATCTATAATGTCGCGAACAATTTCATCCCATTTTTGAAACCTCTTCCCAGTTGCGCCCTCAACAATCCAACTTTGATTGGTACCAGGGATGTTTACTCCGCTGCCGTGCAATTGAACTCCTGCTTTTTCAAAGAAGAATTTCACTACATCATAAACATTACCGGTTGGTGCAACAATTTCATCTGATCCAGGTGTTGGAATCACCGACTTATGAAGAACCTTTTTATAAGACGTTGTGCAGGTTACTGAAATCGTACCGCTTTCGGCATTTACTTTTACATCAGATACAAAACCATGTATATATGGTAAAGCTTCGTTACCGTAACCAATAGACACTTTAAATTCAGTCTGTGGATATAACTGGTTTGTATTTGTTACCTCACTGTTATAAAACCATTCTTGAATAGAAGAAAACTTACCATACCAGTTATCCGGAGCCATTTCCCCGTATTCATTTGCAAAGCTAATAGTAAATGTACTAGCGAACTGGTCGGCGTTCTCCTGCACTTCTAAGCCGGTTACACGGTGTTGTACTTGTACATAAGAAGAAGAGTCCCTTCTTTTCATATAAACAATTAAATTAGGGGAGTTATTCCCAACCTGGAAATAGCTCCCCAACATTCTAATTAAAGAAATAGATCCTTCTCTCACATTCCATCAACTCCAATACCTGCTTGTGACATAGATGTTAATTTACATTTTGCTATTACTAGCGTTCCTTTTCGTATTGCATCTACTTCATTCGGCGGAATAATACCCCCGTACGTACCATAATCACCGGTGATAATATGAGGACGATATATTTCTCTCATAAAATCGCGCCAATGACTTATATCGTTGAATAGAGCAGTGAATTCTACTTCGCATCCTTTATTCCCAGCACTTTGAAAACGTGGATATCCATGCATGACATTATAGCTTTTTAAGCCGTCTAGTGATTTCGGCATTTTTGTTTGTTCAATCATTGCAATAGTGGGTATAGGTCCAAATGCATAATAATGAACATCACGTATATACGCTATGTCCGAGGAACCGTAACCGCTTGTTGTAAATTCAATTGTTTGTGGACCTGCACCAACAAAGATTTCTCTTGCTTCCCAGGCATAAGCACCTCTTGCTCTAAACTTTTCAATACCATTAACCCGAACTATAAAATATTTATCTGGTAGCATACCATCAGAACCAATAGGAACTTGGGACATAAATGAAAAGTTATATGTCCCTGGCCATGAGAAATTAATGGTATATTGTATTGTGTTTTTTAATTTTGTAGCATCCCCTAAGAGATGGTATGAACCACCTCTCCTATGCAATGTTTTTAATATACTCATACATTTCGCACCGCCATTCCCATTAGATCATCAGCAACTACGTTTTGTAGCAGCTTTCTCATTTTTACAAAGTCTTCTGCATTTTGTAGTTTTTCAACAGCGACTCTGAATGTTGCATTTTGAATTGTTACGCCATTATCTGTTTTCTTCTCAACGTGGGTTTGTCCAGCAAATGGATGTGCAGTTTTACCGATTAGATCAGCTGAACGTGCTCCCATTTGTCCGATTTGAGTAGATACATCGGTTACTAGTTTCATTGGCTTAGGTGGAACCACTGCTTTGTTTAGCAATTCAGAAGCTCTGTCTACTGCAGGAATCATTTTTTCCATCCCTACACCTAGACCTTCTGTAATAAATCCACCAAATTCCATCATTAGGCGTGAAGGGCTTCGAATACCAAAGAACTTTTTAACTGCTTTTGGAATTCCACTGACTACGCCTTTTGCTTTATCAGCTACCCAGCCACCCATTGCAGCCATACCTTCACCAATACCAGCGATGATATCTTTTCCCCAGTTCACTGCATCTTTTGCTACATTTTTTACAATGGATCCTACTTTACTGAAGACATCTTTTACGGTATCTACAATACCTGTAAAAGTACCGGTAATAACTTTCTTAATCGTAGCGAAATTATTTACTATGAAATCTTTAATCGCCCCAACAACACTAAAAATTGTATTTTTAATTTTGTTGAAATTATCAACTACGAAATTAACGAAAGCGCGAACTGCTCCAATGATCGTATCTTTAATAAAATTCCATGCCGCTTGAATGAAGTTTTTTACAGCATTCATCACGGTAATAATTACATTTTTAATAAAGTTGAATGCGTTTTGTACAGTAGTCTTAATGAAATTCAATACAGTAACAAATACTGTTTTTATAAAATTCCATGCTGCAGAAATAATAGTTTTAATAACATTCATCGCTGTGGAAATCACATTTTTTATGAATTCAAATGCAGCACGAACAAACGATTTCAAGAAATTAAGTACAGTGGTAAAGATTGTCTTAATGACATTCCACCCGACTCTGAAAACCGTCTGCCAAAATTTAACGTAAAATGAAATTATATTTTTAATGCCTTCTAATACGAATTTAACAACGCTTTTTATAGCATTTAAAGCAGCATTAAACAGAAATTTAATGACATTCCAACCAACTTCGAATATTTTCTTCCAAGTATTGATATGCCATTTTATTACTGCAGTGATACCTTTCCATGCGCCCTCCAGGATTTTACCTAGAAATGACACGGATGTATGGAAGACTTTCTTTGTACCTTCCCAGAATCCAGAAAAGAACTTAGACAACCCATTCCAAGCGGCTTTTGCACCTTTTACAGTTGCGTCCCACCCTTTAGAACAAACATCGCCTATCCATTTCACGGCTTGCTTTGTGTATTTTACAACGTCATCCCAGTTTTTATAAATTAAATATACTAATCCAACAATAGCTAATATTGCAATCGTCCAGGGATTCATGAGTAATGTCATTGCAGATCGTCCAAGTATAGCGAGTGCCTTACCTATCGCACCAAACATACCAATAAGTTTAGGGCCTACCTTTAAAAGTCCAGCAAATGCAGTACTTCCTAGAAACGCAACTGCTCTTCCTATCATTCCGAACATACCAATCAATCTAGGGCCGAGCTTTAATATGCCCGTAAATAACAATGGTACCTTAGATAATACCGGTACTAGGAATCTAAATGATCCAACAAATGCACCAACTCCACTTGTCATAAAGCCCATCATTGCAATTAGTGGACCTAATACAGCAACCATACCTAAAATTGCTACAATACCAATTTGAATTGGCTTAGGAATAGAACTAAATGCCTTTGCAGCTAATTCCACAGCTTTAATAATTGGTGGAAGGGCTACTTCTGCAATATCTAAAATGGCTTGTCCTAATGGTTCTAATGATGCCATCGTAGTGCGCATTAACTTTTGCCAACGAACACCAAAGGCTTCTTGCTGTGTTTTCTGCATTTTGCCCATCGTTCCCTCAACATCACCTAATGCACCATTGGCATCATTAAGACCTAAGACAGCTTGAGCACCCATGTCTTCCCATTTTGTCATTGTGTTATCGTAAAGGCTTTTTATCCTCTACTTCCGGGGATTCCTCCGCATAATAGGATGTCGATTCATCCTCGGTTCGGCATACGTTTTCACTTATTAGTGTCGCGGTCTCGTGGAGGGATTATATCTTTTCACCCTCTATGCTCTGCCCCTGGCCATACTTTGCATAGCCTTCGGTTCAAATTAGGATTCGCACCCTCTTTGCTTTATACCGCGATTTTAATTCGGCACAACTTATCATCTACCGAATACAGCAACTCCAAGTTGGTTTGCTTTTACTTTATCGTCCATCTTACCTAAATCACCTAAGACGGCATTAAATACATCTGCAGAAGTTCCTTTACCTTTGTTGAAGTTATCCCATACTTTTTGTGTTTCGGGAGACATTTCAGCAAAAGCATTAGCTACACCTTTTGAACCATCCTGTACACGAATACCGAACTCTTTTACAAGGTCGTTAATGTAATCGAGGTTATAACTGCCATCACGGGTTCCGTTTGCCATAATGGTAAACATCTCGTTAGCAGAGAACCCGGCTTGTTTATAAAGTGGTGCATATTCGGACACATTATCAAACATTTCATTTGAATAGTTCAAACCCTCTTGTCCACCAGCAGCAAATAAATCAAATGCCTCTTTTGAAGAAATACCGAAATTAGTCATTAATTGCCCTGCACCACGGGTTACTTCATTGATATCAGAATCAAATGTTTTACCCAGTGTCATAGCACTCTTTGTAGCTTCCTCTAATTCTTCATGAGGAACTTCTTTCATATTTTGATACACTTTTATAAGGGATTGATCTACTTCTTCAATACTTTGGCCAAATCCATCTTTCCAAGTTTCTTTTGCGATTTTACCAAGGTTTTCGGCACCTTTTTCAGTAAGACCTAAAGAGGATTGGATGTTTCTTTGAGAAGTATCAAAATCAGAAGCTACTTTAACTGCTGCAGCACCAATACCAGCTAAAGGTAATGAAACACCAGCGGTCATATTAGCGCCTGTTTCTTGCATCTTGCTACCTACATGGCTAATTGATTCCCCTGCTTTTTGGAATTTATCATGCATTCCGTTTGCAGTTTTTTGTACACGATCTTCGAATTGCTGTAAATCTTTATAAGCACCTTCTGCTTTAATACCAATCGTTCCGAACAATTGGAACATTTCAGCGAGCATTTATGCACCCCCTTCGCTGGGGTCTATTACCCTTTTATTCCTCATCGTCGTCTTCTTGGAATTGAGCCATAATCTGCTCAACGTGCGCTTCACATGCTTCTTTCGTCCATACTTCTCCCATCTCATACGATGACTCTTTATCGTCTTGAGTATCGGTAAGTCCAAAAGCTTGAAGGTAATCGTTGAAAGTAGTACCTTCTTCAAGCTGACGAGTTTGAAAGCCAATGAACGCCATCTTCTTCCACTCATTTAGTTCTTCTTGCTGCTCTTCTTGTGCAATTAATGAAAATAAATCCATTAAACGCGAATAAGGTATGGATAAGACATATTCATCTGTCCATCCATACCGCTTCTGAATCTTATCGAAAGCACGTAACATGTTTTGTTCAGCTTCCTCTAAATATTCATCTGTATCTTCGTTTACGCTTGCATTTGAGCTGCTGCTGGTTTGCTCCATTTCTCGCTCTGAACTTTCACGAGTCCCTTGACCTGGTTGAAAAAAGTCATTAAGTCCTCACTTTCTAATAGGCCCTGTATAACAGCAACCATTGCTTCTGGAGGGAATTGTCGAAACTCTTCTGCTTTTACTTTTAATAAACTAGCAAAGAACTCTGTGAAATCATCTTCGCAAGCAGGAATCATTGTTAGGACACGGAAAGCGAATTCTAATCCTTTTTGTTGCTGCCTCTCTTTAAGTGCAGCTAACTGCGCTTGTTTTTGTTCTTCTGGAAGAGCTTCTGCTACTATAGTTAGTTCATCCATTTCTTGCTTATCCTTACCAAAATCAGCGAAGTTGGCCATTGCACTGCGTCCAACTTTTGAAATGATCTTAGCAAATCGCCAAACATCAGTTACATTTAAACGTCGCATTTCCACTTTTACACCCATGATTGTAATTTCTGTACCGTTATTCATCATTTTCTCTAAAATAGAAGCCATTCCGTTCTCTCCTTTTAGCATTTAGCTCGTTTTATGTAATAGAAAACCGACTACCATTTATACGGTAGCCGGTGCTTTTAGTGTTGTTGTTTTCTTTTTCTTCGGTAAGTAAATTTCATATGGCGGTGTAGATGGTGCAGATTCACTGTAATGACCAATAAACTTGCATTTCAAGCCAACCGTTCCTTTACCATCTTTTAGATCAACCTCAATAGATGAAACTACCATCGCATTACGAATTACAAAGATAACAGGTGATTCACTTCCAGAAATCATACCGATTAATGCTATATCATGGTAACTTGAATCAGGAATATCATTAGAAGGTTTCATAATATCGTAGTCTGTTTCTGTAGTACTATCTATTGTCATACCAGGTAAAGCTAACTGCAGATTTTCTTTCGTAAATTCAACTAGTGTAAGTTCTACATGAGGTTCATCTTTTAGCAACCACTTACCGCGTACCATTTTACCTAATACGCCATCAATATCCGCATCGTAATACTCACGATCAAAACCTACTTTTGTGCCGCCTGTCGTCGCTCCTACAAGTTCACCTAAATCTTTTACACTTTTAAATCCTTTGTACATGACACCAGGACCGATAACAAAATTATCAGTAGTCCCTTCACGGACACCATTAATTAATTTCCAGCTCATTTGTCCTACCCCCTAATACAAGTCCGTTCGCATGGTTCGGACAAGAAATTTCGCATTTATATGAATGATAGATGGGTCTTCATCCGGTACCGGCAGTTTACCGGCACGATGTATAGAAAGTATCCCATCATCTTTTAAACCAACTTCTCTATCTAGTAACTTCTCAATACGTGTAGCAATTAACTTTGCCTTATCATAATCCCCGTTATCGCAATACACATCGAAATTAAGAATCATACGATCTATAATTTCAACATCATCCGGATTATCTGCTTCAATTCTCATAACTACATAAGGCATTTCCATATCATCTTGTGCAGTTTGGAATGAAAGAGCAGGGCCTTTGTCCTCGCCTTCACCATATTCTGATAGATTAGCTTTTATTATTTCATCGTTCTCTACAAGCATTCTAATAGCTGCAATAGCATTAGACATACAATTACCCTCCCATCATTCTTTTAAGCTCTCTGCGCTCTTTTTCAAACGCTTTTAATAGGAATGGACGGGCTTCCATATTACTTGTACCAGCTTCAAGCCATATCGCTTTCTGCAAATCGCTTCCTACTGCACCCAATACCTCTGATTGTGACCGTTTAACATTGTATTTAATCGAATTTAACAAGTCACCGGTACGAACAGCAGGAGCTTCACCTGGTTTAGAAGCAGTATATTTACGACTCGTATGAGGTATTTTGTATTGTTTACCGCTACGGCTACCTGTGAGATTCTTCTTAACTTGATTTTGTAAATGAATAGATGCTGCTGTGACTTTTTCAACACACATAGCGTTAATATGCGTCTTTATTTGCTCCATATTGCTTGAGTACTCAATTTCTACTGAATTAGCCATATAGAATCATACCTTTTCGCAATAAATTTCAATGTGGTGATTCATAAACGCAGGATTACGCGGCTCTCCTTTTACTTCAAACATATAATCAACACCTAATTCTTCACTTTTGAAATGAATACGATCATTAGGCTTAATTTTGTAAGAAGCAGGTGCATATATTTTAAAGGTTGTATCAAAATTTTGTTTATCACGCTTAAATCTCTCATTATCAGCAGCAGAATTAGTAGTTACACGGCAAATCATATTCTCATAAATGTCCTCTTCTACTTCTGCATAATTACCAGAGGATTGTTTCTTTTTTGATTTTCGTTTTACAACTACCTCATGAATATATAAATCATCCATTCCACCATCATCGAAATACATTTCGTTCATGTGGCCATCACCGGCTTAACTCTTGCTCTAAAGCCTTTTAAACCATTGAGTATCTTATTATTTGTAGCTGGTTCATCTAGCGTTTCCGGGCTAATCTGGTACGAATAATCGCCAATACTCTCCGATGTCTTCATACCTTTTCGTTGTAAGTTAGCACGAACTACTGCAGAAACAACCAAATCAATAATACATTTCTTCATAAGTACCTGCAGATCATCATAATCTTGTATCTTATATTCGAATTCATATAACTGATTTTCAGATAAACCGTAAACAATACGCCCATTTACAGTAATAGAATCGGTCATATCTTGTTTAGAACTAACATGAGTTACTTTTGCTACAGATTCAGCAGTAAAAGAAAGCCAAGCCAATTTACTTGTCCGAATGATTTCTTTCATCGGATTCTCCGGCTTGACTCTTAAATACTTTCTTGTAATAACTGCATAGTAATCTATTAGCTCTTGAATAACCGTATCGGGCATTTTCTGCACATTTACGCGGTCTTTAATGTCCTGCACGGTAATATCCATTATGTTTCTTTCTCCTTCTTATCGACTTCGCTTACAAGTTCAAAATGTCCAGTACTTACTAAGTAATCTGCTTTATCATTTGCAACTGTTTCCTCTTGGCCATTCTTAAACTTTTGTCCATAAGCGGTGTAAGTGCCACCTAATCGCAGCGCAACTATTTTCATAATTAACACCCCTTTCACGAATGTAAACTAATAAATAGTAATTTACATTCAAATATTTACATTACTGATTTTTAATGAAATAATTAAAATACTTTAGGAGGTTGATACACTTGATGAAATTTTTCTTTATTTTATCAGCTCTCTCAGTAATAATATTACCTTTGCTAAATAAAACATCATTAGCGATTTTATTTGCCAGTTTATTTTTTATACTTGCTATATTTTTTAGTAAACCTCGATTTATTAAAAAATAATATAACAATTAAACTCCCAAGATTAATATGAAACTTGGGAGTTTAATTTATTTTCACCTTTTTTCACGAATGTAAACTAATCTATGAAAGTTTACATTCGTTTTGTTGGTTTTATTGACTCTATCTCGTTTCCCATTAAAAACAAGAAATTAATAAAAAAGTATACATTCAAAACCCTAATAACAAAGAGTTTATTTCCATAAAAAATACGCCTGGCTATTAAGCGCCAAACGTATCTGGAATATTTGTTAGGATTGCTACTGCATCCATTTCTTGAACTACAGCATCATCATCAAAGTGAATTACATAGAAACGTTTATCTTCCATTACTGCAGATTTACCTTCTGTAGTTTTACGAACACGAGTGTCGTATGTATTAACCGCAATGAAGTTTTTAGGATCTGCAAGAATAATAACATCGTCTTCTAAAGATGGAACCGTAACAATTCCGTATCCCATTGGTTTATTAACTTGATCCCCTGCTCCAAGTAGTGCAGCATCACCAGCGCCAGTAGGACGATTTGTTAAATACTCAATCCATTTTTCTCTACGGCTTGGAGACATAATCCAACGTAGGTTGCTGTTTTTATATTTATTTGGCATTGCACCGGATAAAGCAAAGATAGAACCTTTTCCAAATCCATTCGCCGCCGCTGCTTCACCTGTACCAGTTACTAACTTAGCGTGATCGACAATATGAGACTCTTTCGATTTCTTGATTTTTTTCAACCATCCATCATTGATAGATAACATTCCGTCTGAAGACTCTGTATCTCCATTCCAATGTAAATCCTCTAAATCAATACCTAATTGAGTAGACATGAGAGCCATTACAGTATCTTCATATCCTTCACCTTCAATATTTTCACGGAGTAATTCTTCTGTAATCTCCCAAGGTAAGCGAATAGCCTTTGTATTGTACTCAATTTTAGATGTTTGAACACCTGCGCGGTAATTATCATCACTGTTTTCTGTTTTCTTACGTAAGATACGGCCACCAATTGCAATTTTATCTAATTCACCTTGTTTTGCCTTACGCATTTCTTTACGGTGTAATTGTGAGAATGGTGTTGTATCGAATGCCATACGGAAGAACTCTTTACTTTGCTCTGGATTTAATAATCCTGCATTCGTTCCACCGGTTGTCATTGCTCCCTTTTCAATACGATCTAGACGTTTTAATAATTCTGCATTAGTCATTGTCATAGTTATAATCCTCCCCTTACAGGTTTAATCCTGTCCATTTAGATTTTTTGATTGTTTGTTGTCCAGATATTGGATCTCCATCTGGATCTAAACCTTTACGAATAGAAGCAGTTTTTCCGATATCCTCAATTTGTTTTGCGATTGGTTCTATAGCTTTTTGAATCATTCCCTCAATTTTCTCTGTTTCTGTTTGCTCTTCCGGTGTAGGATTATCGCCAGGAACTTCCTCGCCATTTACTTGTTTTGCGATTTTTTCTACCTGCTCGGCAAATGGTTGTATAGCTTGTTTTACGATTTCTGCAATTTCTTCTGCTTTCATTTCCTCATCCTCCTGTGGTGTAGCAGCTTCTTTTATTTCGGTAATTAAAGATAGTGCTTCATCTAATTTCGTGTGATTCTTTTGGGATAATACTTTCCCGGCTTTTTTAATGGATTCAAGCACAATACTCTCTGCTTGTCCGTTATCAGCTGCTTTAGCGATGGTATAACCACCATTAATAGAAGAAAGTATTTCCTTCATATCATCAAGTGCTGCTGTCATACGGTCGATATCGGGATTGTTCTCCCAAATCTCCCAATAGAACACATCTTCGAACAAGTCAAAAACAGCACGTAAATCACGTTTTTGCTTTCCATCGATAAAGCGATCTTTCACTTCACCTTTTGCAATTTTGTGATTTTCACCTTTGAAGAAATCGACCATTTTACGAATAATCCCCTTCTCTTCATGAGTAAGATCATCAGCCTTCGCAATTTCTACACGCTCGCCAAATCCTCCCATTGAAAAGCCGGTTACTTCACCTTTTTTGATTTCTTCCCAGGTGTCTGTATCGTCAACACGAACTGTCATGAGCCATGTTCCGGCTTTCACTTCTTGTTCGCCTACTGTCATATCACTTTTAGCAATCCAGTTTTCTACAACTGTACCCTTACCAGCAATTTCATCATGTTGTTTATCGACGTGTTGGTAATTTTCCATAAAGGTATATGCAGCCTTTTCTATTTCTTCTGCAGTCATTGTGTCCCCGTGCGAATCTTCCACATCTGGTTCATATACAACGCCTGTAACAAGCTGCTTCTCTTCCTCTGTTTTAAGGATTGGAACTTGCTTTGATATATTAGGTTGTTTAGCCGTCGCACTCTTCATAATGGCAAACTGACGACCATTTGCACCCTTTGTAACTAATGAAACATAACTAATATTGGCATTCTTTAGTTCATATCCCATCGTTTTACCTCCTTCCCTATAAATATTGGGGTTCCACTGTCAAAACGCATCGCAGCAATTACAGCCGTATACGTTTTGACGATGAAACCCCAATCAATAGGTATATTTCTATTACTCTTCTGAAATCATAGTGCAGCGGCAATGTGGATGAGCTGGCGGACACATCTTTCCATTACTGAATGGTTCATCTATATCTACCGTTTCGCCATGTAAACCACCACACTCTTTACAAACACGCTCGTCGTTTCCTGTAAGCCATGTTTTTTTATTTCTATTTGCACCCTTATAAGCAATTAGATTGCCGTAATTCATTGCATAGGTTGTTTCTGTACGTGCAATCATCATTGCTCTGTAGTTACTGGATTCTGACATTACATCTGCAATAGAAACGCTTAATGCATCGACACCCATTCCTTCACTAAGATTCTTTAGCATTGTTTCTCTTAATCTATCTTTAGTGGTTTCATGGATTCCCTTTGCTAATTCAAAGGCATAAGCAGCAACCCATTTTGCAGCAACGTCACCAATAGGATCTAATACCATCCAGGTTAATCCGTTTGTTGCAATAGCACTTTGTACGAATTCCGTTACATCATCTTGTAGAGTGTTAGTGACTTCATCAACAAACATTTGTCGCTCTTCATCCCAATCTACGCTATCCAGGAACTCGTCAACTTCTGCTTCTGCAATTACAAGATCAATCTCTTCATCTGCTTTATTAATACGCATTACGGGAAGCAGGTTTAAGAGCCTATTTCCCTGTCCGGAAAAAAATCAGCTACCTTCTTTTGCATAACCTTCTCTACTTCTTCATGCTTTTCCCTAAATGTATTAATAGCAATTATGTTCTCTTGTTCATTATCTGCAGCTTTATTTATAGGTTCTACTTGAGAAGCGACTGGTCCACCTTCAAAGAATGAATCACCATCTGCTACAGGTTCATAGCCTACTACCTTACGAGATTCATTCCGTGTTAATATACGTTTCTCATAACCACCTGCTGCATATTGCATATCAGCTTCACGATCATCCGTATCGATTTCGTTTAATTTGAAATGCCAATCTAAACCGCCTAGTATTTCAGCAAATACACGGAACAATTGATTATTCAATCGATGCTCTAATATTTCTTGGCCAGGTTCAATAATAGAACGCTTGTACATCTCGTTCATTTCTTTAGCAGTTGTTTGCCCTAATGAACCAGTCATAGCCCAACCGATACGATAAGGCGGTACACGATGAGCCACGCATATTTCCATTGCGCTATCCTGCTTATATAAACGGAAACTACCTTCTTTTACATCTGGGCTTATTTTTTCTAGTCTAGCTTTTGCTCCTGGCGGTACAGGAACAACGGCTAACTTATGATGTTCTCCTTTTGTTTCTGCAGAGAAAAATACTTTTAGTTCATTTTCAGTTCCGGAATCTATTTCATCGACTCCCTCAAGGAATAGGATGGAATCCGGAATAGTCTTACCTGTGAAAAAGTTAATGTTATAATCTCTTACTGCTTGAGAGCCAACTATCGAACCAATAGAACTAACGTAATTAGGTATACCGTAATAAGAAGAACGAGAACCGAATTTACGAATAACAATTACTTCTCCTGCTTTTTCTGTTCCGTTTTCTGCAATATCCTCTGCACCTAAAGGCCTACCATCAGCAAGGTGATAATCATCGGTATAACCAAACTTTTTAAACCACCGCTCTTTGTTATTTACGATTTGAGCAAAGCGTATTTTGTCCTTATGAGCACGTACTGTATGACCTGGTATATGATAAAGCTCTACTGGACTTTCACCTTTTTTATCGCGAACAACTTCAATAACGCCCCATCCAACTGTTTCATAATCCTCCCATACAGCTCTAAGAATTTCTGAACTTGTCATTTCTGGATTACAATTCCGCATGAACTCTTTTAGCCTTTTATATTGCTCTTGGCTTGCTTCTTTCACTTCTTCAAAAGGTGCGAAGTCAAAACCGACACCTGCAATATCATCCACTTTGGCGCTAATACAAGCTGAATGAATAGGGTTACTTTCTTTTATATCCAGCAGCACTTTCATATCATAAGGAGGTTTAATCAATCCCTTATCGCCATATATTTGTGCAAATGGGTCAACTGCCATTTGTTTGCTGTTGTCTTCCTTATTCTTTGGATCATCTGCAGCTTTATTGATGCTAAATACTTTTACATTCTTTATGGTTTTCTTGTCGCTCATATCCTTTGTATGTCCTCCTTTCTTCTATTAATAGAGAAAAAGAAATAGCCGAACAATTAATGTCCGACTACATTCTTTTAACCTTACCGCCCATAACTACTTTACGTTTACTCATATCGTCCTCACATGCGTAACGAGTCATATCAATACTATGATTATCTGTACCTTGTAATCTGTTTTTAGGATTACCATCTTTATCGACTTCATAATCAATATTTTCAAATTCGCTTGCAGTTTTTGGACAACGTTTAGGGTCAATTATGATTTCCACTAAATCATCTAACCATTTTTCTCCGTATTCAACGGATCCAGGACCTTTAACTGCACCTTTGATTTTCTTAATATCATGATCGTTTTTCATTTCATCGATTGATTTTGGTTCAGAAGAATCCGCAATTATCTCAACATCATCCCAGCCGAGTTTCTTAATCTTTTCAGCCAATGAACGATTACTAATTTTAACGCCATATATTTCACCGAATATATACAACTTCCTACGCGTTTTATCATAATGCATACGACCAAAAGACAGTGCGTCATTCCCATAACCCCAGTCAATCCCTTGACGTATATTATCAAATGATTTGATTTCTTCATCTGTAATACGTCTGAATTTAAGGTTACTAAATGGAACAACGCCGCTGCCTGTCGGTTTCCCTTCATATTCATGTTCATATTGCTGTGGTTTAAGCCTTTTTGTTTCTTCTGCTTCTTCCACGAATTGCTTAGAGATATGAGGGTTATCATGGTATGTACTATGATGTACAAATGTATTCTTTGGTTTGAATTGTGTTTCAAACTTCTTATTAACCCAGGACTGCTTTCGCTTTGGTGGGTTATACGAGTAATACATTTTATATCGCAATCCATTCGGTAACTCTTTACGCAAAATAGATTTTTCTATTGTAGAAACGTCTTCTTCTAATCTAAATTCAGCCAACTCTTCAAACCAGGCAATAGCAACTGGATATTTCGCTATCTTAATAGATTTGATTTTTGCAGGGTCATCAGCACCACGGAATATCATTTTATTTCCACGCGGTTTATAAATGATTTCCATTGGACTTTCTTTAAAACGAAATAAATGTTCTACACCTAATATTTCTATTGCTTCTTTTATTTGCTCATAGCAGGATTCTCTTATTGTATCCTTTACTTTACGTATACAAAGAACCGTAATAGGAAACTGAATAAGATCCATAACAATACAAATGGATATATCAGTAGATTTACCCGAACCACGGCCGCCTTTACAAACGATTTTTAATATGGATTCACATTTACGAGCTAACCAGACTTGATGAAACGCCGGTGGAAGTATTTCACCAATTTGCTTTTTAGACATTTAAATCACCACTGATATTGTCTACAATGACAACCGGCTCAATATCGTTATCATCATTATTAGTAGTGGATTTAATTTTGTCGATTTGAACCTGGATAAATTCAAGTTTGGCGCGTCGCTCATCATCTATATTTGCTAATCTATCAAAATCTCGAATAAGAGCAGATAAGGTAGAAAGTGCTTTAGATTGAGCATTTAAGAAACTAGCCTGTTTATCCCAGGCAAATTGAATTTCCCACTCTTCTTCAAAGCCGCTTTCGCTAAGTTTATTCTTACGAAGCTCCTTTGTCATGTCTTGATTATCCTTAACAAACATAATACGTTGAGCATGAATAATTTGAGCATGCTGCAGCATTATACTTTCCCATAAAATCGATAATGGATCATTGTTAATTGCTTCCTCTAGCTCTTCTTTTAAATCATATAATTCTTGCGGTAAATACTTTCTGTATAGACCATGTGTAGCAGCATTACCATTACGCAGTGGAGCAGAACCACCAGAATTACCAGCAGCATTTCTATTGCCCTTTTTAGCTCCACCACGATTGTTTACAGCATTCTTATTACCTTTGGGAGCTCCTGGTTTCTTTTTGGAGTACTCCGTATCTTTCTTTGGAGTACTCCGTTCATTTTTATGGAGTACTCCATTTAATTGCTGTATCCATTTATCTTTCGTTTTCCATCCTCCTACTGTTTTTTCATTCACAGTTCTTTCGGATGTAGATAACAATTCTGCAATTTTACGATTGGTAATATCGCCATTATGTTCTTTAAATAGTTGATACGCTTTATCACGGTCTGGACTTCTTTGTCTGGCCATAATTACATAACACCTGCCCCCTTATCCAATTGTTTGCACTTCCTTCTCTAAGCACTCAATGCATATATGAGAATTATCCGTGTTCGCTTCACGGATATATGTTTTATCAAAATGAGTAATAGTTAATGGCATTTTTAATGTCCACATACAAGGCTCATTACAGACAGAGCATGTAGGAACGTTTATATTTTCTTCTTCCATTTACACCACCTCACGCTAATTGCTTTACAAAATAAAAAAAGCAGCGGATTCGCTACTTTTTTAACATATCAAACAAAAAAATTATTACTTAGTAAGGGAACGCTCTTTTCCAGATATCATCCCAATTTCTCTAGCAAATTCCAAACATTCATCAGAACGGTTTGGAAATAAATATAATATCGCCTCTAGCATAGCTCCTGTACAAAAAGCTTTTATACTGATTACATCATCAGGTTCTACTCTACATCTAATCGGTTTAAGTTCAAGTGGCTTATCCATAAGTTCTGTATAATTTGTTGCATCTAATGCTTTGTAACTATGAGCTTCTTGAGATAACGGCCCATAAAATAAGTATAAAAGGGGATCGTTTTTCATTAAACGATTAGCCAATTGTTTTAATGACCACGGTCCTTTGAATAAAGAATACCAGTTAGGGTCGTGTAGCTTTTTAGATTTTCTTTTTGTATTTTCCCATTCCTTTAGAATGTATTTGAATCTAGGATTACTTAATATTTCTGAATTAATATCAATCGCTCTTTCAAATTCTAAATCAGACATATCAACTTTTTGTTGCTCGGACCAGCTTCTCATATCATTATTTAAATCTATTAAAAATCCTACATAATAACTATACGCTCTATCTTTTACTAATTCTTCTTTTTGCAAGATATACCTTATCGCTAGATATGTTTCTAAAATGGAACGCTTTATTACTGTTAGCGGTCCTTCTAAATCATGGTCTGCTAATACATAGCCAGCATCAGCTTGTTCGATTAATTTCCTAAAAAGAGAGACAACTATTTTATGCTCTAATTCTAGATCCGTTCTTTTCTCTAAATCTTTAAGAAATTTTTCTCCAAACTGTATGCTCTTACTCAATATATGTAAGGGTGATTCCATAGGGTTCATTACCTCGCTTTGTTTTTTTATTTAATACAAAGTACTGGTTAAATTGTACCCAATTTGCACCCGAACGCACAAATTTCACTTATAAACTAAAATCTTCTAATGATTTATCAATCTCATCTTGTTGAATTCCTATATAACGTAATGTAATAGACGGAGCAGAATGATTAAAGATTGTTTGCAGCATTACTACATCTTTTGTCTTTTGGTAATAATGATATCCAAAAGTTTTTCTAAGAGTATGCGTTCCAATTTCATCAAGTCCTACTTTTTCAGCAGCACCATTCATGATTCGATAAGCTTGAATTCTTGTAATTGGTTTCCCCGTCTTTTTAGAAGCAAACAAGCAGTCTGTTTCATTCATTCCACTTACATACTCATTTATTTTTTCTCTTAACGATGTATTAATAATGAAACGCTTATCTTTTCCGGTCTTCTGCTCTTTAATAACAATGTGAGTTCTTTCTTTCACATCATTCACATGTAGTTTCAATAAGTCACTTATTCTAAGACCTGTATTAATTCCCATTTCAAATAAAAATAAATCACGATAAGATTGACGACGCAAAACTTCTTTCACTTCTTCTAATTTTTTCTTATCTCGAATTGGTTGCACAAACTTCATTCCTTACCCCTCCATACGTTATGTTACATTAGATGTATCTTCATTATACATTATGTTACATAAAATATAGTAGTTATTTTTATAAATAGATAGAAACGTTGTTATATCAATGTTTTTCGTCAAAAATCTAATGTAACAAAATATATGATGTGTTACATTAGATGATTTTTAAATAACTTTTACAATATTTGGTTTGTGTTGAGTTTGTTTTGTTAGAACAAGGTAAATCTATCAATCCTATTAAATCCATCAATTTGACTATTACATATTCATATTCAATTCATATACTGTAGTAGTTTACTAGAAAGGAGGCGTAACCATGGAAAGTTGCGTTGTGTTTGTAAATGGCCAACCTTTTTTAGTTCTTACAGTAGCTGGTATCGAGATTGCTAGATTAGAGATTTCTCTTCAAGTAGCATTAGCTCTAAGAGTGCTTGGAATACCGATTTGTGATTAATTAGCATATCAAAAGAAAAAGAGGGATTCAGCCCTCTTTTTTTATTTTTCTTATCTTTCATTTGCACCAATTTGATTCATCATTGACCCATTACGTTTAGGGCATTTACAACCATCACGTATCGTATGAGAAGCCTCTTCAAATCCACAACTTTTATTCAAGCACCATTTTTTTAATGGTATTTTCAAAGTACAATCTCCTCCAAAATAAAAAGAACCTGAATGGATGCTCTGATATCAATTATTTATTTGTATTTTAATTACGGTAAATGAAGTTTTACCCTTCTTCCAATCACCTAATGTTGCTGCACCAATCTTTTTATGCATTATTAAGTAACTGGAAGAAGAGCTAAAGCCCTTCTCCGTTTATACAACGTAAATTGCAATTGAATGTAAAATTAAGAAACAACTGTTCATCCAATCTGCAACCATCGCCACCGGTTATGACGATCCATTTTCAGTTATTAGGAATTTTATAAGTAATGTTTTCCGCCACTACTCACAATACAAATATATCACGTTGATTCCAAAACAGCCGGCACATTTACTGCCAAAAAGCGGTCACGACTCTGCCACTTATTTTAATTCACTAATAACCTTTATTTTTCTAGACAACTTCACTGCAACAGTCATAAAGAATAGATTGAATTTTATTTAGGTATTATGCTTGATCTGATTGTAGAACATGTAATGGAGGCGGAATAATCCAACCTTTTTTCTTATTCAGACGAAGTAATATAGCTCCAGCTTGTGCTTTTTTCATATGAAATTGACCAAACATCATTCCTACATCTTCTCGAAGGGATTGTCCCATAGCTTGACTACATGCTACTAACCCAGCAGCAAGATCCATAGAAACTTTAGCTGCAATTTCCGCATCATTAATACGAGCACCAGGAGGAATCGTTTCAATAGATGCAACTGGTCTTTCTGGAGGTGCTGGTGGTAATGCAACACCATTCAATTTTAATATATTTTTTAATTCTTCAACTTCTGATTGGATATCATTCTCTACAAGGTTTTCTAAAAATTTCTTTAAATCCTCGTCTCCTGTGTGGTTAATAAGAACTTGATATCCAGCAATTGCACCTTGTGCCGCTGCAAGGTAACTCCAAATCCCAAAGACTTCTCCGTAGTGCATTGGTTCATTTTGTGGATTTCCACTTAAAATACCCATAAAAATATTCCTCCTTAAAGAAATTAGACTTTTAGCAACAATACTTACTATAGAAAAAATTTTCCTAACCATGTTCTGGATTAAAGAAAATAAGTTCTTATAACTCATAAGGAACACCTTACCCAAATATAGTAATTACCTCTCATAGAATGTACAGTTACCAAAAATTTATTCTTATAAATAATAAATACATTTCAATTCAAATGGTTTTATATATTTTCAAACGAATATTGCCTAAAAAACTGGAGACATTACTGAATATGAAAGGAGGGGAAAACTATGAAGAAAAAATTCTCATCTATTTTAAGTGCTCTATTACTAACTATTATGGTTTTTGGTACAAGCGTCCATGCTGAATACGATGGATATAATACGAATAGAGTTAACAATAATAATATTACAACTCGAGTTAATGACAATAACATGAATAGAGTTAATAATGATGTGAGAACTCGAAATGTAAATACGACAAATGATTTAAATGATAATCGTGATAAAAATAATAATTGGACTTGGCTTGGTTTATTGGGACTATTAGGATTATTTGGTCTTAGAAAAAAAGACAAAGATCCAGAAACACGTTAATGTAGAAAATTGCATTTAATTTTAAAAGATATTTATTTATCAAAAGAATGCAAAATGAATAAATTACAAATCGCCTTTAATGAGGCGATTTGTAATTTTTTAAAATCAATAACAATCGCATAAAAACAGATACTATTAATCGAAAACAATGAATTTCTTAACTTGATGGTAATGGAGCGTTACGTCCATTTGACGAACTACGCTTCTTTTTTATGCCTTTTCTTCACTTACCCATATCTTATATTTCACAGATATTCAATGTTATCTCTCCCTTCTCTCTATCTATTCGACAAAAAAGGAGAATACGGTAAATGAAGTTTTATCATTGATAATGGAAAACACCACTACCATAAAAGATAGCCGTGTTCCAAATAGACAAGTCATGTTTGTGCGCTTCATATTTTTTTAGTTTGTTTGGTTGTGAGATTGTACACCTCTTTCAATCGCCGACAATACATCACTCTCCCGTAGTTGCTTCTACTTGTCTCGGAGTCAGCGATTGAAAGAAGAGCAAAAGCTCTCCCTAATAACGGTATCATTCAATCATTACCATCTGCTGGTTTCGGATTTTATGTGCCATCATTATGAGTCGTTTAGACAAAATATAAAGGAATCTTTATGAGTTGTGTTTTCCGCCACTTCTCACAATACAAATATATCACGTTAACTCCAAAACAACCGGCACATTTACTGCCAAAAAGCGTTCACGACTCTGCCATGTTTTTAATTAATTGTTGCTTTAATTCTGTTTAATAATTTTTGGTATAATTCGTTTTCTGTTGACCACTTAATATGACTAAATTGTCTAGTATCAAAATGAATATCTTTAAAATCGTCATCTTTACATGTCCATATAACAGTCTTACCTAGTCCCATCGCATAACCAGCTTCGAAATAAACTCCACCTCTGTGTCCGGTAAAATCTGCAATTACAAATTTACTTTGTCTTATTTTGACTATAATTTCATCAGTTATGTCATTATTATGTTCCGCTTCTTCAATTCTGATAGGCTGGTATCCTGCCTCTTTTATAGCTTTTGTGATTGCATTCTTATATGGACTATCCATTTTTGGACTAAACGACATCGCGACAAATACCTGCTTAGTATCCGCTTCTCTTCCTTTTTCTAATTCTGCAATACGATTCCACCCTTTCGCTGTAACTGTAATATGTGCAGGGAAATCTGCTGCCGATAGCTTAGATATCTCAATCAGTTCGTCCTGAAATAGTTGGTTCGCTATATATTTCATTTCCAACAAGTGAGCACTCTGTACAAAAAATAGAGATTTATCTGATTCACGAATATATACTGGGTCACCTGGAAATTTGGACAATTTAGCTAAGTTTATTAATGACTCATCCAACCTATCAGAAGCACTATCAGGATATTCACTTAATAGATCCCCTAAAAGATAAATAGGATACGGAAATTCTGAAAGATTTTTATCTGGTCGATTAAGAAAAATCATTATTTTTCCCATCCCTCTAATGGCTCTCTTTCTTAAAATTGCAGAAAGTTTTCTCTTCTGCTCTACATTTAATTCAAATCTCGCTTCTTCAGCCATGGAAAATGTACCACAATTCTCACATTTATATTGCTCTACACGTCCCCCTCCCACTCCCACTAATTGTTGTTCCTCAATAGAGTTTTGACAAACCGGACATCTTTCACTCATCACAATCACTACTTTCTTTTTTTATAGCATAATCTTAACATACAAATAATTGACTTACCCATATCTTATATTGTGTGTAACTGACCCTTTCGCTAGAGCCCTTGATATTCATAGCTTCATAAACCTTCTCTTTTTGAGTTACACAACACATAAAAAATGGGTAATTATAAAAATCAAAAAATAAAAAGGATGTTGCTATATTTTAAATTTAATCATAGCTTTATCCATCGCATCTTGATTGACACCTATGTATCTTAACGTAACCCTTTCAGATGAATGATTAAATATCTCCATAAGTAAGGCTATATTCTTCGTCTGCATATACATATGATACCCAAATGTCTTACGTAATGTATGTGTTCCTATCTCATCTAATCCAAACTCTGCTGCTGTACTTCTAAGTATCTTATATGCCATGCTGCGTCCAATCGGTTTATTCTTTCCTTCACGACTCTTAATTAAATACTCATTGTCATCTCTTTCTTCAATGTACCAACGTAGTTCTCTTTTTAATGCTGGAGTCAATTGAATACGTTTCTGTTTGCCTGTCTTCTTTTCTCTCATTGAAATATGACTGCCCTTTAAATCGCCTATTTTAAGCTTTAGAATATCACTTATACGCAACCCCGTATTAATTCCCATCACAAACAAAATATAATTACGTTCATTGTTTTTCTTTAGGTATTCTTTAATATGTTGTATTTGTTCTGGATCACGAATAGGTTGAACAAAGTTCATAGATACTCCCTCCTATTCTGCTCTTCTGTCTCATATACTTCTAATCTAAGAGCGAAAGCTAATTTATAAAAAGCATTAGATTTATTTCTTCTATATGTACGTTCACTCATACCAATATCGTTATAAACCATATAATCAAAGACTTCCTCATCTTCCAAATATCGTTTTACAATGATATCTCGTTGATTTTTGCTAAATCGACTTAATGCTTTATCAATTTGAAAAGATAAACGTTGTAATTTTAATTCTCTTTCACTCATTGCAACATTTGCTAAAGCAACATCTTCAGCTGGCTTTCCTACTATGTTTGTTGGACCATGATACCTTACCTCACTAGAGGCTGTGACCTTCATCTCGTTTCTGATCATCCCAAATTGTCTGTAAATACGAACGTTTTCTAAAATCTCTTCTAAACGAACCTGTGTTGCTTTTCGGTCAATTTTAGGTAAGAAAGTTAATTGCATCATATATAAAAACACCCCTTATCTATTTTGTTAATAAAAAACAAAAGAGCGGACACCAAACTACAGAGCAATATCACTACTGCTCTTTATAGTTTGATGTCCGCTGGTTCTTCCAGTAGGACTAAATTTATAGATATTATTATATCATTTTCTCATATTTTAGTAATTTTCTTATTAGAAAAGGATTATTTTGTAACAAATTTATAAAATCCATCCTCATTGAGCAATTTGTATCTAAAAGGATTAATTATGAAAATTTTGAAATACATATTACATAGCATTGGTTGGATTGCATTATTCGGAATATGGTGGGCTATATTCTTTCATTAAATACATCTCCTCCCCCTCTGGATAAAACTCAATATTCCGTCAATACTGTAAGATAGGCTGTTAGCCAGAACTCATTTAAAGTAGTTTTCTCTGTATCTCCTTGTAGGGAGCAGTTAGCTTTTGCTAGCTGCTCTTTTGCATACTTTGTTATATTTAAACCCATACTAAACATTAGTTATGTGTATACATGACCAAAATTTCTAATAACAAATTTACTGTTCAAATGCATCCTTTGGTTATTCTCCTGTTGGATGCATTTGAACTTTACAAAATGAGATTTTTATTAAACTCATTTTCACTCCCACATAATATTTTTAATTCTGCTTATACTATAGCTGTAACTAAAAGTTACATATCATTTACTTGTAGGGCCTAATTTTCTTTTGTACAACAAGTAGTTAGCTAATTAAGCTAGCTACTTTGTCGTGCAATATGAAGTTTTTCAATTCACTTTACCCGATGAATAAACTTTTAAGTTTCTAACTATACTACTCATGAGCTATTACAGATGTAGCTCAATCTTTCCAAATCACATTTGTTCATTCATTTGGCAGACAGTTCACTTACCAACTGTCTGCCATCTTATTTTCATTGGTCCTTTATAATAAAATTCAAGAATTAATTCCCACAAATTGTAGATACTATAGGTAGGCTAACAGCCATAATAGTTTTCCCATGAAATTGTGCTGAATCACATATCCTTTAGAGAAAGTACTAAGAACATTGCAGTTAGCTTAATTAGCTAGCTGCTTTGTTTGTTAACCATTTTTTTGCACGAATACAGTTTATATGCATAACTTTTAAATTGAAATCCATACTATATTTAGGTCTTAATATCTAAAACCCTTATTTCAACCTTAGACCTAACAAACCGCTCCTCTCCCTTCCCTGGGGCTAAGCAGTTAGCTTTTGCTAGCTGCTCTTTTTTATTAGTCTGATTATAAAATTTTGTTCTTATTTCTTTTTCACACCATATACTTCTAACCTAGACCCAGCTCATAGAGTTACCTCCTATCTTGAAGAGCACTTGTACATGGTGCTCTTTTTTAGCTTCCTCATTTCTATACAATGCAATTTTTGTGCAAAAGATACACACTCAATTAAAAATAACCTCATATGATATCTTCTATCCTCTCTTTTTAGAATAAATAGCCTTTACAGAGCACTTTCCAAAGTGCTCTAACTTTTACATATCAAATAGCGTTTTTGTTTAAAAACTTTTCACATTTACACCGGACAAGCATATGTTATTGTATGGAAGCTTTCCATTCATAGCATTCTACCTTTCTTATTTGAGAGCACGCTTATTTGTGTGCTCTTTTTTATTTACTATGAAATAACGATTTTGTTAATATTTGGTTTTTAGTATCTAGTTGTAAAAATAATTAAGTGTTAAAAATTTCAGAAACCATAATAATCTGCCTATATATCGTTTTCGCTATAAGTGCAGTATTGGGCTTAATTAAAGAATTAAAAAAGCCAAAGAAAAACCAATTTTTGATTTTATTTGAATCTCTAATTTTGATAGGAGCTATATTTCTAGTAGCTAGTATCTTCATCTAAATTACATAACGAGAACAGCGGAGCAGCTAGCGAAAGCTAACTGCTTTTTTATTAAATAACGCTTTTGTTCAAACCTCTTCTATTTCCCACGCCTTTTCCAAATACAATTTCATCCATCTTTTTAATTATTTTATTTAAAGGTTATAAAAGTCTAATCATGGATTCTATTATTTTCATACATATATAATAGTTTAACTTTTCTAGGGATGTCTTATCTAGCTTCATGTATAAAAAGGGATATTACTAATTTATATCAAGAAGAGAGGTGATTTTTTGATTACTAATCTCATTATTAATGGTGGATTTGAAAACGGAACACTTTTACCGTTTTTGACGGTGAATGCTTCTATTGATGGTACACATAGTCATTCTGGCCTTTTCAGTGCAAGTCTTTTTGGCGGAATAGGGAATGCTGTTATTGTTCAAGAGGTACCTGTTTCCTCAAATCAAAGTTATGAACTATTCGCTTCTCTTGCTAAAGTTGGAGCAGCTGCAAGCCCTACTATCTCGATTACAATGGCTTATTATGCAGGGGCAGTTATTCCAGCAAATTTTTTAGGATATGGTCTGTCTGTTATACTCCCATCAAATCGTCTTCCAGATAACAGTCAAAATACCTGGTTGAAAGTGTATCAAACTACTTCTTTAGCACCACCTACAGCTACCCACGCCCTTGTATCTATTTTTAAATTAGGGCAGATTGGAAGTCCCGATGTAGTAGTGGATGATATATCATTGCTAGCATCGGAGCAACCTGGTCCTACTGGTGCAACAGGCACTACTGGTGCAACTGGTCCTACTGGTGCAACGGGGTCTACTGGTGCAACTGGTCCTACTGGAGCAACAGGCGCTACTGGTGCAACGGGGTCTACTGGTGCAACTGGTCCTACTGGTGCAACTGGTCCTACTGGTGCAACGGGGTCTACTGGTGCAACTGGTCCTACTGGTGCAACGGGGTCTACTGGTGCAACTGGTCCTACTGGTGCAACGGGGTCTACTGGTGCAACTGGTCCTACTGGTGGTCTACTGGTGCAAACTGGTGCAACGGGGTCTACTGGTGCAACTGGTCCTACTGGTGCAACTGGTCCTACTGGTGCAACTGGTCTTACTGGTGAAACAGGTCCTACTGGTGCAACGGGGTCTACTGGAGCAACTGGCACTACTGGAGCAACTGGTCCTACTGGTGAAACAGGGTCTACTGGTGAAACGGGTCCTACTGGAGCAACTGGCACTACTGGAGCAACTGGCACTACTGGAGCAACTGGTCCTACTGGTGAAACAGGGTCTACTGGTGAAACGGGTCCTACTGGAGCAACTGGCACTACTGGAGCAACTGGCACTACTGGAGCAACTGGTCCTACTGGAGCAACGGGGTCTACTGGAGCAACTGGCACTACTGGAGCAACTGGTCCTACTGGTGAAACAGGGTCTACTGGTGAAACGGGTCCTACTGGAGCAACTGGCACTACTGGAGCAACTGGCACTACTGGAGCAACTGGCACTACTGGAGCAACTGGTCCTACTGGAGCAACTGGCACTACTGGAGCAACTGGTCCTACTGGAGCAACGGGGTCTACTGGTGAAACAGGTCCTACTGGAGCAACGGGGTCTACTGGTGCAACGGGGTCTACTGGCGCAACGGGGTCTACTGGCGCAACAGGTCCTACTGGAGCAACTGGTCCTACTGGTGAAACGGGTCCTACTGGTCCTACCGGAGGACTGTAATTAACAGCCTTCAATCGTATTTATATAGCAAATACTAATAATGCTACTGTATCTGTGATTGATGGTGCAACAAATAGTGTGATCGCTACAATTCCATTTGGAAATGATTCAGGAAGAATGGGAGTCAATTCAACACTTCAAATTCGAAATAACAGCCCCTTAAACAACCAAAATATTGTAACCTGTGCTAGTGGTGTAAATGCTATAGAATTAACCATCCCTAAATTAAACTAATAAAAATATCCCTTCGAATACAGTTTTTATTACCCCATAAATGAAAAACCGTACTGTTCTTTTACTCAAACAGTACGGTTTCTCTTTTATTCTTCATATATTTACTCCATACCTTACTTAACTCTCCATTCCGCCATTTGACTACCTTACTATCAATAGTTTCAATTTCATATTCACCATCAGCCATTAATTTAATTAACTTCCCAATCTTTAATTCTAGGATTTGTATAAAGAATATTTTCCGTCTAGTACCTCCATTTTATTATCCATCATTCCAGACCCTTGAAATTCCCACGAATATTTTTAAATCTCAATATCCATTTTAATTTTTAAAGAAAACTTTTTAGGTCAAGCAGCATATCATACTAGATAAGGATATATTCCACAAAAATTTGAAAGGAGGACTCTTTATTAATACAACTTTAATTTCTCATTTTTATAACGAAGAGTATCTGCTTCCGTGGTGGTTAATGCACCACACAAAACTATTTGATCATGGCATTCTTATTAATCGTGGGTCTACTGATCGTTCGGTTGAAATATGCAAATTGTTTGCACCTCATTGGGAAATCCGTGATTCAAAAGTATTAGAGTTTGATGCCGTATTAGTTGATCAAGAAGTAATGAACATAGAAAAAGAAATTACGGGATGGAAAATGGTGTTAAATACCACTGAATTCCTTTGCTGTGTTGATAAGGAAGCCTTTTTCTCATCTCTTGCTACTTTAGGGCAAAACATGTACGCTATTAGGACTATTCTGATGGTGGATGACCCTACTCACGGTTATACCAATCCAAGATACGGAATTCCCCTTGTCAAACAGCGTTATCACGGGCAAATACTCCACCCTAATCCACCTGCCCCATACTATGGCGGTAGATTAATCCACAATTATTCGCATGGTAACTATTGGGCAGGGCGGCATTGGTCACCTCATCCATTTATCGTTTACAGGTATCCTGCTTTCGTTTTAAAATTTTTTTACAGCCCATGGAATACAGCTATGAAAAACCGAAAATTACAAATTGGTCCTACTCTTTCTAAACATAGCATCCAGCATGGCTTAGGTATTCATCACCTGGCAACACTAGATAAATTAGAAAAAAGTTATATACACTTTACAACCTCAACTACTGATCTTCGGTTAAACCCGGAATATCAAGTTTTATTTCCAGATTTATGTTTTCCTAACTATTAATACATCTAAAAAGAACATTTTGAAACTTTCCATACAGACAAAAGTCACCTCGCCTTTACAAATCATCGTATTACTGGAATTATCCAAATAACGATTTTGTCATAAAGCTGAACCTACCTAAACAACATGCATACAATATCATGTGTACTCTTTTTCAATATAAGTTTTGGTCAGAGAGCGCCTTGGAAAGCGCTCTTTTTAAATTCCACTTTAATCTGTTCACGATTTTATGAGGTGGACATATATTAACAAGACAAGACATAGTTTATATATAGTGGTGCACAAAAAACTTTGTGCACTATTTTTCATCTCGATAACTTAGTAATTAAATAGCGTTTTTGTTCCAATACTTCACGCCCCTGAAAAAATCACGTATGATATCACATACTCTTTTACATTAAGAGTTTTGGTCCGAAGAGCACTTATATATGGTGCTCTTTTTGGTATGGAATTTGAAATAGAGGCTTGCTCTTAAAACCTTTCATGTAATTTTTATAGGTTTTTTCCTTACACCCGTGTGGTTGTTTACTCATAAGTTGTTAAAGTATAAATATAAATTGTTAGTTAATTTATAAGGGAGGTGAAAAAATGAGTAAATTTAAAAAGAATTGTCACATACCCTTTCCATGTGCCTTTCCTTTACCTCAAATAGGGCCTACTGGACCAACTGGAATAACTGGAGTAACCGGACCTTCTGGTGGACCTCCGGGGCCTACTGGGCCTACCGGCATAACCGGAGCAACTGGACCTTCTGGTGGACCTCCAGGGCCTACTGGACCTACTGGACCTACCGGAATAACTGGAGTAACCGGACCTTCTGGTGGACCTCCAGGGCCTACTGGACCTACCGGATTGCCAGGAACTGGTGGACCTCCGGGGCCTACTGGGCCTACCGGCATAACCGGAGCAACTGGACCTTCTGGTGGACCTCCAGGGCCTACTGGACCTACCGGAATAACTGGAGTAACCGGACCTTCTGGTGGACCTCCAGGGCCTACTGGACCTACCGGATTGCCAGGAACTGGTGGACCTCCGGGGCCTACTGGGCCTACCGGCATAACCGGAGCAACTGGACCTTCTGGTGGACCTCCAGGGCCTACTGGACCTACCGGAATAACTGGAGTAACCGGACCTTCTGGTGGACCTCCAGGGCCTACTGGACCTACCGGATTGCCAGGAACTGGTGGACCTCCGGGGCCTACTGGGCCTACCGGCATAACTGGAGCAACCGGACCTTCTGGTGGACCTCCAGGACCTACTGGACCTACCGGCATAACTGGAGCAACTGGACCTTCTGGTGGACCTCCGGGGCCTACTGGACCTACCGGATTGCCAGGAACTGGTGGACCTCCGGGGCCAACTGGGCCTACCGGACTTACAGTATCTGGGTTATCTCATTATGCTTATGTTTTCAATACAGCAGCTCAAGTTGTTGCCTTGGAAGCACCTATTCTTTTTAATTCACATGGTAGAATGACATCTGGTTTTACTCATACGCTGGGAACTTCTCAATTAATGGTTCTTAATGCAGGAGATTATAAAATTTCTTTTTCTGTATCAGGAGTTGAGCCTAATCAATTCACACTTTTTTTAAATGGCGCTCCGGTTACCAGCGCAGTTTATGGATCAGGTGCAGGGACTCAACCAAACAACGGCCAAACAATTCTCGCTTTAGCTGCAGGTGATATTATTACCCTTAATAATCATACTTCCGCTGCTGCAGTTACTTTGCAGACTCTGGCAGGTGGAACACAAACGAATATAAATGCTTCGATTGTAATTGAAAGATTAAATTAATTTAATCATTTATTTCTTGAAACTCTGGCAGTAAATAACCTGGAGTGGATTCTTTTTTCAACAAGCAGTTAGCTTTTGCTAGCTGCTCTTTTAATTAAAATAAAGATTTTGTTTAAACTTGCACGTACACTAAAAACATACATATGCTATTATCGTAGTCACCTTTTTTGATATGAGTCTTGGTCATAGAGCGCTGTTAAAAGCGCTCTATTTTATTTTAAATAAGGATTTTAATAAAATAGCGTCATCTGTCCGCTCTTATTCTGCTCTTCTAATTCCTTTATTCTCTTCTCAAGCCTTTGTATTTCTTGATTTAAGAGATGCGTCGTTTTATTGTTATTATTCCTTGTTTTAAGGCATCTCTCATGAACCACGTTGTCATATTGATCAAGTATCCACTCATCTTCAAATACCCAATCCTCACAAATAGGACATTCAGCTATGATGCAACCAGACGCCATATTCATTCCCCTTTTCTACAAGATAACTATTTTGTTATAAAGTCACTGCTTCTGCTGCAGGTTTGTTTTTCTCTAATTGCTCAATTGCCATTTGTAACCCTAACCAGTATCCGATTAAACGATATGGCAACCTTTTTCCGAAATCACAAACACATGACATTGTTTCTGAATCCATAGATGTACTGTGATATGCATCGTGCAACCAATACTGATATTCGTTCATTGATGAACTTTCATTAATTGCTGACACGATCTTTCTATACATCCCTTTCCCTTCTTCTTGATCATTCATTTCCCATTCTTCCCAATGTTCTTTAAGTTCTTTTCTAGCTTTTTTATCATCAAAGTCCCAACGATCGTCACAAAACGCTGTTAATTTCCCTGTAAAATAACTGAGATTAAATCCCTTAATGTTCTTTAATGTTGCTAAACATGTTAATCTATAAACCGCTTCACCGATATCACCAGAAATAAAGACATTCGCACCAGATAATACATATTTTGTACGGTACATGTTTGTGCCTGGCTTGCCCCATTGAATTACTTGTAACCCTTCTTCACCTTTTATTTCAGCCACATGATCTGCGAACCAATTCTCTTTAATATCTTTAGTTGCTTTTTCAAGGTATTCCATATCTCATTCCCCTTTTCGAATAATCTTTTTTCACATTACACATACTACCTGCAAGCCGACTTCCCACCGGCTGCACTCTTTCAAATCGGAGCTCTCTCCTCCGTATCTTTTCAGGACATGGCAGGTAACTTAGTCAATTACCTGCCGTTTTTACGTATAATCGTAAAAATTCTTGTCCAAACTGTTTAAAGAAAACATCTCAAGCTATTTGATGAGACCTCCAGCACAGGTTACTTGTACGGCCGTTCCGATAAAAGGAGCGGTCTTATTTATCTCCACATTACTTTTTAACAAAATAACGCTTTTGTTCGCTTCAAACTAATTTACTATTATTTGAATAATCGTAAACATTTACTCAATGTTTTTTCTGAATACTCATGATATTATTTATGTGCTGGTGTTCACCATCCCAAGAACTCAGTAATTTCATTCACAGGCTCTACTCTCACCCTTTTGAGAGTGGAGCCCTTATTTATAAGGGTTATCCTCAATATTTATTTTTATAAAATTCAAATTCGATTATAATAACTGTGTTTTTCGTTCTTCCATACGAATTACTTTTCCACTTTGATATACAAATGATTGTTCACCAAATCCACCTTGGGGTGGTTCTATTAGTTGGACCTGGCCATTTTTAACAACATATATTACGTTTATTTTCAAATCTATTTCAGCTGTCATTTCTACAAGATTTTCTTTAATAATTCCCACTAAGACCGCTCCCATATGTTATGATTATTTTGTCGAAGCAAGTCGGGAGCAATCTCGACTTTTTTATTTTGTTATAGATATTCCACAACATTATCGGGAATAAATGATTGTTCTAATGATAAATAAAGTCGTATTGAAATCGGTTCTTTATTATCTCTCGCAGACTTGCAAAGCTCCTCCGCTTCTTCCCAATCGAACTGCTTATCTTCCACTCGCTTAAATCTCCAAATTCCAATTGTATATTCCTCAAATAATTCATACTGATCATTTTGCGCTGTTGTTGGTTTTAATTCATCAGTAGCTCTTACTTGCTTTGGTACTTGAACAACTACATCCGTAAAACGAACTTTAGAATTTAATCGATGAATGTGTGCTTTCTCAGTATCGAATGTTACTACAGGCTCAACATCAAATATTGTTAACTGCTTTGGCATTACAATCCTCCTAAGCCTCTTTTTTATATTTAGATAACACTTGTTCTAAACGTTTACGTTCACCCTCTAAATCCATTTCATCGTGCTTTACAGGCTGAGATTGCACTTCTGTATCTTGTGTATGTAACCAATCAGGGACGATTTCTTTTCTAGTATTACTTCTCCCACCACGAGACTGGTATTTCTTACGGAATTGAGTTTGTGCAGCTTCAACATCAGTAATACTCTTATACCCCTTAGCATGCCAATCTCTTAAAATACCTTGTACATAAGACATATTAGGTGCATTCTTTTCTAAAGCTATTTTCATTGCTTTGATAACAAGCTGTGCATTCAAATCTTCAATCCACGCATTGATCCCTTCAGCCACAAATGGTTTAAGAACTCCAAAGTTTTGCTCATAAAATGCTATTGGATTTTCTTCTGCAACTTTTTTATCTCTTGAGCAGCTTGCTGCTTCTTCTTTTGTTTTTGTTTCTTCTTGTTCTTTTGTTTCTGTTTCTGTTTCTGTTTCTGTTTTTGTTTCTTCTTTTTCCTTCATAGGGTCTTCGAAGCCCCTTATAAGCCACTCAAAACGAGCTTGGAAGTATTCCTTAATACGAGGGATTTTAAAATCTTGCTGCTGTTCTAAATCTAAACATGTCTCATAAAAATCAATTAAAAAATCTTCACACTTAATATTCTGGATTTCTTTTAACACACACTTTTCAATATTCATATTTGTAATAGCATTGAATTTAAGCCAATTAATCAACATAATTTCTTTGGTCTTTTTGTTGTAATGAATTTTCCCGTAATCAGCAAAACGCTCTAGCAGCTTCTCAACCGTTTCACGGTTATACCCTGTATCCATTTCTATCACTCGTAATGGAAGCTCATAGATACCACTCTGAGAAGTTTTGCTATTAGTCATTAAGTATAAGTAGAAGTATTTTTCCTCCGGTGTAAGATCTAAAACGAAAGCATCTTGCCAATATGAAACTTGAACAGGTCTATAAACTGCCATATTATTCATCCTCCATTGTTTTACTTGGTTTGCTTTGATATACTTAATCCAATTCAATTTTTAGAAAGACTCTCTATAAGAGTCTAAAATCTATCACTCTGCCAAGTGATAGATTTTTTATTTTCTTCGACTAACTACTGATGCATTGATCCCCCTGCCCTTGAAGGCTTTTAACAACTACACGATAACTCTTTGATACATCGTGATCCTCTTTTTCATTACGAAGGCTCTTGAATTCTTTTGCGCATCTATTTAATTCCTTCTCCCAATGATTAGCTTCATCTAATGAACCAGCATTGAACATGTTATGAATACATGTCACCATGCAGTTATGTAATTCATTTGCAAAAGCAAAATCACCTGGTAGAACTAAGTCGAACAGACGATTACATTCTACTTTCATAATTTCCTCCCCATTTTTAATAATTTGATACTGTACGCATCGTTATGACCAGAATGTAATGTATATTAAGCGGTTAGAGTTAACAAATCTTTCTGGTCATAACGACAAGCACAACAGCTTGTCGCACTAAATTGTTATATGCTATAATTTATCTACTGTCATGATTGGCTATCGCAGGCTACGCGGTGGCCTTTCCTTTTTTCTTTTTGTTTTTCAAAACAAATGCTGCTTCTATAATTCGAATTCTTATCTCCATTAATTTCTTCTCTTGTTTTAAATCCCTAGCTTTCATATAGTCCCCACAAACTGCTGCAATTCGAATATCACCATATAAATTTGCTTCCTTACGAATTAGCGTTTTATATTGATTTAAAGTTGGACTTGCATAATCAATTGTCATAACTTAAACCTCCCCAATAAAATAATTAAATTAAGCTTTTATATACTTCCTAGCTCGTAATGATAATTTCCAGTACTTAAAGACTTCTTTCATTGAAATACCATATTGATCACATAGGACCGCTACGAGGCTCATCATCGAACCTGTAGCATCCAAGATTTCATGCATTACCTTTTTCAAATCCTCTTTCTCTCTTTCGGACCAAGTTTGTGAAGGCTTAGACCAACATACTGTATCAAGTTGTTCCAAAGCTTTGTTTGTCTCTTGATAAACCATGTATCTCAGACTTGTAGGATGATGATCTATGTGCTCTCCATTGAAGAACGGGATACTTACATCCCCTGTTGCCTCACTCCACATCTTAAAAAACAGCTGCGGATCATTAATTCCTTCAGTAATGCATTTTCGCAAATCTTCTGGTAACCGTCGTTGTTCAGTTTCATATTTTGCTAGTGACTCACGACTCACGGGGATTTCTAAGGAGAGTTGTTCTTGGGTGATTCCCTTTCGTTTTCGTGCCATAGCAACTTCTTTTCCTATGGACATCGTTTACTTCCCCCATTCGTACCTAAAGCATTATTTATTTGTGACAACTTACTATGGTAATTTGTTATTAGACGGATTCTTTAAATGGATTGTAATACTCCGTATTGTTTTCTACCCATTCAGTGTGATTCTCCATCCACTTAAAAAGAAGGTGTGTAGGAATAAGAACCCCGGCTTCACGACATACTGGAAAATCAGAACGGTTTAATAACTCAGATGCTTTGGTACGTTTAATATGTAATAGTTCCATTAATTCTGTAATAGTTAAAAATGGCGGTAATTCTTTCATTGGTTGAAGATGTTCAGTTGCTTTTTGTACTTCTTCTCGGATAATTTGACGAAATGATTCAATATCGAAGTTAATCATATAGATATTCACTCCCCTCTAAAGTTTCATATACACGAATCGTGACATTTTTCATCAAAAAAAACCGTCCACTCAAAACTAAGGACCAATGCAATCTTTTTCGCAACATAAACACTAGGATTTCTTTCTCCATTTTCAATCATTGCATACATACTTCTAGATATTTGAGCCCTATGAGCTATATCTTTTTGCGTTTTATTAATTTTCTTACGTTTTTCAATTAACCACACTCTCACTCTCGCACCCCTCTTTGTCACATTTCGTGTAATACACTCTTGATATTAACCAAAAAAAGGTTGTCAGTCAACCCAAATTACACATTTCGTGTACTTTATTTAATGTTACATATTGTGAAGTTATAATTATTATGTGAAATATTTGGAAAGGAGGTAAAAACATGTTTGGAACTAAGCTAAATTTCCTTAGAAAAGAAAAAAAATTAAGACAAGAAGATATGGCAAAACATTTAGGAATTGCTCGCACAACATATGCAATGTACGAACAAGGAAATCGTGAGCCTGATTATGATACACTTCAAAAATTAGCTGATTTCTTCGATGTATCAGTCGATTACCTCCTTGGTAGAACTGAAAAAAGGAATAATAAAGAATTAAATTCAAAAGATTTTTTTACAGAGTCTAAACTCAATCTTTGGTTTAAAGATATTGAAAATGCTCCTCCTGAGAAGCTTGAAGAATTAAAACAATTTTGGGAGTTTATTAAGCAAAAAGAAAAAAATCGTAAACCAAAAGATACACAAAAATAAAAAACGCGCTAATACTACATGTTTTTATTTAATCTATTATTTTTAATAATCCCTTAATTATTGAATTTCAATATAAAATTCAACCTCATACATTCATAATATAAGGTGTTACTTTTTAGTTTTCAAAACAACTCGTACATGAAAAGGAGTAATTTAATGGAGACCACTTTATCCTTAACAATTGATTCTGTTACACTTGTTCAACATTTAAAGAAAAGAAATCCTGAGCTATATAATGATTTTATTAGAGTATACAAAAAGGTAGAGCCCATTTTAAATACCAGAATAAGCCAAGTATTTCAAAATTACACACTGCATAATGTAGGTCATTCCCTTAGAATAATGGGCTATATGGAAAAACTATTACCAGATATAAACCAGTTAAGCGATTTAGAGCTAAGTTTATTACTCTACTCTGCCTTACTGCATGACATAGGCATGGCCGCATCTCAACAGGAAATTACGCAAATTAAAGAAGGTATTCTAAAATATGAAGATATAGAATACAGTGCTATTCTTAAGAAATTTGAAGGCGATGAAATAAAAGCGACTGAGGATCTTATTAGAAGAGTCCATGCATTTAGATCATCAGAATATGTAAAACAAAACCTAAAAGATGACTTAGTTATACCCAATATGCCAAGTACAACATATGAAGATATTGTAGCTTTAATCTGTCAATCTCACACTGAGGATGTAACATGGATAAAACAAAATTTAGACATTTATGGATTGAAAGGACAGTATGTATATAATGCACAATTTTGTGCTATTATTCTCAGACTTGCTGACATTCTAGACTTTGACAGCCAGAGAACTCCTCCTAAATTATTTGATGCAATTGCACCAGAAGGGATAAGTAAAGAAGAATGGGCACAACATTTTTCAATAGAGAACACTGATAAGATAAGATGTACACAGGATAATTATAAAAAAATTGAACTCCATGGAAGATGTAATAACCATTATATTCATAGAAAAATACTAAGTTATATTAATTGGATTAATGAGGAAATTGATAATGCCAGTAATTTAACACAGTCTTTTTCTGCCCAATATAAATTGCTACTACACCCCAAAGTCTATGACTTTATAAAATCCGATGGCTATACAATTGCAGATATGAAATTTAAAGTCAACTATAGCCAAATTACTAAATTATTAATGGGCGAAGAATTATATGGGCAAAAAAAATATGGTTTAAGAGAGCTTATTCAAAACGCTCTCGATGCTTGTAGAGTGAAAAAGGAGATTCTTGATCAAAAAGCAGATTTTGGAGATGAAGAATATATACCTACTATTAAGATTATTTTAGATAAAGATGCTAATGAGGTAATCATTAAAGACGATGGAATTGGTATGGATATTAATATACTAAAGAAATACTTTTTAAAATTAGGTGCCTCATTTTATAAATCCGATGATTATTTATTAAAAGGCTATAAATATAAACCCATTGGAAATTATGGGATCGGTTTTTTAGCGTGCTTCATGTTATCAGATACAGTAAAAGTAAAAACAAAGCATCTTTTTGATTCTCTACTTTATGAAGTTGAACTGAACAAAACAGATGAATTTGTTTGTATTGATTATAATACAGCACCTCAAGGTCATGGTACTGAAGTCATTCTAAAATACGATCAATTTATACAATGTTGGGAAGATTTAAATGATTTAAAAAAATTCCTGAAAAATAATTTTATTACAGATAATATTAATCTACAGTATATTAATAAGTCTGACAAAGAAAAAGAGTTGATTACAAATCAACTGCATATTAATCCAAGTAAACATAGTATTGATCTTTCTAAGTATCTTAATGATATTGAAGGCCAAATTAATTTAGAAAGAGATATTAATTTTATTTTGGATCACGGTGTGGAAAAAATTAGTTTTGATGGTGAACCTTTTATTTATAATGGAGAAGAATTAATAGCAATTGATGATGGCGAAACAACTATCGACTTATCAGACTACCTTATTGATGATAAACTTCCAGTTATAAACATTCCTATCATAGAATATGGAGATGAGCTTGACAAAATTATTGATGTTACAGATGATACAATAGACGGATTTAACATATATGTTGATAAATTCGGACCAAATTACATCACAATCCTTTTAACTCCTGAATTACAAGGTGAGATGCTTCAGGGGCATGTAGATTCTGATGATGAAATACTTCCTAACCTCTTTGTATCAGATTTAGAAGAATTCGAACATGATGTTTCAGCCGGTACCCTTATTTCAACTGAATCTAAACATATTTTCAGATTACATGACCGTAACTTGTTGTTGCAATTTTTCCCAGACCCAAAAAATCAATATTATTCTTCAGAGACAACACAGTTTTTCATTAGAGATATTTTTGTGAAAGATTTGTCCTTAGAGGTTCCCTATCAATTAAAGAATTTATCCATTGCAGCTTCAAAAATTAACATTATTTCTGATCAAGTAATCGCTAACGTTACTAGAAATGATCTTAATCAAGATATTTTAAAAGATATTGTGCAAGCTACTTATCAAGCTATTTGTTTCTATCTTTATGAAAACTTTACTGATCACATAGCCAAAGAAACAATTATGGGATACATAAAAAAATATCATGGGTTAGAAAATAAATTTCTAAAGGAAGAATATAATCGTATTTTACAATGAAATTTATTTTCCATGTTATTTAAAACACAAAAGAAAGAGACGGATCTATATTAATGATTCGTCTCTTTCTTTTAGTATCTTAATGTTTCATTTCCTTCTTATTCCACCTCTTTGTACATTTTATTAAACTCTAACTACAGCGCTTCTACTGTTGAAATATCAGCTGGTGCCCACTCTAGATACTTCAAGTTTTTAATGCTAGTCCATTTTAATTCTGCATGTTCAAGAGCCCTTGGTGTACCTAGAACTATTCGTGCTTTATATGTAGTTAAGTGGACAATAATATTCTCATATTCATACTCAACTTCTTCTACTTTTCCTCCAACAGTAATAGTACAATCTAGCTCCTCTTTAATCTCACGAACTAATGCCGCTTGCGGCTCTTCTCCCCTATTTACCTTTCCACCTGGAAACTCCCAGTAGTTTGGTAATGACATTGTAGGAGAGCGTTGTGCACATAAAATGTCATTATTCTCATTGAAAATAATAGCCCCAACAACTGATATTTTTTTCTTCACGTTAGACACATCCTTTTTATATAATTTTTTCGCTAGTTAGAGTTCTAACCATTATTCAAAATCCGGAACTTCTTCTTACATAATTCCACAAAAAAATAACTCTTAATTATTTAGTTTTACGAAAAATATTTTTTTGATGCCAGTTTAAGTATTCTACCTGAATATTATTAAATTCCATATGAAAATCTTCAGGAATTCCTAATGCTGTTTGAATATCTTTATCAATATCTTCAAACAGTACTATCTGCCCTTCGTTATCAAATGTTATAAATCCTTTATCAAATAGCCAATCATGGTTAGGGCATAGTAATAGACCATTATTCTCATCTACTCTTTCAAAATCCGTACAATCTTTCCAGGGCTTTATATGACTAGCAATGAGAAATCTCTTATCTTCTAATCCACATAATGCGCAACCTTCTTGATTTTGAAATAGCTTATTTTTAAATAATGATTGACCTATTCTACTTTTAATAACAATTAACTTTTCTGTATGTTTTATTTCTTCATTTATTTCTTTAATAAAATCCTTTTCAGATTTACTTATTTCACATCTTTGTTTTATATTTTTTCTTTTGTTTTTAGTATAATCTAATTCAATTGGTTCATTTTCTCCTTTTCGAACAACGACAAAGCCCTTCTTTATTAAAAAATTATTTGATTCATCTCCCCCACCAAAATTCCATAACTCATCTTTATTCGCTATATAATTTGCTTCTCTCAGTACTTCTTTCGGCGGATATCTTTTACCATTAAATAATACCTCGAATTTCGTAGACATACGATTAGGCTGTATGCCGTTTTTCTCTAAATAATGAATAGCATTTAATATATTACTCTTTGAAATGTTATTTGGTATCATATGTATCGCCCTCTCACGTCTGCTACATAATTCATTAATTCTTTATGTACTTTAGCCTATATTTGATTACTTATATCGCTCAAGCTTCGCTTTCAACTTTTCCACATCAGTTTTATCATCTAAAACATGTAAACGACGGTGACAGTTTGCACATACACCAACCGTATTATAAATAGTGTCGTGTCCACCTTTTGATAGCCATTCTACATGATGCGATTCCAGATAAGGATTTCCATTCTTATCTGGAAATGGTGCAGGTTGATCACACAATTCACAAAAACCATTAGCACGTTCTTTTGCATATTGTGCAACGTATTCATCACGAACATACGTCTTAGTTGTAGTATTTCTTGTACTACATTTTAAACTCGCCTTTTTTGCCCTCGCTTTTAAAGCTTCACCTTTTAATCTTTCTGCTTTTTTTTGATTACGCTCTTGCTTACTTCTAATAACTTCCTCTGGAACATAAGTTTCTCCATCTATTAACCTCAGCGGAAAAATCCATACATTTCTTTTTTCTTTTTCCTGATCTTCTTGAATCTCTTGATATGGTATCCCTGCGAGTTGAACTCTTCCCCTAAAAAGATGCTTATGGCTGGCAAATGTCTCAAATAAATACACCTTTATATCAGTTTCATTTGATTCATAAAGGGTCTTATTTTGGTTACTTTGTAAAATCTGATCCCCCTTTTTTCCCATGCCGGTATAATGTAATATCTCTCCATCCCATCTATCATAATATAGATCTTTTTCGATCTTAGTAAACAAAACTAGTGAATTAGTTGCATGAGACCTTCTCATTCCCTGATTATTATCACATTTAAAAATATCCATTACTTGTTGATTAGTATAGAAATTCCCTACTTTGAATTTTGAATTTATTTTTTCTTCTATACTAGTAAAGAAATCTATAACTTTTTCTAATTCATATTCGCCCTTCTTTACTACTAAGAGTCCATGTCTCTCCATAGTTCGAAGAGTTTCTCTCGATATCTTAAAATATTCCATAAGCTCTTTGGCTTTTAAGATTCTATTAAATTCCAATTTACTCCACCTTACTTTGCCATATATTTTATTTAACCATTACCACATATTAACATTTAGTTCCTGACAAGATAAAACTTTATATTAAAAAGACGAATTACGTCAATAAATTAACGTAAAAAATATTTTTATCCATTTCTAAAACAATACATTTAACGAATATAACTATTCATTGTTTGGTAATCAAGAATATAAATAGCATCTATGTATATGAAATAGGAAAATTATTATTTCTATTAATTTTAATTATTTAATATAATCATTTCATTTTTTTCTTTTTTATTATAAAATAAGAACAAATGTTCTTATTTTATTTGAATGGAGTGAACAATTTTGTTTCAATCGCAGCCTTACTATACTACACAACTCGAAGACTATATCCAGCACTTGTACCAATCCTTATCTATTTTTGTTCCTGAACAGATTGATATGATTGAGATTGCGAAAAAATTAAATATTTGGATTTATTTTGCACCATTTGGAAGTCATGCCATCGAAAAAAGTGGAATTGCTAGTTTAGTAATTGATAGTCGAAAATCTGAACGTGAACACTGGGAGGATTTCTCCCATGAACTTTGTCACATCCTTTTACACTCTGGCAACCAACTATTTATGCCTAAAATGTTTTTAAGCTATCAAGAAGCTAAAGCAAATAATTTTGCACTACAGTTTTGTATCCCGACTTTTATGCTAAGAAGACTCCCTGTTACCCATTTAGAAACCTTATTTATTGCTGAAACGTTTAATGTCACACTTGAGTTCGCTAAAAGAAGGCTTCTGCACTATGAAAACCAATTACTTGCTAGTAAACTCCATCATACAATCTCTCAACATGCCACAATAATTCAGTAGCTATAAGGAGGATTTACTTATGAACGGATACTTCCACAAACGTGGGGAAAGATGGTCATTTACAATAGATGTCGGTATAGATCCAATGACAGGTAAAAGAAAACAAAAAAGTAAAGGTGGATTTAGAACTAAAAAAGAAGCTCAACATGCTGCTGCAAATATGATTACAGAGATTGAAAAAGGAATGTATTTTGACGACAAACAATTAAGTGTGTTAGATATCTGGGAAAAATTAAAGCCTATTCGTAAAGCTGAGTTAAAAATAACATCTTATGAAAAAGACATAAGCTTAATCAGACTTTATATCCTTCCCACATTTGGCTACAAAAAAATTAAAAGCATTAAGCCTGTAATGATTCAAAGCTATTATGCTGAACTTAAAGAAAAAGGTCTGTCAAATGGTACAATCAGCAATATCCACCGCTGCTTAAGATGCATTTTCAAACACGCTGTAGAATGGGAAATCATACATGATAATATAATGAATAAGGTTAAAAAACCACGTGAAGAGCAAGGTGAGATGAAAACATGGTCTAGCGAAGAATGTAATCGATTCCTCCAGTATTTAAAAGAAAAAAATACCAAGTACCATATGTTCTTCTTACTCGCAATCTATACAGGTATGAGACGCGGAGAATTACTTGCACTAACGTGGAAAGATATTGACTTTGATAATAAACGTATCCTGGTTAATAAATCACTTGTAAAAACAGAAAAAGGACTATTTAAAGCTGCCACAAAAACTAAGTCTTCAAATAGAAGCATTAGCATCTCTTCTTTTGTTATAGGGAATTTGCAATCCTACTATTCCTATAAAAAGAAAGAATTTTTCCGCTGGGGTATACACTTGAATGATGAGGCGTTTATTTTCACCGGCAATACGATACATTCGCCCTTACATATAGATGCTCCCCATCGCTTTTTGAATGATCACTATAAAAAAGCTGGTGTTCCTCGAATTCGTATACACGACTTACGACATACTCACGCTACACTTATGCTTCAGGCTGGAGAACACCCTAAAATCGTACAAGATCGCTTAGGGCATTCCTCTATTCAAATGACTTTAGACAAATATAGTCATATCACACAGAACATGCAGCAACAAGCAGCGGAAAACTTCGAGAGCATAATCAAATCTAATGAAAACACCTGATAAAAAATGAAAAGATTTAATGTGAGCAAAATGTGAGCATCGAGAGAAATCACCACTTAGAAACCTTGATATAATAAGGGTTTCCATACTATCTCGTTGAATCTTGGGAGAAGAATGAGCAGTTTTAGAATTGTTGATTTTAAAAAACATAAAAACCTCAAAAATGCCAAATCCCTTATGTCACAAAGGATTTGGCATTTTTAAGTTTCTAGAAAAACCCGCTAAATATAAAGAGGAATTAAAAGTCATAAATCCGGTACAATACTGTATCCACGCCCAAGGAACTGTCAAATGAAATAACGTGTCTAACTTTTTGGAGTCTATTGACCTTTTCAAATCCCCTTATATTAATGCTCGCTATTAAGACCTTCTCCTTCTAGGACCTACAATTAATTTGATTGCTGTTCTTTCTTGATTATCGATAGTAACCTCTTGAAACGCTGGAACAAGAACCAAGTCAATGCCACTTGGAGCTACAAAACCTCTTGCAATCGCAATTGCTTTAATCGCTTGATTTAAAGAACCAGCTCCAATCACTTGGATTTCTACTTTGCCACTTGCTCTTAGTACGCCCGCTATTGCACCTGCCACTGAATTCGGACTTGATTTTGAGGATACCTTTAATATATTTTCCATGTAAGTTGCTCCCTCTATTATTTAATCTCTCTTTTCTTACTGTTTGAAATATAACTAACGTATCTTTAACTACTATTCGAAATAAATACAAACAATTCTGTATAATTACATTCATTCGATATTTTTTGCCTTCTTCCTGCACAACTACATAAATAAAAAGCGACTACTAAGTTAAAAACTTAATCATCGCTTTATCCATTTCTCTGTTTCACTAAAATGCTGTCCTTTAAATACTTCTCTTCTTTACTTTGGCGATATACTATCTTAAAGTTTAAATACTTCAACATTTTAAAACCTTGGATAGAGTTATCTGCTAAATATTCATCCTTTTTCTTCTCCAAAATTCATTACATAGAATATTCTAACTCCATTTTTTTGAAAACTATATCTCCTCATTAGAGCACTTTATATTATGCCAGCTTTTTATCCCAAATCTATTACCTTATATATGGACAAGTATACACGCCAATTGCTTTTCGATTGCATAAACTACTATGTGTTATACATTTATTAATAATAGGAGGTAATATATTGGGTTCATACTATCATTCTTCAAGTTCATATAAAAGATCTTCATGCCACTCTTCTTCTAGTTCATATAAAAAATGTTCGTGCCATCAATCTTCCAGTTCGTATAAAAAATGTTCATGCGACCATTCACATAAATCATCTAAGCCTGCTTACGGCACTTTTTGGCAAACTGAGTTTATAACTGTTCCTTTTGGCGGTTCTTTTCCGTTTAATCACGTTGGCCCTTTGGCAGGAGGAGTTTCCTTATTAAATCCGACTACTATACAATTTAGTAAAGCTGGTGATTATAGAATTTCTTTCATTTCAAGTATTAACACTACGTTAAATCCTGTATTTCCCCATATTCCAGTCATCACTATATTTTTAAATAATAATCCACTTGCTAATAGTCAAGGTGATTTCGCTTTTCAAATGAATACTTCATCAAATAACGAATGCCTTCAACTAGTTGGCGAAACTATTGTTACGGTGCCTGCTAATTCAACTCTTCAACTTAGAAATAATAGTGGTTTCAATCATCAAAGTATTGTAACTTGTGATAATGGTATAAATTCAGTTGAATTAACAGTTACAAAACTAAGTTAATACTATTCCCTCACATTCAGATGCTAATTCAGCATCTTTTTTATTGCATAACGTTTTTTTGATTCCTATCGTCCTCTTATAGAACATAAACTCCTATTTCACTTTTCTATTCATCTAATAAACATGAAAAAGTGCCGAAATCCTTCTTCCACAAGAATTCGGCACTTTTTTTATTAAAACCGATTCATTCTTTCCTACTTCTCCACATAAACCGATTTAACTATCGTACGATTATAAGGTTGTCCTTCCTTATTCATTCCTTTCATATCAATTGTAACGTTATATACACCTGGCTGTTCTATATTTTTCAAAGCACCTGTAAATGTAGTTGTATTAATGTTTTTCGATTCATTTGATTCAGAAACTAATTTTCCATCTTTATTAATTACTCGTACTGTTACTGAAAGATCGCCTTTCATTTCTGGAGCTACAGGTGATTTTTTGAGTTTATACTCTGCTTTATTTACTTTAACCTTCGCCGGCATTTGAAGGACGAACGGAGCATCTTTTTTGTAATCGGTCACGATTAAATATGCATCTTTCGGCTGCTTCGCCATCATTTTAACTTGCCATTCTCCTGCTTCCATTTTATCAAATTTAAATGTTCTTATAGTGGCTCCTTTAAAGAGAGATTCACCTTCACCAGTAGATACAGCACTATCTTTATTTGTATAAACTTTTCCTTTTGGAGATATTAGTTGTATTTCTACATCTGAAGAAGCTGTTAAAATAGAAACTACCCCTTCTGCTTTTTTATCAACTGCGACAGTTTGTCCTACCCACTCATTTTGTGACAACTCTCCTCCTAAAATAGCTTGATTAGAAGTTGTGTTTAATTGTTCTACCTTATCCTCTGAACTATTGCTCTGGGCTAATAAAGCTGGTACTGGTACATTTACTGTCCGTAAATATGGTTCAATTCGTGCGAAAACGGCTGAACCTTTTCGTATATTATCATGATCAAATCGTGAATCTGTAAATAAATGTGTTCCATATGGTAACTTAGCACTCCATTCGTTCACCAATCCATCATTAGAACCGTATGATGACAAATACAACCCGCCCATAGATAGTGCTGAAAAAACAGGTCCCCAGCTTGTCCCAGTAGCCGTATAGTAACGGTTTAATTTAGCTGCAGGATTATTATCTATTGTAGAACGAAACTTTGCCATTTCACCTATTTGCAATGAATATGTCCCATCATCTTTTTGACCTAATATAGAGGCAAGCCATCCTGCCCACCAACTATATGATAAATCCGCTAAATTGGATCCGTAATGCGGAGTGGCAAGCGTAATAACATTTCCAACAAATCGATTCGCTCCATATCCAACTAACGCAGCTTGTGTATCAATACCACCTTTACTGTGAGCTACAATATTTACTTTTTTGCCAAAATGATTATAAATCTCTTCAAGCTTTTGTGCTAACAATTTTCCATTGTCCCATTGGCTAGCTGATCCTTTCCCCGCGGCATCATATAATTGAATAAATACAGTTTGATAGCCTGCTTTCAAAGCATAATCGTACATATCATTCATCTCATGATATACTGTCTTTCCATACCAACTATCCGCATTACCATTTCTTCCTTGTACAAAGAGAATTGGTGTTTTATTCTCATCATAATTAGCAGGTTTCTGACCTAAAAACCATTCTCCAGGAGTAAATACTTCTTGATTTGGAAAGCCAGTCTTAAGCTCTGTTACAACCTCCGCGTGTACATTTGCACTAAAAACCAGCGGACTCATAAAACAAAGTACAATAAATAATGCGATACTCCTTTTCATAATTCCCATTAACATCCCCCTTTTTCTCCTGAAAGAAAACGCTGCCATTCCGTTGAACACCAATTGTTTTAAATTCCATTTAATCAATTACTTTTACGTTACAATATAATAAGAAATTAATAGCCGCATTCCTTTCTTATCAAACGTTATTCTCTCAACATTTCTTCATTCCTTTTTACAATAAGCGTTTTGAATATTTCTCAATAAAGCTTTCTCTTTACAAAAAAACTGCGTATAAAAGGTCTCTTTAATAACCTTTTATACGCAGCTTCTTTGTTTAAAACTCGATGATGTACTCATCATCATATTTATCGTATTGCAAACCCGCTCCTATTTTGAATTCTGTAACTTGATCTCTTAGAAATGGTGCATCTTCTATTTTACTAGTTGCTATTTCAATCCCATATTTTTTTGTTAAATGCGCTAATTCTATTAAAAACCATTCTCTTCGTAATACGACTGGAATATCATACGTTCGTCTTTTCATATATACTAGCACCTCTTCTATTTTCATTATTGAAAAGAATATCACTTCTACTTTCGATACACTTTTTAAAACTATCGTTCATCATCAAAGGCCAATGAAACATTATAGTATATGCATGTCCGTTTTAAACGTGCTATAGCAAAAATAATATTAAAAAACTTAAAAAGCCTTATTTAGTTTACATAAAAAAATTATGTAATAGTAAAAGGGGAAGGCTTGTCCCTCATCCTTTTACTATCAAAAGCTAAATTAAGAACATCTTGGTACACCTAAAGCTAAGAATAAACCTGCTACTCCTGCTGTAATTGGCACTTTCAACGTAATAACATCGTCTACTTTTGTTACTAAAAAGTAAGCATTCCCTTCTTGTAACACGCAATTCACTAATAATTGAAATTCCATTCAAATCTCCTCCTTTCAATCGATATACTATAATTTATGAAATCTCTTTCAAAATGTAATAGTAAATATATCTATTTTTCCTTATATACAAAATAAATGTTTATACGTCTATTAAAAATATTTAATTTTCTAAATTAATATAAAACGTGTAATATCCAATAAATCCCTATATAATCAATGGAGAAAATCTTACAAATGGAGGTATGAAAATGGAAGTTTTGAGTAATATTGGTGTAGCTTTATTTTTTATAGCTTTTATTCTTTTAATCTTATGTATCATTTCATTCTTTAAGAAAAATGGAAAAGCAAAACAATATGGTCGTCCTACTGTTATTCTTTTTATGATTTCAATTATATTAATAATGACTGGCTCAACAAAATCTGAACACCCAGTCGTAGAATTTTTTTCTACTTTAAGTTTCATTCTATTTATATTTTTCCTTGTTCTAGCAATCTTATCTGTAATTAAGAAAACCGGTGTAGCAAAAAAGCAATTTATAATTACAGCTGTTTTATTTGTCATTTTTGTTGCGCTATCAGGTATTTCAAGTCCTTCTTCTGAAAAAACGACAGCAACGAATAAACAAGTCGCTTCTAATAGTGAAGAGAAAAAAGATGACAAAAAGAAAAAGGAAGTAGAAAAGAAAGAAGCGGACGAAAAAACTCGTAAACAACAAGAAGATGAAAAACGCCAAGCCGAAGAGCAAGCTCTTAAGCAAGAAGATGAAAAGCGTCTAGCTGATGAACAAGCTCGTAAACAACAAGAAGAGCAAAAACGTCTAGCTGATGAACAGGCTCGTAAACAACAAGAAGAGCAAAAACGTCTAGCTGATGAACAGGCTCGTAAACAACAAGAAGAGCAAAAACGCCAGGCTGATGAACAAGCTCGTAAACAACAAGAAGCGCAAAAACGCCAGGCTGATGAACAAGCTCGCAAACAACAAGAAGAGCAAAAACGCCAGGCTGATGAACAAGCTCGTAAACAACAAGAAGAGCAGCAAAAAGCACAGCAAGCTCAAACACAACCAGCTGCAAGTAACAATAGTAATGTAACTTACAAAAATTGTACTGAAGTTAAAAATGCTGGAAAAGCTCCATTATATAGAGATCAACCAGGTTATAGCTCTAAACTTGATCGTGATGGCGATGGAGTTGCATGTGAAAAATAGTAGTAAAAAAGAAGCTTCTAGTAAGCTTCTTTTTTTATTATCAGAAACTATTGCGACGAATTACCCTCCCTCTCCCTTTTATAAAACTCATTTTATTATTCTCAAAAATGACACATAAAAAGTGATTTCAATCACCACATTGATTTTAAATTATCGCTATTCTTGATTTAGATATTACATTTAAACTTTATGGAGGCATTCATATGAAACATACATTTACTGAAACTTCAATTATCGGTGAGATTGTAACACAATTTCCGAAAGCTAGTGATCTTTTTAAATCATATAGAATAGATTTTTGTTGTGGTGGTAATAAGCCACTTATTGATGCAATTAATGAAAGAAATTTATCAGCATCAGAGGTAATAACAGAGTTAAATACGCTTTATCATAAAACAAAACTATTAAACGAATCTGAAATTGATTGGAAAGATGCTTCTTATCAAGAATTGATTGATTATGTTGTAAATAAGCACCATCGCTATTTAAATGAAGAATTGCCACAGTTAAGTCCATATGTGACGAAAGTATTACGCGTTCATGGGGTAAGTCAGCCTCATTTAGCTCAAATTCATAAACTATTTCATGAACTTAAAATTGAATTAGAACAACATTTAATTAAAGAAGAAACGGAAGATTTCCCATTAATTTTAGCATTTGAACAAAATCCGACTGATGAAAATTATGCAAAATTACGTATAGTAGTAGACGAATTAGAAAGGGAACATAACCACGCTGGCAATATTATTAAAGAACTTCGTAAGGTGACAAATGACTTTACTCCACCAGAAGGAGCTTGCGGCACTTATCGCCTTGTTTACCAGCGCCTTGAAGCCATTGAATCTGATTTATTTGAGCATATTCATTTAGAAAATAATATTTTATTTCCACGTGCAATTTCAAGAGCATAAATAAAGTGCAGGACATGAGTATAAATGCTCATGTCCTGCTTTTTCATTGTGTGAAAAATATTTATACTTCTCCTCCCCCTCTACCCATATAACCAAATTCCCTTTCGCTTCTCCCTCCACATAAATCCGAATTTTAACAATTTGTGAATCATTATAAAAATGTGATAAATATCACATCTCCCTCTTTTTTAATTTTCTATAATGGAAATATAATTCTTTGTTCAATTTTTCACATAGAAAGGGAAATGAATATGAAAAAACGTTTAGTTATGATCGGGAATGGTATGGCTGGCATACGCTGTATGGAAGAAATATTAAAACATGATAGTGATTTATATAATATTACTATTTTTGGAGATGAACCACATCCAAACTACAATCGCATTATGCTCTCTCATGTTCTGCAGGGAAAAACAAATATGCAAGATATCATTATGAACGAATATAGTTGGTACGAAGAAAATGAAATAACTTTATATACAAACGAGAGAGTTCAAAGTATTGACCGAGAAGAAAAAATCATTGTTACAGAAACAAATCGTACTCTTACATACGACAAACTCATTATCGCAACAGGTTCTAGTGCTTTTATTTTGCCAGTTGAAGGTTCCACCCTTCCTGGTGTGACTGGATTTCGAACAATTGAAGATACACAATTTATGATTAATACTGCTAAAGATAAGAAAAAGGCCGTTGTCATTGGTGGTGGATTACTTGGTTTAGAAGCCGCAAGAGGTCTTATTGACTTAGGAATGGACGTACATATTGTTCATTTAATGCCGAGCTTAATGGAGCAACAATTAGATGCCAAAGCTGCTTCTCTATTGCGTGAAGATTTAGAAGCGCAAGGCATGAATTTTCTCATGGAAAAGAAAACTGTAAAGATTCTTGGTACAGATCATGTTGAGGGTATCCAATTTGAAGATGGTGAAATTGTAAATTGTGATTTAATCGTAATGGCTGTCGGAATACGTCCGAATACTCAAATAGCAAAAGATGCTAGTTTAATTGTAAATCGCGGCATTGTAGTTAACGACTATATGCAAACAAATGATGCATCCATTTATGCCGTTGGAGAATGTGCGGAACATGACGGTATCGCATATGGACTTGTTGCCCCTCTTTATGAGCAAGGCGCAATATTAGCAAAACATATAACGAATTTACAAACGGATGGATATGCGGGCAGCATCGTCGGTACGCAATTAAAAGTTGCAGGTTGTGATTTATTCTCTGCTGGTCAAATTTATGAAGATGATCAAACGAAAGCAATTTCAATCTTTGATGAATGTAAACGTTCCTATAAAAAAGTATTAATTCGTGACAATAAAGTCGTCGGTATCGTTTTATATGGTGATGCAACTGATGGTACACGCCTCTTTAGCATGTTAAAGAAAGAAGAAGATATACAAGAATATACAGCCGCTTCCCTTCTTCACAAAGCTGGTGAAGAAAGTGAACTTGACGTTGCTACAATGAGTGCGGATGACACAATTTGTGGATGTAATGGCGTTACGAAAGGTACAATCGTTCATGCCATTTTAGAACAAGAGTTAACTACTTTTGAAGAAGTTAAAGGATGCACGAAAGCCGCAGGGTCTTGTGGTAAATGTCGTCCGCTTGTAGAACAAGTTTTATCTCATACACTTGGAGATGCATTTGATGCCGCTGCACAATCTGCTGGTATGTGCGGATGTACAACTTTATCACGTGATGAAGTCGTAGCAGCCATTCACGAGAAAGGTTTAAAATCTCCAAAAGAAGTACGAAATGTTCTTGGTTTTGCCCATGAAGACGGCTGTTCAAAATGTCGTCCTGCTTTAAATTACTATTTACGTATGGCGATTCCGGAAGAATATGTAGATGATAAATCATCCCGTTACGTTAATGAAAGAATGAATGGTAACATCCAGCATGATGGTACATTCTCTGTTATTCCACGTATGTACGGAGGCGTTACAACCGCAGATGATTTAATGAAAATTGCTGAAGTTGCGAAAAAGTACGATGTTCCTCTTGTGAAAATTACAGGTGCAAGCCGAATCGGCTTATATGGTGTTAAGAAACAAGATTTACCTAACGTATGGGCTGACTTAAATATGACTTCTGGATATGCGTACTCAAAATCGCTTCGTAATGTAAAATCATGTGTTGGTTCTCGCTTCTGTCGTTTCGGTACGAAAGATTCATTAGGACTTGGTATGCTCCTTGAACAGTCATTAGAAATGGTAGATACACCTCATAAAATGAAAATGGGTGTAACAGGTTGTCCACGTAACTGTGCGGAAGTACTTACGAAAGATTTCGGCGTTGTGTGTGTTGAAAATGGATTCCAACTTTATATCGGCGGAAATGGTGGTACGGAAGTACGCGAGGCTGATTTTGTAATGATCGTCCCTACTGAAGACGATGTCCTTCGCATCGCTACAGCTTACATGCAATATTATCGTGAAACTGGTATTTACGGGGAGCGTACTGCCTATTGGACAGAACGATTAGGCTTCGATCATATAAAAGAAATACTACAAGATACAAGTATGGTCACGATGTTAAATGATCGTTTCCAAACCGCTCGTAGCACATATACGGAAGCTTGGGGACAAGCACTAGAAACGAAGTCTTTAAAAGCGATGTATGAAGTAGAAACTGTGAAATAAGGAGCTGTGATCTATATGATACAAACGAAAGAAAAAATAAAAGTTATGCGTGCAGAAGATCTTCCTATTCAAATCGGTAAAGAGGTACAAATGAAAGGTATGTCTATCGCCCTATTCCGCCTTTCAAATGGCGATATTCGAGCTGTAGAAAATCGTTGTCCTCATAAAAACGGACCATTAGCCGAAGGAATTGTATCTGGTGAATTCGTTTTTTGTCCACTACATGATTGGAAAATTTCATTACTAACAGGTGAAGTTCAAAAACCTGATGACGGCTGTATCCAAACATACGAAGTAGAAGTTATTGATGGTGACATTTATATAAAGTGAAACTTTAATCAGCAGGGATTGGTTCATCCCCCGCTGATTATTAGTTGAACCAATCGGGCTTTTACGGGCAGTTGATCCCCACCTAACTACTTTGCTTTCGCTGAATTTTGAGGTAGGGGTCTTACTGCCCGTTAATGCGGGATAAACATGTAATTTACGAAAGGAAGCCTCCCCTGGCTTCCTTTTAAAGAAAAATAGACGAGGTGCGAATATGAACGGATATGTATATTTAGTTGGTGCAGGACCAGGTGATGAAGGGCTTATTACAAAAAAAGCGATAGATTGCTTAAAGCGTGCAGATATTGTCTTATATGACCGCTTATTGAACCCTACTTTTCTTAGTTATACAAAGCAAACTTGTGAACTTATTTATTGCGGAAAAATGCCGAAAAATCATACTATGCGACAAGAAATGATTAACGCCCACCTTCTTCAATTTGCGAAAGAAGGAAAAATCGTTGTCCGCTTAAAAGGCGGAGATCCATCTATTTTCGGCAGAGTTGGTGAAGAAGCAGAAACTTTAGCAGCAGCGAACATTCCATACGAGATTGTGCCAGGTATTACAGCTAGCATCGCCGCTAGTAGCTATGCAGGTATCCCCCTCACCCACCGCAACTACAGTAATAGTGTAACTTTACTAACTGGACATTCAAAAGGTCCTTTAACCGATCATGGAAAATACAATTCATCCCACAATAGCGACACGATCGCCTATTATATGGGTATAAAAAACTTACCTACAATTTGTGAAAGCTTACTACAAGCAGGAAAAAAAGAAGATACGCCTGTAGCAGTCATTGAATGGGGTACAACTGGAAAGCAGCGCGTTGTCACAGGGACTCTAGCAACTATTGTTCATAACGTCAAAACCGAAAATATTTCTAATCCTTCCATGACGATTGTTGGTGATGTCGTTTCCTTACGTAACCAAATCGCTTGGAAAGAACATAAACCATTGCATGGCAAAAAGGTATTATTTGCATCTGCAACAAATAAAGAAAGTTCAATAAAACAAACGTTACAAGAATCCGGTGCAGAAATATATCAAATTCCAACTTTCAAAAAAGAAAAATACACATTAACATTTGAACAAATTAATGAAATTTTCAGTGTTGATCGCATTGCATTTTGTTCAGCTGAAAGTGTAGAAATCTTAATGCGGTCATGTAGTAAGCATCATAAAGATATTCGTTCCTTACAGGCAGAACTGCAATATATGAACCTTCCTGTTCAAGAAAAGCTTATGCAGTATGGATTGTTAAGTAAACCTGCAGCGTTTTCTTTAGAAACAACTGTCTATTTAGGCCGGAATATAAACCGAATTGCTTTCATTCAAGAAAAAATTGGTGCGGGCTCCTATATGATGACTCATGAGTATACAATCGATAATCGCTTCGATGAAATTCATTCACGTATGCTTTCTGAATTCTCATGGGATAGTATTGTATTTGAAGGGCGTGCTTCAATTGATACGTTTCTAGAAGAAGTAAAGCGTCTTGGATTTATGCATGTTCTTACTCTTCCATTCTCGTATACCGACGTTCCAACTTTGCACTATGCAAATAAAGTCGGGTTACATAACATTGATCATCCATTACAAGAAATTATTATGAAGAAGGATCTGGTGGCACGATGAAAGGAATTGTATATGTTGGACACGGTAGTCGACTGCAAGAAGGGAACGAACAATTCACTCACTTTATTCAATCAGTTATGACAGAGCGTAACGAAAGGATTCAAAAAATAGCTTTTCTTGAACTAACAACACCTACCATTCAAGATGCAGTTACAGAAACAATACTAGAGGGAGCAACTGAAATAATGATAGTTCCTGTTTTATTATTTGCAGCAGCTCACTATAAACGTGATATTCCTTTTGAGATAGAGCAAATGCAAAAGAAATATCCACATATAAATTTTTCAGTTGCACCACCTTTTAGTACGCATCCACATATGGTTGAACTTGTAGTTAAAAAAATACGTGAAGCTATGCCAATGCAAGACAGTAGAATTATACTCGTTGGCCGAGGTAGTAGTGATCCTCAGCCTATATATGAGTTACAACAAATTGGAGCAGCTGCCGGCCGAAAACTCGGTATGCCATTATCTTGTTCCTTTTTAACGAAAGGAGCGCCCTCTTTTACTGCTGAGCTCAAGACGATAACATCGACTGCGTCACATGTATATGTCATGCCGTACCTTCTCTTTACCGGATTGTTGCTCCAGAAAATTAAATTACATACCAAAAAGTATGATCACGTTACAACTTGCAACTGCCTTCAGTTTGATACATACATGAAGTTAACATTATTAGAACGAATGGAGGAATGTGTGTATGTATAGCATGTACCCTCTTATGTTTAATCTAAATAAAAAAGTGGTTGTTATAGTTGGTGGAGGTAAAATTGCATATCGAAAAGCGTCTGGATTAAAGGATACAGGCGCTTTTGTCACGGTTGTCAGCCCGGAAATTTGCGAGGAAATGAAGGAGCTTCCTTATATTACATGGAAGCAAAAAACTTTTACTAATGATGATATTAAAGATGCCCATCTTATTTATGCCGCAACAAATCAACATACTGTAAACATGATGGTCAAGCAAGCCTCCCATGATTTCCAATGGGTTAACGTTGTAAGTGACGGTACAGAATCATCTTTTCACACACCTGGTATCATACGAAATGATGAATATGTTGTCAGTATTTCAACTTCAGGTAAAGATCCATCGTTTACAAAGCGTATGAAAAAGGAATTAACATCTATACTCCCTAAACTTATAAAAAAGCTTTCTCGTACTCATAAAGTGAAACTATAATCAGTGGGGGTTTTGTTCATCACCCACTGATTATTAGCCCTCACCAATCGGGCTTTTACGGGCAGTAAAACTCCCACCTAACTTCCTCGCATGTGCCGAATTTTGAGGTGGGAGTTTTACTGCCCGTTAGCGGGACAAATTGTAATCTATCTCTTAGCTAAAATATTAATTACCTTTGGACAAACGTTCTTTTAGATCCGTTTGTTCTTTTTATTATTAAACAAGTAAAAGGTCGTTATCCATAGAACGATCTTGATAAAACAATTCATTTTCTCTCGTGTTCAAGTATAAAAAAGGATGCCTCTACTAGACACCCTCTTTCCCTCTTAATTATTCTTTAACATTACTAACATCTTCTCTTGACTATACATCCACACTGTAATGATTAAACAAGCAAGTGCGACTTCTGATAATGCCATAAATCCAATTGCATAATGACCTGTTAGTTGGAATAGTAACGTTAAAATTAATGGTGGGAAGAACCCTCCTAGTCCACCTAAAGCTGACACAACCCCATTTACAATACCTGCTTGTTCAGAGAAGTACATTGGAACGAGCTTAAAGATTGTACCATTTCCAATACCTGCACAGAATGCGACTAGTAAGCAACCAAATGTATACACGTTCATACTAGGCATAAATGATAAAATAATACCCGATAGTGTTAAACCGATAAATACGGAGATTAATATTTTAAATGGATTAAATTTATCACCGAGCCAACCACCAATTGGGCGCATCATTGTTGCTAATACGATGAATCCTGCTGTCCGCATACCTGCATCTACTTTCTCTAATCCGAAATGAGATACTAAAAAGTTTGGTAAGTATACCGTAAATGCGACAAATGATCCGAATGTTAAAAAGTAAAAGATACATAAAAACCAAAGTTTTTCATTTTTATATACACCTTTTATTTGTTCCATTAATGGTGTATTCACCTTTTTCTCCTTACGATCACCTAATAAAAAGTTCATAAGTGCAAATGCTGCAAGTAAAACTAAATAACACTGTACTGTTGTTCTCCAGCCAAATGAAGTTGCAATTACAGGTGCTAAAAAAGAAGTAATTGCTGTTCCGGCGTTACCTACACCATAAATACCATTTACAAAGCCGTGACTCTCTTTTGGGAAGTACTTTGGTAAAGAAGTTACCCCTACGGAGAAAACAGCTCCACCGATTCCTACAAATAAGCCACCAATAATTAAATCCATCATAGAATTGGCAACGCTAATATAAAAGACAGGGAATAATAGAAGAATAAAACTCACAAAAAACAATTTTCTTGCTCCGAAACGATTAGTCCAATAACCAATTGGAATGCGAAGAATAGAACCTAAAATAACGGGTACTGCTGTGACCATAGAAATTTGTCCCGCAGTTAATGGAATATCCGCTTTAATATACGGCATTAATGATGATAAAATGACCCATACCATAAAACCAATAACTAGATTAGAAGTTTGTAAACTTAATTGAAAATTAGGACTTTTCATCCTGTTCCCTCCTATGTATGCATAGTTATATTAATTCCCTCCAGTCTAATCACGTACTAACATGATTAGACTGAAAAGAATCAACCACCACTTACTGGCGGAATCATCGCTACAACATCGCCAGTTTGAATGATGTCGTCCTCATTTGCGTATTCTTCATTTATAGCGATCATAATCTGGTTTGAAATTGTTATGTTGTATCCTTTAACAAGAATATCTTTTAGCTCAGCAACTGTAATCTTTTCACAATCTATTCGCAAAGCTGACTTACTTGCTTCTTCTTGCAAATTTGCAAATAATAGTACTTCAATCATTTTCTCATCTCCTTTTCAGGCTCACCATTTGCATATGCTGTTTTCTCTAACTGATCGCCTATCCACAACTCACCATCTTCCCAAAACTCTTTCTTCCAAATTGGAACAACTTGTTTAATTCGTTCCATAATATATTCATTCGCCTCATAGGCTGCTTTCCGGTGCGGTGTAGAAACAGCGACAACAACAGCAAGGTCAGAAATTTGCAATGTACCAATGCGATGTGTAATTGCCACATATGTCCCCGGCCATTTCTCTTCTACTTCAGTACCAATTTTCGCAAGCTGCTTTTCCGCCATTGTTTTATAAGCAACATACTCTAAATAAAGCGTACGGCGACCTTTCGTAAATTCTCTGACAGTACCAATAAAAGTAGTAACAGCACCGCACTCACGCCGAATTACTTTACTAGTAACTTCTTCAATTGAAATAGGTGTATCAATTACTTCATAATACGTATGTGTCATCTTGCACCTCTTATCTTTGTATAAATCATAATCCGCGGAGAAGCCACCATCTATTTTTCTATTATTTGTATGATCGAAGTGGTTCTTCCCATGGCCACTCGCTTCCTAAGTTCCATTCTAATAACAGTACCGAAACAGTTATTCCTGCTTCAAATCCTCTTGTTCCTCCCGGTAAAACGATAAATGCATTCGCATCTGCAAGTGAAGAAATTGCACTAGATTTATCTAAACCAACTGGTGTAGCTTGCAATTTTCCATCTACACTTTCCACTTTCCCTCGTACAAAACGAGTAAATGGGTTTGCTTTCGGAAAATCTTTCTGTAAAATCGCTTCTGCTCGATATACGTGCGGATCTTTTCTATGCAAATATGTTCCAATGACTGGCCGAACATATAATTCACATCCGACATAACAAGCTGAAGGATTACCAGATAGACCAAATAATAGTTTTCCTTCTAGCTCAGCTACAGTTGTCACACTTCCTGGTCGCATCGCTATTTTGTTGAAAAGTACATTAGCTCGTAATCTCTCATAAATAGCAGGTAAATAGTCATAGTCTCCTACCGAAACGCCACCAGTTGTAATTAAAATATCGACTTCTTTTATTGCTCTTTTTACGGTCTCATAACACGTCTCTAAATCGTCAGCAAATTGTCCATAATAGCGTACAATTCCACCTGCTCGCTCAATTTGAGCAGCAATCATATAGGAATTACTATTTCGAATCTTCCCCGGTTTAAGCTGTTCATGTACTTCTAAAAGTTCACTTCCTGTCGCTACAATTCCAATAACCGGCTGTTTTACAACATGTACGGAACTATAACCAAACGTAGCAAGAAGCGCCGCTACTCCAGGGTTAATAGAAGTCCCTTTTTTCACAAGTATGGCATTTTGTTTTACATCTTCTCCTTTAAAAGAAATGTTATCACCAGCAGCGAAAGAGCGTTTTAATTTCATATAAGTCTTTTCTTTTTCTTCAAATCCTTCCGTTAGCTCTAACATAACAACCGCATTACATCCTGCTGGAATTGCAGCTCCTGTCATAATACGTACAGCTTGAAATGCTTTCACCTCTTCTCTAAAAACAGAACCTGCCCCGATCTCACCAATCACTTCAAACTGAATCGGGTTACTGCTATTTGCTTCTTTTGTATCTTCCGCGCGAATCGCAAACCCGTCGTACGGAGAGCGATCGAAATGCGGGACATCATGATCTACAATAACATCTTCTCCAAGCATTCTACCGTAGCTGTCTATAAGAGAAACCTTTTCTATTTCACCTTGATGAGCATACTCCATTATGCGTGCAACTGCTTCTGCTACTGGAATTGGTTTACGTTTTTCTAGCATTCTTTTTTCACCTCGTTTTGATAAGGATAAACTCTCTTTCTGTTCATCCTATATATTTTGCGTATAATCGTTTTGCCATTTTCACATCATTTGTCCCATGAATAAATGCCCTACCGTCTGTAAATAAAACAAAACGATATTCATCTACTAGAAACGATAGTAAATATGGAGTTTTTTTGACACTCACGCTTTTTTGTAAGCGCTTTTGAACTTCTTCTAAATTAAGAACTCGCTTTATCCCTGGACGGATTTGAACTGTATTCCGCCCGCATAGCACTTCAGTTTTCATCTGTGATCCAAATGTTAAACTTGGATACGTGCGTACATTTCCACAAGATGGACATGTACTTTTCTTCTGCCTATTTACTTTTAATGAGAGATATTGATTGTTCCAAATATCAAATGATAACATCGTTCCCCTTAGCACCTGAAAATCATTCACCAATATTTTCATCGCTTCTGTCACTTGGTGAGCAACGACCATTTGTACAGCCGGCTGAATGATTCCTGCTGTATCACATGTTGCACCGCCCATAGGATGATCCATTAGGCAGCGAAAGCATGGTGTTTGCCCCGGAAGAATTGTATACGTTACACCGTAACTTCCAATGCAACCACCGTATATCCAAGGTATATTTTCTTTTTGCGAAATGTCATTTATAAGTAAGCGCGTATCAAAATTGTCAGTCGCATCTAATATAAGATCCACTTCTTTTGTTAACTCTTCTATTTCTTGCATTGTGACATCCGTTACGACTGGTATAATTTCCACTTCAGAATTAATCTTTCTTAAATGTTCTGCCGCTGCAATTGCTTTTGGTTTACACTGCTGTGCATCTTCTTCTGTATATAACTGTTGCCGCTGTAAATTACTCCATTCGACGTAGTCACGGTCAGCAATTGTCAATTTCCCAATTCCCATCCTAACGAGCGCTTCCGCATTTGCAGCTCCTAGTGCACCCGCACCGATTAGGAGCACATGTTTTTTTCTTATTTTTCTTTGTCCCATTTCACCAATTCCAGAAAACAATACTTGCCTTGAATATCGCTCCTGCATAGGGAATCCTCCTTTCGCTATCCACCAATATAAGACATTTCAACTTTTGGACGTTTATTTGTACTTTCAGCCGTTCTTTCATCCGAATAACGATCTATTCTGCACTCCCATGTATGTTGGAGAATTTTTAATAATGAAGCATCAGAAATATTTTCTCGAAGAAGCGTTCGCAAATCGGTTCCTTTCGTTCCAAATAAGCACGTAAAAAACTTACCGTCTGCCGAAATACGAGCTCTCGTACAAGAGGAACAAAAAGATTCAGAAACAGAAGTAATAAATCCAACTTCTGCATCGCTCCCTACATATCGATACAATTTCGCTACTTCTCCAAAGTAACGAGGCTTAACCGGCTCAATCGGATATACACGATTAATTTTCTCTATTAATTGTTCCTTCGTAATAACTTGTTCAAAGTTCCATCCGTTCGTACTGCCCACATCCATAAATTCGATAAAACGAAGCTGAATTTCTTGTTCTTTAAAATAACGAGCCATAAGAAGAATTTGACTATCATTCATCCCTTTTTTTACGACCATATTTACTTTTACTTCTAATCCAGCTGCCTTTGCTGCTTCAATTCCTTTCAATACAGGTTTTGTACTTACATTTCGTCCATTAATTTTTCGGAAGACATGATCTTCTATCGCATCTAAACTAATGTTTACACGTTTTAATCCCGCTTCTTTTAATGCCCTTGCCTGTTTTGCTAAATGAATACCGTTTGTTGTGAGTCCAATATCCGTTAAGCCATCTAACTTTGCAAGTCTTGCAATCAACTTCGGTAAGTCTTTACGTAATAAAGGTTCTCCGCCCGTAAGCCTAATTTTTTTCACTCCCATGCTAATAAATAATTTCGCTAACCTTTCAATTTCATCGAATGTTAGTAAACACTCTTCCTGTAAAAAAGCATAATCAGGTCCGAACACTTCAGCCGGCATACAGTATGTGCACCTAAAATTACAACGGTCAATAACTGAAATACGTAAATCTTGAAGTGGCCGCTCTAAAGAATCTTTCATCTTCCCGTGCATCTATATCCCTTCTTTTCTACTTAAGTCCTTAGTAAGTTTTCAATTTTTCATTTGCCTTCATTATAAAAAAGAAGCTACATATTCAATGTGACTTTTCTCACATTACTTTCCCCATTCAAAAATTCTTCACAAACCCGTTCGAATTTTGTTCACATCTCTAGTCCCATTCTCTTTACATACTAAAATTCCTTAAACTAAAAAACTTATATTCGTATAATATAAACCCTTACTATAAGTAGCTTTTTAGACATTTAAGGTCGTTTTTCCTTACGGTCATTGAAATTTTACTTTATTTTCAAAAATATCTCTTGCAATTTCATCATGATTACATCCAAAATAAGAAATATACTGCTTATAAGAAGAAAGGTGATTGCTGTGGCAAACAGTACGGCATTATCCAAAGATTTAAAGGAGTTACTTTCATCTGTTGAATATAAAATGCAAATCAATAAGGGGAGTTTTATTTTTCAAGAAGGTATGGAAGCAACAGAAATTTATATCATTCACTCTGGAAAAGTGCAAATCAGTAAACTTAGTGCTGACGGACAAGAATTAACACTTCGCATTTGTTCACAAAATGATATTATTGGGGAATTAACATTGTTCACGGAAAATGCAAGGTATTTATTAAATTCAAAATGCCTTGAAGATGTTGAAGTAGGCGTTATAAAGCGTGAAGCCTTAGAAAAAGCATTACTCCAAAAACCCGCTCTTGTATTTGAATTTATGAAATGGATTAGTGAACATTTAAGAAGAATGCAAACGAAGTTCCGAGATCTAGTATTACACGGCAAAAAAGGTGCCCTATATTCTACTCTCATTCGAATGACAAATAGTTATGGTGTGTTAAAAGAAAATGGGATTCTCATCGATTTACCATTAACGAATCAAGAACTTGCAAACTTCTGTGCAACTTCGCGTGAAAGCGTAAATCGAATGTTAAATGATTTGAAAAAAAAAGGTACGATTTCTATTCATAAAGGAAAGATTACAATCCATGATTTACAATTTTTAAAATGTGAAATTGCTTGTGAAGATTGCTCTGCCTCTGTTTGTAGCATAGAGTAGCATCTTATTTAGATGCTACTCTTTTTTTCTTGCATACAGTTATTTCCTAAAAAAGACGAGGCCTTCCATTAGACCTCGTTTCATGTTAGTTGCTAACTTCTATTCGTTTACTGTGGCATTATTTTTTCAATTCATTAGGAATACGTCTTCTGTAAATTACATAACTGCGGCTTAAATATTTAATCGGAGCACTAAATACATGGACAAGTCTAGTAAATGGCCATACTGCGAATAGACCCATACCTGCAATTATATGAATTTTAAACCATACTGGTACTTCCATCATATATTCAACTTTCGGTTGGAAAATAAAGAGACTTCGGAACCACGGACCGATTGTTGTACGATAATCAAACCCTTTTGAGTCGATATTTAAAAAGGTTGACGAAAGTCCCGCTAGCATTACGATTAGTAATAAAATAAGCGCAATATAATCTCCCCTTGTACTCGTTGCAATGATGCGTTTTACTGTTACACGGCGGTACGTTAATATAATTAAACCGATGATAGAAGCAACACCTGCCGGAAGCCCGAAACTAATTGCCATTATATGATACATATGCTCAGAAATACCTATTGAACGGTATACGGACTCTGGAATTAAAATCCCCATAACATGACCGCCAATTACGAACATTATCCCAAAGTGGAATAATAGACTTCCGATCCGGAGCATTTTCTTCTCTAATAGTTCGCTAGATTTTGATGTCCAGCCAAATTGATCATAGTTGTATCTGAAAATGTGTCCACCAATAAAGATTGCAAAAATGATATAGGGAACCAGCACCCATAAAAATTGATCCATCATTTTGACAACACTCCTTTCTAATTCACTTGTACTCCCCAGGCGTCGATAGCAAAGAGAACGGCTGCAAGAATTGGTTCGTGCATACAGTTTGCTTCTTTTAATTGCCCGTGCAACGCTTGTATATTTTCCGTGTATTTACTCATAATTGGTTCGCTATCTTCTTCGTTTGCATTTGCAAGAAACTCAAGTAAAAGCGGTAAATAATCAGGTAGTTCTTTATCTGTTACGTTAAATCCAGATTTTTTATAATGCTGTTTTAACTCTAATAATTCAATTCCACGCTCTCTTTGTTCACCTGTTTTCATGTAGGTAAGATACATATTTGTCTTCTTTCCAAAGTCAAATGTATAGACGTAAGAATCAATAAGTTGATTGTCTGTTTTATCTAACGCTCGTTTTATAAATGTTGTAAGTGATGCTCTGATTTCTTCCTGTTCAATTTCTTGAATCTCTTCCTGTAATTCTAGTAAAGCTTCTCTCCAACCTAGTTCAGGATAGGAGAGAAGAAAAGAAGAACAAGAAAAAGCCGTTTGTAAACTTTGTTTCATAATTTTCTGCCCCCTTTATTTAAGAGATTGTCATACAAGAGCCTGGACCACCTGTGAAGGAAAGACCACAGCTTCCTTGTTCACTATATAAATCTGCAACTTGTTCGCGGTGAGATGTCGGAATGACGAAGCGATCTTTATATTTCGCAATGGCAAGAAGACGATACATATCTTCTACATCCTGTTTCGTTAAACCAATTTCTTTTAATACAGCTTCATTTGGTTCTTTATTAATTTGCAGTGCTCTCATATGTGTTCGCATGACAGCCATTTTTTTCAATGTAAGACGAATGTGTGATTCATCTCCTGCAGTGAGTAAATTCGCTAAATATTGAATTGGAATACGCATATTATCGATAGCAGGGAAAATCTCTTCTGCTTGCCAGTTACTTCCTTTCCCCTCCACCATATTCATAATTGGGCTAAGCGGTGGAATATACCAAACCATCGGCATTGTACGGTACTCTGGATGAAGCGGAAGAGCAATTTTCCAATCAATAATCATTTTATAAATAGGTGACTCTTGAGCAGCTTTCATCCATTCATCAGGAATCCCTTGTTTTTTTGCTTCAGCTATTACTTCTGGATCATTTGGATCTAGGAAAACAGTAAGCTGAGATTCATATAAATCTTTTTCATTTTCAACAGAAGCCGCTTCTTTTACTTTGTCAGCGTCATATAACATTACCCCTATATAGCGAATACGTCCTACACATGTTTCAGAGCAAATTGTTGGCATACCAGCTTCAATACGAGGGAAACACATTGTACATTTTTCAGCTTTATTTGTTTGCCAGTTAAAATATACTTTTTTATACGGACAAGACGATACACAAAATCTCCATGCACGACATGCATTTTGATCCACAAGAACAATCCCATCTTCTTCACGTTTATACATCGCACCAGATGGACAAGACGAAACGCAAGATGGATTCATACAATGTTCGCATATGCGTGGTAAATACATCATAAAGACATTTTCAAAATCCGTTTTAATTCCTTCTTCCATTTTCTTGACGTTCGGATCTTGTAATCCTGTTATATGTCCGCCTGCTAAATCATCTTCCCAGTTTGGACCCCATTCAATTTTGTCGATAAATTCGCCCGTAATTGCTGATTTTGGACGAGCTACTGGTTGATGCTTACGCTGCGGGCTGTTTGTTAACGTTTCATAATCATAGTTCCAAGGTTCAAAATAATCATCAATTGTTGGTTGATCTGGATTGTGGAAAATGTTCATAAGACGCTTCATTTTCGAACCGGATTTCAGCTGAATTTCACCATTTTTTAATTCCCAGCCGCCTTTGTATTTCTCCTGATCTTCCCATTGTTTCGGATAACCAATTCCAGGTTTCGTTTCTACGTTATTGAAGTACATATATTCAGCACCTGGACGATTCGTCCAGGTGTTTTTGCATGTTACACTACAAGTGTGGCAGCCGATGCATTTATCTAAGTTCATTACCATTCCGACTTGCGCTTTAATCTTCAAGCCAATCTACCTCCTTCAGTTTACGGATTACGACATTTAAGTCACGCTGGTTCCCCGTCGGACCATAGTAGTTAAATCCATAGCTTAATTGGCCATATCCACCAATCATATGTGTTGGTTTAACGTGAATACGGGTTGGACTATTATGTGTTCCCCCGCGGGTGCTTGTTAATTTCGTACCAGGCACGTTAATGTGACGATCTTGCGCATGGTGCATAAATGCCATTCCCCTCGGTATACGGTGTGTTACAACAGCACGTGCTACGACAACGCCGTTACGATTAAAGCATTCAATCCAATCATTATCGGCAACTCCAGCTTCATTCGCGTCATCTTTGTTCATCCAAACAGTTGGACCGCCTCTAAACAGCGTTAACATCGGCAATGAATCGAAGTACATACTATGAATCGACCACTTATTATGCGGTGTTAAATAGTTTAGTGTAATTTCTTTCCCTTCTACTTCAGGGCGTGATTTACGAAACGGTTTATGTTGCAGTATTGGTTTAAATGTTGCCATCGTTTCACCAAATTCTTTCATCATGTCATGATCTAAGTAGAAAGATTGTCGACCAGTTATTGTTCTCCAAGGGATAAGACGTTCAACATTGGTTGTAAATGGTGAGTAACGTCGTCCACCTTTTTCAGAACCCGTAAAGGCTGGAGAAGTAATTACTGTTTTCGGCTGCGCTGTAATTTGTTCAAATGTGAAGCATTCTTCTTCACGTTCTTCTGCTAAATCACGTAGTTTTAAATCGGTTTGTTTTTCAAGTGCTTCCCATGCTTTTACAGCCATATGACCGTTTGTTGTAGAAGAAAGTGTTAATACCGCCTCAGCAGCATTGATTGCTTCTTTTATGTCTGGGCACCCTTTCGCAATAGAATCTGTTCGAATAACTCCTAATCGACTCTTTAATTGCTCATACTCTTTTTCTGCTGACCAAGAAATCCCTTTCGTACCAATCGGTTGTTTTCCGGTATTTGGTCCAAGTGCTGTCATTTTGTCATAAATCGTTTTATAATCCCGTTCGACAACATGAATTTGTGGCATCGTTTTACCTGGGATTGGTTCACACTCACCTTTGCTCCAATCTTTAATCTTGCCAAGTGGTTGTGCTAGTTCTTGCGGCGTATCGTGAAGAAGTGGTGTTGCAACAACTTCTTTCATTGGCTCAAGATCAATTTTCTTCGCTAAATCCGACACAGCTTTAGAAAGAGCGGTGAAAATATCCCAGTCAGAGCGTGCTTCCCACGGTGAACTGATTGCTGGATTAAATGGATGTACAAATGGATGCATATCTGTACTACTTAAATCATGTTTTTCATACCAAGTTGAAGCAGGTAAGACGATATCAGAATAAAGCGCCGTTCCAGCCATACGGAAATCTAAATTAATGAGTAAATCTAACTTCCCTTCAGGTGCATCTTCATGCCACTTAATTTCTTCTGGTCGTAATGAATCACTATCGTCATTCATTAATCCGTTTGTTGTACCTAATAAATGTTTTAAGAAATATTCGTGACCTTTACCGGAACTTGAAATTAAATTTGCGCGCCATACGAATAAGTTACGCGGGAAGTTGTTTTTATTATCTGGATCTTCAATTGCAAATTTCAGTTCTTTTTCTTTTAATTTTTGTGCAACATATTTTCCGATTTCTTCTTGCGTTGTTGCACCAGCAGCAACAGCTTCTTTATATAATTCAATTCCATTCTTCTCGAATGTTGGATACGAAGGTAACCAGCCAAGTCGTGCCGCTAATACATTGTAATCACCGTGATGTTGATAACGTGAGTTGCCCTCAATTGGTGATGCTAAATGTCCAACAGGTGTATCTTCATAGCGCCATTGATCTGTTACGAAATAGAAGAATGAAGTACCATTTTGTAATTTCGGTGGCCCTTGCCAATCTTTTGCCATCGCGATTGTTTGCCACCCTTCTGCTGGTCGCAGCTTTTCTTGACCAACATAATGCGCCCAACCACCGCCGTTGACACCTTGTGCCCCGACAAGAAGTACAAGATTTAAAACTGCGCGATAAATCGTATCAGAATTAAACCAATGGTTAATACCTGCTCCGACAATAATCATCGAGCGGCCATTCGTATCAACTGCATTTTGCGCGAACTCACGAGCAATTTGAATAATAAGCTCTCGTTTTACTCCAGTCATTTTCTCTTGCCATGCAGGTGTAAACGGTACATCATCATTGAAATCTTTCGGTTCTTGCCCGCCGAGACCTCGGTTCACACCGTAATTTGCTAACGTTAAATCGTATACAGTTGTAACGAATACTTCCCCTTCTTCTGTCATAACTTTTTTCACTGGAATGGTACGTTCTAATACTTTGTTTCCATCATCCGAGAAGTACGGGATTTGTACAGTTTCAACAGCATCTTCCACACCAAGTAACGAGAGACGTGGATCAATCGTTTCACCTGTTTGTTCATCTTCTAAACGCAAGTTCCATTTCTTCTCGTTATCCCAACGTGATCCCATTGTGCCATGAGGTGTTGCAAAATCTTTCGTGTTATCGTTCCAAAGAACAGGTTTCCATTCACCTAACTTAGTTTCGCGTCCAATATCAGATGCGTTTAAGAAACGATCAGCAACGAATTGGTCTCCTTTTTGTTTCAATGTGACAAAGAACGGAAAATCAGTATATTGCTTCGCATACTTTGTGAAGTATTCCACTTGATTATCTACGTAAAATTCTTGTAAGATCACATGCCCCATTGCCATCGCAAGGGCACCGTCTGTACCTTGCTTCACACTAATCCAATCATCAGCAAACTTTGTAGACTCGGCAAAATCAGGACTTATAGAAACGACTTTCGTCCCCTTATAACGAACTTCTGCTAAGAAATGAGCATCTGGCGTTCTTGTCATCGGTACATTTGAACCCCACGTCATAATGTAACCAGAGTTATACCAGTCACTACTTTCTGGCACATCTGTTTGATCACCCCAAATTTGCGGAGAAGCTGGTGGTAAATCCGCATACCAATCATAAAAGCTAAGCATCGGTCCACCCATAAGTTGCATAAAACGACTACCAGCAGCATGACTTAACATCGACATAGCTGGAATTGGTGAAAAACCAACATTTCGGTCTGGACCATATTTGATTACTGTATAAAGTAAAGAAGCTGAAACAAGTTGTAATACTTCATCCCAATTCGCTCGGATGAATCCCCCTTTACCACGCGCCTCTTTATAAGCACGCGCTTTTTCTGGGTTTTCCACAATACTTTTCCAAGCGTCTAGTGGTGACTTATGATTTTGTAATTCCTCTTGCCACATTTCCCAAAGCACACCACGTACATATGGATATTTCACACGAAGCGGACTATAAATGTACCAAGAAAAACTCGCTCCACGCGGGCATCCTCGTGGTTCAAAATCAGGCATATCAGGACCTGTTGTTGGGTAGTTAAGCTCTTGCCCTTCCCATGTTACAATTCCATCTTTCACATAAATGTTCCAGCTACAAGAACCAGTACAGTTCACACCGTGTGTAGAACGGATTACTTTATCGTGCTGCCAACGCTTTCTGTACACATTTTCCCATTCACGATCTTCATATGTTTCTTGTGTATGATTATCGTTATAACGATCTATTGGTGAAAAATATTTTAAACGTCTCATTAGTGCTGAAGGTTTCTTCTTCATCATGTTCACTCCTTTAATACGTCTCTCTTACATACCCTTACTATAAGAGAGGTTGTAAAATACAGATGTGACATTTCGCACAGTTCAAGAGATTGTCAAAAATTCAGTTGGAAATAAGTTTGTGAGAAGTTCTTTTGTTCCGTTGTGAAGATGTATGGTTAATCTTAATTATTAGGAAAATAGTATTTTGAAGTATCGACTATTTTGTAAAAGAAAAAACGCAGGAAAAATCCCTACGTTTTTCTTTATAAATATATTAAAAAGAACTTTGATATTATTTCAAAAATGCTATAAGGAAACGATTATAAATTGTATGTAAGGAAATTTTTTTCTTCAACGATACTATTTTATATCAAGACATATTTCATATAAAACTAAAAATCATTATTTACTGTTTTGCCCTTGGTTACGGAAACAATTATACTAGATATAATCCGGATAAATATTCTGAATATTCCTGTAATTAAGAGTAGGATTTCCTTTGAGGACATAGAAATTATAAAGTATATCACCATGATTTTTTTACATAAATTCTATTTTCCACTAAATAAATTTGAAAACGATAATAAAATTAGGAGGGTTACGATGCCCCAGCTTGATTCCTTACATCCCATAGTAGAAAAAATAATCAACAATATTGAAAAATTAATGGTTGGAAAACGAAAAGAAACAATCTTAGCCTTGACAGCTCTCTTAGCTGAAGGTCATGTACTGTTAGAAGATGTTCCCGGTGTCGGAAAAACAATGCTAGTACGTGCTCTTTCTAAATCAATTGATGCCGATTACAAGCGAATTCAATTCACACCTGATTTACTGCCGTCAGATGTAACAGGTGTTTCGATTTACAATCCAAAAGAGCTCCAATTCGAGTTCAAGCCCGGACCAATTATGGCGAATTTTGTACTTGCTGATGAAATTAATCGTACATCTCCAAAGACACAATCTGCCTTACTTGAAAGTATGGAAGAAGGCACTATCACAATAGATGGCATTACAAGATCGTTACCAAAACCTTTCTTTGTAATGGCTACACAAAATCCGGTCGAATATGAGGGAACATATCCTTTACCAGAAGCTCAGCTCGATCGTTTCTTGTTGAAGCTAAGAATGGGATATCCTACACCAGAAGAAGAATTTGAAATTTTAAACCGGATGGAAAAAACAAATCCACTCTCTCATTTACAAGCTATTACTACAATAAAAGAATTACTTTATTTACAACAAAGCGTACGGGAAATAAGCATGGACAAAGCAATCAAGCATTACATTGTAAAGCTTGTTAGTCAGACTCGTTCTTATAGTTCTATACAGCTAGGTGCAAGTCCACGCGGCTCAATCGCTTTAATGAAAGCTTCACAGGCTTATGCATTCATCCATGGCAGAAATTATATTATTCCAGACGATGTTAAATTTTTAGCTCCTTACGTTTTAGCTCACAGACTCATTCTAAAAATGGAAGCAAGATTTGAAGGAATAACAGGAGAACAAGTTATCGCCAAAATCGTTGCACGAACTACCGTGCCAACTCAAAGGACGATGAACCTTTGATGAAACGACTACTACGAGCACTACATCACGTTACCAAGTTATTGCTAATCCCTTTATGCCTAGTCTTAACATTTGTGTACGCTATGCTTCAAGGAGGATTTGTAAGTTGGTTTTTGTTTTACAGTACGATTCCTATTGGTCTTTATTCACTACTACTCCCCTTCTACGCTTTACGGCACGCTGAAGTAAAACGAATAACAAACAAGAACGAATATGTAGCCGGAGAACAATTTTTAAGCACTATTACAATAAAAAGAAAATTTCCGTTTCCCTTACTTTATTTAGTTATAGAAGATGAACTGCCATCACAATTTACAAGTTGTATACAAAGAAAGATGAATAAGGTAATACTCTTTCCAGGATTAAAACGAAATATTTCGTTTCAATATGTGATTGACACACTCCCTAGAGGAGAGCACACTTTTTCAAGCGTACGTGTCAAAACTGGCGATCTATTCGGTATGATGGAGAAAGAAGTAACTTTTTCAGTTCCAGATACATTTTTAATCTATCCCCAGTACGTAGATATAACGTATCGACAATTGGAAAATCATTTCGAACAAGGAGCGCTTTCAGCAAATATAAATTTAGCAAAAGACTCTACAATCTCTGTCGGTGTCAGAGACTATAAACCTGGTGACCGCTTTTCATGGATTGATTGGAAAGCAACTGCACGAACAAACAATATTATGACGAAAGAGTTTGAACAACAGCGCAGCCATAATATCATGATATTTATGGACAGAACTGAGTCCCCTCTATTCGAATCAGTCGTAACGTTTACTGCCTCTATTGTGAGGGCTGTCTTGAAGCAAAATTCACCAGCGTCATTCGTGTCTGTCGGAAAAGAACAAACTATTTTCCCTTTAGACAATGGAGATACTCAGTTGCAGCAAATCTTTTGTCATTTAGCCAAAGTACAAGCAGACAGTGTATTCCCGCTCTCTCGAAGTGTAGAAATGGAATTACGAAAAATTTATGAGCCTGTAACGATTATACTCGTGACAAGCGATCTTTCTCCAGATATTCAAAAGGCGGCTGACTGTACTGCTATAAAAAACAGAAAATTAATGGTGTTTGTCGTGAAAGAAAAAGCGAATCAACTCTCACAGCGAGAACTCAGTATACTAGAAACGCTACAAAAACGAAAAATATTTGTAAACGCGGTTTATGAAAACCGGTATACAAACGTGTTTTTTGAGGTGAGCAAATGATAACATTACAAACAAAATACCAATGGGATACGAGCAGATTCTTCATGCATGTATGTGCACTTCTTCTTTTACTAGAATGGCTAAGACCCCTTATAGCTATTACAAACGTAGGTAGATTAGATATTTTTGTAATATTTATAGGAATTTGCTTCACACTCTCTTTTTTTCAAACAAGGTGGCAGATTCCAATAAAGATCGTCACGATATTATTCATCATTCATTTCCTGTATTATAAAAATACTTTTATAAATCCATCTTGGTTAACGAAATTTTTTACTGATATTTCTCGAAATTCCTCCCTGTTTTTCCAAGGGAATTTGCTAGATATTTCTCCCGTTTTTCCAACATTATTATTTTTTCTATCATTTTGGTTTTTGAGTTCTTTCAGCTCTTTTTTGATGATTCATAAAAAACGTGGGTTGTTATTTCTTGTATTGACTATTATTTATATCATAACTTTTCATAACTTACATTTATACAATGCAAACTACGCTATTATTCGTACTGTTGTCATCGGCTTTTTTATGCTTAGTCTTCTTCAAATAGAACGAATAAAAGAGATGGAACACTTACAAAATTATGCTAGAGAAATCTCAAAATTACTTAAACCTCTTACAGTATTTATTGTATTGTCAGCAACCATCGCATACTTTGCTCCAAAATTTGGTCCTCAATGGCCAAACCCAATGAATTTTTTAAAATTCAACACATACGAAGCAAGTAAAAAACAAGAAGTTGCTACAATTGGGTATGGTTTAGCTGACTCGCAATTAGGCGGTCCTTTTAAGGCGGATAATACAATTGTTTTTACAGCACAAACGCAAAACAAACAATATTGGAGAGTAGAAACAAAAGATTTTTATACAGGAAAAGGCTGGGAGGTTTCTGAAAAGCCGAAAAAGGTTTCTTTTAAAAATAAAAACGACGTCGTGAGTTGGTACGAACAAAATACAAAAACGGAGACAAGCGAAGCAACAATCACCATGCAAAAAAGTTATCCTCACCTTACCTATCCAGCAGGATTAGTATCAGTTGAGGCTTCTTCTGATGTATCATACAGTGTTGACCCATTTTCAGAAAAAATCTATACGATGCACGGAGACTCTTCTACTACTTTAAATTCGTATAAAGTAACATATGAGATCCCGGAGTTTTCCATAGAAAACTTGAAAGCTGTAAAAACGAATGAAGGTCAGGAAACAAGTTCTTATTTCATGATAAAGTACACACAACTTCCCGAATCATTACCGCAGCGAGTAAAAAACTTGGCTGTCAATCTTACAAATGATAAAGACAACCGATATGATAAAGTATTAGCTATTGAAAATTACTTTACAGACAATTCTTTTGTATACGAAACAATGAATGTCTTATACCCTGCCAAAAACCAAGACTATGTAGATCAATTCCTTTTCGATACAAAAAGCGGTTACTGCAATAATTTTTCGACATCTATGATCGTGTTACTTCGTTCTGCCGGGATTCCTGCTCGCTGGGTAAAAGGATTTACAGAAGGAACTCTGGAGAATACACTTGCTAGTACAGAAGGTGAGAATGTTTATAAAATCGCGAACAATAACGCACACTCTTGGGTCGAAGTATATTTCCCAGGATACGGATGGATTCCATTCGAACCAACAAAAGGATTTACCAATCCCTATAATTTTACAAATAATACTCCTGCTTCTCCTTCACAAAATAACGAAGTAAATAATTCTAATAACGAGCCAATACACCAACGGAACAATGAAGCAAAGCTCAAAAATTTAATAGAAAATACAGAAGAAGCCTCTACTAAAAAGATCACAAATTCTAAAAATGGGTTTTCTTGGTGGTACGTATTCCTCTCTGCGATGCCGATTAGTATCATCGGATACATTCTCTTCACCACTAGAATGAAATGGATTACATTTTTTATTATTCTTTTCTATAAATACCGAAAAGATGATGCTGTTTATCAAAAAGCTTACGGTGCACTTTTAAAACAATTTGCGAGAATCGGCATACCACGGGGTGAAAGTCAAACATTCCGAGAATACGCTCTCCACATCGATACACTTTACAATTCGGCCGATATGCAACAACTTACTTTCAGTTATGAGAACGCTATGTATCAAAAGGAACAGGCCGCAGCCGAATGGAAGACATCCGTACACTTATGGGAAGTGCTTATGAAAAAAGCAGCTTCTCTGCCTAAATCAAACGACTACGATAGAGTGATTTAATCTTGATAATGTGAGTTTAAAGAAAACACCTCAAAGAGCTACTTTGTTCTTTGAGGTGTTTTTTAGTAAACATAATAAAAGATAGCTAACTCCTAATTATTCCCCAAGCACCTTCTCAATCTCAACCTCTAAATCCACCGGCTTCGTCTGCGGTGCAAAACGCCCTACTATTTTCCCGTCTTTTCCAATTAGAAACTTAGTAAAGTTCCATTTCACTGCTTTCATACCGAGTAAACCTGGTGCTTGTTCTGTCATGTATGTATAGAGAGGATGAGCCTTATCACCTTTCACATCAATCTTCGCAAACATTGGGAAGTTTACACCGTAGTTCAATTCACAAAAACTAGTAATATCAGCTTCTGTGCCTGGTTCTTGTCCCCCAAATTGATTACAAGGGAAACCGAGTATTTCTAGTCCTTGGTCTTTATATTTATCATATACTTCCTGTAACCCTTTATATTGTGGTGTAAATCCACATTTACTAGCTACATTTACAATAAGAAGTGCTTTTCCTTCGTAATCTTTTAACGATTTTTCTTCTCCTGTTATTGTTTTAGCTGAAAAATCATAAACTGTCATTGTTCATACCCCTCTCTTCACTATCATTCTATGTTTATACTATACTACATTCGTGAATATACAGCTCTTATTACGTACTCACATACCGGAATGATAGCGCTTTATTTCCGTTCGAAAATTCGACACAATATACTAGACTTTTATGATGGAAAGTTTTACAATTAATTTGTGAACAAAATGTGACAGTTTATATTTCCATTATAATAGAAAAGGATGGTGTTCATTATGAAAACTGCACAACATGAAACGATTTCAAATCGCGAGTTTTATTTCGTACTATATATGATGTTATTGTATGTTATTGGCTGGGTAATCGATGTAAATGGTTTATTTTTAAGCTCCTACTTTAATTTAGCAGGAGAAATTATGCTTCCGATCGTTGGTGGCATTGTTGGACTGTTCGTTATGTCTATCAATAAAGAACAAACGAGATAAAGTGAAACTTTAATCAGTGGGGGTTTTCTTCATCCCCACTGATTATTAGCCTTCACCAATCGGGCTTTTACGGGCAGTTGATCCCCACCTAACTTCTTTGCTTTCGCTGAATTTTGAGGTGGGGGTCTTACTGCCCGGCGAATAGCGGGATAACTACATTACAAAAGGGCAGAAGACGAGCTTTCGTTTTCTGTCTTTTTCTATTTTTAGCGTATAATAGATACATACCGTATATAAGGAGTGGTAAGTATGAAAAAAGTAGAACAACTATCTTCTCATCTATATCTTATTGATGATTATGACTTACAACATGATGAACGCACAGGTACATACGTTTTATTAGGTGACGATATTACTTTAATTGAAACTTGTGCGGCCCCTTCTCTTCCCTATATTTTAGACGGCTTACAGCAATTACATATTAATTTAAATGATGTAAAAAACATTATCGTTACACATGTTCATTTAGATCACGCAGGCGCAGCAGGGTTAATGATGGAAAAGTGCCCAAATGCTACTCTATTTGTGCATCCACGCGGGGCTCGTCATATGATTGATCCAACAAAACTAATTCTTGGCGCAAAAGCTGTGTACAAAGAAGATTTTGATAAACTTTTTGATCCAATTCTTCCAATTGAAGAAGAACGTGTTCATATTGTACAAAATGGTGATACATTAAAAATTGCAGAAGACCGTACACTCACATTTTATGATACACCGGGACATGCGAAGCACCATATTAGCATTCACGATTCATTAACAAACGGCATTTTTACTGGCGATACAATAGGAATTTATTATAGAGAACTCGCAGACCTTGATGTAGAACTATATCTACCATCAACGTCTCCTTCACAATTCCAGCCAGATGCGATGATTGCCTCTAAAAATCACATTCAAAGTATGAATGTAGATACTATTTATTTCGGTCATTACGGCGCATCTGCTAATGTAACAGAAGCATATAACCAACTTGAACATTGGTTACCTATTTTCGTTAATACTGGAAATGAAGTTTTTCAAAAACATACTGATTTTGATGAGGCTACTAAGGCATTACAATCTTTACTAATGGAGAAAGTCTCCTCTCACCTTACAAAGCTAAACGTTCCATCAAATCATTCTGTTTATAACATTTTACATCTTGATTTAGAAATTAGCGCGATGGGAATTATTGATTACTTAACGAAGCAAACAAAATCTACAATTAACTAATAGAAAACGAAGATATATACAACGCCATTATCGTATATATCTTCGCTCCTTGAATATATTTTTTAATAAAGGATGGTGGAATGGAATGCAAAAAGTGATACTATACCTCTGCTTTACATTATTTATCATCTTATTATTAGTTGTAGGTGTTAAAATTCAATTTTATTTAGATACAGACGCGCAAGTGAACTTTAACGTTTATCCAAGGTTATTCTACTTTACACTCTTCCCTCTTTTAGTCGGCATTTTATTACGATTCCTACAATCCATTAATCGCGAAACGGGTAAACAAAATTGGAACTTTCAGCTGGATAAATTTATCGCTATTACGTTGCCTACATTAATCATTTCCTTTTCTCCAGCTCTACTCTTTTCACCAGTTGGTGAATACCTACCTTATTTAACTAATATTATTCTTGTGAATACGACTTTCGTTACCATTATTAGTTTAATAGCTGGTTACTCGCTTTTAGATTGTTTTATACAAAAAAACAAGGAGAATAGTAAGGAATATAACTAAGTGATTTCTCACTTTCACTTTATTAAGCAAGTCAAGGTAATTCTGTCCCTGACTTGTATGCAAAAGAACCTAATGATCAATTTTAAAATTTCGTTGGTTATGGTGGTTTTATTTATAAGTGCAATACATGCGGTAAGGAAATTTAAGTAATAACAAAACGAGTATGAAATCGCATAGATTTTATACTCGTTTTTTATTGTTCATATATTTAATTGGTAATAGGAAATTTCTGTTAAACTAAAGAAAATCGTACGCTAAATCAAAATACATTTCAACCAAGGGAGATTTATTATGTATAAATTAAGGGCTTTCTCGTTTCTAACATTTATCGCAAGTGTATTTTCTTTCTTTATTTTAAGAGGGCCCAATGCGAATTTATCGCTACTTATTATGATTCTAAGTATACTTTCATTCCTCGGAATTATATTTGCGATAGCATCAAAAAATTGGTTATTCGGAATACTTGGTACTGCATTAAATGGAGTACTACTGGTAGTTGTATATTTCCTATTGATAGCAAAAGGAATAGGTGGTTAATATATTTGCATTTCAATAAGGAAAGCTCAAAGCTAAAGCTATGAGCTTTTTACTTACCTCACCTTTTCATCTATATATTCCATTAAAAAATGTGCTGTCTTATATACTTCTTGAATCGTTTTATCATACAACTCACTATACGCTTCTTTATTGCCTGATAAAGTTAATTGGATTAGTTCTGTGTATACTGTTTCATCCTTCATATACCATCCCTCCTTTGTCCTACACTATATATTGGCAAGCAAACTGTATTTCGTTCGATTTCTTTCAAAGATTTTTCAAATAAATTAATATAAGGGTGCAATGGCTTCATAAGCTTCACTTATAACCCTGCATAACAATTATATAATTTTCCAATTCTTAATGAAGATTTAAAATGATTTATATAGTCAAATTTAGGAGGATATTATATGAAAGCTATCATTGTAACTTCGTTCGGTGGTCCTGAAGTGTTGAAATATACGGACATGGATATTCCTACAATTTCAGATAATCAAGTTTTAATTCGTGTTGTTGCTACTAGTATTAATTTCGCCGATATTAAATCACGTTATGGCAAAAAAGGAAACAAATCCTTACCTTTTATCCCAGGAATAGATGCAGCGGGTATTGTAGAACGCGTAGGTTCTCATGTAACAAATATTTATCCTGGCCAGCGTGTCATTGCTTTCCCTCAAAATGGCTCTTACGCTGAATATGTTGTCGCGAACGAAAATCTTACTTTTGTATTACCTGATGAAGTTGACTTCCAAACTGCAGCTGCCTGCCCTATCGTATCTTTTACAAGCTACAATTTACTTGCAAATGTTGCAAGACTTCAGCAGGGTGAATCTGTTCTAATTCATGCCGCTGCTGGAGGAATTGGTACTACCGCGATTCAACTCGCAAAATTATTAGGGGCTAAAAAAGTAATCGGGACTGTCGGAAGTGAAGTAAAAAGAAAAATTGCTTTAGATGCTGGGGCTGATTATGTTATTTGTCATCAAGATGAAGATTTTGTAGAGAGGGTAGATCAGCTTACAAACGGAGAAGGCGTTAATATTGTTTTAGATTCTATTTCTGGTACTGTGTCCGAAAGAAGTTTAGACTGCCTTGCTTATTACGGTCGTCTCGTCCATTTCGGCAATGCTAGCGGAGAAGTTGGTATTTTTCAAACGAAAGATTTACACGCAAGTTGCCGTTCTATACTCGGTTTCAGCTTTGGCACTACACGGAAAAAACGTCCTGAATTGCTTCAAGAAACTGCGAATCAAGTTTTCCATTATTTACGCGATGGAAGTTTACAAATTAAAGCTACGAAATCTTTTCCTCTTCAAGATGCAGGGAAAGCACATGAATGGGTCGAAAGTAGACAAAGTACAGGGAAAGTAATACTACACGTTCAGACAGCTCCCTAAAATGAATACATGAAATAGAGGTGTTATTCATGGGATCACGAATTATGCATATCATTATCGCGAGCGGTATTGCTGAGAAACTTTCTATTCAAGATAAAACTTCTTTCTTACTTGGTGGTGTAGCTCCTGATGCTGTTCATTCAAAAGAAGAAAAAGGAACTTCACATTTTTATGCTGGTACAACGAAGAACTATACGAGAAGAATAGATTATGATTCATTTATTCATAAATATGAAGAGCATATGGATTCCTCTTATATGTTAGGTTATTATACCCACCTCATTGCCGATGATAATTGGCTAAGTGGATTTTTTCTACCTTGGCTACAAAACAGAATTGAAAACGACGAAACTATCGTGCCTATGTACTATAACGATTTTAAATTATTGAACGCACAATTGTTGCATCATTACGATAAAGAACAACAGCTCTTCGCCCTACTTAATCAAGAGGCTAACATTGTGAATATCGAGGAGGCTTCTAGAGAGAATGTTTTAGCTTTTCGACAATATATTTTTGAAGATATGTTGTATCCAGAGCAACATTTGCATGAAGACTTACAAGTATTTACGTTTGATCAAATCGTTGGTTATATTGAAACAACTATTGAAAAAGGTGCATTTTTTATTAAACAACTCTCTAATGAAAAATTCCCTTCAAAGATTTAATCCCCCTCAATATATTTGAGGGGGATTTTCACATAGCAATATTATTATTGGTTCTTTTCCATAACAGCAAAATAATTCCCTTCACTATCAGCAAAGTTAAACACTTTACCCGAAGGCATAGTTACCATTGCTCCAACTGTAACATTTTTATTTGTTAAATCTGCATATAGTTGTTCCAGATTTTCTGAGAAGAACATTAAAGACGGTGTACCAAGATTCAATTCTGGGCTCATTTTAGAAATAACTTCTTTATTATGTAGTATAATGCTGGTTTCTGCACCCTTAGTCGGAGCGATTTCAATCCATCTCATCCCTTGTTTGTTATCTTCCTCTGCGACTACATGAAACCCTACCTTTTCCGTCCAAAAATTTACTGCCTCATCTTGATTACTTACATACAACATAATTTGTCCGACTTTATGAATCATTTCATTTCCCCCTAATGATTTTTATATTCTATGTAGGTTTCTACAAGTTCTTTTATTATTCCTTTTTCATTCAATTAAAAACAAAAAAGACGCAACTATAAGTAGTTACGCCTTCCCCATTATTTATCTAGGTTTTTTCTTACCAGTAAAAGCTGGTTTCTTTTTCTTTGGTGCTGGTGGTTTCGATTCTACAAATGTTCCTTTGAACATTTCTTGTTTCGTAAACACGATACCTAATTTTTTCGCAAATTGAAGTAATTTACGCTCTTCTTGTTCTGTTACAAGAGAAACGACTGTTCCTTCTTTACCCATACGTCCTGTACGTCCAGAGCGGTGAATATATTGGTCTACTGTGTCTGGTAATTCTAAGTGAATTACGTGTGTTAAATCATCGATATCTAACCCACGTGCTGCAATATCAGTAGCAAGTAAAATTTCTAATTTCCCGCTGCGGAATGCACGCATCGTTGCTTCACGTTCTTGTTTGTTCGCTTCTGCGTGAAGAGCTGCTGCTTTCATTTTACGGAATTGCAATTTCCGAGTAATTTCATCTAAGCGGAAAGGATCATTTAAAAAGGCAACTGCTCTTACATTTCCCATATGCATAACTCTTCTAATATAATCATTTTTTTCACGACGTTCACAAACGATATACGTATGTTCAACTAGGCTCTTTGCCTCTGCACGTGTTACACGAACTAATTGTGGCTCAGTTGCCAAATCACGTGCCGCCTCTTCTGCAGCTTTTGTTATTGTCGCCGAGAAGAATACTAATTGACGATCGCGCATCGTTGATTTAATTACATCAAGTACAGCACCCATCATCTTTTGTTTTACAATTTGATCAAACTCATCAAATACAATCGTTTTCACTTCATGCATCTTTAATTTTTTCATACGAATCAATTCTAAAATACGTCCTGGTGAACCGACAATAACTCTTGGGTGTTTCTTTAATTTTTCAACTTGGCGCTTAATGTCTGCACCACCAATTAAAGACGCACCTGAAATATCAGTTCCCGCTGTAAACTTTTGAACCTCTTCATGAATTTGCATAACAAGTTCACGAGTTGGCGCTACAATTACAACTTGAGCTTGTTTTACTTCAGGATTAATTTTATGTAAAAGTGGTAATAAGTACGCTAATGTTTTTCCTGTTCCAGTTGGAGATTCAGCAATAACGTCTTGTCCTTCTAAAATAGTTGGAATCGCTTGTTTTTGAATTTCAGTAAATTCTTTAAAACCAGCCTTTTCCCAAGCTTGTTGTAAAAATGGTTGCATATCTTTTATCATTTGTTTTTCTCCTTTATCTCTATTTTTGAAGAAAATGTTGTATTGTTCGCACCGTTTCTATCATGTGTGAAATAACAGCTATTAAATCATCAACATGGTCTTCTGTAATCGCTTTTTGAAATAGAACCTCTACCTTATTATGATATGAAATCGCTTGCTTATTATATTCGTATGAAATTTTCTGCGTAATCATTCGCTCTTTTCCCCATATAGAATGCAATAAAGTTTCAATTTCTTCACATCCTATCTCTGGTTGCTCCATTTCGAACGAGAATTCCAGCTTCATTTCACAACCTGGTATAAACTGAGGTACTTCTAATATTTCACCTGATAAATTCTTTGCATCAACAGATAGTGAAAATGTCGCCTCTACCATCGTGTTAAATGTTTCTGTTAGTTGAAATGAAATACTATACATACGACTTAATGAAGCAAGGTCCATCACATCTTTTCGATCTGTTACGAGAATATCACCGTGTAAATCGAAATCATAGACAGCTCCTTCCACAATTACCTTTAAATTTTCAAAAGCAGTTGGATCAAACATAATTTCCTCCAAAAAACAGGCGCCTTTCGATGGAAAGGCGCCACTTGATGTATATATAGTTTACAGATAAACGAGATGAATTACAACCTTTTAGAATAAACCTACTGCTTTTCCATCTTCATTTACATCCATTTGTAGTGCTGCTGGTTGTTTAGGAAGGCCTGGCATTGTTAACATTGTTCCTGTTAACGCAACGATAAACCCTGCACCGATAGATGGTTTTAATTCACGAATTGTAACGATAAAGTCAGATGGGCGACCTAATTTTGTTGCATCATCTGAAAGAGAGTATTGTGTTTTCGCCATACAAATCGGTAGGTTACTCCAGCCTTCTCCTTCATATTGAGCTAATTGCTTGCGTGCTTTCGGAGCAAATTCAATATCTTTTGCGCCGTACACTTTTTGAGCAATTGTACGAATTTTTTCTTCTAATGGTAATTCTAATTCATAAAGTGGTGCGTAGTTGTTTTCACCTTTTTCGATTTCTTTTAACACTTTCTCAGCTAGGTCAACTCCGCCTTGGCCACCTTTCTCCCAAACTTCAGTTAAGGATACTGCATAGCCACGCTCATTGCACCATTCTTGTAAGTATGCAACTTCTGCATCTGTATCAGTAATAAATTTGTTAATGGCAATTACGAAAGGAACACCGAAGCTTTGAATTGTTTCAACATGCTTCTGTAAGTTCTCCATACCTTTTGCTAACGCATCTACATTTTCTTCTTTTAATTGATCTCTCGCCACACCACCGTGCATTTTAAGCGCACGAATAGTCGCAACAATAACTACCGCTTCTGGTTTAATACCAGCTGCACGTGCTTTAATATCTAAAAACTTCTCAGCACCTAAATCTGCACCGAATCCAGCTTCTGTAATAACATAATCACCTAATTTTGCTGCCATTGTCGTAGCGATAACACTGTTACAACCGTGAGCGATATTCGCAAATGGTCCGCCATGAATGATAGCTGGTGTATTTTCTAATGTTTGTACTAAGTTCGGTTTTAATGCATCTTTTAATAGAAGTGTTAACGCTCCTTCTACTCCTAAATCTTTAACTGTTACAGGTTGATTTGAAAAATTATAAGCGACAACAATGCGAGATAGACGTGATTTTAAATCTTGAATATCTGTTGCAAGGCAGAATACGGCCATAATTTCAGATGCTACTGTAATATCAAAACCGTCTTCACGTGGTACACCTTGAACCGGTCCACCAAGGCCAATTACTACGTTACGAAGGGCACGATCATTTAAGTCAACACAGCGTTTCCAAACGATTTTACGCGTGTCAATTCCAAGTGTGTTTCCTTGTTGGATATGATTATCAATAAACGCCGCTAATGCGTTATTGGCAGTTGTAATCGCATGAATATCTCCAGTAAAGTGCAGGTTAATGTCTTCCATTGGTACTACTTGAGAATAACCGCCACCTGCTGCTCCGCCTTTTAATCCCATTGTTGGTCCAAGAGATGGTTCGCGAAGTGCAATTACTGTTTTCTTACCAATTTTATTAAAAGCTTGCCCTAAACCAACTGTTACTGTTGATTTACCTTCTCCTGCTGGAGTTGGGTTAATCGCTGTTACTAAAACAACTTTACCGTCTTTCTCATCTTGTAAACGCTTAAAAATATCAAGAGATAACTTGCCTTTATAATGTCCGTATGGCTCTAGTTCTTCTTCTAAAATATTTAAATTAGCTGCAATTTCTTGAATCTTCTTCATACTTGCTTCTTGTGCGATTTCAATATCGGATTTAACTGTTGTAGTAGTTGTCATATACCCTAGTCCCCCTTTAATTGGTTCTGATGATATTGTATCAGTTTTTTGTATTTTCTGCACTTTTTTACCTCCTAAAAATTCTTTGATTTCGTTATACGTTTTTTAACATAAATACCCATAAGAACGTTAACGCTTGTTGTAACTCTGTAGGTAGTTGACCTAACATCTTCTCATTTACTCCGCGCTTATATACGCCGGTTCCATCTACAACTTCAAAACCTTGTTCTTTTGCTAACTGTTCAAATTCCCAAGGCATCATCGTATTGCAAACAACATCTTTGCCATATAGGCGAGGATAACTGTTCTCTCTCGGTTTTGCTGTCGGTCCTAAAATTGCAATACATGCGTATCCATCTTTCTTTAAAACACGCTTTATTTCATTTAATGCTCGCAATGGCTCCTCGGTCCATTCTAAAGAATTAATTGCCATAATTGCTTCAAATTTCTCATTTTCAAATGGCAATGAAGAAAGATCACCTTTTATAAAAGATAAGTTTGGGCCTTCTCCGCGTTCCTTACCCTTTTGAATCATAACTTCCGATAAGTCCACCCCAACCGCTTTGTACCCAGTAAGACTTAATTTATATGTACCATACCCATCACCACAGCCAACATCTAACACTTGTACTTCCTTTTCCACGTACTGCTCAAAAAATGGAATGATTGTACTCCTGCTCCCGCTATCCCACATTTCTTGACTATTTTGATTCCAAAACTCTGCATTGTTATCCCATTTTTTCTCTGCCGATTCATGCCAATTAAACCTCGTCATACATTCCCCTACCTTCAGTTATTATCATTCATTTCATTCTACATCATTTTCCAAAATTCCTGTTTTATCCCGCATTAACGAGCAGTAGAATTCGGCGAATGCGAGGAAGTTAGGTGGGAGATAACTGCCCGTAAAAGCCCGATTGGTGAGGGCTGATAATCAGTGGAGGATGGACAAAACCCCCACTGATTAAAGTTTCACTTTATCTTCATAAGGAGATGAATAGGATAACAACGGAATCTATTTTCTCCAATTTTTGCTTTACTTGGGTTTAACTCATACTCATATTCTGTTCCTTATGAAAGATACTATAGATACACCCAATTGAAAGAGAGGGATGTACATGCGAAGAAAGAGAAATCATCATTTTAAAAGTGGTGAAAAAAACGAAGAGTATGCAGCTGAAATATCTCCAGCTGGTATTCCGATTAGACATGAGCGCAAAGAAATTGCAAATGAAATAGAAGGTACAAACACCGGTGCAATGATAGGCTATGTCGCATTATTTCTTTCGTTATTCTCCATTGCTTTTTATCCTGTTACACTCGGCTCCCTTGCTATTTTAGTTGGCTTATTAGCTGTCAATTTTGGGGCGAGAACACTTGGATATACCGCAATTGGTTTTGGCAGTTTTTCTGTTTTATTCACTTTACTATATCCGCTTGCTTTATCAGTGTTTTAAAAAAAACACACCAAGTTATACTTGGTGTGTTCATTCATGATACAACATGATATGACCGCATCCACAACAATGCTTCGCTGTAATTTCTTGAAAAACTGGATAATTTTCTTCATCTCTATGCTCAATAAACACCTTTTCAAATCGGTACATGTTTGGCGCATATGCCCAATCTTGTTTCGTACGTGCATATAATGTTGAAGAAAAAAATTCCTCACCACCACAAACGATACATCCCTTCTTCATCAATACCCCTCCTATGCTTGTCTTACTTCATCTATATGAACATAAGCATAAAAAAAAGACCTTCTATTACTAGAAAGTCTTCTCTGAAACAAAAAGAAATGTACCGAATATACCTACTCCGCTATATTCTTTCATAACACCAGCTTCTGTTTTATACGTTTGCTTTACAGTCATAAAGAAAACACCATTTCGTGCATCAATACTTTCAAACTGTAATTTCTCTTTTTTTTCATCTACATTTTGTGTGCATTCAAAGCTATTCTCGTCACATTTCAATGCATACTTATCCTCTAAATACAATTTAAAATCTGATTCTTTCGGACAAGTTATAAGTAATATCGCCACGAGAATAATACTTACAATACCCACAATTGTATAATATTTCTTCATTTGTTCTCCTTTCAAAAGACAAGAAAACTTGACTTCATGCGCCAAGTTTTCTTAGTCTACAACCCATTGCCACTCTTGTTCTTTCTTATCAAAAATGAGCCAACCCGTTTCTGTTGCTTCCGCTTTCAATTCATCGATATTATCTAGTACCTCATCCGTACTTTCGAATGATCCTACTACATATACCGGAATTTCAAGACCTCTTCTCGACTCAATTTTCCCCGCTAAATCAATGTATAACCCATCTTCCATTAACGGCATAAGCCCAAGGATAACTTCCTTTGAAATTGCTGGGAAAATTTTTGATTTTTGGAAGAATGTAAAACGTTTCTTTCCAAACGAACCGAGTTTATATGGAATCACTTTACTTAGCATTCCTACAAAATCACCGATTCTACGGTAATACACTTTGTTGTACCAACCGTCATCATGTGAAAAATAAACGAATCTATTCTTCAACAATGGGAAGAACGTTCTTCCAAGTGGTTCTTTTTTGTGAGCCAAATATAATAATTCTGCAATTTCTTTTGGCTCTAACTCATCTAAATCGCTTGCATCATCGAAATCTACCCAACAAAATTCATCAAATTCATCAATCTCTGCTTGAATGAGTTTATGTATGTTTTCTTCCTCAACATATTCAAATAAAGTATGATAATGAAAATCTGTCCACTCAAAATTATGCTTTAAAAGCAATACTTGATGAAGCGGTGAAGGGATGTTACTTGCAAACTCTTTAAACGTAATTCCAGATGTAATAAAACAATGACCCCGACGATTACCATTAATATATATCATATTGTTTACTTGGTCAGATCCTCCAGACAAAGCACCTAGCCACCTTCGTTTTATATGTTTCAATTCTATAGCATATTTTAACATGAAAAATTTTAGAAACATAGAAAAAACTTCAAAAACTATTTACAATTTCATGTGTTTTATTACATACTGATTACAAGAAAAAACGCCTGCTCATAAGCAGGCGTTTTTAAAGGATATCATCTGGATTTTGAGGGTGATGATTTCCCTCTTTCTTTTCTTCTTTTTGGAACATCGATTGAATTTTATCAATTGTTTGCGGAGCTAATTCAATTATTTTTTCTGCTAAATGTGTCGCATTTTGTAAATGAAGAATATTTACCCCATCTTTATTCACGACTAGAAATGCTACTGGTGTAATTGACACACCACCCGCACTACCGCCACCAAATGCAGGGGTACCGTTCGCTCTTTGTCCATCATTCGTCTGGAAATCAGAACCTCCTGCTCCAAAACCGAACGCTACTTTAGAAACTGTTAACACTACACCACCGTCAGCCGTTTGAACAGGCTCTCCAACAATCGTATTTACATCGACCATTTCCTTCAAATTTTCCATTGCTGCTTTCATTAATCCTTGAATTGGATGATCCACCGTTCATAACCTCCTTTGTCATATCTTTCCTAGTTTTTCCGAAAGTTGGTGAACTAAACATAAAATTTTATATTGATTTCAAAAAACTTAAGTTGTAATATTTAGAAAAAAACAAAAGATCAATTCACTATAGTATGAAAATTTACAAAGAAAAATCATGAACTGGTATTTTCTAAAGGAATAAACAGCCCTTAGCTTATTTATTATTGGAGATTATAAAATCACATTTTATGTAATAACTCTTAGAAATCCCCTTAACCCTTTTATCCAGTTACACTCCCTTACTTAAAGTGCCTCTCCTCGTTATTCATTTTTTTATACTTTACTTTGTAATCTTTATACTCTTTTTTTGCATCTTGATTATTACCTTGTTGACTGTCAAAGTATGTGTGTATTTGTGTTATGTGTTCTACTAACTTGCCTTCTTCATTTCTCTTTTTATAATTCATTACAATACTTACTTCCAATATCTGCTCTGAACCATTTGTAAACTCAATATGCAGTGCGATCGATCCACCACCATATTCATCATATCGTATTTTCAACTTATCATTAATAATACTTTGAAACTCTGATTCAGTTAGTTTATATCCAACAGTACTAGGCTGACCAAACTTTTTTATATCATCTCCTGGCTTCATCTTTAGTTTCCCTATCCCTTTTAAACGATCTACAATTAAGTTCACATATGAAACATCCAGACTTGAATCCGTACTTTGTACCTGTCCATTCTCATAACTAATATTTGTACTATAATTAACTTCTTCTTTATAATTTTTATTATCTACTTTCGAGGTAATTTCTTGTGTTGTATTTCCATATAAACTTTTATCTTTCGTATTATATATGCCTTTCGAAGTTTGATAAATTGTTTTACTGTGCTCTCCATCTTCCTTTTGCTCATATGTACTATATATACCTCTTTGTTTCACATACGCATATCCGTCATCACTAGCGGACATAACCTTTTTCATGTCACCTTCATCCAAAGCTTTGACAAATGGCTCATACTCTATCTTTTTTTCAAAAAAACTACATGCTTGTAGTAGGCTGATTACTATTATGATAGTAATCATTTTAAACACCCTTTTTTTGTTCATTTCATCATCACACTACTCTCTACATTTTCAACTAGATAATCTTTTAATCACATTACATAATTAAAATTTCTTTTAGTAGTTAAAATACTTTCCTTTAAACCACTACTTTTTTCACCATTAAAACTTACAATACACACTTTCTTTATGCCTTACGTTTCGATTTACCTTTTTTATTTCTCTTTCGATATCTTGGAGTCTCTCTTTTATGTTGCTCCCATGAAATGTTAAATGACGGAAATTTAAACCTGCAATACGCTAATAGCTGAAATTCTGCTGTACCTATGGCTATCGTATACATTAAAAAGCTCCCTACTACATACATACCTAAAGTATCAAACCCATAATCGTTATGAAAATATATCAAAATAAAAATAGTTGCTGCGTATAGTGTAGCCCCCTTCATCATATTCCCTTTTGTTTTACTAAAGAAAGAAGTAGACCTTTCATCCATACTAAACGCACCTTCACTCGCTTGCTTAAGCGTATCAAGCGTTGTCACAATATGAACAACAACTGCTCCTAAAAATAACAATCCTACATACAATAATGTAACCTGATCAATCGAATTATTAGCTATTTTAGTACCAATCAAAGCTGCGAGTAATATTGTTGCCATTTGAAATGCGTATAATAATACAACAAGTGTTTGTAGCTTTTGAAATTTAAATTGAACTTTTGGAAATAAATATAGAATAAAAAAAATTACTTGCAAAGCATATAACAACACTTCTATCTTAACAATTCCTATATTAAGGAGAACCATACAGTACTCCCAACCACCTGATACAATAATAGAAAAAACGGCTATTGAACTATAAAGTATTCCTCCAAACATAAAACCCGCAGCACCTTCAGGACTTAAACGATCTTTACATGTCATCCTAAATTCATCTAAATCTTCTTCTTTTATATTCCACATCCTGACTTTTCACCTTCTATACAGTTTAAATAATTTTCATTCACTAAAATCCCATTACATTCCTAACTTTTTAATTACATTCATCTTTGTGTAACTAAATTTAGATAATCTTTTATGTATATCATCACTACATTAATTACCGTACATAATCAGAATGCTTTTGTTAGTTCAAATAGCCTTCTTTCTCCTCAAAAGCTCTAAATATTCTTCTCTCTTTCACTTAAGCATATCCCTCATACTCTATTTTTGTTTCCCCGAAACTGCACTCACTTAGTAAAAACGTTACTGTCATCACAATTGTATCGAGATAATATAGCTCTTTAATTTCATCTTCAGAGAGGTGATAACCTCCCATCAACAATATGCTAGGAGGTTATTACAGTTATTTAAAATTTGTTTTTTATTTTAATGGATTCGATTTTTGCAAATAATAATGTTATTTAATTTGAGAAGCGAATATTAAAAAAATACTGCTTAATAACTCGTAATTAAGTCTTCACCCTCATACCTAGGGTCTTTCTCAACTTTACCATCTTTTGTTTTGATGACTTTTAGTCTACCTAACCACTCTGCTCCGTTATATGTCTCTTCACTTACCCATACATTATGCTTTTTACCGTCTACCTCAACTACCAATGTTGGGTGTGTAAACATGAATTCCTTTTCTACATGCCTACCTACAATTTCTGCATGTAATGATGTACCTTCTTCAACTAGTTTACTATTCTGATACCCCTCGATAATAGGTAATCCGATAAATACAAAGAATATCAGTCCAAATACGATCACTTTCTTCTTTGTACTCCATTTATTCTTTTCTTTCAATTCCTTCTGTCTTGCTTCTCTTTCTTCGCGTTCATCCAAACTCTCATTTAAAGCGTCTTCCCATGCCTTGATTTCTGCTTCGATTTCTGCTTCGGCTCTTGCTAGTTTTTCTAGTTGTTCATCGGTTGCTACCATCTCATATGAGTTATCTCCAACCAAACGAATTTCAGTACCATTTTCTTTTACTTTTCGCAAGTCTTTTTCTGTACAATCAAACTCTCGAATGATTTCCCCTTGTGTGTTAACAAGTCTAACGTAAATGTTTTTTTTCTCCTTCTTCTTAAACATCTGAACTCCCCCTTTATTTGTTTCCTATCATAGATAACCCTATTGCAATTAAGATAAAGAAAACGATAATAAGGAAAGTCTTCCCTTTGCTTACTTGTGTTGTAGAACCTTCCAAGACAGCCCATATAAAAATTGGGAAAAGAAGAATACCTAGGAGAATATCAACCAACTTGTTGCTATTCTTCTTTAGTGGTTTTTCTTCTTCTACTATCGGTTTTATCTGAACAGCTTCTTTTCTTATTTGTTTCGGTTTCTTTTTCTTGCGTCTATGATTCACCCAACTTACTCCTTTTAGAATAACTTTTTCCTAACTATAAAAATACCGAAATATCCCCATTTTCATCGTACAGGATAAAATGTATAAATTCTAATTAATACCATTTTTCAAAACATCTATTTAATTTTTTAACAACTTTATTATTCGTGAACAACAATAACTAATTTATTAACAAAAATTTTATTCAATAAATACTCACACCCTTATTTCCTTCTTAATTTATTTCCCCCTTCATTTCTAACTCTTGTGCTCGATGTTTGTTCTTATTTTTTTCAATTACTTTTTCAACAAACTCATTCCGCCACATTTTAAACTTAGCTGCAAATTGACCTTCAATTCTTCAAAACAAATCAGCTCCCTTAGAATGATTTATTATTTTGAAAAGACTTTTCATAATTCAGATAATCTTGCTTAGCTGCCTGATCATTATCCTTTTTACTACTAAAATTCACAGATATTTGCTGAGTATGTGTTAATAATTTCCCCTCACTATTTTTCTTTTCATATACAATTAAAATTATTAATTGTATTATTTGCATTGGATGCTGTTTCGTATCTTTAGAATCGTTAAAATTAAATGCAATTGATGCTTTTTCAAAACTATCATATTGTAAATTCAATTTATCGTTAATTATCTCTTGAAATTGTGATTCCGTTAACGTAAAACCAACTGTATTAGGTTCATTAAATTTCTTTTTATCTCCATCTACTTTCAGTTGTAAACTCCCAACACCTTGCAATCTATTAAAAATTAGTTTTACATGTGAAACATCCAAGCTTGAATCAGAACTGTAACCCTTTCGATATTTATACATAAACCTAGTGCTATATTTTTCTTCTTCTTTATATTTATTATCCTTATGTCTATCTTGTATGTTCGTAATATCATTTGTTATTTTTTGAGTGGTTTCTCCATACAATAAATTTTCTTTCAAATTATATATACCTTCAGTAGTTTGATATAGTGTATTATGAATTCTGTCATCACCATTTTTTTCTGTGGTAAAATCAATAACCCGTTCTTTCACATACGCATACCCATCATCACTTGCAGACATAACCTTTTCATGTCACCTTCATCCAAATCCTTGACAAATGGCTTATAATCTATTTGATTTCCCCCAAAACCACATCCACTTAATAAACTTGCCACTATAGACACGACTATCATCACCTTCGCTTTCCTCTTTAACTTCATACTGTCACCTCATTAGTTACACTAGGCATTTTTAGTTTCATTATGTTCCCTTATTGTTCCTTTCATAAATCCTAAAGCACCCTCAGGACTCAAGCGATGTTTACATGTCATCCGAAATTCATCTAAATCTTCTTCTTTTATATTCCACATCCAATTGTCCCACCTTTAACTACATTCACTTAAATCATGTGGATTAAATATAAAAACCTTCTCATTTTGATGAAAAGAGAAGGTTTTCTTGCTGTTATACATTCATGCCATATTCAAAACTTTCCCTCTTGAAATAACGTATTATAGTTAATCTTTTAAATTTTATTTTCACTATTAATTTAGGCATTTTTACTTTTCTTAAAAAACACCAAATATGCAAATAATGAAGAGATTAAGAGAAATATACCCGCTCCTATACCCTCATATATTTTAAAGTAAATAGCAGCGATTATTACAAATATGGACATTATTATTATTAGAATCATTGTATATTTCATTATAAACTCTAACGCTTTATAGATAGATACTATTGTCCTTTCAAAAAAACTTTTCTCTGTTTCCAAAACATTTCGACCCTTATTCAAATTAACAACCTCCTCTTTTTACAAATTAACTTTTGAATAAATTTCCCCCTTCAAAATGGCAACAAAGCGAACTATAGAACGTAACTACTACCAATACAGAATGATCCAACTGAAAATCACATGTCGAAATATTAAGTTAATTATATATAGATTTGAGAACGAAAAACCTCCTCATTCTAACGAGAAGAGAAGGTTTTATTTATGTCATTTCCCCAAATTCTATTCAAAACTATTTCTTTTATGATATTTCATGATGTTACCATACTTTAAAAATCACAAACTTAAAATATTATTCTTCATTAAATACAGCAATCTTTACTTCAACATACTGTAAAGACTCATCACCGCTAAACACATGATAAATTGGCGAGGCCAAATTCAGATTATTATCCTCCATATACTGAAGCATTTCACCATATACCTGCTCTGTTAATTTTTCATAATCTCCCGTATATCGTTTCATGAGCATCTCATCAACATAATAATAGCTCCTAAATTGAAGTGTTTCTGATGCTGAAATTTTATCTTCATTTACTGGCATGAATAATTCAACGTACATATTTTCATCAGATGGTATATTTTTCAAAGCATAAAACATCGGACCTTTTACTGTTAAATTCGCTGTTGCAATTTCTGACATAAAATGTTCAATTGCTTCTTCCATATCTTCGTAATGAAAATAGTACTCTTTCGAAACAACATTTGTATATGCAATACTTTGTCCTTCAATTATCATTTTATTGTTTCACCTACTTCTATAATAGGAGCATAAATATCTAGCCACATGTCACCGTATACATCTAAACATACGTGATAAAAACCGTTATCTAATTTAATATGATGCTGTTCTGCAAACTCATGTATTAAATTATAAGCCTCCTCAATACCACCATCTTCATCATTAAATCGAACACTTAATGCCTCTTCAATAATTAATCCATCAACGTATTCATATGCAGAATTCTCTCCTAATTTAACACGTTCATTTACTGGAACAGAATACGTATATTCGCCGTACTCTGGTTCATTTTCCAATGGCTGATATTTAAAAAGAACGGGACCTACAGCATATATTCCATTATGAACAACTTGATTTCTCAGTGCGATAGCAGGTAATAACCAATCTTCTTTTTTTACAATTTGAGTAATACTAATTAAATTTAAAAGTGATAATGCTTTGTATTGAATTTTCATAATACCTACTCCTTTTACTATACTTTCTCTTGGCTATATTTTTTATGTTTCTTCAAATGTCACTTACGCTCTCCTTCATATTCCTTCCACATTATAGTAAATGTCGAACATTTAAATCTACTATACTCATTTCCTTTACGCCTTACGTTTTGATTTACCTTTTTTATTTTTCTTTTGATATCTTGGAGACTCTCTTTTATGTTGCTCCCATGATATGTTAAATGAAGGGAATTTAAACCTACAATACGCTAATAGCTGAAATTCAGCTGCACCGATGGCTACCGTATACATTAAAACAGTTCCTACCACATACATAACTAAAAAATCAATTGTATAATCATGTTGAAAACACACCAATATAAGAAGTATTAATACGTATATTGTAGCTCCCTTTATCATATTTCCTTTTGTTTTAGTAAAAAACGAAGTGGACCTTTCATCGCTACTAAACGCTCCTTCACTTGCCTGTTTAAATGTATCAATTGTTGCCATAATATGAACAATAACTGCCCCTAAAAATAATAGCCCTGTATATATCCTACCATTTGAATTATCACCCATTTCAGAAACAATCGAAACTGCAAATAATATTGTTCCGAGTTGAAACGCATAAAGTAATATGACTAGCGTTTGTAATTTTTGAAGTTTAAAACACGCTTTCGGAAATAGAAATATAATTAAAAATATAATTTGAATACTAAATAACACAATTTCAGTCTTAACAATTGTTCTATCAAAAAAATTGTTATAGTAATCCAAACCTCCTACAAGAATAACAAACATAAATATCGAAATATAAAATATTGTTCCAAGCATAAATCCCACAGCACTTTCAGGGCTTAAACGTTGTCTACATGTCATTCTAAATTTATCTAATTCTTCCTCTTTTATATTCCACATCATCCTATATGCACCTCTCGTGTAGTCTAATTACCAAAATACAGTTTTAAGTTTTTCTGTTACCTTTCCAGTTACATTTTTAATTCCTTTTTTAGTAATATCAATGATATTGTCCTTACCACCAAGTGCTTTCCATTTGTAATTCAGTCCCGCCGTAGCAACCACCGCAACACCAGCTCCAACCACAGTACCAAGCGGCGGAAGGAAAAACGATCCTGCTACAGCACCCGCTGCCATCGCTCCAGCATTTGCCCCAATATCTACAGCTGAATCTGTTGCTATATCAGCTACATCTTTTAACTGCCAACCACCTTCTTTAGCATCAACAACATTACCTCCAACTGACACGACCGCCCCAAAAATACCTGCTCCTTTCAATATTCCTCCTGCTTTACCCAGGCCTTTAAACGCTTCTTTCCATTTCATAGGATTAATATCCTTTAAGCCGTCTGCCCAAGCGGCTTTAAATGAACTCAGTCCTCTTTTCCCAATTGCGGTAGGCAATCCTTTATTTGTCTTATCATTGTGGAAATCATGATAAGCTTGAAACTCTGGTAATTTATAAATATTTTTTTTTGCCTTTTTTATTTGCTCCTTTGTTGTTTTCAAATCTTCGAATTTAAATTCAAATTTATCCTTTATATACTTGGCTAAAACATCATCTTTATTATCCATTTTAAGTATTCTTTCTACTAAAACCATATCTTCTTTCTTAGGAGTTGATAATTTTAATGCCCCTCTACCTTTTCGGCCTTTAGGATCAAAAAGGACTTCAAAACCCAATTTCCTTGTTACATAATGCATGCGTATGTAAGCATTTAAAGTAGCCTTAGCTCCCTTGTTCCCAATATCAAACTTAGTCATGGCATCTGCCAATCCCTTAATGATATTTCCAATTGATGTGTCAGCTAATAACTTCCCTATTGAAGCGCTAGACAAATTCCCATTATTCACTTTTATTTGTTTCATTCCCTCATCTATTTTACGCATTAATTCATCAAACTCTTGCAGGTCACTTTGCTTACTATTATAAGTCTCTAATTTTTCTAATGTATCACTGATTTCTTTTTGGCTTTTTACAGCGCCTTCAGTGATGCTGGATGATGATGGGTATTGAATTGCGACGATGTCACTAATCGTACCTACTGTTTTTTTTGCCTCTTCATTAGAGTGGCTGAATCCCTCACTATATCCATTAACTTTTTTCTTTACATCATCCAAATAACTTCCATGAATTTTTGCATCTGCATCACTGTCAACCTCACTGTTAAACTCCTCTATTGCTTTTTGAAATTGACTTTTTAACATTTCCGTTGTAACTGTAAATCCAGTGATAACAGCTCCATGAACTGTAGATAAATGATTCTTAATAGTATCAGCAGCTTTCCCTTGAAAAGAGTTAATTTGTGTAAAGTCCTCTATTTTTTGCTGCAATGTTTCCAAATGTTGATTTAACTCTTCAGCACTTGAATTAAAGCGCTCTTGCAGTTCTTTTACTTCTTGTAACTCTATGATTTTGCTCATATTTTCTCCCTCCTATCCCTTTACATAGCACGGTGAGCTGAACTGTCTTTCAAATCTTTTCCAAGCTTTTCATCTTGCTGAACCATTTCTTGTCCTGTTTGCTGAATTCTACTAATATCTTTTTGTAGTATTTGTTCATATTGCTGCACTTTTTTCGATAACTTTTCAATCGCTTCACAATATTTTTTCAGTTTACTTAAATTCGTACGATGTAACTGCATACCATTAAATTTAGTCTTACCTAAATCACTAGCACCACTTTTCAATTCACTTGCTTTCGCATCAAATACCCCTTTATTTAATTTAATTTCCCCCATTTATCATTTCCCCGCCTTCTGTACTTCTACTTGAATACTAGCGTCAACCATTGAAACACTTCTACTTAAAGAAAGAATACTCGACTCACATGCAGCGATTTCTCTTTCAAGCCGCCGTATAGCTTGATCGATGTCTTCTTGAACTCTCCCTAGTTCTCCGATAAATTTCCCTAAATTCGAAATAACTTGTTGTTCATACGTTTCTTTAAAAGTAGTTGCTCTTTGCCCGTTCCAACTACTTTCGTTTATTTCTAAAGACTTAAACTGCTCTTGATTTTGTTTAATTGCTTCAAGATTATTTACAAATTTCCCTTTAGCACTTGTTAGCCTTCTTAGTTTCATTTGTAATTCAGCCAATTGCCCTTGTTGATGACTTATACTACTTAATAAACCAGATTTTTGACTATTTAATTCCTCTATCCCCATGCAAATCCCCCCTTAAATAGTTGGCACTTTAATTCTAGTAGCAAAACGATTTTCAACAAAATAACCTTCAAATGGATTTAATTTCGTACTACTTAAATCTTTATTAGATACATCAAAGACCATTTGTCCCGATGATTTTCTAAGTAAAATAACATGAGATTGCGCTTTTATTGTTTTTGAAACTAAATCGTATCGACTGTCAATTGAATCAACATCACAGCCAATTACGAAGTGGATGCCCATAAATGCACCATTTGTTATTAATTCCGCTAAACTATATATATCACTATCTTCTAAATTACTTAAAATGTCATTTACATCTGCAATTACGATTACAATCGGCTTAAATTTCTTAATAAATTCAGCTGGATTAACTGTTTCACTTGAAGCTTCCTGTTCCTCTTTAAACGCCGCTTCTCTCGACTTATAAGCATTTGTAACTTGTTTAATTGTTTTCTCAATTCCTGTTTTTTCAGCTACATATAAAGCAGCACTCTCTCTGTAGTTTGAGAAATTACGTGTTCTTGTATCAATTAAACCTAGGTCAAAGTGTCCACTTTCAGCCAATTGTTTAAGGAATTGATGAACTACATTTTCAACTTCATCTTTCTTAATACCACCTATAACAATATTAGCCGCTTCAGTTAAATCTATTTCGAGAGGCGTAACGCTTTCTGTTTCTACACCAAATGTTAGTTTGCCTGCTTCAATAATTTTTCTTGTTTCTGGCCATGCAATAAATTCTTTGTATTCCAGAACTTCAGGTACCATAGGAATTGCTTTCGGTCTTTCTCCATCCCAGAAGGAATCCATCTCTTTTCCTTCAGCTTGTATATTTTCAATTCGAGTAAGTACATCTTCTCCCTTTGTCGGTAAAGCTGTTTGGAAGATTGTTGGTTCGTCAATTTTAACTAAACCACGTCCTGCTAATTCTTCAATTTTCAACTCTGTTCTTCCTACAATAGCTCTAGATTCTGCCTCATCTATCATATATAGAGCAATTTGTAGTTTAATATTTGTATTTACTTGTACTCTCAATGCATTTTGACGTGTAGCCGTAAGCATTAAATGAATTCCTACCGCTGCCCCTTCACGTACAATTTGTGCAACAATGCGTTCAAAGTCTTCGACAAATCCAGCTTCTCTAACAGAATCATAGTTATCTAACGTAATTAATATTGTTGGTAATACTTCTTTACTAGCTCTCTCATACATTTCAAGACTCGCAACGCCATATTTACTTAGCAATTGCTTTCTATCTTTTAATAAGTCTTCTATGCGACGAAGAAACTTCTCGCATTTTTCAACTTGGTCTAATGTAATGATGTCTGCCACATGCGGTAAAGATTTTAATGGCATTAAACCATTTGTTCCGAAGTCTAATAAATACACATGCAAATGCTCCGGACTATGCTGACGAGCTACATCCATAATGACTGATTGTAAGAATGTTGATTTTCCGTAACCTGGACTTGAGAAGACTGCTACGTGTCCGTCTTTACTAATATCTAATGTTAATGGCGTCTGTGATTGTAATTCAGGCTGATCTAGTAGACCAACTGTTGCTTTTAATGGTTTCTTTTCTTTCGTCCATGCTTCCTTGAACTGAATAGCATGTAAGTCTTGTAAATATACGCTTTCTGGAAGTGGTGGTAACCATGGTCTTGCTAATGCTTCAATTTCATTTACTTCTGCGTAATCGTGAATGTAGTCAATAACAGCATCAAGTTCAGATGGTACGCTTATTACTTCTTTACTGCTACCAAGTCCACTTAAGTCTTCACTTAATATTTCATATTGTCCTAGATCGTTTATTGCATATATCGTTGCGTCTAAATGTTCTTTATCCTCTTTGTTTTCTACATAATCCGCCCCGCTCCATGCCGATTGGAATAGTTCGTAAATTTCATTATTCCCAACTTGTAAATAGGCACGTCCTGGCAATGTAATTTCAGCAGCATCTAGTGTTTTTAAAATTTCATTACTATCTGACGTATTTTGAACTTTCAGTGCTAGTTTGAATTTCGAGTTACTCCAAATTTGATCATCTACAACACCGCTCGGTTTTTGCGTAGCTAATATTAAATGGATTCCGAGTGAACGTCCAATACGCGCTGTTGAAACTAACTCTTTCATGAATTCTGGCTGTTCTGACTTCAGTTCCGCGAATTCATCACTAATTAAAAATAGATGTGGCATCGGTTCACTTACTAAGCCTTCTTTATACAGTTTTTGATACTGATTAATATGGTTTACACCATTTTCTCCAAATAATCGTTGTCTTTTTTGTAATTCAGCTTTAATTGATGCGAGCGCTCTCATACTTTGCGCTCCATCTAAGTTTGTAATTGTTCCTAATAAATGCGGTAAGTTTTTAAATAAATTCGCCATACCGCCGCCTTTATAGTCAATAAGTAGAAAGGCAACTTCGTAAGGATGGAAATTGACAGCTAGAGATAAAATATAAGATTGTATAATTTCCGACTTACCTGAACCAGTTGTACCAGCTATTAATCCGTGTGGTCCGTGTGCTTTTTCATGTAAATTTAAGTTTACGATGTCTTCTTTACCGCGTAATCCGAGCGGTACAGCTAAAGATTTATGCGCTGCATTTTTCTGCCAGCGACTTGTAATGTTTAACTCTTTTATTTTTTCAACACCGTACATTTCTAGGAATGTTACGCTTTCTGGAATACTATTTTTTAAGTTTTGCAAATGATTTAACGGTGCTAATGCTCGTGAAACATCTTCTAAATTAAACCCTTTCGGTACATGATTCAATTTAAATTGACGGTTAACAATCTCTCCTTGTTCTAAGATGATGTTCCCTTGTTTTGCATCTCTTATATCTATTACCGTTTTCACATGCTCTGGTAAACTTTGCATAACATCTTGTACAAATACAAGTGATACACCTAATTGACTCGGATCATCATTGAAAAATTCCATAACAACATGATCTAAAATTAGTTTTTCATCTGTAATGAGTACGATATAGTGTGGTGCGAAATACAGTTTTTCATTTGTAGAACTTTTTTCATCTACTTTTTGTTTTCTCTCTTTTAAAATTTGATATAAACTATTTAACACTTGATCACGGCTACGATCATGGTATACAAATCCACGTACATTTATATCGCGAACACTTCCATGAGGTAACCAGCGCATCCAATCCCATTTCTCTTTTTCTTCTTCAGGAAAAATAGTAATAAACTGCAAGTCATAATAACTATGGAATAAAGCCGCTTGTACAACCAATAATTGTAATTGTTCTAACACTAAAGAGCGTTGTCCAATATAGCCAACTGGTCCATTCATTAAATCTGTAACAACTGGTACATCTTCCAATGAAAGATAACGCTGTCTTAGTTCACGCGCTATATCAATTAATTCATCTTTCGTTTGACTAAATTCTTCTTCATTAAATTGAATTTCAAAACTCGTATTAGCTTGTCCTGTCCCAACGCTAAATGTTAAGAAATCATGATGTTGCATTGTTTTTTCATAAATACGAGGATTTACTTGAACAGCCATATTACGTATTTCTTCAACATTTGGATTGTGATAATGTAATGCATGACGCTGCTTTTCACTTTCTGCATGTAAATCTTTCGTTTTTTGTTTTATATACTCTCTATAACTTTTGTCACGTTCAATAATGTCGATTTTATATTGCTTTAAATTTTTTATATATGATGTGACAGAAACAACTATCGTTACTACAGTCATTGCAACTGATGCTAATATAAATAGACCATATTTCATAAAGATAGCAAGTAATACTGTTACAACAATCATGACAAGAGAAGGTGCGATTATTCTTGCTAAATGCTCAGTTGGTTTTGCCGGCTTACTTGATGGTTTCGCAACTGTCATTTTCTCTTCTGGTTCACGATAAATAATACGTGGTGAACGATGATAGTCTGGATAACCACTTTGATAAAAGGTTTCTGATTCTACTAAAATAGGTAACGCAGATTTCACATTATCTTCTGAAGACAATACTTGAATATCTTCACTGCCAATCTCCACTAAGACACCATCAAAATATAATTGGTCTCCTGCTTCTAACATAACGCTATCTTGTAGCTTCGTATAATTATGAAATACATCCCCGTCATATACGTTCACTTTAAATGAATCGTACAACGTTTCACGAGATAACATTAAATCTACACTACTTCCGGTAATAGAAATATCATCAAAACTATTTTGACTGATTGTAAGAGACTGTTTCGTTCCTATATCAAACACTTTAGTTGTGCCAATAATAGATATAAAGATTTTCCAGCTCACGTCTTTCGTTTTTCCAATCTCAAATTCCTTATTGAATTCTATTAATTGATCTTCTACCATCCAAGCGTTCACTTCATTATTCCACTTTAATTCTACTTCTTGTTCTAAACTTGGATTCGTAATATCATTTGTCCACTCTTTTCCAATCGACACTATTGATTGCTCATTTGGATGTAATGTGCACTTATATATTTTGTCTCCATAAGTCAATACTAATAGTTGCTCCATCCGTGTTCACTGCTCCTTTTCAACTGTCTCATCAAGTGCTTGCTTACTCTTTTTTCTCTGTGTCCGACAAGTCTTTATCGCTTGATGAATTGCCATATTTCTTTTTACACTCATCTAATTGTTGTTCATATGTTTTTAACTTTTGATCACGCTCTTCTCCTGACAAGTCCGGATTATTTTTCAACGATTCAATTTGTTTAACAAGGCCGTACATAATAAGCTGCGGATCATCAAGTGTCTTAGCTAAATCTAATGATTTATCAAAATCACCTTTTCCGTTATACATCCAATAAAGTAAATACTTTTCATCACTTTTCAAACTAATATTTTTCATAATTGCTTTCTTTTGATTTTCACCTAGTTTTTCAGCTGTAATGTATGCAAATGCTAACTCATATTTAGACGCAACCGGTAATGATTCAAATTCCTCTTCATTTAATTGAGTAATTACTTTGTCATAATCAGTTGCTATGAAATTCGCATTTGCTTCTAATAATTTATTTTGATAAGGAAATTTTATAAAAGTGAAATATATTAAAGGAGCAACTAAAACAACTGTCGCCGCTATGAAGGAAAAAGCTAAATATTTAAATGATTTGTAGCTCTTTTTATGTACTAACTGCATATTTTTTTCTGTTTTTGTTTGTTCCTTCTCAAAGCTGTCATCCAGAAACTGCAGTAATGCATCTAAACTTTCCATTTGAGCAACGGTTTGTTCAAATGTTGTTTCTTTTGCATCTTTTAGTAACCCAGCATACAAATCATCAAAATTGTGCTTTTGGGAGAATAAAGCAATAATTAGACACTTATATTGTGTTAAAAATTGCTCTTCTAACAACGGGGTTGGTGGAACAATATCTCTAATTCCTCTATGTATAATACTTGGTATTAAATTAGCATTAAAAACTATATTGTCCGGATGTAAAAAGAACGTGATTCGTTTATTTAAATATTTACGAAACTGCGCAACATTTCGAAGCAGTCTTAATTTCTCATTTCTTCCAAAACGGCTAAGATCGTCCCACTTATATAATTTTTTATCCACTTGAAATATAAAAGTAAACATATCATCCGTTTCTTCTATCGTTAATGGTACAAACTCAGATGATGCGCCCGTAATTATATCGAATTGACGGAAGTCTTTTATACGTGTTTGAGATTTGGTCATCTCCAATTTCCAATTTTCTTTTTCTATTTGAAATTGATAGTTCATTGCATCAATTTGAATTGTTTTTTCCGTCATTTTTATCCTCTTCTCCTTTTTGTTCATAAACCGTAATAACAAATCTCTTTTTCGTAAAAAACTAAAAGTAGGAAATATTCTTTACAACACTTGCAAAATATCCCCATCTGTTATTTGATGATTTATTAAACGATCATTATCTGTTAAAACAATTGATTTATTTTTTACTTTTATTACAAAATGCGAACCTTCATGATTATCAATCTTTAATGTATCTATCAAATTTTTCAATAAATATTTAATAGATTGATGATTAGGGATACGCAAATCATATGTAGTTCCATTCCATTTACTAAAATCTACTGTTACATTAATGTGTGTTTGTATTGCCATCTCCTTACCTCCAACTTTTTCGAAGAACTGTATAAATTCCGATGCAAATAAGTACAATGCCACCGCCAAATAATATTATTATTGTTGTACTAATTGGCTTTTCATTCATTGTTTCATTACTCGCTACTTCATCTGCACTTTTTCTCACAACGTATTCACTGCTAAACAAACTATTTTTCGTATCTTTAACACTATTTATTTCTTTTTGTTTTATAAAAAGAGAATCTCGTAAAGCTTCCATATCTTTTTGTTCTTTCTTTTTCTTTTTCTGAATTTCTTCTTCTATTTCTTTATTAAATAACTCAATCGATGCTTTATCTAATTCCGTTTCCTTATGTTCCTTTTTATTTTTTTCTTGGTCGCTTTCTTCAAGTCGATCCACTTTAAACTTAATCTTCCCATCATCACCAAGATAACTGTCAGCCGCGCTCCTTATCGGTAGCGCGACAAACAGTAAAAGGATAGAGAGAAATGATAACTTAGCCACTATGCTCCATTGTTTGATCATTTACTTCTTTTTCCTCCCATTTCTTATGCCATACAAATAGATTACTAACTAATCCGATAATGGCAATTACAAACAACACGATGAAAATAACTTTTCCAGTATCTTTACCGCTAATAAAATCATTTAGAAAACTTTCTATATACTGAAGCGGTGAGAATTGACGTACCTTTCCAACAGACGACATTTGATCTACTTTACTTCCAACTGCTTCAGTTAAAAATAGGTACATACTTAAAAATACTAATAGTATAAACATCCCTACCATTTTTATTTGTCGTAATAAGTATGTTGAGACCAATACAAACGCCATCATAATGATTGTGATAAACGCAATCCATAGTAAACTTTGATCTTGACCGAACTGTAAAAGACGTCCAGAAATGATACCTATACTAATTCCTTCCACAATTGATATACCGAATGCCACTACTGTAGTTGGTACATTCATATCAATTAATGAGAACTTCTCTTCAAAATGATCTGATTGCGTTCGTTTCTTTTCTTGATTCGCAATTGCGTATGCTGTAAATAATGCAACAATGAAACAAGTTAATACAATTAGGTATGGTGTAAAGGCATTACCAGCTACAATTACCCCATCATTTTGTTTCTGAACTGGACTAGATAAAAATTGGTATAACATTTCATTTTGGCGATCACCAATTCGGCTATTAGCCAAAATTTTAGTAAAGTTTTTGGAGAATGATTTATCATCTTCCATTTTCTTTGTAAAGTCATTTAATAATGAATCAGCCTTTGAAACAATTGTCGTTCCGCTGTCTTGAATTTCTTTTGCTTGTCCATTAATTTGATCAAATGTTTTATATACATCGTCTGATGTTGTTAAACTATGCTTCGAACTCTCGACCAATGACTGACTTTGCATCATTAATGATTTAATACCAGAATCTAACGATAAAACAGCTGTTTGCTCACCAGTATTATTTGTTGTTAGCACTTGCTGTTCTTCAACTAGCTTTAAGCTACTTTCACGCCATTTCGCTAAACCTTTTAAATATTCTCCTAAATTTTCATTCATACTAGTTGCTTGCTGCGTCGTTACATTTAATTTCTCCGCTAGTAGCATTGAATTTTGATCCGCACTAGTAATGAATTGTTGATAAGAGTCTATTTTTTGTTTTAAACCTGTCATATCTTGCTTAACTTCTGTCGTAATACTAGATGAAACAAGGTTTGAAATTAAATCAATTAAGCTTTGTTTATTTAATACGTAGTACAAAGATTGTTCAGTTGCAATTGCATCTAAACTTCCCTCTTCTAGCTTAGGACCTACATCTTTCGTTCTTAAATCAATCCCATAATACATTTCGTACAGACTAATTAAACCTTGATAACTTTCAACTGTATCTACTGCTTCTTTTATTAATACACTAGATATATTTTTTGTTAATTCTTCTGATTTTTGATGTACAACTTGATTCGTCGTACTTTCAATAGTCGTTGAGTTACCACCTTGATTTTGGTTTCCTCCGTTACCTGTTCCAGGGTCTGGGTTTCCTCCATTACCTGTTCCAGGGTCTGGATTTCCTCCATTACCTGTTCCAGGATCTGGATTTCCTCCATTACCTGTTCCAGGGTCTGGATTTCCTCCATTACCTGTTCCAGGGTCTGGATTTCCTCCATTACCTGTTCCAGGATCTGGATTTCCTTCATTACCTGTTCCGGGGTTTGGGTTTCCTCCATTACCTGTTCCAGGGTCTGGGTTTCCTCCATTACCTGTTCCAGGGTCTGGGTTTCCTCCATTACCTGTTCCAGGGTCTGGGTTTCCTCCATTACCTGTTCCAGGGTTTGGGTTTCCTCCGTTACCTGTCCCAGTTCCACCTTCTTGGTTTCCTCCGTTACCTATTCCAGATCCACCTTCTTGGCTTCCTCCGTTATTCCCTGTTGTATTTTCCATTTTTTTGATAATAGGTTTTTTAGCATTGTGTACTAACGGCATTATGCCATACTGTGATTTATGAACCACATTTTCCACCTTGCTGTTTTCAGTTTGTGTTCCTTTATCTTCTTTATTAGGTTCTTCTTTTTCAGAACTAGTTTCTTTTTTATGATTCCCACTCAATTTCCAGTCCCACATTACAGGAGAGAAAACATCTATATTGATGTTTGGATTTTTTAACTTCACATGCAGATTAATCTTTATATCCCCTTCATTACGAGGAGGTATTGTAATTTCTCCTGCTTCGCTTTGAAGAAAGTCACTTGTACGATCCACATCATCAATATGTAAAGTTCCTGTATTTCCATATAGTTCAAATTCTTCTGGAATATCTATCTTCAAAGTTTGTGAAGATTCCATTTTAATTACGTTCGCCGTATCACTAAATGTAATTCCCTCTTTATAAAGTCTATCCTTTACTTCTTTAATGGCGTTTCCTAAAGATATTTTATTTACAGGGTCATAATAAAAATTATTTTCTTTATTATATTTATTTGTAAATTGAATTACATTTTGCAGTTGTAATTTCGTTGCATCTGGCAAATCACTTTGAACGATTTCTTCCATGTTTAAACTAGGTAATTTCGTAATTAAATTTTCGATTTGTTTCTTTATTCGAACATCTGGTTGTTTCATTAATGTATTTATAAATATCTCTTGCTGTCCATCGTTCGACATAGATTTCTTTAACTTCTTAATTATCGTCTCTTGAATATCACTTTCTAATTTCCCTGCAAGCTCTGTATCATATTCTGATACTTGTTTTTTTACATCTGTTAAATATTTTTGAATTGCTGAAGCATCAGCTAAAATATTTGGTTCTTTCTCTGAAAGCATAAATTGATTTGCAATAATTTTATTTGCCGATTCCAGTGAGCTTAACTGCTTTAAAGCATCACCTGCACCCATCTCACTCATAGATTGATTAAATTGACTCGAAAAATTATTAGCTAACAAATTATTATCAGATTGCATTTTTTGAAAGTTATTAAAACCTTCCAAATAAGTATTATTAGATTTATTTCCTTCATCTAATGTTTGACCAAACCCTTTTAAGACATCCTGAAATCCTTTAAAACTATTAACAGAAATTCCTGTATAGTCTTGTACCGTTTTAAATTGATTTGTATAATTTCCCAACGGACTATGTACATCTTTTTTGTACATATTTGTTTGAGTGTTTCCTTTTTCAATTATTTCACCTATATTATCTTGTGCGCCTTGCAATTTTCCGATAATACTTGCAAAATAAACATCAATTATTTGTTTATTAAAGTCCTCTAAAATCATAGAAGCTGTATTTTCAGCCTCAGCTTTCAAATCTTTATTCCCAGTCGCGTTTACTTTGTAGTTTAACGTTAATTTCTCTGGAAGTTCTGAATCAATCGCAACGGCCTTCCTAGAAAAATCATTAGGTATTACAATCATCATATTGTAATTATTATTTTTCAAACCATTTTCTGCTACTCCGCGACTAACTACGTACCATTCTTGTTTCGTATTTTTATTTACATTTTTAACAAATTGATCTCCAAACGCTATTTTATTCCCTTCAAATACAGTTCCTTGATCTTCATTTACTAATGCAACTGTCATTTTTGGCGTGCTATTCTCATTAGCTTTCTTAACATTTTGATTTAATGCTAAATAAGAGACTCCTGTTGATAGCACAAGAGCTAAAATAATAAACAACAAGATGCTCCACTTAAACTTTTTCACTACTTATCACTCCTGCGGCTGCGAGTCTATTAAATTAAAGACTTCGCATCTTACTCTAGTTTTAAAGTAATTTAGCCATACAACGAAAGTTGCATGGCTAAATTATATATTTCTTTTGCCCGTTTTTATTGTAGACCGAAATTACGAGAAAGATCTTCGTCGTGTCTAGCAACAGCCTCTGCAGTTTTATTAAGCTGCATATTAATTTCTTGTAATAGCTCTGCGAAGTTTTGTACTTTTGGTTTTAATTGATTGAACTGTTGATCAAAACCTTCGAAAGCACGACCTTCCCATTCTCCTCTTAATTCATTTTGTAAGTTTTGTAACTGACGTAAAATGTCCTCAATTTGATTTGCACCTTGTCCATATCGAGTCGCTTTTGATTTAAGCTCCTCTGGTGACATACGAATTTGTCCTGCCATTATTAAATCCCCCTTAAAATTTAAAAATAGTAAAATTAACCCAAAATCAATTCTACAAATTGATTATATCAATAATTTAAAAATTTCTAAATAAAAAAATGATATTTTTCCAAAATTTCTCTTTTAACATAATAACATTATATTATATAATATAAATTTATTGTTTTTTTTAAAAAGGACTGCTAAGCGTTTCTACCTCTATTTAATAATAAAAAGAAAACTTTTTTTACCCGAAATTCAGAATATAACCTTTACAAATTACATACTCATTTTCTTTTTCTTGTTTCTTCGCCCACTTAAAATCGTTTTCTCACTTCAACGTCATGATTACTTGTCTTTCAACGAAGCCAAAATCTTCGTACATTTCTTTTGCAAAGTTCCCTGCAAATACATTCAAGCGAATTTCTGAATACTTTTCTTGTAGTTCCTTGATCCCAGCTTTCATTAGTTTTCGTGATAATCCTCTCCCGCGATACTCTGAAAAAACATACAATTCATAAATAAAACCGAGTTTTTCACGAGAGAAATAGTCCACATTTTCTCCTATTAGTATCCATCCTACTACTTTATTTTCTTCCTTTGTAACTATATAATATGCCCCTTTTTCTACTAAAGGTTTTGTAATTTCAATCGCTTTTTCTGTACTTACCTGACAATTCCCCTTTGTTCCTTCGAAAAGAGATTGAGCTGCATAATTTAATATTTGTTTCGTTTCTTCCTCATTCGCTTTTGTAATCATTCCTTTCTCCCTCCTGACCTCTAATCATTATTGACATACTATCTTCAAGACCGTCTGACTCAATTACTATTGCCATCAATCCATTTTCTGTACTCGTTTCATGAAATTCACCCTTTTCCCAAAACGCAGCTTGTCCCACCTCTATCTTTACCTTTTCTTTATCTGCCCCACATACATATCCTGCCCCGTCCACAATAAGAAGCAGTTGAGATACAACTGCTTCATGATATCCGATGATTCCATTCTCTTGTAAATGCATGGCACCGATATGTATATTCCCTTGATGTTTTAATATTTTTGACATTATAAAGTTAGATTGAAATGCTGATATATGCTTTCCCACTTTTTCACTGAAATCAAAAATTTTCATTTCTGCTCCTCCTTATATGTATAAAACCATTCTCACTGTTTGCAGCATATGCCCTTCGAAATCTTCTTCAAATTGCTCTAAAGCCGCAAAACCTTTTGCTTCATAAAATCGTTTTCCTTTTTCATTTTCCGCTTCTACATGAATGTACATTTTTCGAATCCCTTTTAACGTCGTGATCCCTTTTTGTAACAAAGCTGTCCCTATCCCTTTCCCTTGCTGATCTGGCAACAAATAAATTGCACCTAATTCTGCTTCGTTTTGCAGTCTAATTGGTGAAAAATTTGCAAAGCCAATTACTTCTCCCTCTTCTTCCGCAACAAATAAATGTGTATTTTCAAGGCGATATTTCATTTTTTCATCGGAATACGCTTCATTTAAAAAGTTGTCTTGAATCGCTCTCGGAATAATTCCTTCGTAAGTATCATGCCAAGCTATTTTCGCTACGTTTTGTACAGCATGAATATCTTCTTGCTTCATTTCTCTAATTACATATGTCATCTCGATGTCTCCATTCTCTTTAAATTACACTCTGCTAAAATACTAGAAGAAACGGCAGAACCATTTTCATAATTTACTTTAATTAATTTTAACTTCTCAATCGAAGCTGTTGTAACATCAAATTTTTCATATATATACTCCATTACACTTAAAAACTAATTTGAATTTAACTGATTAGCAATCGTGCAATGCGGAACCCATTTTTCTGATACGTAATATGAGTTTGGATTATCATGAAAAGTTTTGAAATAATCATGATAAGAATGATGAAATCTTAATAATTCATTGGTAATGGTCGGTGCTAGAAAGATCGTTCCGTTAGTAGGAAAAGTTCCAACAAAAGGAAAAGTTACAGCGGAGATGTTCTCTTGAAAAGCTACAAACTCCTCTAATGTCTTCGTATATAAATTAACATCTAACTCCTTATAATCAGCCAATGTTATATGGGGTTCTACTCCGGCTAGTTCATTTGTTTCAATTATATTCGTTAATTCATTTTGCAATTCTCTAACTTTATTAGTAAACACACCATCAAATGTAGCAATAATAGCGTACATGCTTCCTCACCCCTTCGTTACACATAGCGCTTCCCATTCTTCACGAATCATTCCCATTCGAATAGAATCATAGTATGTTCCGTTATAATATCTGCATTTTCGCATTCTTCCTTCTAAGCTCATTCCTATTTTTTCTGCTACTTTCATCATTCGTTCATTTCCAGACCAAGTTGTGAGCCCTACTCTACCAATCTCCATATTTTCAAATAGCAAATCTCTATATAGTGTTAATGCTTCTGTACCGTAGCCACCATTCCAGTATGCTGGATCATAAATAACAATTCCCATCTCCAACCAACGTGTCGGTTTATGTTCCCAATAAAATCCGACTGTCCCTATAATTTGACCTTTATTTTCTATTATTAAATTTGATAGCGGTTCTTCTCGTAAACGCGTTTGCATCTTCTCTTTATAGGACGAATATTCTTGCATTGCAAACGGAAAATACGGTGCATCCCATTTCTTCCATTCTGGATTTTCTTCTTTATATATGAAGCTCCATAATGTTTTTATATCTGATTCTTCTATTGTACGAATCGTAACTTTTTTCCCCTTTAATATAACGTTTTGCATAATTTCCTCCTACATTCCTCTTTATTTCATATACAATTATAATATTTTTTCGGAAAAATCAAAATACAAACATTCAATTACTTAATAATACTATTAATACCTGAAATTACAGATGTCGCCGAGGAATTTCGTACATACTTTTATAAAACTAAAAAACTAAAGCAAAATGGAGTTTCCGAAGATAAACTATATAACAAATTAGAAGAAATACGATTGTAACGTCTACAGCAATAAAAAATAGGAGGATAAATTCCCTCCTATTTTCAGTTATATATTTTTAACTACTTTTCATTTTTTTCAAGAAGAATTCCCTTCTCTATCCAGCCCTCTACTCCATCTTTTTTAATTAAATTATATCCTGAACAGCTACCATCAATGAGAGAAACAATATCCCCTTTTCTTACGCTTATTTGTGCACAAGAAATATCGGTTTTCACTGTGTATTCACCTGAATCAAGTTGGCTAATATATTCATTTTTCACAGATAGTAATTTATTCGTTTCCTTTTGCTTACATATTGTATAATCTTGCATCTTCTCCATCGGCACTATGTAATAATATGGATAGGTAACCCCGCCCTGCATTTCTGAGTTCGCATTAAAATCTACTATCACTTCATATTCTGGAAAATAGTCTACATATGTATAAGAAAACGTATCACTTGCACTTGTTCTCTGAATGATAAATGCGTTTAATTGCCCTGCCTCTTTAATCGCATTTCCGCCGTCAATTGCAATAATCTTTTTCTCCTTATCAATAACTGGATTGTTAGACGGGGCTTCATCAGAATAGTTCACAACAGGCCAATGCCCCACTATTACATACTTATTTACTTTATGTGATTTATTATAAAACTCCGGCATTGCTATCGCATTTTTTCGTTCTGTTTCTTTCCAATCTTCTCTATCTTCAAGGCCAGCATGTACAAAGATATAATCCTCAGTTTCAATAGCAGTTGGCAGCTCTGTTAGCCACTTTATTTCTTTTGAAAAATGGCTCATCAATATGTTTTTCACTTCACAAATATCACTTTCTTCATTAACTGTAACGTTCAATTGCCCTAGCCATTCAGTAAAAATTGTGTTCTTTCGCGTACACAAATAATTTATTAGCGCAGGATTTTCATTTACAAGTGCTTCAACTACAACTTCACAATTCCCTTCAATCACATAAACATTTGGCTTGCTAACTACTAGATCCATCACATAGTTTACGACGCCAATACTATTTCTTCCTTTCTCACAAAGATCACCATTAATAATTAAATAATCTTCATCTTTAAAATTAACTTTATGTAGTAGTTCCTTAAAAAGATCTAATTCTCCATGAATATCAGAAATAATGATGACTCTTACATCATTTGGTATAGATAATTTCTTTACTTTTTCCAAGTATAAACGCTCCTAACATTTTCTAAATACAATATTCCCTTGTTAATTTCTAATATTCGACAAATTATATTACTAGACCTGTTCCTAGCTCAAATCTGTAAAAGAAAATAGGTTCCATATATTTTCACACACGGAACCTACTTAGTATTATAACTCTTTATAAAAAGAATAACTTACCTTATCATAGCCTTCTCTTTCATAAAAACGATGTGCATCAACTCTTGGAAACGCTGATGTAAGAACGATAGAACTGCACCCGTTTTCTTCCCCCCATTTTTCTACATATGACAGCAGAACCTTACCATACCCTTTTGATCTGTGAGCTTTCGCAGTTACAAGATCATATACGAAAACATGTTTCTCATTATAGAAATTCGTACAAATCGCTACACCAGCTAGACTAACAACCTCGTCATCTTCATTCTGTAACGAGAGTAGTTTATAATTTTCGTCTTTCATTTTTTGAAATAAAGAACTTGCTTCTTCTCTTGAAAGTTTCGTTCGTAATTGCTGTAAAACGGGTAATACATCATGTAAACCAGCTTCTGTTACTACTTCTCTAATATTCATTATGACTCTCCCCTTACTATTTATAAAATTTTCTAAATGTTATATCATTATTATAAGAAGTAACTGCCCCTAACTTAAGTGACAGTTTGATTCTTTTTTATAAGGCCAATTTTTAAAGGAGAATTCATAAAATGGATCTTACTATCCCATTGCAATTACAAAGTAAAACACCCATTTACTTACAAATTTACAAATATATAAAACGAGAAATCTCTCAAGGATCACTACGTGCCGGTACACGCCTTCCTTCTCACAGAAACTTAGCGGTACAACTTAATGTGAGCCGTATTACAGTTGAATCTGCTTATCAACAATTACTAGCTGAAGGGTATGTAGTAAGCAAACCGAAACGTGGGATTTTCGTTGCGGAAGTTGATATTGATGTCATTCAAAATAAACAACAAGTTGTGTCAAACAGCGCTAACAATATAAAGAAAGAACAATATGACTATGATTGTAGCCAAGGGCTTATTGATCAAAAAACTTTTCCAATTACAAACTGGAAAAGAGCATTACACGAAACTTTATTCCAGTATGAAAATGAACTATTTGCTAAAGAAGATCCTCAAGGTGAGTTCGTTCTACGAGAGCATATTTCAAAATATTTATATCATGCCCGCGGGGTACATTCATCACCTGATCAAATTATTATCGGAGCCGGTACGCAGCCTCTTCTTTGGCTACTACTTCAACTTCTTGGTTCAAAAAAAGCATACGGAATCGAAAATCCTGGATTTCACCGTATAACTACTATGATTCAAAGTGCTAATCTTCCCATTCACCCTATCCCTTTAGATGATAAAGGGATTCATATTTCAGCTTTACGTGAATCAGGTGCTAATGTAGCATACGTCACTCCATCACATCAATTTCCACTTGGAATAATTATGCCTTTATCTAGAAGACTCGAACTATTAAAATGGGCGAATGATTGCAGAGGATATATTATTGAAGATGATTACGACGGGGAATTCCGCTATGTAGGAAAACCTATTCCTTCTTTACAAGGACTGGATTCAAAGGAACGTGTTATTTATATGGGAACTTTCTCGAAATCCTTTTTACCTTCTTTACGAATGGGATATATCGTCTTACCACCTCATCTTTTAAAAACCTATAAAGAACTTGGTGGCATGTTTAAACAAACGGTTTCTACCCTGCAGCAACTCGCTTTTGCAACCTTTATTCACAATGGTGATTGGGAGCGTCATTTAAACCGTAGTCGTACGTTATATAAAAGAAAGCATACATTACTAGTTAAATCTATCAAAAATGAAATGGAATCTCGTGTTCAAATACTCGGCGAACAATCAGGACTTCATATCGTACTTCACGTTCATAATGGGATGAATGAACAAGAACTTATTCATGCTGCTGCGAAACAACGCATTAAGTTGTACCCTCTCTCAACATACGATTCTGTTCATAATTTAAGGGAGGCGTCGTATGTATTACTCGGTTTCGGCAGTATTCCAGAAGATTGTATCGAAACTGTTGTCAAATTGCTGAAAAGAGTCTGGTTCCCTAACTAAAAATAACTCCACGCAAGTTATACTTACGTGGAGTTATTTTCATTCACTATTTTTCTGATACTTGCCCTGATCTCGCTGTCCTTCCTGGACGCTTTACACCAGTTGTTTCTGTTGAATAAGAAGCTTCAATTATAGCACTTGGATCTACAGAGAGAACGAGATCTTTCATTTTCGGATAAATGAAACGATTTGTAATACAATAAATAATTCTCTGGTGCTCTCCTAAAAAACCACCTTCTCCATGTAGATACGTAACAGACAGCTGTAATTCTTTCATAAGCAGTTCGCCAATTTCTTTATTTTTATTCGAAATAATCATGACGCTCTTCCCTTGATTAATACCGTCTAATATGAAATCAATCATCTTCGTAACAATATAGAAAATTGCTAATGAAAACATCGCTTGCTCAATTGAAAATAAAATAGCAACAAATACAAAAATAACCGCATTTACAGCAAGTAAAAATGTACTAATTGGTACTTTAAAATACTTATTCATCCAAACAGCTAACATTTCTGATCCATCAATTGCTCCGCCCATTTTTACAACAATCCCAACACCAACACCAAATAGGACTCCTCCATAAAGTACAATTAATAATTCTGAAGTCGTAATAGCTGGAAATGGCTTTAAATAAATCAATCCGAGTGTTGTAACAACATTTGCATAGGATGTACGGATAAAAAACTTCTTTCCCATTACTTTTGCAGTAAATAGTAAAATAGGAATATTAAGTCCTAAAAAAACTCCGTAAAGCGGTAATCCTGCAACTTTATTTGCCATAATAGCAATCGCAGTTACTCCACCATCTACTAATCCATTAGGCGCTAAAATAAGTTCCAGTGAACCAGCTACAATAATAGATCCAATTGTTAATAATACGTATTCGAATAATTTTTTCATTCATTACCCCCAAAACATATATATTTTCTTAGTATTATCATAACTAATTTTTTTCGCAAATACAAAGAAATTGCTTTATACACACACATTTTTCACCTTTTTGGTAATTCTTATGTAGAATCTCAAACTTTAATACACTATATACAGAAATAATAACTCTCCTAATTTTTACCTCTTAATTAGATTGTGTTATATAATTAATTTAGAGAATTTACAGAAAAAGGAGGGATTTCATGCTACAACAACTCTTCACTTCACCTATTATATCTGTTCAAGCTTTGCATCCAGGCTATGAAGACCATGCAAGCGATGTATTTCTTGTTAAAACAGAAGCTGAAGAAGTTATTGTTCGCTCTTCAAAAATGACTGAAGAGCCAAACAATGATTTTTGGTGGGGATGCAAAAACCTTTTTGGAATTGATCCAAGGAATGTACATCATTTAGAAACAATACACGCATTATTGAAAAAGCATACTACCTTACCCATCCCGACTATTTTGCAAAAACATGTTTTAAATGGACGAGAGTATGTTATCGTCGAAAAACTAACCGGAAGTACGCTGCAATCATTTTTCGGACAACCTGATTCTATTTTATTCAGCCTTGGAAAAGGACTAGCAGAGATTCATTCATTTAAAGCTAATTTCACAGGAAACCCTTCTGGTGCTTTCCAAGTTCCACTAGAAGAATTTAAATCTCACATTTTAAAAGTAAGCAAGAACCTTGTAAATATGTTTTATTCCGATAATATGAGTATACATAACGCATTTCATACTTTTGAGTCACAGCTCTCTTCCTTGCCGTCACCGAAGGAATCTACACTTGTTTTAATTGATATGGATCCTACTCAGTTTTTATCAGATGGAGAATCTATTACTGGTTTAGTAGATACCGAAGCTTATGCAATTGCCCCACGAGAGTTTGATTTTATTGGATTAGAATATGTACTTACAGAAAAAGAAGCACATACCTTTAAAAAAGGTTATGAGACTATTATGCCTATTCCTCGTCTTGAAGAATGTAGACAGCCTTATCGATACTTATATCGATTATTATCTGTTCAAGGTAGTGTGGAATTAGAAAAGTGGTTATGTCACCCATCCTATTTTTAAATATGATTGAGAGGGATTATGAAATGGATATTCAGAAAAAGAACTTTTTAGTTGAAAATGAAATACAACAGCTGAAAGATTTAGCTCATGTTTGCGGGCAACACGATAAAATTGATTACTCGTCAGATTTGCATGTCAAATTTTTAACTGCCCGTAATAAAGAAGTGGTAAATGATTTTCTATTTTATGATGATACTCAATTAATCGGTGCATTAAGTATGTACGACTTTGAGAGACCAACAAAACTGGAGTTAATAGGGTTTGTTCATCCGGACTATAGGAAACAACATATAGGCACTACTCTTTTACAAACCGCAATGAAAGAAATACAAAAAAGAGAAGCAGATGAAGCGCTTCTTATAGTTAATGGTGACTCTATTTCAGGGAAATCATTTGCAAAACAAATAAACTTGCCTTATGTATATAGTGAGTACGGTATGGATTGCAAAATAAACGAAGTACAAAAAACAATGAAAAATAATATTAACCTTACCGTTGCATCTTCTGAATTACTTCCTGACCTTATAGAAATCGCTAGTAAAGCTTTTGGAGATTCGGCAACAAATACGTCCACATGGCTACAAAAAATGATGAAGTCACCTTCTCATCAAGTTTACATTGCTTTTATTAATGAAAAAGCAATTGGAACGATTACCGTTACTGAGCAAGAGCAATATACTACACTATCAGGATTCGCAGTTCATCCTTCTTATCAAGGTAAAGGATATGGTAAAGATATTCTTAGTTATATGGTACATACACTTATTACAGAAGGAGTTTCAACAATTAAATTAGACGTCGAAACGAAAAATAACAATGCTTTAAAACTCTATACACAATGTGGTTTTGAAATTAAAACGAAGCATGACTATTATAATTTAATGAATCTTGAGCAGAATACATATGTCTAAAAAACTAATTTATTCTGATTATGATATTTTTGCAGACATCTATAATAAGCATTGGGGACATTTTGCAGAACACTCCTATCCAGCCTATCATAAATTCATTTTACAAGATGCCGCTTCCCACTCCCGTATATTAGACCTTTGCTGCGGGGCTGGTCATCTTACTAGGAAACTAATTGATAATAATTTTATAGTAACTGGTATAGATGGTTCTGCTCAAATGATCAAACACGCACGTCAAAATGCGCCAGATGCAACCTTCATCGTCGATGATGCTCGCTATTTCAATATAAATGAGCAATTCCACTACGTCATCTCAGCCGGTGATAGCTTAAATCACATTATGAAATTAAACGAGCTAAAAGACGCTTTTCATCATGTTTATTCGGCATTATATGATGGAGGTACATTCGCATTTGATATGAATACAGAAAAAGGATTTCTTGAAAACTGGAGTGCTTCGTTTCATATTTCAGAACGAGAATATGTTTGTACCATTGATTCCACGTATGATAGTGAAAGTAACAGAGCGGAAATGAACTTCATACTATTTAAACATGACATAGATGATAGTTGGAAAAGAAGTGACTTTTCTTTTGAGGAAGCTTGTTACTCCAATGAAGAAATAATTTCTTCGTTGGAATCTGTAGGATTTAAAAACATTCAACTACACGGTATAAATAGAACATTTTTCATTTGTCAAAAATAAAAAAACTGAATCATATCGATTCAGTTTTTTCTTAATATATTTACAACCGCAGTCGTTTCATCATTTTCTTTATAAACACGTGGAATTCTTCTGTCTAACATACATGTAACTTCATAGTTAATTGTACCTAACATATCAGCTATTTCTTCTACTGCAATCTCTTCTTCACCTTGTTTGCCGTAGAATACAACTTCGTCTCCTACTTGTACTGGCATTGCATTTGTAACATCTAGCATAAGCTGATCCATACAAACACGGCCAATTACAGGTACTCGTACTCCTTTTATTAGTGCATGCCCTTTATTAGATAGCTGACGATTATAACCATCAGCATAACCAATTGGTACAGTTGCAATCCATTCTTCACCCGTTGTTACATACGTATTTCCATAGCTAACACCACGATTTTTCTTCGCATGTTTAACATGAGCTACTTTTGATTTTAAAGACAACGCTGGCTGTAAGCAAACAACTGTATGATCCACTTCTCTTGAAGGATACATACCGTAAATTCCAATACCGACACGAACCATATTTTGAAATGTATTACTAAGTTCCATTGATCCTGCACTGTTTGAACTATGAATATATGGAAAATGAATTCCTAATTCTTCCGCTGTATTTACAGCTTTCTCAAACAAACTTGTTTGCATATTTGTATAAGTTTTATCTATTTCATCAGCGGTAGAGTAATGTGTAAACATCCCTACTACTTCTACATATCGCATACGTTTTAACTCTTCAAAAAACGGTTTAACTTCTTCTTCCTGTAAACCAATACGGCTCATTCCTGTATCAATTTTCACATGAATTCGCACTTTCTTTTGAAGATGGTTTGCAACTTCATCTATACCATGTAAATCTTCTACTCTATAAACAGTCATCATAACGTCATATTGAATTACATCTTCTACAGCTGCTACTGGTGTATATCCTAAAATTAAAATAGGTACAGTGATTCCAGCTTCTCTTAATTCAATTGCTTCGTCTACAAATGCAACTGCAAGTTGGTTTATTCCTGCTTCAATAGCCGATTTCGCAACTTCAACTGCCCCATGACCATATCCATTCGCTTTTACAGCAGCCATCATCGCAATATTTTCATCGTTTACATGTTTTTTAAATTCTTTTACATTATGTTTTACAGCATTTAAGTCAACTTCAACAATCGTATCTCTTCCATATTTCAAACTCATTGGTCTAACTCCTAACTCAATAATTGCATTCCATTCTATTTCACGTTTCATATGACCTTTTACAATATAATACTTTTCATTATGCTAGTCAAACTACTAGAATTTTCGGAATTTTGAGTATGATATAATACCCTTAAGAAATTATTATATACGGAGGCGAGAATAATTACAATGTTTGTTCCATCTGCACTGAATCAAGTTAAAATTGCTATCGATACTTCCATTCAAATACTGAACCAATATACTGAAAGTGATTTAAAAATACAACCGATTGAATCAAAGCGGTCATTATTTGAAATGTGTACACATCTTTCCCTTATTTGCCATGCTGATTTACTCATATTAAATGGTATTACAGAAAAAGAATTACATACCTTTTATATAGAACAAACACCAGAAACAATTACTCAAATGCAGCAAACGATGATACAAGGGTACGATTTACTTTCTAAAACTTTTTTATCCTATTCCAATGAAGAATTAGCGGAAATTATGACTGCTTATTGGGGTATTTCTTACTCTCGATTCGAATGGTTGCTTGAAATCGTTGCACATTTTTATCATCATCGCGGGCAAATTCATATTTTATTAGTTGAGCATATTAAAGATCCTTGCATTCCTTTATTCGAATAAAAAGAGTGGAAACAAAACCAATAAAGAGTATCAATCCTAATAAAATAAACGTCTGAGCATAGTCCCCTATTTTCATAAGATAAATAGAAATAATAGGTCCTATACTAGTTCCTAAAAATAAAATGAAAGTATAAATAGAAACTGCTATTCCCCTTGATTTCTCTCCTAATTGGCCGACAAGAGAAACTAAAGACGGAACGGATATAGCAATACCTATTACAAAACAGACGCTCATCATTACAAGTAGCGGCAGGTTCGAAATAAAGCCCATTGAACTTAGACTAAAAATAGAGAACAACAATCCGCCCTGAAGAACTTGCCTTACTTCGAACCTCTTTGTTAAACGACCCGTAAGTGGTGACAACAACATACCAAATAGCCCTGCTAAGCGAAAATAAAGAATTTGTTCTGGAGTTAAATTGTAAGTAGGAGAGCTCAAATAATTCCCTAAAACAGTATACATATTAACAAAAGCCATTAATAAAACAAAAGCAATCATATAGCTCAATACTAAACTTTTATGTGTAAAGACTTTACCCATCTGTTTAATGGGTCCCAAAATATCAGTATAGGACTGAGACGTTTCCCCTTTCGGAAGAAAATAATGGATCCATACAGCAGTAATGATATAGACAATGCTAAGAAGAAAGAACACCATATGCCATCCAAAATGCTGACTAACAGCAGTACTTATTACTTGCCCTGCAATTCCAGCTACTAAAAAACCGGTACTAACAAATCCTATTGTTGTAACCTTTTTTTCTACTGGAAACATTTCTACAACGTAAGCTAACGCTACTGGAGAAAATGTAGCTGCTGCTATACCCTGTAATCCTCGAAGAATAACAAGCCAAAATAAACTATCGACAAACCCTAATAAAAAAGAAACAATCGACAGCGCAAGTAATCCGATAAAAATCACTTTCTTCCGCCCATATTTATCAGAGATTGCCCCAAATAACAAACAACCTATAGCAAAGCCTACAGAAAATATACTGCCTGTAGCCGCAGATTGCGCTAATGAAACCTTAAAAAGGTCTGAAAATAGAGCATTTAAAGGAATCGTCACATATAGGCTGGACATAACTACCATACCTGCCCAACATAACACCGCTGTCATTACTACATAATTCCTTTCACTATTTACTTCTTTTGATATTTCCATCATAAAATCTCCCCCTTACAATGATTTTCCCCATCGGTTTAAAACATCTAAAGTAAACTACTCAAAACGACATTCCTTTAACACTTACTTAATTTGTTTACGTTAAAAGACATATCACCACCCTTCATCAAATTAGCTAGACATATAATAAGGTAACCTAATTATATGTCTAAATAAAAAAGTTGACTCACACAATCAACTTCTTTATCTGCCTTCTCCTAATTTCTTCTGCATAGTTACTTGCATTTTATTTAATAACTTCTCTAAAACTTGACGCTCTTCTTGATTAAAGTCATCAACTAACGAAGCGCAAGATAACCAAAAAGTTGGTAAAGAATGCGTAACTAGTTCTTTTCCTTTTGGAGTAATTTTCACTTTTAATCTTCTTCGATCTTCAGAATGATGGAATCTTACGATTAACTCTCGTTTCTCCATCCAATCTAATAAGCCAGTGACAGAAGCACGTGTAATCCCTAATCGACTCGCAATATCCGAAGGACTCATGTTCACTTCTTCCACATTCGATTCCATTTCACGTAAAATAAACAACAGTAAAAAATCTAATTTACTTTCCGAAATACCAAGCGGAGCTAAATCTACGTCAACAGCATCAAGAACATTATCAGACGTCCATAACATTAACAAACCAAGTTTTGCTGCGATTGGATCCGTATCCGCTGATGCTGTCTTTTTTATTAACTCTGCATAAGGCTCAATCCCTAAAGGAAGAGAATCTTTTCTTGAATCCATTCATCTTCACTCTCCTTTCCCTTTAATTAATTAGCTTACCTAACTATTTTTCATTATACTCACATTCTGCCTTTTATTGCAAGAATATTGTGAGACAAAAACATCCTGTTATTAAAACAGGATGTTTTTACGCTGACTAATTATTTTTTCAAATAATCCCAAACTCTTTTAAAGCAAAAGAAATGCCACCTTCACTTGATTTCTTTGTAACGAAATCTGCTCTTGTTTTCAACTCATTTCCACCATTACCCATCGCAATTCCTAGTCCTACATACTGTAACATCTCAACATCATTTCCACCGTCACCAAAAGCAATTGCTTCTGATTTACAAATTTCCAGATGTTCCAATACCTTTTGAATTGCAGTTAGCTTCGATACTTTATTATCTTCCAACACATTCATAACGTAACCATGAAAACGTTCAAACGTAAGTGCTGGATATCTTTCAAAGAATTTTTGAGCTTCTGTTTCATCAGCATACAGACATACACAATAAATCTCTTCTGATAAGTTTCTAACTTTGTCAGGATACCGCTCTAAATTTAACGTTTCATTTAATGCTCGTATTACACGTTCGTCTTTTGAGGCAATACCATTCATTACAAATTCCTCTGTAAAATAAGAAACACTGTGATTCTGTAATTCAGCGAAATTTGAAATATCATGAACAATTCCACTTGAAAGTACCGATTTATGTATAACTTCATCAGCACATTTTATATGTGCACCATTTGCAGAAATAAACGTATTTATGCCCAGCTCTTTAAATTGTGAACATAAGCTATATGGTCTCCCGGTTGTAACAACTACGTGAATCCCTTTATCTATTAACCTTTGTATCGCTTCTCTTGTACTTTCGTGCATACTTCTATCAATCTCACTTAAAAGGGTACCGTCAACATCAAAAAAATACAACTTTGTACACAGGTCCTTACATCCCGTCCAAATGATTCGTATCATTTATGAAATGTACCGTTTTTTGTGCACCCTCAATTTCAATCAAACTAATTCCCGTATCTCCCATTTTAAAATAATAGTCCATTGAAATTGGCATTTGGAAAAACGCTCGAAAAATACTAGTTATTACACCACCGTGTGCAACAATTGCAATCCGTTCATATGTATTTTCTGTCACGATTTTAGAAAAGATTCCTTCTATTCTCATTCTAAATTCAATAAATGATTCCCCGTTTTCAAAACGATCATGAAGAAATTTTGGCTCTGGATATTTTTTCGCTTCTTCAAATGATAAACCTGCTTGCACTCCATTATTGAACTCCATTAATTCCTCTTCTAGTTGAATTTCGCATCCGATTTCTCCTGCTAATGTTTCACCAGTTTCTCGAGCACGTTTTAATGTGCTTGCCCAAATGAAATCTGGTGGAAAGTCTGCTTTCACTTTCTGTACAAGTCTTTGTACTTGCTGTCTTCCCTTTTCTGTTAATTCAAAGTCAGCTCGACCTTCATGTACATTTAAAATATCAGCTTCCGATTCACCATGACGTATTAATAGTATTTGCATGTCTATCCCACTCCTTGTTTAAAATTCACAAAATTCTATTATATCATATTTTAGGATTTCAAAAATAAAAAAGGAACGATTTCCCGTTCCTCACCCATTCACTTTCTCTGCATCATTCCAATAATACTTACTAAAGGCTTCCGTTAACACATCAATTGTGTTATATAATTCATCTAACGTATTATCAACACCACCAACTTCAATTAACATCGCATTTTTAGATAAATCTTGGTTATAAACGCCATTTCCATCTTTTTTATACTTCGGAAAAATCCCTCTACTTAATCCGTAATAGTTTTCATCTAAATAACTATTGATTGCCCTTGCAATTTTTTCATTTTCAGCACGCCCTTCATTTTCCATCCCAATTATAAAATATAATCTTGCATACGATTTCCCGTTAATTACTTTTGTTGTTACCTTCTTCCGCTGATCATCACGGTGTATATCAATCGGAAACGCAATTTTATTATTTTGTGCTAATGTTTCTTTTACATATCCATGAGACGCTTTATATGATTGCGGCCATTTCCATTTTTTACTTGCTAATAAATCTCCCATATTCGTTTTATCATGAATTACCGGAATTCCTTGTCCTTCAAGTTGTTCTTTCATACGTTTCCCTAGTAAGGATACATTTACATCCGGACTTGATGGATCGGTAGCCCCTGGTAATAACGGAAAGAAGGATTCCCAGCTATGTGTATGATAAATGTATACTGCGCTTTCTCCTTTTTTCGTTCCGTTCTTTTTCTGCACTGGATTTTTCTTTTCCGCTTCTGTAACTTTATCTTTTGCTACTTCTCGCTCTTTCGTTATTTCTTCAATCGGTACACTAGATTCATTTGGGATATTCGTAAAGTTTGTCCCTTCCCCAGCTACGATAATATTCGAGTAATACTTTGACATACCAGGTACTTCTTTCCCGACAAATGTTCTTAAATCTTTTATTTTCAAATCTGTCGCAATAGAGAACATTAAATTCCCAACTGATTCTCGTTTATTTTGCTTAAAATAATCAAATCCATAATAGCGATTCTCACTTTCTATCATTTGAACAAAACCTTGCATAGATACTTTTCCAAACCATTGATTCGCATAATTCGATTTCATTGTATGTAAAAGTGACGTCAAAATCGACGCAATAATAATTACTATTAGTGCATATAAAAAGAGTAACGAAGCTAGTTTTTTCCCATGTATACGAGTTGCATACTTTCTCACTGTATCACCTTCTTTATACATGGATATGTACAAGCCTTTCGTAATATACGTACAAAAAAAGAGAAATGGCACCCCATTTCTCTTCCTCACTCTTATAGTTATTTTTCTGTATCTGACGAAGGTAATTTCTTCGCTTGTTTCTCTTTGAAAATTTCTCCAATCGCACCAAGAGTACCAAGTGTTTCAATTGCATTAGACGGAATAAAGACTTTATTTGCTGGCCCTTTTGCAACCTCAATCAATGATTCAAATGATTTATAAGCAAGTACGCGCTCATCTAAATCTGCTGCGCGAAGTAATTCAATTCGGTTTTGTTCTGCTTTTGCAATTTCCTCAATCGCTCTTGCTTCCCCGTGCGCTTCTAATTCTTTTGCTTCTCGTATACCTTCCGCTTCACGAATGCGCGCTTCTTTATCCCCTTCAGCCATTAAAATTTTACTTTGTTTTTCCCCTTCAGCACGAAGGACTTTATCTTGTTTTGCTGCTTCAGCTTCTAAAATGATCGCACGTTTATTACGTTCTGCTTTCATTTGTTTTTCCATTGATACTTGCACATCTTTTGGTGGGTTAATATCGACTATTTCGACACGCTCAATACGAACGCCCCATTTTTCTGTCGCTTCATCAAGTGCTAAACGAATTTCTGTTGAAATTTTTTCACGGCCTGATAATGTTTCATCAAGCTCCATTTTACCAATAATTTGACGCATTGTTGCAGATGTAATATTACGAACACCATATTCATAGTTTGAAATACCATATGTCGCAAGCTCTGGTTCAACAATTTGATAGAAAATAATTGTATCAATTTCTACTTGTACATTATCTTTCGTAATTACCTTTTGCGGTGGTACATTCGTTTGTTGAATACGTAAATCGTGATATACACGAACACGATCTACAATTGGGATTAAAATATTTAATCCTGGGTGCATAATCCGTTGAAATTTACCAAACCTTTCAACAACCCCAACTTTTTGCTGAGAAATAATTTTAATCGTCAATGCAATAAATACAACGACAATCAATGCGAAAATAATCGTTAACGTTAATGCTACTACCATATTTATTCACTCTCCTTTTTCACTTGTAAAATAGTACTATGCCTCTTTATAACAACGACTTTTTCTCCAGCATCAATAGGAGTATCCGAAATAGCTGTCCAAGTATCTCCATCCACTTTCACAATACCGTTCACTTCACTTGTAATCGTTTGCATAACAATTCCATTTTTACCAACCAGTTTATCTACTGTATCAGTAAAACCTTTTGCTTCTCGAAAGTTTTTTGAAATTCTTTTCGTAAAGAAAGTCAATGTTAAACTTACAATCGCCCCAACAACAACTTGTAAAAATAGTGCATCAGGAGCAAACAAAGCAATAAGACCTCCGACAACAGCTCCAATTCCAAGCCAAAGCATGTAAAACGTAATCGACAACATTTCTGCAATAAATAAAATACCCGCTATTATAAACCAAATCACCCATCCAGCCATATGCAACCCTCACTTTCTTTCTCATTTTCTATATGTATATGAAGAAAAGAATGGTTTATCCGCCCTTTCTCATAGAGGGGGCGTTTGCTACAAGCTATTATATGTATTCGCTGTTACAACAAGCATTAATAAAATACTATATTAATATATTCTTCATTATACATGAAAATTCCTTTCAAAAAATGACAAAAAATTTAATTCTTTCAAAAAAAATTTTTCAGATCATAATTATTATAATTTTAAAAACATTATTGATTTAAAAGTGGTATTCTTATTGCCGAAACTTTCACTAACTTACTATTTTGGCTCCAAAATATGCATTACTCTCGCTGACATTGTGTATATAATGATTATTACCACTCACATCTATATCACAACTAAATCAGCTACAATTACTGACATTTTCGGTGTTCGCACTATTTATATTATCGCTTCTTTTCTTATTTTATGTTCGGCTTGTTTATCTTTTAGCTTATTAAAATATCAGAAGACAGAGAAGAAAGATATTTCATTTTAATCTATAGAGCAAAAAGGACAGGGTTCACCTGTCCTTTTGTATTCTCTATTCATGATAAGTTCGGAATCTTTCTATGTTTTTTCGCTTGTTCAAAAGCATATGCCAACTTAATTAAAGTTCCTTCACTAAAAGCAGTACTTGCAAGAGTAATCCCAAAAGGTCTCCCGCTTTTCATATATCCGGCTGGTATTGCTATAGATGGGTAACCAGCTTTTGCACATATTGTAGAGCCTATATATGAAGGGAACATTATCGCATCAATATCGTATTTTTTTAATGCAAAATTAATTCCTTGTTCTTGTGAAAAGTATATATCTTCTAATCTTGCATTTAAATATTCAGGATTTCTTAACGTATTAGGAAAATCTTTTCTGATTGCTAATTTATTTTGTCCGTATTTCAATGCCTTTTCTTCTATCTGATTATTAAAATCAATTAGTTCTGAAATCGAATGCACTGGAATATTGGAAGGTAATTTAGAAAGATAGTTATCTAAGCTATGCTTCAGTTCATAAAGCGGTACTTCCCAACTCCATTCCCTATGAAAAGATGGAATATCGATATCCCCTATTATTGTCGCCCCTTCATTACGTAACACTTGAATCGTTTCTATAAGCAATTTTTCATCATACTCACCAGATTCGTAATAATCTTCTGGTGCATTACTAAACACACCAATCTTCGCTCCTTTTAACCCATTAATATCAAGATAAGTTGTATAATCCTGCTCTGTCCTTCCTTCACTTTTGAGAGTCGCTGCATCCATCTTATCCACTCCCGTTAAGCTCCCTAAAAGAATAGCAGCATCTGTTACCGTTCTAGCAAACGGACCGGCTGTATCTTGAGAATATGTGAACGGAATAATGCCTCTACGGCTAATTAAACCAACAGTCGGTTTAATACCTACAACAGAGTTTTGAACAGCTGGGCTTAAAATAGAAGCATCTGTTTCCGTGCCAACGGATAATACTGTAAAGTTAGCAGCAACTGCAACGGCAGACCCTGTACTCGATCCACCGGCAAACATATCATCTTTTCCTGTTCCGTAAGGATTTATTGTTTGACCGCCCCTAGCGCTATATCCAGCCCACATTTCAAAAGACATTCCGTTTGCTAACTCTGTCATATTTGCTTTCCCTAGTATAATTGCACCTGCTTCTCGGAGCTTTTTAACAAGAAATGCATCTTCACTACTTATATTTTGTTCCAGAGCAATCGTACCTGCACTTGTATGCATTGAGTCACTCGTTTCAATATTGTCTTTAAGTAAAACAGGTATACCATGTAATAGGCCTCTTACACCCTTCGTCTTTCTTTCATGATCTAGCGCTTCTGCAATAAAGATAGCATCCGGATTGATTTCTAAAATAGAATTGATTTTCGGACCATCTTGGTCATACTTTGCGATTCTATGAAGATAATACATGACTAATTCTTTTGAAGTTAACTTCCCATCCTCCATCGCAGTTTGTATATCATGAATTGTTAATTCTTTTTGCAATAGTGTATTGAACTGAATTTCCATTTTCATTCCCCTTTTATAAGCCCTTATATATATGACGTATATCTATTACTTTTTCATTTTCTCCGCTCCTCGCATTAACAACTACTATCCCTATACAGGAATTCAACTCACCTATTTAAAAATTTTTAATTTACAGAGAAATAAAAATAGTCTGAACCGAATTCAATATCGCCTCAGACCCTTTTTATTATTTTACATATACCTCTTCTAGCAAATGTAAAAACTCTCCTTGTTTACCTGCTAATTCAAGGCATTTGTTAATATCAATCCACTCATAACAAAATACCAAACCTTTGTCTTCCTCACCAGCACTTACTATATGTTCCCACGTATCTTTCACATCTGTTAATAATGAAATGTGGAAAAAATGACGTTTTTGATATTCCTTTTTTTCTTTCATATAAATAATGTAATCAGAAAGGAAGCGCTCGATACAAAAATGGCGTAGTCCTGACTCTTCTTGCACTTCACGTAAAATTGCTGCCTCTAACGTTTCCCCTTCATCTACTGTCCCACCCGGCACTTGGATACCAGCCTCTCGTATATCACGATGTTTAAAAACGAGTAGTTGCATAACCCCTTCTTTTTCTCTCGTAATATATGCATGTACCTTTTTCTTATATAACATCGTCATCTTAGCCCTCTCCCCTCAATTCATTACTCCGTTACTTCTTCAAGCGTCAGTTGGTTTTCATATAAATATGTAGCTTGCGGATTCCCAACATACCGTACATGCCACGGTTCATAACGATAACCGGTAATCCCTTCTTTCTCTTTCGTATATCGAATAACAAAACCAAACTTATGGGCATTTTCAGAAAGCCACTTTCCTTCTTTCGTCTCCCCAAAAACAGTTTCTAACTGAAACTTAGCTGATTGAGATGTAATATCCATAGCTAGTCCTGTTTGATGCTCACTCGTACCAGGGACTGCACTAGACATCGCTGTCTTTGCTTCCCCATCTTGCCTTTTATACATCGTATTTAATGCTTTTTGTCTATCAAAAGATCTAAATCCAGAGACTGCAAAAAGGAAAATCCGCTCATTATCGGCTTGCTGAAACATTTCCTCAAGTGCCACCGCTGCCTCTTTCCTCATCTTTTTCTTTTCTTGATCACCTTCACTAGAGTAACGTACTTTCGGAACAACTAAATCTGGCGGTCTATACCCATCTGGTAAACGCCTATTTTTATTCACAAGTACAAGCATCGAATTTGGATTACTAATGACTGCGATATCCCCATCCATATTAGCAATCGTTTCTTTAGCTTTCGGGAATATATTGTTTACATTCACTTCCCGCGCCTCTTTTTCCTTGTACATCTTATAATTTATTCCTGCTACTCCAACGATCAGTATCATTGCTATGGTACCAAGTAGTGCCCATCTTTTTTTCATATAACGACCTCTTATTTTAATAATTTGGCCATTTCATACTCATCGATACCTCTTCCATCGATGATAAGAGCAGATTTTTTGACACCTTCTTGTGCAAATCCAATTTTGCTATATAGTGCCTGAGCTCTTGTATTGTGGGCCATTACCGTTAATTCTAAACGCCATACATCATGTAATCTTGCCCACTTCTCTACTTCTTTAAACAAACTCGTTCCAATACCTCGGCCACTATACTCTTGCAAAATACCAATTACAATGCCTGCCACATGTCTCTTTCTTTGAATATTATTTCCATTAACTAAAATAAACCCTACTATTCTCTCTTCTTCAACTGCTACAAATATTGTCGCATATTCATTTTCTATAAAACGGTGGACCATCTTTTCTTGTTGATCTACTGTAGTTTTTCTTTCTCCTAGTTCGTATAACATAAATTTCGTCTCTTCGTCCAATTGCTTATTTAATTGCAAAAACGATGTTGCATCTTCTACTCTAATCTCTCGTATCACCTTGATCTCCTACCCATCCTGTTAGTTAAAAACTTTCCTTGTAAAAAGATTTTCTCCACTATTCCGAAAATCCCTTTCTAAATTTCTAACTATAAATAGACAAATTTCGATATCAATATAATAATAGGGAATTTTGTCTATAATGTGACATCTCTCTCTACCTATAGATTATGAACAAACAAAATAAACGTAAGCTTCTCGCTTACGTTTTTCCCGTATTAACGGGTATTCTGATTGATGAGGGCTAATAATCAGTAGGATAAACACTCCGGCTAATTAAATTCCCACTTTATCCATTCACTTTTTCCGCTTGCCAAAAATACCCTCCAAATGCTTTAGCAAGAACATCAATCGATCTATTTAATTCTTCCTCTGTATTATCTACGCCACCAACTTCAATTAAAATCGCCTGTCCTGATAAGTCTTGATTGTAGACTCCATTTCCTGTTTGGAACCCTTTTTGAATTACACCACGGCTCACTCCTGGATATTTCTTATTAATTTCCTCATGAAGAGCTGTTGCTAATTGTAAGTTCTTTTCATAATTTTTATTTCCTTTCCCAATTACAAAAGCAAGCTTTGCATATGATTTATCTCCAATTGTTTTTGTCGTGACATTTTTCCGTGCACTATCACGGTGCAAATCGAAAAAATATTGGAGTTCTTTATTACCAGCCATCGCTTCTTGTACAATTTCTCGTGACAGTTTATAAGAACTATTACTATTTAATCCTTTACTTATTAATTTTTGACCAACATCAGTTTTATCGTTAGTAGCACCGATTCCTTCGCCTTCTAACTGTTCACGCAATCGATCGCCAACTATTGAAATATTCGTTACAGAACTCGTTGCTTTATTTGGATTTGGATCATTCGTTAAGTTGAGTAACGGCAAATAAGATTCCCAGCTATGTGAATGATAAATCAATGCAACTTGTCTTTTTCCCGTCGTTTGAGATGGTTGTTTCTTCTCTTTATTCGGATCAGGCTTAGGAACTTGTCCAGCTTCTCCAGTCCGTTCCTTCACTACTTCTTCAAGAGGAACACTCGATTCTATCGGTAAGTTGGAGTAATTTGTTCCTTCACCTGCTATAACGATTTCTGTATCATACTTCCCAAATCCCGGAAGTTCTTTCCCGACAAAACTACGTACATCATCAAAACGAATATTCGTAGCCATCGAAAAGAGGAATGAAGAAATAGAAAAGTCTTGATTCAAATTCCGGTACTCCTGTGTAAAATAATGATTCTCTTTCCCAATAACATACATGTAACCATTCATTGATAACTCATTTAACCAATTATATAAATACGTTGACTTTGTCTCTTTCATGGAAGTTACCATTACACTAATAAGAAAGAAAGTCGCTAATACCGTAGTAATAACAAATATAATTAACTTGCGTACACTTGTTAATTTCACGTAAAAAAAGCCTCGATTCATACTATCACCCTCTCTATTTCAAGTTATGTACAAGCTCTAGAGAATAGACCGCTTAAATTCCGGCTATATTGTTAATGAGGTGAAATGAATTGAAGCTACTAATAGGAGCATTACCAATCGCTTTATCAATTACTTTTTATTTACTTGCTTTACATCCTAAAATTCGTATTGTGCTACATATTTCCGCATACTTAGCACTGTATGTACTCGGGACAATTATTTCTATTAATATATATGATGTTTTAATGCAGGGCCTTGTTTTCATGACAAGCATTCATGGAATTTTACTAAATCCATTTTTTCTACTTGCAGGAGCATATATAGGTATATACACTTTGTACTTAATTTTGTCTCAAATTATTATGAAACTAATGAATATAAAAAATGGAGCGTAACGAAATGCAGCCACCATTCATCTGTCATACATGTAAAAAAAGAATAGCAAGAAAGAAAGATCTTATTACCTCTACATGGCATTTCCGCTTTTATTTATTTCACAACACTTGTTTCAAAAATCAGCAATTATTTGTCTCACGTTTTATTCCTATAAATACACTCTTTAGTTTCTTTCTTATTATATATGGACTTATTGCTGGTAGCATTCTAATGTTCACGGAGCCATCTATCGTTTGGCTTATTTTTTTGCTTCCTATCTTATATCGGTTTCTTTCCTATTATTACGTTGAACGTTTTTTCTCTAAATAACTAGTAGACTGACCTCTAGGAATGCTTAAACACTCCCATTCATTTTCTTTTAACATTTTGCCCATGTAAATAATCTGTCCAATATGCAAAGCATAATGAGAAATTTGTCTTTCAATTGCTTGTATGACAGTAAGTGCTTCACCGCGAATGTATACTGTCTTTAATAAGTGTTCAGGCATTATAGTATTCATCGTTTTAAAAACGTATTCCCACCCTTCTTGCCACGCTGCAAGGGCTTCTTCCTTAGAACGATAGCCCCCTTCAAATTCACCATCTCGGTTACGATCTGTTTTTTCACCATCAGACGTTAAAAAATCCGTCCATCTTGAACGCATATTACCATGTAAATGCTTAATAATAATCGCAATACTATTTGTCTCCTCATGAGAAGACCACATTATTTGTTCATAAGATAATTGAGAAAGTACTCGTTCTCCTTGGTTTTGTGTTGCTTTGAAATTCGAAATTGCACATTTTAAATACTCTCGTCCAATATCCAAATTAACACCTACCTTCACACTAACTAATTTTCGTTCCATTCGGTAGTTCCATATTAGGCTGAAGTAAAACAACATCGTCAGCTTCAGGAACTCCGCCAAGTACAAGCACTTCCGATTTAAATCCTGCCACACGCTTTGGTGGGAAATTCACAACAGCAACCACTTGTTGACCGATTAAATCTTCTGGGTTGTATCTTTTCGTAATCTGAGCACTTGATTGCTTAATCCCTAATTCTCCAAAATCAATTTCTAACTTAATTGCAGGAACCCTTGCTTCTTTAAATTCCTCCGCCTTTCTTATCGTCCCAATACGCAAATCCAAAGTTAAAAAATCTTCAAAACTAGCCATTTTATCAATCCTCCCAATTACTACTTAGACAAAACATAAAAATCCCCTTCAAAAAAAGAAAGGCGCCTAGGCACCTTTCTTTTGTAACTCACTTGATTCATTTGATTTATAGAAGAAGAAACCGAGAACCCCGCCAATACATGCTGGGATTAACCATCCTATTCCTTCTTTATATAATGGTAACATTTGTAGTACATTTGAAATTGCGTCAATTTTTATGTTCGCACTTTCTAAGCCATTAAATAAGCTAATCGACAATGCACCTAATATTGCACCAATATAAATTGTATTACGCTTTCCAATCCATTTATGGAAATACGAAAGTACAATTAATACAATTGCAACTGGATAAATGATCATTAACACTGGTAAAGTTACTGCGATTAATTGTGTCAATCCTAAGTTAGATACAATTAAACTAAATACACATACTATTGTTACAATCGTTTTATGTGAAAATTTCGGGAATAAGTTTGAAAAGAACCCTGCACAGGCAGATGCTAATCCAACCGAAGTCGTTAAACAAGCAAGTGTAATAACAAGTCCTAATAAAATTTTCCCACTCGTTCCATACAACTCATTTACAACATTCGTTAAAATAAGACCACCGTTCTCTGAAACACCAAGTGATGTACTTGTTGAACCTAGATAAGCAAGTGATAAATATATTAACGTTAAACCTATTACAGCAATTACTCCTGATACGACTGTTATTTTTGCAATTTGTCCGCTCTCTTTTATTCCTTTTGAGCGAATAACTTGTACAACAACAATTCCAAACACAAGAGCACTAATTGCATCCATCGTTAAATACCCTTGAATAAACCCACCAAAGAAAGCATTTTCTTTATAAGCAGCGAGTGGTGCAGCCGGTGTTCCAATCGGATCAATAATTGCCTTTCCGACAATAACAGCAACTATTAATACTAACAACGGTGTAAGGAACTTTCCAAACCAATCAACTAATTTAGATGGATTTAATGATAAATACCACGTTACTCCGAAGAAAACTATAGTGTAAAGGAACAGCATGTACCATTCTGAAACCATTGCTTCTGATAAAAACGGCTTCATTCCCATTTCAAATGAAACAGCTCCAGTACGCGGGATCGCAAAGAATGGTCCAATTGCTAAATAACTAACCAGTGGAAAAACAAACGCAAATATAGGGTGAACTCTAGAAGATAGCGCTTTCAAGTCCCCCTCTACAAACGCCACAGCTGTGACAGCCAATAGGGGTAATCCGACTCCCGTTACTAGGAATCCAATTGTAGCAATCCAAACATTTTCTCCTGCTTGTTGACCTAAAACTGGCGGGAAAATTAAATTTCCTGCTCCTAAAAATAATGCAAATAACATTAAACCGATTGCTAGCGTATCACCTGGCCTTAATCGTCCCTTCATCTCTTTCATTTGCATAGCACTTTTTCATTGTTTTTCTCTATTCTCACAATATGCTATGCATCCTCCTCTCTGTTCATAATCATAAAATATGCCCCTTACAAAGCAATGTCTTTCTCCATAATTTCTCCATTCCCCTTTTAATTACTCTAAATAATAAATTTTGATTTTTTCGAATATTTAAGTCATTAGAGTGTTATAACGTGGAGTTTGGTTGTCAGACCTCTTTGTTTTTATCACACATATAGTAACATATTTGGTTGAAAAATAAAAACATATTTTTAAATAGAATTTTTTGAAAATCAAAATTATCCACACATACCTCCTTTATTTATTCTATTACGCAAATATTTTTAAAAATTTACGATTTTTATACTTTATTATATTTGAATATCTTTATGCAAAAGCAAGTGAAAGCCATCCCAAAAATAAGATGGCTTTTACTTGTTAATCTATCGTTTCAACTTCACGTGGATTCTTCATCTCTTCAACATACACAACTCTAAATCCATGATCTTCTAAATCCTTTAGCAATGTTTCTAATTCACTATCTTCAAACTCTTCTCCCAATGTAAACATAATTCTACGTACTAATAAAGCATCATTATCAAAAGTCATTAAACTTTGAATACCAGTGTATTTCTTTAGCACTGTCGATAATTTTTGAATGGCCCCATTATAATCTTGTGTTCCAATCATGACAGAATACTTACTAGAATGGACCCCCCATGCATCTTCTAATAGTTCAAAAACTTTTTTATGAGTCAAAATACCAAGGAAGACCCCTTTTTCATCAACTACTGATAAATACGGTAGTTTTTTAATTGTAAAAAATACTTTAAAGAAGGAAGAGTCTTCTCTCACGTACCCATTCTTATCGTTCAATAATTGTAATACATTATCTTCAAGTGAACCTTTATATTCTAAAATATCTACTTTGTATACATTCCCTAAAAACTTCTCTTTTTTTTCATCTAAAACTGGTACGCAACGATACCCCGTTTTATTTAAATGCTCCAGCATTTCCCCTATCGTAATTGAACTTGAGCAGAACAAAACTTCCCTCTTTGGCACATAATTCCCTTTAATCCTCATAAAAAAAGCCTCCTTATGCTAAAATACTTTCTGTGCCATAACTATATTATATTTTCAAAAAAAAATAAATATATTATTTTACTTTTCTGAAAATTATTCATTTTTCCGTCATAATTTATTCATTAATCATACACTTGTTTAAAGTGAAACTTTAATAAGTGGGGATTTTTCCACCCATTTATTATTAGCCTTCACCAATCGGGCTTTTATGGGCAGTTGATCTCCCCACCTAACTTCTACGCATTCGTCGAATTTTGAGGTGGAGTCTACTACCCGTTAAAGCGGGATAATCTCAGTATAGTATATTCTCTCTAACTTACTTCGAGAAAAATGTGTTGTAACTTCATCCGAAAAAAGCTAAAATAAGAATAAGAATTTTCTGAATATTCAAAGAGTAGGTGATTGAATGTCCTTATTGCGCTCACATATATGTAAATTTATAGCCGGTGTTTTGATTATTTTTGTCATAAGTCCTCTTCCAGCATTATTCATTACACATAATTATTCCTACTTAACTGGATTTGTAAGTATTTTCCATAATTTAGTGCAGTCTTCTTCCATTTCAATTCCAACAATTGATTGGATGCATGAACCTATCCTTTTCTCAGCAAATCAGCTTATACATACACAAAATATAATACATACCTCTAGCCATTCGTCACCACTGTTCCCCTACATATGGGAAATATATTTTTTATCGATCGTTCGTTTCACATTCACTCTTGTAATCGGTTTCTTTATAAGTCTAGGAATTGGCCATCTATTTTTAAAAGCACCAAACTCATTAAAAAAGTGTAGTTCTTTATTTCGCTGGATACCGTATTCTTTTGGCACTGTGATATTACAATGTTTAATCCTATTATCACTTCTCTACATCGCGAAATTCATAAAGTTTCCTTTCTTCTCCTCTTTTATCATCGTATGTAGCACTTCTATGATAATCGTTATGCAAGCAATTAAAAAATGGCTACCGTTCTTAAATACTACTAATGAATACGAAATAAAAAATTCATCTTTCCTTGTTGATACGTTATTTATTGCGCTTACTTCCAATCATAAATCTATTTTGAGTTCCATTATTCTTTCATTCGTTTTTATGGAATGTATTTTTCATACAAATGGACTATTACAATTTATCGTCCAATTTGGCAAAAATGCACCTATAGTTGTCACAATTGGTTTATTACTACTTTATATTCCATATAGCATCTTATCGTTTCTCCAAGCTTTATGGACAACAAACTACGCTAAACAGAACACGTATACTTTAACTAGAAGTATTTCGAAACCATAACATAGAATAACCGTCTACCTAAATTAAAAGTAGACGGTTATTCCTATTATATAGAGGACAAAATAACAACAAATTAAAAAACTACTAGTAAAACCTACCATTATTTACCCATTTTCTTTGACTAATCTTTTCATTTAGATTTATTATAAAAGTATAACATAATTGCAGGAGGTGACATCTTTATTCCAAAGTAGGAATAAAGAACACACTTGGACATATTAAATATTTTTCTCATCTTTATACTTATCCTTATTTCTGGTTTTTTCGTTGCTTCAGAATTCGCTGTCGTAAAAGTACGAAAAAGTCGAATTGACCAGCTTGCTAATGAAGGTAATAAACAAGCATTAGCTGCAAGAAGCGTTTTATCTAACTTAGACGTTTATTTATCTGCTTGTCAGCTCGGTATTACTATCACCTCTTTAGGACTTGGTTGGCTTGGTGAACCAACTGTAGAACATTTACTACGACCACTATTTGAAAAAATCAATATTACTGGAACAATGGCTAACACGTTATCCTTTATTATTGCTTTTAGTGTGATTACTTTTTTCCATGTTGTATTAGGCGAGTTAGTTCCTAAGTCTTTCGCAATCCAAAAAGCTGAAGCAATCACATTAAAATTTGCAAAACCGCTTATTTTGTTTGATAAAATTATGTATCCATTCATTTGGTTACTGAATAGTTCAGCTGTATTTTTCACTAAATTATTAGGTTTAGAACCTGCAAAAGAAAATGAACTTGCTCATTCCGAAGAAGAACTACGACTCATTTTAGGTGAAAGCTATAAAAGCGGCGAAATTAATCAAACCGAATATAAATATGTAAATAATATTTTTGAATTTGATGATCGTGTTGCTAAAGAAATTATGGTACCTAGAACTGAAATGGTTTGTTTATCTACTGAAAATACGTTAGAAGAAAATATGAAAATCGTTGCAACTGAAAAGTATACACGTTATCCTATTATTGAAAAGGATAAGGATGATATTATCGGAATGATAAATACGAAAGAGATTTTTCATAATCAAACAAAAGGCATTTACAAACCACTTGATGCCTACATACATCCTGTTTTAACTGTATTTGAAACAGTTCCCATTCGTAAAACGTTAATACATCTCCAAAAGAACCGCGTACAAATGGCGATTGTTATGGATGAATACGGTGGAACTGCTGGCCTTTTAACGATGGAGGATATTCTCGAAGAAATTATCGGAGAAATTCAAGATGAATTTGACGCAGACGAATCACCAATGATTGAAAAGTGTACTCCTAAGCTTACTGTTTTAGATGGGAAAGTACTCATTTCTGAAGTAAATGATATGTTTGGCCTACATATCGATGAAAGTGATTTAGATACAATTGGTGGTTGGCTTCTCTCTCAATCAATTGATTTAAATATTGAGGCTGGCTATTCAGTTGAATATGATGGTTTTCAATTTAAAGCATTAGAACTTGATGGGCATCAAATTAAAAAGATTGCTGTACATAAATTAGATACTACAAAGGAGCTATAAAGTGACTGTTTTACTAACAATTTGTATCATTGCTTGTTTCATTGTTTCATTTCTTGCCTTTATATACCCCATTATCCCTGGCATCCTTGCCGTATGGGCTGGCTATTTCATTTATCATTTTGGAATAAATGGCGGAGAGTTAACGACATCTTTTTGGATTATTCAAGTCATTTTTACACTCTTCATTTTCGTTGCTGACTTTATTGCAAATGGATACTTCCTAAAAAAATACGGAAGTACAAAATCGGGCGAACGTATTGGCATGGTTTCTATCATTGTCGGATCGTTCTTCTTCCCACCATTCGGGCTTATTATCATACCGTTCTTATCTGTATTTATTACGGAACTAATGCATAAAAAGGCGCCAAAAGACGCCCTTTTAGTCGGAATTGCAACTGTAGTCGGTTTTTTAAGTAGTACAGTAGCCAAAGCCATTCTCCAAATCATTATGATTATCATCTTTGTATGCTATATCATTTTTTAGCCATCCCTATTTTGGGATGGTTTTTTAATATGAAATACCTACTCGGCTTTTCTCGTATAAGCTTTTATTACGTAAACTCCATGTAAAATGAGCGGTATCACCAACTGTGATTTCCGATCCATCTGTTGGCAACATATCTTTTTCAGTTCGATATACACCTGTTACATCACCATCTATTAAATGCGTCGGACAAACAACAGTCCAACATAGTTTACTATTATTCAGCGCTTCATAAGCAGCTAAGTGATCTTCCGCAGCTGTTGTCATTTTTCTTTTCGATTCTTTTGATTGAAAACGATATATACTTGGGTTTGTTCGCGCTTGTAAAATACCAGCCGTTCCTATTGTAACAATTTTCTTTATGCCCTCTTCTTCCATTTGCTTTATAATAATCGGTATACTCTTCTCTAACGTCCCATTCCGATCAGTTCCAAGAGCACTAATTACAATATCACATCCTTTAATTGCTTCCTTTATATCATCTCCGCTTAATACATTTCCCTTAATAACATGCAACCTTTCATGCTCTATTTCCACTCTACTCAAATCACGAACTAATACCGTTACTTCATATGAATCTTGTAATGCCAATTTCATAATGTGTGATCCTACTCTACCTGTCGCCCCTAATATACATACTTTCATTTACTTTCTCCTTTTCAATTCTTTCTCTCTATTTTTCCGCAAAACTTACAAATACGCAACAAAAAAGCTCCCTCATATATATGAGGAAGCTCTATTATCCATTTATTTCTTTTCTTTCGAATCAGAAGACTTGTCTGTTCCGCTTGTTTCTTTATCTTTCTTTCCATCTTGCTGCGAAGTTGTGTCATCCTCTTTCTTTTTATCCTCATCTTTACTACAACCTACCATTAATAAAGAACTTGCAAGTGCCATAGCAGTTAATGACTTAACCCATTTGTTCATTTGCGTTTCCTCCCTTTGATAGAATATGTACAATCCCATATTACTCTTTATTTTTAAAGGAAAGATTTAAAAATAGTAAAGATATAGTAAATTATTGTAAATTTTCTGATAACATAACCAATTTTTAATCCCACCCTCTAATTAGACATAAAAAAACTAAGGCGCCTTTCATTCCACCTTAGCTTTTCACGCAAATTTTTCATTTTCATATACATGTTTAATCTTATATTCCTTCTTCACAACATATTGCCAAACATTATATGCGTAACGATTCATTTTCACAAAACAATTTTCCAGAAAAGAACGAAACTCCGGGTTCGCAACTTCTACTGCCACTTGAGCAAACTTTAATGCTAATCGCTTCAAATGTGTAATATAACAAATAGCAATCCCCATATCCCCTGTATATTCATTATCTGTTTCCCTATCCATTTCTGTAAATTCCGGCCACATTTGTTTACAAGTTATATGCTGTACATTTTCTCCTTCTTGAAAATTTACTTGTTCATTATATGCTTGCAACATATACGGTAAATGATGCTTTAAAATATCCTTTAATTCTTCATCTCGAACCTTGCCCGTGTACTCTCCAACTTTATATATAAGTGTGTAACTATATGTCATCAATTCTTTCATACAATCCATTAAAGTGCCTCCCTTCCTATTTTCCATCTATATACTATAAATATGATGCGATAACATTCGCTATTCTTCCTAGAAACCAATCCCAGCGACTAATTTTCTCAAAATCTTCTTCTGAAAATCGTTTTGACTTATGAAAGTCTTCTTTTAGTCGATTCCAGACATCAGCAACGACTGTCTTATCATATATGACACAGTTTGATTCGTTATTTAAATAAAAGCTTCTATTATCAAAATTCGCTGTACCAATATCGACGATTTCCTCATCAATGATTGTCACTTTCCCATGAAAAAATCCGTTTCGATATTGATAAATCTCCGCCCCAGCATCTAACATATCTTTCAAATGAGGATAGGCAGCTTGTTTTAACAATACGGCATCACTTTTAAAGGGAACGAGAATTTTCACACGGACACCACGATTTAATGCATCTTTCAGTCCTTTTACCATTTCTTTACTCGGTACAAAATATGGTGTAGCAATAATTAAGGAGTGTTTTGCCTTCTTTAATAGTGCACTGTACTTTTCCCATAAGCCTTTTCCATTCGAAAATATATATTGATATTTTACATTTCCTTGTACAGGTAACTCTTGACGTATAGGGACCTTTTCTCCCGTATCTTCTTGCCAATCTTCCGCAAATTTCCGTTCCATATCAGTAGCTCCATTCCCTTCGATGCGTACATGATAATCACGCCACGGACCAAATTTAGGATCCTGCCCAAGATATTCCTTTCCGATATTGAAGCCACCAATGTACGAAACTTTCCCATCTATAGTAACAATGCGTCTATGATTACGTTGATGCAAAGAATAAAATAAGTTTTTTAATTTAAGTTTTTTACTAAATGTAAACTTCACGCCTTTTTCTTTTAATTGATTAATTATCTTTTTCTTAAGCTTATATCCGCCAATGCGGTCTACTGACAATTTCACATCTACTCCGCTAGATGCTTTTTTCTCTAATAATTGTAAGAATTCTTTGCTTACCTCATCTTTACCTACAATATAAAAATGAATATACACATTCTTTTCTGCACGATTTATATTCTCAAATAAACTTCTATATAACTCGTCACCGTTCGTATATAATTGAAAATCCCCTGACCGAATTTTTTCTAATTCATATCCACTAGCCATTTTCTTCCCCATTTCCACATCAACGTTCATCCATATGAATACACCTATAAAACAAATTATTACAATTAAAAAGTGCTTCATGGATACGTTCCTTTCTCTAACTACTGTTATTCCTATATCTTTCCTTTTTTTAAACATTATCATACAAAAAATATGTCATTGCATGATATACGTCCATATCAAACAGGAGCTCATCTGCATATTGTATGTTGTATCTTAAAATAAAAGGAGGAAATAACAATGGGCTTCGCACATGGTAATGGATTTGCGCTACTAGTCGTATTATTTATCCTCTTAATTATCGTCGGTGCTGCTTGCTTCTGCTAAGCAGTTATTGTAATACGATATGGGGATGAAAAAACTATGAAAGCGGACACCTATTTTAGGTGTCCGCTTTTCATTTCAAAAATCTCCTAGCCTATAAAAAAATAGTACCACTAGGAAAGTATTTTACATCAAAAAGTTAGCAGTGTAGCTACCTTCTTACTCTCTGCCTTACGAATATGACGCTGTTCTGCACGTAACACAGCAATTCGATGCAATTCTTTCTCCTCTTCTGTCTCAGGGATAACACGCGGTACAGGGACTGGATTATTCTCCTTACTAAGCGCAACAAAAGTAACGAATGAAGTTGCTGCTACACGTTTTTCACCTGAAATTAAATCTTCTGCTACTACTTTCACAAATATCTCCATAGAAGTTCTTCCCGTCCAAATTACGAAAGATTCATAACTAACACAATCTGAAGAACGTACTGGATATAAGAAATCTACCCAATCCATAGACGCTGTGACACATTCCATTCTCGAGTGTCTCGTTGCTGAAATTGAAGCAACCATATCCATCTCCGCCAATATCTTTCCACCAAATAGCGTGTTATGATCATTTAAATCCGTTGGAAATACTCGACTCGTTTTAAAAACTCTTGATTCATTAGCTGTTTTACCCTTTACTTCAGTCATTGTTATCACCCCTTTAATTATATATCCCTAATATCCAAACATTTACTACATCTCATGAACTACACGTTTAATATTAACAATTTTTAGAACTTTTAGTCCACAAAAAAGAACCGATTTTATCAATCGGCTCCTCTAAATACATATTGTTCTTTCGGCTGTTCAACTTTATTCCATTTCGTTACTTCTAACACTGGAATATTCGCATGAAACGGCTGATAAAATTCAGTTGAAATTTCTCCTTCCACCTGAATCCAATCATCATTTTTCCACTCTACACCTTCTGGTTTTTTAACTAACATACCATATACACCCGAATCCGCAACACAATGTATAATACCGAAACGGAATAAGAAATATTGTTCCTTTTTAGAAGAATCATCTCGGAAAACAAATCCTTTATAAGACAGGGTTTTACCAGTAAATTCACCAGGATAATTATAAATTGTCTCCATACCCTTTAAGAAATCTTCATCTTTTAAAGTGATATTGTCTTTCGTAACAAACTCTTTCTTCCCTTTTTCCATTACACCACGATATCCTTCTTTCCCGTAATAAATACTCGTATCCGGTCTTAAGAATTGTCTTGTCATAAATGGATCTTTACTTTCCGCTTGTGCAACAGGAAAGTGAAATCCCTTCGCCTTAACAATGTCCGAATCTAATGTTGCAATTGGGAAAAACAATCCTGAAATAATCGGAAAACAGAACAGAATATAAGAAAACGTTCGTTTCCACCATGTATTTTCATCTTTCGAATGATCGTGCCCACAATGGCTATGATCACAATTGCAATCATGTTTCTCTTTTTCCTTTTGATGCTCTTTCTGGAAAACGATAATAATTTGTATAATCGTTAAGAAACCTAAAATAATAGCTGCCGTTTTTGATAAATAGGCATACTTCATATTTATATACTTCGTAATGTTACCGGAAATATGAAGCTGTCCAATTAAAATTGTAAAACCTAATAATATATATGCTCGAAACATAACCTACCACCCCATCGCATAAATGAGTAGTGAGCTTGCATAAACAACAAGTGTAACTGTAACCGTCACAACAATTACAAATTTTGTTTTAAATGTCGCAAGCATCATAAACATATTTTTAATATCCACCATCGGTCCATATACGAGGAACGCGACTAGTGACGCTGTTGAAAATGTACTTTGGAATGAAGAAGCAATAAATGCATCTGCCTCTGAACAAAGTGATAAAATGAAAGCAAGTCCCATCATAACAGCTGATGAAGAAAACGGACCTTGTCCAATTGCAAGCAATGTTGAAGTTTGTACAAATGTTTGAACCGCAGCTGCAATTAACGCACCTAGCACTAAATATTTTCCCATTGAGAAGAATTCCTCAACAGCATGTGTACATACATCCCACATTTTTTTACGTAACGGACGCTTATGATTCACTTCTGGGAAGTGATCATCTCTTAATTGATGTTCTTTAAACATAAATGATAATATAATTCCAACGATAATTGCTACGATAATCGCCACAATAGAACGATACCATACCATGTGCATACTACTTCCAAAAGCAACATATGTTGCAAATAATACAACTGGATTAATAATCGGTCCAGTTAACATAAATGCAATTCCTGCATAGGGTGGAACCCCTTTTCCTATTAATCTTCTTACAATCGGAACAATTCCACATTCACACCCAGGAAACATCATACCTAAAAAAGTAGCTAATAAAACAGACAGAAATCGGTTCTTCGGCATCCATTTTGCCACCATATCTTCTGTCACAAACATTTGAATGAATCCTGAAATAAATACACCAATTAGCACAAATGGAAGTGCTTCGATTAATATTGAGATAAAGATTGTATTCATTTGCAGGAATGCTTTCGGTAATTGAAACAATTCCATGATGTATTTCCTCCAACTTTTCATTAACAATATGTAATTTTAACCCCATTTCATTATTTGAACAAGAGTTATACGGAATTCATAACCTTCATACACATTACATTTTACAAGTTATATTCTATTCCAAAATTGAGATTTCATAGCAAAAAAGCTGCGCTAACACAGTTTTATAACTATGCTAGCGCAGCTTTCCTATCATTAAAAGTAACGTTTCTTCCAAAAAACAAATGCTAAAGTGAAAGATAATGTTACACATATTATAAGTACAATTACAAAACCATGTGCTTCCCCTTCAAACGGAACCTTTACATTCATTCCAAAGAAACTAGAAACCATCGTTGGTAATGATAAAATGATTGTAATAGAAGTCAACAGTTTCATAACACTATTTAAATTGTTAGAAATAACCGAACTAAATGTATTCATCATTCCACTTAAAATGTGACTATATATTTCTGCCATTTCAATAGCCTGTTTATTTTCAATTAATACATCTTCTAGTAAATCTTGATCGTCTTCATACATTTTCAAAAATGTACTGTTTCGCATTAATTTTTGAATTACAATTTTATTTGCCTTTAATGATGTTGTAAAATAAACTAAACTTTTTTCAAGGCCGAGCAATGTGAAAATTTCTTTATTTTTCATCGACTTATTTAATTGGTGCTCTAAATCGATTGTTTTTCGATTAATTTGCTTTAAGTATCTTAAATAATAAGTAGAAATTGTATATAAGAGCTGAAGTGCGAAGCGCGTCTTTTTAAACGTATAAAATTCTTTAATACGTTGATTAATAAAGCGTTCAAAAATCGGATTTTCTTCTAAGCAAATAGTAACAAAACAATCTGGCATTACAATCATACCTATTGGAATCGTGTCATAAATTGAATTTCCTTCTTCATCATGTCTGACTGTCGGAATATCCACGATAATTAAAGTATTATTGTCTTCCTTTTCAATACGAGAGCGTTCTTCATCATCCAAAGGATCTTTAATGAAATCTAAGTCTACATTTAAAGTTTGTACTAGATACTGAATTTCTTCTTCTGTTGGATGAAGTACATTAATCCAGCAGCCCTTTTGCATTTCCTCAATCTCTTGTAGTTTTCCGTTTCGGTCTGTTAAATAAATATTTAACATACTATCACCCCGATTCTTTTTACATGTGGGAATCTACCTCACTTAAACAACAGTTTTTGAACCGCTATTTTCAGCATATGAAACAAACGATTAAATTTCAATAGAAAAATTATTTTGAAAACGTTTTTTTAAGAAAAATCTTGTAAACATAGAAAAAGACAGAGTGTTCTCTGCCTTTTAAAAAGCTTATGTTGCCTTTATAACATATTTAGAAAGCATCCACAAGTTAAAGCCGACTGAAATCGTATAGCCAGCGTATGTTGAAATGATAAAACTTACATAATCAAAATACGGTAGCAATACAATATTTAAAACTATCTTCACAGTTATTCCGATTACTAATCCTAGCACTGTTTTCTGTTGTTGATTAATTCCTTGTAACATGGCAGCGGTTACTGTAAACAGTGAGAATAGTATACAAGCAGGAGCATAATACTGCAAAATAGTACTGCCCATCTCTGGATCATTTCCAGCACCAAATAAAAGAGTATATACTGGTTTTGCTAAAACCATCATTCCAATCGCCGCCGGTACAGTAATTCCTACCACTAATAAATTTGTCCTTGTAAAGTGTTTATACAGTAGCTTCTCATTTCCCGCTGTATAAGCTTTCGTCATTTCAGGTACAAGGGACATACTAAAAGCCGTTGCAACAGAAACCGGGATAAGTACAACCATCTGAACAAGACCAATTATCGCATTAATCTTTTCAGCTTCTCCTTGCATATATCCTATTTGTATAAGTAACTTATTAATTGTAAATGTATCAATTGTCTGATACAACGGAATTGCTAAACCAACCACAACAAACGGTATTGAATATGTAAAGAGCTCCTTATATAACGAGAAAAAAGATTTCGTTGTTTGTGGTATACTTGCCATTTCTTTTTTCTTTAAGTGCCTTCTCCTCTTTACATAATACGCACTTAAAACCGTTAATCCACCTATAGCTCCCATAAATGCACCAAACGTTGAAATACCGACCGCTAGCGAAATAGACTCTTTTAAAACATATAAAACGACAAAACTTCCTATTAAAATGGTTAAGACCCGAAAAAATTGCTCTACAACTACACTTAGTGCAGAAGGTCCCATCGATTGAAATCCTTGAAAGAAGCCCCTTAATAAACTCATTACTGGTACAAGTATTAGCGCAAAACTTACAATTTGAATGTTATTAGTGACCGCCGTTATACTATTTCCGGTTTGATCATTTCCATCAATTACAAATTTAGCTAAATGTGGAGCTAATATATATAGTGTAAAACATGAAATAACTCCCATTATAAACATAAAAACGATACCACTCTTTAATACTCTTTTAACCGTATGATAATCATTGAGTTGATCATATTTTGATACCATTTTCGAAACGGCAAGTGGCAATCCCATCGTTGCAATACTGAGCATAATTGTATAAGGACGGTATGCATACGTATATAATACGTACCCACTCGTACCCACCATTGCTGTAAATGGTATAATATATATGAACCCTAACATTTTAGATATCATCGTTGCCATCGTTAAAAATATCGTTCCACGTAAAAACGGTGATCCTTTCATCACATTCCCCCGCTACGCTTTATTATTACACATTATGGACAACTCCTTTTTTTTAGAACCGAAACAATTAAAAAAAGCCAATGAAAAATCATTGACTTTAATGAGTTGTTTTTCTCTTTTTCAAAAGCTTTAAACCGAAGTATAAAGCAATAAAGAAAACCGCACCTATAATTATGTAATGTGTGTAATCAGATGCATATTCTTTAATATGTCTCCAATTTCCACCAAGCTTTTCTCCTAAATATATAAAAAGAATTGACCATGGAATAATCGCTACTACTGTATACAGTGTAAAGAGCTTTAACGGCATCTTTGCTAATCCTGCTGGAATAGAAATTGCATGACGTACAACTGGGATAAAACGTGCCGAAAATATCACTCCAGCTCCATAACGCTTAAACCAATTTTCTGCTATGTCTAAATGATGTTTATTAATAAGCAGATATTTCCCAAACCTCTCAACAACCGGACGCCCTCCGTAGTATCCAAGCCAGTATAAAAAGATTTGCGCTAAAGTACCACCGATTGTTCCGGCAATAACAGCACCGACAAAACTAATTTTTCCTTCTGCCACTAAAAATCCAGCATACGAAAGTACAATCTCACTTGGGATAATTTCAATCATTAAACCTAGTGCTACTCCAAAGTATCCTAGACTTGCAAAGAATTGCAATAACTGATCTATTATATTCGCTAACATATTCTTTTCTATCTCCTTTTTTCTTCACATCCCCTCCCATTATCACATAAAGATTGCCATCTGCCAATATAATCATGTGAATCTCTTCACCTAACTCATAGACTTTAAAGAAGACTACACTAGACTCTTTTTTGTTATAAGAATATGTACAACCCTTCATCAATATACCCTAAAAGGATACTTGATTCATTTAATTAATCAAGTATCCTTTCCTTATTTCGATCTTTCATAAACGCAAACATTTCTTTAATCTGCCATTCGGTATTTCTAGCAATCGATAAATTAGGCAATTCATTCTCATCAAAAAACTCCACATCTTCTGTTTCAATACTAGTTTTCTTTTCGCCACCAATAATCTTACAGCCAATAAAAATTTTATATACATGTGTTGCTGAAGGCGATGGTTGATGTTTTTCTTTATCAAATATAGCGAGTAGCTTAAAATCATCTACTTCATAGCCCGTCTCCTCTAAAACTTCTTTTGCTGCTACTTCTGTCGGCGTATAACCGATATCAGCCCATCCACCTGGCAATGCCCATTTCCCGTCACTTTTTTCTTTCACAAATAATAACTTTTCATTTTGAAAAACGACTGCTCTTATATCAACTTTAGGTGTTTGATAGCCTGTCCCACTTGCAAATAACTTCTCCACAACTTCCCAATCTGTCTTTGTGTAATGTGACATCATCGAGATGGAAATATCCCGTAATTGTTGGAAACGCTCTATATCATACACATCTTTGGAGTACGTTAAACCTGCTTGTGCTATTGATTGTATTTGTTTTACCCAATCAATCCATTTAACCGTCATTTTTACACAACCCCATTCTACTAAATATTATTTCACTTTTTTCTTTCTCTATCTTTAGTATACAAAAAAAGAGATTGATAATGTTTCAATCTCCTTCAAAATCATCCCAATTCATGAAGATGTTCTTGTATATATTTTCTCCTTTTATTTATATATTGAAAAATCATCTCAGCCTCTTGATTAAAAACTTCTATTTTCTCTTTCATATATGGATCCTGAAGTAAATATGGACGAATGGATGCACACATATTTTCTACTTTTGGTTTTATAAAGGATTCTGTAAATTGTAATTCTAAAATTTCTTCTAATATATTTCGATATTGCTTTCTAAAAACAGGTATATCTAACAATCTTGCACTTAACGTATTATATCCTTGAATGCGAATGTACTCATGATTAAGCGGTCTTCCTTGTACATCACGCCCCCAAGTCGCATCGTAATCCCACGGGATAACTTCAAATAAATTTGTCTCATCGTTATGATATAGTGCATAGTTATGAACGAAACCATCAAAGTTTTGCGTAAAAATAACTCCAGCTAACCATCGTAAATATTTATCTACATGTAGAAACTTCCCGATTTCTTTTTCATAATCTTCCCTCGACAAAGTATTCGCTTGAAATACAAATTCACTCAGTTGTTCTTCACTATTTTTATTCGAATATTTAAATTCATAACCCGCAAAGAGCTCTGTCTTAACATCTTTATCTCGCTCACTCATTAACGAAAAATTCGCGTCATCATCTATCGCATAATAAATAGAACCACTCGGCAACCCTCTACTTTTTAAAAAGTTTTCATCAACCGATTCTAACTGTAAATACACTCCTTGGATTTGACCATTTATTTTTATAAATACATGCTGTGACTTCGGTGAAAGTACCCCGATATCATTAAAAAAGTCTAGTGATAATTTGTTACGAATAAGAGATGGATCCATAAATTCAGAGTTTAAATGAAATTCCTTCACCCCTTGAAATTTTTTTGGCTTATAAAACTTAACATGATAAGACTTTTTCTCAAACTCACGAATATGAGCGCCTCGATAAACGATATCAATATCATACTTCTTTTTTCCATATGTCAACTTTGCTGGCACTGGGCTATCTGACCAAATATCTTTTTTTAATTCCACTAAGTACATTGGATGAATAAAAAAATCATATGAAGGTAGCATATATTCTCATCCCTTCTCTGTTCTCTTCATTCAATGTATGCGCCTTGTCTTGTCCATACATCCGCTATCATCTATTTATATAAAATTACACTCTTGTCCTGTTCAGAAAGAAGCCGAATCTCATATCATGTTAAGGAAAAAGAATACCTTTTCAATTTAAAACTCGATAAGGAGGATTTCTATGAAACGTGATATTAGAAAAGCTGTTGAAGAAATCAAAAGTGCTGGTATGGAGGATTTCTTACACCAAGATCCAAGTACTTTTGATTGTGATGATGATAAATTCTCTCATCATAAATGTACAACAGGACGTAAATGTACAACAGGGCATAAATGTCCAAGAACAAGATGTACTCGCGTGAAACATTGTACTTTCGTTACAAAATGTACTCATGTAAAAAAATGGACATTCGTTACAAAATGTACTCGTGTACGCGTTCAAAAATGGACATTCGTTACGAAAGTTACTCGCAGAAAAGAATGCGTTTTAGTTACAAAACGTACTCGCAGAAAACATTGTACTTTCGTTACAAAATGTGTTCGCTTTGAAAAGAAATGTTTCTGGACAAAACGATGTTGCTGTAAAAAATGTGTATTTTTCCCTCATAGCCATCATGGCTCTTGCGATGATTCCTGGGATCATGGTAAGGACTGTCACGATGACGGACACAAATGGGACGATTGCAAAGATAGCAGACACAAGTCTTCTTCTTGCAAGAATAAAAAATTCGATCACTTCTGGTATAAAAAACGTAATTGCTAGTTTTTTATGTCCACCAAAAAAAGGTCGCTTTGCGACCTTTTTTACGTTTACTGAAAATGACTTATATCTGCAAATTGTTTTACTTTACCAAGATCTTCATCAAATTCAATCACACTAAGACTCGCGCTATGCATAAATGGCTCTCCCCATACATGTTCAATTTCAAGACCTGCAAAATGTCCTACAAGTAGTTTCCCTGCTGCAGCATGGGAAACAATTAAAATATTTTCACCTTTATGCTTTTCTAAAAGAAAGTGTATCCCTTCAATTACTCTTTTATGAACGGCCGCAAAGTTTTCTCCCGATGTTGACTGAAAAAGATTTGGTTCATTCCAAAATAAATGTACTTCTTCTGGATATTGCATTTCCAAATCGGCAATTGTTTGCCCTTCCCATGTCCCCATATTTATTTCATAGAAACGTTCATCTGCTATAATTGGAATATTGCGTTCTCCTTTAATCAATTCAGCAGTATGAAGCGTTCTTTCGCTTGGACTACTATATATGGCATGGAGTGGTAAATCCTTCATATGCTCCCCTAATTGTTTCGCTTGTATCATACCATTCTCTGTTAATGCTGAATTTTTTCGTCCTTGCATCCGCCCTGCTACATTCCATTCTGTCTCACCGTGCCTTGTTACATATACTGTTGTCTTCATTTCACATGCCCCCTTACCATTTCGGCCGCGATTCCCACGGCTCTACTCTCCCTACAATCCATTCTGTGCATTTACTTTCAATTCCTTTTATAACTCCGTCAGCTATCTCTTCATGAGTAAGCCACCTTGCATATGTATCTTCTAAAATAAACCCTAATATAACTCTATAATAACTACATAATGCCCCGCCTATTTTTTGTGACTTCGTACGTGATGCACTACTACCTAATATATGAAATAAACTGTACTTTTCCGACGACAATTCTACCTCATTACAAATGAATCGTAATGCATGCTTAGCACTCGAATGTACCCATGCGACAACTAATGTAATTGGACCACTTTGTTCAATTGTATTTGTAATAGATTGCTTTACATCATCGTCATTTTGATAATCTAAAGAAAGGCACCTAATATTTCCCGGTATAGAACTCCCTTGCTTAACATTTTCCAATTTCGTACTATCTCGTCCAATAATAGAAACATGAAACCCTTGATCACAAAGCCACATAGAAACTTTCTTTAGCATTCCTGTTCCACCAATTACAAGTGCATGCAACTTCTTTCCCCCTTAGTAAAATGTCATATGAGGTTTCTCATCTCTATAATAATTTAGACGGTCTTGCAATGTCCCTGAATGAAACTCAAATTTATGACCATCTGGATCTTGAAAATATATAGATTCACAATCTCTCATATCTCGTTCTCTGCTCTTTAAAATATGAACTTCATTTTCTTCTAATCGCTTTAACAAACAATTAAAGTCTTCTTGTTCAACAGAAAACGCAATGTGCGTATAAGATTGATGAATCTCATTTCTTGGAATATGTCCCTCTTCATTAAGTGCTAACCACACTCCGCATATGTTAAAATACGCTAGTTTTCTCCCTTTAACTAATAACTCTCCTTCTAGTACTTCTTCGTAAAACACAATAGATTTTTCTAAATCTGAAACTGAAAAACAAAGATGATTGATTCCCCTTAACAACTATAGCTCCTCCTTATACAATAAAAGATGAGCGAAAATTCACTCATCTTTTATTGTACTATTTTTTTGTAATATACGCCCATTTATAACTAAAGTCGCCACCGAACGTATGGTTAGCAATACCATTTACATACGTCTTCTCTAAGTAAGCTGTACTTTGTTGGTACGTAGGAGAGATTGCAGCATCTTGACCAATTAAGATTTTTTCAGCTTCTGCAAGTGCTTTCCAGCGTGCTGCGTCATCTTTTAGTAGTTCTCCTTTTGATTTTGCTACTAAATCATCGTACTTCGGATTTGAATAATCCATTTCATTAAATGAGCTTCCAGTAACGAACATATCGATGTACGTCATTGGATCTGGATAGTCTGGGCTCCATGCAGATAACGAGAATTCATATTGTAATTTCTTTTCTAAATCTAACTTCTGCTTATATGGTTGTTGCTTCAAATTCACTTTAATACCAGGTAAGTTTTTCTCTAATTCTTCTTTAATAAAGTCGCCCACTTTTTTACGACTACCGTTATCATCATTTAGTAATTCTACTGTAATTGTATCTTGACCAAGTTCTTTCTTCGCTTCTTCCCACAGTTTTTTTGCTTTCGCAGCATTATCTTTACTGTCACGGAAATTTTTATTTACAGTACGGAAGTCTTTTCCATCTGGTCCTGTCGTAAACTTTTCAGGTACTAAGAAATACGCTGGCAATGATCCATCATTCAAAATTACATCCGCAATTCCTTTTTTATCGTACGCTAAATCAATCGCCTCACGAACCTTTTGATTTTTAAACGTTGCATTTTTTTGATTAAAACGTAGGAAATACATACGTGGGTCTAGCTTCGTTTTAAATTCATCTGGTTTATTCTTTTTATATTTGTCTACAAACTCAGAACTTAAAATGACACGGTCTGCTTGATCACTATCATATAAATTTACCCCAGTACTTGTCTCTTTTACTATACCCACATTAATTTCTTGTAATTTTACAGCATCTTTATCCCAATAATTTGGGTTTTTCTTTAACTGGTAACTTTGTTCATGTTTCCATTCACTCATTGTAAATGGTCCATTGTACAATAATTTATCTGCTTCTAATCCGTATTTATCCCCTTGTTCTTTTACATACTTTTCATTTAATGGGAAGAATGTAGGGAACGAAGTAAGCTCAAGGAAATAAGGTGCTGGTTGCTCTAATTCTACTACCAACGTTTTATCATCCTTCGCTTTAACACCTAATTGATCCGACGGTACTTCTCCTTTATTTACTTTCTGTGCATTTTTCACATCAAATAAAATAAATGCATATTCTGCTGCTATTGCTTTATCTAATGTACGTTGCCATGCATATACAAAATCTTGTGCTCGAACTGGATCACCATTTGACCATTTTGCATCACGTAATTCAAATGTATATGTCTTTTTATCTTCACTAATCTTCACGTCTTTGGCCATACCTGGAGTTGGTTTATTATCTTTATCTAGACGATATAATCCTTCCATTGCATTTACAAATACACGGAAAGATACAGAATCTGTTGATTTAGATGTATCCATTGAAGGAATTTCAGCTGTTTCTAGCAAATTTAAAACTTGTTTATCTGCCATTCCCTTACTTGATTCTTTCTTCGTTGTCGAAGCCTTCTCCCCATTCCCACATCCCGCAACCAGTACACTAGTCGATAACGCAAGTGCAGCAATTGTTGTTGTCTTTCTCTTCATTCTTCCTTCCCCCAATCTATATGTATAAGTTAAAACTTGTATAATATATTTTATTATACAAAAAATTCTGATTATTTTAAATGTTTATTTTCATAAAAAGAAAAAAAGCGGTCAGAAATTGCTTTCCCTCCGCTTTGTTGAATAGCATTTACTTGCAATCCATCCTCTATTTCAAACGGATTTTGAACCTTGAATATTTCTTCCATCATCTTCAAAAACTCTTCTTCATTTTTAGATTCACCATTAATCGTAAGGGAATATGGCTCAATTTCACTCAATTTATAATCAACAATAAATTGAATTGTAACTTTTTGTCTTGGCATCCCTGGGCTGTATCCTTGAAATTCTACTAATTCCATACCTTCCGAACCACGATAATATATCCACCCTGAATTTTTAAAATAGCTTTCAAACGATTCACCTATCGAAAAGAACGGATATTCATAAAGCGAACTTGTACGTACTTTTTGTATAATATCTCGATCAGTCGGAAAAAAGAAATGACTGAAAATAATACTAGCAACTGCTAAAATAGTAACGATTGTTGCTCCCATTTTACTCGTTCCACCGCTATCACGGATCAGATAATTTTCAACCGATTCATCTTTAATTCCCCGTGCTTTTATTCGATATATACGCCTTTCCGCAAATTGATAATATAATCCATTTGCAAAAATCCCCATCCCAAATAGAATGAAAATGAGTAATAAAAACGTAAGAGGCACCATATTAATGATTGGCAATGCTACGTTGAACCCCATATAATAAGAAAATGCATCACATGCTACTAATAACAGTATAAATAAAGCAGCAGGTAAGTAATACTTACGATATCCAAGCCAACCTACATTAAAAATAGCAGCCCAACCATTCCAGCTCCACCTAGCAATTCGCTTATTCTCAAGCTCCCATTTTCTTTTGTAATATGGATATTGTCTCCCTACATATACTTCTAATTCTTTGTCTATTAGCGAGCTTTCTTCACCTTGTTCATTATGCAAGTTTCTTTGACAATTCGCACAATTCAACTGATCATTAATACAAGGTCGCCCACAATTTATACATTTCAAAACAATCCCTCTTTCCATCCATACTTCATTTTAAAATGCCTTCATGCTTCAATAACCACTCTTTCCTCCATAAACCACCCGCATACCCAACAAGTTTTCCACTCTTTCCTATTACACGATGACATGGAACGATAATTGAAATTGGATTCCGGCTATTTGCCCCTCCTATCGCCCGTACAGCTTTCGTATTACCAACCTTCTCCGCAATATCTAAATATGAAGCACTTACGCCATATGGTACAGTGTAAAGTGCATCCCATACATTCTTTTGGAATAGTGTTCCTTCAGCAGACAAGGGAACTGTAAACTCTTTTCTTTCTCCTTTAAAATATTCATCCAGCTCATTTATACATTGATCTATCATTCCATTTGTATTTTCTTCTTGTCTTTCATCAACAAATATAACAGACGTAATTCCTTCTTCGTTCGCTGTAATTTCTAACAAACCTAATTCACTATCATAATAAGCCTGGTACATATGTCATCCTCCAATTCATTACATATCATTTATTGTAACACGAATAGACGAAATTTTTCGTATAAGCGTTTTATTAGAGAAACAAAAAAGAGAATGATAAAATGTAAGAAAATTCAATTAAGTAGCATATTAACATCGCAACTGGTGCGGTAGGATTAATTACAACCGGATCACAAACAGAGCAAATTTTTATCGGACGCGAGTTACTTCCCAAGAATAGCAGCCAATAAACTTGGCTTTGAATCAAAAGAACCATATCAGTACCGACGAGCACCCGGGAACATTAAAACTAATAAATAAAACCGAGAAGTTATTCTTCTCGATTTTATTTATTTTATCTCTATAATATCGTTTGAACTATAAATATGAATACCAGATTCTTCGCGCAGCGCTGTTATATACATTCCTTTCGCCACATCTTTGGCTGAAATTGGTTTATATTTTTTAAAAGCCCCTTTAAATATAAATGGAAGAATACGAGATAATTTCTCAGCCATTCTTTCACCAAAACGATATTCTTGTCGATTTCCTACTAATAATGACGGCCTGAAAATATGTATGCCACCAATAACTAGCTTTTTCAGCTCCTCTTCCATTTTCCCCTTCACTTGCGAGTAAAAGAAAAGTGATTTAATATTTGCTCCCATTGATGAAATAACAAGAAAATTTTGCACGCCTTGTTTTTCAGCTAAGCAGGCAGCTCGCAATGTATATTCATAATCTACTTTTTTAAAATTCGCCTTCGACTTCGCTTTTTTTATCGTTGTTCCTAAACAACTAAAAACATCATCTACTGCAAAAAATTCTTTATATTCCTCTAATACTGAAAAATCCACCTGTTTCTGCTGCAATTTCTCATGCTGTAATTGTAATGGTTCCCTTACAAAAATAGTAACCGAATCGTAGTAATCTGAGTCAAGTAATAGACGCGTTATTTCTTGTCCAACTAATCCACTTGCACCAAGTACTAACGCTGTTCGTTCATTCATATATATGCATACCTCTTTATTTACTTTTCTCTCCTATAGCTAATCGTCGCTAACTGGAGTTTCCGTTCCCCCATTTTACCATAAGTAAAGCACTATGCGTATGTATAGTGCTTTACTTACTCTTTTTTCTTTTCTTTTTCTTCCGCTGGCAATTTCGTAATTGTTGTAGCATCTCCTAAATTACTTATTAATCTCCTTAAAAAAATTAAAACAAAAGATAATGGCAAAACAACCGCAAGTATTAATAAGATAGCTTCCATGAAGTAACCCAAGCGCTCATCCCCTTTTTTCTGCTCCCTCCCAATATATGAAAGTAACATTGTCACATATGCACCAATCATAAAAATTAATACCTTTCTTTTTGACAGATTTATTACAAAATCAAATCGTAATGATTATTATTTATTGCAACTTTCATAAAGATGTATTATACTAGGTTCGCAAACTAAAACGTAATTATTCCGTTTTGTATTAAACCGATATTTTCTTCTTATATTTGGAGAAAATATAATTGTAAAAAAGAAAAGAGGAGAATTATATGCCTAAAAAATTAGCTCTATTTTCATTTATACTTATTTTCACACTCATCTTTGCTGGATGTTCTAACAACAAAGATAGTGCAGCGAAAAAAGATGGGAAACTTTCTGTTTATACAACCATTTTCCCACTCGCTGACTTTGCAAAAAAAATCGGTGGTGATTATGTAAATGTAGAAACAATTTACCCACCTGGTGCGGATTCTCATACATTTGAACCAAGTCAAAAGCAGACTGTACAAGTGGCGAAAGCCGATTTATTTGTTTATAACGGCGCAGAATTAGAACCATTTGCCGAAAAAATGGAAAAATCATTAAAAAAAGAAAACGTAAAAATTGTAAATGCATCTAAAGATATCGAACTTCGTGCTTCATCTGAAGAAGAGCAGCACGATCATGGAGACGGTCATAAAGAAGATGAACATCATCACGATAAAGACCCACACGTTTGGATAGACCCTACTCTTGCGATGAAACAAGCAGAAAAAATTAAAAATGCACTTGTAGAATTACAGCCTGAACATAAAAAAGAGTTCGAAAAAAACTTTGCAGCACTACAAACAAAATTTACTGATTTAGATGATCAATTTAAAGCAGTTGTTGCAAATGCAAAAACGAAAGAAATATTAGTTTCACACGCAGCTTACGGCTACTGGGAACAACGATACGGTTTGAAACAAATTCCAATCGCTGGAATTTCAGCATCTGATGAACCATCTCAAAAGCAGCTTGCTGACATTACAAAAACAGTAAAAGAGCACGGTCTACAATATATTTTATTTGAAACATTCTCTACTCCAAAAGTGGCATCAGTTATTCAAAAAGAAACAGGTACAAAAATTTTACGCTTAAATCACCTTGCTACTATTTCTGAGGATGATGCAAAGAACAATAAAGATTACTTCACATTAATGGAAGAAAACGTAAATACTTTAAAAGAAGCAACAAACTAATCAACTATATTTTCTAGGCAGCTGAATATGTCATTCAGCTGCCTTTTTATGTATTTATCCTTGACTTGATCGAAATAACAAGTAGAATTATCCATATTAGCTTGTAAGCTATACTAATTTAGAAGGTGAGTTGGAACTATGGATCTTCACATTTGTGAAGTAACAGCAAATAATTGGCGTTCAGTTGCTGCTTTAGACGTAGCAAAAGACCAGCAGCAGTTTATTGAAAGCAATGCGTTTTCTTTAGCGGAATCATTATATGAAGAGAACGGAACGTCAGTAGGCTTATATGACAAAGAAACACTCGTTGGATACGCAATGTACGGTTGGTATTCCCAAAAACATGAAAGCGTATGGTTAGATCGTTTTATGATTGACCAACAATTTCAAGGAAAAGGATACGCAAAACATTTCCTTCGCTTACTAATTCAATTCTTGCAACAAAAATTCGAATGTAAAATAATTTATTTAAGTTTACATCCTGACAACAAACACGCAATGGGACTATATGAGTCATTTGGCTTCCGTTTAAATGGGGATATTGATGACGAAGGTCCAGTTGTAGGTGTTGTAATGGAATTACTTATAGATGAAAATACAAGCCTGTGAAAACAGGCTTTTTATTATGCATTTATCAATGTTATGTTTTCTATTTTTAGTTTCTTTCCCTTATATACTTCATTTTTGTAATCTAGTATTACCTCATTAAAATGCTCATAAAAAATAAGCCTGCGATTTAAGCAGACTTATTTCACACATTCTTCAAAATGTTCTTGGAACCATTCTTTATTAATATCTCTTCCGATGAAAACTACTTCGCTTACTCGCTCTTCGCCCTCTTGCCACTCTCTATCGTACGAAGCAGCAAATAACGTATGCACACCTTGGAAAACAATACGTTTATCTACTCCATCAATAGATAAAATTCCTTTGTAGCGATATAAATGCTCCCCTAGTTCCTGAACGACAGCTGACATCCACTCATTCAATTTTTGTAAATCTAACGGACGTTCTTCACGTAGTACAAACGATTTTACACCTTCTAGATGGTTATGTTCTGTATGAGGGTAAATTTGCAGCGTATCTTTCGTTTTAAACGTTTGAATTTGTAATAACGATGGAATATCTACCTCACAGTTAGTCGCCTCGATTAACTTTGCAGTCGGGTTAATTCCTTGAAGTTCATGCAAGAGATTTTCTTTCTCATTTTCTTCAATTAAATCTAATTTATTAACTAACACAACATCAGCAAAGGCAATTTGTTCTTTTGCTTCTAGTCCCTTTTCAAAATGTTTATGTATATGATAGCTATCTACAACTGTTACAACACCGTTAATTTGGTATGCAGATTGAATAACTGGATCTAAAAAGAAAGTTTGAATAATCGGACCTGGATTTGCAAGACCTGTTGTTTCAATTACTAATCCATCAAAGTCCATTTTCCCTTCTGCTTTCACATCCAGTAATTGTTTTAAAGCAACAAGTAAATCTTCACGCACAGTACAGCATAAACAACCGTTTGTCATTTCCATAATTTCTTCTTCAACATTCATAATCAATTGATTATCAATACCAATTTGCCCGATTTCATTTACAATCACCGCTAATTTCTTACCGTGATTTTCTGATAAAATACGATTTAATAAAGTCGTTTTCCCTGACCCAAGAAAACCAGTTAATATTGTTACTGGAATCATCCCTTACATCTCCTTATAGCTCTATGTTTCTACATTATAGCATATAGAAAAAATCGTTTTTGTAGCAAAACATATTTATTGTATGTACGACCCTGTAACTATATAATAATACGTAGTAAGAAAGCCTTTTTAAAAATATTATTCATTCATATAGGGGGTACTTATAGTGGAACGAGTTCAAATGGCCGAAACGCTAGAATTTTCTCGTATTATTCAAGGTTTTTGGCGTTTAGCAGAATGGAATATGACAAAGCAAGAGTTACTTTCTTTTATTGAAGACTGTATGGATTTGGGGATTACTACTTTCGATCACGCTGATATTTATGGTGGGTATACGTGTGAAGGATTGTTTGGAGAAGCGTTACAATTAAAGCCTTCCTTACGCGAAAATATGCAAATCATCACTAAATGTGGAATCGCTCCCCCATCACCTAAATTTCCAGAGCGATATGTTGCTCACTACAATACGAGTGCTGAACATATAATAAAAAGCGCGGAAGATTCATTACAAAACTTACATACAGATTATATTGATGTATTGCTCATCCATCGTCCAGATCCATTTATGGATCCAACTGAAGTGGCAGAAGCGTTCTCACGCTTAAAGCAAGAAGGCAAAGTTCGCCACTTCGGTGTATCTAACTTTTTACCTTCACAATTTAATATGTTAAGTTCGTATTTAGATTTCCCGCTCATTACAAATCAAATTGAAGTATCTGCGATGCAAATGGAGCATTTTGAAAAAGGTACGATTGATTTATGCCAAGAAAAACGAATCAATCCAATGATTTGGTCACCTCTTGCTGGTGGTGAAATCTTTACTGGTCAATCAGAACGCGCCATACGTGTACGTGAAACTTTACAAAAAGTTGCTACTGAACTAGGTGTTACTAGCATCGATACTGTTATGTATGCATGGTTACTCGCTCATCCAGCTAACATGATGCCAATCGTTGGCTCTGGTAAATTAGATCGTGTGAAAACAGCCGCTCTTGCTACAAAAGTTGACTTAGACCGCCAACAATGGTTTACAATTTTCGAAAGCTCTAATGGACATCCTGTACCATAACACACACAAAGAAGAGCTGTTTCTTTACAGCTCTTCTTTTTCATATGTATTTCTCGTCATTGCAAATACACACATATCTCTTAATCCATTTTCATCTACCGCAACACTCGCACTTTCTAAAGTACCCTCTAATTTAAAGCCTAATTTCTCAGGTATCGCTCTACTCTTCTTATTTAGAGAATCGCATCGAATTTCTACGCGGTTTGCTTTCAGTTCAGTGAAAGCATAATCTGTTATACCTTTTGCAGCCTCTACCATATAGCCCTTTCCACTAAATCTTGAATCAACCCAATACCCGATTTCAAATTGAGGTATATCCCAATTAATACGATGTAATCCGGCAGATGCAATAAACTCGCCAGTTTCTTTCGAAAACACTAGTAATCTCAAATCTTCTCGCTGCAAAAATTGAATATGCGATTTTCTAATACTCTCTTCCACTTCTTCCTCTGTTTGCTCTTTTTGTGCAAAAACCATCCAAGGCCTTAATTCTTTCTTTGAAGCTTGAATCGCTTCATATACAACCTTACCGTCACCTGGTTTTGGCATTCGAATTAAAAGCCTTTCGGTATAAAATTCAGAAGGAAAATCGAATAATAATGGATTCAAATTAAACACTCCCCATAATTCTTTTGTATTTAATAATATCCATCTCAAGGTAGACAGTAAAGAACTTTCTGAATTTTATACTTTCGAATCATTTACCTCTACCGCCACACGCACTCCGGATTCAATCGCACCTTGAATCCATCCGTGATACAGCGTTGTATGATCACCAGCGAAATATATTCTCCCCTCAGGTTTTACAATGACTGGCTGTAATTCAGATTCTTGGCCAGCTTGAAATAGTGCAAACCCTCCAAGCGCATATGGATCTAATGTCCAACTCTTTGATATTCCAGACATGAACTCATCATATACTTGACCACCTAATATCGTTGCTAAATTTTGTAATGTGTAATAGATACGATCCCCTTTTGATAAACCATCCCATAGTAATGCATCGTATGACCACGTATAACTCCCAAGCATAATGGCTGGTCCTTTTGAACTGATTCCATGACTTGGATAATACGCATAACGTATAGGAAGATCTGTTATAATTCTCCCACCTAATTGCCCTTGTTCCTCCCAAAAACGACTTTTAAATTGAATCCCTATTTTTGTAGCCGGCATATAATGCAATTCGCGAATTGTTTTCCACTTCGCATGAGATATCGAATCAAATGGATCTACTTCTACAAATCGCATTGTTGAAAAAGGAATTGTAACAATAACTAAATCGCCAGTTATACTACTATACTCAAAAGTTTCCTCATTTCGGTAATAGGCTGTTACACCATTGGCTTGTTGATGAAGCTTCATTAATTTTTGATTATATATAATATTTTCTTCTAATTGTGGTAAAAAAGACTTTGGTAATCTATCATTCCCACCTATTATTTCGCAAAATCCACTTTCCTCTTGCATAATATATAAAAATCTTAATGTCTCAACGAATGACCTTTCCAAAAAACCTTCTAAATCTAATAGAACACCAATCATCTCGATCGTTACCGGTGAAAAATACGTATTATATTGATAAGGATGATACTTTAAAAATTGACCTGTAGAGTATCTCCCAAAATCCTTTACTACAATATCCCAATTTTTTTCTGGATTTTTTTTAATAAAATTTATAATTGGCTGTACTGCTAATAATAATAATTCTTCAGATGTTTTCCCAACTTCATTCATTTCAACGGGATATCTTAAAATACTTGGATCTTTTTCGTATTGTTGCAATGTCGTTTTTCGGCCATTAACATATATAATATCTGTTTCATTCCGATTCATAAAAGGACTCACCTGGAGCCCGAATTTTCTTATATAAGCCATCGTCAATGTGTGCGAATATGGTATTCTCATCGCTCCAACATCTAGATATAATCCGGTATCTTCCATTCTAACCGTCTCTATCCGGCCCCCTACACGGTTGTTTGCTTCAAAAATCTTCACTTGATGTCCTGCAGCCTTTAATAAAGATGCCGAAACTAATCCCGCCATACCAGCCCCTACTACAATAATTTGTTTCGGGCGTGTCGTCTTCTTCAATCCTTTATCTATAACTTTTAACGTTTCATCCATCTCAGTGTTAAACATTATATCTTTCTGCACAATTCCACCCCTTACTTCATAAAATATGCATTAGTGGTTTAGTGCATTTTATTCATAAGTTCCTATAAACATAACACCATAGCAATTGGAATATTCACTAAAAATACATAAGGTATAGCTCTCGCATCTCCCCATGCTTCATATAATAAGGAAACGGTAAGGAAGGAGTTAGATAAATGAAACATACTTATGACTACCATGCTACAAAAAAGCATTTGGAATTAAAGAAACAACACCTATGCAAAAAACTTAGTAATATGAAATTATCTAATAAAGAACGTGAACAAATAAAACTCGAGATCGATAACTACGAATATATATTAAACTTAGTCGAAATGAATCATTATGAACGAGGATTCTCTCGTTAAAAGCGGATATAATATCACCCTCTTTTTTGTGTGAGCATTTCACTACGCATTTTTCGTAAGTAAATATATAATAGAATGTACATTAAGATTGAGAGGTATATTCTATGATCAAATTAAGTGTATTAGACCAATCACCTATTTCAGATGGTAGCACAGCAACCCAAGCTATTTCACATACAGTTACGCTTGCACAAGAAGTTGAAAAACTAGGATTCACACGTTTTTGGGTATCCGAGCACCATAATTCAGTTAGCTTAGCTGGTTCAAGTCCAGAAATACTCATTTCACATATTGCCGCGAAAACTGATCGTATTAGAGTTGGTTCTGGTGGTGTTATGCTGCCACATTATAGTCCATATAAAGTTGCCGAGAATTTCCGCGTTCTAGAAGCACTTTATAGGGGCCGCATCGACCTTGGTGTCGGGAGAGCACCTGGTGGTATGCCGATAGCAACTCGTGCACTTCAAGAAGGTAAAATGGTCTCACTTGATCAATATCCAGAACAAATTGCAAATGTTGCTATGTACTTACATGATCAAGTACCAGAAAATCATCATTATGCAAACTTAAAGGCTACTCCAGTTATCACAACATCTCCTGAAATGTGGATGCTCGGTTCTAGCGGAGAAAGTGCAATGATTGCCGCAAAACAAGGCGCTTCTTTTGCATTTGCACAGTTCATTAACGGATACGGTGGCCCTGAAGTAATGAAAGCTTATCACGAACAATTCCAACCTTCCTATTTAGGTGATAAACCAAAATCAATCGTATCTATTTTTGTTATTTGCGGAGAAACAAATGAAGAAGCGGAGAAGATTGCATCAAGCCTTGATTTATCGATTTTACTATTAGAACAAGGAAAACGGACTACTGGTACTCCTTCTATTGAAACTGCTCAAAATTATTCGTATAGTACTTATGATCTATTCCGTATAAAAGAAAATCGTCAACGTATGATCGTCGGTGATCCGTCTTCTGTGAAAGAAAAAATATTAAACTTAAGCAAAGCGTATAATACTGAAGAGTTTATGATTGTCACAATCACTCATCAATTTGAAGATAAATTAAACTCTTATCGCCTATTGGCAGACGCTTTTAATTTATAATAGCGAAAGGGAGATACATCACATATGATGCATCTCCCTTTCTTACTACCAATCAATTGTTTTTGCTTCCTATATATTCAATAGCTTCTTTTAATAACTCATCAAAATTATGAGGATAATCATGATTTAAGTTAGGCACAACTTTATACTTATGTTCTATGTTTTTATCCTTTAATAACTGTACAAATTGCTGTGTACCTTCAAAACAATCTTCATCTTGATTCCCGCATATTATATATCCTTTTATGCTTTTATCATGTAATATTCCAATCATTTCTTCCCATTCTTCCATTTTCGGGAGCCAAGGTGCCACAAAAATAAAACCGTTCACTTCTATTTCACCTTGTAACATGGAATGTAACGCTACTCTTGCCCCAGCAGAAAAGCCACCAATAATAATATTTTCAAATGTATTATTCAATATAATCTTATTGTAATGTCCTTTTAACTCTTCTCTTCCTCTTTCGACATTATCCCAAACATATCCATCTGAAAATTGAATTTGGGAAGATTGAGGCAACGCTAGCATAAAACCTTGTTCCATTACAGAGTTCCAATATGGTTCTATTATTTGTATATTTTCTTGATCCCCATGCAGCGTTATTAATAGATTTTCATTTTGTTTGCTGTATGTATATTTCACGTCTGCTTGTTCCGATTTCTTTGCTAATTCTTCTCTTTCTTTACATAATTGAACCATTCTATGAAACTCTTCAAATTTATGTAGTGGTTTTAAATCATCATCGGAAATTAAATACTCACTTCCGTACCAAAATCCATTTTCTATAATTGCTTTCTTCATTAAATGCAACGCTTCTTCTTCAAGTCCTGCTGCACTTGCTAATGCATATTTAAAATTATATATTTGCGCTTCATTACCCATTACATCTTTAGCGTTTTTCATTATGTAAGAATACGCCTCAAAACTTCCTTTATTTGCATAACAATGTAACGTTTCATTTAATAACTTAATATAAGTCATACTATTTTTCATATAGAAATTCCCCCGTAACCTTTTATAATAATTGTTTCTCCAATATTCCTATCATTCTAGGGTCACGGTATAAGTAGGTGAATTCTACAATTCAACTTAACAATACCTGATTCTCAAAATGATATTTAATAATTAATGTATGTATACGCATAATACACCACTCCTTCCTATCCACTAGTTGTAGTATAAAGTTAAATAGACTGAAAAATCAATGTTTTGTCAACAAAAAAAGACAACAATAATATTATTGTTGTTCTCATAACATCTGCCCACTATTCTTTTTTTTCTTATCTGGTTTACTTGAAACTAGATAATGCTTTTCTGAAATATATAAGTTTCTTTTTAATATACGATTTAAATATGGTCCTAGCTTCACTCCGCATATGAGGCGATCTTCACTATCTTCAACAATTGGGAACATTTCTTTTTCTGTTACATATTGATCTACGGCCTTTTGTACGATATCAATTTCTTTAACTAGGTTTAAATTTTCTTCTGTATGTTCAAATACTTCAAGCGTTTCCTTCGTTATCAGAAAAAAATTTGTTGGAAATGCAGGTAAATATGGCTTTAACAAATCATAATTTACTGTGTAATCATCATTTACTAAGACTGTATAAACGATATTAGCATTTGTTTCTAGAAACTTAGCCATCGCTTGTTCTAATTCGTCTTTCGTAATTTCCCTATCTTCTTTTCCAGTTCTGAAAAAGCGAAACATCGTATCGCCTCCTTTTTACTATATTATAGCATAAAAGAAAACTGAAAAATTATAAAAAACTCTATTGAAAGAATTTTTCGATAGAGTTTTTTAAAAATCAATTTATGTTTATTTTAAGAATGCACTTAACATCCATACATGTTGTTCTAATGTCGTATGAATTGCTAATAGCATATCAGCTGACGTTTCATCACCAGCTTCACCAGCTACTTCCATACCTTCTTTTAATTCTTGAATAAGTGCAGAAAAATCGTTTACTAAAGTTTGTACCATTTCTTCTGCAGACTCTTTGCTTGTCCCTTCGATTACAGTTGAAGTTGCTAAATACTCTTTCATTGTCGCTAACGGTTTTCCTTCTAACGCTAAAATACGCTCTGCTAACTCATCAATGTACGTTCCTGCTTCATTATAAAACTCTTCAAATTTCTCATGTAATGTAAAGAAGTGTGGTCCTGTCACATACCAATGATAATTATGCAGTTTCACATATAATACATTCCAGTTTGCTACCTGCTTGTTTAATACTTCAACAACATTTGTTTTCGTACTCATACAATCCACTCCTCTTATCATGTTACTATCTTTTAATAACCTAACTTCATTTTACCATACATTCCCTATTCTTCCGAATGAACAGCTTATATGTAATAAAGTTTTAACAACCTTAATATTTCCCTAATATCATATAATTCATGTATCCTTTCAACTACTTCATATGTCTAATTGTCCAAGCTCACACATATGCATAATAGTAAGTCAAGCTCATCATAGAAGAAAGAGGGATAACATGGACAATCAACAATGGCAAGTAGCAAAGAAAGTCGCTGCTACTTATATCGGAACGGTCGTTGGAGCTGGATTTGCTACTGGGCGAGAAATTGTTGAATTTTTTACAGTTAACGGATTGTATGGGACCATTGGCATATGTATAAGTGGATTTTTTTTTATTTGGCTCGGTACAAAAATGATGTTACTTTCATCACAAATCGGGGCATTTTCAGCGCAAGAATTTAATAAATATTTATTTGGGGATGTATTTGGAAATGTCGTAAATACTTTATTATTACTCGTATTATTTGGCGTAACTAGCGTTATGTTATCAGGAGCCGGGGCAGTATTTGAAGAACAACTCCGTCTCCCGAGACAACTTGGTATTTTCATCACAGTCATCGCCTGCCTCATTATTGGAAGCCGGGGATTACAAGGTGTTTTTGAAGTGAATACACTTGTCGTACCTATTATGATGATTTTTATTATCGGACTTGCTATTACAACCTTTATTCATGGTACAACTCCTATTATTGAAACTGTTCCTACCGAAAGTTGGAATATGAAATGGATTACTAGCCCTATTACATATGTCGCATTAAATCTTTCTCTCGCCCAAAGTGTTCTCGTCCCATTGGCCAGTGAAGTAAAAGATCGAAAAGCTATTTTATGGGGTGGCATTTTAGGAGGCGCGGGGCTTTGCTTTATTTTATTATGTAGCCATTTAGCAATGTTATCAGTTGATCAATTTTATCAATATAACATCCCAATGGCTGAAGTTGTAAGAAGGTTTAATGCAACTTTCCATTTTTTCTTTGTTCTTATCATTTTTGGTGAAGTATTCACAACATTAGTTGGGAATATATTCGGAATGACAAAACAAATGCAATCCATTACCGGATGGAAAAGTAATAACATTATTTACTTCATATTACTAATTAGTTATTGCTTTAGTTTCATCGGATATAGTGAATTACTTCATATTTTATACCCTATTATCGGTTGGGTGAGCATCATTTTACTACCGATTATTGCCTTTAAACAACTTCAAAAAACATGAAAAAACATCCGTATATACGGATGTTTTTTCATGTTCATTCACAGTCTTCACATACTTCCCAGTACGGCCCCATTTCTACTGCAAGGTATGGCTTTAATTGCAAACGAATCATTCGACTTGGCATGCGTTCTAATACGAATTGAATGCCTTCTTCCTCTTCATCTAACTCAACTTTTGAAATAGCAATTCTTTGCATAGTAGTAATAGGGCTTCCATCTTTATATAAAGTGATTTTCACCTCATCATACTCATTAAAATACAATTCAACATTCATTTTCTTTTTTAACATTTCATCAACAATTTCATAATTATCATTTTGTTCCTGGATTATATATTTCCAGCCGCCTCTATCCAATTCTATCGGCGCAGCTTGGAATAATGTCATCAAACCCTCGTATAGCATAAGATAACCCCTCTCTTACTAAAAAACGATGAGTATTTTATATACCCTTTATCTCTATCACTATCCATGTTTATTGTACCATATATCACGAATCTTACCGCATTCATTTGCTTTATAAACACATACAAAACATATAGTATTTTCAGTTCATTCTCTATTCACTAGTACGTCCCCCTTACTGATAACTTATCACTTCCCTTATTTCTTTTACACTACTTAAAAAATCCCACAAAAAAGAAGAGTAATTTATATCACTCTCCTCATAAGCCTTTTCCTGTAGCTGCTAATGCTAATACTATAATTAAACTTGCAAATAATAGTGATACAATTAAACTAAAAATCGGTAATATTTTCTTTTCATTCTTCTTAGATAATAACCTTAAACTAAGAATGATATTTAATGGGACAAATATCAAATAAAAATATTTAACGATTTGTAATGAACTATTTGAAAGTGTTTTAAATACGAACACTTCAATTAAAAAAGCAACAAAGAATAAAATACTTAACCAAAACGAGACATAGCTAAGCCAAGAATGTCTTTTCGTTCCCCAATACACTCCCATATTGATCTCCTTTAAACGTAGTCTATAATGTATTAATTATACACCCACTTAACAAATTCCTCTATTTTTCGACAAACATTACATACATTGAACCTCTAATCCGTTTATCAGCTAAAAAGGCTGTCTCTAATAGCACTAATGCTATTTTGAGACAGCCTCCTCTTTTTAAACTTTAAATCTTTCAATTAATCCTTGCAACTCTTCAGCCATTTGAGATAATGTACCAGCTGCGGAACCAATTTCCTCCATCGAAGCTAATTGTTCTTCAGCAGACGCTGCGACACTTTGTGTACTCGTCGCATTATTCTGTGCTGTCATTGCAATTTGCCCTACTGAAATAGATACTTCATTGGCACCTTTTGACATCCCATTAGCCGTTTCAACCATCGTTTTAATTTGATTAGCAATTTCATTTGTAGATTGTAAAATCTCAGCAAAGTTTTGCTTCGTTTCATTTGCAATAACAAGTCCAGATTGAACTTCTTCATTTACATGACCCATAGATTTTACTGTCTTACTCATATCATCTTGTATTTCACATATTAATTTACTAATTTCACTGGAAGATACGCTAGATTGCTCTGCCAATTTACGTACTTCATCTGCAACGATCGCAAATCCTCTTCCGTGCTCGCCAGCTCTTGCAGCTTCAATTGCAGCATTTAAAGCAAGAAGATTTGTTTGATCTGCAATATTTTGGATTACTTCTAATATGTCACCAATTTGCTTTGATTTATTATTTAATAACTGTATAACTGCATCAGATTGTGAAACAGATTCTGCAATAGACTGCATTTGATTTACTGTTTTCCCTACTAGCTTCCCACCATCTTCTGCTTTTTCACGAGTATGAGTAGAAGCTGTATTAATAGATGATGAACTATTTGCTACATGCTGAATTCCTTCTGTTACATCAAACAGTAACATCGCACCATTTTCTACACTTGTTGTTTGCGTCGTTGCCCCACTTGATATTTCATCCATTGCCATTGTAATTTGTTCCGTTGCTTCACTCGCTTGTCTTACACTCGCAGTTAGCTCTTCTGATGCCGCTGCTACATGCCCGGCCGAATCATTAATTCTTCCAATTAACGTTCTTAGTGAATCTGTCATTTCATTAAAACCTTTTGCAAGTTGACCGATTTCATCGTTTGAATGAATTTCAATTGTTTGCGTTAAATCTCCTTCACTTATTTCTTTAGAAGTGGCAACTAATCTCTTTAAAGGTTTTGTAATAGAAAGAGTTACAAAATAAATAAGTGCCCCTCCTACAACTAATGAAATAAGCATAACAATTAACATATTATAAAATACAGGCTGAGCAGCTTCAATTACTTCATTTGAGTACATCGTTCCACCGATTTTCCAACCTGTTTTTAAGTTTGTAGCAAATACCATTTTCTTTTCACTACCATCATACGTGTATGAAAAAGTGCCTTGATTATCTTCGTAAATTCTCTTTGCCCAAGAATCAGCTGCTTTATCTCCTGGTTTTTCTTGAGGATGCGCAATTATTTTTTGTTTTCCATCTAAAATGAAAGTATATCCTTTTTTACCAATATTGATTAACTTTGTTGTTTTCAATAAATTCTCTAAACTTAAATCTACCGCAACAACACCATTTTTATCTTCTGTTTGTTTCGCAATCGTTACGACAATATGTCCATTTCCTTTCGCCTTATACGGTTCAGTGACCACGATTCCACCTTGTTTACTCACTGCATCTTTATACCAAGAACGAGTTGTTGGATCATAATCTGCTGCCATTTGTATATTTGGTTCTTGCACAAACTTCTTATCATTGCCGGCAACATATACTTGTTCAATATCTTTATTTAAATTAATATATTGAGATAATACCTTTCTTAATTCATCTTGATTATCTCCTTGATACATATCACTATGAATCACTCGTGCAAAGTTATTTACTTCGTTAAATTTCGCCTCAATCATTTGATTGATTAAATTATCTAATATTTTTATATTATCGTGAGCACTACTCGTAATTTGTGATTCAAAATTCTTTTTAGCCGTTTGATAAGACATTCCTCCAATAATAGAGACAGCTGCAATTAAAATTATCAAAAATGAAATTAATAGCTTTTTTGCTACTTTTATATCTCGAAACCACCTTAACAGTTTACTCATTATAAACCTCCTACATTTAAATATTAAGTTTTAAAGATAAATAACCGATTATGAATATATCCCATTCCCTATCCTCTATTTTTACAATTCGTTTTTGATAAACACCTTGTAAAGTTTAAACAAATATTCCCCCTTTGTCTATATATATGAATAATATTATTATAAAATTTACAAATACAAAAAACCAAAGGAATATTCCTTTGGTTTTTTACATTTTTTTATGTTGTTTAGAAATCTTCTTCCACTTATCACGCTCAGCTCTTGCGAGAATAGCATCTTGTTTTCTCATAAAATACGCCAATTCTCTTTGCAACTTTTTATAGCTTAGCAAGCGCTCTACGGTTATAATTCCGTTATCTATAGCACTTCGCACTGCGCATCCTGGTTCATTCTCATGCTTACAATCTCGAAAGCGGCAAGTATTTGCAAGATCTTCAATATCAGAAAATGTAGTTTGAATTGCCGCGCTTCCTTCCCAAAGCTGAAGTTCCCTCATACCAGGAGTATCAATTACTAAACCGCCACTCGGTAATTGGAACAATTCACGGTGAGTTGTCGTATGTCTTCCTTTACTATCTTCTTCACGTATATCTCCGGTTTTTGCTACATCTGTTCCTATTAATGCATTTAACAAAGTAGATTTCCCTGCACCTGAAGATCCAACTAAAGCAACTGTTTTTCCTGGTGAAACAAATTGTTGCAATGATTCTATTCCGACGTACACTAAGCTATCAACAACAAATATCGGAACACCGATTGCTACTGCTTCAGTTTCTGCAATTTTCTGTTCCACATCTTCACATAAACTACTCTTCGTTAAAACAATAACAGGCATTGCACCACTCTCATAAGCCAATAGCAAATAACGTTCCATCCTTCTTACGTTGAAATCATGGTTAAGAGCATTCACTAAAAATAGATAATCTACATTTGCTGCAATAATTTGTTCTTCAGTTCTGTTACCAGCTTCTTGTCTTGAAAAAGAACTTCTTCTTGGAAAAATACGGTGAATAATTGCCTTTTTCTCGTTTTCTATTTTCTTTATATACACCCAATCACCAACTGCCGGATAATCCCCTTTCGTTAACGCTTCATGACGAAACTTTCCAGACAGTTCCGCTACATATTCACCATCATTACAAATAATCCGATATATATGCTTATGCTCAAGTAAAATACGGCCTACTTCATAGTTCTCTACAGCTTGTTCCTCAAAAAAAGAATCCCACCCGAACGATTCTAAAATATTTTGATTCAAATTGATATCCTCCCTAGCTTGAACTTAGTGGAAGGATTGTGCGCTCACTTATAGAGTATCGCCCTTTCCGTCCACCTTGGTATTTGGTTTATTATTCATATAAGTCAATTTCACCATAATACATCACCCCGTTCTAAATTTTATTACTCTCATTATATGGAATATCTCATTAAAAAGCTACCTTATTTAATGTAATTTTCAAATAATTTATCTTTTAGCATTTTAATTTGTCCACGATGACTAATTTCATCTTCTAGCACATGAAACCAAAGGTAGTATTGGTTATACACTACACCGTTAGGCCACTTCCTTTCTGACATTAGCCATTCATCATCCCGTTGTCTCAAATACTCTAATGTTTCTTCTCGAACTTTCTGTAAAAGTTGTTCATAATACTGTATTTCACAAACACGAATAGATCTCCCCGCTTCTCCTAAATACAGTGCATCTTCCCATATTTCTAATTCTTCTTTTGTAAAGTCACGATTTTGAAATGAAATAAGCTGATGGACTTTTTCTATAGCTGCTATATGCTTTAGTAAAGCGCCAATTGAATTTCCACCACTTGGCATAATTAAATCTAATTGCTCAACTGATAGACTTTCTATTTCCTGTAATGTTACCGCCCTCGTATGCTCCAGCATACTTACTAATTCACCTATATTTTTTGTATAACCATCTACACTTTTTACTCGATAATCTATATTCATATCACGCACCCCTTTCTGCATTCATATTATTGTAAAAGTTGTTCATATAATAGACTGAAATATATCTAAATTTTCTGTTATAATCAAATTGAATAAGGAATATACCCAAATAAACTTTCTCAATATGCTTATATGAAATATTAAAAGGAATCAATATGTAAAAATCGAATCTTATTCACTAAAAGGAGTGGATTCGATGGAAATGTATCAATGGCTAACTGCTGTTCTCGTTGGTGGCATTACTGGCTTCGTTTCCCATCTGATCAATAACCAAGGCAAGTTATTGCTTCCACGCCGTCTAAAAACGTTTTTCCACTTTGGGTTTTTAACCGATATATTTACCGGTTGCCTAGCTGCACTGCTTGGACTCGTTTTATTCGATGTCACCACAATAAAAGAAATTATAAAAGTATCCATTGTAACTGCCATTTCAGGTCAAACATTTTTACTTCATCAAGCTTTAGGTGGTGAACAGGCTAAAAATACGCAAATCGGGAAAGCTGATGAGAAAATTCAAGAAATTGACAAACTATTACGACGTTAATCTATACTTTCCTTAAAAATTATTGTTATAATAAAAAATAAATATTTTCTATTGCGTCGTTTGTCAGAGGAAAGGGTGTTTCGTATGACAAAAAAGAAAATAGAAGATTTCTTAACAAACTCCGAAAAAGAGGAATTGCTAGAAAACTATAAATGTTTACGAGAAGCCCGCACAAAAAGCGAAGCTAACTATTTTGGTGAAGCAGTAGACCATCTATTAAATAAAGCAAAACAACGAATTATTAAAGATGCAGGCATACATGATGAAAATGCAGCAACTGTGCAGTCAAAGAGAAAAGCACTGTTTTAGCTAAAACAGTGCTTTTTATTACGGCATTTTCACATTACTTTCACATCTATTTCACAAATATACGTACTCCAGTATGGTAAGCTAAGTATATCCTTTTCCAAGGAACTATATGCCGATATATAAATCCCTATCTCTGTAGGGATTTTTTATTTTTTTTAAGAAAAGAAGCTCAGCGTTCAAACACTCACCTCTTCCCTTCTAATCTTCTAATATAGATTCAATTTGTTTCATATCCTGTTCATTCAATACAACATCCACCGCTCTTACACTTTCTCTTATTTGCGCTGCCCGTTTCCCGCCAGGAATAACAGTATCAATTCCTTCTTTATTTAATAACCATGCTAACGCTAAGTGAGATACTTCAATATTATTTTCTTTAGCTAAGTCTTTTAACTTTTCCACTTTCTTAAAGTTACTCTTATATGTATTTTCTTCAAATAGATTTACACTTTGGCGCCAATCGCCTTCATTCAATTTTAAATCTTCTGTATATTTACCGCCTAATATTCCAAAAGCAAGAGGTCCATACGGAATAAATGAAATACCTGCTTCAATACAATACGGCAATAATTCTTCCCCAGCAGTGCGATCTAACATATTGTAAGGCGCTTGTACAACATCTATATCTCCATATCGATTTGCTTCTTTTAATTGTTCTACACTTACATTTGAAATCCCAATTGAACGAATTTTCCCCTCTTCTTTTAAACGGGTAAGCTCTCCGATTGAATCTATATAACTTATTTCAGGATTTGTAAAATGTAAATAATATAAATCAATATAATCTGTCTGTAATCTTCTTAAACTATTCTCCACAGCATTTCTTAAATAACTTGGTTCATTATTAATATGAACCTCTCCATTTAATAACGGCTGTATTCCACCTTTTGTAGCAAGTACAAACTCGTGGCGTTTTCCCTTTAATACTTCTCCTATCAATTCCTCTGATCTACCGAAACCGTATGAATCCGCTGTATCAAAAAATGTAATACCTTGCTGAATAGCTTCTTCTATTAATCGCTTTCCTTCTTCCTCATTCACATCAGTGTATAAATTATGTCCCCCTACTGCATTCGTTCCTAACCCCAACTTAGAAATATTTAGTCCTACCTTTTGCAATTTTGTGTACTTCATTTTTTCTCCCCCTATATTTCTATGTTATAGTGCAAATAACTTAACTTATACGAGCAGGTGAAAAAATGCGTACTCTCTATCATCCAAATCGAGAAGAAATTCAATTCTCTTCTGTCTTATATGCACTTAGCGATCAAATTCGTTTACAAATTGTAACTATGCTACTAGAGAAAAATGAACAATCTTGTGGTGCGTTAAACATTCCAATTGCGAAATCAACTTTATCTCACCATTTCAAAGTTTTACGTGAATCTGGTGTGATGTATACGCGCCTTGAAGGAACACAACGTTTCATTTCAATTCGTGAAGAAGACTTAAATGCTAGATTCCCTGGCTTATTAAATGTCTTATTAAACGCGACAGAACCATACTAAAAAACACCTCATATAAATATGAGATGTTTTTTAGTAATTACTATTCTTTTAATAAATCTATTAATCCATTCCCTTCAGATGTACGTTCATACCCTAAAGGTACAGTCCTTTTTATAAGTTGCGCGTATATTTCCGGCTCTGATAATTTTCTACCATACTCTCTCTCACACTGCTTTATGAGAAGTGCTAGTGCCCCAGCGACATGTGGCGTCGCCATTGAAGTACCACTTAATATCGCATATTTCCCCTCTGGATACGTAGACAATATTTCATCACCTGGCGCTACTAAATCAATTTCTTGATTTGAATTACTAAAGTATGAAATTTTCCGCTCTAAATTAACAGCACCTACTTCAATTACTTCAGAATAAGCACCTGGAAAATCTAATTCTGAAGTATCATCGTTACAATCTCCATCATTTCCAGCAGCGCATACGACAAGTACGTCTTGTTTTACTGCATTTTGAATAGCTTCATGTAATTCTGGTACATCTTGCGGACCACCAAGTGACATTGAAATAATTCTTACTTTCTCTTTATTCGGTCCTCTCCAATTTACAGCATAATGAATGGCCTCAATAATTTGCTCATAGCTTCCAGAACCATCTCCAGCTAATACTTTTAAAACTAACATTTTAGCAAGTGGTGCTACACCTAATACACCCACTCCGTTTTCGGTTGCTGCGATTGTCCCTGCTACATGAGTACCATGGCCATTATTATCAAGATAAATTTTCGAATCACCTTCATAATCTTTCGTGAAATTTCTCCCACCAATAATACGATCTTTTAAATCTACATGATTTACATCACAACCTGTATCTAAAACAGCAACGACAATGTCTTTTCCTTTCGCGCTCTTTTCCCATACTTGCGGAGCATGAATCAATTGTACACCTGGTGGAATTTCATTTACTTGTTCAACCACTTTATTTACAGTAAACGGAATTAATTTAATGCCTTTTTGTTTATTCGCTGTACTACTATTCATCGTAATCCCTCCTGAAAATATATAATTTTCATTTCAGACCACTATTGAATGCGTTTAGATTTAACATTCGTTTTATTCGTTCCATTTCCCTTCCTCTCAAATGTTTCTCAATAAACAAAAGAAAAGGACCCATTATGGTCCTTTTCTTTTTCAGTTTTTCAAAAGAATAATATAAAGTGAAACTATAATCAGTGGGGGGGGTGTTCATCCCCCACTGATTATTAGCCCTCACCAATCGGGCTTTTACGGGCAGTTGATCTCCCACCTAACTTCTTTGCTTCAGCCGAGTTTTGAGGTGGGAGTTTTACTGCCCACAAATAGCGGGATAAATTAAGACTAAATCTTACTCTTGTTCAAAAACTGCTCAATTTCTTTTATTACATGTTTTGCACCTTCTATACTAACAGTAATGTTTCCATTTGCTAATGAAATATTTTGATCTGAAACATCACCTGTTATTTGACAAGCATTGTAAGGCTGATATTTTTGTAAAATGACTTTGTCTTCTTCTATAAAAATTTCAAGTGGTGATTTGATTTGTATTCCTAATACATCCCGTAATTCTTTAGGAATAACTATCCGTCCCAATTCATCTACTTTTCGAATAATTCCTGTTGCTTTCATGTTACTCCCCCCTTACTCTCTATTATTTTTTTCACCTCGCTATTTTCATTTTATCACTATATATTTGGTAATGCCTTACTCTTTTTAGAAAATATAGTACAAAAGTTAAAAAAACACATTTAACGAATATTCAATCTTTCTTTCAATTGTTTTAAATAACGCGATCGTATAATTAAGAAGTATACAACTTGAATACCTACGAAAATACTTAATACAATTGTATTTTCTTTAAACAGTGAGTACTCAAACATTTGTCCTAACGCAGTTAATGCTACTGCCCCGTGTAATGTTGCAACTCCAACTGGAACGAAGAATAAAAGCGCTAAGCGGATTGTGACTACTTTCGATAATTCCCCTCTCGTCAATCCAACTTTTCGAATCATTTCAAATAAACGAGTATCGTCCTCCAAATCTGAAAATAAACGGAAGTAAAGGAAGCTTCCTGCACAAACGAAAAATACAATACCAATAAAGAAACCTACAAATAAAATGGGTCCTGCGATTTGTAGACTTTGATTTTGATCGTACTCTTCTGCACTAAACGTTGCATGTTCTTGATAAGGCTTAATCTGATTCGTAAGCTCTTTACCAACCTCAATTTCATCTTTAGCGGATTGTGTTTTATACATATAATCTTTTTCTTCTTTAAATCCATCTTGTAATGAATCATATTGATTTTTAGAGATTACATACACATTACCTCTTAGTGTTTTACTTAATGAAGAAGTATTAACTTTTTTCACATTTAAAGGTTCATTCATATTTGGTAAAGTAATTTCTTTTCTTTCTTTCATCGGTGGTCCGGGTATTTCGACTGACAAAAATAAAGCCTCTTTATTTGATACAGTATTAAATGGTTCCCCTGTTAACTTTGCATATTCTTTATAATCTAATTCTTTTATAAAAATGGCGCTTCTTAACGACTGCTCCTCCGTTTTCTTCGATGAAATATTTATTTTTGAAGCTGCTATATTATGTTTCTTTAATCCTTCGTCAATGATTTTCAGATGCTGTGGCTCATTGCTATTCCCTTGCTTAGACTGATAGTGAAACGCAATTGGTCTGTCCATAATTTCTTTCGTCATCGAAGCAAACCCAACCAATGTACCTATTGCTGAAAATGCTACTGTTGAAATAATCGTTACAATAAAGAACATTCTTGCGTTATCTCTCATACGGTATGCTAAATCTGACAGAGTAATAATATTTGTCTGTGTCCAATAGAAACGTTTACTTTTTTTACATAGTCTAATAATAAAGACGCTCAACTGCTTGTACAGCAAATACGTACCAATAATGACTACCGTTGTAACAGGAATCATCATTATAAATACCATTGCACCATGTGACATAAGAGCTCCTGCATAACCAGCGCTAAGCAATACTACTGCTAATATAGAAGAAATTATAGATGCCTTCGGTTCTGGCTTCGCCTCTGCTGATCCTCTAAACAATTTCATAATTTTATTTTTACGAACCATTCCTGCACTAAACAATGAAATGATCATAAATAATACGAAAAACATAATACTCGTTACAACAATTGCTTTCAGCGGTATGTAATAGGATAAGGAAATATCTAGCTTTAATATCATTGGGGCTACAAAAATTAATATTCCTGAAAATAACATACCTGAAAGAATTCCGAAAATAATTGCCCCTATTCCAATCATGATATTTTCAAAGAAGATAAGACGCTTTAATTGATATTTCGTCATACCTAGCATCATTAAAATTCCTAGTTCACGCTTTCTCGTTTTCAAAAACATTCCCATTGAATATAAAATAAAGAAAAATGTAAATAAGTAAATAATGGACTGTGCAAAAGACATACTTATGAATACGTACCGTCCTAATTCTCCCGCACTTAATGCTGGATGGAACGCAAAAAATGAATACACAAAAAAGGCCATAATTGCAAATGCACTACTCAAAAAATAAGCTGAGTATGTTCGTCTATTTCGCGTTACATTTCGAACTGCAAGTTCTCTAATGTTCATACTACTTCTCCGCCCTTCTACTAACTATGCTTTTATATTAGTAAAGTTCGGAAATACCTTCCATCGATTCAAATGACAAAAACCTTACATTATTGAAAGGTTTTAAACAATTGCTTATATAAAACAGTTTCATTATAATGACTACATTCATACACGCATCCTATTGTATATTCGTTAGTTTTGCGAAATAATAAAGGATAGAAGTATGTACCAATATACATATAAACTTATTTACCGCTTTAATATGAATAGGAGGAAAACATAATGACATTACAAGAACAAATTATGAAAGCATTACATGTTCAGCCTGTAATTGATCCGAAAGCAGAAATTCGTAAACGAATTGATTTCTTAAAAGATTATGTAAAAACTACAGGTGCAAAAGGATTTGTACTTGGAATTAGCGGCGGACAAGACTCTACACTGGCAGGACGTTTAGCACAGCTTGCAGTCGAAGAAGTTCGTAATGAAGGTGGTAACGCAACGTTTATCTCCGTACGTCTTCCATACAAAGTACAAAAAGATGAAGATGATGCACAATTAGCATTACAATTTATTCAAGCTGATCAGTCTGTTGCTTTTGATATCGCTTCAACTGTTGATTCCTTCTCAAATCAATACGAAAACTTATTAGGTGAATCATTAACAGATTTCAATAAAGGAAACGTAAAAGCACGCATTCGCATGGTTACACAATACGCAATCGGCGGACAACAAGGGCTACTCGTTATCGGAACTGATCATGCTGCTGAAGCTGTAACAGGTTTCTTCACAAAATTCGGAGATGGCGGTGCAGATTTATTACCATTAACGGGATTAACGAAACGCCAAGGACGTGATTTATTACAAGAATTAGGTGCAGACGAGCGACTTTACTTTAAAATGCCAACAGCTGATTTATTAGATGAAAAACCAGGTCAAGCTGATGAAACAGAGCTAGGCATTACTTACGATCAATTAGATGACTATTTAGAAGGTAAATCCGTTCCAGCTGACGTTGCTGAAAAGATCGAGAAGCGTTACAAAGTGAGTGAACATAAAAGACAAGTACCAGCGTCAATGTTTGATGATTGGTGGAAATAGAACATAAAAAAGAAGCTAATCTCATTTAGCTTCTTTTTTATACGTTAACGATATACCCCTACTCTTTTCTCTAATAAATCCTGCAAGCAATCTTCATGTTGTTTATTAAACAATGGCGGCATTTTGTCTAAAGGGAAAAACTGCAAATCTAACGTTTCATCACCGTCTATTTTTGTATTCCCTCCAACGATTGAAAACTTAAAGAATATTACAATTGCCTGTGCCTGATCTCCATTCGGATATGTTTGAAAATATTTCGTATACACACCAATGAGCTCCTCAATTTCCACATCATATCCTGTTTCTTCTTTTATTTCTCGAATCGCAGTTTCTGCCGCAGATTCCCCGATTTCCATTGCACCGCCTGGAAATCCCCAAGCATTAAAGTCTCCTCTTTTTTGCAGAAGCACTTCACCAAATTCATTAAATACACAACCTCCTGCAAAATTCAAAATAACATAATCATGCCCTATTTTTTCACGTAATTCCTTTATATAATTCGCCATCTGCTTCTCCTTTTTATCCATCTTCCATTATTCTTTTTTATCTTTTTCAAGCAATTCAATAATCCGATCTAACTTCTGATTCATATTAATCACATGTTGTTTTTTCATAGTGTTGTTTTGCAATAATCTTTTAATGAACAGAGTAAATGATACAAAAAATAAAACGATAAGTCCGATTACTAGACAAAAATATATCAATGCAAATATATTATTTTCGAACAAATTCATTCAGCTATCACATCCTCTATTTTCAATTATTTTATCACATAATTCTAAATAGTCACTAGAATTATAATCAAACGCAAAAAGAGCACCTTTTAAAGATGCTCTTTTTCATTAATACGTAAATGTAATTGTCGCTAATGAATAACCTGTCATTGCACTATATGGCGCAACTTGATAAGATACACGCTTTGCACCTTTTGGCCAAGTTATTTCATTTAATACTTTCTTTATATCTTGCATCGTTCCATCCATTGACTGCTTATATCGTACTTCTACTTTTTCTGGCTTGGAAGCAAATTGTTGCTGTAATTTTTTCTTAAACTCATTGTAATTTTCCGCTCCGTATTGTGCAGATAAATACTTTAAATTTGTTTCTTTTAACATTTGTTCATATACAGCAGTTTTTGAACTACCGGCTTTTATTTTGCTTGTTAATTCGTTGAAGTAGCTTGTAGTTGCCGCTGGATATTCACTACGATCCCATTCATGGTCTTTGCTTAACTGTTCATCAGACATATTAAAATATGAATATGTTACGCGCCCAGCTTTATCAGGAACTGGATCATCGAATGTAGTATCAAGGTGGTACCACTTGTTATCAATGTTCACTAAATTCCATGCGTGAGCTTGTCCGTTCCCTGTACCTGTTACAATATGATTTTGAATACCTGCTTCTTTTAGTAATTGATATGTTAACAATGTATATCCTTGGCAAACGGCAGAACGATTCGCTAACGCTTCATACGCTGTATATGCTTGATAAGAAGTATCATATGATACTTCTTTCACAACATAATCATGAATAGCTTTCACTTTTTCATGTTCATCCATGCCTTGTTTAATGATAGAATTTACAATTGCTTTCGCCTGAGACTTTACATACTGTGTTTGCTCTTTTGATTCACGATACTTCACTTGTAATGTAAATGTATAATTCCCTGGCATCCCTTTTATAGAATATTTAGTAGACGCTACATTATATTTTACATACTCATCAGCATCTACAATTTTATTAAACTCGCCATACAATTGGTCCATAATATTTCTAGCATTTCTATCTTTTGTTTTATATGTGATTGTAATATTTTCTTCTCTATTATCAATCTGTTTTTTTAATTCTTTTCTGAAATCATTTAACAACTTTGCATCTGATTGTGTTGTCACTGTAGTCGGATTCGTAGCCGCATAAGATACAGCTGACGCCTGTAAGCCTCCCATTACTATAGTTGAACAAAGTGCGGCAGCTGTCACATACTTACTTGTCTTTCCCATCTTGTCACTCCTTACATTCTATAACTATACAAAAAAGTATCGTATAGTTTCAGAGTATACAATACTTTTCAAAATAGGTCATATGAGATTATGCATATTTACTAATTAACATCATAAAATGAAACTTTATCATAGGGGAGGTTTTCTTATCTCCCACTGAGTATTAGCCCTCACCAATCGGGCTTTTGCAGGATTAAAAAAGGTTGTTCTTTTAGAAAAAGAACAACCCTTTTTTTAGCAAGTTTGTAACACACAGCATGTATTTTCAAACTGGCGATTTTTCAAGTCTTCATTTCCAATACAGAAATAAAGCATTCCTAAATCTCCCCACATCATATTACAATTTTTAGTATCTGAATCAATTTGGAATAAGAGCGTCATATGCTGTGGATCTATCCCCATATATTGTCCAGTCTCGTCCAATACCTCATCTTGTACAGAGAATGGTTCTCCAAACATTTGATGATTATCATAGTTGTCTGGGATTAGCTCTTCAAGTAATTGCAAGAAACGATCTGAATCATCCTCATCTTCAATGAAAAGCTCTGGCAATTTATATGTCAGTTCAAAAGTAATTTTACACTGGTTATATTTCGCTTGTATTTCATCTGCTCTACGTAATTGCTCTACAGGGATATCATAATAAAGTACACGTCCAGCTTCGGTTGGATCCACATCTTCTTCAAAGTAATTTTCAATACTAAAGAAATATAACATCCCTGTCTTAGGAAGTTTGTGATCCATACCAACGTTTTGTAAATCACTTAAATTAAACTGTGCGATAAACCGTAGCGGATTCTCTTTGTATGTTGGATATTCAAATGTATTTGGCAAATCAGGAACTCCGCCCATTTTTGAACTACCTTTTTCGATTGTCTCCTGCTCCTTTGGCACAACTTTTATACAAGGAAATATAGTATTTACAAGCTCCTGTTTCAAATGTGTTAGTTCATATTTATCAATTAATACTTCAATTTTTTGTTTCATAAATTCTCCTTACATTTACATACTTATTTGTATCATAGCACAAAGATTATACTCCGTTCATTGTAAATTCAACAAGCTCAAGAAAAAACGGGCTCTTCCCTCGTACGCGAACAAGTTTAAATAAGCATAGTATACATTGTTCCTACAAACATGATATCTCATAATTTCTTACAGTATACTTTCCCTCGTTCATTTTCACTTTTAATATAAGGAGGAATTCCACATGGGTTACGGATATAGTTGCGGTGGTTACGGCGGTGGTTACGGTTACGGCGGTAGTTGCGGCGGTGGTTGTGGTTATGGAGGTTTCGCTTTATTAATCGTTTTATTTATCCTTCTAATCATCATTGGAGCTAGCTGTTGGGGCGGCTTTGCAAGCTGCTAGTAAACTTAAAAACTATTGTAAAAAAGCGCGTACAATACGTGCTTTTTTGCCATTTCAAAATTTACTTATATGAAAGGGAGTATGTTTATGAAGATTGATGGTGTTTTCGAGGGAGGTGGTGTACGGGGAATTGCACACGTAGGGGCAATTTGCGCGTTAGCCGAAAAAGGTTATGAATGGGAGCGTTTAGCTGGAACATCAGCCGGTGCTATTATCGCAGCGCTTTTAGCAGCAGGATATTCTTGTTCCGAATTAAAAACTATTGTAACAGACATTGATTACGAAAAATTCACTAAAAAAACTTTTCTTGATAGAATCCCTTTTATCGGTAAAGGATTAAGCGCTTGGTCTACTCTAGGTATTTATTCAAATGTATTTCTCGAAGAATGGCTAGAAGACCTGCTTAGAAAAAAAGGAATTCATTTGTTTACAGACTTACCCGATTTGAATAAACTCAAAATTATCGCTTCAGATATAAGCAATGGTAAAATGGTCGTCTTCCCCGATGATTTACCAAACTACGGCTTTTTAAATTATCGCTTCCCTATCGCTAAAGCAGTAAGAATGAGTGGAACCATTCCTTTCTTCTTCGAACCAGTGAAATGGAGAACACCAAAATGGAAACAACCTTGTTATATGGTTGACGGCGGTATTTTAAGTAATTATCCAATTTGGATTTTCGATTCACCGACTTCTCCTCGCTGGCCTACCTTTGGATTTCATTTTGTAAAAGATGAGATTCAAGCTGATCCCGCCCACTATGAAGAACCTATTTCCATGTTCAAAGGACTATTTAAAACGATGATGCAAGCTCATGATTTACGTCATTTAGATAAAGAATCAAAGGCTAGAACTATTACAATTCCAACAGGAACCATTACCAGTACTAATTTCCAACTAACTAAAGAAGAGAAAGAATGGCTCTATAACTCTGGTTATAATGCCGCTAATAAGTTTTTACAATCCTGGAACTTCAGGCAATATGTTGATGAATATAGAGACGGAAATCAGGATCGAAAAACAAATCGGTATTTCCGTCAACTTGACTCATAATTATATTATTTTCCCTGCCACACTTTAATAGTAAATAAGCCTAATAATATAGTACATTATTAGGCTTATTTACTTCTTATGTACTCTCCTATTGTTTAAGGATAAGTTAACCCCTCTGCTTCTTCTGCGGTAATTACTATGTAACGATTTCCAGTTCTTAATCCTAATAATTCTGCTTTTTCAATTGCATCCTGTTTTGTTTCCGCATAAGCAGCTAAATATTTATCTCCATCAATCATTTGGCAAATCACATATTGTTTCATGGTTTTCTCCTTTTACCCTTTAATTAATTGCGCGATCTTTTTTATTCCAACTTCAATTTCTTCTACAGTTGCATAGGAATAAGAAAGACGTAAAAATTGGTTAGCACTTCTATCATACAAAGTGCCTGGGTTTAATAACACCTTTTCTTGCAAAGCTTTGTCAAATAAACTACGATTCGAAATTGGTAGATTTATATGTAGCCAAATGTAAAAGCTTCCTACTGGCTCATGCCAAGTTGCTATTTCACTACAATACTTTTCTAACATACTTATCATAAAATCTCTACGTTTTTTCAATTCACTTCTTACAAACTGTAAATGTTCATCATACAATCCATTTTTAAACCACTCCGCTGCAATCTGCTGGGATATAGAACTTGAACCATAATCAGTTTGCATTTTTATATCTGCTAATCTTTGAATAACTGATTCTGATCCAACAACCCATCCAATTCTTAAACCAGGACTAATGACTTTGGACATACTTCCAATATGTAGCACGATACCATTTTTATCATATGTCTTTAAGGGCTTTGAAACTGGTGCATCGAACCATAAATCTTGATATACCGCGTCCTCAATAATAGGTAATCCAATTTCATTACATATCTCCATCACTTCTTCCCTCTTCTTAGCGTTCATACTAAAATTGGTCGGATTATGAAAAGATGGGATTGTATATAAGATAGATGCGTTAAATTGTTTCTTATATTTTGTGATATAGGAAGTATTTATACCATTCTCATTCATTGGTATTCCAATCAAGCGCATTCCTGCTGATTGAAATACATTAAGCGAATATAAATATGATGGTTTTTCTAATAAAATTGACGCTCCTTTCGGAAGAAGCCCCATAGAAATAAGTTGCAATGCTTGAATTGCCCCTGAAACAATTAAAATAGAGTCAGGAGATACATATACCCCATGCCCTTTTAAATATTCCGCAATTTTTTCTCTTAAATGGAGATTTCCTTTCGGTTCCTCATACCCAAGTGTAACATTTGATTGTAAAATTTTATTAATAATACCCTTCATCTTTTTCTCAGGCAAGAGACTCGGTGAAAGTTCACCTGTTCCTAATCGAATTACATTAGGAGTAAATTCAGCTTGATTAATCTCTTGTACAGCAGGAAGATTCGGATAATGAAGTCCTGTTTCTACATAAGACTGCCAGTTTGGAGGCGGAGCATATGTAGAAGTACTCTCACTATTATTTATAACAATTGTTCCCTTCCGGCCATTCCCTTCAATATACCCTTTTGCTACTAATTCATCGAAAGCCATTACAATTGTACTTCGATTCACTTCAAACGTATGCGCCAAATCTCTTTGTGAAGGTAATTTAGTTCCAACTGTCCATTCCCCATTAACAATTCTTTTTTTTATATAAGATTCTATTTGTTTATATAAAGGAATAGACGAAGACATATTAGGTTTCCAAACGAGCCTTTCCATTATATCACCTCACATACTTTATGGTTGGTAACCTATCCAACCATATGGATGGATACAAATTTTCATTTCTTCTATACAATATACACTATCATAACTAATCACATTAAGTAGGAGGTAATATGATGAGTGAAGCAATTATTCACGGTATCATCCTTGCATTTGGTCTTATCATTCCATTAGGTGTCCAAAATGTTTTCGTCTTTAATCAAGGCGCTAGTCAACCAAATATTTGGCGAGCTGCTCCTGTAATCTTGACTGCATCTATATGTGATACATTATTAATATTAATTGCTGTACAAGGTGTATCCCTTATACTCCTTACTTTTTCTTGGTTAACAACTACTCTGTATATGATTGGATTTTTCTTTCTTATGTATATGGGCTGGGTTATTTGGAGAAGTGATCCTTCAAATGATGTAAAGCAAGAAAAAAGCATGCCTTTAAAAAATCAAATTATTTTCGCCGCATCGGTTTCATTACTAAATCCACACGCAATTTTAGATACAATTGGTGTAATCGGAACAAACTCTATACAGTACATAGGAAGTGAGAAATGGGCTTTCACTTTTGCAACAATTATAATTTCTTGGATTTGGTTTATTAGTTTAGCTTTTGCTGGCAAATTTCTAAAAGGATTAGACTCGACAGGAAAAACGATTACAGTATTAAATAAATTTTCAGGGCTAATCATATGGGGCTTCGCACTTTATATGTTAAAACAAGTTGTTTTGCCTAACTAATTAAAGAGAATTGCATGTTATGTAATTAGCATGCAATTCTCTTTCGCATTATGAAGTTGGTTCCGGTTTCTGTTTTAACATCATTTTATCTTTTGCTGGTTTAATCCAAATAATTGCTATGACAGCACCAATAGCAGCGAAGATGCTTGTTAAATAAAACACTTCATGGTCCGACCCTTTCATAAAAAAAGAATACAGGGGTGGTCCAGCTGCTACACCGATAAATCGCATTGAACTATAAAATGACGTAACTGTCCCCCTCTGCTCTTTTTCAATCCCTTGTGTAATAAGAGCATCTAGACACGGTAACGCCATACCAATTCCTCCCCCCATAATAACGAGACAAAGAAGTAGTAAATAGATTCCTTTTAGAAATAAAGGTAAGAATACAGATGCAGCAGCCAGTAAAAATCCAATATAGATACACTTTTTCATAATATCTTGTTTATCTCCAATTTTTTTACCAGCCATATATGAGCTAAGTGATAGTACAAGTAAAGGAATAGCGAGTACACACCCTTTCCATATACCATGAATATCGTACTTCGACTCCAGTATAGTTGACAGATAAAAAAGTATTCCGAATAAAATAAGCATAATAATTGCACCTAGTATAAAAATGGCAATTAACCATCTTCCCTTTTCTCGAAACGTAGAGATAATAGATTGAATAAATTCTTTAAGTGGTGGAACTTCTTCTTCTTCTTGTTTCTTCGCCTTTACTAGTACCAGTAATAAAACAATCGATATTACACATAAAACTGGAATCGCCCAAAATGGTAAGAACCATACAATAGCTGCAAGAGCTGATCCTAATATAGGACTCAATACTTTTCCAAATGTATTTGACGTCTCAATGATTCCTAAACCTGCACTAACCTGTTTTTCATCTTTGTATAAATCACCTACACATGGTATGACAACTGGCATAGCACCAGCAGCACCTATCCCTTGAATTGCTCTTCCGATAAGAATCCAAACGTAAGGGTTATCAATTTTCCATGATACCCAGCCCGTTATCGCTCCTCCAATAGCTGCAATTAATAAACTTGGAACCATTACCATCTTTCGTCCCCATCTATCTGATAAATAACCAGCAATCGGTATAAGTATAATTGCAATGATAGAATAAATTGTAATAATCATGGATACCTGGAAAGATGAAATATGTAATTTCTTTTCAATGGTTGGCAGGATTGGAATAAGCATTGAATTACCTAACGTCATAACAAGTGGAACTGATGCAAGTGCAATTAAACAACAGTTTTCTTTTTTTAACATGTTGATTTCGGAACCTTTCATCATATATTTCTTACCATGTAATAGCCCTGCTGGAAATTATGTTTACATTCCACCAGGGCTATTTCATCTTTACTACTTTCCATTTACAACAAAAGAAATTGGGTAAAATATAGCATTACTCCTATTCTTTGAATCCTGTTCACAATATATCCATACCAATTAATTGAAAATAAAAAAGAAAGGAAGAATCCTTCCTTTCTCCTATAACCTTCTACATTTAGCGAGAATATCCGCCACCAAGCTGTTGTTCTGCCATCGCTACAAGGCGCTTTGTAATTTCACCGCCTACAGAACCGTTTGCACGTGAAGAAGTATCAGCCCCAAGCTGTACACCAAACTCTTGTGCAATTTCATATTTCATTTGATCTAGAGCTGCTTGTGCTCCATGTGATGCTAATTGATTAGCGTTACGATTTCTAGCCATTACCGATCACCTCCTTATATATATTAAATTGTACCAAATCCGAAATTAAATACATGGTAATTTTTGGTTATTTATTCCGTAAAAAAAGAGTCTCTTAAACGAGACTCTTACATCATTTCATCTTATGAGGTTACTACTTCTAATTTTCTATTTGTTAATGCTCTCATTTCTTCTTTCAATATATCTTTCGCATTATGCCCAAACCATTCAAGCGAAGCAAAATGATCAGTATCTCTCACTTCCCGGATGATTTCATCATAATTTACGATACCTTCAAATAATGGAACCATTCCTATACGACTTCCAGCAGCCGCATATACATTATTTGGTTCAAACACGTGTAAATACTCCGCTGATGATATATTCTTAAAATGGTAATGTTGTATCCACGGCTTTAGTCGCTGGAAACTATCTATAGGGTCTGCACCAGACTCCCAAATATGAAGAAAATCTAGGTTTATTTTTAAATATGGATGATTTACTTCTTCTAACAATTTCACAGTAGACGACAAAGTATCCGTTAACGTATTTGGATGTGTTTCTAATAGTATATACATATTATGCTGAGCAAATAGATCACAAATCATGCGAATTCGCTTCACATACTCTTTTCTCTCTTGTTCTGAGAAATCCTCACTACCTTTTTGCCCGGCAAACGTACGAATTTTATTTGTATTAAACCAATTAGCTAGTGTTACCAGCTGTTCACATTTTTCCATCGTTTTTTGAAAATCTGCTAATAATGATATGTCCAAGTAATCACTTATCATCGTGACCTCTAAATTTTTATCCTTTAAATAATCTATTTCTCGTTCTGTCGTTTCACGCTCTTGCATATATAAATTTTGTGCATGGGTCCCCCACAACTCAATTCCTTCAAAACCGTTTTCGTATGCAAATTGAACAATATCAGTAAATGAAATTAGTTGATGGCGAAATGAAATTGTACATAGCGAATATTTCATTGGTTTGAACTCCCTTATCTTAAATTCAATGAACTTGTATTAGTTAAGACAGACTGATTTGTTATCATTTCTTTCCATGACAGAAACTGTCTCTCTAATTCATCCTTAATTTGCAGTTCAATTGTATTCATTTCATCAAGCTTCTCAACAATTGGTAATAACATATCTTTATTTTTTGTCATTGCCATTTTGATTGCGCGGTACTGTACATTTGTAAATCCTTGTACAATGTCCTCCACTCGATCACACCAATAATCAAATTCTTGCTCCGAATATTGTAAAGTTTCACGGAAGTATGCAAAGGCATGTTCATAGCTATATTTCCGTATTGCCAATACGGGTATTTGCTTTACTGCCGTTACGAGCCCAGAAAGTGAATACCCACCCTCTTCATTTACCATTTTTATTATTAAATTTTTTAATTCCATAGTTAATTCATTATCATCCTTTTTGAATGTTTCCATGAAATAACTTTCTACCATCTCTTGTGTTGGCTCCTGAATTCCTTCTATATCAATGAAATAGCCTCCACCAAATGGGTTATCTTTAACAGAATGGAGCACTTTTTCTCTTTCCATATTCCCTTCCCAGCGAAAATCAGGATCAAGCATGAACCATTCATCTTCTTTCTCTGTCTTCGATATCATTAAGTAATGCGGAAACGGTTTTTGATGAAACTTATTTTCTCTCTCAGGCAATAAAGACATATCAACCATTACAATTACGTAACGATTTTCCGGCTTATTTTCTACTAATTCTAAAAATGTTTCTACATTGCTACTTTTATCTTTTGAATGATCGTACCATTCGTTCACTTTAATACCATACAATTTTTCATACCAGCGTAAGTAGTTATCATGGTTAATGTTTTCGGAATGATAAGAAATAATCCCGCCTTCTGTTATATCAAAATCTCCATCCCATAATCCGAAATAAAATGGACGGAAATCTATATCGCTACGCCTTTTTATAATTTCACAAAAACAACTCACTAAACAGTGAACTTTAATTGAAGTCATACTCTCATCCACTTTCCTAAAAGGTTAGTTATTCACATTTACTTCGTGTAACGGCTGCAACTCTTCCATAAAGTCAAGCAAAGACCCTACAGTAAGAAACGCCTTTGGGTCTATCTCATCCTCTGGAACGCATAGCTTTAAATCCATTTCTATGTATACTATAAGCTGTAACATCATTACCGAATCTATATATAAATCTTGATTTAAACGCATCGTTTCTTCTAAATGCGTTACATTTTTCAGTTCCATTTTTTCTCTCATAATGCTTAAAACTGCTTCTTTTAACATTTCACGACTCATGTTGTTATCTCTCCCATCTCTAATAACTTACGACTTACTTTCCCTGTTTTGTTTTTCGGAATCTCTGCTACACTTTCAATTTCATGCGGTACTTTATAAGACGGTAAATGCTGTATGCACCATTCTCTTATTTGTACTGGTTCAATATGAGAGACTACTTTGGCTTTTACAATTTCCCCCATCACAGGATGCTTACCGCGGTATACAATCGCCTCCTGAATACCTTCTAATCGAAGCATCGTTTCTTCCACTTCTATAGGAAATACCTTTAGACCGGACACATTAATAACATCATCTATTCGCCCCATGAAATGAAGGCCTTGCTCAGATTTATACCCTAAATCTTTTGTATAAATATCATTTCCAGCAATTTTCACTACGATTTCTTCAGGTTCATCTTCATTTGAACCTATGTTAATACTTACATGAGAAAGTGGCTTCCCTAAGTCTAAATGTGTCTTCATATCATGACATATACTAATGCAACCAGCTTCAGAACAGCCGTACTGCTGCATCATGTATTTCGTCATGCCCTTTAACTTATAAAATAGCGTTTCTGGCAAAGGTGATCCTGATGTCATAATTTTATGAAACTGAAGAGTTCCTTGTGGAAAACTCCCCATAATATGTAGCATAAGTGGTACTGCATATATGATATGTTTTTCGGTATTACGAACTATATTTAATGCGAATTTAGGGTTTTTATTTGTAATGATTATAGGCTTACTACCTCTCGTAATTGCTGATAACGTGCCACAAATTAATCCGTATGAATGTGAAACTGGAGCCATTACAATTGGTACTTCGTCTTCTTCACATTTTAAAGCTTCATTATAAGCAGCAATTTCTGTTTCAATTTCCGTCCATGCTCTACGAATTAGTTTTGGCTCTCCTGTTGTGCCTGAACTATATTGTAATAAAGACGGTTCTTCTTGTAATAGATTTGGAACTTCTAATTTTGTAAAGTCGTTACTTTCTCCGTATAAAAGTGCAGTACACTTTGCGCGCTTTGCCATTTCAATAGCTGTATCCTTCGGTGTATCTTCATGAATAAGTAGTACAGATGCTCTTTTTTCTTTTAGGAAAAACACAAGCGTAATAATATCGAATGGATCTTTCAGACAAAGTGCAAATCTATTTCCTTCTGCTTCTTGAAATTGTTCCACTCCCTCGTAACCTTGTAATCTCAATTCAAAATCATTTTTGCTAAATTCTTGTTTATTAACGATTAGCATGATTTCCCCCTGTAACAACTGATTTTTGTATTGTAAGTTGCCTTGCTCTATACAACGGATTTGGAACTTCATGAACAAGCGATTCCACATCCATATATAAGCGTCGCTTCGTTAATTGCTCTGCATGAAATGTAGGTGCATATAATTGTAATGCTTCAAAACGTTCTTTCAAATGTGAAAATCTTTCAAAATGATCTTCTATTTCTTCAACAAGAATGATCCAAAATTGTTCCTCTTGCAATTGATACTCATCTGCCAGCACGAAAGCCAGTTCACCTAGATTGAACAGGAAAAGCGCATCTAAAACCATTTCTTGTAAACATTCAATACGGTCCATTTCAAAGAAATCATTTATTTGACCATTCGTATATGTTTTATGCATTTTAGTAAAGTCAGGACTTTTTTCGATTTCTTTCAAAAACGGACGATAAAACTCCAGTCCTTCATGAAAATCTTTTAGTGCAATACGGACTGGTTGTCCTTCTTCATGAACTAAAATCATGTTTTGTCCATGTGATTCTAATGCGATTCCATGCTCTACAACGAGGTGTACAACTGGGATAATTGCCTTTCGAATAAGCAATCTTAACCAGCTTTCTACTCCATATCTCTTTAACCACAAATCAATAATTGGTGTCCCATCTTTTCCCCTGGCATATAAACCGTTAAATGGGATTGCCTCTTCTTTCTTATCTAAATATTTATGAACGCTTTCACGCCAAATACATCCTAATGAGCCATATGTAGCTTTTTTATTCACATCGTACGTAACACTCGAAAATTCATTTAACAAAATTAAGCGCGATTCATCCCTTAAATAAGGATCATGATCTACTATATCTTTTAACCAATTCGATATAGCAGGTGCACTCACAACCGAATGCGGTTTTAATGTACGGATAGTTGAAGTATTGAGTAAATTCATTGATAACTTTACATATGGTTTCGCTCGGTTCGTAACATTTCTTAATGTCCGCATCGACTGCTGCGCGCAATAATCATCTTCTGATTTCCCTAAATAAATAATATATTTATCCTGTATATGGTCAGTATAATTCGGAATAATAAAGTTCTCCCACTGCCAAGGATGAACAGGTATAAACATATACTTCTTCGAATCACAGTCCATTTTTCGAATACGATCCATATACTCTTCGATTTTCTTTTCACCAATTTCTTCTTTAAAGGTACAGTTATAACTCTCTTCACTTTCATATCCTACAGTCGTATATTTCTCATGAACTGCAATCCATATAATTTTCATTGGTTGCATAAATTCAAATCCATATTGAAAATTATCACGATATTGAAACCCGATGCGTGCTTTATAACTAGGATGATACGGGTGTCCATCTATTAAATGACTTTCAAGCTCATCATAAGATTTCGCAAGATAGTCTTCTTCACAACTTCTCTCATATTGTGCAATCGTATCTTTAAAGATTGTTTGTTCTAATTCTTGAATAAAAGAATCCAATTTCGTTCGATCAACTTGAACAATTCGAAAAATCTCCTGTAAAAATTGTGAAACTGATTGTATTTCTTCTTCCTCATCTTGAACTCTCATTATTAATGAGTCATGTAAACAAATACGCCCAAATGTCATACGTTCTTGTCCATAGCATTGGTACGTTACATTTTGATTCTTTTCATCAAGACCTTGTATAATAAAAAGTATTTGCTCTCCCTTTTGTATACGCATCGGCGTAATGATTTCTTCATAAATTAACGATTCTACTAATTGCCGGAATACTCTTCTTCTTACTGAAATGTACTCTTTTGATTGGAGTGCCTTCAATATTTTTGCTTGATAAACTTCTTCTTTCATAAATCCCCCCGCTATAATACGGAATATCGAATTCCATTATTTGTATTACGTGAAATTTTAGCACTACTTATGAACGAACAGCCACTTCTCTAACGAGTGGATTATCTACTTGTACATAAATTGCTTGCTCTAAAGGATTTGTCAGTTCATCAACATCGAAAAATCTCGTTAGCAAATTTGCTTTACATGCCAATTTATTTTCTTCCAACAATTCACTTAAAAATGTAGAAGGTTCACGGTTATATGGAAGGAACGATTCAAGTACAGACCTTAATTCTGAAAGAAGAGTTTCCTCCTTTATTAATCCTGCTGTACCAAAACCGTTAATTAGTCCAAACATATGATTGAAAATTAAATAGTAACGAAATCTTTCATCTACAATGTAATCGTCATATAAATTCCCAGTACGTTCGCCAATACCCGCTAGTTCATTATCTAGCACTGACTTCATTGAATTGCAGAAATAAAAACCTTGATTATCACGGAAGTAAAACTTAACTGGATAACCATCTTTCAATTGAACAACACTATTTTGTTGATGCGCTTCTAATGCAACGCCATAACGTAAATACATCCATACCATCGGCTTTAAAGAGATATTCATATATCGTCTAAACCAATCTAAACTTACTTCTTCACAGCTTCTACCTTCTAAATCTGCTAAGCGGTGGATAATATTCGCTAAACGAGTTCTTTCACCTGGAATTGCATCTTGTACTAATCCAGCGATAAGCGTTGCATCATTTTCATTTTCACTATAAAATGTATTTTCTCGTATAATCACTTCAAATCCAGACTCTTGTGCCCCGTATTTTAAAGTAATAAAGGCCGGATCACATATAAAATCAAATCCTGGAAACTTTTCTAACACCTCTCCAATTTTAGTATTCAATATTTCCTTCCCTTCAAGTCCACTCTCAAGTTCCTTCAATTTATTAATACGCATTGAATTCGTGACCTTTACAGGGAATGAAAATTTAAGCATGTACTTGGAATGAGGATGATATAACGTCCTAAGTGATGATGTCGCCATATAACACTTACCTACTGGACCAATATATTCAAGTACACCTTGATTCATCCAATTTTGCACATAAGATTGATGTAATAGCCATTCTGCTTGTAGTGGATGGATTGGAATTAATGAATATTCATCTTCTTGACAGTACTTTTCAATAAATTCTTGACCTACCTTTTCATCGTTCTTTAATTCCTTTTTTATCATCGCCGTTGTGGAATCTTGTAACAATGATTTTTCACTTACTATACTTTTATGTGCCCGAAAATAGTGAAGTTGGCACTCCCCTTTTAATTCAGGAGAATACATTGAACTTTTCCAATCCAATATGCCTTGTCTACTCTTTGGTGTAGGATGAGTTAAATGTCCAAATAATAAAGATTGCTCCGCCTCTATAAAAGTTGTATGGAAACCATATAATTCAGATGTATCTTGCTCCCTTCCTTGTATAAACTTCTCAATATTTTGACAACTATGAATAACTCGAAGCATAAGTTCATCAGGATTCGTGCCATCTCCATAGTTAATAGACATTTCCTTTATTAAAAACATAATAACCGTAATATAATCTGCTTTAATAACATTTTTATTTTCGCCAATTTGGTAATAAAATTGTTCTCCAAATAGATGACGGTCCGTTGACGATTTATATATCACTTCCCCATACAAAGTAACGTTTTGTGCCGATAACCGACAGCATAAATAAGTGGGGATAGCGTCTCTTTGAAATGAATGGCAGAAAATATTTTCTACCCTTTTATCCTCCGTAATCCATTCTCCACTTCCTGTTTCTCTTAAATAACAATTTAAAAAGCTTTGTATTGTTGCATGTTCCGCGATTTGTTTCGCATGCTGCATACTGCTCCTCCTCTTTTAGACGAACACTATCATTTTTTTGTAAAACTTATGACAGTTTAATTTTATTATCAACTATGATTCTAATTGATAATGATAATCATTTCAAGATATATTTCAGAATTTTTTTATCTAGCTAAACTTTTCACCTTTTCAAAACATTTAATCCGTCAACAAAAAATACACCAATATAATAATTGATGTATTTTTTCATTCTTGTAGATTAAGTTTACATAATAATATTATCGTGTTCTAAATTGATAGTGATTTGTATAAACAATCCCTATCTCGCCAAGCATATGCTATTTCTTCTACATTTAGTCTTTCTAAAATTTTCGTGTCAATTTTTTCCGGATTATATTTTTCATAAAACTTTTTAGAAGGATTATTAGCAACCACCCAAACTAACAGAGATTGCATATTATCTTTTTTACATTCCGATAGCAATGCTTGAAATAATCTTTGTCCTATCTTCATTCCTTGATATTTTTGTAAAATGTATATTGCATATAATTCCCCATCACAATTATATGTACCTGTTCTTTCAACTCCCCCATCGATAAATCCGATAATTTCCCCAGTTAACGTCTCTGCTACAAATCTATATTGCAGATTGTCTTCTTTTTGAAAAATGTTTTCCCATTGCTTTTTTCTTTGTTCAAATGTTAAATTTTCTAAAATTTCGTTAGCGAATATCCCAGTATACGTCGTTTTCCAGCTTTCCACATGCACTTTCGCTATTGCCGCAATATCAGCTTTCATTGCCTTTCTAATATGTATCTCCACCATACTCATCCCCCTTAGAAAATAATTATAGCAAAATGTTTTGTATGCATTAAAAAAAGAGTGAATTTTCATCACTCTTTTTATCTACTTTCAACTTCTACTGAAACAACATGATCGATTTCTTTTAAAGAACTATATAATTCAGTTGTATATAAATCTTCTGGAGCTAAAATGACCATTTCCAATTGCTGAGATGCCCCATTATCAATATCTTTAATTTTCACTCGTTTCACTTGCATATTTAAATTTTTAATTTGCTTAAAAATCCCGTCTAACTCTCGATGTTTGTTTACGGTAATTTTTATCGACAAGTCCTTTTGTCTCAATGAATACGGTCCTGCAATTTTCACAATTTGAGGAAGTACATTAATCGCTAATATAATTAAAATCATGGCAACCGTCGCTTGTATATAAAACCCTGCACCAATCGCAATACCTAGTGCTGAAGCGGCCCATACCATAGAAGCTGTCGTTAATCCTGAAATAACGTCATTATTTCTTCGTAAAATGACCCCTGCTCCAAGAAAACCAATCCCACTAACAATTTGAGCAGCGAGACGCATTGGATCCATGTTTGTATGACCCGGTACAGAATAAACATTCACTGATTCAATTGAAACCATTGTAATTAAACAACTCGCTACGGAAATAACCATACTTGTCTTCACACCAAGCGGTTTATTCTTTAGCTGCCTATCTATTCCGATGAATAATCCTAAAAAGAGTGCTAAACCTAATTTGAATAAAAATTCATATGACATAATTCATTCTCCTTACTTTACAATGTTTCCCTTCGAATATTTCACTATAACTCTTTTATGATATCAATTCCAGTCTTTTCTATTCATTTAACGACAAAAGCCGAAAAAACATTTTTTATTATAATGTTTTTTCGGCTTTTTCTATAGATTTTTTATCGTGATTAAGATACTTCTTTATTTTTGTTCTTTAATTTTAATTTGTGCATCTTTATAAAATGCTAATTTATTATCATTATACTCTTTTGTATAATTGTTAAATTGTTCTTTCGCCTTTTGCGCTTCCACATTTAACTCATTAACAGCTTTAACTTTTTCACCAATTTCTTTTAACTTCGTTTCTTTTACTTTTAATTTTTCATACAGTTCTTTTTCAGTCGCTAACGCCTTCGTGTAATTCTCATTCATCTTTTGGAAGGCATCATAACGATTTTTATACGATTCTTCTACTGTTTTTGCTTGTTTTTGTAATTTCTTATCTTCGAGTTTTTCAATATTACTTTGAACAGATTTCGTTTCTTTCTGCGCTTTTTCTAACTGTTCCTTCTCGTTTTTCAATACTTTTTCACGCTCGTCTACATTTGCAGTAGCTTCCTCTATCTTCTTCGTGACTGCTTCATTATGCTCTTTACCTTCTTGTAAAATTTGAGAATAAAGTTCTTGCCCTTGCTTTTCTAATTGCTCTAACTTTTTCGTATCATCAGCTAACGATTTTTCTTGTGTCGCTGCTGTTTCAAAAGCCGTATATAAATTTTCTTCTGGTTTTTCACCGAAACAACCTGATAATAATCCTACTGATAATGCTCCAACTACTGCTACTTTTCCATACTTCAACTTCAATTCCTCCAATTACATACGGTTATCGTGCCAGAAATTCACGGGGAAGTGACTCTCTTCATGATATGCTTCAAATTCATAACCTTTTTCTTTTAGACCCTTTAAAATTGCTGGCACAGCAGCAACTGATTGCGGGTGAATGTCATGCATTAAAATGACTTCTTGCGGTTTTGTCGCACCAGCTAATACATTTTGAGCGATTTGCGCTGCCGCTGCATCGACTGGTACTTTATTGTATTTCCAGTCTAAAGAATCAATTGTCCAGTCCCATACTTTAAGACCACCCTCTACTACTTTATTTCGAAGGCCTTCATTTAAACCAGGCATCGACCCGTATGGTGGACGTGTTAATTGAGGTGATTTTCCTATAATATTTGCGATTAAGCTTTGATCTTCTTTCATTTCATTAACATATTCGCCATTTTTATATAACTTCGCAAAATTGTGTGTCATACTATGCATTCCAACATAATGACCCTCTGCATTTTCACGTTTTACTAAATCAGGAAACGCTTTTACATTCGCTCCGATTAAAAAGAATGTCGCCTTCGCATCATGCTGTTTTAACATATTTAATAATTCAGCCGTATATTTTCCTGGCCCATCATCAAATGTAAGATAAGCAACTTTTCTTTCCACTCCGTTAAAACGACTTGGTGCCGTTTTATTCATTTCAACTTTCGATTGTTCACTTGCAAGCTGCACTACATTTTCTTGTTTCGCTACAGCTTTTGCTGGTGAAGTAATAGATTGAAACATGAAATACCCAATAGCTACTATCGCAATCGCTATTAAAACAACTGCAACTCGTTTAATTTTAAAAGCCTTTTCCATTCTATCGAATCCCTCTCCCTATTAATCTCATATATAAATCACCCAATATAATTATACATCTATTTATTTTTATTACACTATATAAACTTTATATAAATTATAGTGGGAGTTTTATCATAATTGTTGTTCCTACACTTTCTCTACTTGTAATACTAAGCGTACCACCATGAAGCTCCACCATTTTTTTTACAATAGCCAATCCAATGCCTGCGCCTTCAATATGGTTATTAATCTGATAAAATGACTGCTCTATAAATGGTAGATGCTCTTTAGCAATTCCAATACCTTGATCTGTCACCTTAATCACGGCTTGTCCCTCACTTTTGGTCGCTTCAATGTAAACTGTACTTTTTTCATTTGAATATTTAATAGCATTATGAATAATATTTAGGAAAACTTGTTTTAGTCTATTTCGATCTCCTACTAGTTCTACTCGTTCTAAATTAGCAACTAGATGAATCTGTTTCTCTTCTGATTTAGGAGTCAATTGCCAAATCGTCTCTTCTAGTATATCGTACAATTGCACTTTTTGTTTATATAAATTAAAATGATTTGACTGCAATCTTGAAAAATCTAGTAACTCTTCTACTAAATGAATCAATCGGTCTGTTTCACCTGAAATAATTCCCATACCTTGCTTTATTTCTTCATCGGTTAAATGATCTACTGTTTTTAATGTCTCACTCCACCCTTTAATTCCTGTTAAAGGTGTTCGTATTTCATGAGAAATAGAGGCAATAAATTCATTTTTCATTTGCTCAGCCTTTTCTATTTTATCTGCCATATAATTTAAACTATGCGCTAACTCACCTAATTCACCAGGATAATCCTCTTTAATTTGTTCCTTTAATGTACCTTCCGCAATTTGCGAAGAAGCATGAATAATAGATTCGATAGGTTTCACAAACGAATTCGCCAATCGTCTACTGATTAAGAATACGATACCTGAAATGGAAATTCCAACTGAAATAGTGAACATAATAATTTCAATAATTTTTGCATTTACATGTGTTAAAACAGTCGTATATTTTAAAACACCGATAGTTTGCCCTTGATGTACGAGTGGACTTAATACTTCTAATTGTTTCACATTATCTTTCGTAGTAATAACTTGGTGATACATTTCCCCCTCTAGTAAAGAATAAGGAATACTCACTTTACCTTCAACCTTTTGCCCACTTGACGATTGTATAATTGTACCGTGCCGATCAATCAATTGTAATTCAGTTCCTTCTAATTGGAAACTCTCAATTATTTCTCCGCTATATTCTTGCAAACGAATAAAATATAGTGAGTTGTATTCCGAGAAAAAACGTGTACTTGTCTTTGCATGAGATTCAACATACTGCACAATGCCGTTATAATAGTATCGATAAATAGAAACTGAAAATGCTACTTCAAATAATACAAGCATTAGTGTAATGACCGTCATAAAATATAAAGTCACTTTCCGTCTCATCTTATAGTTTCCTTCCACACATATCCTTTTCCCCACACAGTATGGATAAACTCTGGTTCTGACGGATTACATTCTATCTTTTGCCGTAACCGTCTCATATTTACATCGACGACTTTCGTCTCGCCTACGTAATTGGTTCCCCAAATCATATTTAAAATTTCATCACGCGAAACCGGCTTCGAAGCCTGATTCATTAAATACTGTAATATCATGTACTCTGTGGGGGTTAAATCAACTAATTGTCCGCCTCTATATAATCTTTCTTCTATGATATTTAACGAAAACGGACCAGACGTGATTGTATTCGTTTTTTCTTCATGTACTTCTATTCTTCTTAATAAAGATTGTATTCGTGCAGTTAATTCTACTGGACTAAACGGCTTTGCGATATAATCATCTGCACCAATTCCTAGCCCTTGTACTTTATCTTCATCTTGTACAAGGGCGGTTAACATAATAATACCCATTTTTTCATTTTCTTCCCGGATAGTTTTACAAACTTGAAAACCATCGATCCCCGGTAACATAACATCAAGTAACGCTACATCAACAGTATGTTCACTTAACATCTGTAACGCTTCTTCTCCAGTGCTAGCTTCTAATACATAAAATCCAGCACGTTTCAAATTTAAGACAATAAAGCTACGGATTGGTATTTCATCTTCTAAAACTAAAATTGTTGACATAATTCCCTCCTCCCTACTCTTGTTGATAATCCGCTAGCGGTTTTATATATGCTTTCATTTTTTCAAATTTTGATTGCTTCGGTACTGCATATACATGAGAAGCCGTTTTAACTGCTGCCTCGTATCCTTTTATTTTGAACCATTCTTTCCGCTTAAAAATATGGACTTCAAGCCATATTTCATTTGTAGTTGCATCTATAAATTTTTGAACATCCGGTGCTTCTTGCTGAACTGGGACAGTTATTTTTCCAATTAGTGCTGGAGGAATTTTAACAAAATAACCTTTCTCTATATTGACATATCTTTCTTCTATCGGTTTAATTCCCTCTTCACTCCAATGTATATAACGCTCAAACATCGTGCTCTCTCCGTACGATACCTCTTCCCAACCTTTTGGACGCACAGTACGAACAAATTCAATAATGCCGTCTTCATTAACGTCTTTACTTTCCACAACATAATCATTGAATAAATCTTCTTTCCCGTCTATAGGTAGCCCCTCATAATGATCCTTATCAAATTTTGCTACATATGTTATACCTGAATGCGCCCCAACTCCTGCATCAATTACAACTGCCTTTGACTTGTTAGAAATACGTCCCATTTGTATTCGTTGAATACTATTTATATATGGATCAAATGTAACTTCAGACATAGTCTTAAACTGTTCAATGAACTCGACTTTCAATTGCTCATCTTTTTTATAAGTAACAAGGCTTATATCATTAAGGCCATTTTCATTTAAATCCTCTATAAATAACTTCGTATATTGCCGATTATAAATCTCCTTCATATCATCATTTTCTTCCGAAAAAACATACATTACATGTTCTAAAGATTCACGACTTACAGAGATTCCAATTAATAACTCTCGCTTCCCGTTCCCTGTAAAATCCCCGACTTTAACAATATCTATATTCCCACCCTCAAATGTATGAGTGGACTTTAGTTTCCAGCCATTGCTGCTTTCCGCATAAATAGCTAAATATATACTCCGATCTTCATTCGGTACTTTATAAAATACGATTGCTTCTTTCTTATTATCTTGTTTAAAATCCATTGACCAAATCATCTGTTTATCTTTATTAGACATTGGAGTAAGCAACCGATAATTAACAGGCAAATCTTTATCTATTTGCTCTTTTAATTCATTAATCCACTTTTCATTTGCAGGAGCTCCCATTAAACTTGTTGGAGCTTCAGACATTTTACATCCAGTCAATATAAAAATGATTCCCAAAATACTTATCCATTTCTGCATATGATATCTTTCCTTACTACAAATTTTAAGTATTTTTTATACTATTTGCTTCTCCAATATTCTCATACATATGAGTATAGTTTTTCTAATATAAAAAATCGTTACAGAAAAGTTACAAATATATTTCCATAAAAAAAGATTGGCAAAGGCCAATCTTTTTTTACTATTCGTTTCGAGCTGGTTTTGGTGTTATACCCAAATGATCATTTAATTTTTTTGAAATATCTTTTACATTTTTTTCGTTTGGAATGTAATAATAAATACCACCAATACGTTTATCAGTACCTTCAATTTGCATTTTTTCCATTTGCAGGTCAGATCCAGCCATATTTTTCGTAATAGCAAGCATATCATCAAACGTTAAGTTTGTTTTCATGTTGTTATCCACTGCATCAAGTAAAGAGCCCATTTTGCTAATTGATTGAACAGACATAGCTTTTTTCGCAATTGCTTCAATTACAAGTTGTTGTCTTTGACCACGCATTGCGTCACTGTCAATTTTACGCGTTCTCGCAAGCGCAAGGGCTTGTTCACCATTTAAATGTTGGTAACCTTTTTCTAAATGGATCATACCTGCTTGGTCTTTACTATCTTGTTCTGTGAAAGTAACCGGTACATCAATATCAATACCACCAATTGAATCTACAATTTGTACAAATGACTCAAAGTTAAACTTCACATAATAATCAACTGGAACATTTAAAAATCTTTCCACTGTATCTCTTGTACTTTCAACACCACCAAATACGTGTGCGTGTGTAATTTTGTCTAATTTCTTTCTAGATGGAATATAAACGCGTGAATCACGCGGAATACTAACTAATTTAACGGATTTATCATCTTTATTAATTGTCGCTAATAAAAGTGCATCTGTTCGAACCGCTTCGCCATATTGGCTTTTTCTCATTTCACTTCCATCTACACCCATAATTAATATTGAAATGTTATCCTTTAACGGTTCAACTTCTTTATCACGCTTTGATGACTTATCAATTTTTGCATACGCATCACTTACAACAGCTTTTGCTTTGTTATATATAAACGATCCATATCCTACTCCTCCAAAAATAAGTAGGAAAAATGGAATTAAAATGAACCATTTTATTGATTTTCTTTTAGAACGTTTTTTACTGCTTCTCGTATCTTGTTCTAATTCAGAGCTCATGTTCATTCTCCTCTCTTTCTCTTTTCCTAGTATAATGTATGTCTAGTAATCTTCATATTGAATTTCCTTTCAATCACCTTACATTTTTGTAAGGTTACTTCATAAATTCAATATGTATTCCATTTCACATTATACTCTCGTGCTTATTTTTAGCAAGTCACTATTTATCAACTTAAAAAACACAAAACTTCAGAACATTCAAATTTACAGATTTACCATTCTGTTATTTGCAGGTAGTAAGATTTTCACCTCACAATTTAGCAAGAATAAAGAGTCAAGTTTGTGCCGTGAAATTTTGATTGGTGATGACTAATAATCAGTGAGAGATACATCCCCCACTGATTAAAGTTTCACTTTATTATTTTTCATTTGGTGTGTATATTATTTGCTTCCCATTATTATTAATTAAAGCTGACTTTGCTTTTATTTTCGTCTTTTCTATTACCACATCTTCATTTGAAAAATTCACAATGATTTTAATATCTTTTCCATATGAAGTAGATTGTACTAGCTTATCTTCTGACAAATATGCAAAGTTCGTCATTTCTTCTTTTACTGCATTTTCATGAACTTCATTCCAAACTTTCAGATGCTCTGTAATTTCTTTTTTATGCTTATTCCACTCTACTTCATCTAAATGGTACAAAGGAGGAACATTATACAATAACTCATACAACATACGATTTCCTACCTCATCTTTTACTTTCAAACTTCCCCATTCCCAGTGATGCGTTGTAATAACGGAATCATTGTATACTAATTTATATAACGGTACCGAATATACCGGATTTAAATATACTTGTTTATATTCTTCTTTCAACGGTACTTGTTTTGCATATTTTTCAGGAACATTTTGATTTGGTGACCAATACCCACCGACATAATACGGGCTTGTTTTGTTTTTCCTCATATCTTCATCGTCCCACTTAATAACTGGTGTTTCAATGCCATGAGCAAATGCAATTGTACTACTTGCAAAATCATTTCCACCTTCAGAACCTACTACCATCCCTTTTTCTTGCGCGATATAATCCATTCGTTTTAATCGTGCTTTTAAATCTTGTTCTTGTGTCGTTACATGTTTTGATGAATAGTCATCGTAAATTTCACCCGTCGCATCACAATCAATAAACCATGAATTATATTTAGGGCCATTTTGTAATATATCGTTCATTCGTTCTTTTACACTAGGCAGTGATAATGTTGGATTTAGTTTTCGCCCTCTACCTAAAAACCCTTGCACCTTTTCTCCATTTTTCTTCGTTACAGTACCCTCTTCATATAGCGATGGATCATTAAAGGACGCTGTGTTCCAATTTTTATCACCTTTCTCATGAATAGAATGATAAGAATCATACGGACCAACTAAATATCCCATTTTCTTAGCTTCTGTAACGAAATTAGGTTGCATATATCCTTGTTCCCAGTTTGGTAGACCAATCCATGCTTTGTCTATCCCTGCTTCTTTCATTTCCTTTGTTATATCCGTTCCATCTGCGGTTCCCCATTTACTTACATCTTCAACTGCATCACCGAGTACTGACTTTAATAAATGCTTATTTAAGCTATACAGTTCCGCCTTCGATAAGTGATCTACACCTTTTTTTAATAGTGCACTCGCTTCCTGATCAACTTTCGGGAAAATATCCTCTTTATACAATTCCTTCATTGATAATACTTCGTTTATATAACGCAAAATAACATTTTTTTGATATTTATCAATGAAATCTTGTTTACTTACTTGCTCAAATACATTCAATTCCCCAGGCTCTGAACTATTTTTTTGAATAAGCTCTTTTATATGGCTAAACACCGGGCTATTTATTTGCTCTCTTAACTTCGGCCAATTCACGTTACTTTCTGATAAACCATTTTGATTCCAAAAATAAAAATGAGCGGCACCGTAAAGTTTTTCAATCTCTTTATTTTTTCTAGCCTTTTCTTGTAATGTTTTAAATTCACCTTTTTCAACAATGTTGTCTTTGTATAGCTTAGCAATACTTACTGCATCATTATTTGTCACATATAACTGAAATCCATATGTTTTATTTTTATTTATACTCGGGAATTCATGTGTAAAATCAAACCCTATTTTCGGGTCCGAATGAAATTTCAATTCATTATTAAACATATTGTTCGCAATATATACAATCGAATATTTCGACCCATTTAATGCGAAGAACTTCATGGCAAATGATTCAGTAAATGAATATACATCATCCTTCAAAAACTTCTTCCAATTCTCATCATTACTTGGAATTTGCTTACCTTCCCATAACGGAAGTGTATAATTTTCAGCTTGTACTTTCGGCCATGTAAAACTTTCTGCACCAGTCGATTCCACTCCAATATTTAAGTGATCTTTTTTCTTTTCTAAGTTTACTTTTACTTTTTGATCTGGATATTCCCACGATGTGCGATCCTTGTCTTTTTTTAAATTCGATACCTTCATTTTCGGTAACGGTTGTGATGCCTGTTCCTTTACACCATCATGTTCTACAGTTAACGTAAAAGTCTCTGGATTTACATCGTAAGTAAAATCTTTATACGTCGCTTTCTTTATTTTAGACTCTTGTACCGCATTATTACCTTTTACATCACACCCGACTAAAGTCGAAAGTGACATAGTTGTAAGAAGACATACCGCTATCATTTTTTTCATCTTCTGCACCTCCACCACTGAATATACAGGAGCTTTGTTACAGGAATGTGGCAAAAAATAATAAAGAATGTCCCAAAAGCCGAACTTTGAAATGGGGTTATGTTCTTACTCAGTAAATTTACAACAGCACATGAAATTATACCGAACACAACTCTCATTATATCGACGCTTCGACAAAGAATATCGATTTAACTACAAAATATGACAATCATATCCTACCTATTAACAAGAGAGGGCCGTCCAAAAAAACTTTTGGGACGGCCCTCTTCAAAGTATAAAAATAAATTCATTTTTACTAATTACGAGTTCAAACAAATCAAAATTCCAACAAGATTTCCTTAACTGAAAAAGTAACTGTATATAATATATCCTAAAACTAACACTAAAATTAATATCCCTGTACCTTTCCAATTCATCCCCCCTGTCATATCAACAGGGCTACCTGATTCTGCTCTATTGAGTCCATCATTCAAAGAACCGGTAGGGTTATTTTTCAATTCACATTGTCTCATACGTTCTCTTTTTTCTTCTGGTGACTCTTTTGAACTCATATAATCACCTCTAAAATTAATATTCATTTTATATTCTCTTTTTAAAACATTATTTCTCCTGAAAAATTCCCGTTAAAATAGATTCTCCATAATTTAAAGAAAGCTAGCGATGCTAGCTTTCTTTATAATCCAATATGTTCTTCCTTATTTACAGTAATCCCTTTATGATCGATTTCAAGCTCACATACTTTCATAGCGGCAAATACTCTCGCTAATTGGTCAGCAATTTCTTGACGCTTCTCATACGGAGTTAAAATAAAAATGGATGGTCCCGCGCCACTAAGAGCTGTACCATATGCTCCGAATTCTTTTGCACATTTACGAATTGATGGTAATAACGGTACAAGTTCTAAACGATATGGCTCGTGGAAATGATCTCTTTCCATCATTTCACCTACAACTTCCCACTTCTTTTGACATAATGCAGCTACTAATACGTTACTTATCGCACTAGCCTTAACCGCTTCATGAAACGGAAACATCTCTGGTAATACAGATCGACTTTCCTCCGTATTTAGCTCTTCATTCGGAATAAGAGAAATTACGCCTAATTCCTTACTTTCAATCCTTACAACCGAAACATTCTTTCCATCCAGTGCTCCTATTACAGTTCCACCTAGAATAGAAGCAGCAACATTATCTGGATGTCCTTCAAAATTTGTAGCAATTTGGACCTTTTGATCAGTTGTTAAATGTAAATTTCCAAGTTGATTCGCAAGCTCTATTCCTGCTACAATCGCTGATGCGCTACTTCCTAGCCCTCTTGTCAGCGGAATATTACTAGTAACTTCTATTATATGGGGTGATAAAGAAGGACATACTTTACATGTCGTGCTAACAATTAAATTTTTATCATCTGTTGGAATTGAATCGTCAAAAGAATGTATCACTTGCCACTTATCAGCTTCTCCCTTTACACTTACTTCTAAATATAATGACAAAGCTATTCCAACAGAATCAAATCCTGGTCCAACATTCGCTGTACTAGCAGGAACACGAACTCTTAATGGTATCACGACATAATCACCCCTTTAATATGATCTTTAATTTGTTCTATATCATTTGACACACTTGCAATATCAAATTTATTAGAAGAAATTGCGATATCAGGATCTTTTAAACCATTTCCAGTTAAAACTGCAACAACTGTTTCGCCTTTTTTGATTTTTCCAGATTGAACATGTTTCATTACGCCCGCTAGTGAAGCATTCGATCCTGGCTCTGCGAAAACTCCTTCAGTTTTTGCTAACAATCTATACGCATGTAATATTTCTTCATCTGACACCATATCTATTTCACCATTAGACTGCTCGGCTGCCTCTACTGCATACGACCAACTTGCTGGATTACCGATGCGAATCGCTGTTGCAATCGTTTCAGGTGCCTCAATGACATGTCCTTTTACAATTGCCGCCGCTCCTTCCGCTTCAAAACCGTGAATTCTTGGCTTCTTATAGCCTTTTTCTTTCTCGTATTCACAGAACCCTTTCCAATATGCTGTAATATTCCCAGCATTTCCAACAGGGATAGCTAGAACATCTGGTGCGTTTTGCAACTGGTCACAAATTTCAAATGCCGCTGTTTTTTGCCCTTCAATTCGATAAGGATTCACTGAGTTTACTAATGTTATCGGCTCTTCTGCAGCAATATTTCTTACAGCTCTAAGTGCATCATCAAAATTCCCTTCTATTGAAATAATCTCCGCTCCATAAGCAACTGCTTGCGCTAATTTCCCATGCGCAATTTTCCCTTCTGGTATTACGATAATACATTTCATCCCGAGGCGTGCCGCATAAGCTGCAGCCGATGCCGATGTATTACCTGTAGATGCACAAATGATTGCTTCTGCCCCTTCTTCTTTCGCCTTTGCAACGGCCATTACCATACCACGATCTTTAAAAGAACCTGTTGGATTCGCTCCTTCATACTTTCCGTATAACTGAATTCCTAATTGCTTTGATATATTTAATAATGGAATAAGGGGTGTATTTCCTTCCATTAAGCTGACATCAGGTGTGTTTTCATTCACTGGTAAATAAGAAGCATACTGTTTTAATAGTCCTTTATACATATTGTTTTTCCTCCTCAATAATGTAGTAACTGTTTATTTCACTTGCGACATCTTCTATCGCCCCTAAAACTTGTTCGAATTGATATTTTGAAGTTCGATGCGTCACAACAACGACTTCTGCAAGCTCACGATTTAATGGTAATTGAATTACCTCTTTTAAACTCACAGAATAACAAACGAAACATTCTGTTATTTTTTGTAACATTCCAGGCTCATCTCGTAATGAAATACGCAAAAAGTATTTCGAAACTACTTCTTCATCTCCTTGTAATTCATACGGCTCCGGTTCTTTTAATACACTTTTATTTTTCGGAACTTGATTCATATTTTTAACGATTGAAATAATGTCACTTACTACAGCAGAACCAGTTGGTAACTTCCCAGCTCCAGGTCCGTAAAACATCACTTCTCCTACTGCTTGACCGTGAACATACACCGCATTGAATTCATTATTCACATTCGATAGCGGATGATGACTTGGTAATAAAGTCGGTTCTACACTTAAGTGAATGGATGATCCTTGTTTTTCAGCTTTACCAATTAATTTCATAGTAAATCCTAATTTTTCGGCCATCTCTAAATCTTCTTTTTCAACCTTTCGAATACCTCTAACTTGAACATCATCTAAAGAAACATTCATCGAAAAACCTAAGTTAGCAAGAATTGCTACCTTCCTCGCAGCATCTAGCCCATCTACATCCGCTGTTGGATCGGATTCTGCGAAACCTAATTTTTGTGCCTCCTGTAAAGCCTCTTCATACGACCATCCATTTTGACTCATCTTTGTTAACATATAATTTGTTGTTCCATTTACGATTCCCATTATTTTTTCAATTTGATCTGACGCTAGCCCGTCTGTTAATCCTCTTAATATCGGAATCCCACCCGCTACACTTGCTTCATAACATAAATCACATTCATTTTTATTTGCCAGTTGCAAAAGCTCCGCACCGTATACGGCCATTAAATCTTTATTTGCTGTTACGACATGTTTCTTACTTTGTAAAGCCTTCACAATATGCTCTTTCGCTTCTTCAATTCCGCCCATTACCTCTACTACAATATCAATATTTGAATCATTTAGAACTTCATCAACATTACTTGTTACTACGATTCCATCAATGCAAACATCACGTTCTTTTTCCAAATCACGTACAACGACTGTCTTTACCTTTACTTCATATCCTGTATCAAGAGTGATTTTTTTATAATGTTCTTTCAAAATATGGACAACACCACTTCCGACAGTACCTAACCCTAATACCCCAACATTAATAACATTATTCATCTTCTAATCTCCTCCTAAAATTTTATTTTTTATCTCTATCAATCACCTTGCTCTGCCATTTTTTCATGCAGGTGGTGGTTATTTCCGTACGTACTAATCGTTTCATGTTACCGCACCTCCTTTCAAAGTAATAAAAAAACACACTCATCCCTGGGAAAGGGACGAATGTGTTTTCGTGGTTCCACCCTTGTTCCAACCTAGACTTATTTTCTTCTAGATTGCTCAAGTTCAGATAACGGCTGATACCGTCAATAATTACTAGATTGCTCGTTCACTATTGAAGTTCAAAGGTGGTAAGATCATTTCTCGTGTTAGGAAGCTCACAGCCTTGGCTTCCCTCTCTGTAAACCGTAAAAATGATTTCATGTCCTTATCGTTACTTTTCCGTTCATATATATTTGTTAACTCATTATACTCGCATAAAAAACAAAATCAATACTATTTTTTTGATTATTTTTAATTTTCAATCTAATAACTATAAAAAAACACACTCATCCCTAGGAAAGGGACGAATGTGTTTTCGTGGTTCCACCCTTGTTCCAACCCAGGCTTATTTCCTTCTAGGTTGCTCAAGTTCAGATAACGGCTGATACCGTCAATAATTACTAGATTACTCGTTCACTATTGAAGTTCAAAGGTGGTAAGATCATTTTTCGTGTTAGGAAGCTCACAGCCTTGGCTTCCCTCTCTGTAAACCGTAAAAATCATCTCATGTCCTTATCGTTACTTTTTCGTTCATGTCTATTTGTTAACTTATTATAGTTATGAAAATTTTAAAAAGCAAGCCTATTTTTATTTACTATTTTAAAGGAAATACATTATTATATTTTACAATAACAAATTATCTAAAACAAACTTATTCTCTGTCACATATATTCATCACAGACAAGCCAACAATATCCATATTAAAATTTCTTTCTAAAACAAAAAGAGTTTTACGCTTTAACACCATATTTATAAAGTGAATTATTTGTACCTACTCAGCCATACATTTCATTTAGGAGTTTGGTAAGGAGTATTATTCCAGCGAAAATCCGCCCCTTATTACCTATAGAAAGTTACTTTCACTTTTCAGCATATAGATTGCTGCCATGAAGATAAAAAATGGACCTACACCTTGCTACCTTCCTTTATTTTAAAACTTTGCGCATGGCAGGAAAAGGCCCTGACCGCTCCTATACATAGCCAGCCCCTCTCGACCATTAAAAAAGTGCTTTTCTGTCGGTTTTTCATAGAATGACTGAGTAGTTACAATTGTTCAATACAATCTTTTCGTATAACTTTCTTCTAAAGAACGTGCAACTTCCTCTTCTGAAGCATTCACTTTCGCATGCTCCATTAACATTTTCGCTGCTGAAGGTAGCCCTGTTTTATTTAACCATGACTCTGGATCCCACATTTTTGAACGAATAAAAGCTTTTGCACAATGAATATAGCATTCTTCTATATCAACAACAATTCCAAGTAAAGGGGGTTTTCCATTCGCTTGCATTTCTTTCAAAATTTCTTCATCGTTTGTAATACACGCTCGACCATTTATTCGGAGTGTCTCCCCAAGACCAGGGATAAAAAAGATTAATCCTACCCTTGGATTCGAAATAATATTTAAAATTGAGTCTATGCGACGATTACCCGGTCTTTCAGGAATGATAATTTTATTTTTATTTAATACATGTACAAATCCAGGTGCATCTCCTCTAGGCGAAGCATCACACTCTCCTAATTTATTTGCAGTAGATAATACTAGAAAAGGAGATTTAGACAGAAAATCTACACAATGGTGATCAAGTGATGAAATAACCTTTTTCAAAGCTCGCTCACTCGGTTGCCCTAATATTTCTCGTAATTCTTCCTCTGTTGAAATAATCGATTTTATTTCCTTACTCTCTATCCCCACTTATAACCGCTCCTTTTTCTTTATTTTCCCAAAATTCAATACAAATATTGTATAATAAAATTTGCAGAAAGGGGAATTAAAATGACAGAGTGGTTAACAATATTTGATCCTGAAAGAAATACAATTGGGAAAAAATTACGTGATGAAGTGCATCGTGACGGTGATTGGCACGAAACATTTCATTGCTGGTTTGTAGAAAAAGATGATGAAGATATGTTCTTATATTTCCAATTACGCTCTAAAAATAAAAAAGAAGCTCCGGATATATGGGATATTACTTCAGCTGGACATATTATGCATGATGAAGATGTACAAATTGGCGGCCTTCGTGAAATTGAAGAAGAATTGGGGCTTTCCTTTCAAACTACTGATTTAACATACAAAGGAATCTATAAAATAGATTATGAAATTTCAAACCTTACTGATCGTGAATTTTGTCATATGTATTTTCACAACGTAATACAACCACTCTCATTTGCACCAGGTGAAGAAGTAGACGATGTGATGAAAGTACATGCAACTTCTTTTCTACAACTATTAAAAAGAGAGATTTCATCTTTTACGGTTATTTCTGTTTTAAACAATAAACCGATAACGATAACATTTGAAGATATTTATCCATATGACCTTGAATACTATGAATTTGTTGTAGAACAAGGAAAAGAATTGCTAAAAAATAATAGTTTGTAATTAAAATAGGACTCCCAGCTTAGATTGCCTGGGAGTCCTATTTTATTTATCATTATTGTTCAAGTGTCTTCAATCTTTTCTCTACTCGCATAAATAAGCGAATGATTAACAATAGCATGACAGCCATAATCACCGCTGTTGTATGAGGATATCTAAACAATATACTAATAGCACTTCCAATTAACATCATAATGTATCCATTCTGTTTCATCACTTCTGCACTATACTTGTTACCTGCATCCCATAATTCCTTATTTTTCATAGACCGTTTCGTTCGATAACCATATGCTGCGTTAATATCCGTCGGTGGATTTTTTTGAAGAATAAGTGCTGCAAGTATAAATATAATACCAATCAATATGCTCATTCCTATGTTTACTAGTGCATACATCAATCATATCCACCTCCTAACTTACACTTTCATTATACTATACAACTTTAAATGTTCCAATTATTAACATTTTTACTTTCTCTCTTTAGATGTCTGGAACATACTTGGAAGTGTTACAAAACGCGCTCCTTTCGTTTTTAACTGTGGAATGATTTTGTCTAGCGCATCTACAGATCCTTGTAAATGTCCACCTGGAGTTGAATGTTGAAGTATAACACTACCTGGAAATGAATTCCCTAACACATTATTTGTAATTGTATCAGCACTTACACCTTTCCAATCAACCGTATCAACACTCCACTGTACAATCATAAAATTTTGTTCTGTCGCCCACTTCAATTGATTTTCAAGTATTTCACCGTACGGCGGACGTATAAACTTCGGTGCATAACCAGCTAAACGATTTAATATTTCTTCCGTTTTTATAATTTGATTATGGTACTCAGCCTCATTTACTTTCGCTAAATTCGGATGACTATACGTATGATTACCAATTACATGCCCTTCATTTGCAATACGCTTTACTACATTCGGAAACTTTTCTGCATTTTCACCAAGCAAGAAAAAGGTAGCTTTCACATTATGTTGTTTTAACTTATCTAAAATTTTTGGCGTAAATACGAAATCTGGTCCATCATCAAATGTAAGAGCGACTTCCGCTTTATTATATGGACCTGAAAATGCATATGCATATTTTTCGACCCATGAAAATGGTGTCCATGATCCCCTCTCCTCTTCTTTCATTTGTACTTCATAATTTTGAGGTATATTTAATGCGTATGGCAATGTGCTTATATAGTCTCCATAATGAAATGAATTATATGGCATATAAGCATACGAAACATTTCGTTCTAGTCCCCATTGATATGGAACGAACATTTCTGGCGAATAAAAATAATACATGATAAAAACCTCCCTAAAGTTTCATATGTGATTCATCTGTACTTTGTTAGAGAATTTCTTATCAATATACAAAAATAAGACTGTCCATAATTAGGACAGTCTTACTGATTTATATACTTAATAAATTACTTTACTATCTTTCGGTAATTTTCTTACATGCTTTAAATAACTCGACACTTTGTCATCGTCATCTTGCGGATATTGATATTCATAAGTGTTAGCAATTTCGTTCGCAACTTTCCTAAATAAATCACCCATTACGAAAAATGAATCCCAAATATTTTCATATTCTGCATTTGAAAATGTCCTTTTAAACTGCTCCCACGTATCTTTTTCAAAATATTGCTCGAAATGCTTACCAAACTTTCCAGTATTAACTGTAAAATTTGTTTTCATGCCAATATGCCATTCTATCATTACGATTAACATATCTCGTACAGGGCCTTCAAGCATTCCTTTCGCATAAGAAAGTTCCTCTCTCCATAACCCTTTCCCTACATTTGTGCTGCACCACCAAAATTCATTACAGCAATCGACAAACTCTTTTTCTGTAGGCTTTTTTATAACGTAATCTTTATCACTTGCTGGCGGAAATTCTCCAATACAATTGTCTTTATCCAGTAGTACTTTACTTAAGCTATCCTGTCCAATAAATTTATTTATTAAATCAACTGGAACTAGCATTAAATCAATCCGGTTTCCATCCATAAACTGCATTAAATACGGAAATTTCCCGTCTTCATCTGCTGGAACTAACGACATTTCTTCCGGCATTTGCACAATCATTATTTCTCCAAATCTATTAATCCAACTATGATTACACGTAAAAGATTGTATATCTTTTACAACATAAATAATATCATAGTCTTGAAAACAATCCTTTTTCACACTTGGATTCACACGTGACCCATTCATGATGATAGCTCGAATTCTTTCATCCTCTTTTGCTGTATTTATAATTAAGTCTAGCATTTCTTTTTCAGTTCTCATCTACTCACAACCTCCAATTTTTTAATATAACATATAGTGTTATGTATATCGGAGGCCCACGAGCTAATTGCGTTGTACACGATACACGTTATAATTTTTCAAACAACTTTTTCATTCCACTTATCTCCTTACATCATTCTTTAACGACTGCCATTACAAATCCATCGTATCCCTTACTTCCGACAGTTTGAAGCGCTGTAGCACTTACACGCGGCTCAGCAGCTATTAATTCATAGAATCGGCGTATCCCTTGTACACGAGGATCGCTGCTAGTATTGTCAATAACCTCACCTTCACGTACTACATTATCTCCAATAATTACAGTACCAGGGCGTGATAGTTTCATTGCCCATTCAAAATAAGCGGGATTATTTTGTTTATCAGCATCTATGAAAATAAAATCAAATGGTTCATACTTCTCGTTTTCTATTTGCTGTAAAGAATCTAACGCTAATCCTACTCGTATTTCTATTCTATCATTCAAATTAGCACGCTCAATATTGCTCCATGCAATTTCAGCATGCTTTTCACTTGCTTCTAATGTAACAATTCGCCCTCCAGATGGCAATGCTCTTGCAAGCCATATAGTACTATATCCGCCTAGAGCGCCAATTTCTAAAATGTTACGCGCTCCTTGAATTTGTACTAATAATTGTAAAAACTTCCCTTGAGTCGGCGATACATCATGTGCTGGCAAATTAGCTGCAGCATTTGCTAGAAGAACTTCTTCTAATGTAGAATCTTTCGGTATTAATACATCACTCATATATTGATCAACAGCCGTCCATTTCTCAATTGTACTCATGTAAATACCATCCCCTTCAATTTTTCAATACTTTCTACCATTCATATTTAATTATACCGAAAATTCTGTTTCATGCACAAAAAATAAAGAAGGGACACCCATTCCATTACAGAATAGATATCCCTTCTTTATTTATAACTTTAGCCCTTACGGATTAGTAGACCAAAGTCCAGCAGATTTAATAAATGTACGTTTATTTAATTTCAGCTGTGCTACGATAAACTCTGCAATATCTTCTGCTTGCATTACTTTATCTGGGTTTCCATCAGTTAATCCTAAATCTACTGCCATATCAGTTGCTACTGTACTTGGTGTTAAAGCTGTTACACGGATATTATGTTTACGAACTTCCATCGCTAACGATTCTGTTAAACCAAGAACACCAAATTTAGAAGCACTATATGCACTTGTTACAGGTGCACCTTTTTGTCCTGCTGTAGATGAAATATTAATAATATCACCAGATTGTTGTTCAATCATGCTTGGTAAAGCGGCGCGAGTTGCATAGTATACACCCATTAAGTTTACTTGAATGATTTTTTCCCAATCAACAACTTCTAGTTCTAAAAACTTACCAAACTTAGAAATACCAGCGTTATTAATTAAAATATCGATAGATCCTAAACCATTTTTTAACGTTTCAATTGCAGTAGTCACCTCTTCATATGAAGATACGTCAGCAGTCGCAATAACAGCTTTTACGCCTTCTGCTTCCACTTCTTTCGCAACTGCTTTTAAGTTTTCTTCTGAACGAGCTAAAAGACCAACATTTACGCCTTCTTTCGCTAATGCGATCGCTACAGCGCGACCAATCCCTCTACCTGCTCCTGTAATTAAAGCATTTTTTCCTTGTAATAATTCTGCCAAGTGTAACACTCCTTAATCATCTCAGTTGTTTATTATATTAAAAGTGTATCTATATTTATGCAAAAAGGCAATGATGCACTTTCATGTGCGTAGGTTACTTATAGGTAACTATGGTAATGGTAAATGCATTTTTAAAAAAAATAGTGTTAGAAGGTTCTCCTCCTAACACTATTTTTCTTCATGATTTGGAATACGTACAATAAATTTTGTACCATTCCCTTCCACGCTTTCGACTTTTATTTCTCCTTGATGAAGGTCGAGTACTTTTTTTACAATCGCTAAGCCTAGGCCACTTCCTCCATAAGCACGGTTTCGTGAAGAATCCGCTATATAAAAACGCTCAAAAACATGTTGCTTCTGTTCTTCTGATATACCAATTCCCGTATCATGAATACTTACTTCCAGGAACTCCGCATGTTCTTTTAACTGAATTGTAATCGTACCACCACTTGGAGTAAATTTAATACTGTTATGAATTAAATTTATCCATACTTGACTCATACTTTCTTGGTCAGCAGTCATTTGCACTTTTTCTAAATCAAGGTCTAACTCAATTTCTTTTTCAGCCCAAAGCGGTTCACTATTTAATACAACTTGCTTTAACTGCTGATCTAATCGATAAGTCACTCTTTCTGGTACATACTCTTCTGATTCTAAAAGTGTTAACTTTAATAAATTTTGACTCAGTTTAGATAATCTCGTTGTTTCAGTTTCAATAATGGTAAGATAATGCTTTCTTTTTTCAGCTGGCAGATTATCATCTTGTAGCGCTCTAGCAAATCCTTTTATAGAAGTTAATGGTGACTGTATTTCATGAGAAACATTCGATACAAATTCCTGGCGCAGTTTCTCCATCGCATTCAGTTCATCTGTCATATCATTTATACTTTTTACGAGTACTCCAATCTCTCCATCATACTTTTCTTCATTTCGTATTTTTACGGAGAAATCTCCTTTTGCAATTTTTTGTATCGGTTCAATGATCGTCCAAATCATCGCTTCTCGCTTCGGTCTCATTAATATTCCGATCAATACCCAAATAAGAACAATGAATACAAAGCCGACCATATCACTAATTAGAAACGTAACAAAAGGCGATACGTTTATTTCCAAAGCTTTCATTACACTAGACGATACAAAAAAGGCTATTGACCAAATTATAGTAAGAAAAGCAAAGAGCGCTACTATCGCCCCTATTACTTTTAACATCTTCATCTTACTCATTCTTTCTCTTTTTCTCATTTACTTACCTCTAAGCGATACCCTAAGCCCCTTATCGTCTTTATACTAAACTTCGATTGCTCTTCTTGAAACTTTTCACGCAACCGATTAATATGAACGTCTAGCGTGCGTTCATTCCCTTCAAAATCATATCCCCATACGTCTTCAATTAATTGCTCTCTTGAACAAGTTCTTCCCGATTTAGATCCTAATGTAAAGAGTAACTCAAATTCTTTTAGCGGCAATGTGACCGTTTGTTCTCCGGCGTTAACTTCAAATGTTTTACGATTTAACAGTACATTCCCAACTTGAATAGATTGCGATACTGTAATTTGGTAACGTTTCAATAATGCCTTCACTCTCACAACTAATTCTAAAGGATCAAATGGTTTTACAAGATAATCATCTGTTCCGAGGTGAAATCCTTTTACTTTTTGAGATGTTTCACCTTTAGCAGTCAGCATAAGAATTGGGATATCATAGTATTTTCTTAATTCATAACATAAATCAAACCCATCCATATTTGGCATCATAATATCAAGAATCGCCATATCGACTTTCACTTCTTCTATTTTTCGAAGAGCATCTAATCCATCAACGGCCTCATATGTTTGAAAACCTTCTCGTTCCAAAAATACAGAAACAAGTTCTCTAATGTGCGGATCATCATCTACAATTAAAATTTTGGGTATCAAGGAATCATATCCTTTCTGCTTAACATACTTTTTAGCACTCTAAAATCAACAATCAGTGAAGTGCCCCTTCACTGATTGTTTTCATTCTATAATGCTCCTTCTTTAATTTTCAATTGTTGCATTGCAAATTCACGGTACATGTCATGTGTCCGTAATAACTCATCATGTGAGCCACTTCCTGTAAGATTCCCTTTTTCAATAAAGATAATTTTATCTGCATCTACAACAGTAGAAAGTCTATGCGCAATAACTAAAGTTGTTCTACCTTTCATTAAGTTATTTAACGCCTTCTGAACAACCGATTCCGATTTACTATCAAGACTTGAAGTCGCTTCATCTAACATAAGGATTTGCGGATTTCGTAGTAACGCTCGAGCAATCGCAATTCGTTGTCTTTGCCCTCCAGAAAGCTTCACACCACGCTCTCCAACTTCTGTTGCGTATCCACTTGGTAAATCATGAATAAACGCATCAACATACGCCATCGCTGCTACTTTTTCAATTTCTTCATCCGTCACTTCACCCTCAACACCGTAACAAATATTATCACGAATCGTTCCATCAATTAACGGACTATCTTGTGAAACGTAACCAATTTGACGTCGCCATGATTGTAATGAATATGCTGTAATTGGTTCTTTCCCTAATTTTATGAAACCACTAGTTGGCTCATAAAAACGTTCTAACAGCGAGAATAAAGTTGTTTTTCCGCTACCACTTGGTCCTACAATCGCCGTTACTTTTCCAGATTCAATCGTGAAGTCGATATTTTTCAAGATTTTCTCTTCTTCGTTATACTCAAAATGTACATTTTCAATAACGATCGGCTGCTTCGCATTTGTAACATTCATACCTGTTTCATGATCTTCTACTTCATATTCTAAAATCGTATTAATTCTTTCGGTTGCACCAATTGCTTTTTGGAACTGAGTAAAGAACATAGATAACTGACTCATCGGCATAATAATTTGAACTAAATACAAAATAAATGCTACAAGTTCACCTGTTGTTAATGCACCACTAGAAACTCGCATTCCACCATACCCTACGATAATAACAAGCAATGCCATTAAAACAAACGACATAACAGGTGAAATTAATGCTTGCACTTTTCCTTCTTTCAAACCAAATTGCAATAATTTTTGGATACCTGTATTACCTGTTTCATATTCTTTTTTTTCCGTATTTGAAGATTTTACTAAACGAATTTCTGATAGTACTTGTGTTAATACACTAGTAAAAGAAGCCGTTTCATCTTGAAGTGCTTTTGAAATCTTATACATTTTCCGTCCAAGTGGAACTAAAATTAGTACCGATAACGGAATAACCGTTAAAAGTAAAATTGTCATTTTCCAGTCTAAAACAAATAATACAATTAATGACCCAACAATTGAGATACCGCCTGTTAATAAGTTTGACAAATGCTCAGAAATTAATGTTTTAACAACACCTGTATCATTTGTCATACGACTAATTGTATCTCCCGTTCTGTTTTGATCATAATAAGACACTGGTAAAATAAGTACCTTTTTCCACAATCGTTCTCTAAGTCCAGCTACAATTTTTTGTCCAATATAATTCAGTAAATAAATTGACAATCCTGCAGCAATTGTTTGAATAATAAAGAATGCAATTAATCCAATAATTTGTCCCGTACTAATTGAGGAAAGCGAAAAATTATCAACTAAACCTTTTGTTAGCATTGGAATAAACAAACTCGCTCCAGTAGAAAGTAAGCTCATTAGTAATGCAAAAATAAGAATGCCTCTTGGTGGATTTGTATCTTTAATGAGACGTAAAAACTGCCTCCAATTCCCTTTTTTCTTTTCTATATTCCTAACTTCCATTGTCGTTCATCTCCTCGTTATAAACAAAACTATTATCTCTAAAACTAGAATACGCTATAAATGTAAACTGAATGTAAACACACTTTTTCTATTTTTACAAAATATACATATAAACTCATCTTTACAACAAGTGTAAATATCTGATATTATTACCTGGTACTTATTATTATTCTATGTGAATTATAGATAACTAATTTAAAATACTATATAAATCTCCAGTTATTGAAAGGAGTATCCTTTTTGCAAACAAATACACATTCCGAAAAAGAAACAATCATTTTTATTCATGGATTAGTTGGAAATCGCCGCGCCTTCAAAAAAGAGCATAAACGATTTTCTGCATCCTACAACATTATAACTTATGATTTATTAGGTCACGGCGACGATAAAGGAGAAGCTATCGACTTTTCAATACAGCGCCTCGTAGATCAATTATTGAACTTGTATGAAAAAGAGGGAATTAAAAAGGCTCATATTTGTGCTCTAAGCTATGGCTGTTATATCTCTACGACACTTGCACAAATGCATCCAGAAAAAGTATTGAGCATTTGTCATATTGGTGGACATTATAATAACCCTTCCCGTTTATATAATGTTTTTCAGAAATTTTGGGAAAAACGTGGTGATGAATATTCATCTTGGCTTTCTCAGTATGCTAGTACTATTTTTCCAAGTGGAATACTAAGGGCAAATCCGTTCGCTGTTATTTCACGAAATATTTATTACCGTTTCGGATTACAATTACACTCGTCCATTATTGCTGAGTCATTACGACATCGCTTAGAATTCGACTTGAAATCTAAATTAAAAGCACTTCCCCATCCTATATTATGGGTGATGGGAGAACATGATCATCTCTATAAATCTTGTCTCTTTGATTTGAAGTCTATTCTTCCGAACGTTTTATATAAAGAAATCCCATTAGCAGGTCATGCAGCAAACTTATTCCGTCCAAACTATTTCCATGATTTATATGCTAAGTTTTTGCATGGAAAATTGACATAAAGTGAAACTTTAATCAGCGGGGATTGTCCACCCCCACTCATTATTTTCCCGAACCCCAATGAACTTTGAAGCGTGATAAACACTACTATACTATTAGTTTATCTAAATATGAAAAAGGCTTCCCAAGTTTCCCTGGAAAGCCTTTTCTCTATACGAAAAGTAGTATATAAACTACTTTTTCTTAGTATGCTTTTGTGTAACCTGTTAGGTGTTTAGCCCAGTAAGAGTTATTAATTGAACTAATTCTTACACCAACATTTTCATTCTCTGCACTAATGAACTGACCGTTTCCTAAGTAAACACCCATGTGAGAAAGACCTGATTTATAAGTGTTAGAGAAGTATACTAAATCACCTGGTTGTGGATTGCTAGTTTTTGTTTTAGAGCTCCAGTATCCAGCAACTGTTTGACGAGCGCCTTTATGACCAGTTTGATTTAATACGTAGTGAATGAATCCACTGCAGTCAAAACCAGCAGGTGTTGTACCACCAAATACATATTTTGAATTGTTTAAAGATCTAGCGAATCCAGCGATTGAAGATGTATCTCCACCTGTTGGTGCTGTTGGTTTTTGTACTTGATTAGTACCTTCGTTACCACCAGTAACTACATTGTTCACTCCGCCTTTTACAAACTTCACAAAGTCTGCACTTACGTAACCTGTACGGCCGTTATGGTTAATTTTATACCAACCATTTTCAGCGCCAGTAACGTTTAATACTGTACCGTTTGTTACACCACCAATTACAGGGTTATATGTAGCTGGACCTGTACGTACTTTTAAAGCTCCTGTATTAACAACATATGAACCACCAGTTTGAACTGTAGTAGTATTGTTGTTGTTGTTTGTAGTTGGTTGCTGTGTTTCGTTAGATACAGCTGAACCACCTTTTGTTACGAAGTCTTTACTTACGTATCCAGTTCCACCATTGAAGTTAATTTTAAACCAATCTTGAACTTCACCTACAACTTGAACTGTTTTCCCTTTATTTACAGAACCTAAGACAGTATGAGATGCACTTGGGCCTGTACGTACGTTTAGTGAAGAAACGTTTACTGTGTAAGTACCTGTTCCTTGTTGAACAGTAGTTCCTTTATTGCCACCAGTTGTTACGAAGTCCCCACTTACATAACCTGTTTGACCATTTACACTAACTTTGAACCAACCGTTTTCTTGTCCAATTACTTGAAGTACTTGACCTGCTTTTACTTTAGAGATAACGTCATGTCCTGTACCAGCACCTGAACGTACATTTAATACATCAGCTGTTACCGTGTATTTTAATTCAGAAGTTGTTTCTACCTTTTTTGTTTCAGTTACAGTCGTTTGAGTTTGAGTTTGAGTTTGAGTTTGTGTTTGTCCATTAATTTCTTTTAGCGCATCATTTGAAACTTGTGCATGAGCAGAATCCATTCCAGGAACTGCTACACCTACTACAGATGCTGCTGCTAAACCTGCGATTACTTTTTTCATAAGTTGTCTTTACTTCCTTTCCCTACTATCCTCTTGAGAAAACTATAAACTTAGTACTTTACAATATTATCAAAGTAAAATATTCATCCAGTTCCATTTTTTAGCAAGAGTTTTATTTTTCACACATCGTTTATTTTAAACGATTGAAGTGAATTTAGTGTGAACTTCATGTGAACTTTATCATTAAACAGTGTGTTTTTGCAACGATTTTTTCAAATTCCTTATGTATTACATCAAAATTTAAAATTTCATACGTTATTTCAATATAGATTTTACACTTTCTATCTAATATGAAAATTCCATTAATCTAATACATAAACACACTATATTTTTCTAGAAAGTTCTTTTTCATGAGGCACACTCTTATCATGACAAAAAACACTTTATTAATCAATAGTATAATATTTTAAGAAAATGAATTCTCTATACTATGTATGATTTTAAACACCGTGATGATTTGTAAGATTTCACGCCCCCCTCGAGAGCACTCTCATCCCAAAAACACAATTGACTATTTTGTTTCCCTACTAAACATGGAATTATTAGGGTTTTATTGATAGAATATGTATAATCACATAAAAAGAGGAGTTGCATTTGTGGAAAAAATAATAGACGATCACATAAATAATAATATCGAACTTTACTCTGCTCTTACTCACTTATTATCGTTTACAACATTTAAACAGGTAACAATCATTGAAACAAAGAAAAACGAACTAAAAGAGCAAATGAAAACAATTCAGCATAAAAACCCATACCATATATAAAAAGGTGAACAGATTATATCTCTGTTCACCTTCTATTTTTTACCCCGCATTAGCGGGCAGTAAGACTCCCACCTCAAAATTCGGCGAATGCGAGGAAGTTAGGTGGGAGAAACTGCCCGTAAAAGCCCGATTGGTGAAGGCTAATAATCAGTGGGGGATGGATAAAACCCCCACTGATTAAAGTTTCACTTTATTTTATTTGTAAATTTTCACACGAGTTTCTAATGGCTGATATTCTTTATCTCCTGCCGAAACTACCGGTTTACCAAATGGCATTTGCGCAGTTAACTTCCAGTTTTCAGGTACATCCCATTCTTTTTTTACTTCTTCATCAATCAACGGATTATAATGCTGCAATGTAGCACCAAAACCTTCAATCTCTAATGCTGTCCAAATCGAAAATTGCAACATTCCAGAAGATTGCTGAGACCATGTAGGAAAATTATCTTTGTATAGTGCAAAGTTCTCTTGCAAACTTTCTACTACTTTACTATCTTCAAAATACAAAACTGTCCCATAGCCACTTTTAAATGCATTCATTTTCTCTTCCGTAGGTGCAAAATTATTTTCAGGTACAATTTTTCGTAACGTTTCTTTCGTAACATCCCATAATTTGTCGTGTTGTTCACCTAGTAATACAACAACTCTTGCACTTTGAGAATTAAAAGCCGAAGGTGTATGTTTCACAGCATGATAAATCACTTCTTGAATTCTTTCATCAGAAACTACTTGCTCTTTACTAATCGCGTAAATAGATCTTCTGTCTTCAATTGCTGAGTAAAAATCTTTTGCCATTACAATTCCCTCCAATTTTTCATTTGAGGCAGTATCATATGTACGAAGCATATAATGCCTCTCGAACTTATTATTAATAAGTTCTTAACTTAATAATATCAACAAACAAAAACAAACTCAAATGATATCACTTGAGTTTTTACTTCCTATACATCAAAGAATAAAAAAACAGTTTATTGTCACCAAAATCAAGGTTCAATAAACTGTCTGTCTTATTTTTATCCCGCATTAACGGGCAGTAAAACTCCCACCTCAAAATTCAGCGGGAGCAAAGAAGTTAGGTGGGCGATCAACTGCCCGTAAACGCCCGATTGGTGCGGGCTAATAATCTCATTTACTTCTTTCTTCACCTAATTAAGTAATTGAAATGCATAGGACATTAATTTATTTGTTTCTGTAAAACGTTTTGTTTTACTTTTTGTCCCCATAACAACTGTAATAATGCGATTATCGCCTTGTTTTGCAGTACCTGTAAAACAATACCCTGCGCTATCTGTAAATCCTGTTTTTAATCCGTCTATTCCTTCTATATATAAAGCTTTATTATTTTTGTTTAACATCTCATTTGTATTTGTAACATTAATATTATTAAATGCTAACTGACTTTGACGTAAGTGAGTCACTTCTAATATCTCTGGATAGTCTTTTATAAGATGATACGCTAATTTCGCTACGTCAGCTGCTGTCATTTTTGTTTCACTTCCGTCGGGCTCCTGTAATCCGGAAGCATTCGCGAATTTAGCTTTATCTGACATTTCTAACTGCTGGGCTTTTGCATTCATAAGTTGAACAAAGTTTTTTTCTGTCTTAGCTACATGTTCTGCTAAAGCGACAGCCGAATTATTAGCCGATTCAATCATTAATGCATGATATAAGTCCTTAACAGTCAATGTATCATTTACTTGCATTGGGATTTTTGCACCCTCTGTTTGTGCCGATTTTGCACTTATTTTCACTGGATCTTCCCAGTGGACTTTCCCATTATGTATACTCTCTAAAACGAGATATGCTGTCATCATTTTTGACATACTAGCAGGGGCAACAGCTTCATTTTCATTATTTTGATAAATAACTTCTCCATTACTCGCATCGATAATAATAGCTGCTTTTGCATCAATTTCTGGTGGTATATATTTTGGTGGAACTACTTTTTCAGATAGCCCTGTTTTAGGTAGCTCTGCCACTTGTAAAGGCTGAGTATCTACATTTGTTTCACTCTTTTGAACTCCTTGGAAAAAGAACCAACATATACCCAGAATTACTACTAATAGGATTGTTAATCTTCCCCATTTTAACCGCTTCATTCTAAAACTCCTTTAGCAAACCTTTTATACACTCATGTTTAACCATAACAACAATTACTTTATATCGTCAAGGTAAAAAGTATATTTATTCATCTACAGCAATTATAATTTCAACCTCGTTCTCTTTTTCATATGTGTTACACTAAAAACAATAAAATATAAGAATATTCAATAATATCAAACCACAAAAACACTATATAATAGAAAGGATTTATACAAATGATACTTCCAAAAAGATTGAAATATGGAGATACAATCGGCATCTACTCTCCCTCTTCACCAGTAACCTATACTTCTCCAAAGAGATTTGAACGAGCAAAATTATACCTACAAAAGAAAGGATTTCATATATTAGAAGGTTCACTAACAGGTCAATATGATTATTATCGTTCAGGGAGCATTAAAGATCGTGCTGAGGAACTAAATGACTTGATTAGAAACCCTAACGTTTCTTGTATCATGTCGACAATTGGGGGAATGAATTCAAATTCATTATTACCTTATATTGATTATGCTTCTTTTCAAAAAAAACCTAAAATAATGATTGGCTATTCCGACGCAACAGCGTTATTACTAGGAATTTATGCAAAAACAGGAATTCCTACATTTTATGGTCCAACACTCGTTCCTTCTTTTGGTGAATTTGAACCTTTCGTAGATTGCACGTACAAATATTTTGCGGATACTTTATTAACTGATCAACACCTTCCTTACAACATAAACCAGCCGTTATTTTGGTCAGATGAATTTATTAATTGGGAAGAAAAAACAAAAGAAAAAGATCTTCTACCGAACAATTGGATTTCAGTAATTGGTGGAAAAGCTACTGGACGTATTATTGGTGGGAATTTAAACACTATACAAGGTATTTGGGGTAGTCCCTATATGCCACATATTCAAGAAGGTGACATTCTCTTTATTGAAGATAGCTCAAAAGATGCAGCTACTCTCGAAAGAAGTTTTTCATTACTTAAAATTAACGGCGTTTTTGATAAAGTTTCAGGTATCATCCTTGGAAAACATGAGCAGTTTGATGATTGTGGTGCAAATCGAAAACCTTACGAAATACTATTAGAAGTATTGCAAAATCAAAAACTTCCTTTTCTAGCCGATTTTGATTGTTGTCATACTCATCCAATGATTACTTTGCCAATAGGTATTCAAGTAGAGATGGATGCAACAAATAAAACGATACAAATTATAGAACAGTGGAAAATCTAACTCTACTACCTCTATTATTTTCAGCTCTAAAGCTACGTATTGCCTTCTATTGTTTTACATTAGAAGACATGTTACTATATATTTTGGAATGTGAAGAAATAAACAAAAATCATTTCAATATGCCTTTTATATATAATAAGAAGCTATTGATTATATACATCGAGTTTACATACGTGTATATAAAGTAAAAGAGAGTGAATATATGAAACCAACTATTAAAAACTATGTATTTTTACATGTGGCCTTCTTGATATATTCTATCATTATGGTTTACATGAAATGGGTAGCTCAATTCCCTATTGCATCAATTTCATTTTTTATTGCTTACTTTGGGCTTGTTGTACTTTTATTCGGATATGCAATTCTATGGCAACAAGTCATTAAGAATTTTGAAATTTCTAGAGCATATTCACACCGTGGGATTATAATACTATGGTCAATGCTTTGGTCAGTATTCCTATTTGGAGATACGATACAGTGGAATCACATACTTGGCGCAGCTATTATTATCGTCGGAATTGTGGTGGTGACAAAAGATGAATAGTTATATGTTATTATTTATTTTCGGGATAATTTTAGCCAATTACTCACAAATATTATTAAAAAAGGCTACTTTACAACAATACGATTCTAGAATAAAAGAATATATGAATCCTTATGTTATCATCGGCTACTTTTTATTTGTAATTAATGCCGGATTAAATGTGATTGCCTTAAAAGGCTTGGCATTAAAGCAAGCATCTGCATTAGAATCATTAAGTTATATCATCATCTTAATTTTCAGTTGGTACTTCCTAGGGGAGAAAATCACGAAACGAAAAATCATTGGCAACATTATTATTGTCATTGGTGTAATCATCTATTGTATTCAATAACAAAAAGATCCGTTTATGATAAACGGATCTTTTTGTTATTGCCCTAAATTTTGAACCTTATCTTTCAAATCACGAACTTGTTCTATCGTCTGCATAAGCTCAGAGTTTTTAAACTGCTCTACATTCATTTTTCCTTCCTCTATCTTTGTTATAGATGTATCAATTAATGTATTTAACTTTTCATTATAACCGACGATTTGCTGGTGAAGATCCTTCGCTACATCTGGTGGTGTTAATTCATTAAAAGCTGGTATATCTTGTTTAATTTCAGTAAGTTTCGTTTCTAGTTCTTTCCGGGCTTCCCCATCCTTAACAGCCTTTTCAGCTAATGCTGGCGCTTCATTTGCAAATGCACTTATTTCATTTACATAGTCTGTCGCTTTTTGAGCGTAATCTATGGAGTTCTTCCCTTCCTCCACTAGCGAACATCCCATCAAACCAATTGAAACTACAATTGAAAGTAACAGTGTTTTTGTAAACTTCATTTTGACCTCCTAAATAATTGTCATACTTTTATTCATTTATAAACACTTTGTTTTCTTCTTATACACTTTATCACATCATATCTTATTTTTTTAATCTTCCTCTTATACATTCTAGAAAAATCATTATTATCCTGTTCACCATGTACCTCGAAACTATCTTCATTTAAATATAAAAACAGACATACTTATTTTAAGTACGTCTGTTTTCCAGGTAAGTATTACTCCCACTAATTAAAGTTTCTCTTTATCCTCTCACACGCCCTATTACCGTTACAATATCTATGTCTATATGTACACTAATAATATCTTCTATAATGTCCGTATATCCTTGACCTAAAGGTGTTCCGTAATGTAATGAAATCTCTTTTTTTTCATAAACTGATTTCGGAACTGTAAAAATAAATTTCCTCATATTCCGTTCATCAGCAGGCTCCAGAATTAAAACAATGCCATCCTCTTCAAACATATAATCACGCCTTCCAACAATCCATTCACTATGGCTCAAGTATTGCCTTGAAAGGATAGGTTTTAAACACCCTTTCTAACAATATATAACCATTTCATGCTCAACTAGCTTATACAGTCTATATGATTTCACCACAAATACAAAAAACACAAACCTTGAACTATCAAGAATTTGTGTTTTTTGCATTTCATTCTTATATACCTTTATCAAGCTCGTATAACCTACGATATTTCTCATTTTCTTTCAGTAGCTGTTCGTGACTACCTTTCATAGCGATTTGACCACTATCAAGGAAAATCACTTCATCTACATGTTCAATTCCTACAAGATGATGTGTAATCCAAATAACAGTCTTTTCTTCTGTTGCAGAAAACATTGTTTCTATTAAGGCTAATTCTGTTTTAGGGTCTAAACCGATAGTCGGTTCATCAAGTACAATGATTGGTGCTTCTTGCATAAGAGTTCTTGCAAATGCTACCCTTTGCCTTTCTCCGCCAGAAAACCTCTTTCCCATTTCATGCATTTTTGTTTGTAATCCATCAGGAAGAGAAGCAATGTGCGGTGCTAGCTGCGCTTTTTCTAAAGCTTTCCATATCTCTTCATCATTAGCCTCTGGTTTACCAATCCGCACATTATTTCCAATTGTCGTATCGAATAAATGTGGTTTTTGATTTAATATAGAAATATATTTTGACAAAAAATCCGTATGAGCTTGTTCACCATTCAATATAACTTGGCCATTCACCGGACGTAGTGCCCCAGTTAACAATTTTAGTAAAGTAGATTTTCCTGTTCCACTTCTACCTAAAATAGCAATTTTCTTTCCTGCCTTTATTTGCAATGATACGTCTTTTAATACAGATTCATTACTATTCGGGTAATTATACGACACATTACTCAGTTCAATATCTACATGTTTTGGTATAACGTATTCTTTATCTCCAGGTAACTCCTTACCATCATCCAAAGCGCTATCACTTTCTACGCCATTAAGCCGATGAACAGATTCTATATAAGATGGAATTCGATCAATAGCATCTGATACAGGAATAAGCACATTCGTCACAGACAATGTCATTAATACGAATGCTGCAATAACTGTGGGAGCAATCTGTTCACTTGCAGATTGATTTCCAGTCCACATAATCATTGAAATAACTACAATACCCACTATTAAATGAATGATACTATCTCGAATATGGTACCAGCGTTTCACTCTCTTTTCTGTCTTTAACAACTGGACATTTCGCTCTACATACGCATTAATAAATTCATCTTTTCTACCACTCGCCTGCCAATCAGATAACCCAAATACAACATCTGTCAATTGTTGATACAAACGATTTCTTCCTCGCTTCAAAGCAACATGATGTCGTTTCATCAAAAGTAGTGATACGAATGGAAGAAGAAAAACAATAACAGCTAACATACAAGCTGCGATAAGTGCAAATACTAAATCAAATGCACCGATAACAAGTACGAAAATGCTATATACAACTAATGCTAATATACTAGGAAATATTGTACGTAAATATAGATTCTGTAAATGTTCTATATCATCAGACAATACACCTAGTACATCACCAGTTTGAAATCGAGAGCGCAAAAATAACGCCTGTGGTTCTACAATTCTATATAGTTTTGTCCTCATTTTTTCTAAAATTCGTAGAACGACGTCATGCCCTACTAAACGCTCTAAATAATGAAAGACAGCTTGCCCTATACTAAACGCACGCGTTGCAACTATAGGAACATATACAACCATTACATTTTCTGGTCTGAGAGCAGATTTAGAAATTAAATAACCTGAAATGAAAAGTAACATCGCACCTGAACTAACTCCAAGAAGCCCGAGGAAAATAGTCAACGTCATTCTACCTTTATTTTGCTGTATATGAGGTTTAATCCAGTTACTCATCGCTCTCCCCCCTCTTCCCTATGAAAATGTAATGTCTCATTCTTTAAAAGTTCTTCATATGTTCCACTTTCTTTAATTTCCCCTTTATTTAAAATAAGAATATGATCCATTTGCTTCATCCAATGCAGACGATGCGTTGCAAGAAATACTAACTTACCTTCAAACAGACGTAACATCGATTGCTTTATTTCAAATTCAGTTTCAATATCAAGATGTGCTGTAGGTTCATCTAATAAAATGATTGGCTTTTTACTTAAAAGTGCACGTGCCATAGCGACACGTTGTTCTTGTCCGCCACTAAGCATACGTCCACCTTCTCCAATTCTTTCGTACATCCCATGTGGTAATGATGCAACGAGCGAACGAAGACCAACTTCATTAATAACTCTCTCAACTTCTTCATCAATTGTATTCGTTTCATAGAAACAAATATTATCTTTTAATGAAAGCGGAAAAATATAAGGTTGCTGCGGAATATAAGCAATATTTTTTTGCCAATCTTCTCGAGTAGATTCACCAATTTCCACACCATTTACTAACATCTTCCCACCCGAAGGCGGTAGAAATCCTGCTAACACATCGATTAACGTTGATTTCCCTGCCCCACTTTCACCAATAATGCCTATAGCACCGTTACCTTGCCAAGTAAAATCAATTCCCTCTAATATAGCCTTTTCAGATTCATCATTATTTACTTTTACATCTTGTAATTTCAAACTACTAGAAGAATTCCATACTATATCTACATTTGAATCTTTCTTTTCTATTTCTTTTTGTTTCTGTAAAATTTCTTCTATTTGCTCCATTGCCAGTTGTCCATCTAATGTAGCATGATAATTCGCTCCAACTTGCTTAATCGGCAGAAAATATTCCGGCGCTAAAATTAAAATCGTAAGGGCTGGTAATAGTATTATCGTTCCATCTATTAACCGTATCCCTAATCCAACTGCTACAAATGCAATTGATAAACTCGTAAAGAAATCTAATGCAAAAGAAGAAAGAAAAGCAACTCGCAAAGTACGCATCGTTGCTTTTCTATATCGTTTACTTACTTTTTCAATCTTTCCTTCGTGCTGTTTACTTTTCCCTAAATACTTTAATGTTTCTAATCCTTTTAACGTATCTACGAAATGATTAGAAAGTACACGATATGTTTCATATTGGCTATCCGCCATTTTTTGCGCTGCTAATCCTAGAAGGATCATAAATATAATCACAATTGGAATCGTTACAACTAAAATGATTCCAGACTTAATGTCCAGTGTAAAAACATATAGAACAATTAGTCCTGGTACGATACTACTTCTAATCATTTTAGGAATTGTTAATTCAATATAAGTTTTGAATTTCTCAATACCTTCTATCGATAAAGTAACCAGATGGCCAGTCCCATTCGTTTGGACAAATCTCGGCCCTAATGTAAAATATGCTTCTATTAACTGTTTACGTAATGCCAATCCTGTTTTTTCAGCGAAACGCTCAACCAATATTTGCGATGCTCGCACCAACATTTGGCGTGCTGCAAACGTGATCCCAAAATAAACAGTTTCATTTAGCACAGCCTGCACTGTTTCTCCATGAAATAAAAATGTGATTGCTCGTGCTAAAAACACTGTCTGCGCAATGATACTACACGCCTCTAAAATGCTAATAAGACTTAAAGTCACATATAAAACTCGGCTACCAGGATACGACGGAAGTCCTCTTTTTCTTTTCATTAGTACTCCAAATCTTTGTCTGACTTAACAGGTTGTCTAAATACATAGAAACTCCATATTTGACTACCGATAACAAACGGTAAAATAGCAAGAGAGAAATAGCTCATCAGTTTTAATGCATAAGGTCCTGATGCCGCATTATAAATTGTCAAATCATTTACCGCTCCTAATGAGCTAATCATGACACGTGGGAACATACCGATGAACACACTTGCACTTAGCAAAATGATTGTTAAACTCGTCATAAAGAAAGCCCAACCATCTCTTCTTCTTTTATTTAATAAAGTAGAAACAAATAGCGCTACAAAAGCTCCAACTGGAACCATTAGCCACTCTGAACCATGTGCGGTGAAAATATCTGTTTTCCATAACCCTACAGCTGCAAAAACAAGAAGTGTTATTAATGCAAAAGGTGCAATCTTTGTTGCGGCAATACGTGCGCGTTCTCGTAATTTTCCTGTTGTACGTATAGTAAGAAATTGCAAACCATGAACAATACATAGAAGAAGAAACATAACTCCTCCAAGTAACGCAAATGGGTGAAGTAATTTCATAAATCCGCCTACCATATTTTTACTTTCATCAATTGGTACACCTGTCATAAAGTTTGCGATTGCAACTCCCCAAAGTATAGGCGGTAGCAAGCTTCCAATAAACATGCCCCAATCCCAGAAATTTTTCCACTTATGGTTTTCTATTTTCGCACGGAATTTAAAGGAAACACCTCTTATAATTAATGCAAGAAGCATAAACACAAATGGAATATAGAACCCACTAAATAAAGTTGCATACCAGTGCGGAAATGCCGCAAACATAGCGCCACCAGCACAAACAAGCCATACTTCATTCGCGTGCCAAAACGGTCCAATTGTATTTAAATATATACGCTTTTCCAAATCATTTTTTCCTAAAAACCTTGAAACGATTCCTACACCAAAATCGAAACCTTCAAGTACAAAGAAGCCAACGAATAAGGTTGAAATAATTAGAAACCACAACTCATTAAGAGATAACATACTCTTCCTCCTTATCAAATGGATCATGGCTTTGATAATCCTTTTTCGTTTTCTTATTCGCATGTCCTTTAATTATACGAACGAATAAGTAAACAGTAATTCCTCCAACAATTAAATATAGTGATGTGAATGAAACAAGAGAGAATAATACTTCTCCAAATGAAACGTTTGGAGATACAGCATCTTCTGTTTTCATAACACCAAAGACAACCCAAGGCTGACGTCCCATTTCAGTCATGATCCATCCTACTGTATTACCGATAAATGGTAGTGCAATTGCATATACCATTATTTTTAAATACCAAGGGTTTTCAGTTAAGCGATCTTTTCTTGATAAGAACCAGCCGTACGCTCCTAGAAGAAGCATGAATGTTCCACTCATTACCATCGCTCTAAAGCTCCAGAACATAGTATGTACTGGCGGAATATAATCTCCAGGTCCATATTTTTCTTCATATTGTTTTTGAATTTGATTCATTCCTTCTACTTGACCGCTAAATTTATCGTATGACAATAGACTTAGCATATAAGGGATTTGAATTTCAAACGAATTTTCTTTCTTCTCTGTATCAATTTTTGCAAATACTGTAAATGGCGCTGGATCCTCACTCGTATTCCATAATGCTTCAGCTGCCGCCATTTTCATCGGATGTGCCTTAATTAAATGTTGTGCTTGCGCATGACCGAAAAATAATACTAATGCTGTTGTAATTGTTCCAACAACGATAGAAACTCGGAACGATTTTTTAAACACCGCAGTTTCTTGACCTTTTGATATTTTCCATGCACTTACACCTGCAATAAAGAATGCACCAGTTGCAATTGCCGCTGTGATTGTATGTGGGAATTGCACCCATAATTGTGGATTTTGAATAATCGCCCAAAAATCATTCATCTGTGCACGTCCATCTGCTGCCATTTCATATCCCACTGGGGCATGCATAAATGCACTTGCAGTTAAAATCCAAAATGCTGATAACATTGTTCCTAATGAAAGGAGCCAAATACATAAAAGGTGAATTCGCTTCGGAAGTTTATCCTCACCGAATACCCATAAACCTAGGAATGTAGACTCAATGAAAAATGCTAATAAACCTTCAATTGCAAGTGATGGTCCGAAAACATCACCAACAAAACGTGAATACGTTGACCAGTTCATACCAAACTGAAATTCTTGTAAAATACCTGTTACAACACCTACTGCGAAGTTAACAAGGAATATTTGTGTCCAAAACTTTGTCATCTTCTTATAAATTTCTTGTCCCTTTACCACATACAACGTTTGCATTAACGCAATGATAAAAGCTAAACCTATAGACAGCGGAACGAAAAAGTAATGAAAAATCGTTGTTGATGCAAATTGTATTCGTGCCAATTCGAGCGTTTCCATGCTAAAGTCACTTCCTTCATAATTTTTTATATCGTAATATCGATTGAATTGTATGAATTCACTTCATAACGAACAATTCAATCATTTGGAAATACAAAAAGATAAATTCGTTATATGTACTTTCTGAAAATATAGATTGTCAGTTTTTTAGATAATTACAAAAGAACTTTCTTCATACGATTTACCTTTTCACTATTTCAGTAGTGTTTTATTCGTTAATCGAATTGTATAATATACTTACATAATAAATTCAGGTGATTTTTGACGTATTATTGACAGGATTTTGTCTGAAATATGTCTTTTGTAATTTTTTTGAATTAGATTTCTCACATTTTAAAAATGTATTTCCCAAACATATAACATACTCTTATATCAATTATCATTACGTTTTTCTCTTCATACGCTTGACTTTCCTCTTGAAAAATGTCCTCGAATAAAATCCGAAAACACGCTACATTTTTGTCAAGAGAAAAATGTATTTCCAAAATTCAAATCAATAATATTGTTATTCACAAATAGAAAAAAACTTCCCTTTCTCTAGCCATAAAATTCGTTTTTTTGTCATTTTTTCTAACTGAATATTAGCCCACGCCAGTCGGGCGGCCCGCAAATAGCGAGCTAAATATAAAAAAGTACCGAGAATAGATTATATTCCCGGTACTTTTTTCATTATTTCGTTGTATATTTTCTAACAGCCGGCATAATTTCAGTAGCAATTAATTCAATGTTTTTCTCAATCTTATCAAATGGTACACCGCCAAAATCAATTTGTGCCATAAAACGTTGTTGCCCAAATAACTCATATTGATAAAGCATTTTTTCAATAATTTGTTGCGGGCTACCAATCATTAACGCGTCACGGTGATCTACTGCATTAGTAAATTGCTGTTTTGGATACCCACCACCACGTAGTGCAAGCATACCAGCATTAATATGAGGATAATATTCACTAAGTGCATCTTGTGAATTTTCTGCTGTATAAAATAAACTTGTTGTCGCAATTGGTAATGTTGCTGGATCAAAACCACTTTGCTCAGCAGCTTCACGATATGCATCAACCGAAACTTTAAAATTAAGGGCTGGGCCACCAAGTGTCGTAAGCATCATTGGTACACCTGCGTGTCCTGCCTTAATCGCACTAGCAGGTGGCCCTCCAACAGCACGCCAAATTGGCATATTGTTATTTTTAGCTCTCGGTATAATTGTCGCATGTTCAAGTGGCGTTCTAAACTGCCCTTTCCATGTTACACTTTCTTCTTTATTTATTTTTAATAAAAGATCCATCTTCTCTTCAAATAGTTCTTCATAATAATTTACATCGTAGCCAAGTAAACTATATCCTCCAATACGAGATCCACGACCAGCAACGATTTCAGCACGACCATTAGAAATCAAATCGATTGTGGCAAAGTCCTCATATACACGAACCGGATCTGACGTACTTAATACTGTTGCAGAACTCGCGATTTTAATATTTTTCGTAGCTTGTGCAATAGCTCCTAAAATAACTGTATGAGCTTGCGTTGTAAAATGCGCTTGATGACTTTCACCGACAGCAAACACATCAATTCCAGCTTCATCTGCTAACTTAGCTGTTTCAATTAGTTCATGAATTCTTTTTTCTGCACTTATTTTCGAACCATTATGCGGATTTAAAATATGATCTCCAATTGAATATAATCCAAATTCAATTCCTTTACTTGTATCAATACGATATTTTTCCACAGTTGCTCTCTCCCTTTTAATAAAGCGGTATTAATTTCTCTTCAATCTCTTTTCTTCTCTCTTCTAAAAATGGTGGTAAATCCAGCTCTTTTCCTAATTCTTCAACTGCTGAATCTACTGTAAATCCTGGTCCATCCGTCGCAATCTCAAATAAAATGCCATTTGACTCACGGAAATATAAACTTTTAAAATAAAAGCGATCGATAATGCCTGTTGATTGGAACCCTTTATCTTTCACCGCTTCATTCCAATAACTCAGTTCTTCATCATTTTTTACACGAATAGCTAAATGATGAATACTCCCTTTTCCAGGTCTTTCACTCTCTCCCTCTTGCTGTTTCACCAAAATTTCTCCAAAAGATTGACCAGCTATAGATTGATAAACCCCCTCATCGTCTGAACGAGATACTTCTTTATAACTAAACAAGCCTGTTAATGTTTTTGATAATTTATTTAAACTGCGCACTGTCATTTCAACTGTTCCCATACCTAAAATACGATGATTCTGCTCTACAGAAGATTCCTCCCATGCAGTCCAATATTCAGGCACCTCTTCACCGTTATTATTTAACAGTACTAACCGTAGGCCATCTGGATCTTCAAAGTGCAGTGCGTCTCTTCCGGCGTAAGTTGTAATTTCCCCATGCGCCACCTGGAGCGACTCAAAACGTCTCTTCCAAAATGTAAGACTTTCTATTGAAGGTACGAGTAAGCCTATTTGTGTTATTGCATTTGTACCACGGATTGTTCTTCCTACATTCGGCATTTCAAAAAATGATAATTCAGTTCCGGCACTCCCTGTTAAATCGCCATAAAACAAATGATACATAAATGGATTATCTTGATTGACTGTCTTTTTCACTCGGCGTAATCCTAATACTTTTTGATAAAAATCATTATTTGTTTTCGCATTTTTTGTCACCATAGAAATGTGGTGATGCCCTGGAATTGTATACATAATATTTCCTCCTCTAACCATCACTTGATTAGTCAATTGATGGTGTAAAAAAAATTACTCATGTGGTAATTCTTTTTTTTCACTATGCTTATGAACTTTTGTCATTAACGCGTATAGTATTTTCTGTTCTTCCTCATCTAATACATCATCAAAAAAAGATGATTGGAATGCAAGTTGCTCTGGCAATGCTCTTTCTAATACTGCTTCACCCTTCTCAGTAAGGCTAATCATTTTCGTTTTCCAATCTTGTTTACGGACTATATACTCTTCTTTTTCAAGACGTGTTAACATTCTAGAAATACCACCTTGCGTCACAGTAACTTTTTCGGCTAACTCCATTTGTGTAAGGGGCTGATAAATCCGTATTTGCATAAGTACATCAAATTGAGCTGTCGTCAAATCAAAACGTTTCAAAAACTCATTTGACATCTGATTACTTTGGTTAGTAAATCGTATTAAACGTAACCAGATTAACGATCCTATCGTATTTTCACGCATGTTTGATCACTTCCTATCGTGAATCTTACTATCACTTTACCACTCAAGTGATAGTAATGCAAGAGAAAATTATATATATTTCTTTGATATATATCAGAAAGAATCCATCTTATAGTGAATTTTTCTCTAACAAATTTCCCGTTAATGCAGGCTAAATAAAAAGAAGAATTAAAGTGACTTCTTCTCTTCTTCAGTAAATATTCTGTTTTGTAAAAGTTTAATTATATTTTTGTATTACTTCATTTTTCAATTTGTTAAATCTCTCAGTTTCATCCCCAAAATATTCGTCTTGCTGAATTTCTTCATATTTTTGTATTGTTCTTTTTTCTTTAGCTTCTTTTTTATTCGACATATCATATTTACCTTGATACATTCCTACAATAATATAAGCATCCTGTTCCGTTGACGGTCTTAAAAACAATACATAGTCTTTATTTTTTTGAACCAAATTGTATCCTTCAATGCTATGAAATTGGCTATTTTCAAATCGAGCAGGCTCATAAATTTTGATATTAGAGTCACTTTCAATATTCCCCTTATATATTTTGTTTATTTTTATTTCTGACTCTGATGCTTTTTGTACAACTTCGTTAGTTTCACTGTCTTTCCACTCTTTAATACTTCGTTTCCCCGTAAATTCTCCATGTACAATAATAGGTGACGAATTCTCTAATTCATTCGTATCAGCATATACACGATAATCCGCCCAATTATTTGGCAGCACCTTATATTCCGATATATCTTTTTTCACTTGAACATTTGTACTATATTTCTCTTGACATCCCATTAACAAAATTGTTGAAATCGATACGACTAAACTTGATAATATCCATTTCCGCTTCAAGATAGCCATCTCCCATTCGAATTAATATCTAAATTGTATATTTTCAATATCTAAACTAGTTGGATCTGTATAATTAAGTTACCCTTGTTTCATAATTGATTCTTTAAACGAATCTTGGTGAGCCATAGCCAAAACATGTCCAAATTCATGAATAACTGTTTTTCTCTTATTAGTATTGGAATAATTATAATGACTCATAAAACCATCATTAATAGCTACGATAACAAATTCCCAACTCCCAACAAAATCATATGGATTTCCAACTGGATAACCTCCATTATAAAAAGTTGAATTATACCTGAATAATCTAATCCATAATTACCTGCATATACTCTTACATCTGCATGCATTTGTCGCTGATCCCGCAGAATGAAATCCTACGTTTGCAGCTTTTTGCTAGAGCTACTTATCTTTACGCATCAAGAATAAAAAAGATCAATTTTATGAATTATACATAAACCCGAGTCCTTTTTCTAGAAATAAAAAACCCCTCCTGTAACTTATATAAAGGAGAGATTTTCATATTATTACTTACACCTTTCCTAACAAATTTTCACACGTTCTGTTCCACCTCCGTACTCTTCTCCTTCTTACCCCTTTTAAAATTCTTCAACTTTTTAACTGTTCCAACTAATCCTTTCGGAAAAACTAGTAGCACGATAATATACAATAAACCAAGAATAATCGTCCATCTTTCAAAAATCGGATATTCCGTTGCTAGTTCGGATAAATAATATTTCAGTGATTCAATAATCCCAGCTCCAGCGATTGCTCCGATTAACGTTCCTACTCCTCCAATCATTGTCATCAATAATGCATTTAGCGTCATTTCAATTGAAAATACCGTCGTATTTACAAAACGCAATGTGATAACGAATAAACCACCGCTAATCGCTGCAACTACTCCTGCAACAACACTAGCAATAATTTTATAATGAAGAACTTTATAGCCAAGTGCTTCAACACGTTGTTCATTTTGTGAAATTGCCTTTAATACTTTTCCAATAGAAGACTTTGTGAAAAGACGTAACAAAATGAAGATGCTGATTAAACATATAAGTGTTACGTAATAATACGTAAAACGATCACGGAATATATCTGGTACACGAAATGTAAATCCATCTCCTCCGTGAGTCAGCGAACGCCATTTTTCAGCAAGTACAAAAAATAACTGAGAAATAGCGAGCGTTAACATTGCATAAAAATGACTTTTCAAACGTAATGAAAGCATACCGATTATATAACTAACGATGGCTGATACAATAATTGCGGCTGCTATTCCTATGAAAAAGTTCATTATGGATACTCCTTGCCGATCAAACAAGAGTGCCACCCCATACGCCCCTATACCAAAGAACATACAATGACCGAATGAAACAATACCTGTATATCCAAGGAGAACATCAAAACTCATAGCGAAAATAGCAAAGATGAAGATTTGAGTAAACAAAATTAACAAGCTCCGTGAATCATTTACGAATGGAAATACACTTAAACAAATGAGCATAAATACTCCGAAGTATACTTTAATTCGACCCGATATGCTGTTCACCATGTCACCCCTTTTCACCAACGAGTCCCGTTGGCTTCACTATTAAGAAAAATAGTAACATTAACATATTGATTGCAAGAGATAAATCTGGTATAAAATACGCTGTAAAAGCACCGGCTAATCCGACGATTAAAGAAGCGAGCGCTGAACCTTGTACGCTACCTAATCCTCCAATGATAACTACTATAAAGGCTAAAATTGCATACTGCATACCCATCTCAGCGAAAATAACTCCTGAATATGGTGCTAGTAGAAAACCACCTAACGCCGCCATCCCTGCTCCTAATAAAAAAACAAACGAGAATATCGCTTTTACGTTAATTCCGAGAGCTTGAACCATCTCTTTATCCATTACACCCGCGCGAATCATAAGTCCTATCTTTGTTTTTTTCAGCAATAATAGTAAAGCGATGTAAATTAGTATCCCAACTAAAATAACGAATAGGCGATATTTTATTAAGATAACTCCTCCAAATGTAAAACTTCCTTGAAGCCATAACGGTAATTTTGCAGCGATTGGATTAGGACCCCAAAATATTTTGATGCACTCGCTAAGAACGAGCATTCCTCCGAGTGTAACGAGAAGCTGCCGAACATGGTTTCCATACACTGGTCTAATAAGAAACCTTTCTAAAATGAAACCAAGAAACATACCCATAGCAACTGCGCCAATTAGCGCTAATAAATAACTATCTGTCATATTAAATAACCAAACGCCTGTAAATGCTCCCCATGCAAATAAACCGCCATGCGCAAAATTTAGTACGCTCATTAAACCGAAAATAAGTGATAGACCAGACGCTAATAAAAAAATAAGCATCCCTGTCGAAACGCCGTTTACAAATAAGTTAATTAGCACATCCACGTTCTATCCCCCCGTATCAATGTTAAGAAATACCTAAATATTTATGACATGTTTCCTTATCCTCTCGCAGTTCCTTCATGAAACCGTTATGCACAATGCGCCCATTATCCATAATGTAAAAATAATCACCAATTTGACTAGCCATCATAAAATTTTGTTCAACAAGTAAAACAGTCGTTTTTCCCTTCATTTTCAAAATAGCTACCATTAATTTTTCTATCATAATTGGAGACAGCCCTTTACTCGGCTCATCAATAAGCAATAGTCCATCACTATTAATAAATGCTCTTGAAATTGCCAACATTTGCTTTTGTCCCCCGCTTAAGAGCCCACTTTTCTTATTCCAAAACTGCTTTAAATCCGGAAATAGTTCGAGCATCCATTCTATCTTCTCTTCAGATTCTTCCCCATTTTTCCCCCTAGCAAGTGCGAATGTCTCTTCTACTGTTAAATCATGAAAAATACCTTGATTTTCTGGTACATAACCTATACCTTTTCTTGAAATTAAATGTGTAGATAATCCATTTACTTTTGTGTTATCATAATAAACTTCTCCATTTGCTATCCGGTGAAATCCCATAACTGAGCGCAATGTTGTTGTTTTTCCAGCACCATTTCTTCCAAACAATACTGTAATCGTTCCCTTCTCAACCGAAAGGGACACTCCTTGTAAAATATGAAACTGATCTAAATACGTCTCTATATTATTCACTTGTAGTAGTGCCACTGTATAATCCCCCTAAATAAGCACTTTGTACTCGTTCGTCTTTCATCATTTCTTCCGGCAACCCTTCAGCCAATAATTCCCCATGAAATAAAACGATAAGATGATCTGATAAATCTAGCACCATATCCATTTTGTGTTCGATAAGTACGATTGTGCTCTCTGGATTCTTTTTAATATTTTCGATTACTTGTAATATAGCTGGAACTTCCTCAACTGAAATACCTGCTGTCGGCTCATCTAGTAGTAATACATCTGTCTTTAATGCTAACAACATAGCAAGCTCTAACTTTCTTTTTTCTCCGTGAGCTAAGTCTTTAGCTAATACGTCCCCTTTCTCGTGAAGTAGTACTGTCTTCAAAAGACGTCTCGCTTCTCCAGTTTGCTGCTTTAACTTGGCTACATTCGGAAAGAAACTGTAATAATCCTGAACAAATGATTGAACACTTAGACGCACATTTTCAAGTACTGTTAGCTCTGGAAAAATATTTGTCAACTGAAAAGAACGACCAATACCCAAGCGCGTTCGATCTGAAATTGATAATTTTGTAATATCCTGTCCTTTAAAATAAACTTCACCTTTCGTCGGAGAAATTTGCCCACTTAGTAAATTGAATAGTGTTGTCTTTCCAGCACCATTAGGTCCAATAATTGAAATGAGCTTTCCTTTTTGTACCGTTAAATTAACATCCTTAATAACATGATGATCCCCAAAAGATACACAAAGATTTTTCGTCTCTAACAAATGTGTCATGAAATCCCTCCCACTGAAAGCCATGTTATGAAAGAAATAAGTATAAAGAGGGTATCCCCTCTTTATACAAAAACAACAGAAAATTCAGTCTATTTATTTTGAACAGACGGTTCTGTTTCTTTCATCGTTAATTCTCGTTCTAACACTGGTACTGGATAATCAACACCATCTTGCTTTTTCAGCGTTATAGAATAAAGAGTTTGTAATGCTTGATGATCCTTCTCTCTAAATTTCATCTTTCCTTTCGGTGTCTCAAATTCCATCCCTTCCATTTTCTTAATAAGTGTATCTACATCTGTATCGCCCTTCGTTTTCTTTAAAGCTTCGACGATAGAAATTGCCGCTGACATTCCTCCTGCTGTAAATAAATCTGGAACAGCACCATTAAATCGTTTTTTATGTTCTTCTACTAACCAATCGTTCACCTTATTCTTTGGAAGTGAGTGATAATAAACGGAAAACCCTTGCATCCCTATTAGCGCATCCATCGTTTTTAATGCTGGTATATCAGGTGCACCAGTAGAAATTTTAATGCCTTGCGCTTCCACATTCATATCTTTCAACTGTTTCCACGGTGAATTCGCACCTGCCCAAACGATAAATAAATAATCTGGTTTTGAGCTAATAATATTTTGAATATTCGCAGTGAAATCAGTTGAATTCGTATCCGCATATTGCTCGTTTACAATATTCGCACCTAATTTCTTCGCTCCCGCTTTAAATGCTGCAATTCCTTCACGACCGAAAGCATTATCTGGAGCAAACGTCGCAATCTTTACATCTTTTTTAGCAATTGAGGCAGCCCCAGCAATCGCATCTTGCGAAGAGTTTCTTCCTGTTCTAAAAATATATTTATTCCAGTTCTTCCCGGTAATACTATCAGCAACTGCCGGTTCTACAACCATAATCTTTTTATACTCTTCAGCTAGTGGTAAAACTGCTAATGTATCACTTGAACTAGACGATCCGACTAAAAAATCAACTTTCTCTTCTTCTAATAATTTCGTAGCCTTCTTAACGGCTACATCTGCTTTCGTTTCTGTATCTTCCACAACAAACTTAATCTTCTTTCCTTCTACTTTCCCTGTTCCACCAGTTGCATAGTCTAAGCCTAATTCAAATCCATTTACCGTTTGTTTTCCATACGATTCTAGTGGACCTGTTAACGAAGCAAGAACCCCTACCTTAATCGTTTTTTCATCTTCTGTACTTGTCTTTTTTCCTGAACAAGCTGCTGTTACTAATAACGACCCTAAAACACAACCAGTAACCACCGTTCTTAGCCATTTACGTTTTTCCATCGACATTGTGATCCTCCCCATACTTTACTTTCTGATAGAATCAAACACGACAAATTCCCTTGTCTGTAATCATGTCTTTAAAATTGGTAATGGAAAACTCTTGTAGTAACCTCTACATTCGGCACAAATCTATAATCACCTTCCTATTAAATGGAAACGGACATACAATCAATATATATTCCGTTGTTCAAATGAAATTACTGTTTCATTACAGTAATCATCACGCAAAAAGCTGCAAATAATTAACTTAATTCATTAAGTCAATTATTTGCAGCTTACTTAAAAAAACGATTAGAAAAACTGATTAATTATTTTCGACTTTCTCTAATCCTTCAACCAATTGCTTCTTATCTAATCCTTCCCCTATTACTACCAAGTTTGTCGGGTAACCGAAGTCTTGTTCCAATAAAGTTGGTACCCCAAACGAATATTGGAATAGATGGGGGTATTTATCTCCATGAAATTTCACAAAACCTTTCACACGATAAATACTATCTGGTAAATTCGAAAGCCATTCATATAATTTGTCTTGATCAATCGATTTCGTAAATTGATACGTCATTGTTTGTATATGTAAATGCTGTTTAACATGAAGTGTCGCATGTTCTCCACCACTCGCAAATTCAGCTTCTTCTATATCATTTAAAGATATATTACAATATTTTGTTTCAAACAATTTCGCATGATTATTTATTGCTTTTACATCTTCAAATACTTTATTTTTATCTTCATCTGTTAATAAATCTGATTTATTAATAAGAATATGACTTCCATATTTCATTTGCTCATGTAATAGCTGTTGTACATTTGCACTTAATATACTTCGGTTTAACCATCTTACCGCATCTAATACGACTACTATGGATTTCACTTCAAGGAAAGGAGCTAAAATTGGTGATACACATGCATCTAACACTTCAATTGGATGTGCGACGCCTGTTGTTTCTATATAAATTACATCTGGTCTTTCCTGTTGATATAAAGAATGTAATTGTATTTCAAGCTCTTCTTTCAACGTACAACAAATACATCCTTTCAGGAGTTCCCTTAACACATTCTCTTTTCCAATAATATCTGTATCTACCGAGTATTCACCGATTTCATTCATCAAAACTGCAACTTTTCGATTTTTCTTCTTTTCTGCTAATAATAAATTTTGCAGCAATGTTGATTTTCCACTACCTAAAAAACCACCTAATATATGAATTTCTACTTTACTCATACGACCGACCATCCATTTCTCTACTTCAAATTTCTTCAAAGCGTAATTATTACGATTTATACTTATCATTTTATTAAAAGAATACCTATTTGTAAACAAAACTGCTAGATTATCGTTTCATTTTCATTCACTTCATGAGCAACTCTAATTCCAGACTCAATCGCTCCTTGCATCCATCCATGTGTTAACGTCGTATGTTCTCCTGCAAAGTGCACCCTGCCAGCTGGCGGCGTAATATATGGAAATACTTCAAGCTCTTGCCCTGGTTCAAAAGCTGTAAATGCTCCGCAAGAATACGGATTTTGACTCCAGCTAAAAGATTCTCCTGCAACATACTCACTATAAACCACGTTTCCATATATTTGCGCTAAATTTTTCAACGCATAACGAATACGTTCTCTATTCGAGAGACTATCCCACGTTAACGCCTCATCTGCCCACGTATAACTCACTAAAACGATAGCCACCCCTGGTGTATGAATGCCATAGCTCGGATAATATGTAAAGCGGATAGGTAAATCTGTAATTGACTTACCACCATATTGTCCTGCTCTTTCCCAAAATCTACTTTTAAACTCTATCGCAATTTTAGTTGAAGCAATATAATTTAATTCACGAATCGCCCGCCTTTTATAATAAGAGAATAAATGATATGGCTGGACTTCTACAAATCGCAAAGTTGAAAATGGAATTGTGACAATAGCAATGTCCCCCGTTACCATAAATGAATTTAACGTTTGTTCATGTGTTACTTGCATCATTACTTTATTATCTTCCTGTATAATTTTTTCTACTTTATACGACATAAAAATATTATCCTTTAGCTCTGGTAAAAATGAATTTGGTAATGCATCCATCCCGCCGGTTATCTCATAATATTTCGTCGTTGAAGTGAAAAAGATCATTTCGCGTAATACTTCAATTAAAGACATTCCCATGTATGCTTCCATATCAAGAAGTACTCCGATCATATCTATTACCCCATCTGAATAATACTCAGTTAAAAATGAGCCGAGCGAATATGTTTTATACTTTTTTTCAACAATAATCCAGTTTTTATCAGGATCTTTCTTAATATAATTAAGTATCGGTTCCAATACCTCTAACATTAACCCTTCTGCCGTTTTCCCTCTTTCTTTATCTAAAACTGGATATCCAAGTACACTTGGATCCTTTTCAAACACATCCAATCTCGTTCTTTTGTTATTCGTATAAATTATATCTGAAGAAGTTTTATTAATAAAAAGGTTTAACGGTAGTTTAAATTTACAAATGTAGGCTAAAGTTAAATCGTGAGTATCCGGAATACGCATAGGACCTGCGTTAAAATATAATCCTGCACTAAATGGTTCCCGAATTGTATACACCCTGCCACCTATTCTGTTATTTGCTTCTATAATCGTTACCTCATGCCCAGCCTCTTTTAATAAAGATGCTGCAACTAATCCAGATATCCCTGCACCGGCAACTGTAATTCGTTTGGGGTTATTCGTTTTGGCAAGCCCTTCATGAACAATTTGAAGCATTTGTTCCATCGATAATGGATTCCCCATGCCAATTCCCCTTTTACGAAGGATTTTACTGAATTATATTCGTTTAACAGGATTCCTATGTTTCATTCAAGTAATTGAGCGGATACATTTTCAAGTACTTGAATATCTTTTATAAAATGTAATAAAATAGATATGATACTATAGAAGTAAGACGTATTATCTTACATATTAAAATTAATGAAATAGTGAGGAATTTTGAAATGAAAAAAGGTATTAACCGTGTTGTATTAGTAGGAACAGGAGCAGTTGGATGTAGTTATGCTTATTGTATGATTAACCAAGCTGTAGCTGAAGAATTTGTTTTAGTTGATGTAAATGAAGCAAAAGCTGAAGGAGAAGCAATGGACTTAAGCCATGCCGTTCCTTTCGCACCAGCTCCAACAAAGGTTTGGAAAGGTAGTTATGAAGATTGTAAAGACGCAGATCTTGTTGTAATTACAGCTGGATTGCCACAAAAGCCAGGTGAAACACGTTTAGATTTAGTTGAGAAAAACGCTAAAATTTTCAAACAAATTGTTCGTAGCATTATGGATAGCGGCTTTGACGGTATCTTCTTAATCGCAACAAACCCTGTAGATATTTTAACTTACGTAACTTGGAAAGAATCTGGATTACCGAAAGAACGCGTAATCGGTTCTGGTACAACTCTTGATTCTGCTCGTTTCCGCTATATGTTAGGTGAGTACTTCGATATTGGACCTCATAACATTCACGCTTATATTATCGGAGAGCACGGTGATACAGAACTTCCGGTGTGGAGTCACGTATCAATTGGTATTCAAAAACTACAAACGCTTCTTGAAAAAGACAACACATATAACCAAAAAGATTTAGATGATATTTTCATAAACGTTCGTGATGCAGCTTACCACATTATTGAACGAAAAGGTGCTACATACTACGGCATCGGCATGTCACTTTTACGTGTTACGAAAGCAATCTTAAGCAATGAAAACAGCGTATTAACTGTATCAGCATATCTTGAAGGTCAATACGGCCAACAAGATGTTTATATCGGCGTACCTGCTGTTTTAAACCGCGGCGGTGTTCGTGAAATTTTAGAAGTTGAACTAAGTGAAGAGGAAGAATTAAAATTCGATCACTCTGTTCAAGTATTGAAAGAAACAATGGCTCCTGTTCTTTAATCATATTTTTCAATCAAAAAAGCAATCCGATTTATATATTGGATTGCTTTTTTATATTTTTATAGTTCCCCCTCAATTTAAACGGTAATATTATCTATAATAAAAAGGGGTGACTTCATGAATGATTCTTTGACGATTGCAATCCTCTTGCTAGCTGTAGCATCCTTAATACTTTTCCTCTTCTTAATCATCAGAACGCTATTTCCAACTAAAAAATATGATAAGAATCTCGGATTGATTCTAATTATTTTAAGCTTGTTAGCAATACCGATAAGTATCTTCCTTATAGGAGGATGGGCAGGTATGGGAGTTGGTGTAATCGCAGTCTTTATTTTTGCTGCTGTTATTATAGCTTTAATTGCAAATACCTTCATTAAACTTCCTCCTTCAAAGAAAAAATAACAAATGACCGATGTTTTCATTAAGAGCAAACATCGGTCATTTTCTATCACTTATTATCTTTAATCGGTTCATCATTATTTACATCAAGTACATCTAATAAAAAGATAAAGATTGGAATCCCAATAATAAGCCCCCATATTCCGAGGAAATGCTCTGAAAAGATAAGAATCATAAATGTATAAAAAACAGGTAAATTCGTTTTTGCAGACATAAATTTTGGATTTAATAAATAACTTTCAAGAGCGTGGATTACTGTAATGAACACTAGTATGTAAACAACATACACAACCCCGCCGACGTTATAGGCAATGATACAAAGTGGAAACAAGGAAATAATAACACCAGCAACTGGAATCAAACCGAGTAGAAAGACCATGACAGCCAATACAAGAAGCTGTGGAAATCCTAAAATGACAAGTGCAATTACAGTGAGTACACAATTGACAACCGCAATTAAAAACTGTGCTTCAATCACTTTTCCGAACGATCTTGCAAACCTTTCACCGAAATATGCAATCTCCTCATAAAAAATTTTCAGCTTACTATCTTTAAATTTCGAAGTAAATGCTATAATACGTTCTTTTTCTAATAAGAAAAATAAGCTTAAAATAAGAGAAAGTAGTATTTGTAAACTGACCTTTCCTATGTTTGCTATCGATTGATAAATGACATCTACACCTTGTTCGATATATTTTGATACTTCCATTCCATTAATTGTCGAAAGTGCATATTTAATTATCTCGTTATCAGGTGGGTTTTGAAAAAACAATTTAAATTGATAAATTAATTGTGAAATTTGTATCGTTAATACAGGCAAATATTTATATAGTGTAGTTACAATAAACGTCACTAATACAATATATAAACCAGCAATAACCACTTTCCTATTTACTTTCAATTTTTTTGAAATAAACTTTTGAAATCGATCCATCAAAAATGTGAGAATAAACGTAATTAATATTAAATTAATCATACTTTTTAATCCATACAATACAAGCACTAATATTATTAAAACGAGAAACCGTTGAAACCCTCTACTTCGAAAGAAATTTTTCACTTCATTCATTAAAAATTAACCTCCCCCTTCAATGGATGGAAATTGAATATATTACATTTTATGAACTTCTATAGACAATCTTTCTTACTAATTAGGAAGAATCCTTTTTTTCTTTTCTAATGTCGGATTTTTCATCTAATACTTTTCTAAAAACTATTTTTCAACTCTATATTTTAGGAGAACGTCTATTTTTAGACTGTTGCTCCTTAGTAGATTTTTCATATTGAAAAAAGAGAGTTATCTATTACTTAACTCTCTCTAGAAAAGTGCTAAATGAAAAGCTTAATTATTTCAATCTAATCATTTCTTTTTTTCCTTTGCTTCGCTAACAATTCTTTCACTTGGTTATACGTTAACCCTGAATTTTTGTTTAAACGCTTTACTTCCTCGACTTCAGTACCTACCACTGTATATTTTTTCTCATCACTCATATTTCCACTTCCTTTTTCACCAGATCATTTCTTATATTTCTTCCCTAAACTCTTGTCAACTCCCCCCACTGAGATGAAGCGTTTCAGTGGGGGCTTGAGTTAGAACGCTAGGTCTTTTCGTCTATCGCTAGACAGTTTGACGCTCTAGAATTCATGCCACCTTACAGTAACACCCCAAGTATGTTTTTGGTTGGTACTAGAAACGAACAATCGTTTCCCCACTTGCACCACCCTTTCGAAAAAGAGCAGTTCTTCCTTATAGAAGAAGCCACCACTCAGATGAATCCGGCGTGTGCTACAAGCCCCGACAAGTCGAGTACACATGGATGGTTGACGCACCCACTAAGCTATGCACAAAGCAACAGCCTTACGTTTTTGCACTTTTAATAGAATCGGCGTTTTTACTTTGAGATTGTCATCCAATTCTACAACTTTTGATTTTTGCAATGTATTCAACGCACCATTAATATCAGCGTGAATACATTTTCCTGATTTACTTTGATACATTCCACGAGTGATTCGTTTGCCACTAAAGCGATAATGCGTCCTGTCTTCCTTAGACCAAACTGGAACCCTATCTTTGTCAAGAAAACTAGCTTTTGAAGTATAGCTTTCTTCTTGTTTCAAAAATCGGATGCCTTCTTTTACACATTTATTCTCAATTGCTGCAATCAGTTTATGAAATGGGATTTGAACAAATTTTTGGTTATTCTTTTTTCCCATATCAGATTTTTGTTTCCAACCAGTGTTATACCCTACGACAACCGTATCTATACTGAATGCTTTCACTTTTTTGAACAACAAACCTACAGTTTGTGAAATGTAACCATTTATTTGTCTTTCTCGTTTATGCCAAAGTGCAGCCATTTTGTTCGTTACAACTCGTTTTGAAAGTCCATTTTCCACATTTTTCAGTTGCAGATTACGTATCATTTTGTTGAAGTACTGGTTAATGGATTTAAGTTTTTTTCCATCAATTAAAAATGTGTCACCTGTATTTGTTGCGCAACTTACTAATCTGTCTACACCTAAATCGCAACTCAAAGCGTTACTAGTAGTCGTGGATTTCTTCTTCATTTGAGAAACGTGCATTTCATATGTGTAATGCACCTCAAAGAACCGACCTTTTTGCTTCGGTACAATCTCAATGTAGGAGATTTTTTTATTTCTTACGTTTTTAGGCATACGTATTTTAATGGAACCGAATTTTTTTCTGAATGCCACATTCATCGGAATCATCCAATACCCGTTATCATCCACTTTTGGAACTTGATAGATTTCAATGATTCGTTTGTCCGTTGAACCAGAATAATTCGGAAACCTAGGACGGCCTGTGAATGTTTCCGGTTTTTTCTTCCACTGTTCCCATGCTTTAAAAAAGCTTTTTACTTCTGTAAATAAGGCTCTACGAATCGCTTGAACAGAGTTTGATTGGACGCCCGAGTAGTTCATATCGGCTTGCATGGCAGTGTCCACTTCTTTTACAGTAGCCATCTTGTTATTATTCAGATAACTTTGTTTAATCGTGTACAATCCAACATTTCGCAACGCTTTTGAACTATGTGACATGCGTTGCAGTAAACGAAATTCTTTCGCAGTAAGGCAAGCTCGTCCGATATTCTGTTTCTGAGTGAAGCGTTGCATGTTTTCTCTTTTCTTTTGTTTACGTAATACTTTCACTGCTTTCTTTCTACCCATTGTTTTCACCACCTTTCTCAGGGGGTTCATTAAAATCATTTCATTCCTTGTGATTCAATGTACTTACGGATAGAACCTATAGGTGCACCGCCCGTTGTTAAAAGACAATAACTTCGAGACCAAAACATTTCTTTCCATAGATCATGTTTTATCTTAGGAAAATCTCGTTTCACGAAACGAGAACTAACACTTTTGTAACTGTTAATCGCTTTTGACAAATCAATGTTTGGAACTGAACGGAACAAAACGTGAACATGGTCTTCATCGTGATTCCATTCTTCTACAGTAATTCCTTTTGGCTCAAGCAACCGAATGAAGTGCTCTTTCAGATAATCTGAAATTTCATCGTTCATCACTTTTTTACGGTATTTAATAACCAAAACTAAATGATAGTAGAGTAAGAACACTGAATGATTATTATTATCTAATTTCGTTGTCATATATATTGTCTCCTTATCTACGACTAATTATATCGCAAGACGCAAAAGAAACAAATATTCGCTCTTTAAAAAATTGTTATGAACGAAACAAAAGAGTTCAGCCTACCTTCTGACGGCAATTCATCTCCACCTGAATTGTTGGGTTTCACCCGTAACACAAATCAGATGGAGTCTTCTTGCCGAAAAGGATAAATTAACACACATAAGCTGTACTAAATTAAATAGACTATGTTCAATAGCTAACGGAAGTTTAGTTGCGTAAGAGGAATAGATAGAAAAATGTCGAATTTATTATACTTGTTGAATTTGAGGACTTGGAGGATACATTTTGAAAAAATATGAGTTTAAAAATAACATTCCAACATTGGAAGAGTACAAATATTTGTGCGAGTCTGTGGGATGGACTAATTATATGAATTTTGAAGTGGTGGAAACATCACTGAAGAATTCTGTTCACTGCATCACAGTCAAGGATAATGAACAAATTGTGGGTATGGGGAGAATTGTTGGTGATGGGGCTATCTATTTCTATATTCAAGATATAGTAGTCCATCCAGATTATCAGAAAAATGGAATCGGGAAAGAAATCATGCATATTTTGGTTGAATACTTAAATCAGAATGCCCCTGATAAGGCATTTGTCGGTTTGTTTGCATCACAAGGTAAAGAATCGTTCTATGAAAAATATGATTTTAAAGATTACTCACCAAACATGACGGGGATGTTTACTGTCATTTCAAAAAAATAAACATAATAGATTTTTAATTATACGTCATCAATATTAAAGAAATTGTTCTCACAGTAATGCTTATCTTAAATAAGATCTTCCACGATTGGGTGTGAATATTAAATAAGAAAGGGCAGTAGATAGTATATATACTATCTACTGCCCTTTCATTTATCTAACTTTTTTAAATTTTGATTTTGAATTGTATTTTTTAATAAAATTTCACTACATCTTCAGTAGGTAAGAATGTTCTTTCTCCTGGCTGTTCATTTGGTTCGCCAAATGGCATTTGTCCTACTAAGCTCCACTCTGCTGGAATGTTCCAAGTTGCTTTCACTTCAGCATCTACGATTGGATTGTAATGTTGTAATGACGCTCCAATTCCTTCAGCCGATAATAGCATCCATACAGTATGTTGTAACATTGCATTTCCTTGATGAGACCAGAATGGGAATTGATCTTTATATAATGGTGCATTTTCTTGCATTTTTTCTACTGTTGCTTGATCTTCAAAGAATAGAACTGTACCTACACCTGCATGGAAACCTTTTAGTCTTTCTACAGTCGCTTCAAAGTTTTCTGCTGGCACGCGTGATCTAAGCGTTTCTTTTACGATGTCCCAAAACTTTTCATGCTCTCCATCCATTAATACAACCATACGGCCACTTTGCATATTGAACGACGTTGGTGCGTGTAAAGCTGTTTTTAAAACTTCTTCAATTCTTTCTTTCGTAATTGCATCGCTCTTTGTTACTTTACGAATTGAACGACGGTTCACAATTGCTTCTCTTAAATTTGTTGTAGTTGCTGACATTTTAATTCCTCCAAATATATGTTTTATTATTTTTATTTAAACAAATCAACTTGATTCTTTCATGCAAGACGAATTAGCAATATCCATCCGTCTTACATTGCATACCTTCAAATGAATTTGTTTTATCCTTTTCGATTTCTTTATCAATTACTCTTTGTAGCGTTTCTTTACTAGCAAGTCCTTGAATGACTTCATCTCCAATCATTACAGTTGGAACAGCCATAATATTTGCTTCATCGTATGCATGCTGAATTGCTTCTTGATGTTTTTCTTTATATTTACGATTTACTAAAGCATCTTTAAATTCAGCTTCAGGAAGCCCTACTTCTACCGCTAATTTCGTTAATACATCAATATCTTCAATGTTTTGCTCTTCTTGGAAAAACGCAGTAAATACTCGGTGATGATACTCATTTCCAAGTCCACGCTCTTTCGCAAATTGGCACCCTTCAAAAGCTAAATGTGTATATGGATGCGGAGAAACACGGGGCAGACGCATTTCAACCCCTAATTTTTTTGCAGTAGGAAGAATGAAAGCATCCCATGAACCTAACTTATCTGGTTCGTTCCAAGGATCTATTTTTGAATATGGACTTGGACGCAATTCAAATGGCATCCATTCGATTTCCACATCTTTCTCTTTCGCTACTTCATCTAATGGACCTTTTGCTAAAAAGCAAAACGGGCATATAAAATCTGAGTATACTTTCATTTTCACAGTCATATTATTTGCACCTTACCTTCTTTTTATTTTTAGATGTAACCGAAACAGTTACAATTTTAAGAAAAAAATATGCATTCTCTTTTAGAGACTTGCGATTATCATATTATGCATTCATTTTTTGTTGTAAAGATTCAAATAACTGCCCCATCGAAATATTTCTCAAAACTTCTTCCATCGCAGATTGAGCTTGAATTAAAATAACTTCTAACACAGCTTGAATATTTGCTCCAATTGGACAATCTGGATTTGGTTGCTCGTGAATATGAAATAGTTTATCTTCTTCTACTACATTCACTGCATGATACACATCTAACAATGTGATTTCATGTAAATCCTTTAATAATCCCGCACCACCTGGCCCACGATTTACGTAAACAAATCCAGCTTGTTTCAAGTAAGACATGATTTTACGAATGACTACCGGATTTGTATTTACACTTTCGGCCATATAGTCCGAAGTACAAACTGAAGATGGATTGTTTTTCAAAATCGATAACATATGAACAGCTATAGAAAAGCGGCTACTAATTTTCATCGTAATCACCACCTCGTTGTAATCATTATAGTTACAACAAAAAGATAAGTCAATCCTTTTTATAGATTTTTTTAAGCAAACTAAAAAAGTGCCCCATTACAATATATGAGACACCTCTTCTTATTCAGCAAACAACTCTTGGAATTCTTCAATAAATAGCTGTACAGCGAGTGAAGAATCCTTTAATGAAGGAACAGCTAAAGCGATTTCTCTCCATACTTGCGGTTCCAATTCTCTCGTTTGTATATTTTTTGGTAAACTCGTCAAAGATAACTCAGCCAAAATTGCGAGTCCTAATCCTTCTTGAATCATATTTAAAGCTGTTGTAACTGTTGAAATTATATATTCGGCCCGAAGTGGTACGTTCGCTTGTTTAAACATATCGATAATGGGTGGTTCGTACCCACCCTTACATAATATGATCGGTTCATTCTCTAAATCATTTATTGTAATAGAATCTTTCTTACAAAGAGGATGATCCTCTCTTAAGACAACAACCATTTTCCCCTTCGTTAAGGGCACGATCTCCATATCTTTATTAGGCAAAATAACAATTCCGATATCAATTACTCGTGATACTAGCCAATCTTCTACTTCTTTAAGTGTACCCTCGCAAAGAACTAATTCTAAATTCGGATACTTTTCACGAAAGATATTAATCATTTTGGGTAAAAAATATGCCGAGGCACTCGGAAAACTCCCGATTCGAATTGTTCCGACTTCATGCCCTTTCTCCATCGCCACTTCTTGTTCAATCTTCTCAACGCCGTTTAAGATTTCTCTAATATGTACAAGAATTCTATTTCCAACATCAGTAACAATTAGCCCTTTTCGTTTATCGCGTATAAGAATGGTAACTCCTAACTCTGACTCAATACTTGAAATCGCATGACTTACAGCTGGCTGTGTCATATTTAACACCCTAGCAGCCTTCGTAAAACTACCTAACTCAACAGTTTTTATTAATACTTGCAGTTGTGTAATGGTCATAACTAATCACTTATACTCCTTATAAAAAAGATTCATTTTATTTATCATAGTGGATATCATATCATAGTGAAATGAATAACAACAAGGAGGTCTTACAGTGACACAGCTTTCTAGAACTAAGACGGCCATAATTCTTACCTTTCTCGTTATTATGTGGGGAATTAATTGGCCATTATCAAAATTCGCTCTACATTACACACCACCCGTACTCTTTGCAGGGGTTAGAACATTAATAGGAGGATTTATCCTACTTATTTTCGCATTACCGAAATACAAACAGTTAAATTTAAAGGAAACTTGGCATCTATACTTTATTTCATCTTTACTCAATATTATTTTATTTTACGGATTACAAACTGTCGGACTTCAATACATGCCCGCCGGACTATTCTCCGCAATCGTATTTCTCCAACCTGTCTTACTCGGCATTTTCTCATGGATTTGGCTTGAAGAGGCAATGTATGGCTTGAAAATTTTCGGACTTATTCTTGGATTTATTGGTGTAGGGGTTATTAGCTCTAGTAGTTTAACTGGACATATTTCTATTATCGGTGTTCTACTTGCTTTAGGCTGTGCTATCGGCTGGGCACTTGGCACAGTATTTATTAAGAAAAATGGCCACCGCGTTAATGCCATTTGGATGGTAACACTTCAGCTTATTATTGGCGGACTTTGCTTAATCGGATTTGGTTCAGAATTTGAAAGCTGGTCTAATATTGCTTGGAGTATACCATTTGTAAGTGTACTACTCTTTATTTCATTCTTCGTTATTGCAATGGGATGGCTCGCTTACTTTACACTTGTAGGAGCTGGTGAGGCAAGTAAAGTTGGAGCTTATACGTTCCTTATCCCTCTCATCGCTATTATTGTAAGCTCTATTTTCTTACATGAGGCCATTACAATTAGCCTATTCATCGGACTTTTATTTATTATCGTAAGCATTTGTTTTGTAAACATAAAACCGAAAGCACTTGCTGTAAGGCAGCAAGTTGAAGTGAAATAAATAGACATAGGAAAGGGCCTACTTTTTGTAGGCTCTTTCCTATGTCTATTTTGTGCACCATCACTTTAAGTATCAACAAAAAGGGAAATCTCTCTTTTTGTTGTATGATAATTAGATGAGAGGACTATTTTTGTAAATATATATAGATTGAATAACTATTTTAATCACCGGGGGGAATATATGGTTATATATTATGAAGAATTTAGAAATGAACAATCTCCACTTATGGTTTTTATTCATGGGGGTGGAGTCAGTGGATGGATGTGGGACAAACAAATTAAACATTTTACTAACTTTCACTGCCTTGTTCCTGATTTACCTGAGCAAGGGGAAAATAGCAACAAGGAACATTTTTCAATTAACTTTAGTGCTGAAAAAATCATTGAATTAATTAAAGAAAAAGGAAAAGGTAAAACTGTTATAGTAATCGGCTTTTCGTTAGGTGCTCAAGTATTAATTACTATGCTCAGCATGAAACCAAACTTAATTCAATACGCTATGATAAATAGCGCATTAGTTAAACCAATTCCTTTCGCTAAAACATTAATAAGATCCCTTGGCTTAACCTACCCACTTATAAAGAGTAAAACGTTTTCCAAAATACAAGCAAAATCAATGTACATGGATGAAACACAATTTGATAACTATTATCATGACAGTTGTCAAATAAGTAAAAATACATTTGTCAGGATATTAGAAGAAAATATGTCGTTTACAATACCAAAAGGCTTCGAGAATGCTAGTAGCAATATATTAGTAACTGTTGGAGAAAACGAAAAAAGAATCATGAAAGACTCGATTACTGAAATCCTTGAAAGCAATCCTAATTGCACAGGTATTATTATTCCTAAAGTCGGTCATGGCATTTCTTTAGCGAATCCCAAACTATTTAATACTTTAATTGAAAACTGGCTCGAACATGATAACCTACCAGAAGAAGTAATGACAGTCAATTGAGTTCCTTATCTTAATAAACCATGTTGTATTTGTAGCTCTAATCCCCCCTTGAAGCTGCTTAATCTCAAAATTTTATTAACAAAGGTCTCATTACTTTCAATGAGACCTTTCAATGTTCCCTACTTTTTACGACGTACTACAAAAATACACGTACCAATCGACGATACAATCGCCAAAATAGATAAGACAATTGCTATTGTTTGCATATTACTTGTACCTTCATTTTTTTCCATACTAGATACTTCTCCATGTTCTCCTGTTAATGATGTACCTTTTGCAATTGTAGTAAGTGAATGTGGCTTCTCAGCTTTCTCATCGCCTGTCCATTCAACAATTTCTCCGTCTTTATATTGTTGATATGCATTCCAAGCTATTTGTTGCTCTTTATCTGGATTTTTAGCAACGAAAGTAAATCGTTGGAACTGGCCAGGTAAAATCCCTTCTCCTGTTGCTTCCCATATTACAGTTTTAACTTTTCCAGCTGCATCTTTTTGTTCTTCCACTTTCCACCCTGGCACTGGTTCATACTGTTGAAACTCAACTCCAGACGGTATTTTCAGTGTGACTTTTGTTGTTGCCATATTCTTTTCAACAGGTACCTTTATTGTATAAGTCTCCCAAGAGCTCACGTCAGAAGTTGCTGGTTTTACAGTTACGTGAGCACTAACAGGTAACGAAAAAATTCCCATTGCAATTATTATTGCGATCATTGTTGTTCCTAATTTTTTTATACGTTTCATTTTCTATAAACTCCTCTTCATTTATAACGTCTTTTTTATCTGCCACCTACAATAAATTTATAATCCGTATCGAAACTATCAAGAGATTTTGTTAATCCGTGAACTTGTATATTCCAGTTTCCTGTCATGTTAATATACATACCTTCCGCTTCATATTCTCCCGGTGACACTGCCGAAACTTTAAATGAACCTTTGCCCATATTCATATCTAAAGATTGAGTCGTCAATACAATTTGTTCCATATCAGTAACAGGCTGTCCATTCTCATCCTTCAAAGTAATATGAAATGTATTCTGTCCTACCTTATTAGGACTTACATGTAAAGTAAGTTCATATCCATTATCTAATTGTTTACTCTCTGTAACAGGTCCCGTAGGAGGCATCGGCGGCGTTTGTACATTTGTCATAAAAGCTACGATTACAAAAACGATAATTCCAATGATAAACTCTACTTTCACCGTAGCTCCTAACCTTTGCTGTGCTCGCATTCTCCCTTTCACATAATGAATAATTCCCAATATCCCCATACACACGAATAAAAGTATCTTTGCTAATAAGGCCAATCCATACTTCGTATCAAATAGGGAATGGATCGTGGGAATAAAAAATGTACTGTTAAAAAGACCCGTTAATAAAATCACTATGACGGCACCTGTTGCCCATGGCGAAAAACGCTTAATCGCATCCCAATACATAGTCCACTTGTCATCCTCTTTACGTAAAAGAAGAACAATCGATGATAGCCCTCCAATCCATAACGAAGCTGCGAATAAATGCAGAAAGTCCATAACGACAGCAATTTCTTTAAACTTTAATCCATATGCATGACTATTGAAGGCTTTCATAACAAGTAACCCAATAAATAATACAATTGGAATGCTCCATACTTTAAACGAAGAAAGTTTCTCACGCTTCACCGCAAAATATGTAACAATCATAAGCATACTAATAAGAGCCATTTGGGTTATCCATACATAACCAAAAACAGATAGCTGTAATGTTTCTTTTAATAATATAGGATCGAATGCCTCTAACCATGAAACATCAGCATTTATTTTCGCTTGCAATGGTAGATTGAATAGTAAACTAATAAATATCCCAAATAATGATATCCATATTATTCTCTTACTCCTTGATTGAACTGGGGTTGCATTCCCTTTATACATAATAAGATTAAAGAATAGAACTCCTAAAAATAGTGAGAAACTTGTATATAGAACCCCACGTTCCATGATCATATCGATTTGCGGAACATAGCCCATCTCTTCTACTTGTATATCGTCTGTCCCCGCTTCTGCTAATCCAATCCGGAATGGAATAACTCCTTGAATCGGATGCCCGTCAGCTGAAATAGCTTTCCACTGAATAGAGTAAAGACCATTTTTGAGATTCTCTTTTAACCCAGCTTCTAATAATTTTTTGTTTTTCTTATCAATATGAGCATCTTTTAAATCTACTCTTTTACCTGAGGTATCCCTTACGAACAATGTATTAAAACTTGAAACTTGTATGTCCTCATCGAATTCAATTTTCACAATAGGTGGTGCTTTCTTCAACGTTTCATTTTCAGTAGGGTTTGATTTCACAACATACGCATGAGCGGATGTGCTTTTTGGTATCAATATGATAAACACGCACGCTATTAATAGCCATGCCCCTAACCTTCGCATTACTTTCACAATCATTTCACTTCTTTCTTTTTCGTCACTACACTTTCATTACTTTTTACTTCCCAAGTTTTATTTCTTGATAAAATATTAACCTGATTAAATATAAGGGGCTATTTAGTATCACTCTCTATTTATTCCTCACCTCTATACTTCTAATATAATAGTAGCTACCTTCATAGACATTACTAATATTTTTAAAGTTGATTATCATTATAGCATAAAATATATTTATGTAAGTTTCTAAAGAAGAAAAGTTATCGTGAATCATTTGTGAAAAAAATGTGAAATAAACTCCCATATAAAGAGAAATACACAAATTAAAAAGGTGTTACGTTATTACGTAACACCTTTTCTCAAAGATAAACTTCCTTTACTTCTCTTCCGGATAATCACAATACTCAATGATTGTTCCCTCTGTATCCGCTGGGTTAAGATAAATTAATCGTCTACCATGTTTATTAATTCGAAGGGTATGCTCTAACGTTCGAATCCCTTGTTCTTTTAACTCTTCTAAAGCTACATCTAAATCATCTACACGATATGCAACGTGATGGACACCTTTCCCTTTTTGCTTTATAAATCGTGCTATTGGAGAAGTTGTATTATTCGTTGGCGCAAGTAATTCGATTCTATCACCATCAACTTCAAGAATAGCTACTTCGCTTTCAACACCAGGTGCTTCACTTACGTATCGATCTATTAAAGTCCCTGATACAACCTTTTCATAAAACTGTATCGTACTATCTATATCACGAACTGCGATCCCGATATGGTCAATTGTTTTTTTCATTTTATTTCCCCTATTACTTTATTTTTTCTATTCTTATCAATAGTAACAAAAAAAGTTATAGAATCAAATTCTATAACTTTTTTTGTTTAACTTATTTTCTTATTCGCACCAGCTGCTGGTTGAACTTGATTTTTCGCTTTTAAAACGCTAATTCCATATCCAATTAATCCACCAATTACTGCTGGTAACACCCAGCCTAATCCAACTTCATGCATTGGAAGTAACTTAGTAAGAATATCGTTCACTACTGCTAATTTCACACCAGCAGCACTTAATCCATCAAACATACTTACAATAAATGTTACTAATAAACTTCCCTGATACACCTCAGCTCTTCCATTGAACAATGGGTGAAGGAACGTTAGGAAAATTAATACGATTGCTAATGGATAAATCGCTGTTAATACAGGAACTGAAATTGAGATTAATTGTGTTAAACCTACATTTGCAACAACTGCACTGAAAACTGATAACATAATTGCAATCGTTTTATATGGAATACTCGGGAATAGCTTATGGAAAAATGAAGAACACGCTGAGACAAGTCCAACACTAGTTGTTAAACATGCTGCTATAACCATTATACCTAATATAACTCCGCCGTATGAACCAAAATAATAGTTTGAAACTTTTGCTAATACTGCACCACCGTTGTCTAAGTGACCAAGTTTTGCAACACTTGAAGCCCCCATAAATGAAAGTGCTGAATAAATTATTGCTAAAATAGATGCAGCGATCAATGTTGCTTTTGCACAAACAATCATAATTTCTTTTTTTGTTTGTGCACCCTTTTCTTTAATAGCATTGATAATGATAATACCAAATACGAATGATGCTAACGTATCCATTGTTAAATATCCTTCTTGGAACCCTTTAAAGAACGCATGTGATGTATAAGCCTCTGCAGGTGCTTGCATTTCTCCCATTGGATGAATAAAAGCAAAGACTACCAAAATTCCAATAAACGTTAATTTAATTGGCGTCAAGATTTTTCCTACAATATCGACAATTTTCGCAGGATTTAGCGAAAAAAAACAAGTGATGCTAAAGAATACGATTGTAAAAAGAATTAGAGCTGTAGAACTTAACCCTTCTGGCACGAAAGGTTTAATACCAATTTCGTAAGAAACGCTTCCTGTTCTCGGAATAGCGAATAACGGACCGATCGCTAAGTATAAAACTGTCGTAAATACAATTCCGAATACTGGATGCACTCGACTTGCTAATGACTGTAAATCATCTTTACCCGAAATACCAAATGCTAATACACCCAGTAACGGTAAACCAACTCCTGTTACTAAAAATCCAGCGTTAGCAATCCATACATTCTCACCAGCTGATTGACCAAGCATTGCTGGGAATATTAAATTCCCTGCTCCAAAAAATAGTGCAAATAACATTAATCCGATAACTACTATGAACGAAAACGGTACTTTATTCGCCATAATATAACCCCCATTCAAATTTCCTTATCTCATTTTCCAATTTTAACTAATTGAATTTTCTGAATATTTAATTTAAGTATCAACTATTCTTGAACTCATTATAGTTTGATATATAATATTTTGCAATACTATTTTCAAACTTTTCATTTATTTTATGAATATACATTTTTTAACATGGAAAATAGACTAAAAAACCAACATGGTCATCCATGTTGGTTTTTACATTTACTATCATTAATTAAAATTTCGACGCTACTTTCTTAACGTTCTCTAAACCTTCTTCAACAATTTGTTGTGAGCGATCTGGATATTGATTGTGCCCTTCAATTACAACTGTCTCTGGATTTGTAACTCCCCAGAACCCAAGTACGTTTGTAACGTAATTAACAGCCATTTCCATAGGAGCCATTTGTTCAGAAGAGTAATCTGAACCACGAGCGCCTAATACAACTACTTTCTTATCACCAACTAAACCTTCTGGACCGTTCGCTGTATATTTAAACGTTTTTCCGGCTTGAGAAAGGTATGAAATATACGTGATTAATGGTGCTGGTACTGTAAAGTTCCATAATGGGAACGCAAATACAACCTTTTCAGCCTCTAAAAATTGATTTAAATATTTATCTACTGTAGCAACTGCCTTCTCTTCTTCAGCTGTTATCTCCATTCCTTGACTACGTTTATATCCACCTGAAATAGCGATATTTCCGTAATACGGAAGATCTAATGCGAATAAATCTAACTCCGTAATTTCTGTATTCGGATTTGCTTCCTTATAAGCACTTACAAATGTTTCATACATTTTTGAACTAATTGCTTGCTCCGCTGGACGATCGTTCGCTTTTACAAATAATACTTTTGACATAGTTTTATTCTCCTCTACTTTTGTACTTTCTTCTTTTTTACCAAATAATGAGCTAAATAATCCCATTCTCTTCACCTAAACTTTCTTATCATATTCATTATTCATCAGCATTAAAAATCTTATTCCAAGAAAAGGTTTCATCATGTATCGCTGAAACTATCTCATTTAAATACATTATCAAAACCGAACATTTAACTTTTATTTATTTAATTACCTTATGTAAGTGAGTATAGTACACTCACTTACTTTAGTCAAGTAACTTTTAAAAAAGGAAAGTATCTCGGATTAAAAATATTAAATAAAGATATTTCCTCAGTCAAAATGATACATTCAAAAACACATAAATACCTTGTATAATACAACTAGAAAGGGAAATTCATCTATAGAGAGGATTTATTAATGAGTACTTTAGAAAAGATTCAAACCTTTATCATTCTTGCAGCTGTTATATTTGGGATTATATTAGGACAATTTAATATGATACATATGTATTCAGAAAAATTTATTGTCCCCTTCTTATTTTTAATGCTTTATGGATTATTCCTCAGCATCCCCTTAAAGGATATAAAAAATGGATTCCGCAACTTAAAATTCGCTGGAACAAGCCTAGGTATTAATTTTATATGGACACCTTTTCTCGCTTGGGGATTAGGCGCTTTATTTCTTTCAGATCACCCAGCACTTTGGGTTGGCTTTATTATGTTAATGGTTACTCCGTGTACAGATTGGTATTTAATTTTCACAGAGATCGCAAAAGGTAACGTCGCATTATCTACATCAATTCTACCGGTAAATTTAATTTTACAAGTATTATTGCTGCCCGTGTATTTATTTTTATTTGCTGGTGTAATGAAAGCAGTAGAAATTTCTATTTTAGTAGAAAGTATCGTTATTGTACTTGTTTTACCATTTTTACTTGCGCACGCTACAAAATTCATTATGCATAAAATGAAAAAAGTTGAAACACTTGAGAATAAACTCATTCCGTTTTTCAGCTCTGCTCAAATTGTATTTTTAAGTTTAGCAATATTAGCAATGTTTGCCTCACAAGGTAAGTACTTATTACAAAATATGAATGTTGTTTTATTGTTACTTATACCAGTATTACTGTTCTTCATGATTAACTTTATACTAGGACAGTTTGTAGGACGTATGATGCATTTATCCTATGAAGACACTGTAAGCCTAAGCTTAACAACATTAGCGAGAAACTCGCCTGTTGCACTCGCAATTGCTGTGACTGCTTTTCCAAACGAACCTCTTATTGCACTTGCCTTGGTCATTGGACCGTTAATTGAATTGCCTGTGCTTGCTAGCATTTCGCAAGTGTTGCTGCTTATTAAGAAAAAAAAGCAATACACATAATAAAAACCGTCCCACTGCGGGACGGTTTTTATTGTCGAGAAATTATAGAATTAACGATACTTATCGTCTCTTACTCATTAAGAAAAATGATATAATAAAAGATTAACTTTTCGTTACATTAACAGAGCCTTTCTAATTAAAAAGTATAGGAAAAGTAAATATAACGAAAGCTGCCCAAAGTCCGTAGATTGGCAAATACTTCGTAACGGCATCTTGGATAGTTGAAGGTCCGGATTTATTTTGTAGAAAACGCATATAGGAGAACATAATCCAAATTAGATTTGCCCAGATCAGTATGTTCACTCCTAAAACAGCAAGTCTATTAGGTGTAATCCCGTAAGAAGAAAGTCTGAATACGATAGCTGACAAAGCTACAGTGTCAATAATAAGCGCAAGAACAATTAAGGAGAAATTTATATAATCTGAAATGTTCTTTTTCTCGTCTGAGTCACTCTCAACAATGGAAAATATGGTAACGGCCAATACACCAAAGAGTATCCCATTGAAAGCCATCAGGAAATTGCGATCCAAGAACGGATTTTTTCCGACCCATATAACCGTTATAAGATAGATCAACAATGTGATCAGGACGAGAGGACTAAAAATTTTAGCTATGTATGGTGTAATATTCTTAGCAAGTTTAAGATTCATTGATACCAAGTATGCAGCCACTACAGCGAGAGAAGCAGCTCCAAATAAAACAACATTACTAAAATAGAAGTCTTCTATATTCAAGTCAACAAACCTAAATAACTGCATGGTTAATGCCGCTAGTACCATTCCGCTAACTGCCATGCTGGCGTAGAGAATACAATATTCCAAATTAAATTTAATATAAGCTAATCTTGTACTGCCTTTTGAATATTCATTCCCTGTAAATGCAAGCCCTACTAAGACCCATAAGAATATAGGAAGATGTAAATAAGCAAGGATCATGCTGTCTTTATAATTTAATGGCAACATATTAAGATACAACCCGGAAATTAGGAACAACGCTGCAAGAGAATAAATAATACTTTTTTTCGGAGTATTATTGTAAACAAAATAAGCAGCAATAAAAGGAATTACACCAAAAGCCAGGTTAATTGGAGCAATTGCTCCCTGTTCGACAAAATGGAAGATTACCCTGGTGCTTAGCCCTGCCAGAATAGCTAAAATGCCCATGAATAAGAAACCTTTTTGAAACAATGAAGGTTTTTCTGTATTTGCCGTCTCCTTGAAATACAATCTTTCATACCAAGCACCCAGAACCTGAGAATCAGGGTTTTCATCCCATGCTTGTGAGAATGACTTTTTAAAAGCTTTCGGGTCTTTTCTATACATTCTCTCCAACTCATGAGGGTTATCCACATTTTCAATAATCAAATTGTTAATGTCCATAGTTATACCTCCTCTAATTTTAAAAATAACGTTGTTACCTTTTCCATAAAAAGCACCACACTTATTTATTCTGATTTTGATTTTAATATAAAATTTATCGTTTTGCAATAAATTTTTATTATTTTAGATAATATTTTTATTGTGCATTTTTGCAAACATCAGTATAAGCTACTTTCAGTTGTTCTCTTAATTGCTTATTTTCCCTTTATATAAAAGATATGATAAAGATAAAGTGAAACTTTAATCAGTGGGGGGCTTGATCCCCCACTGATTATTAGCCTTCACCAATCGGGCTTTTACGGGCAGCCCAACCCCCAGCTAACTTCTTTGCTTTCGCTGAATTTTGAGGTGGGGGTCTTACTGCCGGTTAATACGGGATAATATAAACGTCCTATTTAATACTATCTTTTCAAATGTTTTTTTATTGTTAGCACACAAAACCCTGTAATTAAAAAATAAAAAACAAAATAACCTGCTTCCTATATTTTTAGGTGGCAAGTTATTTTGTTTTTTATTGGCATGAGTAAATTAATGATTTCTTAAGAATCTATTAAGAAATAAGTGAGTTTTAGGAAATAGAATGAATTTGTGAGAGGAGAATTAATGATTCAAACTGGATAGGCTACACTAATTTGGACAGATAAAATAAGGGCATGTAAACTTAGACTATCAAATTAAGGGAACGTGCTACTATGACACGTCAATGTCGAACTTTTACATCCGAATTTAAACTACAATTAGTGAAGCTTTATGAAAATGGAAAATCTCGTGCAGATATTGCCCGTGAATATGACCTAACGCCTTCAGCATTAGATCGTTGGATTAAAAACCATACAGAAACAGGCTCTTTCGTTGCGAAAGATAATCGAACAGAAGAAGAAAACGAATTGGCTCGATTACGCAAAGAAAACCAACGTTTATTAATGGAGAACGATATTTTAAAGCAGGCGGCGCTGATCATGGGACGAAAATAGATGTGATTCGAAATAACGCTCACAACTATTCGGTATCAGCGATGTGTGACGTCCTCGATATTCCGAAAAGCACGTATTACTACCATGCCGATTTAAATGGCAAACGTGCGCTTGAAAAAGAAGAGAAGGAACTTTCGAAAGAAATTTCCCGGATTTTCAAAGCTAGTCGCAACAATTATGGTACGCGGAAAATCAAGAAAGAACTGGCTAAATTGGCTCAGCCCAAACAAATCTCACGTCGTCGAATTGGTCGTTTAATGAATAAATTAGGTCTTGTATCTACCTACACAGTAGCGCAATATAAACCACATCATTCATCGTGTAATGAATCACCTGTAACAAATGAATTAAAACGTCAATTCAATCAAGAAAAGCAGTTAGCAGTGATTGTTAGCGATTTGACATACGTCCGTGTCGGAGTGAAATGGCACTATGTATGCTTATTTGTGGACCTTTTCAATCGTGAAATCATTGGCCATAGTGCTGGTGTAAATAAAACCGCAAACCTCGTGTATCAGGCTTTAGCGAGCATTAAAAGTAATTTAAATACGATTGAGATGTTTCATACAGATCGAGGAAAAGAGTTTGATAATAAGCTCATTTCAGAAGCGTTAGAGATATTTGGTATCCAGTGATCATTGAGTAGGAAGGGGTGCCCTTATGATAATGCCGTGGCTGAAGCCATGTTTAAGGTATTTAAAACAGAATTCGCTAATGGAGCTCATTTCCCTTCCCTTGAACAGCTCGCTCTTGAACTGGATGATTACGTTCATTGGTTCAACAACATTCGAATTCACGGAACATTAGGCTATTTAACACCAGTGGAATTCAAACAACAGACCTTATAATTTTTGTCCAGTTTAGTGTTGACATGCCAGTATTTCATAGTAAACTTCAAAAGCTACTAAACTTCCCATACTATAACCTAAAATAGAAAACTGATCATCATCCAAATAATCAATTATCTTACTTGCTATATCGTCTACCATATTTTTGAAACTTGCATAATAATTTTCTGAAATACGTTCTCCATGCCCTGAATATTCAATTGGGATTACATCTACTATTTTATGCATATATCCTTTTAGTTGATAATACATAGATGCTGATCCACCTGCATATGGCAGACAAAACAACTTAATTTTTTCCATACTCTCCCCCCTTTTTTCTTTGTTAATTTACAACTCTTATATCTCCTAAATTTGCTTTTAAATTGAATTGATAAAGTTGCTCTCCTGATAATATAGCCTTTACTGCACACTTTCTAATCCCACTTTTATTTATTTGTACATTTGCCCTGGGTGGAATCTTAATATAAGCCCCTGCTGCACCAGGTGAACAATTCAAATCCCCACCTACTTCAGCCATCTCTAGTTTAATTTTCCCTGAAATAGACTGTACATTAGTATGTCGGATTTTTCTTAATAATTGAATATCTGCTGGACGACTGCCAACCTTTAAATCTAAAGAATCACATAAGACATCTTTTACATTCAACTTTGCAGCCTTCGTTTTAGCTTCTATTTTTTCACCTCGCAGTCCCTCAAGGGTCAGTTCACCAATATCTTGATTAATAACTAGATAATCGATCATATCCTCTGGAATACCTATGTCTAAATAAACTGATTTAGGAAATCCAACCATAAGAATTGGAGTAAAGCGAACTTTTTGTTTTAAAATTAAACAATTCGATAGTTGATTTATTTCCATTCCCTTACAATGCCGTCCTAACGATCCATTTATAACTAATTTTGTTCCTTTTATTGCATGACAAAAAATAATTCCTCCTTTAATATGAATCTCTATTTTACGTCTCCCATTCAATTCAACTATTTCCTGGTAATTATCCATTAGTTTCCCTCCTCAATTAATCTATTTCCATCCGATTTACTCTCTGCATCAATTCAAGAGAAACTAAGATTCCAATAGCAGCAATTATTACTAATATAATGACACCTAACATAGGATTATCATAACCAGATGCCACAGTATTCCCTAAAAGTGCAATTAATCCGAAAGAAGAAATAATTGTAATAGGAACTGATTTTTTAATAAAACCTATTCTCATAGCAATAAGGGCTACCATACTTGTTATAAAAGCAGTAATTACAATCATTAACAATGTAGAAAAAATATCTTGCTGTGAAAGAGTGTCTGGAACAATAGGAGAAATTTTTTCTGTTAAACTAAAAATAATGATAGGTATAGCAGTGCAAATAATCATAGACACCGTAGTAAAACCAAGTACAATAAGTAACTTTGCAAGTAAAATTTTCTTTCGATTAACAGGATAAGAAAATAACACTGTCATTTGTTTACCTTTATATTCCTCAATAATAAAGCGAGTATACATTACAGATGATATACATGAAAAAACAATCATCCCCATTAAAGTAGTAAATTTATAGATATTAGTATAATTCTGAAATTGAACTTCATTTGTTTGTTGTGCAACAAACGCAACAAAATAGATAAACGCAAGTAAACCAATACTAGAAATAACACTCGTCAAAATAAACGTATTTATTTTATTTTTTCTAATTTCAAGTTGTATTATATTAAACACATACTTTTCCTCCCGACATAATTTTAAAGAAATACTCTTCTAATCCTTTCGGGGATTTTTTCTTTATTTCTTCCAGAAGTGCTTCTTCTACAATCACTCCATTTATAATGACTCCAATTGAATCTACAATATGTTCAAGTTCACTAAGAATATGGCTTGAAATAAGAATGGTCATCCGTAATTTTTAGATAAATTTTTAAATAACACCCTCATTTCTTGAATTCCAAGTGGATCTAGTCCATTTACTGGCTCATCCAAAATTAAAAGCTTAGGTTTATGAATGAACGAACGTGCTATTGCTAATCTTTGTCGCATTCCTAATGAAAATTTAGAAACTGGTTGCTCGCCTGTTTGAGTAAGACCTACCATTTCTAAGGATTTGGAAATTTCAAATCCTTCAACATTCATATATGCTAAATGCAATTTTAAATTCTCAGTTGCTGATAAATGCTCATAAAATACTGGGACTTCAATTAAAGTCCCTATATTTTTTAATATCAAATCGCGCTTTTCCATTATATCCATTCCAAAAATTTCAACCTTCCCAGATGTAGGAACCAATAATCCTGATAAAATTTTAAACACTGTTGTTTTCCCTGCACCATTTGCACCTAAGAATCCATAAATAGTATTGGCTTTCACCGTCATTGTGCTTCCTTTAATGACCTCTGAACAATCAAATATTTTTACCAATTTATCTATTTTTACCGCAATACTATTCATCTATATCACCACTTTCTACATTCGGATAATTCTCCATAAGTGATTCTATTAATTTGTCACTCACAATATCAACCCCTAGTTGCCTCATCATATATTGCATAAAGATCAGCCGTCTAATTGTTTCTGTTTTTTTACGATTAAATAGAACTGGATTCGTCCAAATATTTATCAAAAACATAAAAACTTCTGCACATTCATTAGGATATTCAGTTTCAATTGATCCATCAGCTATTCCTTGCTCTATAATTTCCCTGAAAATTAACGCTTCTTTTGTTACACCTTTTTTTATTCTTTGAATAACAAACTGCGGATTTTTAATTTGGACATTTAGAACACTATCAATCGTATGAATATTCTTATCTGATGTAAGTATCTCTAAGATTTTTATCAGCTTATCCCTACTATTTACTGAATCAACACTGTTAGCTAGTTGCTCCAACATCTCGTAAGTATAATTTAAATGTCGTTCTATGACTGCATCTAATATATCTTCTTTCGACTTAAAATGATGAAAAATAGCACCACGTGACATTCCAATAGAATCAACAATATCTTGTATACTCGTTTTATCAAATCCTTTCTCACTAAACAGCGTTGCTGACACCGTTAATATTTTTTCAATTGTTTGCTTTGAATCTTTAATTTTCATTTACACACCTTCTTCTAATCTAAACATACAGGATGTCGGTATGTTTAGATTAGCATTACAATATTTGGATGTCAATAGATTAAAATATGAAACTTTTAAATTTTCCGAAAACAACTTCTTTTTCACTTGAATCCATTTCATAATGGTTTCTTTTCCTCAGTTGGATGGGTAGAATTTTAAAGGTAAGTTTTTTTAAAATACTAAGCGGCTTGATTCATTTCTTTTATTTTTTGATTGATTCGATTTACAGCCAATTTCGGAGCATTATAAACAAGCGTCACAAAATCGAAATGGATTTTTGATCGCTTTTCTGTTCGGTATCGGACATTTTTTAACTGAAAGAATTCTTTTAGGTATGCGTTGACGAATTCGACGGCGCTTCTGTGATTGTAAAGCTTTTTCCATGTTTCTGGTCCACGACCTGGGGCGTTTTGTAGATCTTTTGACATAGAGAATCATGAGCGAGTGGACAGGTCTTACATTCATTTGGTTTCGTGTATTTCAGGGTTTGATATGTTTCATCAAAGCTGTCATATCGAAACAAATGCTCCCGAACACAAGTGGGAGCGAAGCGCTCATCAAACCCAAGGAACTCTCCTTCGTTTCGCTTGTTATAGATAATGATCGCTTTGGCTTTCATACGATGAAGTTGTGTATAAATTGCTTTGTAATCGTAACCCGCATCCAATGTACCATATTAAATTGTCAATGAAGAAAGCCGTTCTTAGATGCCCTTTAATAAAGTGAAGTGCATCCCAATCGTTAGACATGTTCTAATAATTGGGGTGCATTTTTTATGGATAAATTTTCTTCAACAGAAAAAATCCAGGCGGTAAAACGATATTTAGATGGTACAGAAAGTGGGAAAACAATTGCTAAATCTATAGGAGTTACTCCTGTTGTACTATATGAGTGGATTAGACGATATGAATCTTCAGGTAAAAAGGCCTTTGAACGTGCAACAGATCAGAATAAACTCCTCATTCATTCTGATCAAGGTTGGCACTATCAAATGAAACAATACCGTCATTCTCTTAAGAACTGCGGCATAATAAAAAGTATATTAAAATACTATAATTTCAAAAGGATTAAGGCGAAATTAAAGGGTATGAGCCCGGTATAATACCGGGCTCATACCCTAGAGGCTTCCTAATGAAACGACCTGTCTAATTTTCGGGGGCACTTCATTTTATGTCATGCTTTTCTTTTCTATCAATATTTTTTTCAAATCTAATCCGTTATAACAACTTTCACTCGGGCAAGAACTTTTTTATTTGTTAAAACCACTTAATTCTCAAACACAAAATTAATCTTATTATCTTTCCACTCTAACTTCGCATCAAACGTTTTCTCGCCTTTTGTAAAGCCTTTAATTAAATCGGTCTTCTCACCTTTTAATAGCTTCGTCATGTTTTTTTGCGAAATTGTTTTACTTAATATCTTCTTCGAAATGGTAAAGTCACATTGTGTTGTATTGTAGTTTGAACAACCGTAAAACGTGGACTTGTCGATAACATCGCCATCACATTTTTTGCAGTTCCCAACCTTTTTACCTGTTGTAAATTTCGATCCTTTTCGTTCAATCGATTCAACATGTAATCCGGTGAAATCCCATTTCTCCGACATTTCTACCGCATCTTCAATAATTTTAGCTGATAGTTTTTTCGTTTGTTCCATAAATGTCGCTGGTGAAGCTGTGCCTTCACCAATTTCCGCAAGGCGTTGCTCCCATTTTGCTGTCATTTCTGGTGAAGCCAGTATTTTATCACCGATTGCTGTAATTAATACTTTCCCTTTATCGGTTGCGTACACTTGGTTTTTCTGCACATCTATATATTTACGGTCTTTCAGCATTGTAATAATACCAGCACGAGTGGCCTCAGTACCTAAACCTTCTGTTTTCTTCAATACTTTCTCAAGCTCTTCATTCTCTAAATACTTACCGGCCGTTTTCATTAACGTAATAAGTTGTCCTTCTGTATAACGTTTCGGTGGCTGTGTTTTTCCCTCTTTCACTTTCACCTTTACAACTTTTCCTTGTTCACCTTCTGCGACAATTGGAAGAATTGTTTCGTCATCTTTATCGTCTTGGAAAATAACTTTACGCCAACCTTCTTGAATTTGCTGTTTTCCTTTCGAAATGAACGCAGCACGTTCGTCTACAAGAGTTGTAATCGTTGTGTAATCAAAGATTGCTACTTCATAATGCGCCGCAATAAGTCTTCTTACGACCATATCGTAAATTTTCTTTTCATCACCTGATAGCTTGCTTGGGTTTGTAACTTGCTCTGTCGGTATAATTGCGTAGTGATCTGTAACTTTCTTTTCATTCACATAACGCTTATTATTCATAATCGATTCAATTGGTGCTGGCAATAAGCCTTTATATTCATCAAACTGACTTAACTTCTGTAAAATATCAGGGAACGTCGCTGCTTCTCCTTGTGTAACATAGTTAGAATCCGAACGAGGATAAGAGACAATCCCTTTTTGATACAGTGCTTGTGTTATATCTAGCGTCTTTTTCGGTGAAAATTTAAAGGCTTTATTCGCTGTCGCTTGCAGTGCTGATAAATTAAATAAAAACGGCGGCTGAAACTCTTTACGCTCCGTTTTCATTTCTTTTACTACAGCCGGTTTGTTTTGACAAAACGCTGCAATTTTATTTGCCAAATCAGGGTCATTTAAGCGGGACTCATTATCTTTCTCCCATTTCCCCTCATATTTCTTTCCTTCTATATTAAAGGTTGCGAACACTTCCCAAAACGGCTCTGACTTAAAGTTCTCTATTTCTTTTTCACGCTTTACAATGAGTGCTAATGTTGGTGTTTGTACACGACCAGCGGAAAATACATCGTTCATTCCTTTTTTCTTTAGCAAAATACTAAAGACACGCGATGCATTCATACCAACGACCCAGTCAGCGCAAGATCTTGTATATGCTTCGTAATACGTATTAATCGTATCTGCTTCATCTAGTAAATTTTTAAACCCTTGATAAATAGCTTGCTTCGTTAAAGATGAAATCCAAAGACGCTTCATTGGCTTTTGCACATTGCAAAGATTAATAATGTTTCGTACGATCAATTCCCCTTCACGCCCAGCATCGCCCGCGTGAATAATTTCTGTTACCTGAGGATTATGTAACAGCTGTTTCACAACGTTAAATTGCTTATACTTTGACTTTGTTACCTCAAACTGAAAACGCTCTGGAATCATCGGTAATGTATTTAATGACCATTTTTTCCACTCTGCGTGATAATGTTCTGGATTACATAACTGCGTCAAATGACCAATTGCCCATGTACAGTACGCTCCATTTGGAAATAACTCATTTGCTTCTACTTCTAAATAACCATCTTTCCGGCGATATTTAAACTGTGAAACAAGAGCCAAACCTTGATCTGGTTTCTCGGCAATAATTAATTTCATTTTATAACTCCCTATCTGCATTCCAGTGTTACTTTCATTGTCTATATGTTTAGAAGCGATGATAATACAACAATCTTATTTATCATTCACGGTTTGTCTCACAAATGGGAGACCTATAATATTATACGCTTATTCTTTATGGCTTCACAATAGAAACTCATTATATAACAATTTCTTTCGCATGCTCACAAACAAAAAAGACGATCAAAAATCTAGCGTCCTTTCCATTCACTACTATTTGCTTTCATATATCCTATAAAATTTAAAATACAACAATTCCTTATGAAGCATCGTCTACTAAGATAACCATCATTATTTAAAAATCATATTGAACTTACCTTTTTTAAATTGTGCAGATAATTTGCAGATATATATTAGCATAAGTACTCTCCATTTGAACATATGATGAAGTGAATGATAGGACAGGGAGGTATCATGATGTTCGCTTATACATTAACTGCCTTAACACTTTGTTGTATCTCGATTATTATCACATCATATATTTCTAAACGTAAGGGTACCCTAATGGAGTATATGGTATTTATTATGTCTTTTAGTATGAGTATCGGTTTAAGTATCGGTTTTTATTTAGGTATTCTCTTTAAAGGAGAATTACTATATTCTACTTTGCTTGCTATTTTGATTAGTGGTGTTATCGGTTTTTTAGTCGGTATTCGTTTTCACCTGTACACTGCCTTAGAAGGAATGTTCTCCGGTTTAATGGCAAGTATGATGGGAGCAATGATTACAGAAATGTTAAACGCTCAACAAGCTCATAGTATTCTGTTTATTAGTCTTTTACTTACTATAACGATAACTATGTCATGTATGATTCAGCTTTTATCAGAAACCTTTTCTACTTATATCCATCGTCGGTTTCTATTATTACTTTCCATTAGCATAGTAATTGTTCTTACTGTATTCGTGACATTCCCAGATCATACTCCCCCATCTTCATCCGGGCACGATCAACATATGCATTAACACTTGCAACGAAAATTAATAAGCAGCTATCTATTAAGATAACTGCTTTACATTATGATAAACTACATGAATTTTATATTATTCTGGCTTATTAGGAATGTTAGGGTTTGGAACATAATGAGATTTATAATCTGTGTATTTCACTTCTGTTACCATCCCCGCTGAAGCATGGTGTAAATCATGACAGTGGAACATCCATTCGCCTGGATTATCTGCTACAAAGGCTACTTCATATTCTTCTCCTGGTTTTAAGTTCAAAGTGTCTTTAACAATTGGAGAACCTTCTATCGGTTTTCCATCTTTACTTAACACTTGGAAGAAATGACCGTGTAAATGCATCGGGTGATCGTCCGCTTTAGAGCGATTTACTAATTTTACTTTTACTAAGTCACCCTTTTTCACTGAAATTGGGTCAATATCTGGGAATACCTTTCCGTTAATTGTATATACCATTTCATTTCCATTCATTTGCGTATTCAAGTCCATATTATATGTGGCAGTATACTGCTGGTCTAACGTGAAACTTCCCACCTTTTTAGTACCATATTTCGTCATATCTAATTTTGGTAGTTTTTCTTTTTCGTTTGCTTTATCTTTCATCTCTTTACTACCTTCATATTCAATAACAGTTTTCATTCCTTTTGCACCCTTATTTTCTGAATGGTCTTCAACGTACCATTTCCCAGGATTGTTAGCTGTAAATTCAACATCATAACGTTCACCCGGTGCAATTGAAATTACTTTGTCTCTTATAACTTTTGGATCATTAATTGGTTGACCATCTGTTGCAATTACTTTTATATCATGACCGTGAACGTGTATATCATGTGATAGATAACCGGCATTAACGAGTCGAAGACGAACTTTATCGCCCTTATTCACTTTTAATGGCTCTACTAAATCACCGCTTTTACCATTGATTGTGAATAAGTCATACATACTCATATCATGACCTTCCATCTTCATATTTCCATGGTCCATTCCTGTCATATTACCCGAGTCTTTTTTATCACTCTTCATGTCCATACCGGAATGATCCATGCCTTTCATATCATCATTCTTTTTCGTATTTTCATTATCCTTAGATTTATTACCTTTTCTCCCTTTTGTCATTTCTTTTAACTGCTTATTAATTCCTTCTTTATCTGTTACCCATTCATCTAATATTAATGTGTAATCTTTATCATACTTTTCATTTGTATCCTCTACAATAAGAGCACCATACAAACCTCTATCTAGTTGATTTACAGAATCTTGATGCGAATGATACCAATACGTTCCTGGTACGTTCGCTTCAAATTCATAGGTGAAACTTTTTCCTGATTCAACCGCATCTTGTGTCACGCCTGGAATTCCATCCATGTTATTTGGGACAGGATACCCATGCCAATGAATAGATACTGGTGCAGATAATTCATTTTTCAATGTCACTTTAACCTTTTCACCTTTTTTCACCCTAATTTCTGGACCAGGAGATGAACCATTAAATGTCCAGACTGGAACAATAACACCGTTACTTAGCTTTTGTTTTTCTTCTTTCGCTACTAAAGTAACTTCCGGTCCCTTTACAACTTTCAATGGTTTTGTAGCCGTTTCAGTCTGTGCTGTTTTTTTATCGTTCATATTATTATGATCATTTGTTGTATGTGTGGTCGCAGAACATGCAGCAATTAAAGATATTACGGAGACTGTAACTGCTGTTAATACAAATCTCTTCATGGGAAATCCCTCCTTTTTCTTTTTCAAGATTATTATAAAAGACAATTTTCAAGAAAATATGGAGATATAAAATGAGCAAAATAAAAAGGCGCCCAAAATTGAGCGCCTCTTCTAATTATTATTTCGTAACAACTTCATCTTCTTTTACATTTACATTATTTTCTCTCATAAACTCTTCAATCTCTTCAACTGATCTAACGATATCTTTTGACAAGTTTTCAAACCCATCTTTTGTTACAAGGATATCATCTTCAATACGAATTCCAATTGATTCTTCTTCAATATATAGACCTGGTTCAATCGTAATGACCATACCTTCTTCTAATACTCTATCTTTGTATGTTCCTACATCATGAGTATCTAAACCTAGGAAATGACTCACGCCGTGATAATAATATTTAGATAGTTCCTCGTCTTCTTGAATTAAACCAATTGCTTTACACTCTTCTGCTAGTACTGTTTTTGTATGCTCATTTAATGCAGCAAACTTTAATCCTGGCTTAATAAGCTCAGTTGTTTCTTTCAATGCTTTTAACACGATATTATATATTTGTTTTTGACGACTAGAAAATGTTCCGCTAGCTGGGAATGTATAACTAATATCAGCATTGTAATAGTCTTTTTGAGCACCTAAATCGAGCAGTACTAAATCCCCTTGCCCCACTTTTGCATCGTTATCTTCATAATGCAGTACAGTCGCATTTCTACCGCTCGCTAAAATTGTATTAAACGCATGATGTTTAATTCCAGATGATTTAAGCGTAAAATCAAAATGAGCTTCTAATTCATATTCCATCACATCTGCTTTTGCATGCTTCAGCACGTTATAAATGCCCTCTTTAGTAACAGCTATCGCTTCTTTAATGATTTCAATTTCTTCCTCTGTTTTAAACACTCGTAATTCACAAATGTTTGGGTATACATTACCAATCAAAACGTGTGGATACTGTTCTCTTACATGCTTAGCAAACGCTAGCGTTTTTGTCTCCGCACCATTCCATTCACGACGCTCTAAATCTAAATATAGATGCTTCACATTTTCTGTGAAAAGTATATTTGAGATTGTCTTTTCAAAGCTATCTAAATATACAACTTTCTTTATACCTGAAATATTCTCTGCTTCTTCGTTAGAAACTGTTTTACCGACCCATTTTTCCATTACTGGATCTGACTTTTCAATGAAAAGTGTTTCTTCAACACTATTTCCAAACTTCTTCAACATGAAAATAACACTTGGTTCATCGATTCCTGTTACATAGTAAAAATTACGATTCGGCACAAATTTATAATGTGCATCCGCTGACATATGAGGTGCTTGTCCAGCAAATAAAATAGTAATTGATTCATCTGGTAATGTGTTCACTAAACGTTCTCTATTTTGAGCAAAAAATGTTGACTTCATAATAATCCCCCTTGCGTTCTATGTATGCTTTTAAAACTAATTATCCAATACAATTCATTCTATTATTGTTATAATTTTTCGTCAATTAATAGTGCTCATTTTGAAAATAAAACTTTCATTACCGGGTTTCTTACCACGCATATATGCGGGATAAAATCTTCATTACTATTCCACTCGAGATTATGCATACCACTCCACAATTTCTTGACATTTATTCCATATACTTAAAATCTCATACATATAGGAAAGGAGCCTACAAACGTGAAACATTACGTAGGACTAGCCATTACTTCATTATTTATAATTACAGGATGTTCTAACAATGTAGAAACAGAACCAGTGAAAAAAGAAACAGTTCCATCTCAGCCAAAAAATAAAGAAACTGCAACTGCAGTTCCATCAAGCTTCTATAAAGAAATTACATCTGGAAAAATCGAGCACATTCATGGAATTGGCTATGCAGGAAATATGCCTGGGGTTTCTATCGCAACTCACAGTGGTATAAAAGTTTATCAAAATGGCAAATGGTTTGAAACTACGACTGAGCTACATGATTATATGGGATTTCAGGCAACAAAGAATGGATTCGTTGCCAGCGGTCATCCTGAACCAGGTGCAAATTTAAAAAATCCTTTAGGGTTAATGAAAAGTTCTGATGGCGGAAATACCCTTGAAAAGCTAGCCTTTTATGGAGAATCTGATTTTCATAACCTTGCTGTCGGATATAATACGGAAGCAATTTATTTATATAACGAGCGTCCAAATTCTAAATTACAACAAGGTTTTTATTTCAGTACGAACAGCGGACAAGAATGGAAAAATAGTAAGTTACAGGGGCTTTCAAGTACAATCCACTCCTTTTCAGTGCATCCGGATCAATCTAGTGTTGTCGCAGTAAGTGCTAAAGACGGTGTTTACTTATCTACAGATTACGGAAATACGTTTGAACAATTCTCTAAATCACTTGAATCGACCGCAGTTACATTAAGTAATGAAGATGTTATTTACGCCCCTATCAATAAGCAAAATGAGCAAATAGTAACGAAGAAATCGATCGCTACAAATGAAGAGACGAACATACAAGTTCCCTCTTTAGATCCTAAAGATACAATTATATATATTTCACAAAACCCTCAAAATTCAGCTGAAATGGTATTTGCTACAATGAAAGCAAATGTGTTTCTTTCTAAGGATGGTGGTAAAACGTGGAAGCAGATTACTCAAAATGGAACATTACAATATAACTAGTTAGAAAGGTGAATATAACGTGTTTTCAACAATTAGTGAATGGAGTTATCAACTCATGTCTCCTTTAATGGATGTCGCGAATGCTACGAAATCAATACCTCTTTTATTTGCGTTTTTATTAGGCATAGTAGGTACCCTTGCTCCTTGCCAATTAACAGGAAACATTAGTGCTATTACACTTTATCCCGCATTAACGGGCAGTAAAACTCCCACCTCAAAATTCGGATAGGACAAAGAAGTTAGGTGGGAGATCAACTGCCCGTAAATGCCCGATTGGTTCAACTAATAATCAGTGGGGGATGAACAAAACCCCCACTGATTAAATTTTCACTTTATGGCAATCAATCTTTACAAAAAGGACATGCATGGAAACATATATTGTTATTCATTTTAGGAAAAATAATAGCTTTTACAACGCTTGGACTATTAGTATGGTTTTTAGGAAAAGAGATTCAGCAAATATTAACTTTGTACTTCCCGTGGTTACGAAAAATAATTGGACCTTTATTAATTTTAATGGGGCTAATGTTGGCAGGTATTATAAAGAGCAGAAATTTCTTCTCGATCAAATTTATACGAAAACAAAATGAAGTTGGCTCATTTTTACTTGGATTCTTCTTTTCCTTAGCTTTCTGTCCGACTATGTTCGTTCTATTTTTTGGAACGTTAATCCCTTTATCTTTCTCATATAATTATGGTTACTTGTTTCCAACATTCTTTTCGATAGGAACTGCTCTCCCTATCGTTATATTACTGTTCATCATCTCCTACCTTGGATTAAATGGGGCACTACTTAAAAAGAGCCGAAAAATAGGAAAAAACATTCAGCTTATAGCAGGGATACTACTCATTTTATTTGGACTTTATGATACTACTCTATATTGGTAATACATACAAAAGGTAAGCTTCAGTGAAATGAGCTTACCTTTTGTATCATTTTATTTATTTTTTCTTTTGTTGTAGTTGATCTAGTAAATTTTTAACAAATGCTAGAAACAGCGGATCATTCTCTTTTTTAGGTGACCATTGCATAATAAGTTGTCGTGGGATTTTAATTTCTATCGGTTGCACAATGAAGTCATGAATAATTTGCTTATGTAGTCCTGATACTGGAACAATTGTTATACCGTTAACTTGTAAAGCAAGTGCTAATGCTGAACTAATTGTTTCTGATTCCATCACTTTATTAACTACTATTTCATTTTTCATCAAATATGGTTCAAGTACTTCTTTACAACCAGAAAGCGGCATAATAAAAGGATAATTTTTCAACTCTTTCATTGTCAGATCAGATGGAACAGACTTAGAAGAAACCATAACATACGGATCTTCACCAATTACATCATAATGAAATCCTGGTATTAAATTTTCTTTTATAGAAATTGAAAAATCTGCACTTCCAGAAGACAACCAATCTAACACTTCTTGATAGCTTCCCTCTCGAACTGCAAGTACATACTGACTTTGATCAAAATTATCTAATTCGATACACTCCGCCAAACAATATACAGTAACTGAAGGATATGTAGCTAATACAATCTTATACAAGTTATTATTTTTTAATTGTAAAGCTGTTTCTTCAAGGTTTTCATACTCCATTAGAAGTCGATCTACACAAACTAAAAATTCCTTTCCATTATCAGTTAACACCGTTCCTTGTCTAGAGCGCTCAAATAATATTAAAGCATATCGTTTCTCTAATTTGTTTATGATATGAGTAATAGCTGGCTGTGTCATATGTAATTCTTTCGCCGCTAAACTAATGCTGTTCAAACGAGCCACGTATTTAAAAACTTTATAATCAAAAACGTTCATTCTGTTCTCCTTATATAAAAGTTATTTATATCATCTATAAATAAGCTTCATTATATTTATCAACCCACTTCATATACACTAATTATACATCATCAATTTTACGAAAAAATAAACATATAAACATTAGAGGAGTGTTGATTAAATGAGTACTTACGTTTTAGTACATGGAGCATGGCAAGGCGAATGGGCATGGGAATTAGTGAAACCTCAATTAGAAGCTTTAGGTCACACAGTTGTTACACTAGATTTACCTGGAAGCGGAAAAGATATAACTCCCTCCCAAAATATAACGTTAGATTCCTATGTTAATGCAGTAACGGATGCTATAAAGCAACAAAATGAAAAGGTTATTCTTGTTGGACATAGTATGGGTGGAATCGTTATTACCCAAACCGCTGAATATGTACCGAATAAAATCGATAAATTAGTATATCTTTGCGCATTCTTACCACAAAACGGCGAAAGTCTTGGCAGTAAGTTAGACGGAGAAGCTGGCCCACAATTCTCTATAAATGAGAATGACATGACCGCAGAACTTATACCTGATTTAACTGAGCAAACATTTTTAAATGCGACAGAAGACGAAACAATTAAAGAAGCTTCTTTTAATCAAATGCGTCCTCAGCCACTAGGCCCGTTCCAACAAGAGCTAAAAATATCAGAAGAGAACTTTGGAACTTTAAATCGTATTTATATCGAAACGACTCTAGATAGAGCGATTCCGATCGATTTTCAGCGCCGAATGAATACAGAAACTCCTTGCACAAAAATATTCACCTTGGAAGCTGATCATTCACCATTCTTTTCTAAAACAAAAGAACTTGTTAATTGCTTAAATGCATTAAGCTAAATTTCATTTAATAAAAATAGACACCCGCGGGTGTCTATTTTTTTATGCTAACTAGAACCTGTCATTACTTCCTCTACATTTGCATTCCCTTTTGCTTCATCTCCCACTTTTTATACAGTAGTACTGCCCCAAATAAGAATACCCCCGCAATAAATGAACCTACTGGTAACATTTTTATCATTTCATCAGGAAATACGAGTGGAAGTAACGGAAATGCATAAGCTGCTGGAATACGTACCCCAACGATTTTTAACAAAACAAGCATCAATATCATATTTAATAAAGTAACTACAATCCATGAATCGATTGCAAAGTACAATAAAGTTCCAACAGCTGCCGATATAGTTAATACTAGTATTTGTTTAAATGCCATTTTTTCATTGTACATCGGTTTTTGAAGCGATTCATACACAACAACTAATATTGGCGGAATAGCCGCTAATTGTTCATAACCAGTGATCCAACATATACTTATCCATACAAAATTTAGTATTAAAAATACAACCATATATTTATATTGTATTTTCACTTTTCTCTCAAGACCGTTAGTCAGTTTAAATATAAGAACACCTAGCATCAATATGAATGTCAAAATAAAGACCGATATAATAAATGACCATTCAGTCGCATTTGTTACTAAAGGTAATAAACCAGTTGCAATTGACGGTGCTAAATTGGATTGAATAACACGTAAAAACAACATCATTAATATAAGTGTTAAGATAACTTTTCCTATATAGGAAATATCCATTTGATTCACTGCAAAACCAATAACAGCTGTTATTGACGGCGCAATAAAGATTTTTTCTGGTTGTCTTAGCCATCCCGGCTCACGATATGCCCATAAAGCTATTGCCATCGCAGCTATTTCCGGCAAAATTACTTCTGGATCATCTAATAGTACAGCAGCTGCAACCATTGCTAAAATAAATAGAATTGCAATGCTATATGAAATAATTGTCTCTTTCCTTGAAATTACTGAATCCATTATTACATACTCCTTTTTATTATCTCTTTTCATTATGATTGTATAAATGCGGTCCATACATAAATCTTTATATACCCTACTAAGGTATTGTATATTAATGATTTTTATATTTCAAGTATTTATTTACTCAGTTTCTCCATACCTTTCATCATATATAAAGTATAAAGAGTTGATTTTTTACGGGCATTGACACCTTATAAAAGATAGGTTACAATAACTATAAATTAGTAAGTTACTAATTTATAGTAAAATTATAGAGGTGAAAGCAATGAAAAACATTTTATTCCGTATTAATGAATTAGCAAAAAAAGAAAAAACTTTAGGATTAAATAGTGCAGAAAAACAAGAGCAACAAACACTAAGAAAAAGCTTTACGAAAGAATTTCGCGGAAGTTTAGATTCCATTTTACTAAATACAAAAATTGTAGATTCTAGCGGAGAAAATGTTACTCCACTTGCTTTACAGCATGCTCAAGATCGTTTGAAATTTAGTAAATGAGCTCCGCGCTAAAGATTTTCAATACAACATAAAAAGAGCTGGATTTCCTATATAGAAATTCCAGCTCTTTTTATTGTTTTTTCTAATTTAGTAAATGAGCGATACATAGCAATTCTCCACGATACAATCATTGCAAATGCGAGTAAGAAAAACATCCCGCTTAACTCTGCTAAATCAATCGATTGACTTAAATATGATTTAAGTCCTACCCGTACAGCTAATAATCCAACTAAAATAAATATGAACGCTTTTGACGGTTTCATATATATATCTTCACCTTTTATTTCGAACTTAGATGTTTTAATAAGAAATATAGAGAAAATAAGTCCTATACTAATTGCCTCTACTATTTCTAACGATGTTAACCGAAACTCTGGTAAGAAGTACATCGATGCGCCAGTACTCATAAAGATTGGCGGTAATATAATTTTCTTTTTCGTTACCGGTTTTTTCGCTGACTTAAATCGAAGAAACATTACTCCAACGGCCATACAAACTGCTACGATACTTGATAAAAGTGCTAAACTCATACTCTCCACCCCTATCTATTTAAAAGACTTTTTGAGCAAAATCATAAACCAAACAAGCCCGACACTTATAATAACATGAGCTAATCCAGCCATATGGCTTAAACCGTTAAAGTCTGTTCCGTTTACTTGTAGAAGACCTCTAAATACCATTGTAGCGATAGTAAAAATTACTCCTGCATTATAAACAATAAACCACGCGCGAAAGCTTTTTGTTTCTTGTACTTGAAACACTTTAAATAAAGCTAATGCAACCAAAAAGAATATGAATCCTAATACTAATACGTGCGTATGCACTAATTGCAACATAGTGGATCCTTTAATTCCTTGCGCTTTTGTATACTCTCTAGCAAATACACCTGATAATAAACCAATAATTAAGTAAATGAATGCTGCATTATATAATTTCTTCATTATATTCCTCCTGATGTAGAACGACAATTAATATCGTCACTTTCCATATTCACTGCAATCATTTTACGCAAAGTTTATGAACGGAATATGAACAGAAGATTACATTGCAATTTTTATACATAAAAAAGCCCTTCCACAACTATGAGTTGCGGAAGAGCTTTTCACCTTATTTTAAATCTTCAATTGAGAAGGCACCAGGAAGTAACTGCTCTACAGTCACTTCTTTTTCATCGCCTTTTACATTCGTTAATAATACAGGCATTTTCGGATCACAAAATTCAGCAATAACTTGTCTACAAGCACCACATGGTGAAATCGGTCCGTCAGTTTCTCCTGTAATGACTAAGTAACTAAAGTCGCGCTCACCTTCTGATACTGCTTTAAAGATTGCCGTTCTTTCTGCACAGTTACATAAACCGTAAGAAGCATTTTCTATATTACAACCAGTATAGATTTTACCTTCTTTCGTAACTAACGCTGCCCCAACAGGAAATTTTGAATACGGAATATACGCTTTTGATAACATCTTATTTGCTTCTTCAATATATTTTTTCTTATCCATATTATTTCCTCCCCAAAGTAAATGTAATTATAATTAATCAGTAATAACTGTATGAACTAATTTAGGAGCCACTGCTGTTTCAGCGATAGAAATATTTTCATAAATTTTTGCTTTTACATCTTCTACATTTTCACGATTTGCATAAATCGTTACGAACGGCTCGCCTTCTTTTACTGCATCGCCAACTTTTTTACGTAACATTAAACCTACAGCTAAATCAATTTCATCTTCCTTCGTAGCACGACCTGCACCAAGTAGCATGGCAGCGATACCAATTTCATCCGCAACAATGTTAGAAATAACACCTGAAGTTTTAGCTGGTACATCAATTACATACTTCGCTTGTGGCATTTTTTCTGGATTGTCTACAATCGAGCTGTCTCCGCCTTGATTGCTTAAGAACTCTTTAAATTTCTCAGTTGCTTTTCCGTTTTTCATAACTTCAATTAGCATTTCACGAGCTTCTTCTAATGTATTTGCTTTTTTCGCAAGTACAACCATTTGGCTACCTAATACAAGTACTAATTCTGTTAAATCTTCTGGACCTTCACCTTTTAAAGTATCAATTGCTTCCTTCACTTCTAGAGCGTTACCAATCGCAAAACCAAGAGGCTGTGACATATCTGAAATCACAGCCATCGTTTGACGTCCAACATTATTTCCGATACGTACCATTGCATGAGCTAATTCTTTTGCATCTTCTTCTGTTTTCATAAATGCGCCAGCACCTGTTTTTACATCAAGTACGATTGCGTCAGCACCCGCTGCAATTTTTTTACTCATAATTGAACTTGCAATTAGAGGAATCGAGTTTACTGTTCCTGTTACATCACGAAGTGCATAGATTTTTTTATCCGCAGGTGTTAAGTTTCCTGTTTGTCCGATAACAGCTACTTTGTCACGGTTTACAATATCAATGAACTGCTCTTTCGTAATTTCAACGTGGAATCCTTCTACCGCTTCTAATTTATCAATTGTTCCGCCCGTATGTCCTAAACCACGACCAGACATTTTTGCTACTGGTACATCTAGAGCAGCTACTAATGGTCCTAATACTAATGTTGTTGTATCGCCAACACCACCAGTTGAATGTTTGTCTACTTTAATTCCTTCAATTGCTGATAAGTCGATCGTTTCTCCAGACTCAACCATCGCCATCGTTAAATCTGCACGTTCGCGATCTGTCATATCTTTAAAGAAGATTGCCATTGCAAGTGCACTAGCTTGATAATCAGGAATACTTCCGTCTGTATATCCGTTAATAAAGAAATTAATTTCTTCAGTCGTTAATTCTTTGCCGTCACGTTTTTTTGCAATAATATCTACCATTCTCATTACAATCACCATTCCTTTTTATATGATATGAATCTGTTAAAATAATAAGCCTACGATTGTTGCTGATAAGAAACTTACTAACGTTGCACCGAAAAGTAATTTCAAACCAAATCTTGCGACTACATTCCCTTGCTTTTCATTTAAACTCTTAACTGCCCCTGCAATAATCCCAATTGAAGAGAAGTTTGCAAATGATACTAAGAATACAGATATAATCGCTGTCGTTCTATCTGAGAAATTAAAGTTTCCTTGTGCTAAATCTGTCATAGCGACAAATTCATTTGATACTAATTTTGTTGCCATAATATTTCCGGCATTAACTGCTTCATGCCAAGGAACACCCATAATAAATGCAAATGGTGCAAATACATAACCAAGAATTTCTTGGAATGAGATACCGATTACACCTTTAAATACTGCATTAATGAATGCGATAAGAGCAACGAAACCAATTAACATAGCTGCTACTGTAATCGCTACTTTAAATCCATCTATAATGTATTCCCCTAATACTTCAAAGAATGTCTTTTTCTCTTCCTCTTGTACTTCTAACATATCTTCTTCTTCAGTAACTTCATACGGATTAATAATAGAAGCAATAATGAAGCCACCGAATAAGTTAAGTACTAAAGCGGTTACAACATATTGCGGTTTTAATAACACCATGTAGGATCCAACGATAGACATAGAAACGGTAGACATTGCAGATGCACATAATGTATACATTCTTTTTTCTGGCAATAATCCTAGTTGTTTCTTAACTGAAATAAACACTTCAGATTGTCCTAAAATCGCAGAAGCTACCGCGTTATATGATTCGAGTTTCCCCATTCCATTTACTTTACTTAATACTAGACCGATAGATTTCACAATAATAGGTAATACTTTAATGTGTTGCAAAATACCTATTAAAGCTGATATAAATACGATTGGCATTAATACACTTAAAAAGAATGAAAACTCTTTTTGATTTACTAATCCACCAAATACGAAATTCACACCATCAGCGGCATATTTTAATAATTCTCCAAAACCATCTGCTATTCCGCTAATTAATATATTCCCTACACTTGTATTTAATAATAAAAACCCCAAAATGAATTGTAATATAACCATCGTTATGATTGGGCGATATTTGACTTTCTTTCTATCATTACTAGCAAGCCAAGCGATACCTAAAATCAATACGAGGCCAAAAATACCTATTAAGTATTTCATAAGCCGTCTCCTCCCATTCGTATCCGCTTACATCTTTTTCAATTGTTAAAGCAATAGATACACTTTACTTTAAACGTGTATCTATTGCCCTTTACTTTATTATTGATTAGTAGTTATCTGTAGCACCTTTTGCATCATTTAATACAATTGCAACACTAGCACTTGCTCCAACGCGAGAAGCTCCAGCCTCTACCATTTTGTCTGCATCTTCACGTGTACGAACGCCGCCAGATGCTTTCACGCCAACATTTGGTCCAACTGTTTTACGCATTAATGCGATATCTTCAGCAGTTGCTCCGCCAGTTGAGAATCCAGTTGAAGTTTTTACGAAATCAGCGCCAGCTTTTACTGATAATTCACAAGCACGAACTTTTTCTTCATCTGTTAATAGGCAAGTTTCAATGATTACTTTTACAAGAGCTTTTCCTTTTGCTGCTTGTACTACTTCATAAATATCTTTTTCAACGAACTCATTGTCGCCATCTTTTAAAGCACCTACGTTGATTACCATATCAACTTCAGTTGCACCTTTTGCGATAGCATCTTTTGTTTCGAATGCTTTTGTTTCAGTAGTGCTTGCTCCTAATGGGAAACCGATTACAGTACAAACGTCTACACCATGTCCAGCTAACTCCTCAGCAGCTAGCTTTACCCATGTAGGATTAATACAAACTGAAGCAAATTTGTATTGCTTTGCCTCTTCGATTACCTTCATAACATCTTCTTTAGTAGAATTTGGTTTTAAAATTGTATGGTCAATTAACTTTGCAATGTTCATTATCTTCACTCCTCATATCTTTTAACAACTTCATTCTAACTCTTACTTGAACAAATGTAAATACACTTTTGAAATTTTGTTCATTCTTTTTCAGAAGGGAATTTCTTGTAATACATTGAAAGTAGTATAAGTTTGTAAATAAAGGATGTGAACCACTTGTTTAAATCAAAATTCTTTATATTCACATTGCTAGTATGCACCTCACTATCCATATTTATTTTTTATAAAAGGGATGTTATTTTCCAAGAAGGAAACCCAATTCCATTTGCTTTAGCTATGTCTAAGATGGTTATTCAAGATAAAGAAATGGTTGAAGTAGAACCGATAGATAATCAATACCCCTACTTAGTAAAGCGCGGAAAAATGGAACCTTTTATCAATATGATGGAGCAAGATGGATGGACTTTTGTAGATAGAGATATTATGGCTAACTCACTAACCTTTGAAAAAGTAGATCAATCAAAGAGCGTTCCTTACAAATACTTTACAAGGTACTACACCTTGATTTATTCATACTAAAATAGAAGGCCCTCTCAAAATAATACCGTTGAGAGAGCCTTCTATTTCTAACCTTTTTGATAATGTAACAATTCTTTCGCCGTATGCTGATCTATAATTAATACATTTGCATACCCGCCACGTAACGCACCATCAATTGCTTTTATTTTTCTCTTACCACCTGCAACTAAAATAGAACGTTTCTTTAACTTTAATTCTTCTAACTCAATTCCAATTGTACGCTTATTAATTTCTTCGCTACTAATATTACCGTCTCCATCAAAGAAACGTGAACAAATGTCACCGACAGCTTGTTTTTTCAAAATGTTCGTTTCATCTTTATCTAAATATCCTAATCGGAATAATAACGCTTCATCACGCACCGTTCCAACAGTGAAAATTGCAATATTCGCTTGTTTTCCCATTTCAATAATGTGATGAATATGTCGATCCTGCTCCACTAATTCTTTTGTCACTGCATTATCAAATATAACTGGAAGGGGTAGATTTCTTGGCGTCGTTTGAAACGCATCTGCAAATAAAGCAATCGTCTCATTTGCATATGTATTTACACTCGAATGACTAATACCGCCTTTTAACTGGACAACTTCTACACCTTTTACATGTTGTGGCACGATTTTTCTAGCAATTTCATACATCGTCATTCCCCAGCTTACACCAACGATATCACCAGTTTTCACTGTCTTTTCCATATACTCAGCAGCATACTTACTAATATACTCCGTAATCGTTGCATATTCTGGTACTGGAGAAAATACGACATGTGCTTCTAACAGGTTGTACTTTTCTTTAAGTAAATTCCCAACGTTATCTAAGTCAGCAAATGGATCGGCTATACTAATTTGAACAAATCCTTTTTCTTTCGCATACTTCAATAATCTAGAAATCGTCGGTCTTGAAATACTTAATTTATTAGCAATTTCTTGCTGACTATAATCTGATTGATAATATAATCTTGCAACTTCGACGCTTAATTGTTGTTTATCTTTATCCATAGTAACCCATTACAAATCCTTTCCTGTATTTCCCTTTCGTTACAAGCATTATACAGCTTTATGCAAGAAATTTCGACTACCTTATTTATCAACCTAAACTTCTACTCCAAATAGTATATACAGTGAAACTTTATTGTGTAGCTCCATAAACTCAATACAGATGATCTTGAATCAGATAAATCTCATATGCAATTCATTCTTTTTGTTCTTTCTGTAGTAACGATAACAAAACCCTTCAATAACAAACATTAAATATCGTTTATGGAGCTTCCTTAACGTACGGTAAAACCAAGTTTTTTAACATAGAAATTCCTTAACGTACGAAATTCGCGTTTTGATGGCGAGACCCCATCGCCATCAAGCTAAGAGTGCCAAGAGAGTATAGGGTAGTGTGTTTCTTTGAAATTTTTACGACTCTATTAAAGATGTGCATAACAAATAAACCTATCAATTAGGTGTAAAAAAACATTATGCAACCTTGTAACTTTTTGACATCGTATAATCATACACAACACCTAAGATATCAAAGACAGTTTTCTTTTCGTACCGGTGAGATTTTCTCCCGTTTTTCTCTAAAAGGTAAAACAAACGTAGCAAAACTTTTAATAATTCATCGGCGCCCTTCTGTATTCCCTCATAAAACAATAGATAATAATTCTTTATCATATAGATGGATTTGTATTCACTTAACTCTTTCTTTTTCTTGTCTAAGAGTAATTGGCGCATTTTGAACATCGTCGATGAACAGAGTAAAATGCTAATAAGTTTCCCATATAAATGGCATTCTAAGCGTTCTTTTTTGATTTCTTTGCACTTGTCAATTTGAAAGAAAGATTTCCATGTTTTGAACAAAATTTCAATTTGCCAGCGTAATGAATACAGGTCATGGATATGTTCCGTTGGAACATTTTCTACAGAAAGATTTGTAATATACACGTTGATCCCACTTAACCGTTTACTTCGTTCTTTGTAGATGATACCTTTCTTCTTTTCTTTTTTAGCTTGTTCTTTTAGTCTTTTCTCAGTTTGTTCTTTTGTTAATCGATGAATAATAACACGAGATGGTAATTTTTGATACTGTCCAATGTGTGCTTCTGAAATCTCCATTGTTTGGCCAGGAGACAGTTGGTTCATAAGTTCTTCCATATCTAACTGAATATAGAGTGTTCCTTTCTTCACAGTCCCATTCTGAAAATACTCCGGCTTCTCATTCTTACGATAGATTCGGGAATTTAATTTCAAACGCGAGATATAGTAAGCCCCTTTATCATGGATACCCTGTAAGTCATGTAAATCGAAATAGCCTAAGTCTCTTATATACAAGTCTTTTGATCGAATGGTTTGTAGGGTTGTTAAACCAAAGGTCTTATCGTTTTCTCTTCCTTCTCCTACATAAACGTGCAGGAACTTCCCACTCAATAGATCATACTCTAATTGAATTTTGACTCCTGCCGTATGGCTACTTCCACCTGAACCTTGGTAATGTGAAGAAAACTTATCTGGAAGCTGAAATGTTGTAGAATCTAGAACCCGAATGTGCTTAAAGGTCGTGGCATATTGATGAATTATTTCTTTTGTGGAATAAATTCTTTGAGTTAGAAGATTAGCTAGAACCTGTTCAAGAAACTGTACTGCGGAAGCATTAAATCGTTGGTTAAGCCCTTCCGGGCTGATAAGAACACCTGTAGATGCTTCAAGGTAGCTACATAATTGTGTGAGTGATGTACTTGCAACCTGCTGGCTAAGCCATACACATAAAGCAACTAACTCCTTTGCTTGATATTTACTCTTTCGTTGAACGAATCCTTTTTCTTTAGCTAGGTGTCCTAGAACATGAGGAGACATATGTCGTTGTAATTCTTCAGCAATTAGTTGAAGTTCGTCAAGAATCGAAAGATTCATAAAAACCGCCATCCTTTCCTATGATTCTACAGAAAGGATAACGTCTTTTTTACTTTATGGATAGTGTGAAATCTTAGGTTGTCATCTATTCTAAAGAGAAGATACCGTACATGCACTCCGATTCGGTGTTAAAAAAAGGGGGATTGTTGTATAATTTTAGTATATTTTATTGAAAGTGAGTGATTTACTATGACAGTCAGTTCTTTCCATTCATCAATTAAATTCGAGGTACGGAAGAATTAATAAGGAGTAGAAATTTCTTTTATTAAAAATCTTCCGCACATAAAAATGGAGGAAGAAAATATATGTTTAGTTATTACAGTACACTTTGTACCGAACTTTATGATTTTACAAAACCTGTGGGATATTCTCTAGACGGTGATATTGAATATTACCAAGAACGTTTAAAAACTTGTGAGGGACGTATTCTTGAAGCTGCAGTTGGCTCAGGGCGTTTTCTTATTCCACTTCTTGAGACTGGATATACAGTTGATGGAATTGATTATTCTCCTGAAATGTTGAAATCTTGTCGTCAACGTTGTGATGAACGCGGGTTACAACCTAACTTATATGAAGATGAACTACAGAATTTTTCATTGCCGTTTAATTATGGGGCGATCATTATTCCTACTGGTTCCTTTTGTTTGATTGAAAATAGAGAAGACTCCCTAGCCGCATTGAAATGTTTCTATAAACATCTGGTTCCGGGTGGCCGTTTGATTGTTGACCTTGAATTACCTCATGATTGGAAGACAGGAAAAATTACTACTTCGACTTTTTCTCTACCCAACGGGGATGGAATAACGTTGGAAAGCAAATCAATTGAAATGGATTTGCTTAATCAATTTACTGTATCTTATTTAAAATATGAGAAATGGCGCCAAGGAAAGTTAATTCAAACTGAGTTACAACGTTTTGCATTACGTTGGTATGGAATTGAGGAATTTAAAATTATTTTAGAAAGTATTGGCTTCTCTGATATTACATGTTCTGCTGACTATGATTACGAGAAACAACCATCGAATGCGAGTCAAATCATTACTTTTGAAGCTTTACGAAAGCGATAATATAGGAAAGATACTTTTAATGAACACTTATTGAAAGAAATTTTGGGACTGGTATTAGATTCTAAATGGGATTTAGAACTTTTGTGTGATATGAACCATAAGTTTGCCAGAATGGCTGTTCATGAATAATATAGTTGTTAAAAAAATAATAAAGTCCTTTGAAAAATAAAATAGTTGTTTAAAAATATGGTATAAAATTGGCTTGTTAAACAACTATTTTTTGTTCAACAAAAGAAAAAATATTTTAATTTAACTTAATATAATGTTGATTGTGCTCATAATTTTTCTTAAACTTATACTTTATCTTTATAAACATCCATTACCTTAAACGTTTGACAAACTAGCAATAAGTCTGGGGTAAAAGCAAGTCCGTACTGACTTAACTCCTGAGTGAAAAATTTAACATGCTCACTATACCAATAATCAAAGCTTAAATCTCCTTCACCCTCAGTTTTTGCAAAATCACTTGTTACTTCATTCATTTTTACAAAATCGACTTTTATATATTTTATAATTGCTAATGGATTATTGTCTCCATCCAATACAATATCATACTGTCCAACTTTTGGAATTTCGATTTTTTCAAGATCGAATACGCAAAGTGCAGGGCATGTTGCTGTTTTGATTCCTTTAACAACTAAACTTCCTAATGCATCTCCCATTTCTTTGGAACCATCTCCAAACATCCATGCATCTGGAACACTCATGTTTAACCCATTTTCTCTAGCGTAAATATGCCAATATTCTTCTATCTTAGTAACTGACATTATTCACTTACCCCCTTCGTGATTAAATATTGTGAATTTAACATACAACCTATTATCTGTCAATATTTTGGAAGAACATGTAATAAAACTACATTAATCTAATCATATATAGATACAAGATCTTAAGTTATATTTGTGGACAATAATTAATTATTTGCTATCCTAAAATTTAACATATTTATTATTCCTAATAGTAGCAGAACGAAAGAATCTGTTAGTTTTTTAAACAATTTTAATAGCCATCTATCTGTTATACGATAGATGGCTACTTTATTTCTAGGTAGAGAATTAAACAACTTTATTATCTTTATACAATGGCAAGTTTATGCGTCTAATTGCGACAAACTTATGGGTAAAGTGACACTTTGACACTACTTTCTTATAAAATAAACAAAGAAAAAGCCGATTTCCTGTACGCTAAGGAAATTGGCTTTTTCTTTGTAAGAATTTGCTTAACAATTCGCGTTTTGTTGGCGTCATCAAGCTAAAATTTTATAGTATCCCCAGAACGAGATTTTGTGCTAATTTGTAACAAAAAAGCTTATTTTTTGTTTTGGGGTATTTCTGAATTCTTAGGTTGATGGGCATGTGGCGAGACCCCATCGCCATCAAGTTAAGATTTTGAAGTAACCCCTAATGTAGGACTTTTTCTTATTAAACAAATGGGATAGATTGTTAAGGAATTCATTTTTAAAGCTCATGTTAGATAGGTATATAAAATTAATATGAAGGTGTGAAATCAATTGTATAATGGTAGTTTTAGAATAAGTAAATAAGAGAAATAACCAATATTGATTATTTCTCTTTTCATATACATATTTATTTTTGGAAAAATAACCTAACTCCAAATACTAATAATACTGCGCCAGTAATACCCTCTATTGTACGGTTCACTTTTTCTTTTCTTAAAAAAGTTCTTAATTGACGTATGAGTGAGATATAAAGTAAATACCATATTGCTGTCAAAGTCGTAAATGTGAGTCCTAACAAAAGAAATTGGAAGAAATGACTTTGATTGCTCACAATAAATTGGGGTAGAAAACTAAGGAAAAATACAGCAGTTTTTGGATTTAAGATTGCCGTAGTAAATCCTTGTCTAAAACTTTTAATCGTTCCAATATCCTTAGAGTTAATTTCCACTGAACCTGACATATTTTCTTTTTTAGAAAAGGCACTTTTAATTGACTTTACAGCTAAGTAAATTAAATAAAAAGCCCCAGCACATTTTATTAATGTAAATAGCATAGCAAATTTCATTAGGATAGCAGAAAGTCCTAGTGTAGCCATTATTGTATGAATCATCATTCCAGATACCGTTCCTAAGACTGTCTTTATCCCACCATTTTTACCATGCGAAATAGTGTTTTTTGTAACTAAGGCAAAACCGGGACCAGGCATTATTATGATTAGGATTGCTGTAAGGATAAATAACAAATAATTTTCCATGTTCTAGTAGTTCCTTTCCAATTTTTAGTTTTGCCTATAGTATAGCTTTTTTCCTTAAAACATTAAATATAAAAGGCGTGATCAGGAGTTTATCGAGGTTATTAGTATCAATTTGACCAAACATTATCCCAAAGTTACATTGATAAAACACATGGCAAACTTATGGGTAAAATTACAAGCTCGGCTCTCACAAAAAACGGGATAAAAAAATAAACAGTAGAACTATTCCACTGTTTATTTCGTCACACCTTCATGTAATTTTTCTGTATAATTCTTTACATCTGTCCAGCTATCTTTCGCCGTATTTAAATCTTCTTTTATAAAGGTAAATTCTTCAGGGCTGATTCCTTTTACGTTTTGTAGTAAATTATTATATTTCGCACCTACCGTATACCACTGATTTGATATATTTTGCAGTGCTGTAATTGCTGCATCAATTGTTTCTGTCATATTAGTCGTTTTATTTTTCACATCTGTCAAAATTGCCACTTCTGCTTGTGCTCCTGAAATTCTATTCTTTAAACTGGCTATTTCTCGTTCTGCATTTGCAATATCTTTTTTCGCAATCGCAATCATCGGTCCGCCAGCAAGACATGTTATTAGCGCTACGCAAAGTACACCACCAGCAATCACCATATCGTTACTCTTTTTGATCGAATCGTTATATGTATTTATTTGTTGCTCTAAAGCTGGAATACCAGCATTCGTACTTGCCAAAATCGCTGTTAATTGATTTGTATCTTCTTTAAAACTATTTGTGTCTTTCGCCATTCTATCGCGAAAAGCTTTCAAATTCCCTAATAATACATCTACCTCATTTTGATTCTTTAAAATGTCCGCATACAACTTTTCTAAATCCGCTTTTAACTTTACGCTATCTTTTTGATCAATCGCTAATAGCATGTCACTATAGTACGCTTGAAAAGTATTGTTGTAATCAATAATATTTTGATCCGTTTTCATAATTTGAGGCTTCATATTATTTAACCAATATGCCGCATTAATTTTTGCATCTTTTTGATGCTGAATCATATTCCCTCTTAAATTACCATTAATTGAACTTATTTTACTCAAATCAGTCTCTTGTTGATTTTGAATTAATTTTGCATATGAATCCATCGCAAATATACTTGATGTCGTTTGCGCCATTACATCTTGGAATCCTGCTGGTCCGAGAGAATAATTTTTCGCATTTTCTTGTAATGTTTTTACGTTTTGTTCCGCTGCAAGAGGCTGTAAAGGAAACGCATTACTCGTTGCGACTCCAGCAATCATTATCGTTAAAAGACATTTTTTATAGAAATTATTACGCATACTTATCACCTATTCTTTTTATGAGGATATGAAACGTTAAAGGTAAAAAAAGCTCCTGCTCACTACTGAACAGGAGCTCACTATTATATAAAAATCATCAATCTATACATAATGCTGTAGCAGTTTAGTTGCTATTATGCTTTTTTCGTATCTACTACTTTAATATCTTCAGCATAAATCTTTTCTGCATAGTCTTTAATGTTTTTCCAGCTATCTTTCGCAATGTTTAAATCTTCTTTAATGAAAACAAGGTCGTTTGGACTAATTGAATCTACATTTTGAAGTAATGAATTATATTTCGATCCCATTGTGTACCATTGATTTGAAATATTTTGCAACGCTGTAATTGCAGTGTCAATCGTATTTGTTAAATACTCAGTTTGTGTTTTAATGTTCGTTAGTCCTGCCACTTCTAATTGAGCAGTTGTAACTTGTCCTGTTATCTTTTGAATTTCTGCCTGTGCATTATCAAGCTCTTTCTTCGCTAATACGATTCCAGCTGTTCCACCACCTACAGCTGCAGTACCGCCTGCAATTAATGCGATTCCTAGCGGAGTTCCTGCTCCCGTAGCAATAACAACCGCACCACCGATAATTGCAATTGGTCCTAATGCTGTCGCAACAGATGAACCGATAATAATTGCATTATATTTACTAATTGCTTCATTATACGTCGTGATTTGATTTTGCAGAAGCGGAATTCCAGCATCTTGACTAGCTAAGATAGATGTAATTTGATTTGCATCTCCCTTGAAATTTTGAGTATCCGACGTCATTTTATTTCGGAATTTCTTCAAGTCTTCTACTAACTGATCTACTTGCGCTTTATTTTCAGTAATACTACTTGATAATCTAGTTAAACCTTTCGTAAGTGTTGCTTTATCCTTTGCATCAACCGCAGCAACTAAAGTATCATAATAGTTTTGGAATTTCGTATTGTAATTAATGATATTTTGATTTGTTGAAATAAGCTGTGGCTTTAATACATCTAGCCACTGTTTCGCATTTCCTCTAGCTGTATCTTGATGCTGAATCACTTTTCCTTTTAAAGCGGCATCAACTGACGATACATTACCAAAGTTAACATTACCTTGTTTAATAATTGTTAAAGCGTACAGATCCATTACTAAAGCGTTTGAACCTGTTCTTTCCATTGCATCTTTTAGGCCTTCTGGTCCTAATGAATATTCTTCATAGTCATTATAAGCTTTTGCTACAGCATGAACTGGAGCTTGTTTCACTGTACTTTCAGCTGCATACGTATGGGCCGGCATAATATTCCCTGCTGCAAATACTGCCATAAGTGCTGATAGAGCCATTACTTTATAAGGTTTTTTTGTCATTTTTCTTCTCTCCCTATATCGCTAATTATTTTTCTGTTTAATGTACTTCAACGTTTGTAACGTAATCTTCAAATTGATTTGTTTGCTTATTCATTTCATCACTTACTTTTTTAAGTTGATTGAAATGTTTTTGAAGTAAACTACTGTCTGTATACGTGCCTTCTTCAATATTTGTTTGAATTTGGATCATATTATTATTTAAAACTTTCCAATCCGTTAATAACGTTTCTAAAGTTGTAATTTGGCGATCAATTAGTTCTGTAAAGCTACTTACTTGATCTTCAACAAATGTAATTTGAGTCGCCTCTAATTCAGTTTGTGATAACTTCTGAATTAGTGGTAATAACTCTTTTTGCTTTTGTTGAATACGAAGAGCTGCTTCCCTCGTTTGACTATCTGCAGCATTTACAATTTCATTACTTAAAGTACCGATAGAAACAAAGTCGATTGTTTTCGTTTGTGCAGTTTGATTTGTAATTGTAAATACTTGTTTACCGATATTAATAGAACCTTTAATAATTTCTTGAGGTCTATTCAAAATAATAGTTAGTTCAGCTTGAATTTCCCCTTGAATTCTTTTAATATCTTCTCTTAATTTCACAATATCTCCACTTGATCCTTGAAGTGTTTTTATTGCCTCATCAGCTTTAATTGCTAAGTTGTTACTGTCTTTGTCTAATACCGTTTTAAATCGATTTAACTCTAATAAATCTTGCTCCATACTCTCTTGGATGCTTTGTACTTGCAATTGTAATTTTCCATATGCGCTTGTAAAATCTGCTTTTGCCTGTTCATCTTCATTTACTTTTCCTGCCAGTTCATAGAGCTTACTATAATAGCTATTAAATCTAGTGCTGTATCTCATCATCTCTTGATTTAAGTCGATTAACTTCGGATTATATTCATCAATCCACTCTCGTACATTCGCCTTTGCAAATTTTTGATGATTCGTCAAACTACTCATCGCATTTACCTTAATGTCTGGCTGTTGCAAAATAACTAATCCGTATGCTTGTATAAGCGGTGACTGTGATCCTAACATTCTAATTGAATTGGATAATGTATTTGGAGCAATTACATTTTGCGCATATACTGTTTTCACTTCTGTTTGCCCCTCCTTAGCGTAAGCGCTTACAGGAACGAAGCAACTCGTAGATACTGCTGTAACCAATAACCCTGTAATTAAAGTCTTTTTCACTTTAACTCCTCCTATGTATTAGCAACTATTACTATCGCATTTTATTATTCTATTTTCTTGCAAATGATTTGAGATGATTAAAATAGAGAACATTCTCACCGTGGTTCATGTACTAACCACCTCTCTCAAATTTTATTGCTACAGTACTTACTTATCGTTATAAAACATTCCATAATTTTTCGTATGTGCTTAGTATGAATAAAACTGTATGAATTTTCTATTTTATTGCAATTTCCACATTCACACAGTGAATATATTACATGAAAATATTATTCATTTTAAACTAATTAACGTATGAAAGTATGAAATTTCGTTTTGTTTTCATGTAAGTTTTGTACTGTAAGGTCATTTAAACACAGCTATTTATATAACGTAAAGAAGTATTTTCATTCCCTTTATTTTCAAGCTCTCATGTCCTTATTCCAAAATAAAATTCGATTCACTTCCCTGATTAAAATATCCATATATCACAACAGAAAACACTAATTACTCACAATGAACAAAATTATATTGATATAATTTTCTAGGCGGATATGCAATTATGCATAGCGTATACACAAAAAGGATAGCTTCACTTTCGTGAAACTATCCTTAAAAAATCTTCTTACTTTTTCAAATGATATGGAACTGTCGTAATAACAACATTTCTTTTATAGAGTAAATATGCACGTATTAGTAAACTAGATTGATTATGAAGAATGTTATGCCAGCCTTTTTTCGGAATAAACTGTGGTATAACGACCGTAACTCGGTAATTTGATTCACTCGCTTTATATTGCACTGTGTCAATAAATTTTGTAAGCGGCTGAATAATGCTTCTATAATGAGAATGTAATGTAACAAGCCTTACTTCAGGTTGCCACTTCTCCCATTTCTCTTCAAATTTCTTTTCCTCTTCTCTGTCAAAAGCAACATATACAGCGATAACTTGATCTGCAGAAAGAGCCTTAGCATAGTTCAATGAATTTTCTACTACATGAGTCATACCAGCTACAGGAACGACAATTACATTCCCCTCAATCGGAACAAGTGGTTCACAAGTTTTTAAACTTAATTGATCTCCCACTGCATCATAGTGCTTCTTAATTCGATGGAACAAGAAGATAATGAAAGGTAAGAAAATAAGGATTGACCAAACTTGTGCGAATTTAGTTAAAAAGAACATACTCATTACGATAAAACTAATAACTGCACCAATTAAATTAATCGATAAACGTAAAATCCACCCTTCAGGCTTTTCACGAAGCCATTTTAGTACCATTCCAGTTTGAGAAAGTGTAAACGGAATAAATACCCCTACTGCATATAGTGGAATCAAGTGTTCTGTTTTCCCCTGAAAAGCTACAATTAAAATAATCGAAGAAATCCCAAGTATAATAATACCGTTTGAATAACCTAGGCGGTCTCCTCTAATCGTAAACATTCTCGGTATGAACTTATCTTTCGCAAGATTAACTGCTAATAACGGAAATGCAGAATAACCTGTGTTAGCCGCAAGAATTAATATTAAAGCTGTTGTACCTTGTATGAAATAGTACATGAAATTACGTCCAAATGTTTGTTCAGCTATTTGAGATACGACTGTTACTTCCTTACTCGGTGTAACTCCGTAATAATATGCTAAAAAGACAATTCCTGTGAATAAAACAGCAAGTAACGCACCCATCGCAAGCAATGTTTTTGCTGCATTGTTTGGAGCAGGATCTTTAAAATTCGGAATAGCATTCGAAATTGCCTCAACACCTGTTAATGCAGAACTTCCTGAAGCAAATGCTCTTAACAGTAAAAACAAACTAATTCCCGCAACTGGTGTTCCAATTGGTGAATGTAACGTCGGTGAAACTTGACCAGTCAAAATATTATATATTCCTACACCAATTAATATAAATAAAGCTAGAACAAATAAATAAACCGGATATGCTAAAACGGAAGCTGATTCCGTTACGCCTCTTAAATTTAAGATGGTAATCAATATGACAAATATAATCGCAATGATTACATTATGTGCATGTAAGCTAGGAAAAGCAGATGTGAGCGCATCTGTACCCGCAGATACACTTACTGCAACAGTTAAAATATAGTCTACTAATAAAGATCCACCAGCTATTAAGCCTGGATTCATCCCTAAGTTTTCTTTTGATACAACATATGCGCCCCCACCATGAGGGTAAGCAAAAATAATTTGACGATAAGATAAAATAAGAGCTGTCAATAATACTAATACCCCAACAGCTATCGGAATGGAATACCAATAAGCTACTGCTCCAAGACCTGCTAGTGCAATTAATATTTGTTCTGGACCATATGCAACCGATGACAATGCGTCAGAAGATAAAATTGCTAGCGCCTTCGTTTTATTAAGCTTTTGCTCTCCTAACTCAGTTGATTTTAATGGCCTTCCAATTAAAAATCTTTTGATAGATGAAACCAACGCTGTCCACTCTCCAATAATTTTGCACGAATTTTTCTGCTAATTACAGCGGATAAACTATTTCTTCAGAAAACAAAAAATGTCTACAAGCCATAACGAAATAGACTTGTAGACATTATTTTTTTTGTCGCACAAGCTCCACCTTCCTTCTCAATATAACGCTTACGAGGTTAGCTGTCGGATTCGGGCCTTTGAGTAGCCCTACCTTTTTCAAGGATTCACCCCATTGAATTATGCACTAATTCATTAAAACGGGTCCCCCGCACCATGCGGTTTCAGCGATTTAGAAAATTGAAACTGTGGATTATAATACTCCTTTATTTTCAAAATGTAAACAAAAATTTTTAAAAAGAAAAATTTTAAAATGATTGCGCATAATCCGCCAATAAATATACATAATGAATACTAAAAAATCCATAAAGGAGACCCATATGTCTAAAAAGAAGAAGCCACTTTTTTCCGACTCATATTTAGATGCAGTAGCAAATGAAATTAATCAGCTATATGGTAAACGTGAACAGGTAATAAATTTGACAGAAAGAATTAAAAGAAACAAATAATTTGTCATACACAAATAAAAAAGATAGCAATACACTTATATATTGCTATCTTTTTTATTTTTTCATACATCTAATTCTATTATGGATTTGTTAAAGCTTGTTTCTTCATACACCTTCAAATTTTGATATACCGCTCCTAGTAATGGTGCTTCTATTGAAAATTGCTCTGCTAAATCCAGTAAGTATCCTTGTAAATGCTTTCCTTCAATAAACGAACCTTTTTCCATATCACGCTGCATCGAGGACTTCATATCATAAGAAATTTTATCAATTGTTTTCATATGTTCCTCAACAATATTATCCTTAACTGGAGCTCCTAGTGCCCTCATAATTTGCACAGATTCCTCAAATAAATTTCGGATAAATTCACGGCCACCTTCACTTTCACGAATTGGTCCTATCGGTGCACGCATTAATGTTGTAACGCCTGACATGACAGTAATAAATAAATATTTATGCCACATATCTTGCGTACTATTTTCACTTAAAACAAAACTAGCTTTCGTATTTGCAAATGCTTTAGAAATACGCTCTATTCTCTCTGAATTTTGACGTTTAATTTCCCCAAATACAAGTCTGTTTGCAGCACTAGTTTGTACAATTTCTCCTTGATCGTTTAATGTCGTCTCGATAAAGCACAAACCGCCCATTACTTTTTCCACACCGAATTCCTTTTGTAATAGTGATAAATGAGCGATACCATTTAACAGTGGGATTATTATAGTATCTTTTCCTACGAAAGGCTTCAAATCTATGATCGCCTCATTTAAATGATACGCCTTTGTTGAAAATAAAATCACATCAAATGGAGAAGTTCTATCTTCTTTCGTTATCAATTTCGGTTGAAATGAAAAATCTCCATTAACACTACGAATAACAAGGCCTTTTTCCTCTAATTGCTGTTTTCTTTTGCTGCGAACGAGAAATGTAACATCTTCTCCCTTTTCTACTAATCGGCCACCGAAAAATCCGCCAACGCCCCCAGCTCCTAATACTAAAATACGCATACAACATACCCCTTTTCCTAACACAATTATACTAATTTTAGTATACATAACATTATACACTTCCCCTGTTAAATAAGCTGAATTTTCATTCTTAACCTAATGAACAAGAGAGGTTATTTTCAAGAAAAATTGGGCATGTTGTTTCTATAGCTTATACGGAAAGGAAACAATGTAAATGGAGGCAATACAAACAATCGAGGAAAAAGATGTAACAACAGCTATATTTCAATTTATATTCCCGTTTTCGTTTAAAACTGGATATGAACAAAATATGTTCCCTTTCTTACAAAAAAATGATTTCCGACCTTTTCGACTCGATCATCTTGAAGATGAAAATACATATTATGGTAAATTTCAAGTTTCACATCAAAATATGGAAGCATACTATCTTTCCTTTACAAATAAAATTCTCTTTCCTCATTCAGAACATCAAAAAGGATTACAGCGCTATTCTAAAGACCTTAATTTAAATGGACATTTAACAACTAACCTTATTTCCGTTCCATTCAAGATACATTCTATTGATGTAACACTTTGTCCTTATGAGCTTGGCTTTTTAACAATTCGGACAGAAATAAAAACCGCTCCAAACATGACATTATCAGAAGCGATTGAATTCGCGGCTCGCTTCCGTGTACTTGAAACTAAAAGTGATACGACTGAGACTATTTGTATTGAATGTGATGGAAAAAAATATTCACAAGTAGAAAAACTTATATTCGGTGATTTATTTCATGGTTTAACAGACTTCTTTGAGAACAAGAGATTGCGGAGTTCTTACTTTCAAACATTCCCTTTCTTTGAAGACCAGCGAATGTACGTTCAAACTTTATTATCCATAAACAAAGAGTCAGACCTTCATATAGTCGATGTATATCGAGCTTCCAGTCTTTCCGGATTATCAGATGATGGTAAGCCATATATTAGTGCAAATAATGTTCCTTATATTCACGATTATTTAACAAAACATTCTTATCAAAGATGGGCTCCTAACCGTTACTTTATCATGGAAGAACATATTTTCACATGTATTACAAATGAAGGTGAACAAGCAGTCACTAAACTTGCTAGTCAAATGTACGGGGAGTTTTATTACGCTTTATTATTAAATTTATTTCATAAAGTTGTTTTATTAAAGATGGCAAACGCCTATGCTGAATTAAATATTGAACAAGATACAAATGAGATAGAGAAATTAATTTATTCAATAAATTCGTTTACAGCTAATTATTTTTCTTTAGAATTAGTATCCCAATCACAAAGTGAAGATATTTTCTTTCGTCTAAGAAAACTTTTTAACATTGAAGTACTGTACACGAACGCGAAACAAAATCTCGATAGTTTATTTAAATATCAAGAAAATGTTGCTTCAAAAAAAGATAACCTCTTATTATTAATTTTAACGCTCTACTCTGTTGTAGGCCAAATGTTAGGGTTTACTATGATTGATCTTTTAAGAAACACCGATTCAAACAAAATATCATCGCCTTTTGAATTTTTTGCTCTATTAATAGCGATTAGCGGCATAGTCATTTCACTTATTTTAGGTACACAAAGTTTATACCAATGGAGTGTACAACATAAACGAAGAAAAGCATGGGTAAAACAAACTGTACTTTCTGCTGTGAAAGAGAAGGATAGTACAAAGTAAATAAAAAACAGATGGCAGCACGATGCTACCATCTGTTTTCTATTATGCTTACTTCCCTGCTTCGATTTTTTCTAATGTAGCAGCTACTTGCTCTTCTGTTAATTCGTGTTGCACGATATAACGATTACGTGGGTGTACACGACATTCATGAGAACATGCACGTAAATGTTTTGCTTCACTTTCTTCAGAACATAAAATTTTCTTGTTACATTCTGGATTTGCACAGTTTACATAGCGCTCACAAGGTTCACCTGTAAAATGATCTTTACCAACGATTACGTGCTCTTTTTGGTTTACTGGTACAGAGATACGCTCATCGAACACGTAACATTGTCCGTCCCAAAGCTCACCTTGTACTTCTGGGTCTTTTCCGTACGTTACAATACCGCCGTGAAGCTGACCTACATCTTCGTAACCTTCACGAACTAACCAACCAGAAAACTTCTCACAACGAATTCCGCCTGTACAGTACGTTAAAATCTTTTTGCCTTCAAGTGTTTCTTTGTTTTCTCTAATCCAATCTGGCAACTCACGGAATGATTCAATATCCGGTTTAATCGCACCTTTAAAGTGACCTAGATCAAACTCATAATCATTTCGTGCATCAATGATAACTGTATCTTCTTGTTTCATTGCTTCATAAAAATCTTTTGGTTCTAAATAATTTCCAGTTATTTCTTTCGGATTAATGTCGTCTTCTAAACGAAGTGTAACTAACTCTGAACGAGGGCGTACGTGCATTTTCTTAAATGCATGTTCATCTGCCTCATCAATTTTAAACACGATTCCAGCAAAACGCGGATCATTATTCATTGCTTCCACGTATTTATCTGTTTGCTCAACAGTTCCAGAACAAGTTCCGTTAATTCCTTCTGTTGCTACAAGAATTCTTCCTTTTAATTCAAGTGAATTACAAAACTCTAAATGCTCTACAGCAAATTCTTCTGGGTTTTCAATTGTTGTGTACATGTAATATAGTAATACTCTATATGGTTTTGTAGTTGCCAATGTATTTCTACCACCTATCTAAATTTTAAAATCATGTATAAGTTAACGTTCATATCAAAACATATATAATAAGAAAATATATACAAAATTGTACGTAGCCTATTTTCTTCTATTTACAATTTTTTCTAAAAGTTAACAAAAATAAAAACAAGATTACAGAACAAAACACTACGGTTAGGTTGTAATCCCAATATATTATATATCATACAATTTCATTTCCATCAATTAATATGCTGTAATATAGGCTGTATGTTCACAAAAATTTCAAAAACAGCCCTATAATTTATTATCTTCCCCCTTATTCAGCAACCATAAACTTCCAAAATATTTTTGCATCGTCACACCATCCATTGCACACAGTCATATAATTTGCATTAAGGAAACTTTTATGTTCAAATGAAATTGCCACATCATATATCTAAATGTATTGAAATAATGAGTAAGAATAAATACAATAATTTCATCAAGTTAAGATTTCAAAGGGGAAAACTACTATGAATAAAGATATAACAAAAGATAAACAAGTCCCTTCTCAAAGTACAACAGTTCAATCCGCCCATTTAGTGTTAAGCGGACAAACAAAAGGCTTTAAAAGACTGTTACCATTCTTAGGACCTGCTTTTATCGCATCAGTTGCTTATATTGATCCTGGGAACTTCGCGACAAATATCGCGGCTGGGTCACAATATGGGTATTTATTACTTTGGGTAATACTCGCTTCTAATTTAATGGCTGTATTAATTCAAACTTTATCAGCCAAATTAGGAATCGCTACTGGGAGAAATCTTCCTGAAGTAGCTCGCGAAAACTTCCCCAAACCAGTTTCCATTGGTTTATGGATACAAGGGGAACTCGTTATTATGGCTACAGATTTAGCTGAATTTATCGGAGCAGCACTCGGCTTATACTTACTATTTGGAATTCCGATGTTACCAGCTGCTTTAATTACAGCGGTTGGATCATTTATTATTCTTGAATTTCAACGCAGAGGCTTTCGTCCATTAGAAGCTATTATTACAGGAATGATTTTTATCGTTGTTATCGCTTTTGGTGTCCAAGTCTTTTACGCAAAACCGGAATTAGGCCCTCTTCTTTCAGGACTATTTACTCCAAAATTCCAAGGTGTGGATAGCATCTTATTAGCAGCTGGAATTTTAGGTGCGACAGTAATGCCGCACGCGATATATTTACATTCGGCCCTAACGCAGCGCCGCGTAGTCGGAACAAATGATGAACAAAAGAAAAAGATTTTCCGCTTCGAATTCATCGATATTATTATTGCAATGGTTATCGCTGGAGCAATTAATGCAAGTATGTTAATTGTAGCAGCTGCACTATTCTTTAAAAACGGCTTGCACGTTGAAGACCTTGATGTTGCTTTTAACCAGTTCAGTAATTTAGTCGGTCCTGTATCGGCTGCATTATTTGGGATTGGACTTTTATCAGCAGGTTTATCTAGTTCTTCTGTTGGTACGATGTCTGGTGATATTATTATGCAAGGATTCATTCGAATGCATATTCCGTTATACTTACGCCGATTTATTACAATGATTCCGCCTCTCGTTATTATCGCTTTAGGTGTAAATCCAACTTACGCTCTCGTTATGAGTCAAGTTGTCTTATCGTTCGGTATTGCCTTTGCATTAGTACCACTTATTATGTTTACAAGTAATAAGAAGATTATGGGCGCACTCGTCAACCATCGCATTACAACATTTATCGCGTGGTTAATCGCTGCACTTATTATCGTTTTAAATATTTTCTTACTGTATCAAACATTTGTAGGGTAATGAAGAAGGGTATTCCAAATTTGATTTGGAATACCCTTTTTGGATGAAATGATTTCCTTCTACTTACCATTTATGTATGCCCCTCTTTCTGGCATTATCGCACCTTTTTCAGTTCGAAAATAAAGTGGTAATCCTTCCGAAAGAAATATGCTCACCTTAGATGGATCCTGCCTTTGATGATGAATATGTAAATGCGGCTCACTTGAACTTCCTGAGTTACCGACTTGGGCAAGAAATTCTCCTTCATTTACATGTTCGCCTTCCCTCACTTTAATTGATCCTTTCTTTAAATGGGCAAGAAACAAAAATGTACCTGTTTCATCCAGTCGTAAATAAATATGATTTCCCGCCATCGATTGAAAATCATCCGATCCCGGAACTAAATCTATTTCATCATTTTTAATTGATACAACTGTCCCAGAAGCTGGTGCCATTACTTTCGCTCCATATATTCCATAATCCTCTAACTTACTACTTTTCACTTCAGCAGGTGGAATGAGAATATCGTATGCCCATCGTTCATTTGGTTTTATAACGTGATAGTTCGTTTCTAATTTATCGCCGCCCCAACCTATCAATGCTCGTTCATTCAAAGGAAAACGAACGACTACTTTAGGACTCATAGACTGTACATCTACTGGGTATGCAATTCTCCCAATGTTAGCGAACCACCCCACGGGCCAAGCTCCAATGGTAGAAAACAGAACTATTAATAGTAGCGTTCCATCTATCCGCTTTCTAAAAATGCCTTTCCAAACAAACATTACTGCTGAGCCTATTAAGAGAAAAACTGAAATTACACTAAAAGCCTGTATAATCCACCAAACAAAGACTGGTGTAACGCCATTACCTAAATAAACTAAACTCCAACTTATAATTAAAAAAGCAACTATAATCGCTAATAAAAATCTCTTCCACATGCTGTATCCCTACTCTCCTATCTTTGTTCCCCATGATACGAAGTAAAAATTACGACATATGAAAGAAATACTTACGACTTTCTTACATTTCTTTATACTGCGGTAAAACGATAGTGAAAACAGTTTCTTTATCGTTACTACGAACAGTGATATCTCCTTTATGAAGTTCTGCTATACTTCTCGCAATTGCAAGTCCCATCCCTTTTCCACCCGTATGAGCGCTACGTGATTTTTCACCACGATAAAACTTCTCAAAAACGTAAGTAAGGTTCTCATCCGGAATGCATTGTCCAAAATTTTTAATTTCTATTTCAACGTTCAAGTCTCTTTTAGAAACTTGGATTAAAATCTCCTTTCCGTCTTTCCCGTACATAATACTATTACTAATTACATTTTCGAATAGCCTCACCATAAGCGCTACATCCATTTCCACATGTAACTCCTTATCACCTTTAATACAAAAGCTCATATCGGCATCATCTAGCTGTGGTACAAAATCAATCATGATTTGTTCAATGAACGCTTTCATATTTACTACACTTTTATGTAATTCGATCTCTCTGTAATTTATTTGGCAATATTCTAATAAATCATCTACTTGATTTTTTAATTCATAGCTTTTTCACTTTAATACACTTACATATTGTTCGCATTCTTCTACATTTGAATGAAGTTTATTTCCTAATAGGTCAGTATAACCGATTAGAGATGTTACAGGCGTTCGTAAGTCATGAGAAATATTACTAATCATTTCATTTTTCATTTCCTGTGATCTTTTTTCATTCTCAATGGACTCTTTTAGACTTTTCGCCATTCTATTAACATTCGTCGCTACTTCTCCAATCTCGTCATTTTTTGAAATAGGTATATGTATTTCAAAATTACCATTACTTATTTCTTTCACACTTTGGTTAATCTCATTCAATCTTTTTATAGTTGTTTTTGTCAGTAATGCAAAATATATAGTCGTTAAAAGAAGAAAAGCTATAAAATAAAGAAATGAATATCTTTCCTCTAGCGCAGCAACATCACCATATACAAGTCCTAATAAACTTTGAACTAATATGATACTTACCATAGCTAATAAAATACTACATATAAACGCGATAAAGAATTTAGCTCTAATTCCTTGTAATGTTTTAATCTCCAATTTTATACCCGACTCCCCAAACATTTTGAATAAACTTCGGTTCTTTTGAACTCTCTTCAATTTTATTTCTCAATCTCGCAATATGAACCATTACTGTGTTATTACTTTCATGTGCCCTTTCCTTCCAAACACTTTCATATATTTCTTCAATAGTAAAAACACGATTCCTTGCAACTGCCATTAGGTACAAAATATCATATTCGGTTTTTGTAAGATTAATTGTGTCTCCATATAGCGTTACAGTTCTCGACACTTCATCTATTTCTAAACCTCTAATGCTTATTTTCTTTTCCATTTCTTGAACAGTATTTTGATTGAAATATGTATACCTTCTTAATTGCGCTTTCACTCTTGCTATAAATTCAATAGTACTAAATGGCTTCACAATATAATCATCTGCCCCAGTACTAAATCCAATTACTTTATCTATATCTGATGATTTAGCGCTTAAAAACATAATTGGTAAACTATATTTCTCTCTTATCCTTCTACACAATTCAATCCCATCCATTTGAGGCATCATAACATCAAGGATAGCAAGTTGAATATCATTATTATTCAATATCTCTAACGCCTCTTCTCCGTTGTCAGCACTATAAATAGTAAAACCTTCTTGCTCTAAATTTACGTTAATGAATCGAATAATATCTCGATCATCATCTACAATTAAAATTGAGTTTTTCTCCATATCTAAACCTCTTTTTTAAATATATTCCACAATCAATTTTAACATAAATTAAAATCACCCTTACCCCTTGAATAATCTTTATTTTCAGATTAAATTATATAATAACAAATACATTCTAGTTTCATATGAACAGGAGTGAAGGCATGTTTCCTATATTAAAAACTGAGCGACTTATTTTACGAGAACTTACTGAAGAAGATGCACCGGGTATATTACATTGCTTTTCGAATACCGATGTCCTGCGCCATTATGGTCAAAAGCCATTACAAAATTTGGATCAAGTAAAACAAATCCTTAATAATTTTAAGTTGAGTTACAACGCAAGAAGCGGTATTAAATGGGGCATCGAATTAAAAGACAAGAAAGAGCTCATTGGAACAATTGGTTTTCACGATTGGTCTTCTGAGCATAAACGAGCAAATATAAGTTATGCCTTTCTCCCTGAACACTGGGGAAATGGATATGCCACTGAAGCGGTTTCTGAAGTTATATCATATGGTTTCCACACGCTACATTTAAAACGAATCGGTGCAATTGTCTTTCTTGAAAACGAAGCGTCAAATAAAGTGCTTTTAAAATTAGGATTTGAAAAAGAAGGTGTTCTGAAAAATTATATGTATCAAGATGATATTCCATATGATACGAATTTTTATTCTTTATTAAAATCGGTTTAATAGAAATTATATAAAAAAGAAACCTCACTCTTAAAAGTAAGGTTTCTTTTTTTATATAAATAATTTTACTTATTATCAATATAAGCATTCTTATAAGTATAAACGCCACCAAATTGATGCTTTTCAATTCCTTTTACATAATCCTTTTGTACATAAGCTGAACCAATATGGTAAAGCGGTGCTACCGCAGCGTCCTCTAATAGAATACGCTCAGCCTCTTGCAGAGTTTCCCACCTTTTCTTCTGATCTAGTACTAGGTCACTTTTAGCTTTTTTTATTAGTTCATCGTAGTGAAGGTTAGAATAATTCATTTTATTATTCGGATTACCCGTCGTAAATAACTCTAAATAACTAATGGGGTCTTTATAGTCAGGTCCCCAATTTGCCATAGATATATCGTAATCGCCTGTTTGTTCTAATTGTAATTTTTGCTTAAATGGCTGTTGTTTAATTTGTATCGTTAATCCTTGCAAATTCTTTTCTAAATCACCTTTTATATATTCCGCCATAAGTTTTGCGTTATCTTGTTCAAACGTTAAGAACTCCAGTGTTACCTGTTCTATCCCAAGTTCTTTTTTCGCTTCTTCCCAAATCTCTTTCGCTTTTTGTAAATCATATAGAGAAATATCTCCGTTTTCTTTTCTAAAATCTTTACCAGTCTCTTCATTTATATGACCAACTGGTACAAGTCCACTTGCAGATTTTGCCCCATTATTAATAAAGTGATCAACGAAATCTTCTTTATTTAACGCTAATGAGATAGACTGACGCACTTTCTTATTTGCTAACGCATTATTTTTTTCATTAAAACGTAGCATTGCAATTCCAGGATCGCTCGACATACGTAATTGCTTATTCCCTTTATACTTGTCTACAAATTGAGAATTAATTGGTACTCGATCCAAATCGCCAGCTTCATATAAATTTACCGCTGTCATTGTATCCTTCACAATTTGAAAGTTTATTTCATCTAATTCCACTTTCTTTTTATCCCAATATGAACCATTTTTCTTCAATTGAAATTCTTGTTCATGCTTCCATGTCTCTAACACGAATGGACCATTATATATGAGATTATTAGGTTCAAGCCCGTAATTTTTCCCTTGTTCTTTCAAAAATGACTCATGCTGTGGTAAGTATATAGGTAGCGCTAGCAACTGTAAAAAATACGGAATTGGCTGCTCTAGTTCAACTTCTAGCTTATAATCATCTATTATCTTTACACCAAGTTCATCGAGAGGAATTGTTCCCTTGTTTATTTCTTTCGCATTTTTTATATAAAACAGCATGTATGCATATTGAGACGCTGTTTCATGACTTACCGCCCGTCTCCACGCAAACATAAAATCATTTGCTGTTACTGAGTCTCCATTTGACCACTTTGCATCTTTACGCAAATCAAATGTATATTTTTTACCATCTTCACTTCTTTCAAACGACTTTGCTACTGCTGGAATAGGATGATCCTGTTCATCTAGCACATACAATCCTTCAAATATGTTTTGCATAACGTGCGCTGATGTACCATCCATCGTTTTTGCAGTATCAAGAGAAGGAATTTCTTCTGATACTGTTACATTTAACACTTGTTTTTTAGCTTCTGCATCACTTTTATTCACTTTATTATTACAAGCTGTTAAAAATAAAGATGTAACAAGTGCCATTACCATTAAATGGCTCTTTTTTCGCTTCATGAATTGTTCTCCTTAAAAATAAGATATTATAAATCGTTATATATTATAGCAGAAATACTAACAGAAAGATGCGACATTCTTTTGAATATTTATTCGTTCAAGAAAAAAAGCTATCCTTTTAAAAAAGGATAGCTTTCTCAACTTGTATATAATTACCTATCTTTGTAAACCTCGTTTATAACGACCTGCTTCGAATATAATACGCTCTTCATCTAATGTTTTACATTCACCATTCCAAACAACACGTTTACCGTTAATAATTACATCGCTTATATCTTTTCCACTAGCAGCATACACAAGATGTGATAATACTTCATCTGCTGGTTGTAAATGCGGCTTATTAGATGGATCAATCGTAATAAAGTCGGCACACTTTCCAACCTCAAGTGATCCCGTTTGTTTCATCCCAATTACTTCCGCTGCTCCTTTCGTTGCAAGAGAAAGAGCTGTTTCAACTGGTAATGCTGTTGCATCTTGATGAATACCTTTTTGTAATAATGTTGCTATGCGCATTTCTTCAAACATATCTAAATTATTATTAGACGCAACACTATCCGTTGCAATTCCTACTTTAATTCCTGCTTCTAGCATCGCTTTTACATTCGCTATACCAGAACCTAGTTTTAAATTACTATTAGGATTATGAGCTACTCGAACATCATGTTCTGCTAAAAATGCACGCTCATTTTCATTTAATACCACACCATGCGCAATAACTGTTGGGCGTTTAAACAATCCGCAACTTGCCGCATATTCTACTGGACGTTTTCCGTACTGTTCTTCAATATCACGTACTTCACGATCTGTTTCAGAAAGATGAATATGAACCATAGTTTGATTTTCTACTGCAATACGAGCACACTCTTCTAACAGTTCTGTGGAACATGTATATGGACTATGTGGTGCAACCATCGTAGTTAACATACCACTTTCGTTATAGTAACGCTTCACATATTTCTCAGCTTCTTCAATTGCTTTCTTTTCATCGTCTTTCGTTCCGAAGCTAAATAAAGTTCTTGAAACAGCAGCACGCATTCCACTCCTTGATACCGTTTCCATAATTGCATCTTGGTCTACTCCAATAGGATTAAACATATCAGAGAATGATGTTGTACCACTTTTCACCATTTCAAGTAATCCTAATTCCGTGCTAGCGACCGCAAGCTCTGGCGTAAACTGACTTTCAAGTGGCCAAATTCTCGTCTCAAGCCATGGCTGCAATAACATATCATCTCCGATACCTCTCAAAAGGCTCATAACAACATGTGTATGTGTATTGACAAGCCCTGGTAAAACCCACTTTCCTTTCATGTCAATTACTTCATCTACTTCAAAATCGTTAGCGAATTCTCCGCTATTTATATCTATAATTTGATCATTTTCTACAATGATATATCCATTTTCTATCACTTCATTTTGTTCATTCATCGTTGCAATTGTAGCGTTTACATAAGTTGTTTTCAAAAGTATTTCCCCTTTCAACTCTATGAAGTTCCCTTTAATTAGTTACCACCATTATAGTAACTTATTGAAGATTAAGAGTCAAAAGATAATTTTAATTCTTTCGTTGTCTTTTCCTTCAAAATGCTATATTGTTTTTCATTTGTATCTGCAAATGCTTCTTCACGGCTCGACTTCATGTCCATATAGTTTAATGTTTCATGAAATTGGGTCCTAGTAAAATCATACCTTTTCCCATCTACTTTATTGTAGAAATGCCATACTTCACCTATCTTCGTCTTTATTATCTCTCCCCCGCACAATTCTTGGACAATAAGGGCCGTTACACCACATTGTCCCTTTGCTGGGCTTTCGCTCGTCCACTTAGAACTCATTTCTATTGACCAAGATTTTCTTAATGCTTCATATAGTTGTTTAATCTTTATGCTATCCATATTCAGCATCTCCTGACATTAGCAATTTCACACATCATATTATAAAAGCGATAAAAGGCAATTTTTAAAAATCATTACTATTTGTAACACCGTTCAATATATTGAACGGTGTTACAAATGATTTAATTCACCTTTGCTCCATAACATCTCGCAACTGCAACCGCCTGCGCTATATCTAATTTCACGTTTTTTAAATCAAAAGCTTTAAAATCAACTCTATCAACTACAGCTCCTCTTAAATCCGCCCCACTAAGTTTCACCTTACCTAATTGTGCGCCCGTTAAATCCGCTTCACGCAAATCTGCTTTTTCTAAATTACATTCATATAGGTCAGCTTCAATTAAACGAATACCCTTTAACATTTGTTTACTTAAGTTCGCAAACCTTAAATTCGTATATGACCAATCGCCTGATATAATTGTTATTCCGTCTAAATTCGCCTCTTCGAAATCCGAACCAGTCATTTTACATTCTTCAAACTTAGATACAAATAAATTCGCACCAAAAAACCTACAATTAGCAAACGTAGTTCCTTGATGGATAGAAGCATTAAAAAGAGTACCAGTAAAATCACATTCTATGAAATTACAATTTTTAGTAAAAACTTCTGATGCATCTATCCCTCTAAAACGGCATTTTATGAAGGTACAATTTTTCAATTCCTCGTCTTTTATCCAGACATCTTGAAAATCTATTTCTACATATTCTTTATTTACAAATTCACTCATAATCAATCCTCCAATTTTTCAAAAAACCTCACTTCAGCATGAAGTGAGGTTTCTTCTTATACAATATGCTCATCTAACCATGAAATCAAATCTTGAAATACATCTTCTCTATTCACTTCATGGAACATTTCATGTCTACCATTTTCATATAAACGAAGTGTTACATCTTTCACACCACATTTTTTATAGTTTTCGTATACTTCTTTTACACCTTTCCCCATATCCCCAACAGGATCACGATCACCAGAGAATATATGTATTGGAAGATTTTTTGATGTCTTCTTGTATTCTTCTATTTTATTTACTTCTAGAACTCCATGAAACAATTCTCGGTAAAAACTAGTCGTGCAAATGAATCCACATAACGGATCCGCAATATACTTATCAACTTGATGAATATCTGAAGATAACCAATCAAATTTCGTACGATTTGGCTTAAAGTGTGAGTTGAAGTTTCCGAAAGATAAGAAGTTCAGCATCGGACTTTTCGTTTTCTTTCCGCGAAGTTTCATCTCAATTGTCGCTACTTTATGACCGATACTTCCTAAAACCCCTGGATTTCCACCAGTTCCTGAAATAAGAAATCCATCATATAATTCACCTTTAAGTTGTACAGCACGTCTTGATAAAAAAGAACCCATACTATGTCCAAGTAAAAATAACGGGCATGTCTGCTCTTCTTTTATCATTTCCGAAACAAAAATCACATCAGACACAGCCTGATTCCAACCTATATTTGGTTCGAAATGACCATAGTCTTCTTCTCTTTTTACTGTTTTCCCATGTCCTTTATGATCATGAGCATAAACACCATATCCTGCTTCTAATAAAGCATCAATAAAGTCTGTATAAACACCTGCATGTTCTGTCATACCATGCGCAATTTGAATAATCCCTCGCGGATTTCCTTCTGGTAACCATTTACGCAAGTAAATTTCCGATTTATCCAATGCCGTAACGAAATTTTCCTGTATGCTCATTCCGACAGCCTCCAAATCTATTATGTATATCTTTTTTTATAATGAATAAACATTCATTATTCTTATTATGTATTATATGCAATTGCTTTCATTATGACAAATGATCTATTTTTCCGATTACATATTAAACTATTATCTTGACGAATTTAAAATAAAATTATATAGTCACTTACATAAAGTAATTAATATATTTTTAGGAGGTTTTAATCATGATGCCCTCACTATTTTTAGCACATGGATCACCTATGCTTGCTATTCAAGATACAGACTATACACGCTTTTTAAAGACACTTGGAGAAACATATAAACCGAAAGCTATTGTTATTTTTACCGCTCACTGGGAAAGTGAAGTATTAACGATCTCCTCTTCAGATGAAGTATATGAAACAATTTATGACTTTGGAGGTTTTCCTCCTGAGTTATACGAAATCAAATATCATGCGAAAGGCTCTTCTAGCATTGCGTCTATGCTAGAAACAAAATTTAAAAACAAAGGCATTCCAGTCCATCATAATATGACAAGAGGTTTAGATCATGGTTCATGGACACTCCTGCATCGTATGTACCCAGAAGCAAATATTCCTGTCGTACAAATATCAGTAAATCCATTCCTTCCTGCAAAAGAACAATTTGAAATTGGAGAAGCACTAAAAGGACTTGGACAAGAAGATATTTTAGTAATCGGCAGCGGAGTTACTGTTCATAATTTACGAGCATTAAAATGGAATGAAACAACTCCGGAACAATGGGCGATTGAATTTGATGATTGGATTATAAATCATATGCATACTAGCGATAAAGATGCATTGTTTAACTGGGAAAGAAATGCTCCTCATGCACAATTAGCTGTACCAAGAGCGGAACATTTCGTTCCTCTATTTATCGCGATGGGTAGTGGTGAGAACGACGGTACGGTCATTCACCGTAGCTACGAGCTTGGTACGCTAAGTTATCTTTGTCTTCAGTTTTAATGAAAAAGGATGGAGCAAATATTGCTTCATCCTTTTACTGTTCATTCACCTAATTAACTAACTTCCAAATGTTGTTTCTCTGATACCTCTTCGTTCTTATTGTGAAAATAAACCCAAATACATGCAATAAATAATAATGATGATGTAGAGAAGAAAACATATTGGAATCCCGCATGAGCTGCAATTTGTCCGCCAAGTACTGGTCCAATCATATTTCCTAAAAACTGAAACGATTGATTATATCCAAATATTCGTCCCGTTACATGGGTTGGCGTATGTTGTTTTAGTAGAGTTTGTACGGAAGGTAATAGTCCTGCTTGTGCAATACCTAATAAAAAGCGAAGAATTAATAGTTGCCAAGCTGAGGTTACAAATGCTTGCGGAATAAAAATAATTCCTGCAGCAAACAACGCTACAACTAACGTTTTTTGAGGTCCAATATGATCTGATAATCTTCCTAGCTTAGGAGCTGCTAAAATAACTGCTAATCCTGTCGCAGACATGACTGCACCTGCAAGCATTTCAATATGATCTGTTCCTGGTCCTACCAAATGCTTTACGTACAACGTAATAATAGGTTGAATCGACATATTTGCAAGCTGAATAATAAACGTTGCTACAAATAAACTTATTATTAAATGTTTTGCCGGGACCATCGTCCATACTTTTTTCGGCTGTGCCTTTTTTGCTTTAGCAGAATGTTTCTCCTCATGTAAGAAGAAAAAGACGATAAGAAAAGAAAGGAATAAGAAAGCTCCTGTAACTAGAAAAACATGGCGCATTCCGATTAACTCTGACAAATAACCTCCGAGTATCGGCCCAAGTAATGAACCGCTCACGCCTCCAGTTGAGATTGTAGAAATTGCCCAACCTGAATGTTCTCGCGGTGTTTCTGCAGCAATAAATGTCATCGCTGTAGAAAGGAAACCAGATACCGCTCCCATTAAAAACCGAAGTGCGACTAGTTGATACACGTCCGTCACAAACCCCATAAGCGTCATAATTACCGCCATACCAAGGCTAGCACGTATAAGCATCAATTTCCGTCCATGTATATCACCAAGCTTGCCCCATATTGGTGATACGATCGCACCCATTAAAAATGTTACACCAAATGCAAGTCCCGACCACTGTGCAATACTCGAAGTGCCAGTCACTCCTAATTCCTCAATATAAAAAGATAAAAAAGGAATTACTAAACTCATACCGGCTGCAGTGGTAAAACAACCTAGCCAACAAATCATTAAATTTCGTTTCCAGCTGGCCATTTTCACACCTTCTTTCATTCGATACCCATTCTACACCGTTTTCTAGAAAAAGTTTAGTAATTTGCTTTACAGAATTTACGATACGGGAAAGCCCACGCAGGACTTTAGTCCGTCTTTAGACGTGGGATGAAAGCATCGTTTTTGCATAGCAAAACATGGTATACTTTATTCATAGTCATGCAAAAGACTCTAAAACGACTGTTCTCTGAAAACAGAATACATATGAGGTTGGGGTAGCAAATTCTTCTACTCCGTAAAATGTATTAAGTCGTCATGCAAAAGACGTAAAAACATTTGAGAACCAACAATCTGTACGGTATGGTCACAGTACCGTAGCCCACGAACCTATATGGTCTGTTGTGGGAGTGGTGATGGCACACCGCAATCTTGCACGTCAGCGATACCAGAAATGGACTTCGCCTTTGGTAGCAAGAATCCCACTGACGTTAGTCAGCTGGCCCCTTTAGGGGTGGGAGTGTCAAATGTAATATTTACTATAAAACCCGCTATTTTCTAGTAAGAATCACTACATTCCTACAACGTTTTCATAATAAAACCAACTCCCCTATATGAAGTTGGTTAATTATTCTCTATCTGTATTAAACTCGCATTACAACTTCTCTCGTAAAACTCAATCGGACCTGCTTGTCCAATAATTGCATATTCATATCTATCTTGCTTCATACTATATAAACAATGATGTAACAATTCCTTCCCAACACCGTTCACACGATTATGTTTCGCTGTACCCATAGGGCCAAACAATCCTTTCTTTCCTCTCACAACATCGTAACAAGCGAAACCAATAATTTCTCCTCCTTCCTCAGCAATAAAAATAGGTACCTCTTCTTTATATGTCCGAAATCCATAATCTAAAGATTTTAACCAACGCTCACCAAATTCATCCTTAACAAAACGTGCTAACTTTTCAAAATCAGAAAAGATTGCTCTTCTAATATTACAGCTTAAATTATTATAAATAGGATTGAATCTTTTTAAAGCAACGGTTAAGTCTCTTGGCTCAGATGTAATTTGCAATACCTCTTTTTGCACATTTTCACTTAAAACCTTTTCAATAACTGTATCCCCTTGAAAAATTGCATATAAAACATGTCCTTCATTTATTAATACTTGCTGAAAACGGTCCATCCGTTTCTTTGCTACTTTTAAAACTTCTATCGTCTTATTTGAAACTTTAAACTCCCCAACATTTATGTATTCTATTTCATTTGTATAATATTGTTGAAGCAACGATATTTTTGCTAAAAAATCCATACCCACCGTGTGAAATAAATACATATGTAACTCCGCACAAACTCCAGTACCTTCCTTACAAGCTCCTATAAATAGATGAACTGGATGAATAATTCCTTTATTACACTCAGCCTCTCGCGTTGCAATCTCCAATATTTTATAGGCACGTTTTGTAAATTGGAATTCCTCCATCTATATCCCTTCCCCCTAAAAACTAAATATCAAACCGTAACCATATATAATAGAAACAATTATTCCAACTACCAATATCCCTGGAAGTAAATTTGCTACTTTAATTTTAATGAATCCAAGTAAGTTTAATCCAATTGCAAAAATCATAATACCACCAGTTGCTGTCATTTCAACTATAAATTGATTCATTAATTTCTCTGGTACAAAACTATTAATTTGTGTTGCGAAAATTGCAATGGCACCTTCATATAAAATAACTGGAATCGCTGAAAATACCACTCCAATCCCAAGAGTTGTCGTCAATATAATAGAAATGAATCCATCAATAATCGCTTTTGTGAATAAAACATCGTGATTCCCTCTAATACCACTGTCTAATGCGCCAAGTATCCCCATCGCTCCAATTGCAAAAATTAGAGTAGCTGTTACAAAACCTTCTGATATACTTCCTTTACCTTTCGATCCAACTTTATTTTCTAGCCATTCTCCTAAATGTGTTAATCTTTCTTCTAATTGTAGCCATTCTCCAATTACCGCACCAATAACTAAACTTAAAATCACAACGAGAAAACTTTCACTCTTCAATGCCATTTGAAGTCCAAGTACAGCAACCGTTAAACCAATTGCATGCATAATCGTTCCTTTCATACTTTCTGGAATATTACTAAATAATTTACCAAACAAAGTTCCAATTATAATGCAGACCCCATTTACAACTGCTCCTAATATAACCATATTACATTCTCCATCCTCTGCATTCTTTATTACTATATTCTGGATTACACATTGCTTTAAAGGTTACCTATATGTTAACTTAATATTGAGAATATTAACAAGTGATTTCCATTACTAACAACCCACTTTTTTAGCATCTATGAATCTATCTATACGTTATTTTCACTACATTCATTGTGGAATTTCACGATTACGGTATACAGGGAACCTTTAGTCAGTGATAGATTTTTATCAGTTGAACAAAGCGGGACAAAACCAAAAGGGACGGTAGCTATGAAAACTTTATTAAAACGACTTATTTTAATAGCCTTTTTCATTACACCAATTGTTTTATTAATCAATTACACTTACATTTCAAAAGCAAAAAATAAACCAGATGTACAAAACGCATCAACCAAAGCAAATTCAACGACCGAAAAGAAAAACGAAGACCCTGAAATTACACTCACCTTCTCTGGTGATACAATGTTCGATTGGCAATTACGTCCTGTAATCGAAAAAAATGGGGCGGATTACCCGTTTCAACACGTAAAAGAAGAAATAACAAAAGCTGATATTTCTTTTGTTAATTTAGAGTCAGCATTTACAACGAGAGAAAAAAAAGTACCTGGACAACAATTTTGGATTAAAAGTGATCCATCCACACTACAAGCAATTAAAAATACTGGATACGATATTGTCAATATTGGCAATAACCATACACTTGATTATGGACAAGATGGACTACTAGACACCATTTCTCACGTCGAAAAATTAAAACTACCTTACACTGGAGCCGGAAAAAATACTGAAGATGCTTATACTGCTCGTGAACTAACTGTAAAAGGAAAAAAGTTTAAGTTTCTTTCCTTTGTACGCTTTATGCCTAACTTTAATTGGGTAGCTGGTGACAATAAACCTGGCGTTGCAAACGGATATGATCTAGATCTTGTAACAAAAACAATTCAAGAGCAAAAGAAAGATGCTGATTATGTAATCGTCTATATGCATTGGGGCGTCGAAAAATCAAATCGCCCGATAGAATACCAGAAACAATATGTTCCGAAAATGGTAGAGGCGGGTGCTGATGCGATTGTTGGAAGTCACCCGCATTGGTTACAAGGGTTTGAGTATTATAATAAAGTGCCTATCGCTTACTCATTAGGAAACTTTTTATTCCCAAGTTATGTGAATGGAAAAAGCGCCGAAACTGGCGTATTAACTTTAACCTTTAAAGGAAAGGATGTCCAAATGTCATTCAATCCTTACATCATTCGCAACAACCAAGTTTCCCCTGTAAATGAAGAAGAAAAGAAAAAAGCTCTACAATATTTACAAACGGTTTCAACTGATGTAGAAATTGATGATACTGGGAAAATAATAAACAAACGCAACTAAACAGCATGAGATCCATTTCTCTGTGATATACATTACAAAAAGGTGATGAATATGCTGAAAAACTTGTTAGAAAATATAAGTCTGCTAGAAAAAGTGTATGAACTATCTATAGCGATCCTGCTTTTATGTTCCGTTTTTTCGGTTAGACTTCTAAGAAAAATAAAGCGAGAGAGAAAACTTTCTCCCTTTGAATTTACAATGTACATAATCATTCGTATTGCAATACTTTTTTGGTTAACTAGCTTTATCCTTCTTAAATATGGAACGTATTTCGTTTAACTTTCAAAGAATAAAAAAGATAGAACAAGCAGGATTTCCCGCCGCTTGTATCTATCTTTTTTATTTCAAGTAGAATTGTATGTTAACTCTTTTCTTTTATTAAATAAGTAAATCAAACAGCACAGGATTTTTATTAAGCTCCACAAATTGAATGTTATTTTCTTGAAAGCGAGTAATTAAAGCTTCATAGTCTTCCCTATGTTTTAATTCTACCCCCACTAAAGCTGGACCATTTTCTTTATTATGTTTCTTAATATACTCAAAGCGAGTAATATCATCTTCCGGTCCTAATCCTTTATCCAGAAACTCTCGTAGTGCTCCTGAACGTTGAGGAAATTCAATGATGAAGTAATGCTTTAATCCTTCGTGAATAAGGGATCGTTCTTTCATTTCTTGCATTCTATCAATATCATTATTCCCACCACTTAACGTACATACAACTGTTTTCCCCTTTATTTCATCTCTGTATAGATCAAGTGCCGCAATAGAAAGCGCTCCAGCCGGCTCTGCTACAATCGCATTTTTCTTATACAGTTCTAAAATCGTCGTACAAACCTTTCCCTCTGGTACTAAAACAATGTCATCAATTACATCTTTACATGTTTCAAAAGTTAACTTTCCTACTTTCTTAACTGCTGCTCCATCAACGAAACTATCAATCTTATCTAATGCAACATTTTCATTTTGAAGAAAAGCTTCTTTCATAGATGCAGCTCCCATCGGTTCTACACCGATTACCTTTGTAGTAGGACTAACCCCCTTTACATATGTACCAATACCAGATGCTAATCCACCACCGCCAATTGCTGTAAATATATAATCAACTGGTTTCTCCATATCATGCATAATTTCAACAGCGACTGTTCCTTGACCAGCAATGACATACGGATCATCGAACGGATGTACAAATGTCATCCTATTTTCCACACAATAGCGCTGCGCCTCTTGGAAAGCACTATCAAATGTATCACCAACTAATACAATTTCTGCGAAATCACCACCGAAAAATTCAACTTGTGATACTTTTTGCTTAGGTGTGGTTGTCGGCATGAAAATTTTTGACGGAATCTTCAATAAATTACAAGTATAAGCCACTCCTTGTGCATGATTACCCGCACTTGCACAAACAACACCATTTTTTAACTTTTCTTTCGGTAAACTTTGAATTAAATTATACGCACCACGAATTTTGAAAGAACGAATAACTTGTAAATCTTCTCGCTTAACGTATACGTCACATTCATATTTCTCAGATAAAACTGAATCTCGTTGTAACGGTGTTTTAATAACGATATCTTTCATGCAATTATGAGCCATTAAGATATCTTCAATTTTCACTCTCTCCTTTACCTTTTGCACCATTCCGTATCATCCTTATCTCTTTTAAATTGGCTCAATCAAAATTCGGGATTTTTAGAACTGCACCTGTATTCGCCGATGTTACCATTTGTGCATAACGTCCAAGCCACCCAGTTTTCACTTTTGGTTCTGGTCGTTTCCATTCTTTTTTACGCTTCTCTAATTCCTCATCACTAACTCTCACTTCTAACAAGCGTTCCTCAACATCAATACATACAATATCTCCTTTTTCAAGAAGTGCAATCGTTCCTCCCCCAGCTGCTTCTGGTGAAATATGCCCTACTGAAATACCACGTGAAGCACCAGAGAAGCGACCATCAGTTAACAGTGCAACATCTGCTCCTAATCCCATACCAGCAATTGCTGATGTTGGTGCTAACATTTCCGGCATACCAGGTCCGCCTCTTGGTCCTTCATAGCGAATAACAACTACATCCCCTTTCTTAACTTTCCCAAGCATAATGCCGGCAAGCGCCTCATCTTGTGAATTAAAAATAACGCAAGGTCCTTCAAATCGTTTTACTTCTGTTGCTCCGCTTTTAATAACCGCTCCATCTTTCGCAAGGTTTCCTTTTAATATACGTAATCCCCCTTCTTCACTATGAGGATTTTCGAGAGAATGAATCACTTCCTTATCTTGAATCTCTGCATGAGCGATATTTTCTCGTAACGTTTGCCCAGTAGCAGTTATACGATCAAGGTGAAGTACCCCTTCTTTTCGGCTCATCTCTTTCAAAATTGCACTAATCCCGCCTGCTCGATCGATATCTTCCATATGCCAATTAGAAGCTGGACTTACTTTACATAAATGCGGTACACGCCTTGAAACTGCATCAATGCGGTTCATATCGTAATCTAACCCCGCCTCTTGTGCGAGTGCTAATGTGTGTAATACTGTATTCGTTGATCCACCCATCGCCATATCAAGTGCAAACGCATCATCAATTGCTTCTTCTGTTACAATGTCGCGTGGTTTAATATCTCTTTCAATTAAAATTTTTAATTTTTCTGCTGCTTGTTTAATTAACTCCTCACGTCTTGGATCAATTGCTAAAATACTCCCGTTACCAGGAAGAGCTAAGCCTAACACTTCACATAAACAGTTCATAGAGTTCGCTGTAAACATACCGGAACAAGAACCACAAGATGGACAGCCATGATCTTCAATATCCTTTAATTCTTCTTCTGAAATTTTCCCAGATTGATAGGCTCCTACCCCTTCAAAAACAGAACTTAAATCGACAACTTCCCCTTTAGATGTTTTCCCCGCTGCCATCGGTCCACCTGAAACAAAAACAGTTGGAATGTTTACACGAAGTGCAGCCATCATCATACCTGGCGTAATTTTGTCGCAGTTTGGAATACAAATCATTCCATCAAACCAGTGTGCATTTACAACCGTTTCTACTGAATCTGCAATAATTTCACGACTCGGAAGCGAATAACGCATACCGATATGGCCCATCGCAATACCGTCATCTACTCCAATTGTATTAAATTCAAATGGAACCATGCCTGCTGCACGTACTGCTTCTTTAACAAGTTTCCCAAACTCATTTAAGTGCTTATGACCTGGAATAATTTCAATAAAAGAATTACAAATTGCTATGAATGGTTTATCAAAATCTTCATCTTTTAAACCAGTTGCTTTTAATAAACTACGATGCGGAGCTTTATCAAAACCTTTTTTAATCATGTCACTTCTCATCTTGTCAAATCCCTTCTTACACATTTTTTCTCTTACTTACTCTATTTTTTAAAATAAAAACTCTCACCTCAGCAATCAACTACTACTTAATAGTAGCTTTGATTGCTGAGGCGAGAGTTTCGCGTTACCACTCAGCTTCCTTACACTTCTCACGAAATATAAGCTTTGTAGGTCCAACCAGACCCCCGTCCTTTTACCGGAGACGATGCCGCCGCCCTCTACTCAGTTTCCCTTTCGCAAGCGATGCTCCGAGGTGATATTCAATGATTCGATTGTTACTACTCTCACAGCCTTGGAGTAGCTCTCTGAAACGATCATAATCATCTACTTTCCTCTTCTTTGCATATACAAAATATTAATTCAGAAAATTCTTAATTAACTTTTATTTGTTAAACGTATTATAGGACTTTGTCCTTTTCATTGTCAATATATTTTTCATTTTTTTTAAAAGTTCAATTCATTCACTAGAAGGATATTTATTTTTCTCAAAACAAAATCGGAATGACCTCCTTACATGTACTCATATATTGCTTAAGTATGTTTGCTTTTCTACATAAAGAAAAACAACTTAAAAACATATAAAAAATTTATGAGGAGATGAGAGAACTATGTTAAAAGGTAAAATAGCATTAGTTACTGGAGCAAGCCGAGGAATTGGACGTGCTATCGCAAAGCGTTTAGCAAACGACGGTGCATTAGTTGCTGTTCATTATGGTAACCGAAAAGAAGATGCTGAAGAAACTGTTCATGAAATTCAATCAAATGGCGGATCAGCTTTTTCTATCGGTGCAAATCTTGAATCTTTACACGGTGTAGAAAATCTATATAACTCTTTAGATACTGAATTGCAAAAGCGAACTGGTGGAACGGAATTTGATATTTTAATAAACAACGCTGGAATTGGACCTGGTGCTTTTATTGAAGAAACGACTGAACAATTTTTTGATAGAATCGTTTCAGTAAATGCAAAAGCACCATTCTTCATCATCCAACAAGCTCTACCACGTTTACGTGACAATAGCCGGATTGTTAATATCTCATCAGCCGCAACTCGCATTTCTTTACCTGATTTCGTTGCATATAGTATGACGAAAGGTGCAATTAACACAATGACTTTCACGCTTGCAAAGCAGCTTGGAGCAAGAGGAATAACGGTGAATGCAATACTTCCAGGCTTTATCAAAACAGATATGAACGCGGAACTCTTGAGCGATCCAATGATGAAACAATATGCTACTAACATTTCAGCTTTCAATCGATTAGGTGAAGTAGAAGACATTGCCGATACCGCTGCATTTCTCGCTTCCCCTGATAGTCGTTGGGTTACTGGCCAATTGATTGATGTGAGCGGAGGATCTTGTTTATAAAAAACATATATTTTCAAATCTTTTTTATTGCGCAATAAAACAATTTATATAATACTATATAAAACATATATATTTAGGAGGATTACAGCAATGTCAGAAAAAACATACGAACTCGCAACCTTCGCAGGTGGTTGTTTTTGGTGCATGGTAAAGCCATTTGATGAACTTCCTGGTATTCATAAAGTGCTTTCCGGCTATGCAGGTGGTCATGTAGAAAACCCAACATATGAACAAGTAAAGGCTGGAACATCTGGACATTTAGAAGTCGTACAAATTACATTCGATCCTTCTATTTTCCCATATCAAAAATTATTAGATTTATATTGGCCACAAATCGATCCGACTGATGATGATGGACAATTTTTCGATCGTGGCCCCTCTTACCGCACAGCAATTTTTTATCATAATGAAACACAAAAAGAACTTGCAGAAAAATCGAAGCAAACTCTAGCAGAAAGCGGTATGTTTAAAGATCCAATCGTGACTGAAATTCGTCCGACTGCACCTTTTTATGAGGCCGAAGAATACCATCAACATTTTTATAAAAAGAACCCAGAAAAGTACGCTTTAGAACGTAAAGAATCTGGTCGTGAAGATTTTATTAACGAAAATTGGCAAAAAAAATAATAAAAACGCATCGTGCTTTCTTTTAAAAGTACGATGCGTTTTTATCTTTGAAAAAGGTACCATACAATGAAAAAAACAATTGCTGTTAAAACTAATTACTAGGCAGTCGAATACCGCGCCAACTGCCTACATCGCATTGGCCATATTCGTTATCACCCACCGCTACCACCGTGCTGTCTGATTTAAGACCGACTGTATGGGCACAACCCGCCGCTATCGCTACAATATCGCGCCAATCACTTACATCACATTGACCATGTTTATTATTACCCACAGCCGTCACTATGCCGTCTGATTTAAGACCAATTGTATGATTACTCCCTGCAGCTATCGCCACAATATCCCTCCAGCTACTGACATCGCATTGACCATGTTTATTATTGCCCACAGCCGTCACCATGCCGTCTGATTTAAGACCAACTGTATGAAGATAACCCGCCGCTATCGCCACAATATTCCGCCAGCCACTTACATTGCATTGGTCATACCGATTATTACCCACAGTCGTCACAGTGCCGTCCAATTTAAGGCCAATTGTATGCCAGTCACCCGCCGCGACCGCCACAATATCACGCCACCCGCTTATATTGCATTCACCTTCTTTATTTCGCCCCACTGCTACCACCGTGCCATCCGATTTAAGACCAATGGTACGACGCCACCCCGCCGCCACTGCTACAATATTATTCCAGTCGTTTACATCACATTGGTCATGCTTATTCCAACCCACTGCTACCACAGTACTGTCAGTTGTAAGACCGATTGTATGAGCATTACCTGTGTTCGTCGCCATATGAACATTACCCACCGCGACCGCTTCAATATCACGCCAGCCGCTTACATTGCATTCACCTTCTTTATTTCGCCCCACTGCTACCGCCGTGCCATCCGATTTAAGACCAACGGTATGACCACGACCAGCCACTATCGTATCTTTAGGCCATCGTTTCACCTTTAACACCTCATCTTTTGTTAAAAATAAGCACTTGTATCGAAATAGATATTTTGATCAAACTTTATTTTTAATCTACATCTACAAAGGAAATCTATTACTACTTCTTCAAAAAATAAAAACCTCCAGTTTAAGTACTAGAGGTCTTCTATTTATTTCTTCAATCTCTCAATAAAATCCTGTAATTTATCAAGCGATTTCATGTTATGGTTACAAGCAACACCATCTTTGCAAATATAATTCCCCTTTTTAACAAACGTTCCTGGGATCTTTCCTTTTATTTCAACTAAAAACATCCCTACTTCTTCATGCCCATGACATAATGAACAAATACTTTTTTTATTTATGCTTTGGAACGTTCCTTGTAGACCAACGAACTTATTATTGTTTTTTGCAATTATAAATTTCCTGCTTGTTCCTTTATCAATCCAGCTTAAATAAGACGTTTCTTTCATATTAATTTCATCCATATCAGGAAGTTTTAATTTTTTCGCTTTTGGGAATAATTTTTTTAACGTTTGTGCTGTAACTTCCTGAAACGGTATTACATACGGATTTATTTTCAGTAAAAACGATTCTGCACCTTCTCTATTTTCAACTGTTAATACCGTATCAATTAACTCTTTCTGTTCATCCGTTAAATTCTCAAATACATGTATTATCTTTTCAATTGCAAGTGATTTTAACGCTTGAATTACTCCTCTATCATTTGCCGTCGCATGTCCATTTGCTAAAATATAAGCTTGTGACTTTATAAAATTATATTGATCACTTCTAATAAAAACTTCCATCTTTATCACTCCATACAAATTGTTGATCTAGTTTTACTTTATTGTATACAATGATTCAGTTTTTTGATATGTAAAAGATAGTTTAGAAATGAAAATTACATAACTGCATCGATTATTTTCTACCGATTCATCTCCTGACAAAAGAAACCATCATCTGTTTTCCATTCCGCATATAGAACATCCTCAAATTTAGTAATTCCTTTTTGCTTAATTTGCTTATAAAGCCACCCTTCATCAAAACCCGCTTCCCTCAAATTATCCTTAACTACTTTCCCGTCACTAATTAATGAAATGGGTAAGTATACTGGCTTATGTTTTAAACTTAAATCATTTATATTGGGAGTTTCATATTTACTTTTTTTCAGAACGCTTATGTTTCCGTTAGGTTCCAATATCATATATTCAACTTCTCGGATTGAAAAAATATCTTTTTGTTGTCTTAGCATTTGCTGTAATTGGTTTATGTCCAAATGATTTGCACTTAATTGCTCTCGGTCAATATGCCCATTACGAATAATAATAGAAGGGTATCCTTCAAAAAACCTTCTTGTTCCTCTTATTTTTTGCGTTATCACTTCTATTGTGTAAATTAATATGACCCAAACAAATACTGAATATAAAATAGACCACACTTTAATTTTAGGATCATATATTGAATTTCCAACAAGCTCACCAAGAACGATAGCAGAAATAAAATCAAAAGGTGTTAGCTGAGATATTTGTGTTTTCCCTAATATTTTTGTAGCAACCAATAGAACAAAAAAACCAACTAAAAGCTCTATAGTTATTTGTCCGATATGATTCATATATGTTCACCTTTCTGCTTTACGAAATAAGACCCCTACTTTTCATCCACACGCTATGTATTCTATTTAGTAAAAGGACGTTGCATTTTTGGTATTATCTTGCCCACTCACACCCAATATATCCAATGCCTACAAAATAAAAAAAGCCTGATTCACAATAACATATGAACCAGACCCTTTCACTTTTATTCACTTAGAATACACTATCTTTTTAATCGTTTCTCCAGAAAGAAAATATTCTTCTGCAAGTTGCTGAATTGCAATTCCACTTTTAAAAGCGTCTTTAATTGCTTTATTTCTTTCATCCAGTTGTTTTCTTCCGCCAGATCGTGTACCCCATTTATAATGTTTTGTTTCTTGTTTTGGAATGTAAATTGTTTCACCTTGTATATACTTTTGAATTTCAGCAATTAAACTTTCTGGTAAAACGGCCTTAGCCTTTACGTATTTCATTTCTGCTCGCCCCTTATTTTTTATGGTTCATTTCAATAAGGTGCAAAGCCAAATATAAAAAATGATACGAGCTCATTTTGGCGATTGATTGTATATTACTTGTCTACCTCACGCAAAGTATCGCCATTTCTATACTTGGCTTTGCATGAGACGCTGCAGTGTCTGGCAATTGAATTGTAATCGCCATATAAACCCCTCCTAATATACCTTTTGCATTTTATTATATGATAAATTTCCTCTCCTTGCATCTTCATCCTTTTTCAAAGCACCAAGTTACTTAGTTTGATATAATACTTTTTAATCAAATCAAAAATAAATGTGAGGTTGTATTATGAAGAAGAAAAAAATAATCATCATTATATTAGTTACACTACTTATTATTGTTATATCATTATTCGGCACGTACAAATTAATGAACGCAAGAAGCTTTCAATTATTTGGAGACTTAACAAATCGCATTGAAGCGAATGAAAAAGTGATTGCTTTAACTTTTGATGATGGCCCTACTAACAATGTAAAACAAATACTACCACTGCTAGATAAGTACAATGCAAAAGCTACTTTCTTTGTTATCGGAAATGAATTAGAAAACAATTTACCATTAGGTAAAGCGATTGTTCAATCTGGACACCAACTTGGAAATCATACATATTCTCATAACAGAATGGTTTTTAAATCACCTTCTTTTATTAAAGAAGAAATAGAAAAAACAAATTCATTAATTCGCCAAACAGGATTTACCGGCGAAATTGATTTTAGGCCACCCAACGGTAAGAAACTAATAGGACTACCATACTATTTAAACAAAAATAATATTGAAACTATCACATGGAATCTTGAGCCTGATACTTTTTATAAATCTGCGGCTGATAAAGTTGATTACGTCAATAAGAATATAAAACCTGGTTCTATCATTTTATTGCACTCTATGTACGATGAATCTAATGAAAATCTGCAAACCATTGAAGGTATTTTAGACTCTTTATCTAAAAAGGGGTATCAATTCGTAACAGTAAATGAACTGCAAAAAAGAGCAAAATAAAAAGGTAGCGTATCATACCACGATACGCTACCTTTCTTTTATATAATTCCAAGCACATTTAGGAATACGATAATAATCGCAATTGGTGCAATATAGCGAAGTAAGAATAACCATAATACGAATAGTTTATAGCCTTTATTTTTACTTACACCAAGCTCTTTCATTAATACATCTTTCTTCATTTTCAAGGGAACAAAGATGGAAACTAATAAAACACCAAGCGGCATTAGTATGTTACTAACCGCATAGTCTGCTAAATCAAAAATTGTTTTTCCAAATGGTTTCACATCGCTTAACAAACCGAATGATAATGCTGATGGTACCCCAACAACGAAAATTAATAATCCTACGATTAATGCCATTTTTTCACGTTTCCCTTTGCTTTTACCTTTTGTTGTTAAAGATGCAACGCTAATTTCTAGCATTGAAATTGCTGATGTAACAGTAGCAAAGAAGAATAGTAATAAGAAAACGATGAAGAATAATTTTCCGAACGCCATTTTACTGAAAATAGCTGGCAATACGATAAATAATAGTCCTGGTCCTTGAGATGGTTCCATTCCAAATGCGAACACAACTGGGAAAATTGCAAGTCCTGCAAGTAATGTAATAACAAGTGTTAAAGCTACGATAGAAAATGCTGAACGCGGTAAACTTTCTTCTTTCGGTAAGTATGAGCTATACGTTACCATAACGGCTACACCGACAGATAGCGAGAAGAACGATTGCCCCATTGCATATAAAATGATTTCTGATGTTACGTTTGAGAAATCAGGTTGTAAGAAGAATCGAACTCCTTCTCCAGCACCGTCTAACGTAAGTGCACGAACAATTAATACAAAGAATAAAACGAATAGCGCTGGCATGAAATATTTATTTACTTTTTCAACACCATTTTGTACACCTTTACTTACGATAAAAATAGTAATAAGGATGAATAATAGCTGTGATCCAACTGCTAAATACGGATTGGAAATGATTTCACCAAACGTAGCTTCGTATGCTCCATTTCCTTCCCATAGTCTACCTGTAATTGCATTCCATAAGTATAATAAAATCCAACCCCCTACAACACTGTAGAAAGAAAGTAATATGAAACATGTTACAATCCCTAATTTACCTAACCACGGCCATAACGTTTTAGGAGCAATCTCTCTATACGCATCAACAGCCTCTTTTTGTGTACTTCTTCCAATAACGAATTCAGCTAATAATAGCGGTAAACCAATTAATAATGTGAAACCGATGAAAATAAGGAAGAATGCCCCGCCTCCTCCGATGCCGGCCATATATGGGAATTTCCAAATCGCCCCAAGACCAATTGCTGAACCTGCTGCAGCTAATACGAAACCTAATTTCGATGTCCATTGCTGTGAATTCATCTTTTTATCTCCTCTCTTTTTCTACTTCTTTTCATTATAATTCGCTCTATGTTCATATTGTTCTATTACTAGCCCGTTCTAATCCAACCACTTCCTCTCAAATAAAAAACGCCCCTACGTAAATACGTAGGGACGACAAAAATATCGCGGTACCACCCTAGTTATGAAGATACAACAAAAGTAAGACCTAAATAAAAACGCCCCTACGCAAATACGTAGGGACGATAAAATATCGCGGTACCACCCTAGTTATGAAGACACAACGAAGTTAAGACCTAAATAAAAAACGTCCCTACGTAAATACGTAGGGACGATATATATCGCGGTACCACCCTAGTTGTGAAAAAAATCTTCACCACTTTATTTGATAACGGTATGCACTACCGTCTTTCATTTCCTCACAATGTGAGATTTATGAAAGATGCTCCAGGACGAACTTCATGAATAATCTATATACTGATTCACACCAACCATCAGCTCTCTGAAATAGGGAGATTTTCACTACTATACCCTTTCATTGCTCAAATATTATTTTCCGAATTGATTACTATCATTTTTATCATACATTAAAAATAGTGTCAACTTATATTTTGAAATTTTATGCATTACATTCTATTTTAAAATTCAAAATATGACTTTCAAATGAATAGTATTAGAACATTTATGGTTTATACTGTATTAACTTCTCTAACAGGTTTATAGTAGTATACGATAAATGCAAGACAGCACGAGTAGGAGGAAAGAATTTTGTCTACTTCAAAAGTTTTAAAAGGTACCGCTTTATTAAGTGGTGCAACAATGATTTCACGAATTTTAGGTTTTATATACTTTTTCCCCTTCCAATTATTAGTTGGAACGCAAGGGGTTGCTTTATACGGATATGCATACTCTTGGTACGGTATTTTATTAAGCTTTTCAACAGCTGGTATTCCAATTGCCGTCTCAAAATTTGTTGCAAAACATAATGCGCTTGGTGATTATAGTACAAGTAAAAAATTGTATAACTCGAGCGTAAAATTGATGTTGTTTATGGGCTTTTTAGGATTTTTAACTTTATTTATTGGAGCACCGTACATATCACAATTTATCATTCGCTCGAAAACGCCAGATCCACAATTTATCGCCGACGTAACACTTACAATGCGAGCATTAAGTTTCGCGCTTATTATCGTACCAGCTATGAGTGTTACACGTGGTTATTTCCAAGGTTTTCAACATATGAAACCTAGTGCTGTATCTCAAGTTGTGGAACAAATTGCGCGCGTTGTTTTCATTTTAGTTGGTAGTTTTATCGTCTCCAAACTATTAGGAGGCTCAGTAGCTTCTTCTGTTGCAGTTGCTACGTTTGGCGCTGTTATCGGAGCAATTGCCAGCGTCTCTATTTTAATGCTGTACTGGAAAAAGTATAACGGATTAAAGCCTCCTGAAGGTGAATTAAAGTCAAGGGCATCCGATATTCCATTAAAAAATATTTACATGGAATTACTTCGATATGCAATCCCCATTGTATTTGTTGGTATTGCAATTCCACTCTATACGTTAGTAGATCAATATACCGTAGCTGATGTCCTTAGGGCGATGGGAGAGCCTTTAGAAACCGCGAATGCCGTTTTCGCTTATATAACGAACTATGCACAAAAGTTAATTATGATTCCAGCTTCACTTGCAACTGGTTTCTCATTAACAATTATTCCGGCTATAACGAAATCATTTACAAGCGGGAAACTAGAAGAATTACAAGGACAAATTTCAAAGATATTTCAAGTATTGCTATTCTTCACTATCCCAGCAGCATTCGGTTTAGCTAGTATCGCTTACGATGCATTCCGCATGGTTTATGTAAATCCTGAAATTGCACTTGGTGGATCACAATATTTAATTTCATTTGCACCGTCTGCTATATTAAGTGCGATTTTCACAGTTTCAGCAGCTATATTACAAGGCATTGATTATCAAAGAAAAACAATGATTGCATTCTCAGTCGGTATTCTCGTTAAAATTGTGCTGAACACACCACTTTTACACTTATTCGGTGGACATGGTGCTGTACTTGGAACAATTCTTGGATATCTAGTTTCAAATATTATTATGTTGTACTGCATCGTTAAGTTTGCGAAATTTAAAATTGGCGAAACAGCAAAAACAGTATTTCTTATTACGATTTACTCCGCGGCAATGTCTGCTGTTGTAATTGCATTAAGAGCATTTATAAGCTGGATTATTCCTGGCCAATCTTATGTAGAATCACTGATTATTGTATTTATATGCGCCTCAGCAGGAGGACTTGTCTATCTTCTATTCGTATTAACGAGTGGACTCGCTTCGCATATTCTCGGTAATCGTATTCAACGTTTACCTGTATTAGGAAAGTTAGTAAAATAAAAAACAAGAGATGTAACTCGTTGTTACATCTCTTGTTTTTTCACTTCGCATATTGAATACGCTTTTGTTGTTCAGCGATATTTAATTCCGGCGCATGTTGTTCTACTAAATGTAATACCTCTTCAATTAGCACTTCTAACTCCTGTACACTATACTCCGGTTTCCCTATCAACGTATTCGCCATACGCTCACCCATTCTCTATTTTTCTAAAAGAAGCACCTTAATAGCGGATTTTCATCCTTACTATTAAGGTGCTTCTATCACTTTTTATTCAAATAGCCCCATACTTAAATAACGTTCCCCTGTATCCGGTGCAATACATAAAACTTTTTTACCAGCACCTAGACGCTTCGCTATCATAATTGCGGCGTAAACAGAGGCTCCTGAAGATGGCCCTACTAGTAATCCTTCTTGTCTTGCTAAGTTCCTCATTGTAGTTAATGCCTCTTCATCTGCAATTTGAATAATTTCGTTATACACTTCTGTATTTAAGTTTTTTGGAATAAAACCAGGACTTGTTCCGACTAGTTTATGAGGGCCTGGAACACCACCAGATAACACTGGTGACCCTTTCGGTTCTACTACTGCAATATATAAGTTTGGTAGTTTCTCTTTTAATGTTTCACCGGTCCCTGTAATTGTTCCACCTGTTCCTGCGGTTGCTACAAATGCATCAAGCTCTCCATCCATTTGTTCATAAATTTCAAGTGCAGTCGTATAACGATGAACATCCGGATTTGCTGGGTTTTCAAATTGCTGCGGAATAAAACTATTTGGAATTTCTTTTTGCAACTCTACCGCCTTTGCAATTGCTCCTGGCATTCTTTGTTCTGCCGGTGTTAAAACTACTTCTGCGCCGTATGCCTTCAATAAATTAATACGCTCTTTGGACATATTGTCTGGCATAATTAAAATTGCTTTATATCCTTTGGCTGCTGCATTCATCGCTAAACCAATTCCTGTATTGCCACTCGTCGGTTCAATAATTGTATCCCCCGGCTTAATGAGGCCGTGTTCCTCCGCAATATGAATTAAATTATAAGCAGCACGATCTTTCACACTGCGTGACGGATTAAACATTTCCAGTTTTACATACACATCCGCTGCGTCTTCTGGAATAAATTTAGATAATCGAACGACAGGTGTATCTCCTATTAATTCTGTAACGTTTTCACATACTTTCATAGCGCATCTCCTATTCTATCGTTTTCTTATCATTTGGCAGTAACCATGAAGTTAGTCCAATTAATGGTAAACAACTACATAATAGCATAATAAACTGAAGACTATACATATCAGCCAATTTCCCAAGAACTACAGCACCTAATGCTCCAAGTCCAAACGCAAGGCCGACAATTAAACCAGATACCATTCCAACTTTCCCTGGAACAAGTTCTTGTGCATATACAACGATTACACTAAAACTACTAGAGCTAATAAATCCAATGCATAAAAATAACGGTACAACCCACATAAGAGAAACGTGAGGTAACAATAGTGCTAGCGGCGCTGAACCGAGCATCGAAAAGACAATGATCTTTTTCTTACCGAATCGATCCGCTAGCGGACCACCAAAGAAAGTACCTAATACACCAGCAATCATAAAAGCGAAGACGAAATACTGTGCATTTTTTATAGATAAACCGTAATGCTCTATTAAATAAAATTGATAGAAATTCCCGATACCAGCACCGTACCAAGAACGTACGAATGTTAGAAAAACAAGAAGTATAATAACAAATTTAATGTGCGTACCTACAATCGCATTTTCAGCCTCAAGTGCAGCCCTCTTTTTCCTTCTTACAGCACCAGTCGCTAATTCATTTTTATACCAATTTGAAACAAAAAATAACAATACAATCCCTACCGCTGCGAAAGCAGTAAAACCTAGAGAACCAATTTGACCTAGTGGAACGAAAATGAGCGCTGTAAAAATAGGTGCTAGCGAATTCCCTGTATTTCCTCCCACTTGATAAATCGCTTGTGCTAAACCACGTTTGGCACCTGCCGCCATATAAGCAACTCGGGCACCTTCTGGATGAAAGACTGCGGAACCTAATCCAATAAATAAAACAGAAATAATAACAATAATAAAATTCGGGGCAAACGCGAGCCCAATCATCCCAAGCATGCTCGAAAACATACCGAGTGGTAATAAAAATGGTGACGGCTTCTTATCTGAATACATACCAAAAACCGGCTGCATAATCGATGACGTCATATTTAACGCGAACGCTATCCACCCTACTTGCATGTAGGATAAATTCATCGTTTTTTCCAAAATAGGAAACAACGCTGGCACAACTGCTTGCATCGAATCATTCAAAAAATGTCCGAAACTAATCGCAAATAATATTCGATATATCGTCGGTGTTTCTACTGTATTTTTTTGTGAAACTGCCTGCATATACGAATCGCTCCTTCCTGTACAAAATTTATATTTATTACATTAAGTGTAATAAATTCTGAGTTTTGAAACATTTCTATTCTATACTGGTTTCATTTCTTTTTCCAGAAATTCAACTTGTACAAAATATATATTTTTTCTATATGCTTTGTCGGATTTATTTATATGAACTCTTTGTATTTTCTTTTATACTGGGACAGGATGAAAGGAAGGCTTGCAACTATGAAGAAAAAGACGATCCTAAAACATATTAGGATCGCCTTTTTTTATTAAATAGAAAAACGCTTATATTTCTCATAATCACTCGTCTTACATTCTAGTGCCATTTTCGTACCTTCGTTTTCATAACTCGTAGATAAAACGTGTGAATGATTGTTGAAATACGAAACTACCTGTCCTTGATCATATGGAATTAACATTTCACACTTCGTATACTCTTTATAAATGTGTGAACGAACCACTTCTACAAGCTCTTCAATTCCAACATGTTTCTTCGCAGATAGATAAACGCGATCTTCTTGCACTTTCGGAATTTCAACATCTACCAAATCTGATTTGTTATATGCATAAATCGTCGGGATATTTTTCACGCCAATTTTCTTTAACGTTTCATTTGTAATATCAATTAATTGCTCATAATTGGGATTTGAGTAATCTACGACGTGAATGAGTAAATCTGCTTCCGCCACTTCCTCTAGCGTTGAACGAAATGCTTTCACAAGATGATGCGGTAATTTACTTACAAATCCAACTGTATCCGTTAATAAAAATGATTTATTATCTGGCAACTCAATATTTCGTACAGATGTCTCTAACGTCGCAAATAACATATCTTTTTCAAATACTTGTTTCTCTACAGTTCCATTAAAAATTTCAAGCATCGTATTCATTATCGTTGATTTACCTGCATTCGTATATCCTACTAATGACACAACTGGAATTTCATTTTTCTTACGTTGTTTACGCTGCGTTTGGCGCTGCGCAACAAGTGCTTCTAATTCTTTATTTAGAGCTGCAATTTGTTCTTCAATTTTACGACGATCTAATTCCAACTTCTTCTCACCGACACCTTTATTTTTCGTGCCAACTCCCCCGCTTTGTCTTCCTAAAGATTCACGAAGACCGATTAAACGAGGCATCATGTACTGAAGATGGGCCACTTCTACTTGCAACTGCGCTTCTTTCGTTTTCGCACGTTGCGCAAAGATATCTAAGATTAAAATGGTACGATCAATTACTTTACAATCTAAATCCTCTTCTAAATTTCGAATTTGTGAAGGAGATAATTCATCATTAAAGATGACCATATTTGCATCTGCTTCTTTCACATACGCTGCTACTTCTTCAATCTTCCCTTTTCCAATATAATGCGACGGATTTACTCGTTGTAAATTTTGCGTCACTTGACCGATTACTTCCACATCACAAGCTTCCGTAAGATTTGCTAACTCTTCCATCGAATATGCAAAATCAGCTTCCTTACCTAAATTTACTCCAACTATTATTGCTCTTTGTAATAATTCTTCCATATATTTATTCCTCCATTTCGATTACGCAAAATAAAAAACACAGGTCACTGCCTGTGTTTTCGTAAACGGATAAGGGTTCACCAAAGAAATAGAAGAAAGCAGTGCTTTCGTCCTATAACATGGTCAAAAAGTCCTAAGATAGTATACGTATCCAACAAGTGTTCACCTATACTAGCCCATTCTATTTATAAAGGCAAAACAAAAAGAGGGCGTATTCGTCCCTCCCTCTTTTTCACATATAAGCTTAATAAAGGGTTCCTTTAAAATAGGCAGACCAATCCCGTTCACTCTGCACACAGACAGAGTCTTTGAGCGCTATTCAATTATCGGCACAAAGTATTGAGACGTAATCTGATTAAGATCAAAGGAAGCCCCTCCGTTCATTTTAAGTTACATAAAGTGTAGCATAAGTAATTCGCTTTCACAAGATTAAACCAACTATAGAAACAGAAAGAAAATCTTTATATTTTTACTTTAATCGTCATTTTTTGCGAGTTCTTCTCACAATGAAAATAACAACAGCAATTATCAATAACAGACCGATGGAAATGATAGCAACTTGCCACCAACTTAAGCCACTCACCATCTCCCCTTTTAAATCCACTTTCTTCGTTGGAACATGCTCTTTTGTAATATGACTTAAAGCCACTTTGTCCGCCCCTGCCTCATCCAATCTCTTCGTTCTACTACAACTATGTGTGTATAATTGTTTTTCTGATTCTCTTTGAGAAGAAAATACTAAGTACTCTCCTCCTTCTACAAAGTGAAACACACAATCACCACCATTTGTATATACGATAATTTGCGAAGAAGTTGTTCCTTTCCAAATTTTCTTCACTTCAAATAACACTTCAATTCCACCCCCTTCTTTCCTTCCAACCTCAATTACTTTACCCTCAAACACTACATCATTTTTTTGAAATGCATCTTCTGCTGATACGTTAATACAATCACAAGCATAAGATTTTTCTGGAAAAATAATAAGAATAAAGCTACAAATAATGACAACAGGAAACATGTGTAAAATTCTATTCAAGGAGCTCACCTCTCTTCATTATCAATTTTAGAAACTTCTCGTATATTATTTTTACGTCATTCGCCAAATTCCTCCATAGTGAATTAAACATTATCGTTTCAATACAATAAAAGTCTTTATTGAAGTTTTTGTAATCTGATATTAGTATCAGGTTATAAAAATAAGTTAGGAGATGTTCCTATGAATTCTAAATCTCGTATTACCGCAATTGGTACTTATGTTCCAGATCAAATATTGTCTCATAACGATTTAGAAAAGAAGGAAATTTAAATAATGGAGATACACTTTTACTGTACGGTTTTGGCAGCGGCCTTACGCATTTAGGGCTTATTGTGGAGTGGGATTTAAACTGAAATTTCCTTTTATACAACTAACATTACGGTAAATGAAATTATATTAACGATTCCAGTTAAACTATTAGTTAATCGCAAAAAAGCTGCATTCAAAGATTGGTTACCTCCCTTTGAACGCCGCTTCTTTTATCTAAATTTTATTTACCTGTCCGAGACCATATCACGACAGGAATAAGCAGTAAGGCTACAGCCCCTCCCGCTAATGATAATGCCGCATAACTTGAATTAGCTACTACCATTCCTGACATTGCTCCACCAGAAGCTCCAGCTAGTGCAATAAATACATCTACTTTCCCTTGTGTTTTTGCACGTGTGGAAGGCTCTGTTGAATCAACTATTTGAGCAGTACCACTTATTAATCCGAGATTCCATCCTAATCCAAGTAAAGAAAGTGCTACAACTAATAGTATTAAAGAGTCGTTTGGTGCCATCGCAGCTAGTACACCGGCAGCAAGCAATATAACTCCACCAGCTATACTCATCGCTGTCCTGCCAACTTTATCAATCAAAATTCCTGTAACAAGTGATGGAAGGTACATTGCCCCTACGTGGAATCCAATGACTAGCCCTACTTCACTTAGTCCATGACCATGGTGTCCCATATGTACTGGAGTCATAGTCATAATCGCAACCATAACTACTTGAGTAAGTATCATAACGATTGCTCCGACGGTAATGCCCCTTTTATTTTCTAACGTTTCATTAGTTACCAATTGTCCTTTATATGTATGTTCCTGTTTATATCTTTCTATTATGTTAGCAATAATTAACGGATCTGGACGAAGCAGAGCGAAAAGTACAAGTCCCGCAAGTATAAATGCCGCTGCCGATAATATGAACGGACCAGCTAGTTCAGGAATTCCAATTGAATGAGCAAAATTGCCCATTACACCTACTAAATTCGGTCCCGCTACTGCACCGAAAGTCGTCATAACCATTGTAATACTAACTGCGGTTGCTCGTTGCTTCTTATCTGCTAAATCTGTACCTGCATAACGAGCTTGTAGATTCGTAGCTGTACCCGCACCATAAATAAGCAAAGAAACAAGTAAGAGAATAGTACTATTTGTTAAAGCTGCCATTACAACTCCAATAGCTCCAAGTCCCCCTACCATAAAACCTGTTGCAAGTCCTACTCGGCGCCCATATCGTTGCGAAAGCTTTCCTACTACGAAAGCCGCTATCGCAGATCCCAATGTAAACATAGCAGCCGGTAATCCTGCATATGCATCTGTTCCAAGCATTTGCTGTGCAAGAAGTGCACCTACTGTAATTCCAGCAGCTAATCCCGCTCCGCCAAACATTTGTGAAATACTTACGATTAGTAACGTTCGTTTATATAATCTTTGTTGGTCTTCTTCTGTATACATATGGTTACTTATTGAAGCATCCGCCTTACCTAGCATTTTCTCACCCTCCTTTTGAAATTAATCCCTCTTGTTAATGTACTATAATTATTGTTTCATATTCAATGACAATTGTATTCGTTACTTGAACGACACTCTCATTGATCCATCTAATATAAGTACATTCTAACTAAAAAAAAGCTGTCCCATAGTTTAGTTTCACCTACTTACGGGACAGCTCCTCTTCATGTTTCATACCCACCTCTTATAATGAAAAAATCTTTCTATACTATTTAACCCCTACATCTTGCACAGATTTAATGTCCTTTTTCTTTCCTTCTTTTATTTCATTATAATAAAAAGGTAATTCTATATTATGTTCTAAGAAATACTCCTCAATTAATGAAATAATCACTTTTAATGTTTTCAAACGGGCGTATAATTTATCATTACTCGCAATAATATGCCATTTAGCATTCGGTTTATCTGTGTTTTCAAACATGTCTTCCGTTGCTTCGACATACTCATCCCATTTTTCACGATTACGCCAGTCTTCATCTGTAATTTTCCATCTTTTAAGAGGATTAGTCTCTCTTTCTTTAAATCTCTTCAACTGTTCGCCTTTACTAATATGATAGAAAAACTTCCCTATTATATAATGATCATCTGTTAATAGTTTTTCGAAATCATTAATTTCATCATACGCTCTCGTCCATTCTTCTTTTATAGCAAAACCTTCAACACGTTCAACTAATACACGCCCATACCATGAACGGTCGAATATAGTAATTTGCCCGTACTGAGGAAGTTTCCGCCAAAAACGTTGCAAATAATGATACCGTTTTTCATGAGGAGCAGGCGCGCCAATTGGATTTACTTGGAATCCACGTGGATCAAGATGTTCAGTCACTCGCTTAATCGCTCCGCCTTTACCTGCCGCATCCCAACCTTCCATAACCATCATAACGGCTATTTTCTCTTCTTTTAATATTTGCTGTAGTGCCAATAAGCGCATTTGATATTTTTCCAGTTTCTTATTGTACTTAGATTTTGATTCAATTCTTTTCGTTAAATCTACTTTAGCAAGATGCTCTTTTTCCATAATGCGAATCCCCCTTGTTATATGACAATGTTATTTTAACATATTTATTGGTAATTTTTTCATATTATTATTCTTTTGATTCATACGTAAGACTCTCCATCTTTAGTTCAATAAATTGATACAAAAGCGTGATATACGTACCAACAAACAGATGTAATTGAACGCTAGACACAAAAAATGCTGTGTAGAAAAATCTCTACACAGCTTCCTTATCTAATTCCCCTTAATATATCACTTTAATAGCATTTATCTTTTGACACATCCACTTATACTACAAACTAATTACCGGTGGAATACCTGCTTCCGGTAAAAAATAAGCAAACACTGTAAAGCCGATAATTAATATTGCAAATAACGACGTTACAACTCCAACCGGTATTGTAAGAAAGATAGCAGTCGAACTTTTCCTTATAGAGAAAATAATTGAATATATCCCGATTAATAGACTTAATATTGCTACACTTATATACACAACTACCGCATACCAAAGATTAACTTCCAATAAAACACCCGAAATAAATATATACAAAAATAATAATTGTAGAAAAATACTACTCCCCGTGCTTACTAGTACTTTCAATATAATGTTCTCCCTTACAATTCACTTTGACTGGATTTGATGTGTATCAGCATATGGATCGCGTATATACCAACTATTAAGCAGACGTGTCAAGTATAACCGTAGCGAATACTATAATGATTCCTAAGCCGAGACTCATACTCATACCCCTATCACCTTACATTATATGGTATATTTTCTCGAACAGAGCGAATAATAACAAATAACTTTGTTAAAGAATGGGGGTTTTTCAAAATGAAACGAAAAATAATATCTCTTTTTTCCCTTATCTGCTTAGCACTACCAATACAAGCTAGTGCATACACATTTCAATCACTACCAACTGCGTCAAAGTCTAAACAGTGGTATATCGAAATTGACAAATCTCATAACTCAAACAAGCAAGCGGTGCAGCCAAAACAAGGTGTATATGATACGTATAGTTTACTCTTAAAAAATATTGGTAATGATGTATCAAATGTATCCGTGGAAATACTTGATAATAACCCTACATCTAAAGCTACCTTTAATCCTACTACATCAAATAACAACGTTTCAAAAAGTCATACAAGTTTTGATTACATGGTGTTCCCATTAGACTTTAATAGCCATAATTTCAAAGTCGTCATTACTTGGGAAGAAAAGAATTTCTCTTACAACGGCCATCCAGTACATGAGGGTAAAAAAATGAAGCAAACATTTGTGTTTAACGAAGAGTAAGTCCTAATTTGATTAGGGCTTACTCTTTATTTACAAAACCAGATTGAATTGCTTCTGTCACTTCTTTTGCAATATGTATTTTTGTAGCGTCTGCACAAATTTTTTTGTCCCAAACATGTACGGAAGGCTCTTCATTAGACAAATGTTTAATTAAGATGAATCGATTATATGTCATTTTATTTTCTATAGGGGTAGCAATATACACCGTAAAATTCTTTGCTTCAAATACCTTTTCTTCCACAACGTATTTACATCCCAACTCTGCTACTACTAAATCGTTTAGGTTTTCTATAGTCATATACCATATCCCCCTTTTAGCCTACATGATCAATCGAACCGCCGAATACTTGGTACAGACAATGCCACTCCAATTGTTATGAGTACTAAAATAGCTAGCATTATAATTGTTATCTTTCCACCTATTACAGTAGCTAACCAGCCTACAACCACATACCCTAATGGCAATAAAGCAAATGAACCTAACATATCAAGGCTTGCCACTCTTCCAAATGCTTCTTCTGGTACAAGCTCTTGTAAACTTGTTTCCCAAATGAGCCCAAATATCATAATACCGAATCCTTCAATTGCCATTAATCCAATTAAGGCAGGTGCCCAAGAAACGAAAGGCATAATTAATAGTGCCATTCCACTTATTAAAACACCGCCATACGCAAGTAATCCTCTCTTATGCCACTGCTGCCTCCCACCAAAAATTAGCGCTGCAATTACAGCTCCAGCACCAGAAGCAGCCATACCCAATCCATATACATAAGCTTCAAAATGATGATGAACATTAAACAACCATGGAATTAATACAACGATAATGCCTGCATAACAAATATTAACGAAAGAAAAGACTAGAATAGTAATCCACAACCACGGATGGCTTTTTAGAACAAGAATCCCTTCCATAAAATCTTGTTTGTAATTGACTTTATTCCTTTCAAATTTCTGTACTTTATTAAACTTTATTTCTTTTAAAAATAATAAACATACAAATGATAGCAAATACGTTGCTGCATCTAGTCCGAAACCTATCCCTGCAGATGTAACTGATACTATTAACCCACCAAGTGCTGGGCCAATTAATCGTATGCCTTGATTACTCATTTGCGTTAATGCGTTAGCTGCATTTCGAATTTCCGGTACAAATACTTTCGCTCTTACAGCCGCATACGCCGGCTGAAATATACCTTCCATAAGTCCATATAATGCAACGAGTACATATAATGCAACGAGTACATATAATAGCGTAATCGTTAACAAATCCATAAATATAAGTGTTGCAAGTAATAGCATTAATATGCAGCGGATTATATCTGTAAATAACATCAATTTCACCCGGTCAATTCGATCCACGACTAATCCAGCAAATGGTAACGCAAGAATATTAGGAAGCATGTACATTGCCATAGTCATTCCCATTACAACTGTTGAACCAGTTAATGAATACACAACGACTGGCAGAATAACCATCGTTATCGAACTACCTAAAGTCGAAAGTAATTGCCCAATCCATAAAAACTTAAAGTGTGGTGACACTTTAACTGGCAATAACAATTTACCGACATAACCTAAATTTTTCTCTGTTGGTATTTCTCCTTGCATATCTCTCTCCTCTTTTCAAATTAAGTTAATATAGGATTAAACACAGAAAATTCAATCTTTAATACCTTTAATTATATATGAAACTATTAAATTATTGGTAAAAATACAAAAAAGAAAATCATAATGAATCTACAAATATTAAGTGTTGAATATAAATAAAAAAGGTGTTTTCATATATGAAAACACCTTTCCACTTTATAATTTTAAGTTCTTCTTCAATGTCCAATACTTTTCTTGAGCATTTTCAAGCGAGAACTCTACCCAGCCATTTGGATCTTCACGATATACATTTACTTTTGTACCATTCTCTAATTTTCCAACTTCATTTTGTGTAACGTTTGGTACACTCTTAATTGGATTGTTAAACGGGAATGGAACTTGATAGTAAGATCCTACAGTTTGAACAGTAGCTTTCGCATCTTTTGCATAATCTTTATATGGAATTGTTTCGCCTAATGCCTCTACATTTAATGTATTAGGGTTTTTCGGCAATCGGTTTATATTTTGATAATCTTTGTTATTGAAAGGCTTAATACGTTCCATAATATTAGCGATTTTGCCAGCCCATTCTTTATCAGTTGAATACATTACATTCATCGCAGGTAATGTGTAACCTTTGAAATACTTAGCACCTTGTTCTAAGTAATTCTTTCTCACATAATCAGCATTGTATGAAATACTTAATCCATAAGATGGTAAATATTTTGCATGTGCGAATGGATCCCAATCATACGCTCGTAGTCCAAATAAATTATGTTTACGATATGCAATTTCTGATTTCCCGTATCCAGACTCTAAGATTGCATGTGCTGCTAAATATAAAGAGTTCACGCCATACTCGTTTTGCGCTTTAATAAAGTCTTGTCCAACTCCAACAAGCGGACTATCGGGATGATATCTTTTAATATAATTATCAATCTCTTGAGCTGTTACATTAGAAGGTAATGTTACATCTAAATCGATATATGATGCCATGGCGTTATATAAAAATTGTGCATATTCTTCCCGTGTTAAAACACCTGTTGGATTAAATGCACCAGCTCCATTACCTGCAGCAACACCGTTAGACTCTAATGCACTAATCGCTTCATTTGCCCAATGATCTTTCGGAACATCATTAAATGTATGATTAGCTTTTACTTTTAGTTTAAAGGCTTTCTGTAAAATTACAGCCATTTCAGCACGAGTTACAGATTCTTTCGGTCTAAATGTTCCTTTACCATCACCTACGAAAATCCCCATATCTGTTAAAGCTAAAATTTCTTTTTGGAACATTGTTGTCCCTTCGTTAATATCAGAGTATGGATTTTTATATTCGCTTTTCGCTTCTGCCTTTAACGCACGATACATTAATGCAGCTACTTGCTCACGAGTTACAACATCCCCGAATCCAAACTTCCCATTATCATATCCTGCAATAATTTCTTTTGACGTTAAATTAGTAATTGCTTTATACGACCAATGACCTTTCGGAACGTCTGGAAAATCTTTTTCAGCTGCAAATGAAGTTGCCGGAGCCATCACTACTTGAAGTGCGACTGTCACTGCTAACACATTAGAAATAATTTTTTTCATATTTTTTAACACGTTATGTATATGCTTGTCCCGTGTTAACTTGCCTCCCTTTATAATAAAATTTTCCCTATTAAACTAACAAACTCTTAATTCAATTAATTAGTCAACAGTAAAAGTATACGTGATAAAAATAAACTAATCTACCATTATTTTATTTATAATCAGCATAATACGATATATCTTTTTATTTCGATACAAAATTATATAAACTCATATAAAAAGCCCATCTCTATATAGACGATGGGCTTAGCAAACGATATTTTTTTATTTAGCTAAACGATACTTTGAAACATTGAAACCTTTCCACTCATAATAATCTAAAATACCAGCATAAATTGCCTCTGCAGCAATTTGCCTTCCTGATTCAGTAGCTAATTTTCCATTATCTATATTATTATCTATAAAGGCAAGCTCTGTTAAGACTGCTGGTACTGTATTTTTATTTACTACATAAAATGAATGATCATCTTTTATATTTCTATCTCTTGTATGTAGTGCTTCTACTACTCGTTTTTGAATTTTTTGTGCTAATACTTCGCTATCCTTTTCAATCTGTGTCTCTTCCCCAGACTTGGATTTTTTATAATAATATGTTTCCGTTCCATGACCATCATGATTTTCAGAAGAGTTTGCATGAATGCTTACAAATATATCTCCATTGTTCTCTTGACCAAATTTCACTCGATTCACAAGAGATTCATTCTTGTTACTTCCTGGATTTCCGTTCTCTTCACGTGTTAACAAAGCTTTTAAAGGTGTATTTTTTTCTAACAACTTCTGTAATCTTAAAGATGTATCAAATACAATTTCACTTTCCTTTACACCTTGCCCTGGATTCCCTGGATCAAATCCTCCATGACCAGGATCAATAATAACTACCTTTTCCACTAATGGATTTCCAACTTTAATTGAATCAGCCTTTTTAATAAATTGAGCTGCTTCTGCTTTAGTTAGAATTTTTTCAGGCTCCCATTTGTTACCAGTACCAACAGAAATCCCTAATTCAACTAGGATGTTAGCTTTTGCTTTACCCCAGCTTTTTTCTAAATCACTGAATTTAGTTGCTGGAGTACCGTTTACTTTAGAATCTAATTTGTAAGCTTCTACAATAAGAGATGCCATTGAAACGCGGTCGATTTTTCCAGTTGGATCGAATACGCCGACATCTTTCCCTTTAACAACACCAGCTTTTTCTACAGCTGCGATGTATGGGGTATACCATCCGTTTTGAGAGTCACCGAAAGATGGTTTAGCATCTTTATCGAATGGTAAGTTTAAGATTTTAGCCATCATTGTAGCTGCTTCTGCACGAGTGATCTCTTTTCCAGGCTCGAACATTCCTTTCTCGTTACCTGTAACTGCGCCTTTTTCTGCTAAGTAGTTAATAGAATCTTCTGCCCAGTGCCCTGCTGGGACATCTGGAAACGTTTTTGTTTGTGCGAAACTACTAGATGAATAAGATAATATACTAGCTGCGATTACTCCTGCTGCGATTATTCTATTTTTCATAGAATATATTCCCCTCTCAAGTACAATATTTTTATATAACAGAATAATTATAGTTCTGAAAATTAGTAATAGTCAATCGTAATTTGTATAATTTTGTCTTATTATTGTATTTTTTGGAACGAATAACTATAGTTAAACTATAAGATACTCATTTTATAAGAGGAGAGATTCGCATGAGTACGAATTGGAAAAGTATCGAACACCGCATTTATACAATGTGTATGATTCAGCGTAATAACGAAGTATTACTAATACAACGGCCAGATCATCTAGGTTTCCCTGGTTACATCGCTCCGGGTGGAAAAGTAGATTTCCCAGAAAGTATCGTTCAAGCTGCTATACGAGAAGTAAAAGAAGAAACTGGATTACTTGTTTCCAATTTAATTTTTAAAGGATTAGACGAATATGTAAATCCAAAAGAACAGGTTCGCTATATGGTTTTCAATTATTGGACAAATTCATTTGAAGGTAGCCTTCTTCCTCACCCTCCAGAAGGGGAATTAACATGGGTTCCAATTGATTCCGCGTTACATCTTCCTATGCAAGGGTGGTTTAAAGAAAGATTCCCATTTTTTTTTAAAAAAAGCACTTTCGAAATTCAACGTGTTTGGGATCGAGACTTAGATAAACAAGTTGCTATGACAATTACCCATACGTAAACAAGCTTGGAATCTCTCCAAGCTTTTCTTACTTTCCCTCTATTTTCTTAATCTCATAATCAACTTCTAAAAACTTAACTCCAAATATCCACATTCTATGATTAGCTTCTAATATTTGATCCTTGCTCTCTTTAATAATAAAAGTCTCTGCTAATGGTAAACGTATTGTAAAGAAACGAGTATGTAAATAAATCCCCTCATCTCCCTTACCATTTCTTCTCAGCTTACTAGTAATGATTAAATCATTACTCTTATTACATAATTTCAAAACTCCCGTCATATTCGAATATGGTAAAGGCAATGCGATATTCATATATGTATCGTTCTTGTATGCATGCTTTGAATAAAGGGCTACAAAAATCGTTTGCCCCTCTTCATTCTTTCTTAGCCAAGCCCTCACATTTTCCCTACCATCTCTTGCATCTTTCACACCAATAATAGAACCTTGCATTGCTTCCCACTTACCACCCATTCCTAAATGTATTTGTCCTACACGCTTACTCATTTTCTCATGACAAAATGCAACCGGGCGGAACCAACGATTCCATTTAATATGCGATTGTAACTGATACTCTTTTGTATTTTCATAAAAACGAATAATACTTAAAGGAATCTTCGTCGCGTCAAATGCCTCACTATGAAAATCATTCATTTTATCAACTAAACCTTTGTATTCCTTGCTATCTATTAAATTTCTGTTATGTAAAAATGCTTCACCAACTGTCGCATTTCCTCTTAATTGACTCATTGGTTTCCCGTAATATTTATAATTCGGAGTACTCTTTTCAATCATCCAACCGAGAAATGCTGGTAACGCTACTCCAATTCCATTTACCACACCGTGAATCCAAACCATTTGTGCAATTGTAATCGTCATTACTTGTTTGAAATTCCCGTATGAATATATGAGTGAAAACATAATTGTTACCATGAGTGTGCTAGAAGAAAGAACTAAAAGTACCTTCGCACTTATAGCATTAAATTTCGTTCTCCTCACGTAAACTCCATATCCGTAAATGGCACATAAATATACGAACACTGCAAAAAATTCAAATACCCTCGAATACGTAATTCCTATTGCAACTGTCATTGGAGAAATGACGATGATAAACATAATACCGTCATATAACTTACTTTCCCGTTCTCTTTTTCTTCCAAGTAAACCAGCTGATAACGGCAATAGAAATGCCGAGTAATGAAAGTGTGCCGCTGTGAGCAAAACAATGTCAGAACTAAAGTGCATAATTGACAGCTTTGTTACAGAAGCAAAAAACCAAAAACCACCTAAAAACAAATAAATAAAAGCACTATCTACAGCTGCTTCTTCTAACGGCTTCCATCCTCTTTCTAGCAATCTACTTACACCAAATAATGCAAGAATCCCAGTATACATAAACCAAAGAAGAGCAAAAACGAAATGATTTGTTACGAAAGCTAGCATCGCACTAACTGCTGCAATTGGATATAAAAACGATACAAATTTATAAAATAATAAATACGATCCATTTCTTGTTTCTTTGTCAATAATACAAAATGACATCGGTATAAATAACAAAATAGATAACAATATAATTGCTTCAACAGGATTTACATTCGACCACTCAAACATAAGAAAAGTCGTATAGCAAGCAAGTCCAAATATTATATTTTTCATCTCGTTTATTCCCTTTCCACAAATGTTCCCTTATATGAAAATAGTGAACCAATTAACGGATTTCGTACTTGTACATGAATTCGAAAACGTTGTAGTGTTTCATCATAACTTTCTACAATTTTTGCCTCTCCGTATAAAAATCTAGGTAACGGGATTTTTCTTCCAAACATAAAAAACCATTGTTTCTTTGAAAAAATATGTATCCCGCCTTTTTCATCAATATAAAAATTCAATGTAGAAACGAGTATATGTGGCTCACCAAAATAATCTACAATTTCATTATTCTCTTCATCCAACTTCATAACAGCATTAAAATATCTTTTTTTATTATGAAAATAAAAGGTACGATTCCACCGTACAAATTCTTTCCCCTGTTCATCTCGCTCAGCGGTATTATGTATCACAAACGGAACCTTTTTCCCTCGCTCAGAGAAAAACATACGGAACTTCGATGTAATTTTTAATATTAATTTAACGAAAAAAGATCCTCCATAAATTTCATCCATTTCCCCTTCCCCAATAAAGCTATTTTCCTTTGTTATCGCATATCGTTCCTGCAATTTTGGGTGAAGTCTTTTATAAGAGTCCCCTAATAATCTTTCATAAATATTAACCATATACTTATCCCTTTCTCGTCCTCTTACAATTTTTTGCGCTCGGCAAATTAGCGCTATTCATATAACCAACCATCGATAATCCTATTAAAAGAAGATTTAATGTAATTGGATTAAATGGTTGCGTAAAACTAGCGATATTCGTCGATCCTGCCGCTAATGTTAAAACTATCAACAATATAATATGCAATATAAATAGTTTTCGCTTTTGAAATGGCAATAGCCACATAACACCACATATTATTTCTAAAAATCCAACTATTTTAAGTATAAAAATGCTACTTTCATTCGATCGGATTAGCGCAGAAAGCATCTTTACTTCCTCTGGATGAGTAAAAATCACTTTCGGTACAATCCCTTGATATAACCATACGAAAGCAAATAAAAAGCAAACGAGCCAATACGTCATCGTTCTTCTGATTAACATACTAGGATGGAGACCTTTTTCTAACCATAATTTGAGAGCATCAAAACTCCATGCTGTCGCCCAACCTAATAGTGGACGAAAAATATATAAATCTATCACATTCCCTATACGACCAAACCTTGTATCATAATCATATTGCGTTTCAAAATGAATATGTTCTCCATTCGGTGTATACTTCCAATAACCTCGTCCTATTTGTATAAGTGATAGCTTATTGTCTGTCCAAAATTTCAAAGAGGAAATGCGTTCTCCAGTTTCTTTTTTTATTTCACCTATCGATTCCCCTTCTCCGGCTATTTCAAGCCCGAAACCAATCTTCATTTTATATAAAAACTTCTGTGGTTCTCCTTCTTTTTTCTCTAAATACGAAATTTCCGTAAAACGAGCATCCCACTCTGTATGTATATCAGGCTCTTGCGTATATTCCCATAATTTCTTCATTGTTGTGTTCATTTCTGTTGCTACATAAATAGGCTTTTTCTTCCCCATCCTTCCACCTCCCATGCGCTATAGTTTTAATGTACATGCAATGAATTGATTTTGCTACATTTTTCACAAACTAATCTAAATAAAAGACAGAATTTAAAAAATATATATAAAACACTTGATTCCCTGAAAAATTTAAATTATTATAAAACAAATGTTACCAACAACTTCATAAATCATACACTCTCGCCTAAAACGTGAGATAGAGGTTGCAACGCTTATAAGTATTCTAAAGGAGACACAGAGATGTCTATGATCTTAGAGGAAAGGAAGTGTTGCCGAAATTGATAAATTTCTCTGTATTTATCAATTGGGGCTGTTTTCGAATAGAAACAGAACTGTCATATGTACAGACGTGTACGTATGAAGAGCTATCTACAAAAAAGAGATATCATTTTTATGATATTCCTTTTTTGGCGGTTTTTTTATTAGCTCCGTTTTCTGTTTCCCTTTTCCTGTAACAGCACCATCCTCACTTATTTGAGATGGTGTTTTTTGTTTTTCTCTCTGGTAACTACAGGAATATTGGGATTTGTATATGTCCTAACCTATTCTTAAAAATGGACGAAAGAAGGAATTCGTAATGGAAACGATTGTACAAAAATTTGGCGGTACTTCTGTCGGAAGCGTCGAGCGCATTCAACATGTAGCAAATTTAATTATTGAAGAATATGAACGAGGACATAGTATTGTCTCTGTCGTTTCAGCAATGGGAAAAAGTACGGATAAACTTGTAGCACTTGCTAACGCTATTACTGAAAATCCAAGTAAACGTGAAATGGATATGCTCCTATCTACAGGAGAACAAGTAACTATTTCATTATTAACAATGGCACTACAAACAAAAGGTTATAATGCAATTTCATTAACAGGATGGCAAGCTGGTATTACGACAGAATCTGTACATAGTAGTGCACGGATTACTGACATTAATACTGGTCGTATTCAATCCTATCTTGCTGATGGCACGATTGTTATAGTAGCTGGTTTCCAAGGAGTAAGTGAAGAACATGAAATTACCACACTTGGCCGCGGTGGCTCTGATACGACTGCTGTTGCATTAGCTGCGGCACTAAAAGCGAAAAAATGTGATATTTATACGGATGTGACCGGTGTATATACGACTGATCCACGAGTTGTACAAGATGCTTATAAATTAGATGAAATTTCTTATGACGAAATGTTAGAGCTTGCCAACCTCGGTGCTGGCGTATTACACCCACGCGCTGTTGAGTTTGCTAAAAATCATAATGTAATTTTAGAAGTTCGCTCAAGTATGGAACAAGAAAATGGAACAATTGTAAGGGGAGAATGTAACATGGAACAACAATCAATCGTTAAAGGTATTGCATTTGAGGATAATATTACACGCGTCACAATTAAAGGATTAGAACAAGGTACACTTTCAACAGTTTTCTCTACATTAGCAGCAGCACATATTAATGTAGATATTATTATTCAAAGTATTACAAATGAAGGAACTGTTCACCTCTCCTTCTCAATCCATTCTAATGATTTAAGAGAAACATTAGAAGTGTTAGAACAAAATCAAGAGGCGCTTCACTATGAATCTGTAGAACATGAAAATCATTTAGCAAAAGTATCAATTGTAGGATCTGGTATGGTATCTAACCCAGGAGTTGCTGCGAATATGTTCACTACTTTAAAAGAAGAAGATATTCATATTAAAATGGTAAGTACATCAGAAATTAAAGTTTCTGTCGTAATTGACCGCCTTCATTTAGTAACGGGTGTTGAAGCACTGCATCAATCATTTATGGCGAAAATTGAGCCTTTAGTGCAAATGATTTAATTTCCACCAGTAAAATTTATAACAAATTATATTAATCTATTTCCTTCCTATATAAATAGAAAGCTGTCCACATAGAATTTTAAAACTCTATGAAGACAGCTTTTTATCTTGTTATCAATATCCATAAATCATTATACAACAATTAAATTATTCGTTATACCCTTTCCTAGGAAATATAAATGACTCTACTTATTTCTTATCACATATATCTTTTCTCTCTTTCCCTGGAAAAAACGATCTATATTCGTTCAAAATAACTTTTTTCACGTCAGAGTAAAAAAGGGAGAGTAGCTCTTATTCCACAGCTACTCTCCCTCTCACTTATATTAAAACAGATGAATGTTTTCTTTCTTGTAAGCTTCACGTAAATCGTCAGGCCATACAGAAGATTGAACTTCACCGATATGTGCTTTACGTAAGAAATACATACACATTCTTGATTGGCCGATACCACCACCAATTGTTAATGGTAGTACGTCTTCTAAAATACCTTTATGGAAATCATACTCACGTTTGAAGTCTTCACCAGTTTTCGTTAATTGCTCATCAAGTGATTTACTATCAACACGAATTCCCATTGATGATAATTCGAATGAGGCTTGTAGTACTGGGTGCCAGAATAAAATGTCACCGTTTAATTTCCAGTCATCATAATCGGATGCGCGTCCATCGTGCTTTTCACCTGAACGGAGTGCATCACCAATTCCAATAATAAAGACTGCACCGTGTTCTTTCGCAATTGCATGTTCACGATCTTTCGGTGTTAATTCTGGATATTTATCTTCCAGTTCTTGAGAAGTAATGAAAACAATTTCTTCTGGTAAATACTTTCCAAGGAACGGATACTTTTCAAATAAGTGTTCTTCCAATTCTTTGAATATTCCATAAATTGTTTGTACTGTTTTTTGTAAGTAATCGACAGTACGCCATTCTTTTTGAACGATTTTTTCCCAATCCCATTGGTCAACATAAATGGAATGTGTTGCATCAAGTTCTTCATCACGACGAATCGCGTTCATGTTTGTATATAAACCTTCACCAGCTTCATATCCGTATTCATGTAATGCGAATCTTTTCCACTTCGCTAGTGAATGCACAATTTCTAATTCTTCTCCTGAATGTAACATATCAAACTCAATTGGACGTTCTACACCGTTTAAGTGATCGTTTAATCCTGATTTTTTCGTTACGAATAATGGTGCAGATACGCGGAATAGTTCAAGGCGTTTTGCTAATTGATCCTCGAAAAATGTTTTAACTTCCTTAATTGCGATTTGAGTCTCTCTTACTGTCATTAATGATTGATACATGCTTGTTTCCTCCTAAAATGTTTGGATGTTGTGGAAAAAAGCCAACAAAAAAAGCCCTTCTTTCCCAAAAAACTGGGACGAAAGACTTTGGTTCCGCGGTACCACCCAAATTAGCAACAGAGGTTGCTCACTTATACAGTACGGAGATGAAAAAATCTCGATACTGTTCTTCTTGTAACGGCGAAGTTCCCGGCTAAGTCTACTTTCCTATAAAGGATTTCGGTTAGCGACTCCAGGAGGTTCTTCATAATAGGCTTCGTACCAGGCTCACACCGTCCCTGACTCGCTTAAACTACATCCTACTACTACTCGTCCTTTCATAGTCGTTTTGTTGTCACATCTCTGAAACATTTTATTAATGATTATTCTATACAAAAAATAGATAAAGTCAACAAAAAGTTTTAAAATATTTTTCAATTCTTTATTTTATGCCTTTACCGACTGTTCTTAATATAACATTTTTATTTCCTTTGTCTCTTCAATCCAAAAAACATTTCACTAATTGAAACTAACATATACACAACCAGTAATGTGATCGTTCGAAAAATAGAATCCGCAGTATTTCTTATTATTTTCATTTTATTTGTAATTCCTTTCAGTTTACTCGCAATTTCATGATATACTATAGCATTCAAGCAGTTTGTTTTTACTTAAAGCAAGCATAGTCATTTATCGATAGTATTTTTCTAAAACATTGGCTATTATCAAATAAGATTTTTTATATAACGGAGTGATCATATGAGTAAAACGAAAGCAAAACCGAAAAAAGGTGTAGGACAAGGTACAGGAAGTAAAGGATGGAACCGTTGGCAATCAAGTGCGAAAAAGAAAGCTGCAAAACCATACAAAAGTAAAGGTACAAAGAAATAAAATAAATAGTGGGAGATGAACAACTCCCACTATTTAAAGTTTCACCTTATCTCTTTACTTTGTACAAAACAAAATATAATTATTACAACAAAAAAGCTATGCTTTCATCTCTATGAAAGCATAGCTTTTATTAAATCATAAGAATATCACGGATTTCTTCCTCCGTAATAGAAGATAACTTCTCTTCTCCTGGCTCGATAATTTCAGCGATTAAATTTTTCTTACTCTCTTGTAACTCGTGCATTTTTTCTTCAATTGTTCCATGTGCTACTAACTTAATCACTTGCACTGTATTTTTTTGTCCCATTCGATACGCTCTATCCGCTGCTTGTTGTTCAACAGCTGGATTCCACCACAAATCGTACAATATAACTGTATCTGCACCTGTTAAATTTAGTCCTGTGCCACCAGCTTTTAACGAAATAAGAAATAGATCCCCTTCTCCTTCGTTAAACCGATTACATAGCTCTACACGTTCTTGCGCTGGTGTACTCCCGTCTAAATAAAAGTATGGAACTGCTTGACGATTTAATTCACGTCCGATTATCGAAAGCATCTTCGTAAATTGGGAAAAGATAAGAATTCTCTTCCCTGTACTTCTGCATTCCTCCAAAATTTCTAGCAGCTGATCAAATTTAGCTGAACTCCCTTTATAGTCATCAACAAACAAAGCAGGATGACAACAAATTTGCCGTAGTCTCGTTAAACCAGCTAAAACCCGAATTTTATTTTTACGTAACGTATCTTTATCCAAATGTTTTAACGTTTCTTCTCTCAACTTTGCTAAATAAGCGGCATAGAGCCTTTTTTGGTCCGGTAATAGTTCTGATGATTGTAAGTGCTCTATTTTTTCTGGGAGTTCGTGTAATACATCTCCCTTTAACCTTCTTAACACGAAAGGCTTTATGCGCTTTGCAATATCTTCACGTCTTAAATCACCGAACTCTTTTCTTCCCGGTAATAATTCTGGGAAGACAACGTGGAAGATAGACCATAGCTCTTCTAATGAATTCTCTACAGGTGTTCCCGTTAATCCAAAACGGTACTCTGCTTGAATCGTTTTTACTGCCTTCGCAGTTTGCGTCGTATGATTCTTAAACGCTTGTGCTTCATCAAGAAATAACGTATGAAATGGCCTTGCATATAATCTTATATCTCTTCGTAGTAAAGGATATGACGTAATGACAACATCAAATTTCGTTATATCTTTTAAAATTTTTCGGCGCTCTGCTTGATTTCCATCGGCAATAACTGCTCTAATATGTGGAGCAAATTTTTTCAACTCGCTAAGCCAGTTGTAAACGAGGGACGACGGAGAAACAACTAATATAGGCAGTTTCTTCTCTCGAATTTCCGGCAAAACAGAGTCTATAAAAGCAATACTTTGCAACGTTTTCCCCAGTCCCATATCATCAGCTAAAATGCCGCCAAAACGATAATAGGCAAGTGTTTTCATCCACTGGAATCCGTATGTTTGATACTCTCTCATTATCGCATCTAAGCCACTTGGCACCGCAAACTTCAGCTTTTTAGGGTTTTGAATGTTCTCTACCAATTCTTGAACAGACTCATCTAAACTTAATACGTTTCCTTCTTGCAGTGAATTCATCCATTTCACACTACGAATAAGAGGGACATCTATTTCTTCGCCCTTTAAAAATTCTTTTCGAATACTAGATTCTTTTATAAACTGATTAATATCATTAAACTCTTTACTCTCAAGTGATAGTAGAGCACCACTTGCTAAACGATAATATTTTCGTTTCTCCTCAAGAGCAACTAATACCCCTTTAATTTCTGCCTCCGGAATACCCTTTATATCAAAGCGGAATGATAACCAATCAATTCTCTCTTTCCTTCTAACTCTTATAAGAGGAGCTGTATCTCCTTTATGAATTCGTAATTTGATTGCTGTCGTTGCATAAATATCAACTAAACCTTTTAACGTTGGAACAGCGTGATATAAAAAGTTATACTCAGCTTCTTCATTATGCATAAAATAACCGCCTTCTGTCTTTGCAAAGGCACTTTCACTCATAATGTCTAAAATCTCTTTTTCCTTTTTTTCATCACGATTAAAAACAGATGGCTGCCCATCCCCTTCTAACGGATTAATCACGACGTTTCCATAATGAAATTCGAGACCTGCTAATAAGCGATTTTTCACTCGATCTAAATATAATTTCGCTTTTAATGCGGGTGTTTCAACACGATCTGATACTACCTCATCTATTCGCACAGTTCCTAGCTTCATTAACCCTGGTACAACTTTTGCTACAAAGTGTTCCATCTTATCTGCTGGAATATACAATTGGTTACTACTAGAACGATTCATTATTTTTTGTAATTCGATAAGCCGCTTGCAATCCTCAGCCTTCAACTGATACAGTTTCCCTCCAAATAGAGCATAACTATACGTATCCATTACTTCTACTTGTTGTACGCCGTCAATATAAAGTGTAAACCCACCGTTACTCCCTTTATTAAACTCAAAATGTAAAGGAAGTAGCCCTTTTGAAATTTGTAAACCGTGAAAAGATTTTCCATCTTGATTAAGTCTCACACACTCAGTTTTAGAAAGTAAAGAAAGCATATCCATCCACGAAGCTGGCGGTATTAAAATCATGCTATCATCTTGTTTTGCGTGTACTTCTAGTGTATCTTCATACATTTTTTCGTTATGATACATTTTAATAAGTTGCTGAATAATCGCATCCGTTTCTTGCCTGAAGCTATGTACATCTGGTGTGTATGTAAATTCATTGGAACAATTAAAAGACTCTCTTTTCTCCACTTTAGAAAGAAATTCTCTAATATGATGTACGAAATACGTTTTGGCGAGCTTCAACTGAACCCCAAGAAGTGCCCCACCATTTTTCGTAACTACTGGTATACAAATAAATTCCGCATGAAGTATTTCACGTGTATCAAAACGGTGTTGTTTACTTTTGGGCTTCAGTGGTTGTTCTGCAAACAACTGAAACATCCCGCTTGTTAATTGTTCATTTCCGCTACTAACAGGAAGCATTCCACCCGTTTGCTGATTATAATTTATTTGTATCAATACTGCCGCAACATGTTGACAATACGTTTGAAAAGACGCTAATGAAGGACAACTACATTTCGCAACAACATCACCTTTTTTAGCTTTTTCTACTGTAACATGAAAATCTTCGTTCCCTTTTACCGTTGCATCACAAATTTCTTTATTTTCATCATAATGATTCACTATTACTTTATTTGCTCTACAATAAGCTTCGCCTCTTTTATATGAGGTTTCTCCGCATACTTCTTTAATAATCGATTTATTTAATGTAAAACTCATTTTTTGACACTTCCTTAATTTAAAACCACTTTCTCTTAACTAACATTTTACATGCTTCACGAGAAAATATAAAATGTAGATTTAATAAAAAAAGATGCTCATTTATAAGCACCTTTTTTCACGCTATCTCCATCAACCGTTTCGCCTCAAAATACAACACTTGAATAAATTTTTTCGTATTAATTCGCGTATGTCCAGAAGTTGCTACTTCTTCCTTTGTCATTTCTGTCATTCGTTTTCTAACTACAGTGAAATCAAAAAATTTCGGAGCATAGCTTTCAAATTTCGGATTTGAAAAGTCTGTTAATCCAAGGGAAGCTAAGTGATTTAACGATTGATAAATCGCTCTACGTACTCTTTGTTCAGATGCTTTTCTCTCCTTATCTATATGTGCATCTGAAGCTATATTCTCTAATTTCCTTATAGTTATATGGTGAAAGATATCTTTTAGCGCAGGAAATCCAAATTCAAACGTTTGCTCTTTTTCTTGTCCATATAAATATTCCAACATACTAAGTAAATCTTTACTTCCATTCTCTCCCGCAATACCGAGTTCTGATAATAAATAGCGCCCTGAATCTGCTATTCTTTTTCCTTCTTGCATTGGCTCATTTCGAACTTGCGGCTGTTCCCACTTGAAAACGTTATTCAATGATTTTTGAATATCATGTATAGAGCGCTCTAAACGAATACGTTCCATTACTTTACGTACAACAGATATAACCTCAATTTTATTTAATGGTTTCGTAATATAATATTCAACACCAAGTGTATACGCCTCACCAATAAGCTGTTTCGATTCAACTTGAGAAATCATGATGATTTTCCCTGAAAAAGAGGACGCAATATGGCGAACTGTTTCAATCCCGTCTCGCATTGGCATTAATAAATCAATAAATAAAATATCTACTTTTTTAAAATTTAGTTGGTCGGCTTCAATAAAAGCTCCATCTTCCGATTCTCCAATTACTTCCCCAAGATCGCCATCTTCAATAATTTGTGAAAGCATAGAGCGGAAAACTTCATCATCATCTACGATATAATAATACAACTTTATTCCCCTTCCCGCTTTAAACTGCACTCCGGTAAACAAACGACAAACTTACACCCTTCACCAGTTTCCAGGTCTTCCAATCTTACTTCTCCTCCGAGCTCTGTTACCATTTCGTTTATGTAAGAAAGTCCAATTCCTGTTGATGGTGTTCCCGTTTGATCATACTTTGAAGTAAATCCTGGCTTAAATACTAGTTTTTTATATTTTTGCGCAATACCAGGCCCATCGTCAATTACTTCAAAAAATATACGTTTATCAAGTTTATATAACTTAATAATGATAGCACCACTATCCGCAATTGCTTCAACCGCATTTGCAACTAAATTATTAAAAATTGATAAGACCGTATATACATGATATTCAGCATGCTCACCTTCTATATGTTTAGAAAAACGTATATCTTTTCCCAACAGTTCAGCGTACTTCTCATTTATTCTCACAATCATTTCCGCAAGCTCATGTCCTTCTACATACTCAGCCACATTTTTATCTAATAACAGTTTAGATAACCCTGCAAAAATTCTTTGATTATCCTTTTTTATTTCATGCACTTCTCCCGCTATTTTCAATGCTGTTTTACTACTCGAATCATCGTTCGCTTGTAAATTCCGATATAATTGATACGCTGTTTGTGTAATTAACTCCGCATTTTGTAACGTTTTTTTCAAATGAACAGATTCCACATATAAGTTAGAAAGATGCAGCAACATTTTTTCATTTTCTTTTCGCACTTGTGATTCTTTTAATTTTGTTTCATACAAATTCATCATATTTAAAAAACCAAGCGCAAAGAAACTACGAAAAATAGCAATAATGATTAGTTTATTCACTTCAGAAATTGTTATTGTTGTACCAAGTACTAACAGATGATAAATCGCAAGTTCTGACATACTTGCGATAATTTCAATTGTGATTCCAAGACATCCTATAACAATTGGATTCTGATGGAATTTGTTCACCCTACAAATCGAAAAAAGACTTCCATATATAAAATAATAAAAGAAAACAGGATAGCGCAAATAAAATGATTCTGTCATATGAAATGACCCTTGCAATACCCAATCAAGACATACACGGAATAAGACTACAGATATTCCGGCCAGAATACCTGCAACCGCCGCTGGTATTCTTCTTAAAAATAGTAATAAAAAGAAGAAAAGCGGTGTCCCAAAACTAACGCGAAACGTATCGTTGAAAGGATGAAAATTTAGCTCTCCAGCAATTGGGACAACAATCATTAAAATAATTAAAAGAGATATATCTTTCTTCCATAATTGATTCCAATTCAAAGATGCCACTTCCTATGTATTTTTTCAAAAATGAATAAGGAAAGCCCGCTTATTATAATAAACGGGCTTTTTTTCTATATTCTAACCTTTTCTACCGCTTTTATTTGACGATACTCAGGCTTCCACATTGATTCTTTCACTGCAATTTTAATATCGTTATCACTTAAGTTCTCTCTAGCAACACCTTCTGCAACTGCAACTTTCGCTACTTCAATTGCAACCATTTCAGAGATATTACGTAACTCTTCCACTTCTGGTAAGATAGGTGCACCCGGCTGACTTGTATCTACCATACTCGCAACCGCTTCTGCTGCCGCCGCAAACATACCGTCTGTCATTACGCTTGCACGAACAACAATTGTTCCAAGACCAAGACCTGGGAAAATAAGTGCATTATTTGATTGTCCAATCACATACGTTACACCATTGTATGTAACTGGATCAAACGGACTTCCTGTTGCAACTAACGCTCTTCCTTCTGTCCACTCGATTAAATCTACTGGCTTCGCTTCAGCAAGTGGCGTTGGATTCGACATTGGTAAAATAATTGGTCTTTCTACGTGAGAAGCCATTTCTTTAATAATCTCTTCTTTGAATGCACCAGCAACAGTTGATGTACCGATTAAAATTGTTGGTTTTACATGTTTCACAACTTCAGCAAGTCCGATCACACCATTTTGTTTCCACTCACTTACTTCCGCTTCTTTTCTCGCATATGGAACTTGGAAATCAAGAAGATCTTCCATATTCTCTGTAATTAACCCGTTACGGTCAATACACCAGAAACGCTCATGTGCTTCTTGCTCTGATAATCCTACACGAACCAGCGCATCTCTCACTTGATCTGCGATACCGATTCCAGCTGTACCCGCACCAAACACAACTACTCGGTGTTCATTTAAAGGTACACCAGAAGCTTTCACTGCCGATAATACTGCAGCAAGTGAAACTGCACCTGTACCTTGAATGTCATCATTAAACGTACATACGTCATGACGATATTTATCTAAAATTTTTCGTGCATTACGAGAACTGAAGTCCTCCCAATGTAAAAGTGCTTTCGGGAACTTATTGCCTACTGCTTGTACAAATGTATCAATAAATTCATCGTAAGCTTCACCAGTTACACGTGGATGACGATTTCCAATATAAAACGGGTTGTTTAATAGGTCCTCGCGGTTTGTACCTACATCTAAAATTACAGGTAACACGCGACTAGGATCGATTCCAACTGCGGCCGTATAAACAGCTAGCTTTCCAATCGCAATATTAATACCACCAACACCCCAGTCACCAATTCCTAATATGCCTTCTCCATCTGTTACAACGACTAAGTCAATATTTTCAGCTGTTGCACCAATATTTGAGAACGCTTCTTCAATACCTGAAGGATCGTTAACTGATAAATAAACCCCACGTGGTTTACGATATTCATGACTATATCTTTGAATTGCTACACCAACAGTAGGTGTATATACGATTGGTAACATTTCACGTAAATGCTCTGTTAAAATACGATAAAACAATACTTCATTTCGATCATGTAACGCTGTTAAGTATACATTCTTTAATAAATCATCCGGCTGAGAACAAAATTGCTCATACGCTCTACGCGCTTGTTCATCTAGCGTTAAAACTGCTGGCGGTAATAACCCTTTTAAACCTAATTCTTCTCTTTCTTCTTGCGTGAAAGCTACCCCTTTATTTAAAAGTGGTGTTGATAATACTTCTACTCCTCTTAATTTCGTTTCTAATGAACCATTAGAAGCCACTGTAAACTTACTCATAACATCCCTACCTCTATTCATATATAACATTTCTATATTGTAAACAAAAAAGAGGGGATTGTCCCCTCTTCTTTTAATTTTTCTTTAAAAGAGTTGCTCCTGCAATCCCTGGGTGTGTCATTTCGAATGGATCTAGAATTAACTCTAATTCTTCTTGTGACAATACACCATTTTTCACACATAGTTCTCGAACGGATTGCCCTGTCGCAATTGCTTCTTTCGCAACGCGAGCTGCTGCTTCATAGCCGATATGAGGGTTCACCGCTGTAATAATTCCTACACTCTTCTCAACATACTCTTTTAAGCGATCTTCATTCGCTTCAATTCCTTTTAAGCAATTATCTGTAAAGGCACGGAAACCGTTATTCATAATGCTAATAGATTGAAGTAAGTTGAAAACAAGTACTGGTTCCATAACATTTAATTCTAATTGTCCTGCTTCTGAAGCAAGGCAAATTGTATGGTCGTTACCAATTACTTGGAACGCAATTTGATTAATTACTTCTGGCATAACAGGGTTTACTTTCCCTGGCATAATAGATGAACCTGGTTGACGAGCTGGTAGCATAATTTCCGCTAATCCAACGCGTGGACCTGATGCCATTAGACGAAGGTCGTTCGCAATTTTAGACATATTCATCATACATACTTTAAGTGCTGCAGATACTTCAGTGTACGCATCCGTATTTTGGGTTGCATCTACTAAATCTTCTGCACCAACAAGTGGTAGTTCACTAATTGTTGCTAAATGTTTTACAACTGCTTCAATATATTCTGGATCCGCATTTAAGCCTGTACCAACTGCAGTTGCTCCCATATTTACTTCATATAGATGTTGACGTGATTGCTTGATACGTTTCATATCACGTTCAAGCACACGAGAATACGCTTTAAATTCTTGTCCAAGACGAATTGGCACAGCATCTTGTAAATGTGTACGACCCATTTTAATAACATGATCGAACTGTTCTGCTTTTAATTCAAATACATCATGCATATAACCCATCGTTTGTAATAAGACCTCTAATGCATTTAATGTTGCAATATGAATTGCTGTTGGGAATGCATCATTAGTTGATTGTGCCATATTAACATGACTGTTTGGACTAATATAATGATAATCTCCCTTTTCCATTCCTAATAATTCAAGAGCGCGATTGGCAATGACTTCATTTGCATTCATATTCATTGAAGTTCCCGCGCCGCCTTGAATTGGATCAACGATGAAATGATCATGCCATTTTCCATCAAGAATTTCTTGTGATGCTTCCGCGATAGCGCCACCCTTTTTCAATTCCAATCTTCCTACATCTGTATTAGCAAGTGCTGCCGCTTTTTTTACAATTGCTAACGCTTTAATTAAACCTTCATGGACTTTATATCCTGTAATTGGGAAATTCTCTACTGCACGCATTGTTTGTACACCGTAGTACGCATAATTTGGCACTTCTTTTTCACCTAAAAAATCTTTTTCAATTCGTACTCCATTTTTAACTTCAGTTAATGTTGCCATGATTACTCACTCCTTAACGATTTCTTACGCTGCTTTTGTTTGTTTGACTGTTTCTAAATATTGTTTTGCTTTCTCATCATCGAATTCGCCTTCCCACTTCGACATAACAATGGCAGCTAATGCATTTCCTAATACATTGACAGCTGAGCGAATCATATCTAAAATGCGGTCAATTCCCGCAATTAATGCGATGCCTTCTAGCGGTAATCCCATTGATCCTAACGTTGCTAATACAACAACGAATGATGCCCCCGGAACTCCCGCCATACCTTTGGATGTTAACATGAGAACGAATAATAGCGTTATTTGCTCCGTCAGTGACATGTGTATACCGTACATTTGTGCAACAAACAATGCCGCTAACGCTTGATAAATAGCTGATCCAGTCAAGTTAAATGTATAACCTGTCGGAATTACGAAAGAGGCAACTGCCTTTGGACAACCGAACTCTTCCATCTTTCTCATTATATTAGGTAAAACAGCTTCTGAACTTGCTGTCGTAAATGAAAGAATAAGTTCTTCTTTTAAAATTTTCATTAATGTAAAAATGTTTATTCCAACCATTCGCGCATTAATACCTAATACAATCACAACGAATAGTATAACAGTTACGTATACAGCTAGCACTAATTTTCCTAAAGGAAGTAGTGTCACTACACCAAATTTTGCAACCGTAACAGCAATTAATGCGAATACACCAAATGGTGCAAATTTCATAACTTGATTTGTGACCCAGAACATCGCTTCGAGCACACCTTCAAAAAAGTTAAAGACAGGCTTTCCTTTTTCTCCAATTGCCGCAACTCCTAAACCGAATAGTACTGAGAAGAATATAATCGGTAATAAGTCACCTTGTGTGATAGATTCAAATATGTTTTTCGGTACAATATGAACAATCGTTTCAGCAAAACCTTTCTTCTCTGTAGCATCTGCTGTTTGTTTATAAGAAGAAATATCACTTTGCTGCAAATTATTCATATCAACGCCAGTACCTGGCTGGAATATATTTGCCGCAAGTAATCCCATTAAAATAGCAATCGTCGTAATAATTTCGAAATAAAGAATTGTTTTCCCGCCCAGTTTCCCAAGCTTTTTCATATCACCTACACCAGCTACCGCAACAATTAATGCTGAAATAACAATCGGTACTACAATCATTTTAATTAAATGAATAAATATATCCCCAACTGGTGTGATATAAGAAATCGCCGTTTTATTGCCATAAAAGATTGCCCCTACTACAATCCCTAAAACAAGTGCGACAAAAATTTGTGTTGCCAATCCGAATTTTTTCATTTATGTTCATCCCCTTTATGCGAACGCTTTCATTTCGTATTTATAAAAGCTTACTCACACATCATATAGGCGAACCTACAAAATCATACAAAAACCTACAAGTTTGTCACAAAAAATTCAATTTTTTTTCTTATAATATTCATTGACACTTTTTATAAAAAAGAAATAAAATAACCTTGATAAAACATCAGATTATTTCGTATAATCTAAAAGATACACGTATTCAAAATAAATGGGGATGAAAAGGAGTGGATGTTATGAAAAATCACGTGAAGAAGTTCATCATATCTATTTCTTTTCTATTTCATTTTCTTACGAAGGAACAAAGGCATTCGCCTTTGTTCCTTTTTTATTGCAATCTATATAGGGGGAATTGTTATGAAGCCATATAAACGTGTCTTAATTAAATTAAGCGGCGGAGCACTTGCCGACCAATCGGGAAATAGCTTTAACTCCAAACGATTAGAACATATTGCAAATGAAATTTTATCGATTGTTGATTTAGGTATCGAGGTCTCCATCGTCATTGGTGGCGGTAACATTTTCAGAGGTCATCTAGCTGAGGAATGGGGAATTGACCGTGTAGAAGCTGATAATATTGGTACGTTAGGTACAATTATTAATAGTTTAATGCTTCGCGGCGTTCTAACAAGTAAAACAAAGAAAGAAGTACGCGTTATGACTTCCATCCCATTTAATGCAGTAGCCGAACCTTATATTCGCCTCAGAGCAGTACATCATTTAGATAACGGTTATGTTGTCATATTCGGTGGTGGTAATGGGCAACCATTCGTTACAACAGATTATCCAAGTGTACAGAGAGCAATTGAAATGAATAGTGACGCCATTTTAGTCGCAAAACAAGGGGTAGATGGTGTCTTTACCAGTGATCCAAAACATAATAAATCAGCGAAAATGTATAAAAAACTGAACTATAATGATGTTGTTAGGGAAAACATACAAGTAATGGATCAAGCAGCTTTATTACTTGCTCGGGACTACAATTTGCCGGCACATGTATTTAACTTTGATGAGCCTGGAGTAATGAAGAAAATATGTTTAGGAGAACATGTAGGGACATTGATTAATGATGACGCTTCGATGCTTGTGCATGAAAAATAGTATTTTTCATCGGAAGTTTTGTCCACCCCCCACTAATTATTAGCATTCTCCAATCGGGCGTTTACGAGCAGTCGATCTCCCACTTAACTTCTTTGCTTTAGCCGAATTTTGAAGTGGGAATCTTACTGCTCGTTAATGCACGATCAATAGTCCCCTACTTTGTATAACAAGGGGACTTAAGTTTTTATCGTAAACTTATCTGGGTCATTAATAACGTTAGAATTCTTTACGAAAGCTCTTCTGAATCCCATACTTCAATAAATTCAAAACCTTTTAAATCACTTTGTTCAATAAGAATCTTCAATTCACCTGAAATAAAAACAGCCGTGGGATGAATTTCCCCATTTATATAAACCTTAAAAATCATCTCATTTTGAACAGTATTACTATCAAATGCGAATTTTTCGCATCCTATTATTAAACCTGTAATCAGTTTTTTTAAAATTGCTTTATTACTATCAATTGCATCTAGTACATTCAATACATGAACTAAATAATATATCTCACTATTTGAGTTACGTATAAGGGATAAGAATTCAACATCAGTACCTACTATAGACTCTAATAATTCTTTTGCCTTTTCACTAACCATTAGGGCACCAATTTCTCCCCAGAAGTGCGGAAAATCACTGGCCTTTCCTTCCTCTAAACATTCAATAGGTAGCTTTCTCCATGAATCTACTAATTTTATTGTAGAGTTAAACTTCCTTTCGAAAAACTTTTTATCTTCTTTATAATTTAATAATTGAAAAGACTCATAGTTATCAGAGGAACTTCTTAATTCCCAAATCTTCATAGCTATTCTCCTTTACTACTGAGTGATATATAGTTGTTTCTGCCCCCTTACTTATTTTTTGCTCTCTTAGATATGGGGTCCCCCCAATAATCTAATTAAATTAGTTTTCTTTACGCACCCTCTTCTAAATTCCACACTTCAGTAAATTCAAAACTTTTTAATTCACTCTCTAAAATTGCATTTTTGAATTGATCTGATACTAAAAGATAGTTAGGATGCACCTTCCCATTTATATTCAATTTAAAAACTGGTTCGTCCTGAACAACATAAGAAATAAATACAAATTTTTTACATCCTATTATTAAACCTGAACTTAACTTATCAAAGATTGTTTTATTAGTATCAAGTGCTTCCAACACCTTTAAAAGATGCATAGCATAGTATTTTTTGTGTGTGTGTGTTTGTTTATGAAGTAATGGTAAAAATTCAATATTATCTCCTACTATAGGTTCTAAAACATTCTTGGCTTTTTCACTAATTATTTGTACACCAGACTTTCCCCAAAAAATAGGATAATCGCTTGACTTTCCTTCATCTGTTACCTCAATAAACTTAGGCGTCCATGAATCTGAAAAACTCACCGTAGAATGAAAACTAGTTTTAAAATATTTTTTATCCTCTTCATAGTTCAATAATTGAAAGGTTTCATAATCATCAGTCGAGCTTTTTAATTGCCAAATTTTCATATATATTCTCCTTTATTATTACCATTTATTTACATATTTATTTCTTGGGTTCATTTCACCTTAAATTACCTTCTAATAAATCTCTTCTTATTCCATGTAACACTGTTCGGGTTCACATTCCTTATTTAATCCTTGTAAAAAATAAAAAACAAACCAACCTTTAAAATGTTAGTTCGTTTTTTATAAATCATTAAATTAATATCAGGTAATTAAAAATGAATTTCAGATTATATTTAACATTAGTTATTTTTATCCATTGGTATTGCATTTAGCGCTAAACCAACAGGTCCTAATTTTCCAATTAATTTTTTTGCTTTTCCATATGGAGCCCCTTTTACTAATGTAAAAGGAAGGTTTTTCGATCCTTTTAATAGTTCCCCCGTTGAAATATCAAGTGCTAGTACACTTTTTATCTTTACTAAATCTTTTAATCCCCCATTAGGAATTTCTATTAACACTATATTACACGTATCAGGGATTTCCTCTTTTATTTCCTGTATTTTTCGATTCAAACACCCCGTATTTACCCACTCACTAAAATCTAATGTAACTACAGTGGCATGATTTGGATTCATATCACCAGAATCAACAGCCCTCACTTCTTGTACATCTGCACCTTGCGACATTAAAAAAACATTACCACTACCATCATCACCAATAGAAACATAACCATTTGCATATTCTGTTACTTCCCAGGTCTCATTTCGTTCTATAATATCCTCAGTACCATAAATTGTTAATCCTCCACCTATAGAAAAACCATTTGTATATTTCAATAAACCTTTATATATATTAGGTAATTCGACTTTCATTACATCTTCTATTTCTTGAATTTCAATTTCATTTGCTGGATTATTTTTTATTAAACCAGAAACATTAGATAAATTTATCATTTTTTCACAAAACCTCCCAAACTATCAAAATATTTATAAGCATCTACCAATACCTTTCTTGCAGTTTTCTGATCAACTCCTGCCTCAATCATTTCTCTATAGCTTACATTAAATTCATAATTTATATCAGTATCATATCCTTCAAGCCTTCTTCGCTTTCTTTGCATAGCGGAAATTTTCGCATGAGGTAAACCAGAACTTGATGGTAAAAGTATTGCTTGAGCTTTCTTTTCGTTATAATCAAATCCACCCTTAATGGCCCATCTTTTAGCCCATTCATTTTGTATAGGATGATGTGATTGTATTCGATTATCAGCAGCTATATTTTTATTTCCTGGAGCACGATTAACCGCTGGACTTAAATAACCATGATCATCGATATCTCCTTTTTGATATCCCCCTGGTCTTTTTGCATTTCCTATCTTTATATTCATGCCGTTATTTGGACTACTTGCTTTAACCAAATAATCTTTCATTGTAGGTATTTCAATTTTCATAGAATCCATACCTGCAATAGCCAGACGGTCTCCCATTTGCAAATTATTTGTAACACGTGAGAAACCTTTTGTTAATGTAGTTATATTACCCACTTGTCCCAATTTACTTGCTTTACTTAATCCTTTATCACCAATGAGCCCAAGTCCAATTTGTGTAAAAGCATAACTTCCCCACTTAGCACGACTTTCAGCGTCTCCATTTATTACATCATTAATAAACGAATCTGACAATGTGTTCCACATAGCAGGTAAGGTTTCATCTAAATGAGTAACAGCGTAGCCCATGTTCTCCCATTTTTCCCATTTACCAAGTGCCACAACACCATCTATTGTATCTTCAACAGCTTGACCCGTACCTTCTAAAATACCATCTATAATTTTTTCAGATGTAGATTTTTCAGGAGGTTTCTTGCACACCGCTCCCTCTTCCATTGATCCTTCCTTTAAAAGATTATCAACTTGACGTTTTCTTTCATCAGCAATTTCTTGAATCGAAACGGTCCAATCCATATTTAATCCTTGTGTACTAAACGTACCACTTACAGGACTAAATCCTTTCCCGCTTTGGACTTCAGCGAGGCCGGCAGTAATGCTAGCCACTAGTTGAAGAGCTGTGTTGTAGTTATTACTGGACGTATAGTTAAATTCATATAGATGCTCTAATTTTTCTTGCAGTTTTTTTCTCATCTCCACTAAAACAATAACCATGGCATCTATTCCAGGCAATACTGTAGCAATACTAATTGCTTCTATACTTGAGACCATTCGATTAATTTCTTGAATTTGCTCTCTTATTTCTTGTTCGATGACATCTGTGGAAGCAACTTGTGATTGAAAATCACTTGGAAACGCATCATTTTGACGAATTAATTCTTCACATAAATAAATGATACCTTGTGCTAAAGGACGAAAAGTTTGGACAAAAAATATTTTTGCACTACTATATGTTTTTCCTTGCAAAACCGTATCAGTTGCAAAGGTATCAATTGATTGGATTGCTTGCTCCATAGCTTGGATAGTAGCGACACATACAGCGTTCATGCTTTGGGTCTGATTTTTTACTTCCCCTACATACATATTTAAACTCATGCTTTATCCTCCCTTTTTAATCGCTGTTGCCGATATGTAAGGTCGGTTTCTAAATCAATAAGATTGCGTCTTTCTTTAAGTAATGTTTCTTTTTGATTTTCCAATTCAAATGTTAATTTCCGCTCAATATGCTGCGACTCTTGAAGCTTATTCATAAAAAAATTAGAAACTTCTTTATCACCATGCCATGTTTCTAAAACTCTATTAAATAAACGATTATTTCGACTTCTCAATTCATGAAAGTCCATTTCTGTTTGTCTCTGGATTTGAATCGCAGCTTGATTTCGATCTTGTTTCTCGAATACTATCCGTAATTCTTGATTTAATTGGTCTACTTGCTTTTCAATGTCTTGACTCATCTTATTCTTCCTACCCTTCTCCCTTTACCGTAGGTTGTCACATTAGCGAAATGTATTTTGTAGTTCATTATCCATTCTTTCAAAATCCTTAGCTGCTAAATGAATATTATCAACTGCTTTTTGAAAGGCTCCACAAAATTGTCTAGTCAAATCTAGCATTTGTTGATTCGCTTCTTGCGCCTGGGCATTAACAGTTAGTGTAGTACGGCTCGCCTTTGTGATAGAACGATTTGTTGCACTTTGGATTGTATTCGAGGCATTTCTCATTTGAGTGGCGATTTGTGTAGCCGTTTGAAAATTACTTTGAAAGTTCCCCATCATTTAAACCCCTTTTAGTTTCAAAATTATAATAAAATTATATCACGTTACTCATTTTGATTTATCGAAAATTTCAGTTATGAAACTACAGTTTTTTAAGCATTCAACTAGAACTCACTTAGAACTCTTAATCAAAATAGAGGCATTAGTTTAACTTTAATTTAACTACATATTGAATTTTTTACCGAAGCGCAAATGAAGACGGAGGGGCACCGCCAGACCAGACTATTTTTTAACTACCAATAATAAATTATAAAATAAGAAAGAACCTTCTGTTTTTGAAGGTTCTTTCTTATTTCTCAACTTTTTGAATAAACAATACAGCTTTCTATTTACTATATTCTACATTTCCAGTATTCCAGTTAAATCATCACAAATAAAAATCAACCAATCCCGCAAATTTCTCCTTACAACGCTCCCACAAAGATAACTTCTCAAAAAACTCTTTCGTCATTTCTTTCGAATCATGAAAATCTTGTGTTAACGCCGCATTCACTTCTGATACGATAGATCCACCATGAATATACAAATTCATCTCATCATTTATATAGAAGCTACGCGCAGTAAAGTTTGTTGTACCAATAACGGTTAATTCATTATCAATCAGCATTAACTTTCCATGAAACATACCTTTTTTATAACCGTATACAGTAATCCCATTATTAACAGCTTGACGTATGTATGGATATGCCGCCTCTTTAATGAGAGGAATGTCTGGTTTATATGACCAAAGTATTTTTACTGTAACACCACGTTTCTGCGCCGCGATTAAAGCGTTCATTAACCCTTTATTTTTCGCTATAAAATATGGCGTCGTAATGACAATCGAATGCTTCGCTTGTTTTATTAACTCTACATATTTTTCAGCGACGTGATGCCCATTGTAACTAGCCATTGTATGTAACGTGTTCCCTTTACTAGCCTTATTCGTACTCCTCTTTATATCCTCTTTCGTGTCTCGTTTCCAATCTAAAGCAAACTGCTCTTCTAAATCTTTCGCTCCTTCTCCTCTGAGTCGTACATGATAATCACGCCAGTATCCAAATTTCTTATCTTTCCCTAAATATTCATCTCCTATATTAAAGCCACCCGTATAGCCAATTTCCCCATCAATCGTCGTAATGCGGCGATGATTACGATGGTGAATTGAATAAAATCCGAATGGCAATTCAGGTTTTCTACTATATGTAAAATGTACACCACTTTCCCGCAATTCATTTTTCATCTTTCTTTCAAATGATAAATCATTAATGCGATCAACCGACAAATATACGTTTACTCCCTCTTTCGCCTTCTCCTTTAATAAGTTTAAAAAAGTATGGCTACTTTTATCATCCGATAAAATATAAAAATAAGTGTAAATAGATCGCTTCGCTTCCCTTATATCAGTAAACAACTGTTTATAAAACGACTTCCCTTCTACATATAATTGAAAGTCACTATAATGAGGTGCATACTCTGTCGGCATATTTTTCCCAGCTTCCATTTTCCTTCCTAAAGTAACATCGATATGCATCCAAATTAAAATAAAAACGAAAATAGCAATAATAATAGAAGTAACTCGCAATATTTTTTTAATCATTTTGATTTCCTTCCGCTCATATTACTTACTATTTCGTAGTGTTTCATTAAATTATTTTTTCATACGAAATGTCTTTCTTACTTTTATTTGCGAATACAAAAAGGTGTGGCATTGCGCCACACCTTTTCATTAAATGAAGTTCCTTGCATCATTATTTCTTCCAAACTTATAAATAGCAATTAAGAAGAACGCTATCGCAAAGGCGAATAAAATTAAAATATTTAAATACAACTCAGAAAATGGAATGCCTTGCTGTAGTTTTGAAATCGTATCTAGTAACCAACGCTGTGGAAGGAAATCAGCTACTTTTTGTACTGCTTTCGGCATAATGTCGTACGGGAAATAACATCCAGCAAGTAAACATGTTGGTACTATTACTATATTTTGCATTGCATTTGAAGCAGTTGAACTTTTTGAAAAAGACACAATGACTAATGATAAACCAATTGCAATTAAAGCGAATATCATAAGCACACCAATCATAACTATGAAAGGCATATTTATATTTGTGTGAAAAACATTCGTCATAAAGAATACTGCAATTACAATTTGTACTGTTAATATCATCATATTTACTGCGACATTAGATAATATAAATTTCTTTCCGTCAATCGGCGTTGATAATAATCTAAAATACGTTCTGTTCTCTTTTTCTTTTAAAATAAATCCTGATAAGTTCACTGCTGAAAATAACATAAACATAATAAGATAACCCATCGTTTGATTTGTCATATCTTTATTTTTTGAAGTATCTTCAAGTGTCTCAGACTTTACTTTAAATGAACTTTTTTGATAACCAGCGTACATACTATTAAACGTACTTTGATCGGCCCCTGCCACTTTACTAATCGCAGCGATGTTATCAACATAGTTATATAAATACGATTTTATAAATCCTGTTACTTGATCGCCTTTAATCGATGAAATCTCAATATGACTCGGTTTCCCTTCTCGAACACTTTCAGAAAAACCAGACTGTAATGTAATAACACCATCAAGTTTTTTTGAAGTGAGTTTATCTTCCACTTCAGATTCCTTAATTTTACTAACATTTACATGATTGAGTCCTTCTAAAAATTTCACTGTATCATTTGCGATAGGTTGATTTTCTTTATTTATAACCCCAATATTTAACGTTCCTTGCCCTACATTCCCATATATCGAAAAGGAAATGAGCGTTCCTATTATCGGCAAGCTAATAATAATGAGTAACCCCTTTTTATTTTTCAGAAGCACAGATAACGTTTTTTGTATGAGCCATAAAATATCTTTCATACTATAGCCTCTCCCGTCTACGTAATGCAATAATCGCAATTAATAAGAAGATTGCTGAAATCCCAAGATTTAAAGATATTACCGGCAGTGCCGCTCCTACATCATTTGCATAAATAATTTTCATAATAGCTGTGTTTGCCCACGTTAATGGTGATAAATTCGTAACGGAATTTTCTTCCACTACGAAATACGCACCACCAAAAATAGACGCTAATTGCACAACAACCATAATAATCGCTCTAGATGCCTCACCTGTTTTTGTAATATATCCGATTCCTAAACCGAAGCTAATTGCTAAAAAGACTTCTGTTAGTAAAATAATAAATATGATTCCAATATGGTCGCCCCAATTCGCTTGAAAAACAAATTTACTAAATAAAACGACAAGTAATAGACAAAGTGCATTCGCTACAAGACTACCGAGCACTTTCCCAATGAAAATTTCAGCTTTACTTATAGGTGCTGCAATTAAACGATCTCCTGTTTTACGTATTCGTTCTCCTCGAATTAAAAAGCTCGCCCCCATTGCAGCGTACAGTGCAATCATCGTCGTCATTACAACCGCATAGTAATCCATAGAACCTGGTTTTTTAGCAGCTTGTAAAGATGTTTCTTTAATATAATCATTATGATTTCCGTTTGAAATAACTGCGCTAACCTTACTCGGATCTACTTTTGCAACTTCGGCCACTACGTTGTACTTATCAACAAATGTTGTAAGCATACCTTCCACAATACTTCCCTCAATACTACTTTTGTCACTTCCATAAAATTTTGCACCATCTTTATTTAACTCTACATAAGCAGCATATTTATTTTGCTTCACTTCTTCTTTCCCATCTATACCTTCGGAAGCTTTTTTAAAATGAATACCTGATTTATCGACTTCTTTCGTAAATGCTTCAAATGATTGAGAAAACGTGCTACTTGCTTCATCTTTATATAGCACTTGTATATCCTTAAACGATTGACTATCGCTATTAAATGCATTCGTTAACGCTGTTCCTAACACAAGCATAAGTACAATCGGAAATGCTAACATAAAAACTAAAGTTCTTACGTCCCTGAAATCTCTTTTAATGTGCATCACTGCAATGTTAAAGATGTTCAATTGATGAACCTCCCTTTACCTTTTCTTCATTTACCTTTATTTATCTCGTAAGTTTCTTCCAGTTAACGTAAGAAATACTGTCTCTAAGTTTGGAGCCTGCTCCTCTAACGAACGAATTTCAATGTCATGATTAATGAAATGCTGAATAATTTTATTTAAATTATTTAATCCTGCATCCGAGTTTACCTTGATTACGTTCTCTTCAATTTGAACAGCTTTCACACCATTTATCTCTTTTAAATTTTCTACATCTAAATTTTCTACTGACTTTACTTCAATCCAAATATCTTTCGTATCTGTAATAATCGCTTTTAACTGTTCTTTCGTTCCTTCTGCAATTACTTTACCGTGATCGACAATTGCTATTTTCGTACAAATCTCTTCTACTTCTTCCATGTAGTGACTCGTATAAATAATCGTACTTCCCATTTCATTTAATTTTCGGACAGACTGAAGAATGTAGTTCCTTGACTGCGGATCAATTCCAACTGTCGGTTCATCCATAATAATTAACTTCGGTCTATGAGCGATTGCACAAGCGATATTCAGTCTTCGTTTCATCCCGCCAGAAAAGTTTTTCGGATAACTTTTATGTTTATCACTAAGGCCTACAAATTGAAGTGCTTCCTCTACTCTCGCTTTTAGCTCGGCTCCTCGTAATCCATACAATCCAGCAAAGAATTTCACATTTTCATAGGCAGTTAACTCTTCATAAATCGCAATATCTTGCGGAACGATACCGATATTCATTTTCGCAAATCGATTATGTTTCTTTATATTTTTTCCTAGTATGCTAATTTCACCTTCGTTACTTCTTAACAAACCAGCAATCATATTAATTGTTGTACTTTTACCAGCACCATTTGATCCTAAAAAGCCAAATATCTCTCCTTCTTTAATAGATAAAGACATATTATCTACTGCGATGAAGTCACCAAATTTTTTCGTTAAATTTTTAATTTCCAATGTATTCATCATTTCACCCCTATTTCGGTTTCTCTGCTTTTATTATAAACAAAAAGAATGAACCTGCTCAGTGCAGAAGTTCATTCTTTTCACATGAGAATATTCACTTTTTTCATATGAGATGATTCATCCTCATCATGCCTTACTATATTGGCAACAACATTGTTACTGAAAAACCACTTGTACTATCTACAATAATTTTCCCGTTTACAGACGCTGTTCGCTCCTCCATCCCCATAATGCCGAGGCCTTTCTTAACAAGAGCTGCACCTTTACCATTATCCTTCACTTGTACTTTCACCATCTTGTTCAGTACATGAATATCGATTGAAATGACTGTCGCATCAGCGTATTTCATCGTATTTGTTAACGCCTCCGTAACGTTCTCACCGATAATTTTCCACTGAATGGGAGAAATCATATCTAAGTTACCTTTATAAACGAAAGGAATATTCATATCATGCTTACCGGCAAATTCCTCTATGAATAATTTCATACGATGAATGCCAATTTGCTCAGTTGATGGCTTCATATTTTTTAATGTAATCCGAATGCTTTCAATTCCATCTTTTGAAATATGAATGGCATTTTGTAATAATTCCGCAGATTTTTCTTTATCTATTTCCATTAATCTCTTTGCTGCTTCCATTTGAATTAGTGCACCTGTCATTGAGTGACCGATTTTATCATGAATTTCTTGAGATAGTCGATTTCTTTCCTCTAATTTAAATGTGTATTCAGATTGCCTTATGTAATCTTTATTTTCATTTAAGCTTTTCGTAAGTCTTTGTATGTCTTTTCTCATTTTATCATTTTGCATTTCTAGTTTTAATAATCGTGCTATATAGCGGTGAGCTATCGTTAAGGAAAAAAAACAAAATGCACTAATAAGTCCATACGTCATCTGAATACCTTCACCTATAAAAATAATAGGAAGAATCATAATGAAAAAGATTAACCATTTCTTTTTTATGTAATAATTTGCAATTTCATATAAGTTCAAAGGTAAAAACAAAATAAAAAACGGATGAATCTTCCATGTAAATAACATAACTACGCCAATTGACACACAAGTTAATATGTTTTTGTACGTATCTTTTTTAAATATAGAGATCAACACGTTTACAGAAAGATATAAAAGCAAAGTAAGTATAATCCATGGTAAGTTCGTAACATTTAAATGAATGTAGCTAAACACTATATATAAAAAGACAATAAGTTTACTTACAGTTAACCAAAATTCCATAACATTAATCTACTTTCCCTGTTAAGTAATAAATCGCAATTTGCGTGCGATGTTCTAGTCCAGTTTTCCCTAAAACTGATGTAATATAATTTGCAATCGTTCCTTCAGATATGAAAAGTTGCTTCGAAATTTCTTTATTTGAGAAACCTTTCGCAATTAATGCGATAATACTAAGCTCTCTTTCTGTGAAAAGGCTCTTATCAATTTTAGATTCTTCCTCTTTACTTTCCATTAAATTAGACTTAATTTTATCAAGCACTACATCTTGCATAACAGTTTGACCGTTATAAACTCCTTTTATCGCATCACGAATACGCTCCGGATCATTATTTTTTAATAAATAACCTTTCGCTCCGTTTTTTACTGCGTCCAAAATATATTCATCATCATCAAATGTCGTTAAAATGAGAGGCTTCGTTTTTGTCTCTTCACAAATTAACTTCGTCGCCTCTACCCCGTTCATGTTTGGCATACGAACATCTAAAAGCGCAATATCAACTTCATACTTTTTACAATACGCTACAGCTTCTTTTCCATCATTTACGGTATCTAATACTTCAAACTCTTCATATGTATTTAAAATAATTTTCATACCTTCTCTAATAAAAGAATTATCATCGGCTATTAATATTTTAATTTTCATGTTTGTTAGTATGGACCTTATCCTACTAACATTCACATCCTTTCTCCATGTAGCATTTCCTCTTTGCTCATTATATACTTCTCTTTACCATTTTTTCACACCTTTTTCATATAGCCCTCCTGCTAAAAATATATTATTCTTTTTTTATAACATGTGTAGGGTGACTTATCATTTCTTACGTCTATATAATAGAATGCGTCAAAAAGGAGGGAGAGACCGATTGAGGAAAAACAATTAGTTGCAAAAGCACAGCAAGGAAGCGAACATGCTTTTCGTATCCTTGTACAAACATATCGTCATTATATTTTTCAAGTTATCTTTTCTATTTTAAGACATGAAGAAGATGCTAAAGATGTTACACAAGAAGTATTCGTAAAAATTCACGCCTCTCTCCCAAATTATCAATTTCGCGGATTAAAAACGTGGATGGCACGTATTGCCACCAATCACGCTATTGATTATAAGAGAAAAAAAGCTAGAGAAAACGAAGAACTCTCCTTATGTAAAGAAACTGCGGAAAATATAAAAGCCTCTCATAATATCGAGGCTTTATTATTGACGAAAGAGCAAAAATTACTCATTGCTCAAAAACTGCGAGAACTTCCCGACAATTACCGTGACGTCGTTCTCGCACATTACTTAGAAGAAAAAAGTTATCAAGAAATTGCTTTGCAAGAAAATATTGAAGTGAAAACAGTCGAAATGAAACTGTATCGGGCAAGAAAATGGATTAAAAAACATTGGAAGGAGGAAGAGTTTCTATGATGCATTATTCAAAAGAAGATTGGCGCAATTATACATTAGATTTTTTAGAAAGCAATGAACGTGAATCTATGGAAGAACACCTTTATGAATGTGATCATTGTTTAGCACTTTATATGGAAAGTATTGATGAACAACACGAAAACCTTCCAATGATAAATGATGATTCATTTACGAACGAAGTTATGACGCAAATTAATTTTGAAACGTTACAGCCTAATGAAAATATAAAAACAAACTCACTAAAGCGCACAATTATTCACTACATAATTGCGACTGCGGCTACAATTATTTTTATGGTAAGTGGTTTATTCCAGTATATTTTCACAGCGACATCAAATTTCGAGAAATCTTCAAAACATAACGAGTCTTCTATCTCACAACAAATTGTAAACAAATCGGTAGACACATCAAAAAAGGACGGAGGTTCAAAGCATGAATAAAAATCCCTTTTTAGCACTTGTATTAGGGCTAATTCCTGGGCTTGGACATTTATATTTAAAGAAATTCGGACGATTTATTTTATATAGCGGAGGGGCTTTATTTCTATTTATCTTTGCAGCATTTTGTACAATAGCATTAGGAGCGCGTGATATTGCTTTTCTTTCTCTATTTTTACTAGTCGTGTTATGGGCGATCAATTTATTAGATTTAGTTATCACTATTATTAATCAATCGAAAAAACAAGCAGCCGGAGAATTTACAGAGTCCTCTAAAGAAAGCGAACGATTTTATATCATTCTTCTATCAATCATTCCTGGGCTTGGTCATTTTCAATTAGGACTTATGCAACGCGGACTTACATTTTTAGTCGCTTGCACAGGAATCGGAAGTATGATTATATTCGTTGCACTCTTAACATCTCAAGGAAGTTTCCTTATCTTCCTTATTACGTTACCTGTTTTATGGATTTATAACTTCTTCGACGTTGTTCAACAACTACAGAAAAAAGAACGCGGAGAGCAATTAGTTGATCGTACTATTTTTGAAGAATTTGAAGAGCACCGAGAACAAGGAAAGAAAAATAAAACATTCGCTTCCATTTTAGCAATGTTTCCTGGAGCAGGACATATGTATTTAGGCTTACAGCGCCGTGGTCTCCAGCTTATGGCAGCCTTTTTACTATCTATTTATTTGCTCGACTTATTAAGACTTTCTGCGTTTTTATTTTTAGTACCAATTATTTGGTTCTATAGCTTTTTTGATGCGTTACAGCAAACTGCAAAATACGGAAAAGAACGTGTTAATGACGAACCTATCATAGATTATTTTATAAATCATCAAAGATGGATCGGTATCGGATTAATTACACTCGGTGGTTATTATTTATTAGATCAAACAGTCCTTCCTATTTTGAATGACTACTTTGCAACTATATTTAATATTCATCTTAGCGAACTATATTATCGCTATTTCCAAACATCTATCGTTGCTCTCTTTTTAATTGGTGGCGGCTTTAAATTGTTACTTGGAAATAAAGAAAACAAAGGTGGTACAAAAGAATGAGAACATGGCGCGTTGGAACATTCTCAATGGGGCTTTCCATTATTACATTAGGTTGTTTCTTACTATTTTCAGTTGTGAAAGGCACTCAAGTATTGGATACATTAACAGCCTGGTGGCCTGTTTTACTTATCATACTTGGCGCTGAAGTTTTACTATACCTTCTATTTTCTAAGAAGGAACATTCATTTATTAAATATGATATTTTTAGTATTTTCTTTATCGGAGTTTTAGGAAGCGTTGGAATTGCTTTTTACTGTTTATTATCAACTGGATTACTAGAAGAAGTTCGTCATTCTATTAACACAACTAGGCAAACGAGTAATATTCCAGACGGACAACTTGATATACCTGAATCTATCAAAAAAATTGTAGTGGATGCGGGGCATCACCCTCTAACGATAGAGGGAAATAATACAAATCAAATTCATCTTCTTGGAACATATGAAATGACGACGAAAGCAAATGAAAAACTCAATTTAAAACAAGAGGATTTCCTTTCAGTTCAAACAGCTGGAGAAACGATGTATATAACTTTAAAATCATTACCGGTTCAGCATACGTTATTTAACTCAACACCACAGATGAAACAAACACTCGTTCTTCCGCAAAATAAAAATGTAGAGATCCGCGCTTCAAATAACGAACTATCTCTTTATCCAGGTCAATTACAAAATAATTGGTTTGTACAAGAAAGTTCAAATGTATCTGTTCATTTAGTAAAAGAAAGTGATGTATCTTTAATCGCCATAACAAACAAAAAAGAAACTCACGGGAACACACCTTGGGAACAAGTAGAAGATTTAACGAAAAAAGAAAATAATTCTTCAGAAGAAAATCCAGAATTAAACGGGCAAGAACATTGGTATAAAAACTCGATAAAAACAGGAAATGGGACGTACAAATTAAATATCGAGAAAGCTTATAATATAAATATGAGTGTTATCGAAAAATAAGAAACCTTCCACAATTGTGGAAGGTTTTTCTCATATAATCGCTTTTATTCCTTCTAAAACTAATCCAATCATAAAACCACAAACAGCCCCGTTCACACGAATCCACTGCAAATCTTTACCGACATTATTTTCAATCATTTCGATTAATGTTTTATCATCTAACTTATCAAGGTTTTCTTGCACAAGTTTTCCAATTTTTGAATGATTTTTTTCAACAAAAATGACAACTTGTTTTTGTAACCAATCTTCTATTTTTTGAACGGTACTTGCATCCTCTTTTACCTTATTCATTTGTGTTTTTAAAAATGGAACAAGGTACTTATCAGCAAACTCTTCATTTTGTACAAAGTTAACTGCCCTATTTTGTACTTGCTCTAGCATTTCTTTTATTTTGTCTGTAGCATCCCAATTTGCAATCCATTTTTCTTTCCAATTCTCTAATTCCTGTAATAAAGATTCATTTTCATTTTCCTTTACATTTATAATTTCTTGACGAATCTTCGCTAATATAAGTTGTCTTGTGCTATTATCAGCATCTTGCAAGCTGTTAATATTGCTAATGATAAACTTCTGCAAAATGCCGCCAATTTTATCTTCATCTACAATATTCATAAATGATTTCAAAGTAAACTGCAGGAATCCATCTACTTTTATGTTTTCCATCGCCTTCATACCTAAGCTTCCGAGCTGATAACGTGCTTCATCTTGAGCCGTCCAATCTTTCACTTTTACTAATATGTAATCAAGTGTTTTTTCATCATATTCTTGCACTACTAATTGATCCACGAGAACTTGTAATATGTTACTTGTGTTAATTGTATGCAAATACGTTTTTAATTCTTTTTCAATAATAACGGCTAATTTTTCTGTATCTATTTGAAGAATCGCTTTCTCAGCAATTGTTACAATTCCTTTTTTCACAGCGTCAGACTGTAACTCTTTCTCAGCAATTTGCAGTACCATTTGTGCTAGCTGTATTTCTTTTACTTTACTTGTAATACTTTCTTTCGTCAGCCATTCATTTTCTAACGTGGAAACGAGTCCCTTTGTTACCCGCTTACGATTTTTTGGTAATAATGCTGTATGCGGAATTGGGATTCCTAACGGATGACGGAATAAAGCTGTAACCGCAAACCAATCCGCAAGTCCACCAACTAACCCAGCTTCAAATCCCCCTTGAATGATCTCCCCAGCTACCGTTCCTTGAAAAGGGATTGAAGCCGCAAAACCTACGCCCATAACCCCAAGCGAAATACCCGCTATATATTTAGTCTGTAATGACATCGTATACACATCCTCTTATTATGTAAAATAAAGCTTTTTTATTATATTTATTCGATATTAGCAATCCTTTATATCTATACTATAAAGAACTAGTGCGAAAATAACAAAGAATTTTATGTACATGAAAAAAATGAGGCTGTAAATAGCCCCATTTTTATTTTAACATTAATTCCACACCTATTTTATAATACCCGCTCATCACATCTTCTGGAACCATACTACCACCAGTTCCCCACACAATATGTGTACCTTTCTTTACCTTTTCTGCTAACTGATATTTTTGTAAATACTCATTTTCAACTTTACATACATTCAACGGCCCTATCATACCCGCTAACGCAGAAGGCTCTAAATAAATATTTTCAGTATCAGCCAGTTCTTTTAATAATCTATATAACTCTTCATCACTTACTGTGTAATTCCCACTCAAAAATGGTTCCATCGTTTTACCGACAAATCCGGATGGTCTTCCTACCGCAAGTCCATCCGCATCAGTTACATTATCAATCCCGATATCTTGAACGGCGATTTTATCGTGAAGCCCCGTCATTAAACCGAGTAACATACATGGAGAGTGCGTAGGCTCAGCAAAGAAACAATGCACATTGTCTTTATACAATAACTTTAAGCCGAATGCTACTCCGCCAGGTCCCCCGCCGACTCCGCACGGAAGATAAACGAATAAAGGGTGTTCTTCATCTACTACAATCTCTAACTCTTCTAATTGTTTTTGTAAACGCGACGCTGCTACTGCGTATCCTAAAAATAAATCATGCGAGTTTTCATCATCAACAAAATAACAGCTAGGATCTGCATCTGCTTGCAGTCTTCCTTCTTCTACTGCTTTACTATAATCCGCTTCATATTCAATAACATTTACACCTTTACTTCTTAATAAATCTTTTTTCCATTGTTTCGCATCTGCTGACATATGAACAGTTACATTAAATCCTAGTTTTGCACTCATAATCCCAATGCTCAGTCCTAAGTTTCCTGTCGAACCTACTGCAATTGAATACTTCGCAAAAAAAACTCTAAATCTATCACTATCTAAAATTGAATAATCATCTTTCTCTGTTAACATCCCATGCTGAAGTGCCAGTTGCTCTGCATGTTTCAACACTTCATAAATGCCGCCTCTTGCCTTTATTGATCCCGATATTGGAAGATGACTATCACACTTTAATAATAATTCTCCCCATATAGGTTGCTCGTAATTTTTCTCTAAAGATTGTTTCATAGAAGGTATTTTTACTAAAGGAGATTCTATAATTCCGCTCGTTTCTTTCGTTTCTGGAAAAACTTTCGCAATATATGGTGCGAAGCGCTTTAATCTCTCTTCCGCATCTTTTACATTTTCTTCATTTAGCGGCGAACCCTTTATAGCCGTTTCATACTTTTCTGTATTCGGATTCATCCAAAATACTTCTTCCGTTGCAATAAGGTTGTTTAATAGTGGGTATCGCTCTTTTAATGCCTCTATCCCCTTCATTTCTCTTCCTCCTCATATTCTTGTAGCTAGCCATATAATAAATTATAATTAATTTTAATATAGTTTAACATGAAATTCAGTTTTAGTTAATTTTAATTTAATTTATTTAAATATAATTTAATAATCATTAAGGAGCATTTATTATGGAAAATATAGATATCGGAAAAAAAATTGAAAAACACAGAAAAGAAAAAGGATTAACTAGTAAAGAACTAGCAAAAATGGCCGAAATCACACCATCAATGCTTAGTCAAATTGAACGTGGTTCCGCTAACCCTTCCATTCAAACATTAAAGGTACTCGCAAAAGCTCTTGATGTTCCAACATTTAGTTTTTTACTTGAAGAAAATAATACAGACGATCTAATAGTGCGTTCTAATAAAAGAAAAAAAATGATTATCGATAATTTATCATATGAATTGTTATCACCTAATTTCACAGGAAATTTAGCCACAGCAATTATGACTATCCCACCGAAGACTGCTTCATCAGAAAATGTGCTAGAACATAAAGGAGAAGAATTAGCATTTGTATTAGACGGAAAAATCACATTGCACTTAAATGAAGAAGAATACACATTAGAAACTGGTGATAGTGTAAAAATACCAGCTTATTTAAAACATAAATGGGTAAATCAATTCGAGAAAAATGCGATTGTTTTATTCTCTGTTACTCCGCCGATTTTTTAATTCATGTGATGATAAAAAAATAGCCATGCATGGATGCCCTCCGTACATGGCTATTTTTATTTTTTTGGTACTAATAAAATCCCTAAACTAATAACACAAAAACTGAGTATTTGCTGTATTGAAAGACCAAATAGAACTGAATTTTGTTCACTAATAAGCGAAATAATGATATGAGCAATTCCCTCGCAAATTAGAAAAAAGCTTATATTCTTTCCATTCCCTACTCTTTCATTTTTAATCCATAACGAGCCAATTATACCGAGTGCGAGTATAATCTCATACATGAAAATAGGATGATACAAAAATTTTGATTCATATATTTTCATCCCCCATGGGAGTGTCGTTTGTATACCCACTTCTTGATGGAATAGAAAATAAAAGATAATACTCATACATAGTCCAAAGGGTAATGTATCAAGTAAAATTCGAAGAGAAAATTGCTCCTTTTTACTTTTCCAAACAATGTATATACTAGCAATAATAAGACCTACTATAATATGTTGAATACTTCCTACAGCTAATAATGCTTGCACCGGCGCCCCAATGGCCCATACCGGATTTAAAATTGCCGGTGCGAATTTCCATACTAATACAATGATGAGAAAAGCATTCGTTACTGCATCCATCATCTTTTCATATTGAATATTTTGCTTTTTCATCCTGAATTTCATCAGAGTAAATCCAAATAGACTTCCTATTATAAGAGAAACGGGTTGTAACCTCACCATCCATTCCATCACTATGAAATCCCCTCTTAATTCTCAATTATTTTCTTAAACTTCTCTTCTAATTGATCTGGAGGTAATACACCTCGTGCCTGATCTACAATAATTCCATCTTTATTAACAAAAAATGTCGTTGGTAAAGAGAATACTTTATAATCTAATCCAGCTACTCCGTCCATATCTAATAGAACAGGAAATTTAAATCCGTGGCGATCTGCGAATGCGCTCGCTTCTTGTACTGGATCCCCGATTGTTGCATTTACCGCAAAGATTTCAACATCCTTTTTATATTTATCATACAAACGAACTAGGTCAGGAGCCTCCATTTCACATGGGCCACACCATGATGCCCAAAAATTAATAACATATGGTTTTCCCTTTGCGTCATTTAACGAATACAGCTTCCCGTCCAATCCTTTTAATGTTATGTTTGGTGCTTTAAATCCCACTTGTGGTAATACTTCCTTCTCTTGTAACTCCGCTTGTTTCGCTTTTCTTTCTTTTTCTTCTTTCTTAGTATTATAAAAGTTAACTCCTGCCCAAATTAGTGCCCCAGCTAGTATAATAGCAATTAGTTTCTTCACTTTTCTTCCTCCTCATTTCTAAAATCCCGTAAATCCGCCGAATAGACGAATAAAGAACGCTGTAATTTTCGTCATTTGATTTGTATATAATAAAACCCCTGTTAAAATCATCATTCCACCGCCGATTTTCATCATGACATTGGCATAAGTAACAATCCATTTTACCTTTCCAATAAAAAATGCCATCACGAAAAACGGAACTGCAAAGCCAAGAGTATATGCCGTAATATAAAGAAGCGCACTTTCAGGATTGGTCGCCCCGAGCATAAGCACTGCAGAAAATATCGGACCAACACACGGTGTCCATCCTGCTGCATATGTCATGCCGACCAAAACTGAGCGAATATATCCTGTCGATTTACTTCTATACTGCACTTTTTTCTCTGCCATAAGCCACTTAGGCTGAAACAATCCAGTCATAAATAACCCCATCAAAACAATAAAAATCCCACCAATTTGCTGAATCAATCTTTGATTAGATGAAAAAGTAATCCCAATCCAGCTCACCGATAAACCTAACGCATAAAATATAACCGAGAAACCGATCATAAAAAATACTGTATGTATAATCGCTGACTTTTGCATAATCCCACGATTTTCTTTTAAATCTTGAATAGACACACCTGTAATATATGATAAATAAGATGGATATAGCGGTAAAGAACATGGTGATATAAATGAAAGTATCCCAGCCCCTACTACTAGCCAAATTGTTAAATCCGCCGCATTCATTTTATCCCTCCTAAACACACTACGATGCGTAGTGTTAATTATTAAAAAAAGAGGCTATATGCACTCTCCGACAATAAGTACAATCGACATACAAAATAGCCCTAACGTTACATATACTGAATTTGTATGTAATGGTATATTCAGCTTAACAACTTTCTCATTCAACACTTGCTCAATTCGTAAATTAATTGCGGTTTTCGCAAACGACGCTGTAATACATTGATTTTGCATCGTCTTTATTTTAATTAACTTTAATAATGCACTACCTAGCTCAAATGAAGATTTCATTTTTTGCATCGCATATTTATCTGCTGATAGCTCTTGATATACATGATAACGCTGCAACATCCCTTTTAATATAGGAATATACATCATTCCCTCAGCTAACAATGTAAAGAAAAATAACTTTAATGGATCTCGATTTTTTTGATGATATTCCTCATGTAATACAATCGCATCAATTTCTTCCTCAGAAAATGCCTGAAACATTCCTTCTGAAATGACAATTTTCGGTCGAAATAATCCAATTGTAAATGCCGTAATCTGTAACGTTGATAATACGTACACTTGCTTTCCTTTTCTAGTAATAGACACGAGATTTCTTTTCAATCTTTTACTATAAAAAAATTGCTTCCAAATTCTTTTACTCATAATGATTACAGTAAATAACAGTAATCCGGCTATCATTATACGAAGTATTGATAGTTCCCTCATATGTTTTTGTAATTCAAATAAACAAAATTGCGAAAGGAAAAATGCTTTATTTTGAAAAAGAAATGGGTATGTAACGTAGTATACTAACATGCTTAAAAAAAGCACACTAATAGTCACTGCTAACAAAACGATTTTACGCATTTGCCACTTCATTTTATCGGTCCTCTTTTTTTAGCTGACTTAATTTCTCTTCTAATTTTTTTATTAAAGATGGATCAGCTTGTTCTAACTCATCTATCATATGGTTCACAACAAGATCTCCAAATTCACCCATTAATTCCTGTGTCATTTTCTTCGTTTGATTAGATAAAAATTCTTCCTTCGTTTGTGTAGTACGATACATACCACTTCTTTTCACGATATGCTTTTCTAAATGTGCTTTCTCTACTAATCTGTTCATAACTGTCATTACAGTATTAAAATTCACCGGGGATTCTTCACTTAATTTCTGTTGCACATCTTTAATGGTAATACCCTCAGTAGCCCAAACAATTTCCATTATTTTCGCTTCAAGCGGTCCGAAAAAGTGATTTAACCCTTGCTCATTTAACTTGTAGTTTTGAGTAAACATCGTATGGCCCCTTTCACACTACAGATTGTAGTATAAAATATATAGAAGGTCAAACATAAATGATATTAACTGATACTTAAATGAATCCTAATCTCCACTAATTAGTTATCTGTACCACGTTCGATTCATTGTAAACCTAACTTCTCTCCAAATGTATCATAGAGATAATATTCTAATATTTGCACACTAAATTTCTCATTATGCCCAAGTGCAAATAATTCCCGATCTTTAGCTACGATAGTATCTAATGGAATCACCACATTATCCACTATTTTTGTAATTTCAATTATATTACTTTCTACGTTTACTTCTGTTTTAAATTCAATATTTTCTAATACTATATGTGAACGTCTTCCTGATGCAAAAAAAGTAAAGTTAGGGTTTTTAAAAATTCCAATTTCACTCTCTAACGGATATAAATATTTATAAATTATATCTCTGTGTCCATCTTTTATTATTTTTTCATCTTTTTCATCATCTAAATATTCTTTCACCTTCGCTGCGAACTCAAATCGAAAATCCACTCTTTCACGCTCCCTCTTTTTAGTCTACGCTAATAAATATATTAATATAATTTAACTATATTATAAAATAAGTTCCTATAAAAAGTAAAAAACACTTTTGTAAAACTTTTGGTATTCCCTGTACTTTTTAAATATAAATACTCTTTCAACATTCATTAGTACGTCGTTATATTCATTTAAACATATTGTTCCCATATTTTGAAACAATATTTTCCAGTATTATATATCAATAAAGTGAAACTTTAATCAATGGGGGGTGTTCATCCCCCATTGATTATTAGCCCACACCAATCGGGCGTTTACGGGCAGCAGGGCTCCCACCTAACTGCTTTGCTCCAATCGAATTTTGAGGCGGGAGTTTACTGCCCGCAAATAGCGGGATAAACTGCTTCTAATTCCTTTCTATCCACAGCTATCGACTCCTTATGCTATTTCAATATATTGTTCACTTTATTTCCCCTTATTCATTAAATCACAGAAGGAATGTAACTCCCCACTATCGAATTTTTACATAACAAATATTATTAGGTGGTGCTTTACTATGAAATTAGCTGTCATTGGTGGCGGTGATTTACAAGATCCAAATCACTTGCATATTAATGAACGACTTATAGAATTAACGAATAAACAATACCCAAAAGTATTATTCATTCCTACAGCTAGTCGTGATGATGAAGGATATATAAAGTTATTTTTAGAAACATTTGAAAAGCAATTACATTGTGAGGTTCAAATTTTACGCATTTCAACCGAAACACCTACTAAATATGAAATAGATGAGATGATTCATTCTGCCGATTTAATTTACCTTGGCGGTGGAAATTACGTTCACATGCTTGAACAATGGAAAGAACATAAACTAGATGAAAAGTTACTATTTGCTTTAAAACGTGGAACACTTATTGCAGGATATAGTGCCGGTGCTATGTGCTGGTTCACATCTAGCATACGTTCAGATTATGAAGGTTCTGGTTATATAGAAAGTAGTGGCTGGAGTATTGTTAACAAAAGGTTTTGCCCCCATTACAATCAATTAAATAGAATGAATGCCTTCCATACGTTTTTACAAACTCACCAAGGTAATATAGAGGGCATTGCATTAGAAGATAATTGCGCTTTATATATTACAGAAGATTCATTTGAAATTATCGGTGAGCCAGATACAGCTTGGGAGTTTTATATGAATAATGGAAAACTCATTAGACAACATTTTGACATAACTTTAAAAAGTTATTTATAAGCATTCATAAAAAAATGTCCCTAAGTATAATGACTTAGGGACATTTTCATCTTTTAACTCACTAATCGTGTAATTCGTTTCTTCTGCCATGAAAGCTTATAATATGCATACTGTAATATTAAGCTGACGATGAATGCCGCTGGATATCCAATCCATATCCCTTCTATACCAAGACTCGTATGGTAAGAAAGATAATACGCCACAGGTACTTCAACAAGCCAAATTGATACAACACTGATTACAGTTGGCCATAGTACAGTACCACTTGCTCGCATTGTGGCACTAATAATTTGCGCATGACCAAAAATTAAGTAACTCCATAATGTAATCATGACTAAGCTATGAGCAATTTCAATTGTAGTTTGACTTGTCAAAAATAGTGCTAAAATATCTCTTGAGAATAAGTAAATAAGCGATATTAATACACCACCAATGATATAATTCATAATAATTCCGGCCTTAACAACTTTCTGTAATCGATCAAATTGGTTTGCACCAATTGATTGCGCTGCAAAAATTGATACGGTAATGCCGAGGCTAACTGCTGGCATTTGTACATAACTTGCAACTTGGTTCACAACACCATACGCCGCTGTTGCATCTGAACCGTACCGATTTACAAATGCGATTACCGCGATCTCTGATAATGAAACTAATATCATATTAATACTCGCTGGAATACCGAGGCGTAACAATAATTTTAATAACTCCCAGTCCATACGAAGATATTTTCTTACTGTCCCGTCTAATTGTAGTGGATGATTTTTCTTCTTTAAATACACTAGCATGACAATAAACGTAATAACTGTAGATATAACTGAAGCATAGGCTGCTCCGTAAACATCTAATTTCGGAGCTCCTAACCAGCCAAAAATAAGAATTGGTAATAAAATCATATTTAGCGCTGTACTTACGATTAAAAAGTAAAATGGCGTTTTTGAATCTCCTGTACCTCTCATAAATGTTGTGTATGCAAAATATAAAAATAATACTGGCATAGATATAAATAAAATTCTTGCGTAATGCACACTTATTCCAATAATGTTTTCTGGCGTTCCCATAAGGCGCATAATATCCATCGCAAAAATACTACCTATTATCGCCAACACGACTCCGATAATAAAAGTAAACGTAAGCGTCGTACCAACGATAGCTTTTAAACGTTCTTCATTTTTAGCACCAAATGCCTGACCAATTAAAATTGAACTACCAGAACCAATTCCAATTACAAATGAAACGAGTAGGAAAAATAACGGAAAAAATGCCGATATAGCTGCTAGATCATTTACGCCAAGCCATCTTCCTACTACTACCATTCCAAATAACTGTCCAACTGACTGTAATACATTACTTAAAAGTAACGGCACTAAAAACATGGACATCGATTTCCATATCGGCTTATGTTCCGTTTCTGACTTCTGTGACTCTACACCTTCTTTATTGTTATCTGTAGGTGGTTTCAAATTTCATTTCTCCTTTTATTTAAAATCTGCACGGTTAAATCCGTGCTCAAATAATTGTAATTACTCCAACCATTTCTATACTGTTTGCTCGTCAAAGTAATTGCCTCTTCCACTCACTATTTTCAAATTCATCATAGAACTTTAACATATTTTTCGTATCTGTAATCCTCTATCTCTTTGTATAGTTGTTTTTATTATGTGCATCTATTCATTTTCTTCTCTTCATTCTTATAACTTCACCCAATATTGGCTTCCATCAGCTGTTCTATCTAAAAAACCATATTCGATTAAATATCTTCTCAAAGTTACAAAATCCGGATATATATTTTTTAAAACTGTATTTACTTCTTTTTCAGTATACTTTTTATTACTATCAAATTTCTTCACTAAATAACGTAATATAATCAATTTACGCTTTTGCTTTTTCGGAAATTTAGAAAGCGGTCCATCCAAACCTTCTGTAAAATGCGCTGTTAAAACTTCAGCATTTTCTTCCTCTGTAATATTGTATCTATCATCCACCATCGTAGCTGTTCTATGAATCGGTACAAATTTAGTTTGAACTTTTGATTTTTCTTCTGACAATTCCATTAACGCTAAAAATACTTTCGCTTGCTTCATTTTCTCGCGCAATGTAAATCGATGATTGCGAATCGTCGATGTGCTCCCGCCATCCATTTCTTTTACAATCTCTTTATCGTTAAGTCCCATATGGAAAAACTGAACCATTTTCTTTTGCAAATCAGTTAAGCCTGTAAACTTTTTATCAAGATTTAATAAATATTCAAACATAGATGTATGCTCATTTTGAATATGCAACTGTACAAACTTCTCTGCTTCATACAAAACTTGATTTTCTTGATAAATAACCCCTTTAATAAACGTTTCTCCACAAGCTAAACAAACATACTCCTCTGCTTCCTCGTCAAATACATACCCTTTCTTCAATTCCTCTACCGATGCATCCCAAAACTTCTCTGAAATATCACTCATACTAAACACTCCTTCAAAATGTTTATTTAAAAACAAACAAATTCCAATAACGTTTATTATCACTTCATCATCTTAACATATAAAAAGTAAACATTTCAATGTTTCGTTTACCTATTTTATAAACCTTTATAAAAATGTTTGTCTACCTATAATAAAGCGCAACTTTAATCAGTAGGGGTTTTGTTCATCCCCCACTGATTAATAGCCCTTACCAATCCGGCGTTTACGGGCAGCAGGGCTCCCACCTGAATTTTGAGGTGGGAGTTTTACTGCCCACAAATAGCGGGATAAATAGGACTTATCACACCGAAAAGCGAATGTATTGTAACAAACTAATTATTATCGGATGTGAAACAAAACATGACTACTATTCAAGATCCTTCCAGCATTCAATTTTAACTATAAAAAAAGTGTTTCCATATACGGAAACACCTTTTACCTTTCATATATTTTATAAACAACCTCTACTAAAAATTTACTCGCTTGTACAAATATATGTTTTCGATTTCCATCCTCAACGAATCTATTTGAGCAACCACTAATCATCATCATCCAACTAATTATGACTATTACTTTAATGCTTTTTCTGCAAATCATTTTATGCAACTCCACTTTTGAAAAACTTCATTTGAATTTACCCCATCAAAAAAATTTTACACGAATAATGAAACGTAAAAATATGTAATGTTGCATATTTTTATGTTTCATTACAATATTGTGATTTAATTATTTTAATGACTGATATACCGAGGTGATTTACTTGAAATTTAAAGCGAAAAAAAATCCATTTCATATCATTTTAATCTCATTGTTTTTAGTTGTTTTTTTCATTTCTCTATTCTTTCAAAATGAGAATTCTATTTTTTTCACTCTCATGATGCTCTTAAATATCGTGAATCTCTCTTCTTTCTATTTTTCTCATTACAAAATAACGGAATCTGCCCTTGTTGTTAAACATGGTTTCATACTCCGTACTGAAATTCCATTTGAAAATATACGTCATATTAAATACTCTGGTAAAAAGCTTCGTTCAGAAAATTGGACAAGACAGCAAATAGAAATTCATTATAATTTATTCGACTCAGTATCATCTTTCGTACCACAAGAAGAGGAGAAATTCATTTCACTCTTAAAAGAAAACTGGCCAAATGTGAAAATAATCAATAGCACCTCAAATGAATAATTTTGTTTGAGGTGCTATTAGGATAACTATATAAGAATTGAATATTCTCCCCCCAGGCTAACTACCCAATAGTTAGTCTATTTTTTATTACATAAAGATACTACCCCTCCCTCACAAACAAACGATACGAACATACACTATTTCTAGAAAAATAAACTACTACACAAAATGAATGAAAGGTGCTTATTATGTATGAGTTAAGTTATGAAGGATTAACAGGTGAAATTATTACAAGATATGATTGTGAGTACGAGGAAGCTAGACAAGAATGGAATCGAGCTATTCAAAAGTTTCCTTTAGCTATCATTTATTGTTTTACGAAATGGGATGTTAGTAATGCGATTATTTGGGCGAGAAAAAATGAAATTTCTATTCGCATTCGTTCTAGTGGACACCATTATGAAGGATATTCTGTCGACAACAACGTCCTCGTAATTGATATAAGTAAAATGAACTGTATGCAGCTTAATGAACATAAAAATACATTAGTCATTCAAGGTGGTGTTCAAAATAAACAAATCTATGACTTTATCTCTTCAAAAGGTTATCCATTTCCAGGAGGAACTTGTCCAACTGTTGGAGTAAGTGGATACACTTTAGGCGGAGGTTGGGGTTATTCTAGTAGGTATTTCGGCCTTGGTTGCGACAATTTAATAGAGTTAGAATTAATTGACTATAAAGGTAAAATAATTACAGCTAATGAAACTTGCCATAAAGACTTATTTTGGGCTTGTCGCGGGGCAGGTGGCGGGAATTTTGGCATCGTTGTTTCGCTAACTTTTAAGCTCCCTCCAATAGTTGATAAAGTTACTTTCGTTGAACTATATTGGCCTAACGCTTCAGTAGACATCCAAAAGGAATTTCTTCACACATGGCAAAGCTGGCTAGTAAATTTAAATAGTAAAATGACCATTGGTGCGAGCATATATAGCTCTGCTGCGGAAGGACTTGCAATATATGGACGGGGTTTATATTACGGTACCCCTGAAGATGCAGCATTCATTTTACAAGATTTAATCAATATAAACGGGGTGAAGGTGAATTTACAATATATCAGTTTTTTTGAAGCAATGGACATTGTACAATCTTCATATCCACCGTATGAACAATTTAAATCTACAGGCCGGTTCGTTCATAAACAATATAACGAGGAAGAAATCGAAAAAATTATTAGTCTTATTGAAGATAGAGCTTCCGGCAGTATTTTTGCAGCTTTAAGCCTCTATCCACTTGGAGGAAAAGTTCAGGATGTAGATAAAGATGCGACCGCTTTTTATTACCGTGATGCACATTATATTATCGGCATTCAATCTATATGGGAAGATCCAATCTTTAAAAAGGATAACTCCCAATGGTTAGAAAAACGATTTGACTATATAGAATCCATAACAGAAGGCTCGTTCGTCAATTTCCCATACAGCGATTTGAAAGATTATATGAACGCTTATTACGGAACACACGCGAAAAAATTAAGAAAAATCAGTAAAAAATATGACCCTTTATGCGTATTTACTTTTCCACAAGGAATTAAAAATTAATATGCGATAAAGTGAAGGCGTTTACGGGCAGCCCGACTCCCACCTAACTTCTTTGCTCCAGCCGAATTTTGAGGTGGGAGTTTTACTGCCCGGCAAATAGCGGGATAAAAAAGCCAAGATTCTAAATTAAGAACCTTGGCCTCTTCTATTATTCTTTCGGAGCAATCATTTTTTTCGGGTCTACAATTTCATCAAATTGCTCTTCTGTTAGTAATCCTGATTGCAGTGCTGCTTCTTTTAAAGTTAATCCATCTTTATGGGCATGCTTTGCAATTTTCGCGGCATTTTCATACCCGATATGTGGGTTTAGTGCGGTTACAAGCATTAATGAACGATTTACATTTTCATTAATTACTTCTTCATCTGCTTCAATACCAACTGCACATTTATCATTAAATGAAACGGTTGCATCAGCTAATAAGTGAGCAGATTGCAGGAAGTTGTAAGCGATAACTGGTTTGAATACGTTTAGCTCAAAATTACCTTGGCTCGCAGCAAATCCAATTGTTGTGTCATTCCCCATAACTTGTGCTACAACCATTGTTAGCGCTTCGCTTTGCGTTGGATTTACTTTCCCTGGCATAATAGAGCTTCCTGGTTCATTTGCAGGAATAATAATTTCCCCAAGACCACTACGCGGACCACTTGCAAGCCAACGCACATCGTTAGCAATCTTCATTAAATCGGCAGCTAATGCTTTTAATGCTCCGTGTGCAAATACAACTTCATCATGGCTCGTTAACGCATGGAATTTATTTGGTGCAGAAACAAATTGTTTACCTGTAAACAGACTAATTTCTTCTGCTACCATCTCACCAAATTTAGGGTGCGCATTAATTCCAGTGCCAACCGCAGTACCACCAATTGCTAATTCTTTCATATATGTATTGCTATCTGCAATCATACGCTCTGTTTTTTCAAGCATACGGTGCCATCCACTAATTTCTTGTCCTAACGTTAAAGGTGTTGCATCTTGTAAATGCGTACGGCCGATTTTAATAATATGTTCAAATGCAGTTACTTTTTCTGCTAATGTTTCTTTTAGTTTTGTAATAGCTGGCAATACATGATTTTCTACCGCAATTACACACGCTACATGAAGTGCTGTTGGGAACGTATCATTTGAACTTTGAGACATGTTCACGTCATCATTCGGATGAATATGTACGTCAGATCCCTTTTCTTTCAAAATTTGATTACCACGGTTTGCAATTACTTCATTTACATTCATATTCGATTGTGTACCACTACCTGTTTGCCATACGACAAGTGGAAAATGTTCATTCCATTTTTCTGCGATAACTTCATCAGCAGCTTCCGCAATTGCTTGTGCTTTTTCTTCTGATAACTTCCCTAATTTTTGATTGCTAATCGCTGCACTCTTCTTTAAAATCGCAAATGCTTTTACAATTTCAAGCGGCATATGCTCTGTTCCAATCGAAAAATTTTCCTTACTACGCTGTGTTTGTGCTGCCCATAATTTATCAGCTGGAACTTTCATTTCTCCTAATGTATCTCTTTCAATTCTGTACTCCATTTTTTCATCCCCTTGAAAATAAAATACCTACATCTTTTATTTTAACAGACTTTCCATCAAATGATAAGAATTCTCATTGATACATATAAAAAAAATTACCTTCCGCCACCGCAGAAGGTAATTTTTTTATGATGCTTGCTTTCCTTTATCCGCATCATCTACATACCAAATGAACTTGCCTGTATATCCATAAATAACTGCTAAAATGAGTGATACGAAGCTTAGCCACATAAATGGAACGTATGATAATGTTGATACACCTAAAATACCAGCCATAAAAATACCATTATCAGACCATGGAACCATACCAGAAGTTAACGTTCCACCTACTTCTGAGTTACGCGCTAATACACGGCGATCTATTTTTAATTTATCATAGCTATCTTCCATAATTTTCGGTGTTAAAATAAGTGATACGTACATCGCACAACCAAATACATTAGCTAAGAATGCCACGATTAATGTAGACAATGTTACATTACCTGCAGAATTTAATTTCTTCTCAAATTTTGATACGATTACTTTTAAAACACCTAGCTTTTCAAGTAATCCACCAAAACCTAAGCCAAAAATAATAACGGCTACTGAACTAAGCATACCGTTAATTCCACCACGGTTTAATAACTTATCGACAAACTCGACACCAGATTGAATTGAGAATCCGTTATATGCTGTTCCAATTGCCTCTCCAAAGTGCATTCCTTGGAAAAGTGTTGCCCAAATTGCACCAATTAAAGCTCCCATAGCAATTGTTGGCATAGATGGTTTCTTCATCGCCAATAGCACAATAACAATTACCGCTGGAACAAGCATCCATATTTTAATATCAAAGTGCTTTAATAAAGCTTCTTTTAAAAACTCTACTCTATTTAAATCTACATTATCCCCGCCATACATCCATCCAGCAACAGTAAACATAATGCCGGTAATAATATAAGCTGGAACGTCTAATACGAGCATAGCTCGAACGTGAGCAATAACATCTACTTTCGCCATAGACGCTGCAAGAACTGTGCTATCAGAAAGTGGTGATAATTTATCTCCAAAATAAGCTCCTGAAAGAACTGCACCCGCAACAAGCGGAAGTGGTAATCCAAGCCCTTCACCTATCGCCATCATAGCAATACCTGCAGTTCCAACTGTTCCCCATGATGTTCCTGTCGCGATAGAAGTGATTGAACAAATAATTAAAGTTGCCAATAAGAATATGCTAGGGTGAATGAATTCTAATCCATAATAAATTAATGTAGGTACAACCCCACCAGCAATCCACGTTCCAATTAAAGCCCCAACTGCAACTAAAATAAGAATTGCTTCTAATCCATTAGAAATCCCTTTCGTAATTGCATCTTGCAATTCTTGATAACGAAATCCTAATCTTAATCCAAGCGCAATAACTAAAAACCATGAAATAAATAGCGCTAATTGAATTGGGAGATCAAAAATCGTTTGGAAGGAAAAGACGACAGCAAGAAATAGGCATAAAAGAATAATAATTTCTAGCATCGATGGTAATCTTACACTTTTCATTTTTTTCTCTCCTTACAAGTCGATAACATGATGTATGTCGTCTTACGTGTATGTAGTATACAATTAGCGAAGACAAAACAAAATTTTCATATTATTTCGATTTATTTTTTCAGTATAATATATTCACAACCCTTTCTATTGTAAAAGTAGATTGCGCTTTTCGCAATGAAAAATATAAAAAATGTTGTATTTTTATTTATTTAGATAAAAGCACCTAATGAAATAAAACTTTAATCAATGAGGGTTTTATCCATCCCCACTAATTATTAACCCATAATAACCTTTTTAATATTTGCCTCAACAAAACTTTTTACTACCGCTTTCACCTCATATGTAATAATATATTTCCACATAAAAAAAGAGCACACATCATTTAATCGATGCATGCCCCTCTTTTATTTATACATATTTTGTATCTCTTCTTTATTTTTAAGTATTTCCGAAAACTTATCGCTACAACCTTTCGGAAATAAAACTCCTAGTCCATATGAATGCCCAAACTGAAAATGAGGGTGTTTCACCTTGACCTCATCCCAAAACTTATACACACCGAAATCACCGTTTTTAACTTCAATATCATGAAATAATACAATACCGTTTTTCGCAACTTTAGGTAACCATGTTTTATAATCATGAGAAACAGCTTCATACGTATGATAGCCATCAATATGCAAAAGATTTATCGTTTCATCTTGAAACTGATCCAGAGCCTCATCAAAAGTAGATCGAATTAGATTTCCTATATTAGGGTAACAAATATTCACAACTTTTTCTACTATATGAAAAATCCCTTCTCCATATGAACCTGTATGCCCGTCTCCAGCCCAAGTATCTACTGCAAAACATTTAGTCGATAATCCTCCATCTTTTACCCCCTGGCAAAAACTAAAAAAGGAAGCACCTAAATGTGTGCCTAGCTCAACTAAAGTTCCTGGCTTTTCAAATCGTACTAAATCATATGCGAAATCCAAATGCCCGCTCCAAGCAGATTGCGATCGAATAATATGGCTAAAATTATCAAATTCAAATGATGGTTTATGAGTAACCCAATTCATCTCATATCTCCTTATACGCATATTTTTAACAAACCAAATTACTCTTATCTTTATTTTTTGGGCGTCGCGATTATGATTATATTTCACAAAAAGATGAAGAATTACCCCATTCTTATTGGGGTAAAGCATCATATACATATGGATTTGCTGGCTTCTTAATCTTCTCTACTTTACTTATTTTCACAAGTGGAAATAGCATTCCTTAGAACCAGAAGCATTGAAAAACTTGGATGAACGATATGGAGATCAAATAACTGAACTTGTATTTATCGGCATCGATATGAATCGTTCTATTAACAGAAAAAGAAATGAAACAAGATTGAAATACATTTGTTGATCCTATTCCGGCTTTTACTTTCACTTCATAATAAAAAGGCTTCCGTAGCATGGAGCCTTTTTCACTTTGTAGTACTCTTATTTAACATATTTGCTTTAATAAGAAACACAATTGTACCTAAAACAATTAAGATAGCATATACGATACCAACTACATCACCTATTTTTTCTAAGCCAAACGGTAATAGTATAGTAGCAACTCCGACTATATAGGAAAACACACCTGAAAGCTTCGCTAATTTATTTTTATCTCCAACAAACGTTTCTTCCTGATAGCCTGCCAACAAAAACAATCTCTTTTTCACATGTATTTGATACCCTAAAAAAATGATAAGTAATCCAACAAATAAACAAACCAAAAATCCTGCTAGCATATAACTCCCCCCTACGATATTTTACTATACACAAAAAAGATGATCGTTCTTAATAAAATGAAACTTTAATCAGTAGGGGTTTTTCCATCCTCCACTGATTATTAGCCCTCACCAATTGGACTTTTACGAGCAGCACGACTCCCACCTAACTTCCTCGCATTCGCCGAATTTCAAGGTGGGAGTCTTACTGCCCGCTAATGCGGGATAAACAATTTTATTTTTAATTAGAAATTTCAGTTTATTGATATTCCATTCTGTGATATATTGCATATTGTATCCAATATATTTTTTTAAAAAGGAGGACTTATATATTTTATGGATTCAAATCGTTTAAAAGGAATTATTATGGTTGTAATCGGTGCTTGTTTATGGGGCTTATCCGGAACAGCTGCGCAACAACTTTTTCAATATGAAAACGTTTCTACTGAATGGTTAGTTACAATCCGTTTGCTTATATCCGGTGCTATTTTGCTCATTATGTCATCATTCGGAGCGAACAAAAAAGAAATATTTGGAATTTGGAAACAAAAGTCTGATGCAAATAAGATAATTTTGTTCGGTCTTTTAGGCATGCTTGCTGTACAGTACACGTACTTCGCTTCTATTAAAGAAGGAAACGCTGCTGTTGCAACTTTGTTACAATATTTAGCCCCTATATTTATCACTGTATACTTACTTTTCAAATGGAGCGTTCGTCCATCAAAAATTGATTATATTTCAATTACCCTCTCATTAATAGGGACTTTTCTCCTATTAACAAACGGTTCTGTTCATAACTTAGCTGTATCTACACCTGCTATCATTTGGGGCATTTTATCTGGACTATCTCTTGCATTTTATAGTTTGTATTCAAAAGAATTGTTAGAAAAGTGGTCTTCATCCGTTATCGTTGGATGGGGGATGATCATTGGGGGGATTGGCGTAACGATTTTACACTTTATTTCCACAAACGAATTCATTTTATTATCAACTATGAAATATGTAAAACTAAGTACCCTCCCGCTCATTACATTTGTCGTCATTTTCGGGACACTCATCGCATTTTATTTATACTTAGATAGCATAAGATACCTTACGCCTAAAGAAACAACATTATTTGGCTGTACAGAACCACTCGCAGCTATTATTTCTTCTGTGCTTATTTTGCACGTACCGTTTCAATCTTTTCAGTTATTAGGTGCTTTTTGTGTAATTGTAATGGTGCTCATATTAAGCCAAAAACCGGATAAAGGAAAACCAAAATTAAAGCTTGTTAATACGAAAAAGAAACATATACAATGAAAGGATTGAATTCACTATGCCTGTCCCTCCAAATTATAAAAAACCAGGAAGAGTTTCAGCAAAGTCACTCGTTTTAAATCAACTGCAAGATTGGATTATAGAAGGTGTTTTACGACCTGATGAGAAAATAAATGATGGGGAATTGGCAGAAGCACTAGGAGTAAGCAGAACACCTGTTAGAGAAGCTTTACAAATTTTAGAGCTTTCTGGATTAGTTGAAATGGTACCTGGGCAAAAAACGAAAATCGCGCCTATTAAGTTAGACGACGTATCTATCATTTATGAGACGATAGCTGGTCTTCACTCAATTATAGGAAAGCAAGCACTTCAAAAAGTTACAGACGCTGATATTAAACTACTTTCCGAGATAAATGATGCTTTTCAACAATCTACACATGAAAAAGATTCAAAAAAAGCTTTAGAACTAGATATACGATTTCACAATACAATTACTTCTATTGCTAAAAACCGATATATTGAACCTTTTCTAGAAAATATGCAACTTCACATTTTACGCCTTGAATATTTATTTTTCCAAAACTTCGTGCCTGCAAGTCAATCTATTAAAGAACATCACTCTATAATTCAAGCACTACAAAAACAGGATGAAAAACGAATGGAACAAATGATGTCTCAAAACTGGCTCCGTCCAATGAAAGAAATACAAAAAATAATTTCTATGAAATAATAAAGCTGGTTACACAAAAGTGTAACCAGCTCCTTCTTTAATAATCTATATGCTATGCCTGAATATTTGCGTAATCTTCAATATGCTCGTACTCTTTTTCCAATTCCTCTAAAGACAGCTCGTATAATTGTCGGTCGCGAATCTTAAACACCCCTGCTCCAATTAACTCATCAATTAAATGTCTCTTACGATTTTCAACAGCAAAACGGAGTTGACTACTCATCTTTTAAAAAACTCCTTTCTACGATCATTGAAAATGATAATCTTTATCAATTACCACTTTTGATTATAAAAGATGATTCTTAATAAGTAAAGTAATCTTATGAAATATTTACCTTACAAAGTATTTGTGGCCACATTATATATATGTATGCCACGCGAAAAATGTTATGACACTTTTTCATACCCTTTTTCTTTCATACTTTGCAAGTTGTCTCATTATGGTTAAATTCACCTTCTATTTCAACTTGAATGGTGACATGTTCTACATGAAATTTCCCCTTTAATACATCCGTTGCTTCTTTCAATACGCTTTGCGTTTCATTACCTTCGATAATAAGATGACAAGTTAATACTTGAAAATCTGATGTTACAGACCATATATGTAAATCATGAACTTCTTTTACAATAGTAATATTTAATAATGTATTTTTCACCTCTTGAGCATCTATGTGCTGCGGTGCACCTTCCATTAATATATGAACTGTATCACGTGTTACACGCCATCCACTTATAATGACTAAAATAGACACAAGAATACTAGCAACCGCATCTGCAGCAGTCCATCCAAAAAATTTAATAAGTAACGCAGCAATAATCGCTCCAACTGAACCTAATAAATCGCCTAGTACATGTAAGAACGCACTTCTTAAATTTAAATTACCTTTCACATCTCCGCCTCTCATTAATATCCAAGCTGATACAATATTAATAAGCAGACCAAGCACAGCAATAATGAGCATTCCATTACTAGCGATTTCAACTGGTTCCTTAAAACGACGAATTGCTTCAATAAAAATATATACTGAAACGACAATAAGAACGACACCATTACATAATGCCGCTAACATTTCGACTCGCTTATACCCATATGTTTTCGCGGCCGTTTCCGTTTTTTCCCCAAGCTTGAACGCAAGTAAACTTAAAGCGAGAGATACTGCATCACTTAACATATGCCCTGCGTCAGACAATAGTGCTAAGCTATTTGTTACAAATCCGCCAATAACTTCAGCAATCATAAAGCTTGTTGTTAATAAGAAGGCAATTAATAACGCCTTTTTATTTTTTGAATGACCGTGATCATGTGAGTGTCCCATACAAATGCTCCTTTAAGTGTAATATCTGTATGTTAGTATGAAACACATTCCCTATCTTTATCCCCCATTAACGCCCGATAGTGAATGCTACTAATCCGTAGAAGATGAACAATACCCCACTGATTAAAGTTTCACTTTATCCCGCTTCCTCTGTATACAAACTTCGCTACTTTTCAAACAAGTCCTTTTTCTCAACTAAAAACAAGACTACTTCTTTTTTATTTTCATATTGTTTACTAATGAAAGAATTTTTAAGGGGGTTACAAAATTGAAACGACTATTTCTCTGCATGGAGCGTGAACTTGTTGTAGTAAAAGAACAATATGGTAACTATGAAACCACATATCATTTACAAAATATGCAACCTACCTGTATTGTGGTTGATCCATTCCAAACAAATCGTGTTTATTGCGGCACATTTGGACGAGGTTTATGGCTAAGTGACGATGGCGGGGATTCGTGGAGACCAATTGGAGATTCATATCGTTACTTTGATTTCCCTAAAGAGGATGGTATTTTACATTCTTCGATTACTTCCATTACGATAAGCCCTAATGAACAAATTAACGGATATGGTGTCGTTTATGTAGGTACAGAGCCTAGTGCTTTATTCCGTTCAGAAAATGGTGGTGAAACGTGGACTGAACTTAAAAATATGAAATCATTATTATCTTCTTATACGTGGGCTTTTCCGCCTAGACCTTTCACCCATCACGTTCGCTGGATTACAGTTGATCCAAACACTCCAAATACAATCCATGTTTCAATTGAAGCTGGTGCTGTTATTCAAAGTAATGATAGAGGGCATACTTGGATTGATAAAAAATTCGGTGCTCCTATTGATGCTCATCAACTGCTTATGCACCCTGAAGCTCCAAATCGCCTTTATGCATCATGTGGTGACGGATTTATGGGCGGACCTGATCGCGCATACCTTGAAAGTTATAATAGCGGAAACAGCTGGATCTCATGCAGTGAAGGACTTGAACATCATTATTTATACAGCATGGCTATCGATCCGGCTGATTGCGATACAATTCTCGTTTCTGCCGCACCAAGTGCCGACCTTGCTCATCACCGTATTCCTTATGAATCTTATATTTATCGGAAAACGAAAGATACTCCGTTCGAGCAAGTGCAGCAAGGACTACCATCTGCAATTGGTACAGTCATTTCGATGTTTGCTACAAATCCAGCAGAACCACATACGTTTTATACTTTAAATAATAATGGCGTCTTTCAATCCAATGATAGCGGCGAATCGTGGGAACAACTAAATATTCCGTGGAAAGATGAATATAAAACGCAGCATCCGCATGCGTTACTCGTTACTAATTCTTAACGAAAAAGAGACTGCCTAATGTTTTTAGGCAGTCTCTCTTTTATTTCTTTAAATCAATTACAATATCATCTAGAACAATATCTTTACTCTTCGCTTCTTTTTTCGGCACTTCAATTTTCTTCTCTTTTCCATTCACATATTCCACTCCACCATGATTTTCAGGTGTATGAACTCGCAAGTGTACACGAGGTGTAACGATAAGCTTTGTTGCATTTTCGTTCAACTTTTGGAATGTAGCACTCCATCGAATATTGTAAGGATCGTTGCCACTTCCCCCATTTCCTTCACCCGAATAATCATTCCCTAAATCATCCTTAACCGTCAATTCAACATCTACACTATCCCATTCTTTCCTCGCACCCTTAGAAACTTCTTGATTATAATAAAGAATAAATGAAACCGGCGACATTGCTACCTTTTCCATATTTGCTTTTATACCTTCCTTTTCCGAACTCCCACTAATTGTTCTCTCTTTACTATCCACTGATTTTACAGTTAACGCGAAATTCCAATTACCTTGTATTGATTTTTTCCTATCTGGCATCTCTATTCCCTCTATATTCCATCTAAAGTTTACTTTGTCCTTTTTATTACTATCATGGTGCGTCGTTGTTACCATACCTACATACTTTTTTTCAGTAACTTTAGTCATTTTCCCACTTCCTGAACTACCATGAGCGTCCATTATATCCAATCCGCCTAATATGATAGGATCATCTCCTAAGTCTTGCTCACTTTCCAGTGAATACGTTATAGATAATGTTCTGCCATCAGAAATTACATCATTAATTGTAACCTTAACCCCATTACTCTCTCTCGTCATATTCAATTCAGTCGAAAACTCTTTATAGTTTTCATATAATCCTGTTCTACCGTTATCTAAAAAGCGGAATATGTCACCTACAATTGGCAATCCCCCAGCATATGTAGGAAACCCAATACCAAGCGTTGCAACTGATAACCCTACTAAAATAGATGCAGCAGCGACACCCTTTTTCCAACTTTTCATCTTTTTCTTCATACGTATCGATTGTTTTACATTACGTTTTACTTTTTCTTTTTCAATTTCAGAAGCCTCAATTTCCTCAAGTTCTTTTTCATCTATATCAATGTCATTTAATAGTTCATAAATGTCTTTCATATTGCACTACCTCCAAAACTAATATTCGTAGCATTTTGTTGTAGTTTCTTTTTTCCCCGGTACACACGATTATCGATCGCTGCTCGAGTTAATCCTAACTTGTCACCGATTTCCTCTGTCTTCATACCGAGAAGATATTTCATAATGAACACCTTTTGATCTAACGGTTCTAATTGATTAATAAGCTTCAATAACTCTTCCCTATCTTCCATAACGATTAATTCATCTTCTGCCGATTTTTCTGTACTAATATGAAACTCATCTGAAATAATTTCTACTGTTCTAGTCGCTTTCCGGTAATAATCAATCGCCTTAAACTTTGCAATCGCTGCAATCCATTTTTTAAAATCATTCGGCTCTCCATGAAATTTCTTTGCATTATTCCAAATGGAAAGAAATATATCGTTTACACATTCCTCTATGAGTCCATCATTTTGAACTGGAAGAAGAACTTTGTGCGTGATTCCTTTTATGAGTGGTAAGTATGCATCGACAACAAATTCTAGCGCATCTTCCTTCTGCCGCTGTAATCTTTTTATAAAATTTTTCTCATTTGATTTCATGTAGCGATTCCCCTTATTTTTTTGTAAAAGCTTTTACACCCTATATAACGTCTAAAAAAATATTTTCTCTCATCTTTTTTATTTTTTGTATGTAATGGAATACTTTCCCTTAGCTATTGTCTCACATAACTATGTATTCAAAGAAAATTTTCTCAAGTCTGCAAATTAATTAATGTAGTACACTATTTATATAGTCACTTTTTAACTTTGTGTACATTTTATTTCGTTAATCTACTATTTTAAATTAGGAGATGAGATATGTATGTGTGGAATTACAGGTTGGGTAGATTGGAAAAAGGATCTTTCAAATGAACATGTTATTTTAGAAAAGATGGCAAATAGTATTCAGCATCGTGGTCCTGATGCTGAAGGATTTTGGTTTTCACCTCATGCGGCCTTTGCACACCGGCGTTTAATTGTTATTGACCCAGAAGGCGGGACGCAGCCAAAAACATTCCGTGCCGGTGATTATACGTATGCTCTTACTTATAATGGAGAAATTTATAATTTTCGTGAGCTGAGAGAGCAGCTTCAAAAATGTGGGCATGCATTTGAAACTCATTCAGATACAGAAGTGTTACTACATGCTTATTTAGAATGGAAAGAAGACTGCGTACAACATTTAAACGGAATTTTCGCTTTCGCCTTATGGGATGATCAGAAGCAACAATTATTTTTAGCACGCGATCATTTAGGTGTAAAACCACTTTTTTATACGGAAAGAAATGACAGTATTATTTTCGGATCTGAAATAAAAGCGTTATTAGCTCATCCATCTGTTCCTGCTGAAATTGATGCGGATGGAATAAATGAAATATTTGGATTAGGCTTATTTCGAACTCCAGGATGTGGCGTCTTTAAACATATTCAAGAAGTTCGTGCTGGACATTCTATAACATTCACACGTGATAAAAAAGTAGTTAAGAAGTATTGGAATTTAGAAAGTAAGATCCATACAGACTCTACCCAAGACACATCTTCTCATATTTTATCTATCTTACAAGATACAGTAAAAAGACAATTAATTGCTGATGTTCCCCTCGTCTGTATGTTATCAGGAGGATTAGATTCTAGCGGTATTACTGCACTAGCGGGGAAAGAATTTGCAGCGGAAAATAAAACACTTCATACGTATTCCGTTGACTTTGTAAATAGCGCCAAAGATTTCGAGCTGACATTTGCTCGTACTGGTTTAGATGCTCCTTGGGTAAAACGCGTTTCTGAACATGTAGGGACATCGCACCATGATATTATTGTGAATGCTGAAGAGTTAGCAAATCACTTATTCGTTCCCCTTCACGCGAAAGATTTACCCAGTGCTGGCGAAATGGAAACTTCACTTTATTTACTATTTTGCGAAATGAAAAAAGATGCAACCGTAGCTTTATCTGGAGAATCTGCTGATGAAGTATTCGGGGGATATCCTTGGTTTCATCAAGAAGAACTATTATATGTAGATAAGTTTCCGTGGTTAACAAACTGGAAAAACACATCTTCTCTATTATTAAACGACGTAACAACTCAATGTAATCCTGAGCAGTATATTAATAAACGATTCCATGAGGCTGCTCTTGAAGTACCTACTCTTGAAGGTGAAAGTAAAAAAGAAGCGAAACAGCGTCAAATGTTTTATTTATTTTTAACACGATTCCTTCCATTCTTACTCGACCGTAAAGACCGTATGAGTATGGCTGTCGGATTTGAAGTTCGTGTACCGTTTTGTGATTATAGATTAGTTGAATATTTATGGAACGTACCTTTTAACGTCAAAAGTATTGATAATATTGAAAAAGGTATTTTACGTAGAGCACTGAAACCGGCTTTACCTGATGATGTGCGAAATAGAAGAAAAAGCGCTTATCCTACTTCACAGGATCCACACTATTTACAAACAATCCGCAATTTAACGCTTGATATGTGCAGCAATAAAAACAATCCTGTTTTCTCACTCATTAACCATTCCATATTACTTGCAATTGCTGATCAAAGTAACAAAGAGATTACCAATTTTGAAGCAAGAAGTGCTATGGAGTATATGCTACAAATAAATGAATGGTTAAAAACGTATCATATTCATATTGCCTAACAAAAAGGAGTTCAAGGACAAAAAACCTTGAACTCTCTTTCATTTATTAATTGGCACATTGTCTATTTTCAGTATCGATGGACCATCCAATAATAGTGGCACAATCTCTACCTTTCCACTGAAGTACATTTGTTAATACAGGCTCAATCTGTAAACAAGATCCGTCGTGTAATATTTCTACTAAAGATTGATCATCATCAAACTTTCGTTTATCACATTCTAAAATACCATCCGTTGCCATTACAATGTGATTCGTTCCTTTTTCTAATCCCCTTATCCCTGATGTAAAGCAAGGTGTATTCGCTGCAAAAACATTTTTTCTTCCTATGTATTCATAGTTCTTACGCTTATTTAGCCTACCTTTTCCATTTTCCGTTTGCTCTGAATGGAATAAATACGCGAAGCAATCACCAACTGATAGCCAATATAAGAACTCGCCTTTTCGTAAACAAATTAAACATGCAAGTTCCTCATCATCTTGGTCACATTTCTCGATAAAGAGCTCATCTGTAAATAACGCTAATAAATACATATGTGTATGATGAAAAGCTAAATGGATTGGGTATGAAAATAACTCTTTTAGTTTTTCTTCTCTTTCTGAAATCGCTTCTATTATATAATGTATATTTTTCGTTTTATGATGTGTATCAAAAATCATAACAAATTCAAATTCTAATTTCGGATCCCACCAAGCTAGCACTGCATCTCCTCTTTCATATGCATCACTCTCTTGATTTCCTCCATATACGCCGACTGAAAGAGGACCACATTTTTCAACATGTATTTGATCTACATACATCTTTTCATGACTAATCCATTTAAATGTATTCACAGCTATCATCCTCTCTCTTGCTAAATGTATACCTTTACACATAGATTACCTTATATTTCAATAAAAATAAACTTTTTCAACATTTTTATTGAAAATAAAAGGATTTTACTTCTGAATCAACGAATATATCTTACTATACGATATAAAAATAGGAGGATTTATCATTATGAAAGACATTAATCAACATTGGGAAAGTATTTATTATCACTTACGATATGAATATGAAGACAACCTTTCTCACCAAGCTATTCGTATTTTACAAATCGTTTCTCGTGAGAAAGATATAACAATTGGAAAAGTTGCTACTGAGCTTAGTCTCTCTCATAACACAGCATCTGAACACGTAAAGCGCCTTATTCAAAAAGGATTTATTATAAAAGAAAGAAACACACACGATGAAAGGGTTGTAAACCTTACTTTAACGAAAGAAGGCATTGAAGTATTAGAAAAGCATACTTTACTAGATAAAGAAAAGATAAAAATATTAGAATCACAGTTATCAAAAGAAGAACAACAATTAATTGAAAAAGCCTTTTCGTTATTAGCGAAGGAGGCAAAATATGCATTTCCTCGTTAAAGTAATCGTTTCGGCACTTATTATCGGCGTTATTACTGAAGTCGCTAAACATTATAGTACGATAGGCGGCTTTATTGCTGCCCTTCCACTCGTTAGTTTACTAAGCCTATTTTGGATTTCTTTCGAAGGTGGGAGTAAACAAGAATTAAGTCAATTCGCTTTAGGCGTATTATATGGATTTCCTGCATCCGCACTACTATTATTTATTGTTTATATCGGTTTAAAGAACTCCTTTTCACTTAGTACATCTATACTCTTCGGCATATGTGCCTGGTGTATCGTCTTTACTTGCCAAAAAGTATTTCAAGCTTAGGGGGAATTACTATTAATAGATCAATAGAGATATTTGGACAAACTGTAGAAGTATATATAAGAGGTAACAGTAAACAAACTGTAGTCATTCAAACAGGAATGAGTTGCTCATTTTATGATTGGCTTCCTATTATAGAAAAGCTTTCACAAAAATTTACAGTCATTTCATATCATCGCCCAGGTTACGGAAAAAGTGAGCTAGGAACTAATCGACGTACAACAATGCAAGTTGTAAAAGAACTACATATGTTACTACATGAACTAGATATTTATGAGCCAATCATTTTAATCGGTCATTCCTATGGAGGTTTATGCGCACAACATTTTGCGATATTACATGCGAATCAAATTGAAGCACTTATTTTAGTTGATTCTACTTCCATGAACTTACACCGATTAGATGAGCTTCATTTACCAGTTTCAGATCAAACTGATTCTGATGATATTTGGCTACACAAATATCATACTTACTCCAACATGGATGCAGACGCACTTTATACTGAACTAAAACCTATGCTCGTCAATACAACAAAACAGCATATCAAATTTTCTACATCTCCTTCATTATATAAAGCGATAGCTTCTGAACTGTCCGAGTGGAAAAATTGTGCTCGCTCAATAAAAAAACAACATAAAACATTAGAAATACCATTAATCGTTATCGGTAGAGATCCTCAATATTCTATTGCTCAATTGATTGAGGGCGGTATGCCAAAAGAAGAAGCTACACAACTTGAAGATATGTGGCAAGAACTTATTCGTGAACAATTAAATCTCTCAATAAACAGCCAATACATTTTGGCTGAAGGTGCTGGTCACGGTATAGAAAATGATTGCCCAGATACTATCATTGAAACCATTCACTCATTGTAAATAAAAAAAGGAAGCAACTAAAGCTGCTTCCTTACTTATCTATTCATAGTCTTCTTCGTTATCATCAACTTCTTCATAATACGAACTCCCATTGCTTACATATATAGGACCATTCGCAACATCAATACGTAATACCCATGCCCATGGCACCGCTAAACGTTTATGTATTGCTCTCCAAAAGTTCATTGATTTTCTTTCGTACTCCTGGAACTCCTGAAGTAACTCTTTATAGGAGGAACCGTCTAACTGAATATTTGCTTCTAATAAACGAGAATGGGCATAGTACTGTAACTCTAGTTCAGCAGCAATCTCCATTTCTTCTTCCGTTGCCATACCTATAATTGCTCCATCTGCTGGTGCGATTTCATATACGTTGTGAACTTCAATAAGCCCTTCTTTCTCTTTCTCAAACATGTAAACAGCCTCCTTTAACAAATATTTTTTTATGTTACAAAGTCATACTTCTACAATACTTTCTCTCTTTCCTCTTTTTTTGATAAACTTTTACAAATTATTAATCTGATAACCCGTTTTCTCTATTCTTTCAGCAGAAATGAAACGATTATTATCAAAAGTTAATTTGTACACATCAGGCATATGAAGTGTTTTCCAAAACTGAAAATCATATTTCGAATCAAAATAATTCATTATTAATACCATAATATTCCCATGAGTACCTATTACAATATTCTTCCCTTTATATTTCCCCATTATATTTTACATACATAATACAGCACGCCTTTGCGCTACATCACTTGATTCCCCGCCTTCGTATGCAAAAGTCCAGTCTTCCCACACCTTCTGAATAGCGTCATAAAAATCTTCTACTGGCTCTTTACTTAATAACCTTTCTCGTAAATCTTCTTCCAGTTGTATTGATAGTTTATTGGCATTCGCAATTCCTTCAACGGTCTGCATCGCTCTTTCGTATGGGCTAGAAATAACAACATCAACCTTCTCATCTTTTAACAAGCTTGTTATGTTTTGTGCATCTAACCAACCCTTCTCAGATAAGGGGCGTTCCCTTTCTTCCTTTGTATATGTAGAGTGAGCGTGGCGAACGAAATATATTGTAGTCATTTGTTCCTCTTCCTTTCTTAGTTTCAATCTATATTCAATGGAGTAAATAGGAAATCCTGTATCAGTAAAAGAAAAGGACGCTTTCAAATAAGCGCCCGTTGTTTACATAATAAGATTATTTCATTATAATTTTATTATGAATTCTTCATCTGTTATAGCATCTCGAATGAAGTAATCTATATTATTTCTAAGCTTTTGGTATGTAATTTGATTATCTATATTATTAAACATTATTACAACCTCATCCTTATTTCCCTTTTTATCTGTAGTATACAAACTTTTTGTCAATACGAATGCGGTAGAACCACCTTTTTGACCAGCATATTCGAATTTACTATTTTGAACTGTTCCTTTAAAAACATTCTCCATTTCATCTTGCATTGATTTTGAAAAATAATTTCTACTATTTATCTTTTCCATTAAACTCAAATAATCTTTAGCATTTGCACTCACTAATCTATCTGACCAAATACGTTGGAATTCCATATCTATTTTTAATGGGATATCTCGCTTTTTCCATTCTTCTTCATCTTTCATCCATTCATGTATTTGTAACACATGTTTATTATACTCATCATTAGACATGTTACGTATCATTTCTAACGATTGATCCTCTGGAACATGAAGTTCTTTTTCTACGTATCCTCTCATATATAGTGAAGCAGTATACGAAGAGAACGTATCATGACTAGTAAGCTCTAACTCTTTTATACTTTCATTTACCCTATCTATCCCAAGTTTCTCTAATAAATATGTTGTATTTGCATTAGAACTATAATGAATCATCCCTTTGGAAACTTCTTCTAAAGTGATTTGTTCACTTTTCACTAACTCTCTAGCTTTGGCATCTTCTAACCATGCAGGATGCGCTCCACCATCAGTATCTTTAACGTAGTATTTTTCTAGTTCTTTCAATGAAATTTGTTCATCACGGTGGATTTTTCCTTCTGACACTTGTTTAGCAAACTCAACTGCTATTACGATTTTTGCCATACTTGCTAATGGTAATTTTTTATTTTCATTTACAGATGTTACTACTTCACCATTTTTTCTAATAAGTAATGAACATGTTTCATCACCTTTATGTTCTTTTATGTAGTTTAATACATAATCAGGATCTTCTTTTGACAAATAATATTTCATAACTGCAAAGAAAGCTATAACAACTACTATAATAACTCCCGCGATTATCCCTATAATCTTTAATATATTCACAATGTGCCTCCTCTAACAAATTGCCTTCTATATATTAATTATACCGAAATAAATTACAATTTTATACAAAACAGAATAACCCTTCGTCATAAACAAATCAACAAATGCTCCTCCAATCATCGCCGGTAACTGTGTTGACGTTACTTCATACGCAACATTTTTCTCGTCTCTTTTAAAAAAGACATTTTTTCTTGAATCAAAGAAAAGATTTGGCGTTCCTGAGCTTTTCTTTAAATTTTTATTATCTGTAACATAACCTGAATTACTCATTTTATCCCTCTTTCCCACTCCCAACATTCTGTACTTAACGATGTATCGTATGGGGAAAATAGATGATATGTGCCTATTCAGCACATAATAAAAAAACATGCTTTCATAAAGAGAGCATGTTTTGTGATATTCTTCACATTGTTTAGTTAAAAAATAAATTTTTTACTTACCATGATGTAACATTAAATCACTAAGTTCTTCTTCAATGTGATTTAATTTCGCAACTCCTTCTTTCCATTTATGAATATAACGTGAAATCCCTACGAAAAATAAAATAATAATTGTGGAAAGAATAATACCATACACGATAGCTACAGTACTCATAGTTACACTTCCTTGTAATTAGTTATATTTTTATTATAAACCTTTTTCTTTTAAAATACTTCGATTTCAACTTTTTGTAACAAAATTGATTTTTCTAACAATAACAAAAGCGAACTTACCATCTAATTTCCCCCTTATGAATTGGCAATAGCTCAATTTGTTAAAAAACGTTCAAAAAAGGAAATTTTTTCACAAAATATACAAAACTTCACCATATGTACTATTACCATATGGGTTATATTATTTAATAGTATAAAGTGAAACTTTAATTAGTGGGGGTTTTGTCCATCCCCACTGATTATTAGCCCACACCAATCGGGCTTTTACGGACAGTTAATGCGGGATAAAGGGGATGATACAATATGACGACTTGGTTTATTGTACTGTTAGTTGTTTTTGGAGCATTTAAAATTATCGTTTCTAGTCTTCCAAACTCCGTTATTGAATCAATTATTAGCCGATATGAAACACATCCGCAACTGGATGAAGAAAATGCTACTGTAACGATCAACGGAAATAACTTAGAAGGCGATAAGAAAAGTAAAATTATTAATGATTTTAACGAAGGTTTATTTTTAGATCGCTATTATGCACCACCACATAATGAGGGCACTCCTTTAATTATAAATGCAAAACGTGGAAAAAAAGATTTCATATTTTATATTTATAGTCATGAAGAGCATGTTGATGTTGTCAAACAACATAAAAAGAAAGTGGTTGCTTATAGTTTACGCTCTAAAAATCTTCAAAATAGTGATATGTTCGTGTCAGCTGATTTAGCTTAATGCTCTTTTATTAATTTAATTTATATATACGAAAAAGGAATCCATAGACATATGGACTCCTTTTTTCATATTCACTGAAAAATAAGCTCTGTCTTCAAACTATCTTTCGGTAACAACCATCCTTTTTTCTCTATACTCGCCAGTAATAATTCTCTTTGTTTTTTCGCAATACTTTCTTCACTTGTTTTAAATGATACTTCTATAACGAAGTCATCTTCTACTTTTCCTGTATCACTAAGCGGCCAAACTTCAATATTCGTTTTTGTATTTTCAAACTCCCCTGTATACCGTTTCATTAATACAGGACCGTAAATACGGGAGTCCCTTAACATCTCTTCTCCCCAATTCGCATACAGCCATTTATTCATTTTTCCTGGTAACTTCTCTATTAACATGTTTTTAGATGTTTGTTCATTTGGTAAATCGAGTACCCCATACCCTTTAGCACTGTAGCTTTTCTTATTTGAAATACTTAATGTCTTTTTCTCAAATCCCCAATCTATTTCTGCCTCATAGCTATCAGTTTTACTATCAAATCCATCCTTTTTAGCTACTTCTATTGCATCTTGAATTGCACCATTTTGAATAGGATATCTTTTTTTATATGTTAGCTCAAAATCTTTACTAAATTCTTTCTTTCGAATTCTAGCAAACCAACCTTCCTTACTTAAATTTTTATTCACCGTATCTAAAAATTGCACTTGTATTTTTTCATAGTTTGTACCAGTTTGAAAATGTTCTAGCACCTCTTTCTTTATACTTTTATCACTATTTAGTACTTGTTCTGGCTTTAATAATAACTTCACTTCAAAACTAGGTTTCATTGGACTAGCAGCAAACCCTTCCTTAACGTTATTAAGGAAACAACAAAAGAAAATGCTTACGAATACAAATACCTTTTTCATATACCGATCTCCTTTACATTTTAAATTACTTCTATACGTTCCATTGCAAGTGAATATATATTTTCATATCCTGCTGTACTAAGGTTTTGCTGTAATCGATCCGTGTCCTCTTTAAGAGCATGTACTAACACCGTATGTTCTGGTAATAATTTATTTAACATCGTCTTAACGTCACTTATACTTTGATGAACCTTATATGGAACTCGCTCTACCCTACATTCTCTACCTACACATTCTTTCATCACCTTTTCTGCGAAACTTCCTTTCGCAATATGTCCAGTAAAGATAATGGAATTTCGTTCTTCATGCCGAAGTTGTTCATAATATAACTGCGCTCGTTTCGTTAGCATATTCGCATCACTCATTATAACTATTCCATAACTATTTTGCGTACCGATGTCATTATCCATAACTATTATGTTTCTTTTTAAACTCTCCATAATCCATTCAAGTTCTTCATTATTTTTTATCCAATCTTTATATACGAACATCTCTTCAAATCCAGCCAAAATTTCTTTATCTACTATAATTGGAATTTCTTTATATCGTTCATATAAATACAATACTATATCTTGCGCCCTACCAAGTGGAGGCAGCGGTAGTAATGCTATTCCTTTATTTTGCGCAACTCGTTCAATTTCTGCACATAATTCGTCTACTCGTTCCTTTTGTGAAACATCATCAGTGTGATAAGCAGCATCTACAATAGCAATTTTTATATCTTTTCGTAATTTCTCAGGTAAATTAGCGCGTAGTATATTAGATTCTGCTGAATAGTCCCCGGAATAAAAAACGTATGTATTACACATATCCACTAAAAACCAAACAGCCCCTAGAACATGCCCACTATATCCCCATTGAAAGCGTAACGTAGGTGTAATGTGTATCCACTCATTTGGATTACTAATCTCATCAATACATACATAATTTAAATCTTTAATATTTTGATCGGTATAAGGTAAATTCCACCCTTGCGTCAGATTGTAGTTTCTCCATTTTTTATAATAAACTGGAAGTTGCTCCTTCGTATAACGAGTCGTCCAAATTTTTTTCTTATATCCATACTTCGTCAATAAAGGTAAACCCATCGTATGATCTTCATGAATATGTGATAAAAATACTGCATCCAAAAATGGAACAACCTCGGTCTCTATTTTGGGATAACTATCCTCATATGATCGATTAATACCACAATCCAATAGTATTTTCGTCTCTTTATTTTTTACAAAATAGCAGGAACGACCGTATTCTCCCGCTCCTCCCCATACTTCCATCCTCATCATGCTACCCCTTTTCGTTTTTGCTCCATATGTTGTAGAAGTAATAAGCACATTGTTGTAAGCCCAACAGAAACAACAGCCATTGCCATTCCTATAGATACTTCTCCTTGTTCAAATTGAGCAAAAATAAACGTTGCTGACGTTTCTACTGATGGAGGTAGTACGAGAAGCGATGCTACTAACTCTCTTATCGAAATCGTAAATGTCATCGCCCATCCAGCAAGAATGCCTGGAATAATAAGAGGCAATATTATTTTTCTAAAAATGTAAATATAATTTCCAGAAAAAACGCTTCCCGCCTGTATAAGAGAATCATCAATTTGTCCGAGCGAAGCTTTTACATACTGCACCGTATAAGGTAGAAAAAGAACCACATACGTTACGATAACCATGACAGGTGTATTGTAAATTGACATAGGCATATATGGTGAATTCCAAAATAAAATAAGCCCCACAACCATCACTATTCCTGGTACCATATTCGGTAACATGCCGCACATATCAAGCCATTTTTCAGAGGACTTTTTCCCCTTTCGAATCATAAGTGCCAAAAATACGCCAATAATTACAGCAACAATCGCCGTTACGAGTGAAAAAAGAAAACTGTTCCATAAAGCTTCTAATCCCGGAGAACCAATTGTAAATAATGCTTCATAATGGCTTATTGTAAAGTTATTTAAATGTAAGCCACCGCCTCTTAATTTCGATAAAGAAGCTATAAGTATAGAAAAGTATGGGATACCAATTGCTACTATTAGTAAACTAATTACATAAACCCATGCTATAAAACGTGTAAATATAGACAAAGTATACCTTTTAGATTTCACACCTTTTCCACTAACCATTGCATATGAGTACTTTCGGTTCAATACATTTTGCATATACCAAATGAGCATACACGCACTAAGTAATAAAGAAGATAATGCTGTGGCACTACCAAAATCAATCGGCCAACTTGAAATAAATTTATGAATCTCTGATGTTAACACATGAAATCCTATTCTACGTCCGAATGTAGCCGGTGTTCCAAATTCAGCAATCGTCTTTACGAAAATGAGTAAAGCACCCATTACATAACTTGATAACAATAACGGCAATATTATTTTTCTTAAACGATAGAAAAAACTTCCACCATGAACTGCTGCAGCTTCTTCTTTACTACTCCCAATTTGAAGTAACGTGTTTTTCAACATGAAGTAAAGGAATGGGAATAAATGCAGACTCATAATTAAAACCATACCGCCTAAACTAAAAAATGATGATGAAATCGGCTTTAAATCCGGAAAAAATTGTTCAAAATAACCGTTAGGTTGCATGAACAAAATCCATCCCATCGATCCGATATACGGCGGGGTCATAAATGGGATCATAAAAATAATATCTAACTTACTATACTTTCCTACATCTGTTTTGCTCATAATGAACGCCAATGGAAATGCAAATATTGTAGCTCCTATTACAACGAGTACACCTAGAAGCATCGAATTTAGAAAAATTCCAGCTAATCCACCACTCTTCATGACTTCAAAAGGCTTTAAAAAATTCCAACTGCTATTTTCATATACACTAGAAAATAAAATGAGAAAAAGCGGAATGACGATTAACATCACCACAAGTAACAATGCTACTGTCATTCCAATTTGTCTTACTGATACGAATCGATTTACCATGTAATCACCATCTTATTGAAATACTTTCTTAAACTGTTTTCCTACTTCATCCTGTTCTTTCCCAACTGTTTTCCAATCAACGTTTAATACCGGAATCTCTTCTACATTCGGTCTATTTTCAGCTTTTATATCTTTTCTACCTGGCAATAAATACGCTTTAGAAATTTGTTTTTGCACATCATCTGATAATAAATAATCAATAAACTCTTTTGCACCTTCTACATTTTTACTATCCTTCATAATGCCTGCTGCCCGTGGACTAATGACTGTTCCGCTTTTTGGATATACGATATCAACCGGTTCACCCTTTGCTTTTGCACTGTACGTCATATAATCAACACCAGCAATTACCATATCTTTCGCACCTGTTACAACTGGATCTAACGCTTCTTGGTTTGCCCCTGCTACTGTAACTTCATTTTTCTTAAGCTGTTCAAATAACTTCCATCCATCTTGTCCATTCTTTTTCACGTATCCTGTTACAAAGTCTAAAGCCGAACCTGAAAGCGCTGGATCTGGAAGATTCACTTTCCCTTTCCATTCTCCTTTTGTTATATCGCTCCAGTCTTCAGGCGCTGTCTTCACATTTTTTGTGTTGTACACAATTCCTAATGCTGAAGCACTATATCCGAAATAATGTCCTTTATCATCCGACCATTCAGAACGAAGCTTATCAGCTTGTTTCGCTTCTTTATAAGCTAACGTTTGCCCATCTTTCTTTAATCCTTCCATAGCTGGTAAAGAAGCGAGTACGACAACGTCAACGACTGGATTTTTCTTTTCAGCTTCCATTCTCGCTAAAATCTTACCTGTTGTTCCTTGAAACATTTCCACTTTTATACCGGTTTTCTTTTCAAAGTCCTTTTGAATTTTTTCTGCTAATCCTTTCGGTCCTGCACTATATACAACAATTTTCTTTTCATCAGAATTTTTATTTTTTGCATCTACATTACCTGTCTTTGAGCTACAACCTGCTACTACAGCAGAAAATAGTAAAGTACATACAAATAAAGACTTAAGCGAACTGAATTTCTTCATACGATTCTCCCCCTATATGATGAATACATTTTTTTGGTACATATAACGATACCGGTTTACCGATGCTTAGCTTACTATTGTTATAAGCTGTCCATACACCGAGTGTCCCCATATTTACTTTCACTTCATAACGTTCTCCTACATATGTAACGTGCTGAATTTCACCTGTATACATGTCGCACACGTCATTTTTTGTCCAGCTCACGTGCTCTGGGCGAATCATTTGTTTATTCTCTACAAGCCAATTTGCTTTACCAACAAACTTTGCAACAAATTCATGAGACGGTTTCACATAAATATTTTCTGGTGTTCCTTTTTGTAATACTTCCCCTTGTTTCATTACAATAATTTGGTCTGACATTGACATAGCTTCTGTTTGATCGTGTGTTACATACAATGCCGTTAAACCAATGGAATGAACGATATCCATAAGCTCTAAGCGCATTTCTTCTCGTAAAATTGCATCGAGTGCACTTAACGGTTCATCAAACAAAATAAAATGAGGCTTTGTTACGATTGCTCTAGCAAATGCGACACGTTGCTGCTGTCCGCCAGAAAGTTCGTGTGGATATCTTTTCTCCATACCTTGCAGGCGAACTCGCTTTATCGCATCTTCTACCTTTTCGCGTAAATGATTCGTTTGCTTTGTAGCCCTTAAACCAAATGCAACATTTTCAAAAACAGTCATATGCGGCCATAAAGCAAAATCTTGAAATACCATACCGATATTCCGTTCATGAGGAGATGTTTTTACCTTTTTTGTAGACGAATACATGCACTTATCTCCAAAATATATTTCTCCTTTATCCGGTTCTTCAAGTCCTGCAATCATTCTAAGCAAAGTCGTTTTCCCGCATCCTGAAGGTCCTAAAAGTGTGGTGAATTCCCCTTTTTTCATTACAATCTGTAACGGCTTTAACGCCTGTGTTTTTCCAAATGCCTTTTCTAATCCATGAATTTTAATATCCATCGTTTCACCTCTCTCCCCTCATTCTTAACCTGCTTTCATTCTATCTGGAAGATTTATACTGAATGTTAATGTACTGTAAAGATTAAATTAAAAAATCTCTAATAAACTATTTATTTCTATAGATTTTTTCTATAGTTAGAAGAAAAAGGGGCCAACTTATAATGAATCTCTTAAAATTAGAAATTGTAGTGCTTATTAAGAAATACAAAAAGCTTACTATCGTTGCAGAAAAACTTGGCGTTAAACAACCTACTATTACGTTCCATATAAAAAGCTTAGAAGAGGAACTTGGTGTACCTTTATTTGAATTACGTTCCGGAAGGTATTTCTTAACAGAAGCTGGTGAGGCGTTGCATCATTATGCTTGTAAAATAGATGCACTTATGAAAGAAGCTAGGCGGGTCACACAAGAGTTTAAAGATTTTAATAAAGGCGCTATAACAATTGGTGCTAGTTATGTACCAGCGACTTATCTTTTACCAGAAGTTGTTCACCAATTTCAATGCGAATTTCCAAATATAAAAATAACACTCATAGTAAAAACAGCTCCTGAAATTCGAACGATGCTACAAAATCATGAAATTGATCTCGGGGTAATTTCTGCGGCACCGTTTGACGAACCACTTCTAAAACAAATGAATGTAATGCCTGATACACTTGTTCTTGCCTTTTCCAAAGAACATCATCTTTCTAAAAGAACAAATGTATCATTACAAGATATCGAAAAAGAACGTATATTATTGCATCGTAACCCATCTACAACGAGAGATTTACTTACACAATGGACGTTAGCACATAACAGCTTCTTTCAATCAGAAATTGAACTAGATTCATTAGAAACGATGAAACAAATTTTAAAATATGGTAATGGGGTTGCCTTTATTTCAAAACTTGCTATTGAGCAAGAAGTACAACGAAATGAGCTATGCTATATACCGATCCCTGATTTTGAATTTCAGCGTAATATTTATACCATTCATCATGAGGACAGATGGAATTCTAAAATAATTTCTTTTTTACTACATAGCATTACTTCTTTTGCAGCAAAAAATTAAAAGGCTGTCGTTATACACGACAGCCTTTTACACTATAACTCTATTTATTTTTCTTTTCCTCAATTTTTGCTTGTGCCTCTTCAGCCTTATCTAATGCTTCTGAAACTTTTTTCTCTTTTTCTTTCACTTCATCTATACTATCGACAGCTTTAATAAGTTTATCGATTCCTTCTTCTTCTATCTTTCTATGCTTTGCCACTCTTTCATTTACTTTCTCTTCCACATCTTTTGCTTTTTGAAGCATATTCTCTGCATTTGATGTCACAGCTTTTTCAAGTGCATCGTCTTTTTTCTTTTGTAACACTTCATTTGCAATATCTTTCGTTTCTGCATACTTACCGTCTTTTAATGCTGTCGCACCGTGATCTAGTAACTGAGCGACTTCTTTATATGCCTTCACTTCATTTCCTGTTTTCTCTTTTTCCGCTTTTTCAAACCACATAATCGCATCACTATATTTTTCATTTTTCAATGATTGCATACCTGTTTCAATATACGTGTCATAATTACTACATCCAGTCATTACGACTAACAGAAAAAGCATTACAAAACTTAATTTTTTCATGATGTTTTCTCCTTTTCTTTGCCTGCTCACTTTACTGTAACATACATGAAAAAGAGTTTCAAAAACTAAAATACTAATTTGGTCATTTTTATTGTTTCCAGTCAATTTTTTAATACTTTCTTATTTTTAAACCGACACATCCACTTGCTTTTTCGCCACATGCTTTCTTACTCCCACTAATACAACTAACAATAATCCTCCGCCTAATGTCATCATAACAATGCTAGTCGGCAACATATCTAATAAAAATCCATATACAATCATACCGAGCGGTGCGATTGCGGTAGAAATTGTTTCAAGTAAACCGAATACACGCCCTAAATAGCTTGGGTCTGTCGTCTTTTGAATATGTACTTGCATCGGTATATTTACTATCATCATTGACATACCCGTTAAAAGCATAAATAAGATATAATACATGAAGCTTGCTACTTTCGGAATGGTAACTAACAATGGAAAAATCGTACATACACTTAAGCTTGCAAATAAAAATAACCCAACATAAACAGAGCGAAACAGATTATTCGTTTCCTTACGCATCGATAAAACAATCGCACCAATTAACATTCCGACCGCTAACATTCCCTCTACAGTACCTAATTGCTTCGAAGATAAATGTAAATTTTGAACGATAATATATGGAAGTGCCACGAAAAGTGCACTCGAAAAAAAGTTCACCCATAGTGCAATTTTCATTAGCCCATATATTTCATGCTGTCGTTTTACATATGAAAAACCTTCTTTTATACTCGTCAAGAAATGCTCTTTACTTTCAGCCATTTCTTTTTTATATAAATCAAATACGATAAATAATTGCACAATAACCGCTAAAAAGAATGTAATGCTATTTAGCAGGAAAAACGATTTAATCGAAAAGAAACCAAATACAACTCCGCCAATAATTGGCGCTAAAATATTTGATAAAGATGCTGCCGTCTGGTTCAAAGCACTCGCTTTTTGAATACGCTCCTCATCTACTAAATTAGGAATAGACGAAGTTAATGCAACAGAATAAAAACTTGCACAAATTGATAATAATGCTGCTGAAACATAAATAAACAGAAGTGATGGTCCAAATATAGTAGTAAGAATAAACATAATAAGCATCGTTAAACTACTTAATAAATCTGTGCCAATGACAAGCCATTTTCGATTGACGCGGTCAGCTACAGCACCTGCAATTGGTCCACAGATCATTCTTGGTATTGATCCGCAAATTAGCGTAATTGCAAATCCCATTCCTGAACCCGTTGTCTTTAATACGTATAATCCCATTGCAAACGTATAAATACCTGCACCTAATAAAGATGTCATTTTCCCAATCATCATTAGCATAATATTTCTCGTTGCAATCTTCATTTTTGAATCATTTTGACCTATACTTACATCCCCCATTATGACACTCTCCCCTTAAAAGTTAAATTGTGTTAAACTTATTATATAATCAACCTTCCAATTTTTACAACGAAAAGTTTAATTGTATTTAACTTTTTAATTATAAAGGAGCATGTGATGGCTACTCTAGGCGAAAAAATTAAAACGTTACGAAAAGAAAAAAAGTTTACTCAAACTGAGCTAGCAGGTTCAGAACTGACAAAAAGTATGCTAAGTCAAATTGAAAATGGAAAAGCTACACCTTCCATGAAAACATTACAATATATCGCTGAAAAACTTGGATGCGAAACGAGTTTTTTACTAGAAGAAGATGATGTAGAAATGGTAGAACTCATTCAACAAATGGAACAACTAATAAAGGCAAATAAATGTGATGAAGTATATGAGACTTTACTACCTATCGTTCAAAAAGAACTACCTTCTACTTTAAATACCGCTCGTTTATATAAACAATTTGTAACAGCTGCAGCGATTATGAAAGATTATAACATTGAATATTACGTTGAAAAGGCTACTTCTATTTTTGAAAAATATACTTTATACCGTGACAGTACGGAAACAAAATTAAAATTATCCTTTACGATATTCACACGTAAAAAATATGCTGAATGTTTACAACTTATAGCTAGTATCCGAAATGACTATGAAGAGAAACATTTAGAAATGGATCTCATTATACATATCGAGTTATGTTTATATGAAGCCATCATTTTACTAGCATGTGGCAATTATGAACAATGTGAAAAAAACATATTAGAAGCACTCGCATTTTCAAAAAAACATCAAGTATACTATAAAACAGACGAATTTTACCGTATTTTATCTTACCAAAAAGTCATTACAGCTGATAAAGAAAAATATTTATATTACATAAAAAAATCGGAGCAATTCGCCATTTTTACAGAAGATACTTTATCCATTGCTATTATTGATCTTTTAAAAGCTTACTACTACAACACAATTACTAATGAATATACAATTGCATTAGAACACCTAGAACAATTTCGAGAAAAACTTAAAGATGAGCCAATTTTTCAAGACGACGGATTGTATTATCTTGAAAAAGGTAAAGCTTTATACGGCTTAAAACGTTATGAGGAGGCTTTACAAACATTGCAACGTGGTATCATGCCGGATTATATGAACCATCCACTTGATCAAGCGTGGCTTACAACAGCTGGTGCATATCGTGCCCTTTGTTATGTTAAACTTAACGATAAAAAAAGAGCTCTTGAGGAAGCTACAGAAGCCGCTCAAAAGATAAAATCCTATCCGGATTCCATCTTCTCTTCATTTATTAAAGAAACATTACGAATAATACAAAAACTTTAAAAATGTCTCGAAATGGTATATTATTCCTCCTTTTTTGCAAAGATAATAATGATGGGAGGAATATAAATGAATATACAACGCGCAAAAGAGCTTTCCGAGTCATCTGAAGAAGCCAATGTCAGTTTCCAAGGCATGCCTGTTATGATTCAACACGTTGACGAAAGCAACGAAACCGCCCGCATATATGAAGTAACAAATCCAAAACGCGAATTAACAGTTCCAGTTAATAGCTTAGAGGAAATATAAGCAATGCCACGTGAACCTCTCCACCTAAATCATAGATTTTGATGGAGCATCCTTCATCATAAATACGGTTAACTCAAGCATTTTCACACCGCTAGTGCGACCGCCTGAAGAAAACTAATGAATGTAGATAAGGATTGCTGTGTTCTGGCTAAAACTTGAGGTACTTTTGCCTCAAGTTTCAACTTTTTCTTTTCAGAAAAAGCTTTAAGATGCTCACGTAAGAAATAACGTGCACCTATATTGTAAGCTGCATTTAAATCAGCATGGTAGACCTTGCCATTTTGGAATGTTGCGAGGTCTTTTTTATGATTACGTACAACCTCACCTGAGCCATCATAGGCTAATTTACTAGTATTTGCAGCATTTACTCGGCGAATACGAATTCCTCGGTAGTGCGCCATTTGTTGTACTTTATTTTGAATGCCATTTTTGCACCAATGATGTAATTTTTGTTTGAGTCGTTTGGCTCCGTAAGTGTTAGGTGGAAATTTCATTTCCCCTAAAAATTCAAATACGATCACATCAGCACGTTGCTGTTCCGCAAAGTTTACGATGCGTCGAGCTGTATCTATTACGATGTGCTTTTGTAGACCGTTTATCTTTCTCCAAAGGTTAGGAGCGGAAATGTACCCATATTTATTTTGTGCGACTTTTACGTTCTTACTCATTCGATCCATCCGGTCTTTTTCTATTGGCTGGTTAATAAATGTACGTCCAATGACAGTTCCATCGGGACGAATAGCAGAACATACCGCAGAATTGGTCATTCCAAGGTCCACAGAAATAATCGTTTGGTCTTTTATGTTTGTTTTATTTAACGGAATTTTCTTCTCATAGGAGATAGCTAGGTAGTATTTCTTCCCACTTTTTATCAGCTTTGGATTGCATTCTTTCCAACCTGAAACGCCTCTCTTTTCTAAATCCATTGGTTTATATGTAATATCTATCCAAACCCAATCTTTTTTTATAAATAACTTTAATTTCGCTTCATGGTTACTTCTTTTTTCAAACATATTACCGCGGTAGAAAATAGGAAATTCATTGTGTTCAAGTTGAAAAGAAGGTGGCCGTTTTGAAAAACGTTTCCCCTCTTGTTTCGCTTGTTCTTTTTCTTCTATCCAGTTTCGGAGTAAGGAACGATAACTTTTCACTTTTCCGAAGGCGGAAGCGATAGCCGCGCGCCTGAAATAACTAGGGAACTTGTAAAACTGTTGGTTGAACTCTTTATATTTAGGAAGTGGGTTTGTTTTCGTCGTATGCGTCAACCTTTCAACGGCCGGTACGATTCCTTTTGTATTCCAATCGTCCAAACTTAAAAATTCTTTATCAATAACATTCATAAAATACGAAAGGGCTTCATTAAAAATTTGAATCGTTAGTTCAAATATGTTTGTTTGATTTGTTATTTTATGTTTTAACGTTTTAGATTTTGTCGCGGACATCCAACAAACCCTCCTTCCTTTTCGTATTTGAGTATGTTAAAAATGTAACCTATATTAATTTAGTTGTAAAATAATAAGGGATGGTTTCACGCATGAATGTAACAAGAATAGACATGCAATATATAAACTAACATATCTTTTAATTATAGTTACAAAATATAGACATCTTGTATTAATGAAAACATAAAAAAATAGCTCGTGGAAATTGCCCACAACCTATTTACAAAGTGGAATTATATAATGATTGAAATGAACGGTGAAGAGGATCACATACATATCTGTTTGATATTCCGCCACAAATTCACTTAGCTAATGTTGTGAATAATTTTAAAACCGTCACTTCCCGCTATATACGAAAAGAGTTCCCAGATGAATTGAAACCTTTTTACTGGAAACCGTATTACTCTTGTTTTATATACATAATTGTTTATACAATTATGTATATAACTAATGCAAGCCCTACGAGGAACAATAATAAACTTATAAATCCTCTTCTCACACACTCAATACATACTATTTTCGTTTTTTCAAATAGATCATTAGAAGAACGATACAAATAATAACAATAGGAAAAACGATCATCCAATCTTCTAAAATGAAAGGTTTTGTGATCATTTATTTTTCTTTAGTAATGTCATTTATTTTATTTAACGAACGGTTGGCTATTTTTCTAAAAATAATGTTGTGTTTGTTCAAGCACCGTAAGTATTTTATAATGCTAATCCCTGAACAAGATTTCTTTATGCATCAATTAGAGGAAGACAAAAAGCCTCATGCTTCTTTTCTTTTTATTACGTGCTAAAATACAAACTATGAACTGATTTTAAAGGGGGAAAATGTATGGAGAACACTCCACAAAAAACTAGCCCTTATTATGCTGTTATATTTACTTCTAAACTTTCAAATAACACAACAGACTATAGTACCGTTTCCGAAAAGATGGAGGAACTTGCAAAACAGCAACCTGGATTTCTAGGTGTAGAAAGCTCACGTGATAATTCGGGACTTGGAATTACAATTTCTTATTGGGAATCACTTGAAGCAATTGAAAATTGGAAAAAGAACGCCTTACATAAAGAAGCGAAAAAAAGGGGCCGTGAGCAATGGTACGAAAACTTCCACCTGCGTATCTGCCTTGTTGAGAAAGAATATAAGTTTCATAGAGGTACATTGTAACTATGAAGAAAAAATTAGCTCTCGTTGTTGTTCATGAAATATATGGCGGAAATGATCATATGCAGCACGTTATAGACCGCTTCACTTCATCTAATATAGATGTATTTTGTCCTAACCTTCTACAATTACAAAATGCATTTCATTATAGTGATGAAGAAAAAGCATATCAGTATTTTATGAATCAAATTGGATTTGATGATGGAAAAGAGCAAATTGAAGAACTCATTACTAGCCTTTCCAGTAGTTACACACATATTGGACTTATCGGTTTTAGTGTTGGAGCTACCATCGCCTGGCTCTGTAGTAACAATCCAAAACTAGATTTTATCATTGGATGTTACGGTTCCCGTATACGCGACTATGTTCACATGAAACCTTCGTGTGCAACATTACTTATTTTCCCTGAAAAAAAAACTAATTTTTCAGTATCCTCCTTCATGCAAACATTACAGCAACAAAATAACCCTTTAGTAGAAATAAAACAACTACATGGTGAACATGGATTTTTAAATCCATACTCTGAAAAATATAACGAGCAATCTGCAAAGCAAGTATACAACATAATAGATTCATTTCTTATGAAAACTATTTTGTAAAGCAGTTTCATATGTCACTTACATTACTCTTACTTATTTTCATAATAATTCCCGTTATTTCAGCGTTAACTCTCATTTTTATAACAGTTAAAAAAGGGACATTTTTAAACCGTCCCTACTTCCAATCATTCATCGTATGCGCTTTATTTTTTGCGAATTGGATATTATATTTAACAAATTTTTATTCATTACTACCTGAGAAAGTTAGTCGATTTATATTTCTACCTATTTGGTTTTTCCTTTGCGTTTTAGGCTTTATCGTTTTCGTACGCGACTGGAAGAACAATCGTATTTTTTCCATATCTATTGGTTTTCTTTCTTTTATCCCGCATTAACGGGCAGTAAGACTCCCACCTCAAAATTCGGCTGAAGCAAAGAAGTTAGGTGAGAGATTAACTGCCCGTAAACGCCCGATTGGTGAAGGCTAATAATCAGTGGGGGATGAACAAAACCCCCCACTGATTAAAGTTTCACTTTATTAGTTTTCTATTTGGGTTATTGTTGTTAGTTCTTTCGGGAATGTAAAAATAAAAGGAAGAAAAGCCCAACATCAACTTTTCTTCCTTCTATTTTTACCTTTAGATTTCACTGTTACTGATTCACAAGGTGTGTAGTAAATTTGAGGTGTCGCCTTATCAACAACCATCATAAACGTAATAAAACCGATAATAAAGAAAATGAATACCGTTAACAAAATTGCTCCTATCGTTAAAAGTATCATAACACCACCCCTATATATTTCATGTTATTACACCTTTCGCTATTATATGAGCTGAATCCTTTTTAGAAAAATAAACGTAACAAAATAATCACAATGACTCCTGTTAATACTGTTCCTAATAAACTACGAGTATATATCGCTACTAAAAATGTCGGAATTGCCGCAATGATATAATCCCACTGCACTGTCTCATGCATAAATAATACTTGCGCTAAAAGTGCTGCTAATATCGCAATCGGTATGTAATTCAACCATTTTAAGCCCCAATCTGGAATTTGCAGTTTGCTAAATACGAGAAGAGGTAATATACGTGGCACGAGTGTAACTGCTCCTGCCGCTAGTAAAAGTAATAATATATCTAATCTTATTTCCACTTCTCAATCACCACCCCTATAGTCGCAGCTAACAGTGTTGCGATAATAACTGCTATGCTATCTGGCATAAACAAATGTGAAACGTATGCAATAATAATAGCTACAATCGCAACAGTAAGATGAATTGCTAGTTTCGGTTTACTACTTATAAGTTGGAGAACAAATAATCCAATAAACATTGCTGGTAAGGCATAATCCATCCCGTACGTATGAGGATCTGGTATCCATTCACCAAAGAGTCCGCCAATAATTGTAGCGATAATCCAATTTAAATATGCTGTTACGTTTAATCCTAGCATCCATTTTTCACCTAAATAACCTTTTTGCGCTGCGTGCTGCACTGCAACGCCGAAAGTTTCATCTGTAATTTGCGAACCGATTATTAAGTTTTTAAATAGAGGAATTTTTGTGAAATAGGGTGCAAGCGCAGCGCTCATTAATAAGTGGCGTAGATTAACAAAAAATACGGTAAAAATGATTGCCGAAGCCGGAGCACCGGCAGCATACATACCTGCTAATATAAATTGGGCAGAACCTGCATAAATTAAAGTGGACATAAAAGCAATTTCAATGATGGAGAAACCTGCTGTTTTCGCAATTACACCAGCCGCTATACCGATGCTCAAATATCCAAATACAGTTGGTAAACAATCCTTTACGCCTTGTTGAAATGTATCATCGCTCTGCAATGTCATATGTGCCTGAGCTTTATTCACCTTTCTCTCCCCCCATTTCTTCCATACTACGTTTTCCTGTTACGATATGAACTAGATTTATAATTACATCCATTTGTCGCTCCTGTTCTAAACAATTTAATTTTCGGTCTAACAATTCAAAGGATCTTTCAAAAGCTTTTCGCATTCGATCCATTAATCCCTTAGCTGCTACAGGTCCATATTTCACTGGTTCAGAAGGAACTAAATGCACTGCGCCTTTAGCCGAGCACCTCGTAAATCATGGAACGGGATACGCCTGCTTGTTTACTCACTTCACACCCTGTTACTGGATAATGTTTTAATAAACCTATATAAGCTTTACATTCATACTGGGAGAACCCAATTCCTTTATTATTTCATCCATCACAATCTATATAGCTCTAATTCCATTTTCTGATAGTAGTTATTGTTATAACTACTAATATAGAAAAGAAGTTCCTTATAGTCAACTAATGATTCTGAATTTTAAAACACAAATAAAAAAGCCTTCTTTTAAAAGGCTTTTTGTACATAATGTTCCTATTATTTTAACTGCAAAGAATTTGATATATTATCCTCCAAATGCTCACGTAAAGTTGAACCTGTATACTCTTCTCTAAATACACCTGCTCTCACGAATAAAGGAATCACTTCACTAAAGAATAAATCCAATGATTTAGGAGGTCCACCTGGAATTGCAATGAATCCATCTAGTGCTCCTGCTTCAAATCTTTCCGTAATTTGGTTAAAAATGTCTTGTGGTGTGCCAATAGCGACCCAATGAGCAGAACCAACAACTTCTGGTCGTTCTAGTATTTGCTCAACAGTTGGTTCATTTTTAATGATGAAATTTCGTAATAATTCGGCATGTGTTTTACTACGTACAGTTTGATCCATACTTGGTAGCATATGTTCAGTAACCTTACTTTCTAATGGTAGCCCTCTAACGTCTAATCCGAGAACCATTTCAAGTAAAGCGTACCTCTTCTCTTTTGTAAGGTGTTGATGAGCTTGCCTGTGCATTTCTAGTGCTTCTTCATATGAATCACCAATAAAGAAATATAAACCAGGCAATACACGTATATCATCTTGCTTTCGGCCATGCTTTTCTGCTCTTCTTCTTAAATCTTGACGAAGTTCGATTCCTGACTCTACATCTGGCATCGCGGCGAAAATTGCATCCGCAACAGAAGCAGCGAAATTCCGGCCAGACTCTGAAGCACCCGCTTGAAATAAAGGCATTTCCCCAGAAATATGTTGCGGAACATTAAGTGGACCTTTCACCTCAAAATGTTCACCACTATGCTCAATCGGCTGTACCATTTCTCTAATTACATCTGCGTTGTCTTCTTTTAAAACTTCATAAGGATGGCTCCTCCAAAGTTTTCTCACTAACTCTGTACATTCTTCCGCTTTCGCGTATCGTTCCTCAGATGGTGGCATCCCTGTCTCACCAAAGTTTTCAGCACCATCAATGGATGTGACAATGTTCCATCCTACTCGGCCGTTACTAATCCAATTTAAAGATTGTAGTTGCCTCGCTAGTATATATGGTGGATAAAATGATGTTGAAGCGGTCGTAACGACTCCAATTTTTTCTGTCGCATAAGCAATTGCAGTAAAAAGTAATGTTGGATCTAAAATTACATTCCCCTTATTACGTGCAATTAAATCTGGATGTGCCACTAAATAATCCGCTTTAAAAACAAAATCTAACTTAGCCTTCTCTGCCAGTTGTGCTAACTCTACTTGTTCATCGATTCCTGAATCAAACTTATTCTCTTGCTCTTTCTTTCTAGAAATCAAACATAACCCAATGCAAAGCTGTTTTTTTGTAGACATATGTACACACCTTCCCCTTAGTTTTTAATTCACCTAATTAAACAAGTGATACGACCATCGCAGCTTCTATTCTTATTAAAGATAAAATGATATTGATAATCATTATCATTTTATGATGTAACTATAATAAAAGCAACAATAAAATGAAACTTTAATCAGAGGGGGGTTCCCCCCTCTGATTATTAGCCTTCACCAATCGGGCTTTTACGGGATAAAAAAAGACTCCCGCTAACGGGAGTCCTTTATCTCAATATTTCATTCGCTTCTTTTTCATAAATTTTATCAAATGAAGTCATGATGCGCTGTGATGCTTGAATCATTTTTTGACTCGTCATTAAATCTGCCATCTCTTTCGTCATATCAACATTTGAATTTTCTAGCATATGATTTTTCACAATCCCTGTTCCATTCGGTAAATCAGCAATATTTCCTTCTGCTAGTGTAAAGCTTTTGTTTTCACGTTGCACGAGGCGAGCGTTCGTTTCTGCATCTACTGTTTTCGTTTGCAAGCGGCCAATATTATTTTGTGTTACTTCATCGTATAATGTACCGTCTGCTTGTACAGCTACCTTTTCTCCTTCTGAAATACGAATACGTTCATTATTCTCACCCATTACGAAAGCACCTGCAGATGTTTGTAAATAACGATCACTATTTACTGTAAAGTTTCCATCTCTCGTTAAAAATGTTTCATCATTTTTAGATGTAACGAAAAATGATGATGTGCCAGCCGCACCATCGTCTAAAAAGAAATCTGTAGCACTATTTGTCATTTGCACATTTCCTTGTACTAAGTTCACATGCGTCGCAGCTGGTACGACAGCGTAATCGACCGAACCGATATTTGTCGTAGCTCCGTCACCGCGGCGATATGTGTCTTGCACATCAAATACTTTAGAAGTCATGTTTTCTGCTTTAAATCCTGTCGTTTGGGCATTTGCAACGTTATTTGAATGAACATTAATATGCTGCATGTAATTCATCATACCCATAGAACCTATATAAAGACCGTTCATACTCGTTTGAATAAGGCAAGCGCCTTATTCTTCACCTCTTTTCTTACGATGTTTGTAACATTTGTTTCGCTAAATGTTCAGCTGTAGCGATATGTATATGTTGCTTCACGTCTTGTCCGTCTGTCATTAATACAATTGGAGCTGATGATACTGCTGGAATTTTCAACAATTCACCACTACTTGCTGTTTCATCAAATTTCGTAAACACGATACCATCAATATGAATATCTTTAAAGTTCGTAATGATTTCAATCATGTCTTTACTTTTCATAGAAGCTGATAACGTTAAACAAATATAATCTGGCTCTACTTGCCCCATCGTCTCAATCATTTCTTCAACCGTTTCTGACGTACGATAATTTTTTCCGGCTGTATCTATTAAAATATAATCGACGCGCGCTTCTTCTTTAAAATAAGTAAGCGCCCGTGCCATTGCGGCTTCATCCCGCACAGCGATAACTTCTGATCCAATTGTTTTCACGTAATCTTGCAGTTGCTGTACCGTTCCGATGCGAGAGTGGTCTGTTGTAATAAAACCAACCGTTTTTTTCTTACCGTGAAACTGCCACGCCATTTTCGCAAGTGTCGTCGTTTTTCCAACGCCAGTTGGACCGATTAATGCAATTGTTTGTACCTCTTTTTCAAATACGTTTTCAGTATTGAAATGAGATCTCATATCTTCCAATATGTATCCGATGACTTCTTCTTCTGTAATCATCGTTGCATTCTCAAACTTCACTTTTAATTTTTCAGCATATGCATGAATGAAATATTGTTCCACATCGTTTTGTTCTAACATCCGAATTACTTTTTGAATAATAAATGGTACAGATTCCTGTTTTTCTTGTTTTATAACTACTTCTTCTTTCTTTACGGGAATAGCTTGTTTCACAGCAGGCTGTTTTTTCGTTACTTTCGTCTCTTCTGTATGTTTCACAACGACGATTCCTTTTTCAAACAGTTGTAATAGTTTCTCTTTTTTTCTTGCCCATTCTTCACTATTTCCTGTTTGCATCGCTGCGTACGACATAGAAGTCGTTACGTTTTCTAAATTGTGCAAGACTGATTGAATTCCATTCACCTTCACGATTTCTTCTGAAGGTTCATTTACAACATCCATTAATTGGTCATGAAATTGAGTTACGCCTTCGTTACTTTCTTCCTGTTTATCTTCAGGAAAAGCGACTAACATTTCATAATTCTTCTTCCAAAAAAACGGGATGTTTCGTTTTACACTTTCATCGACAACGTAGTAATAATCTGTACCATATTGGTCAAATAACTTTCGATACAATTCATTTTTCGAAGCTGCTTTTATTCGCATTAACGCTTCTTTTTTTTCTGTACTTTCCATTACTTCACCCCCTACTATTCAATATAAGCAATTTGATCTACAACAATTTCTGGTGCTAATTCACTAATACATAATACTTTAGCTTCTATTTGATAACGTTCAAGAAGTCTCACAATCGCAAACCTGAAATCTTTTCTACGTGTTAATAATACTGGCTCTCTTCCCATTAAACGAGCTTGTTTGAAAACGCGCTGTACTTGTTCTACTACACGCGTTTCTAAATCTAAATCCCAGTTTAATAAATAACCTTGGTATGAATTATTAACAACATCTGCATCTAACTCAAGCGAATCAGCGAAGAGTGCCGCATAAATTTTCCCATCAGGATTTTTCGCACTCTCACAAATAACTTTTGAAATACATTCACGAACAAATGCCGTCACACCATCCACATGGTTTTGATAAATTTCTTTCCCGTCAATAATACCTTCAATAATCGTTGGTAAATCACGGATTGAAATTCCTTCTTTCAGCAGTTGTTTAATAACATTTTGAACAAGTGATAAATCGATTTCTTTCTTTTTAATTTCTTCTAATAAAACGCCATTATCAGTTTCAAGCGAGTGAATCAAGTCTTTCACATGTTGACGCTGAATTAACTCATGAAGGTTACGTCTAACGACAACATCTAAATGCGTAATTAAAATGCTAAGCGGCTCTAACACTTGATAGCCCTTCATTTGTGCATCTTGTACCATATGCTCCAAAATCCAATATCCATCTTCACCAAAAATTGGATCTTTCGCTGGTTCTGCATCTAAATCAGCCATTACGTTCGGTGTTTTCAGTGCTAGTAAATAACCTGATTTTAAAACACCTTCAGCAGCTTTCGCACCTTTAATACGAATAATGTAACGTCCGCGCGGTCTAAAACTCGTATTATCTTTAAAGTTAATTCCAGGAACGTTAATACCGAGGTCGGTAATAATCGACTTCCTCATAAGAACAACTTTATCACGAGCTGTTTCCCCGTTTATCTTCTGCTTTACAAGTGCCGCTAAATCTAAACCGAGCTCTACAATAATTGGATATTTATCTGTAAAGACTCCGAATGAATCTTCCACTTGTTGCAGTTGCTCTTCATCGCCTTGAATCATTTCTAATTCTTTTTGAAGCTCGTCTTCTTTTTCTTTCTTTATTCGCTTTTTATTACGAACTCCTAAGAAAATAATCGTGCCTCCAACGAGAGCAAATGGTAGAAATGGTAGCGGTGTAAAAACACCCATTGCGATAAATAAACCACCGAGTGCATATACAACAACTTCATGCGCTAATAACTCTTTAAAGATTCCTTCAGTTACTGTATCTGCTGAACCGTCAAATACACGCGTTACGATAATACCTGTTGAAATCGCAAGCATTAACGAACCGATTTGGTTTACAATTCCGTCACCGACAGTTAACTGTGTATAGTGAATAGCCGCATCTGCAAAGCTCATTCCTTGCTGCATCATACCAACAATTAAACCGAAAATAATGTTTACGAATAAAATGACAATCCCGAAAATAACGTCCCCTTTAATGAACTTTCCGGCACCATCCATCGCTCCGTAAAACTCTGTTTCCATATTTAATTTTTTTCGTTTCGCCTGTGCATCTTTTTCTGTAATAAGACGCTGATTCAAGTCAGCATCGATAGACATTTGTTTCCCTGGTAAAGAATCAAGTGTAAAACGAGCTGCAACTTCAGCTGTACGAGACGCACCGTTTGCAACGATAAACTGGAATATGATTAATACTATAAAAATAACGATACCAATTAATAAGTTCCCGCCAATTACGAACTGGCCGAACTCTTCAATAACATGACCCGCATTTCCGTCTGTTAAAATCGCTCGCGTCGTCGAAACGTTAATCGATACGCGGAAAATCCCGATTAATAACAACATCGTCGGAAATGACTTTAATTCATCCCACTCGTTAATACTTGTAGCTCGCATATAAATAAGCACTGACATACTTAGTAGAAAAACGATAACGATATCAAGTATAAATGGTGGAAGTGGAATTAAGAGCGCCACAACGAATGACGCTGCTAAAAAGATAGAAAAATAGGTTCTTGCAGAATCCATCTTAAACAAAGAGATCCCCTCCAAACGCGCTATTATACTTCAAGTTCGTCCGTTTGAATTAAATAGCGCATAACTTCAATTACAGCTACGTATAAATCTTCTGGAATCGTCTCGTCTTCCTCAACTTGATAATATAAAGAACGAGCAAGCGGACGGTTTTCCACCATTGGTATTTCTTGTTCACGGGCAAGCGTTCGTATATATAATGCGAGCTCATCTTCCCCTTTTGCAACGACAATAGGCGCTGCATCAACTTGTTTATTGTAACGAAGCACAACCGAAATGTGCGTCGGGTTGTTCACAATAAACGTTGCACCATCCATCTTCTTCGCAATTGTCCCTTGCAAGATGGCATGCATAAAGTTTTTTCGTTTCCCCTTTACTTGCGGGTCTCCTTCATTATCTTTATGCTCCCTTTTTACTTCTTCTTTTTTCATCTTAATATCTTGTTCGTACTCCCATTTTTGATAAATGAAATCGATAATGGAAAGAACGATTAAAATAATTAAAATGGCTAAAAAGATAAATTTAATTTGGCTAATAATTTCAGTAAGTGACGCTGTCCAGTTAAATCCAATCATACTAACGATTTTCTCTAAATTCTTTTTAAAGAGAACGTACGAAACGTAACCGATTAATCCCATATAAAACAGTGATTTCAAAATATCTACTAAACTTTTACGACTAAACAATCTCGTAAAATAGTTTTTCGGATTAATACGTGATGCTTTCGGCTTAAGTACTTTAGAAGAAAATAAGAAACCAACTTGAATCATATAATTGAACAAATGAAAAGCATATACAAGTATTAATATAGGAGCCGATACTTTCAGAAGTAATATACCCATTAAATAAAAATACTCGGTCGAATCTGTATTTTTTCCAATTTGATCAAACAGTACCGCTACGGAATGGGCAATCTCATAGCCGAGCCAATCTCCGAAAAAGTAAACGACAACTGCTAATACAAGAATGGAAAATAAATTATTTAAATCTTTACTCCGGGCGATATTCCCTTCTTCACGCGATTTTTTACGCTTCTGCGGGGTGGCCTTTTCTGTTTTATTATCCTTTGCCATGCGCGTCCCCCTACTTCGTTAAGAAAAAGTTAAATAGTTTCGTATACTCTTCTAGTAATACGTCTGTCATATTTTTAAACACATAACCGAGCATCGGTACACTCATCGCAATAAACAAAATACCACACGTTATTTTAATTACGTACGCATTCATAAAAACGTTTAATTGCGGTGCATTTTTTGCGATTAAAATAAGGACGAAATTAATAATGAATAGACTGCCCATAAGTGGCAAAGCAATTTCAACCGCTGATGTAATTGCAAATAATAACGTTGCGAGTAGACTATCTAAAAAACTAGTCGTCAACAATTTTGAAATCGCCTCTGTATATTGAAACGACTTTAAAATCGTGGCAACGAAATAGTTAATGCCGCCAAGTGAAATAAAAATAATAAGAAAAAATATATCAAAAATTGTTGATAGCAAAGTGGACTGTGATCCTGCATTTACATCAAATAAACTCGCCTGTGATAAACCGATATCAAAGTCTAAAATATGCCCTGCCATTTTCGGAATGTTCCACAGCATCTCTACAATTTTTGAAAGTGATAACCCAATTACAATTTGCGTTCCTGCATAAGCTGCTACATCCCAAACTGTCTTTATATGAGAGACATCCACTTGATCTGCCACTGTAATCGAAAGAGCGAGTCCAAATGTAACCTTTGCCATCGCCGGAATTGATCGACCTGAGAAAAACGGTAGAAAATATAAAAATGAAGTAATGCGACAAAACGCAAAAAACGTCGCCGCCCATAATTCCATATTCATTTCAGTTCACCTATCTTAGTACGAACGCAATAGCGATGGGATTTTATCAAATAAATCTAAAATAAGCATCGTTAACTCTTGAAACATCCACGGACCTAAAATGATAATAACGAGCACAATACTCGCCATTTTCGGTAAAAACGTCAACGTTTGCTCTTGAATTTGCATCATCGCCATAATAACGGCGATAATAATAACGACAATCATACTCACAACGGCAATCGGCATTAAAATCATAACCCCTTTATAAAAAAAGGTTTGGAAAATATCTATAATTGGTGACGTATTCATTTATATGACTCCTATCACATAGCATCAAACGCTTCAGGCGACCGTTTTAAACATAATATCGACGATTTTTGTATATCCACCTAAATATACGAAAACAAGTATTTTAAATGGTAAACTTAAAATCATCGGCGGTACCATCATCATCCCAAGGTACATTAAAAGTGTACTAATAATTAAATCAATAAAGACAAACGCTAAATAAATGAACATCCCCGTTAATAAACCTTTTTGAATTTGCGTTAACGTAAAGGATGGCACAAGCGTAAACAATGAAAGATCCTTTAAATCTTTCGGCAACTCTTCTCCACGCACTTTCAGCATCATTTTCAAATCATGCTTATACGTATGCTTCGACATATAATCTTTCATAATCGGAGCTGTCGTTTCCGCAGCTTGACTTACTGTTATTTTTTCTTTCGTCATCGGGTCCCACACATCACTCTTTAATTGACCAAGCACTGGCTGCATTGTAAACAGCGATAAAAATAATGCGAGTCCAACAAGCACTTGGTTCGGTGGTAAATTCATAACCCCAAGCCCTTGACGAGTAATCCCAAGAACAATCATAAAATAAGTAAAATGCGTAAATAAAAGAACGATAGAAGAAGATAATGATAGAAGGGTAACGAGCGCGAATAGTTGTACACTTGAATTACTCGTAAACTCTTTTCCATTTTCGAAATTAATAAAGCCGTTCGGGGCTGCATACGCTGGATTTACAAAAACAAATGAAAAAATAATAGAAAATGCGAAAATAACGGCAAATAACGATAACTGTTTCTTTATTCTCATGATGGATCCTCTACTTTTTTCGTTTCACTCTTCACCGCGTCTTCTAGCGCTTGTTGAAACTGATTTCCTGTTCCTGTTAACTGCACAGATTGCACACCGTTATTACTAATAACAGTGAACACTTGCTTTCCGTCCACTTCAAACAAAAAGGCGCTCGTTTGATGATTTAAATACACACCGTCTTTCACTTGAATATGGCCGTTTTCACCTTGCTTAAAAAACTGCTGTTTGCGCGTCTTTTTCGTCATATAATACGCGCCATAACCGAGCGCACCAAACAGTAAAACGACTTGAAATAAGGTCGTCATATACGACATATGACTCCTCCTCTACTCTTTATCCTGCATTTGATTTTGCGCCTTCATAAGCGCCGCGTGTTTCTTGTCAGCTTCAATTTCAGAAATAATAATGCCAAACTTCTCGTCCATTACTATCGCCTCACCAATACCGACTTTCATATCACTTAAATATACATCTACTTTATGTCCTAAATTTTTCTCTACTTCAAGAACATCGCCAACTTTTAATTGTTTCACATCGCCAAGCTGAATCGATGACTTCCCAAGCTTTACACCAAGTTCAATCGAAATATCCGAAACGGTATCAATATGCGCTTTACCTGCTTCATTTCGCTTCCCTGCAAATTCTTCTAATCCCATTAATGACACAGGAGATACTTCATGCTTCATATGGATCCTCCTACTCTATAAAACTTTTAAATAGGAGCGCCTTACGCGTTCCATCTTTCCCAATAAAACAATTAAATTTATGTTTCCCATCTACATAACCACGTAGTTGGTCTGTTACTTTCGTATGAAGCGGAATAATATCGCCTTCTTCAATTTTCTCAATCTCACCAATCGTCATCTTTTGCTCACCAATCGCAACGTGAACAGGTTTGTACACTTGATTTACTTTCACTTCTACTTCAGACGTATACTTTTTACGCTTATCCGAAGAATGTTCGACAATATTTTCAGACGTTAACTTATCCATAATTTCTTCAACAGATAAGAACGGAATACCGATACGAACTGTCGTATTCCAAAACTCTGTTTTCATATTTACATTCAGTAATGAAATAATATCGCTTGGCGTTGTAATCTTCAGCGCATTCGGATCTGTCTCCGTCGTTACAAACTTCGGTTCAATCGCAACAACGCTTTCAAATGATTGCTCTAAATTTTTACAAAGAAGCAAGAATATATTATCAAGCGTTAAAAACTCAAACGCTGTTAGCGGTCTGCGCATAGTAAAGTTACGCTTACTATCTCCGCCAAGCCAGCATTCATGAATATAAATAACGAACGCTAAATCAATCTCAATAACAATTTCTCCAAGCTCTGGTAAACCGAGATCAATAACGCAATATAAATAATAATCTTTCGGCATTTTCTCCACATACTCACTCGTAAATGGAACTTGCTCAACAGTCGAAGGCTCGAGTTCAATTGGAATACGCATACGTGCTGACAACGTCTGTGACGTCTGTTTGCCAAAAGTAGACGCAATCGCCTGCAAACTACGTAAATGCTCAACACCGAACTTCTCCGGTCTATTAAAATCATACTCTTGAAATTTATCTTGCTTCCCTGCTTCTTGTGCGAAAGCTGGCATTTCCTCGCCTTCATTTACCGCCTTCAGCAGGGCATCAATTTGCTCTTGGCTTAATTTTTCGCCACTCATGACAATCCCCTTCCCTACCTTTTCAATTCAACGATTTCGACGTACATTTTCCCATTCTTCGTCAAAATCTTTCCGGTTCCAATCTCTTCATTCTCAAGCATAAGACGCACCGTATTTTTCGTTGAATTTTCAAGACGATACAATGTACCTTTCGTAATATGAAGCAGATCTTCAATTTTCTTTTTCGTATTTCCGATTTCAAAATAAATTGTTAACGGAATATCATCTTGTAATTTCAAATCTAGCCAACTCCCATATCATGTTCACAAAAATTTCATGTTCTCTCTATATATGAAATTTCTTATTTTGAAACGTCGATATTTAATATTTTTTTAATATATCCTTGCGTTTCTTTAAATGGCGGTACGCCTCCGTACTTTCTCACATTACCAGGACCAGCATTATAAGAAGCAAGCGCCAATACGAGATCACCGTTATTTTTCTTTAAATAACCACTTAACTCTTTCACGCCGCCTTCAATACTTTCAGCTGGTGAAAATGGATTTTTTATACCCATCTCTTTCACATTCGCTGGCATAAGTTGCATAAGCCCCATCGCCCCTGCATGTGACACCGTTTTCGGATTAAAATTAGACTCCACTTCAATCATTTTTTGAATTAACGTTTTCGGAATTCCATATGTATTACTTACACGATCAATAATATCCTCATACTTACCTTCATTGGAAGAACGTATTTTTTGAATATTATACTTCTTCGTTAATCCCCACGTATCAGCAGGCTCATTTTTCGTTTCTGGGAAACGTCGTTCAAACTCTTTTTGTGCGACTTGCACTTCATCTACTTTCTTCGTTTCAGCTTTCTCCGTCTCCTCAGGTTTACTCGCTTCCTCTACTTTATTAATAGATTCTTCCGGTTTATTAACAACCGTTTCTATTTTCGTAGATTGTACCGGCTGACTCATATCTTCTACTTTTGCCGGCTCTTTAGCAACTTTCGTCTCCTTCGCAGGTTCACTCTGCAATTGATCTTGAAAACGGCTACTAACGAACGCTTGTGGACTACTTAACTTTTGCTGAATTTGTCCTTTTTTATATGCAAGAACTTCTTTTACTATATTTCCAACTACCATAATATCACCTTTTCGGTAAACAAAGATAATCTAATATTAGAGTTTTTTTAAAAAGTTTGCAATAATCCTTTTAATAATATTGTAATAAAAAAATGAATAGATTGTTAAACTGTTATTTTTTTATATTCATTAATTCGAATTTTTAGTTGACACCCGTTGTAGCAAGGATTACAATAAATCTCGAAATCGATTTTTTCGCATATTACCGTTTTTCAATTTGCAGAAAAATCAATATAAAAAAATGGGGGTTCTTAACATGAGAATTAATACAAACATTAATAGCATGCGTACTCAAGAGTACATGCGCCAAAACCAAGCAAAAATGAGTAACGCTATGGACCGTTTATCAAGCGGTAAACGTATCAACAACGCTTCTGACGATGCAGCAGGTCTTGCAATCGCAACTCGTATGCGTGCTCGTGAAAGCGGATTAGGAGTAGCTGCTAACAACACACAAGACGGTATGTCATTAATCCGTACAGCTGACTCAGCTTTAAACTCTGTATCTAACATCTTACTTCGTATGCGTGACATCGCTAACCAATCTGCGAACGGTACGAACACTGGCGATAACCAAAAAGCATTAGATAAAGAATTTTCTGCATTAAAAGAACAAATTGATTATATTTCTAAAAACACAGAGTTTAACGATAAGAAATTATTAAATGGCGATAACAAATCTATTGCTATTCAAACTCTAGATAACGCAGATACAGCTAAACAAATCAATATTAATCTAGCTGATTCATCTACTAAATCTTTAAATATTGATACATTATCTATTGAAGGAACTGGTACTAAAACAATCGCAATTACAGCAGGAGACATTGCTACAGATAAAACAAATACAGATGCTGTAGGTGTTGCTAAAACAGCATTAGGTACACTAACTGGTACTTCTACTCCAGCACAAATTAAAACAGCCGTTGATAACTTTAAATCAGCATTTGACAAAGTTGATAAGAATTTAATGAACGACGCTGCAATTAAAGATATTAAAGAGAAAATTGAAGCATATGAAGCTGCTCCAGACCTTGCAAAAGCTCAAGCAATCGGAACTGCTTATACTGCACCTGCAGTAGGTAATATTACAAAATCTTCATCAAACGCTTCTGATGCAATTAAATCAATCGATGCTGCATTAGATACAATTGCATCTAACCGTGCAACTCTAGGTGCTACATTAAACCGTCTAGACTTTAACGTAAACAACCTGAAGAGCCAATCTTCAAGCATGGCTTCAGCTGCTTCTCAAATCGAAGATGCTGACATGGCGAAAGAAATGTCTGAAATGACTAAGTTCAAGATCTTGAACGAAGCTGGTATCAGCATGCTTTCTCAAGCAAACCAAACTCCACAAATGGTTTCTAAATTATTACAATAAGCCATTTGAGTTAGTTTCATGAATGAACCTCTCTGCTTGCAGAGAGGTTCATTTTTTCTATATAAATGAATTATTTGTAAAACCTTTCTTTTTTTTAGGTGAAAGAGAGCATCAGCGATGCGTAGAAGCGGTCAGTGCCTATTTTTACTCCATCCCATGTTAAAACACAAATAGGAAATGAGCATAAGTCCTTTTTCTTTTCATAGCCGTTTATTAGCTTTAAGACCCTATATGAATCTATAAGGAGTGTCCATTATGCGTATTGGTACGAATGTTTTAAGTATGAATGCTAGGCAATCGTTTTATGAGAATGAGAAACGTATGAATGTTGCGATGGAACATTTGGCGACTGGTAAGAAGTTAAATGCTGCTTCTGATAATCCGGCAAATATTGCGATTGTGACTCGTATGCATGCGAGAGCGAGTGGTATGCACGTTGCAATTCGTAATAATGAGGATGCAATATCAATGCTTCGTACAGCGGAAGCTGCTCTTCAAACTGTTACGAATATTTTGCAGCGTATGCGTGATTTAGCTGTTCAATCTGCGAATGGTACAAATTTAAATACAAACCGTAATTCACTGAATAAAGAGTTTCAGTCTTTAACAGAGCAAATTGGCTATATTGGTGAGACAACTGAGTTTAATGATTTATCCGTATTTGACGGTCAAAACCGTCCTGTTACATTAGATGATATTGACCATACACTAAATATGCCAAAACCTATTCCCCATTCCCCTACACAACACGACATTAAGATTTCAACAGAACAAGAAGCAAGAGTGGCGATTTGTAAAATCGAAGAAGCTTTACAAAATGTATCACTGCATCGTGCTGATCTTGGCACGATGATGAATCGTTTGCAGTTTAATATCGAAAATTTAAATAGCCAAAGCATGGCGTTAACAGATGCTGCTTCTCGAATTGAAGATGCGGATATGGCGCAAGAAATGAGTGATTTTTTAAAGTTTAAATTGTTAACTGAAGTTGCACTTACTATGGTTTCACAAGCAAATCAAATTCCACAAATGGTTTCGAAGTTACTGCAATCTTAAATATAGCCTTTAAAACTATTGAAATAACTCCATAAAAAATAAAAAGTGGGATACATACGTGCTATGTATCCCACTTTTATATCAATCTATCCGTTATAAATTAGATCCTCCGCTAAAGAAGTAAATATCTCTCCAACGAGCGAGTCTTCGTCATATACACATGAGCCTTTATTTTCTTCACGCTTCGCAAAAGGTATTTGGGCGATTACTTCTGTTTGCAGTTGTTCTGCTAACATTTCGCCGCCACCTTTTCCGAAGAGGTAGTTTCTTGAGCCGTCTTGTTCTTCGTAATATGCCATGTTTTCAACGATACCTAAAATATCGTGTTTCGTATGTTTTGCCATGACTCCTACTCTAGACGCGACAAATGAAGCTACGTTATGAGGTGTCGTAACGATAATTTCCTTCGCTTGTGGAATCATCGCAGCGACATCTATCGCAACGTCTCCTGTTCCAGGTGGTAAATCAAGAAGTAGATAGTCTAATTCTCCCCAGTGCGTGTTCGCAAGGAAGTTTTGAATCCATTTGTTTAACATTGGTCCTCGCCACATTACAGTATCGACAGCGAAAATTACAGAGATCGGTAACAGAAATTCATCTCCCACCTACAGTTGAGCTATTGTCCTTCACACACTTAAGGAAAGAGACTTCTTTCGGGTAATGCGTTAAAAAGGACAAAGCACATAATGCTCTGACCTTTTTACTACCTTTCAGGATTATTCTGAGATGACTTACTTCCCGGTGCAAACCAACCAATTAGTGCGATAGCAACTAATACTCCATAGAAGATTAAAGTCCAAGTTGTACTGTGCGGGAAATCATGGTCTAAAATACCAATATCCTCGTGGGCAAGTGTAATTACAGCAAGTTTGACGCCGACCCAGGCAACAATTGCATATGCTGTTGTTTCTAGTGCTGGACGTTTCTCCAGTAATTGTACAAACCAAGTTGCCGCAAATTTAATTAAAATAAGTCCGGCAATCCCTCCGAGAAGTACAACTATGAACTGTCCTCCATCCATACCACCGAAATCTTCTAACGGTGAATCTGGAAGACCGAGGGCAAGAGCGACCGCAGCTAATATTGAATCAATCGCGAAAGCAAGGTCAGCTAATGCAATCTTTCCTACTGTGAACCAGTAGCTTTTACCTGCTGCTTCCTTTTCATCTTCCTCGTGAATATTTTGATTGTTTTTTCCGAATTGCGCCTGAATAACATGCTTTAATCCTAAGTAAAGAAGATAAGCTGCTCCTATCGCCTGAATTTGCCAAACGTTTGCAATAAATGAAATCGCAAATAGAGCTGCAAATCGAAAAACAAAGGCCATAATGATTCCGTAATTTATAGCTCTTTTCTTCTCTTCTTCGGGTAAATGTTTCGCAATAACTGCTAGGACAAGGGCATTGTCAGCCGATAACAATCCTTCTAATCCTATTAAAATTAACAATGCCCAAGCATACTCTAGCCATATTGAATCCATCCGCTTCTCTCCTTTCTAAAACTACAATCAGATAAGGTCTTTGCTCAATAGAATTTCCTATTAAGCCAAATTAAATGCTAAAACTTATGGATAAAACATTTGAACGGTTACTTTGCTGTCCTCTATTTGTTATAATTTCAACAAAAAACAAATCTAGATTGTGGTTTTTGTTGAAAAGGTGACGCTACATTGTGCTTAAAAACTTGATGAATTCATCTTCACTTACAGGTTTACTGTAGTAATAGCCCTGAATTAGATAACATGCATTATGTTGTAACACTGTTAATTGTTCCTTCGTTTCCACCCCTTCTGCGATCACTTTCATGTTTAAAGTATGCGCTAGTGAAATAATGGTATGAATAATTTCATTTCCATCAGTAGAATTTCCAATCCTATTAACAAATTCTCTTGGAATTTTTAACGTATCAATTGGATACAAAGGGAGATATGCTAATGAAGAATACCCTGTACCAAAATCGTCAATTGATAAATGTACACCATATGATTTTAATGCTTTTAACTTCGATAAGGTTTCTTTTTCATCTACCATTGCTATTCTCTCTGTTAATTCTAAATCAATCGAACTAGCAGGTACCCCTACTTCTTCTATGGTAGATATGATTGTTTGAACAAAGTCCTTCTGTTCAAACTCTATAGCTGATAAATTTATCCCCATTTTTAGATTTGCACAGCCTGCAGAATGCCACTTTTTCAGTTGTCGACACGCTTCCTGTAACGTCCATTTCCCAATTGGAATAATTTGCGACGTTTCTTCCGCGATAGGTATAAATTCAAAAGGAGAAATAAGTCCCAGTTCTGGATGTTGCCAACGAATTAAAGCCTCTGCACCAATAACCATACCAGTCTTACTGTCAACTTGTGGTTGATATAATAGAAACAACTCATTATTTTCTAATGCATTAGGTAAATCCTGTTCTAATCGTAATCGTCTTGTTATTTTTTTTGATAATGTCTCGTCATACATGCAAACAGCATTATTACCTTTTTCCTTTGCACTATACATAGCAATATCAGCATGTTGTAAAAGTGTAGTAGTATTTATTCCTCCAAACGGATACACTGCTATTCCTATACTAAGAGATAAGTAAAAGCTATGCTGATTTACTACAAATGCTTCTTCAGTTATACGAAATAGAGTTTCACACAAATCCAATAGCTGTTGCTCTGTGCAGTTATGGACTATGATTGCAAACTCATCTCCCCCTATTCTCGCTAGAGGAATAGCCGGTAACAGACATGTCCTAAAACGTTTAGCAACTTCTTTTAAGACACTGTCACCAATTGAATGTCCCAGTGTATCATTAATAGTCTTAAAACGATTTAAATCTATATACAAGAGTCCAAATTCATCCTGCGTTTTTTGTGCACGCTCAATGGATTTTTCTAATTCTTTTTGGAAGAATATTCGATTTCCAATCCCCGTCACTGTATCATGGAATGCTAGATAGTTTATCTCATCTTGTTGTTGCTTCATTCTCGTAATGTCTTTTACCATTACATAACTCCCAAAAGTTTGCCCTTCTATCATAATAGGAACAATGGTGACGTACCAAAAATGAATGTCCTTCTCATTATTATTTTTCACACATAATTGTAACGAAGCCGAACTGCATCGTTTCCCTTCCTGTAGAGCCGCTTCCAATTCAGATCTATCTTCATCTAAAAAAATTGAGAAGCACTCTTTACCTATTAATTCATCACTGTTTTTTCCTAATAACATACTTCCAGCCTGGTTTATATTTAACACAGTACCATTTGAATTAATCGTTAATATAGGATCTGGATGATACTCATATAATGACTTAAATCTCTCTTGATTTTTGACCAAGTCATTGGATTTTTTTATTAAATCTTCTGTTCTTTGAGATACTTTTTGTTCTAATTGATTATTAAACACTTTTAACATTTCGGTTAAATCTCTGTTTTGCATTCGTACGATAGTATGACGAATCAGCACAAATACAAATGCAATACAATTCCCAGTAATAAGTGTAGCCGAGGAAGTTTGCTCTTTTAAAGTAAAGCCAATTAATACCGCAACTGCAAGATAAGGAAATATAACAAAAAGTTTCTTCCCAAATGTGGGATCGATAATAAAATAATTCCTTCTAGAAGATGCATTCTTTGGGATCGAAGCGGCAATGGCGATAAATAATAGGAAAACTCTATACAAACACCTTAATAATATAACTGAACGATCTGATAAATCATCTTGTAAGTAAAAATACAAGTAGTCTGTAATAGCCAATCCAGTTAATACGAGGATAAAAATAAATAATTTACTTTTCGCATTAAAAATAGCTGGTCGAAAGATTAGACTCACTCCTAATAAAAGGAGTAATAAATCTATAATTGGAAAAATAAATGAGAGAAAAACATCTCCAATTGATAAGAATAAGATATTTGCAGAAGGTTTATTAAACAGGTACCACTCTAATGTAAAAATGGCAGTAACAACAATACATAAATCACAAATTAAATACGCTTTTTCCCACTTGTTACATTCCATAATGATTTTATAAAAGAATGCAAAGAGAAAGAAGAATAAGAAAAACAACAAAAATACATCAGAGATATTAAAATTTTGTATCGGCAATTCTACATTAAGTACTTGAAAAGCGGATATAAAATTCCCTATCAAGAAACACCCTATTGCAATAGTAATGCAAACCCAGAATACTCCTAACTTAATTTTTCCGGATAATATAGAATAAAGTAATGAGATAAATACAGTAGTTTCAACAACTAAGGATGATAGCCGGATATTAAAATCTGATACAAAATAATGATTCGGAAAAACAAATAAAAATATAAAGCAAAAGCTTATATAGAATATTAAAGCTATTGTTAATAAGATAGATTGCAAATGTGAATGTTTAAGCAATATATTCACCTTCTTAAGTCTTTCATCATTTTTAAAAAATTTGTTTCTAATTATATTCATATTATGGCCATTTCAAAAGATTTCTTTCAAAATAAAGCAGCCTTACATTACACCTGCGAGTATTTAACAATTCCATAACAGGAATTACAAAAAATATGAGCAGTTATATCCTTAACACTATCAATTATTGTTATACGAACTATTTATGCAACAAGTAGATTTAATATCTAATTAGTTCAAAGAATGTTTTCTTTGAACTAATTGTATACTGCCCATCTATTTCACGTGAAAATAATGAATGTAGCTGTATATCTCTATCTGTTTTTTGTGATGTTAAACAAAGAAAAAAATCCTAAACTATTTAGACATGAAAATACCTACAAAATTTCTAATAGTAACTTCGTTTTGTGTTCATAACTTTCGATAGTATTCCTTAAGGACTCTAACTAAAACACCGACTTATTTATTATCCTTAATAAGTCGGCGCCAGTATACACTATAAAACTAAAACACATTTCAAATAACAAAACTATACTTTAGCAATTTATAAATTGCATATTCCTAGAATCACTAAATTTCCTTGTACTTATTACAACCTATATTCGGATACATTATTTCCTTTCCATTCATAATAATCTAAAATCCCTTCATAAATGGCTTGTGCTGCAATCTGTCTACCGTTTGCCGTAGATAGTTTACTGTAATCGATACCATTATCTATAAAAGCCAGTTCCGTTAACACAGCTGGCATGCCGTTTTCTCTTATAACATGAAGATCTCCATGTTTAACGCCTCTATCACGTGTTTGAAGGGCCTCTACTAAACGTGCTTGGATTTTTTCCGCTAACACATGACTTTCTTCCACATGAGGATTTGTTTTTTCGGATTCAGAAGATTTATAATAGTATGTTTCTGTCCCTTTTGCATTACCATTATAAGCATTTGCATGAATACTTATAAAGATATCCCCCTGATTTTGCTTAGCAAATTTAACACGTTCCTGTAAAGAGCTTTTTTGATCATGTCCAGGTCTAGTATCAGATTCACGAGTTAATAAAACTGTAAATGGTGTATGTTTTTCAAGCAATTGTTGTAGGCGTAAGGAAGTGTCTAATACAATTTTACTTTCAGGCAATCCCTTTGTGGCTTTTCCAGGATCTTCGCCACCATGTCCAGGATCAATAATGATTGTTTTATTTTCTAAAGGATTTTTCGGACTGGATTGAAGGGTATCTGTTTTGGCAGTAAGTTGTGCGGCTTCTGCACGTGTTATGAATTTATTTGGTTGCCAGCCGTTATCTGTACCAACTGAAATTTTTAAATCAATTAAAATATTGGCGAATTTTTCACCCCAATGTCCTTTTAAATCTTCAAATTTACTTTGTCCATTGCTAGTGCTTATATTTTGTAGTTTATATGCATTCACTAGCATTGTAGCCATAGCAGCACGAGTAACTTTTCCAGAAGGATTAAATATTCCATTTCCTTCACCTTTAATTATTCCTGCTTTTTCAGCTGCGGCAATATACGGCGTTCCCCAGTGGTTTTGTGAATCTGTAAAAGATGGTTTTGCATTTAAGTCAATATGTATACCAAGGGCCTTTGTCATAATTGTTGCCGCAGAAGCCCTATCTAATGTATCACTTGAACCAAAAGTTCCATCTGGATAACCACTCAATACTTTTTTATCAACTAAATAATTAACGGATTTGTCAGCCCATGCAGGAACATCTGGGAATTTATGAGTATTTGCAAATGCACTAGATGAATAGGATAGTAGACTTCCAGCAAGAATTCCTGTAGCAATTAATTTGTATTTCAAAATGTAACACCTCTAAAAAATTATTACAACTTGGTAAATATATCATTTATAGTTAATCTTTAAATAATACGACCTAGAATAAAGAATAGATTAAATAGGTATTATCACTATATTACAGATAATAAATTTAAATCTAACTATTATTCCGAAAAGAATCCTGAGACATACACTTATAGATAGAGACTATTAAATATATTCACCAACGTCGTGTAACCAGTATAGTTACTTATATGTACGAGTGTCAATTAAAAAAACCTTACATTTTTGTAAGATAACCATGTTAATTATGTAGTAAGTAATTATTATATAATGTGAATAATTACTCGGTATAATAAAATAGTAATCTTATATTTTAAACAAATATTGATTATTTTGGTAGGCAAATAACTTATAACAGCCACCTTTTTGGCTATGCTTTGGAATCCTACTTTACTCTTCAATTCTCCGTATTAAAAGTTTGTTGATGAAATGTAATAACAACTGTACGATTATACAACTTATTCACCTCAATTAAATCAGTTAAATATTGAGGAAGAGTCGGTTTATCTTTAAAATCATTATGTATTAAGCCCTTTCACAGTGACAATACGCATATTCCCAGTATTTTTCGGATCACAATACTACAAAGTAAGACCTAGCTCCTTCCTTTTGTACAAATTTTTGATTTACTAAAATTAATTATAACTTTTCCTCTGCCCGAAATGATTCCATACAAAACAAAAGGGAAATACATATACACTATGTATCTCCCTTTTGTTTTGTACCCAATTTTTTTATTGTGTTACGGTCATAACTTGTCCGCTACGGTCAACTATAATTTTCATTTTTCCGTCTTGAGCGTTATATAACCCTAGCTTATGTAGATCTTGTTTACACTCTTTTACGAAGTAAGGTAATGTGCGAATTTGATCGATATCAGAGCTCGTAATGAAATGAATTAAATGATGCGTCATCTCTTTAATATCATGAACGATTTCTTCCTTCTCTCGTTTTAATCTTTCATTTTCAGCTCGTAATGAATGTAATTCACCTTCAAGACCACGTGCGTTTTTTTCATCTTTCGAACGCTCGGCAGCCATGCTAGAAAGCTTATAAATCCCCGCCATGAACTGATGCAATTCGTGTTCTTTCTTTTCATTACATTGACTAATTGTTTCAAAGTTGTCAACGATACCCGATATAACTGTTACGAGGCTTTTTTCATCCTCTTCACCTCGAACATCTTCTTTTACTTCCCATTTGCTTTCTTGTTTCGTCTCAGCAATCGTCTCTTTTACAGATATATATTTTCGTTTTCGCCCCGGTTTTTGTTTTTCAATATTTTCAAACGGCATCTCTTGTTTTTTTAATTTATAATACGTATTTTGTAATTGGCTTTCCGTTTTCGGAAAAAGATTCAATTCATTTTTACTAACATATTTTGAAATATTTGCGATGTTTAAACCGTGACGTTGGCAAAATTGATATACTTCATACAGTAGTTCTAGTTCAGACTTCAACCATGTAATCGTTGATTTTTCATATACTCGCATACCGCCATTTTTTTCTATATCTATTTGAAATAATACCATTCTATTATATAAATCAATTAGCTCTTCATACCTTATTCGGAATTCTTTCTCTATTTTTTTGAATTCCGCGTCTAATTTCCTATCGTTCGTTTTATTATTTGACATGTTTTGTAAAAGTTTTAATACATTGATTGCTGTGTGGTGATACATAATCTGTGCCACTCCCCTCATCCTTTCACAATTCTCATCGGACTCCCATGTCTTTTAAGAAAATAGAAATTTCCACATATCCATATTATAACATTTCGAAATTATCTGTCAAATAATTAACATACAAAAAGGTATGAAAAGTCTATAAATAATAGAAAAATTTTTTTGAGAAAATATTAAAAAATGCAATACAACATAATATTATATCGATAAAATACGTTTAATTATATTATATGGTATTTACAATTTAATTTCACCGAAAAAGTTTGCGCTATCACGAAATCTTACTCTACAATCCAGTGACATTATCTCTTATATTTTCAAGTAGTAAAGATGAGAAAAAACAATTAAGCCTATCTATATTTCCAAATATAAAAACAACTAAAAAGACGAAAGAAACTATGAATATACACAGCCGCAACTACATTAGAAACGTTCAATTTTTCTGCCTTTATAGAACATGGGATACTAAAAAGGAACTAACCAGTACTACTACAATGGCTAGTTCCTCAATTTTAGCTAATAAGAAAAGAATTTAAGCCTGTTCATCAACAACTCGGCCTCCCTCTTCTTTAACTTACCTAAAACCCACTTCATATCTCTGTTCTTACTACGCACAGGGCACTTTTAAGTACTAACCGCTTCCTCTCTTGGCTGGAGCCTCTCTCCCAACTAAAAAAGAGCTTTTCAAAACTTTTTTACAACACTAACTTATCAACTAACCCAATTAACTCTTGAATATCTGGCTTACTTACTTGAGCATTCGCTCCTACCGCTTCACCTTTATGGAATAATTCATTTGTAATTAATGAAGAGAAAATAATGACTGGTAATTGATTCATTACTTCACTATCTTTAATTACTTTCGTTAAATGGTGTCCATCCATTTTCGGCATTTCAATATCTGTAATAAGTAGGTGAATATGCTCATACATTCTTTCAACTTGCTCTTTTGCTAATTTTTCAATTTGAGCTAATGCTTCAGCACCATTACTGAAGAAGTTCATTTTCGTATATCCAGCTGATGATAATGTTTCTTCTAGTACTTGACGAAGCATCGCTGAATCTTCTGCAATATAAATAACTTTTTCAGCGCGATCTGTTTTTTGCTCTAATCCTGAAAGTGTTTTATTGTCATAACCAGTGTTACTAATTTCGCAAACAATTTTTTCATAATCTAACAGTAAGATAATTTTCCCATCTAGTTTTACAATTCCAGATGTCGTTTCTTCTAGTCCCATAGATAATGAAGCTGGTTCATCAATTTGTTCCCATGAAATACGTTGAATACGATGCACTTCATCAACACGGAAAATAACTTTCATTTGGTTTAATTCTGAAATGATAAATTTCGTTTGATCAAGTGGTTTTATAGATTTTAAATTAAGAGCCGTTGCTAAGTTAATAACAGGTAAAATTTCACCACGTACTTGAACAACACCTTCAACTGCATGATGAGATTCTGGCACAGTTGTAACAGGGAATGGATTAATAATTTCACGCACTTTCATTACATTGATGCTAAATAAATTTTCACCAACAGTATACGTTACGATCTCTAATTCGTTTGTTCCACTTTCTAATAAAATACTTTGTGCTTGTGACATTAAGGTGTCGCTCCCCTTCCATTAATTCCGTATATCTAATTATTAAGCTTTATTAAAACCAAAAAGTCAACTACCTATATGAAAAATATAGATAGTTGAGTGATCCTCACAGTTTTAAAGTAGTAATACTACCGGTAAAACTTAATCTTGTATAAACGAAGCAAGTGCCTCTAGTAACACTTCTTGTGCTCCTACAATTTCTGTCGGCATCGCTTCCCATTTTTTTGAAAGCTCTGTTTCCACTCTCATTCTTAGCTCTGGACCCATTTCTCCTAGCACATATTCTTTCGTCGCTATATCAACATCGAGAAGCGAAAGAGCGTATAGTTCAGGATCATTTATTTTCTCAAATAATTTCTTCAGTACACTAGGCGCCATATGCTTTAATTTTTCAATGTGAATTTCCTTATCAGAAAATAGTAACTCATATTGAATATACGTAACATTTTCTTTAATAACTTTAAAATAGCAATTATTTTTTTTATCATTTACAAAATAACCGTTCGGATCTGCAATAATACTCTCTACTTGACGTATTAAATTAGGTAAACTACTCGCCGCCATTACAGTACGTTGCTCAACCTCACTTGGCGAAATGAATGTAACGCGGTACTTATTCTGCGCCATCCTCCTCACCTCTCCTTTTATATAAATTTAGTCTAATTGTACAATATCTTAATTAATCTAAATCTATTTCAAATCAATGCTTCTAGACTCGGATAAATCCTCTCTCCAAAAAGTGAAGAGGCACCACCTAAACACTTGGCTTTTGGCCTCTTCAACTACCTTAGAACCACTCCATACCTCTCGTCTTACAACATGCGAGCCGCTCATAGGCACTGACCGCTACTACACTCAGCTAGGTCCTCGCCTCTTCAACTAACCTAGAACCACTCCATATCTCTGTTCTCACAATGCGCGAGCCACTTATAGGCACTAACCGCTACTACTCATCGCTAGGCCCTCTCTCAAAACCTAAAAGAAAGCTTTTAAGAGATTTTAAGCCCCCTTCAACAGCTCAATGTTATTGAACCAAAAAGCGAGCTGCTGATCCGTAATATCAGGCAACATAACGAAAAACTCACGGCACTTCATCTCATCTTTAAACAGTTGATACTTCCAAACACTATCGCTACCAATACTTACGAAATAAAACTCGTGTATACGGCCAATGATTGCTTGTTTTTCACCAAACGAATATGGAGGCACTTGTTTGATTTCAAATTGATCTGGTAAATATACATGCTCTTCTCGTTCTATTTTTAACACTTGCTCAGCAAGCTCACGTTTATTTTCGAAAAAAGGCAATTGTAAAATTCGCTCTTGTCTTGTCATACGAATATAAAACCCTTTCTACTACGTTACAATTTTTCTTTACGATTTATTATCGAATTAAGTTCACAACTTCATTTAATACTTCATCTGAAATTTTGATTACTTTCGCATTTCCTTGGAATCCGCGTTGGTATAACATTAAATCAACGAATTCTACAGATAAATCTACGTTTGCACCTTCTTGTGCACCACCACGTATTTTTCCTGCACCGTTTTGGCCAGATGCACCTAACGCTAAAATACCAGTTGTATTCGTCGCTGTATAGTTACCATTTCCAGTTTTCATCAAACCGCCTTCATTCGGGAACATCGCAACAGCTAATTGACCAGCAGATTTCATACTTCCATCAGAATATTTTACCATCACATATCCACCGTCAGCAATAAAGCAATCTTTAACAGTCGCCGCCGCTCTACCATCTACGTTTGTTACTGATAATGTTTTATCTGTCGGATGGTTTGTTAATTTACTAAAATCTAAATTTACTGTTCCACCATTAAACGGAATAGCTGCTCCAGGATTTTGCTGATTTGGATTTCCTACTGCATCAAATGTCATATTACCACCTGCACCTTGAACATCCTGAAACTCTGTTTCTTTTTTCGAATCATTACGCATCTGTACTTTATATGTATAATTATGTTCGCTCGTTTGTTTAAATTCTACACGCATTGTCCATGTATTCCCTGCATTATCATATACAGGTAAATCTTGTGTAATTTGTTTTGCATCCGCTGGAATATTCCCTCCAATTACGCCTTTTGACGTCCGAATGCCACCGATTGCTGATCCCATCGGAATTTGCAACGGTCCTGGAATACCAGATAAATTAACATTACCAGTTGCTGGATCTGCTGGATAAGCGAACACATATTGCCCTTCTGTGTTCGTAATATAATACTCTGAAGATATCCCGAACGTACCTTTACGCGTAAATTCCATGTTGCCGCCTTTTGAATCACCAACTACGAAGAAACCATTACCTTCCATCGCAGCTTGTGTTTTGCCACCTGTTAACGTAATTGTACCATCGCTATAGTCTGTAACTGTTCCGCTCATTTTCACACCGTTACCAATACTTTTCGGATTCGTCCCTGCGTATCTATCGTCACCTTTTGAACCAATTGAATTGTTGTACAGTAAATCATCAAACATTGCTTTTTGTTTTTTGTAACCAACTGTTTGTGCATTGGCAATATTATTTGAAGTTACACTTAATGCATTTTGTGTTGCATTCATTCCTGTAATACTTGTATATAACGCTTTAATCATAACGTATGGACACTTCCTTATGAATTTGTAGTTTTTACTTCTTCAGCTACTTTTTGATCGTCTTCCTTTACATCTTCTGGATTCGTTTCTCCAATCGGTTTATCAGACACTCTTTCAACGAAACGAAGAGATACTACTTTATTATTAATAACGAGCTGTACATCGTTATTTTCTGCAAGGCGAACTGTCTCTACTTGACCAGTTACTTTGTTCCCTTCACCGTCAATACCTCTTACGTATTTCCCTAAAAATTTCATTCCACCATCAAGCGCTGTCGAATACATCGTCGTTCTTAAAGAGTCAACTGCTTTTGTCATATTCTGCACTTGTTCCATAAGAGATAACTGCGCTGTTTGGTTCATCATTTGATTCATATCCATCGCATTGAACGGATCTTGGTGCTGGAAACTCGATAAAAATAATTTTAGAAAATCGTCTTTCCCCATTACACCAGGAGTTTTTTGAGCACTTTCTGATACTCCGTTTGTTTGTTGAACTGGCGACTGTACACCATTAACAGGTGCATTACTTTTTTGCGCTCCTGCCTGCAATGGAATATGATTTGTACTCGTTGTGTTTAATCCAACTGTTGGCACGCTTTATTCCTCCAATAATCCTGCAAATTCTTTCGATTCTTGTTTCTCTTGCTTCGTACTTGCTAATTTTTGTTTTTGTCTTTGCTCTTGTTCTCGCTGTTCTTTACGTTGTTCATCTTTTTCTGAATAACTTATTTGAATATTAATTTCTTTTTCTTTTAATTTCAGCTTCAATTCGTCAAAAATTATTTCAACACGCTTTTTCGCATCGTGTTTTTCCATTTCTACATGGACTTCAATTTGATCTCCATGCTTTTTCATAAATACAGTTAATGAACCAAGTTTCTCTGGATTTAGCTGGAATAAAACACGTTCTTGTTTCACTACAAACTTTTGCAGAGCCTCTACTTGTGCTTCCATTTTCTTGCCTAAGTCAGGTAATGTAACCTTCTCAGCTCCACTATTTTGTTTTCCTATTTGATCAGTCCCCGTTGCCTTATTTAATAATTCAGCTCCCGTCGAACTTGAATCATTTAACTGATCGACTTCTGGTAACTCTAACTTCACATCATCGCTTTCAGCTTTCTGGAGTTCTACTTCCTTGGACTCCTCTTGTTTCTTTGCGATATTACAAGTTTCTGTTTCTACGACTTTTAATACTTGCAACGTTTGCTCTGGCATCGTCACCTTGTCTAGCACCATTTGCATTGTATCTTCTAAACATATGGCATTTTTAATATTCATGTTAGAAAAAAGCTCTTGTAATTGCTGTAATTCAGCTGCGGGCAATTCATTCAGTTTAATATTTCCGTATTCTTTATATAACGCCTGTATTTTTTGTATGTATTGATATAACAATTCTGGCTGCACACGCAATTGCTCAATTGCAACCATCTGCTCAGATACAGCTAGTAATAATTGTTCTGTCTCTTTCTTTTCTTCCTTCTTTACAATCGGCTCTTCTTTCGTTACCGTTTTTTTTGCGAGAATATATTCTTTCTTCTCTTCTTCTGGTGCTTCTTCTCGGTTCGGTTTCTCCGTTTTCGGCTGTTTTTTATTTTCAATTCTCATTGTATTATCGAATGAAGAATTTTCATTTTTCGATTGTACTTCTAGCCCTTTTTCTTTTTGCGGAGGTAAACTTTGCTGCACCGGTAATACAAACTGTATCACTACATCCACCTCATCCGTTCATACACATTTTTAAATCAAGAAGCATTTTTTCTTCCAGCTTTTCTTTTACTTTCGCAAGCTTCTTACAATCTTCTTGATACATTTCATCAATGACACGTTCTTTTTCTTTTATTTGCTCTAAAAGGCTTTCATTTTTTTGAATAAAACCTTCTGTTTTTTTAATTTTTCGATTCCATTCTTCTATTCTTTCAGGTGAAAATGTATGTGAAGAAAGCATACCAGCCATAATACGTTGTCCCGTTTGTACAACCTTATTGCGTGATTTCACAACATATAGATCATATTCTTTTTTTTGTTCTATTTTTCTTTTTTCAGCTGTTAGTTCGTACACTTCTTTCAAGATATGTTCTTTCTCTTGATTAATCTGCAATTTAATCGTGTCGTACTGCTGTTTATTCACCTGTTTTCATAGCCCCTTCCTATTATAACGTTACCTTTTTCTATTATATAGTTTTTTTACAAAAAAATCTGTGAAATATTAAAAAACAAAAAAATAAGACCCCAAGGCATGAGGTCTTATACAATATGGTGCATCGCTTGGACAATATCTTCAAAATGAAAACTATCCGTTCGACCTTGTTTTAAAAACGTATTTATACCTTCTACTTTATTTTTACATTCAAAAATATAGGCATTTTCTTCATTCTCTTGAATTGTTCCTAATTTGAAATACAATTCATTTTCTTTATAAATAGATAAAATTTTTCTCATTTCATTTGCAACCTGCCAATGGTTCGGCGATACGATTTCTTCCATAATCCTACTTACCGAATCTAGTACAGAGATTGCAGGGTAATGACTAAGCGTTGCAAGCTCACGCTTTAATACAATATGTCCATCTAAAATACCACGCGCCAAATCTGGTACAGGACCATTTAAATCGTCACCATCAACGAGTACTGTATAAATACCTGTTATGGATCCTTTTTGTGTTTTTCCTGACCTCTCTAATAACTTCTTCATATAACTTTCCATTAACAGTGTTTTACCACCGATTGGTAATTCCTTTACTGCAATATCAACACTTCGGCGTGCGTCAGCAAAGCGTGTAACAGAATCCATCATAAGTAGTACGTTATTACCTTGATCGCGGAAATATTCGGCAATTGATGTTGCAAGCTTTGCAGCGCGAAGTTGCATAAGATGACTTTCATCTGACGTCGCTACAACAACGACGCTTTTTTTCATACCTTCTTCGCCTAACTCTTTTCGAATAAAGTCTTTTACTTCCCGGCCACGCTCACCTACTAAACTAATAACGTTAATATCAGCTTTTGCGTTTTTCGCAATCATTCCAAGTAAAGTAGATTTACCAACACCTGATCCAGCAAAAATACCTATCTTTTGACCGATCCCAATCGTTAACATAGAATCAATTGATTTAATTCCCGTTTCAAATACATCTGTAATTTCTTCACGCTCAAATGCATGAATCGGCGGTGCATCTAATTTTATTTTTTGCACTGGAATATTTTCAGCATCTTCGTTTAACACTTTTCCATTTGCACTTAACACTTTTCCAAGTAAATGATTACCACGGGGAACAACGACATCTTCTGTAATTAATGTAACTAAATCTCCGTAACATACTTTTTCTGTCTGTTCAAATGGGAGTAACATATTGTTTTCTTTTTCAATTGCAATAACTTCACATAAGACGCTATGCTCTCCAACGAGACAAACATCTCCAATCTTCGCTTTTGGACCTTTCGCTACAAAAAACTGCTCTTGTACACTATGAACTTTGCCAACTTTCGTATAAAACGGTGTTTCAATAAATGTATTCCATTTATTATGCTCATTCATTAGCTCGTTGTTCATACGTTTTGCTCCTCAAACAACTTCTCTTCTTCCCATTTATGACGAAGCTTCGCAAATATCGGTGCAAATTTAAATTCAAAAAACTCTTTCTCTTCTTCCAGAACAAATTCGCCAAACTGTAAAGAAAAATCATACTTCCATTCTACTAATTGTAGTAGCCAATACTCTTTCGTATTTTCTTTCTCTTCTTGTATACGTTCAAATGTTTCTGGATGAACCGTTATAATTAATTTTTCAAATGAAGTAGGCAATGTTTGCACGATGCCTGTTAAAATCGGCAAAACGTCTAATAAGCGTGAATCTACCGCTTGATTCACTACTTTTTCTGCTAACTGAAAAGATTGATTCCATAATAACTCTGTCCATTCGTATGCTGTTTCTTGTTGTTCTTTTTGAAACTGTATACGCGCTGCTTCCATCTGTTCCATTTGTTCATGAATATGCATTTGAAACTGTTCTTGATCTTGCAACAACTGTTGACGCTCTCGTTCTAGCATTTGTTGCTGCTGCCTTAGCTGATTCATTTCAATATGTAATGCATCTTGCTGTGCAAGAAGTTCTGCATGATCCACTTGTATCTCTTCTTCAATGTGAACTAATACTGGTTTCGGAAATTGTAATTCATACGTTTCTTCAGAAAAAGAAACAGAATTCTTCGGAATTCTGTTTTTAAATAAGGACATCATCTTCACCTCTTTGAACGATAATTCTTCCTTCTTTTTCTAGCTTTTTCACCGTACCTGTAATCGTTTGTTGTGCTTTTTCAGCATCCGTCATCTTAAGCGGTCCTAAGCCATCTAACTCTTCAAGAATCATCTCTCTACGGTTTGAAGACATACATGTAAATAGTTTCTCTTTAATTTCTTCTTTTGCAATTTTAAGTGCTTTCGCGATAACACCGTTATCTGTAATTTCCTCTAATACACGGCGAAGCGCAAGATCTTCAAGACCAAGTAAGTCTTCAAAGACAAACATATTTTCTTTAATTTTCTCAGATAACGCATAATCGACTTCATCCAGCTTTTGAAAGACTGTTTTTTCAACACCTCGTGAAACATTATTTAAAATGTTCACTATTGTTTTCAATCCATCTGTTTTATTAATAGCACTAAATGCCATATTATTTAATTTTGCTTTTAATAACTCACCAATTTGATTGATTAATTCACCATCTACTTGTTCAAGCTTTGCAATACCCATTACCGTTTCTACACGTTTATGATCTGGTAATCTCTCAATTAATTGAGAAGCAAGTTGCGGCTTAATATAAGAAGCAATAATCGCTATCGTTTGTGGCGATTCATCATTAAGCACTGTAAGCAGTGGCTCTAAATCTGTAAGTGAATTTAAGAATTCAAATGGATTATCTTTATTGTACCAAAGGTCTTCCAATAATTTTTCCAGCTCGTCTTCTGGCATATTTTTAAATATACGACGAATGTATTCTTTATCTGGAGTCACTAAGTTCAATTCTTTTACATTTAGTTCATACAAAAACTCCCCTAATACATTTTCTAACGTTTCTGGTTTATATACACGAAACTTCGCGATTTCACGAAGTAATACTTCTTTTTCCTCAGCCGTCATATATTCAATGACTTTTGCTGCCACCTCTTCGTTTAATGTACGAATGAGGATGGCAGCTTTCTCTTTGGAGGAGATTTCATCTAACATTGTTTTTCCTCCCTTACTATCCGTTTAACCATTTTTTAATTACTTTTGCAGTACCTTCTACATGCTCTTTCGTAGCTTCCTGCACTTGATCATCTAATGTAGGCTCTGATGGTTCTACTGGCTCTGGTTTTGGTTCTGGTACTATTTTTTCTTCAGGAATTTCAAAAATACTTTCACTACTAGCAGCAACTTCCTCTTCTGCTAAGTATTCATCATATTCCTCTTCTTCTTTCTTTTTCTTACGTCTTGCTAAGAAGAACCATAATAGGCCACCAAGCGCTAACAATCCACCTGTAATTCCACCGAATAACCACCAATTAATACCACTTTTTTCTGGTTCTTTCTCTTTCTCTACTTTCGGTTGATCAAACTGAACAGTTACAACGTTAACTTGACCATTTATAAAGTTTCCGTTCGGATCAGCTTGAAGTCCAGCTGCTGTACCAATTGCTTCTTTAAACGTTGTCATATCAATTCTTCGTTTTACTAACGTATCATTATCTACCCATACAACAACATTTGTTTTCGTTAATTCTGGATGTTTCTTAATCGTTTCAACTGTTTTATCTATTTCATAATTTTCAACTTTGTTGCCATTTTTATTATCGTAGACGATTTTGCCATTTTGATTATTGTTCGTACCGTAGTTTGGTACTTCACCGTTCGCTGTAATACCAGCACTTGGCTTCGTATCCGCCCCTTCTTGCGCAGTAGAGCTTTCCTCTTGCTCTTGTTTACTGCGAAGTACACCTTTATCCCCATATTTTTCTGACTGACGTGTAACTTCATCATAATTTACAGAGACTTTCGTATTCACTTTATATTCATTTGGCTTAAACATCGTCATTAAAGTCGCATCAATATCTTGCTTTAATTTGCCTTCAATTTGTTGTTGCATCTCAACTTCTTTTTCATAAGAAGAGGAACTAGTAGATTGCGCTGCATCTGCTCCTTTTGAGATAACACCTTTTTTACTATCAATAACACTTACTTCTTCTGCTTTCACACCTGGAACGGCTGCACTAATCATTTGCTGTATACCCGCAACTTGATCAGCTGTTAATAGTTGTCCACGTTTCACACCAATAGTAATTGCTGCTGTTCCCTTTGCCTTTTCTTCATCGAAAATGGTTTCTTTTTCAGGTAATGTAATTTGAACATTTGCCGTTTCAATTGTCGCAAAGTTTCGTACAATATCTTGCTCCAATTGCTTTTTCGTACCGACAATCTGCTTCATTTTCTTATCTTGCTCACTTGAACCGAGCGAGCTTTCTAATAAAATTTCCTCACCGCTTTTTGAATTAAACGGTAAGCCCATTCCATTCATTTCTTTTCGAACCCATGGAGCATCGTTCTTTTGCACTCGAATCGAACCATCGGCTGCTAATTGGTAATCAACACCTAGCTTCGATAATTCTGCTGTAATCTCTTGCTTATCTGTATCATTTAAATTTTGATATACAACAACATATTTATCTGGCAAGGTGAAGTATAAAAGTGCTCCTGTTGCAATCGCTAAAAGCGCAGCACCAATCACTAACTTATGCCACGTTTTCAACGATTGGAAAACATTTTTTATCTTTTCCATTTAAATACACCCGTCCATTTTCCTAAATTTGCATATTAATTAGTGACTTATAATTTTCAATAAGGTTATCGCGTACGAGAGCAGCTGTTTTCATTTGTGATTCAGCTTTCTTCTGCTGAATTAAAACGTCATGCGTTTCTCCTACCCCTTTTGTCAGTAAATCATATACTGCTGTTTGGGCATTATTTTGCGTTTGATTCATATCTTCCAATAAATCAATAAACTTTTTGCCTTCAACTACAGATGTTTCTGAAGTTTTCTGTGTGCCAATCGGCTGAATCGCTCCAAATGGCTGTGTATTTAACATTGGTTGAATTTTCATATTTTCCCTCTTCTCTCTTATCCTCGGCCGATTTCTAAATCTTTATCGAGCATTTTTTTGTTCGCATTTAATACACTTGTATTTGCTTCATACATTTTTTGAGCAACCATTACATTCGTCATCTCAGCTGTCACATCAATGTTCGGATAACGTACATAGCCTTCTTCATTTGCATGTGGATGTGTTGGATCATATACTAGATTTTCATTTCGATCTGTTTCAATACTTTTTATTTTCACTCCGTTAGCAGGAGCTCCCTCTAGCATATTTGCAAAATTATTATTTGATTCTAGCACCACACTTCGGCGGTGATACGGCTCTGCACCCGGTGCTCCCGTCGTATTTGCATTTACGATATTGTTAGAAGTAACTTCCATCCATTTTCTCGCTGTAGTTAGCCCTGAACCACTTGCATTAATTGCCTGAAACATCTTTGTCTCTCCTTTTACTATTAACGTCCACGTGCTGCTTGGTTAATAGCGTATTGCGTATTAATTGCATTAATTGAAACACCGTATAATTGGTTTGTTTTCATTAAATCTAGCATTTCTGTCGTTACATCAACACTGTTTCCATCTTTATTCGTTTGCATTGATTTCGTTTGAATCTTTGCGTATGTATTTTTCGTATTTGCTGTCGGTAAGTGCATTACATTCGTTTGATATAAATCTGGATTACTCTTTAAATCCGCAGCATTTTTTTTGTATAATGCACTGCTCATATTCATTTGTTCAGCAAATGTTACATCTTGTGCTTTATAGCCAGGTGTATTCGCATTTGCAATATTACTAGAAACGGTATTTCGCTTCGTTACTAAATAGTTCATATAATGACTTACATCACTAACTAAATCTGGCATATTCCACACCCTTCCTTTTCCATCATGCTCGTTTAGCGCATGATCATCCACTGATGGAAGTTTCACTTTATTATTCATTTTCCTATATGTATTTATTTATTAAAATATTATCTATTATGTACCCTTACATATTTTATTCCATTTTTCCATTGTTGTCTTTAGAAAAATACAAAAATATAAAAAAGAATATAAAAAACTGTATACGCGTAGTAATCCATGTAGCATTTTGATATATAAACAATAAAAAAAGAGCTTCCATACACTTCTCTCCATAAAATAAAGATATCTTATTTTTCATTGTTTGGATTATTACCATTCTTTTTATTACAGTCATAAATTGAAACCTCAATCAGCGGAACGCTTTATTCAAACAATGGAATGGATCCCCTTTTAAAAGGGGTATCCATTTCCATACTTTCCTATTAAAATTTACCGTAAAACGAATTCGCTTTCATTCGTCCATCATTTGTCATAATCATTTCTTCCAAAATCTTTTGCTTATCTCGAATATGCTGTGCTGCCTTAATTATTAATGGACTCACTTCCGCTGCAACATCTGCGCGCGTCTCTTCATCCAATGTCATCATCCAGCGATTTAACATTGCACTCTTCTCAGCAAATTCCCCATCTGATACTTGCAATTCTCCGATTTCATTAAAACAGCCGACAAACGCTCGATAAATATCATTGCTCATTTTCAAGTGCTCCGCGGTAACCGTCTATTAAATCTTGTAACACTTGCACAATCGCATCCATATCGTTCGCTTCACGAGTTACTTTCATCGTCTGAATTTGAATGCTAATCCAATCGTATAAACCAAATAGACTATCGTATAAATCTTTCGTAATCTCAGGGTTTAATTGAAGCTTTAACTCTTCAAAGATACGTTCTAATTTTTCAAGAAGCGCGTCTCCTTCTTGTAATTTAAAACTATTTAAAAGTTCTTCTAAATTACGAAACTCAACGATACATCTTTCATAAATAAAAATTGTGTTTTTAATTGGATTACTCGTCATAATATCATTTTGCATATAACGTTGCCATGCTTGCATACAATCACTTCCTTAACTTTCATTAATCATCACTTTTTTGTTTTGTCATTGCTTTAATAGTTTTCAATTGGCTATCAAGCTCCGCTAGTGTACTTTCTAGTTTTTGATACTTCTTCACGATTTCATCTTGTTTTTGCAGGTTTTGTTTTTCAATATCTTTAATCTTTTTATCTAAATCACTTACACGTGAATCGATGTTTTTTACTCGCTCTCCAACTACACCTTTATCACCAAATAGTTTATCAAGTGGCTCTTCCATCATCTTCCCTAAACCGTTAGAACCAAAGAAAAATTGCTTCGCTGCATCCGGCTTGTCTTTTAACGCTTGTGTTAATTGTTCATCATTAACTTCCATCGTCCCGTCTTGCTTTAATTGAATTCCAAATGAAAACAAATAATTACCGTCTTGAGAAAATGTTACGACATTATTCATCGCTTGACGTACACTTTGCATAATAGCTTGACCTTGGAAAGCTCCACCTTTTCCAGCAAAAATATCTATTGTAGAAACAGCTTTATTATAATCCGCTACCATCTTTTTAATAATATTTGATGCGTCTGTTACATTTGAATCACTTACTGTAAATTTTAATTCTACACCTTTTGCTTTTGGATCTGTTGTTATACTTGCATCTGGTGTTCCTTCTACTTTCGGCTCAGTTACTTTTAACAATTCAATTTTCACGCCCGGAAGAGCTTCAATTGTATTGGTAAAACTTTCAGCTCCAATACCATTAATACTATATTTAGCATTTTGCGCTTCATTAATTGTATTGACTGCTGTGCCATCCGCCTTAGCTAAACCAATATCTTGAAACAGTGTAGAAGTGTTCCCTGAAAAATCAATTTCCCCATCTGTTCCTTCTTTTTTCGAGGACATAAAAATTTTATCTCCAAGTGTATAAGCCGATACGCCATAATCTCCATCATTAATTTTATTTATTAAATCCTTATATGTCATATCAGTTGTTACTTTTAGATCTTTACCGCCTAGTTTTAATGTTTCATCTTTAGGAAGTTTTGCATTTATATCAGTAATAGGATTAGAAGCTATTTGATGACGCTGTGCAAGCTGTGTAATCGTCATATTAAAAGTTCCTGCAATCGCTCCACCATCAGCTTTTACATTAATATAACCGTCTTGTGTTGTTGTAACTTTTTTCTCATTCCCTTTAAAAGCCGCTAAGTTTTTAAAAGTTTGTGTGAAAGAACTAAATTCTGATTTTAAGCTTGTATATAATAGTTTATCTTGTGAAAGCTGGTTCTTTTCATTAGCATACGGTGTTTTTCTCATATCTAACGCTTGCAATTCTAATTCTACAAAGTTAGAAGTATCGATCATATTATTTCCGAGGTTCCAAATCTGTTGTCTACCACCAATACCTGTTAACGTCCCTGCCATATTTCTCACTCCTTATTGTTTACATGTAATCTAAAATGCTCGTTTTACTCATCGTACTAACTGCTTTAAGCGTTGCTTCATAAGTTGCATTAATATACGCTAGGTCAGAAATTGCTACCGCTAAATCAACATCTTCAATTTCTTTACGATTTTCTTGAAGCGCTAAATTTTGCTCGCTTAAAATTGTTTTAAACGTCTCCATCGTGTTCATAGTTGAACCAACTTCAGTTGTACGGTTAATGACGCTATCTAAGTTTTTCTTATTTTCTCCTAATAACGGTTGTAACGCTTTTTGGTCACCATTTTGCATCGCTTCACTCATCTGTTTTAACGTTTTTATAACTGGGGATAATAATGCTTCTCCGTTACGAAATGCTTTTAATTCATAACCGTCATTTAGTTGCCAGTTCACATCATTTTTTCCACCTTGATACGTACCATCTTCTGTAAATGGGGCTTGTTCAGCACTATCACCACCGAAAATATAACGGCCTTGCTCTTTCGTATTCGCTAAATATACAACTTGTTTTAAAATTTGATCAATCTCTGCACCGATTGCCTTCAATTCTTTTTCACTATTCGTCCCATTTAGCGCTTGTACTGTTAATTGATCCGCTCTTGTTAAAGATTTAAAAACACCTTGTAAAGTATTTTCAGTTTGTGTTAATACATTTTTCGAATCCGCTAAATCTTTTTGCATTTGTTCAATATTTGCTAACGAATGCTGAATCGCAAATGATTTACTTGCCGCAAGTGGGTCTTCACTCATAAGAAGATTTTTCTTCCCAGAAGTTACTTGATTTCGATGATATTGCTGTTGCACATTCAAATCCATCATCTGATTCTTTGCCCAATTTGCATTTTGAAACGTAGATACTCTCATCTTTACCTTCTCCTTTATCTATATTTGAATTGGCGCGAAGAAGAAACCGCACCTATATACAGCTATCCTCTTCCCTCATAAAAAAGACTTTTTCGTTTTCATTTACATGGGGGAGGACGCTTGCTAAACATGGCTATTCTCCCCCTTAACTTCCCATTCAACCATCTCATATCTCTGGTCTAACATGGCTTGGTCCACTAAAAGGCTCTGTCCGCTTCTACCCTGCGCCGGACCCTCTCTTCCATCATAAAAAAAGCTTTTTCAATCCTTCTACATGTTATCTAATAATCGAAAACAAACTATCAAACACTTCATTCATCGTCGTAATAGCTTTAGAGTTTGCGACAAAATATTTTTGGAAGGCCATTAAATTAACCATTTCCTCTTCCATATTAACGCCTTCTATACTCATCTTTTCTTGCTGAATACCCTCTAATAAATCTTTATGAATGTTTTGATAAGCATTCACTGCACTTTTATCAGAAGCTACACCAACTATAAATTGGTCTAATGCTTGTTTATAAGAAATACCTTCTTTATAATCTCCATCTGTAATTCCTGCTAGTTTGTTTGCTGTTTCAGCAGAAATTTTCATTTTCGAAACATCTTTTGCGAATTCAGGGTTTAACTGAATATCTTTCGCATGATCTCCAGCGAAGAAATCTTTTCCCATCACTGTATTCACTTGATTTTTTACAGAACTCATTAACTCTTCAAGGTTTTTCTTATAACTAGCAATCTTTGCTTTCGTATCCATCGCTGATAAGATTGCTCCACTAGTTAAAGGAATATCCGATCCATAAATCTCTACAGACATTGGTTCTTTTCCTTTATTCAATTGAAGTGGATATGTATCTTGTCCACTTACTGTTAAAACACCATTCATTCTAACACTCGCGATATTAGGATTCATAGATTCATAAGATACTTCTATATTGGCATACTTAGACATCTCTGTAACGATGCGATCACGTTCATCTAAAAGTTGATTAGGTACTTGTGTACCTGCTTGTCCGATTTTTTTATTCGCCTCTGCTAAACTAGCTGCAAGACGATTAAATTCATTCACATGTGCTTCAATATCTTCTGTCGTCTGTGTCTCCGCTGTATCTAAGTTTTTCGCAAGGCGATTTACCTGACTCGTGAACTTGCCAGTTTCAGAAACTAATGTATCGTAGTAATTTGGTTGTTCTGGATTTTTTGCAACTTCACGAAAAGCATTGAAGAAGCCATCCATTAAACTAGATAATGAATTTTTCCCTGTCGTCCCAACCATAGATTCTACTCGTGATAAAGTAGAATTCATATATGCATAGTAAGAGAACTGTGACAACTGATCATTAAATTGCTTCGTTTTCACTTCATCTGTAATACGGTCAACTCCTAATGTTTGCACACCATAACCAATTCTCTGTTCTGGCGTATGACCATTACTCGCTCCAACAGACCCGAAATTCACCGATTGACGCACATAACCAGGTGTATGAATGTTAGATAAGTTTTGTTTCGTCGTTTGTAAACCCATTTGAGCCGCTAACATACCAGATAGCGGGGTATTATAATCAGATAACCTCATAATTCTTCACTTCTCCTTTACAATAGTTCATTCATAAAGATTTGCGAATTATTGTTTTTCTCCAAATTGTATTCAGAAACGGAATCCACAATACTTTCTGTAGTTTTTAATAGTACGTTTAAGTAATATTGATTTTTCAAAAGAATCATTTTTACATTTTCTTCTAATTCATTTAAGTTTTTTTGTAATTCTTCCATTTTTTCAATTTCTTCCTGAGAAAAATACGAAAATAATGAACGCATACGCAATGGTTCGACTTTCTTTTCTTCACAAAATTGAACAACCATCTCCTCAAAAGAGCGAGATAATCCTTTTACACCTTCTATGTATTGCAATTGCTCTACTTGCAGCTTTTGAACTGCATTTACATTTTTATGTTTTAAATTCTCATATATTTGTTCGCCAAGCGTTTGAATATTTTCATATGCCTTTTGAATAATAACGAGCTTTTCATATAATTGTATGTACATATAGCTTCCTTCCTTTTACAAGACTAAATTTACAATCAAACCATGAATTTCTCCAATTTGATTTAACATTTCTAAATGCCCTGTTTTCGTATTAATTAAATTCATAACATCTTCCAACTCAGTTAATCCCATTTCAGCTTGTTTTACAATCGTCATTTTCTGTGAATATCCGTAACGCGGATGACGAGACATAACATCTTTATACTGCAATACATTATCAACGTAAAAATTCAAAAATGATTTTACAGTATTTTTGTATTCCATAACATTATCGAGCGTTAACTCTAATTCGATTTTCTCTTTAATTTCTCCAATGTTATCAACAAGTGCTTCCATTTGTTCTAACAATTTATCTTTTTTCGGATCTGCATGCAAATTATCCGAAAAAGCAAGTCCTGTCCTGACATTTGCTTCTTTCGGCATTTGAGTAGCAGGCGGTATATGCGATAAAATTGGATTATGCGAGATAGAACGCAGCATATATATCACCTATTTATTTTTTTATTTCTTTCTAAACTCAATCGTAAAATCTAGTTATTTATAATTATACTCTGTGTAATGATATTTTGCAGTTATTTTTTATAGAAGATATGTTACAATTTAGCATGAGGTGGCACAAATCTATGAATATTTTTCTTTGTGGTTCAAATCAATTAACAGCATTAGATCAGGAAGAAATAAAAAAATTTTTAATTGACTATGCTCACAAACATAAAATTTACATATTATGTTATAAATCTATTGAAAATGAGGTTCTTCGTTTCTTCATTGAAAACGAAAGACTTGCTCAAAATTTATGTCTTTACACACTACAACCGTTACAAGTATTAACAGACGAATTTCAAGAAGTCGTTGATTACTTAAAAAAACACGGAGCCGAGTATATTGCTTTTGATCATCCTTCCGACTCCATTTATCGATCAGATTATATGTTTTTTGTAAAGCAAATTGTCGAAGATACCGATTTAGTTCTCTGTTTTTATAACGGAGATAAACATACGTCTGTCATTCCCGTTGACGTTGCAAAAGAAGCAGGAATTGATGCTGTTATTTATGATTTACCAGGCTTACATGAAAAGCAGATGAAAAAAAGCTTTGAACAAAAAATTCGTATGATGTAAAGGGGGAGGCACAATATCGTTATTGTGCCTATTGTAAATATGAAAACTGAACAAGATTATGATTATTTTATCACGAGTTTTAAACAACAATTTAATATGGATATTGCTTCCTATAAACAAGATAGAATGCGCCGAAGAATCGATGCTTTCATTTCGAGAAAAGGTTTTGAAAATTACACAAACTTTTCAAATCATTTACGTACTGATCAAACGTTATTTTTAAGTTTTATTGACTATATTACAATTAACGTATCAGAATTTTTCAGAAATAAAGATCGCTGGCAAACGTTAGAGACGAAAGCTCTACCTAAGCTACTTGAACAAAATAATGGTAAATTAAAAGTGTGGAGTGCCGCTTGTGCTGCTGGTGAAGAGCCGTATACACTCTCTTTAATCTTATCGAAGCATCTAGCTCCATTTCGCTTTGAAATCCAAGCAACAGATCTCGATTACCATATTTTAGAAACTGCAAAACGCGGTCAATATACAGAACGCTCTTTAAAAGAATTACCTAATGATTTGAAACAGCGTCATTTCACAAAAGAAGATGATACATATATATTGCACCAAAACATTAAACAACAAGTCACATTCAAACAACATGATTTATTAATGCAGTCATTCGATACAAATTACGATTTAATCATTTGTCGTAATGTAATGATTTACTTTACAGAAGAAGCAAGAGTAAAGCTCTATGAAAAGTTTAGTCGTTCATTACGAAAGGGCGGCGTACTATTCGTTGGTAGCACCGAACAAATTTTAACACCTGAACGCTACAATCTTCAGCGCTTTGATACATTCTTTTACGAAAAAGTATAAAAAAAGGTCGTCATAATTGAAATGACGACCTTTTTTTATTATATAATACGAATCAATATGATACCTATAACCCATATGAAGAGAAATAGAGCCGTAACAGACCATTTATGCTCTTGAATCGTATGTTTCAACGCATGAGATAATTGCGTCATATTCATTTCTGCAAGTGCTCTCCACACGCTCACATCACGTTCTTTAGAAATACGATCTGTACCGCTAATTAAAATTGTTTCATTAGACAATTTCGTCATGTAAGCTGTAATAACCGTTATCATTAAATTTATATTTCCTTCTGAAGAATCACTTTCCACTCTAGAAATGAGAGCACTTACGTCAAGTAAAGAAATATGTACTTTTCGCCCGAATGAAAGCTGTACTTCAGCGAAATCATACGTCCCATCGAGTAACGGAATATCTTTTATATACGCTTGCTTAATAATCCCTTGTAAACTTCTAACAATTTGTTCATATATGTTGTCCGATTGCTTTCCTTCCTCGGACAACATATGTAACTTTGAAAACAACTGCAACACCGTATCCATATCCTTAGAAAGCATTTCTTTTACAGTCTTTCCATCACCTAAACTTGCAAGCAAAATCCCTATTTCATTGTTTTTCGAAATGATTTTGGGCTGCCCAGTAAACACAAGGTTACTCCGCTTTCGTTCTTTCTGAATTTCATGTTCTGAAATAGCTGCAGGCTGTTTTAATGGTTGTAGCGTCTTATTTTCAATTGTCGTACGTTTAATTTCCATTTAAGTGCCTCCACTACTATCAAATTATTAGCCCCATTCTTTATTACTCTTTAAAACTAAAAACAGTACGAATAATCCTGACATAACAGCAAACACATTAGAAGCTTGTACTCCCTGCTCACTTTTTTTCTCTTTCTTTTCTTGTTGTTCTTCTATTTTTTCTTTCTTTTTAGAAACGACTTGATTGTCATTTTCGTTTTTTTTCTCTTTATGAACCTTCATATTATTTACTTCCTTGTTGTCTGTTAACGACTCTTTTATAACGTAGTTGATTTCCTCTTTTTCTTTCAACGGCTCTTTTATATAAGAGTTCACTTTCTCTTCTTGCTTTGGAATTTGAACAACTGGAAGTTTTTCTTCTGGAAGCGGAATCTCTATTTTCGGATCTTCCTGCTTCTCAATTTCTTTCTTATCTTCTACTTCAATTTGATTCTCTTGCTCTTCTATCTTTTCATCATCTTTCACTTTTTGTTCGATGATAGAAACGATATATTCACTCTCTGTCACAAGTTTGTTACCTGCCCCATCTGTTACTTCCACAATAAGTTGATGCGGCCCAACAGGTAAAGCTTCTGTTATTTCAAATATTTTCTGCCAATCCATGTCGTGTTTATTATAGTCTAATAAAAAAGTAATATCGTTACCGTCTTCTTTTCCTTTTAATATAACGCGCACTTCTTTAACAACCGATTCTATATCTACCGTTTGTACTCGTATATGAACGGATTCTCCCTTTTTCCGTTCAATTAAGTTCCCTTTTGCCTCATCAATACTAACTTTCTCTAACTTTGGCAATTCTTTATCTATAGTTGGTGCTTCATTGTTTATACGAATGAGCGGGACATTTAATTCGTTCTCTATTACTTCTTCCTTCTCATCTTCTTTATAGCTTTCAACGAGCCTAAGGTTCCAATCACCTTGTAAATCATATATTCCGGCCTTATAATTAGCGATCCATCGCTTCGTTTCTTCTTCATACTCAAAAGATATTATTCTCTCTTGTCTGTACTGCTCACCATTTTTTTGTAATTGTAATATGCCTTTTACACTTTGAATGTTTTTTTCATTTGGTTCTACAGCAATCCACACTTCTTCGCCAACCTTTAGCTCCTGCTTATTAACTGTAATAACCCCTCGGTCTGTTTCTATCGTTCTTTCTTCTTTTTGTTCTTTCCCTTGCTCATTTTCTACTGCTTTTTTTTCATCTTCAACCGGGGGCATTTCCACTTGTTCCGGCTGTTCCTGAACTTCTTTATTTTTTCCCTCTTGGTCATTCACTTCGCTTATATTTTGATCTTGTACACTTTTTTCTTCTGCCTGCCCTTGTAATGGTAAAAATATACATATATGTAAGAATAGCCAACTAACTAGAAAAAACTTTACGTTTTTCATCTATTTGTTCAAACTCCTATTTTGACGCCTTATAGCGATTTCGTCACTTTTACTCCGAAAAATCCATCTACATTTACAAGTTCTCCATACGCCACTAATACATCGTTCACATAAATTTGAATCGGTTCATCAATATCTTCATCAAGTACGACCGCTTCATTTTCTTGTAGACTTAAAATATCTTGAATTGTTCTCACTGTACTTCCAAATACAAATTTAACATTCATTTCTACATTTTGTAGAATAGATGCATCCATATATACTGGCTCAACTTGCTTGACTTCTTTATATTCAATTGGCTGTACGACTGGTGCAGGAATTTCTTCCTCTTCAACAACTTCCTCAACTATTTCTTCTTGCTCTTCCACCATCGGATATAGAAGTCTTCTAACCATTTCTTTCGCTTCTGATATCGGTAGTATTTGATACATCTTTGATTGAAGGAGATCACCAATTTCAAGATTAAAAGTAATTTGAACGAGTTCGTCAACTGCCATCGACTCTCCCAAATATTCCATTTCTTCTTTTAAAGAAACAAATTTAACGTCTGGTGGTGTCATATCCATTTTTTCTTTAAACATTTCTGACATCGCTGTTGCAGCATGCCCCATCATTTGGTTCATAATTTCTTTAATGCCACTTAACTCTAATTCACTTAGCTCTTTCTCCGGATCAATTTCACCTGTTCCCATCATCATTAAATCTACCATTGTTAAAGCAACATCTTTCGTAAATACGAATACATTCTCATTTTTTAGTCCTTCAACAAAATCGACATTTAAAATAACAAACGGAACCGGTACTCCTTCATAATGACGAACATTAATCGCCTCTACATTTGGTGTACTAATAGTGACAGGCTGATTTAAAAGCGTCGATAGTACTGTTGAAGCCGAACCGATTGAAATATTCGCAATTTCACCAAGCACATCTTTCTCTTCTTGTGTTAATTGCTCTTTTTCTACATGCTCTTCTACAATCTCAGTTTCCTGCACTTCCGCCTGCTCATCTATTTCTTCTTCCACACCACCAGATAATTGTAACAATTTATTTATCATTCGCTTCGCATGTTCAACTGAAACAACCTGTACAAGCTGAGAATTCACAAGATTATCTATTTTTAATTCAAACGATACTTTAACAACCATATTATTCCCATTAATACCAGAAATCTTCTCCATCTCTTCTGTAAGTTGCACAACTTTAATTGTTGGCGGAGACATGTCTACCGTATCTTGGAAGAATTCTGACATAGATGTTGCTGCGAATCCCATCATTTGATTCATAGCTTCTTGTACTGCACTTAGCTCTAATTCACCAAGCTCTTTTCCCTCTTCAACTTCACCTGTTCCCATCATCATTAAATCAGCAATAGATAAAGCAACATCTTGCTTTAAGACAAGAAGATTTTCCATATCTAATCCTTTTGTGAAATGGATATTTAATACAACATGTGGAATTTCAACATCACTTGTATCATATAAATCTACCAATTCTACTTGAGGAGCAGTAATACTTACTTGCCTATTTAAAATTGTTGATAATACAGTCGAAGCTGAACCAAATGATATATTAGCAATCTCACCAAGAATATCGCATTCTTGAGGCGTTAAATGTTCATTTTCTTTTTCTAGCACAATTGTGCCAGTATCCCCTTTTGTGTGTTGCTCAGGCATTTTTCCTGCCTCCTCATTTTTGTTTTTCTATCAAATGATTTAAACTCTCTATTACACTCGTTATATTTTACCAAACTTATCATCCGAATTGTGAACATGTATTTATTTCCACAATATGTGTAAACGATGGTTTTCATATACTTATATTATTAGTTCTACCCAAAAAGCTCCCCAATTGTATACAAGTGGGGAGCTTCCTTCATTCCTATTATAAACCTTCTGGGTTTAAAATGAGGACCACTCGTCCATCACCGAGAATTGTCGCACCAGAGAAATAGTTAGAGCTCTCTGCAAAGAAATCACCTAATGACTTTAAAACTATTTCTCTTTGACCGATAATTGTGTTTACGATAAGTCCATAGCTACGATGTGTATTACGAACAATTAATACAGGAACCATTTGACTATCATATGATGCGAACGCCTCATCTACTGTTTTTTCACCAAATACAGTACTTAAATGTTTCACTTCAATAATTTGATTGCGATAGTTTAAAACGTCTTTCCCTTGTAACGATTGTATGTCTTCTTTCTTAATTCGAATGGCTTCAGCAATATTGCCAAGAGGCAAGGCATAACGCTTATCATTTGTTTGAACAAGCATTGATTGAATAATAGACAATGTTAAAGGAAGTTCAATTCTGAATGTACTTCCTTTTCCTTCTTCAGAATCAATAATTAAATGCCCACCTAAACTATGAATCGTATGTTTAACAACATCTAATCCAACCCCACGTCCAGAAAGGTCAGATACAACTTCCGCTGTACTAAATCCCGGTTGGAAGATAAGATCAAACACTTCACGATCCGTTAATTTATTTGCCTCTGATTCCGTTACAACACCATTTTTTATCGCTTTTTCTAATACTTTTCCTTTATGAATACCATTTCCATCATCAGTAATTTGAATTACGACATGATTTCCACTATGAAACGCCTCTAATTTAATAGTACCTGTCTCATTTTTCCCGGCATCACGTCGGTTTTCGACAGTTTCAATACCATGATCAATTGCATTACGAATTAAATGAACGAGTGGATCACCAATTTCGTCAATAACAATTTTATCAACTTCAGTATCTTCACCTTTAATTTGTAAATCGATTTTTTTACCTAAATCTTTCGCTAACATACGTACCATACGCGGAAAACGATTGAAGACCGTTTCAATCGGTACCATACGCATATTTAACAATACATTTTGGATATCTTTTGAAATATCCCCTAATCTATTTAAATGCTCGATTAACTCTTTATTTTGAATCGTTTCTGCTAATTCATCAATTCGTCCACGCTCAATTACACTTTCTTCAAACATATTCATTAATCTTTCGATTTTTTCTAACTGAACACGAATAGAACGATTCTCTACTTTAGCATTTTTCGTTTTTGTAGTACTTTTAGCCGGTGTAGTACTAGCTGTTGGAGTTCGTGCCTCTAGAGATGGATCCAGCTGCGTTGCTGCAATAGATTGTACGATTCCTTCTTCAGCTATATTTCTTTGCTTCACTTCTACTTTCTCAATTTCAGAAACGTGAAGCACCACCTGTTTCAATTCTTCAACACTACGATCAGTATCCATATATACTGTAAACTCAAATCCAAAAGCATCCGCTTCGATTTCTTCAATGCTTGGAACCGTTTTTTGTATATCCCCTACATTTTGTAATGCTTCAATACACATAATGGCACGTACTGCTTTTAAAATGGCTTGTTGTTCGACGGTTATATATACTTCATGTGAAACTGTATCATCATTGTTTATACTACTTTGCTCTACTTGTTCCATAGAAGCTTCTACATTCCCATTTAATAATGCTTCTAATTTATGCTTTGTAGATACAACATCAATATTACCCATTCCGCCCTGCTGCACATCTGCAACCATCTTTTCTAAATTATCAATGCACTCAAAAATAACATCAATAATATTAGCATTCACCATCATATTTCCATGACGGATTTCGTCTAAAACATTTTCCATCTTATGAGTTAAATCTGCCATTTCCGCAAATTCCATACTCGCAGACATACCTTTAAATGTATGAGCTGAGCGGAATATTTCCCCTACAACACCCATATCGGCAGGATTCTGTTCTAAATTTAGCACATTTTCATTTAGCGACTGTAAATGTTCTTCTGCTTCTTCAAAAAATATATTTAATAGATCTGTTTGCATTTTAATCCCCTACCTGTCTAACAAACATTTCATTTATGTATAACAATTTAGTGTTTTATAACGAGAAAAAAGGGGGCCACACGTCTATCCGCTATCATTGATTTGATTCTTTGTGGCACCCCTTCTATATTAGCTATTTGCTACTTTTGTTAAAGCTTCGATAACACGATCGGCTTGGAATGGCTTTACAATAAAGTCTTTTGCCCCGCCTTTAATTGCATCTAATACCATACCTTGTTGTCCCATTGCAGAACAAATAACAACCTTTGCACTCGAATCAATTTTCATAATTTCTTTTAATGCTTCAAGTCCGTCCATTTCTGGCATAGTAATATCTAGTGTTACAATATCAGGTTGAAGTTCTTTATACTTTTGAATCGCTTCTACCCCATTCTCTGCTTCACCGATAACTTCAAATTCAGAATTACTTTTTAATAAGTTTTTAATCATTGTTCGCATAAACATTGCATCGTCTACAACTAAAATTTTATGTGCCATTCTTTTCGGTTCTCTCCTTTTATGTATAAATATATCTTAATATTTCACCTTATCATTCTCACTCATTATACAAAATAAAACGAGAAAATTTAATATTTTTTTAAAAGAATTTCTGTATTTTTATTATTTTATTAATAAAATAGAAATATATTATTCTTTAATATATATTACAACGCGCCGGTTTTTCTCCCAATTTTGCGGTGAATCATTTGATGCTACTGGTTTTGTGTCCGCATATCCTACCGCTGCTAATCGTTTATCATCTACATTATACACTTCAATTAAGTGGTGAATCATATTAGCTGCTCGTGCTGAAGATAATTCCCAGTTGGAAGGAAATTTTTCATTATGAATCGGTCTACTATCTGTATGTCCTTCTACAACAATTGGGTTTGGTACCGATTGAAAGAACCCTACTAATTGACTAATTACTTCCTTTGCTTCCGGCTTAACATTCGCATCACCTGTATCGAATATTAAGTTATCTACTATAACGATGCTAACACCTGTATCTTCTCGATATACATTCACTTGACTAACACCATTATTATCTACATATGCTTTTAACTTTTTATACAATTCATCCATTCGTTTTTTTGAAACTGCTTTTTCATCATTTTTTTCATGTGAAATATCTGGTATTGTACCTTCCATTACTTTCGCATCCACTTGTTCTGCATCACTAAACTTTTCAAGCATCTTCGATAATTTTACTGTATCTTGTTTTGATGTAGCAACTAATAGTACAAAAAAAGTCAATAACAACATCGTTAAATCAGTAAAAGTCGTCATCCAACGAGGCGATCCTTTTTGCGGTCGTTGTATCATCACCATACCACCCCTTGAAATATTAGGCTGCTCGTTTTTCTTTTTTTATCTTCGTTTCATATACGTATGTATCAAGTTTTAACTTTAACTTAGAAGGAATTTGTCCTCGGTAAAGCTCTGTGATTGCTTCTATTACAAACTTCTTCTCTGTATACAAATCTTCAATGCCACGATACACTTTTTCAGATAACGGTATTGCAATCATGTTTGCAATAACAGATCCATACAATGTCGTCAACATAGCAACTGCCATCCCTGTACCAATTTGCGATGTATCTTGCAAGTTTTGAAGCATAATAATAAGACCAATTAAAGTTCCTATCATACCCCACGCTGGAGCGAAATCACCAATCTTATCTAATAATGTTGCTCCTTTTCTTAACTCATATACTTCTGTTTCAACATCTTTCATTAATACTTCTTTTAATTCTGCTTCATCATATCCACTTAACATTAAACGAATCCCCTTTTGAATAAAAGGATTGTCTACTTGCCCTCCAGCAACTTCTAACGAGAGTAAACCATGTTTTTTAGACTTCTTTGAAAAATCAACGAACAAATCCGTTAACTGTTCTAGATTTTCCTCTCTTCTATGTAAAACAGTAAAAATATTTTTCGTATATTTTTTTATTTCTCCAAATCTATATGCCACAATAATTGTCGCTGTTGTTCCCCCTATAACAATTAAAATAGATGGAACATCTAAGAAATTTTTAAAAGCTTTTATTCCACCACCGCCAAGCATGATCGCCGCAATTACAATGACGAAACCTATTACAATGCCAAATGGGCTAGAAATATCAAACTTTCTCTTTTTCCTTTGTGGCCTAACTAATACTTGATTTTCGTCTCCCATATTCCTACCCTTCCTTTTTGTTTTTTTAAAACATTTTTTTATTTTAATAATGCGTTTTCATATATAACAACCATTATACGACTATCATCTATTTATCGCAATATACTCATAAAATTGACACATTTCATTTCCATATTAGAATTATAGTATGGAAATATGAGGAGGATTACGATGGAACATAACATTTTGCAAGTTATTGCATTAGCAGAAAAACTAAAATATGAAATGCGACATAGTTGGCTTTCTAACGGACGTCAAGAAAGTGTTGCTGAACATACGTGGCGTATGTCATTAATGGCGATCTTAGTTGAGCCTTATTTGGATCAAAAAGTAAATATAGAAAAGTTACTTAAAATGGTTATTATTCACGACCTTGTTGAAGCAGAAGCTGGTGACATCCCCGCCTTCGACACGATGAATAGCCGTGAATTACAATTGCAAAAACAGAAAAATGAGCTAGAGGCCATTTTAAATATTAAACGTACATTAAAAGGTCCTCTTGGTGAAGAATTATACGATTTATGGATGGAATTTGAAGCGAAAGAAACGTATGAAGCAAAAGTTGCTAACGCACTTGATAAACTTGAAGTAAAAATTCAGCATAACGAAGCTGATATTGATACTTGGCTACCAATTGAGCATAAAATGACTTTCCAAGTTGGTAAACATACAGATTTTGACTCTTTCTTATCTAAATTACAAAAAATCATTGAACAAGATGGAGAAAAAAAATTACTCGCTGCTGGTATTGACGTTGAAGCATGCAAACAGTAACCATTTAATTATGAAATAAGACACTCATTTTGAGTGTCTTATTTCATAATTGTTGATATTGCTTGCTTATAAATAAGTTGTTGTTTTCCATCTACTAACATTAATACTGTAAATCTATCTACTCCAACTACTTCCCCTACTATTCTTACTCCGCTCTTTAAGAATATAGTAACTGCACCTTTTTCTTCTTTTATTTGTTTATACAACTCTTCTTGTAAGTGTTCCATAACTTTTCTCTCCTTTACAAATAAATAATCCTAATATAAAAAAAAAGATTAATCACTTATATACTATTTCTTTTACATCCATAAACTTATTAATTAGTATATCTAAATCTCGACTAAATAACAAAACTTTATCATGATCTAATCCATGCCTAGCAACAAGTTGAATTAACTCTTTCTTTTTGTGTTCTATTTTATTGTGTAATTGTCCCATCTCCATCTCTATACTAAAACTCCCTTTTCCCATAATATTACTTGTAAAATTATAGTACATTTCCACTCGTAAAAAAATAAAAAAATGGCTTTTTTTACAAATTTTATATTTATGAAAAGAAATTTTAATGTAATTGTAAGTTACATACCCCTTTCATTTGCAATACATTCACCTAGTATACACTTCCATATTGTTTTACCATTTTTAAAAAAGCGCTATGAAACAAAGTAAATATCACATTTAAATCCGATCACAGGCTCTTGTCTAATTAGAAGTAAGACTTGCTCCTTTTCTAAATAAAAACATATCTTATAAAGTAATCCATTAGTTATATAGATTAATTTCCTAAAAAGGAGGAAAAAACATGAGCTTTGGTGGTAGTTGCGCTGGTTTCGGCGGTGGATTTGCTTTACTCATCGTGCTATTCATCCTTCTAATCATTATCGGATGTAGCTGTTGGGGTGGCGGCGGAGGGTTTTAAATATAATACGTATCCTTTTCGCTAAACTCTAAATGAATGAAATATGTTAACTAAAAACTATACAAAAACAGCTCATATTTGAGCTGTTTTTTCATACTTTCGTATGAATTTATGTCCATCTTTTTTGTGATTTCAACTAACAAGAAATCGTTTACTATGGAATAAGAAACATTTTTACTAAGGAGGATTATAATGATTAAAGGTCTTTATGAAGCACATTTACCTGTCTGTAATTTAGAAATTTCGATACCTTTTTATGAATCACTGGGGTTAAAATTATATAAAAGAGACAACGATATCGCCTTCTTTTGGATTGTAGAAAATGAAAGTTGGATTGGTCTTTGGGAAGGAAAAGAATACAAAGTCAATTATCATCCATCCTTACGACATATCGCTTTCCAAGTAAGCTTACACGATTTAGAAAACGCAATACACTGGCTCAAACAGAAAGGAATTCCAGCGCGAAAAGACTTTGGAATGGAGCCAATTGAGCCAATCGTTTTTCCAGAATTAGCACACGCCTCCGTATATTTTAACGATCCTGATGGAAATAGTTTAGAATTCATTGCACAATTACCTGTTGGACTACCTAAAGCAGAGAAAATGTATTTAAGTGAATGGAAAAAGCATGTACAAACATCGCCAATAGATAGGGATTAATTTTTATGTCAGTGCAATCAGTTTCTTATTCCACACTTCTTAGAACAAATAAAAACTTTAAAAAACTATTTTATGGTCAAACATTAAGTGTACTTGGGGATTGGTTTCATACTGTCGCTTTATTAACACTCGTCTATAGCATAACAGAATCTTCATTTATGTTAGCACTCACCTTTATGAGCAAAGGGTTACCTCAACTTCTTCTGAGCCCATTCATAGGCGGAATTGTAGACCGTTTTTCAAAAAAGAAAATTATGATTTTTACCGATATTTTACGAGGAATTATCGTCCTCACTTATTTATTAGCATTCTACAAAATTGAAATTATTTTCGTTTCTAATATATGCTTATCAGTACTCTCTTGCTTATTCGAGCCTGCTAAGCAATCAACTCTAAAAAATATCGTACATCAAAAGCATTTCGTAACCGCTAACTCTCTTTCTAGTACAATCAATGGTTTTATGTCTATTATGGGAGCTTCTTTAGGTGGGCTCATTGCACAATCTTTAAGTATCGAGATTGCCTTTTTTATTAATAGCCTATCATACTTTATTTCAGCCTATATTATTTATAAAATGAGTATTCCTGCTCGTGATACTTTTACCACGAAAAAAGCATTTTTTACTGATATAAAAGATGGTTATACATACATATTACAAAGCAAAATTATTTTAACATTAATTCTTGTCGGCATTTCATGGGGCATTATTGGAGGTGCCTATCAGTTACTTCTAACAATCTATGCCGAAAGAATCTTCCACACTAACATTGGTATTTTATATGCGGTTCAAGGGGCTGGACTTATGATTGGCAGTCTCCTCGTTAATCTTTATATGTCTAAAAATGAAGACAAAATGAAAAGAGCATTTGGTTGGGCCTATTTACTACAAGGAATTTTCTTTCTCGGATTCATTCTATCCGATCAACTTATTATCGGTATCATTACATTACTCTGTATGCGTATAGCAGGAGGAATCATCGTTCCACTTGATACGACATTACTACAAACGTATACGCAAGAAAACATGATTGGTAAAGTTTTTTCATTTCATTATTCCATCTACGGATCGCTTATTCAGTTATCTATGTTTATTACAGGATGGCTTTTAGAAATCCTTTCTCCTCAAGTGATTGGTAGCCTGTTAGCTATATGCTGTATTTGTGTTAGTTTTATATGGCTTTTCTTGTTTTATCGTGGGGAACTTAGTGAAGAATCCATTGATAATTAATAACTCACCGTTAATTTTTATTTGATCTCATTCATTAGTGTTGAGTAACAATACAATCGTTTGAAAATGTTAGTTATGTTATTTCGTTAAAGCGCTATATACTTAAACACTATTTGAGAGGAAACTAAATATTTATGTTAAAATGTAGTTTTAACATAGTTAGCGGAATTGATTAAATAGGGGGCTATTTTGGGGACTACATTAATTTTCATATGTATTATATTAGTGGCTTCTGTTTTGCAAACAAGTACAGGTTTTGGCTTTTCCATAATGGCAACACCTTTCTTACTAATGTTATTCTTACCACAAGAAGCTATACAAATAAACATTATTTTATCATTAATTATTTCAATATCACTCATTTGGAAAATAAGAATGGACATTGACTTTATTCTACTGAAAAGATTAACTTTTGGAAGTATAGTTGGTGTACCTTTTGGTATTTTAATTTTCATTTCCATCGACATAAATGTTTTTAAATTAGCAGTTAGCATCCTGCTCTTAATCTTAACATTGCTGCTGATATGCAACTTTAAGATTAAATCAACAAGATCTAGGGATTTTTTAGTTGGTGGATTATCAGGTCTTTTAACGACAAGTATCGGTATGCCAGGGCCTCCCCTGCTACTTTACTTTTCAGGAACCAATACTGAAAAAGAGAAGTTGAGAGCAACTACTTTGGCTTTTTATCTGTTTATATATTCCATTAGTCTCATAACTCAAATACTCTTTACTGGAACGAACAAAACAATTTGGGAATCAAGTTTTTATGCAATTCCAATCATATTTCTAGGTTTGTTTATAGGCCAAATTATTTTCAAATGGCTTAATCAACGGATTTTCAAAATATTTACATATATCCTTTTGAGTTGTACAGGTATTTATCTTTTACTTGAAAGTTTGGATGTATTATAAATACGTTTTTCAAGATAAAAGGTGCTTTAAATTGTGCAATAATAAATAGATTTAAACGAAATTATTGTTGTATTTTTAAATGCAGTGGAGTATTTCACATCAAAAATTAAACAAATTTATTTTAACCCCGTCTTAAAATCAGAACGGGGTTATACGTGTTTTAAGTTTTTAAATTAAATAACTTTATTGTCAGTTTACAATTAGTAATCCCAATCATCCAAGATTTTAAGTTTCCCTTTTCTATATCAAATTGGTCGATATTAAACCAGATGACAGTAAATACATCGTTATAACAATCATCCACATATCGTTTCTCAATAGGGGGACTTAATGATTTATGAATAATGTATAAAACTAATTTTCCATATTGATCAATGACTTCTTTCAAAGCATCTTGATCATGTTTTTTCATAGCTATAATTAAATCCTCTTCAGAATCGAAAATCATAAACATCTTCCTTCCTCAGTTCCCCTTTAGCAGCTGCTTTTACTTACTATTGGCATTTCATTCTCATTTTCTATCACTTTTGTAAAAATTTATTAATTTTTATTTCTATGTATATGATAGCAAACATAATACATTTCTCCTCCAAAAAAAGACAAACCCACACCTCAGGTTTGTCTTTTCAATCATTTTCTATTTAATCCTTTCTCACTTAAAAACTCTTTCATATGCATTCTCTTCTCTTTTGACATAAATGTGCTCATGGATTCCGTCCATGTTACGTTTTTTTGATTTGACGATCTTTCTTTGTAATACGCATTCATCGTTTCATCATATTCGTTTAATAATTCATCATATTTCTTTTCATCGTATCCATTTTCATGAAGAATGGCCGCTACCGGTAAACGTGGCTTAACTCCATGATCTTCATCTGGTACGCCAACTGTCATTCCGAATACCGGATATACTTTATCCGGTAAATGAAGCAATTCACTCACTTCTTTCGGGTTATTACGAATTCCGCCAATATAACAAATGCCGTATCCTAACGATTCAGCTGCAAGTGCTAAGTTTTGCGCAAAAAGTGAAGCATCTACCGTCGCCACGATAAAGTCTTCCACTCCTTCATGTTTTATCTCTGTACCATGTTTTTCACATGCCATTTCAAGTCGCTTTAAGTCTGCACAACAAACAAAGAATGCTGCGCAGTCTTTCACGTGACGATTCCCGGATAACTCAGCTAGTTTAGCCTTTAGTTCTCGATCTGTTACATATATAAGAGAATACGCCTGTACAAAATGTGAGGAAGCCGCATGCTGAGCAGCTTGCACCATTCTTTCTACTATCTCTTTTGAAATTGGTTCTTCTTTATATTTACGAACTGAAACGTGTTGCTCCATTTTATGTATCATCTCATTCATGAAAATCACTCCTTTTTTCTCTTCCTAATGAAAAATTAACATATCTTTTTCATTATTCACAACTTATAAGCAAAAAAAGAGCAATTCTTTGTGAATTGATCTTTTTTTATTCTCTATTAATACGGTAAATAAAATTATATTAACGGTAATTTAAATATATCGACGTTTCGACAAGGGATATCGACTTATTAACAAATAACAACAGATTTATATGCTGTTATGCAATTCTGATTAAGCTGCTTTCAATACTTTAATACCTTTAACAATATTCCAAATGAAGTAGTAAATCCCTACAAGAATAAACACTGCATACGTTATAACCATCCCAATTCCAACGCTCTCAGACTGATTGAAACTTAAACCGTATACTCCTGATAGTGCTAATCCTCCAAATAAAATTGCGTATGGGAAAATATGTGACCAAAATGCTTTTTTCGCATGATATTTCACTTCATCTTCCGCAACGAAGTACACGATAATTGGCAGTAAAAATGGTGCAAAAAAGATACTAAAGTAACAAAGTGAAGATAATATATTATTCCCTTTCATACGATTCACCTCTAATGTTTTTTGTTACCTTCATTATGTCAGGAAACCACTTTAGAAACTATCGCTTTACCTTTCATTAAGATGACACATTTGTAAGATTTACCTTAATGGAAATCCCACCTGAAAGTTCAGGTGGGATTCAAGTTGATTATATTCGATTTAATAACCAATATTGTGTGATTGCTAAATATTCTCGAACGTTCGATTGAATAATAATTGGTTTCGGTGTTTTTGCCGGCAGACCTTCTAATGTCAATCCTTGTTTTTCTGCAATCTTTTTTGCTCGGAACATATGAAAATCGTTTGTTACAATCATTCCTTTTTTCATATTGTCCGGAATTAACGGTTTTGAGAATTTAATATTTTCATCTGTGCTCGTCGAACGGTCTTCCATTATAATGCGGTCTTCTGCAATATTTTGTTTCATTAATCCTTGTTTCATCGCTAATGCTTCTGTAATATCTTCACCTTTTCCTTGGCCTCCAGATACGATAGCAATTGTTTTATCATGTGATTTTAAATACTCAGCTGCTTTATCAATACGATATTGCAATGAATAAGACGGTTTCGTTCCATTTACTTTCGATCCGAGTACAATAATGTAATCAGCATCATCAGGCGCTTTCATATGTCCATACTTATAAATATTATATTGCAAAAAACCTGTATAAACAGCACCAAGCATTAAGATTACTACACTATACTTTATAATCTTTTTCTTTAACATTCATATATACTCCTATTTTTTCTATTTATTTATCATAATATCCACTGATTCATTTGTATACAGATAAATTCCAATTCAGCATAAATTCCCCTCTAAAGTAATATTAATCATATCTTTGGGAATAGTAAGTACAACTTCGCACGAAGGAGTGTCCCTATTGCTTCTCTTTTTATGTAACGTATCATTCTTTTTTATCTTATTTTTACTATCACTTAAGCTACTTGGTAAATCTGCATTAGCACAACTAACTCCTCATGATTTTGGGGCTATTATCTTTTTATCTTATTTAGCTTTTCAAGCCATACCAGTCGCTGGTGCTTTACAAGCATTTCTCGGTATGGTCGTTATTACATGTTTGCATTTGCTTCTTACAAAATTAAGCCTACTCAACAAACTAAATCGTTTTATTCTCGGACACCCCATTATTTTAATTAAACATGGTGATATTATTTTTGAGAACTTACAAAAAAGTAGATATCCGATCCCTGAATTGCTTTCTAACCTTCGCGTCGCAGGATATCCGAGTGTTCATGAAATTGAATATGCAATTTTAGAATCAAATGGATCTATAAGTATTTTGCCAAAGAGAGAACTCGTACCATTGACTCCAAAAGATATGAATATAGATGTTAAGTATGCAGGGTTACCAATTGCTCTTATCGTTGATTCACAAATTCAATACGATAACTTAAAGTTAATCCATAAAAACGAAAAGTGGTTACATAGAGAGTTACAGGAGAAAGGCGTTACAAATATTAAAAACGTTGCTTTCGCTTCTGTTCAGGAGACAGATGGATCTTTTGCGATTAGTTTAAAAGAATAAAAAAATCCCCTTACTTGTTCAAGGGGATTTTCTTCACTATATTGCTTCTTTCTCTCTCTTCATGTTTAACGGTACAGGATGTTTCATACGATTCATCGTAAATACGATAATGGCTGTCAATACTTCTGCTACTGGCATAACGAGCCAAATTCCGTTTATACCAAATACTTTTGGCATAATCCATAACAATGGGATAACAAATAGTAAGCCTCGGCTCATTATTATAAGTACTGATTTTTTCGTTTGTCGCACTGATTGGAAGTACTCTCCATATACAATGTTATATCCTAAAAATATATATTGAATAAAGAATAAACTAATACCTGTTAACGTTAACTCCAATAGTTCTGGCGATTGAACATCAAATAAACCTATAATATATTTCCCGAAGAATAAACCGATAACAATTGCAATGCCTCCGAGTACCACTGCAATTTTTACAGCGAACTGCAATCCTTCACGCAATCTTTCTGATAAATTTGCACCGTAATGGAAACTAGCAATTGGTTGTAACGCTGCTCCAACACCGAAAAATAATAGTAATGTCATTGCATGAATACTATTCACCATTGCATAAGAAGCTACACCTAGTTCTCCTGCATATTGAACGAACGCAATGTTAAAACCGATTGTTACAATTGCAACTGTACTTTCTGCTGTAAAGCTTGGGAAACCAATCACCATAATTTGTTTAACCGTGTCCCATTCAAAATGGAATTTCGTCCATTTTAATACACTACTTTTTCTAAAGAAGTGAGTTAATAACACAAGGAAACCAATTGCCGCCGAAAGAATAGTTGCTGAGGCAGCACCTGTTACGCCCCATCCAAAGATAAAGATAAAGATATAGTCAAAGATAATGTTCAATACAGCTGTTACGACAAGACCTGCCATTGCTAAATTAGGATTTCCGTCATTTCGTATAAATGTACTTAAAATATTTTCTAAAACGTATATCATCCCAAATGTTAATAACACTTGTAAATAGTCTAACGCATATGGCAAAATCACTTCATTTGCACCGAATAGATATGCTAAATCTTCTATTCTCCATAAGCAAATAGCCGCTAAAACACCTACGATAATAACTGCCACTGTCATAGATTGAGTAAAAATAGACCTTGCTCTTTCCAGTTTATTTTCCCCTAGTGCAATGGAATATAACGTTGCTCCACCCATTCCAATCCATAATGAAATAGAAAAGAAAATTGAAAATGCTGGAATAGCTACGTTTACTCCAGCCAAACCGTTCGCTCCAACTCCTCTACTAATCATGACCGCATCAATCACAATATTAACCGACATTAATACCATCCCAAGAACAGCTGGTATTAAATACGTAATAAATAAACTTTTAATTGGTTTTTCTCTTAATTTTTCTGTTGTCTCCATCATATAAATGCTCCTTTTTCAATGCTCTGTTCACAGTTTAAACCTTCAAGTTACTTGAAGGTCAATAGAGAATCGAAAAATATATAAGCCTATTTTTTATTTATTTTTTAACAACAGGTATTTGAATTTCCGTTACTTGCTCCTTCGGGTTTTCTGTTACAGACCAATCAATTAACGCAAGCTCAAGCGCATCTCCGCATACTTCGTATCCTTCGTTATCAATGTGCTTTAATAATTTCGTATACGTTGCGTCTGTTTCTTCATATGGTCCATGGTGATAAGAACAAGCAAATATCCCTTCTTTTATTTCATCTGAAGTATGCAATTGAAAAGGCATGTAATCCAATAAAATAAACACACTGTTATATGCTTGAAACTCATTTTGAAGTAATGCTTTTTTGGAAACTGTTACACCGATATCTCCAGAGAATAAACTATTATCAATTTGCTTCATATTTTTTTGTAGCGAATGGATATAATATTCAAACATATCATCCGTTGTATTAGGTGCAACTGCAATTGCTGTTATTTTTCGCTTCAGTATCTTTTTATAAATAATTTGATTCGCTTCTGATTTCGTCGCTTTCTTCATTAAATGGATTTTATGTTCCATTTTTGCCAAAGCATACTCGATTTCTCTTTGCTTTTTCAGCATCATTTCTTGTTGTTTTTCAAGTAAACTCAGCGCATAAGATGGATTTCGTTCATCAATATATTTCTTTATTTCCTTTAACGGGATATTCAATTGGCGTAAAAATTTAATCGTATCTAATAGTGAAAACTGATCGATTGTGTAATAGCGATAATTCGTTTGCGCGTCCACAATGGACGGATGAAAAATTCCTTTTTCATCATAGTAGCGTAATGTAGATTCCGCTATATTATGCATTTTTGCCATTTCTCCAATTGTAAAACGTTTATTTAATAACATATGCCCTTCTCCAATTCATTATAAATGTAGCCTTATTTCTTCTTATTATATAGTGATTCCCTCCATACCTAAATCGAATCCTATCATGAAAATCTGCTATTTTTTCATTGATTTTTAATAAATTTTATTATATATTAATTACAGGTTCAAATTACAAGTTCAAAAGAACCTGTAATGAGATCCTTTGTTTAATGGGTTTTTACATATTTTCATTAGGCAAATTCCGAGAAATCGTATAATAAAAATATGAATGATAAGGAGCGGATTAAATGGAATTCGAATTTTTCTTTCAAATTGCACTTATTTTATTAAGTACAAAGCTCGCTGGTGACCTTAGTGTTAGATTAGGTCAACCTTCTGTACTGGGTAAATTAATTGTCGGTATCGTTATCGGTCCAGCTTTATTAGGTTGGATTGAGAATTCAGAACTTCTAACGCAATTAAGTAATGTCGGGGTTATTCTTTTAATGTTTATGGCTGGACTTGAAACAGACTTAAAAGAATTAAATGAAAACCGTAATTCTTCTTTAGCAGTCGCAATTGGAGGTATCGTTCTTCCATTCGTAGGTGGTTACGTTGCCGGTCTTGTTATGGGCATGGAACAAGGGAACGCTGTCTTTTTAGGATTACTTCTATGTGCGACAAGTGTTAGTATTTCCGTTCAAACACTTCGCGATTTAGGTAAGATGAAAACACGTGAAAGTACAACAATGCTTGGAGCAGCTGTATTTGATGACATTCTTGTTGTTATTTTATTAGCATTCGCAATGAGCTTCTTAGGTACAGATGATGTGAATCTAACAATGGTTATCTTGAAGAAAGTAGTATTCTTTGCTTCTATTATTTTAATCGGATGGAAAGGTGTTCCAGCAATTATGCGTTGGTTATCACCACTACGCGTATCGGAGTCTATCGTTAGCGCAGCACTTATCATCTGTTTCTCATTCGCATATTTCGGCGAACTATTAGGAATTGCTGGTATTATCGGTGCTTTCGCAGCTGGTATCGCTATTTCTCAAACGAACTACAAACATGAAGTAGAAAAGAAAGTAGAACCAATCGCTTATGCTATGTTCGTGCCAGTATTCTTCGTTAGTATCGGTATGAATATTACATTTGACGGTATCGGTGATCAAATTTGGTTCATTTTAGCATTAACAGTAATCGCTGTCTTCACAAAACTAATCGGTTGTGGATTCGGTGCACGAATGACTGGATTTGATGCAAAGTCTTCTGCAATTATCGGTGCTGGTATGGTTTCTCGTGGTGAAGTTGCACTTATCATCGCAGGAACAGGACTTTCTTCTGGCCTATTAGCACAAGATTACTTTACAGCAGTCGTTATTGTCGTTATTTTAACTACGATGATTACACCACCAATGTTAAAATACACTTTTGGTGCAAAAGATAAAGCAATGAAAGCAAGTAAATAAATTTACTATAATAAAAGGAGATTGCTATCTTATAAGATAGCAATCTCCTTTTTCATGTTCTCTTTAAACAATTCCATTCGTTTTCAACCATTTTTCAAAAATAGTTCGTGCTTCTTCATCATCGATATCATCACGAAATGAATATACTTTTATGCCATAGTCATCTATATATTCACCTAGCTTCATTTTCTCCACCTTTTTATAAAAATCGTCTGCCTCATATCGTGGAATATAAGCATCCCAAACTGGTTCATTTATTCTTTTGTAAGCTGTTATTTCTAAATCATACCCATCTTCATAATATCCGATGTGATAATGTTTGTTAGGATCATATTTCTCCATTAAAAGCTCCTCCTAGTAAACAAAAGCGAGCCTTATATTACAGCTCGCTCCTCTCGTTCTATTTATTAAATACGTTCCATCGCTGTCTTCACCGTTCCAACAATAAAAGCAATTTCTTCACTTGAAATAACAAGCGGTGGTGCTAATGTTAAGACGTTATTATATCCTGCTGTTGTCATGCCGTTTCGTCCTATAATTAAACCTTTTTCTTTACAAGCATTTACAACACTTGCAATTTTGTCGTTATCAATTGGCTCTTTCGTCGCTTTATCATTTACTAGTTCGATTCCAACTAGTAGACCTTTTCCTCTAATATTCCCAACAAGTGGATGTTCTCCGATTTCTTCTTTTAATTGATTTAATAAAAGTGAACCCATTTGGGCAGAGCGCTCAATTAAATTTTCATTTTCCATAATCTCTAAGTTTTTAAGCGCTAATGCACAAGCCGCTGGATTTCCACCAAATGTATTAATATGGCGGAAGAATTCATATTCTCCTGTTCCTTTAAATGCCTCATAAATTTCTTTTTTCACAGCTGTTGCTGATAATGGTAAGTATGCGCTCGTAATACCTTTGGCCATCGTAACGATATCAGGCTTAACGTCATAATTCATAAACCCAAATGCTTTTCCTGTACGCCCGAAACCACAAATAACCTCATCACTTATAAGTAGTGCTCCGTGTTTTTGACATGTTTCATGAACAGCTTTCATATAGTCTTGTGGCGGCATTAAAATACCTCCGCCTGTAATAATTGGCTCCATAATAAATGCTGCTATCGTTTCACTTAATTCCCATGTCATAACACGATCTACTTCTTTTACGCATTCTACATCATAAATATTTTGCGATTCCATTTCTGGCATACGGTAACAATCTGGAGGCGTTACATGTAAAAACCCTGAAGCAAATGGCTCATATTGGTATCTACGCTGTGCTTGGCCAGTTGCCGCCATCGTTGCCATTGTATTTCCGTGATAACCACGATAACGTGACATAAATTTGTAACGATGCGGTTCACCTTTTTGAGCATAATATTGTCTTGCTATTTTAAAAGCTGTTTCATTCGCTTCTGATCCACTATTAGAAAAGAAAATAACATACTCTCCACCAAGCCACTCGTTTAACTTTTCAGCGAGCTTAATTGCTGGTTCATGTGATTGTGACATCGGAAAGTATGATAATGTTTGCAATTGTTTATAAGCTGCCTCTGCGAGCTCTTTTCTTCCATATCCGCTATTTACACACCAAAGGCCACTCATACCGTCTAAGTATCTTTTCCCCTTTATATCTTCAACCCAGCACCCTTCTGCTTTTGCCCCTACCATTGTACTACTCGGGCTAAAGGGACGCATTCCATGCCAAACATATTGCTCATCTTTTGCTAATAATTCATCGGTTTGTTTTGTCTTCATCATTTCTTCCACCTTCCATAACAACTTATTTTTCACAAAGCTGCGCTGGTGCCATAATGAGTTAAATTTCTCCCTGCCTATTTTCATTCCACAAACACAAGACAAATCCTACCAAAAATAAAGTAATATTTATAAGAAAATGCCAAAAGAAAGAGGAGCTTTTCTTTTAATTCGAAAAGCTCCTCTTTTTTTAATGTGAAGAAGCATCACTAATACCATGACCAGTATTGGATTTCACAAGAATTTCATCAAACTTTGCTGCATCTTCTTTCTTACTAGAGAAAACAGTTCCTAAATATGCTGCAAGGAATCCAAGCGGAATAGAAACAATTCCAGGTGTCGTATATGGGAATATCGCCTCTCCAACAAATATAGCTTTCCCTACCACAGGATTCCAAACGTTTGGACTTAACCCAACAAGAACAATTGCTGATACAAGACCAACGATCATACCACAAATTGCACCCGTTGTATTAAAGCGCTTCCAATATATTGTAAATAATATAACTGGTAAATTTGCACTCGCTGCAACTGCAAATGCTAGTGATACTAAAAATGCTACGTTTAATGTTTGCGCAAATAAAGCAAGTATAATAGATACTATCGCTACTCCAATAGACGCATAACGAGCCATTGAAACTTGTTCTTTTTCCGTTGATTTTCCTTTGCAAATAATCTCGTTATAAAAATCATGAGCAAATGCGGAAGCCGCTGTTAATACAAGACCTGCTACTACAGCTAAAATTGTTGCAAAAGCAATCGCCGATACGAATGCGAATAAGAAATCGCCACCTAACGCTTTAGCTAATAACGGTGCTGCCATATTACCGGCTGGATTTGCTTGAATAATTGCCTCATTCCCTACAAAAGCCGCCGCACCAAATCCTAAGAAAATCGTCATAATATAAAATGCTCCAATTAACCACGTAGCGTACACTACTGATTGACGTGCTGTTTTTGCATCACGTACTGTGAAAAAGCGGACAAGAATATGCGGTAATCCTGCCGTACCAAGAACTAGTCCTAAATTTAAAGAAAGTGTATCCAGACCATCTTTATACTTTACTCCTGGATTTAAAAATGATTCCTTCAATGGAGTAGCTGTTTTCATTTGAGCGAACATTTCTGTCACACTGAAATTAAATTTGGAGAAAACGATAACAGAAATAATAAATGTACCTGCCATAAGTAGTACAGCCTTTACAATTTGTACCCAACTTGTAGCTGTCATTCCTCCAAAAATAACATAAACAGTCATAAGTGTACCCACGATTAATACAGATGTTGTATATTCGATACCTAATAATAATTTAATAAGTGCACCCGCACCGACTAATTGTGCAATCATATAAAAAATTGAAATCGTCATCGTATTAAGTGCTGCAATACCGCGAACCTTTTTCGCATCAAAACGCGCCGCAATCATATCCGCTAACGTGTACTTCCCTAAATTTCTAAGCGGTTCTGCAACTAGGTACAATACAACTAAGTAAGCAACTAAGAAACCTATACTATAAAAGAACCCATCAAATCCTGTTAAAGCTATCGCTCCGGCGATGCCAAGAAATGACGCAGCAGACATGTAATCCCCAGCAATAGCCAGACCATTTTGCCAGCCAGTTAATCCCCCGCCAGCCGTATAAAATTCACTCGCATTTTTCGTTTTTTTCGATGCAAAATAGGTTATAACGAGTGTACCGAGGACGATAATTAAAAATAGTGCAAAAGCGGTTGTGTTCAAAGTCAGCCCCTCCCTTTTTGCATATCTTGCAGAATTTTTTGCGAGATTTCATCAAAGGATTCTGCTTTTTTGCTATAAATCATACATAATGCCCATGTCATTATAAATTGCGCAAAAGCAAATACCCACGCCCATGTAACATCACCAAATACCGGTGTATTAAGTACCTTTGAATACGATGTTAAAATAGGTAATGTAATAAAAAAACTTAAAAAGAAAATACTCATCGGAATGATAAACTTCTTTTTTGTATTTAATAACAATTGAAACTCTTCAGACTGAACAACTTCTGTATAATTCACCTCACCTTGTAACTTACGTGCTGACGTATCATCTCGTTTCATTCTCTGGTCCCCTCTCTTAACTTAAAATACAATTTACCCTTGTATACCAAAAGAATAAATCTTACAAATATTCAGAAACTTATTTTCATTTTAGACAATCCGTGCATTCCTGCAAAGATTTTTCGATAGACATTTTTCGTCATTTTCTCTTAAATTTTCAATATACTTTTTTAACATAAAATTTGATTGATTCGATTAAACTTTTATTCCCGTTAAAACAGAATAAAGTGAAACTTTAATCAGCTGGGGGGGTTACGGGCAGACCGACTCCCACCTAACTTCTTCGTATTCGCCGAATTTTGAGGTGAGGGTCTTACTGCTCGCAAATAGCGGGATAAAAAAAGTAGTGCTTATCGCACTACTTCTGTCTTTGTCTCCTTTTCTAAATTACGAGCTGTTTCACTTAATTCAACGTCTTTTCCATCTTTAAGCGTTCCAAATATAAAATCGAATACTGGATTTGAAACTCCGAACCAAAACTTTTCATTTTTATAGTGGTGTAATATGTGCTGTTTTTTTAGCCATCTTCCAAACTTAGTGAAGGGACGAATCGGTTTATGTGCAATATAATGTTTCCATTCATAAACGAGGAGCATGATAATCATTCCGATTCCGAATGAAAGTGTAACCGTAACACTTTTTGTAATACCATATGATATAAGTAAATATATAGTAAAGCTAGGTATACTAAACCATACAGGCAAAAATAAAAGTTTCAAATCATCTGGATAGACGTGATGATCATAATGTAATCTTCTTAACATTTTTAATAAAAGTGCGTTTTTAGGCGGCTTTAAATGGAATAAAAAACGATGTGTCATATATTCGTTAAGCGTATAAAAAACAATCCCAAACAGACACGCTAACATACCAATCCATGTGAAAAATTGCATTTTTAAAATAATAATAAAAATTAATAGAACACTATACATAATAACAATATCATGTTGTAAAAAAAACTCTTTCACCACTCTCTTCATCTTACTTCCCCCTTTTCCACAAAAACAGCCGCAACATATCGTTACGACCATTTTTTTCTATTTCATTCTTATTCTATTCACTTTACAAATTTGCCTGCTGTTCTATTGTCGAGAAAAAAGTGTTCGGACCAAATATATTTTGCTTTGGGATAATGTGTTCTACTGCAAACACTGTTACTTCACCCCTTTGTACTTCTCCAATAATAAGCCCAAATACTTCATGGTTTACCGCAAACGTTGGTTGTTTCGTTTGCAGTAACCTTGCTGCATTTTTAAATACCGCTTCATATAGTGGATTCCTATCAGTAATTTCTTTTCGGATTTTTGGTGCTAAAGTGATGATAATTTCTTTTCCGTCAATAGTGGTTCGATACATAAAAATCTCCCCTTCAATCTTATATGAACAACTGTAAAGCTTTGTATGCAAAATGGATAGAATATCCTACTAAAATAATACCTGCTCCGGCTGTAATATAGCCAAGTGCTTTTTTCTTTAATAAAGTTCTTCCAAAATGTACAGAAAAAGCAATATTTAAATTCCACAAAATAATACCAACAATAATGCAAAGACTGTACAAAAAAGCTTCTTGTTTCGTTACCTTTGTAAGCAACGAGCTAAGTGTACTTCCGTATATACCAAACCAAAAAACGAGATTTAATGGATTGGATATCGCAATTAGAAATCCTGCCATAAAAGATTGTTTAAGTCCACCTATCTCTTCTTGTTTATATTCCATATTAGAGTGAGAAATTCCTTGTTTTACACTTTGAAACCCTAAATAAAACAACAAGAAAAAACCAGCGCAATACATAAAAGCTTGTACATATGTATACATAAACACAGAAGATAAACCGAAATAAATAAGAAGCATAAACAAAATATCAGCAGTCATTCCTCCGATTCCAACAATCCACGCATGCCAAAATCCACGTTCAATCCCTCGTTTTAACATTTCAATATTAATCGGACCTACAGGTGCAGCTAATGAAATACCTAATACTATTTGTTGTATAATTGCTCCAAACATCGCTCTATCCTTTCTACTTCTTTTACTATTAAGTAATGATGCAAATATAGAAAATAGACTAGCTTTCATAAAAATTATTCACTAATACAATACCCTTTTTTATCCAAAATATGCAAAAGAGCCATCCAGTTGATGGCTCTTATTTCTCTACTCTATGATGAAAAGGACATTTACCTTTAATCGGCTCAATATCATCCCCTATGAAATATTGTTTCCATTCACGATGATTAGGATCACCGTAGTGACTAATGTTAGGGTGCTTCGGCAACTGATCCCACTTTTCAACTCGTTCACGGACCATTTGTCTTGAATACGAACCTTTAGGACGATCTCCTTCTAATCCATCGAAAATAGTTCGTGGCTGGAATCCAATAACGAGAGAATTTCCTAAATGCCTAGTCTTTCGCTGTTTATAAGCTGGCGAATTCCCAAATGCAAATATTGGTTCACCACCAAATGAAAATTCCCATAAATGATGGTCAGGGTCTGCTGGAATTTGCTTCGGCCATGTTTGGTTATCATTTTCATGTAAATACTGTAGTACTTTCCAAAAGTAATCACGGTAATATTCCAATGATTTTTCTTCACATTCCGGTTCCACAAAAAGAAAAAATCCTCTTCTTACAATCGGCCGCTCTTTCATTAGCTCCAAAAAAGTTAACATTGTATTGGGCAAATGACTCCAATCATTATGAGAGAGAAATGAATAACGAAGTTCATTCTTCTTCAATGCTGTTAAACCGAAATAACACGGGAAGGTTGGTTCTAACACGACACTCGAAAAATCATGAAATTCTTTTGCAACCCAATTCGGTATGTCGACTCTATTTTTCATCCCTTCATTATCTAATAAATAAGACTCATCCATTCTTTCACCTCATTATGTACAGCATTCACTTAAGAATATTACATACTCGGCTTGTCCTATACCTTTTTAAAAATTCGAGAAATAATTAATTTAAAATACAAAATTTTCAAAACTCTCACTTGACTAAATTCTACCAATTCATGTATATTTAAATTAATCATTTAGCGGAATATTCAAGAAAATAGCATTTTTTATTTATATTATTTTTTAATGAATTTCACTAAATGAAAAAAGGAATCGTTTTTAGGAGGAATTGTGACATGCAAGGAAAAGTAAAATGGTTTAACAATGAAAAAGGTTTTGGATTTATCGAAATGGAAGGCTCTGAAGATGTATTCGTACATTTCTCTGCTATTCAAAGCGACGGATACAAAGCTTTAGATGAAGGTCAAGAAGTATCTTTCGACATTACTGAAGGAAACCGTGGACCTCAAGCTGCTAACGTAGCAAAACTTTAATCCCACATATGACAGGAGGTTACCTTACTTGGTAACCTCCTTTGTTATTCCTTTGTATATTTCCGTTTTACAGAGCAAAAACTATGTGAAATGCGCCAAATACAAAGGAGGCAATAACAATGGGGTCACATGTAAATGATTTTGAAGAAGTAAAATTCCGTGTAGAAACTGCACAAAAAATGGTAGGTTCTGCAACAATTTCAATGGATCCAGACACATTAGAGCATGCCACTACTGCAGTAGAATCGGCTCGTTCTCAGCTTGAAATCATGAAATCCGTTGCAACGGATTTAGATGAGCCATTTCTAATGAATGAAGAAAAAAAATTAAGTAAATGCGAGCATCAATTACACGAAGCGAAGCACTAAAAAACATCCAGAGAAAATTCTCTGGATGTTTTTTTTATGACAATTGCTCCCCATACTTTTTCAACTTCTCTCCAACCGTACATTGCCGTATACAAAAAGAATGGGCATAGTATTTACTATGATTTTTCCGATTATGTTCCTGCAGGAAACACCCTCCGCAATACGTTTCTAATAAGTCATTTACCTCTGTAATGAGTTGCTTTTTATTCACGTGTGCACCTCTCTATTCGGTTATTTCTTTATGACTGTCAATTGCCGTCCCTTCTAGTGCTTGCGTTGCTAATTGATGTGCCTCTTTATTTTGTTTTCTAGATATCGGTTCACAAATAAGCTTTAATTTCATGTGCTTCGCTTTTTGTTCAATTTGGTCTAAGTAATGATTTAAATGTTCATCATAGCAAGGCCATTCACCAGCTAATTGCTGCAGTACAACTTGAGAATCTCCCCGAAGTGTAACTGCTTCATATTTAATTCCTAATTCCTCGAGTGTATTCATCCCATATAATAATGCTGCATACTCCGCTTCGTTATTATCATATATGCCTTCTATGTATGCATTGCGACGAATTCGGTAATTTGTATTTCCTTTTTTATAGTATACACATATACCAACCCCAGCTTCTTTCGTCTGTACATCATAACCACCATCAAAATAAACTTGAATTTCTTGAGGCTCTTCCTCCACTTGCTTACTCAGTTTTTTCATTTCTTTTAATGACCATTCCGCGTCCATTTCATCGAAAAATAACAGTTCTTTCGCCCTTCCTGTTTTCTCAAAATCCTCCGCAAATTGAAGTACTTCTTCTATGTTCATATAATCTGTTGTTAATTCAGTTTGTAAACCACGCTTCGTTTTATACAACCAATGTATTTTATATTTCATACTAGATTCCCCTTTTATAAGACTTCTTATATTTATTTTATTATATTCTATCAAGAGTCACATTATTATATTCAATATAATCACATACAAAAAGAGCCATCCTATATAAGGACAGCTCTTTCTTCTATTGCATAAATCTTTCAAATTGCACTCGCTTATTAATCCAGTACATTACAGGCATACCGATCGCCATTACAACAAATTCACCAACTGCACAAGTTAGCCATGTCAATAAAAATGGCAGATCAAATGCAAGATGAAGTTCAATTGCTATCATAAACATTGTGACTGTAAAAATAACTGTATTAAAAATCATACGAGCCCAAACACCTTTAATGAAGCGCATAGAAATAATAGTTGCAAGTAATGCAAGAATTGATTGCCCTACTCCAAATACTAAATCATAAGCGATCATAGGTGAGAAAAAGAGATTTGTTAAAAATACACCTAATACAATCCCGTAAATTGCTTTCTTATTGAATACAACGAGATGATTAAACATCTCTGAAATACGAAACTGTACACTCGTAAAGCCAAATGGCTGAATAAGCATAGAAACAGCAATATATAATGCCGCTAAAATACCATTACCGACTAATGTTCTTATATTCATAACAAAATCTCCTTAGTTTTTTTACGTGGGATGGTTTCGAACCACGTTATTCGTTTTTAAGCAACAAGATTATATTTTACGCAATAGGTACTCTTTCGTCAATAGATTCCTATCATTTACTACCTTTTTTCTTTTAGACAACGTATAATAAAGTGAAACTTTAATCAGCGGGGTTTTGTCCATCCCCCACTGATTATTAGCCAGCACCAATCGGGTTTTTACGGACAGTTAATACGGGATAAAACATATGAAAGATTTAGGAGGTTTCACTTCATGACAGCAACAATTCAAAATGAAAAAGTGATCGTTTCCATCTCTGACAAAGGTGCAGAATTACAAAGCGTTCGCTTAAAAGAAGACAACACAGAATATTTATGGCAAGGTGATTCTACTTATTGGGGACGTCGTGCACCAATCTTGTTTCCAATCGTCGGTCGATTAGTAGAGAATACATACTACGTAGAAGATAAACCTTATTCATTAACACAGCATGGTTTTGCCCGTGATCTTTCGTTCTCTGTTAAAGAACAAAGTGAAACAAAAATTACTTATGTCGTTACTAGTAATGAGGATACGTTACAAAAGTATCCATATGAATTTGAATTACTCGTTTCTTATGAAGTAGACGAACAAAATATACATGTTACATATGAAGTAAACAATCCTTCTTCAAAAGAGATGTTCTTCTCAATCGGAGCACACCCTGGATTCAACTGTCCTTTATTAGAAGGCGAATCATTTACAGATTATCATTTATCATTTAACGGATCTGAACGTTTAGAAACTAGCATATTAGAAGGTCCTTTTCTTTCAAATGAAAAGCAACTAATCGCTGAAAATACGAAAGAATTTCCACTGGCATATGATTTATTCAAAAATGACGCGCTTATTTTTGAAAATATGAATACGAATGAAATTTCTATTCGCTCACATAAACATAATAAATTTGTAAAAGTAGCATTTGATGGGTTCCCATTTGTCGGCGTATGGACACCAGGAGATAACGCACCTTTCTTATGTATTGAACCTTGGTACGGAATTGCTGATGAAGTAAAGCAAGCAAAAGATTTTAAAGAAAAAAAAGGAATTCAATCGTTACAAGCGAATGAAACATTTACATGTCGTTATAGCATTACAATTGGATAAGTACTCTATCCCCTACTTCTAAAAAAATTTTCAAGTAGGGGATAACCTTATAACTGGAGGTTTCTCATTTTGATTGAAGTATATATCGATGGTGCATCAAAAGGAAATCCTGGCCCTTCTGGTGCGGGAGTTTTTATTAAAGGAGTACAGCCACCTGTACAATTGTCATTACCACTTGGAACAATGTCCAACCATGAAGCAGAATACCACGCTTTACTTGCAGCATTAAAGTATTGCACGGAGCATAATTATAACATTGTCTCTTTTCGTACCGATTCGCAGCTTGTCGAGCGAGCTGTCGAAAAAGAATACGCAAAAAATAAAATATTTGCACCACTATTAGAGGAAGCACTGCAGTACATAAAAAGTTTCGATCTCTTTTTTATTAAGTGGATTCCAAGTAGTCAAAATAAAGTTGCTGATGAATTAGCTAGAAAAGCTATCTTACAAAATTAACGGGGGTATGAGTGTGAAAAAAGAGTGGATTGCTCCTCTTGCTTTATTATTTGTCTCTTTTATTTGGGGAGCTACGTTTGTTGTCGTTCAAAATGCTATGTCTTTTGTCGGACCATTTACTTTCAATGGCATTCGCTTTTTATTCGCTGGAATTATTTTATTATTCGTTCAAATGATTTTCTCACAAAAAAATTCAAAACAAGATATAAAACAGAGTAGTCTCGCTGGATTGATTGTTGGATTCTTTTTATGTGTTGGCTATTTATTACAAACATTCGGCTTACTTTATACAACCTCTTCAAAAGCTGGTTTCTTAACTGGACTTAGCATCGTTATGGTTCCAATCCTATCTTTTATCTTTTTAAAACAGCGGGCTACAATTTTCATCGTACTTGGTATTGCTGTAGCGACAGCAGGTTTATATTTATTAACTGCTGGTGATTCTTTTCAATTAAACATTGGAGATATACTCGTTCTCGGTTGCGCTGTCGCTTTCGCTGCCCATATTCTTGTTAACGGCTTCTTTTCTAAAAGAATCTCTCCTTTATTATTAAGCACATCTCAAGTATTAGCTGTTGGTATATTTTCTTCTATTTGCGCTTTTTTGTTTGAAGATTGGGAAAAGTTATTTTCAGTATCACTATGGACGAATCATTCCTTTTTATTCGCTCTCTTTCTAACTTCCCTGTTTGCGACATCCATTGCTTTTTTCATTCAAACATCGGCACAAAAACATACTTCTCCAACAAGAGTAGCAATTATTTTCGCAATGGAGCCCGTTTTTGCTGCATTAACAGGCGTTCTAGTTGCAAACGAACAACTTTCTATTTCTGCCATTATCGGTTGTTTATGTATTTTCCTAGGTATGATTTTTGTTGAATTACCTTCAAAAACAAAAAAAGAAGCGCGGGCTGCGTGAAGTTACGCTTGTAACTTCCGCATAAAAGCCTTAGCGCTTTTTTTATCTGTAATTTCTTCCTCTTTCAATCGTTCTAATAACGCAACAAAATAACTGCCATCAAACTGTAACTGATGTTTAATCGTCGCTTCTATTGCTACGTTCACAATTCCATCAGATGCACCAGTATATCCTTGTCCAAACATAATAAACCCGTGTGCTTCCTCTGATAATTTAAATCCTTTCGTATGTAAGAATGAAAGATAATCTTCTACTGTTTGCATAATATTCCCACCTACTCAAAAATTCTCCACTTCCTATCATACATGTTCTTATACTCTATGAGAATGAAATTTCTTTGACAACTTTGTAAATCGCTCGTCTACTTCACTAATGATAGAGGATTCTCATACACTATTACGGAATATATAAAGTGAAAATCATTCTGTATTAAAGGGGAGAAACAATGAAACAAGCTCTATTAATTATTGATGCTCAACAAGAACTAATTGATGGAAATGAACAAGAAAATGAAGTTTTCCGTAAAGCCGAGCTATTAGCTACACTAAATGCCGCTGTACAGCAAGCAATAGATTCAAATGCTCTTATTATTTTCATAAGGGATACTGATGTTGCTTCTGGTAAAGGAGAAGGATTTGAAGTACATAAGCAAATTAACATCCCTCAATCTGCAATCCTTATTAATAAAGCCGCAACAAATTCATTCTATGGCACTTCTTTACACGAAATTTTAAAAGAAGAGAAGGTTACACATCTTGTTATAGGTGGATGTAAAACAGAACATTGCATCGACACCGCTGTTAGAACAGCTACTGTACAAGGTTTTGATGTCACATTAATTAAAAATGGCCATTCAACAACTGATTCTAACGTATTGTCTGCAGAGCAAATTATTGGTCATCATAATAAAACTCTACACGGTCATTATAATGTTGATCATTTTTCTATGGTGAGAGATATCGAGGAAGATCTCTTTCAGCCAACTCACGACCAATATCGTGATTAACGAAAAAGAATCCTTCATTCAGAAGGATTCTTTTTTATCCAAAAATTTGTGCCGCAATACTATATAGCTCATTATTCCTTTTTAATAATTTATCGCTATTTTTCATCATAATTGGTGGTGTATTAACCTTTTTAAAACCGATAATCTCTAATTCTTTCATGAAATCTTTCTTTCCTTCTGGTACATCAATTCTCAATTTACCATTATGTTCTCTTACTAAATAATGTACCATTCTCATTGCCATCTTATCATTTTTAGCAACAATTGGTCCTATTATTTTATTTTCTGGCGTTTGTATACTTATACCGTATCCTAATACATTTTGTTGTGCATCCTTTGTAACAATACATTGTTCACTTTGTATAATTCGATACTTTAAAAACTCTTCTCTATTTGTTCCAAATGCATCTTTATCTATTTGTATTATTTCTTCTAAATCACGTTCTTCATAATTCACAATATACTCTTCATTTCCTACACAATGGTAATTCGCATTGTACGAGTTACATATGTATTTAGAAACATGACTAACAGCCCTGAATCCTATTTTTTTATATAAAATTTTCCCATCATCCGTAGCAATAAGCATAATGGGGGTTTGAGTTGATACGCTTTTAACACATGAATCCGTTATTATCTTTCCAATCCCTCTTCCTTTATAATCTGGATGTACAATTACCATTCCTATTGACACTAACACTTCTCCGTATAATATAATTGCAGCGCTTGCAATAAGTTTTTTTCTCTCATTCCATACGCCGTATACAATACCGGAGTTAAAAATCGTTTCAACTTCTTCTCTGTTATAATCCCATCCAATATATGAAGATAATGCAACAATATCCTCTGTATCTTCTTTCCTCAGACGCTCCACTCTCATTTTCAATTCAATCATTCTCCATCTCCTTATCTAGACATTTAAATCATTATTATCAAATCAACTTGTACATGTTTCCCTTTACCAGTCACACACATATCCTATTTTGACCAAGACTATATTGTAAATGAGGTGACAACATGCCCATTACGAATCGATTTTCTACCACCACTAACGGCGCACTCGCTATTACAGGAAACACACTAGGTTTAAGTAAAATTAGCAATCTAAACCGTGCTGGTACAATCGGTGCAATTGGTGCATTCGTAACTACGAATACCGCTTTACAAGTAACTACTTTTCCTGCAGGTACAACGTTAAACTATACACAAAATAGTTCTACCGCTATTTTGAATATCCCTGCTGGTAGTACTATTCTTTACGCAGAACTCGTTTGGGGTGGAAACTATTTATCTCGGGATCAAAACATTACGAGTGTATTAGGAAACCCCGTTTCTTTTACAACACCTGTGTCAACATACTCAATTACCCCTTCGGCTGTTACAGCTTCAAATCAAACATTCGTTTCTGGATCTGTCACATTTGGATTTTATACACGATCAGCGGATGTAACGTCACTCGTTCAAGCTGCTGGATCTGGATCTTATACAACAGGTTCTGTTCCTGGACTTGTAGATCCTTTAGACGCTTCTAATGGAGCCATTAATTCTGCAGGATGGACGCTTATTGTCGCTTATCAAAACGGTTCCTTACCCGCAAGAAATTTAACAATTTACGTAGCTGGTAACCGTGTTTCTGTAGAAACCGGTAGTGCAGATGTATCTGTCTCAGGGTTTTTAACACCTGCCGGGGGACCTGTAAGCGGGAGATTATTTTTAAGTTCTACTGAAGGGGATGCTGATTTAACTGGGGATCAAGCTTTATTTGGACCAAATTTCAGTTCATTAAATGCATTATCTGGGCCAAATAATGCTGTTAATAATTTCTTCGGTTCTCAAATTAATAATGCTGCAGGAAACTTAGATACAACTGGTACATTTGGAACACGAAACCAGAGTGCCTCTACAAGTACAAATATCTCCGCTGGAAGACAAGGATGGGACATTACTTCCATTGATATTTCTCCTTATTTAACAAATTCCCAAGTATCTGCCGCAATTCGTTTAACTACTAACGGGGATGCATATATGTTAAATACAGTCGGTTTACAAATCAATATAAACTCACCTAATATACAAGCAACTAAAAGCGTGAATAAAAGTGTCGCTACAATTGGAGATATTCTAACCTATACAGTTACTGTTCCTAACACCGGGCTTCTTCCTGCAAATAACGTTACTTTTACAGATGTTCTCCCTAACGGTACTTCCTTTATACCTGGAAGCGTAACGATAGATAACGTACCACAAACAAACGCAAATCCGGTCGCCGGTATATCTCTGGGGACAATTAATAATGGCTCTTCTCGTACAGTAGCTTTCCAAGCGACTGTCGTTTCTCTTCCAAGTCAAAATCCTATCTCTAACACTGCTAATATTACATTTCAATATACACCGATTGCCGGAGGAACGACTTTTAACGGTCTTGCAACAAGCAACTCTGCTGGAACACAAATTAACCTCGCAGATATTAATGGAACAAAATCAGTTAACAAACTTTTTACCGACATTGGTGAAACGTTAACGTACAGTATTTCCTTAGCTAATATAGGAAATATCGCTGCAACTAATGTTATATATACAGATCCGATTCCTAGCGGGACTACTTTCATTCCAGGGAGTGTAACTGTTAACGGAGTTACTCAAGCTGGAGCAAATCCCGCTAATGGTATATCAATTGGATCTATTGCTGCAAATTCTACTACTACTATTTCCTTTCAAGTATTCGTTCCTTCTATCCCACAAACAAATCCAATATTAAATAGTGGTACAACAACATATCAATACATTCCTGTACCAAACCAGCCGGCAGTAAGCGGGACTGATACGACGAATATTGTCTCCACGCAAGTGAATAATGCTACTGTAACAATGACGAAAGCAGTAGATAAAAACTATGCAGATATTGGCGATACACTGACTTACACTGTTGCCTTTACAGGTACAGGTAATACGAATGCGAACAATGTTATTTTTACAGATGTCATTCCTACAGGAACAACTTTTGTCCTAAACAGTTTAACAATAGATGGCTCGACACAAGTTGGCGCTAATCCCGCTAATGGTGTGAACATAGGATCCATCCCAACTGGCACAACCAAAAGTGTTTCATTTCAAGTAGTAGTAAACACAATACCCACGTCAAATGCCGTATCTAACGGATCAAGCGCTTCTTATCAGTACACCGTTAACCCTAGCCAATCACCCATTATGAAAAACATTTCTTCTAACATCGTTACTACTCAAATTAACAATGCGAATTTAACATTAACAAAGTCTACAAATAAACAATTTGCCACAATTGGCGAAACGATAAGTTATACAATCCTTATTACAAACAGTGGAAATACGGCCGCTAATAACGTTCAACTAACAGATCCACTTCCAAATGGAACGATATTAACATTAGGTTCTGTAACGCTCAACGGAGTTTTGCAAAATGTAGATTCTCTCGTTGCTTTACCTATCGGCACAATTCCTGGCGGAGCTACTTTCACCTTATCCTTCCAAGTAACAGTCATCAATATTACTGCACAAAACCCTATCATTAATAACGCTTTCGCCTCTTATATTTACACTGTAAATCCAAGCCTGCCACCAACTTCAAAAACTGCAAATTCTAATTCTGTTACATCAACAATTAGACTAGCAAATCTTCATGCTAGTAAATCTGTAGATAAAACGTTTGCGGAAGTTGGAGATGTATTAACTTACACCTTTGCTCTTACAAACGATGGAAATGTTGCGGCGAACAATGTATTACTATCCGATTCAATTGCGAACGGTACTTCCTTTGTACCAAACAGTGTTATAGTTAACGGTATTACTCAGCCGGGTGCAACACCAGCTAGCATTAATATTGGTAGTATCAATGCTAGTAGTACAATTACAGCTTCATTCCAAGTATTAATAATTAGCATTCCAAACCCAAATCCTATTTCAAATAGCGCTTCCATTTCCTATAACTTTATTGTTGATCCAAATGCTTCACCTGTAAGTAAAAATACAACTTCAACTACTACATTTACTCAAGTAAACGATGCAAATGTCATTTCGGCAAAATCAGTGGATCGAGAGTTCGCTACCGTTGGAGATATATTAACTTATACCGTTATTTTAACGAATGCAGGAAGTGTTTCTGCTGATAGTCCAACTTTCGTAGATACAAATCCAGATGGCACTACCTTTATTCCAAACACTTTCCTTATTAACGGTGTACTCCAAAATAACGCAGATCCAAATATAGGTGTTCCGTTACCTTCCATTCCTGCTAACGGCTCCCTTACCGTCTCTTATCAAGTAATTGTTACCTCTTTACCAACACAAAATCCAACAATAAATTCATCTAGTACACAGTATAGCTTTATTCTAAATCCGGGCGATCCACCAACTATAGAAACATCTTTAAGTAACACTGTAAGTACACAAATTAATTTAGCAAATGTTGTTATTGTCAAAGAGGTAGATTTAACCATTGCCGATGTCGGGCAACCAATCACATATACAATTTCCTTAGCTAACCTTGGCAATACTACAGCAAACAATGTTATTGTTACCGATATAATCCCTCCCGGCACCACTATCGTACCAAATAGTATTTTTATAGGTGGCGCTTTACAGCTAGGTGCAGACCAAAGTACCGGCCTTCAAGTCGGCTCCATTCCTGCTGGTGGTTTTACAACGATTGTTTTTCAAATAAGTGCAAATGGGCTACCTTCACCAAATCCAATTCAAAATAGCGCTTCACTTCAATATAGCTTTATCGCTGATCCGAGTTTACCTGCTGTTGTTAGAAACGCTGCTAGCAATATAGTAACTACACAAATTAATACTGCTAATATCGTTGCTACAAAACTAACGAGCACAAATTTCGCTGATGTTGGTGATGTCATATTATATGCGACTATTTTAACAAATAACGGGAATATCCCTGCTTCTAATGTAACGTTTACAGATATCATTCCAGCGGGTACCCTGTTCATTCCTAATACTGTAACGATTAACAATGTCCCTATAGCAAATGCAAATCCTGCTAACGGTATTTTGATCGGTACGATCGGGACGAATTCATCACGTACCGTTTCATTCCAGGTTTTTGTACCAAATATCCCTGCTGTAAATCCGATTACAAATCAATCAGGCACAACATTCCAATATACGTACGATCCATCCAAACCAGCTGTAATGCAGATGGTGGCTTCTAACACGGTACAGACAACTATTAATAACGCCTCAATTGCCGCTACAAAATCTGCAGATAAACAGTTTGCTAACGTAAATGATATTATTACGTACACGACTACTTTAACGAATAGTGGGAACACACTTGCATCAAATGTAATATTTACAGATGTAATTCCAAACGGGACATCGTTTATTCCTAATAGTGTAACAGTAAATGGGAATACACTCCCTAATGTAAATCCAGCAAATGGCGTAGCAATTGATCCAATAAACCCCAATACAAATACAACAATCTCATTTCAAGTAATAGTAAATTCCATCCCTAGTCCAAATCCAATCCCGAACCAAAGTAATACAACGTACCAATATATTGTAAATCCTAACTTACCTCCAGCATCCTCCAATACGGTAAGTAACGTAATAACAACTCAAATTAATAACGCTACGATCGTCGCTACTAAATCAGTGAATACACCGACAGCTGCAATTGGAGATATCGTTACCTATACGATTGCAGTTACAAACACAGGTAATATCCCTGCTAGTGCAACTGTTTTAACAGATGGACTTGGTGCGGGCGCTTCATTTGTCCAAAACTCCGTAACTATCAATAATGTTCCACAACCAGGATTAGATCCATCACTTGGTGTTCACTTAGCAGATATTCCGCCAGGAGATACTGTATTCATTACTTTTCAAGCACAAATTTTAGCGATACCATCTAGTGGCACATTAACAAATAATGCCCTTGTAAATTATGAATATACAGTGAACCCAAACCAATCACCTGCTGTTGGTAGTACAATTACAAACACAACGGTTACTCCAATTATTGATGCTACTCTATCTATAAATAAAACTGTCAATTCAACATTCGCTACTATTGGAGATACACTTACTTTCACTTCTACCATTACTAATTCCGGTAACACTACCGCAAACAATGTTATTTTTACAGATTTAATTCCAGATGGTACAACGTTTATTCCAAATAGTTTTACAGTAAATGGAACAACCATTCCTAATGCAAATCCACAAAATGGTATCAATATCGGTAACATAAATTCAAATGCATCAGTTATACTCAGCTTTCAAGTAAACATTACAACGATTCCAAATCCTAATCCAATCCCTAATAAATCATCGCTTCAATATAATTTTATTGTAGATATTAATGAACCACCTGTTTCACGAACAGTTAAATCCAATAAAACTTTTACACAAGTAAATACTGCTTCCGTTATCGCAACAAAAACTGCGAGCAGTGCATTTGCTGCTGTTGGAGATACAATTACGTATACAACAACCCTTACCAATAGCGGAAATACAACTGCAAACACACCTGTTTTTATAGATATATTACCACCTGAACTTTCATTCGTGCCTGATAGCGTACAAATTAATACCATCCCACAACTTGGATTTAGGCCCGATAGCGGGATTCCTTTAGACCCAATTCCAGTTGGAGGAACGACAACCATTAGTTTCCAAGCCATTGTCGGTTCAATACCAGCTTCAAACCCTACGATGAACCAATCTAGCACAACATACTCTATTATTATTGATCCTACCGAGCCGCCTGTTACAGAAACAGCTACTAGTAACCCCGTCTTAGTTCAAATAAATGAAGCAATTATTCAAGCAACGAAAAGTGTGGATCGTCTATTCTCTGACGTTGCGCCTGGAAATTCATTTTTAACGTATACAGTTTTATTAGAAAATATCGGGAACGTGACTGCTACTAATATCATTTTTACAGATCCGATTCCAAATAATACAGTATTTATAGAAGATAGCGTTCGAGTAGGTGGGGTTTTATTACCTGGGGTAAATCCAGCGAATGGGATACCAATTGGGGATATTATTGCAGGAGATTTTATAAACGTCACCTTCCGCGTGCAAGTAGTTAGTATTCCAAATCCAATTTTCACAATTGGGCCTGGGGGACCAAACTCACCGGTTGTAAACGGTGCTTCTATTAATTATCAATTTATGACAGGACCTAATTTACCACTCGTTTCACGAAGTACAACATCCAATTCTGTTTCGACACAAATAAATTCCGGAGAAATTGTAGCGGTTAAATCCGCGGATAAAAATTTCGCAACGATCGGCGATACAATTTCTTATACAATTACATTAAATAACCCTGGAAATGTCACTTCACAAAATATAATTTTCACGGATATTTTGCCTAATGGAACGACATTTATATCTGGCACTCTTATAAATGATTCTGGTACGCAGCAAATTGGCAATCCGGCAAACGGGATTCAGATTGGAAATATAAATCCAGGTGGTACGGCTACTATTACGATAAATGTCCTTGTGACAAACATTCCAAGTATAAATCCAATCTCTAATTCTAGTTCTGTACAATTTCAGCATATTGTCGATCCAAGTCAACCCGCTATAACACAAACCGCTTCATCTAATACCGTTACTACGACAATAAATAGTGCAATATTAACAGCGACAAAAAGCGCTGATAAATCAATCATTTCCGTCGGTGATACAGTTACGTATACAACTACTATTACGAATACAGGAAATGCACCAGCTACAAATGTAACATTTACAAGCGCTATTCCAGCTAGCACTACATTTATACCAAATTCGGTCACAATAAATGGTATCCAGCAACCTGGTGCGCAACCAGCACTTGGAGTAAATTTACCAAATATCGCACCCGGTGAAACAGTAACTGTTACTTTCCAAGTAAATGTTATTTCTATTCCCCCTTCAAGCTCGATTATGGATAATGACACAATTTTATATTCTTATACTGTTGATCCAAGCGGAGCTCCTATTACAACTTCTACTTCAACGAATATCGTTACAAATCCTGTACTAGATGCCATGATAACGATGGTAAAATCAGTCGATCAAACGCTTGTAACACTAGGTGATACCATTACCTATACGACCATTTTAAAGAATAGTGGTAATACAAATGCAACTAACATTACTTTCACTGACCTTATACCAGATGGCACAACGTTTATTACTGATAGCATTACAATAGATGGCATCACACAAATTGGTCTTAATCCTAATACAGGTATAACGATTGGATCAATTGCTCCTAACAGCTCAATATCTATTGCATTTCAAGTTACCGCTACTTCTACACCAGCCCAAAATCCTATTGCCAATTCCGCGACTGCTTCTTACACATTTATCGCTGATCCAAATGCACCTATTGTTTCAAGAACTGCTACTTCAAACACAGTGTTCACTACAATTAATACAGCTACCATTCTTTCATCAAAGCAAGTTGATAAATCATTTAGTCATATCGGAGACACACTCACTTATACTGTCACTTTAACAAACAATGGAAATTCATCCGCACAAAATGTTATATTCACAGATAACGTGCCGAGTGGAACTGCATTTATTACAAACACATTTTCTATCAATGGAATTCCTCAAAGTGGTGCGAATCCAACGAACGGTGTAAATATTGGGTCTATAACAGCTGGGTCTACAGTAAATGTTTCCTTCCAAGTAAACGTGACCTCATTACCAACTGAAAATCCAATTGTAAATTTCTCATCGACATCGTACCAATTAGTCTCACCGCCTGATGCAGAAACTTCAATTAGTAATCCTGTTTCAACACAAATTAGAGAAGCCATATTATCTATGACGAAAAATGAAAGTGTATCCTTTGTAGATATCGGGCAAACTGCTTTTTACACTACTTCTATTGCCAATGTAGGCAATACGGATGCAACTAATATTGTATTCACAGATGTATTACCAAGTGGACTCACATTTGTTCCTAACACATTAACTGTCGATGGCATTTTACAACCTAATGCGGATCCAAATACAGGTGTATTACTTGCAGCACTTCCACCAAATGAAATATATAGTATCGTCTTTCAAGTTACAGTGAACAGCATTCCACCTATTAATCCAGCACCGAATACAGCATCAACGACATATGAGTTTACTGTTGATCCAGGTAATCCGCCGGTATCGAATACAGCTAGCTCCAACACTACACTTCTTCAAATAAACAACGCAAATATTATTAGTACAAAAACAGCAAATCTTACTTTTGCGGATGTTGGTAATACAATAACATTTACACTTAACCTTCCTAATACAGGGAATGTGGCTGCAACTGATGTAATTATTATCGATATTCTTGATAGCAATTTAAGTTTCATTCCAAACAGTTTCACAGTTAATGGGCAAACCATTCCAAACGCTGATTTGTCTACTGGTGTAAACATAGGTTCAATTAATGGGGGTAATACGGCAATCGTTACATTCCAAGCAACTGTTACTACACTTCCAACACTTAATCCAATTTCTAATTTTGCTTCTACCACATATCATTATGTCGTTGATCCTAGCCAGTCACCTATTACAACTTCCAATCAATCGAATACAACGACAACACAAATTAATAGTGCTATCCTTACTGCACAAAAAAATTCAAATGCGGAAACGATAGATATCGGGCAGGATATCGTCTACTCCGTTACAATTACAAATAGCGGAAATGTTAGTGCAACGAATGTTATTTTTACCGACCTTATTCCAGCCGGAACTTCCTTTGAACCGAATAGTTTTACACTTAACGGAATTAGCATCCCCAATGCAAATATAATTACAGGTGTTCCAATTGGTGATATCGCGCCAAACCAATCTGTCATCGTAGCATTTCATATTAATGCCAATGAAATTCCTCCTATAAATCCAATTTCCAACCAAGCTAGCGTTAGCTTCCAACATATCGTTAATCCAGCAAATCCTCCAGTTTCAAAAGATATTACTTCTAACAACGTTACAACAAAAATTGAAAGTGCTATTTTAAACACTATTAAAATAGGAGATAAAGCTTTTGCAACTATCGGTGATACGATTACGTATACAACTACTATTACAAACACAGGAAATATTCCTGCTAACAACGTTATTTTTTCAGATCCTTTACCAACATGGACACAATTTGTTGCTGGATCAGTTGTTGTTGATGGCACTCCATTACCATCCGCTTCTATTATTAGCGGTGTTGGCATAAATACGATAACTCCAAATGAAATCGTAACAATCATATTCCAAGTTCAAATTGTAAGCAATCCAACAACGTTTACACCTGAACTCCAAAACTTAGGATTTGTTAACTTCCAATATAACGTAGGCAATTCATTACAAGCCCAGCCTGGCAATGTGGAAACGAACGTCTTCGTTACTTCTATTAATTCAGCGATACTTTCAGCTGTAAAAACTGCTAATACAGCCTTTGCGAATATCGGAGACACAATCACTTATACAGTTTTGATTCAAAACAGCGGCAATACAAAAGCTACGAATCTAAATTTCTCAGATCTTATTCCAGCTGGAACGACCTTTGTTGAAAATAGTTTTTCTGTAAATGGAAGTATCATTCCAGGGGCAAATCCAAATAACGGAGTTAATATCGGAACCGTTAGTACGAACAGTTCCTTAACTGTTACTTTCCAAGTCATAGTCACATCTACTCCACCCTCAAACCCAATTACAAACGTTGCATCTATTCAATTCACATTCATTGTTGACCCGGCAGCTCCTCCTGTTACAAGCACAATAAATTCTAATGGCGCTTCAACACAAATTAATAACGCTACCGTTACTACTGTTTTAGAAGCAAATCGATCAATCGTATCCATCGGAGATATAATTACGTATACAGCAACATTAACAAATACCGGAAACTTCCCTGCAAATTCTGTATTGCTCATAAACGGAGTTCCTGTAGGTGCAGTATTCGTTCCAAATAGCGTTACGTTAAATGGAATTTCACTTCCAAATACAAGTCCAACTCTCGGTATTCCAGTTGGTATTATCGCACCAGGTGATTCTGCTACTATTACGTTCCAATTTCTTGCAAGTTCTATTCCACCGCAAGGGGCGATTATAAATCAAGCCATTACAAGTTACACGTATATTGTCGATCCAAGTCAACCTCCAGTTACAGCAACATCCTCATCTAATACGGTTAATACAGCTGTCGTTGATGCATCGTTATCCGTAATTAAAAATACAGATTCTCTCGTACAATCTACTAACGGTACAATCACTTACACAGTAGTCGTTCAAAATAACGGAAATACAACTGCAAATACAGTTAATTTAACAGATTTGGTCCCAGAAGGAACTGCATTTATTCCTAATAGCGTGACCATTAATAGCGTTTCCGTTCCAGGTGCCGATCCAAACGTAGGGATACCATTAAACGCCATCGCGCCGTCAGAAATCGTCACCGTCACATTCCAAGTTATCGTTCAATCCATTCCAAGCGTGAATCCAATTTCTAATACAGCCCGTATTGACTATACTTTTATCGCCGATCCAACCTCTCCTATCATCTCTCGTACAATTACTTCTAATCCAGCATCCACACAAATTTCAGATGCGACTATCATTTCTTTAAAAGCAGTCAATGCACAACAAGCAACAACTAGCGATATTTTGACCTACACGATAACATTAGAAAATAACGGAAATATCTCAGCAACTAATCTCTCATTTTTAGATTCTACTCCAAATGGGACTACATTCGTAGAAAATAGTTTTACACTTAACGGAACAGCTATACCTGGTGCCAATCCAAACGTAGGTGTTACTTTGCCTAACCTTGTAGCAAACGCTACTCACCTTATTTCGTTTCAAATTCTTATTAATAATTCATTCTCGCAAGATTCTATTACAAATCAATCCAATACAACATATACAATTCAACCAGATCCAAGCCAGCCGCCTATTACTGAAACATCTACAAGTAATATTGTCATTACAAATTTTGTGCAAGCACAATTGACAATTACAAAAACATCCAATCCAATAACTGTAGATATTGGCGGAACTATACTTTATATTTCTGAAGTGAAAAATATCGGCAATGTTGACGCAATAAATATTATTTTTACAGATTCTATTCCAGCTGGGACTACATTCGTTCCCGATAGTGTCACAATTAACGGTGTCCTGCAACCAGGTGTAAATCCAGAAAACGGAATACCAATTGGAACGATTCCAGCAAACAGTTCCAAAACAATACTATTTCAAGTGCAAACAAACAATCCACCTACTGAAACCGAAATTGTAAATCAATCTTCTGCAAATTACCAATATGTAAGTATTCCTACAGCTCCACCGGTGAATCGCTCTGCAAATTCTAACATTGTTACAACATCACTTCAAAATGCAAATATTATTTCTGTTAAAAACGCGGATGTAACTTTCGTATCAATTGGGCAAATTATTACCTATACAAATACACTACAAAATATAGGAACCGTTCCAGCTAACAATACTATGTTCATTGATAACATTCCAGAAGGTACGATATTCATTGAAGATAGCTTATCAATAAATAATGTGATTCAGCCTGGCGCGAATCCTGAAAACGGAGTAACTCTCGGCACGATACAACCAAATGAAACAGTCACTATTTCATTCCAAGTACAACTTACAAGTATACCTTCCGGCAATACGGTCATTAACATTTCAGACACTTCATATGAATACCAAATTGACCCTAGTTCTCCAATTATTCAGCGTAGATCGTTATCAAATGCAGTAAACACTGAAGTGCGGACGGCAAATGTTAGTGCAATTAAATCCGCTAATAGATCCATTACACGTATCGGCCAAATTATCACATATACAGTCGCAGTTACAAACGCTGGTACAGTACCTATTACAAATGCACTACTTATTGACGCAATTGCAGCTGGAACCACATTCGTTCCAAATAGCATCCTTGTAGATGGCATAACACGACCTAACGAAAATCCAATTACTGGAATCACCCTTAGCATTATCCTTCCAAATAATACGATTATCGTTACGTTCCAAGTAAATGTAGTCTCTATACCTTCACAAAATAATATTAATAATATCGCTGTCATTCACTATGAATATCAACCGGATCCAAGCTCACCACCAATTTCAGAAACGACCTCTTCCAATAGTACAAATATACAATTTATTGACGCTATTCTTATCGCTACAAAATCCGCTAATAAAGTATTAGCTAATATTGATGAAATCATTGAATATACAGTATTAATCCAAAATAACGGATCCACTACAACTAACTCCATCTTTTTTACAGATACTATAGAAGATGGAACAGTATTTATTCCGGGAAGTGTAATAGTTAACAATACTGTACTTCCTGCAGCAGATCCGAATATCGGCTTTTCCATTGCTAATATCGCGTCAGGTCAATCGACAACAATAACATTCCAAGTTTCCGTTACGAATTTACCTGCTGTAAATCCAACACCTAATACTGCAAACATCGTCTACGACTTTATTTTCAATCCTGACTTTGCACCAATTCAAAAATCTACTACTTCCAATACTACTTTCGTTCAAATTAATGACGCTGATATCGTTTCACTGAAAACTGTTGATTTAACTTCTGTAACGATTGGTGACATTTTAACTTATACAACAACTTTAACGAATACAGGGAATACAGATGCTACTGCTGTTGTATTTACAGACAATATTCCTGATGGAACAACCTTTATAGACGGTAGCGTTTTAGTAAATAACATTCCGCAGCTTAACGCCAATCCAAGTACCGGTATACTTGTAGGAACGATTGCTCCTGACATTTCTATCCCAGTCACATTTTCTGTTACCGTCGTAGCTCTTCCAGCTAGCGGTCGCATTCAAAATCAATCAGCTTCCCGCTATACAATAAACGGGGAAGAACAAATATCGACTAGTAATATTACCTTCACTGAAGTTATTTCTGCTAATGTAATTGCGACAAAAACAACGCCAATCCAATACGCTGACCTACAAACTATTATCCCTTATACAATTCCCATCATAAATAACGGAAATATACAAGTGGAAAACATTATCGTTACAGATATCATCCCAGCAAATACGAGCTTTATAGAGAATAGTGTTATTGTAAATGGCAACGCTCGGCCAAATGACAATCCACTTAGCGGTATACCAATTGATAACATTCCGCCTAATACAACAGCAACTATTCTATTCCAAGTCCGGGTTATTTCGATTCCGCAAACAAATCCAATCTCTAACACGAGTGCAATTGAATATGAATACACGGTACCAGATCAACCACCTATTACCGAAACTATTATTTCATCAGCTGCTGTAACAGAAATTAATCATGCGAATTTGAATAGTAATAAAGCTGTTGACCTTGCATTTGCAACGGTTGGTGATACGTTAACGTATACGATTACATTAAATCAAACTGGTAATGTTGCAGCAAATGATGTAATCATTCAAGATATTATTCCTCAAGGTACTACGTTTATAGAAAATAGCGTCATTGTCAACGGAGAAACTCTTCCGGGAGTTAATCCAGTAAGCGGCATACCAATTGGCATTATAATTGTAGGTGGAAATACTATCGCTTCATTCCAAGTAACTGTAACTTCTATTCCAACACCAAATGAGCTCAACAACAAAGCAATTACTACTTTTAACTATATAGTCAATCCAAATAACTTACCTGTTACAAATACGACTACAACAAATACTGTGACAACAACTGTCCAAAATGATAATGTCGTTGCCATAAAATCTGTTAATGCCACGAATGCATTACCTAGTCAAACTTTAACGTATACAATTACAATTACTAATAGTGGCAATGTAACGATTGAAGATCTTTTCGTTGTAGACACCGTACCAGTAGATACAACCTTCGTTACTAGCAGTGTTACGATTAACGGAATCAATCAACCGAATGCGAATCCTGAAAACGGTATTACATTAGGAAACCTTGCTCCTAATGAATCTGTTATCATTACGTTCCAAATAACAATATCTTCTTCGACTCTTCAATCTGCAATCAATAACGATGCTTCTGTTTCCTATACTGTTACCATTGATCCGAATGAACCACCTATTACAATTACAAAGCAAACAAATACCGTTACAACAACACTCATCGATCCAATGGTGCGCATTGAGAAAAACGCTGACAAATCTATTGTCGTTATAGGAGATATTATTACATTCACATTAGAGATATTTAATCATTCCCCAATTCCTACAGTAAATACTTCCGTTTTAGATATGATTCCAGCTGGTACAACATTTATAGAAAATAGTGTAACCATTAACGGTACCCAAATCCCAAATATCCGTCCAGACACTGGTATTAATATCGGCGCTTTACCTGCAGATGGAGTAGCAACTATAACATTTAAAGTTCTCGTAACTTCTATCCCTTCAAACAGTACAATTATCAATTCTGCAACAGTTACAGCTGCTTTCCAACTGACGCCACAGGATCCGATTATTACTTTCATCGTTAATTCGAACATTGTTCGCATACCAGTTCAATTTATAACTGCAACTGTGCTTAAAAACGCTTCCGTTAGCTCAGCTTATTTAAACCAATATTTTGATTATACGGTGCATATTACGAATACCTCGGAATTTTCAATTACAAACATTTCTTTACAAGACACCATTCCTGCAGGTTTACAATTTATGAACGGTACGGTCTTCATTAATGGGGAACGCTCTCCACTAGCGAATCCGAATATCGGTTTCCTAGTCGCTACTAATTTGGAACCGAACGAAACAATTATCGTGTTATTCACAGTACAAGTGATAAGTCCACCTATTAATAATGAATTTAAAAACACGGCAAACGTTTCTTTACAACTTCAAGTCTCTCCTACCGATCCACCAATCACAGTAACCATTACAAGTAACGAAAACATCGTCACCTTTATTCCAGAAAATCCAGATGAAACACTTCCAAATTTAAATTGTTTCTTTGACGGTGAACGTTTCATACGCATTACTCCTCGAAATATACGAAATTACTTTTGGACTTGGATTTGGTGGCGTTAATCAAAAAAGAAAAAGCTTGTAGTTCGGATAATATCCAAACTACAAGCTTTTTTCATAAACAAAATTATCAATTGCTAGCAGCACTATATGCTACATGTCGTTTCTCAATCCGTTCTTCAATTTCTTTCATATTCTCTTTATTAGTTAGTAGGGATTGTTTATTTTCTATTAATAATTGTTTAAAGGATTTTCTCACTTTTTTTCGCATGTTTATTTTCCTCCTTGGGGGATGGTTTATATAAAAGATAACTTGAAACTTTAATCAATGAGAGGATTTACCCTCACTAATTATTAGCCTACATCAATCGGGCTTTTACAGGGAGTTACTCTTCCATCATCACTCTTTATTCAGCTATAATACTGAGATAGAAGTCCTATCTCCCGTTAATGCGGGATAAGGATTTATCTGTGTGTCCTTATAATAATTGATTGTTGTGAAATCCATTTGAACTTCATATGAAAACTAAGCTTATATTCTGACAACTTTGTGAACAAAAAAAGAAAGGTAGATCAAAATTATATTTGATCTACCTTTCCATACCCTTTAAAGCATATTAATCAATATTTCAGGTCTTCCCCAATTCATTTCGTCGCAAACGAATCGTAGTTTTTCTTCATTCATTGTGTGTAATCCTTCTTCTAACGAACATGAAATCGGAACTTCACAATGAATTTGCGCTAATTGTAAAGAGATATTTAAATTCTCTAAATCACTTTCAATTTTTGTGCGCTGCGCTTTCGTTAATGATGCTATATTTTCTAGTACTGCCGATACTGTCCCGTATTCTTGAATAAACTTATACGCTGTTTTTTCACCAATACCTTTTACACCCGGATAATTATCACTTGTATCTCCCATGAAAGCTTTCGCATGAACAATTTGCCAAGGTTCTACACCTTTCTCTTCCATGATTTTTTCCGGTGTGTAATACTCGTAATTTCCAATCCCTTTACGAAGAAGCATAACTGTAACATTCGTATCAACAAGTTGAAGTAAATCTGTATCACCTGTCAAAATATAAACTTCCGCTTCATTGCAATATTGTTTTGCAAGCGTACCGATACAATCATCCGCTTCATAACCTTTCATACCGATTACAGGCATAGATAATTTCGCAGTCATTTCTTGCACTAAATCAAATTGCGGAATTAATTCTTCCGGCGGTGCTGCACGGTTTGCTTTATAATTCGAGAAAGATTCCGTTCTAAATGTCGTACTTCCCATATCCCAGCACGTTACAATGTGCGTTGGTTCGATTGCTTGTGTTGCTGTTAATAAATGCTTCATATAACCATGAATCCCATTCGTCGGGGTACCATCTTGTCGTTTCATAAATTGTCCATGTACACTTGTTGCGTAAAAAGCACGAAATAATAGTGCCATACCATCAACTAATAATACTTTTTTCATAATTCCTCTCCTACTAACAAAAAATAATAACCTCACGTTATCACGTAAGGTTATATATAGATTACCATTCTACGTTTTTATTCAACTTTTTCTATTATACATTGTTTTTGTATATTTGGCATCATTAACACATTAAGACATTCTACCGCAACAAGTATGAAGTATTCCTGAATACGTATTTTTACCTGTCGAAACAACTACAGCCTTTGCATTTCCCCCAACAATATACGTACCTTTGAAACATACATTTTCAAGTTCAAGTGGATTATAGTCTTTCATCCGTTTTAATGGAATAAATCGTTTACGTTCAAGATGATAGCAACTTTCAAATTTCTCAATACTAGCATCGTTTCCTGTCAGCATAGATTCATTTACTAATAAATCATTTGCATAAATAATACGTACATCTGCTGGCACTGTATCGCCCTCTGAAAGAAAAATCATATCTCCAGGTACAAGCTCTTGTACTGGCAATTTCATCATTTTCAATTCATTATTTAGCCCTGTTATGCTAGAAGCTTCTACTCTAGAAACAGTAACTGTTTCACATTGTAATTCATCACACACATTTTGTTTTGAAAGACCCGGGATCATTCCACTTAGCTTCATCATTACTTCCGCAATACGCGCTCTTTTTGAAGTTAATTCATTTCGGCCGTATACTTGAATACGTTTTTGTGCCTCTTTCATAGATAGTCCGTCTCTTGTTGTTTTAAAATACGCAAATACAGATTTTACATCTCTTGTTGCGATTTCAATTAATAAATCTTTATTTTTTTGAAGCATTGTTTGTTCTTTCATTGCTTTTTTACTTAATTTATACGAAGTGTTACCCACACTTTTATTTACATATAACATATTATCGTCTCCTCCTTTACAACATAGGAAGAAACGCTTTGTTTCTCAATTTATCCACTTTACCGTGAAAGTGTCTAGCGCTTAAATACTCGAATAAACGCTACATTATGATAAATATAGAGGGAGGAACAAGTCGTTTCCTGCCTACATCATATATTTTTGATTTGAAGTATATGGGTAACGGAACCGAGTCAGAATTTGACATGCTCCTCACCTCCTCCTTAATTTTTTAGTTATAATCTATACTATGAAATTACTCATAGCTTGCTAACAAAAAAGACCCTTACTCATAAGAGAGCAAAGGTCATTGCATACACAAATAAGCGATTCCCAATATAATATAATTAGAAATCTACGGACCTCTCCCTCGCCGAGTTTTAGCACTGTATAGCATAGGTTCATTACCAGCTACGTTAAGAAAAACCTTAATTCGATCATTCCTGTTGACCCATTGGCGTCTCTCGACATTTTTGGGCAGTAGCATTTCTCTATACAGGAGCCTCACCTAACAGAGACTTATTTTAATTACATAGAAAATGTTACTCTTATTTAAAATAGATGTCAACACTTTGTATGGAAACTTTTCCTTATTACAACAACTACCTCTAGTACTGTACACTAATACGCATCCTGCTCAGCATTCGGCTACATAAATTAATTGAACACCTATTACAAAAAATTAGCACATGAAAAATAAAACCCTTACGTTAAAATGTAAGGGTTTTAATATGTTACACAACCAGCAATTACAATTCCGATGGAAAGTGATAAAAACATAAGGAAAAGACCAACTGCTTGATTATCTTCTTCAAGGCTTTTATTAATATTAAAACGTGGTGTAAGCCATTCCGCTAAATAAAAGACAATAATTTGAGCTAATATCCCAACAGCCCCCCATGAAACCATATCAAGAATTGAAATAGAATTAGCAGCCGTTGAATATAAAACGATAGCAAGACCAAGTAGTCTCCCTCCAAGTACATAGCTTACTGCTTTATTCCCTTGAGCCATTAACTTAAATTCCTTAACTTTCGTTGTCACTTCCATAAGAAAAAGACCGATACATAAAAGTGCAAGTGATACTGCTAAATATAGTAAAAAATTAATCATTTATTTTCCTCCTTCTTAATACCTACCGGTAAATAATACGATTCATTTCCCGTAATTTTTTCTCCGGCACGTATACCGATGCTGCTCGCTTTTCCAGCAATTAAAAATGCCCCAAACACGTACGACAGCCTCTCAATTCCTTTTTCAGTTTCCAAAAATACAACTGGAAGCTCTGTATATTTCTGAAATATAGGAAGTGATGATTTATACGTTTCATGTGCATTTCGAATCATAATATTTGTATCCTTATCACGAATCGTAATCGTGTCACCTTCCCTACCGAACGAAGGTTTTTGAACGAAAGGACTTTTCCCAAAAAATAAATCTGGCTCTAAATATGTAGGAAGCATATATTCGTTAATCCACTTTTGTTCCTCACTTGTGTAAAAAGCACCTTCTTCTGCTAATCCCCAAATAAGACATTGAATTGATTTCGGCTGAAGTAAAAAGGCCGACAAAGGATTTATAATAAAAAGCTTTCCTTCTTTTACAAGTTGCAAAAGTTCTACTCCCACCAAATCCCCCGTTTTTGGATCTTGATCTTCAATTAAGTCTTCAATTGGATATGTTTGGCGATACAAAACATCAATTGGTACACCATCTCTATCTACTAAAGCATCATCTGTAATTCTAAGTTCTGTCATTGGCATCACTTTATTTTCAACATGACATAGCCCACTCAAATACATAGTCGTATTCCAATCTTCTATATGTTCATGATGAGCTGTGAAAACAACATTTGGATCTTCCATTCCTTTTGTAAACTCCATTACGGCTTTTGTAATACCGGAAGAAAGTAAGCGCTCTTGATTTGCATTTGGATCATCATAGCCTAATTTTTCACAAACTTTTCCATTCATTTGAAAGCATTCCACAATAAAAGTTGGAGTGTCACTATTAAACTCAAGCATTTTAATACGATTATCATCTGTTAAAGCAAAATCAAATCGTGAAATAACAGATTCAGGATACATTCCTTTCAGTCTAATAAAAGGCAAGCTTGCAGCTGGAAAACCAAGTTCAAGAAGCTGTTCATTAGATAAATCCCGAAGAAGTCTAGCAGTCTTAAAAAATATTTTCCCCATTCGTTCAGTTGCTAATTGTAATTGTTTCATCGTTTGCTCTGTTATTGGGAAAGCATGAAACAAACTATACTCACATTCATATAAATCCGACCAGAAATGCGGATAATTCGAATAAAATCCTCTTCGTTCCTTTATGTATTGCGACATATTTTAACCTCCAAATCCACCTTTTGAACCGCTTCCAATTCCACCTTTAAATTCGGCCGAAGATTGATAAGTTTTAAACGCTGATGAATTTTTGAAGGTGGATTTATTTTGATAGTATTTACCACCATAAAAGTAATGTCCACGATAACCTGAACTACTATCATCACACTGCCAAACACCAAGTTCATCATCCCAATCCCAATCAGAACAACTATTATCATTCGGTTCGGGGGGAATATCTTGCGCGCAGCCAAATAAAGTGCCCGTCATTAAAGATGTCAGGACACCACCTACTAGCCATTTCGTTTTTGTCACCTTTGCACTCCCCTTTTTAAATTATATTTCTATTATATAAGATGTCATGATAAAGTAGAAGAAAAAGGAAGAAGAGGGATAAAATGCGATTGGAATATCGGCTCAATGATGAAACTAACGGGTATCCGGCTTTATGGAACTACGCAAATATTTCTAATTCTGAAATTGTCACGCGCATGACTTGTGAATATTTTATAAAAGATGGAAATACATATGTCGTTACTGCAACTTCAGTAGATCCAGACGGGACAGCAGTGTTATATATACAAAAAGAAGTTTTTTTCAACGATCCTTCAGATCCTACATACTCGCACATAGGTTTTGAAATTAGAGAACTAAAGGAAGCAAGCTCAATTATAATAGAAAGTAAAGATGTGTGGAATTACGAGGACATCTTACCCTCTCTCCATTCAGATATTATATATATTCAACGGGATGGAATACATTTGGAATTCACTCTAGATTCAAGAGAAATTGATGAAGACCGCAAGTGCTATATTTATTATGGAAACTTTACAGGTAAATCGAGATAACATGAGCATATTTATTCAACAAAAAAACCTTACGTATAAAACGTAAGGTTTTTTATATAGTCCCACATATGCCGTTATCTATAGATGTCCATAAACCTGCTCTCACAGGTGGATGTTCTCACAAATGTTTGTAACTTCCTTCTTAAAAAGATGGCCTGCTATCTACATTTAAATATTGAACTTCCATATTATACTTATTGGTTTAAGACATACACAAGCCACGTACACCGTAGGAATTTTATATAATGTTAGTTGAAATAAGACCCCCGCAAGTGCCGTTCCTCGTAAATGTCCAAAAACCCGCTACTCGCAGGTGGATGCCCTCACAGTTACCGTATATCTTCCTCCACAAGGAAGGCTTGATAATGGTCACTAAATATTGAGCTTCCGTAAAACTAACATCGGTTTTAGACATAAATAAGTTACGTACACCGCAGGATGTATTATTTACTTGTCGTTATATTATCACATTGTTTCCAATGTGTAAAATATAATATTTTTGAAGCAATCTCTTGCTTGTGACCTTATTTTAATACAAATTATTTTTGCATGCAAGTGATTAATCTTCTTCTTTTGCAATTTGATTTTCTGGATAAGAAATCCAATCACTCCAGCTACCGGTATACAATTTAACATTTTGAAAACCAGCTAATTTTAATGCAACTATGTTCGGACACGCTGTAACACCAGAACCACAATATACGATTGTTTCCTTCTCTTTATCAAGATTTTGGAAACGCCCTTGCTGTTCCTCTTCGTTTTTAAAGTGTCCCGATTCTAAAATTCCATCTTTCCAAAAATAGTTTACTGCCGTCGGAATATGCCCTGCCTTCGAATCAACAAGCTCTTCCGCACCTGCATAACGTTTCGGCTCTCTAGAATCAATTAACGTAATATCTATACCTGCATGAATATTCTCTCTGACCGTTTCCATCGTTACAAGCATATTTTCTTGTATTTCCGGTATAAAAGGTTTTCGTGCAATAAATGGGATATTCGGCGTTGTCTGTAATCCATTCTCTTTCCAAGCTGGAAATCCACCGTCTAATATATACACTTTCTCATGTCCTACATAGTTTAATAACCACCATAAACGAGAAGCCATTGCACCAGCTTGACTGTCATACGCAATCACTGTTGTATGTTCATCAATCCCAGCCTGTGAAAGCTTGTCTGCAAACTGCTCTATATTCGGTAATGGATGGCGACCACCATGCTCTATTACAGAACTTGATAAATCTAAATTTAAATCAAAATATAACGCATGGGGAATATGTTCTTCCTCATACTTCTCTTTACCCCAATTTGGATTCGCTAAATCAAAACGACAATCGACTATACGGACATGTTCATCTTCTAAATGCTCACGCAACCATTCGACTGTAACAATCATCCTTAACGCCCTTCTTTCTCGTTCACACGACCTACATACTCCATAACCATATCTGTTGTAACAAGTTTACGTTGCGGCGCAACGCCGCGTTTTGCAAGGTCATTAATTTGCTTTGTTACCATATTAATTGCATCAACTGAGAAATGTTTTCCATTTGATGCAAGTGCGATCGCAGCCTCAATCGCTGCTTCGCGTTGCGCATCTAATTGTAAAAATATTTTTACAATCTCATTTTGTTTACGAGAATGTGCTGTAATTGCTTTATGTACTTCCATCTTCTCTTCCCCCTAAATAATTTATACTTATTTGTTTAATTTCATTGCAAGCCGAATCATATCACGACATACAATTCCATTTTCAATAATCTCTTCTTCATAATGCTTTGAAAAGTAATCAAAATCAATAGAAAAAATACGAAATCCACATTTTTGATATAACGCAAGTTGTGAAATGCTAGAATTACCTGTACCAACTTCAAGCTTGTACATATTATATTCTTTAGCTTTTTCTATTGCATGCAACAATAACCCCTTACCAATACCTTTTCCTTGCATATGTTCTACAACCGCAATATTCATAATTTCCATTGTCTTTGGTCTTGTTTCCAAAAGCACATATACACCGATAACTCTTTCTTCTTGTTTAGCTATATACGTAAACCCTCTCTGTACATATGCATCAATTTGGCGTTCACTTGGATCAGCAAGGAGCAATAAAGATTTCGGTATAGCTTCTTTCGAAATACGCTCTATTACAACAGACATAAAAATTCCCCTTTCCCTATTGTTCTAAACCCCCCTTGTCTACCATAGATAATAGAAAGGAGGGATTCACCATGGACAACAATGAGAAAAAATGCAACGTCATCTCTATTGATGGAAAGAAAAAGAAGAGCGACACATATTCCTATCCAAAATTAGTAGTAGAAAACAAAACGTATGAGTTTTCTTCATTCGTCTTATGCGGTGAAACACCAGACGGCAGACGCTTAGTTCTTACCCATATGATTTCTACTGATGAGTTTGCAGGGTTTGTAAAATCTTTAGATACTGTACTACAAAAGAAAATTGAACGAATCTTTTTTTCATAACGGCTATTTAATATAAATTTCTTTTTCAATTTCTACTAACTGCTTTTGTAGCTCTTCTTTACTTTGTTCATATAGTGATACATCAATTGTTTCAGCTAAAACGAATAATATACTTTCATAATAATTCTCAACATCTTGCTGCATCACTTTTTGGAATAGGTTCCATTTTGCATCCCACTCTTGCTTATAATGATGAACGAATAAATCTTCTTCATCAGCTACATAGTTTGATACGAAAGGTTCTAACACTCCTTTAGCGTCTTCTTGCATAAAAGCTTTATCATTTTTTTCAAAAAAGCTTTTCTCATTTTTAAAATGTGCTAGTGCCTTTTTAAAATCTTTTATTTCTATTGAAGGAAACGGCTCTTTATGTGTAATAACTTTATATTCATAATCCACTGTTCCACCCATAGAAATCGATTCATTTTCCACTTTGCAATTCACAACAATTTCATCCTTTGCACGCTTCATCGCTTCATCTATCCATTTTTCAAGACGTAATGATGTCGCACGCATTTCTTGTAATAAATCATGTTGAATAAATGAAACTAATTCCATTACACATTGTTGCAACTGCATTTTCACATTCCCGTCTGTTCGTAACGACGCCGGATTAATAAATTCAGTAAACACATCGTTATAGCGTAAAAATAGACGTTGATGTACATAATAAAGCAATTCTTTCACTTCATTTTGCATTGCTTGCTCTTCAGCAAGTACACTATATGATGAAATAATATGAAGTAGCTGATCACGCTCTGCTTCATATTTTTTTGTTTGCTTCTCTTTCTCATCATTTCCCTGCTTCGCGCCATTTATCATATTTACAAGAAGCTGATTCGCTCCTTGCAATGCACTATATAAAGCATGCACAGATACAAGCATTAAATCCCTCATCATAAAGGACGTAAATGATTCTTCAAACTTAGCAATCCCAGAATTTTGTAAAATACCATACTTTTCTTTATCAATACTTTTCCCTTGCTTTTCTTCAAGCGCACATAAACTTGAAATTGCAAATAAACGTGGATTTCTAATACCGTATTGCAAGAGCTGATCCGCAATATAACCTTTTACCATTTCAAGTTCTTCTTCGGATTGTGCTAAATCGGCAGCATTTATTAAGAAGAACATTTTATCAAGTGCAAATGTATCCTTTACACGACCGAGCTGAATTAAAAACTCACGATCTGCGCGAGAGAAAACATGATTATAGTATGTTACGAATAAAATAGCATCTGCGTTTTTAATATACTGGAATGCAACATCCGTATGGCGAGCGTTAATAGAATCCGCCCCTGGTGTATCTACAAGAGCTACTCCTTGCCTTGTTAAAGCGCAATCATAATAAAGCTCCATATGCTCAACAAAGCATGATTTTTCTTCATTAGCTACATAATCAGAGAACTCCTCTAACGTAACTTGTACTTGTTCCCCTAAATGATTAGCAACTGCCTCATATCCTTTTTGTACCGCTCGTAAAAAGCTAAATGTTGTTTTTTGCTTCCCGCTTGGTGAAGGATATTTCATAATTTTATCAATTTGCGTTAACGCTTCTCCCAATGTAGCAATTTCATAGTGAAACATTTTATAAACAGCTTTCATATCTTCTAACAGCGCTTGCTCTGACTTAAACTGGACAATTACCGTTCCATGTGGTTTATCTTCTGTAACTGGCAGAATTTGATTTATTGTTGCTGTCGTTGGGTTTGGCGATACAGGAAGTACCTTTTCACCGAGCAATGCGTTAGCAAATGATGATTTCCCAGCACTAAAAGCTCCAAATAACGCTACTGTAAATTGCTTCGTTTCTACACGCTGTCTTTTTCCAACTACTTCTTGCTGTAAATGTTTCAGTGTAGGCAATGGATCTAATATCGTTTCAGCTTTCTTCACTTTTTCTAATATACGCTGAATATTTAAAGCTTTCGTTCCTTTAATCTCTTCTTCACTAGCCGCTACGTTGTCATTTACAATGTCTTGCTCTTGTAGTGTAAACTTCTCACTAACAACTTGTTTTTTACTTTGTAATATTTCGTCTATTTGCAATCCATCTGGTATAGAAACATGTTCATTCCAAATATCTCCTAAATAGCTCTCATATTCCTCATACTTCTTAATATATTGTAATTTCGTTTCTTTTGCTGTTTGTAACATCGTGTGTTTTTCAATTTCTTCTTCAATACGAGCAATCTCTATCTTCACTTTCTTCTGCAATATACCCGTACTTTTCCCGAAAATTTGCTGAGATTTCATAAAGTATCTTTTCTTTAACTCATTTGCAACGTCAGCAGTATAAAGAAGTAAGTAATCACCGGTAAATCCAGCCCCTTGTTTAATTGTTTCAGCCAACACTTCCGGTCCGAAAGCAATCTCTAACGCATATATGTCTTTCCCTATTTCTTCTGTAAATAACCCTTCTTCTTTTAAGAAGGCTACAATAAATTCTTTCACATGAAAATCAAGTTGCGTTTCAACAGTCTTTTGAAGAGCAAAATAAAAAGCATCTACACGTCTCTGTTTTTCTTGCTCCGTCTTTCCTTTCGCAAATAACAAACCAACTTTAAACTTCGTTAATTTCGTTTCTAAATATTCATTTGCCAATTCTCTCATTTCAAATGGCATTAAATACGCGTTATCTAATATGGCTTGTAAACCTTTTATAAATTCATTTCTCGCATCAGATTCTTTACTAGCCGCGCGATTTTTATTTTCAGTTAACTCTTCCTTTTTTTCAACTATCTCTGAAAGTGACAGTGGTGATGTTAATTCTTCTTCATATTTCATAAGATGTTTTTCATTTTCAGAAAGAATAAACGAACAATGTTCTTGCAGTAAATATTCTGTTTCTCGCTCCATTCCCTTTCTTACATACTGCTCTTTTTCTTTCATGATAGAAAAAATTAATGCTTCTAAACTTTGAATTTCATTGTATGGATGATTCATCATTCGCAATGATGTATAAAAAATACCATCTACTTCAATATCCCAGTTAGAAAAAGACTGTTTTACACTATTTCTATACTCTTCAAACGATATCTCATTTGCTTTATGTTTATCTATTTGGTTTACAATGAGATAAACCGTTTTATTACGTTGTTTCAATTCTTTAACAAATTGTAAGTTAACCTCTGATTGGACATGGTTATAATCCATCATATAGAAAATAACATCTGCTAGATGCAGTGTTGATTCTGTCGCTAATTGGTGGGCATCATCCGTAGAATCAATTCCGGGCGTATCAACTAACATAACCCCATCAGGAATTGGCGCATCATTTCGATAAATATGAACACCAATTACTTCATCACCATCTTTACATATTTGTTTTAATTCTTCTACTGAATATGCGCCGTCATATTCATACTGTTCTCCAGACTTAATCGTTACAACAACGCGATCAGATCCTCTTTCAATTTTAACGACGTTAGCACTCGTTGGAATCGGACTTGTCGGTAATAATTGCGCTTTATATAGGTGATTCATCATTGTCGATTTCCCCGCAGAAAAATGACCACAAAAAGCTAGCATAAGCTGCTCTTGTTTATATTTTTGAATCACTTCAAACAACTTCAAACTATTCTCTGCATCACCGTTTTTTTGCCACTCTTCATAAAAACAAACAAGTTTTTTCATACCGTTTGTCTGTACTATGTTTGTCATCCCCTTGTTCCCCTTTATCCAAGATGTATATACTTTATCCCGCTGTTTGTGGGCAGTCACAGCCCGTTTCGTGCGGGCTAATAATCAGTGAGAGATAGACCTCACCGCTGATTAAAGTTTCACTTTATTATCATACTAAATTTTCAGCATATTCACATCAAAAATAAAAAATCCCTTTCATTCTTTTTACAAATGAAAGGGATTTTATGTAATATTATTCATTTTGTTGTTCCTACTCCATTTAATACATACTTTGTAACACCAACATATATAGCAATCGTTCCTGCAACAAGTGCATACACCATATTAATACACCAACCTTTTGATAATGATTATCACTTTTAAATACATTTTACCATTAAAGAGAATCATTATCAACAATTTTCTAAAAAAGAAAGCTCCTTCGGGAAAAGGAGCTTTACTGCCTGTTTTGAAGAAGTTTAAAACTTGCTGTGCACTCTTATTATATCTCATAATACACATCTTAACAGTTTTAAAAATTGGAAATCTCCCCTATCCCCTCCCTCTTACATTTTGTATAATAAAGTGAAACTGTAATTAGTGGGGATTTTTCCCATCACCACTAATTATTAGTTGAACAAATCGGGCTTTTACAAGCAGTTGATCTCCCACCTAACTTCCTCGTATTCACTTAATTTTGAGGTGGGAGTCTTACTGCTTGTTAATGCAGGATAAAAGGGAATTACTTAACAAGGAGGAAAATAATGACACAAGATCTTTCACAAGGCGAGAGGATACACTCAATTGATATTATTAGAGGAATAGCTGTACTCGGTATTTTTCTTGTTAACTGGCCAGTTATCGCTGGTGTTGATTCTCGAGACATTTCCGGCGTTTATGATGGATTAGACAGCTATATTCGCTTGTTTTATGACATGTTTATTCAAACGAAGTTTTATACTATTTTTTCATTTTTATTCGGATTAGGTTTTTATATCTTTATGAATCGTGCTGAGGCGAAAACAGATCGTCCGAAAACTTTATTTGTTCGCCGCTTGCTTATTTTATTATTATTTGGGTTCTTGCATTACGTTCTTTTATGGGACGGGGATATCTTACATAGTTATGCAATCGCTGGATTTTTCTTATTGTTATTTTATAAGAGAGAACCTCGTACTATTTTGATTTGGGCATTAGTTTTACTGAGCATTTTTCAATTTTTAATGCTAATTACTAGCATTGGAATTGCCTTAATGCCAAGAGATGAGCTAGGACTCTCCTTACCAATCATGCCATTAGAAGACTGGATGTTACAAATACAAAATCGTTTCCATGCGTTTTATTCTGAAGCAATTGGGCTAAGTGCATTCATGCTTCCAGAAACAGTTGGATTATTTTTGCTTGGTTTATATGCTGGCAAAAAAGATATTTTCCGCCGCTCAAAAGAATTAGATCCAAAACTAAAAAAATGGCAAATTATTATGTTCATTTTAACATTACCAATGTGGTTCTTTATGGTTCGTTATTTCTTGTCAAAACAACCTTATGATCCGATTTATATGAGTGCCTTTACAATGTTTAGTGGAAAAACATTATTCATCTTTTACATTTTCACACTCATGCGCTTATTACAAAAAGAAAGATGGCAAAAATTATTACGCCCATTCCAATATGTCGGACGAATGGCGTTAACAAATTACATCACCCATACCATTGTTACGTTACTTGTATTCGGTCTATTTTTCAAAAATTATTATCCCGCTCCGTTATGGGTCGGACCACTATTTTGCATCGGTTTCTATACGTTACAAATCTTCATTAGCCGCTGGTGGCTTTCTCGTTATCAATACGGGCCACTTGAATACATTTGGCGCCTTGGTACGTACGGTAAGATGATGCCACTTAAAAAGAAAAGCAAGGTCTCATAATGAGACCTTGCTTTTCTATGCTTCTCTTACTGCACTTTGCATCGGAACTGGCTCTTCTTTTACTTTACGCTGCGGCACCATATTAAATACAATATTTAAAAGTACTGCTGATGCACTTCCAAGTACAATTCCGTTATCAGTTAAAATACGAATATTTTCCGGAAGCTGTGAGAATAACGTTGGAACGACTGTAACACCAAGTCCGATTCCGACAGAACATGCAACGATTAATAAATTCTCTTGTTTTCCAAAATCAACACTGCTTAACATTTTAATGCCATACGCCATTACCATGCCGAACATTGCTAACATCGCACCGCCAAGTACTGATTTCGGAATAATTGTTGTAATGGCTGCGATTTTAGGAATAAACCCAAGAGCAATTAACATACCACCACAAGTATAGATAATAACGCGATTTCTTACTCCAGTTAATTGAACAAGGCCTACGTTTTGAGAATATGTTGTGTATGGAAATGCGTTAAAAATACCACCTAGAACCATTGCTAATCCTTCTGCGCGATAACCTTTTGTTAATTCTTTTTCACCGATCTTTTTATTGCAAATATCAGATAATGCAAAATATACACCTGTTGCTTCCACAATCCCTACGCAAGCAACGAGAATCATCGTAATAATTGGCGTTAATTCAAATGTTGGTGTACCGAAGTAAAACGGCTGAATACCGTGGAACCAATCTGCCTCTCCAACCGCTTGCAAGCTTACTTTCCCCATAAATGCTGCAACGATTGTACCGAATAAAAGACCAAGTAATATAGAGATTGAACGGATAAATCCGTCAAAGAACCGATACATAATAATGATAAATAATAAAACACCAAATGCTAAAGCTAAATTTTCTAGACTTCCGAAATCTTTGCTTCCAACTCCTCCAGCCATATCATTAATAGCTGCTGGAACAAGTGTAACCCCAATGACTGTAACGACAGATCCTGTTACAACAGGAGGAAACAGTTTTACAAGTTTCCCAAATAATTTCGCGAAAATAACAACAAATAATCCCGCAGCAATAATTGCTCCATATATAGAGGACACGCCGTATTGTTTACCAATTGCAATCATCGGTCCAACCGCTGTGAATGTACAACCAAGTACAACCGGAAGCCCAATACCGAAAAAGCGATTTGATAATGCTTGTAAAATCGTTGCTACGCCGCACATTAATAAGTCAATCGATACTAAATACGTTAATTCTTGTTGATTTAAACCAAGTCCCCCGCCAACAATAAGCGGAACAATAATTGCGCCAGCGTACATGGCAAGCATGTGCTGAATGCCAAGCGATGCAATTTTAAATGGGTGCTGCTTCATCGTTAGTTCACCTCCGCAGTTTCTTGCTGTACAAATGTAACTGTGCCGTTATCAAGTGATGCAATTTCTGCTAGTGATTCAACACGAACTCCCTGTTCACGCAGTTTCTTTCCTCCATCTTGAAATGCTTTTTCAATAACAATGCCAATTCCCGCAATACTTGCCTCGGCTTGCTCTACTAAACTTATTAAACCTAAAGCAGCCTGACCATTTGCTAAAAAGTCATCAATAATTAATACATGATCATTTTCATCAATATGATTTCGAGATAATGAAATCTCGTTCGTTTCTTGTTTTGTAAATGAGTATACTTTCGCAACATACATATTATCTTGTAACGTTAACGATTTACGCTTTCTTGCAAAAACTACTTTTACACCAAGCTCTAAAGCAGCCATAACCGCTGGCGCAATGCCTGAAGATTCAATCGTCACGATTTTTGTAATGTTCTCTTCTTTAAAACGCTTAGCAAATTCTTTTCCGATTTCTTGCATAAGTACTGGATCAATTTGATGATTTAAAAATGCATCTACCTTTAATACATCACCAGATAAAACCTTTCCTTCGTTCAAAATCTTTTCTTGTAATACTTTCATGTTAGTTCCTCCTCTTATGCAAATAAAAAACTCCAAAAGCCGCCACCACTCGTTACAAGTGAGAGACGTGCTTTTGGAGTTTCGCAAAAAAGAATGCTAAACAAGCAAATATATTCGTCCTCACTCATAGTCAAAGTATTTACGGTACTTCGGTAGAAACTTGCAGGCCATATCCCCGCGATTATATGAGTGTAGCTAACTTATTTATTTATAGAAGGATTATAACGCACTTTTTTCACTTTGAAAAGCATTTATCGAAAAAACACGTACGAATTTTATGAAAACACCGTTTTTGTTCGAGTTTTCCCAACTTTCACATTTCATATTACAACGTCGTTAATATGATAGGACCATCCTTCGTAATCGCAATTGTATGCTCATATTGTGCAGATAATTTCCCATCCATCGTCCGTGCAGTCCATCCGTTTAAATCTACTTTAGAATATCGCATACCGGCATTTACAATAGGTTCAATTGTAATTACCATTCCTTCTTGTAATTCTGGTCCTTGCCTTGGCTTACCAAAATGAAAAATTGCTGGTTCCTCATGAATTTCTTTACCAATTCCGTGTCCCGTAAAGTCTCTTGCAACAGAAAACCCTTCAGAAGCTACATAACTTTCAATTGCGTATCCAATATCTCCAACATGGTTACCACTTATCGCTTGCTCAATCCCTTTATATAAAGCACTCTCTGCTACTAACAATAACCTTTTTGCTTCATCAGCAATATCTCCAACTATATACGTCCATGCAGAATCCGAAAGCGCACCATTTAAATTTACTACCATGTCAATTGTTACAATATCTCCTTCACTTAAAGAAACATCTGTTGGAAACCCATGACACATTTCATTGTTTACAGATGCACATATTGCGTATGGATAATCGTTATACCCTTTCTGTTCGGATCTGGCACCATGCTCTTCTAAATATGCTTCAACAAACGTATCAATTTCTTGTGTAGTGATACCTGGTTTCATCATTTTTGCAATTTCTCTATGACAAGAAGCTAGTAACTTCCCAGATTCATGCATCAAATCTATTTCATTTTTCGTTTTAATTGTAATCATACTACCTCTCCTTACTAAACTTGCTATTTGCTACTAAACTTCAATCATACACACCCTCTTCCAAAATTTCAAAACTTCTAACTATATCAAAATAAAAAAACAGAAGCCCCCTTCTGTTTCTTAATCATTTTTACATATATAATTCATTTTCAAAAACTCAAAACAGCTGCCATTCGTTTTTTGAATAAACGTCCCAACTGCTTCGAACCCTGCTTTTTTATATACTTTGATTGCCCTTTCATTAAATGCCGCTACTGATAATGTTATATAGTCACATTTATATTTTTCTTTACTAAAATCTAATCCAGCTTTTACGAACTGTAAACCTAATCCATTGCCTGTTATATCAGGTCTCATTCCAAGGCCTATATCAACCGTTTGATTATTTATTTTACAAAAACTAAAGAAGCCAATTATAATATCGTTTTCTTTCACGACAAATGTAGTATTCCCTCTCATATGAGCATTTAAAAACTCCACTAAATCTTCTTGATCTGCCTCTATATCATAAAAAGAATACTCCCCTTCATAATGCCAGTTGTATGCAATTTCTTCTGCTTCCGCTTGCGACATTACTGTAAACATATAGTCCATTTCTCTCACTCCCTCATAAAAAAGAGCTGCAATTAAGCAGCTCCTGTTTTATAACTCATAAATCTCTTTATATTTAGCTTCTAAATAATCAGCTAAGTAATTTGCATTTAAACCTTCACCTGTCACATCTTTTAAAATTTCAAGTGGTTTTTTCGTTTTGCCGTATTGGTGAATATTCTCTGTTAACCATTCACGAATTGGTGTCACGTTTCCTTCTTCTAATAATACATTAAAGTTTGGAATATCCTTTAGCATCCTATGTTTAAATTGCGCTGCATACATATAACCAAGCGCATAAGATGGGAAATATCCAAATGAACCACCAGCCCAGTGAACGTCTTGTAATACACCTTGTGCATCATTCTCTGGACGAATACCTAAATACGTTTCCATCTTATCATTCCATGCCGCTGGTAAGTCCTTTACTTGCAATGTGCCATCAAATAATTCTTTCTCCAGCTCATAGCGAACCATAACATGAAGCGGATATGTAATTTCATCGGCTTCTATACGGATAAAGGATGGTTTTGACTCATTAATCGCATCATAAAACTCGTCTACTGATACACCGTCAAATTGACCGTCACTATATCGCTTTAACAAATCATAGTTTTTCTTCCAGAACGACTTATTACGGCCAATGAAGTTTTCAAAGAATAACGATTGTGACTCGTGAATTCCCATTGATGTTCCACTGCAAAGTGGTGTTCCTTCTAGTTCCTCTGCAACATTTTGCTCATATACAGCATGACCACATTCATGAATCGTGCCGAAAACAGCCATACGGAAGTCTTTCTCATCGTAACGAGTCGTAATACGAACATCCCCTCTATTTAATGTAATTTCAAAAGGATGTACCGTTTCATCAAGACGACCCGCTTCAAAGTTATAGTTCAATTGTTTTAATAACTCTAAAGTAAAATTCTTTTGTTTTTCTTTTGAAAAATGTTCGGATAAAGCATTTGTTTTTAATTCTTTTTTAGACTCAGAAATTTCTTTCACAAGCGGAACGATACGTTCACGTAGTTGACCAAATACATGATCTAACACTTCTACTGTGATTCCCGGCTCATACATGTCTAATAGCGTGTTATATTTGTACGTTTCGTAACCCCAATATGTAATAAACTTCTTTTTGAATTCAACAATTTTTTCTAAATACGGACGGAACATTTCGAAGTCAGATTGTTCGCGAGCTTCTTCCCATACACTTTCCGCTTTCGCTTCTAATTTCACATACGCTTCATATTCCGCTTGTGGAATTTTCTTATTTCTATCATATTCTTTACGACACTCTTCAACCATTTTCTTTGTCGTTTCAGAAAGTTTATTTTCAACAATTAAAGATTCTAGTTCAGTTAAATAGTTCCCCATCTCATCTGAAGTCGACATCGCAAACACTTCGGATGAAAGCATTCCTATTACTTCTGAACGCTGGTCTACTCCTTGTTTTGGTGCACCTGTTCTTAAATCCCAAAACATTAAGCTTAATGCTTCTCCATAATTCTCTATCTTCTTCACATATGCTAAAAATTGTTTTTCTACTTCATATGTAGCAACTGTCATAGTATAAAAAACCTCCTTTTTCTACCTCAACCTTATTTCGACATTAAAACATAAATTCCTTTTCTAATAGAAAAAAAGCTTGGCAAATGCCAAACTTTTCCCTACAACATTTTTTCGCTTAAAGTACTTTTCCTTCTACCGGAAGCACTTTCTTCACTGCTTCTATCACTTTTTCATCTTCATTATCTGATAAGAATAATGATATAGCACCTTTATCTTCACTTGTACGAATTAAACGTCCAATTCCTTGGCGAAGACGTAAAATCATATAAGGCACATCTACGTCCCAAAATGGATCATTCACATGTTTACGCTTCGCCTCAAACACAGGATCGTTTGGAGGGAATGGTAATGACCAAATAATAACATGTGATAATGATGAACCTGGAATGTCTAAACCTTCCCATAAATGAACGGCACAAAGTACAGTCTCTTCTTCATTTTGGAAACGAGAAACGAGCTGACTAATTTCTTGATCTCCTTCATATAGGAACGGAACTGACATTTGCTCTTTACTTACATATTCTTTAAACGCTGCAAGTTCTTGCGTTGTACGGAATAATACGAGTGTACGTCCATTTGTTTTTTGTATATTTTCAAGTGTATATTGACACTTTCTTTCCCATTCATTTTCTTTCGTATACGGAAGTAAGTTTACAGTCATTTGCTCTTCATAATCAAACGGCGAAGCAACTGAGAATGATAAGTAATCTTTTACCCCTAGACTATTTGCAGTAAATGCGAACGAATCATTGTCAGATAATGTCGCAGAAGAGAAAATATACGGAATCTTCTTCGAGAATACTTTTTCTTGTAGCACTTCTTCAACTGCACGCGGCATAATAACTAACGTAAAGGCACCATCACCTTCTTCACCCCATGTAATTACATTTTTCTCGTGCATGAAAAGACGAAGTGAATGCTCTAACACATCTAAATGCTCATCAACAATATTTAAATCGTATGTGTTTACTGTATGCATTTCACTTTCAAATACTAATGCATCACCGACTTCACCGATTTTCGCATAAAGTCTTTCTGCCTCAGCAGTTACCTTTTCTGTCACAATAATTTCTAAACGATCAGAACCTTCAATTTCCTTTTTATTCTCTTGTAGTACCCCAAAGAATTGTTCAGTTTGCCAAATTGTTTCTTCTACTAAATGTGCGAACTCTTCACGAATATCGTTTTGTAATAATCTCGTTAAAAGTTGCTCCATCATCGTTTGCTTTAAACGGTATGTTAAAGCTTTTTGCGCTGCATACTCTACAAGATGTCCTTCATCGAATACAACGCAGCTACTTTCAGGTAACAATGGCATTTGCCCTTCACGTTTACGTGCATCATATGTCCAAATATGATCCATATAGAAATCTTGAGAACAAATAATTAAATCTGCAGCTTTACGATAATGTTCACGAGAAAGTGTTTGACCACAACGATGACGAGAATCACAAGTGAAGCAATCTTGGAAGTAATCCCAGTTTACCTTTGACCATTCCTCGTCATTTAACAGTGGAAATTCTTTTCGATCACCATAGTGAGTAAAGTTCTGCATCGTACCATGATCGAATACGAACTGAGGTAATTCGTAATATACATCTTCAATTACTTCTGGAGCTCGTCCACTCATAACATCTTCAAGTTTACGCAAACATAAATAATTATCCATTGATTTCGCAAGTCTAACATCAACAGATAGCCCTAATGCTTCAGATAACTTAGCGATGTCTCCTTCTTCTTTCACAAGCTGCTCAATTAACGTTTCATCTGCACAAGCGATAATAGCTGGCTTCCCTGTATAACGTGCATAACAAATTGCATATAGAAGATATACAATTGTTTTCCCTGTTCCTACACCTGCTTCTGCAAACATAACTTTCTTCTCTTGGAAAGCACGTTCTAACTGAAACGCCATAAAAATCTGTTCATCACGCTCTTCAAAGCCTTTTTCCGGAAGAATGTCGTAAAACACATCTCCAATCCACTCATTCAACTTATCATAAAAATTATCTTGTTTCCCTACTTCAAATGGTAACCTATTCTCAGTAAACATCCTTAGCCTCCAACCAAACAATTTTTCTATAAAAAGATATAGCAACTGCTACTCACATGTGTGCAGCCACTTTCCCCTGTTGCAATACATAGAAATACACGAAAAAAAATTTTCCTTTCGAAAAAGGAAAATTTTTTTCTATATTAATGACTTTAAATACCGTTTATCAATCGCTGTTTCATGTGAAAGAGCTGACAAATATTCTTCCTGCGCTTTTTGTATTTCATCTACAATCGCACCTTGACTATCCGCTTCTTTTCCGAGCTCATCATACGTACGGTGAATAGCTTTTTGAATCATTGATAATTGGAAACTATCCATATCACTTCCTCCTTTACGCATTACATAATAGCCAGTATATGCGCGCTGGAGGAGTTTTATACTATGAATTACGCGGTGGACGTTTTCCGAAGTATTGATAGTAATCTGTACGGATAAATCCGTTAAACAGTTTACGCTTTTTCGATGCATCTTTTCCGTAACACTTCTCAAATGCTTCATAACTTGTTAATAAATACATTGACCACGTATCTAATGGGCGGAATACCTCTCCCGTTTCTTTATATAATTTTTCAACAAGCGCTCTTTCACTTAAACGTTCTCCGTATGGAGGATTCGTTACAACATAGCCATATTCCTCTTTTGTCGTGAAATCTTTTACTTGCATTTGTTTAAATGATATAAGGTCCCCTAATCCAACTTCATCTGCGTTATCTTGGGCAACTCTTATCATACGGTGATCGATATCTGATCCAATGATTTGCAATGATTGATTATAATTTGCTAAATCTTCAGCTTCTTGACGAGCTTCGCGCCAATTTTGTTTACCAACCCAGCCCCATTCATCCGATGCAAAGCCTCGGTTAAATCCTGGTGCGATATTTTGTCCAATTAATGCAGCTTCAATTGGAATTGTACCAGATCCACAGAAAGGATCAACGAAAGGACGATCCGGCTTCCAGTTTGTTAACTTAATTAAAGACGCAGCTAATGTTTCTTTTAAAGGCGCTTCACCTTGCTCAAGACGGTATCCACGTTTATGAAGACCTACACCACTCGCATCGATTGTTAATGTTGCAATATCCTTGAGCATTGCAATTTCAATACGGAATAACGGACCATCTTCTTCAAACCAAGTTGTGCGTCTATACGTTGTTTTTAATTTCTCAACAACAGCCTTTTTAACGATACGTTGGCAGTCTGAAACGCTAAATAATGTTGATTTTAAAGATTTCCCAATAACAGGGAATTCTCCGTTCTCTGGAATATAATCTCCCCAGTTTAACGCTTTTGTTTTTTCAAATAACTCATCGAATGTTGTTGCTTTAAATTCGCCGACTTTAATTTTCACACGGTCTGCAGTACGTAACCATAAATTCGTACGACAAATCGCTTTTTCATCCGCTTCAAACGTCACCTTTCCGTTTTCCACTTCACATTCATAACCAAGATCGCGAACTTCTCGGGCAACTAACGCTTCAATACCCATTGCCGCTGTTGCAATTAAAGTAACTTTTCCCATTTATATTCACCTCTTATGTATAATCAAACAATAATTAATAACATGTTGTCCTATTAATTATCACATATCACGAAGAATATTCTCATTTACCATTTTAACTCACAACTTATAAATTCATACAAATAAAAAGCCCTCCTCTAACAAAGGAGAGCTGAGTTATTTCATAGTTGGTTCATAACGTTCTGTAAGCCATGTTCTGTTCCTTTGTACTGCAAACGGCCCACGCCTCGTACTCCGGTGGTAATCATCTATCTACAGGTTATGAAAACCTGTCCTTTCCCATCGTTCATTTCCTTGGAAAAGATTCCCCTACCATTATTTGGGTTTCTCGCTCGTGGGGTTTACCTCGTTCCACTCCTATCATTTCTTCAAGGACTTCGTCACTGTGGCACTTTAAAGGTAGTCAAACCATATCCGAAAGGACTTAGGTTTTTTCCCTGCCGTTAAACCAGCCTCACAGCCAGAATACCCTAGCTTATGACTTGGCTAGGCACGAACACTACAACCATCTCAGGCTGTGCGAGCATGGACTTTCCTCTACAACGTTGGCGTTGCAGCGATTACCCAAACGTTATGACAAACATTAGTATAGTGGAAACAAAAAGATTTTGCAATGTTTTTTTCTATGTAAAATGCTTTAACCTTTTTACCACCTTACATTATTCGTATAACTTACTTCCAAATACAGCTTTTTCTAAATTAGATATACGTTTTAAAATATCCGTATTCGTATTGTTATATACAGGTTGTGCAACTGGTGTTTGTACCGGTTGTTGCGGAACTTGTGTTGCCGCTACTTTCTGCTCTTCTAATTCACGTTTCAAACGAGCATTTTGTTGTTTTAATTGATCAAATTCCTTATGAAACGCTTCATAATCTTTAATAATCATATCAAGAAACTTATCTACTTCTTCTTGTTGATAACCTCTCATACCTGTTTTAAATTCTTTTTCTAAAACATCTTTCGCTGTTAATTTAATTTTATCCGAAATCATTTTCTTCACCTCAAATTTTTGCCAAAGCTTTCATTAACTAAATTTTTTCAGAAACAATGCCTTTTGTCAATCAAATATACGAGTACTATATTACATCTTACTCTGCATTATTCCACTGTTCCTCTTCCATTATATCTTGTAAATCAGAAAAAAGAATGAAATAACTGTGATAATTTTCTATTTCTCCTTTTTTCTTAGCTGCTTCTACAATATATTTAGGGCTCCCAGACTTTTCTTCATCATATACAGCTAAAAGTGCATCGCTTTTTTCAATAAAAAATTGATTCTTTAATTTAAATTGCTCTGGGCTTTCGTACTTCCGTTTCGTAATACTATCAATGTGATCTGCTTGCGAAAGAATAAATTCGTAATATTCACGGTTATCTTCCTTCCAATTTTCTTCTTGTTCTAAAAAAGGAGTAAATACCGCTAATTTTAAATCTGGATATTCTACTTGAATTTCAAAAACAACTTCAGCAGCCCATAGCTCTACTCCTAACTGGCCGCTAATAATAACCCATTCCAAACCTTCTTCTACAAAAGCAGTTAATTTACGATGAATCGCCTTTTTTATACATTCTACTCCTGGATGATCATTTTTAAATATTCCAAGCTCAAATGGCTTATATCCTGTTACAGCAACAACTTTCATATCAACACTCCAATTACAAAAAAAGAACTAGCATTTTGCTAGTTCTAACATATCATTTACTTTTTAAACATTCCACCAACGTTTGGTCCGATATTTGGTCCAAATGGTGATACATTCGGTCCTGGTCCAAATGGTGACACGTTCGGTCCTGGTCCAAATGGTGACACGTTCGGTCCTGGTCCAAATGGTGATATTTGATGCCCATGGTGATGATGTCCATGACCGCATGGTCCACATCCACCACCAAATCCACCACCAAATCCTGGATCACCAGGATCTACAACGTTTACGTTCGAGTTTGTTTGTGGGAAGAATCCTTGATTTTTAATTTGTTGATGGTGTACATGTGTTGTATGCGTTGGGAAAATGTGTGGCACCACCGTTGTTGAAAAAGAATGTGTTACGCATTGTTTTGCCGGATGAATGACAGGAGCAGTTGTACAAATAGGTCCTACAGGCTTATGCCCTCCAAAGCAAGGATGACAATGATGCATAGTTTTTTCTCTCCTCTCTCGTTAAGAAAATCTGATTACACTTTACAATATGAGAAAGGAGGTAAAGCCGCTTGTTATATATACCCATTTATTTCATGGAAATTTGTCTAGTAACCAATTTCATACGTAATACCTATTATAGACAACCCCCTACTATTATTTACCAAAAAAGCCCCCGACTTGCTTAACAATCCCTGTTACTTGATTCATCGCGTTCATCATTTGTCCAGCTGTGTTCATCATTTTATTTACATCGTAGTTACCATCTGATGATTTAAATTGTGAAACAAAACTAGAAAATTGACTTGGTTGCTGTTGCTGTTGCTTTTGTTTATTCATCGTTGGATATGGTTGTTTCGGTGGATAAAACATAGCTTGTTGATTTACATATTGAGCTGGCGACATGTAGTTTTGTGAATTCATATACGCTTCCTGTGGTTGATTCGTATACATTTGCTGCGGCTGACTCATATGCGCTTGCTGTGGTTGATTCATATATGCTTGCTGCGGTTGATTCATATGCGCTTGCTGTGGTTGATTCATATGTGCTTGCTGCGATTGATTCATATGTGCTTGCTGCGGTTGATTCATATGTGCTTGCTGCGGTTGATTCATATGTGCTTGCTGCTGATTCCCAAACGACACTTCAAATGGTTGATAATAATTTTGGTTTCCATAATGAGGCTCGAAAGGATACATATTATATCGTAAATATGTATCCTCATTATATTGATACATATTTTGCTGTGCATATGGATTTGCTTGCTGATATACATTAGGTTGTTGAAACATGCATTCTCTCCTCCTTCGCATAAGTTTCTACATATAGAATATGTACCTATAAAATAAAATGTGTAACGGAGTATCTGTCTATTTTTGTCGGAAGTTTAAATTTTTAAAAAAATTAGAAAGTAAACCCTTCCATGCTATGATAATAAGGAAGAAGATTCTCATTGGGGAGGAATCAACATGGTATTAGGGGATTTAAAACAAGCGTTTTCTCAAAAAAAGGGGTATTACACTGAAAATTCGAATGAACTGTTAGACTTTGCGAGACATTGTTATCTTGAAGGAAAAGTATGCATATCAGATTACCGAACATTAATACGCGAGTTAGAAATAAACGGTGCAACAAAACCTACAACAGTGACAGAAGCATAAAAAAAACAAGAGGGTTTTCCCTCTTGTTACTTACATTGATCTACAATATTTTGCAAAGTATACGAAATAGCTTGATGAGTTTCAAAGAAACGTTTACCTTTTCCCTTATTAACAAAACATTGTAGCACATTAGTTTGCAAATTATCATACACTTGATCAATTTGTTGTACATGTATATACTTAGGTTGTTCTTCCTTTATCCACCTATAAGCTAATTCTTTCCACATCTCTAACTCCGCATCTACAATATCAACAAATGGCTTCATATCCTTATAAAAATCATATTCCGCCATTTCTCTTTTTTTCACATTCGCTTCATCATTATACTGCATTAACTTCTCCGAGGACTGGATTAATGCTTCATATCCCATTTTGTTCCCACCTTATTATGCACTCACTACGACGTTTTGAAATGTCTTTACCCAGCTCCCTTTTTCTTCGTGATGCACTAATTTATTTTCCATATGTTCTATATGCATTTCTGTTATTTCTATCTTATTGCATATTTTTTCACCTTTACCCTTTAATGCATGATTCATTCTAATCCCAATATTCATTTCCAGCAAATCGAGAGAACTTAACATTTGATCCATTTTTTTCATAACATCTTCCTTCTGAACCATCGCCATATTTAAAACGCCCCCTTCTTTGCCTTTCCTTTGTCATGTAATTTCGCCGATTGATTGATTACTCCTTCTCACATGACAAAACTAGTTGATATTCGTCAAAGAAATCATTTAGTATGCCATTTTTAGAAATGGTAACAATACAAAAAGGAGGTGTATTACGATGGCAAAAAATAAAAACGAAAAAAAGAAAAAGCAAAACAAACAACAAAATAAACCTGAGACTGGTAATCCAAAGCTTGATGGTCCAAATTTCCCCGCTACATAAAGTGAAACTTTAATCAGTGGGGTTTTGTTCATCCCCCACTGATTATTAACCTTCACCAATCGGGCGTTTACGGGCAGCAGGGCTCCCACCTAACTTCTTTGCTCCAGCCAAATTTTGAGGTGGGAGTTTTACTGCCGGCAAATAGCAGCTTAGAAAGTAATTTATTGTAGAGCATATTACTTTTAATAAAGAAGCCCCGCCTTCATTTAGGAAGGCGGGACTTCTTTATTATATCATGAACTCATCTATTCTTTTAACAAAACTACTTAATATAGAAAGAGTATGTATTTGTTCCCTCTTCTTTCTATACCATTCTGTTATATTAATTTCCCCCTTAGGTTTTTCAAGTGAAAATAAAGAATCTATTTCCAATCCTTCACTAAACCAATCTTTTTCAATTAATTTTTCATGAGTGACAATAGAATACACATCCCTAAGAGCCGGCGTACCTGATTTTCTAATTCCCCTTATATTACATTCATAATCCATCCTTGATCCTGTATGCCTAGTTTGCACTGCAAATTTATAAAAAGAAGCCTTATACTTTGAATGAAATAATAACCAAGCTAATTGCTTCCCCAGTTCTATACGTTTTTGCAACGTTTCAAATTGATAAACTGAAAATCCATACATTCCCCCTTCCACCATCGGAAAAATAACTGCACTAAGGTGAAATATTTCTTGAAATTTAAATAGTGCAGTATCAAATACATGTTTTTGAAAATATGCATTCTCAATTACTGGTTTTTGAATTTTATTTTGTTCATTAATAATAAGTGCCGTCATAAGCCTATTTATATCTTTTTTCTCCCAAAACGCGATCCATTCTTTTTCCATAAAAATTGATATGTTGAAAAATTGTAACAAATGAAAGAGCGGCGCACATCTCTTTTTACTTTCCTCATACAGTAATAGTTGAGGAAATGCATCTAAGAAAATGAGCCAATTGGCTTTCTCATACAAATGAAATAATCGTCTCTTAACTGTTTGAGATAAAAGATTAGAATAATATTCCCCTTCTAAATCTGTCATGTTCCATCCCCCATTCCTTGAAACCATGCTTGCTAAAAAAGACCATCTAATTTCTCTATTTCTCAAATAATATTCTTGGTAAGATTGTGTACGTGAAATATTATCTACGTTAGCTACATCCGTTCTCTCCTTAATATTAAGAACTATAGCTTTTTCCTCTTCTGTACAAAAAATATCATTACGGCTCTGCTTAATTTTTTCGTAATCATTCCATCGAAACATGAGTAAGTCACCATACCTTTCTTGAAAAAGGTCACATCTTTTTTCATTTTTTGATATAATCACCTTTGTAAGTAAATCTTATCAAGTTGGGAGTGGACAAAATATGACCATTCGTTACCCAAATGGAAAAAGGTACGATCAAGCTTCACAACCTCATAAAACACCAATAAAAAAACATACTTACAGTAATAGAGGTATGTCCCTTGAAGAGGAATTGAATGAAACCAATCAATATTACTTAACCCATAATATTGCATGCGTACATAAAAAACCTACACCTCTTCAAATTGTAAAAGTAGATTACCCCGCTCGAAGTGCTGCAGTGGTAAAAGAAGCGTATTTCAAACAACCTTCTACAACAGATTACAACGGTGTATACAAAGGGAAATATATCGATTTTGAAGCGAAAGAGACTAAAAATAAAACCAGTTTTCCACTTCAAAACTTCCACCTTCATCAAATTGAACATATGAAGCAAGTAGTCGCTCATAATGGAATTGCATTTGTTATTATTAAATTTACACTTTTTGATGAATTTTATTTATTAGATGCAAAACATATTATTGCATTTTGGAATCGTCAAAATACTGGTGGACGTAAATCGATTACAAAACAAGAAATAGAAGAGCATGGGTCTTTATTATCATGCGGTTATCACCCTCGAATTGATTATATCCGCGTACTAGACACGGTTTATTTTTCGTGATAGAGTCATCACTAAGGCTCTTTTTTCGACTTTTGGGGGAGAGAATGAAAGGTAGGAGAAAGTATAATGTCAGATAATTATCGTTCTCGTACAGAACGAAATCATGTAAAAAATCAAACGAAAGAAACTCATAAAGAAGAAAAGCCAAAGAAAAAAGGTTCCTTTTTCAAGAAATTCCTTATAGGTTGTCTACTTCTTGGTATCGTCGGCCTCGTAGCTGGCGTTTCGGCTTTCTTTGTTATGGTAAAGGACGCTCCGAAATTAGACAAATCAAAACTTGTCAATCCTTTATCAACAAAATTCCTTGATAAAAACGGGAACTTCTTCTATGAATACGGTGCTGAAAAACGAACCCATGTTACTTACGATCAAATTCCCAAAGTAATTGAAAGTGCATTCCTTGCGACTGAGGATGCTCGCTTCTATGAGCATGATGGAATTGATTTTAGACGTACTGGAATGGCAATTATGGAAAATGTCACTGGTGGTTTTGGATCACAAGGTGGTAGTACGATTACACAGCAAGTAGTTAAAAACTATTTTCTAACGATGGACAAAACTGCAAAAAGAAAAGTGCAGGAATGGTACTTATCTTATAAGTTAGAGCAACAGTACTCAAAACATGAAATTTTAGAAATGTACTTAAATAAGATTAACTTAGGTAATCGCTCTTATGGTATTTCCACAGCTGCCAAAAAATATTACGGCAAAGATTTAAAAGACATACAACTACACGAAGCTGCAATGCTCGCTGGTTTACCCCAAGGTCCTAACATTTATGATCCAACAAAACCAGATAACGTTGATAGAGCAACGAAACGTCGTAATATCGTATTAACATTAATGAACCGACACGGGTATATAACGAAACAAGAAATGAATGATGCGATGCAAATCCCTGTAATACAAGGACTTCTTCCATCTTCAGAAGTGACTGAAATGAAGTATCAAGCATTTATAGATGCTGCTGTAAAGGAAGTTGAAAAAGAATACCCTGATGTAAATATCGGTTCAGATGGTTTAACGATTCATACAACACTTGATCAAGATGCTCAGGATTACGCTGAAAAAATTATGGATGGCAATCTCATTAAGTATCCAAACGATCAGTTCCAAGGATCATTTGTATTTATGGATACACAGTCTGGAGAAGTTCGAGCAATTGGTGCTGGGCGTAAAGAAAGTAAGTCTACTTTCAAAGGTCATAATATGGCAGTTGATTTAAAACGCCAAGTTGGTTCAACAATGAAACCAATTTTCGACTATGGTCCAGCAATTGAGAATCTTCAATGGTCTACTTATCATCAATTAAATGACTCTGATTACACTTACTCTAATGGCACAAAGATTAAAAATGCTACAGGTAATTTTAAAGGTGACGTTTCACTTCGTGAAGCATTGAAGAAGTCATTAAACATCCCGGCTTTAAAGACAGCTCAAACAGTTGGTCTTACTAAGTCACAAGAGTTTGCTGAAGGTTTAGGCATGACGTTTGAAAATGGAGTACATGAATCTACTGCAATTGGTAGTAACGATAGTTCTCCATTAGCAGTAGCAGGTGCATATGCAGCGTTTGGTAATGACGGTGTTTATAATAAACCTCACTTCGTAAAAGAAGTCATCTTCCCAGACGGGAAAAAGAAAAGCTTTAAACCGAAAGAACAACGTGCAATGCACGACTATACAGCTTATATGGTTACTGATGTTCTTCGTGACGTAGTAAAACCTGGTTCTGGCGGTACAGGGCCAACAGCATATGTTTCTGGATTCGACGTTGCTGGTAAAACAGGAACACAAAACTTTGATGCAAAAGATATAAAAAAATATGGCATCCCAGCTGATGCAAACAGAGATAGCTGGTTCGCTGGATATACACCACAATATACGATGGCTGTGTGGACTGGTTACGAAAAGAATGGTCCAGAAAATTACATTAGCGATCGTTATACTAAAATTGCACAACAAATGTTCCAAGTAATGATGAGCAAATTCGCTACAGATAAATCTCGTTTCGAACGTCCTTCTTCTGTACAAGAAATAAATGAAGAATTGTACGTAAAAGGTGCGAAAAAAGATGCAGTTAAACAAATTAAAGTAGATCCACCTAGTGGCCTTAATGTCGCTTTCGATGGCGCTAGCACAGTGACACTGAACTGGTCTGGACCATCATCAAATGTTGATGCATACGCAGCAAGCTATAAAGCTACTGACGGTTCTAGTGGTAGCTTATCAGTAAGCGGTACGACAGCTACTCTTGGTGGTATTAAACCAGGTGTTACTTACAGCTTCTCTGTAGTAGCGAAAAAGGGTACTGGAACAAGTCCTGCAGTTGGTGCATCCTTCACTGCGCCTGGCGGAACTCCAAATGCGAAAAAAACTGACGAAGAGGCTAAGAAAAAGGCTGACGAAGAAGCTAAGAAAAAAGCTGACGAAGAAGCACAGAAAAAGGTCAATGAAGATAAACTAAAACAAGAAGAAGCTAAGAAAAAAGCTGACGAAGATCAGCGCAAACAACAAGATCAACAACAACAACAACAACAACAGCAACAGCAGCAACAAGAAGAACAACGTAAACAGCAAGAAGAAGCTCAAAAGAAAGCTGCTGACGAAGAGGCTAAGAAGAAGGCTGATGAAGAAGCACAGAAAAAGGCCAATGAAGATAAGCTAAAACAAGAAGAAGCTAAGAGAAAAGCTGAAGAAGAAGCTAGAAAAAAAGCTGAAGAAGAACAGCAACAACAACATACCGGAGGAGCTACACCTCACGCAGACGGAAATGTTGTTACAACAGAGTCTTAATAAACAAAAAAAGAAGTCGGTTTCTCTTAACGAGAAACCGACTTCTTTTTTGTTATCATTTTCTTTACATATAGCTTTTCTATTTCGATATACAACTGTACTAATTGAATATATGAATGGTAATTACTCGGTTTCTTTATAATAAATGAATATCGCTCCATAAAATTAACAGGTTGTACTTCCAATTTATTCGTATTTACTTGCATCTCATTCAAACTATGAACAGGCTGCTCATTTAACCAATATATAACCGATAGAAAGTGAGCTGCAAAAAGAATCATCGGACCCTCAGCTTCTTGTTTTTTTCTGTTCCGAAATAGTGTAGCAATTTCTTCATGCTTGCTTTTCCATATATTTAACACCGATGGAATACTTGTTTCAATTTCATTCCATGGCTCATATTGTCTTTCAATATCAAATATAAAGTAAGTATTTTGTATTATTTCTTCAAAAGATTGGTCTGTGTGATACGTAATCGAATTTGCACTCTCTTTAAAAAATGGTACGCACCGAAACTCTTTCGGTATTTCTATAACTCGCTCCATCCTTTATTTCCCCTTCATTCGTTTCTTTCCTTCGCGACATATTTCTAGTAATCGGCACTCTTCACATTGTGGTCGCTGCGCCTTACAGTAATAACGTCCGAAGAAAATCATACGGTGGTGTGTAACTCCCCACTCATCCATTGGAATTTTCTTCATCAATGTCTTTTCCACTTCTAACACAGAATCTTTCCATCTACAAATTGCTAACCTTTTACTCACTCTCTCTACATGCGTATCAACAGCAATCGCTGGAATCCCAAACGCTACCGAAACAACTACATTCGCTGTCTTTCTCCCTACTCCTGGTAACTTCGTCAGCTCGTCACGGTCTTCTGGAACTTTCCCGTTATAATCATCTAGCAACATCTGGCACAATTTTTGAATGTTTTTCGCCTTATTTCTAAACAATCCAATGGAACGTATATCTTGTTGTAATTCTTCTAAAGACACACTTAAATAATCTTCTGGTGTTTTATATTTTTGGAATAAGTTTTTCGTCACCTTATTCACAAGTGCATCTGTACATTGCGCAGATAATGCCACTGCGATTACAAGTTCAAATGGATTATCATGAATTAATTCGCAATGCGCTTCTGGATACATATCCGCCATTGTATCTAAACAATAGCGAATTTGCGTTTTATTCAACATGTCTTTCCTCCTACATTACTGCTCCAACCAATTGTAAAAAGGCACTTTCCCAGTAAATTTCGTTTCTTGTTTTGTTGTTTGTTGTGTACGTTGCTGATTCGCTCTAAATTTTTGGCCTTGATTTTGCGCTTGCTCTATCGTTTTAATTCCGTTCTTTTTCCACTCAAATAAAATACGATCAATATACCGGAAATTAAGTTTACCACTCATAACAGCTTCCCTGAGAGCAGCTTGAATTAAATTCGGATGATGTTGATCTTGATCTTCCCACATTCCTAATGTTTCACATTCAAACGGTGAGAGCGGTCTTCCAAATTCTTTTTCAAATACTGTATATAAATTTACTTGAAGTTTCTTTTTTTCTTGCTGTTCTTCCTCTATTGATTCATCCATTAAAAAATGCAATATTTTTTCCCAAAGTGGTTGTAAAGAATAACTTTCACACATCATCGCTTCTGATCTTTGTCCACCTTCTAGCGCTAAAAAACCTTTTTGGATTAATGTCTGAATCACTTCCATACATTTCATTTCTGTTATCGTCATCCGCTCTGAAATCTCTGAAGGAGTCGGGAACGAATTACCTGATTCTAAAAATGTGTGTACATGAAGTACCACCATAAATTCCGTTTCATTTAAGCCTAGCTTTTTATAATGCATCATAAGCAATTTAGGAATTGCTATGCTTCCCTGTTCAAACCATTGTAACATCATTTTCTTTTTCATCACCAAACACCTCGTTCTCTAGTATAACACACCTTCAGCCATTTCTTTTTGCCACAATTCGTCAAAGAAACCTCCCTATATATAGGGAGGTTTCTTGCCATTTACTACAAAAGACAGAAGATTACGCCTGTACTTTGCTTTTCATGAACCTATGAATTCGTTCTAATGCTTTCTCTACTTGCTCAAGAGATGTCGCATACGATAATCGAACGTTATTTGGTGCACCAAATCCTGTACCAGGAACAAGAGCTACTTTTTCCTCTTCTAATAATGCTTTTGCCCACTCATCAACTGTATCATACCCAGCTAACGCTACGGCTTCTTTTACATTTGGGAATAAGTAAAAAGCACCTTGTGGTTTGATACAAGTGAAACCAGGAATTTGAATTAATTTATCATAAATAATGTTCAATCTTTCTTCAAACGCTTGACGCATTGTTTCTACAGGTTCTTGTGAGCCTGCATACGCAGCAATTGCACCGTATTGAGCAATTGAAGTAGGGTTTGACGTACTATGACTCGCTAAGTTCGTCATCGCTTTAATAAGCTGCTTATTTCCTGCTGCATATCCAATGCGCCATCCTGTCATAGAATGTGATTTAGATACACCATTAATAATAAGTGTTTGTTCTTTTAATGCATTAGAAAGCTGGGCAATCGAAGTATATTCTGCAGCACCATAAATTAATTTTTCATAAATTTCATCTGAAACAATTAAGATATTATGTTCTAAGCACACTTCTCCAAGCTGTTGTAATTCTTCTTTGCTGTAAATCATCCCTGTTGGATTGCCCGGTGAATTAATAATAACTGCTTTCGTTTTCTCTGTAATTGCCCCACGCAGCTGCTTTGCTGTAATTTTGTACTCATTGCCTTCTAGACCTTCTACATAAACTGGGTTACCACCAGCGAGTTTTACTTGTTCTGGATAACTTACCCAGTAAGGAGTTGGGATGATAACTTCATCTCCTTCATCAAGTAACACTTGGAATAATGTATATAATGCATGCTTGGCACCATTACATACAATAATTTCAGATGGATCATACGCAATTCCTTGATCGCGAGTAAATTTCTTCACAATTTCTTGTTTTAACGCTTGTAATCCACCTGTTGGTGTATACTTCGTATGTCCTTCTAACATCGCTTTATGCGCGGCATCCATAATATGTTCTGGTGTATTAAAGTCAGGTTCTCCTGCCCCTAATCCAATTACATCATGACCTTCTGCTTTTAATGCTTGTGCCTTTGCTGTAATTTCTAAAGTTGAAGACGGTGTTAAAGCAGCTACTCGCTTTGCTAATTTCATTTGTAGTTCCCCCTACATCTATTTTTCAATGCTGTAGTGTCCAGCATATGCACCATTTTGAACTTCTAGATAATAATACGTATAACGACCTTCCTGATCAATATATGTAATTTCCCACAACGGAATATCGTTTTCAGCACCTAATTTTACTTTTACAATTTGTTTTGGCTTCGGCTTAGGTTCAGCACCTTCTCCAGTCGCCTGTTCAGCCAATTTTTGCAAAGCTTCTTTTTCAGAAATACCTTCACTCTTTTTCTTCACAAGGACATTTCCTTTTTTATCAGGCACCCAAACAATAATTTGTTCTCCTTTTTCATCTACACCTTGCACGACTGTATATGAAGATTTTCCGTTATAATAATCAACAGTATTTACCTTTGTAATCTTTGCCTTTTCTTTCGCAATTTCTACAGACTTTGACTCTTTTGGAATTTTCTTTTCCATCGCTTTATTATAAACATACGCCCCATATATTCCGCTAGCAACGATAACGATAATGATTGCAAAGATCCACTTTTTCATTGTATCACTACGTTCTGTAAATCGTAAATACAGCTATTTCTTTATCTTTTTCGTCTAATGCTAATCCGAACATGAGGTCCTGCTCTTTTAACGTACGATTCAAGCTATCAACAATTTTATACAAGTCAGACGAATATTTAATACGCGTCGTTGATAGGACTTCGATTTTCTTATCCATGAAAAAACTCCTCCGTTACACAAAAATTTCTAATTATAGAAGAACGCAATGCGGTTACAATAAGAGTACATTCTTTACAACCCCTGCTTCATCACCCATCTATTATAGCAGGACATGTACAGCAAAAAAAGGTTTCAAATCGAAAAGCAATATATTTTGTATACAAGAAGTAAGAAAAATAAAATTCCTCCTACCCACATTTTTTACGCCTGAAGTTTAAGTGTACTTCAGGCGTATTTTTCTTCCAATTTTATTTATTTGGTCGTTCCTTTAATTGCTCTAACAATTCTTCTAAAGGTCCTTCATAGAGCGGGACAGTTGGAATTGATTGTAAAAAACGTTTTCCATAGGAAGAACTTGTCAAACGGCGATCTAGAACAAATACCGTTCCCGTATCTGTATTTGTTCTAATAAGACGACCAAATCCTTGTTTGAAACGTAATATCGCTTGCGGGAGCGCTAACTTAGCGAATACGTCTTCTCCTTGATTTTTTAGCCACTCTCCTTTTGCTTCCATCATCGGCTGATTAGGAGGCGTAAAAGGCAGGCGGACAATGACAAGGCAACTCAGAGCATCTCCAGGTATATCTATCCCTTCCCAAAAACTACTTGTTCCTAACAAAATCGATTTGTCGAACTCTTGAAATTTACGAATGAGGCGACTTCGGCTCTTATTATTCACACTTTGTGTTAATAATAAATATCCTTCTAATGAATCATCACTTTTCAAATTCGTATACGCTTCTTTCAACATTTCATACGAAGTAAATAAAACGAGCATTCTACCTTTTGTAGCTGTCGCTATTTTTGCGATATGTGCCGATACAGATTCAATATATTCCTCATTACTTGCTTGCTTAATAAAAGGCACATCCGTTGAAACCATTAATTTCATTTGTTCTTCAAAACGAAATGGTGATGGAACCTTTAATATATTGGGCGCAAAATCATGCAAACCTAGCTCTTCTTTTATATAGTCGAATGAATCACTAACTGTTAACGTTGCTGATGTGAAAATAACACTCTTTTTTTCTGTTAAAAATTCATCAGCAAATCTTTCACTAATATGAACAGGCTGCGCATATAAAACGGTTGAATGAATCGTTCCCTTCGTTTCAGTCTCCATCCATGTCACGTATGAATTTTTTTCTAAAATGAGTAATTGTAAAGATTGTACCATCTTTCTCAACAACTCAATTAAGTGCATAAATTCACCTGTAACAACATGCATCTCCCATTCTAATTTACTTTGCAATATATCAACTTGCTTCTCAAGTGTAGTCACTAATTTTCTTACATCATATACAAAACGATTTGTTAACTCGGTAATGCTATCCCATAACTTACCTGTCTCTACTTCCGTGTTATATCGATAAATGAGCGGCATATTGCTCATCCCTTGTTCCTGCTTTGTTTGTTTAAATATGAAAGCACGTAACATTTGGAATAGTTCATCTGCATCAAATTTAAGTTCCTTCAAACTATGACTCACCATACGGAAAGTCGAACGAGAGGCTTGCTCTGATTTTTTCATCATTTTATATACTTTGGAAAGCACATCATCTGTTTCTAGCGTACCAAGACGAGATAAAGCTAATTGAAAATACATACATGAGAACTGTTCACCGAATGTTCTACTCGCCGCTTCCTCGATATGATGAGCTTCATCAAAAATAATATGTTCACATGAAGCAAACAGTGGTTCTTCACTTGAAAAATCTTGAAATAATAACGCATGATTTGTAATAACAATATCTGCAAACAATGCTTTATTCTTCGCTCGTTGATAAAAACAACGACTAAACCAGTTACTTTGCATCCCGCCTGGACTATATGCATCACTACAAATACGGTTCCAAAGTAACTTTCCGCCCTCAGGAATATTTAATTCATCACGATCGCCGGTTTCCGTTTGCAATAACCATACTAAAATTTTTGCCTTTGTGAGCGCCATATCATAATTTTTCTCTTCTTCTTGCAAAGCATATTCAAATTTATGTAGACAAAGATAATGCTTTCTTCCTTTCAGAAGAGCCACTTCAAATGAAAATGGCATTATTTTCTGTAATAATGGAATTTCTTTTTCTAGTATTTGTTGTTGCAATTGTACAGTTTGTGTACTTATAATGACAGGTTCTTCTTTTTTCTTTGCGAAATAAATACTTGGAAGTAAATATGCAAGCGTCTTCCCCGTACCTGTTCCTGCTTCAATCAGTGAAAACCTAGAATCTCTTAGCGCTGTATATATTTCCTTCATCATAATTTGTTGGCTTTCTCTTTTTTCAAACTTTGGCATATTCAATTCAAGTTTATCCATTGCTTTATGTAAGAAAGCATCAAATTTAGATGCGCATGTTTCACTGAGGCTTAAAGAATAATTCCGCTTTCGAAGCGCAATATTTCGATACACTTCATACTCCTCTGCCATTTCTTTACCATGCATCATTTTCTTTAAAATATTTTCAGAAAGTACATCAGCTATATCACTTTGGAAAACATCACTTAATTCATAAAGCGATTGTAATGTGACAAGTGGTAACTTTTCAATTTCACTTAAAAATTGTAAAAACAACTCCGCTGTTGCAAGAGCATCACTATCCGCACGATGTGGTTGATCGTGCTCTAGTTCATGCTGCTTAGCTAAATCACGTAATTTATAACTATCAGCTGTCGGCAAAAGAATTTGCGCCAATTCAACTGTATCAATTTTAGGACAATGTACTTCTGTATATCCAGCCTGCCTTAATTCTTCATTTAAAAAATTCCAATCAAAGTGAACGTTATGTGCAACAAAAGCCGCACCTTGTAATAGCTCAACAATCATCGGGGCTACATCTCGAAATAACGGGGCTTGTTTTACAAGATCTGCATCAATCCCAGTTAATTCTGTAATAAATAGGGGAATCTCTCTCTTCGGATTAATAAAAGATGAAAAAATCTCTAATATCTCTCCATCTTCCACTACAACAGCTGCAATTTGGGTGATTTTATCCTTCCCATCCTTCCAGGAGTTCCCTGTCGTCTCTAAATCAACAACGACATAACGCTTACTCATATATGTAACACCTCAATTTCTTACCTATCAAACACAAAAATTATATATTGTTACTATACCACGTTTTACCTCATCTTAATGAAAAGATGCACAAAAAAGCTATCTCCTTAATTAGAGATAGCCTTCCTACTTATAATATCGTGCCAGCTTTTTCAGCACCTAACATTTCAATAATTTGATTATCATCGTCTAATACTGCAATTTTCGGCTCTTGTTTATGAATATTTTCTTCTGTCACTAAACCATAGCAAATAATAATAACTTTATCACCCGGTTGTACAAGCCTTGCAGCTGCACCATTTAAACACACAACACCGCTACCGCGCTCTCCTTTAATAACATATGTCTCTAAGCGAGCTCCATTGTTGTTATTTACAATTTGTACTTTTTCATTTTCTACAATATTTACCGCATCCATTAAATCTTCATCAATTGTAATACTACCTACATAATTTAAATTTGCTTCTGTTACAGTTGCGCGATGTAACTTCGCTCTCATCATTGTGCGAAACATAGATGCTCCCCCTTATTTCCCCATTAATGTTATATTGTCAATTAATCGTACATGTTCAAACTTAACTGCAATCGCTAAAATGATTCTTCCTTCAATTTTATCTATTGCTTTTAATGAAGGATATGCATATAAATCAGCATAATCTACAGTGCATTTCGTATACTTCTCAATATGCTCTTTCACAAGATTCATAATGATTTCTGGATTACGTTCACCTGCCTCAATTCGTTCTTTCGCTATACATAGACTGCGGTATAAATGAGGAGCCTCTTCGCGTTCTTCTAGTGATAAATACACATTACGAGAACTTTTCGCTAATCCATCTTCTTCCCTTACAATATCAACTGATACGATCGTAACGGGAATATTAAAATCCCTTACGAATCCTTCAATTACAGCTACTTGCTGTGCATCTTTCATACCGAAATAAGCACGCGTTGGCAATGTAATATTAAATAGTTTCATTAGTACAGTCGCAACACCAGCGAAATGACCAGGTCTTTGTTTACCACATAATACGTCGGTACGCCTCACAACTTCTACTGTTGTCGTTTGTTCTGCTGGATACATCTCTTCTACACTCGGATAAAATAAATAATCAACACCATTTTCTTTTGCTACATTTTCATCTCTATCAATATCACGTGGGTATCGATCTAAATCTTCATTTGGTCCAAATTGTAGTGGATTTACAAATACACTTAACACTACAATTTCATTTTCTTCCTTTGCCTTACGTAGTAACGTAGCATGCCCTTCGTGTAAATACCCCATCGTTGGAACAAAACCGATACTTTTTCCACTTGTACGAAGTTCGTTTGTAATTTGCTGCATCTCTTGTACTGTAGTTATGATTTTCATTATTGTTTTCCTCCGTATAACGCTAAGCACTCTTCCTCTTTCATTGTGAATGAATGTTTTTCTTCAGGAAATTGCCCTGTCTTTACTTCAGTAACGTATTGCGAAATCCCTCGCACAATCTCCTCTTGAACAGACGTATATTGCTTCACAAATTTCGGAACACGATTTACGCCGTACGAGATAAGATCATGGTATACAAGAACTTGCCCATCTACTTTTTGTCCTGCTCCAATTCCGATTATCGGAATTGTTAACTGCTCTGAAATAAGTTCTGCTAATTGCATTGGCACACACTCTAACACAAGTGCTATCGCACCAGCTTCCTCACATTTCTTTGCATCTTCTATTAATTTTTTTGCACTTTCAGCATCTTTCCCTTGTACTTTATACCCACCTAGCACTCCTACAGATTGAGGAGTTAAACCTAAATGCGCCACAACGGGAATTCCCGCATTCGTTAAGTAGTGAATAGTTGATATAACTTCTCCAGCACCTTCTACCTTTAATGCATGTGCCCCGCTCTCTTGAACAATGCGACGTGCATTAACCATCGTATCTTGCAATGAGATATGATAAGACATAAATGGCATATCAGTTACAATAAACGTCTCTTTCGCTCCGCGGCGTACAGCTTTCGTATGATGAATCATATCCTCTACAGTTACTGGAACTGTTGAATCATACCCAAGTACAACCATTCCTAGAGAATCACCCACTAAAATCATATCGACTTTAGCTTCTTCTGCTAATTTAGCAGATGGATAATCATACGCCGTTAGCATTGTAATCGGCTCACCTTGCTCTTTCATTTTCAAAAAATCTGTTTTTGTTTTCAAAAACTACTCCTCCTTTATGCAGGAGAGAGGAGATGGCCGAAATCATATAAAAAACCCCTCTGGCCATAAAAGGGCAGAAGGGTTGTGTGTTAGTCGGCATTATTCATCCCTCTGTCCCAGTCCATTATTGGATCAAGGCAGAATCCAAATTATTTTTTTCATACTGCGTAAAATAATGGTGCAGTTCGCTTTGATACTGCCCATATTCGAACTAATTATAGCAAACTCTGAAAAGGAATTGCTACATTTTTTTGAAAAAATAATTTTCTATTCCTATTACGGTATGTGAAATTTATTAGTATCTAAATGACAAAAAAAGCTCCAAAATAGGAACTTCTTTTACTTAATTTCTATATCAGCAGAATGAATGTGGTGCACTTGTCCTTGATGATCCTCAAGTAACAATACACCATCCTCCGTAATCCCTTTTGCTAGCCCATTAATAGTTTCCTTCATCGTTCGAGCTGTAATTTCTTTTCCGATACTTACTGCGTAACTTTCCCAAAGAATTTTAATAACAGAGAAGCCATTTTTTAAATACTCTTCATACAATTTCTCTAGTTGCAAGAAAATTTGTTGCATAAGTTCCGCACGAACAATCGGCTTACCCGATTCAATTGCTAATGAAGTTGCAATTTGCTGAATTTCCTCATCAAAATGTTCTTGTTTCTGATTTGCATTAATGCCAATTCCCATAATAACAGCATTAATTTTATCTGGATCAGCTTGCATCTCCGTTAATATACCGACAGCTTTTTTACCTTGAATTAAAATATCATTTGGCCATTTAATCCCTACGTTTACACCGGTACATTTTTCAATTGCTTGCGCTACGCTAACAGCTGCTAATAAAGTAAGCTGTGGTGCATGATGAACTGGAATAGATGGACGCAAAATAATACTCATCCAAATTCCTGTTCCTTTTGGAGAATACCATTTTCTACTTAACCGTCCTCTACCTGCTGTTTGTTCTTCAGCAACGACAATTGTTCCCTCTTCTGCGCCTTCATAAGCAAGTCTCGCTGCAATATGCTGAGTAGATTCAACCGATTCTTCAAAATAAACCGTTCTACCGATACGCTCTGTTTGTAATCCTAATTGAATCTCATTAGCAGTTACTTTATCTGGTTTACTAGCAATTCGATACCCTAAGCGGCGTACAGCTTCTAGTTCATACCCTTCATTACGAAGACCCTCCATATGCTTCCATACAGCGGTTCTCGAACAGCCAAGTTTGTCACTAAGTGTTTGACCAGATACAAATGCACCATCTGCTTCAGAAAAAACTTGTAATAACTGCTTTCTTATAGTAGATTGCATCTTTGTAGCCACTCCCTTATATTCTCTTTCTTATTAACTAAATCTCCTTGTACGATTGCTTCTTCAATATTTTGAAGCATTTCGGCAACCCACGGACCTGGCTTTTTATCTGCCCAGCTTAATAAATCATTACCAGTCACATTCATTTCTTGACGATTTTTTATCGGCAATGCATGAAATAATGATTGTACTTGCTTAACAGACGCACTATTATAACTTTCTATTATCGCTTCATATACTCTTTCCGCCATCTCAGCGATGCGAATCCCAGTTTTATAAAGAAGGATTGTATCCCACTCCTTCTCCTTTCTAGAACGAATTGCTAATAAAACCGCTACAATATCTTTAATCTTTTTATTCGAGAACTTCCATTGACGCAAAAAGACAGATGGATGCTCTTCTCCGATACAATATAAGAAAAATGCCCACGCCTCAACGTCTGTTTCGAAAGAATCCCATTTATACTGCGTAGCTTTCAAGAGTCTTTCTTCTGACATTTGCAAATATGGCAGGTGAGAAAATAGCTTCGTTTCTACTAACTCTTGAAGACCATTCACACAATATGTACCGGTCAACAATTTTTCAAATTCAACTGTAATTCTTTCAATCGCTATATGTTCGAGCAAATGCCCATACGTTTCAATTGCTTGTTTCGTCTTTATTTCCAAAGAGAAACCTAACGTACTTACGAACCGAATACCACGCATCATTCGCAGTGCATCTTCTTGAAAACGGTCTGCCGCATCTCCAACCGTTGTAATTTCCTTCAGACGAATCGCTTCTTTCCCAGCAAATAAATCAACCATTTCGCCTTCCTCTGTCATTGCAATTGCATTCATCGTGAAATCACGTCGTTTTAAATCCTCTTCTAATGAACGGACAAATTGAACACTACTAGGTCTCCGAAAATCTTCATATTCGCTTTCTGTTCGAAAAGTAGTTACCTCATATGGTTCACCATTTTCTACAACAATTACAGTTCCATGCTCAAGACCAACCGGAACATGTCTTGGGAAAATAGCCATTACTTCTTCTGGTAAAGCAGATGTTGCGATATCGATATCTCCAATCGGTCTATCGATAATAAGATCGCGTACACTTCCACCAACGAAGTAAGCCTCATGTCCGTGCTGTTTTAATATCTCAATAATTGAACTAGCTTTTTTAAATCTTTCCATTCTTGTCATCCCTTAGTATGTCATAATAAATCGCCTCATACTGTGAAACGATTTTTTCCGAACGAAACTGCTCATATACAGATTTCATCGCTCGCTCTCCCATATTACGGTGAAGTTCTTCATTTTCTAGTAGTTGAATTGCTTGCTTAGCTATTCCATCTGTATCTCCAACTTCACATATATATCCTGTTTCACCATGTTGAATGACCTCTGGAATGCCCCCAACCCTCGTTCCGATACTAGGCACACCACACGCCATCGCTTCTAATATAACGAGACCAAAACTTTCCTTTTCTGATAAAAGTAGCATTAAATCACTCATCGCAAGAAGCTCTGCAACATTATCTTGCTTTCCTAGGAATAAGACACGTTCCTCAATATGTAAACTTTTCACCAATTGTAAAATAGTACAGAACTCTGGTCCATCACCAACAAGAAGCAATTTCGCATCTACTTCCTTTACAATTTTGGCAAATGACTGCACAACATCCTGTACACGCTTAACCTTTCGGAAATTTGAAATATGAATCAATACTTTTTCATTTTCTCGTATACCATATTCTTTTTTTAATTGAGACATATCACGTTTGAAATAAACACGTTCGTCTACAAAATTGTATACCGTCTCAATTTCTTTATCTGGTTTTACAAGTTCATTTGTTTCTTCAATTAACGAATGTGACACAGCTGTAACAACATCAGATTGTTCAATACCAAAGCGAATTAAATTATTTAACGAAGGGTCGGAACCTAACACAGTAATATCCGTTCCATGTAAGGTTGTAACAATTTTAATACGCTCCCCAATCATTTGTTTTGCTAAATATGCACAAATAGCATGAGGGATTGCATAATGCACATGTAAAATATCAAGGTTTTCTCTTTGAGCAACCTCTGCCATTTTACTCGCTAATGCTAAATCGTAAGGTGGATATTGAAAAACAGAATATTGATTTACTGTTACTTCGTGAAAATAAATATTCGGGTACACTTTATTCAACCGAAATGGTACACCCGATGTAATAAAATGAATTTCATGCCCGCGTTCCGCCAATTGCTTCCCTAACTCTGTCCCAACAACCCCAGAACCACCTACAGAAGGATAACATGTAATACCTATTTTCAATTTCATTTACATCCCCCTATTAAATCAGCATGTATTAAAACGGGTTTTTTACTCATAAATCCTTCGGCATACAGCACTCCAACTTCTTTCCCAAACATCTTCTCCCGAGCGAGTACAGTTTCAACGTATCCTTCGGTTAATGGCGTCTTAACACCATCACTCCCTGTTGAAAACTGACTTTCATACGCTTCTAACGCTTCCACCTTTTTAGAAAGGTATTCACTAATATCTATACAAAAATTCGGTTTATGAAAACCATTAATTATATAATTATAAAAAGACTCTACACGGTGCGGCGGAAGTTCAGGCATATATTTACGAATTCCCGCTGAAAAGATAGCTTCTTCCACAAGTTTCGCGCAATTAGCATGGTCTGGATGACGATCTTCGTAATATGGTGCGAAAATTAGTGTTGGTTTATATGTACGAATAATCTTTACAATTTCACGTATATACTCTTCTTTCATATACAAACCACGGTCTGGCATTGCTAAATTAATTCTCGTTTTTACTCCCATAATACGAGCTGCAGCCTTTGCTTCTTCTTTTCTCAGTTCTACCGTTCCATTTGAAGAAAGATCAGCTTCTGTTAAATCGCAAATGCCTACTTCATATCCTTGCTTCGTATACTTTGCAATGGTACCTGCCATGCCGATTTCAACATCATCGGCATGAGCACCAAACGCTAATATATGTAATCCACTCATAATTGTTCCCCTCATTTTCTTAACTTTCGGTAATCTAAATCTCCCCGCTCTAATGCATGCATTAGCATTTCAGCACTTGCCATATTCGTTGCTAGTGGGATGGCATATACATCACATAAACGAAGTAACGCATTGACATCAGGTTCATGTGGCTGCGCTGTTAGTGGGTCCCGGAAAAAAATCACCATATCCATCTCATTTTTTGCAATCATTGCACCAATTTCTTGATCGCCACCAAGAGGACCAGATTGATATCTTGTTACAACTAAACCAGTTGCCTCCATAATACGAAGTCCTGTCGTTCCTGTTGCAAAAAGTTCATGTTTTTCAAAGATTGGTTTATATGCGTACGCGAACGAAACCATATCATCTTTCTTTTTGTCATGTGCGATTAAGGCAATTTTCATCCGTTGTCTCCCCTTTAGTCGATAATGTTTTCTAAACCGTACACAAGATGATCAAGGTTCATTACTGTTTCAATTGATAGTTTTACACCTGACATAAATGATGCACGGTTGAATGAATCATGACGAACTGTTAACATTTGTCCATCTCCGCCGAACATTACTTCTTGGTGTGCAATAAGCCCTGGTAGACGTACGCTATGAATGTGAATACCATCCACATTTGCACCACGTGCTCCTTCTAATTGTTCCGTTTCATTAGGGTGTCCTTGCTCTTTTGGCACACGATTTTGACGGATTAATTCTACTGTTTTTACAGCTGTACCAGATGGCGCGTCTAATTTTTGATCATGGTGTAATTCAATTACTTCAACATCTTGGAAGTACTTCGCTGCCATTTGAGAGAACTTCATCATAAGTACTGCACCAATCGCAAAGTTTGGAGCAATGATTGTTCCTACTTCTTTTTCTTTTGCATTTTCTGTTAATTGCTTTAGTTCTTCTTCAGTAAATCCAGTTGTACCAATAACTGATCGAAGTCCACGTTCAACTGCAAGTGTCACATGTTTCTTTCCAATTTCTGGTGTTGTTAAATCTAACAATACATCTGCTTCTACTTCATCTAAACAAGTATGTAAATCCGCGTAAATAGGTGCATCTAGCGCTGGCATTCCCGGTAAATCAGAAATTTTTTCTCCGCCATGCTTATAATCAATTGCTGCTACTAAATTGAAATGTCCTGTTCTTTCCATTAGAAGGACTGCTTCATGTCCCATACGTCCTCTTGGTCCAGCGATAATTACTTTAATTTCTTTCATGCGTCTTTCTCTCCCTCATCAATACGTGTCCAGCGATCTTTATCACGTGTATTAAATTTATTCATTACGATGTTATGCGCTGTTTCTAAATCAATATTTAAACTATTTGCCATACAAATCATAACAAATAACACATCTCCAAGCTCTTCCTCAATACTTCGTTCTTTCTCAGTCGTTTTCTTCGGTTTCTCACCATAATAATGATTAACCTCTCTTGCCAGCTCTCCCATTTCTTCAGTTAAACGGGCCATCATTGCAAGCGGACTAAAATAACCTTCTTTAAATTGACCGATATATGCATCTACTTCCTTCTGCATATCTTTCATCGTTTTTGCTTCCATACTAGTCACCTCTATTCCTTCCTCTTTCATGTTAGCCAATTCATCGCGATTTGACAAATATTATTCTCTCATATCACTATTTACGACTCTTTTTGGGATAGACTATAATAAAGTGAAACTTCTTTTGCAATGTTTTTCTGCAAAAGATTAGCCTGAACCAATCGGGTCCCTACGGCTGGTTCGCCCTTTTCTTCTTCGCTTTTCCCTCTACCAGCCGTTGGGACGGGGTAAAGTGAAACTTCTTTTGCGTGATTTTTGCAAAAGATCAGCCTGAACTAATTAGGCCCTTATACTATTCTCTATTTTTACTAGCAACTAGAAATAACTTATTATTATGTCTTACCGTTTAAGCGGAGCAATTCCAAATCATTACGTAACTAGGGGGATTTCTATATGAAAGCAAACTTGAAGATTCGAAATATCATTTTCATTTTAATCGGTTCCGCTATTTTTTCTTTCGGCATTGTAAATATCAATATTGAAAACCATCTTGCAGAGGGTGGGTTTACCGGTATTACGCTATTATTATATTTTAAATTTTCACTTGATCCTTCCTATACAAACTTAATTTTAAACGTCCCTCTATTTTTCATTGGCTGGAAATTACTCGGCCGAACAACATTTTTATACACATTAATCGGTACATTTAGCGTCTCTTTATTCCTTTGGGTGTTTCAGCGCTACGAAGTTCTCAACTTACATTTAAACTTGCAAAATGATATGACACTGGCTGCTTTATTCGCTGGGGCATTTATCGGTATTGGACTTGGAATTATATTCAAATACGGCGGGACTACTGGCGGTGTTGATATTATCGCAAGGCTAGCTCACAAATATGTTGGCTGGAGTATGGGAAAAACGATGTTTATGTTTGATGCCGTCGTTATCATTATCTCTATTCTTACATATTTATCATACCGAGAAGGCATGTATACGTTAGTTGCTGTTTTTATCGGGGCTAAGGTTATTGATTTCATGCAAGAAGGAGCATATGCAGCAAAAGGAGCGACTATTATTTCTGATAAAAACGATGAAATTGCGTCAAAAATTTTATCCGAAATGGAGCGCGGAGCAACCTTTTTAAAAGCAGTTGGATCCTATACAAAAGTAGAACGTAATGTACTATATTGTGTTGTTGCTAAAAATGAAATCGTAAAATTAAAAAATATCATTATTTCAGTAGATCCACATGCCTTTGTCGCTGTAAGTGATGTACACGATGTTGTTGGCGAAGGATTTACATTAGATGAAAATAAAAATCCGTTACATAATTAAATTCAACTAGAAAAGCTCTTTAGCTTTTCTAGTTTTTTATTACATATCTTTTAAGTTTCTCCAAATCCTCATAGATGAGCTCCAACAAACTCCGATTATAGAAAATAGAAGCTGGATGAAAAGTAGGAAATATATTATATTCTTTTTCAGTCCATATAAATTCTGTACCGCTACTATCTTTCAATTGCTGCACGGGTCGCTTTAACAATTCGCCATGAACATCCGTAATTTTATTATTTTTACCAACTAAACGCTGTAATGCAATATTACCAAGTGTAACAATAACAGGCGGCTGTATAAGTTCCAACTCATAATCTAACAAAGGTGCATGGGCAAGTATTTCTCCTTGATTTGGCGTTCTATTATACCTTTTCTGTATTATTTCGCCATTTCGTTCCCTTTTCTCTCTCCATTTATAAGGTCTACTCCGAACCGCACTCGTAATATATACTTCTTCCCTTGTAACGTGAATACGTTCTAAAAACTCCATTAAATGCTTTCCTGCTCTCCCGCTAAACGGAATCCCATTATGAATTTCTGTTTCACCAGGTGCTTCTCCAACAATCATTAATTTCGGATTTCTAGGGCCCTGTCCACTTAAAAAACCTTCTAATTGGTATGTAGCACTACGCTCCCTCACTTGTTTAACTAAATGATCTGGATATTCTATGTCTGTCACCTTCTTTCATCATTCCATACTTATCTTTATTTTAACTAGTTCTATACCCCATATCCTCTCTATTATTTCCATTTGTAACATATTATAAGATTCAATCCACAAAACAAAAAAAAGACTATCATAATTGATAGTCTTTAATCGTCGCTACGCTGCATACCAGTATAAATTAATACGAGACGTAATAATTCAAATACTGCTACAGCAGCTGCTGCTACATATGTTAATGCTGCCGCATTTAATACTTTACGAGCTTGACCGTACTCATCTGTCGATACGATACCAAGTGCTTCAATTTGTTGCATTGCACGTTTTGATGCATCAAACTCAACTGGTAATGTAACAAGTTGGAAAATAACACCTGCTGCCATTAAAATAATTCCTAGTAACAACAAACCAGACATTTGTGCAAATACACCAATTAGGACAAAAACCCATGACATGTTTGAACCAAAATTAGCAACTGGCACTAACGAATGGCGTACACGCATGAAATTATAATCTTTCGCATCTTGAATTGCGTGTCCTACTTCATGTGCTGCTACAGCTGTACCAGCAACTGAATGACCATAATAGTTATCTGTCGATAATCTAACCGTCTTTACACGCGGGTCATAATGATCTGACAAATGACCTGGCGTTTCTTCTACGGCTACATTATACAATCCATTTTCATCTAAAATTTTTCGAGCCACTTCCGCTCCTGTCATACCTGATGTTGAATAGACTTGTGAATACTTGCTATAGGCACTACGTACTTTTGACTGTGCGTACAACGGTATGATCAAAATGATCGCGAAGTAAATTAAATAAAACATCATAAACCTCCATTGAAGTTTTAATTATAGTACTTCTCATTCTATTTTTTTCTTCCACCGTTGTCAATAAATAAACCTTACAATCCGTATCTTTATTTATACGCATTATCTATCTTTAGAATGCAAGTTACTTCTCCGCTTCTCTCTCTCCCCTTTATACTTTCTCCATCCAACATACGTTAAAGTGAACAAAATAAGTCCTCCAGTAATTGTCATAAACCAAATGAGAGAGGGAGCAATCTCATCTTTTTTTACTGTATGAAATATTTTTTGCAAATCACCTTTAATAATCCCTAGTTGCATTTGTCCACCTTTCGTTTTTAACATAACGTTACGAAATTCATCCAAATAAGATAAATGTGCATTTACACGTTGCGCTTCGTTTTCTGGCAGGGCAATCATTAAACTAGGATAAATAATATTAAATTCATTTAAAAGTGTATTTAGCGTCTGTTGGAACTGTCCATCATCGTCTTTTTCCATCGCTTTTTCTACTTGAGAAAAAGCATTCATTATCTTTCTTTCTCTTTCCACCCAAAGTGGCTGATATTTAGATACTTGTGCATCAACAGCAAGTTGTAACGCTAACATATTATCAACTTTAACTTGCCTATCTAAATCTTCCGCGAGAGATTGTTTCGCCTTATCGTATGCTAAAGAAACGACTCTAATTTGTCCCGGAGTTACTTTTGAATTATTTTCATTTTCCTTTGATAGAAACTGCTCTGAGAAATGGTGCAGTACTTGTATTGCCTTCTCATCTTCTTTTTTCTTCACTAACTGCAAAGAGTCATCTAGCAATCCAGTTAGTTCACTCCACTCTTCAGCATATATACGTACTGGAAACATTATAATTAGAAATGCTATCAGTCCAATTAATGTTCTCTTCATCCCGGTCCCCCCTATAACTACTAGTACAAAATATGTGGAATTGGACAAGAATAGAACAGAACAAAATCAAAAAATATATTATCTCTATGAAAACAAAAAAATTCTCTTTAAACAGAGAATTTTTTCTTTGAAACTCTTTTCTTTTTCACTAAATATTTATACACACCGTAACAAAGTATGCTACTGCCTAAAATCAATAATAAAATAACACATGCAGCATGCATAAAGAATTCTTCCGGTAACATTAAAATAACCGGATCTGTTTCAATATCAAACATCCAATAATCATTGCTAAATAAAAGCTTATGAAATAATACGAAACTCTTTTCAAAATTAATAGCAATTGGTAACGTAAGAGCTATTGGAAAAATAATTGTAAGAATCGCTCCGTGAAGTAAAAACTTTTCTTTTTTCTTTTTTAATAAATACGCTCCTCCTAATACAGCAATTACAATCGTTCCATACATTATATATTGAATCTTTACTAAAATATTTTTAACATCCACAAAATGAATACGTCCATTTGTGGACATATCTAATGTTGGCAATTGTAATGCACCTTCATAAAACGGCGATAAATATGTAATAAGCACGTCATAGTTTCTCTTAACTTCATCTTTCGTCATATCCGCTAAATCTGGAATATTTAAAAAATCAATTTCAAAATAATACAACCATTTTCCATATACAACTACCGTTGTCGCGAGAGCGAAAATAGAAAATGCTATGCTATATGAAACTACTAAAGTGATCAATCGATCCAATATGTTTATACCACTCTTATTTTTCTTCATTTTCTCCCCCTAAATGTCCTCACCATCATAAAGAAAACTGTTTTCGGTTCTCACGTAAGCAATAATAATATGTAATACACAGTACAGCAATACTTAACCAAAACGTAAAATAACCAATTTTCTCTACAAACAAATGCATAATCCCGTATCTCGGCATTTGCCAAAATAAATAATCAATTGCATCATTATGTAATGTCCATATGCCAGCTACAGTGAAGTGCCATTTTTTTATCCGATAAAACGGAGCATATAACATTCCCTGCACTGCCATCGCAAAATGAGATAGCATTAACATATATCCCATAAGGCCGATAGGACCTTTTACATAAATCATAATTGCATTTACAACAACAGCCCAAATACCATATTTTATTAAAGTAACTATCGCTAACGCTTCTATTAACCCCCAGTTCTTCTTCATCAAGAAAGCAATTAAAACAAAGACAAAAAAGAGACTCGCTATAGGGCTATCTGGTACAAACGGCCAAAATATGGGTGAGGTTTCTTTTAATTGATTTCCATACCATATGAATCCGTAAATTGTACCTAATATGTTAACAACCAATAAAAATAATAGTACCGAACGTTGCCTTAACATTGCATACAAGTAAACCAAGCTGTATGTCCAACACCTTTCAAACAAAGTAATTCTTTCATCTAACTCTACTCTATTATATAGCAAACTTTCCGTCATCAAAATAAAAAGCTGACCACAGATTTTGTAGTCAGCTTTTCTATTATTTTTTATTATACTTTGCAACGAATTCCGAAAGCTTTTTCAGTTCCTCATCTGTACCTTTAAATACCCCTTTAGGCATTGAACCTTTTCCATCTTTCGCAATTTTAGCGATTTCTTCTGGTTTTAAAGTTAAGTTTTGCAAAGCCGGTGCTGCCGCCCCGCCCTGTAAATTGTCACCATGACACGTTAAACAAGTATTTTTTTGCATTAACTTGTAGCCGTCATCATTTTTATCAACTGGTGCTGTTTTTACAATTGCTCCTTGTTTTTTTGCAGCGTCCCAGTCGTGGTGTGCTACAGATTCCCAAGTTAAAAAGATAATCGATGCAATTGCTAAAAGCATAAACCCTGTTGCTACAGGACGCTTCAATGGCGCTCTTTCTGGGCCTCGATCTAGAAACGGAGCTAATAGTAACGCTCCAAACGCAATCCCCGGCATAATAAACGCACCAATTACAGTAAATGAGCCTGAAGCATACGAATACTTTAATAACTGATACAAGAATAAGAAATACCAATCTGGAAGTGGTATATATCCTGCATCTGTAGGATCCGCCATTCTCTCAAGCGGTGACGGATGCGCCACTGTTAAACATAAATAACCGATTAAAAAAACTGCACCAACCATCCATTCTTTTAACAAGAAATTCGGCCAAAACGCTTCTGTTTTCCCTGGATATTCAGAATAATCTTTTGGAATATTTGGGTTCCGAGCTACCGGTACCCGAGAATCTCCTACAAACTTCATCCCTTTGCCGCGATGCATAATCTCCCTCCTTTTGTTCTTTCCCCTTTAATTTAGCAATCTCTTATAGCGGACCGGAAATACCTTGTTTGCGAATCATGATGAAGTGGAAGGCCATTAAACCTAGAAGTGCTGCTGGTAAGAAGAAGACGTGAATAGCAAAGAAGCGAGTTAATGTTTGAGCGCCAACAATTTCAGAATGACCAGCGAGTAATGTTTTAATATAAGGACCAATGAGCGGCGTTTGCTCTGCGATTTGAATCCCTACTTTCGTAGCAAATAAAGCTTTCATATCCCACGGTAATAAATATCCGGTAAAACCAAGACCTAACATAACAAAGAAAATAAGAACACCAACAACCCAGTTTAACTCACGAGGCTTTTTATACGCACCCTGGAAGAAAACTCTGAGTGTATGTAAAAACATCATTACAATTACGAGACTGGCACCCCAGTGGTGCATACCACGAACAATTTGTCCATACGCAACTTCATTTTGTAAATAGTAAACCGACTCCCAAGCATTTTTAATATCAGGCACATAATACATTGTTAAAAACATTCCAGACAAAATTTGAATTACAGTAACGAAAAAGGTAAGTCCTCCGAAGCAGTAGACGAATGCAGAAAAGTGATGCGCTGGGTTAACATGCTCAGGTACTTCATGATCAGCGATATCACGCCATATCGGTGTAATATCTAAACGTTCGTCCACCCAATCATAAATTTTATTTAGCATCTACTTTGCACCCCCTTTCGGCTTCGCTTTTCCTAAATAAAGTGTTCCATCTTTTACTTTGGATTCGTATACGTCAAGTGGAGCAAGAGGCGGTGTGCCTTTAATGTTCATCCCATCTTTTGTGTAACGTCCCCCGTGACATGGGCAAAAGAATTGATTAGGATGTGCTTTGTCCGAATTCCAGTTCACTGTGCAACCTAAATGTTTACACACTGGAGAAAACGCAACAATGTCTCCGCTTTCATCTTTATGCACCCAAGCAGATTTTGGCTCTTCAGACTTGTACCATCCGTCAACCTGCTTCACCTTAAAATCGAAGCGCTTCGGCTCTGTTGTAATATCCTTTACTTGTCCAACAGCAACCATATCTGTTCCCGCTTCTTTTCTTAACACCGGATCAAGCGCAAACCGCGTCATCGGCATTAAAATACCCGCCGCCATAAAGCCTCCTACCCCTGTAAGTGTGTAATTTAAAAACTGTCTTCTTGACACACGATGTTCTTTCTCGCTCACGAAAATTTCCCCCCTCTATCAGAAATTGTCCCCTCGTGAAAAAATTATATAAAAAATAAATACTAGGACACTATCATGATATAATACCCTCTTGTATAGGTCAATATCATACTACTCATAATAATAAGAACTTTCTGTTTATTGTTACCTTATCCATCTTTCTTCCAACATTACCATAATATTTTTTATGTGAGCACGAATAACCTCCCTTTTCGCTTGCTCACTAAATTGCTCTAATGATAACGATGGAAACCAAAATAAATCACCCTGCAACTCTTGCATATCTTCTTTCCATGAAAAATCACTTGTCACATAGGCAATATGCTTAAAACCTTGCGTTTGCAAATGATCTGTCCATTCTTGCAAACGGTCTTTTTCATTCTTTTGGCTCTCTACCAAATACGTAAATGCGGGCAGTAAAAGCACTCTTCCTTTATACTCCCTTTCCAACTCCATACTCAAAGCCTCAATAAATTCACCTTGCTCTACAACCATTTTCATTTCTTTTGCTGCCGAAATAGACAAAAGGGGGATAATCCCTGTATCTACATACTCCCTCTCTTGCTCAAACTGTTCCACATCTTTTACAATCCATTTCACCTTTTCTCCCCTCCTTCACCTTAAATGACAGAACTTTCACTTTATATATATTAAACCATACTAAAAGAGGTAAAAAAAGAAAAACTACCTATTATTAAGTAGTTTTTCTTAAAAAGTCTGAAATTCGTAAAGATTACATAATCAAAATGAATTCTATAAAATTTTCAACTCTGCTGTTAACCTATGAAATGCTTCCTTATCTTGCTTATCCAAAGCTTCATCAATTTGTTTCAAAAGACGCTCTCTTCTAAATGAGAATACACTTTCTTCTAAAAATCGTTCTGCAAGCAATCGATCTTTTTCATTCACTTCAATATGCTTTGGTAAATATGGATTTTCTTCTAATACAGCTACATAGTTTGCATTTTGAAACGATGATTTAAAATTAAGCTGAATATAAATATCCTCATCTCGATTCAAACGAATATCATGAAACGACTTTTCTGCATCTGTTGTCATTACATTTTGTTTAAAAAAGTGAAACGGTGTGTCTTTCACACAATTCGCTGACATTACTAAGCCACGCGGACAATATTTTGCATGTTCTACGAAGTGGACTTTATGCATTAATTGATCGTGACTCATTAAATAATTCAAAATCCATACACATTCACGCTGTTTCAGTTGGTAATTATTCAAAAACCATTTTACAAAATCCTTCTTCTCGTTTACAGAAACAGGGGTATTCATAGCGATTAAGTCCCTCCTCTGTCTTTCTCTTTTCTTTTTAGATTCAAGAAGCGGCATTCAGTTTCCTTCCAACTTACGAAAAATCCTCTAAATTATATAACAATTCTTCAATATGAATTTGTGTCGGGTCTAGTTGTATTAACTGCGTAAATACTTCTTTCGCCTCTTTTCGCATTCCTTCTTCTAATAAGAAATAACCGTACTCTTCCAAGAAATCTGGATGATTCTTAAAAGAAGTATATGCACTTTCATAGTGTTTTAATGCATCCGAATACATTTCTAATTGTTTTTTTGCAAATGCAAGATCCCAAAGTAGTTGTGTATCTGGTTCTCCACTGTCAATTGTACGCTCTACAACTGCAATTAACTCTTCGTATTTCTCTTGTCCTTTTAATATATACGCATATTTTAATGTCGCACCTAAATGTCCCGGATCTAGCTCCAGCGCTTTTTTAAGCACTTCTTCTGCCTCCGCTATTTTACCTAATTTCGCCGCAATATTCGCTAATTCTACATAGAAAGGAACAGAAAGCTCATCTACTTTAATTCCTTCTTGAAGTGTTTCATAGCTTTCTTGAAGCATGCCTTCTTTTTCATAGCTTTTCGCTAAATACATGTATAACGATGCGTACTCAGGATCTAATTCTTTTAATTCTTGCCAAGCACCAATTGCTCTTTGATATTCTTCCCCTTGGTATAATGTGAAGGCATATCCAAATAGTGAGTGAATATCTTTTTGCTCTTCTAACCCCGCCTCATAGTAAGAGATTGCCTCTTCCCAGTTTCCAATAGCACTTAAAGTTTCTGCTAGACGAAGCGCAATGACAACACCGCCCATAACTTTATGGTCTGCTAGTAACGATTCATAATAAGTGATCGCCTTTTTCTCTTCACCTTTACTACTATATAATTCTGCTAATCCAAACGTAATAACAGGTTCGTCTGGCATCATTTCTTTCGCCTTTAATAGTTTTTGTTCTGCTACATCATCAAAACCTTGCATTTGGAATAAATCTGCAACAAGTAATAGCGATTGAACATATAGATCATCATTTTCTGGAATATCATGAAGCACTTCAATCGCTTCATCTTCTTTATCTAAATCAATATATAACTCTGCTAAAAATAATGTAAATTCACTTTCTTCTGGATATAACAAGCGTAAATCATCAATAATTGCTAACGCCTCATCCATAAACCCAAGTGTATGATAGTAACGAGCGATATCATACTTCTCTTCATCATTAGCAACTCGTAGTTGTTCTTTTAATAATTGTAATCCTTTTTCTGCTTCACCGTTTTCAATATAAGAAACAGCTTGTTCAAACTTTTGCATAAACGTCTCCTTTAATTCAAAAAATATTCTCTTCTGTTCATTTATCATAAGCAACTAGGTGTAAGAACGCAACCTTTTGAGTGAACTGCCTCTTCCTATACTTGCTCTTATAGCGCAGCTAATTGTTCGAAAAATTTCGGATACGATACAGCGACCGCATCACTATTCTCTATTTTCACTTCTCCATCTATAATACACGATGCGATTGCAAGCATCATCCCAATACGATGATCGCCGTGACTATTAACAGTATTTCCTTTTAAATTTTGTTTACCATATATAATCATACCATCTGGTGTAGCTTCAATCTTCGCACCTAATTTGCCTAATTCATCTACAACCGTATCGATACGGTTTGTTTCTTTTACTTTTAACTCCTCAGCGTTTTTAATAACAGTAATTCCTTCTGCCTGCGTTGCCAATAAAGCAATTACAGGAATTTCATCAATTAATCTTGGAATAAGAGTTCCACCAATTTCTATTCCTTTTAGTTTAGATGTTTCAATCGTAATATCTCCGCACGGCTCAAACTCTTCATTTCTAATATGATTGATAGAAATAAGTGCACCCATCTTTGTTAATACATCTAAAATCCCTGTTCTCGTCGGATTTAAACCAACGTTTTCCAATACAAGCTTACTATTTTGGACAATTGCACCAGCTACTAAGAAAAATGCCGCCGAAGAAACATCTCCTGGAACTTCTATGTCTGCACCTTTAAGTTGTTGTCCGCCTTGTAATGAAACGGTCCGTCCATTAACATCTACGGTACAACCAAATGCACGTAACATTCTTTCCGTATGATCACGAGATTGCATAGGCTCTGTTACCGTAGTTATGCCTTCCCCTTGCAAACCCGCAAGTAAAACCGCTGACTTCACTTGTGCACTCGCTACTGGTGAATCGTAATGCATACCTTTTACCTTACCACCGCGAATAGATAAAGGTGTATATTGTCCGTTTTCTCTACCATCAATTTGAGCATTCATCTTACTAAGCGGGTCTGTAACACGTTTCATAGGACGTTTTCCAATTGATGCATCTCCAATTATCGTACTATGGAACGGCGTATTTGCTAAAATTCCAAGCATAAGACGAATAGTCGTCCCTGAATTCCCCACATCTAATACTTCTTTCGGTTCTTGTAAATTTGCTAATCCTTTACCGTAAATCGTGACATCGTTACCACTCTGTTCAATCTGGACACCTAGTTTTTGAAAACATGCAATTGTACTTAAACAATCTTCGCCCAATAAAAAATTTGATACTTTCGTCGTCCCTTCCGCTATCGCTCCAAACATAACAGAGCGATGCGAAATAGATTTATCTCCTGGAACAACAATTTTCCCATTCAAACTATTTTTTCGTCCTACTAGTTTCAAACTGTATCCTCCTCACATTTTAAATAAGTTATATGTACAATGGTTCTTCTTATACGTCTACTTCTATTGTAACGTTTTCTTTCTTGACCGTGCAAACAACTCCCCTTATTGCAGTTCAAATGAAAAAGACTCCTATAACAGGAGCCTTCACCATTTCTTAAGAATACGTTTCTTCTTTCTTCACTTGTTCTTTTACAAGTTCCGTAAGTAATTCAATAATCTCATCATTTTCTTCTTTTAATCCAACAGTAATACGAATACCATCATGCATACCAAATGCTGCACCAGAACGAACGATGTATCCTTTTTTCATTAATCGTTCGAAAGCTTCATTACCAGGTATACCGAGTTTCAAGAAAATGAAATTCGTTTGAGATGGATAGTAGAATACGTTATATTCCTTACAAAATGCATAATATTGATTTAATCCTTCGGCATTTTTCTTCACACACTCTTGTAAAAACTGTTGATCCTCTATTGCCGCTACTGCTACCGCTTGGGCGATAGTTGATGTGTTAAATGGTAGTCTTGCTACCTCTAACTGCCCAATAAGCTTTGCATCCCCAATCGCATATCCAATACGAAAAGCAGCTAATCCATATGCTTTTGAGAATGTGCGTAGCACCATAAGATTTTCGTACTTTTCAAGAAGGGGTAATGTTTGCGGATAATCTTCTGCCCCAGCATATTCATAATATGCTTCGTCCATAATAACGAGCGCTGACTTTGGAATTGATTCTAAAAATGAAAGTAATTTTTGTTTTTCTACATATGTACCTGTCGGATTATTCGGATTACAAATCCATACAATCTTCGTTTTCTCATCTACTTGCTGTAACATTGCATCTAAATTGTGAATACCATTTTCAAGTGGTACTTCCCGAACTTCCGCTCCTTCAATAACAGCATGATGATAATATTGTGAGAACGTAGGATTCGCCATTACAACATTTGTTCCGTTATGTAGCAAAGCGCGACTAATCATTTGAATGACTTCATCTAACCCACTACCAAATAAAAGTTGTTCCGCTTTTACACTTAAATGCTCTGCTACTTTCTCACGAAGCTCAAAAGCCGCCCCGTCCGGGTAGAGTGCATATTGATTGGCTAACGAAGTTAATGCTTCTGTCACACGCGCAGAGCAGCCAAACGGATTTTCATTCGATGCTAACTTCACAATTTTTGACAATCCATATTCTCTTTTTACTTCTTCAATATTTTTCCCAGGTACATATGCTCTCAAAGTTAACAATTGCTCTTTTACTCTCACTTTTCTTCCCCCAGTCATTGATATGATTTATAATGTCTTACTGTCATCTTTAATCATAACCGCCACCATTACGAGAATACCTTTAAATATGCATTTCATACCTGTTCTACCAACTTTTTTAGACCATATCCTTTTGAAATGCTTCTAACGCAATATGAACAGTCTCATCTGAAATAGATACGACATTCACTCCCCCATATTCCTGCATAAGCACCATATGAATTGTTCCAGCATTTGCTTTTTTATCTTGCTTCATCAACTGAACGAGACGTTCTACATTCAAGTCGCTTGGCATTTTTGGATAACCGTATTTCAAGAACCACTGCTTCATTTCTTCATAAGAAAGATCGATTTTGTACACTTGCTCGCTTAAAAACATGGCAAATAGCATGCCAACCGCTACTCCATCACCGTGAGTAATATTTCCATATCCTAACTCTTTTTCAAGAGCATGTCCTAACGTATGCCCAAAATTCAAATGGGCACGTACACCCTTTTCTGTTTCGTCTTGCGACACAATGTTCGCTTTCACAGGAATCGCCTTCGTTAATATATGAATTAACTTTTCATCACGAAGATCCGTTAATGTTTGCACTTCTTCTTTTAACCAATGATATAGCTCTACATCACCAATGAGAGCATGCTTTATCACTTCTGCATAACCTGATCGCCACTCTTTTTCAGGAAGTGAATGTAAAAATGGCGTATGATATACAACAGCTTCTGGCTGATGAAACGCTCCAATCATATTTTTTCCTAGTGGATGGTTAATTGCTACTTTCCCGCCTACTGCGCTATCGTGAGCTAATAAAGTCGTTGGAACTTGGACAAAGCGAATACCACGCATAAACGACGCGGCAACAAATCCAGCCAAATCTCCAATCATTCCGCCTCCAAGTGCGATGATTAAAGAATTTCTATCTAATTTATTTTCAAGAGCCGCAGTGTGAGCCTCATAGAAATTTTCAAAAGACTTCTCCTTTTCGCCACTCGGTACAACAAACGAAAATACTTTTTGCTCTACTTGCAATGCATCAACAACTGTCTGTAAATGCAGTGATGCAACAGCTTCATCAGAAATAATCATTATGTTAGATACCGCAGGATTCATTTTTTGAATAAGCGTTGTTAAATGTAACAACGCCTCCCTTCCAACATGTACATCATATTCTTTTGATTTCGTTTGAATATGTATGTTCTCCATTAAAATCCCCTCGCATATTCATTATGTTTCTCAATATTTTCACGTATAAGATCGATACGATCTAATCCAAATTGTTCAATTAAAGCTGTTGCGAGCTCCCAAGCCACAACAGCTTCAGCCACAACGCTAGCTGCTGGCACTGCACAACTATCTGAACGTTCAATACTCGCTGTAAAAGGTTCTTTCGTATCAATATCAACACTTTGAAGCGGTTTATATAATGTCGGTATCGGTTTCATAACACCGCGCACAACAACCGGCATACCAGTTGTCATGCCACCTTCTAATCCACCTGCATTGTTTGTTTTTCTTCTGTATCCTTGCACTTCATCCCAAAGGATTTCATCATGTACTTCACTTCCGGGTCTATGTGCTGCTTCAAAACCAATTCCAATTTCAACACCTTTAAAAGCGTTAATGCTCATAATTGCGGCTGCTAATTTTGCATCTAATTTTCTATCATAATGTACATAGCTACCTACTCCGATTGGCATTCCTTCTACAATTACTTCAACAATACCGCCGATAGAATCACCATTTGCCTTCGCATCATCAATTGCTTGCATCATCTTTTTGCCGGCCTTTTCATCTAAACAACGTACAGGAGATGCTTCTGTAGTACTTTGTAATTCCGCAATAGAGTTATATTTAATCTTTTCTACCTGTACACCACCAATCTCGACAACATGTCCCGCTACTTGTATACCTAATTCCGCTAATATTTTTTTTGCAACTGCACCAGCTGCAACACGAACTGTCGTTTCACGTGCGGAAGAACGCTCTAATACATTCCTCATATCTCTATGACCATATTTAATCGCACCATTTAAATCTGCGTGTCCAGGTCTAGGTTTCGTAACTTGCCTTTTCATTTCTTTCTCTTCCTGCTCAGTTAACGGCTCTGCACCCATAACCTTTGTCCAATGTGTAAAATCACGATTTTCAACAACAAGTGCAATTGGGGACCCCATCGTCTTCCCATGCCTAACACCACTTACAATTTGCACTTGGTCTTTCTCAATTTGCATGCGTCTACCGCGTCCATATCCTTTTTGTCTTCTAGCTAATTCTTCATTTATATCATTCGCTACTAAAGATAATCCTGCCGGAACACCTTCTAAAATTGTCGTAAGTTGCGGACCGTGGGATTCACCAGCTGTAATATATCGCATACGTTATTCCTCTTTTCGCATATGTATTTATCCCGCTACATAAAGTAGCTATATTATCTTCCATCACTCTTTAAAATACAAAGAAATTATATAGTAAATCGAGTATTTGCTTTCCCTACTTGTAATTATTCTATTATTTTCATAATAGTAGACCTTTTACTTTACATACCAATATATCATAACAGTCCTAACTTCGTAACTGATCGAAATAAAAAAAAGTGCAAGAAGAATACCCCTATTCTTCTTGCACTTTTTACTATTATCACAGTTATTAAAGCGTTTACAAATTATTTCAAAATAATTAGTAAATCCATTGATTCATTAATTTTGAGTAGTCTACTAATTCTTCTTCCTTAAAGAAAATAGCAATCTCGCGCTCTGCACTTTCTAAAGAATCCGAACCGTGGATAATGTTTTTCGCAACAGTTACACCGAAATCTCCACGAATTGTTCCCATATCAGCTTCATGTGGGCGTGTTTTACCCATCATATTGCGTGCTGTATCTACTACATTTTCACCTTGCCATACCATTGCGAATACAGGGCCCGATGTAATAAAGTCTACTAATTCACCAAAGAAAGGTCTTTCTTTATGCTCACCGTAGTGTTGTTCAGCAATTTCTGGAGTAACTTGCATTAATTTTGCACCAACTAATTGAAAGCCCTTTTTCTCAAAACGAGCTACGATTTCCCCAATGAAGGCACGTTGTACACCGTCTGGTTTTACCATTAGAAATGTTTTTTCCATAAAAAATCTCTCCACTTCTGAATTATGTATGTAATTGTATATCCCCACACACATAGTAACACCCTTATCACAATTGCGCAATAGTTTTGAAATAGAGAGATTATTTTATTTTTTAGAAAAATCACTAAAATTTTCGTTTTCCAATATACTTTGCAACATTTTGCAACGCGTACTTCGCCTGTCCACGAGGGAGTGGTTTTATTATTTCTAATGCTTTATGTAAATAACGTTCACTAAACGAAAATGCTTTATCAATAGCTTCGCTCGCTTTAATATCATCAATAATTTCTTTCATTTCACTTGCTGTTGTATTTTCATGCACAGATGTAATTTTCTGACGAAGAACTGGATCTTCCATAGCATACAAAACAGGTAATGTAATGTTACCTTGTAATAAATCACCACCAGCAGGCTTTCCAAGCTTCTCTTCTGTCGATACGAAATCTAAAATATCATCAATAATTTGATAAGACATACCAACAAAATATCCATACCAAAATAGACGATTTACAGTATCACGATTAGCACCAGCAGCAATCGCTCCCAACTGACAACTCGCGGCGATTAACAATGCTGTTTTTCGTTTTATTCTTCTTAAATACGTTCTTAAATTTTGATCATAGTTATACTTATCTTTAATTTGTTCGATTTCACCTTTACAAACTTCTAAAATTGTATGAGACAACGCTTGATGTGCATCTGGAATTTCTATGTTTGTTATACATTCAAGAGACTTTGCAAACAAGTAGTCTCCTGTATACATTGCAATACGATCTCCCCATTTCGCATTCACTGTTGCGCTACCGCGTCGTAAAAACGCAGCATCAATGACATCATCGTGAACAAGCGAAGCCATATGAATAAGTTCTAATGCAACCGCAACATGCTTAATTGCATCTAACTTATAATCCCCAAATTTCCCTGCAAGCAAAACAAAAACAGGGCGAATCCGCTTCCCACCTGCTTCAATAAGCTGTAATGCCGCTTCTTCTACTAACGGCTGCTCAGAAGCAACTGTCTTCTTCAATTCTTTTTCTATAACATTAATATCCGATCGTAAAAAAGAGTACATAAGTTGTAACTTCATATTGTTCACCTTAACCTAAAACGTCTTTTTTCTATTTTGATTCTGGTTTAATACCTAAATGCATAGCTGCTACACCAAAAGTAAATGGTTTCACTTGCACATTCTTAAGCCCAGCTTCTTCAAACATACTTGCTAACTCTTTCATCCCTGGGAATGTACTAGCAGATTCCTGAAGCCATGAATATTCTTTATAACTTTTCGCAAACATCTTTCCAAATAACGGCATGATATATTTAAAGTATAAGACATATCCTTGACGAAAACCTATCATCGTTGGTTGGGATGTTTCCAGGCAAATTACTTTTCCACCAGGCTTTACTACACGCGTCATTTCTTTTAATACTTGCATGTAATCCGGAACGTTACGTAACCCAAAACCAATCGTTACATAATCAAACGTATTATCTTCATAAGGAAGTTCCATTGCATTTCCATGCATAAGTTCTACTTGCTTTAATTCTAAAGCTTCTACCTTTTGTTTACCGACAGCTAGCATATTTTCGCTAAAGTCTAAACCGTAAACCTTCCCATCTTCACCTACAGCTCCCGCTAGTGCAATTGTCCAATCTGCCGTCCCGCAGCATACATCAAGTGCCTTACTCCCAGGTTTCACATCCATAATTCGCATCGTCTCTTTACGCCATGCCTTATGCCTTTGAAAACTAATTACAGAATTCATCACATCGTATTTATCAGAAATTTTCTCAAATACGTCATGTACTCTTTCTTCTTTTGATTGTTGCATGCTCGTACCTTCTTCCAATGTAAAGTTGCTTATGTCCTTGATTTATCTCTTAACATAGAAATTATCTCATTAACTTCTGTATGATTCTCTAAAAAATTTTCTTCCTGCTTTCTCATTTCCATAAGCCATTCATTAATAACTGTTTCTAGATTTTTATCGTCATCCAATGAGAGTTTTTGAACCGCTTGAAAAACAGGTGAATTTTGTTTATCAGCATACAATTGACACTCTTTTTGAAGACGATTTTTTCCTAACACATAAGTTATATATGGTTTCCAATTAGATAAATGAAAATGATCACATGTTTTTTGCAAAAGCGCAGATTCAATTATTACTACACTTTCCATTATGTCTTGAATCGCCACATGTGCTTTTTGATATAGCATAATTTTATGTTCATTAATCTCCTTAATTCCTTCAGCAAGTGCACGAATTAAGATAATATCACAATTCATTGACAATAAGTAATAGTATAGACCACTATAATAATCCCCTGCAAGAACTGTCAATTGACGACGCTTATGGAACCCACTCGTCTCTTCATTTGCCTTATTTGATACTTTTTCATGTGTATCAAGAGCAATTTGTACAAGCATAATCGTTACTACATAATGATCAATTTGTTCTTTATGTATATTTGCACCTTTTAATGCACCGTATAACAGCGCTATTTTTTCTTCATCAATAAATGGTTCTTCAATATAGTTTATAAAATAAGGATGGCGTAATTTCTCCATCAATTTCTCTTTAATACCCGCATACCCTCCGTAGATGTCACACACAAAAAATCACCCTTGTTTTCTAATTCATAAAATTTATTATAACACATACATTCTATTTTCTATAATCAAAACTTGGCTACTTCTGCCAAACTACCCCCGAATAAACCCTCACCTTTCATTCATACGAGTTATCTTCGTCTCTAACAACTACAAACATTCATTTCCACAAAAGGCAGAAGTAATTTTCAACCTTTATATTCTTGCTCTTTAACACTAAAACTATATCATTTTTTTGTATATAAAAAAAAGAAAAGCAGTTTCCCGCTTTTCTTTACTTCGTCTTAATAAACGATAAAATTTCACTACGTGCTGCTGCATCATTTTCTAACACGCCGCGCACCGCAGTCGTTATTGTTTTCGCACCAGGCTTTTTCACACCACGCATCGTCATACACATATGCTCTGCTTCTACTACTACCATTACACCATGCGGCTCTAGTACTTCCATAATAGAGTTAGCTACTGTTGATGTAATTCGTTCCTGTAGTTGCGGACGACGCGCAATTGTGTCTACAGTACGGGCTAATTTACTTAGCCCTGTTACTTTTCCACCTTGCGGAATATATGCAACGTGAGCAACTCCATAAAACGGAACAAGATGATGCTCACACATCGAATAGAATGGTATATCCTTTACTAGTACAAGCTCTTCGTGGTCTTCTCCAAATACTTTGTGTAAATGCTCTTTCGGATCCTCATGCATCCCTGAGAATACTTCTGCGTACATTTTCGCAACACGTTTCGGTGTATCAAGTACTCCCTCGCGATTTGGGTCATCTCCGATTGCCTCTAAAATAAGACGTACTGCATGTTCAATTTGTTCTAAATTAACTTTTGCCATCCGCTAGCCCTCCCGAAAAACCTAAAAGTGATACGAACACATTCTAGCATATTTATGTTTTTAAAAGCAAAAAGAAGAGTTTCCAAAAAGGAAACTCTTCTTCCCTGTTAATATGTAAGGATTATTTAACCGCATCTTTTAACGCTTTACCAGGTTTGAATGCAGGTACTTTACTTGCAGCGATTTCAATCTCCTCACCTGTTTGTGGGTTACGACCTTTACGAGCCGCACGCTCACGAACTTCGAAGTTACCGAATCCGATTAGTTGTACTTTATCACCTTGTTTTAAAGCTTCTAAGATAGAATCAAAAACAGCGTCCACTGCTTTTGTTGCGTCCTTTTTAGAAAGGGAACTTGCTTCTGCAACAGCATTGATTAAATCTGTCTTGTTCATGCCATTCACCTCCTCCCAAAGATAAGACTGTATAATGATCATAAAATGAGTCTTACTTTCATTTGTAGGCAATTTTTACAAATTCTATACTACAAAGATGTAGATAAATCATTATCAACGCCTATATTATACGATTCTCCTTTATAATTCAATATTTTTAAGGAAATTATTACTCTTAAAATGTGAAATTCTGATGAAACTTGACAATTTACAACAAAATATTAGATAATGGCTGCTTATTTTTCTATTACGAACTCAAAAAGAAAAAAATCCCTCTGCAATTAGAGGGATTTTTTTCTTATAATATAATCGCAATTAATCCGCCAGATCCTTCATTAATAATTCTTTCTAGCGTTTCTTTTAACTTATAACGAGCGTTTTCTGGCATTAGAGATAACTTCGCTTGAATTCCTTCTCTAACAATAGAACTAAGAGAGCGACCAAATATATCAGAATTCCAAATTGATAGCGGGTCATCTTCAAAATCTTGCATCAAGTAACGAACTAGTTCTTCACTTTGTTTTTCAGTACCGATAATCGGTTCAAATGTTGATTCTACATCCACTTTTATCATATGAATAGACGGCGCAACCGCTTTTAATTTAACACCGAACCTTGAACCGTGACGAATAATTTCCGGTTCATCTAAGCTCATATCAGCTAATGCAGGCGCTGCTACTCCATATCCGGTTTGTTTTACCATCCGCAGGGCATCCGCCACTTGGTCATACTCTGTTTTCGCATAAGATAAATCGAGCATAAGCTTCAATAAATGATCTTTTCCTCGAATCTCTACTCCTACTACTTCTTTTAAAATTTGATCATACAATTCATCTGGCGCATATAAATCAATCTCTGCCACACCTTGCCCCATATCGATGCCAGCTAGACTTGCTCGATCAATAAATTCATATTGACTAAACTGCCAAACGACACGGTCCACATCACGAAGACGTTTTATATCCTTTACAGTCTCTTGAACCGCTTCCTGATAACTTTTGCGTAACCAATGCCCTTCATTTAGCACCATTACCCAGCTCGGAAGATTTACATTCACTTCTAAAACTGGGAACTCGAATAACGCTTCTCGAAGTACGTTATACACATCTGTTTCTCTTAAACTCTCTACACTCATCGCAATTACTGGGATATCATATTCTTCTGATAAACTTTGACGTAACTGCTCTGTATCTGGATGATATGGCTGTACAGTATTGATAATCATAATGAAAGGCTTTCCTACTTCTTTTAACTCATTTACAACGCGTTCTTCTGCCTCTATATAATCTCTTCTTGGAATTTCACCAATTGTTCCATCTGTTGTAATAACGACACCAATTGTTGAATGCTCTTGAATTACTTTACGTGTTCCGATTTCTGCAGCTTCATGGAATGGAATAGGCTCTTCATACCAAGGAGTATTAATCATGCGCGGACCATTCTCATCTTCATAGCCTTTTGCTCCTGGAACCGTATATCCAACACAATCTACTAATCGAATATTCACTTCAAGACCTTCATCTACTTCGATAGAAACCGCTTGGTTTGGAACAAACTTCGGTTCCGTCGTCATTATTGTACGACCAGCAGCACTTTGAGGCAGTTCATCCTGCGCTCTTTGACGGTCTGACTCATTTTCAATATTGGGAATAACAACAAGTTCCATAAACTTTTTAATAAATGTTGATTTCCCTGTTCGAACAGCTCCTACAACTCCAAAATAAATATCACCGCCTGTGCGTTCCGCAATATCTTTAAAAATATCTACCTTTTCCAAGTGATTCCCTCCCTCAATATTTTTGGGAATAATTCCACGTTTATAGTCAACTAATACCTTCTCTAACGTTGCCTATAATATCTGATATAATATAATGGTATTCTAGAAGTTCGGACAATATATCATATAATTTTGTCCAATTTCATATGACTATTTAAAAATACCTTTTGTTTGCATCGCAAGTTGTATAACATAAAAAACCTTTCTTCTAGAACTTATTCACTAAAAGAAAGGTTCATGACTTATGATTTTAAAAAAATTGGTTCTCCATTTTTTACTGTGTACGGCAAAGAATATGCAGGAACAAACGGGGAATCCTTCGATAGTATACTCCGGATATCTTCGCCTTCTTTAAATTGCCCTTCATTTTTTTTCAACACTTCATATAAGTCGATTCTATAATCAACAAACAATTCTCCTTTTTCATTGATTACAAGAGGGAGACCTTTTCCTGAGTACGGACTTGTCACTTGTGGTACATCTTTATATCCTAGTTTTTTGAAGTCTAATTCATAAACACCATCTGTAATCACTTTTTTAAAAGGTGGATATTGATGTTCATCCCGATACATCCTGAGCTTCAATGCCACTTCTTGAATTTGTTCCGCCATTCTCACATCAATTAACTTTACTGTCGGATTTTTTTCAACATCTATTAATACATATTGATATACTCCACCACTTTCATACGCATTCCCTGGCGCCTCTTGTATGTACCTTGGAGCAATTTTTTGAAAATCAATTGGATACTTCTGATAAATCGGCGTACTCATATCACGCGTCTTAATTGGTAATAAACCATCCGTTTGCTCCTTATATGTATTAATGGCTTTTTGTACAACTTGCAACTGATCTTCATAAGGAATAGCACTTTGTTTCATATTTTCTTTTGGATACATACACCCTGTTAAAATGCTCATGCAACAAAATATTAAAATAAAATGGATTTTTTTCACTGACAATCACCTTTTCATGCTAGTATGGACTGTTCCTTTTGTAACATTTACCGATTACACATCCTTTATTGCTCTATAGGGCCACTAAATACAACAAGGAAAATAACAATTCCCGATACAATCATGAGGGTGTACGCTACTAAAGCTGTAATCCCTTTCAAAAATTTATTCTTCATTTTATGCCTACTTAATAAAATAAAACTTACTGCAAGAAACATAAATCCAATTGCCCCTAAAGCAAACCACATTTTCATAAGCCCTTCCGACATATATACACCCCTTTACTTTCAATCTATTTTTATACTATTTTAACAAATTAAAATATTTAAACAAATAAAAATCATCATTTTTCCGTGAATTGATGATTTTTATTTAAAATAATAAAACCGAAGCACGAAATGATGCGCTTCGGTTGACCAAATATGCCCTTAACAGCTCTATTCCCATTCTTTCATAACTATCATATGCATTCTCTAAACTCTTTGTTTCTCATAATTTATTTTTTAAACATTTTACTTAACGAACCAAAATCCGCCGGCATATTATTGTTAATAATCGCTTTTACAATTTGATCCTCTTGCTCTTTCGGCACTTCGCGTCCTGCCATTAGAGCAACTTGATGAATCAATTGGCGAAGCACTGTCTCATCACGTAAGTTCGCATTTTGAACAGACGACGCTAATTTAAAAATATCTTCTTTGTTCACTTTCGCTTCTTTTTCAATGTTATTAAAAATGTTGTTATCCATTCTTTTCACCCTCTCCTCAAGTTACTCTTCATCCTATGCAGAGATGAAAAATTGGTGAAAAGACCCATAAAAAATAAAAAACGGTAGAAGTACGAAATGTACTTCTACCGCTTTCTTTATAACAAATCAGGTATCGCTTCAACTTCATGTTTTCGAACACGTCCCATCAATGAGCCTACTGCATCTTTCACATTATTCCCATTGAACAGCACGTCATATAAAGCAGCTGTAATCGGCATTTCAACTTCCATTTTCTCTGCCAATTCATGAGCAGCTTTCGTTGTTCTTACACCTTCAACAACCATACCCATGCTTTCTAATACTTCTTCTAAAGAATGTCCTTTTCCAAGCATATTTCCCGCACGCCAATTTCGACTATGCACACTTGTACAAGTTACAATTAAGTCCCCCATACCAGTTAGGCCGGCAAATGTCAGTGGATTTCCGCCCATTTTTCTTCCTAAACGAGCAATCTCTGTTAAACCACGTGTCATTAATGCCGCTTTCGCATTATCACCTAATCCAAGCCCGTCAGTTATCCCCGCAGCTAGTGCAATAATATTTTTTAAAGCACCACCAAGTTCCACTCCAACGATATCTGGGTTTGTATATACACGGAAATAGCTATTCATAAACAAATCTTGTACTCCCTCAGCCGCTTCCATACGCTTTGCTGCAGACGTAACAGTTGTCGCTTGACGCAATCCAACTTCTTCAGCGTGACTCGGCCCAGATAGTACAACAACATCCTTAATCAAGCTCTCTGGAATTTCTTCCTCAATCACTTCCGAAATACGTTTTGACGTACCTGGTTCGATTCCTTTACTTGCATGAATCCAAGTAATTGGCTCTGTAACAATTTCTTTCATCTCTTGCAATACGTCTCTGTACGCTTTCGTCGGTACTACTAGCAGTACTGTATTTACATCTACTAATGCTTCTTCTAAAGAAGAGTAGGCTACGATTGTGCTTGGCAATGTAATCCCTGGAAGATATCTACTGTTCTCATGCTTCGTATTAATTTCATTCATGAGTTCAGGACGGTTCCCCCAAATACGTACATCATGCCCATTGTCAGCTAATACCATCGCTAACGCTGTTCCCCAGCTACCTGCTCCTATTACTGTGATTTTTGTCATAAAATCACATCCTCTCCATTAGTCTCTTGCTCTAGCGATAATGTGAATCGGCGTTCCTACAAAACCGAACGCTTCACGTAAACGGTTCTTTAAGAAGCGCTCATATGAAAAGTGCATTAATTCCGTATCGTTTACAAATATAACAAATGTTGGTGGTTTTACCGCAACCTGTGTCGCATAGAAGATTTTCAGACGGCTACCATTATGAGTCGGCGTTGGATTCATCGCTACCGCATCCATAATTACATCATTTAATACGTTCGTTTGTACGCGGATGCTATGACTTTCATTTACTTCATTAATAACTGGTAATAATGTTTGTGTACGTTTTTTCGTTTTCGCAGATAAGAATACAATCGGCGCATACTCTAAAAATTGGAAATGAGCGCGAATGTTTTCTTCAAATGCTTTCATTGTTTTTTCATCTTTTTTCACTGCATCCCATTTGTTTACAACGATAATAACAGCTCGTCCTGAATCATGAGCATATCCAGCGATTTTTTTATCTTGCTCAATAATTCCTTCTTCTCCGTCTAAAACGACTAAAACAACGTCAGAACGTTCAATCGCTCTAAGTGCACGAAGTACACTATACTTTTCTGTACTTTCGTATACTTTCCCTTTTTTACGCATACCAGCTGTATCGATGATTACATAATCTTGATCATCTTTACTATATGGTGTATCAACAGCATCACGTGTCGTTCCCGCTATATTACTTACAATTACACGTTCTTGACCAAGAAGTGCATTTACAAGTGATGATTTCCCTACGTTTGGACGTCCAATTAAAGAGAAACGGATTGTTTCATCGTCATACGCTTCTTCTTCAATCTTTGGAAAATGATTTGCAGCTTCATCTAACAAATCACCAAGTCCTAAACCGTGTGTACCTGAAATTGGGAATGGCTCGCCAAATCCTAATGCATAAAAATCATAAATATCACCGCGCATGTCTGGATTATCTACTTTATTTACCGCAAGTACAATTGGTTTTTTAGAACGATATAAAATTTTAGCAACTTCTTCATCTGCTGCAGTTACACCATCGCGACCATTCGTCATAAAAATGATAACATCTGCTTCATCAATCGCTACTTCCGCCTGTTGACGAATTTGTGTCAAGAACGGCTCGTCTCCAATATCAATTCCACCTGTATCAATAATGTTAAATTCATGGCTTAACCATTCTCCCGCACTATAAATACGGTCTCGTGTTATACCTGGTATATCTTCTACGATTGAAACTCTTTCTCCAACAATTCTATTGAAAATAGTAGATTTCCCTACGTTCGGGCGGCCTACTATCGCTATTACTGGTTTCGGCATATACTTTCATCCTTTCAACTTGCTTCTGTTTATTATGTAAAAAACCCTTCTTTGTGCAAGAAGGGATTTGCATTCCAGAATATTTCTCAACGTATCAAAACACCTCACATTATACCACACGTTACTAATGTTTCACAATAATATATACATTATCTTGTAAGCGATGTGCAATACCATCTAAAATAGCCTCTAAATTATTTGCAACAAATTCCAGTTCCTCTGTCGACTCGCAAATAAATAAAGGGGCACCACCTGCAAATTTCTCTGGTGTTGTTGTAATGACTGCGAGAATAACACTTTCTAACATCATCTCTTATCTCCCCTTCCTTTCGGAGCTTCTGATGACATATGAACAGCACTCTCTAATGTTGGTACATTTCCGATCACCCCTATCGCTTTTTCTGCATCTTGATCTTGCGGCAGAACAAAAATCCCAACTCTCCCATCCTCTAAATCACGCTTCGCTAACGGTACAAGTGCCGGCGTTCCAGAATCTCTATATATTCCTAAAGCAACCGAAACATCATGTAAAATAGCTTGACGTTGTCCTAAGTTTGAGATTGTAACCATCGCATCTATCGATTTCGGTTTTAAAATAAATCCCATTCCATATTTCATAATTTCTTCTTGTCTTGCTGGCAATCCAATATTCATAATGTAAATATTATCAATATAAAGTCCCGCTCCTTCAAAACGAAGTGGAACGTGCTCTATTTCTACAAGGTCATGAAGTCTTTTACCTGACATTAATTTTTTCGCAATGAAAAAACTTACTATACCAGTAATTACCCCGGCAATCCATGAATGGAATCCTATATACGCAAACGTTGTTACAAACGACGTTAACATCGCCAAATAGTTACGACTTTCAAATACTAATGCAATTCCTTCAATGTATGTATTGCCACGTGGTACGAGCTCGTATCCATCTAATTGTTGAAGCGTATTTCTTTCCATATTGCGTACATCACGAAATTGCGTCGCTGCTAACGTAAGAAATGTAATTGCAGAGAAATCTTTTTTCAAAACAGACGGAATCGCAATTGCTCCTAAGGCAGCCGCAATTAATCCCATCGCGATATGAATAATTTTCCCGTGAAGCCTCGTCGGATATTGCCTCGTATCGGTACGAAGCATTAACAACCTAGTTATTGTACCTGCAATTACGCCACATAAAATAGCTGGTGTATATTCAGTCATGTATTACCCTCGCCTTTCTTTTACGTGTTTTCCTCTTAAATTGTTCCATATATACTGATGCCTTTGTAATCCAAAGTAAAATCACCATAAATAAAGTGGAAACAGCAGCAACATCTAAAAAAGCTAAACTGCCGTATTCATAAGGAAAATGTAATTTACGAAAAATAAGCGTCACCAGCAATTCTCCTTGTAACATCCCTATATATAAGGAGCATAATCGTAATATGCGATCCCCGTGCAATAAAACCGATGCATACACAAGTGCACCACTTAACAGCAACAACCTATCAACCACAATCCAAATTGGATCATATACTTCTAACAAATGAAAGCTTGTATATAACATTGCAATAATAAGTGCCGAAAGTAAGGTATATAATTTTTTCCAAATAGAATATAACGCGATACCTACAAAAGAAATAATACAAAGAAAAAGGGCATTTACCGATATCGTGAAAGACGCAATCGTCACATTTAACGGAGAACAAATAATAAAAATTAATATACAAGCACTTATCTTCCAACGAATAGATTCTTTTTTCATAAAAAAGGTCACGACAACCCACCCTATCCAAGCAACAAAATAAAAAGTACTCCCATCCATCACTTCACCTCCTATGTTTTCCATTATGGGAACTTTTTATGAAAGTTAATCCCCCTTTTCTTTGTGCATAGTTTTTCTCATAACAGCAACACTTCTAATAAGGAGGTGTAACTCACAATGGGTAAAGATCGCCAAGAACGAAAACTAAGAGAATCACGCCGCGTTGAATCTGATCGCGACCAATCACTTCAATATCCCGGTGCAACAAGTCTTGATACACCGGAGCAAGCTCGAAAGCAGAATCAGCATTAAGTAAAGTGAAACTTCAGCGGGGGTATCCATCCCCACTGATTATTAGCCCACACCAATCGGGCTTTTACGGACAATTCAAAAAGACGGTTTCGATAATGTACGAAACCGTCTTTTTACACCATTATTTTATTTCTACTCGTAATATAATTCTTTTGTTTTCGCATTATAAACCCTATCACTTGATGAGGCATCAATCGTAACTATACCTGTTGGTTTTTTAGAATATGTAATAACATAATACGTATGAAGAGAAGGATTTTTACTCTTTACCTCAACACGTACATAATCCGTCTCTCCTATTTCATTTAACTTTCGCTCAACCTCTTTTTTCACGCCTACAATATCTTCTTTTTCCTCTTTAATTTCCCTACTCACAATGGTATTTCCTTGATCAGAAAGTAATACTACTTCAGCATTACTTAAACTCACTTCATTTGGTATATTAAAATAGTAATTCACATACGAATCTTCCGATGGATTTTTGTCTTCTCCTAATTCCCTTGGCAAAATTAGTGCTTCTATTCCACTTCCTGCATTCACCATTGGATTCCTATACAATTTATTCCCGACTGCGATTGCAATATTCGCCGTTTTAATTGTTGATTGTACTGTTGTTGAACTAGAATCCCCTTCTCTTGCATTTGAAGTTAATGAAATTTCAATCTTTTTATTATATCCAGAAATCGCTGTATCTTCTCTTATATTTCGTGCATGGATATTAACATCTTCACTATTATATGTAATGCGTCCTATCGTATTTTTACTATTTGAAGATACATTATCTCCTTTTTTATTAACATCCTCATCCCCTAAATTATCGTAAATTTCTTCTTGTTTCTTTTGACTCTTAAATAGCAATCTCTTATCTTGTTTTATCGCTAACCAGCTATATAGAGCGGAATACTTTCTTATTTTTACCATGTTTCTCTCCACAAACATGGCAAAAGTAAGAACCCTCCAATAATTCAGCAGCACATTTTCTACATTTCTTCATTTTTATAACCCCTTTTTCAATCATAGCTTTTTCGCACAATATTCCTATATAACTTTATTACAATATAAATTCTCTCTTTTTTCCATTTATAGAATTATATAGATTTCCAACTTCCCGCCCGGACCATTGATTTTTTACAGACTGTGTCTTAACCTCTTTTTCCTTTCTGTGTCAACATGAAAAAAATAGCCCTTCACCTGACCCAAAAGGGTCAGGTGAAGGGCTATTTTCTTAGTTTCTATCATTTATTATTGTTTTCATTTAATAAAATTCAAAAGATATCAGAGTGTTGGAAACCCTAAAGGGTTTCTCAACACTCTGAAAAAAATCAACCGGACGGTTGATTTTTTATCGCCTACTATAATGTGCAGTGTCAATCCCTCGCTGCGCTAACCAATGATATGTTTCGCCTTTTACAACAAGAGGTACAGATTGCAACTCTTCTATCGTCTTCACGCCAAGAGCTGTCATAATAAATTTTAAATCTGTATGTAAAAGATCGATTTCATCCACTAACTTCTCAACACCATCTTGCATTAAAATACGTAAAAAGTATCCAGCAAACGCAGTTGTATTCGCCCCTAATGCGATTGCCTTCGCCACGTCAATTGCTGTTTGTATACCCCCAGATGCAATAAAAGAGAGGTTATTATTTGTAGAGGTTGCTTCAATAATCGAGGTAGCTGTTTGTATGCCCCAGTTATTAAAATAAGAAAGCATTCGCTGTCTTCTTTCATTTTCAACAGCAGCAAAATTCGTACCACCTTGTCCACCAATATCAATTGCTGCTATACCTATACTCGCTAACTGTTGCACTGTTTCCTTACTCATTCCAAATCCGACTTCTTTTACAATAACAGGAACTTTACTGTTTAAAACAATTTGTTCAATTCGCCGAAGTACACCAGTAAAATCACGGTCTCCTTCTGGCATCGTTAACTCTTGTATGACATTTAAATGAATTTGCAGTGCATTCGCTTCAATCATATCAACGGCACGCTCTGCCTGTTCGACAGTTGCCTCACTCCCCAAATTAGCAAAGAAAATACCATTTGGGTTTACCTTTCTGACGATCTTATAAGAAGCCGCCTCGCTTTCATTTTTTAAAGCTGCCATTTGCGACCCTACAGCCATAGCAAGGTTATGATGTTTCGCTACATATGCTAATTGCTCATTAATATGTAATGTTTGCTCTCCTCCACCACCAGTCATCGCATTGATAAAAATCGGCGAACTTAGTGAAAGTTCGCCGATTTTTGTTTCACATGTTACAGTATCATAACTTGAATTTGGCAAGCTTTGATGCACAAAATCAATATCATGAAAGCCATGCGTACGAGACTGACCAGTAGAAAGAGCATATTCAATATGATCTAATTTACGTTTTGCCCTTACCACTTGTACCCCTCTTTATTTCTTTAATTTTTTCAGTTGTTCACCAATAATATCACCTAACTGGAAAGTAGCAGAATCAGCATTTGGCTCATATTGGCTATAATCTTCTGTTACATTATTTTCTTCAAGCGTTTCTTTTATGCTTAAAGAAATACGTTTTTCTGCTACATGGACTTCAAGTACTTTCACCTTTACTTCTTGTCCCATTTCCAATACTTCATTTGGATTTTTCACGTGACGATTTGCAATTTGAGATACATGCACAAGCCCTTCAACACCAGGTAAAATTTCAACAAATGCACCGAATGTAACAAGGCGTTTTACTACGCCCTCACGAATATCTCCAGCCTTTATTTCGCCATCAATATTTTCCCAAGGTCCCGGCTGAGCTGCTTTAATTGATAAAGAAATACGTTGCGTATCAGCATCAACAGATAACACTTTTACCTTTACCTTTTGACCTTGCTCTAATACCTCAGAAGGTTGCTCTACACGTTCGTGTGAAATTTGTGAAATGTGAACTAAACCATCCACACCACCAACGTTAACGAAAGCACCAAAATCCGTTAATCGTTGTACTGTTCCTTCAACAATATCCCCTTCTTTTAACGAAGAGATTGCTTCTTTTTTCTTAGAATCTAGTTCTAGTTCTACTACCGCTTTATGTGAAAGAATAACACGATTTTTTTCACGGTCTAATTCAACAATTTTCACCGCTAATGTTTTTCCTTTATAGTCAGCAAAATCTTCTACATAATGTACCTCTACAAGTGAAGCTGGGATAAAACCACGAACACCAAGGTCCACAACTAACCCACCATTCACAATATCTTTTACAGTAACATCAAATACATGACCAGAATTAAATTTTTCTTGTAATTCTACCCACGCTTTTTCTGCGTCAACAGCTCTCTTAGATAAAACAAGATCATCTTCTTCTAATTTAATAATTTTCAATTCAAGTGTTTGATCTAATTCTACAACATCGCTTGCTTTTTCAATATGAACGTTAGCTAATTCACTAATCGGAATTACGCCATCTGTTTTGTATCCAACATTTACAAGCACTTGTTTCTCTTCAACTTTCGTTACAGAACCTGTAACAACGTCACCAACTTGTAATTCTTTTGAATTCATAACTTCTTCATTCATTTTCTCTACCATGGAAATACCTCCCTACAGAATTGACAAAGCATTTTTATGTATATACGAAATGAAAACAAATGTTTTCATTTGCATGTTTAAGAATTTATCATCACATATTCTGTTTCAATACAGTTCATAAGAAACTATATTAAACCTATATAAATAGTATACAGCAAAATCATCTTGAAGAAAGTATGATTTGAAATATAATAGCGAATATATTCTGACAGTTTTTTTCCTCTGTAACTAACTTCTTACAAATTAGCCCATTTGTCAAGAAAAGAGACTTATAATTCACTTATCCTTTACATTTCAAAAAAAAAAAAAGAAAGAGGATAGCCCTCTTTCTTTATTTCGCAAATACTCCTGAAACAATACCCATAATTTTTTGGACAACCTCTTCAATTGATAAAGAAGTTGTATCTAATTCCAATGCATCATCAGCCTTTTTCAAAGGAGAAACTTCGCGTTCTGAATCTAATTTATCACGCCTAGCAATTTCTTCTTTTAACTGCTCTAAATTAGAATCGAAACCTTTATTCATATTTTCTAAATGTCTTCTTTCCGCTCTTTCTTCTACAGAAGCAAGCATAAAGATTTTCACTTCAGCATCTGGTAGTACATGTGTACCAATATCACGACCATCCATTACTACGCCGCCTTTTTTAGCTAACTCTTGTTGACGACGTACCATTTCTTCACGAACAAGACGATGCTTTGCTACAATAGATACTCGATTCGTCACATCTGGCGTACGAATCACTTCAGAAACATCTTGTCCATTTAAAAATACAAGTTGTGTATTTTCCCCTTGCTGAAATTCAATATTTACATTTTTTACAACTTTCATTAACTTTTCTTCATTTTCAATATCCACTTTTTGTTCAAGGGCTGCATATGTAATAGCACGGTACATTGCGCCTGTATCAATGTAGACATATGAAAGTTTTTTCGCAACAACTTTTGCAACTGTACTTTTCCCAGCAGCCGCTGGACCATCTATAGCAATCGAAATTCGTTTATCCATTGTAACACCTCATTTTTCACTTATAAAAACAAAACGAAAAGCAGGTATTCTCCCCCTGCTTCTTCTCATTTGCCTCACGTCATTAAATCCTCAATTATTGTAGCATAATCCATCATAGAAGAAAATGAAAACTACTTATTCACCTGTAAGATTTTCGCCTTATTTTGCGTGACGACACCCTCGTAATAAACAATTTTCGATAAATATTTCACTGAAGATTTATGTATAAAAAGCAGTTGGACGACAGAAAGACAAATAAATTGAATCAGTAATATACGAATTATAATTTTCTCCACTTTTTTCAAAAAACTCACTCCTTCCCTCTCTACACTTACATATACCCTCCTATAAATTCCCATAAACAAAACCTAACCTAATAACCACTTACCGAAGCACAATTAAAGTAATTTATTTTATTGTCATTTTCTAACCATACTTTTATACATTTTCATTGTCGAATTTACTCAAAACATGTTATGTTCTAAATGTATTTTTCAACTTGAAAGGGGTATAAGCATTGAAAAGAATCCTAGTTTTACACACAGGTGGAACAATTGCAATGGAGGAAGATAAAGAAACCGGGGTCGTACAACCAGGTGAAAAGAATCCTCTTTTAAAATTTATTCCTGATTTAGAAGGCGATGTTGATTTAATTGTCGAAGATGTGTTCCATCTTCCATCTCCTCACATGACTCCTAGCGAAATGCTACAATTACAAGTCATCATTGACGAAAGAGTAAGACAAGATGATATTCACGGCGTAGTCATTACGCATGGTACCGATACATTAGAAGAGACAGCTTATTTTCTTGATTTAACAGTTCAAGCAACGATCCCAATCGTTGTGACAGGAGCAATGCGTTCTAGTAATGAATTAGGTGCTGATGGTCTATATAATTTCTTATCAGCTGTAAAAGTTGCTAGTAGTAATGAAGCTGCTAAAAAAGGCGTTCTAGTCGTATTAAACGACGAAATACATTGTGCTACAAATGTAACAAAAACGCACACAAGTAATGTCGCGACATTCCAAAGTCCACAGTACGGACCAATTGGCATGGTAACAAAACGTGGTGTTGTTTTCCATCATGCTTTAGTGCATCACGAAACATGCACAGTACGACAGATTTCTAAAAACGTTGTCGTTCTAAAAGCATACGCAGGTATGGATGATACATTATTATCAGCAATTGAAACACTACCAGTAGACGGAATTGTTATTGAAGCACTTGGACAAGGTAATTTACCTCCAAGAACACTTCCAAGTCTAGAACGATTAATAGGCAAAGGAATTCCTGTCGTATTAGTGTCTCGCTGTTTCAACGGTATCGTTCAAGATGTATATTCGTATGAAGGTGGCGGCAAGCAATTAAAAGATATGGGCGTTATATTCACATACGGTTTAAATGCTCAAAAGGCGCGTATTAAATTATTAGTCGCATTAGAGAATACAAATTCTCATGAAGCAATCCAAAATATGTATATGCACGATTAAAAAAGAAGCTGTCGAATTTCGACAGCTTCTTTTTATTCTTCTCTTGATGCAATGGTTTGCGCAATCGCATCTCCATGGAATCTACCGTTCTCGATAAATATTTCATTTGCGTTATTCCCCGCAGCAATTACACCTGCAATAAAAATATTTTCAGCGTTTGTTTCCATACTACCCTCTGTATAAATCGGGCGTCCTGTTTCTTCATCAATCCGAACTCCCATTTTCGTTAAGAAGCTGTGGTCTGGATGGTAACCCGTCATAGCAAATACAAAATCGTTTTGAATTGTATTTTCCTCACCATCTACTGTATACGTCAACGTATGCTCAGTAATTTCTTTTACATGCGCATGGAAACGCATTTGAATTGTCCCATTTCGTACTAACGCCTCAAATTCCGGCAAAATCCACGGCTTAATACTTGGCGAGTATTCCCCGCCACGGTATAGAACTGCTACACGTGCACCCGATTTAACAAGCTCTAACGCCGCATCTATACTTGAATTTTTACCACCTATTACAACGACATCTCGATCAAAATAAGGATGTCCTTCTTTGAAATAATGAGCTACTTTCTCAAGTTTCTCACCAGGTACATTCATATAATTCGGATTATCATAATATCCAGTTGCGACAACAATGTATTTCGCCACATATATTTCTTTGTTTCCGTCACGCTTCGTCGTTTCAACTTTAAAAACATCACCATCTTTTTGAACTTGTTCCACTCGTTCAAATGCATTTACACGTATAGATTTACGCTTTACTACTTCACGATAATACGCAAGCGCTTGATTACGAAATGGCTTACGATTTTCTGTAATAAAAGCAACTTCACCAATTTCTAATTTTTCACTAGAGGAGAAAAATGTTTGATGAGTTGGATAATTATAAATTGCATTTACTATGTTACCTTTTTCGATTACTAACGGATTTAACCCCACTTTTTGCAACGAAATCGCCGCTGCTAATCCGCATGGACCGCCTCCGATAATAATAACTGTTTCTTTTTGCATACTCGGTTCACTCCTAGTCTTCTACCTCTGCTCTATTTATCTAAACAAGAAAAAACCTACTTACAGCAGTAGGCACCTATCTTTATTGTATTCATTTTTCATATATTTGTCATCTAAACGAAACATACATCCGATAGACATCTGCTAAAAACTGCTGAAATTTAATTCCTTGTTGCCCTAATACATTTTCAGGATCGATTTTCCGAGTAGGATCCAACGTTTTGTGTGACACAATAGCCTTTTTAGGATTTAAACCGAAATTTTGACATAAATACGCATGATACCAAGTAAAACGAGTATACGCCTCCCAAAAGTTTACGTCGCCTCCATAACAAAGTTCCACCCCAATAGCAGCCTTATTCGCATCATAACCGAATAAATCATTATCCGTCGGCACATTGTATCGAACATGGTACGCAACTTCATTTATAGGGACAATTTCTAATATTGTTTTATCATCAATAAATGTATGCGCTGAAGCTTTCGGTTGTATTTCATTAAAGTAATCCCGATTTCCTATCGCATTGCTACCAGGGTTCCCTGTGTCATGACTTACAATAAATCTTACTTTTGAAAGAGGAATTCCTGGTCGTGAATTTCCATACCCAATATAATTACGCTCAATAGGGAACATCGCCATTACTACCAACTCCCGCTCTACAAAGTTACCTTACTTCCTTATATATGTATTCGGTAGCAATGTCCTTATGGCATTATTTCTTATGCGAAGAGAAAATCGAAAATATTTGATGTGAATACCAGAAATAATACAATACTTACAGCCACTCCGTAAAAACCGTAAAACCAAACACAATCTTCTTTCGTATCTAAACCGAAAAACTTATTTACTGATTGTAATAATGATCCACGCTTACTATGATTATTTCGTAAAACTTCCACTCGTTCCACAACATCTGCTGGCATCATAAATCTTTGGTCTACTGTCATTTTCATCATTTATCTCTCCTTAAAATCATTTCCGTTTTGCTTATCTAAGGAAAGTATAGCACGTTTGTTCGTATAGAACAAGTGTTCTTTTTGTTTTTATTTTTCACCAAGCTACGTAATAATTCCAATTACTACTGCGATAATCAATCCTCCAACAACCAGATGCAATAAACCCTCTCCAAACATTCTAAAAACACTTGTTTTCTGGGCATTTTAAATTATTGCTATTTTTACTTTCTAGTTGGTTCCCCCTTCTTCTAATCAATCTACTCGATTCATCATTTCATTATCCATATACAACACCTCTAACTAGTAACTTCAGCAAAAAACGCGATTCCCTCAAAAGGAAATCACGTTTTCTCAAAACATTATATATTATACCCAACCTCTGAAGCGACTAGCCTCAGCCATTTTACGAACACCAATCATGTATGCAGCTAAGCGCATGTTTACTTTACGAACTTGTGATGTTTCATAGATTGAATCGAATGATTTTACCATTACTTTTTCTAAACGTTGTTCTACTTCTTCCTCAGTCCAGTAGTAACCTTGGTTATTTTGTACCCACTCAAAGTAAGATACCGTAACGCCACCAGCACTTGCTAATACGTCTGGAACAAGTAAGATACCACGATCTGTTAAGATTTTTGTTGCTTCTAATGTAGTTGGACCATTTGCAGCTTCAACTACAATTTTCGCTTTAATCTTATCAGCATTTTCTTCTGTAATTTGGTTCTCAATTGCAGCTGGAACTAAAATATCGCAATCAAGTTCTAACAATTCTGTGTTTGAAATTGTATTATTAAATAGTTTTGTTACAGTACCGAAGCTATCGCGACGATCTAGTAAGTAGTCAATATCTAATCCATTCGGATCATGTAGTGCACCGTACGCATCTGAAATTGCAATTACTTTCGCGCCTGCATCATGCATAAATTTAGCTAAGAAGCTACCCGCATTCCCAAATCCTTGAACAACAACGCGTGCACCTTTAATATCAATGTCACGTTTTTTCGCAGCTTCACGAATACAAATTGTTACACCTTTTGCAGTCGCTGTTTCACGTCCGTGTGATCCACCTAATACAAGTGGTTTACCTGTAATAAATCCTGGTGAATTAAATTCATCGATACGGCTATACTCATCCATCATCCATGCCATAATTTGTGAGTTTGTAAATACATCTGGAGCTGGAATATCTTTTGTCGGACCAACAATTTGGCTAATTGCTCGTACATAACCGCGGCTTAATCTTTCTAATTCACGGAAAGACATCTCACGTGGGTCACAAATGATTCCACCTTTACCTCCACCATATGGTAAATCAACAATACCACATTTTAAACTCATCCAAATAGAAAGTGCTTTCACTTCATTTTCTGTTACGTTTGGATGGAAGCGAATTCCACCTTTCGTTGGACCAACAGCATCATTATGTTGCGCACGATATCCTGTAAATATTTTAACAGTCCCGTCATCCATACGAACTGGAATTTTCACTGTCATCATACGAATTGGTTCTTTCAATAATTCATATACTTCGTTTGGATAACCCAATTTTTCTAATGCTTCATTAATTACAATTTGTGTTGAATTTAACAATTCAAAATGTTGTTCCCCTTGTTGTTGTGTTTTCGTTTGAGTTCCCTTTTCGGCTACCATAGTAAGTAAACCCCCTGTAATTTCACTTGTTTAGTAAACCTTCATTGCCTAGTATACACCGTTAAATTTGGAATGCAATAGAAAACGCTAACAAATATATACAAACTATTTTGCATTGCAAGCGTTTTCACTATTATTATAGTCCTTTTATTGCTTTTAGAAAAGTAAAATACTTAAATATTTAAATATTTTTCATTTTCATCAAAATACGTTCGATAAAACAATTATTTCATCAAAAAATACTGATTATATTTTTAAATATAGATCGGCTAGTCTTGTTTCCTACACTTCGCTCTATAGATTTTAGATTTTCCAATCTTCAGCTGAATAAAAATAAAACCTCAAGCTACGTTACATTAGCTGAGGTTTTGTTTTTTTACAAAGTAATTGTATATTTGTTCAATTGCTTGAGAATCCATTAATTCTTTACCATATTCCATTATGCGGTAAATTGTTGCTGTTGACGGATTACCGTATTCCGCTAAAATAGCTATAAAATCCGCCTTCAATAATTGAAATTGCTCTTCTTCTTCTATCCAAAGATAAAAACGATCATCCCACGTATACAACTTCCCATCAGTTACACCAAGGTTATATAAGCGATTTGACAAATTGATTACATCATCTAATGTAGCAAACTCGTAAAGTATATGTTCGCTTTCATCAAGAGTCACTTGCATTTCAATAAACTCGTCACGGAACTCATCTTCTGTATCCACTTCGTGATTTTCTTTTGTTACAATTACAACCATACCTTGAGCTTGTAGAGAAAATACTTCAACAGCAATCGGTCCATCCGCTTCAAACCCTAATTCTTTATTCGCTTCTTGCATCATATCACGGAATAGTTGCTGTACTTTCGGTGCATTTCTCCACAAATCTTCTTTCGTTAATCCTCGTTCAGATAAATCATCAAATGTTAGGAAAATTTTAATCTTATTATAATTTAAACGTTCCAGTCTCATCTCATACCCTCCCTACGTAACCATTGCATCTAATTTTTATTATATGAAATAGAAAATAGATGGTTCTTTTCGAACGACTATTCTAACATTTTTAACCATCCATCCCATTCTTCTTTCGTATTACCAATTAGGATATTTTGAAGATTTAATTGATCTCCAATGCCTTTTCTTCCTATAAAACCACCAGAGAGGTTTTCATTTTTTTTTTGCAATAAGTCAATAAATTCTACTGCCTCTTCAAGTTCTCGTTCATCATCAAAAGATATAAACAAATATTTAGGTTGTAATTGTTCAATAGCTAGTAAAATACCTTCTTCATCTAAACTTGTCCCCATATACATTGCTTGATATCCTTTTAGTCGTAAATACGTCGCGAAAATAAATCCTTTTAATATATTATTTTCTAAAACGAAAACTTTGTTAACGGAAGAATACACTGACGCATTATGATATATCATTCCTAGACGTGTTTGTAAGAATGATACAACATATTTGAATTGTGACATTGTAATCTCATTATTATTTTTTAAAGATAACAACTTGTTTGCCACTTGAAGGATGATGCTTGTAACAACCTTTTCCGTTGAATATATACTAAAAACCTCGTTTAATAATGCAGAAGTTGTAATTTCATCAAATTTTAACAAAGCTTGTAGTATATCGTCCACTAAAACAACTTCTGTATCTGTAATTTTTTCTTTTTGAACGTTGTTCTGCAAACGATTCCCTTCCAATAACTGAACTGCTTGTCCAATCATCATCCCCTCAGAAACTTTATTCATTAACCATTTCAAAATATGAATATGCTCTTCTGTATATAAACGGTGCCCCGCACGATTTCTCTTTGGGGCAATAATATGATAGCGTCTTTCCCATGCGCGAAGTGTACTCGGTTGAATTCCGAGTATATTCGAAATAGCTTTTATATTATATGTCCCATTTAAAGTCGGCATTATTTTCCTCCGCATAATGTAATGATATGTGTTTGGGAAGGTGCCCGAAAACGAAGAGGGAATAATGTTGTTCCATACCCATTACTAACAAAGAGAGTCGTATTAGAATGCTTATATACACCACCCTTTAAATACTTTTCAGATGGAAACAACCGAATCTGACCTCCATGTGTATGTCCACTTAATACGAGCGAAATTTGTTCTTTACCAGACATTTTCTTTATTATATCTGGGTTGTGACTAATTAAAATGCGAAAACCTTCTTCTTTACAATCAGACAACGCTAAATCTAAACGATCTCGTTCTAATCCAACATCATCGATACCGAGTAAGCAAATTTTCTCTCCTAATTCAGACTCAAATACAACTCTTGTATTATCTAATACCTTCACATTATTTTCTATTAATAAAGCATCCAATTCGTGATATTCAATTTCATAATCATTATTTCCCCATACAAAATATACAGGGGCTATTTCTCTTAACTTTTGAATATTTAAAGAGATTTGCGATAAAGGTACTCCTTTTTCAGCTAAATCACCGCCAATAATTACGATATCAGCTTTTCCTTTCACTCGTTCAATTAGCGAGCTAGAAATGGTCCTTCTATGAATATCCGAAATAAAAAAAACTTTAACTTTTTGAAAACTTTCCGGAAATTCTTCGAATACTAAAGTATGTTCCAACACTGTATTACGCATTGCTTCTTTATACATTCCAAGAAGACATACAAAACCAATGCATATGAGAGTACATAATAATATAATCCATGACATATATTTTTTACTCTCCCTCCTCGTAAAGTATAGTCCTTAATTTTATGTGCAGCTATATCACTCATTTAGCTAGCTCTCATACTTCGTGGACTTATCTTTTATAGGAATTTTCAATTCTTGTCCTACTTTCACTTCATCTTCTTGTAAATCATTATACTTTTTTATTATTTCTATCCCATTTTTATCTGAGAAATATTGCTTCGCTATACTTTCTAAAGTTTCTCCATCTTTCACAACATGAGTTGCTACTTTCTCAGACTGCTTCTTTGATTCAGTCTGAGCTGAATCAAAGAAAATCACTTCAAACGCACTTTTCTCAGCATTATTACTATCACTTTTTACCTGTATATACTTATCCGTATACCATAGGATACTAATAGGTAACAATATGAACAAAAATGTTAACACTCGGACGAAAATGTGATTCATTTTAAACTTTGGTTTGTTCTCTTTATTTCTATGAATTTCACTACGCGGCGGTAAAACTTCATCTTCTTCCACTTGCTCAACTTCTAACTCCTCTTCAAAATCAGGAATTCGTTTTCTCATGTTGTTCACCACCACCTTCCATTTATTTTCTTAATTGGAGCCCCATTATAAAATCAACAAGAAAGTGTGCAAAGATTGTTATAAACAAATTTCCTGTCCACTCGAATACATAACCAAAAACAAAACTAATAAAGCAGACGAAACAAAACAAAAAAGGCTTCGTTATATACCGAATATGTAACACAGCAAAAATTAAACTCGCTATTACAATTCCGAAATGAGTCTGCACTACACCTCTAAATAAAAACTCTTCCGCAAAGCCAATAATAAACGTGATAACGAGTAAATGCATGACAGAAATCCCTTGAAACATTCTATCGTTAATGCCACCATCATCAAACCAAGATTCTGGAAACACTCGCATTGCAACATAATCTAATAACACAATACAGATCGCTAACAAGCTACCTATTACAAGTATAGAAACCGGTTCCCATTTCCACAAACTATAAACTTCTCTTTTATCTTGAAATAATATATATGCTAGTAAACAACCGATACCAATAATGATTAGTTGTGTTATGTAGAGATTCAGTCTTATTTCTCTCGGACTCATATCTTCAACATTATGCCTTTGAATGTTCATCATTCCTCCATCTTCCCTAGGCCGAAAAGCTTTTGTAACTCTGTTTCCCAATTATAGTCGAAAACTAACTGTTGCGCTCGTCTTTTTTTATAATCCGTTTTTGTAATACCACAGTAATCACAACAGTTTTCTATCTCTTTTTCTTTTCTATAACCGAATTGTTGTAATAAATATTCACGTCTACATCCTTGAACTTGTATCCATGACTTCATATTTTCTAGCTCACTATATTTATTGCGCAGTCTCACTGCCACTTCCGCTATTAATCTGTGCATTATTTCATCTGACAAGCTCTCTAGCATGAGATTTCGCTGTTGTATGATTCCAAGATGTTCGAGATGATAACGTGTAAAACGCCAATACTGTTCATTAAATCTTGCTGCATTATAACAAATTTCTTCTACATCTTCTAATGGTAATACTTTCGTTTGAAACATTCTTTCTTGTAGTAACGAAAATAAAAATTGTATTTGCGATTTACTTGGCAATTCATCTTCAATGATTGAAATTGGCAAATCGTGATCCAATGGACTACATAATAAAATGGCTATACTCAATTCTCCATCTCTTCCCGCTCTTCCAATTTCTTGTAAATAGGAAGCTACATTTGTCGGATATTGAAAATGAATAATATATCTTGTATTCGCCTTATTTACCCCCATCCCAAAAGCGCTTGTACATATTACAATTTGCAACTGGTCATTCATAAACTGTTGTTGAATTAACATACGCTCTTCATGTTCCATACCACCATGATAAAAAGCTACACCTGTAATTCCTTTTCCTCTTAAATACTCGGTTAAACGCTCTGTCCAGGCCCTACTTGAACAATAAACAATACCAGGCCCTTGCAAATACATTACATGCTCAAAAAGCGCCTCTTTTTTTTCTTCTATTGTTTCCACAAATTGCACTTCCATCGCAATATTTGGACGATCAATTGAGTACACATGCTCAGCTATATTTTTTAGATTTAAACTTTCCGCTATATCTCGCAGTACATCCTTTGTCGCAGTTGCTGTTAATGCTAATACTTTCGGAGATCCGATACTCTCAATTACTTTATCTAATTTTTTATAATCTGGCCGAAAATCATAGCCCCATTGTGAAATACAATGCGCTTCATCTACGACAAATAATGAAATATGAATTTTTTTCAATTCTCTTATTAGAAGTTCCGACTGCAACATCTCTGGTGATACGAAAACAAATTTATAAAAAGATAGCTTTTTCATTGCTTCTCTTTTTTCACTTAACGTCCGAAAACTATTCAATGCAATAACTCGATTTTTTACGACATACTTTAATTGCGTAACTTGGTCTTCCATTAAAGATAATAATGGTGATACAACAAGCACCGTACCCTCTTGCAGAAGCCCCGGAAGTTGATAACACATTGACTTTCCTCTTCCAGTCGGAAGCATTGCTACAACATCTTTCCCTTCCAATAAGTCCGTAATAACTCCTTTTTGCCCCGGACGAAATTCAGAATATCCAAACCACTTATATAAATATTCCTCAAGCTTCATTTATACCCTCCATCCGCGCCAATACAAGACGGACTTCAAAATAAGAGATTTCCTCTCCAACCGCTTGCTTCAACACACGCAATTTGCGTGTTTGTAATGCTTCAATTACTTTTGTTACTTTTTCTATTTTTTCTTTTTCCATAAACATCTCAATAGAAAATTCTTTTTCTCGTAAAGCAATTTCTACAAAATGGTCTTCTATCGTGGCAACCTTCAAATTCCGAATTGTTGCTATTTCTTCTAAAGAGCGTCCTTGTTTCCAAAGATTATATGTTTTTTTCGTTGATAAGCTAAATAAATCAGCTTTCTCATTTGGATAAGATATAATTTCAGCTAATAATGGAAACTCATTTTCTTTATTGCGAACTTCTTGAATAAGGAAATGAATTGTACCCCAAAATAAAAAATAAACTCGAAATATATCTTGTTTCGTAATTTCCGCTAATTGTTGTAAAGTACACCCAATACGTTCATACCCAGTTAACCGATATGTTACGATTGTCGCCTCTACTGGATTATTTTTTTGTAAAAGAGTATGCATTTCCTTCCATAATCTTTTAGCCAATTCACTTCTCATATATGGTATTCCAGTGAGGAAGCGTTTCACCCACATCATTATTTCTGTATCCTGTTGAATTGGAATAAATTTCGTATTCGCCTGTTGTAAATTCGAAATGGTTTGAACGATCAATGATAATCTCCTCCAAAACGTTTCACCTATTTCACCATAGTGTAAACCATTTAAATACGTCGGAAAGGCAAAGTCACCTTCCCATTTGTTTAATTGCATGTTACCAGCAGTCGTTAACACATATGTATTATCATGTATACCTTGAACTAAATCCGTTCGTAACAACCTTGCAACTTCTTGATCATAATCAGCTCTATTTAATGACTTATAAATCCCAAACAAAAAAGAAATTTGAAACATATTCCCATCTTGTAATGTTTGCGACGATCTCTTTCCTTTTAATAAATAATAAATCGAAGAAACGGTTCTTTCACCATTCAATTGTTTTAAACAATATAATAAAGTATATTGTAGCTGCATTACCGCTTCCACCTCTCTGTCTAACTTCATTCCCTTTTCAATACGATTGCACATTAACTGCTATTCATTTAACTTATCATATTCACACTACATGCTTGTATATATTCTATTGTATCAAACGAAATAACATTTAAGTATTTTGAAAATCTTATGAAATAATTCAAAAATAAGTTGACACCCTAATTGATAAGCATTATCATTATAATTTTATGTTGAAAAGTTTTAAAAACCGTTTTACAATAAGGTTATAATTTTTTGGCGAACTTTTCACATACATATTATCAGGAGGGAAAAAAGATGGCAAAATATACAATCGTTGACAAAGATACTTGTATCGCATGCGGTGCTTGTGGTGCTGCTGCACCAGACATTTATGACTATGATGATGAAGGTATTGCATTTGTAACATTAGACGATAACCAAGGTATCGTTGAAATTCCAGATGTATTAATTGAAGATATGATGGATGCATTCGAAGGTTGTCCAACTGACTCAATTAAAGTTGCTGACGAATCATTTGATGGCGACTCTTTAAAATTCGAATAGTCTTTTATTAACTTTAAACCCCCCTCATAAGTATGAGGGGGGTTTTTACTCTCTTTTTCATTCTCACTAACAAAAAAACCATTGGCAGCGTAACTGCTAATGGTTTAATATTTTTAAGCATTTTTCATTTTTGCAAATACCCATACTTTCAAGCGTGAAAATAATGCTACAAATACAATTGTTACAACAATTCCTTTAATTACATTAAACGGTAATATCGCCGTTACAATAGTTTGTCGCATAATATCACTAGACATAGCTGGTGAATTTAAAAACCAAGTGTACGCTGGTAAAATAATAAAGTAGTTTAACACACTCATAATAACTGTCATAGTAATTGTGCCTAGCATTAATCCTGTCGTTAAACTTTTTACTGTGCGATACTTTCGGAATAAGAATGCTGCTGGACCAATAAATAAACATCCCGCTATAAAGTTTGCTACTTCTCCTACTGGTACTCCCGTTAAACTTCCTTGAATTCCGTAATGCAAAATATTTTTTATCGCTTCTACAATTACACCTGCAATTGGACTAAAAATTATCGCCGCAATTAAAGCTGGCACATCACTAAAATCAATCTTTAAAAATGGCGGAAGCCCTGGGAATGGAAAATCCAACATCATTAGTAAATACGCAATACTACTTAGCATCGCTACACTCACCATCTGCACTACACTGTTTTTTTGTTTCATCTTTCTCTCTCCTTTTCCATCGATCTTCTCATGGAAAGTGGAAAGGTTCTGCTATGCCTATTTTTTCATAGAACGAAAAAACCCTTTGTGATTTACACAAAGGGAGAATTTTAAGGCACATCAAACAGACGTTCAAATACTTATCTTTTTTGAACGCTTGAACCTCCATCTTCTCCCATCCAGACTGTACTGTCGGCTTTGGAATCACACCAAATCCTGCCTTAACGGCTCGCGGGCTTAGAACGAAATTATTAACTGTTCATCACCGCCGGTCGGGATTTTCACCCTGCCCCGAAGATAGACCGATATTCTATTTTCCACTTCATTATACAACAACATAATCGTATTGTGAACAAAAAAAGTGTAACTTATTAAAAATAAGTTATTTATTTTATATTATTAAAGAAGCAATCACTATATTTTACAATACAACCCATATTTTTTATAATTCGGTATTTCTCTTATGAATCCCCTAGTCATATGTCGTCAAAAGTGATAAGATGTTGAATTGTTAAGATAAGAACATTTTCTGAGTTATGGAGGAAATGTCATGAAGAAAGATAAAAGACACTCTATTCGAGAAGCAATGAAAAAGAACTTAAGAAAAGAATACTTTTATTTGAAAAAAGAATTACTTTTCTACTGTCCAATTGATCTAGGCACATTCTCAAGAGAGACATACTACGCTACTTTTGACCAAGATGGCATAAGTATTTATCAGTATGATAAAAAAACAGAAAGTAAATTAAAATTGTGTGAGCGTCATCCATGGAAGAGTTGGAATAAGGTAAAAGTTGATCACTATTTAACAACTTCTCAATTTATTTTCCAAGGTGAGCGAAATTGGATTTTATCCCTTTTCCAAAAAGGAAAAGAAGCTCAAAAAATAATTGAAGAACATACATCTTTACAAACGGAAGTTGTTTCCCGTCCTTTTTCCAAGAAACTTCCTGGTTTCCGTTCTGATACACCATTGAATAAATACATCGGTAGCATTTGTTACACTGCACTTATTGCATTTTTATTAAAATGGATGATTCCATTTCAAGCACCACAAATCGCCCTGTATTCTCTTTCAATTGGCTTTATGCTTCTTGGTTTACTTTGTCTTACAATTGGTCTAATCGAACCAACTATCGTACTATTTCGGACAAAAGAAAAAACAAGAACAAAAGTCTTTTACTTATATAGCTACTTAGCTATTTCTGGATTTATATGTGTCTTTATTTTTTGGTAAAAGAAGCCGTCCCAAAAGATCTTTTGGGACGGTTTTTCGTTAAGAATAGGTTGCTCTTATTGTCGCATTTTGTTATTAAGTCGATATAATTTCATTTACTATCGCAATCTTAACTAAGACGAAAGTAAGTTTATTCAAAAGTTATGCTTTTGGGACGTTTCCTTTACTTAACGTATAGTTGTTGATTCGGATAGATTTGCTCTTGTCGCAATCCATTCCTCACTTTAATTTCCTCAACTGTCATACTAAATTTCCGAGCAATGCCAACTAAAGTATCACCTTTTTGTACAACATATAGTGATGATGACACGACTTGATTTTTTTGTTCATTTAAAACAAGCAACGGATTCATCGCATTCCTTTTCTCCATCGTCCATCTCCCTTGATGCACTTCTAAATGTAAATGCGCTCCTCGCGATTCTCCTGTATTCCCTACCTCTCCAATTAGCTTTCCTTTTGAAATGGTATCCCCTTGAACTACATATCTCTTATTTAAATGCGCATAAACAGCCTCATATTCTCCATGTTTAATAAACACAACATTTCCATAACTACTTGAAAAATAAGACTTTGTCACCTTACCATTTTGAATAGCTGCAACAGGCGTTCCAATAGGCGCAGCTATATCAATACCATAGTGTTTCCCATGTCTTGTCCCAAAATAATCACTTATCTGCCCATCAATAGGCCATATCCACTGATTCTCTTCAGCGTAAACATGTAATTGAGATAAAAATAATATACTCAATATCAACACGCCACATTTTAACGCTTTCATATACATCCTCCGTTTTCTAATAACGATCATACCTTCTCTATTGTGGGATATTACAGAAAAAAGTATACAAAAAAAGAAAGTGGATTACTCCACTTCCTTCTCTTCTCTATTGCGAAAAACAAGTGCACTGCGGTTATATTCCACATCTTTCACTTGTAAACGTGCATTTATTACTCTAGCAAGCGCAAATAAATAATCAGATAACCTATTTACATACTTTAGAACAATTTCATTAGTTTCTCCTTCTTTTTGCAATGAAACTATACAACGTTCCGCTCTTCTTATAACTGTACGTGCAATGTGTAGTGCAGCCGATACCTCGCTACCGCCTGGTAAAATAAAACGCTCTAACGGCGGCGCTTCTTCTGTATACGAATCAATTCGTCTTTCTAAATACTCGACCATCTCTATCGTTACTTTATAAGGGATTTTCTTCTCTACTATTGCTAAATCCCCTCCACAATCAAATAGTTCATGTTGAATATTTTCAAGTTCGCTATAAATGTTGCGAAAACATTCCTCTTGTAATTTAGACATGGCATATCCGATATGAGAATTCGCCTCATCAATTGTGCCATAAGCTTCTACACGTATATGATCTTTATCCACTCGGCCACCTATGACACTCGTTTCCCCTTTATCACCTGTTTTTGTATACAGTTTCATTTCATTATGGCACCTCTCTTTTTATTTTCATTCTGATTATTAAAGAAAAAAAACTCTACCATTCTTTATTTAATTGCACTTACAAAAAAATAAAAAAACAGTAAAGCTTTTATTCATGATCAACTTTAAAAAACATATATATCTAAATTATACGATTTGGTAAATATACAGAGAATATAGTTCCTTCTCCAACGACACTTGATACAAAAATCTTCCCGTCATGACCTTGAACAATATTTTTAGCAATCGCAAGCCCGAGTCCTGTTCCAACTTTTTTCCCGCGAGTTCTCGCTTTATCAGCTTTATAGAATCGATCGAACAAGAACGGAATATCTTCTTCTGGAATACCAGCACCTGAATCTTGCACTTCGAAAGTAAGGCCACTATTTTTCGTATTAATTACAAGTGTAACATGTCCACCTGCATTTGTATGACGGATTGCATTATCAATTAAATTCGTCAGTACCTGTTCCATACGGTCTGCATCAAACGGATATTGTGCAATTGGACTTTGGAAATCCACTGTTAATTGGACTTCTTTATCCTTTGCAATCCCCTGGAATTTACGGCCAATTTTTTCAACAAATGGATGAATATCTACTTCACCTATATGTAACTCTACATGTCCACTTTCCATACGGGCTAAATCTAATAACTCATTTACAAGTTTACCTAAACGAACAGATTCATCATAAATAATTTGAACAAACTCATTAATTTCTTCTTTCGTTTGCACAATATCATCTAAAATTGCTTCACTATATCCTTGAAGCATTACCATCGGTGTACGAAGTTCATGTGATACATTCGCAATAAAGTCTTGACGCATTTTCTCAAGACGACGCTCCTCCGTCATATCTCGCAATACTGCTACAGCTCCACGAATTTTTGTCTGATTGTAAAGCGGTGTCATAAGAACTACGTAGTTACCTTTTTGCAAATTAATTTCAACAACTTGTTGTTGCTCACTTTCTACAACGAGATGGAATAGTTCAACAAGTTCAGAAGGCAGTTTTTTACTTAACTCCACTTCTTTTTCTTCTTGCCAAACTTGTAAGAAGTGTTCTGCCGGTGGGTTGATAACAACGACTTCACCTTCTTGATTTAACGTAATAACACCATCTGCCATACTACTCAAAATGCTAGCCAACTGCTCTTTTTCTTGCTGCAGGGCATTCATATTAAACTTCAACTGTTTCCCCATTTGATTTAAAGCAGTTGCAAGCTCACCAATTTCATCCTGCGACACCATAGGGGCTTTCGTATCAAATTTCCCGCGCGCTACCTCAAATGCAACCTCACGCATTTTACGAAGCGGTGCCGTAATTCGAGTAGATAAGAAAAATGCAAAGAAAGTTGTTAAAATAATCGCAATCCCGGCTGATAAGAAAATAAAATCAGTCGTTCTCTCCATACCTTGTATTGGAACTTGCAATGATTCATATACAAACACCGCACTTTGATTTTTTGACTGTACTGGTTTCCCGACGATCATAATATCATTTTCAGTGTTCTTATTCTTCCTACTATTAGAAGCTTTTCTAATATTATTCTTAATATCCTTTTTATCTGTAAAAACAGCTGCTAATTCTTTATCATTTTTCAAATCATCTATTGTAAGAGTAACTAATCCTTCTTGTTTCGGCGAAGAAGAAATTTCCTTACCATCTTCTACAATGATAATCCTTGAAAGTGGATCAGAAAATTTGTAAGCAATATCCTCAATCGTTTTTACATCGGCACCTTCTTCAATTAATTCCGTGACACTTGTTGCAACTTTCTGAAGCCTAGCTTCACTCATATCAACATAATACGTTCTAAAAAACTGTGAAAGTAAAATAGCAACAAATCCAAGAACAAACGAAACGAGAAGTAATATGGTCATCCATAACTTCCCTACTACACTTCTCCAAAGCATCAGTCGTTCACAACCTCAAACTTGTAACCAACGCCCCAAACGGTAACAATCATCTTCGCTGCATCTGGTGATTGTTTACTTAACTTTTCACGTAAACGCTTTACATGCGTATCAACTGTACGTAAATCTCCGAAGAACTCATATTGCCATACTTCTTTTAACAATTGCTCACGGTCAAAAACTTTATCCGGGGCTTTCGCTAAGAATAATAGCAATTCATATTCTTTCGGTGTTAAGTTTACTTCATTACCATCCGCTGTAACGCGGTGCGCATCATTATCAATTGCTAAATGAGGGAACACAGTAACATCTTTCGTCGTTGTATCTTGTGTAAAGAATGTCGTTGGTACAGCGCGGCGTAATACCGCTTTCACACGAAGTACTACTTCACGCGGGCTAAACGGCTTTACAATATAATCATCAGTTCCAACTTCAAACCCTTGTACCCTATTTACTTCCTCACCTTTTGCTGTCAGCATAATAATTGGCGTCGCTTTCTTCTCACGAATCCCTTTACACACTTCGATACCATCTTTACCAGGCATCATAATATCCAATAGGATTAAATCATAATCATTTTGTAACGCCATTTCTAAAGCTGTATCACCATTATCCGCTTCTTCAATTGTGTATTGCTCTCTTTCTAAATACATCTTTAATAAACGACGAATACGATCCTCATCGTCTACAATTAAAATTCTTGATTCATTTTCCATTTCTACCCGCTGCGTACTTTTACCACAACGGTTTACACCTACCCTTCTACAATATAATGTTGCACCTATCCTCGTTTAATTAAGCACTTTTTAACGTTCCACTTCCCATATTATGCTTCACAAGAATAATAAAGTTTGTTCATTTTTTTTCCAAAACTATGTATTTTTTTTGAACAGTATATTGGGTCCTCGACATCATTTTACAGAATCAACTACTACTTTGTCATGTTTTTCTCAAAAAAGAAGAAAATTTGACAAAAATAAAATAGGAAAGTGACATACACTCTCCTATTTTATTTCTCTATGCATATGAATGTAAACCCGCGATAATTAAGTTTACTACAATAAAGTTAAACATAATGATTGCAAAACCAATTACTGCAAGCCAGGCGGATTTTTCTCCATGCCATCCTTTAGATAAACGTAAATGTAATACCGCAGCATAAAAGAGCCAAGTAATAAGCGCCCAAACTTCTTTTGGATCCCAACCCCAAAAGCGCGTCCAAGCAATTTGAGCCCAGATCATTGCAAAGATTAACGCTCCTAATGTAAACACTGGGAATCCTATCGCAATAGAACGATATCCGATTTCATCTAATAAATCACTATTCGTATTCTTTACTAACGGCTGAAGTGCAGCTGACACTCGCTTACGTAAAACAAGTCTTAATACAATATAAAGTAGTGTTCCGACTAACACTGACCAAATAACAGTATTTAATTTTTTCGCATTTACAATCGCTGGGACTTCAACTGTTGGCTCTAATTTATTTTCCGTCATTAATTTCCCTTCATGCGGTCCAACTAAAGCAGGGAGATTATACTTCATCTCAACTTGTTGTTCATTTTTATCAATCCATTGAAACTTCGCTTCGTATTTCATACTAGAAAATACCGTTGTTACTCCAATAAATCCAACTGTACAAACAAGTGTGAAAACTACTGTCTCTAACCAAAATGTACGCTTACTTCTTGTTGATTGATCTACATTTTTCAGTAAATACATTACGCCTGTAATAAAACTAATTGCTAATATTGCTTGTCCCGCTGCCGCTGTCGTTACATGAATATGTAGCCAATTACTCTTTAAAGATGGGATAAGCGGCGAAATTTCTCTCGGGAACATACTTGCATAAGCGATTAATAAAAGAGCTACCGGTAAAGCAAATAAACCAATAATACTTACACGATATACAAAGTACATAATGATAAAAGCTCCCACAAGCATCATGCCGAAAAATGTACCAAATTCAAAAAAGTTACTAACTGGTGCATGTCCTGATGCAATCCATCTTGTAATAAAATATACTATTTGCGCAATAAATCCTAAAATTGCTATAGTTATACCTATATTTGCCCACTTATGACCTTTTTCTTTAATTGATCCTCCAAAAAATAAAGTTGCAATTAAATATAAGATGAACGCGGCGAACAGAAAATTACTACTTATTTGTACCATATCGTTTCCCCACCTTAACTAATTTTTTTATCATTCATTTTATCGTGTGGTTGTGGAATCGCTGTTCCTTCTAGTACTCTTTCAATATCTTTCTTTAAGCCGAACCAATTTTTATTCGTATGGCCTGCAACCCACCATTCATCATTAACACGTTGTATCCAAATACGGCGATGGTTCCAATACATACCTTGAATCACACCAACCATAAATATAAATCCTCCAATACCGAGAATCCAAAGTGTCAAATCTTTTCTTACTGTAAGAGCTGTTGCATTTTGCATTTCCACACCTGCAAATGACATTTTATATTTATTATTCCCATCTGGCTCTATGTTTTGCTGAATACCGACGAAACTAACTTCACCATCTGATGTTTCCGGGGTAAACATTTTAAAGACGAATGCAGGATTATTCGGTAATTTTGTTTTCGTATTCGGCCTTCCATTCTCATCAAAATAAAAATCAGGAAAATAGCTTAATAGTTCTAGAGAATACCCATTTCCTAAATCATATTTTTCTGTAGGATTCGCTAAATCTACTTTAATCGGTCCCCACTTTTGATTATTTTCTTTGTTTTGCAAATGGAAAGACATGCTTTTAAATTCACTTTCTTTATAATCCACTTGATAAACAGCAAATTGATCAAATTTCAGTGGCTCATTCACTCGAATTTCAGCTTCTTTTACCTTTTCTAATTTTGGTTTTTGACCTGCTATATTTTCTCCTACCGCTTTATATAATACAGCATTTGTTTGGAAGTTTTTCGCAATCATTTTATCACCAACACGATCAATTGCTTCATCAAAAACTTCTTTATCCTTACTCTTATCATAAACTTCCTTGATAAACTTTTCGTTTTTCAAATAGTATTGACCATCTGTTCCTGGTATTTCTTTCGTTTCACCGTCACGTAACCAAAGTGCTTCATCTACATACATACTCGGTAAAAAACGTAGCATTGCACCGAATAGAAAGATAATAAGACCAATATGGTTTACATATGGACCCCAACGAGAAAAACGCCCCTTTTCCGCTAAAACGTTCCCGTCTTCCACTTTCACATTATAATTACGTTTCTTTAAATTAATTTGAACTCGTTCTAAGTCACCTTCATGCGGCGTACCAGTCCCGTACACTCTCTGTCTTTTTAAAAAACTTGGGTGTCTTTTCACCCCTTGTTTTTTTAAAGCTTTATAAAGAGGAATAACACGGTCTAAACTACATATAACAAGTGAAATACCAATGGAAGCAATTAAAATCATGTACCACCATGATCCATATAAATTATTAAATCCTAATTGATAGTATAATTGCCCTAAAAATCCATACTCGGTCTTATAATATTCAGCTGGTTCGATTCCTGGAGTTATGTACATTTCTTGGGGAAAGATAGTTCCTATTGCCGATGCAGCTAAAGTTATTACAATTAACCATACACCTACTTTTACAGAAGAGAAAAAACTCCAAATTTTATCGACTATCGTTTTTGTATGTGTGAGAGATCTCCGGGCACTCCCCTCATATCTCATATCCAATAATTTCATATTTTCATTACTTTCAAATGGTTTCCCACATGCTTCACAAAAAATGGTTCCTATCGGATTAACATGTCCACATTCACACTTAATTTCTTTCAAAGCTCTCACCGCCCTTTTATCTATATGTACTATTGTATATTCCAGCTCAGAGTTACCGCAATACTCAGAATTTTTAAAGCGAAGGCGCTATACGTAAGCACCTCTTATGTAAAGGCTTTCTTAATTATGGAGTAATTTTCTTTAAGTACTCTTCCAATTGTTCCTTCGTTTGCTCACCTATAATTTGTTCTACTACTTTGCCTTCTTTATCAATTAAAAAGGTTGTTGGTAATGGGCCTACTCCATATGTACCTATGATTTTTTGCCCTTTATCAATTGCAACTGGGAATTTCAAATCATATTGTTTCACAAAGTTCTTCACTGCGATATCCGTTTCATCTGCATCTAAGGCAATAATTTCAACGCCTTTTTCTTTATATTTCGGATATAACTCATTCATATAAGGCATTTCTTTTTCACAAGGTTTACACCAAGTTCCCCAAAAATTTAAAAATACACCTTTTCCCTTTAAATCTTTTAATTCAATATTCTTTCCTTCTAAATCAGTTACAACAAAGTTAGGTGCTTCTTTTCCAATTTGCATTTTCTCTTTATCAGTAAAAAATCCTTGATATAGCGTAAACCCTACCGCACCGCTTAAAATGAGCAAAATGATAACACGAAATAATAAGCGATTTTTTTTCATATTGTCTCCCCTCTCTTCGACGAGTGATAAATATATGTATTTTTTAATAAATCACCAGCGGAGCATTCCACTGGTGAAAGTTTCACAATATAGATTAGCGAGGCTTTGTAGAAGCCAATGCACGTAATTGTTTCACCTCATGTGGTGTCAATTCTCTTGCATCACCAGGACGCAAGCTACCCACTTCTAAAAAGGCATAACGTTCACGTTTTAATTTCATTACTTTACAATCTAACGCTTCAAACATGCGGCGTACTTGACGGTTACGTCCTTCATGAATCGTTAATTGTACAATCGCCATCTCTTTACGCTTGTCCCAAGAAATAATTTTCACTTGTGCTGGTGCTGTTTTCCCATCTTCTAATGCAACACCTCGTTCTAACATGCGAATTTTCTCACCTGTTAATGGCCCTTTAATTTTCGCAACATACGTTTTTTCAACTTTATATTTCGGATGCATTAATATATTTGCGAAGTCCCCATCATTTGTCATCAATAATACGCCAGACGTATCATAATCTAAGCGTCCGATTGGGAATAAACGTTGTCTAATTTCAGGGAAAAAGTCTGTTACAACATTTCTTCCTTTATCATCTGATACACTTGAAATTACACCAGTTGGTTTATATAGTAAAAAATAAACAGGTTCTTCTTTTTCAAGAGGGATGTTATTTACTTCCACTTTATCTTGAGGAGTTACTTTTGTTCCTAACTCCTTCACTATTTTCCCATTAACTTTCACTTTCCCTTGCTGAATTAATTCCTCAGCCTTTCTTCTCGATGCAATACCTGCTTGCGCAATCACTTTTTGTAATCGTTCCATTTCTTTTTTTCACCTCAAATTTATCTTACCTTACATTAGAAAGACTTGGCAACCGCCTAAGCTTTATGCCATTTACTTCGCCTATCTTTAACAACATAGCAATGATAATAAACGTATAAAGGCTATATCACGTTTTCACCCTTTATTATTATTTACACTTTTTCATGTTGTCCACGATAAAAGTTCACCATTTTGTCAAAAATACCGCATAAAAAAACCACTATTAAACTACACGTTAATAGTGGTCGTATACCTATTATAAGCGAAATAGCGAAAAAAATGAATAGCATTACCGAAACAATAGGGAAACAAACACAATCGAACAAATAATTCCGATTAAATCTGCAAAAAGTCCTACCTTTAATGCATCTCCCATTTTTCTAATACCGACAGCCCCAAAGTATACTGTTAATATATAAAAAGTCGTATCTGTGCTACCTTGCATCGTTGAAGCTAACCTACCAATAAACGAGTCTGGCCCATATGTAGCGATTAAATCGGTCGTAATACTTAAACCAGCAGATCCCGAAATCGGACGTATAAGTGCAAGTGGAACGATTTCGGCTGGTACATGAATAAAGTCTAACATCGGCTTCATTACCGATATCATCGCATCTAAAGCACCTGATGCCCGGAAAATAGAAATAGATACAAGCATTCCAACCATAAACGGCAAAATGGAAACCGCAATTTGAATCCCTTCTTTTCCGCCCTCAACGAACGATTCATACGTTGGAACTTTCTTTATCGTGCCATACAAAAGGATAAAACCAATTACACAAGGAATTACCCATAATGAAATTGTATTTACAATACTCATTTTTTCCGCCCCTTTCTACTCCTTCTCCGGTAAAAATAGCGGTCAATCCAAATCGCTCCAATCATCGATAACACTTGTGCTATAAATGTTACGCCAACGATTTCAGTAGGGTTTGCTGATTCATAAGTCATTCGAATCGAAATGACAGTAGTCGGAATTAATGTAATTGCTGAAGTATTTAATGCTAGAAACGTCACCATAGAACGACTTGCTGAATCCTTTCCACCATTTAACTCTTTCAGTTGTTCCATTGCTTTAATACCTAAAGGTGTTGCTGCATTACCTAACCCAAAAAAGTTCGCCATCATATTTGATAAAATGAATCCCATTGACGGGTGATCCTTCGGTATTTCTGGAAACAATCTTTTTACTATCGGCATAAAAAGTGATACTAACTTCTTTAACAATCCAGCTTCCTCAGCAATTTTCATTAAACCGAGCCAAAATACTAAAACACTAATAAGTCCAATACAAATCGTTACAGCATCTTTTGACCCTTCAAATATTGCTTTGGTCACTTCTTCCATCGTTCCATTTATCATGGCATACACAATCCCTATAACTGCCATCGCTGCCCATACGAGATTAACCATCTATCCCAACACCTATCATGTAAGAGAAGATTTCTTTTACGTTATTCCAATACATTCCCGTTGTAGCTACTAACTTTCGTTTACTGTAAAACAAATTTCGTTCTCCAACTTTCTCGTTCCCTACATAAATTTCTGTCTTCCCAATCTTTACTCCATCCGTAAGTTTTTCACTTTTATCGAGCTCAACTTTCAATAACACGCTCTTTCTTTCCTCTTCAGTTAAAGGTACAGAAAAACTATTTTTCGTATAAACATGATTGGCATATTTCTTTTCATTTATTTCAGCGATTGCTCCTTGTCCTAAAACTTTCGCTTGCTTATAGCGTTCAAAGCCTTTATCAAACAAATTCATATGATCATCCCAGTCACTAGAAGCACTCAAAGTTACGACAATTAAATCTAGTCCATCTTTTGAAGCTGTTGTGACAAGCGTCCGTCCTGCTTTCTTCGTAAAACCTGTCTTTCCCCCTGTTGCAAATTCATAATAAGATGTCACAAGCTTATGTTTATTTTTCCACGGATAATCCCAAGAATCTGATTTATACGTTTTTGTTCCAAAAATTTTCTTAAAGTTCTCGTTCCCCATTGCATATTTCGTTAATAATGCCATGTCATAAGCCGACGAATAATGCGATCCATCCCCATCCAAGCCATGCGGGTTTGAGAAATGTGTATCTTTCATTCCGATTTCTTTCGCCTTTTCATTCATTAAATATACGAACCCTTCTATACTCCCTCCCACATTTTCAGCAATTACTTGTGCTGCATCATTACCAGATCTAAGCATTAATCCGTAAACTAAATCTTCTAGCTTCACTTTTTGTCCAGGTTTTAAATAAATTGCCGACCCTTCTACTCGTACCGCTTCACTACTAACCGATACTAACTCTTTCATTTTTCCTGATTCAGCAGCTAACAATGCTGTCATAATTTTTGTTATACTAGCAATTTTTTGTGGCTCATGTTCTAATTTTCCATATAGCACACGACCGGATTGTTGTTCCATTAAGACTGCGTTACGAGCGCTGACACCACCGTTCATTTTTGCATATGCAGGAATCGGCATAACGCTTGCGTACATTATAATTAGCGTAATTATTATACAAATTCGTCTCATATTTCCCCCCACGTCCTTTTGGCACTTTTTGTACAAGTGTATGCTTGGCCTTTTAAAATATGAACGAAATCTTCCTTCCACCTCCACTAAAAAAGACGCATGGGATATGCGTCTAATACGGTGTCCATTCAATTTGCTTCGCACTTTCAAATCTCTTTTCTACATCTGGCCAATTTACAACATTCCACCAGTTTTTAATATATTCATCTTTTCGATTTTGATATTGTAAATAATACGCATGTTCCCATACATCCAGTACAAGGAGTGGTATCGTATCCCACTGTGTAAACAATTGATGAAGCGTGCTTTGCAAAATTTCTAACCTTCCTGAACGGGGTACCCATACAAGAATCGCCCATCCTGAACCTTCCACTTTAGAAGCTGCTTCTGTGAAATGCTTTTGAAAACGTAAAAAACTTCCGAAATCTTGCTCAATTTGTTGTGAAAAAGCCCCTCTCGGACTTCCACCACCATCTTTTTTCATGTTATTCCAAAATATCGTGTGTAAGTAATGACCTGATCCATGAAAAGCCGCTTCTCTTTCCCAATGCTTAATTAAATCGAATTGATTTGTTTTTCTCGCTTCTTCCATCATCTTCTCTGCTTTATTTAATCCTTCCACGTAACTACGATGGTGTTTATCATGGTGTAACATCATAATTTCTCGTGAAATGTACGGTTCTAGCGCATTATATGGATAAGGTAATGGCGGAAGGGTATGCCCCCCAATCGGAACAGCTCGTTCGCTATCCCCTCTTTCACATAGTTCATATTCCTCTCCTTCTTGCATAAATACTTCCTGTAAATGGTGTTGAATATGTTCTACATCATCACTTATTTCATACATAAACTCGGCATCTGTGTCGTATTCATGCTCTTTCATACGCTCTAATAACGTTTGAATTTTATAAGCAAGCATATGGACATCATACACTTCCATTGCACGGCTATCTAATACTTGAAGAACACTTTCACACCAGCTTTCTACTTCATGAAAGTAATCTGTAAATACACCTTGCTGACTCATGTCACACCTCCTTGATGCTATTCACTTTAACTATATTCAATTAAAATCCCTTATATAACTGGACAAAAGGAAAAGAAGCTAAGCGTCCTTAGCTTCTTTTCCTTAATTAATATTTGTGCAACATTTTTGTTTGGTAATCTGTCTCATAATATTCTAGTTCTTCACGCATCAATTGAAATTTCCCTTCTAACTCCTTCATCACTCGTTCTATAGATCCAGGAGGGATTTGCTGAAAAACAATAGAATTTTTCCCTGTATAAGCAGAACGACTATTTTCATACCAATGATCATTCTTTGGCGAAAAAAACTCTGCAATTACTTGATGGTAAATCTTATATAAAACTTTTTCAGCTGCGGTCTTTCGAAATGGTTGGCCATTCAACAAAACAAAACATGCATCAAGTCCTTCTTCACAAAAAACAAGAAGTCTTCTTATTGATGCTAATATACCTTTATAATATTGCTCGTTTCCTGTTGGTGTCTCCTCCAATAAAGAAGGTAACGTATGATAATTCACATAATTAGTTATCAAGGAAATTACATCTTCTAAAAATATAGAAACTTGTTCTGTTTGATTTTCAACCATCAAATTAGACATGGCTTCTCTCTCCTTTGCCGTTTTACGCTATTTCTACTCTTTTATTTTTATGTAATTCAGCTAATATTTCTTGTACTTTCACCACTGTTCCCTCGTCAAAGTATCGTTGAAATTCTGTTACTTCATTGAGATACAAGCGTTTCTGCCCGCGTAGCTCTTTATTGTTCACTAAACAAGCAATCGCTACAATATCTCGTAAATATACGTCTTGTTCTTCTACTTTATAAACTGGATTTCCTTCAAAAGGGATAATTTCTTGTAAAATTTCTTCAAAATATCGAACATATAAGACAGAAAAGGTTTTCTCTTGATTATTTAATATATATGTCACTTCAGATCTATTAAAAAAATCTTCTGATGTATTCGGTTTTGCTTTTTCTAACTCATATCCTGCATAACCTATTATAATCATCTACTTCCCCTCTCTTCCTTCTTTCATCTTATCTTAACTTAATTTTTCGATAAACGAAATATTCTTTTAAATATAACCTATATAAAAAATAGCTTCCCTATACAGGAATTTACCTTTTTATTTTTCTTGAAGTTTGTCATAATAATATTATTGTCTCAGTTTTCTTACACAAGGAGAGTTGTATTTATGTCGTTTTCATGGAAACGTTTCTTACAAATCGGGAAAATAATCTTCCCATTTGTTGTCTTAACAATTGTTTTCTTTCAAGCTAAAAAAGAATTAGCAGGCATTTCTTTTTTAGAAGCAATTGAAACAATTAAAAACATTCCAACTGGTGGGGTATTTTTAGCGATTACACTCGGTGCATTTGCCGTTTCAACAATGTTCTTTTATGACTTTGTTATGCTTCGTTACTTAAAAGCAGATATACCTGTACAAAAGATTTTCCGTATCTCATGGATTGCAAACACTTTAAATGGATTTATCGGTTTTGGTGGTCTTGTTGGTGCCGGTGTACGTACAATGCTATATCGTCCACATATAAAAGAGAATGGGAAACTTATTAAAAGCATTGCTTGGATGACAACCGCTTTTATTAACGGATTAGCCATTCTGTCATTCCTCGGCCTTATTGGAATATTAGACACTAGTTTTATTCTGCACGAAAAACCGTGGTTATGGCCTGTTCTTATCTTCTTTGCTCTTTTCGTTCCTATATATATTGGGTTTTCTAAAATTAAAAATAGAAAAACAAAACAGCTAGACGGACAAGAAACTGAAGAAGAAGAGAAAAATCCAACTGTTTTATATTCATTAGTGTCATTAGTCGAGTGGGTATCTGCTGGTATCGTTATGTACGTCATTTTAATATTGTTTGGAATTGATATCGAATTTCAAAAGTTTTTAGGTGTTTATGTAATTGCTGCTTTAGCTGGTGTCGTAAGCCTTGTCCCTGGTGGTCTTGGTTCATTTGATCTTGTTTTCTTAACCGGACTAGGACAATACGGAGTTGATACAGGCGTATTACTACCCGCTATGTTATTATATCGACTTGTCTATTACATCTTACCATTCTGCCTTGGTCTCATTTTTGCAGCATTTGAAATGACCGGAGCGGCCATAAAAAAAATTGAGGATAAACCATTTATTGCACCTGCGTTAGAAACAACTGGTGTAATTTGGACTTTACAACGTGATTTTTTAGGGAAATTAGGTTCATGGGCATCCGCCGCTTTAACCGTATTCGCTGGCTTAATGGTTATTCTATCAACAATTTTACCGACTAGTATAAATCGAGCTCACGCCTTACATATTTTAGCTCCAAAGCACCTTATTCAATTTTCTTTTAGCTTATCATTAACATTCGGTATTCTCCTCCTGATTCTTTCGCGAGGCATATATTATGGAACAAAGCGTTCTTACTATATGACGATTGTTTCTTTAATTGGAGCAGCAATCTTTAATACCCTAAAAGGAATTGATATTGAAGAAACCTTTATTTTATTAATCGTACTTGCTGTGTTGTATATGCTTCGTAAAAGATTTGCACGCGAGAAAATGGAAGTCTCTCTTTCTGACATCGTAAAAGTTTTTATCTTCTTATTACTTACGTTATATTTATATAAAAACTTAGGTATTTTATTTGCGGGTGCAAAAGAAGCATTCCAACCTGATTTTGTCGTTCGAAATATTACACAAGTTAAACGAAGTGCATTAGCAGCAGCCTTTTTCGTTCCTACTTTTTTACTTATCGGTTCACTAATTGCCAATCGTTACCGTAGTCAATTTCCCGGGCAACCAGCAAATGATAAAAGGTTAGAAAACTTCTTAGATGAACATGGTGGGAACGTACTTAGTCATTTAGGTTTTTTAGGAGATAAACAGTTCTTCTTCAGTAGTGACGGAAAAGCACTTCTTCTCTTTTCAATTACTGGAAAACGTCTTGTTGTACTAGGTGATCCAATTGGTGATCCATCCTCCTACCGCACTGTGTTGCAAGAATTTTTAGCTGAAGCTGATCGATTTGGGTATATTTGCGTATTCTATCAAATTGAAAGCAAATGGATGAGCTTATACCACGATTTCGGCTACAACTTCTTTAAACTTGGCGAAGAGGCTGTCGTTGATTTAAATACCTTTACAATAACAGGAAAAAAACGTGCTGGTATGCGAGCTACTTTCAACCGTTTTGAACGAGAAGGTTATACATTCTCTATTCATGAGCCACCATTCTCAGACGAATTATATGAGGAACTAAAGAAAGTGTCTGATGCTTGGCTCGGCGGAAAAAAAGAGAAAGGATTTTCACTTGGGTACTTCGATCGTGAGTATATTAGTCGTGCCCCTATCGCTACATTATCTGATGCAGAGGGAAAAATCATTGCATTCACAACCTTTATGCCAGTATATCAAAGTGGCATATTATCTGTTGATTTAATGCGTTATTATCCAGATGCCCCTAGCGGAATTATGGATGCAATTTTTATCCACTTATTCCACTGGGCAAAAGAAAATGAATACCATTCCTTTAATATTGGTATGGCACCACTCTCAAATGTCGGTTTATCAACGCAATCGTTCTGGTCTGAACGAGTTGCTGCTGCAATATTTAATAACGTTCGTTACACATATAGCTTCAGCGGTTTACGACATTTCAAAGAAAAATACAAACCTGCATGGAGTGGAAAATATTTAGCATTTCGAAAGAATCATTCTTTACCAATTACAATGCTCTCTGTAACAAAATTAATAGGAAAACGAAAAAACAGCTAAGTACTTAGCTGTTTTTTCGTTTTTGCACTTGTATACTAAACTCCTTTTCATACTTCTTACCATTTATATAGAAATCCCCCCATATTTTATATGTTCCTTCTTCTGGAAATGTAATACGATATTGTAATTGTTCATCCGTATCAACAGGAATGGCGTATAAAAAATGTTTCCTCGTTTCATCAACGATATATAGAGCGTTGACTTCACCTCTCCCTGAATTTAATTTCAGCTTTTCTCCCTTTTTCGCTTGAAACTGAAATGTTAATGTCGTTGCCTCATTCGGATGTAATGCACCAAATAAAAGAGACACTTGATGCTCTCCTATATTTTTTGTAAGTACGGTATCGACAGGTATTTTCTTTTTATTCTTGTCCTTGTTTTTCTCCTTTTTTTCTTCACCAAAATCTTTCTTAGCAAATGATTCCACGGACTTGTTTTCATCTTCATACAAAAATATCGTGTACTCTTCACCTTTTGCTACATCTGAAGATAGCTTATACGATCCATTTCCAGCAAATATAGGCTTCGTTTGTTGTATGTTTTTCAAATTCCCATCCACTATCACTGCTCGAATTTGATCGTTCACACCACGAACTTCATTATTCATTTTATTTAGCAATTGAAACGAAATATCGACTTTTTCATTTCCCTTTTTATTTTTCACATCCCATTTCACTTCTTGAACATCTCCAGTCGTTTCTACAGTTTCTTGATATTTTTTTATGTAAAATCCTCCTGCCACAATAAGTACTAGTGCAATAAGCCCAATGACAAGATTTTTCAAAATATCACCTACCATTTTCATTGTTTTTATCTATGCAAAACCTCTTAAATATATATTCTAGATTATGATTTATGAAATCCTCCTCTTTTGCACATATTACAAATAAAAAAGATTTTAATTGAAAGGAGTCGTAGTGTATAATGCAAATGATATTGATTTCTATCAATACATTATAAGGAGGATTTTTCATGAGTGTACATATTGAAGCAAAACAAGGCGAAATTGCTGAATCTATTCTATTACCTGGTGATCCATTACGTGCAAAATATATTGCTGAAACATTTTTAGAGGATGTTACTTGTTATAACAACGTGCGTGGCATGTTAGGTTTCACTGGAACTTACAAAGGAAAGCGTGTATCTGTTCAAGGTACAGGCATGGGTGTTCCTTCTATTTCTATTTATGTAAACGAATTAATTCAAAGCTACGGAGTGAAAAATTTAATTCGTGTTGGGACATGTGGTGCAATTCAAAAAGATGTTAAGGTACGTGACATTATTATTGCGATGACGGCTTGTACAGATTCTAATATGAACCGCTTAACATTCCCAGGTTTTGATTTTGCTCCTGCTGCAAACTTTGATCTTTTAAAGAAAGCTTACGATGCTGGAACAGAAAAAGGATTACACGTTCGTGTTGGTAACGTATTAACAGCAGATGTATTTTATCGTGAGAGCATGGACATGGTTAAAAAACTTGGAGATTACGGTGTATTAGCAGTAGAGATGGAAACGACTGCTCTTTACACATTAGCAGCTAAATATGGTGTAAACGCATTATCTGTATTAACAGTAAGCGACCATATCTTCACTGGTGAAGAAACAACATCTGAAGAGCGTCAAACTACATTTAACGAAATGATTGAAATCGCTTTAGATGCAGCAATTCAGCAATAGCACACTAAAGAACTTGTCATACGTCTGGCGAGTTCTTTTTTATGCTAAAATACTTCGACAGTCACTGCACCTTCTCTTTATGTGACTTTCTATAAAAAACTACTTTAGAGAGAGACAGATTTATCCCCTCTACTTTTTTGTAACCTTTGTTATAATTAAGAAATCATTTATATTACAGTATTTTTCATACGAGGTGAAACAGTGAAGAACAGAAGCATCGTCTTTAAACTATTTTTATTAACATCAACTTTATTTACAATCATATTTCTCCTTTTTTTCCTTGGACAATCTCTATTTTTAGAGAAGTTCTATATTAATAAGAAAGTAAAAACCGTTCAAACGGCTTTTGAAAAATTCGTAGATAATTACGAGAAAAGCGACCAAGGCTTTGAGGAAACTAGAAAGTTAAAACAAGAATTTCATGATAAAACAAATGCCGAAATTCAATTTTTAGATTCTAACGGAATTATTAAAAGTGAAAACAGTTTTTACATTGATGTGATTAACCCTAACAATAATAAAACCTATTCCATCCCCCTTAACAATCTTTTAACACCAGAAGAATATAATAAATTCGCAAACTTAGGATTAAAAAAAGATGGAATAATTTATGTAGACGGACTACTCCAACCGAATAATATAATAACCCCTCAAGAATTAATAACTAATAATACTAGATGGGAAAATGAACAATTCAATTCAGATTTTCAATCCATTAGTGGTAATCCATCTAAAAATAAACTTAAAAATCGATATGATAATACTGGTTCTCCAATCCATTTTACTGGGGTAATATCTAAATTACAGCTTCCTTCCAAGACTGAGGTTCGTCTTGCAAAGGATTTTGAAACATTACAAGCTGTTCAATATTTTGCAAGAACTATTAGACAAGGTACTTCTAATTCAAATCAATTAAACACGTATATTTTAGATAGTGGGGAAAATATAAAAAACAGTGTCTTTGTAAAACCTATTATGGAAAACGGAGAAATTAAGGAGTACGCTTTTGTGATAGCATCTTTACAACCTGTTAATGAAGCGATGCTCGTTTTAAAAGATTATTATGTCTATGCCTTAATTATCGTGTTTCTCGTTATTATTTTGTTATCCTTCTACTACTCAAAAATCATTGTTAAACCATTAATTAAGATAAATCGCGTTACAAAAAAAATGGCCAACTTTGATTTTAGCGAGAAGTTACCTGTTACAGCAGACGATGAAATTGGCGGTTTATCAAGTAGTATTAATACACTCTCTGTAAATTTAAAAGATCGAATCGACCGATTAAATGTTGCCAATACAAAATTACAACAAGATATTGAACGCGAACGTCAATTGGAAAAAACGAGAAAAGAATTCATTTCTGGTGTATCTCATGAATTAAAAACACCACTTAGTGTTATTCGTAGCTTCGCTGAAGGTATTCAAGATGGCGTAAGTAAAGATACGACATATTATACAAATGTTATTTTGGAAGAGACAGATAATATGAACAGGCTCATTGTTGAAATGTTAGAATTAGCAAAACTAGAATCAGGTACGTACAAACTAGAAATGTCAACATTCTCGATCGGTGAATTAATTCAACAAGTCTATACAAAATTATTATTTAGTATGGAGGAAAAACATTTACAAGTGGACATCCACTCTGACTCTTCTCTATTTGTTAAAGCAAATCGTAGCCGTATTGAGCAAGTCGTTGTAAACTTACTTAGCAATGCAATTCGATATACTCCAGATGGTGAAAAAATACACGTCTCTGTTGTAGAAACGGAAGATACAGTGAAAATCGAAATTGAAAACACAGGTAATCCTATTCCAGAAGAAAGCCTTGAAAAAATTTGGGATCGCTTCTACCGTTTAGACGCTTCTCGTAGCCGTCATACTGGAGGTACTGGCCTTGGGTTATCCATTGTGAAAAACATTTTAGATCTCCATCGCGCCGAATACGGTGTGTATAATACCACTAATAGCGTTGTATTTTATTTTAATTTACAAAAAGTGAAAGAAGTCAAATAATTTGTCTTAATTTCACTAGGAGTTCACATGAAATTCACACTCTCCCTTTATAGTAAGAAACAAGTTAATCCTTTCCTTTACACATATAAAAGAGGAGAGTGCGTGAAATGAAACAAGCAGGACAACCTATTCAAAACGAAAAACAATTAGAAACTATCAAAAATATACTTTTACAATCTTCGAAACGTGATGGCTTATTATTCGTATTAGCTGTAAATTCTGGCTTAAAAGTAAGTGAAATCTTACAATTAAAAGTTAGTGATGTAATCGATGAAAATGAAAATGTTCGCCATTCCATTTTATTTTACAATGAAAAAGTAAAGAAACATAAATGGTTTGCTGTAAATGAAGACTTACAGCACGCAATCGAAGACTACATGAAAGAACGTAAAACTTGGAAACGTAATGAACCATTATTAAAGTCTCAAAAAGGAACAAAGTCTATTACGAGACAACATGCATGGTACATTTTAAACAAAGCTGCAAAAGAAGTTGGATTAGAAGGGATTAGCTCACATACACTTCGAAAAACTTGGGGCTATTGTGCATACAAATCAGGTGTTGATATTGCATTTTTACAACACTTCTTTGATCACAGTACTCCATCAAAAACTTTAAAGTATATCGGTATTGCTTAATAACTCTTATACATAAAAAAGGTTACCATTTGTAAATTTGGTAACCTTTTTTATGTTTCATATTCTCTTTTCTTGTCTCTCCTATACTGTAGTGGTAATCTAATAGTAAGGGGGAGAAATTATGAACACATTAACAATTGAATTACCGAAAGAAACGGCTGAAAAACTTGATTTATTAAAGAAATCTTATGAAAAGAAAACAGGTGCTACAATTTCTGAAAGCACTCTTGTTCAAACACTTATCTCAAAGGAATTTATCCAAGCGATAACTCCTTTTGATTTACAACAATTCGTCAATGGAAAAGAACAGCAGTAATGAACTGCACCCCAATTGTTAGACACAGTCTAACAACTGGAGGTGCAGTTTTTCTATGGCTAAATTTACAGCTGATGAAAAAATACAAATCGTTCTACGTTATTTGAACGGAAATGAAAGTTATCGAGAAATGGGTAGAGCGATCGGTATAAGTGGCACAATCATTTTGAATTGGGTAAACCAATATAAGCAGAATGGTGTGGAAGCTTTTCTAAAACGATGTACAAATTACACACAACAATTTAAACTAGACGTACTAAACTTTATGATTGAAAACGGTATGTCCTTATTTGAGACGGCAGCTATCTTTAACATTCCTGCCCCTTCAACGATTTCTGTTTGGAAAAAACAACTCGAAACACAAGGAATTGATGCCCTTCAATCTAAGAAAAAGGGGCGTCCATCCATGAAACAAGATTCAAATAAACAATTAAAACAAGCTTTAGCTAAAGGGTCAGTCGAAGCACTTGAAGCACGTATTAAACAGCTTGAAATGGAAAATGAGTACTTAAAAAAGTTGAATGCCTTAGTTCAAAACAAGGAAAAGTCACTAAACAAGACAAAGCGCAAGTAGTCTATGAATTAAGGCATAAATATTCGGTGAAGGCACTCGTGGAGTTAGCTAATATTCCACGAAGCACGTATTATGATTTAGTAAAGAAAATGAATCGCCCAGATGTAGATGCCGATTTGAAAGCTGAGATTAAAGCGATTTATGAGGAGAATGAAGGTCGTTATGGCTACCGTCGTATTCGTGATGAGTTAACGAATCGTGGTCAGAAAGTGAATCACAAAAAGGTGCAACGTATTATGAAAGAGCTTGGATTAAAGTGTGTTGTGCGTATGAAGAAATATAAATCCTATAAAGGGAAAGTCGGTAAAATTGCACCCAATATTTTAGAGCGTAATTTTTATGCAGATGCACCGAATCAAAAATGGGTAACAGACATCACAGAGTTTAAATTGTTTGGAGAAAAACTGTATGTATCACCTGTATTAGACTTGTATAATGGTGAAATTATTACCTATACAATTGGTTCTAGACCGACGTATTCACTTGTTTCAGAGATGTTAGAGAAAGCATTAGAACGTTTACCTGAAAACCACCAGCTACTGATGCATTCGGATCAAGGATGGCATTATCAAATGAGACAGTACGTCCGTACACTTGAATCAAGAGCTATCGTACAGAGTATGTCTCGAAAAGGAAACTGTTACGACAACGCAGTAATAGAGAATTTCTTTGGGATTATGAAGTCGGAGTTCCTCTATATAAAAGAATTTGAATGTATAGAGCATTTTAAAATAGAATTAGAAAAATATATAGATTATTATAATAAGAAACGGATTAAGGCAAAATTAAAAATGAGCCCGGTACAATACCGGACTCATTTGGATCAAGTAGCCTAATGAAATAACCGTGTCTAACTTTTAGGGGTCACTTCATAATCGCTGTTCTTTTTTTATTTATTTTCCGAAAAACTATTGACTATGATAATGATAACCATTATCATTTATTATGAAGCCAACAATTGATGAATCAACCAAACGCTCAGTAACATTGTTACCCCTCTTTTCCATATAGAAAAGCATTGTACATTCCCCCTGTTTGTACAGTGCTTTTCTTGTTTGTATTTATTCAAATAAATTTAATTGCTCTGGTTTCGGCTCGCCATATGTAATATTCGCCATTTCCATCAAGTGTTTCGCATTGTCCGCCGCATCCCCACCCGAATTATTATTAAACAAAACGTATATGTCCTTAGTCTTTTTTTTCAATTGCTCTAATCGTTTTACCCATTCTTTCAACTCATTATTATTGTATCGATATAAACAACGAACCGCTCTCCAATTTTCTCCTTTGTCAAGCCATCCATGAACATTCCGGCCATGAAAACGTATTAACGCCATGTCTGAGTTTGTTGCCTCTAATACAAGCGGTACTGAGCCTATTCCTGCCTGAGGCTCATCGCAAATTGTATGAATCCATTTTTCTTGTTCTAAAAATTGTAACGTCTTATCTCTCATTTCTGGATAAAACCATGTTTGATTTCGAAATTCTATTGCACATGGGAAATCTTCCATTTTTTCTCTCGTGTATCGAAGTAAATCTACATTTTTCACTTTACAATCGAACCATGGTGGATATTGAAATAAAATCATTTTTAATTTATTCGTTTCTATTAAAGGAAGAATTGATTGTTTATACACATCAAACATCTCATCGAACGTAGAAAAAGGGATTTCCCCTTTCATATGTCCTGTCATTCCTTGATAAGCTTTTACTATAAAAGAAAAATCTTTCGGCGTTTCCATCGCCCATTTTGTATAATTCCGCTCAGGTTGTATCGCATAAAATGAACTATCTACTTCCACAATGGGAAAATGTTCACTATAAGTTCGCAATTTATTTCTATTTTCATAGGGATTACTATATAAAGAATCATGATCTCCCCATCCCGTCACTCCAATAAAAAACAAACGAATTCCTCCCTTCCCAACTTCAGCTTACATTCATTCTATATTACTTCACAAAAATACCATCCAATCACTTTCATAAAGTCGCTCTTTCTTTAAGAGTATCCGTATAAAAATATGATATACTAGATGGAAGAATTTTTAAATTGAGGAGTTATTTATTTATGCTTCAAGACGATATTATTTTATCTCATGAAAATCGAATAAAAGAATTGGAAAATAAAGTACGGTTATATGAAGAACTTGTAAATCAATTACCACATCATTTCACATATAAAAATCCACATATTGGTTTACAAATAAAAAAAACGAGAACATCTCATTCTATTCAACACATACAACAAAAAGATAAAGAGCCTACCTTTCAGCTTACTTGCGATTCACTATTTTTATTTGAACAACTAGAAAAACATTTTGTTCATATTTTCGATGCATTCTCGCATCACGTCACTTTTATTAATAATAAAGGTAACATTACATTATGTAATCAGGCTGCAGCAGATGATTTTGGTGTAATACGAAATTCTATAATTGGGAAACCAATTCAACAATTACTAAACTTACCTGAAGAACAAATTAAAGCTATTGAAACGTTAAAAACGGGAACCGAAATATATAATGAGGAAGTGTTAGACAAAAACTATGGCATCGTAAATAACCGTATTATTCGTGATTATAATGGGGAGATTTTTCGAGTTATTAGTGTATTTCATTATTTAAATACAGAACGTGATGCCGAAAAGTTTTCCCTAGCTGGGCGAATTGCAGCTGGGATTGCACATGAAGTACGAAATCCCCTTACAACGGTACGTGGGTACTTGCAATTTCTACAAGATAGCGTTTCTCCATCCAATAAAGAATTGTTTAAAAGTCTACTCATCCCTGAATTAGATCGTGCCAATAGTATTATTACAAAATTTTTAGCTATTTCAAAAACGCGTGAATTTACTAGAGAACACTTTCCAATCAATACGTTTTTACGCGAGTATATTCAACAACTACTTGCTAGTGAAGTTTTTTTGCACAACATTTCTATTGACTATGATTTTTCTACCGAATTAGATGGTGTACTCGTCAATATTGATCGCCATGAACTCGTGCAAGTTTTTTTGAATTTATTTCAAAATGCTGTCGACGCTCAAGGTGAAGAACCTCTTTCTATTCAAATTACTAGTTATCTCTTAGATAATTTTGTTCGTATTACTTTCAAAGATAATGGAACCGGCATTCCTCCAGCTATTCAAGAATATATATTTGATCCGTTTTTCTCTACAAAAGACTCAGGAACGGGACTGGGATTATCAGTAACGAAGAAAATTATTCAAAATCATAATGGCACATTAAAAGTTACTAGTAATCAAAATGGTACAACTTTCACTATTTCTATCCCAATTTTACCTAAAACAAACCACGAAAGAATTAATCGTTAAAAATGTTGGACTGTTCCACGAACTGCACGCCAATTGTTAGATATAACCTAACAATTGGCGTGCAGTTTTTTTATTATAGCCTATTCTTTTTTTACTTATATAAATCTTTCTCTACCTCTTAATTTTTCTTTGTTTTCGCAAGATGGGTAAACTTCTTATTTTTTTGAAATAGTAGTTTGTCCATCACGAATTCAGTTTAATTTTCATTTTATTATATAGTAAAGACTATTTATTCTATAAAAGAAAGGAATGAAAAAATGTCCAACAAAAATAAAGGGAAAGTATTCTATGGTAATGATTGTTGCGAAGTAAGAGCTTGCAGTTATATTAATATCTCTAAGTCCGAACTTAAAGAGTATGTTAGACTTCTTCAAGCTCTTGGTCAAAATATTCAAGCTGTATTTCAAAACCCTTCTCAAGATAATATTGATAAACTAATTGATCTCCTAAATAATCTTCAAAAATTCCTCAGTTGCTTAGATTTATCACCTGCACAAGAACAAATCGGAAACTCTATTATTACTAACTTATTAACTATCCTAAAGACATCACCTTTCTCATGCGGAGCATTATACGTTGAACTACAAAGTCTGCTTAATTATTTATTGTATATTGCTAAGTTATTCAAAATCGATTGCTGTACTATCGATAAACTCGTTAAGCTCATTACAGAAATTCAAGCTATCCTAGTGCAATATGGATCAGGTTGCCTTGGCGGAGGAGCAATAGGTCCTACGGGAGCTACTGGACCTCAAGGGCCTCAAGGAGCTCAGGGACCGGCTGGCGCTCAAGGTACTACTGGTGCTCAAGGACCTCAAGGTATTCAAGGGCCAGCAGGGGCTCAAGGACCAGTTGGCGCTCAAGGACCAGCTGGATCCCAAGGCGCTACTGGACCTCAAGGTTCCCAAGGTATTCAAGGACCAGCTGGCGCTCAAGGCGCTACTGGATCTCAAGGTTCTACCGGCGCTCAAGGTTCTCAAGGACCGGCTGGATCCCAAGGCGCTACCGGATCTCAAGGTTCTCAAGGTATTCAAGGACCGGCTGGCGCTCAAGGCGCTACTGGATCTCAAGGTTCCCAAGGTATTCAAGGACCAGCTGGTCCTCAAGGCGCTACCGGATCTCAAGGTTCTCAAGGTATTCAAGGACCGGCTGGATCCCAAGGCGCTACTGGACCGTCGGGCACACCACTACCTGTAACTATAGGTGCAATAGGAAATTCTAATCCACAAACTATATCACCTGGAACAAATATCCAATTCAATCAAGTTTTCGAACTAAATAATCTCTTTTTTAATGACACTTCAGATACTTTAACTATTTTAGAAACAGGGGTATACGATATTAGTTTCTCAGCATCTACAACCTTCCCGGGTTCTTCACCATTTGGATTCGGTATTTCATTCAACGGTCAACCACCTACTCGTAATTTTTCAACTAACGTTATCGGTAGTGCGGTTTCTTTCTCCACAATTATTACTTTAACAGCTGGTACAACAATCTCTGTACAACCTACAGTAAATACTATTTCCATCCCTAACACTGGTGACACAACAGCTACACTATCAGTCTTCCGAATTTACTAACTTTTAGTTTTCATCTTATTTTTGAAAGACCAAGAATATTTAATTTATAGTAATTTGTATTATTTTGATTGCATATTAAATCTCTCTTTTAATAAGAAGGAGCACTTACTTTGGAAGATAAGTGCTCCTTCTTTACGTTTCTTTACGTTTCTTTACCTCAAATTCACTCTATCTTAATCCTCTTTTTGTATGATAAATAGTGAAGACAAAGACATGAAAGAGGGATGATAATGAGAATTATATCACTGACACGTTTTTGGTTTGTTCTTATGGTTTGCATAATTTTATGTATAGGGTTTCTTTTAACTCTAAATTATTCAAATGTTTCAAAAGCAGAAAGAAAAACAATTCCATACGAACTTCTGTATACAAAACAAAACAACATCCCGTATTCCTCTTCCACACAAAATGAAAAAAAAGTTATAAAAGGAATGCTTGTTACAGAAGCTTCTAGTTATGAAAACCTACTTCAAATCGCTGAAACGATTAAAGATCAATATAAAAATAAAGATGTTGATGAAATAACACTCTCTATCCATAATGAAAATACTGGAATTTTCGAAGAGGAATTACCATATGAACCTATTAGTAAAGGAATAATAACCGTCACGTTTGATTCTCAATCCTTCGGCAGGACCAATGTTACGCTAAATAAATAAACTGAAGCTGTAATCAGTGGCGCTTTTCCCACCCCCACTGATTATTAAGTTAAACCAATCAGATTTTTATAGGCAGCTCGATTCTCACCTAACTTCTTTTCTGTTGCCACATTTTGAATCGAGATAAAATCACTCATTTCTCATAAAAAAGAGGCGAACTCGTTATTCGCCTCTTTTTTTACCAAAATGGAATCCACTCTTTTACTTTATCTATCCATTCATTTTGCTGTTCTTTTCTTTGTTGTTCCTCTTCTTTTCGTTTTTTCTCTTCTTCTTTCCTTCGTTTTTCTTCCTCAATCATTTTTAATTGTTTTGTATAATCCGCCTCAGGTATTAGTGATAACTGAAATGCCTTTTGAGTTGGATTTCCATTCGCTTTCTTCATAATGTCCCGGAACATTGTCGTTGTAATTTGGCTGCCTCCTGGCACATAATGCTCACTATCCGTTTTATCATACCCTACCCAAATCGCACCTACTAAATCCGGTGTGTATCCAACAAACCACGAATCCTTCGCACCAGTGCTTGGTCCATTTACAAGCTGGGTAGTCCCTGTCTTGCCTGCGGTATCGATATTATTAACTTTCGCTTTTTCACCTGTTCCCCTTTCAATAACACCTTTTAATAAGTATGTCATCTTTTGGGCAACTTTCTCGTTCGTCACACGAGTTTCTTTCTTATACCATTTTCCAATTGTTTCCCCTTCAGCATTTTGGATTTCTCTAATGGCATGAGCTTCTACTTGGACACCATCATTTGCAAGTGCGCTATACGCTTGAGCCATTACAAATGGTGAAGTCCCTACATGCATACCTCCTAAAGCAATCGGATACGTACGGTCTTCAGGATCTAATGGAATACCAAACCGCTCTAAAGATTTCAATCCTTTATCTAATCCAATTTGCTCTAATAGCCAAACTGCTGAAACATTATATGACTTTGCCACTGCTTCATACATCGTTACATTACCATGGAACATATGATCACTATTTTGTGGTGCATATTCTTTAATATTAAATGGTTCATCTTTTAAGACATCGTATACTTCATATCCTTGCTCTAACGCTGGTACATACACTGCAAGAGGCTTTAACGTTGAACCTGGCTGTCTTTTTAATTGTGTTGCATGATTAAACTGTAAAAATTGATAAGGACCTCTACCTCCAACTAAAGCCGGAACACCGCCAGTTTTTGGATTCATAAGGACCACTCCAGTTTGCATAAGCTGATCTGAACCACTATCTTTAAAATAACTATCATTATTCACAACATCTTCAACCGCTTGTTGTTTTTTCGGGTCAAGTTCCGTATAAATACGATAACCACCTGCTAAAATTTCATTTTGTGTTAATTCATACTTGTCCATCGCTTCTCTAACAATATAATCTACGTATTGAGAATATTTCCCCTTATATTTATCGTCAACACCACGTCGTAATACAAGACCTGATTCTTTCTCCTGACTATATTGTTCTTCAGAAATATATCCTTGCTCCTTCATTAAACCTAATACGACATTACGTCTTTCAATTGATTTATTAAAGTTTTTATACGGTGAATACGCAGATGGCGCTTTAATTAATCCTGCAATCGTTGCAGCTTCTGAAATCGTTAAGTCTTTTACTTCTTTATCAAAATAAGATTTAGCTGCTCTTTTTATCCCCCAAGCACCTTCACCAAAATAAATTTGATTCATATACATTTCAACAATTTCATCTTTCGTATAAGTACGTTCTATTTTTTTCGTTAGAAAGTATTCCTTTATTTTACGCGAGAATGTACGGTCTTGCGTTAAAAATACATTTTTCGCAAGTTGTTGTGTAATTGTACTACCACCTGCCACAACTTCACCGGCTGTAATGTTCTTAAATACAGCACTTATGATTCCACTATAGTAAATACCATGATGACTAAAAAATTCCTTATCTTCTACTGCAACAATTGCTTGAACCATAATATCAGGAATATCTTTCCTTTTGACCCCTTCTGTTTTAGAAGAAGCTAATTTAGTCGCAACTTCATTATTTGCATCATAAATTAAAGTCGGTTGTGGAACAGCTTGTTTTAATTCAGATATATCTTGAATGGAAATTATTATATTTACAACAATAAATAGAGTAGCAAGTAAACTTCCCAATACAATTAATGAATTGCGTAGTTTCTTCCTCTTATTGAACCACTCAAGCGTTTTTTTAAAGTGAGTGTTCTTCAATTTCATTCGTTCACTTCCTTCATTTGTTTACACTCTTCTTTTTAAAAGGAAGAATATACCTCCTTTTAAATTTATTATAATAACGTAGTCGTTCCTATAGTGTAAAGCTTTTCTTTCACATTCATACTTTTTGCAAGAAAAGGACATTCTACAAGTAAGATATTCACTATTCAGTATTAATATTATTAATACAACAATGAGAGTTATGTTAAGTTTTTGTAAACTTTTCGATAAAATGTTTTAAAAAACGACAGTTTTTTGTTAGAATTGATTAGCCAATATATTTTACATATATTACTTTTGTGGGGGTAACAATAATGGTCTTTAAATCAAAGAAAGATAAATTTTCTGAAATGCTAATGAATGTTTCCGAAAATTTAAAAGAAGGCGCGCAGTTTTTCGTGGAGTATAAAATTAAAAATGCTAGCGATTTAAAAGAGTTTTCTATGCGCATGAAAGAGTATGAGTCAAAAGGTGACTCATTCATTCACGAAATCATTATGGAGCTAAACAAAGCGTTTATTACTCCTATTGAACGTGAAGACATCCTACAGCTTGCAATGAGTATGGATGATGTATTAGACGGATTAGATCACAGTGCTAGTCTATTCGAAATGTATTCTATTACAGAAGCTGATGAATACATGATTAAATTCGTTGAAGCAATTAATCAATGTGCAATTGAGATTGCAAATTCTGTTGAACTACTGTCTAAAAAGAAACTAGTCGATATTCGTACAAATGCGATTAAGATTAAGGATTACGAGTCACAATGTGATGATATTCGCCGTCATGCGATTAAGCACTTATTCTCTCGTGAGAAAGATCCGATTAAGATTATTCAATTTAAAGAGATTTACGAAGAGCTTGAAGAAGTAGCTGATAGCTGTCAAAGCGTTGCAAACGTATTAGAAACAATCATTATGAAGAACGCGTAAGGAGTTTGATCATGGATACACTCTTGATACTGACCGTTTTAGTAGTCATTTGCGCTTTAGCTTTTGACTTTATCAATGGATTTCACGATACAGCAAACGCTATTGCAACGGCTGTTTCAACGAAAGCTCTAAAGCCTAGACATGCAATTGTTATGGCAGCTATTATGAACTTTTTAGGTGCGATGACATTTACAGGTGTAGCAAAAACGATTACAAAAGATATCGTTGACCCGTTTGCCTTGCCAAATGGTTCACTTGTAATTTTAGCTGCTTTGCTTGCGGCAATAGTCTGGAATTTGCTCACTTGGTACTATGGCATTCCAAGTAGTTCTTCGCATGCAATCATTGGTGCAATCGCTGGTGCAGCAATTGCTGCTGCTGGTATTAGCTCATTAAACTATAAAGGGTTTATAAAAATTCTTGAAGCTTTAATCATTTCACCGATTATCGCTTTTGTTATTGGTTACATCGTATATAGTATTTTTAAAGTGGTCTTTAAAAACTTTAACTTAACGAAAACGAACAAGAACTTCCGTATATTCCAGATCTTCACTGCAGCATTACAAGCTTACACACATGGTACGAATGATGCACAAAAAGCAATGGGAATCATTACGATGGCTCTTATGGCCAATAACTATCATACTTCTGACGACATCCCGTTCTGGGTACAATTATGTTGTGCAATCGCAATGGGTCTTGGTACTTCTGTCGGTGGATGGAAAATTATTAAAACTGTCGGTGGACAAATTATGAAAATTCGTCCTGTAAATGGTGTAGCTGCCGATTTATCATCATCACTTGTTATTTTCGGTGCAACATTCATTCACTTACCAGTTAGTACAACGCACGTTATCTCTTCTTCTATTTTAGGGGTTGGTGCTTCACATCGTGTGAAAGGTGTAAAATGGGGAACTGCAAAACGCATGTTAATTACATGGGTTATTACACTTCCTATCTCAGCTTCTTTAGCTGCATTATTTTACTACTTATTACACTTAATCTTTTAATCAAAAGTCGTCTTCCTTATTTTTCTAGGAAGACGACTTTTTTGTGAACAAACCTATTTTTTATTAAAAAGCGTGTATAATGATTGATGGATAAGTTATATAGAGGAGTTGGCAATTTTGGAATACATCATGTTACTTTTCATCGGATTAATCGCCGGGACAGTTGGAAGCCTAGTCGGACTTGGAGGCGGAATTATTATCGTTCCATTATTAATTGGATTACACAGTTTATCACCACAACTCGCAGTAGGAACTTCAATGGTAACAGTCGTTTTTACAGGGCTGTCTTCTACCCTTACTTATATGAAACATAAACGGGTAGATTATAAAAGTGGACTTATTTTATTTATCGGGAGTGGCCCTGGTGGTATTATCGGATCATGGGCAAACAAATTTTTAAACCAAGATACATTTTCTTTATACTTTGGGATTTTTCTTATATTCGTCTCCATTCTTCTTATACTACGAGACAAATTGAAACCTCTTTCCCTATCAAATATGACTGTAATTAAGCGATCTTTTACAGATAAAGAAGGAAATACTGTAGACTATCAATTCCCACCATTTCTCGCTATCTTTATTGCCTTTATAGTTGGATTTATATCCGGATTATTCGGAATCGGTGGTGGCGCCTTACTTGTGCCAGCGATGATGCTCCTTTTTGCGTTCCCAGCACACATTGCTGTAGCAACTTCAATGTTTATCGTATTTCTCTCAGCAATTGTAAGTTCTTTAACTCACATCTCTCTAGGAAATGTCAGCTGGGCTTATGCATTAATTCTTATTCCTGGTGCATGGATTGGTGGAAAAATCGGGGCTTATATTAACACAAAATTAAGTGGTAATGCAGTAATTAATTTATTACGTATCACATTAATTATTCTTGGAACTAGATTAATCATTACTTCATTTTTATAACGCGTTCTTTCTAGAATGCGTTTTTTCTTATACACATGAATATAAAAAGGCTCCTAGGAGAACAAATAAAACTAAACAAACACTTAATAGCGTAAAATTTGAAATATGTACTTTCTTCAAGTTGATCACTCCTATAGCTATGACTGTTATCTTTATGATAGCGAAAAAACAGTTATCTTACAGTTACAAAGTGCTAACAATGCAAAATCATTTATTACAAATTTTATCCTTATATTTCATTTCTTTGTATAATCTATCGATTCAATAAAAAAAGATGTCATATTGACATCTTTTTAGTGAAGAAGTGACCATCCCATAAAGTCTTCATGTACTTGGCACGCCCTCTTATCGTTTCGATCATATAATTCAGCATAACTATCTGTTTCCTCATCATAAGCCATCGTATAAATAATTTGGCCGTCTATTTCAACGGATAAAACGACTCCACCTTTCATCTCTTCTACATGAATGATAGCATTCGCCGGAATTCTCATATCCGTCATCTTCATCGCATCTAACAATATACTAAACCCCCTACAGCGTATTCATTGCTAGTACTATTACACACTAAATAGTATACTACTGTAATAGCATACATTTCGTCAATGAAATTGCTGTTTAAAAAGCATATTATCTTTATACATATACGCTAAAATATAAGAAATAGAAATGTTTTAATGGGGGGCTAACATTGATTCTACATAAGGGAGATATATTATTCCGTCAAGGTGAGGACGGTCCTTTATACTTTATAAAAACAGGTTTATTAAAAGTTATTCGATTAGAAGAAAATGGAACAGCATTTTTATTTAATATTATCGTTCCTGGTGAAACGATACCTCACCATTCTTTAATTTCACCGAAGGAATATCATGGTACAGCTATCGCTTTAATGAAAACAGAAGTTGAGCCTATAATTAGTAATGAATGGTACGATCAACTTCAGGAAAATCCTGCATCATATGCAAATATCGCTATGCAATTACAAGCGAAGTTACGAATGATGCAACAGCGTATCGATCAATTAACAACCGTCTCTCCTAAAGAGCGCCTCCATCGTTTACAAGAATGGTTCACCTTATATTTAGGTGACATCCCTATTTATGAAATATTAACACAAACTGAAATTGGTCAGCTCATAGGTGTACGCCGTGAAACAGTAAATCGATTATTAAGAGAACAAGCGAAAAACGAGGTAAAATAATACCTCGTTTTTCGCTTGTTCAAATTTAATCTATTGTAAGCTTGCTGCGGGACCGAAAAATTCATAATGAATGTGCTCTTGTTTAACACCCAAATCAATTAATGCAGCATTTATATGTTTCATAAATGCTACTGGACCGCAGAAATAAAATTCTGCTTCAGTCGTTGGAATAATAGTTTGTAACCATTCACGTTCAATAAATCCTTCTTTATCAAAATTCTTCATTTCGACATCTTGCTCTGTCGGTGAAGAATAGCAAGTATATGCTTTAACTTGTTCATACTCTTTTTCTACTGTCTCAACATGCTCTTTCATCGCATGTGTATTACTATTTACCGCCGCATGTACAAAGCATACATTACGCTTTGATTCTTGTTCAATTAACGTATTTAACATGCTCATCATCGGTGTAATACCTACCCCACCACTAATTAGTACAACAGGTAATGTTGAATCCATATTTAATACGAAATCTCCCGCTGGTGCACTTACTGGTAAGACATCTCCTTCTCCTACATGATCATGTAGGTAATTAGATACTTTACCATCTGGTGTATCTACACCTTTTTCTTTCTTTACACTAATACGATAATATTCTTTTCCAGAAGCATCAGATAAGCTATATTGACGATTATGCGTATATGTTTCACCTTCAATATTTATTTGAATCGTTACATATTGTCCTGGGATGAATGAAGAAACTTTCCCGCCATCTTCAGGTTTTAAATAAAATGATGTAATAACGTCGCTTTCCTTCACTTTTTTAACAATCACAAAGTTGCGGAAATCTTTCCATCCACCTTCTTTATGTGCGGCTTCTTCATACATATCCGCTTCAATGCTAATGAATGCATCAGCAATGACGCCATAGGCTTCTCCCCATGCATTTAAAACTTCATCAGGTGCGCCTGCGACCTCTTTAATCGCTCGTAGCAAGCATGTACCTACTATTGGATAATGCTCTGCTTTAATACCTAAACTTCTATGCTTATGACCGATTTGTTTTACAACTGGAATAATAGCTTCTAAATTATCAATGTACGTTGCAGCTGCATAAACAGCATTTGCTAACGCTTGTTGTTGTCTTCCCTTTTTCTGATTCGTATGGTTAAAAATATTCAATAACTCCGGATGTTCCGAAAATAAAATTTGATAAAATCTCGTTGTAATTTCAACGCCTTTTTCTTGTAATAACGGTACTGTTGACTTTACGATTTCAATTGTTTTTGCACTTAACATTGTATCCCACTCCTCTATTTCCTTAACTGTTTTTAGTTTAACTGAATTGTATAATACATATTGTGATTTTAATCACTATTAACATGGTGTTTTTGTGAAAAATATATGAACAATTCACATATTAAATAAATTTTAACTAGTGTGGCGTGCTACCATCCGCCACTAATTATTAGCCCACATTAATTGTGCTCAAAAAAAAAGCTAACTAGAATTCTAGCTAGCCTACTACTTTGTTTGTATTGCTTGTTCAATCCTTTTTATATTCTGCCCATCTCCAAACTCTGTATACCCCCATACATTCGTTTCACCTTTATATTTATTCACAAGTATATCCAAGTCATGATATACGCGATGAGCATAGACTACATACTCAATATTCTGAAGCTCCACACCTTTCTTTACAATTTCATAACTTCTATTCACATCGCGTTTTATTTTTTCACTTTTTATTTCTTTATGTATATTTTTTAAAGAGGCTTCTTGCCCTTGAAACCATTGTTTAAAATGTTTCCAGTCCCCATCTGTATATTTCTCTGCCTTACCATAATTCAAGAAATTATTATAACTTTCATGTGTCGTACGAACAAAATCGAGTGTCTTCTTCTTCTCTTGTACCTCTTCTATTTGTGCTACTGTATTTACTCCAGCAGACTTATTCCCATAATATAATAGTACTTTCATAAGACTATAGCTCGCTATTGCCATCACAGTAATAGTTACCAATACACTTAACAATCTCTTCATATACAGAGCCCCTTTTCTACTATGAATATTACAATGTACTGTTACACTTGTAACATTCTCTCGTAGAAATGTAATTCCTGTTTAAATCCTTCTTGTCATTTCGACACTATTTTCCTACAAACTTCTCCTTGGTAAATGCTCTTGTAAAACAACATAACCTTCATAAGCTGTATAACCGAGTATAGCCATTAATCCGATATAACAAGCAAATACTGTCCATTTCGTTTTCGTATCGACTTTATAATAATTTTCTTGTTGTTCTTTTTCTGTTTCCCATTCATTTAATTTTCTTTCTGACATTTCAAATGCTTCTCTTATATGAATTGTATGCATTTCTTTTTCATCTTCATATGGGACATAATCAAGCGGCTCAAACTTTGGTAAAAGGTACTCTAGCACTTCAATCTTTTGAAGTTCTCCTGTTTTTAATTCTTTTTCACGTTCTCTTTGTCTTAATACATTCATCTCATGGTGAATCATATAAATCGTTCGATGCACCGCACCAGTTTCGTTTAATTCCTCTTCAAGCCTAGCAACATAGTCTTTCATTCCATCGATTTTATATCCTAATTCCTTAATCGGCTCATCTCTCTTTATTACTCTATATAGTTCCATACAACCGATAATAACAATAAATCCTCCTAAAATACTCTTGAAGTAAATAGAATAGCCGAGTAGTAAAACTAGCCCTGCTCCCCAAATTTTCGTACTTACAACTGAAATTATTCGTCCACCATCTAACGGAGAAACTGGAATTAAGTTAAAGAAATTAATCATACTGCCAAGTAAAATAATAAGCGCCCAAAATGGCTCTTTCGTTACCAGATAAAGTGGAATCGCGGGTAAAAATGAAAGCAATCCGAAAAGAGGTCCCATATAGGCAATGTATGCTTCATCTTTTGCATTTTTCGGCATCTCTTTCATCCCAATAAGAGCCCCCATAAAAGGTATGAAGATTGCTGGCGATGTTGGTATACCTTTCTTTCTCGCTGCCCATAAATGCCCCATCTCATGTACAAACAACAAATAAACGAGTGCTACCCCAAACTTCCAACCATATATGACTGCGTATGCACCAAGCGATAAAAACATACTAAATACTGTTGAAAATTTTGCTAACTTAAAAATGGCAAATACCCATTTTAACTTAGACAGTAAAAATAACCCTATTGCAACGATAACTCCCCATAATCCTTTTTTATTTTTTTTCATATTCCTCTCCTTTATCTCGCTTTACTGAGCCATATACACTCATCAAAACTTATTCTTTTTCTCTATTATGACATATTTTTTTCTATTGTTAGAAATAATGTTTATTTCATCCATTTTTAGCCAAAAATAAAAATAAAAGGAGGTAAATACAAATGAAATTACAATCTCTTATGATAGGCGCGCTATCGTTTTTAGCTTCAACTCTTATTTTTTATACCGTCAGTTACGTATTATTATTAGATTGGTTGCCAAATCACTTATTTATAGCCCTTATTATTCTTTCTGCTCTTATGATTTCCTTTCTAATTACACGAAAATCAATGAATGAACCATCTGCAAAAGCAAAATAATAGAGGGGATCTTTCCCCTCTATTATCATTTCCTAGGAAAGGCCATATAGACTTTATGATTCTTACTGTCCGCTATTTGCGGGCAGTAAGAATCCCACCTCAAAATTCGGCTGGAGCAAAGAAGTTAGGTGGGAGTCGTGCTAATAATCAGCGGGGGATGCCCCCCACTGATTAAAGTTTCACTTTATCTTTGTAAATTCATTTTTTCACCATACTCTTTAACAATTTGAATAATGTTTTGAAATGCTCCTACTTTTTCTTTCTTACTATTTAATATTTGTAAATCGTAATTATCATAATAAGTTTCTAGTGATTTTAATTGTGATTCTGAAGCATCTTTTATCGGAACAGTAACATTCAATTCATACTGTTTATACCCTTCCTTTACTTTTTCAGCTGAAATCATTTCACTATCTTTTGCGCCAATTAATTTTTGAACCTTTTCCGGGAAAATCAATTGCAAATAATATTCTTGTTCCTTTGCTAACTTATTATATAGTGATTGTGAAATCGTATAACGTACCGTATAATTTATTTTTTGATCGCCTGCTTTAATATGAAACGCGGTAATCTGCAAATCTTTTTTCGTTACTTCCGTTAAAGGCCCTACTTGCATCTCATCTTCTTTTTGTTCTAGAATCTTTGGAAAGATAGCCAAAAGTTTTTCCGTATTTTTTTCGTTCAGCATATACATATCTTTCTTATATTGCACCCATCCTCGGCGGTCTTCTCCTCTTAACCATGCATAATATGTTTCTTTTTTTCCATCTCTACTAATTTGTATTTCATATTCCGGTTCACCAAAACTACCCGTTACTTCTTGTTTTTCCGCTTTGTTTATAATATCCACCACCAACTCCGCATCCATTTTCTTTAAATTTTTTTCTTCTTTACCTTTTTGCATAACAGTTACTTGTAATGGTTCTTTCACTTCATTCACTGTCTCCTCTACTTGTTTCGATTCCTTCTTTTGCTCGGCTTGACCACACGACGCGAGTAAAATAACACATAAAAACATTAAATATTTCCCTTTCAAATCGATTCTCCTTTTCCAATAAGAAATTCTTATAATCCTCATACATAAAACAAAAACGTTACATTATATAGAATGAGCTATACTATACATTGAAGGGAGGATTTTACAATGTCCATTAATTTTCATGATGCAAATAATAAGTATACGTATGCAAATCGTAACGCACATATTTCATGGCAGGACACAATACACAATATTGCAGATGTGCAAAATAAAAAAGTAATTGATATAGGTTGTGGTGGCGGCATTTATACGAAAGAACTTGCTCTTATGGGTGCCAAAAGTGTTGTTGGGCTTGATTTTTCAAAAGAAATATTACAAGCTGCAAAAGAAAATTGTAATGCCTTCCCAAACATTTCATTCATTCACGGTGATGCGCATAATATTCCATACCCTAACGAAACATTCGACCTTATCATTTCACGTGCAGTCATTCATCACTTACAAGATATTCCTACATTTATAAGAGAGGCTTCTCGCATATTAAAAAAAGACGGTACACTTATTTTACAAGACCGAACTATTGAAGATTGTACAATTCCAGGAAATCCTGAACACATTCGTGGATATTTTTTCTCTGTATTTCCAAAACTCATTGAAATAGAATCAAAAAGAAGACCAAAAACCACTACCATACAGCAAGAATTACAAAAATATTCTCTTCAAGTATTCCCCATACAAACACAATGGGAAGTACGAAAAACACATGATTCTGTAGAAGCATTGCTGCAAGATTTATCTCCTCGAACCGGACGATCCATTCTATATGAATTAACAGATAATGAACTTTCTCAACTTCTACATCATATCCAAACGGCATTACAGAACGTCTCTCCTATCATCGAAAGAGATCGTTGGACAATTTGGAGTGCGAAAAAATTGTAAGGAAGGAAGCCTCACAAAATAATGTGAGGCTTCCTTCTTTCATAATCTAGTTTTGCAACACTCTTGATATCCTCCACTCCTGGCCTGTGCACTTCCACACTTCGGACATACTAAATATCTAGACTGATTTGTCAACAAACTACCTTTTTGAAAGAGTAAAACTTCTGCTTGTTTAAACGAACGCGAATAATATAACCACATAAAACCAATTATAGCAATAATGCCAAATAATACTCCCATCGCAAGCATTTCAGTCACCTCTTTTGGTTTGTTCTTTCCAGCAAGTGGATTGTTGTATTATTCTCTGCAAATTCAAATAATTCCTTCCTTATTCCTATAAATATGGATTTTCTCTATAAACTTTACAATTCTCTATAATGTTTTACAGCATTTTCACAAATAGCATTAACCCTTATATTCTCAGCTATATTTCTACAAGAAAGTGTATTTCCCAAAAAATATATTGACTTTCCAAAAAAAACATGTGAAAATATTGTCAGAATACTTGAATAAAAATTCATTGACGAGAACGAGTACGTTATAGGTCTGTTCCCCAGAGAGTTGGTATTTTGCTGAAAACCAATGCTCAGTTCGTAACCGAAAATCATCTCCGAGAAGTAGAACCGAATGCTGAAGTAAGTTCTTACCGGTCGTCCTCCGTTACAAGGAACACGTATCATGTTGTACGTTGTAAGCCGTATACATATAAATATATTTCTACATGTATAAATTAGGGTGGTATCGCGGGTAAATATAACTCGTCCCTTTCTTAAGGGACGAGTTTTTTGTGTTCTTACAATGAATTTACAAAAAAGGAGGCAAAAACAATGAACACTGTATCAAAAAAACATATTTTTTTCACAGGTCTTATGCTATTTTCTTTATTTTTTGGAGCAGGTAATTTAATTTTCCCTCCAATGCTTGGACAAAATGCTGGTGAAAACTTTTGGCCAGCAATGATTGGTTTTTTACTAACAGGAGTCGGCTTACCGCTACTTACTGTTATCGCCATTTCTCTATCAGGAAATGGTATGCAACAACTTGCAAGTCATGTTCACCCATCATTCGGAATATTCTTTACAGTAGTTGTATACATTGCAATCGGTCCATCTATGGGCATCCCACGTGTTGCTAATGTCGCTTATGAAATGGGAGTTAGTTCTTTCTTACCAGAAACTATTCGCTCTAGCAGCCTAGCGCTATTTTTATACACGGTCATCTTCTTTGCTATCGTATTTTGGCTTAGCTTAAATCCTTCTAAACTCGTCGATCGTATCGGAAGCGTATTAACACCTATTTTATTACTCTCTATTTTCTTATTATTCGTTAAGGGTGTATTTACACCCCTCGGGCAATCCGGACCAGCAATGCAAGAGTATCAAATTTCTCCAATTTTCAAAGGTTTTATGGAAGGATACTTAACAATGGATACCATTTCAGCACTTGCATTTGGAATTATCGTTGTAAATGCAATTCGCTCAAAAGGTGTGAATGACCGTAAATCCATTGCCATCGCAACAGCAAAAGCAGGACTTATTGCCGCTACCGGTCTCGTACTTGTATATGGTGCACTTGGCTGGCTTGGTACAACTAGTGTCTCTCTCGGATACGCAACAAATGGCGGACAGCTCCTTACCGTTATCGTACAACAATTACTCGGTCCATATGGTCTAATTCTATTATCTCTTATCGTTACACTCGCTTGCTTAACAACATGTATTGGACTTGTATCTGCATGCAGTCAATACTTCTTAACATTATTAACGAAATTTTCATACAAAACGTTAGCAAGTGTCATTTGCTCATTAGGATTATTAGTTGCCAACTTAGGTTTAACAAAAATTATCGCAATCTCTGGTCCTATTTTACTTGTTGTATATCCAATTGCGATTGTACTCGTATTACTATCATTACTTCATAAATATTTCGGTGGATATCGTTCTGTTTATGTAGGTGCGTTAATTGGATCTGCAGTTGTGAGCCTATTTGATGGATTAAAACAAGGGAATATTCCTGTTTCATCTATCACATCTTATTTCGAGTTTATTCCATTATATAATGAAGGAATTGGCTGGTTAATACCAGCATTAGTTGGGGCTATTATCGGTTTTGCTATCGCAAAATTAAGTGGCGCCAAAGCAGTACCATTAACGGATCATTCATCTGAATCGAAAGTATCATAAAAAAACTCCCATTTCGGGAGTTTTTTACATTTGATAAGAAGTATGATTAAAGCTACTTACTTTATAAGCTTTCGTATAGTAATCAATATTCGTATCCACTGTTTCTACTTTTACAACATCATAGCAATCTTCTTGCTTCACTAGAAATAAATAATATTCTTCTGTTGCCTCAATAATTGCAATACGATCTGTTTCAATATCATATTGTTCACAAAGTGCTTGCAGCGCATTCACATAGTTACCTAATTTTTTCGTTTCATCCATTCCAAATATCGTTTGAACTAACATACACTCTCTCCCCTTTGTATGTACTGTTAACACCTTAATGATAACGCTTACATAAATAACCGTCAATAAAAAGCTTTGACCATATATAGTCAAAGCTTCCTTCTTATTTCGTCAATTGGTGTCTAAACGCATAAATAACCGCCTGTGTCCGGTCACTTACATTTAGCTTATTTAATATATTACTCACATGTGTCTTTACTGTTTTAAGGGCAATAAACAACTCATCTGCAATCTCTTGATTACTTTTCCCCTCTGCAATTAATAACAAAATTTCAGACTCTCTTTCTGTTAACTCCTCATGCAAAGGTTGTTCTTTCTTCTGACGCATACGAGACATCATTTTGCCAGTAACTTTCGGCTCTAATACCGTTTCCCCATCATAAGTAGCTCGTACAGCGTCTGCAATATCACTCGCTCTTGATGTTTTTAATAAATAACTTGTCGCTCCCGCCTCAATAACAGGATATAACTTTTCATCATCTAAAAAGCTCGTTACAACTACAATTTTTGCTTCTGGCCATTCTTGAATAATAGCGTGTGTTGCTTCAACCCCGTCCATCTCATCCATAACAAGGTCCATTAAAATAATATCCGGTCTTAATTGCAAAGCTAACTCTGAACCTTTTCTTCCATTTTCAGCTTCTCCAACTACTTCAATATCTGGCTGCGTTGATAAATATGCTGATACACCCATTCGAACCATTTCATGATCATCAACTAATAATACTTTTATCATGATTCTCCCCCTCTCTCAATCATAATCGGTACTTTCACTTCTATTTGCGTACCTTTATTCGGAAAACTAAGAACTTTTAATGTACCACCAATTTCATGAACTCGCTCTTGCATTGACCTTAAACCGTATGAACCAGCCTTATTAACACCAACTTTAAACCCAACGCCGTCATCAATAATTTTCAAAATCGCATATTGATCAATTTTACGAAGGCGTACTTCGGTTTTCTTTGCCTTCGCATGCCGTAAAGTATTAGACAGCGCCTCTTGTACAATACGGAATAAATGATCCTCTACACCTTTTTTTAATTGAATCGGTTCAATTAACCATTCAATTTTCATATGTTGCTTTCTAGACAGCTCTGTTAATAATTCTTCTATACCCTCTGTTAGTTTCTTACCTTCTAACTGCACTGGGCGTAAATGAAGGAGCAATGCCCTCATTTCTGATTGTGCATTTACAACCATATTTTCAACAAGCTGCAACTGTTTTTGCGTCGTGTCTGGAATTTTAGCTACTTGTTCATTAATGGCTGACATCATCATCGACATTGCAAAAAGCTGCTGACTTACAGAATCATGCAGCTCTCTCGCTAATCGATGCCTTTCTTGAGAAATCGCTTCTTGTCTCATCTCTTCATTCCAATGGGCTCGTTCATTCGTTACTTTTTGAAATAGCCCAGCTTGCTCCTCTAAGCGACGAGCAAGACCAATTACTTTTCGTTCCACTTCATGAAATTCATCATCCGCCGTAAATGAAACATCACTCGGAAAATTCCCTCGCTCTACTTCAAATAGAAAAGTATTTAATCCTTGTATACGCTGCTCTATATAATAACCGATCGCATATCCTACAATTCCTCCGATAAGAAGACTCGTACTCATAATAAACAAGCCAATTGGAACAGAAGCAATGGATTCTTTCCATAGTAAATCATAAACTTGTTGCTCACTTTTCCATACATATACAATTGTACAAATAAGTGCGATACTCACAGAGGACAACATAGAATAACGAATATACATCCACGAAATATTCCTTTGTTTTTTCATTATACTTTCCTCACTTCCGTATCGCCTACGACAAGCGAAGAAATAATTTTAATACGACGAGGGGCTTCTTTATACTGTTCTGTTCTAAACGTAACATTACGGTTAAATCCAGTTTCTTCATGTCCTGGCAGGAGCACTCGCCCAACAATAACAGAATGATTTAAAGACAATTCAATATCATATGGTACATATAAACGAATATTACCAATGACGCCCCGAATAACAATAACCGTTTCCCCCTCTGGAATCATAGCAGTTGTTAAATCAATCTCGACGTCACAAGCACCATATTGGACGTTAATATCCTCTATTTCATAAATATGATCCATCATTCGTACATTACCTACAAACATATTTTTTATATACGGTTCTGTACGATATATTTGTTTTTCTTCATCTATATATCCCTTTTCTTTAATTTCAACTTTCATTGCTTTTTGCTGATGTCCTTGTTGAATAAGTTGATAACCAATTAAAGCTAAACAAGCAAACACAACAAGTACGAATGCTGCTGATGAAAATAAGAAGAATAAGAATACAATACCACCGACAAATAAAAATACATTCCCTCTTACATAACGATTCTTCTTTCGATAATGTCTTCCAAACATAATCATAATAAATGCAAATATTAGACCACCTGGTTCAAAATGTCCAAGTATCATATCAAGAAAAAGACCGAATCCAAATATGATGAGGAGCATCCCCATAAATTGTGTTTTTGAAAAGCGCTTCTTCATTTCAGCTCCCCCCTCTTTGTCACATATACATAGAAGAAAAGGCATTGCTTTCCAACACCTTTTCTCCTATCACTATATCATAAGCCTGTTTTATTATATACTACAATTATTTTGTTACTTCTTTCGTTAATGATACTTCATTTTTCTCTTTCATTTCACGCTCTAGTTTTGCAATTTTCATATCAAATGTATCACGCTCATGCTCTTCATTTATACGAAGCTCTACGTCACGAATATGATCTTCAATTTCTTCGAATCGTAAGAACGGATTATTTTCATCCATTTTATGCATAGCAGTATTCATACGACGGTTTGCATGCGCCATATTTTCACGTGCCATTAATTCCATACGCTTTGCGTTCATTTCTTTTAATTTATTTTTCATTTCTGAAAGACGACGCTCTAACTCATCAATTTGCTCTACAACACCAGCATACATTTCTTCTAAGCGAGTTACTTGCCCTTCATAATACGCTACTTCTTCTAATGCACGTTCATGCAATTGCAATTCGCCTGCTTCTTGTGCGATGATAGCTTGCTTTGATCTTTTATTAACGAAATAACGTGCTTGCTCAAGCTCACGAGCAAAGTTAGATTTTAATGTTTTATGACGCTGAATTAGCTTCTCAATTTTTGTTATTTCACGCTCACTGTCGCGTAAATATTGGTTTAACATAGCAATTGGATTTTTTCTTTCTTTCTCATCTAATACATTATGAAAATCAGCTAAAATTGCATCGCGTACACGTCCGAATAAAGATTGTTTCATTATAATCTTCCTCTCTTCTACTTTATAATTTGATTTGATTTATTTTATATTAGTTTTTCATTAACTTGTTCCACTCATCTTCAAAGTTGCTATATGATTTAGAACTTTCTGGAGCAGAATCAACAACTACATTTTTTCCTTTTTTCCACTCACGGTATCCGTAGTATAAAACTACTAATGCTGCGATACCGATTAATGCTGGGGAATGAGAAAGTGCAATGGACAAACCGATTAAACCAACAATACCCCAAGCTAACTTTCCAAAAAATGATTTAGCTCGCACAAATGATTTATAGCTCCAGTACACAACTCCTGCTCCGATTGCGAATCCTACAATACCAGCAAGACTACCAAGAGCAATTAAAGCCAAAATACCGGCCGCGATAAACGCTAGAAATTGTTTCATCTTGTGCTTGCCTCCCTTCGATTTGATACTCTTATCTTAACTATTTTTTCATTTTTTCATAACGAGCTTAAGAACTGTTTTCGACTCAGACTTAAGACCGAGTTGAATTCAGCCTTTTGCAAAACGAACATGTATGCGATGCGTATAGATACAGAAAAATCCTTATTCAATAACGGATGAGAATCTCAACTTGCACGTCAAAAAAATTAGCAATACGTACAAGCGTTTATTAAATTAAACATATTATTAAGAAAATTATGTTAAAATAAATCAAAAGGTTACATTTAAATTGAAGGGGATATATCATGAATTTACACATTACGAAAGAAATCAATACCGCCGCTAAAAACTATATAAACAATCAGCTTTATGAATATAATTTAAAGCACTTTCCATCTGATTTAAAAGACAGATACTTAGAGATTCATTTATTTCTTAAAGATGAAAATGGTAAAATACGCGGGGGAATATTAGGTGAAGTCTGTTGGAATTGGTTAGAGATTCACTCTTTTATCATAGATGAAGATATACGTGCATTAGGGTATGGAACTAAACTGTTATTAGAAGTAGAAAAAATCGCTTTAGAAAGAAATTGTGATTTTATAAAAGTTGACACTTTAAGCTTTCAAGCATTAGATTTCTATAAAAAATACGGTTATAAAGAGTATGGTATCCTCGATAACGTAGGAAGAGATTATAAACACTACTATTTGAAAAAGGATTTATAAATAATAAAAAACGCTCAGAGAATGTTCTCCGAGCGTTTTCAACTGCTAATAATAAATGTCTCTTTATGTTATGCAGTTTTATGATACTCTTTTTTTTCCGCCACTTTAGAAAACCTGGGGAAACCAATTAATATAGAAATGATTCCACATACTCCAACTAAAATTGGATAAAATGCATATGGTAACAATTCGACCGGAGATAACGCAGCAAACCCTGCCGCTGTTAACATTTGAGCACCATATGGGATTAACCCTTGTATACAGCAAGAGAAAAGATCTAATACACTCGCTGATTTACGGGGATCAATTTCATATTGATCTGCAATGTTTTTCGCAAGCGGACCTGTAAAGATAATTGAAATCGTATTATTCGCTGTACACATATTCGTCATACTCACTAAGCCAGCAATACCGAATTCTGCGCCCTTTTTCGAACGAATATTACGCGTTAAAAGATTCATTAAATATTGAATGCCACCATTATATTGGATCAGTTCAACCATACCACCGATTAAAATGGCAAGTAATACTAACTCCATCATACCGCCCATTCCAGTCGTTACACTTTTAAAGAAACTTTCTAACGTGTAACTTCCATCTATAAGACCGATAGCACCTGATAATACTGTTCCACCAGTTAATACAATGAGTACATTCCAGCCAAGTAGCGCGGTAATAAGTACTCCTGCATACGGTAAAATCTTTATCCAGTCAAAACTATGAGCTTTAATTGCTGTATCACTTCCTGAAGTAATTATTACTAATAGTACAATTGTAATAATAGCCGCTGGCAATACAATTAAAAAGTTCGTTTTAAACTTATCTTTCATTTCTGTTCCTTGCGAACGAACAGCTGCGATTGTTGTATCTGAAATAAATGATAAATTATCACCAAACATCGCTCCGCCAACAACAGTAGCCATCGTAAGTGCAATTGAGATATCAGTTTGCCCACTAATACCTACAGCAATCGGTGCTAACGCTGCAATTGTTCCCATTGAAGTTCCCATCGCTAATGAAATAAATGCCCCTATAACAAAAATTCCAGCTACGATAAATCCTGGTGGCAAAATAGTTAACGCTAAATTAACAGTGGAGTCTACTCCGCCCATTCCTTTTGCTGTTTCAGAAAATGCACCTGCAAGTACAAAAATTAATACCATAATCATAATATCTGGATTTCCTGCACCTTTAGCAAATCTTTCTACTTTCACATTAAAGCTTTCTTTACGATTCATCACTAAAGCAATTCCTACAGCAATTGAAATCGCTACAAGTATCGGCAATTTATAGAAATCACCTGTAATAATCCCAGAACCAATAAATAGCGCCAAAAATATTCCAAGTGGTAATAACGCTAAACCATTTCCTCTCGTTTCTTGCAAAGTATCATCTCTCCCTAGTTTTCAACCTTTTCTAATAAACAACAAAAGACCTCTTCCAACGAGAAGAGGTCTTATACATCTATAAGAAACACTCTTCTCATCTTTCAAGCACATGCTTGCTGGATTTGGCACAGCACTCTGAAATCGAGTCCGCTGCCGAGGCATCGTAGGGCCAGTCCCTCCGCCTCTCTTTATAAGAAGGTTTCATATTTATTTTTTAATAATAATTTCTTTCCTAACTTTACTCGCTTACAAAACAAAAGTCAATTATTTTTTGTATAGATTTTTTTGGTAATTATACAAAAATATGAATAAACCAATCATTTTAACTTTTCGATTTCTTTATCCAATATTGAGATCCAATAAAATTTTCTATTTTTTATCGTCGCGATAATCCATTTTGTTGTATTCCATGCTAACTCATATTCTTCCTTTGTAACATCACCAATTTTATAGGCATCCTCTAACTCCTCTTCATCCAATACATAAATCTCACCGTTTGGTAACAATACTACATCTAAATATAAATCATCAAAATAAGGTAAACCACGCTCGTCTATTTTATATTCTTTCGTCACGTCGATATAATATTGTACTAATTGTTTTTGATTGTCTAACATAGCTGTAATTGCAAAGTTTTTCCCGTTTATAAAATATTGCATCCATGTATACCCATCACCTGCAATGCAAAGCTCTTTACTATTGTATTCTTTATAACTAGGCTCTCTCACCTTTTTTATATCCAATATTCCTAACATACCTGCTTCAGCTTGTTTTACTGTGTATGTCTTCTCTATTAATCGCTTCCACGTAGAACCATCACCGTACTTACGTTTCATAACTTTCTCTCCTCTTCTACATACAGAAAAGCTCTCACATAATATGTGAGAGCTTTTCAAATCATAATTAAGCCGCTTGACCCTTTTCAGATATCTCTTTTAAATAGGCTTGTCCTTTTTCAGCGTCATATTGACCTTCCCACTTAGACATAACTACAGCCGCTAAAGAGTTACCTACAACGTTAACTGCTGTACGAGCCATATCTAGAATACGGTCAATACCTGCAATAAACGCTAAACCTTCAGCTGGAATACCTACTGTACCAAGTGTTGCTAATAATACAACGAATGATACGCCCGGTACACCCGCGATACCTTTTGATGTAACCATTAATACAAGTAATAATGTAATTTGTTGTGTAATGGATAATTCAATACCGTACATTTGAGCTAAGAAAATTGCCGCAATTGCTTGATATAAAGTTGATCCATCTAAGTTAAATGAATAACCTGTCGGAATAACGAAAGACGTAATTGCTTTCGGACAACCGAATTTCTCCATTTTCTCCATAATTTTCGGTAAAACTGTTTCTGAACTTGCTGTAGAGTACGCTAAGATCAGCTCGTCTTTTAAAATTTTAAAGAATTGGAAAATGTTAATACCGAATATTTTCGCTGTAAGTCCTAATACAACTACAACGAAGAAGATCATTGCTCCGTATACTACAATGAGTAATTTTCCTAATGGAATTAAAGAAGCTAATCCGAATGTAGAAACTGTAACACCAATTAATGCGAATACACCAAATGGTGCAAACTTCATAACTTGGTTTGTTACATAAAACATTGCATCTGCTACACCTTGGAAAAATTGTAGCACTGGTTTACCACGCTCACCAATCGCTGCTACACCTAAACCAAATAATACTGAGAAGAAGATAATAGCAAGCATATCACCTTCAGCTAATGATTTCATAATGTTCGTCGGAACAATATTTACAAACGTATCCGCGAACGAATGACTTTGTACTTGCTCTGTCGTAGCTGTATATTTTGAAATATCTGTTTTCGTCAATTTATCCATATCAACGCCTTTTCCAGGTTGGAAAATGTTCGCTATTAATAGACCAACAACAATTGCAATCGTTGTAATAATTTCAAAGTAAAGAATTGTTTTTCCGCCTAGTCGGCCTAATTTCTTAACATCGCCAACACCAGCAACGCCAACAACAATACTTGCTACAACAATCGGTACAACAATCATTTTAATCAATCGGATGAAAATATCACCAATTGGTTGTAAGTACTTCACCACTTCCTGATTGCCAAAGAAAATCGCCCCAACTGCAATACCAAGCGCAAGTCCTATTAAAATTTGCCATGCAAGTCCTATTCTTTTCATACTTGTGGTAACCCCCTCTTCGATGTGTCACTCTATCTCTCATTCTATCTCTATAAAACATGAAATTAAGAGTATTACATATTATTCGACAATTCACTACATTTTGTCCCTGTTAAAAATCATAAATCAAAATTTAAAATCTGACAACAAAATAAGTTTGCCCGAATGCAAATAATTTTGTTGACAAAAACAAAACTCATGTCAGAAAACCTCACATGAGAACGATTCCTCACTAGTGATTTATAGGTTTTCAAAGTAATGTTTCACCATCGAAAACTCCATCATTTTCCATGTTTTTTTTAGAACAAAATAGAAAATAGTACATTTTTGTATGCATGCAAAAATTTAACTTCATGACAAACAATACGAAAAGATAATAAATTCCGACAAAATTTAGCAAATTTATAAAGTTTTCTTTACATTATGATTACAACGATAGACACCCTTCTTCTTCTTATGATATATACATTCATAGGGAAAGGAGCAAGACAACAATGAAAAAGAAATTTGCAGCATTTAGTGTTTTAGCAGCTGGAACGATTTTCGTTTCCCCATTACTTTCACCCGTATACGCTGAAACGAATGAAAATAAATTATCTAATATTCAATCCGAATTAGAAGGCAAACAAAATGACTTACAAAATAAATCAGCTGAGAAAGAACAAATAGAAAAAGAAATCCAGGAATTACAAAAAAAAATCGACGAATTAACTACTTCTATTAATAAAAACGAAGCTGAATTAAACGATACAAAAAAAGAAATTAGCAAAACGCAGCAAGCAATTACTGAAAAAAAGAAACATATAGAGCAATTACAAACGAACATAGATACACGGCAGGAAGTTATTAAACAACGACTACAATCTATGCAAGAAAAGCCTCGTACGAGTATCATTACAGAAGTAATAACAAGTTCTGCAAATATTGCCGATCTTGTTGATAATATGTATTCTGTAAGTTTAATTTTAAATAACGATACAGATATTGTAAAAAAGCAAACAAGTGATCAAGATGCTGTGACGACCGAAAAAGAGGCTGTTGAGAAAAAAGAGCAACAACTGAAAGAATCTGAACAAAAATTAGAACAAAAACAACAAGAGTTACAAAGTAATCAACAACAGCAACAAACTCTTATTAAAGATCTACATACGAAAGTATCAAAAGTAGATTCCGAGATTGAAGGATTAGAAGAGTCACAAGGTATTTTAGAAAACCAGCGTCAAGCTGTTCAAAAAGCAATTGAAGAAGAAAAACGTGCGGAAGAAGCTCGGAAAGCGGAAGAGGCACGCAAGGCTGAGGAAGCAAAAAAACAAGCCGCCGCTTCTGCTAAAGAAAGCACACAATCCGCACCAACACTGCAAGATACGAACAAAGGTGGATTTATTAAACCAGCGGCTGGATCAAAAACTTCTGGATTCGGCACACGTTCTTTAGATAACCATAAAGGAATCGATATCGCAGCTCCGGGAACAGTTCCAATTATTGCCGCTGCAGATGGCGTTGTTATCCGTTCAGAATTATCCTCTAGTTACGGAAACGTTGTTTACTTATCTCACCGTGTTAACGGAAAAACATATACGACAGTGTATGCACATATGAGTAGCCGTTCTGTATCTAATGGACAAACTGTAAAACAAGGTGATCAACTTGGGTTTATGGGAAATACTGGCCAATCTTTCGGACAACATTTACACTTCGAACTTCACCTTGGAGAATGGAATGTCGGTAAGACAAACGCTGTCGATCCATCTCCTTATATTGGATTATAAAAAACTCGGTGCATACCGAGTTTTTTTACTACCATTTCACACTTTTTAGGCATTTCACATAAACTACAACTAAATGCCTATATTTTGCGGGGTGGTAAATATGAATACACAATTGCAAGAAGAAATAGAAGAAGCTAGAGAAACATACATCGGCCGGTTATTTACATTCGGCGGCTCAGCGTTATTTTTAATTGGATCATTTATCGCCGTTGTCACAGCTTATAAAGCATATAATCGCTTATTAAATACTTCTACAACATAATAAAAAGACGGAGAGATCTCCGCCTTTTTATTATGCAAACATTTTAAATACGCCTATCGCATTTAAAAATACGATAATTACAGTTACCGGAATAACATAACGAAGTAAGAAGAACCAAATGTTAAATAATGTTTTCCCTTTCGTTTCCGTAACTTCTAATTCTTTCATTAATAACTCTTTACTCATTTTATTTGGTACGAATAGCGAAATGGCTAGTACTCCGAGTGGCAGTAACACATTACTTACCGAAAAATCGACGAAATCAAAGAATGTCTTACCAAATATTTTCACATCACTCATAATTCCAAACGATAACGCTGATGGAATTCCAACTGCAAAAATAAGAATACCAATTAATAACGAAGCTGACGGACGCTTCTTCTCATTATCTTTCGCAACAGATGCTACTACAATTTCAAGCATTGAAATCGCAGATGTTAAAGTCGCAAAGAAGAATAAAACTAAAAACATAATGAAGAAAAATTGTCCAAATGGAATTTTCGCAAAGACAGCAGGAAGAACGATAAACAGTAGCCCTGGTCCTTCTGTCGGTTTAACTCCTAATGCGAAAATCGCCGGAAAAATCGCTAATCCTGCAAGTACTGTAACAAATACAGTTAAACTTACAATAGATGTTGCTGATTTAGCTAAATGCTCTTCTTTCTTTAAATACGAACTATACGTTACCATTACCGAGGCACCTACCGTTAGTGAGAAGAAAGATTGTCCCATCGCATATAAAATCGTATCTGCTGTAAGCTTTGAAAAATCTGGTTTTAAGAAGAACTCTACCCCAGCCATAGCACCATCAAGTGTTAACGCACGAATAATGATAGCAATAAATAAAATGAATAATAGCGGCATCATGTACTTACTTGCTTTTTCTATGCCTTTTTCCACACCTTTACTAACAACAAAAATGGTACAAAGCATAAAGATGAATTGCGCCCCAATCGCACTTACTGGATTTGAAATTGTTTCAGCAAACAATTGTCCATAATCGACTACTCCGTTCCAGAAACTACCTGTGACACTATAGTATAAATAAAGTAAAATCCATCCACCTACAACACTATAAAAAGATAGTACGCTAAAACAAGTAACAACCCCCATACGACCAATCCAAGGATATAACTTGCTATTTGGTACTAATACTTTATAAGCTGTAACTGCCTCTTTTTGAGTACTACGGCCAATAACAAATTCAGCTACAAGAAGAGGCATACCAATAAATATAGTTAATAGTAAGAATACAAGGAAGAATGCGCCTCCTCCGCCATTACCTGCAACATATGGAAACTTCCATATTGCCCCAAGACCTACTGCGGCTCCCGCTGCTGCGAGTACAAAGCCAATTTTCGACGTCCATTGCTGTGTTTCTTTCATCATAATTTCTCCTTTTCTGAATATTGTAATTTTTATTAATTATACACTTTCATTTCATACTCGCACACCTCCTTTAGAAAATAAAAAAGTCCCCTACACGCAAATATGCATGTAGAGGACGATATATGTAATATAAATACCGTGGTACCACCTCAATTGGATTGATAAATCCCACTTGTTCAAGTACAGGAAAATTCCGATACCCTATCCTTTTAACGGCGGAACCCGGGTTGCCTACTGCAATGTTCAGCATACCTCTCGCAAGCCCATTCTGTATATTTTATCGTACCGGGCTCACACCTTACCCCAGCTCTCTGAACGCATCAAATATACGTACTCTTCTTGCTCATCGATTTCATCTTTTGAAGTTACTTGTGATTATAAATTATATTCTTATAGTTGTAAAGTACAATTTCCCCCGAGTGGTGAGGACTCATAAATAGTGGGTGCTAGACACCTCACTGATTAAAGTTTCTCTTTATTTACTATCCTATATGAACTTTTCCCTCTAATTCTTGTAAAAAGAGTTCTCTCTTTTGTTCATTTTGAACATATATAGACTTTAATACTTCTTGTAATAATATATTTTTCTGCCTTTTCTCTACTTGTAATTCTTTCACTTTTATTCTAACTTCATATAAAAAATCAAGATACGATTCATACTTCTCATCATATTTATTTGCGATATCATCACGAATTTTTTTTGCAAGTTTCGGACTTGCCCCTCCAGTAGAAACAGCTACATTAAGTAGTCCACGATGAATTGCCGCCGGAAAATGAACATTTCCACTTTCCGGATTCGTAATAACATTTACCAATTGATTTACCGAGGCATCTTCAGCAATTCGTTCATTTAATACCGAATCGCTAGTCGCTGCAACTACTAAAAAAGCATCTTTAATATCACGTTTCTTATACTCTCTTTGATACCAACGAATTTTCTTTTCTTCTACAAGTTTCACTAAATTTGCATCTAATTCTGTACTTACCACAACAATATCCGCACCTTGTTTTAGTAAAGGAATAATTTTAAACCCTGCTACTTTCCCTCCACCAATGACAACAACACGTTTCTTATCAACTCGCACTGTAAGTGGATACATATTGATCTCCCTTCAATATTTCCTCTGTTTTCTGAATTAACATCTCTCGAAACGCTACATTATTTCCTAAATATGGACTTATTTTTATCTCTTCCGACTCATATTGACGCACTTCTTTCTCAACATGTTTCATGAGTAATCCTGTAAATAATAAGTAAGGCACCACAACAATGTTCCGTTCTTTTTGTTCTACAATTTCTTTCAACTTCTCATCAAACTTCGGCTCCGCGGCTGCTAAATAACAAACTTCCACCTCTTTAATGTTCTCTTCTTTTTGAAATAAAGAAGAAATCCACTTTATGTCTTGTAAAGTTTCCGGATCACTACTCCCTCTTGCAACAAGCAAAAGTGTTACTTCTTCTTCATAGTCTTTAATGCCACTTCCGTTATATACCGCTTTTACAAGCACTTCTGATACACCAAATGGATTACCATACACTATTTTGATATCCGGATATTCCTCGTTTAACTTTCGTAATTCAAGCGGAATATCTTTCTTTACATGTCCTGCCGCTAATAAAAAAACAGGAATAGCGACAATCTCTGTAGCACCACGCTTCACACATGTACGAAATCCTTCTTCAATAGAAGGATTCGCTAGCTCTAAAAAACAAATTTCTTGAATATTTGCCTCTACACGGTTCATACATGACGTAATAAATGCAACCGCTTCTTCTTTTGCTGCTTTCAAACGACTTCCATGACATATATATATAACAGCCTTCATTTTACAATACTCCGCTTACTTGATATGCATTTTCCGTTTGTTTCTCAAACCAATGTATCTTTTCTCTAAAACGGACAACTTCCCCAATAACAATCATACTCGGATTTTGAATTTGTTCTTTTTTGGCAACATCTACAATTGTTCCTAACGTCGCTGTAACAGTACGCTGCATAGATGTCGTTCCCCACTCAATGATAGCGGCAGGTGTACTTTGATCTTTCCCATGTTTTATTAGTTGTTCACATATGTAAGGTAAATTACTAACCCCCATATAGACCGCTAATGTATCTACACCTTTCGCTAAACTTTCCCACTTCACTTCCTCTGCAGCCCCTTCTTTCCGGTGCCCTGTCACAACAGCAAAACTTGCACTTGCATCGCGGTGCGTTACTGGAATTCCAGCGTAAGCAGGAGCTGCTATACCAGCTGAAATACCAGGAATAATTTCAAATGGGATACTTTGCTTCGCTAACGCTTCAGCTTCTTCTCCACCTCTTCCAAATACAAATGGATCTCCGCCCTTAAGCCTCGTTACAACTTTTCCTTTTTTCGCATATTTAATAAGAAATGTGTTAATTGTCTCTTGCTTCATCGTGTGATAATTCGGGAGTTTCCCGCAATAAATTAAATCCGCTTCAGGCTTTGCATAAGAAAGCAATTCTTTATTTACGAGACGGTCGTACAAAATAACATCAGCCTTCTCGATGCATCTCAACCCTTTAACAGTAATTAAATCCGGATCACCAGGACCCGCCCCGACGATATAAACCTTCCCCATCATCTCTCCTCATTTCTACTATAAAATGAAACTTCCACTCTTCATCACGAATGGAAGTTACTATTATTTCGTATTACATGTTCTCTACTCATGAATAACAAATGCCGCCCCTTTTCGAATCTTCTTTTTTTCATATAAAGAGAGTTCCTTCACTTCTGGTAGCGGTAAAAAGTATTTTTCAAGTTCTATCTCCGCAAGCTTAAATGCTTGCTCTTCACTTTGAGCAACAACGACTATTGGAACAACACTATTCACTAATACAGCTTCAAATCGATATAAATCCATATTGTCCCTCCTAAGACGCTATTACTTCTTCTACTACTTGGTTTAGTACAATTTGTAATTCTTCCACTCCAACACGTCCGACGAAATCATAAAACGTTTCGGCTAGTAATTTATTCTTTTGGAAATAACTTAAAAAGGACACGAGAACATCCGGCAAATCTTCTCCATCTATTTTCCCTTTTAATTTTTCGTTATATGCTCCTCCGTCTAATAGCGTTCCGCCCACATATATTTCAAACGCCTCAACGATTCCCTTTTCCTTCGTTTTCAGTTTTACCCCTTGCAAACCAATATCAGCAATTTGACGTTGACCACAGGAGTTCGGGCATCCTACCATATGAATTCGAACTGGAACATCGAGTGCAATTTGTGTATCTAAGTACTCTGCGATTTTGCGTAATCTTTCTTTCGTTTCTACTAACGCAAGATTGCAGTACTCAATACCAGTACATGAAACCGCATGACCAATAAATGATTTCGGATTTGCAGAAATCGCTTCAAACAACGGTTCACTTAATAATCCAGCAACATTTCCTGGCGGAATATTCGGAATAATAAAATTTTGAGAGTTACAAGTTCGAATTTGCCCGTTTCCATATTTCTTTGCAATTCTTGCAATCTCAAACATTTCCTCTGCATGTAAACGTCCTACTGGTACATTAAAGCCGACATACTTTAATCCTTCTTGTTTTTGATCTTGAACGCCATAAAAGTATCCTGCATTCCAGCCTTCGAGAGCACTTTCCCCTTTACTTTGCAATGGGCCTGTGTATTCTACTAGTTTCTCTTGAAATTTCTCAGCGCCCCAGTCAGCGACAAGAAATTTCAAGCGTGCTAAGTGGCGTTTTTCACGATATCCAAAATCACGGAATATAGTAGCAATTGCAATCGATACTGCCTTCACTTCTTCTGGTAAAACGAATGCATCTAATTCTTCCGCTAAGTACGGACGAGCTGATAAGCCTCCGCCTACTTTTATGTGAAAACCAACTTTTTTCTCACCATCTATTTCTTTCGTAGCAGGTGTAAATGCCACACAGTTAATCTCTGCATTTGCTGAATTATAAATGTTAGAACTAATAGACATTTTAAATTTACGTGGTAGATTAGAAAACTCTTCATTATGTTGGAAGTAATCGTATATTTCTTTAACAATCGATGTTGTATCAAATAGTTCATTCGCATCAATTCCAGCAAGTGGATTACCTGTAATATTACGCGTAATATCACCGCATGCCCCCGCTGAAGACAAACCAACTCTCGCTAATCTTTTAAAAATATCCGGAATTTGCCCAATTTCTAGCCAATGAAACTGAATCGCCTGTCTTGTCGTAATATCTAACACATCACGCCCATAATCTTCAGCGATGGAAGCTAGCACCTCTGCCTGCGCATTTGTAATAATCCCAGAAGGAATATTGACACGCATCATAAAATAGCCCGCTTCTTTCGGTCGTTGCAAATACAATCCCGCCCATTTAAAGGCGTCCCACTCTTCTTTCGGAATAGATTCAAATCCATTCTCCGCATAGTAAGGAATATCATTAAAGATTTCTAATCCGTCTGTCTCTAATTTCTTTTTCTCTGTTTGATTTAATTTTTCATTATTAGCCCACACTTTTTCATAACTCATCTTTTATCCCCCTATATAAAACTACGCTCTTGTAAGTACTTCACAATTTGCTCTGCACATTCTTCAATAGAATACTTGTGCGTTTCTACAATTAATTCTGCTTGTTTTGGTTCCTCATACGGTGAATCGATACCTGTAAACTCTTTAATATCACCTTTTCTCGCCTTTTTATAAAGTCCTTTCGGATCACGTTTCTCACACTCTTCAATTGGACATTTTACAAACACTTCTATAAACTCATCTGCAGCTAATAGTTCCCTAACTTGTTTTCGGTCTACTCGAAATGGTGAAATAAACGCTGTAAGGACAACAGTTCCTTGATCTACAAATAACTTCGCCACTTCACCAATACGTCTTATATTTTCCATGCGATCACTTTCAGAAAAACCTAAATCTTTATTTAAACCTTGGCGAATATTATCCCCATCTAGCACATAATTTCCGATATTCTTTTCAAACAGTTTGCGAGCAACCGCATTCGCTACTGTAGATTTACCCGAAGCTGATAAACCAGTAAACCAAACTACAAAACTGTGATGCCCATTCTTCACTCTTCTCTCATCTTTTGAAACAGAAGCTGTATGCCAAGTAATATTCGTATCCATCTCATTCTCTCCCTATTCTGTTACTACTTCTTTTTTCAAACCTTTAATTAGCACTTCCACTACTTCTTTACGACTAAATGTACTTGGCGGAATCTCACCATTCCTTAACATTTCTCGTACTTTCGTACCCGATAAGATGACACGGTCTTCTTTTCCATGCGGACATGTTTTCGTTGAAGCCATTGCTTCACATTTCGTGCAGTAAAAACTATGTTCAAAAAATAACGGCGTAATCCCTAACTCTTCTACTGTAAAATTCGTAAAGATTTCCTGCGCTTCATATGTTCCGTAATAGTCCCCTACCCCAGCATGATCACGCCCTACAATAAAGTGGGTGCAACCAAAGTTCTTTCTTACTAGTGCATGAAATATCGCTTCCCTTGGTCCTGCGTAACGCATTGCTGCAGGAAATACGCCTAAAAAGACACGGTTTTTCGGATAATAGTTTTGAAGTAGTACTTCATAGCTTTCCATCCTTACATCAGCAGGAATATCATCTGACTTTGTTTCCCCAACAAGTGGATTTAAAAAGAGACCGTCTACAATTTCAAGAGCAGACTTTTGAATATATTCATGAGCACGATGTACCGGGTTTCTCGTTTGAAATCCGACTACTGTTTTCCAGCCACGTTTTTTAAATTCTTCTCTCGTTTCAATCGGATCTAAATGATAAGAAGGAAATGGATTATTCCCAAAACGTTTTGTAAGAATAATAGCTCCTCCAACGTAAACGTTTGGTCGTTCATATAATTTCTTTACTCCTGGATGAGCTTCATCCGTCGTTTTATATACAAGTAACGCTTCTTTTTCTTTATCAGGTACAAAAATATCTTCTATTTGAATAACACCATATACATTTCCGGCGTTGACAAGTTTTACTTCCTCTCCAGCTTTCAGTCCCTCTGCTACTTCCTCTGTTACCGGCAATGTGATTGGTATACTCCATACGCTACCATTTGCTAAACGAAGCGTTTCTACGACCGAATCATAATCTTTTTCCCCTAAAAAACCAGTAAGCGGACTATACCCCCCTGTCGCTAGCAGTTCTAAATCACTTAACGCAATATTGTCTAGTTTAATTTCTTTTTCAATTTGTAATACGTCGTATGTCTCATCTACACGGTTTATTAATTCGTTTATTGTAGTCATTTTCTATATCCCCTCTTAGCTTTATTTCAAGATTCACCTTATTGGTAATGAATACCACATTCGGTTTTCACTTTCCCAGCCCATCTACCATCTCTTGAATCACCATCAGCTCCTACAGGTAACGTGCACTTCTCACACCCGATACTTGGATATCCAATATCATGCAATGGGTTATACGGCAAGTTATGTTTGTATACATATCGCCACACTTCTTTCCACGTCCAATGAATAAGCGGACAAACTTTAATAGATTGAAAACGATGATCTTGATTTATAAACTTTGTATGCTTACGCGTGTCTGATTGTTCCCTTCTTAAGCCTGATATCCACGCTTTTTCCGCTGCAAGTGATTTTTCTAACGGTAAAATTTTTCTAATACTACAGCAGAGATTTGGATTACTTTCCCATAACTTCTCTCCATGAAGCTTCGCTTGTTCATCGAGTGTAAGTTCTGGCTGTTTTTCTATAATATTTAATGAAGGAAATCTCTCGCGTACCTTCTTAATTAATTCGTACGTTTCTTGAAAATGAACATTTGTATCCAAAAATACAACTTTAGCAGATGGATTTACTTGGTTTATAAGATGCAATAAAACCATTCCCTCCACCCCAAAGCTACATGCATATACAATTTCATCTTTATATTCGTTATAAGCCCAACTTAATACGGATAGCGCGCCTTTCGTTTCATCTTCTTCAGAAAATGAAACACTATTTTCTTTCCACGTTTCGTACGTCAACATGTTTTTTCCCCCTGTAAAAGCAAAAAGACGGCTTTAACCTATTAAAAATAGATTAAAACCGCCTCTAGTTTTTCTAGTCAGCGCTTTTTACTTTAAACGAACCTTTTCACTTTTTTCTAATTGAATCACTTTTCCATCTTGCACAACAATTGTAATGGAACCATATTTCATATCAGCAAGCATCGCTTGAATTTTCTCAGATACTTCATCAAAATGCTCCCGTACGCTCACGCAAACAGCCCCCCTTTTTATTCATAAAAAAAATCTTTCCCATTTCGAAAAGACTGTTCGGTAATATATTTTACCTTATCTTTCAAAATGGATTCCATTTTGCTGGATTTAGCACCTTGCTTTCTATAAGCAGGTTGCCGAGCTTCGTAGGGCCAGTTCCCTCAGCTTCTCTTGATAAGCTTTGTATTTGTATTTTATCACAATTCTGATTTTTTTCAATCCTAGTTTTCCGATATATTTAATTATTTTTCCTTTTTTAAAAGGAGCTGCCTTTACTAGACAACTCCTCCTTTCTCATTCACACCAGCTCTTTAATACGTATGCGATCGTTCCCAATGATATTTTCATATGTTTCACGTTCTACGACAATTTGTGACGTCCCGCCTTTTGCAAAGACTACAGCCGGTCTACGAATACGATTATAATTATTAGCCATCGAGTACCCATATGCCCCTGTACAAGAAATCGCTAGTAAATCAGAAGAAGCAACTTTAGGAAGATTAATATCCCAAATCAGCATATCTCCACTTTCACAACATTTCCCAGCAATCGAAACAAGTTCCTCATTTTCATCATTCCCTCGATTCGCCAATATCGCCTCATAACGCGCTCCATATAGAGCCGGCCTTAAATTATCTGTCATCCCACCATCGACTGAAACATATTTTCTTATGCCTGGAATCTCTTTCACCGCTCCGACTGTATAAATTGTTGTTCCCGCATCCCCTACAATACTACGCCCTGGCTCAATCCATATTTCAGGAAGCGGATATTCACATAATGTAAACTGCTCTCTCACTGTACTTGTTACAGCGTGCACATACGTTTCAAGTGTTAACGGTGTATCAGACTCCGTATAACGTATACCGAAACCTCCGCCGACATTTAATACTTTCACCACATAGTTTGTTCGCTCTCTCACTTCTTCTAAAAATTGACGTAGTACTTCAATTGCTCGAACAAAACCAGCCGTTTCAAATATTTGCGATCCGATGTGCGAGTGAATTCCTAGCACATTATAATTTGATTTTTGCAAAGCTAGCTCAATTGCTTGCATCGCTTGACCATTTGAAACACCAAACCCAAATTTCGAATCCTCTTGACCTGTTGTTATATATTCGTGTGTATGTGCCTCTACTCCAGGCGTTACACGGATTAATATGTTCACAAATTTCCCATGTTGCACTGCTAAATCATGTAAAATTTCTAATTCTAAGAAATTATCTAACACAAAACAACCAATATTCGCCTGAAGAGCCATAATCATTTCTTCTTCTGTTTTATTATTTCCGTGAAAATGAATGCGCGATGCCGGAAATCCTGCTTGGAGTGCAGTATATAATTCTCCTCCAGAGACAACGTCTAAAGACATATTTTCTTCACGAGCTACTCGGCACATCTCCATGCACAAGAACGCCTTGCTAGCATATGCTACTTGATAAGAGAAACCACTTTCTTTAAAAGCACGATGAAACGCACGACATTTCCCTCGAATAGACTCTTCATCGTATACATAAAGTGGTGTTCCGTATTGTTTTGCTAGTTGCGTCGTATCGCACCCTCCAATTTCTAAGTGTCCTTGCCCATTGATTCGGCTTGTGCCGTGTAAATACATTTGAATTCCTCCCTTATTTCCTCTAAAACTCATAACCCCAATCTTCTATTCATTGCAGCACGCTTTTAGATAGACAAAAAACGCGCGGAACAATGTTCACACGCGTTTCTTATTAGGAAAAATATATATTGAAAAAATAAACGAGTTGTTATCTTCTCAAAATAAGAAACCGCATCAACATCTCCAAATAGCTCTTCATAAAATAAATATTATGACAGTACTACATTTATTCAATGCAGTCCCAATATATGAATAACGTGGTTATTCTTATATTTCGGCAATAGTCCCTTTCAACCTATGATCACAGATTCCACTAAATCTCCCATAGCTTACTCTTTCCTATCGCGGCCTCTACCTTTGAGAGTAGATGAGGTAAGTCTATTTAATTTTCAAACATCTAATTGTTGCTATTAACAATACCAAAGGACCATTTTATTTGTCAAACAATTTTTTATATTGTTTTTTTACAGTTTAATTTCGTGTTATCTGGTAAGCGCTTTATAGAAATTTTTGTAACAGTCCATTCTCCTTCTTCATTGTTAAACGTCATACTTATCTTCTCAAACGGCGGAAGTACTTTTCCACCTATTCCTGATTCATATTTCGTTATTTCAATTACTGCTTGAAATAAATATGTACCACTATAAAGTTTTTTTAAACTAATAATTTTAGGACAATCAAACGGTTTTAATTTTCCATATTGTTTCTCAATCGCTTCATTTATTTTTGGAAATAACACAGAATAAAGTGCATCTTCTATGAGCGGTGCATCATATTGTGCTACTGATACACTCGGTGAAGAAAAAATGATAAAACTAATGCATACTATAAAATATAATAATTTTCTCATTATAACCTCCGTATCATTACGCGATACTTTCTATGTTTAACAATTGATATTAATCATACATAGAAATTCCATTTTATTGTCTCCCACTTCGCTTTTTCTACTCAATTGTTGCAAAAAAAGCCCACAACTCTCTTTTATTTTCGTATAATGATACTCATAGTATAATAATCATAATAACAAAGGACCGTTCGTATATATAAAGTGAAGGTTTATTTAAATTAACTCACGAGAACTGTCATGCTTGTAAGAGAGGAGTATATTATGCTAAAACATTTGTTTCCAAAACTGCGATTTGCACTCGTTGCAGTCGTTTTATTATGGATTAAAACATATATTGTGTACAAGCTAGCATTTGATATTAAAATTGATAACTTCTTTGAAGAATTTATGCTTTTTATTAATCCAATAGCTTCATTGTTTTTATTTTTCGGTTTAGCTTTACTTGCATCTAAGTACCGAAACCGAATTATTATTGGAATTAGTTTTATACTGTCATTTATTTTATTTGGAAATGCAATGTTTTACGGATTCTATAACGATTTTGTTACTTTCCCTGTTTTATTCCAAACAAATAATATGGCTGACTTAGGAACGAGCATTAAAGAGCTCTTTACGTACAAAACATTACTTTTATTTGCAGATGCAATTATTTTAATGTTTATTTCACGTAAATTCCCATCATTTTGTGACAGGGCGCCACTTTCTCGTTCTGAGAAACGGACTTTCTTTAGTGGTGTAACAGCGCTATTGGCACTGCAAATTACTGTTTCAGTTATTTACAAACCACAAATGTTCTCACGCTCATTTGATCGTCAAACTGTCGTGAAAAATCTAGGTTTATACACATATCATCTATTTGATATTACACTTCAATCTAAATCTTCGGCTGAACGTGTATTTGCAAGTGGCGACGGATTCTCTGAAATTAAAAACTATACAGACGCAAAAGATAAGCAAGTTTATAAAAACTTATTTGGAGCTGCAAAAGGTAAAAATGTAATTTTAATTTCAATGGAATCTACACAAAGTTTTGTTATTAATAAAAAAATAAATGGAAAAGAGATTACTCCATTTTTAAATGAGTTTATAAAAGATAGTTTTTACTTCGATAACTTCTATCATCAAACGGGACAAGGTAAAACTTCCGATGCTGAATTTATCGTTGAAAACTCACTTTATCCGTTAGACCGTGGTTCTGTATTCTTTACTCATGCAACAAATGAATACACTGCCACACCAGAACAATTAAAGAAATACGGATATTCTTCTGCTGTCTTCCATTCAAACGATAAAACGTTTTGGAATCGTGACGTAATGTATCCTGCGCTTGGATATGATCGTTACTTTAATTTAAATGATTACGTAGGAACGGAACAAATGTCTGTCGGTTGGGGATTAAAAGATAAAGAGTTCTTTGAGCAATCTATTCCAAAGTTAAAATCTTTACCACAACCGTTCTATACGAAATTTATTACGTTAACAAACCATTTTCCATTTCTTCTAAATCCAGAAGATCAATATGTTGATGAATTTAATTCCGAAAGTGGTGTTTTAAATCGCTACTTCCCAACCGTTCGTTACACGGATGAAGCTCTTAAATTATTTATTAAACAATTGAAAGACGAAGGACTATATGATAATTCCGTTATTGTCATTTATGGTGATCATTACGGCATTTCTGAAAACCATAATGCAGCTATGGCTCAGTTCCTTGGGAAAGACGCTATTACACCGTTTGATTCTATGCAATTACAACGCGTCCCTCTCATTATTCATGTGCCTGGCCAAGAAGGAAAAGTCATCTCTAAAGTATCTGGTCAAATTGATATTAAACCAACTTTACTTCATTTACTTGGTATTAAAACGAATCAATCAGTTGAATTTGGAACTGACTTATTTATAAAAGAAAAAGATCCTCTTATGGTAATGCGCGATGGTAGTTTTGTAACAGAGGATTATGTGTACACAAAAAATATGTGCTACAAAAAAAGCTCCGGTGAAGAGGCAGATGTAGCGCTATGTCAGCCGTATATTGAAAAAGCAAAAACAGATTTAAAACTCTCTGACAAACTGATTTATGGAGATTTATTACGGTTCGATCCTAACAATCGATATAAAACTGGAACGATGACAACGAAATTTGAATAATGTAAGAAGCAACTTTGTGAAAAGTTGCTTCTTTTTTACTTACACTTCAAATCTTTCACAAATTGGGAATTTTTTTCGTATGAGAAAGAAATTTATGATATGATAAAATAAGTAAACTTTCATACACTAATTAAGAATTTATAACAGAAAGCAAGGGATCAGATTTTGTATAGAGCAGCTATTCCAAACTTATTTACGCTCGGGAATTTATATAGCGGATTTTTGTCAATCGGCTATGCATCTTTAGGATATTATAAATCAGCTGCTATTTTAGTACTGATCGGGATGATGTTAGATAGTCTTGATGGTCGTGTCGCTCGTTTATTACGCGTTGATTCACAAATGGGAAAAGAGCTTGATTCACTCGCGGATGTTGTAACATTTGGCGCAGCACCTGCTGTTTTAATGTATTACACATCTTTTTCCAACTACGGAATCATTGGACTATACATAGCGGGATTATTCCCTCTGTTCGGAGCATATCGCTTAGCACGATTTAATGTAACACCATCTTCTACTTCTATGAAATATTTCACTGGAGTTCCGATTACTGCAGCAGGAGGGCTTGTCGCTTTCCTAACATTATTTTCACATACCATTCCAAAAATCGTTCTTATTACAGTATTTGTAACGTTCGCATTTTTAATGGTGAGCCGAATTCGCATCCCAAGTTTAAAAGATGTACCAATTCCACGATATAGCATAATTATTACACTATTTTTAGTTGGAATTATTATTACAATGTACCAAACAAGCTTTGGCAACATTTCTGTTTTCTTATTCATTGCCATTCCACTATACATTTTGTATATGTTATCTCAATTTATTAGACAAAGACCTTCTAAAAAAACGAATAAAGAAAAATAAAAAACCTTCCGTATTTCGGAAGGTTTTTTATTTCGCTATTTAAGGGTATCCCGGTTGGCGAGGGCTAATAATCAGTGGATGGATCCCTCCACTGATTAAAGTTTCACTTTATTTTGTAACTAATACTTTTTGATTTACAGGTGTTACAGGTTCTTCACCATTTAATATAGCTAAAATATTTCTTACTGCCATTTCAGCCATTGCATCACGCGTTTCGAATGTTGCATTCCCTACGTGAGGAGCAAGCACCACATTCTTTAATCCTTTTAGCTCTTCTGTAATTTTCGGTTCAAATTCAAACACATCAAGAGCTGCACCTTCAATTTCATTTGTTTTTAGTGCATGAGCAAGTGCAAATTCATGCATAATTGGTCCACGTGAAGCATTTATAATATATGCTGTTTTCTTCATCATTTTAAACTGTTCTTCATCGATCATATGATGTAATTTCGGGTTATAAGCACAGTTAATTGTAATAAAGTCCGCTGATTGTAATAATTCTTCCAATGTTACATATGTTGCTCCCAGTTCACTTTCAGCTTCAGGCTTACGATTTGGCCCTGTATATAAAATATCCATTCCAAATGCTTTCGCACGCTTTGCAACTGCCTTCCCGATTTCTCCAAGGCCAATAATTCCAATTGTCTTACCATGTACTTCGCGGCCCAAGAAAAATAATGGTGCCCAGCCGTTAAATCCAGTTGTACGGCATAACGTATCCCCTTCAGGAATTCTACGTGCCGCTGCTAAAAGAAGTGCAAATGTTAATTCTGCTGTCGCTTCAGTTGATACTTTTGGTGTATTCGATACCACAATGCCTTTTTCTCCTGCATACGTGAAATCAATATTGTCGTAACCAGCACCATAGTTTGCAACAATCTTTAAATGAGGTGCCGCATCAATAACTTCTTTCGTAACCTTTGTAGAAAGTAAGCTTAACAATGCATCTTTATCTTTTACACGCTCTGTTAATTCGTCTAAAGAAATTAACTCTTCTTTATCGTACATTTCTACATCATGATCCTTTAATAATTCTAATCCGATTTCTGGAATTTTCCCTGCAACTAATATTTTCGCCACTACTAACACCTCTTCTATACAAAATAAGATATCTCTTATATTTCATTGTAAGAAATCCACATATAAAAACCAAGGAATTTGATTATAGTTTTGAAAATCGACACTTTTTCCCATAAGAAAAGAGGAGATTCATCTCTCCTCTCTTCTTATGCTTTCTCTTGTGATCCTTGCCCAAGCTTTGCATCGATTGTTCCTTCTGCAACTGTATCGCTAATTTGTTCTTCGATAACTGAGTTAGCTGTATTATTCGTTTCAGAAGTATAAGCCTGATTTGCCGCTTGTACGTTTTGTTTATTTTGTTGTTTCGCCATTTTCCACCCTCCTTTTCATTCTTTCTTATTTTGAACAAAAAGGGTGGTTTTCATCAAAAAATCGTGTTTTATTTTGAAATTGTTACTTCTTCTTCAAGCAATCTCATCGTTCTTACTCGTTTCGTAAATGTAGCTATGTGAGAAATATCATGATTGCGTAATGTCTTTATATTTTCTTCCACATATTTCCCTAAATCATTCGGATAATGAGCATCTGAGGAGAGAGTAATCGGAACTCCATGCTTAGCTAATACTTGTAAATAAAGCGGACTTGGACACATTTCGCGCACAGGATAGCGATAGTACAATCCCGCATTTATTTCTGTTGCGGTATTCGTTTCTACTAACGCACGCGCAATTTCCTTATAATAAGAAAGCTGTTCATTCTCATCTAACCGGTAATTAAATACTTTTATGTTATCGAGGTGAGCTATAATATCAAAGAGCTCAGAACGAACAGCACTTTCAACTGTAGCGAAAAACGTATGATATAAAGTATGTAACTCATGCGTATCAAAATACTCTTTCGTATCTGGATTATCAAATCCCCAGCCATCTATAAAATGGACCGAACCGATTACATAATCGAAGTCTCCTAATGCTAGTAAACCTTGTAACTCTTGTTCACCGCCGATAAAATAATCCGCTTCAATTCCAAGTTTGAGCGTTACCCCTCGTTTACTCCATCGCTCTTTTGCTTCTTCAATCGCCTTTGTAAAATCATAAAGAGACGTTACTCTTACTTGATCTAACCATTCTTTTTGCAAGCGACCAAGCTTAGAATCACTAATATTTACATACTTTTCATAATATCCTTGCGCCTCGCGAAAACGATATAAATGATCAACAATACCAACTTGTTTTATACCTTTTCGTAAAGCTTCTTCTAAATATAAATCAATCCATTTTGCTGTAAACGGCCCTTCCTTCACACGTTTTTGCAGGCGTTCTTGCGTTTTTATAAGCCACTCCATAGAATGTTTTTCTTCTTTAAGCGGTTCATAATATTGTAGTGCTTCATTTATTTTAGCAAGCCAACCTATTGAATACGGTCCTTCTTCTAAATGAATATGATAGTCCACTTTCATCTATATTCCCCCTTATAATGTATCTATTTCTCTTCTGTCCCCTACTCTCGAAAGCTTTCCGTTTCGTTCTTTCACTTCCTTCATAACATCTTCTAATGATATATTTTTTTCGGCTAATAAAACAAAACAGTGATAAAATACATCAACCATTTCTTTCACTAGTTCTTCTTTATCATTATTTTTAGACGCGATAATTACTTCGGTGCACTCCTCACCAATTTTCTTTAAAATTTTATCTTCACCTTTTGAAAATAAATAATTCGTATATGATTCAGAGAGTGGATTTTTCTTTCGTTCTTCAATTGTTTCAAATAATAACTTAAGGATATCTTCCATATGTATCCCCCTATATAATTTTGTAGTGAAAACAAGTTTTTTCTCCCGTATGGCAAGCAGGCCCTACTTGCTTTACGACAACAACGATTGCATCTTGATCACAGTCTAAATAAAGTGATTGCACATATTGGACATTTCCCGATGTACCTCCTTTATTCCATAACGATTGTCTCGAACGGGAATAAAACCATGTTCTTTTCGTTTCCAGCGTCTTGTCATACGCTTCTTCATTCATATAAGCTAACATTAAAACTTCTTTCGTATCTTCCTCGATAACAACTACCGGTATTAAACCTTTTGCAAAGTTAGGTTTCATAACCGCACCTCAACGTTTGCTTCTCTTAATTTTCGCTTTACATCCTGTACAGTCGCTTCACCATAATGAAAGATTGATGCTGCTAATGCTGCATCAACTGTTGTCTTTTGAAATACTTCTATAATGTGATCCACATGACCACATCCACCTGATGCGATTACTGGGACAGAAACGCTGTTTGAAATTACTTCTGTTAAACGAAGATCATATCCGTTTTTCGTTCCATCTGCATCCATACTCGTCAATAAAATTTCTCCTGCTCCGAGCTGGGCAACGCGTCTCGCCCATTCTATTACATCCATTCCCGTATCAAGTCTTCCGCCATTTACGTATACATTCCATTTATCTTCTGCTACTTTTCTAGCATCAATTGCTATGACAATACATTGTGAGCCAAAATGTTCTGCACCTTCCTGAATTAACTTCGGATTTCTCACTGCCGCTGAGTTTATTGAAACTTTATCCGCTCCAGCTCTTAGTAAATTGTACATATCTCTCACATTTGAAATCCCCCCGCCAACTGTGAGAGGAATGAATACTTTTGAAGCAGTTTTTTCTACAACATCTATAATCGTTTTTCGTCCTTCATGCGTCGCAGTAATATCTAAAAATACGATTTCATCTGCTCCCGCATCATTATATAATGCGGCTATTTCAACAGGATCACCGACGTCTTGTAACCCTATAAAATTTACACCCTTTACTACCCGCCCTTCTTTCACATCTAGACATGGAATAATTCGTTTCGCTAACATAGTTTTGCTACCTCTAGTACTTCTTCTAAATCAATCGTTTTCTCGTAAAGTGCCTTCCCAATAATGACGCCATATATATTCATATCATTTAATCTTTTCACATCTTGAATAGATGCCACTCCTCCAGAAGCAATTACACGAATATCCACGCTTTTTTGCAGTAACTCTAATTGTTCAAAGTTCGGCCCTGCAAGCGTCCCATCTTTTGAGATATCTGTAAAAACAATCGTTTGAACACCTAAACTTTCCATTTGCTTCGCTAAATAGATGTAAGAAATTTCAGATAATTCTAACCAGCCCCTCGTTGCTACGAAACCATTTTTCGCATCAATTCCAACTATGATTTGCTCGTTATATAGACGAACTGCTTCTTCTAAAAATGATTTATCATAAAGGGCAGCCGTTCCTAATATTACTTTTTCTACACCTACTGACAACAACTTCTCCACTGCCGCGAGTGACCGAACTCCTCCTCCAACTTGCACCGGAATACGTACCGCCTTGCATATTTTTTCAATGACAGGTAAATTTACCGACTCCCCAGCAATTGCTCCATCTAAATCAACAACGTGTAGTATTTTCGCTCCAAGTTTTTCAAATATGATTGCTTGTGCGACTGGATCTTCATTCATCACCGTTTCTTTACTAAACTCTCCTTGATACAGCCTTACGCATCGCCCTTCTTTTAAATCGATAGCTGGGAAGATTTCCATGCTTCTACCACTCCTTTGAAATTTTTTAACATTTGCATTCCAATTTCACCACTTTTTTCAGGATGAAACTGTGCGCCAAATATATTTCCTTTTGCTACAAAACCAGGTACTTGCACTCCATACTCACTTGCCCCATACACAATTTCATTTGGACAATCTGCATAATAAGAGTGTACATAATATACGAAAGAACCGTCCTCTACTCCATTCCAAAGCGGTATTTCTCCATCTTTCTTTAACTTATTCCACCCCATATGTGGAATTTTATATGGAACTTTTAACTTTCTAATGACACCTGGCAATAAATTTAATCCGTTACAGTCTTGTAGTTCCTCACTTTTTTCAAATAAAAGCTGCATTCCTAAGCAAATACCCAGAAGCGGTTTTCCTGAACTTCCAACTTCTTTTAGCACACATACTAAATCTTTTTCTTCTAAAATGCCCATCGCTTTCGGAAATGCGCCTACTCCCGGTAAAATAACGCCACCACTTCTCAATATTTCTTCTTTATCATCCGTTACGATGTACTCTGCTCCAATATATTTTAATGCTTGTTCCACACTGCGAATATTCCCCATTCCATAATCTATAATAGTAATCAATTACAACATCCCTTTCGTTGAATTTATACCAGTAATGTTGGCATTTTTATCGACTGCCTCTCTAAGCGCTCGACCGAACGCTTTAAATAGAGCTTCAATTTTGTGATGTGTATTGCTTCCGTATAAAATGCGAGCATGTAACGTAATATTGGCAGCATGGGCAACCGCTCTAAAAAATTCTTCCGTTAATTCTGTGTCAAAATCTCCAAGCTTCGGATTTGTTAATTCACCTTGAAATACAATATATGAGCGCCCGCTTATATCAATCGCGACAAATCCTAAAGATTCATCCATCGGTACATACGCTGAGCCGTAACGGTTAATCCCCTCTTTATTTTGCAATGCTTCTTTCAAGCAAGTTCCGAGTACAATTCCAACATCTTCAACCGTATGATGCGCATCAACGAATACATCACCTTCAGCTTCAACTTGCAAACCGAATCTTCCATGCCTAGCAAATAAAGTTAGCATATGATCAAAAAAACCAACTCCCGTTTGCACAGAAACATTCGTACTTTCATCGAGCTGCAAACTTAACTTAATCTTTGTTTCATTCGTCTCACGTGCTTGACTAGATTGGCGCATTATTCTTCCTCCTTAAATCTAATTTGGATTGCTCTTGCGTGTGCATGTAAACCTTCTTTATTTGCAAGTTCTACAATATGATGCTGTACACTTCTTAACGCTTCTTCCGTATAAGAAACGAAGCTTGATTTTTTCACAAAATCATCGACGGATAACGGAGAGAAAAACCTTGCTGTTCCACTTGTCGGTAATACGTGATTCGGCCCCGCCAAATAATCTCCGAGCGGTTCAGGTGCATATGGTCCAAGAAAAATTGATCCAGCATGCTTTACATAAGCTAGAGCATTCATTGGCTCTTTTATGTGTAACTCTAAATGTTCTGGAGCGATTTCATTTGATAAATGAAACGCCTCTGCTAAAGAAGGGACAATAAAAATTGCTCCATTTCTTTTTATTGACTCACGAGCTATTTCACTTCTTGGTAACGTCTCTAGCTGTCTTTCTATTTCTCTTTCTACTTCTTTAGCAAGCTGTACATTCGTTGTAATACAAATAGCAGTCGCTCTTTCATCATGCTCTGCTTGTGATAATAAATCAGCAGCAATATATTCGGCATTTCCTGTTTCATCTGCGATAACTACAATTTCTGATGGTCCAGCAATCATATCGATATTGACTATCCCATATACTTCTCGCTTCGCTAGAGCAACATACAAATTTCCAGGTCCTACTATTTTATCTACTTTAGGAATCGATTCCGTTCCATATGCTAGAGCAGCAATTGCTTGAGCACCACCGGCCATATAAATTTCATCTACACCTGCAAGACTTGCAGCAGCTAAAATATGCGGATCAATTCCTCCTTGCCTCGGCGGTGTTACCATTACAATTTTTTTCACTCCTGCGAGTTTTGCTGGCAATACATTCATTAATACTGATGAAGGATACGAAGCTTTCCCGCCCGGCACATATACACCTACATTTTCTAACGGCCGAATGAGCTGTCCTCTAATTATCCCTTCACTCACGCAATCGAACATCGATTGTCTTTTTTGCTTTTCGTGATACGAGACAATGTTTTTCTTTGCCTCTTCTAACGCTTCTAAAAAAGCTTGTTCTACAAACTTACTTGCTTGTTTTATTTCTTCTGCACTTACACGAAAATCTTTTATCTCTACACCATCAAACTTTTTTGTATAGAACGATACAGCTTCATCTTTACTCTTCCTTACGTTTTGAACAATTTCACTTACACTTCTTTGAACAGTTTCTTCTATTATATTAGCGCTTTCTCGTAGCAATTTTATTTTCGATAAAGCCTCTTCGAAATCTTCACAAACTATCTCCATTTAAAGTCCCCCTATTTCCCTGACAAAATTTCTTGTTCCATCATATTTATAATACCGAATATTTCGTCTTTTTTAGTTTTCAATGCAGCCTTATTCACAATCATTCGAGCTGATATAGAGCACATTTCCTCAAATACAATTAACCCGTTTTCTTGTAATGTTTTTCCTGTTTCAACAATATCAACAATTGCATCTGCCAAACCTAGAAGTGGAGCAATCTCTACAGATCCTTCTATTTTAATAATTTCTACATCCTCCCCTTTATCATGAAAATATGTAGAAGTAATGTGCGGATATTTCGTAGCAATTCGTTTTTTTCGATAACTCTTCGGATTATACGTAGGAATAGAAGCGACACAAAATTTACACACGCCTACTCCTAAATCCACCATCTCATATATATCTTTCTCACATTCCATTAATATATCTTTTCCAACGACTCCAATATCAGCTACGCCATGTTCTACATACGTAGCAACATCTACCGCTTTCACTAAAATAAATGAAATGTTTGTGTTTTTACTTTTAAACACAAGTTTTCTTCCTTTATCTTTGAGCTCTGAACAATCAATCCCAATTTTCTCAAACAGTGGAATAACATGCTTTTCTAATCTTCCTTTCGTTAACGCAATTTGAATGTTACGCATGAAGCCTCCCCTTCTTTCTGGATGATCCATTTCTCTCTCCATACATATTCCACTAGTGACTCACTCTTCGCCTCAACGACTGTCATTATTTTATTCTTGTTTGCAAATTGAAAAGTATCGTTTAAATTAGAGAATAAAGATAACTGGGCATTCTTCCCGTCCTTTTGAAGTAAATTTCGTAACCTTTCCGCTTCTGCTAATCTATTTAACTCATAATGAATCATAATATCTATTCTCTTTCGTTTATATGGTTCTTGCTGCTCTTGAAGTGCCTTAACTATTTGATTTACTTGCACCGCGAGCCCAACCGCTGGCATCATCTCTCCAAAATTTCCAATTAACTCATCATATCTTCCGCCACTAACAATCTCTTCTCCAATTTCATATATATACCCTTTGAAAATAACACCCGTATAATAATCCAAATGTTGAACCATACCTAAATCAATTGATATGTAAGAGCCATATCCTAACTGTTCAATTGTTTCATATATTTCTTTCACTCTTGCAATGGCCATTTTCATTTCATTACTTGAGGCGAGTTTTTCTGCTTCCTCAACAACATCTAAACTCCCGAATAACCTTGGTAATTTCTCAAGTAATCTTACTGTTTCATCACACCGATCTAATTTTTTTTCTTCGATAAAATTTGAGAGACTGGCATAATTTTTACTCTCAATATATGTTCTAAGTAACTTCTCTTCTTCATCATGAATGGAGAGTTTTTTTACAATACATTTATATAACTGCACTTGCCCAATCTCAATTGTAAAAGATTGTACCTTCAATTTTTGAAGTGCTTGAATTACGCTTATGACACACTCAATTTCCGCTCTTACATTATCAATCCCGATAATTTCAATACCACTTTGTACCATTTCATTATATTTTCCAGAAAGAGACTCATTCGCCCGAAATACATTTCCACTATATGTAACTTTAAGAGGAGTGTCCCATCTCTGCGTTCCAATTACTCTTGCTAAAGGAATTGTCATATCTGGGCGTAAAACGATAATCCGCCCTTTTTCATCAAAAAATTTATACATCTTTTCTTCATCTATCGGCCTATTTTGAAATGCAAAAACATCGTAAAATTCAATTGTAGGTGTCCTTATTTCTTCATAACCTCTACCTAAAAAGGTCCGTCTTAATTTTTGTTCCACTTCTTCAACTAACGTACATTCTTCGAATAAGTAATCCCTCGTTCCATTCGGATTTGCCCGCTTCCACTTTTCCATCTCATTTCACACACCTTTCCCTCTCTAATGTATGCTCATTCCATTCACCTAAACCGAAAATAAAAAGAGCCTTGTAGAAAAAATACCTACAAGGCTCTTTAGTAGAGTGTAGGTACAACGGGAATAACCCTTGTGCCTACACGTTTTCACGTTAGGTTCAAGGGTTTCATGTATGATGATGTAGTTGTGTAAGCATTTTAATAGATTGCACGATATTCATAATACTTACTCCCTTTCTCCTCTGATTTTCACATAGTATATAACAGTTAATTCTGAATGTAAATAAATTTTTAATATTCCGTTATTTATTAATATAAGGCTATCTTTCTTTCATACTCTCCAATTTCTCGTTCGTATTGCATCGTAATGCTAATTTCATCTAGACCATTTAATAATTTCTCTTTCCACATTTTCTCGATTGCGAAATGAAACCTATGCGTATTCGTTGTAATTACCTCATTCTCTAAATCTACTTCTATTTGTTCACTCGCATCCGTTTTCGCAAGTTGTTCACGCATTTCTTTATCCATTACAATCGGTAACATACCATTTTTCATGCAATTCATATAAAAAATATCTGCAAATCCCCCGGCGATAATAACGCGGAAACCATAATCAGCAAGTGCCCACGGAGCATGTTCTCTTGAAGAACCGCACCCAAAATTATCACCCGTAATTAATATACTTGCTCCTTTTCGTTCTTGCGCATTAAGAGGGAAATTAGGATTTTCATGGCGCTCATTATCATAACGCCACTCATCAAATAAATATTTTCCAAATCCCGTTCTTTCAATTCTCTTTAAATATTGCTTCGGAATAATTTGATCTGTATCAATGTTATCATTCATAAGTAATGCGGCAGTACCTTTATGAATACGAAATGGCTCCATCATAATTCTCCTTTCTAATATCAACAAAATGACCATATAACGCAGCCGCTGCTGCCATAGCTGGGCTTACTAAATGTGTTCGTGCTCCTTTCCCTTGCCTTCCTTCAAAATTACGATTTGAAGTAGATGCACAATGTTCTCCTTCAGGCACTTGATCTGGATTCATTCCAAGACACATTGAGCATCCAGGCTCTCTCCATTCAAATCCCGCTTCTTCAAATATGTGATGTAATCCTTTTTGCATCGCTGCTTCTCTTATCCTTTTAGAACCAGGCACAACAAGGGCTCGCACACCGTCTTTCACTTTTTTCCCTTTTACAACAGATGCTGCAATTTCTAAATCAGATAATCGAGAATTTGTACAAGACCCAATGAAAACATGCTGAACTGGAATTTCAAAAGTACTTTGTCCAGGACTCAATCCCATATACGAATATGCTCTTTCATCATTTTTATCATGTTTTTCTGGTAATTTTTCATCAATTCGAACACCCATACTAGGATTTGTTCCCCAAGTGACATACGGTGCTAAATCCGTAACATCTACCGAAATATGTAAATCATAAATTGCATCTGAATCTGTATAAAGCTCCGACCATTTTCCCGTAAACATTTCATAGTCTTTCGGTGCATATTCACGCCCTTTTACATAAGAAAATGTTTTCTCATCTGGTGCAATAATGCCAGCTTTCGCTCCCCCTTCAATTGCCATATTGCAAAGTGTCATCCTCTCTTCCATTTCCATAGCATGAATCGTCTCACCGTAAAATTCCATTACATATCCAGTTCCAACTGCTACACCGTACTTTGAAAGGAGATGCAAAATAATATCCTTTGCATAAACGCCTTTTGGTAACTTTCCTTTTAATTCAATTCCCATCGCTTTCGGCTTTCGTTGCCACAACGTTTGCGTTGCTAATACATGTTCTACTTCACTCGTACCAATACCAAATGCTAACGCTCCGAAAGCACCGTGGGTTGCTGTATGACTATCACCACAAACAATCGTTTTCCCTGGCTGCGTGAGTCCAAGTTCTGGTCCTATAACATGAACGATTCCTTGCTCTTCATCACCAATATCAGCTAATGGCACCTGAAATTGTTTACAGTTCTCACGAAGTGTATCCAATTGCTGCTTCGCAATACGATCGGTAATATTCCAAACATCTTTCGTTGGAATATTATGATCCATAGTTGCAAACGTTAATTCCGGTCTGCGGACAGTTCGATTTGCCAGCCGCAAGCCTTCAAAAGCTTGCGGTGACGTTACTTCATGAACGAGATGAAGATCGATATATAATAAATCCAATCCATTTTCATTCGTTGCAACTACATGTCTTTCCCAAAGCTTATCTAGTAATCTTTTGCCCATTATCGTCCTCTCCCTACTAGCGCTTGCTCTTCCATTTCTTGAATAACCGCTTTCGTAAATGAAGTTGTCGTCGCATCTCCCCCAATATCAGCTGTAACTTTTCCGGATTTAAGAACTGCAGAAATTGCGGATTCAATTGCATACCCTTCTCTCGTTAATCCAAATGATTGTCCGAGCATCATCGCAACTGAACGCATCATCGCAATTGGATTCGCTTTATTTTTCCCTGCAATATCTGGTGCTGATCCGTGAATAGGCTCATATAAAGACGGCCCGTTTTCCGCATGACTCGCTGATGGAAGCATTCCTAATGACCCTGCCAATACAGAAGCCTCGTCACTTAAAATGTCACCAAATAAATTTTCGGTTACAATTACATCAAAACGCCCTGGATTCCGAATTAACTCCATAGCAGCTGCATCTACTAAAATGTGCTCTAATTCAACATCAGGATAACGAAGAGCCACTTCTTCCGTAACAGCTCTCCATAGTTTACTAGATTCTAAAACATTCGCTTTATCAATAGACGTTACTTTTTTCTCTCTCTTACTCGCTAATTGAAAAGCATACGACACGATACGTTCAATTTCATGACGATGGTACGTAAGTGTATCAGTTGCCGATTCTTCCGTTCTTTCTTTTGGATAAGAGAAATAAATACCACCTGTTAGTTCACGAACGACAACGAAGTCAATTTCATCTACGTTTTTTAATGGCGATAAATGTGCAGTTGCGCTTTCTACTGTTACAGGGCGAACATTCGCAAATACACCAAGTCCTTTTCTTAAAGCTAATAATCCTTTCTCTGGCCTTTCTTTCGCATCATCCCACCGAGGTCCACCAACCGCTCCAAGTAAAACCGCATCACTCGCTAAACAAGCGGCAAGTGTTCGCTGTGGTAATGGTTGCCCAGTTAAATCGATAGCAGCTCCGCCAAAGTACTCATCTTGTAAATGAAAATGATGTCCATATAGCCTCTCTACCATATGCAATACTTCCTTCGCGCTTTCCATAACTTCCGGACCAACACCATCACCCGCTAAACAAACGATACGTTTCTCCAATTAAAACACTCCTTTTTTATCTGAATTTTCAGAAATATATTTTGATAAGTAAGGGACGAGTCCCTCACTTATCAAACAGTTACTTCACAAGAGTAATAAAAGATTTTAATTTTCCCGCCGCATGAACATACGCTCTCGCCGATGCTTCTAATACGTCTTGCGCAACACCAAAACCTGATACTTGATGAGTTCCTTCTTTTAATTCAACATGAACATGTGCAAGTGCATCTTGACCTTGTGTTATAGATTGTATGCGATAATCCGCTAAGTCACATTCTAATCCTAAAATTCTTTGAATTGCATTATATATCGCTTCAATACTTCCAGAACCAGTTGCTGCATCTTCGTACATATTCCCTTCCGCATCTTTTAGTACAACTGTTGCACACTGTGTACTATTTGATACGAAGTGTACTTGCAATTGCGTAATGCTATATTGTTGTGCCGAAAATGCTGCTTCACCAAGCATAAGCGCACGTAAATCTTCTTCTGTAATTTCCTTTTTTCGATCAGCTAATTTTTTAAATGCTGCAAACACCGCATCTCGTTCTTCGTTTGTAAATTCGTAGCCTAATTCTTTCATTTTTTCCGTAAATGCGTGACGTCCAGAATGTTTTCCAAGTACAAATAGATTTTGAGATTCACCTATAAGCGCCGGTTCAATAATTTCATATGTCGTCACTTCTTTTAAAACACCATCTTGATGAATACCTGATTCATGAGCGAACGCATTTGCTCCAACAATCGCTTTATTTTTTGGTACAACCATACCTGTTAAACGACTTACTAATGTACTTGTCGCTTTAATTTCTTTTAACGTCATAGAGGACTCTGCTTCATAGAAATCTTTTCTAATATGGAGAGCAACTGCGACTTCTTCTAAGGCTGCATTTCCTGCTCTTTCTCCAATTCCATTAATCGTTCCTTCTACTTGTAACGCTCCGCCTTCAACTGCAGCTAACGAGTTCGCTACTGCCATCCCAAGATCATCGTGACAATGACAAGAGAAAATTGCTTTTTCATACGAAGGAACGGATTCTTTTAAGTATTTAAAAAGAGAATAATATTCTTCTGGATTCGTATATCCAACTGTATCAGGAATATTGATTACATTCGCTCCTGCACGAATCGCTACTTCTACTGCTTCAGCTAAAAATGCTCTCGATGTTCTTGTCGCATCTTCTGCTGAAAATTGTACTGTTGGAAATAATGATTTTCCGAGCGTAACCGAGCGCTGAATGCTATCTAATACATCTTCTTTCGACATACAAAGCTTATATTTCATATGAATGTCACTCGTAGCTAAAAATACGTGTAAACGAGGAGATACAGCACCTTTCACTGCGTCATATGCTCTTCGAATATCGCTTTCCTTTGCTCTAGCTAAACTCATAACCGTAGCATTTTGAATGGTATTTGCGATACGTTTTACCGATTGAAAATCACCTTCAGAAGCCGCTGCAAATCCAGCTTCCATTACATTAATACCAAGTCTCTCTAGTTGCCTCGCAATCTGTAATTTCTCTTGTTCATTTAAATTAACTCCTGGTGATTGTTCGCCATCACGAAGCGTCGTATCCATGAACAAAATCTGCTTCATATTATTTAATCCCTACCTTTACTCGGGGCTGTACAAAAGGCATCATTTCACGTAATTTACGTCCAACTACTTCGATTTCATGTTCATTTTCTTTCTCATTTGTCGCCTGGAAATTTGGTCTTCCTGCTTTATGCTCTGCAATCCAACCTCTTGCAAATGTACCATCTTGAATTTCTGCTAATACTTCCCCCATCGCTTTCTTTGTATCTTCAGTAACAACACGTGGCCCTGATACGAAGTCACCCCACTGCGCTGTATCTGAAACTGAGTATCTCATATTTTCAAGTCCGCCTTCATACATAAGGTCAACAATTAGTTTCAGTTCATGTAAACATTCAAAATATGCAAGTTCAGGTTGATAGCCAGCATCAACTAGCGTTTCAAATCCCGCTTTTACAAGTGCAGTCACTCCGCCGCAAAGTACAGCTTGCTCTCCGAATAAATCTGTTTCTGTTTCTTCTTTAAACGTTGTTTCTAATACACCTGCTCTCGTCGCTCCAATTCCATCTGCATATGAAAGTGCCTTTTCAGTCGCAACTCCTGTTGCATCTTGATATACTGCAAATAATGCAGGAACAGCTCCACCTTCCGCAAACGTACGACGTACTAGATGTCCTGGACCTTTCGGTGCTACTAGAAATACATCTACATTAGCTGGCGGTTTTACTTGATCAAAGTGAACATTAAATCCATGCGCGAAAACTAGAGAATTGCCGCCTTGTAAGTTTGGTGCAATTTCAGCTTCATATACTTCCGGCTGTAATTCATCAGGTAGTAGAATCATTACTACATCTGCTTTTTCTGCTGCTTCCGCTACTGTATATACAGAAAAACCGTCTTCTTTCGCCTTATCCCATGACTTCCCTTTCCTCAGTCCTACTACTACATCAAATCCGTTATCACGTAAGTTTTGCGCATGCGCATGGCCTTGCGATCCATATCCGATGATTGCTACTTTCTTTTCCTTTAATACATTTACCGTTACGTCTTTTTCATAATAAACTTTCGCCATTTTCATTTCCCCCTATTTTTTAAATAATTATTGAATTAACATAACTTGTTTATCTTGTTTTTTCATACTACGTGTAAATGCTGTTACACCTGTTCTAGCAATTTCTTTCAAACCGTATGGACGAAGTAATTCAATTAACGCTTCTACTTTCTCCTGAGTACCTGTTACTTGCACCACTATGGAATCCTTCCCAACGTCTATTACAGCGGCTCGGAACGGTTCAATTAAACTATATAATTCTGCTCTTGCTACAGACGTCGCTACTTTAATAAGTGCAAGTTCTCTAGCAATCATCGCTTCTTCTGTAATATCTGATACTTTCAGTACATCGATTTGCTTATGAAGTTGTTTAATTAACTGCTCAACTTGCTGTTCATTTTCAACGTGTACAACAATCGTCATTCTCGAAATATCCGATGATTCCGTATGACCTACTGAAATACTTTCAATATTAAAATGTCTACGTGTCATAACACCTGTAATTCGATTTAACACACCGCTTTGATTTCGAACTGTCGCTGTTACAATTCTCTTCACCTTTTCTCCACTCCCTCCATTTGGTGAACCCCTTTCCCTGGGGCAACCATCGGCATAACCTTTTCAGATTGAAGTACGCGGCAATCAATTACGACTGGCTCTCTTAATTCAATTGCATACTGTAATTGTTGCTTTGCAAGAAGTGGGTCTTCAATACGAACACCTTTTATGCCATATGCATTGGCAAGTGCGACAAAATCTGGTTGGCATGAAAGTAAGGAGTACGAATATCGCCTATTATAAAATTCCTCTTGCCATTGTCTTACCATCCCTAAAGCTTCATTATTTAAAATAAAAACTTTAACCGGTAAAGAATGCTCTTTTAACACACTAAGTTCTTGCAAGGTCATTTGAAATCCAGCATCACCCACAATTGCAATAACTAGTTCTTCAGGCTTTGCGATTTGTGCACCTATTGCTGCTGGAAACCCGAAGCCCATTGTTCCCAATCCTCCAGAAGTTACCCATCTATCTGGGTTTTTCAATGGATAATATTGAGCTGCCCACATTTGATGTTGCCCAACATCTGTTGTTACAATCGCTTCTCCTTTCGTAATCTCGTATAGCATATCAATTGCATATTGAGGTTTAATACGTTCTGCATGTTCTTTGTAAGAAAGAGGGTATTTTTCTTTTCTACTATTCAATAACGAAAGCCAATCATTGTGATCTACTTCCCCTTCTTTAAAAGTGAGTATAGCTTCTAATGCTTGCTTCGCACTCGCAACAATAGGGATTTCAGTCGGCACATTTTTCCCAATTTCCGCTGGATCAATATCTATATGTGCGACAATCGCTTCTTTAGCAAAATAAGCTAAATTCCCAGTAAGACGATCATCAAATCTTGCACCTATATTAATAAGTAAGTCACATTCATATAACGCCATATTTGCGGTATATGAACCGTGCATTCCTCCCATCCCTAGAAATAGTTCATCGTCTGGCGGAAACCCACCAAGACCAAGTAATGTATGAACAACTGGAATATGATATTTGCGAGCAAAGCTTGTTAATTCTTTCGATGCTTTCGCATGCAATACACCTGCTCCAGCTAAAATTAATGGCTTTTTTGAGACCTCAATCGCTTGTAATAATTTGTTTATTTGTAGTAGATTCGGTTCATAATTAGGCTGGTATCCTGGTAAATCCATTTGTACGTCGCTACATCTCTCGCCTTGCTCTACTACCATATCTTTCGGAAGGTCAATTACGACTGGGCCCGGTCTTCCCGTTCTAGCGATATGAAATGCTTCTTTAATAATTCGGGGTAAATCCGATGCTTTTCGCACTTGATAATTATGTTTTGTCACCGGCATCGTAAGCCCCATAATATCTGCTTCTTGGAAAGCATCACTTCCGATTAACGTTGTTGCTACTTGCCCTGTAAATACAACAAGTGGTAATGAATCAATCATCGCGTCAGCTAGACCAGTAATAACATTTGTAGCACCCGGTCCACTTGTTGCAATTACCACTCCTGGATTCCCTGTAATTCTTGCATATCCTTCAGCAGCATGAATTGCACCTTGCTCATGCCTCGTTAAAATATGCGGAATTTCACAATCATAAAGCGCATCATATAGAGGTAAAACCGCACCACCTGGATACCCGAAAATCACTTCTACTTCTTCCTTTTCTAGCGCTTCTAACAATAGCTGTGCACCAGTTGCCAGTTTCTCTTCCGTTTTTGAAGACATTTTTCTTATAAGCCCCCTTTTTTAAACCATTTATAAAATAAAAAAATCCTACGTCCACACTCCAGCTATGTGCTGAAGGGACGAAAGATTTCGCGGTACCACCCTTCTTCGCAAGATTACTCTTGCCTCAGTGACTCGGGATATGAGTCTAGCTAATAACGGAGCTACCGTCTAAGCCTAAACAAACGCTTCAGCTTAGCACTCAAGGGTGATGTTCGTTGACGTGAACCATCGGTTTCCAGCAACCACCGACTCTCTGTGAGGCTTCACAGTCAACTACTCCTCCCTATCAACGCTTTATCATTTCATAAAGAGCTATTATCCAACTTTATTTTCTTCGTAAATTTTCTCTCCATCTTCTACAACTAATTTACGGAATTCTTCTAATAAACGATTCGTATGTGGCCCTGTTCTCCCTAAACCAATCGTTCTTCCATCTACTGTCGTAACAGCAATTACTTCAGCAGCTGTTCCTGTTAAAAACACTTCATCAGCTACATATACATCGTGCCTTGTAAATAATTCTTCTCTTACGTCATATCCAAGTTTTTCGCCGATTTCTAAAATCGCGTTTCGTGTAATACCTTCTAACGCTCCAGCAGAACTTGGTGGTGTAATTAATTTATTTCCCTTCACAATAAATACGTTATCTCCAGAGCCTTCAGCTACATATCCTTGGTCATTTAACATAAGTGCTTCTTGTACTCCAGCTAATTTCGCCTCAATGCGAACTAAAATATTATTTAAGTAATTTAAAGATTTTACTTGCGGCGATAAAACATCCGGGCGATTACGGCGCGTTGCAACTGTTATAATCGGAATCCCTTTTTCATAATATTCTTGTGGAAATAAAGACAATTGCTCTGCAATAACTACTACATTTGGTTTCGTACAAGAATCGGGATCCAATCCTAAATTCCCAGGTCCTCTTGATACAACGAGGCGGATATATCCATTAGATAGTTTGTTTTGTCGAATCGTTTCAACAACGATTTTCATCGCTTCTTCTAACGTATATGGAATTTCTAACATGATGGATTTCGCTGATTCATATAACCGGACAAGATGCTCTCTCAAACGGAAAACATTACCGCTATATACCCTAATTCCTTCGAACACTCCATCGCCATATAAATAGCCATGATCATATACTGAAACCTTTGCTTCGTCTTTTGGAACAAATTCTCCATTTAAGAAAATCCACTGCTCGTTCACTTGAATGCGCCCCCTATGTTCTATGAGTTTTTTATTGTTTCCTAGTCTACTCTCCTTTTCAAATAAATCAAGTGAATTTTTAGAAAATTTTTAATTTTTAATCGTACGTACATCTTTGTTTATATTGATTTAATAACATTGTTAACGTTTACAAAAAGTCAAAAAATTTTTTTCGTCAAATTCTACTAAAAAAAATATTTGTTTAAAAGAAGGGTTTTCGCCAATTGATACGAATCTATTGTATTCAATAAACGGACGTCCGATTTTATAAATCCGGGAATATACAACGACTTTTGGTGAAAAAGGGGGAAAATAATAAAAATAACGCTGTCTAAAAATAACATTCATATTTTTCATTTAGTAATCATAATCCTATTTTTAAAAAACAATTTGTCAAATTGAAGGAGGAAATAACAATGGCGTGTGTACAAATTAAAGGAACGAGACAAGAGGTAGTAGAAATGCTACAACTATTTGATCTAATGGATACGAAAGGATTTTGTAAATTCGATAATTACGTTGAAGTAGAACCAAATAGTAGGAAACATAACAACTACACAGCTTCAATCGATATTCAATCTAATAACAGTTCAGCACAAGATACATTAAATGATCAATTCGTTAGTCAAATGCTTACTGGTGTATATAACGACTAAACAAATATTCTCTTCCTACCATCTTTTCATAAATATATGCTTTGGACTTGAGCATACTAGCAACTAGATGGTAGGAGGTGAAAATTATGGCTAGAATTGGTGTTGAGAACTCTTTAACAGATGTTCAACAAGCTCTTCAGCAACAAGGACATGAAGTCGTTTCACTTAACTCTGAAAATGATGCTCATGGGTGCGATTGTTGCGTTGTAACCGGGCAAGATTCTAATATGATGGGCATTGCAGATACATCGATAAAAGGATCTGTAATTAAAGCACATGGTTTAACAACAGATGAAATTTGTCAGCAAGTTGAAAACCGCACTTAATCATTTTTATCACATTATTTGCGAGCTAACATTTAACGGGAATGGTCTCACTGATTATAGTTTCAATTTATTTATAGAAAGAGGGCTCCTTTTCAAAAGGAGCCCTCTTTTTTATATTCACCTAACGGGAAAGTAACATATACTGGATGAAAGCCCTACCTCTCTCTCATCATTACGGTTCCACTGACCGCTCCTTGATTCACTAGTATACATATAAAGCTTACATATACAATTTATAGGGTTTGTTCACAAAAGTTGTTGGTAAGACTACCCGATCTTTCGCAAACTTTTCGTATTATATTCATAAGATTTATTTACTTTATACTAGCTTTAACCGAGACACGAATTAAAATTTTAACACCAATACAATAACTTGTCAATATTTTTTACAAATTAAAAACAGACATTAACGGTTTGTCTGTTTTAGAATGGAGCTTTTTCTTTTATTACATATACAACAAAACCGCTTACTAACATACATAAGCCAACTACTAAGTTTTTGATATTAATCATAAATTCCTCTCCCTTATTCCACACATCATATATATTTACAGTTCAATTATTCCGATCATCCTAAAGCGCACTTTTTCTAATATATCATAATTCCTAAAAAATGCAAGTTCACTTGTGACGACTATTCACAAATTTATCCACAGTGCTTGGTACAGTATTTAACGCTTTTTCAATTAAATGTGTACTACTATTGAGATGCAATACTTGTACACCGTTAGAACCAACTACTAAAAAAGCCACTGGGCTAATGGAAACCCCAGCCCCGCTTCCGCCTCCGAATGGATGACTTTGCTTGTTCTCTTTATGCTGCCCTTGTCCGCCGTTATGTTTTTCAGAAATAAAATCCCCTTTAAAGTCACTTCCACCAGCTCCAAAACCAAAAGCCACTTGAGATACTGTTAATACTACATTTCCGTCAGCTGTTGAAACCGGACTTCCAACAATCGTATTTACATCTACCATCTCTTTTAAATTTGTCATTGCTGTTTTCATTAAATTTTCAATTGGATGTTCCATTATGTACTACACCCTTTCCTCATTATTCTTTTTTATACTTTCCAAAATAGAGGAAGTCATACTAAGTTTTCCTATTTTGAAAAAACATTTTTCACTTTCCGCTTGGATATTACTCCCTGTACAAGTTCGGATAAAAATAGTAAAGAGAAACATACTACTATTGAACCTTGTTATGAAAGGAGTCCTTACTTTGACTGAGAAATTTGATGAATATAAAAAAAGAGATCGAATAGATAGTGATTATAGTGACTATAAAGAAGAATACGCAGCTGAAGTTGCACCACAGCGTATTGATTATGATGATAAAGATAACGATGATGTAAGATCATCTGCAGCTGGATCGACTGCTGGTTTTATTGCTCTTGCCTTAGCAATATTATCATTATTCACATTCCCAACACTATTTGGTCTTGTGTCTGTTCTACTTGGTATTTACGCTTATAATCGTGGAGCTACTGTAACTGGTGGCACCGCAGCGATTATTGGTGGTATCGCTGCACTTATTGCGATTTTATTCCGAGCGGCGATTATTGGTTTATTGTTCTCTCTTTTTTAAAAAGAAAAAGGTATCTCGCTTCATGCGGGATACCTTATCCTGTAAATACATCTTCTGATGGATATTTAATTTTTTGTTTCGCTGGTCGTGCCAAAGAGAACACAAGTGTTAACGGTCCGATTAATCCACAAAACATAACAAACATAATAATACATTTCCCGAACGCCGATAGCTTCGCAGTAATCCCCATTGTTAACCCTACTGTGCCAAACGCTGAAATTGTCTCAAATAATAACTGAATAAAACTGAAGTCTTCTGTAAGCATTAATACAAATACCGCTGTAAAAATAAGTATTTGACTAGCAACGACAATTGCTAACGCTCTCGTTACTGTCGACATTTTAATCGTACGCTGAAATAAAACAAAATCCTCTTTCTTTCTAAAGAAAGAAAGAACTGATGTAATTAAAATAACAAATGTCGTTAACTTAATTCCACCGCCTGTCGATACACTGCCCGCACCAATAAACATTAATACCATCGTAAATAGTATCGATGACTCTTCCATCCCACCATAATCTACCGTGTTAAAACCGGCTGTACGAGGTGTAATTCCTTGGAAGAACGAAGCCCATAACTTTTCATTTAAAGATAAGTGTCCCAAAGTCTTTATATTATTATATTCCAATACAAAAATCACAATCATCGCAATAACATTAAGTGCTATCGTTCCAGCAATCATGATTTTGGAGTGCAGTGATAATTTTCGGAAACTACGGCTATACCATATATCAATTAATACCGTAAACCCTAACCCTCCTATTACAATTAAAGAACAAATCCCAATATTAATAATAGGATCTCCTACATATCTTGTTAAATTATCTGGCCAAAGCGCAAAGCCGGCATTATTATATGACGCAATAACGTGAAAAATACTATAGTATAAACCTTTTCCAAAACCAAACTCTGGAATAAAGCGAATCGATAAAAAGATAACTCCAATTAGCTCAATACAAATAGAAAAAATAAAGACACGTTTCACTAATTTCACAAGACCACCAATATTTGTTTGATTAAATGCTTCTCCAATTAATAATCGGTGGCGTAAACCGATTTTTTTACCTAATACCCAAACTATTAAAATGGCAATCGTCATAAGACCGAGACCACCCGTTTGAATTAAAAACATAATAACAATTTCACCAAACATCGTAAACGTACTTGCAGTATCTACAACTCCTAAACCGGTTACAGTCGCTGCCGACGTAGCTGTAAAGAAGGCATCTACCCAACTAATATGTACTTTCGTTGCAAACGGTAACTTTAATAACAATCCTCCGACCACAATTAAACAAAAAAAGCCTAATGCTAAAATTTGTGGTGGATTTAATCGTATAAAGCGATTATACAACCCTTGTTTTTTTGCTACTTCCATATCACTAACTCCCTTTATCAAGTGAAGCTTTTATCCCCTCATAAATAAAGACTCTTTAAGAGCCTACAAGTAGCGGGATAAACCTTATATTCTCATAATATAGTTGAGCATAATCCTTTTTTTCATAGATTTCAACTTTTATTTATATTCAGACTCTATCGTTTTACAAAAGAATATTTTCTATTATATTTCCACTTATACTATAACTCTTACAACAACAACTATTTTATCCCTTTTCAAATTCCCATATCTTTCACTCCAAGTTCACACGAGGGTCACATCTACCTTTTATAGTATACGTATCGGAGCTGTTCCTCCCTAATTTATAAGACATTCCCCAGTGTCTTGAACAGCTTTCCATCCCTAATTAAATTGACATAAATTGTCCCCTTCCTTGACCATCCTATATGTGATGGTCTTATTTTTTTGTTCTTTCTATCTTTTATTTAAAACTCCCTCGCTCTTTCACTCCATGTTCACATCTAGGTCACATCCACCTTTTATAGTATACGTATCGGAGCTATTCCTCCCTAATTTATAAGACATTCCCCAGTGTCTTTGAATAGCTTCCATCCCTAATTAAATTGACATAAATTGTCCCCTTCCCTTGACCATCCTATATGTGATGGTCTTATTTTTTTTATTTTCTCTTTCTTCTTACTTAAAACTCCCTCGCTCTTTCACTCTATGTTCACATCTAGGTCACATCGATCTTTTATAGTATACGTATCGAAGCTGTTCCTCCCTAATTTATAAGACATTCCCCAGTGTCTTGAACAGCTTTCCATCCCTAATTAAATTGACATAAATTGTCCCCTTCCCTTGACCATCCTATATGTGATGGTCTTATTTTTTTGTTCTTTCTATCTTTTATTTAAAACTCCCTCGCTCTTTCACTCCATGTTCACATCTAGGTCACATCCACCTTTTATAGTATACGTATCGGAGCTATTCCTCCCTAATTTATAAGACATTCCCCAGTGTCTTTGAATAGCTTCCATCCCTAATTAAATTGACATAAATTGTCCCCTTCCCTTGACCATCCTATATGTGATGGTCTTATTTTTTTTATTTTCTCTTTCTTCTTACTTAAAACTCCCTCGCTCTTTCACTCTATGTTCACATCTAGGTCACATCGATCTTTTATAGTATACGTATCGAAGCTGTTCCTCCCTAATTTATAAGACATTCCCCAGTGTCTTGAACAGCTTTCCATCCCTAATTAAATTGACATAAATTGTCCCCTTCCCTTGACCATCCTATATGTGATGGTCTTATTTTTTTGTTCTTTCTATCTTTTATTTAAAACTCCCTCGCTCTTTCACTCTATGTTCACATCTAGGTCATATCCACCTTTTATAGTATACGTATTGGAGCTGTTCCTCCCTAATTTATAAGACATTCCCCAGTGTCTTTGGGCAGCTTTCCATCCCTAATTAAATTGACATAAATTGTCCCCTTCCCTAGGCCATCATGTGATGGTCTATTTTATTTTCCAAATACATAATTTAACTCTCTTCGCTTATTTCAGCAATTAGCAATGGTTGTATTAACTGCTGTACTAGCTAGTATCGGTACTGCAGGTGTTGGACTTGTAATTCTTACGATGGTTTTAAATCAAGCAAATCTACCAGTAGAAGGTATTGCTTTAATTATCGGCATCGACCGCATTCTAGACATGTCTAGAATGCGGTCGATGCAATTTGCGCAATGATTGTTTCAAAATCAGAAGAAAAATATAATACAGATCAATCTGCAGCATCTTAAATCAAAAAGGAGTGAAATGATTCACTCCTTTTTTGACTTACTTCCTTTTTTCGAACGATATTCTTTTCCTTTATTATCATTACCTGTTTCAAATTCAGCACTAAACTCCTGCTGAAATTGCCCTGATTTCGGTGAACCTTGATTTCCGCTACCTTTACTACCATTACGATTTGTCATATTTCCCCCTCCTTCCTTTATTAGTAGTATGGCGCTCTATCTTTTTTCATACACATTTTATTTTTTATCATCTATTACACACGAAAGAAGACCTTCCGTATATAGGGAAGGTCTTCTTTCGTGTTAAGTAAGCGTTTTCTTATTTATAACTACTTAAATAAGTTTTTTAGAAATAGATATCATTACATTCATTTCGTCTTCTGAAAGTGAGGCGAATCTTTCTTGTAAATATTTCTTTTTCTCACCTTCCATTTTCGCGACTAACTCTTTCCCTTGTTCTGTAATCTCTAAATATACAACTCGGCGATCTGATGTAGAACGTGAACGAGTTACAAAGCCTTTATTAATTAATTTTTCTGTAACGGCTGTAATATGACTATTCGACACATTTAACTCATTAGCTACACGTGATACCATTTCTTTATTCGTGCGGTTCAATATTCTAAGGACAATGAACTCATTCCACGGTATGTAACCACCAAATATTTTTCCAATATCATTACGCAACGTGCGAAACATAGAAAAAACATTTGTCGATAGTTCTTCCATTAATTGCTCTCGATTTTGAGACAACTTTGACAGCCCCTTTTATTTCATTTAGTTAAATAAAAACCTTATTAATAATTTTACATGAAATCTTACTTTTTGTCACCTTATTTTCCCATAATTCGTAGTTTTTTAATATATATTTCATGTTACAATGAAATTGATTTTCCAGAAAAAGGAGTGAATCTAATGGATGAGGAGGAAAAGTTCTCTAATTTCAGCCTAAAAGATAAAACAATTATCATTAGTATTATTTCTCTTTTTCTCATTATATTTTTTGCCTTTATATTCTTTGTATATGTAGGAATCTTTCAAATTACAGGTATAGAATATTCATCACGAACAGCTCTACTACTCTTTTTTTTACTTATCCTTTTCTTAGATGGTATTACATATTTTATATCCATTTTCTTTAAAGTACTCCTACATCCAATGATGACAAGTATGCCCAATTGGCTCTCGATTGCTCTTCTCTCCATTATTGAAATTACACTAGATTGGTTCGTCATTCATACTGCTGACGACTGGATAGAGAGCGTACAAATGTCCAACATAGCTGAATTATGTGTCGCACTATTCCTTTACACGCTAAATAAATTAATTAGTGATAAGAAAGAGTAAGAATACAAGCTTTTCTATATAAAAATTGGTACAATGAAAACAAATCATACTAAAGAGGTGTTAATTATGAATTTACAGCAATGGGCTGATAAAGGTATGTCCTTTGATACATATGTGAATGAAATGAAAGTAAACCAATACGAGCTACTACACATTTACAATAACTTTTTAATTCCAAATGAATTACTTCCTATATTAGAAGAACGCCAAAATGATGGCTGGCGTGTTATCGTATTAACAGCTGATTGGTGCGGCGATGCTCTTTTATGTGTACCTGTTATGAAACGAATTTCTGAAGTTGCAAATATTGATATGAGATTATTAATTCGCGATGAAAACTTAGAATTAATGGATCAATATTTAACAAATGGAACAGCACGTGCGATTCCAATCTTTATTTTCATTGATAAAGATGGAAAGGAACAAGCTGTCTTTGGACCACGCGCTCCAAAAGTACAAGAATTAGTAACTTCAATGCGCGCTACATTACCTGAAAAAGAAGATCCAACATTCGAGGAAAAACAAAAAGAAATGTATGCTAATTTCCGTGCTACATTAGCTGATGATACTTCTCTTTGGGAACATGTAATGGAAAGTATGATTGAAAAAGTAGTAAAATAAAAACCTGCCGAGTTCGGCAGGTTTTTTTATTTTAACAAAATTATAATCCTTTTTTCTGAGAATATGCAGCATCTACGCACTCTGCTAAACGTTCCATTTCACCCATATATACTGCACGTGTCATCCATCCGGTCAACTTATACATAATCTTATATAAAAAATTCTTCGGTTCAAATTCTAATATTAAGGTAAGCGATGTACCTTCTTCATCTTCTTCCAACATATAAGTTGCGGCTGTATAGCCTTGCTTCATGTCACATCCAATTGATACGATATAAGGTGCTTCACACTCTAAAATTTCCGCCTCAAACTCGTATATTTTCTTCCCCATCTTTTGCACGGATATATATTTATCACCTTCACGAGGATTGTTTACATCTACGTTTGGAGGATACCTATTTTCTACCATAAAGGTACTCCATTCCATTATTTTCTCGTCATTATTTACATAATCAAACACAACATCAATTGGTGCCGGAATTACTATTTCTATTGCAAAACTCACTAAACTGCCCCTCTCAAATACCCTATCGATTTTCTTAAAGTTATTATAACGAAATCATTATGGCATATTTCACATGGTGAAATACAAGTAATTGAAGGTAAAAGTTTTATTTTTCTCTCGCTATAAAAAAATCCCCTATAGAATAGACTTTTTTTCAAATGTCTATTCTATAGGGGATTGCTGACAATTTATTCTTACATAATGAAGAAATAGAATACCGCAGCTAAAATGAAACGGTAATAAGCGAACGGTGTTAGTTTTACACGACCTAATAATTTTAAGAATGAAACAATTGCAAGCATCGCAACAACGAATGCTGTAATAAATCCAGTTGCAAATAACGGTATATCAGCTGCACTTAATATATCCCAGCTCTTGATTAAATCTAAGCCACTTGCAGCTACCATCATTGGTACTGCTAAAATGAACGTATATTCAGCTGCTGCTGTATGCGACACGCGAGCTAATAAACCACCACTTATTGTTGATCCAGAACGAGAAAATCCTGGCCAAAGCGCTAAACATTGGAACATTCCGATTGTAAATGCTTGTTTATATGTGATTTCATCTAACGTTCTTGCTGTACTTGGTTTTGAAAACTTCTCAGCAACAATCATTAAAATACCACCAGCTACTAAGCTAATAACAACCGGTCCTGGACCGAATAAAACTTCTTTAATTGCACTATGGAATAATACACCGAGTATGCCGGCAGGAATCATCCCAATAATAATATGTAATAAATTTAACGATGGTCCATCAGTTACTTTCCCTATTCCAACTAATGACCATAGGCGTTTCCAAAATATAACAACAACTGCTAAAATCGATCCCAACTGGATTACAACTTCGAAAACTTTCGCTCTATCGTCGTCAAATCCAAGTAAATGACCTGTTAAAATCATATGTCCTGTTGATGAAACTGGTAAAAACTCTGTTAATCCTTCAACAGCACCCATGATTATTCCAATTAACCAATCAGCCACAAGTAGTGCCTCCTTAATAACGAATATGTAATTTTTTCACACCTTATCATAATACCTTATCCCTTTTCAAAGTGCATCCTTTTTTTATTGATTTCATTTGTTGTATACGCTTATTTCTTTTCTATTTTTTGATTAAATTGTATGATAATAAGAGTTTGTTTTTTACGTTGAAAGGGGATTTTATGAAAGAAACTACTTCATTCTCACAAAAGTTAAAGCAATTTTTATTACTCTTTTTCCCGATTTTTGTAACGCAAATGTCATTATTTGCAATGAGCTTTTTTGATACGACAATGTCAGGACATGCGAGTCCTATTGATTTAGCGGGTGTTGCTATCGGAACAAGTATATGGCTTCCCGTTAGTACCGGCTTAACAGGAATTTTAATGGCTACTACTCCTATTGTTGCACAGCTCGTTGGATCAAAGAAAAAGGAGAACGTTCCCCACATTGTCATACAAGCAGTATATTTAGCAATTTGTGCTAGTTTCGTTGTTATCCTTATCGGATTCTTCGCTGTTTCACCTATTTTAAATGGCATGCAATTAGAAGAACCCGTGGAACGTATTGCAGCACAATTTTTAAGTATTATCGCGATTGGAATTATCCCTTTATTTACTTACACCGTCTTACGTGGATTTATTGATGCATTAGGAAAAACTCGAACAACGATGATTATTACATTACTATCATTACCAATTAACGTAGTATTAAATTACTTATTAATTTTTGGTCACTTTGGCTTTCCAAAACTCGGTGGTGTTGGTGCGGCAATCGCTTCTGCAGCAACATATTGGTGTATTTTAATTATTACCGTCATTATTATTCGTATGAAAGAGCCTTTCGCTTCTTTCAATATCTTTAAACAGTTATACCGCCCTTCCTTTACAAGCTGGAAGGAATTCCTGAAACTTGGCGTCCCTATCGGATTGGCTATCTTTTTTGAGACGAGTATTTTCGCTGCGGTAACACTTATGATGAGTAATTTTAGTACGACAACAATAGCAGCACATCAAGCAGCTATGAACTTTGCTTCCTTGTTATATATGACTCCTTTAAGTTTAGCAATGGCAATGACGATAGCAGTTGGATTTGAAGTTGGAGCAAAACGATACAATAATGCGAAACAATATGGATTTATCGGAATTGGATTAGCTCTTGCTTTCGCTCTTTTATATTCAATCCTTCTTTATTTCTTTGATGATGAAATTGCTTCTATTTATACGACAAATGCAAATGTCCATCATTTAGCAAAAGAATTTCTTATATTCGCGATTTTATTTCAAATTTCAGATGCGATTGCAACTCCAGTACAAGGAGCACTTCGTGGTTATAAAGACGTAAATGTTGCCTTAATTATGACATTAATAGCTTATTGGGTAATAGGTCTACCTCTTGGCTACATATTTGCAACTTATACTGACTGGGCAGCAAAAGGTTATTGGATCGGTCTTATTATCGGTCTAGCATTTGGAGCAATCTTCCTGCTTATCCGTCTCTTTCAAGTACAAAGAAAATATACAACGCAAAGCAGCCGCTAATGATATAGCGGCTGCTTTCTTCATGCATATTTTTTCTTGTAACGTGTAACATAATGAAAAAGAAAGGTGGATACATATGGACGAAAAACAAAAGAAACAATCATTCGATGAAGAATTCGCCCCTGAAATTTCACCTGGATATCGGCAAGATGTACATAAGCCACCTAAATATAAAAACACTTCTTTTTTAATAGGCATTACCATTTTCGCAGCCGTATTACTCGTACTCATCATTTTCGTTTATTTTTAATGGAAGGTGGTTAATTATATGAAGAAACAAGAATCTAATCATTCAAAAAGAACTGTAAAAACAGAAAAAGGATATGCAGGAGATTCTGTTCATACACTGAAACAAGTTGAGCAAGGAAACTTATACATTGCTCAAAAAGAACTTGGGCAACAAAATGAAAATCTTTAAAATCCCTCTTCTCCTTGAGGGATTTTTCATTGTACATACTGCTTTTGATCTAACACCATAAATATATTATTAACCTTTACAATTTTCATGTCATAATTTAATTTCATTTCACTTCTCTTTCCATTTTCAATACCAGTAACGTACGCTACAGCATGATAGCGAAAACTTTCATCTGTCTCTTCACGTATCTCCTCGTTTGTAAATTTATACTCTAAATCCCGAAAACGGTTTGGGTAATAATTTTCTATTAACTGTTCATACCCTCTATTTACAAATATTTCTTCACCTTTTCGTTTCACATCTTCTTTATTATTAAACCGAAACACTGCTAGTTGCGCTGTCACAAAGTGTTCTCCTACCTTTTTCTTTTCTTTATGAGTTAAAGTGTCTATACTTTTGTTCTTTAATTCCTTATTTAACTCGTAGCGATCTATCGGTTTAAAGGTAGCAAAAACCGTCTCTTTATATGACCAAAACAATCCAAAAGTGATACATAGAGAAATGATTACTATTCTTTTCTTCATAATACACCCCGCCCTCCTCCATAATGATAGTTATATTTTAACATATAGAAAGAAAATTCTGATATCATGAAGTGGAATAACCTACCTTTAACTTAGAAACGAGGAACGATTATGGACTCTTACAAACAATATATAAAAGAAGCTCTGCCGGGTCTTTCTATACATTCATATGCGCAAAATGAAGAGGGCTGGGATAATATAGCGGTTATTATAAATGACGAGCTACTGTTTCGTTTTCCGAGAAAACTTGAATATGCAAAGCGAATTCCGTTAGAAAAGGAGCTGTGTACCATTCTTTCTCATTCATTACAAAGAATCGAAATCCCTAAGTATCGCGTATTGTATAATAATAATTGTGATACTGTTCCATTTTGTAGCTATTATCCTCTCATTCATGGTAAACCGTTAAAAACTGAAATAGTTGCCCAGTTAGAGAAAGAAGAACTTGAAGTAATTATTACACAATTAGCCACTTTCCTTGCGGCTTTACATAGTATTCCTTTAAAGCATGTTGAAACGTTAGGATTCCCTATCGAAAAAACACTTACCTACTGGAAAGAACTACACACAAAATTAAATCAATATCTTACTAACAGTCTTACTTCATTACAGAAGTCAGCCTTAAATCGTTTATTCGAAAATTTCTTTGCCTATATAGCTAAATCTACCTTTCAAAATACAATCATTCATGCTGACTTTACACATCATCACATTTTATTTAACAACCTGAACAAAACCATTTCAGGTGTTATCGATTTTGGAGATGCTCAAATTGGCGATCCCGCTTTTGATTTTGCTGGGCTATATTATGATTTCGGTCATGAGTTTACTACATCTGTATATAAACACTACAGTGCACTTGTTTCTCACCGCGATCCATTACTCATTCACCGCATAACTACCTTTTATCAATACAGCCCTTTACTACATAACCTCATTTATAACATTGAAACAAATAACGAAATAGAATTAAACAAGAGTAAAGAACAATTGAAGGCAATATTACAGGGACGAGATTAAATTCTCTCCCTATACTCTCTCTCTTCATACATCATTAACTTTTTATCCATTTCAACAATAACTTTATACAATTGAAACGCCTGTAAAATTTGCAGTTGAATTCCAAAAGGAGCATTCTGTTCTTTTAACCATTGAAATACTTTCGTTTCATCTTTCATTGACTATTCCTCCCCTTATTAAAATCTGCTACAAATATACCGTAAATGATGAAAAGCTTTTCATGTCAATAACAAAAAAGGATGCAAAATTGCATCCTTTAATGTATGATTTTTTTCTTCTGCGCCGCTTCTTCCTTTACTTCTTCCTCTTGGCATTCACTACGAAAGGCACAGCTCATGCACTCAGAACGAAAATTACGCTCTGTGTAGTGCTCAGGTTGTTGTAGCATTTCTTTCATTCTAAATAAATCAGCCATTCCAGTTATAATATCTTCCTGCTTTGGAATGTACTCATACTTAATTCCTTCTATTAAATTAATCACTTCGATTTTTCCTGGAAGAATGCCGAAAGCTTTATAACTAAACACAGTCATTAACTTCTGACAAAGAGCAAGCATTTCCTCATCCGCAACAACAACATACTTTTTAATTACAAACGATTCAGTACTCCACTCACCAACTTCAAATGTCAATGACATGTGAACACCTAACTCTTCCATATATGTTTGAAATTTCTCATATAAAAATAACGGCGGCGTCTGACTATCATCCCTTTCAACAAACTGTAGTAAGTGATCCGTTAGCTTCGCTAAAACAATATAGTACTCCGCCTTTGAAGCAAACATATTAACCCTTACTTTTTTCCAATACTTTTCTAAAAGTATTAAAAGAAAAATTTTTGTTTGTTGCCCGGCAGGTACCGTGTAATATTCATTAATAATTTGATTTACAATCATTTGTGCTATTTGTTGCCATTCAAATGAAGAGGGTTCTCTTCTTTTTATATGACGGAAATAAAATTTGTGTGGACAACGCATAAAATCATACAAATGGTAATCTGTCATCGTTTTAATTGAGATTTTTTCATGCAATTGCTCTTCATCTCCCTTCTGCCATTAAGAAAGGTGTTTTACAAATTCAGCTCCAAACTGTAAACATTTTTCTACATCTTCATCTTCTGGCGTTAATTCTACTTTCAATCCTTCTAATACAACTGCTGCCCCGCGCTCCTGCATCTTTTCTATTAAAATATCAACCGCCACCCCGTATTTTGGATAACCTGAATCACATGACCCGAATACTGCCGCTTTTTTCCCAGTTAAATCAATAGAATCCATTGCGTCATAAAAATCTAAAAAATCATCCGGAAGATCACCATCTCCCCAAGTATAAGCGCCTAAAATAATACCGTCATATTGCTCTAATATAGAAGCTTCTGGTGAATCCATAATATCAATGACTTCAATTTCATTTTCTGTTTCACGAATTGCACCCGCAATATGATCAGCCATTTCCTCCGTATTTCCACTCATACTTGCAAAAATCATTACTAACTTACTCAACTGAACCTCTCCTTTTACTATGTATCGCTTTTTCTATTTGAATTGTTTTCTTCTCATCTACATATTCAGAACGAATTACATTTCGTTGCCATTCAATATGCTTATTAACATCTTTATTTTTTAATTCCCTTCGTAAAAGGTGAAATGTTTTTCTCATTCAGGTTCCTCATCTGTTTCATTGATAACAATTATCAATTTCAATTATACCATTAGATTAATTGAAATTGATTATCAAAGTCAATAACTATTTTTTAAAAAATAGTTAAAATGTACAAGCTTGTCCGTTAGCTATTCATATACTATAAATGAGCATAGTTCTTTCTCAGCCCTCTCTGACGGAAGAAATAAAAGCAACTGCGATAGAGCGCAGTTGCCTTTTTTTATGCTTTTCTACGATTTTAGTAACCTTATCGTTGTTTCTAAAAATAATTCTACTCCATAAATTAAAGCTGATTCATCTACATCAAATTTCGGATGATGATGTGGATAACAAGTATCAATATTTTTATTCCCTGTTCCTAATTTAATGAAACAACCAGGTGCTTTTCTTAAATACGCTGAAAAATCTTCTCCTCCCATAGAAAGTTCAAGATGCACAATACGCTGATTTCCGAACAATTTTATCGCACTTTTTTCTACTATTTTCGTAATGTACTCATTATTAACAACTGGATCATATCCGTAACGATACGTATATGTATAATCCCCTCCATGTGCTTCTGTAATTCCTTTCACAATTTGCTCAATTTTCTCTTTTGCTTCATCTCTTAATGTTTGATTAAAAGATCGAACAGTTCCCATTAAAGCTGCTGCACTTGGAATGATATTATCGGCCATCCCCCCATGAAATTGTGTAACTGACACTACTCTATGCATAAAAGCACTTGTATTTCTTGATACGATATGTTGTAAATTTGTAATAATTTGTGCTCCGATAGCAATAGGATCTATCGTTTCTTCTGGTCGTGCCGCGTGACCACCCTTTCCTAAAATTTCAATTGTAAATACGTCTGGTGCTGCCATCATAGGGCCATATACAATTCCTATCTTCCCACTTTCTAATCCAGACATAACGTGCAAACCTATTACATAATCGACGCCGTCCATAACACCGGCCTCCACCATTTCTTGTCCGCCACCGGGATACACTTCCTCTGCGTGCTGAAAGAACAGACGGATTTCGCCTGCAAAATCTTCCTTCATATTTGCTATCGTCTCTGCTGTACTTAATAAAATAGCTGCATGTGCATCGTGCCCGCATGCGTGCATTACACCTTTATTAACCGATCCATATGGCTTTAGTGTCTCTTCTTGAATTGGTAATGCGTCTATATCCGCTCGAACAGCAACTACTTTTCCTTTTTTCACGCTCCTTTTAATTGCTAGTACACTATACTTAGTCGGTCTTGTTACTTCAAAATAAGAAAATGAACATAATGTATCATATATAAATTGCGAAGTTTCTTTTTCATGAAACGATAATTCCGGATACTTATGGAAATGCCGTCTCCATTTCATGATATTTTCTTCTGAAATAAAACTCCTCCACTCTCTTTTCATAATAATTACCTCCTTTTAAAAGGCTCTATACCTTGAAAATGTACTAAGTACCCAGTGATTATTAACCCACTCCAATTCAGGAATAACAAAACAAATATTATATTTTCACGCCTTCTCACAATCCACTTTTATGTATTCATACAATCTACTTTCTATTTACATGTCAAACCCATTACAAATTCATGCCGAATGTAATATAATTGCTAAGTTAGGGATTTTCTTTTTTAGTATTTAGTGCTAATATCAGAAAAGAGCCTTTTGTCTTATTTTTACCTAAAATGTGGGATTTTGTTTTTTTCACAATAATGTAGGACATGATACCTACAAAGAGCTATTATTTCATTAAGAGAGGGAAAGACATGGAAAGATTAAAAGAGATATGGTCTCAACCACTCACACAATGGGTTGCAAAGACGGTTTATTACCTTGCAATTTTATTTGCATTGCTTTGGTTGTATGGATTCCATGATACAAACACAAGTACATTTATTTACAACGAATTTTAGGGTGGGAACGTTATGAAGTTATTAGAACAAATTGAAAAGTGGGCTGAAGTAACGCCTGATCAAACCGCTTTTGTTTGGCGAGATGCGAAAATTACGTACAAACAATTAAAGGAAGATTCTGATGCGTTAGCACATTGGATTTCTTCTGAGTATCCAGATGATCGTTCACCAATTATGGTTTATGGCCATATGCAACCTGAAATGATTATTAACTTTTTAGGATGTGTAAAAGCTGGACATGCTTACATTCCTGTAGATCTATCTATCCCAGCTGATCGTGTACAACGTATCGCTGAAAATTCTGGTGCGAAATTACTTTTATCAGGAACAGAAGTAACTGTAACTGATTTACCAGTTCGCATTGTAAGTGAAGACAACTTAAAAGATATTTTCTTTACTCATAAAGGGAACATTCCAAATCCTGAACATGCGGTAAAAGGTGATGAGAACTTCTACATTATTTACACATCAGGAAGTACAGGTAATCCGAAAGGGGTTCAGATTACTTATAACTGCCTTGTTAGCTTTACAAAATGGGCTGTAGAAGATTTCAACTTACAAACAGGGCAAGTATTCTTAAACCAAGCACCTTTCTCATTCGATTTATCTGTAATGGATATTTACCCATCATTAGTAACAGGTGGTACACTCTGGGCAATCGATAAAGATATGATTGCACGTCCAAAAGACTTGTTTGCTTCTTTAGAGCAATCGGATATTCAAGTATGGACTTCGACACCATCTTTCGCTGAAATGTGTTTAATGGACGCATCTTTCTCTGAGAATATGCTACCAAACATGAAAACATTCTTATTCTGCGGTGAAGTGTTACCAAATGAAGTGGCTAGAAAATTAATTGAGCGTTTCCCGAAAGCAACAATTATGAATACGTACGGTCCAACAGAGGCTACTGTTGCTGTAACAGGTATTCACGTTACAGAAGAAGTGCTTGATCAATACAAATCACTTCCAGTTGGCTACTGTAAATCAGACTGTCGCCTTCTTATTATGAAAGAAGATGGTACAATTGCATCTGACGGTGAAAAAGGTGAAATCGTAATTGTCGGTCCAAGTGTAAGCGTTGGATATTTAGGAAGTCCTGAATTAACAGAAAAAGCATTTACTATGATTGACGGTGAGCGTGCCTATAAAACAGGCGATGCTGGCTATGTAGAAAATGGTCTTCTATTCTATCATGGTCGTCTTGATTTCCAAATTAAGCTTCATGGTTATCGAATGGAATTAGAAGAAATTGAGCATCATCTTCGTGCGTGTTCTTACGTAGAAGGAGCAGTTATTGTTCCAATTAAAAAAGGTGAGAAATACGATTATTTATTAGCGGTTGTTGTTCCTGGAGAACATTCGTTCGAAAAAGAATTCAAATTAACATCTGCAATTAAAAAAGAACTCAATGAGCGATTACCGAACTACATGATTCCACGTAAATTCATGTATCAATCTTCTATTCCGATGACACCAAATGGAAAGGTAGATCGCAAAAAATTATTGAGTGAGGTTACAGCATGACCGCATATGGATCATTTTATTTTTTCGCTATAGTAGGCATTTTATTAATACCTACTATCATAGCTGGATTAAAAGGTAAAATGTTGCGTAAATATAATGCCGTTTTAACATTAGTAATGCTCGTTATTATCTTCTCTGATAAACCGAAGCAAGCAATGATGTTAGCAGCATTTATTATTTGGCAATACGCCCTTATTAAAGGCTATTTATTATTAAGAAAACAAAATAATAGTACATTCACGTTTTGTATAGCTGTTATTTTATCGATTTTACCGCTTATTTTGGCGAAAATCGCACCGTTTGTACCTGAATTGCATTTTATTGTTTTCGCAGGTATGTCTTACGTAACATTTAGAGCTGTACAAATGGTCTTTGAAGTTCGTGATAATTTAATTAAAGAACTTTCCTTCTTTAATTTTTGGGAATTCGTTTTATTCTTCCCTGCGATTTCAAGTGGACCTATCGATCGTTACCGTAGATTCCAAAAAGATATCCAAAAGCCGCCTAGTGCTGAGGAATATCAAAAGTTACTATATACAGGGCTTAACCGTATTTTCCAAGGTTTTCTGTATAAATTTATAATCGCGCACTTGATAACAACATATCTTGTAAAGGCAGTATTCGCCAATCAAGATACACTTTTATCTAATGTGATTTTTATGTACGCTACTAGCATGCAATTATTCTTTGACTTTGCAGGTTATAGTGCGTTCGTAATTGGTATCAGTTACATGATGGGAATTAAAACTCCAGAAAACTTTAATAAGCCATTCCTTAGTCGTAACATTAAAGACTTCTGGAACCGCTGGCACATGAGTTTATCATTCTGGTTCCGTGATTTTATTTACATGCGTTTCGTCTTTTTTGCAACGAAGAAAAAGTTAATTAAGAACCGTTACACAATTTCGTATATCGGTGCATTTTTAAACTTTTTCATTATGGGAATTTGGCACATCCAAGGAAGCGCAGTTGCGCAGTATGTTATTTATGGTCTATATCATGCCGCACTGTTTATTTTATTCGATATTTTCGAACGAAAAAACAAGAAGCATAAGTTTTGGCCAAATAATAAATTTACGCATGTCCTTGCGATTGTAATTACGTTCCACGTTGTATGTTTCGGTTTCCTGATCTTCTCTGGACACCTTAACAGATACTTTTAATGCACCCTTCTTATACTATTAAGAAGTTGCACATATAATATATTTCGGATATAAAGGAGATTTTAAAAATGGCAGAATTCAAAGAGCAAGTATTAGATATTTTAGAAGAAGTATGTGAAAACGATATTGTGAAAGAAAACTTAGATGTTCAATTATTTGAAGAAGGTATTCTTGATTCTTTCGCTGTAGTATCTTTATTAGTAGAATTCCAAGAGCGTTTAGAGATTGAAGTTTCTATTTCTGATTTTGACCGCGATGAGTGGGCTACACCAAATATGGTTATTAAAAAGTTAGAAGAAATCCGATGAACAAAGTAAAATTTGGTCCGATGCTTTTAGCATTGGCCCTTTTTGCTGTATTCTTACTTATTCCTACGCGCTTCCTACTCCCACTTTTAAGTGATGAGAAAGTAGAACAAGCTGCGACTTCTTTAAAAGAAGAAAAGATTCAAAGTATGATTTTACAGCAAAAGATGTTAGCAGACCCGAAATATCTTCCGATGTACGGTTCATCGGAATTCGCACGTATGGATGCTTTCCATCCATCGAATTATTTCAAAGTAAAGCCTGAAGGATTCACACCATTCCTACTTGGGCGCGGCGGAACACAAGACCTTGTACATGTATTAAACTTCGCATCTACAATGGATCAATTGAAAGATAAGAAAATGATATTCGTTCTTTCTCCGCAATGGTTTGTACCACAAGGTATTGATGAGACACACTTTGCACCTAACTTTTCAAAACAACAAGGTTACCACTTCATTTTCAACGATGATTTAAAACCTGAAATGAAAAAACAAATTGCAAAACGCTTATTAAACTTTGAGATTGTTAAAAAAGAAACTTTATTAAAAATTTCGCTTGAAGGTATCGCCTACGATGATACAAAGTATAAAGTAAAAGCACTTGCTGCTAAACCTTTCGCTTATATTTATCGTAACATTCTAGATCGTAAAGATTTATTTACAGTTATGTTTGATATTAAGCCGCATAAAGAAACGCTTGATCCATCATTGAAACAAATGAACTGGGAAGAAGCTCGTAAGCATGCTGATCAAACAGGTGCAGTAGAATCAGGATCTAACGAATATGGTATCGAAGATGATTACTTCAATAGCAAAATTAAGAAGAAATTAAAGCAACGTGAAGGCTACTTAAAAAATGATGCTTATGACCAATCACCAGAATATGAAGATTTACAAATTGTACTTGATTTATTAAAACAATCTGGTGCAAAACCGCTCTTCATTTCTGTTCCTGTAAAAGGTCCTTGGTATGATTACGCTGGCTTCTCGAAAGAAAAACGCGAATTATACTACAATAAAGTTCATGAGCAAATTAAACAAGCTGGTTATCCAATTGCTGATTTCTCAAATCATGAATATGATAAGTACTTCTTAAAAGATCATATGCACTTAGGTTGGAAAGGCTGGGTTTACATCGACGAAGCTATCCAACAATTTTATAAAGCAAACTAACGAAAAGACCGCTTGAATTATTCAAGTGGTCTTTTTCTATATACATCTTGTAATTGTTCAATTACGTTCTCTGCTTCTTTCATGACACGTTTCACTACATGCTGAGCTGATTCCGTTCGTGCTAATGATGATGCTTGTCCCGCCCAAAGCGACATATACTCTTCCTTATTTTGCTTCGCTGCTTCTTGACGTATTTTTGAAGTTAATACGTTTTGCACTGGATACATCGGTAAATTCTCTTCTCTTCCTTCATGTTTCTCTATAAATTCATTACGAATACCCCGTGCATATTTCCCGGAAAACGCACGGGTTACCGTTGTACTCGTATCTGTACTATGTAAAATTGCATCTTTATACACGTCATGCGTAATACTTTCTTCACTCGTTAAAAAGGCTGATCCCATTTGAACAGCTTCTGCCCCTAACGCAAATGCCGCAACAAGCCCTTGCCCATTCATTACACCACCTGCTGCAACAATCGGGATATGAGGTACTTCCGCTACTAATTGCGGGATTAATGCAAATGTACCAATCATCGCATCTTGTTCTTTCCCAATAAACGTTCCTCTATGCCCTCCTGCCTCGCTACCTTGCCCGACGATAATATCTACCCCTAACTTAGCAAGTGCTTTCGCTTCCGCTACATGGGTAGCTGTTCCGATAACTTTTATCCCTTCCTTTTTCAAATCATCTATTTCTTCTTTTTCTAACGTTTGAAATACAAAACTAACGACTGGTACCTTTTCCTCTAATAATACTTGTAATTGTTCTTTATAGCTTTTTGGAAGTTTTAAAGTCTTTTCTTCCTCTATACCTAATTCTCTATTCACTCCACTAAGTAATACTTTCGCCTCGTTTACCTTCTCTTCTTCTATCTGTATCTCTTTCGTTAAAAGTAAATTAACACCGAAAGGCTTATTTGTTAGTTCCCTTATTTTATAAATCGCTTCACCGATTTGTTCTGGGCTCATATACCCTGCTCCAAGCGTACCTAATCCTCCGCTATTACTCACAGCTGCAACAAGTTCTGGCGTTGTAATCGCTCCTGCCATACCTGCTTGAATGATCGGATACTTAATTTGTAATATATCTATTACTCGGCTTGTAAACATCATTTTCCCTCCTACTTTCCCTATACCTTCTTTATATGACATGCTTTCCCCTTCTTTTACAAGGATTGAACTTTCGCTCAAGCGAATATATTGAAAGAGAAGGAGGCTGAGAACAATGATTTATCCAAATGCGTTACAAAAAGGTGATACAGTAATGATTATTGCACCGTCTGGCCCACCAACACTTGAGAATGTATTAAAAGGTGTGAACGTATTACAAGAGATGGGTTTATTCGTAATAATTGGGAAGAGTGTTTATGAAAAGTATGGATATTTAGCTGGAAGTGATCAAGTTCGTCTTGATGATATACATGAAGCATTTACAAATACTGAGGTCAAAGCAGTCTTTTGTGCACGAGGTGGTTACGGCAGCGCTCGTCTACTCCCTTACATTCAATATGAAATTATTCAACGGAATCCAAAGATTTTTTGGGGATATAGCGATATTACGGCTTTACATACTGCCTTTTCACGTTATGCAGAGCTTGTAACTTTTCATGGTCCAATGATTGAAGAATTAGGAAAAGGTATCGATTCTCTCTCTTTATCTTCTTTCAATCAACTATTCCATCCGTATTCATCTATCTTATATGCATCAGAATGTATCGTACCTACCTCTCTATGTACAGTTACAGGCACATTAGTTGGAGGGAATTTAACTGTGTTAACAAGTATAATTGGCTCGCCCTATGAGATAAATACTTCAAATAAACTTTTATTGCTTGAAGATATTGGTGAAGAACCGTACCGCATTGACCGGATGTTAAATCAACTACTTTTATCTGGACAGTTTAATGAATGCAGTGGCGTTATTTTTACAAGTTGTCACGACTGCAACCCTTCTAAGCCATCTCAATCATTGCAAACAATATTATATGAATATTTCACGCCATATAATATACCTGTGTTATTCGGTTTACCGATTGGACATATAAGTCCAAATATCGGTATTCCCCTCGGAGCTACAGCAACAATAAATACAACTAACAAAACTGTTTCTATTTCTTCTGGCATAGCCACTCCATGTTCAAATTAAAAAGGAAAAGCTGCTAAGCTTTTCCTTTTACTTATAATAATTAAAGATTCGTCCTGATGCTATCTCTGCAATTTCTTCTGGAATAAATGTTTTACTCATATCTGTTCCAACATTTAATACAGCTGTCGCATCTTTCTCGATGCTACCCAATAATTCTTTTCCACGTATCGTAATAAGGGGTGTCCCTTCTGGCAACACAGCTTTTACAAATTCCAATTGTGTAAAGAATGGAACAATCCATCTACCCTCTCCTTGGAAATGACGTAAACGAAGTGTGCCTTCTGTTGCCCCGTCCTCTGCTTCTAATGAACCAGCAACATAAAACTCCGTTGTTAAGAGCAATTCATAAAATTCCTTTTGCTTTTGTTTATCATCTCCTGCTACAACGAGTACTTCTTCTATTTTCTTTACTGGAATTTGCTCCATATGATGACACCCCTATTTTCAAAATGATTATACTTAGATTATACGAAATATTCTTATTTTTTTCTACATAATTCTGCAATTATTTTATCGAAATAGTTTTTAATATTTCTTTCGTCGTCACAATAGCAGCAAATTCATCATGCAAGTTTACAAGTGTCATATTGTGAATATCCTCTGCGTTATACTCTGTGCCATCTGGACCGATGCGGTTAAAAGTAGCCGTCGCGTCACTCACTACATACGTTGTAAATCCTAAATTACCTGACATCCGTGTTGTCGTCTCTACACAATGATTTGTCGTTAATCCTACAACTACTAAAGAAGTATAATCTTTTACTCGTAATATCTCTTCTAAATTTGTCCCAATGAACGCACTGTTAACAACCTTTTGAATAATAATCTCACCTGGTAATGGCCTCACTTCTTTTTTAAAACGTACTGTTTCTGCATCTAGATGAAACATTGACTCCACATTTTCTTTATTCACATGCTGAATATGAATAACTAGTAATTCTCTTTTTCTCCATTCTTCTAACAAAATTTTCATATTTTCTTCCGCAAAAAGGTTATTCCTTGTGCCCCAGTACGGTAAGTTAAATGCTTCCTGTACATCAATGATTATAAGTGCTGCGTGATTAAGCATATTATCCTCCTAGTTAATTGGGCTGTAATTGAAACAGAAAACCAAGTTGCTGTGACGCAGTAATAAAACAAATATAGGCACAAAGCTCTACAATTTCTTTTTCAGTCCAATATTGTTTTAATACATGAAACATATTATCATCTATCGCCTTTTGGTTATGAACAAATGCATGTGCAAAAGTAACGGCTACGCTAATTTCTTCTATTTTTTGTATATCATCCGGCTTTCCCTTTGCCATACAGTACGGACATTCATTCCCAAACGCTAATGTTCTTCTTACTTGCTCCTTTAACTCTGCGGAAAGGGTCCCTGTACTATACAGTGTATTCTCTAACGTACTCCACGAATTTAATATATCCGGATTATGCCCTAATAATTTTTGAAACTTTGTATCTCCTATATTTGATAATGTAATTCTCTCCATCATTTCCCCTCCTATTTCCTTCTTTTTTATTGTAAAATAAATAAAGCTCACTTTACATTTCATATGAATCTTAATTTATAATTTTCCTTTACAAAAATTATCATTTTACTGGAGGTATCTTTACAAATGCAATTAGACCGTGTTGATCGAAAAATTTTAAATGAATTATATAATGATAGTCGCCTTTCGATGCGCGAATTGGCAAAACGAGTAAACTTATCCGCTCCGTCTACTACAGAACGTGTTCGTAAACTTGAAAGTGAAGAAATTATTCAAAAATACACAATCGGTATCAATTATAAAAAAGCAGGACTTGTTTTAGATTGTATTTTAGAAATCACTTTAAAAAATGGTGATACAACACGTATGCAACAGTTTATTCAGTCTTATCCATCTGCAAGTTTTTGTTACCGAGTAACAGGAAGCTTATGCTACATTGTAAAAATCTCTGTTCCTTCACTCGTTGAACTTGAAGAATTTATCAATGATGTTTCTTCATATGCAACGACAGTTTCTCATATCGTATTATCAGAAGTAGCTCTTACTCCGGATATTGAACATATCTTCCCAGAATATTAATTCATCTTTATTCACAAAAAAGAGTAAAAATCTCTTACATTGAGAATAAAAATGATATATCATGTATTAAAATACAAAAAGTTCGAGAAAGGGGCTTTACATTGAAAATCTGGTTTTATGAAAAAACGGCACAATTAGATGACTTGCTTGGTATTTGGGACAATGTTCCGACCATCCCTCGAATTGGTGAAAAAGTTGAACTTCTAAAAACCGTTCGGATCGTTACAGATATTAAATACGTGAAAAACGGAAATAACTTCCGTGTAGAAATTATTACAAATTAAAAAGTAGCTCTCCTTTTCATACTGGAGAGCTACTTTTTCACGGCCTATAATCCGCCTTTTTTATAATAATCTTATCTTCTTCTACAGAAACTGTTACATAATCATTTTCTTCTAACCGAAGCTTATTTACAGCTTCATCAGTTAGTTCTACAGCCATCAATCTATCTGTTACTATCACTTGGCTATATATTTCATTTTCTTCTGACGTATTCACTACTCTTTCTTCATTTATGAAACGAATCGGTGGCACACCAACTTCTTTTACTGTACGCCATTGTTTCCAAATGTAAGGGATTAACCAAAGTAACCCGACAACCGCAAGACCAATGCCGATCCATAAATTACTTTGTGCTTGTAATTCAGTAATCGAGATTGCGTCACTTCCATCTCCACCTACAAATTGCATACTCGTTGCAATCAAATTATTTAGAGCATGCACAGCAATATTCGTCCATATATTTTTTGTCTTTATGTATAGAAGGCACATAATAACACCGAACATGAAAGCACCGATAACATCAAAATGGCCTAGTCCAAAAATAAGAGAGGATATAATAACTGCACGTTTAATCCCCCATTTGTAAGCCATTCGTTGTAAGAAAAACCCTCTAAAAATAACCTCTTCCATTATTGGGGCTAATACACATGCTGAAATGAAAGTAAATATTGTCATGTATATGTTACTCGTATTAATTACATTTCCATCTTCTAACATGGTAACTAAGAAATTAGGTACAGTATGTGCTAAAATATAAAATTGAATTTGAGATATACCGACTGAAAAAATCATTCCCATTATCGTTGCTAATACAATTAACCCCCAATGTAAACGTCCGGGCTTATCAAAAAAACTTTTAAAAACAACATTATTTTTACTTGTTTTTAAATATAGCCACAATAGTGGAAATGCGAAAAAGATTGATATTTGTGACAGGAACTCTATCGTATTGTCAGAAGCATTTGATAAACTTAATGGAATCATCGTCAGGAACATCCCTATAATCATCCATCCAAAAAAACTACGTAGCCTTATACGTGAAAATGCATATTGCATATTGAACACCTCCAGAGATGATGTAAAGTGGACATTTATTCAGTGTTTTATGGGTAGCCCTTCTCCCACAAATGGCCGAATAACTAAATTATAATATGAATATAGTTGAAAATCTTCCTATTTTTCTCAGATTCTTTCAAACAACATATCTATTAAAACGACTTCATTGATAAACGTATTGCTATAATTGACATGGTATTTTTAAGTTCAGTTACTACAATTCAAGTAGTATAGGATTTAGCTGGTCTATTCTTCAACTTAGTGACAGTTATATCCTTAAATAAATATGTGTTCGCTGCATTTTATAAACCAAAAAGAAGCTTAAAAATACAGAATGCTGAGAACGTGAAACGATTAAAAAAAGAGCTAATTAATAAAAATCCCCGTGTTAACGGGGATTTTTTCTCTTATAATACGTCACGTTTTTGGAATAATACACTTGATGCTACAAGTAATACAGCAAAGTATGCAACTACAAGTAACAATGAAGTTGTAAACGTAAATTCTGTAAATGGTGGTTCTACTCCGCCACTTACTAATTTATTGCTGTCGTACACACTTAAATTTAAATGGAAAAACACCACAAATTTCGCTACACCTTTTGCAAACATCATTAGTACCATATTAATTGGTCCTTGTAAGAAAAATAGGAACATCGTAATAATTAATGGTAATACAGAATTTCTAAATACGTTTGCTAAGAAAAATGCAAGCGTTGCAAAGAAGAACGGTGAAAGTACTTGATATAAAATAGACTTCATTACGATTCCTAACGTTAATTCTGTTTTACCACCATCCATTACAATTCCGCCAATAATCATTGCGATTAACGTGCTAGCAAATATGATAAATAATATAGTAAGTAACACTGTAATATATTTAGAGAACAAAACTGTAATTCGTTTTCTTGGACGGATTAATAACTGCTTAATTGTACCTTTTTGAAACTCATCAGTAATTGTACGAGAAGCAATCGTAATTCCAAAAATTGTTGCAAATAAGGTAATTAAACCAATCTCTGAACTTACAAAGTCTAAATATGATCCTTTAAACTCATGTCCTCCTCCCCATTTCAGCATCGCTAAAACTCCCAAAATCTCCAATGCTGCAATTACACCTATTAAAATGTACATACCTTTTTTCGCATGTAACTTCAAAAATTCATTTTGAATTAATTTAAACATTACGCTTTCACTCCCCCTGTAATCGCTAAGAATTCATCCTCTAACGTTTTATTCTGAACAGTAACACCGTATACGAGTACATCAGCATTTACTAGCTCTTTTACAATTTGCGGAATCTCTTCTTTCATTATAGGTGTCACAATTACATTCCCTTGTTCCTTACCTTTAATGATTTCATTTGCTTTCTGAACTTGATCTACTTCAAACGCTACAACTACCGTTTCATCATGCTTCGCTTGTTCATGTAAGTTATACTCTTGCACAAACTCACCTTGCTTTATAATAACGACGCGGTCACACATTAATTCAATTTCACTTAATAAATGACTTGATACAATGACTGCAATATTTTCTTCCTTCGCTAATCGTTGTAAATAGTCACGAATTTGGCGAATACCAGCTGGATCTAATCCATTTGTCGGTTCATCTAAAATTAATATTTTGGGTTGATGAAGTAACGCTTGTGTAATTCCTAGGCGTTGTTTCATTCCAAGTGAATATGTTTTCACCTTTTTATGAATCGCATGCTCTAAATCAACAAGCTTTATAATTTCAGCGATACGCTCTTTACTAATTGGGGTAATTGCCATGTTTGCAAACTGCTTTAAGTTTTGCATTCCTGTCATATAATCATATAGCTCGGGATTTTCTACAATCGCTCCAATTTGCTCTAGCGCCTTTTCACGCTCTGTGCGAATACTATGGCCACAAATTGTAATATCACCTTCTGTCATCGAAATAAGACCTGTCATCATACGAATTGTCATCGTCTTACCACTACCGTTCGGTCCCAAGAACCCGTATACTTCTCCTTCTTGAACCTCAAATGATAAGCCACGAATAATTTCTGTCTTACCAATCTTTTTTCGAACATTTTCTAATTTCACTACTACGTTTCCCAATGCTGACTCCTCCTTTAGACTTCTAGTTTTTTATCGATGATACGACCTGTAACTACTAGTAATATAATTGTTAATAAACAATTAAAACATAGATTTAAAACTGTAATCTCTGTACCAGAATAGAATGATGTATTTAAAAAACCATCTTGATCTATAAATCCAATATTATTTATAGCAAACACGTACTTTTCTATTTGCTGAAAAATATACGTTATTCCCCCATTAAATGCGATAAAAACGACGAATAAAACTACGCAAACAATCTTGTTCATCGATGATTTCACATTGAATAGTTTTACAATTACTATAATTAAATAAATAGAAACTAGCATATTAATAAAATCTAGTCCCCATAAGAAAATAGATAACATATGATGTAATATTCCATAATCATATAAACTGTGGATTGCTTGCTGAACACCTAAATCTGTTTTTCCATTGTAAATATTTAAAGAAAAATAGTATAGAAAAATGATTCCTATTCCTAGCAAAATCATAAAGAGTAGTACACAAAATAAAACATTTGCACATATATACTTTTGTGCTGAAATAGAAGTATAACGTAGCATAGAGTTTTTTAACATTTTTCGAAAAGACGATATACCTGTTAGAAGAATTGCAAATCCATTTATACTTAGTACGATAAAAAATATAATAATGATTATATCTTGCCTACCTGAAATTCTAACTCCTGAAACTCCTTTCATATTAAATAAAAGAATTAATGAAACTGTAATAAATCCGAAGTAAATAATGGCTATCTTTCTCTTATTACAATTATACAGATACCGAAAAAGCTGACTCATTTCCCATAGGCCTCCTTAAACAGCTCATGTACTGCTTTACCCTTTTGAAATCGTAGTTCTTCCACATTTTCATGCAATATTATTTCTCCATCTTTCAAAAAGATTACTTCATCAAATATATTTTCGATTTCTCTTATTAAATGAGTCGATATAAGCAGCGTACAATCTTCACGATAAAATTTAAGGATTAGCTCAAGTACATGTTCTCTAGAAACAAGATCAATCCCGCCAAGTGGTTCATCCAGTACGTATAACTTCGCTTTTCGAGAAAACGTTAAAATAATTTGCAGCTTTTCAACCATACCTTTTGATAATGCTGTAATTTTTTCTTCTAACGGTATTTTAAATTCTGCAATCGTATCTACCGCTTTTTGAATATCAAACTCTTTATAAAAATCTCGATAGAAAAATAATGCATCTTTTACAGTCATCCAATCATCAAATATCGGCTTATCAGACATAAAAGAAACGATTTCTTTCGTCTCTAACCCTATTCTTTTACCGTTAATTGCTATGCTACCTTCTGAAGGATGCTGCAGCCCTGCAATCATTTTCAATAATGTCGTTTTCCCGCTCCCGTTATCTCCAACAAGCCCAACGATTTTTCCTTCTGTAATCTCTATGCTTAATTCCCGGATTACTGCTTTCAATCCGTATCGCTTCCATAGATTTTCTATTTTTAATAGCTCTGTCATTCGTTCTTCTCCCTTTTCTTATTTAATGAAGAACGAAGAATGGAAAGAATTTCTTCTTCGGAAAAACCTAAATTGTCCATTCCATCTATAAAAGAATGAAGTAATTCTTTCGCCATATCTTTTCGTAGCTCCATAATTTTCTCCCCTTCATTCGTTACATATCGCCCCATTCCTCTACGTGTTACAACAACTCCATCCCGTTCTAGTTCTTGAAATGTTCGCTGAATCGTATTTGGATTTACTTGTAATTCACTCGCTAATTCACGTACGGAGGGAATTTTATCGCCAGGCAATAAATGATCCGTTACAATTTCTTTCTTTATGCATTCCATTACCTGAATATAAATTGGTGTATTTGGAGAAAACTCGATTTTCATTTCTCCCCTCCTGTCTTAGTGTGTTAGTTAAATAGTACACTAAAACATATTATATGTAAATACTTACAAAAAAATGTAATAAAAAGACAGTATAACTTTTCGTTACACTGCCTTCCTGTAATAAAATATAAGTAAATCTATTCTAATTATAGTTTCAATCGTTTGAATTCACATATAACCTTATACGAAATTTATTTTACTTTTACTTGAGTTAGCACAGATTTAAACGTATTAATAACTGTATCTACTTCTTCATAACTAATTGTAAGGGATGGTTCAATACGAATTGTTTTTGAGTTAATTAATGTTCCCGCAACAAGAATTCCTTGATCAAACATCGCCTTTGACACTTCATAACCAATCTCGTCTTTATGGAATTCAATCCCAATCATTAAACCTTGTCCACGAATTTCAAAGATTTTATCTTCGTGCCCTTCTGCTGCTTGTTTCAATCCATTTAAGAAATACTCCCCAACTTCCATAGCTCGTTCCGGTAATTTCTCTTCCAATAATACATGGATTGTTGCAATTGCAGCAGCACATGCAAGAGGATTTCCTCCAAATGTTGTTGTATGCATAAATGGATTTTCAAACCAACTTTTGAATACTGTTTCTTTCGCAACAATAGCTCCCGCTGGCATTACCCCTCCACCAAACGCCTTCGCAAGACAAATAATATCCGGCACAACATCATATAATTCTGCAGCAAACATTTTTCCTGTACGTCCCATTCCAGTTTGTACTTCATCAAAAATAAGGAGTGATCCAAACTCATCACAAAGCTCTCGTACTTGTTTCAAATAATTTTCTGGAGGTAAAATAATACCGCCCTCTCCTTGAATTGGTTCTAAAATAACTGCTGCAACATCTTCTCCTACTAATGCACATGTCTCAAATGTTTTTCTCATCATCTCAATGTCGCCAAATGGAACGTGACGAAAACCCGGAATCAATGGTAAGAATGGCTTACGGAACATTCCTTTTGCCGTTCCTGATAAGGAACCAAGACTCTTACCATGGAAGGCACGAGTTGTAGCAATGAAAGTTGTTCGTTCACTATACATTTTTGCTAGTTTTAATGCTGCCTCTACGCTTTCTGTTCCACTATTTGTAAAGAAGGAATATTTCAAATCACCAGGTGTAATGTCCGCTAAAATCTTTGCAAGCATTGCTCGAAGTGGATCCAGTAAATCCTGGCTGTGCAATGCTTGACGTTTTAATTGATCTGTCACAGCTTTTACCACTTTCGGATTACGGTGACCAACATTATAAATTCCAAATCCACCTAAACAGTCAATATATTTTTTACCATTAATATCCATGAAGCAAGATCCTTCATCTGACCATTCTACTGCTGCAAATTGTCCATCTTTTGTTACTGTTTTTCTATAAGCAAGAAAACCAGGGTTTACATGCTCTCTAAATCCGTCTACTGTTTCTTTTTGAATCCAGTTTGCCTCTTCTTCAGTAACCTTTTCTTTTTCAATTAACTGTAGTACTTTCGTAATATACTCATTTACATTTGAACCTTTTACATCTTGCTCATTCAATTTATTTTCTACGTTCGTTCCCATCTATTTCACTCCTACATTTTTTTTATTTGCAAACCAACCAATAGGTTCTACTTCTAGATTTATATTAATCTGCTTAATTTCTTGAAATTCTTCTAAACCAAACGTTCCTAGACTACGACCTATACCACTTTGCTTATATCCGCCCCAAGGTGCCTCATTATATGTTGGATGATAGCTATTAATCCACGTAATTCCTGCGCGAAGTTTACGAATCACACGCATTGCTTTTGCACCATCAACCGTAAATACACCTCCAGCCAAGCCATAGTCTGTACCGTTTGCCAACTCAATTGCTTCCTGTTCGTCTTTAAACTTTTGAATTACTACAACAGGACCGAAGATTTCTTCCTGGACAATGCGCATATCAGGTTTTACATTGACAAAGACTGTTGGTTCAATAAAGAAACCCTCACCTTTTCCATCCTCCATTATTCGTCTACCTCCGCAAGCAACGTTTGCACCTTCGTCTTTCCCAATTTCAATATAACGTAATACTTTTTCCATATGTTCTTGACTTACAAGTGGCCCCATTTCCGATTCTGGATTATCACCAGGTCCAACGTTAATTTGCTGTGCTCGCTCTACAAAACTATTAACAAATTTATCATAAATCTTTTCTTCTACAAGGATTCTTGATCCAGCTGAACATACTTGTCCGCTACCTGCATAAATACCGAATAGAGCATAATCAATAGCGGTCTCAAAATCTGCATCTGCAAAAATAATATTTGGAGATTTCCCTCCAAGTTCTAACGAAATCTTTTTCATATTATCTGCCGCTGTTCTCATAATGTGCTTACCTGTTTTTGTTCCACCTGTAAAGGAAATCATGTCCACTTTATTACTCGCTGCAATTTCATTTCCTACTATTGGACCGGCCCCCATTACCATATTGGCAACACCTTTTGGTAGCCCTACTTTTTCAAGGATTTCGAATAGCTTTGTTGCAGTGATTGGTGTCACTTCAGAAGGTTTAAACACAATTGTATTTCCAGCTGCTAAAGCAGGTGCAATTTTCCATACACTCATCAATAGCGGATAATTCCATGGAACAATTAGTCCACAAACACCAACTGGCTCTCTTACAACCATTGCTTGCATCGGATCGGCTACATGATATGTTTGACCATCTGGCTTTGTAATCAATCCGGCATAATAGCGAAAACAAGCCGCTGCATCTCCAATATCTCCTTCTGCCTCACGGTACGTTTTTCCATTATCCATTGTTTCAAGGTATACTAATTCTTCCATATTTTTATCAATTTCATCTGCTATTTTAAATAAATATGATGCCCTTTGAGCAGTGGATGTCTCTGACCAAATTCCGCTATCAAAAGCCGCTCTTGCCACTTCTATCGCGTATTTTGCATCCTCAATCGTTCCCTCAGGTGCATATGCTATACCCTTGCCATTCGCAGGGTTAATAATCGTTCTTTTCTCTTGATTACTAGACTCTCTCCATTCACCGTTTACATACATTTTTAAATCTAGCACTATATTGAATCCTCCTTTATCGATCGTATATATATTTATAAGCAAATTTCATGCCAATATTTAAAATTCAAAGGAATCATACATAAAGTGAAACTATAATCAGTGGGGCTTTACAGGCAGCAGGGCTCCCACCTAACTTCTTTGCTCCACTTGAATTTTGAGGTGGGAGTTTTACTGCCCGCAAATAGCGGGATAAACTGACTATTTTCTTAAAAACAACAAACGATTTATGCATTTTCGCATACACTATTCCATTTTGCATAAAGTGAAACTTTAATCAGTGGGGGTTTTGTTCATCCCCCACTGATTATTAGCCCTCACCAATCGGGCGTTTACGGGCAGTTGATCTCCCACCTAACTTCTTTGCTCCACCTGAATTTTGAGGTGGGAGTTTTACTGCCCGTTAATGCGGGATAAAACAGAACGTTAATCATTTCCGCTACCGCCTTCATGACCCCGGACTTGAACCCTAGAGAATATGTACATGCTGGGCGCACACAAAAAGGAGAAGTCTATGTGACCTTCTCCTTTTTTAGGAATAAGAGATGATATCAGCTGCTATCCCTTTTTCACTAACAATTTTTTGATATTTACGACTCACTGAAGATTGGCTGATTCCAAGAGCTTTTGCAGCCTTAGTCGTTGTTTTATATTGCTTCATTGCAAGTAAAATCAATTGTTCTTCTACAGAATGTAGTGCTTCTTGTAATGGTAATACTCTTGTAATAACTGGCTTTGATTTTTTAAAGTCATAACCAGGTGTTAAAAACTTACTAACAAACTCCGCTTCAATTACTGGATCGTCTGCTGATACTACTAAACGTTCAATCATATTTTGTAATTCACGTACATTTCCTGGCCATGAATAAAACTCTAGTAAGCTAAGCGCATCTGGAGTTAAATGATAATTTTTATTATATTTTTCATTTAACTGTTGCAAGAAATGAAAGGCAAGTACCGGAACATCTTCCATTCGCTCTCGTAGGGGAGGAACTCGCAACGGAATTACATTTAGCCGATAAAACAAATCTTCACGGAATGTTCCAGATTCCACCATCTTTTCAAGACTCTTATTTGTAGCAGCAATAATTTGTACATTTATTTTCGTAGGTATTGTACTTCCAATAGGAATTACTTCTTGTTCCTGTAGGACTCTAAGCAATTTCACTTGCAAATGTAAAGGCATTTCTCCAATTTCATCTAAAAATAAAATACCTTGATCAGCCCGCTTAAAATATCCTTCTTTTCCATTTTTATCGGCTCCTGTAAAAGCACCTTTCGTATAACCAAATAGTTCACTTTCTAACAAAGTTTCTGGAATTGCACCACAATTTAATTTTAAAAATGGCTTTGAAGATCGGTTTCCAAGTTGATGAATTGCCTGAGCAATTACTTCTTTTCCGACGCCAGATTCTCCAGAAATAAGAACATTAGAAGAAAAATCTGCTATTTTTTTAGCTTGGTTAATAATTTGCTCCATTTTTGGACTACAGTAAATAAGCTTCTTAAGAAAACGATCTTTATTTTTAAAGTCATCTAACTCCTTCTTATATCGCTCTGATATCTTCTTTATTTCATGTAATTCCGTCTTCAATCTCGTCGCTTCGGTAATATCCCTTGAGGCAATAATAATACGATGAAGCTCCCCGTTTTCATTAAATACAGGGTTTCCAACTGCTAATATTTTTCTTCCGCTTTTTGTTTCTTGTACAACTGATACCTTTTTTTGTTTTTCCAACACTAATCGCGTAACAGATGGACTAAATAATCCTTTCTTTTCTAAGTCTAAAAGATTTTTTCCTAAAAGGTCTTTCAAATTACTCCCCCAAAAATCATTGATAACAGTTTCACTATAACGAATTAATTCCCCTTTATGATTAACAACTAATATTTCATCATAAATGCTAGACAAGATTGCATGTAAATCTTTATTTAAATCCTTTATATATTCAATTTCCATCGCCATGTCCTCGACCATCGGCAAATCTTGCACAATAATAACCATTCCTTCAATACTTTGATCAAAGTTTGGAATCGGACTATAGTCAACTAATACACCCATCTCATTTGTGATTTGTAATTGATTCAAGATCGTTTTTCCCGTTGTAAATACGTTATTAATGTGCTCTTCGTTAAAAATCAGTTTTGCTGGTACATTCATAACTTTTTCAGAAGTCGATTTAATCATCTTCAAACCAGACTCATTGCAATTTACAATTTTCTTTTCACGATCTACTACAAAAATCCCCATTGGAATAGACGTTAAAATAATTTTCAATATATCAACACTCTGATTTTCTTGTTTAAATAGTTCTGCAAAAACATCCTCTCTTCTTATATATCCTGTTAGCTCATCTATTTCATTTTTTACTATCGCAATCGGCTCTCCAATAATTTGAAAAAGAGCTGTTAAAGAAATATCTTTACTAAGATGACATATTGTATCTAGTGAAACAGCATTTGAAAGCAATACCTTAGCAGTTAATCCCTTACTATTTGATAGCAGATCCTTCACATGAACGTATGCAAATAATTTCTCCCCTCTTTTTAAAAATAGAAAAGATTCTTTTATATTTTCAACATCTATATTCCATTCCTTTTCAGATTGATCGATAGATAGAGAAACAATAGGTCTAATTTTTTTATGAGCAATGGAAAACATGCTGCTATTCCTCCTTTGAACTATATAATTTGTATTGTATCATTAAATACAGATTTTTTTAATTAATCTGAAAATAAAACGTTTTTTTCTTTACTTAATAAAAAAAGGAAGATGAACGCCTCCATCTTCCTCATTTTTCTATTATTAATCACTACCATTAACGAAAAGATCTTCTTGAATATAAGCTAATACCATGCCTGGAATTACTTTATCTCCTGCCTCTACTTCTAAAGATTGAACTTCTCCACTACATCCCATCTTAATTACTTCCAGCTTACCATTCATATCTTTAATAGAGAATAATGGCTCCCATTCATAAATTCGCGAATCCTTATTAATAGACACTTTTTCAATTATTCCATAACATGGGCTCGTAATAATATCATAATACACAATCAATCATCCCTTTCTTTTATTCTATTAATATTGTTCTTCTAACCTTTGTGACTGAAAACACCCCGCTTTTATATTTTTACTAATTGTACAAAGCAATAATTGTGCCAAATGAAAATACCATATTGACCATCATTTATCAGCCATCCTCCCTAGACTTGCCCCTCTTCCTTATGAATCGTTGAATGAATTATGCAATACTGCATGATTGCCCAATCTTCAAAGCAAAAGACATCGGATCCATTCCCGATGTCTTTTGCTTTTTTATATTTCCTGTACTTCTTCAAAATGCATTTGCGGAGGAGCTGAACGAAACATCTTCGTAATATATAGAAGGTACCCAATTCCAATAGCAGCCCAGCAAAGTCCCAAAATAAGTGAATGGATATTGAGGTTAAACCATAGTACCGCTACAGTAGCAGCACCCAAAATAGGCATAACTAAGTAATTTAAGAAATCTTTTATCGTTTTATATCTTTTTTTCTTGATTATATAGTAAGAAATTACAGACAAATTAACAAATGTAAATGCAATAAGCGCTCCAAAGTTAATAAGAGATGCTGCTGTTTCTAAATCAATGAATATAGCGAAGAGCGAAATAATTCCTACAAAAATAATATTATATACAGGAGTTCGCCAGCGAGGATGAATGTATCCGAATATTTTCTTCGGAATTACATTATCTCGCCCCATTACGTATAATAATCGAGATACACTTGTATGAGAAGCTAAACCGGACGCAAGTGTCCCCATAAGGGTTCCTACTAAAAAGAAAGCTTGAAATAATTTCCCGCCAACATATAGTGCAATTTCTGGAGATGCTGATTCTTGATTTTTAAATACAGATGTATCTGGAAACATAGATTGTGTAAAATACGTAGTGGTAATGAATAAAACTCCACCGATTAAAGCAGTAAGAAAAATAGCTCGAGGAATTGTTTTCTCCGCGTTTGGTGTCTCTTCTGAAAATGTAGTTACTGCATCAAAACCTAAAAACGAGAAACAAAGAATTGTCGCACCTGCAACTAACGGTGATATTTGTATATCTGATTGAAAAAACGGCTGAATGGAAAAGATTTCTCCTGTTCCCTCTCCCGATAATAAGCCTTTTATAACTAGAAAAACAAACACGGCCATTACTAACACTTGAAATATTACTAAGAAAGTATTGAAATTAGCAGTAGCATTTACGCTAATCATGTTTATTAATGTAATCAGGAGAACAAAGCCAATGACCCATACCCAACTAGGAACACTTGGGAAAAATGCTGACATATAAATTCTCGTTAATAGTGCGTTCACCATTGGTAGAAACAAATAATCCAATAACGCGGACCATCCAACAAGAAACCCAAGCCTTGCACTAATTGTCTTCTGTGTATACGTATAAGCAGATCCTGCGGTAGGAAAAACCTTTACCATTTTGCCGTAGCTTGCAGCGGTAAACAACATCCCCGCTAATGCAATAAGATAAGCTCCTGGAACATGACCACCCGTTTTTTCAGAAACGATTCCAAATGTATCAAACCCAACCATCGGTGTCATATACCCGACCCCTAGCATAACAATTGACCAAAGACCTAATGAACGTTTTAAACCAACTACTTTTCCCACCTATCATTCCTCCTACTTTCTCTATCTAATTTCCATTTAAAAATCGACAGTTAAAAGGAAGCGTTTTCAAATAACTATATATCACACCGAATATTACCTCCCTTTTCTTTACTTTTTAAATATTCATGCAATTTTTAAGCCAAAATTTCTAGCATTTAAAAATTCAATAGTAAAAAGAACGTATAGGTGGAGTTTGGTCTCATTTCTTCTCATTTTTTATTCATTTTGGCATAAGTTATTCAATCTCTCATACGACTAAATATGAAAAATAAAACTTTAATCCTTGTTTTTTTATTCCCACTTCCTCAAAAATTGGGCTTTTACAAGATTAAAATATTTCCATGAAATAATAACATTATGTAAACTATTCATAGCAAAAAAGCTGTCTTTTCTATAAAGACAGCTTTTCTATAACACTATATTAAAAATTGAATACGAAGTCATCGTCTGCTAACTTTTCAACATTCGTTGCTTTTACGTAACCATTTCCTTTTACAGAGAAGAAGTCATGGTTTTTCGTATCTGTACGTAAACCATTTAAAACGATTGGATTAATTTCTTCTTCTTCAAACTTCGGCTCAAGCCCTAAGTTCATAAGTCCTTTATTCGCATTGTAACGAACGAAACGATTTACATCCTCTACAAGACCGATAGAAGTGTAAATTTCTTCTGTATATGCCAATTCAATTTCATACAGTTTCATTAATAACTCTTGCGTTTCCATTTGTACTTCTTGTTGCTCTTCTGCAGAAAGTTCCGCGAAGATTTGTTGTGCTAAAATACCAACGAATACGCCGTGAATTGACTCGTCACGAATTATTAAGTTAATAATCTCACCACTTGCCGTCAATTTGCCTTGACCTGCTAAGTAAAGTGGATAGAAGAACCCACTATAGAATAAGTAACTTTCTAAGAACACACTTGCTACCATTGCCATGTATAACTCTTTTTTCGTTACTTCAGGCTTTAATAAACGACGATAGTAACTAGTAACAATACCAGCTTTTTTCTCAAGTAATGGATGGTTATCTACCCATTCAAAAATATCATCAATTTCTTCTTCAGTAGCTAACGTTGTGAAAATATGGCTGTAACTCTTCGCATGTACTTCTTCCATAGCGCCCATGAAAGCTAATACACTTTTCGCTTGTAAATTTTCAAGATGAACAAGTACAAGAGGCATCCCTTCGCCGCCTTGTTTCGTATCTAAAAGTGTTAAACCACCTAATACACGCTTATAAGCAATTTGCTCTTCTTTTGATAATTGTGCCCAAGTATTTTTGTCAGAAGACACTGCGATTTCTTCTTCTGTCCAAAACTGAGCGATGTTTTGCTTCCAAAACATTAAACTAAAATCATCTTCTTTTTTGTTCCAGTTTACCGCACGCATTAAATCGCCCCTTCTCTAAATAAACATAAAAAATTGATAACTAAGCATGAGCAGGGTTCAGAAAAACCCTGCTCATAATGTCTCACTTTTTATATTAAACGGTACAAGCCACGCACTCTTCCACGCTTAATTTACGTGTTCTCGTATAATAAAGACTCTTCAAGCCTTTTTTATGTGCATAAATGTAGTAACGTGCTAACTCACGTGTTGAAATATCACTATTAACATAAAGAATGGTACTAATTCCTTGGTCAATATGTTCTTGAACTTCTGCGATTAAATCAATTAATTTAAACTGATTCATATCGTAAGAAGATTTATAGTACCAGAACGTATCTTTTGATAAATACGGCATTGGATAATATGTTGTCGCATTCGCATACGTTCTTGATTCAATTTGACTTACGATTGGCATTACGCTTGAAGTTGCATTTTGAACGTAACTGATCGATTGTGTCGGAGCGATTGCAAGACGATATGAGTTGTATAAACCATTCTTCTGTACTTGCTCTTTTAAACTTGTCCAATCTTCTTTTGTTGGAATATGAATTCCTTCAAATAATTGCTGAACTGTTTCAGTTACTGGGCTGTAATCTGTCGTTTCATACTTTTCAAAGTATGTGCCGTTTGCATAATCAGACTTATCGAAGTCTTTAAATGTTTCCCCTTTTTCTTTAGCGATCTCCATACTTTTCTCAATCGAGTAGTAATTTAACATCATAAAGAATGTACGAGCGAATTCTTTCGCTTCAGCACTTTCATAAGCGATTTTATTTTTTGCTAAATATCCATGTAAGTTCATTGCTCCAAGTCCAACTGAATGAAGCTCATCATTTGCTTTTTTCACAGTTGGGGCATTCGGAATGATCGTCATATCAGAAACAGCTGTTAAAGCTTCCATTCCCGCATGAACTGCTTCACGAATTTCTTTATTTTCCATTACGTTTACGATATTTAACGATCCTAAGTTACAGTTAATATCACGACGGATAATGTCTTCTGTACCGTAATCATTTATTTCAGAAGTTTCTTGAAGCTGGAAGATTTCTGTACATAAGTTCGACATCTTCACAGTTCCAATATCCTTCAGTGGATGTTGGTTATTTGCATTTGATTTAAACATTAAGTATGGGTAACCAGACTCAAGCTGAATCATAGCAATTTTAATAAGCATATCACGCGCACTAATATCTAGTGGCTTCTTCTTCACTTTCGGATTGCTCATTAATTCATCGTACATTTCGTCGATATCTATATCATCTAAATGTTTTCCGTACTCTTTAAATACTGTATAAGGCGCGAAAACATGGAAAGGTTCGTTTTTCTCAGCAAGCTCAAAGAACTTACTTGGAATGATAATTCCGATTGATAGAGACTGAATACGGCTCTTCTCATCGGCATTGATTTTTTTTGTATCAAGGAATTCAATAATATCCCAATGGAAAATGTTTAAATATACTGCACCTGCACCTTTTCGTTGCATATTGTTACTCCATATCGTTAAAACGTATGGGGGATAGTCATTTCTGCTACCCTCTCTATATCGCTATAGAGTCCAGACCATATCTTCTTCTCACCAAATTTTTTATCTAACCATGTATCATATGTTCGATGCACATAAATATGGCATGAGTTACAGAGGGGTAATAAATTCATCATAAAGTTTGCTTGCTCAATACTTTCAAAGAAACGAAACGGAATAATGTGGTGTAAATTTAATGTATTTATATCGTATTTACTTAAACACCTTTGAATTTGGTTGGTTTGAGAAGCCAGGTTCGAGCTACATAGTCTCCTATATAGCCACTTGGTCGTTGAACCTTCTCCTTATCTAATAGATTTAGGAGCTCGGCTGCTGATTTCCTGCAATCTTGGATTTTCAGGGGTCGCTACGTAATTTCTTCGTAGTATCCTACCTCGATATACTCAGGCGTTCCAGCAATTGACCCGGTTTTATAGTTGAGCCATAAAGTTAACCCAACTGATTCGCATATGAAAACGAATCTTCAAGTAATTTCATAACAGGTACTACACCACTTGCGGCGTTATCAATACCTTTAATTTGCTCGCCACGTGCGCGTAGCTTAGATAAGTTTAAAGCTACTCCCCCACCGATTTTCGATAATTGCATTGCAGTATTAATGTTAAAGCCGATTGAATTTAAGCTATCATCCATCTCTAACAAGAAACAAGACACCATTTCTCCTCTTCTGCTTCTTCCCGCATTTAAAAAGGTTGGTGTCGCTGGTTGGTAGTTTTGTTTTACAATCATGCTTGCGAAGTGTTTTGCCTTCGCAACATCACCGCGTCCTAAGTATAATGAAACAATTGCTACACGATCTTCATAGCTTTCTAAGTATTGTTTTTGATCATTCGTTTTTAACGCATAATCTTTATAGAACTTAGATGCTGCCATATAAGATTGGAACTCGAAGTTTTCACCATAAGCGATGTTATAAACTCCTTCTACTTCCTCCAAGCTATACTCGTCCAGAACGTTGTAATAGTAATCATGTTCTTTCATATACTCCATTCGCTCTGCCACGCTATTAAAATGAACGGTATTCTCTCTAGCTTCTTCCATAAAGACTTCTAATGCCTCTTTATCTTTATGAAGCTGATAAAAACCGTCCTGCATTTGCGTGATTTCATTATTCAGTTCAATGTGTCGCAATCTCCCGCACCCTTTCTTTAAAATATTCTACATCATTATTTGTTCCAGATAACTCAAATTTTGATACAATAGGCACTTCATATTTAGTAGAAATTTTGTCAGCACTTGCACCAAACATGTCTCCCCAATTACGATTGCCACTTGCAGATACGCCTTTTAATTTTTCATTATTGCGTTCTAAAAAGTCTAAAACACGTTCCGGTACATTTCCAAAACCTGTTGTATACGTAATAAGAATAAAGTCTTCATCTAATACTAGAGCTTCTTCAATTTGAACGGCCGGCATATTTAATTTGTGGATGAAACGCTTCACGTTTCCTGTCATAGAATCATATGCAACTAACATTTCCGACCCTCCCTCTCCAATCTATATTCTCTGTATGTCGTTTCTTGATTTCTCTATATATTGTATTACGTTTCAAAATAAGACACAAGATATATGTATAAATTCTTTCTTTTTTTAACTTTTACTTTTCGACATGACCGTCGATTTTTTTCAATACAAAGACTATGAAACAACATTCTAAAACTCATGTCAATAAAGTGCTTTTCAAAAAACTTGTCAACGAATTTAACCTTATTTTTAAAAAAGTTAGCAATATTTTTTGTCATAAAACAGTAAATGCTGGAGTAATATATTTCTCCAGCATCACGCAAAAAAGAACAGACCTTAAACGATAATCTGTTCCAAAAAACGATTACATTTATCAATTTTACTTTATTAAATATTTATACATACTCTTTCGTTCCTCGTTACATACTAAAAGATAACTATTATAGAAAAAGATTATTATTATGGAACTTCAATTTATTTATGAAAAAAATTATTCAGGGTGCTCAATACGCAAAATATCTTTTACAAATATATGATGTGGATTCTCATCTTTATCAAGCATTGTGCATACAGGAGCTTCTTCATCAAAGTATACAATTATTCCTTCTACGTACTGATATGTATGTTGAACTTGTACAGTTACTTTAATTTCTATTGCTTGCTCATATGCTCTTTTTATTTTCTGAAGCATTTTTGCTGAACATTTTCGTTTCTCTGGATACATAACCATTCCCATAAACTTATTCCCAGCTCTATCTTTCCACATGTAATCCCAATGTGGCAATATGCCTTGTTTAAAATCCCCCATAATTCTCCTCTCCTTTATCTTCTCTATTTATGAACGTGGTGTTTCTGAATATGTATAAATTACCTGTCCACCGCGCTGTGCGTTCCCGATAATATGTTTAAAATCTTCTCGATTTACAACAACTTCTCTGAACGTATAAAATACATCTTTCGTCGCAACATACTCCTTTATTTCACCATTTTTCAGCTGATCCAAAATTGTATTTGCTAATTGTTCATCCATGTATTTCACCTCTCTGCAATAGTTTATTTTATCGCATCTTCTATAGGTCGACAACGGTAAAATTATCCCTTTATTATTATGTAATTCACTTTCATTATTTTTATATCTATATCACTTTATTATATTCGCACTAAATATCATATACTAACATAGCTACTTCTCTATATCAAACTTTTTGACACTCTGTATAACAAAGTTCCAAGCCACTGTTTGTTATTTTATTTTATGCTACAATATACACATAGAACTAGGAGGGATACTATGATTCGGAAAGCAAAAAAGACAGATGCGGTAGGAGTAGCACCTTTACTATATGACGCTCTGCACGAAATTGCTGAAAAAATCACTGGTAGCACAATTGAAGCAAAAGTAATACTAGGACTTGAAACATGGTTCGCAAAAGAAAATAATCGATTGAGCTATGAAAACTGTTTAGTGGCTGAACAAGATGGAAAGATAGTTGGGGTTATTGTCGTTTATCACGGTAGTGACACTGAACAACTTGATGCACCAATCGTACACTACTTAAGAGAACTACATGAAGACGAATCCATTACGTTAGAAAAAGAAGCTGAACTTGATGAGTATTATATTGACACGTTGTCAGTTTCAAATATGTACAGTGGACGTGGCATTGGCTCTAAATTAATCGATACAGCTGAACTTTATGCAACTGAAAAAGGGCATGAAAAAATCGCCTTACTTGTTAATTTAGAAAACAAACGCGCTTTTTCACTATATGAAAAACTTGGTTACAAAGAAGATAAAACCGTTATGCTCGTTGGTGAACCGTATGCCCATCTCATAAAACCATTACGGTCATTGGTTTCTATATCTTAAAAGGACAATTCTTTTTTACTTGTTATGTAGAGAAAGAGGCTGCCAAATGGACAGCCTCTTTTAAATTAATTTTGTATTTAATACATTTCCATCCATCGCCTCATGAAATGTATACGTTGTACATCCCCATGGCTTCCTATGGAAAATAGGCGAACCAGACCATCCCATTGCCCTCAGTTCAGTCCCAATCATCGCATTAAAATAACTATGACCTACAAGGGCAATACGTCCATGTACGAGCGCATAGCGGTGCAACATATTAGCAGCTTTCCTTGCTCTTTCTCGTACTTCCTTATAAGACTCAACCTCTTTACTATAACCAACTATCCATCGTGTACGTCCAATAAACATCCATACATTCGGTTTACATTTCAACCATTTTGGAGCATAAAAACTCGTTGGAATTTCAGCTTCCCTAAAAAGAGGATTTTGCACAAAAGATAGGGAATCCAATAACTCAGCCGCTGACTGTACAGCACGCCTTTGATCACTCGTTACAGCCAGTTTCGCTGATTCAATTGCCTCAATTGTTTCAATTGGTATAGGAGTTTCTTTTACTGTAGTCCCTAAATCATATTGCTTCATCCATTCACGAAATGAAATAATTGTCATTGGCTCTATAGTACCGTCCAAACGACCATGACGAATAAAAGAAATTCGCATTCTTTCCACTCCCCATTCATCACTTACGAACTATATTACGTACTATTTCTTATTGCCATCATACCATGCATAAAAAGAAAGTTATATATCCCCACCACTATCATGTGTTATCGAAGTGTGCACACCATCCAGTCCATCAAAATATGTAGTTGTTTCATGGTGACGCACTTTCTTTAACTGTATATATGAAAATAAAAATAATAAAATCGCTATAAAGCTCCCCACAATTTCAAACATCATTTTCCCGCCCCTAATTTCTCCCACTTTAGTAGGTTATTGTATCTTTCATTATACTCCTATATAAAGATGTATGCACTTTCATCATTCCTCTCCTAAACAATATTTTTTACATATTTCCTTACAAAAAGTGAATATTTTTCGAATTTTTACTTTGGAAACATTTACAAAGTAGTAAATATAGTTCAAAATAAGAGGAAATAAAAAAGCCCAAATTATTCTTTTTTTGGGAAAACTGGAACAAGGAGAGTTGCTTATGCAAATCGCAGAAACTGGAGATATCATTGAATTTAAAGGTGGAATGCAAGGCCGTGTTCAAAAGGTAAATCAAAACTCCGTTATTGTTGATATAACAATTATGGAGAATTTTAGAGAACTAGATATGGAACCTCTTACAGTTGTAAGCCATAAAAACTATACTGTCATTAATCAACATGCATAATATAATAGAAAGAAAGGATCTGTATATCATACAGATCCTTTCTTTCTATATTAACGATTATCGATCTTTTCTGGATATAAATCGTGATTCATCATACGGTGGTCTGCCATTTTCTCATACTTAGTTCCTGGGCGGCCGTAGTTACAGTAAGGATCGATTGAAATACCACCACGTGGTGTGAATTTCCCCCATACCTCAATATAGCGTGGATCCATTAATTTAATTAAATCATTCATAATAACGTTCATGCAATCTTCGTGGAAGTCACCATGATTTCGGAAGCTAAATAAATATAGCTTTAAAGATTTACTCTCTACCATTCTTTGTTCTGGAATGTAGCTAATATAAATTGTTGCAAAATCTGGTTGTCCTGTTTTCGGACATAAACTTGTAAATTCAGGACAATTGAATTTTACAAAGTAATCACGGTTTGGATGGTTATTATCAAATACCTCTAAAATTCCCGGGCTATATTCAAATAAATATTTTGTATTTTGATTTCCTAATAATGTTACATCTTTTAAATCTTCATCTAATCTTCCTGCCATTTTAAACATCCCTTCTCATTATACCCCTCGTTTATTTCCCCATACTAACGCATGAAGCTGAGGCAGTACTTTCGCATCATTCATTTCTTTACAATTCACAGCTTTTTCAATAAGCCACTCATATTTTTCTAATAGTTTTTTTATAAGCACCGCATCATCCACTGTTTTCGTATCATCATTTCCTACTTGTAAGAAAAATGGTACATTCGGATAACGCTCGTGCATCTTAACTGCATATTCAAAATCTTGATCATCGAATACTACTACTTTTAAACTAAAATCTTTCTCTGCTAGTTTATGAATAACAGAATCTAACATCTGAAAATCTGTTTTCATAGCTGAACTTGGTGGTTTTGGAGAAATCGTTACCTCATCAATTTGAAGCAACCAATCTTGCCATTTACTCCCTTGCGTTTCTACCGCTGTTCGCATTCCATTCTCCTTTAATATAGAAAGAAGAAATTGCATATTTTTCAGCAAAACAGGATTTCCACCCGAAATCGTAACATGAGAAAAATTTTCTCCACCAATTTCTACAAGCTCATTCCAAATGTCTTCCGGTGTCATTTGTTTAATTTGATCTTTGGCCGATCCATCCCATGTAAAAGCAGAATCACACCAAGCACAGCTATAATCACAGCCCGCTGTACGGATAAACATTGTCTTTTGCCCTACAACCATCCCTTCTCCTTGAATGGTCGGACCAAATATTTCTAAGACGGGGATTTTACTCATCGAGCATCCACTCCCGTCTTACTTCCGCATAACTAGTCGGCGTCTCAAAAAGACGAACAAATTCAACACGAGCTCCCTTGTATTCGTTCGCACGATTATCTTTCGTTAATGCTTCTGCCATCTTTTCATAAATCCAAACGACCATATTTTCAGCAGTCGTATTCATTTCTGGCAATGTTTCGTTTAAATAACGATGATCTAAATAAATTTCTATTTCATTTTTCCAAATCTCTTTTATATCGCCAAAGTCAATTGCAAGGCCTATTTCATTTACATATCCGCTAATTCCAAATACGACTTTATATGTGTGTCCATGTAAATTTTTACATTTCCCTTCATAGCAGTGTAAATGGTGCGCTGCGTCAAATGTAAATTCCTTGCTGACCATTACTCTTTTATTATGATATTTGAGTTGTTCACGCTGAATATCCTTGTCCATTTTTTGCAAATTTTCTACGATGCGAAATCCAAAAAAGTTATCCATTAGTTGCTCGCTCCTTCGCGTTCTTGTAGATACGTATCTAATCCTGCTTTACGAAGTTGACATGCTGGACATTCACCGCAACCATCTCCAATGATTCCGTTATAACATGTTAATGTTTTTTCTCTAACAAACTCAAATGCTCCAAGTTCATCAGATAATTTCCATGTCTCTGCTTTATCAATCCACATAAGTGGTGTATGAATAACAAACGGATAATCCATAGATAAATTTAATGTAACGTTTAATGATTTCACAAACACGTCACGACAATCTGGATAACCACTGAAATCAGTTTCACATACACCCGTTACAATATGACGTGCTCCAACTTGTTTTGCTAATACAGCCGCAAATGATAAAAATAGTAAATTTCGTCCATCTACAAATGTTGATGGCAATTCACCTTCTTCATGTGTAATCTCCATATCCGTTCTCGTTAACGCATTTGGAGCAAGTTGATTTAATAAACTCATATCTAGTACCGTATGTTTAATTCCTAACTCTTTCGCGATTTCCACTGCACAATCAATTTCTAACTTATGACGTTGATTGTAATTAAACGTTACAGCTTCCACTTCTGCAAACTGTTGTATTGCCCAAAATAAACATGTTGTACTATCTTGTCCACCACTAAAAACAACAACTGCTTTTTCTTTTTTCATTTCACTCATTCTCCTTCTCTACTACGAATAAGAAGAAAGAACGTTCTTGAACTGTCACAATAAAAAAACAAAACAATACCTAATGATATTGTTGTTTCCATAGTTTTTTATAGAGGGAGTTCGCGAACCTCTCCCATGCAGTGCACGGAATTTCTTCTTTCATTGACAAAGATTATTGTAACATATTGTATACTACCAGAAAAAATTTCTGATTTTTTCCGCTATTTCATATTTCATTTCTTTCATTTTATAGTATGATTAATTTAATGTTAGAAGAGAGGAGACATCCCACTGAAACTCTTTATTATTTATCTCTTTTTAAATATATTATCCATCCTTGTTACAATGCTTTTATATCATTTATTTTGGAATCAAAAAGGGAAACGCTCTCCTAAATTAAATTCAGCTATGTTTATTGTATTATGTTGCCTCGCTACCATACTATGTATCACTTTCGCAGCAAAAACAAACTATGGATTTCAATTTGATATGCGTCATATCGTATTAATTGTCGGTACATTAACAGGAGGTCCTATTGCCGGTGCTTCCATCTTAGCTGTATTAAACATATATCGCTTTTTATTAGGAGGGATAGGTGTTTTCCCATCCTTTATAGCTTCGGTTCTACTATTCATTGTTCTACTATTAACATACAAACTGTTTAACCGAAGTTCTAATCGTATAAAAATAGCACTCGCTATCTTTTACAGCCTCATATTCGGATTTGGCTGGATACCATTTTTCCTTTCAGAGGTTACAAATACGGCAGATTATATACCACATATTATCGTGTACGAACTATGTACGATGCTTGGTACAATCCTTATTTTATATTTGCTACACATATTACAAACGCAAGTTCGTCTCCAAAATGAACTTATGAATGCTGAAAAATTTCATTTAATCGGTGAAATGGCAGCTTCTATCTCTCATGAAATTCGCAACCCTTTAACTTCAACGAAAGGATTTTTGCAACTTTTACAGTCAGATACATGTTCTGAGAAGGAACGAAAATTATATATCGACATAGCCATTAATGGTATCGAACAAGCAAATCATGTTCTTACAGACTACTTAACTTTTGCAAAACCGAGTATTGAAAAAGAACAACAATTACAAGTAGAGGAAGAATTACTCCATGCGTTATCTTTAATTACACCTCTCGCCAATTTAACAAATGTTCGTATACATTACATAAAGCAAAGTACATCCTTCTTTATAGCTGGTGAAAAGCAAAAGCTGAACCAATGCTTATTAAATATTTTAAAAAACTGTATTGAGGCTATGCCTAACGGTGGTGACCTTATTCTTACATTAGTTCCAGATCATAAACATATACAATTATATATAAAAGATACAGGTATTGGTATGGATCAAGAACAAGTAAAACGCCTCGGGTCACCTTTCTACTCGACGAAAGAAAAAGGGACCGGACTCGGGATGATGGTCGTCTTCAGTGTTATTCAAGCAATGAATGGAAAGGTTGATATTATTAGTGAAAAAGGAACAGGTACAACATTTTTATTAACTTTCCCGATCATACAAAAAACGTGATGAAGTTCATCACGTTTTTTCTGTTCCTTCAACTAATTCTGCAAAAGCTTTCACCTTTCCATGCGGCTTTTGATTTTCTTTCCGAGCTTTCCAAGCGCGCTCTTCTTCTCTCTTTTTCTTTGACATACTTTTCAACTCCTTTTTCTCTTCCTCATGTAGTATTCCAAAATAAGAAATAAAACTATGCATGAGTAAAAAAGGAAAAGAAGCGGTTCGCCGCTTCTTTTCCTTTTTCCCGCTATTTGAGGGCAGCCCGATTGTTGCGGACTAATAATCAGTGATATGCCCCCTTGATTAAAGTTTCACTTTACCGCTGTAAAATTGCATGTTTCGCTTCTTTTAGCTGTGTAAGATGTCTTTGTTCGTGTAAATCCAGAAATTGAACCCATTGATATAAATTCAAATCATTAAAAATAGGATGTTTTAATCCATTTTCAAATAATTCTTTTTCATCTATCACACTATGAAGTGCATGAAATAATTCTTGTCGTGAATGTTCTAGTAATTGAATTCCTTGCAGTTTTTTCATTAATGTTTCTGTTGGTTTCATTTGTTGAGGAGCTTCTCGTTTATGCGTGCGATCAAGCGTAAGTTGGAGGTCTTTAAATGGAGCAAGTTTTCTTTCTTTTTTTTGCAAAGCATATACAAGGGCAGATGTGACAGACTGTTCAACTAAATGCAAATGATGCAAAATTTGAATAATACTCCATTTATCACGGCGTGGCTTTACATTCACCTCTGTATCATTTAACATTTCAATTTCTGATAACAGCGTGCTTCGTGTAGACTGTAATGAGTGGACTAAAGTTTCTAAACTAACATCCATATTAGATTGAAGCATAGTGCTTTCCCCCTTTTGTTGGTGAAAAGGGGCGCTCCCCATTAGAAACACCCCTCAAATAATTCTGAATTTTCTTTTATTATCTCATCATTCTTCCATTATGTCGATGTTAAACATGTGAAAAAAGTGCATGTTTTTTACAATTTTGTGTCGTCAACAGCACGTAACCACGCTTCAATTTCTGTAATTACACTTTTTACACACCCTTCAGCGAATGGTGATGTTAAATTTGCAACTTCTACTAATTCTAAGAATGATTTACTTCCACCTTGTTGACAAAGATTCACATAATCTTCCCAAGCCTCTTGTCTATTATCTCTTGCACGTTTCCAAAATTGCAGTGCACAAATTTGAGCTAACGTGTAGTCAATATAATAGAACGGTGAGCTATAAATATGGCCTTGACGTTGCCAGAAACCACCACGCTCTAAATAATCATTATCTTCATAATCACGATGTGGTAAATACTTCTTCTCTATGTTACGCCATGCTGACTTACGTTCTGCTGGCGATGCTTCTGGATTTTCATATACATAATGTTGATATTCATCTACAGATACACCGTACGGTAAAAATAGAAGTGCTGAACTTAAGTGTGAGAAGTAATATTTATCCGCATCTTCTTCAAAGAATAACTTCATCCATGGCCATGTAAAGAATTCCATACTCATTGAATGGATTTCACACGCTTCATATGTTGGCCAATTATATTCTGGAATTTCATACTTACGACTTTCATATACTTGGAAAGCATGACCAGCTTCATGTGTTAATACATCAATATCACCAGACGTTCCATTAAAGTTTGAGAAGATGAATGGTGCTTTATAATTCTCGATATATGTACAATATCCACCACCAGCTTTTCCTTTTTTCGCAACTAAATCTAATAAATCATTATCTAGCATGAAATTAAAAAATTCATCTGTTTCAGCTGATAATTCTTTATACATCGTTTTCCCGTGATTAATAATCCAATCGGCATCGCCTTTTGGAGTTGGATTACCTGTAGCAAACTCAAAGTTTTCATCATAATAAGCGAGCTTTTCTACACCAATGCGTGCTTTTTGTCTATTTCTTAACTCTGTTGCAACCGGAACGATATAATCTAATACTTGCTGACGATAGTTCGCTACCATTTCAGCATTATAATCTGTACGATACATTCTTGCATATCCTAATTCAACAAAGTTTTTAAAACCAAGTGTTTTTGCGATTTTCGTTCTCACTTTAACAAGCTCATCATAAATACGATCTAACTCTTCCTCATTCTCAGCTAAAAATCCGTAGTATGCTTCACTTGCTGCTTTACGTTCGCTTCTTTCTTTTCCTTGCATAAACGGAATAAGTTGCGATAATGTTCTCTCTTCTCCTGCAAAATCAATTTTTGCAGATGCTAATAACTGTGTATATTGTGAAGACAATTTATTCTCTAATTGTAAATCTTTCACTACTTCATCTGAATATGTTTTTAAATCACATTCAGCTAGAGCAAATAATTGCTTTCCATAATACGCTTCTAATTCTTCACGGAATGGAGAATTAATTAACGCCTTATAATATTTTGTTCCATAGCCTTGTACAACTGGTGAGTATTCATCAAAGAAATCTTGCTCTTCCTTATAAAAAGCATCTGTCGTATCAACAGAATGGCGAATGTAACAAAGATTCCCCATTGTACCAAAATCATTACGAATTTCATTAATTGAATTAATTACTTGTTGCTGTTCTTCAAGCGTTTTTGCCTTATCGAATTTTTCTAAAGCAACAATAAACTTCTCTTTTAATTCTTCAATATTTGGCCGTTTATATTCATAGTCTTTAAATGACATGAACGAGCCCCCTCTCCATTATATGCATCATTACTATAATTCAATGCTTACTTACAAATCTCCTCTTATTCTTCAGCAAAATGCGGTAGATGATGTCATGAATATATGCACACAAAAAAGCCTTGGATTTCTTTATCCAAAGCTTCTTTGGAACATATCATCATTTTTCATACTTTCCAATTTTTTTTAATAGATCAAGTAATTCATCCTTCTCATCCTTCGTTAACATTTCAAAAGACTGATGTATAACTTGCTCATGGCCTGGAAAAATAGAAGCAATAAAGCTCTCTCCAGACTCCGTTAATTGCGCATAAATAACACGCCTATCATTTGGGCATGGAATTCGTTTTACAAGCCCTTTTTTCTCTAGCTTATCTACAACGTATGTAATGCTGCCACTAGCTATTAAAATACGCTCACCGATTTGCTGAAGTGGTTGGCCTCCTTTATGATATAGTAATTCTAATACAGCAAACTCAGTTGGATTTAATCCGTTACTTTGTATGGATTTATTTGTAGTATCCATAACAGAACGATGTACACGGGATAGTGCAATAAATACTTTTAAAGATTGAGAAATGTCTTCTCGCTCATTATTTGATGTCATACCATTTCAACCCTTCACTTAAATTCTCCGCAACAAAAAGAAAAGCAACGTAGCGCTTCATTACAACTGCCGAATGAATATTCACTCATCCCTTTTCCTTTCCCTAATGTAATGCAAATGATTCTTGAATAAAAACATGACAATTTTAACATAGTTTATATATAATGATAATAAAAAAAGAAGGAGTACCAAATTTGAAAGTCAAATTACAAAGCATAGTTTTTTACATACTGCTTGTTATACTGCCAACGATAGGGATTGGTGCCACATTTTTTTCGTATCACACTTATCAAATGAAACAAGCAAACAAACTATCTGCTCACACTGTTCTCTTCTTATATAGAGACTATTTAGACCATCACCTTGGTGAAGCTATATCTGCCTTAGAAATGCTCGCAAAAGTCGTAGGGACCGAAACTGGAAACATCAATGGGATTAAACAAATTGTACATGATACCGATGGAAATGATGAACGTTTTTCTGGTCTATATTACGCTACGACAGATGGGATGATTACAATCGCATCCCAAGGCGATTCTCCGCCTATTGACGTTTCTGACCGCCAATACATCCACGATGCATTGCAATCTAAGAAAACAACTGTATCATCAGTTATTACAGATCGCGTTCTTGGGCATCAAGCTATTATGATTGCTTCTCCAATATTTAATAGACAAAAGGAACTCTCAGGCTTATTATTAGCAAGTTTACGATTTGACTACATTTCGGCCTCTTTAAATGCTATTAAACCACAATATCATTTCGAAGTGACTGATAAACATGATGTAGTTTTTCTAACCGATGATAATAACGAAACAAGCGACGGACATTCTAACATGCTTACTACCCCACTCCAAAGATTAAATTGGAAAGTCTCTGTTTCTCCGTTACCTATTCATCAACAAATTTTATACCAGTTAGTTTCAATAGAGTGTATAGCTACTTTATTTTTAATGTCTATTTTATTTTTACTTGCTCAATATATGTTATTAAAACGTCAAACAAAACTAGAAAGACAACAAAATGAACTACAAAAAATTGAATTGGTTGGAACTTTTGCAGCTAGTACAGCTCATGAAATCCGTAACCCTCTTACTGGAATTAAAGGCCTCGTTGCTCTGTTAAAAGAGAAATATAAAGATGAAAAGGATCAGTTCTACTTTTCCATAATCGAACAAGAAATAGAACGGATTAATGAAATTGTAAGCGAATTTCTTATTCTTGGAAAACCAACTGCCATCATTGAACAAACATATGATGTAAGAACGATTCTTAATGAGGTCGCATTAATTATCCAATCTGAAGCGAATCTACATAACATTGTATTTCATTTACATTTGCCAGACCATCCTGTTCATATACGTTGCTCAAAAGACCATATGAAACAAGTGGTTTTAAACATTACAAAAAATGCAATTGAAGCTATGGCTTCTGGTGATACATTAACCATTGTGGTAACAAACAACGAAAAACACGCACAATTGCAAATTATTGATACTGGAAAAGGGATTCCAAAACATATTCAAAAACACCTCTTTCATCCGTTCTTTACTAATAAAGATACTGGAACAGGTCTTGGGCTTGTTATATGTAAACGAATTGTAGAGATGTACAATGGGCATATATTTATTGATAGTAAAGAAAACAAAGGAACGACAGTTCATATAGAGATTCCATTACACATAGTATAATTATCCTTATCCTAAAAGGGTAATTATACTTATTTCATAAAACCAGCTACAAACATTCTCCAAAAATTGTTCGATTTCCCTTCATACCCAATTTGAAAAATAGGAACCTTTATAATTGAAAACCATTTCGGTGTTTGTTTTTCTTTGTAACGCTGATACTGTACGATAAGCTTGTCCAATTCTTGACTAACTTGAATTGTCTCCATACTATTTAACCCACTTGTTAATCCTAAATGAATCATTTCTTCACGTTTCATATGAATATCATGCGAAAGCTTTTCTAATGTGTACTTCCTTTTTACAGTAAACATCCATATCCCCCTTATTTTTCTTCCATACTCTCAACGCCTCTTCTACTTTAGCCCTTTAAACACTTAACCCTATTTGAATTTGAAGAATCAGAAAATTTAACATTTTCCCCCTGTAATTTACAAATCTTTACCCTCACTTTGAGAATTATTACAAATTATTCTATCTTTGTAAATACATTCGCAATAATAGACATTTTTTTCATCTTCTTTTTTGTAAATACTCAGTAAACAGTGGATTCTCTATTTTCAATGTACTTTTCTTCGACATTTTTTGTTTAATTTATGTAAAAACGCAAAACATAATGATGATTGATAAAGTGAAACTTGAATCAGTGGAGATTTTGTTCATCCCCCACTGATTATTAGCCTTCACCAATCGGGTGTTTACCGGCAGTGGATCTCCCACCTAACTTCTTTGCTCCAGCCGAATTTTGAGGTGGGAGTCTTACTGCCCGCAAATAGCAGGATAAAATAGAAAGGAAATATTTATATGCGCAAATATACTATTACATTTCTCGTCTTCACCCTGTTCATACCCTTCTTCTTCTTTCCTATTCAAGCAAATGCTCATACGAATAAGGTTGCTATTGTCATCGATGATTTCGGCAATAATATGAAAGGCACAGATAAGATGTTATCACTTCCTATTCCACTCACTGTTGCTGTTATGCCATTTCTTCCTTCTACTAAACAAGATGCAATAGCTGCCCATAAAAAAGGGCATGAAGTTATTATACATATGCCAATGGAACCAATTAGAGGAAAAAAAGAGTGGCTTGGACCAAAAGCGATTACAACAGATTTAAGCGATGAAGAAATAAACAACCGACTCGAACAAGCAATTCAAGAAATACCTCATGCAATAGGTATGAACAATCATATGGGATCAAAAGTAACCGCTGATGAAAGGATTGTACGTCTTATACTTTCTGCCTGTAAAAAACACGGTTTATTTTATTTAGATAGTAAAACAAACCCTAATAGTGTTGTCCCAAAAATCGGGAAAGAATTAGGCGTGCCTATTATTGAAAACCAATTATTTTTTGATGATGTATATACGGTAAGTCACATTTCAAAACAAGCACAATTACTCATAAAAAAAATCCAAGACAAACCCATTATGGTAGCTATCGGACACGTTGGGGCTCCAGGTGAAATTACATCACGTGTTATAGAAACTTCTATTCCTAAAATTCGTGAGCATGCAGACTTTATTTTTTTATCTGATTTAGTATTGTCTCCACCTTCTGTTTCAAAATAAGATTCATTTCTCACACTAAACAAGGTACCTATCTACATATAGCAGATAGGTACCTTGCTTAACTTAAATATAATCTACATGACTCACCCTAAATCCCTTTTTCTCTATCTTTTCAATTAATTGCTTTAATTTTTTTTCATTTAACTCATCCGATATATTTACGATAACACGGCGAATATATTGATCACCGTTATCAAGCGTAAACAGTCCACCGATATTATATGCTTTTAATAATGTCCCAAGCTCTTTAATTGTTCCCTTACAATCTTGTGTTGCAATTGTTAATATATAACCACCCGTCCGCATACCGAACGAATCCTCAATGACATCAAATACATTAGAATGTGTTAAAATGCCGACAAATTCATTATACTCATTTAAAACCGCTAAAAACGGGAGACGACGAATAACGTAAAAAGCTCTAAAAAAAGAATCCTTTTCAAAAATAAACGAATTTGGATTTTCCAGTACATCTTCTGTACTTACATCCTCTAATCTGCTATTACACTTCTTTTCTAAAAGATCTACTTTATAAATAATCCCCGTGAATTCCTTCTCATTTTCTGCTAATACAGGGATTGCGCGGAATCCCGTTTCATTCATAATTTGTAACGCCTTTTCACCAGAATCATTCGTTTTGCAAAATGTCACCTGCTGTTTTGGCAGAAAATGATATTTAACTCGCAAAATATGTTCCTCCTTACATGTCAACATGTAATCTATATATAATAAGGAGACCTATATTTTATGAGTGAAATTTCTTTTTAAAACGCTTTCATTTTTATGGAATGGTAATCTCTGTGAATACATCTTTATATAACAGAACTTTTTGCCCCTTTTATCATTAAAAGCTTTACGTGATAGTTCATTAAATACTCTATACCTTCCAACCATTTTTTCGCTTCTTCTGGGGTTTTCCCCCACACAATCATTCCGTAATTATGAACAAGGACTACTCCGCCACCTTCAATAAAGTTTGGAACATTATTTTCTAATAAATTAGCGAATTTCTTTTCATCTTCTACAATTGGAATTGTCATTTCTGTAATACCATCTTTTCCAAAAACACGTTCCACACTGCGTTTTTCGAATGTTACTTCTCCTTCTTTCCCATATAGCTCTGACATTAAATGACTATCTACAGTTTGCACTTGTAAAATGCATTCTGCACTACTTTTTTTATAAATATCCGCATGCATAAATGACTCTGTAGCTGGTTTTTCTTCGTTTTCAAATACTGGCTCACACATGCAATTTACGACAATAAAATCTTCTTCAGAAAATACCCCTTTATCTCTTCCCTCTACATTCACTAAAAATGTTAATGGCTCTTTTGACGTACACATCGATAAACTAATTTTTGTACCATAAAACCAATCGCGAAGTGCCAATTCTGCTTTCACATCTTTTAATTCGTTCCATTTCTTCAGAAAAAATAACATTTCGTCACCCCCGGCGTAATATTAATATAATGTTAAAATCCTTTCTATGTAAAAGGAATGTTTTTTGATTATTCTAAAAATTTAATTGAATTATCACACGAGAATACCTTTTTGTCAATACGGTTTCAGCACCTGTCGGAAAAATAGGCATATCACATGTAAGCACTCCTGTCTATTTCGCACCTGATTTTGTACATATAAAAAATACGTTATTCTTCTTATTAAAGAATAACGTATTTTTCTCATTTATTATTTTTTTATTGCCTTATACAGAAATTGCGCATATTGCTCCCGTGTTACGAAATCATCCCCTAAAAAGTTCCCATTCCCGTCACCTTTTGATATATTATTATCCACTAAAACTTTCACATATCCTTTTGCCCAATGACCTGTTGGTACGTCTGTAAAGTTCTCCAAATTATTTTCATTTTCCTTTAACTGAAATAATTTTTGTAATACTACTGACATCTCGTACCTAGTTAATACTCCTTCAGGACGAAACTTCCCTGTACCATCTCCTTGCATAATTCCAGCTTGTGCAACTGTAGCAATATCTTGCTCAAACATATGCCCTTTCGTATCAGTAAACATCTCTTTCTGCTCTACTTTATTTTCTAATTTCAAGTACCTTTGTACTAAAGACGCAACTTGTCCACGAGTAATATTATCCCCAAATCCAAATTGTCCATTTCCATATCCTTTAAAAATATTTTCTTTCGCTAAATAATTAATTGCTGCTTCTGACCAATGTCCTTTCGGCACATCTTTAAATTCTATTATTGCTTCTATTTCCTCGTCTTCTTTAGAAGTATTGTCCTCTTTACTTTCTACCACATTTTGAATAACAGATCCTGTAAAGAAGATTCCTGTATCTGCAAATGGGTCTTTCACACCAAATTCATATACTTTCTCACCTGGTGTACTCCACTTAACTACATCGTTACTATACATACCACCTTCACTCTTCAAACGAATTTTTGTAGAGATTTTACCATCTTTTTCGTATACAGGTACTTTCACTTCTTTATTTACTTCTGTTTCCTCTAAAAATACTTTTTGATTTTGAACATTGATGTAAGCTGTTTTACTTAGTTCTATAACTGGTCGAACATCGCGGATTTCATTTGCAACAAAACTTAAAAATACTAACTTTTTCAAATTACTAACTGGCGATAAGTCTGAAATATAATTTGCCTCTAAATCAAGTTTTTGTAAGTTTACTAGACTTGATAATGGAGTAATATCTTTTAACTCATTGTTAGGTAAGTTTAAAACTTTCAACTGTGTCATCTTACTTAGAGGAGTAGCATCTGTTATTTCATTTTTCCCTATCCATAACTCTTGTAATTGATTCAATTGATCAATACCTGATAAATCTTTAACTTTATTACGCGTTAATACTAAATCTTTTAACGGTAGCGCATAAAGCGGTTTAATATCTTCAATTTGATTTCCTGCTAAAGATAAGTATGTTACATTTTTTAGCTTACTTAACGGAGCAACATTCATAATTTTATTATTTGCTACATTCAAGTAATCTAGTTGTTCCATTTTCGCTAATTCTGTTATATCTTCAATTTGATTTCCTGCTAAATATAAACTTGTTACATTTTTCATTTCCGTTAGTGGTGCAACGTTCGTAATTTTATTATTACTTAAATCAAGAGAATCTAAATTATCCATCTTCACAAGTGGTGTTACATCTACAATTTCATTAGCGCGTAAAGCCAAATGTTTCAATTGCTTTAAGTTCGTAAAGAACGACGGATCTTTTATCTTCGCATTTGCAACTGTTAAAGATTTCAAATTTGGCATATATTTTAATGCACTATAATCAAGAATCTCATTCGTATTTAAAAACAAGTCCTTTACTTGTAATAACTCTTCTTTCGTAATTGGTGTATTTAAATCTTTTCTATTAAATACTTTTTTATTAACAAGTTCTCTTAGTTTCTTATCTGTTATCATGTTTTGACTATCAACTGGATTATCCGTTTCCGTATTGCCTGAATTAGAGTTATCATCTGGTTTCTCTGTTTCTTTGTCACCTAAAGTTGGATCTTTAATTTCAAATTGAATTTGATATTTGTGATCATATCCAATAGCCGGAATAAGTATATGCATTTGCATATTGTGCTTCTGCTCAAATTCGCCAATTTCAAATTGGACTACTTTCGTTCCATTTTTCCTCTTATCTTCTGATAATACTTTCACATCATGAAATACACCAGGTTGGTTTTTATCCTCTATTCTAAGATATTGAAAATAATCGCTATCTTGTACGGTTACAGTAACAATCTTTTTCCCATCTTCAATTGCTACTTTAGGATTTTTTATGTACTGAGAAACCATAGATGGCTCATCTTTTTGATCCTTATATATTTTAATCTCAGTATCATACGTGCGATCACTGGCTGCTGCTACCGACTGGTTTGCTTCAATTTTTATTGCTGCTAACGCTGGAGTAGAATACGCAGCAAATGGAATAGCTAATGTTGTTGCTACTACTAGAGCTTTAATATAACTTTTTTTCAAAATAATATCCCCTTATCTTATATATATTTCAATTGATAATTCATATCAATTACTAACACAATAAATGATAATGAATCTCATTATCATTGTCAATAGGAATATTACATTAAGTTTATATTCCCATAGATAAAAAATAAAAAACCCTTTACTCAAAGGGCTTTTTTACCTATCGTATGAAGGATTTCACTTTTTTCTTTTTCATTAATAACACCAATTTTTTGCAAAATGTTTGCATACAATACAAGTTTATTATATATCCGTTCTGACATACTTCCCCTTCTTTCCTTCGACCAACTTTTTTTGTATTGGTAAATTATATGAATGAGATGAGAAAATGTGTCCACTTTTTGCATAAATACAAATCTTTTATTTTGTTACTTGCTGATAGTAAAACTCCCACCTAAAAATTAGGTGGGAGTCTAGATGTATTCAATTCATTTAGCAAACTGTCCATTGAATATTATTCTTTTTAACTTCTTCTTCAAAACTATATGGCATTTTCTTATCACAAATAACATGTTGAATACGCGAAAATCCTGCTATTCGGTAGTTCCCTTTTACGCCTATCTTTGTATGATCACATAAAATATACGTTTTCTCTGATAATTTAATCATCGCTTCTGACAGTTTCGCTTTTTCTAATTCAAAGCTAGAAACCCCAAAGCTAGGTAACAATCCATCAATCGAAACGAATGCTTTATGAAAATGAAATTGATGAATTACTTGCTGCGAAATAGACCCCGACACACGTGAATGTTTTGGAGATACTTTCCCGCCTATAAATAAAACCTCACCGTGAAACATCTTTTTATTAATAGAAGATATTAATTGTGTCGCTACTGGAAAAGAGCTCGTAACAATCGTTAAATTTTTACGATGAACAAGATATGGCACCATTTGAAGTGGTGTACTTCCATCATCAATCGCAATAACATCTCCATCTTCCACAAACGTTGCTGCTTTATACCCAATTCTTTTCTTCGCTTCTATATGCAGCATCTCTCGTTCTAACATCGGCGCCTCTATTCCAGCTCCCGGAAGTTGAACGGCTCCACCATACACTTTCTTCAATTTTTTTTCACGATCTAATTCTTCTAAATACCGACGAATCGTCTCTGTTGATACTGCGAACTCTCTCGCTAATTCTGAAACTTTTACTTTCCCTTTAAACTCTACCTTCTCAAGAATCGTCCTCTTTCTCTCTTCACCTACTACAGACATAGCCTCACCCCATTTATATCTACCTCATAAACTGTCTTACTTATACAAAGTTATAAATTTCTTTTTCAGTGAAAATTTCTTCATGAATATGAATACCACGCTTTTCTAGTTCGTCAAAAATAATTTGTGGATTTTCAAAAGCTTCTTCAGGAGTAATAACACCGACTTTATTAACTACTCCTTTTGCAATTAACTCTGTAGCAACTCCAAATGGGATACCAACATTTCTTGTATAGGCTCTCAATTTCTCCCAACCTACTACAGAACCGTCAGATAGCGGATGTATATGGTGTAATACATGTCGCTGTTTTTGATTATTTTTCATACCTATTACTTCTACATGAAGTGCATAACCATAAAGCTCTGTTGCTTGCCCTTCTTTCGATTTTAATAGATACTTCGAAATACAATCCATAATACCAATTTCTTTACCGTTTATTTCAATTTGATCATTACGCAATATACCATAATCATATAAAGCACGAACGAGCTGCATATTTTGCTCTGGCCAAGTTCCTCTTGTTTCAATAAGCTGTACACCTTTATCTTCCAGTGCCTTCGCTAACGTAATCGTTTCTGAATGCGGGATGATATACTGCATTGTTTTTCCGTAAGGCGCTGGTAATTCAATTTCTCTTGGGCGCGCAAACGGAGGTACTTGCTTAAATTCACCATCTTCATACACTGTACGCGATGGTAAATGTGGATCATATTCATATGTCGTTGTTTCTGTAATTGATGCAGAAAAAGCAATCGGACGATATGAGCCATGGCTTACTCGAACTGACTCTACAGTATCTAGCTGATTTGCTGCATGCATAGCCATCATTTGCGTTACACCTGGCGTCATACCAAACCCAGGTAAACATGTTTTTCCGTTTTGAACAAATATAGAATGGGATTTATTTTCTTCACCAAATCCATTTAAGTTCACACCGTGACAGCCGGCATCTGCGATACAGCGAGTAGACAAGCCATTTAACTTTATCGTCGTGCCATCCATTACAATGTCATAGCCCTTCATTTTTGCAACCGTATCTTCATGGTTTGTCACGTCGACTTTCACAAAATCAACACGAGGATCGTTTAACCACTCTACTACTTTTCGGCCTTCCTCTTCATTAAAATCGGCTACCGTAATCGTCTCAAAAGATGAAAATTGAACTAAATCTAAAATTGCTTCACGACAAATTTTACCTGCTCCACCTAAGCAAAATACTTTCACCCTATAACAACCCCTTTAGCAATACTATCAACTAAGCGATTAATATCTTCTTCATGTACATCACCAATATTTCCAATGCGGAACGTATCTACTTTCGAAATTTTACCAGGATAAATAACAAATCCATACTGCTTTAATTCGTTATATAAGTGCTGAAATTCAAATCCTTCACCTGGATAAATGAAAGATGTAATAATAGGAGATTGATATTTTTCATCTACTAACGCTCGAAAACCAATTTCTTTCATTCTATTAACTAATAGTTTTTGATTGTTATAATAGCGATTGTAACGGGCTCTTACCCCGCCTTCTTCTTCTAATTCAAGCAATGCCTGATAGAAAGCACGTACAATATGGGTTGGTGAGGTAAAACGCCATTTCCCATTTTGCTCTTCCATCGTTTCCCACTGATCATATAAATCTAATGATAAAGAACGGGCTTGCCCTTTGTATTTCAATAATTCATCACGATTTGCGATGACAAAACCGAATCCGGGAACACCTTGAATACATTTATTCGCACTACTAATTAGAAAGTCAATTTGCAACTCAGCGATATCCATTTCAATACCACCGAAACTACTCATCGCATCAACCAGTGTAACTTTTCCGTATTGTTTTCCCAATTTACATACATCTACAATTGGATTAATAATACCTGTAGTTGTTTCACAATGAACAACTACAATATGCGTAATCTCTTTATCTTGTTGCAGTAACTTTTCTACTTCTGCAATATTAGTAGGCTCCCACTCTTCTGTTTGACTGAACACCACATCTATATGTAACATCTCTGCCATTTGTACAATCCGCTTACCGTACGCACCATTTGTACAAACTAGCAGCTTTCCGTTTCTAGGAATAACAGAACCAATTACTGCTTCAACCGCAAACGTACCGCTTCCCTGCATTAAAACTGTTGTGTACTTTTCTTCTTCCTTTGTCGCTAACGATACAAGCCTATTTCTTACATCTTGCACCATCGTGTTATATTCAACATCCCACGTACACCAATCGTATAACATAACTTCTTTTACAGTTTTTGTTGTCGTTAATGGTCCTGGCGTTAATAATAAATAGTGATTTTCATTCATGACCCTATGCCTCCTTTATGAAATAATAAGTTCTTGTTTCTCGATATGTTCAATTACGCTTTCGAGCTCCTGCATCGTTTCAATTGTAAAATGAGCCCCATTTTCAATGAAACGATTACGAACTACTTCTATTTTTTCACGAAGCTCTAACGGATCCATATTCTCAACTTCCTCTTCCGTTAAACCGAGCTCACTACTACCGAGGATTACACCAACTGTCCACATTCCAGCATTTCTGCCCTCTTTCATATCTGACACGGTGTCTCCAACTTTTATCATATGATTCATTGGATATACACCTAATTCCATCGCATTTTTATAACACATCCACGGATATGGACGACCTGCTGGAACATCATTTGGCGTCACAAGAAAATCAGGTTTATACCCTTGTATTTCTGCTTCTTTTGCAACAATGTCCATCATTTCTCTCGTATAACCAGTTGTTGATCCAATTTTAATACCTCTTTCACGTAGTGAAGAAACCACTACTTTTACTCCATCAATTGGTGTGGCATAGTACGGTAAAATAGCAAAGAGAATTTCTTCAAATTCTTCATACATCTCATTAATGTCTGCTTCTGTTGGTAATTGTCCGAAAACACGCTTCCACTCATTTGCAATACGAGGCATTTCTGTTAGTGCCCTTACATGATCTATTTTTAATAATCCCATTGGCTTACGTGCTTCTTCTGCTGTAATTTCAACACCGTGTTTATGAAAAATCTTCATGAATACTTCTAATGGTGCAAAACATCCGTAATCAACTGTCGTACCTGCCCAATCAAAAATAACTGCTTCAATTTTCATTCTATCCATCACCCTTCTTACTTATCTTTTTTGCCATTGTGACGTTCGGTTACGAAGTGCTTTCGTTCCCCATTCATATACAACTCTCACTACAATATTTGTAACAACAATAAGTACACTCATTGCAGCTGCTGGTGCTACATTTCCTGCATCATCCATATTTACAATTGATACAGCAGCTAGTTTAAAATCAGCCGCATATAAGAACACTACTGCCGATACAGTTACCATTGAATTTACGAAATAGTACATAACCATTTCTAAAATAGCTGGTAAACACATCGGTACCGTTACTCGAAAGAAAGTTTTATAGAATGGTACACTCATCGACTGTGAAACAAGTTCAAACTCTCGGTCCAGTTTCTTTAAAGCAGTCGTTGCGGTAACAAACGTTACAGAGTAAAAATGAATGATATTTACTAATATTAAAACAGCAATTGTGCCATATAAGGAATGAAACGGATTTGTTACTGAAAGTCCTAGAATTTGAATTGTTGGTTGACTGAAGAAAAAGACATATCCTAATCCAAGTACTAATCCAGGAATCGCTAACGGTACAATAGAGAAAAAGTAACCTACTTTTCTGAAAAAATGTAGCTGTTCTATTTTTTCAATCGCATAAGCGAACACAAATGTTAAAATCGCCCCGATAACTGCCGTAATAGCTGAGACAATTACACTATTTTTAAATGCTTCAATTCCGTCTCCTGTCAAACTTGAAAAATTAAAATGCTCAAGTGTAAAACTCATATTGTATGGCCATACTTTCACACTTGCAGCAATACCAACTGCCACAAATAAAAGAATGATCATAAAGGTGACTACGCTACAATATACGAATGAAATAACATCTCTTTTCTTATTATTTATTATTCTGTAAGGTACTGCTTTTGAAGATAAGAGATTCGCCTGTTTTCTTTGCGTAATACGATCAACTGCAAATGCGAAAATAGCTGGGATTAATAAAATCATTCCGACAGTTGCGCCCATGGACATATTTTGCTGTCCAATTACTTGCTTATATACGTCAGTAGCAAGTACGTTGTATTGTCCTCCAACAATTTTAGGTGCCCCAAAATCAGTGAAACTAAGTGTAAATACAACGAACATCGCACTAATTAATCCGTATTTCACACTAGGTAAAGTAACCGTAAGAAACTGTTTCACTTTACTTGCACCTAACATATTAGAAGCTTCATATAAACGATAATCAGAACCTTGGAGAGCAATTAATAAAATAAGGAATGCTTGCGGAAATGTATACATAACTTCAGCTATTACAATTCCTACTGGTCCATATAACGGTATTTGTATTCCTTCAAATAAACCAAACATCCCTTTTGTTATTAACCCTTGATTACCAAATAAATATGTAAGCGCAATACCGTGCATCATCGTTGGTGCGAATAATGGTAATAATGCTATGTATTGAAATACGCGCTTTCCAAAAACATTTGTACGAGCGATCGCATATGCGTAAACGAAAGCGAGTGTAACCGAAATAATTGTTGCAGCGCCCGAAATCCATATCGTATTTTGTAGTGATTGAACTAGCGTTGGTGTTGTGAAATATTTACTGAAATTCGCAACACCAACAAAAGCTCCTTCTTTATCATAAAAGGCTTGTGTAAACAGTTGTAATAAAGGCAATACAAGCATGATAAAAAATGAAAGAAGCATAACAATAATTAATAGTCTTTGTATCCACTCTTCTTTACCGATACGTCTCTTAATCTTTTTTTTCGTACTTTCTGCCTTAAAGTTTTCCAACATCTCCATCTATACAATGACCTTCTTTCCATATGACAACATATGATTTTCTGAGAAAGAGATTTGAATTGGTTTTCCTTTTCTAATAGCAGTTTCCTCTACTTCTGATGCCAATATATCCACTACAATTTTCTCATTATAAAGGTGTGTTTTCTCTTCTATGACCCGCACTTCCGTCCGGTACACAGACCCGCGAAATTCCATGCTTTCTACAACTGTTTTAATACCATTATTTTGTACAATAGTTACATGTTCAGGACGAATTGCATGTTCTTCGTTATTTTTCGAAAAGAAATTAATAGAACCAATAAAATCTGCCACAAACGGATTGGCTGGTCTTTGATAAATCTCCTCTGGTGTTCCAATCTGCATAATTTCCGCATGATTCATTACAACAATTTTATCAGCCATCGTTAATGCCTCTTCTTGATCATGCGTTACCATAATAGTTGTTACTCCCACTTTTTCCTGCAAATCACGCATTTCTCTGCGCAACTTTTCACGCACTTTTGCATCTAAAGCAGATAACGGCTCATCAAGTAACAAAATATCGGGAGACAGAGCGAGCGCACGTGCAAGTGCTACTCGCTGCTGCTGTCCACCAGACATTTGAGCAGGATATTTATCTTTTACATTCAGCAAATCAACAAGTTCTAACGCCAATAGCGCTTTCTCTTTTACTTCTGCTTTTCCATATTTTTTTGTCTTTAAGCCATATGCAATGTTTTCAAGTGCAGTTAAATTCGGAAATAATGCATACGATTGAAAAACCATTCCGAAATTCCTCTTTCCAGGTGATAATGCTGTAATATCTTTTCCATTCACAGCAATACTACCTGTTGTTGCCTCTTCTAGTCCTGCTAAAATTCTGAGCAACGTCGTTTTCCCACAACCACTTGGGCCTAATAAACAAACAAACTCATTTTTTTTCACAGTAAAAGAAATATCTTTTAACGCTGTAAATGCATCAAACTGTTTTTGAATGTGTTGAATTGATAAATATTCGCTCATTTTTCTCTCTCCCACTCACTTACTTTTTCGGTTCTGCTTTTTGGCCAAACTCTTTTTCCCATTTTTCTAAAATTTTATCACGATTTTCTGCTGCCCATTTAAAGTCATTCTTTTTATATAACTTTTCTGTCACATCTTTAGGGAATCCATCTGGAAGTTTATAATCATTTTTAATTGTCGCAAATCCATTTTTCTCGAAGTATAACTTCATTACATCATCTGTAATTGCCCAATCTAAAAATGCTTGTGCTAATTTATCATTTTTTGCATTATCTTTTTTAATAAGTGCGTTCGCTTCTACTTCCCAACCTAAGCCTTCTTTCGGCAGTACAACTTCAACTGGTGCACCTTTTTGTTTCTCTTTCAAAGCACTATAAACCATTGACACACCAACTGGATATTCACCTGCACCTGCTAGTTTCGCTGGTTTTGAACCTGAATGAGTATAAGTTGCCATATTATCATGAAGTTTCTTCATGTAATCCCAGCCCTTATCTTCTCCCATAATTTGTAACCATGCAGAAACTGTTAAAAATCCTGTTCCAGAAGAAGCCGGATGCGGCATAACTAGCGTTCCTTTATATTCTGGTTTCGTTAAATCTTCATATGATTCTGGCATCGGTAAATTTTTCTTCTTTAATTCTTCTTTATTTACAGCAATCCCCGTCATAAATGCCGTATTACCTACCCATTTTTCTGGTTGCTTATCATCTTTAAATTGCGGAAGAACACGATCTGCTCCTTTTGGAGAGTATCCTTTTAACATATCTTTTTTATCTAAAGCTAATAGACTAGACGCTGCAGTTCCCCATACAACATCTGCTTGTGTATTTTTTCCTTCAGCTAGCAATTTCGCTGTAATAACTCCAGTTGAATCACGAACAATGTTCAACTTCACGTCTGGGTACTTCTGTTTAAAAGAATCAAGATAAATCGGTACAAGCTCTTCTTCAATCGCTGTGTAAATAGTTAATGATCCAGATAATTTATCATCTTTCACTTTTGCTCCAGCACTTTCTTCTTTCTTTGCACCACACCCCATTAATAACGAAAATACCATTCCAGTTGCTACAGCCTTAAAGATTGTTTTTTTCACTGTCTCTCTCTCCTTTTACAAATCTTATGTACAACTCAAATATAAACAACTAGTGTAAAAGCAGTATTAAACCAACATTAATCTTTTGTTTGTTGTTTGTTTTTGTGTAATACGTTGCTACTTCTATGTTTTTTCGCATTTTTCCGCTAATATCAAACGTGAAATTTACAAATAATTAAAAAAACCTTTATAATCCCACAAAAAAATGAGGCGTTTGTAAAAAACGCCTCATTTTTGTTTACCTTTTTTTGAATTACGATTTGCGTACTTCGCACTATTTTCTCCTTCATACTCTAATGCAAATTCTGCATCTGGTAAGCTTTCTTTCGGAGTTTTATTATTATTAATTGCTGCATTTTGTTTTACTTTTCTTTTTACCAACATACTCACCTGCTCTCACGAAATAACTTTCTATTCTAGTTTGAAACAACTTACAGTAATTATTACTGGGAAGTGTTAACAAGTACATAAGAGCTTATAGATGGAAATACTACATACGAACAAGCCATTACAAAAAGGAGCGATTACTTTGAAAGAAAAAGAAACGATACAATCGCCAATTTTAGACGAGACGCTCCCACATCAAATGAATTTCCCATCATTTAAAGGCACAGGAAAACAAATGCAACAACCTTTTATTAATCAATACGATGTTGTAATTGGAGACAGTAAATACGATTCCACTAACAGTCCTCTTAATAATTGGAGTGATGAAATAGATCCTGCCGTTATGGCTGGAGAAGAATGGATCCATCCTACAAATGATATCGGATGGATCTCAGAAGAAAATCAAGACCTACTAAAAAACGAAGTTGATAACAAAAATGATGCTTTTATGCACCCTCAATTTGGAATTAACGATTAAAAAAACCATTCTACCTAACGTAGGTAGAATGGTCTCATACTATCCAATAATAATTCTCTCTTTCGGATATTTATAGCGAGGTGGTTGTTCTCTTCCACCACTAGCTAATATAAATGTTAAAATACCGACGCGTCCGATAAACATAAGTACAATGAGTACAAGTTTACCAACAGTTGTTAACTCTGGAGTAATACCTGTTGATAGTCCAGTCGTCCCGAAAGCAGAACAAACTTCAACTATTAAACTCATAAGTGGTACATTTTCCGTAATGGATAAAATAAATAGCGCTGATGCACATAATAAAATCCCCATTGTCATAACGACAGATGCTTTCAACACGTCCTCTTCATGTAGCTGACGTTTGAAAACACGGACTGTTCTCCCGCCCCTTGCAAATGTATATAACGATAATATACTAACAGCAAATGTTGTTGTACGTATCCCGCCCCCAACTGAACTTGGAGATGCTCCAATGAACATTAATATACTCATAAATAAAAGCGTTGGTTGGGATAATTCACGTATGTCCATTGTAGCGAGTCCACCACTTCGCGTCGTCACAGATTGGAATAATGTATAAAATACAGTTTCATGCCATGACTTTCCTACTAAAAAATGATTTCGTTCTAATAGAAAAATCATAATTGTTCCAACAGTAACGAGTGCAAAAAATGTCATTGTCGTCAATTTTGTAAATAATGAAAAGCGAAATAGTTGTTGTCGCCTTTTACTAAGGAATTGCTTTACTTCCATTAGCACTGGGAAACCGATAGCTCCTAAAATAATAAGCAACATATGAATCATTTGAACAATATAATCTTTTTTGTACGGAATAAGTGATTGTCCTGTTAAATCAAATCCTCCGTTCGTTGTTGCACTCACAGCGGCAAAGAAACCGTGAAAATAAGCTTCTTGCCAAGTCGGGAAATATAGTAAAAATCTTGTACCTAATAGTATTGCTCCAATGAGTTCTATTGAAATAATGACAATTATTATAGAGCGCATCAACTCTACAAGACCTGCCAAATTTCCTTGGTTATGATCTGCCATAATTAACCTTCTTCGCTGCAAACCAATCTTTTTACCCGTTATAATCCAAACGAATGTACCAAGTGCCATAATTCCTAATCCGCCTAATTGTAAAATCAGGGCTAAAACAATAATTCCTGCTGTTGTAAACGTATCTGAAATAGTAACAACAGACAGTCCTGTAACGCTTACAGCACTAACAGATGTAAACAGCGCATCTATAAATGTCCATTTCACGCCAGGCTTCGTAACAAATGGTAAACTAAGTAAAATCACCGATACAACTACCGCTAGTAAATAAAATACAACGATAAGTTGCACGGGACGTAACTTTTGTAAAAACTTTTTTATATCTCTCATTCCATCACTTCGCTACCTTTTTTCTATCGATTAAATAAAGAAAAATCATCACTTTCTTCATTTGTAAATAACTGCTGAAATAATTTCGCAAATACCATTCCATATACAGTTCCATTTCCCCCATACGGCAGTGCGTAATATAAATTATGTATGTTTTTATCTTCTTTTAAAATAGGAAGACCGTCATGACTGCCACCAAATGCTGCTGCCCAATAGTACTCTGCCTGTATATTTTTATACTGCGGGAACATTTCTTTTACAATGTTAATAAGGAGATTACGCTTATGCAATAATTTCGTATCGCCGATTTTTTGAATTTTCAGCGCCTCATCTAATCCGCCTACAATAATGCGATTTTGATACGTTCGACAATACAAATACGGACGTGCTGTTTCCCAAATTAATGATTGCTCATGCCAGCCTTCAAAATGATCTATCTTATTTGTCACAATGGCATAAGACGTTTCTACTGTTGTATTTTTTTCTTTCTTTCCAAAAATTGCTTCATAACCTGTCGCCATAATAATATTCTTTGCTACGATTTTATTTCCTGTATTCGTGTAACAAATTAAATCATTTTGGATTTGTTTAATATGTAATGCCTCTGTATGTTCATATATAGTAGTGCCCATTTGTTTCGCTTTATGCAAAAGACTATGCGCTAATAAATACGGATTCACTTCTGCATCACCGCTTGTATATAACGCTGCTTGTTTTGCAAATGAATAACGTTTCTTAATATCAGACTCTGTAAAATATTCAACCGGAAATCCATAATGACGTAACGTATTATATTCTTCTTGTAAAAATGAAATATCCTCATCTCTACTTGCATAATACAAACTATTTCGCGGAATAAAATGGGGATCAATATCGAGAGTTGGCACAACCTTCTCCATTGTTTGCAGCGCTTCATAACAAAGTCTATATGCTCGTACCCCTTTCTCTTCACCAAATGTATGAATAAGAGAGGTCAATGATTTATCATGAACAAATTGTAATAATCCTGTATTTGCAGCTGTGCTACCACATGCAATTGCTCTTTTTTCAATGAGCATAACACGCATTCCAATTTTAGCTAATGAATACGCTATATGAGCACCTGCTTCTCCACTTCCAATTACTAGCACATCACATATCATATCATTTCCTAACGTTGGATAACAAGGTACAGAAACTCCAGCACTCCAAAACAATTTACCAGTCATAAGCTTCATAATTATACTCCTACAATGTATTTTTCTCCTTCCTATGTTTCGTCATTTCCCATAAAAAAATCCAACTAACATACGCTAGTTGGATTTCTTCTCTTTAATTAGAACGCTCTTCAAGCCAATTCCCAACCGTCGGATATGTTTGCTTTACAGCCGTTCCACCATACACGATAGACATATGTCCTGTCGGCAAACATACATACTCTTTATCTGTGCTAGAAATATGATCAAGTAAAGCTTCTACTTGACATGGCAGAGCAATGTGATCACGTTTCGCAGAAATATTTAGGACATTCGCCTTAATATTTGCAAGGTCTACCTTTTGTCCGCGAATAACGAGTTCACCCTTCACTAATTTATTATTTTGATAAAAATCACGAATCCATTGTCTATAAGATTCACCTGGGAACGGAATACCATCGCCTACCCACTTTTGAACTAATTTCCAACTTTCGACGAAGCGCTCATTTTCTGAACGATCGACTAAAGCAACATATGGGCCGACAAAGTTTGTAATTGGTTTTAACATCTTATTTCCGAAATCAATCATTTCTGGCGGAATATTTCCGAATGTATCCACCGCTTTATCTAAATTGAAATATTTCTCATCTAATAAAGGACCGTATAATCCTGTTTCAGAGAAATCAAAAGGACTTGTCATAAAAATCAAGTTACGAATTGGCATGTCCGGATGAAGCGCTGCATAAATAGATGTTAACGTTCCACCCATGCAATAACCAAGTAAAGAAATCTCGTCCGATTTTGCAGTTCTCATTACCTTTTTCACTGCTTTTGCAATATAATCGAACACGAAATCATCAAATTTCAAATGACTATCTTCTAAACCAAATGTGCCCCAATCAAGCATATACACATCAAAACCACGATCTACTAAATATTCCACTAAACTATTACCTGGAGTTAAATCCATAATATACGGTTTATTAATAAGAGCGTATATTAATAAGATTGGAACTCTCTGTGTTTTTTCTTGTTTTGGAATGTAACGATAAAGCTTCGTTTTATTCTTCGTCCAAATAACCTCTTTCGGCGTTAAACCAACTTGTGGTTCTGGTTCGCGTAATAAAACTTCGCTCGCTCTTTTCACACGGCGATATGCTTTACGATATTCTTCTGGGTACAACTCCAATTGCTTTTCCCATTCCGTTACGAATGTAGTCATTTTTTCTATCTCCTTTTCGGTCAATTTCTTTCTAAAAAAAGAAGTGCATTCCTGCTATGGATATGCACTTTTTTCTTACTTCATTACATGTATAATCCGCCGTTAATGTTTAATTGCTGACCTGTGATATACGCACCGTCACGGCATAGATATACTACACCTCTTGCAATTTCATCAGCTTGACCAAAACGTTTTTTCGGGATTTTCGCAACGATTTTTTGACGCACTTCTTCTGGTACTTCTGCTACCATTTCAGTATCAATAAATCCTGGGCAAATTGCGTTTACAGTTACATTTGTTCTTGCAAGTTCTAACGCTAATGATTTTGTAAATCCTAACATACCTGCTTTTGCTGCTGAGTAGTTTGTTTGTCCAAATCCACCAGCTTGGCCAATAATAGACGAAATACTAATGATTCTACCTTCTTCTGCTTCCGATATGTATGGAAGTACAGCGCTTGTTGTATTAAATACACTGCTTAAGTTCACGTCAATTACGCGCTCCCAATCTTCACGATTTAACTTTTTGAATGTACGATCTCTTGTAATACCAGCATTATTAACAAGGATATCAACTTTACCAAAATGATTCACAGCTTCTTCTACAAGTCTGTTTGCATCTTCTACTTTAGAAACATCCGCTTGAACTGCATAAACATCATGTCCTTCTTTTCCTAATTCATTTACTAAGTTTTCAGCTGCTTCTTTACTGCTGTTATAGTTAATAACTACTTTTGCTCCCTCTTGTGCTAATGCTACTGTAATTGCTTTTCCAATTCCTTTTGCCCCACCTGTTACGATTGCTACTTTGCCATTTAATTGAACCATTTCTTTTCCCCCTTAAATGAATTTGTGAACGATTGTTATGAATCATTTTGGTACTCATACTAATTGAGTCCATATATTAATTATGTTTCGTTGTTTATATATGAAAAGAGATTCTCCCTCTCTCTTTTACACGTTATAAACAAACGCGATTATCATTTTTTATTTTCTGGCTTATTTACAGGCTTTACTTCTTCTTTTACAGGTACTTGTAGTTTAGCTAGTACTGCATTTTGCTTTTCTAGCAATTCTAAAATTTGATCAACTTTCGTTTCTAATGTGCGCATATCTTGTTTTACTTTCGTAACATCACGCTTTAATGTAGGAGCTTGTCCTAATGAATCCACTTTCTCTTCTAGAATTTCCTCGATGTTATCAACTTTATTTTCTAAGTTAATAACAAGCGTAGCTACTCTAGCGATATCCTCTCTCGTCGGCACATTCACCTGTTCTAAATAATTTTTTGTCGTATCATTTAATGCTTTCTGATAAAACAAATTCAAATCTAGAACGCTGCCCATCCAAGCAGAATATTCTTCTGTTTTAATTGTTTCATTGAGCGCTTTTCCCCAAAATGTTTCGGTTTGTTCATAAGCATTTTTCCATGCTTGCAATGGATCGAATTTTTGATCAATCACTTCGACTACACTCCCTTTTTCGTTTTTGAAACAATTCAACCTATTCACTATTTTCTAATATTCCGAATAGAAATTCAAGTATATATTTTATTTTTCTTTATTTTCCAACAAATGTATTGACATTAAAAACAGATAGGTGTAAATTGCACTTATAAGCAAAAAATTCCATCTAACTGATTCATGAGGTGATGCACAATCATGCTACATAATGAACCAGAACACCCAGAAAGTTTGGAAAAAAACCAAGCGAAACAACCAAACTCCATGCCAAAAAACTTCTTAGTTCCTTTCTTACTTCTCTGTCTAAAAGACTGGAGTCTTCATGGTTACAAACTTATTCAAATGCTAATGGACATCGGCTTTTCTTCTGTTGACCAAGGTAATGTGTATAGGACACTACGCAAATTAGAAAAAGAAAATCTTATTTCTTCTACTTGGGATACAAGCGAAGGCGGGCCAGCGAAACGAATTTATTCTTTAACAGAATATGGAGAGCAATATTTAACAACATGTGCGACTTCTTTTGAACATTATCAAAATATGTTGCGGACGTTTTTCACGTTATACACCAATGCATTCTTTCCATTTTCTACTTCTCCAGAAAAGGATGAAAAGGATTCTTCATCTTCACCTGGTGGTACAGCAGAGTAATCTGCGTTCATAATATGCAAAAAAACATTTGGAGGTCACACAATGGAAACTAAGCCATACGAATTAGTCGATGCATTTTGGAAAAACTGGTCTCAATCTCTTTCCCTCTTCTCTTCAGCTGGGAAGCAATTAGAGCAACTTACTTTAGAAACGTTAAAACAACAACAAGACGCTTTGCATAAATTAACATCAGGAGTAGATGAACTAGAAAAAGAACTACATCAATTCACTGCTCAGTTCAATAACCAATATACAGACTATGTGAAGCAATTAACTGGAAACTCCTTAAATGATCAAATTAACGAGTGGCAAGAAAAGTGGAATGAGCTTTCTAATCAAATGCACCAACTTACTGTTTCGCCTACGAAAACATCTTTGTCTATTCTTACTCAAACTAGCGGCCAATTTGAAGAAACAACAAAACACTTTATCGAACAACAACAGTCGCAGCGTGTAGAGGTTCAAAAACAGTTAGACGTTTTTTTGGGAGAGTTCAAGTCCAAACAACTAGAACTCGCAAAGCAGTTCGAGGAAAACTCAAAAAATCTATTTACTTCCATCAAGTAAGAAAAATGTGGCAACTAACTGCAGCACAAACAAAACTCTTTCTTCCTCCTACTACATCAAGATGGCTTACATTTTTCGATATGGAAAAGAAGGAGGACAAAATGAATCCATTTCAAGAAGCACAAACTGTTCCAGAGCTTCGTTACGATGAGATTCAAGTCGGTGATCAAGCATCACTTACAAAAAAAATTACGGATGAGGACGTTATCAATTTTGCAAAATTGACTGGAGATGTAAATCCTATTCACATTTTAGACTCTTTTGCAAAAACGACAATGTTCAAAGAACGTATTGCCCATGGCATGCTCGTTTCAAGTTTTATCTCTACCATTCTTGGAACGAAACTCCCTGGCAAAAATACGATTTATTTATCACAAAACGTTTCATTCCGTGCTCCTGTCAAAATCGGTGATACACTTCGCGTTGTGGCAGAAGTTATTAAAAAGCGGGACGATAAAAAAATCATCACATTGCAAACAAACATATATAATCAATCTGATGATATTGTCGTAGAAGGTACAGCGACAATACTGAAAAAAGAGTAGCAAATTTGCTACTCTTTTTTCTATCCAAGAACTTCTAATCACACCGTTTACTTCCGGGTATGAGTACGTCGTTTACACATAAAATAACATTACCAGATAGCACTTAGCTAAACTGGATTACTCTTTAAGGATGTGTATCAACATGGTGAAAACAAACAAATTACTAGTTCCGGGTGCAGAGCAAGCACTTGAACAATTCAAATATGAAATCGCACAAGAATTCGGTGTAAGCTTAGGATCTAATACAGCTTCTCGTTCTAACGGATCAGTTGGCGGTGAAGTAACGAAACGTCTTGTTGCTTTAGCTCAACAACAATTACGCGGATAACTATATAACCTATGGCTTAGAGGCAGATATTCTCTGCCTCTTTCTCTTTTAACATACATAATAGTGCTTCTCCACATACTAGTAAGAGCAAATCGAAAGGAACGATATGTGAAATGAAACGGATTAACATTAGCATGAGTCCTCCCCGTGTTCTTACTGTATCTTTTATTACGCTATCGATTATCGGTACATGCCTATTGAAATTGCCAATTGCTACAACAACGTCTATTTCATGGCTCGATGCCTTATTTACAACGGTTTCTGCTTGTACGGTTACAGGGCTTGGTGTTGTGGACACTGGTAAAGTATTTACCCTATTTGGCCAATGTGTCATTTTAACACTTATACAAGTTGGCGGGCTTGGCATTATGAGCTTTGCTGTTTTAATCGCAATTATGCTCGGCAGAAAAATCGGCCTTCAAAACCGGATTTTATTACAACAAGCATTAAACCAAACAAATGTCGGCGGAATAATTCGTCTTGCAAAAGCATTATTTTTATTTTCTTTTACTGTAGAATGTATCGCTACTTTATTTCTCTCCTTTGAATGGGTACCCAAATACGGGGTTGCCAAAGGGATATATTACAGCTTTTTTCATTCTATCTCAGCCTTTAACAATGCTGGATTTTCTGTGTGGAGCGATAATTTAATGTCGCACTCCCATAGTATTCTCGTCAATCTCGTTATTTCTTCCCTCATTATTTTAGGTGGGATTGGTTTTACGGTTATCGTAGATATAAAAAGAAAGAAAAACTTTAAAAACCTTACTTTACACTCAAAGCTTATGCTCTCTTCTACTCTTATCGTCAATATTATTGCTACAGTTTTTATTTTCACATTCGAGTTTCATAATTCAATTTCCATGAGAGGTTTTACACCATTTGAGGAAGGTATGGCTGCTTATTTTCAAGCGGTTTCAACGCGTACTGCCGGGTTTAATACTGTTGATATCTCTGCATTATCAAAACCTTCTCTTTTATTAATGATGCTTCTTATGTTTATTGGTGCTGGCAGTGCTTCTACTGGTGGCGGGATTAAGTTAACAACTTTTTTAATTATGTTTTTCGGCGTATTTAAATTTTTGCAAGAACAAGATGATATTGTCGTGTTTAAAAAATCCATTAAAGATGCGCTCATTGTCAAATCATTAACGATTACTATTATTTCAATTTCGTTTATTTTTCTTTCTATTTTAATTTTAAGCATCACTGAGAAAGTTTCTTTATTAATGAGTGCTTTTGAAGTATTTTCAGCATTTGGAACTGTCGGCCTTAGCATGAATTTGACGCCACACTTAACAATCATCGGCAAAACAATTATTATCTTTATGATGTTTTTTGGAAAGATGGGGCCTTTAACATTAGCCTTTTCATTTGCACGTAAAAAACAAAGAAAAATAAAATATCCCAACGAAGATATTTTAACAGGTTGACAACCGTATAATTTATCCATATAATGAGAATACAATAGCATATCTCCAAAGGGGAGTAGCGTCCAAGAACTATTTCTTGGAAACAAAGTCGTCATTACGTAGAACTTAGTTCTTCCGGCTTTGTTGGCATTTTCATTACATATGTCTAGCAAGACCTTTGCCTATCAACGGCAGAGGTCTTTTTTGTTTTCAAATTCCTTCCACCGTTGATACGCAGGAGTATGGGGAAACTAAACAGTGGGGAACTTCTTCACTTGTTTAGTCTTTATAGAAATGAGAGGAGAATGTACATGGATGTATCATTATTATTGGAGTATGGTTGGGTATTACTCATCCTAATTGCACTAGAGGGGATTTTAGCAGCTGATAACGCTCTCGTTCTCGCAATTATGGTAAAACATTTACCAGAAGAAAAACGAAAGAAAGCACTATTTTATGGATTAGCAGGAGCGTTCGTTTTCCGCTTCGGATCACTATTTATGATTTCGTTCCTAGTCGATGTATGGCAAGTGCAAGCAATTGGTGCGATTTATCTTATGTTTATCGCGGGGAATCACTTATTTAAAACGTATGTTAAAAAGAATACACATGAAGAAACAGAAGAAAAAGAAGCAAAGAAAAAACAAGAGAACTTTTGGTGGACTGTATTTAAAGTCGAAGTTGCTGATATCGCCTTCGCTGTTGATTCAATTTTAGCTGCTGTTGCATTAGCAGTGACTTTACCGAAAACAGGATTAGGTACGATTGGTAGTCTTGATACAGGTCAATTTATCGTTATCTTTACAGGTGGACTTATCGGATTAGTTATAATGCGATTTGCAGCAACTGCTTTCGTACAAATATTAAAACGTAAACCAGGACTTGAAACTGCAGCATTTTTAATTGTAGGTTGGGTTGGTGTGAAATTAACAGTTTATACGCTAGCACACCCTGCTTTAAATGTCCTTCCACATTCATTCCCAGAATCTACTCCGTGGAAGCTTACATTCTGGATTGTATTAATTGGAATCGCAGTTTGCGGTTGGTTCTTCTCGAAAGAAGTAGAAGTAAAAGTAGAAAAGAATTTAGACGAAAAAGCGCTGTAATTACAGCGCTTTTTCTTTTTCCCTCGTTCCAATCCCCTCTCTATTTTTAAAAAAATTCCATTATACTACCTTTTGTAAGCGCTTCCCCTCTGGATGTATGTCCTTTTTGTGAAACATTGCACAAACTTATTGAAACTATGAACAAATCCATGTACTTTATTTATATAAGGAGTATTTATAGACGATGTACTAAAGGAGCGTATTACTCATGCTAGAACAAGGATTAGATTACGTTGTAAAACTGGCTAAGAGCAAAAAGCAAATGCTAGATATAAATCCAATGCAATATTTCATTCGTGCTGCACTTGCTGGCATTTATATTGGATTTATTATTGTACTATGTTTCAAGTTAGGTAATTTCTTTCATATTGCAGATTCACCAGCAACATATTTAGCTTCCTCCATGTTTTTCGGAATTGCTCTGGTACTTATTATATATGGCGGCGCTGAATTATTTACTGGCAATACAATGTACTTCACAGTGGCAACTTTGAGAAAAGAAACAACTATTTCTGATACACTTCGCAACTGGATTGCTTGTTATGCAGGTAACTTAGCTGGCGCTTTATTCTTTGCCTTACTATTTTACGCAACTGGAATTTTCGAAGCAATTGATCACGGTCATTTAATGAATAAAGTTGTTGAAGGAAAGATGAATACACCTACTATGCAATTATTCTTTAAAGCAATTTTATGTAACTGGCTCGTATGTCTTGCTTGCTTCTTACCTTCTCAAGTAAAAGGTGACACAGCAAAAATAATGATGATGATGATGCTCGTTTTCACATTCTTCTTATCTGGTTACGAGCATAGCATTGCAAACTTATCATTGTTTGCCTTATCTTTAGTTTCACCACATCCTGATACAATTACTTTCGCTGGAGCTATTCATAACTTAATTCCAGTTACAATAGGTAACATTATTGGCGGATCGGTATTCGTCGGTATGGTATATCATTACTTAACAAAGAAAGCACCTGATGTTAAACAAGAGAAAACTGAATTAGTAGCAGCTCAAACAGAGGAAATTATTCCTTTACAAGCACATATGAAACATTAAAACCTCCAAAGTTTTACTTTGGAGGTTTTAGCTCCCTACATATTTCAAGGCAGATTCTGCTGTAGTTGCCAAAACATATCCGTACGTGCAACTTCTTTGATCATCCATATATACATTCATGTTCTATCTCCTCTTTATTTTGCACATGTGACCAACACATAACATATTGCCCCAAGGCTAATAAAAGGTCCAAACGGAATTGGAGTTTTTATTTTTATACGTTTTAACGCTATACCTATTCCGAAAAAACAAAGGCTAAAGCAAGATGCTAAAAATAAAGTTATAAAAATACCTTTCACTCCTATTATAAATCCGAGTAATGAAAGTAATTTTACATCACCTCCGCCAAGACCATCTGGGTAAATCCTTTGCATGCAATATAATAAAATGAATATAGTTCCACTACCAGCTATACTATCTATCCAAGTAACTAACGGTACAAAAATACATTCTAAAATAAGCAAAAGCCCAAACCAAATTAAAATACGATTAGGTATTAGCATATATACTAAATCTGTAACTGAAATAATAAGAAGTAAAGAAAAGAGCGATAAAATGATGATGAGCTCTCGTTCTATTCCAATTACATATACAGTAAGAAAAAATAAACTCCCTGTAACAAATTCAAATACTATGTACAAACTTGAGATTTTTCTTTTACAACTTGTACAACGCCCTTTTTGTATACAAAATGAAATGATTGGAATCAGTTCTTTCGGCTGTAACGTATACTTGCAGTAGTGACAATACGAACGCGGTGTAATAATAGATTCACCTACTGGAACCCTCATTGCGATTACCATAAAAAAAGAACCAAACACCATACCCACTAACAATGCATATAAATAAGTGAACATCCCTTCCTCTCCTTTCCAAAAGAACATAACAAAAAAAGGAGAGAACTTCTACTTCATATTATCTTTATTCTATTAAAAAAGCAGGCCGTTTTCCGGCCTGCTTTCCCCTATTTTATACGATGAAATATACTGCTTTTAATGGTCCATGTACTCCGACCACAAGATTCATTTCAATATCCGCTGAGTTACTTGGTCCTGTAATAAAGTTAATACAAGATGCGACTGCTTCACCTTTTTCCACACGAGAGTTCATATGTTGAACTGCTTGTGTAATACGAGGTACAAGTGTTTCACGTGGAATAATAGCAAAATATACAGTCGGTAAAAAGTGTAAAGAACGCCCTTGTCCTTTATGACTTTGTACAACAATCGTACCCGATTCCGCTAAAGTATAATCACTAAATGCGATTCCAATATTCGCTTTTTCCGCTATACGCATATTCTCTTCTTTTTTCTCAGGATCCCATATATTTACTTCAACATTTTGCTTTGGAAGCTCTTCTTTAAATAAAGAAGTCAATCCATAGGAATCAAAACGCTCATCTGCTGATAATATAATAGGTCCTCCGCCGTTTTCAACGATTACTTTTTGAATATCTTCACGTAAACAGTCGTTTGTCGTTTCCACAACAGTTGTATGAATGTTTGTACATTGATTTTTAAATACTTCTAACAGTTCTTCTTGTGAATAATCTTTTAACGTTTCTTCATTCACATTACTTTTCCATGCTGGACGTTCTACGCCTTCCGTTTTACGCGCGCGCCCAAGTTCTTTTGCGATATTATCTAGAAAGGACTCACGGTTTTGAATTAATCCTGTCATTATTTGTCCCCGCCTTTCTTATGATCTTTATACCAATCACGGAATCGTTCTTTACTTGGAGCCGGGAATTCACGAATATCCGTCCAGTTTTTAAGTGGTCCAACACCTTTTGATACACGGTTACCAGATGTAAATGGACTCATTGCTGCCGGTGCTATTTTTGATCCCATTTTATATAAAGCTGCTGAAGATGCGCCCATACTAAACATTTTCATTGCTAATTTCTCTGCAAGTGGGGCACGTCCTTCTTGCTCAACGATAACTTGACGATGTTTTAATAATAAATCATGTAACGGAATCTTTACTGGACAAGCTTCTGTACATGCTCCGCATAAACTAGATGCATAAGGAAGCTCTTTGTAATCGTCATACCCACCTAAAAGTGGTGTTAACACTGCACCAATTGGTCCTGAATAAATAGAACCATATGAATGTCCACCAACGTGACGATACACAGGACATACATTTACACAAGCAGCACAACGAATACATTGCAATATTGAACGGAATTCCGATCCAAGAATTTGAGAGCGTCCATTATCAACAACGACTAAATGAAACTCTTCTGGTCCATCTACCTCTTCCTCTTGAATTGGTCCTGCTACTGTTACATAACTTGTTAGCTTTTGACCTACTGCACTACGACATAGTAAACCAACTAAAACATCTAATTCTTCCATTGTCGGAACCATACGTTCCATACCCATTACTGCAATTTGTGTTTTCGGAATCGACATAACAAGATCGGCATTACCTTCGTTCGTTACTAAACAAAGAGAGCCCGTATTTGCAACAGCGAAGTTACAACCTGTCACACCAATTTCTGCATCCATAAATTTCTCACGAAGTTGTTTACGAACAAACTTTGTCATTTCGTATGGATCATCAGAATTTTCATATCCAAGTTTTTCTTTAAATACATCACGAATTTGCGTTCTGTTTTTATGAAGCGCAGGTGCAATAATATGTGATGGTGGATCGTTATCTACTTGTAAGATATACTCTCCTAAGTCACTCTCTAACACTTCACAACCAATCTCTTCAAGGGCATGATTCATACTAATTTCTTCAGTTACCATTGATTTTGATTTTACAACTTTCTTCGCTTGTTTCTTTTTTGCAACGTCTTGAATGTACTTTGCTGCATCCTCTTTCGTTTTCGCAAAGTAAACGTGACCGCCTCTTTTTGATACATTTTCACTTAACTGCATTAAGTAATAATCAAGATTTTCTAACGTATGTTGACGAATTTGTTCACCTAGTTCACGCCACTCTTCCCAGTTCCCTAACTCTTCAGCTGCTTTCAATCGATTTGTATATAAACGCGTTTGTGCAGAAGATACTGCGCCACGCATAAACGAATCTTGAATTCCATCGCCAACGCGATCATTAAATTTTTTCTCACTGATTTTCATAGACATAGCTTATGTTCCCCCTTCATGAGCGACTATTCAAGACCTCAGCAATATGCATTACTTTTACTTCTTTTCCTAAACGCTCAATACGTCCGCCAATGTTTAACAAACACCCACAATCTGCACCAATTAAATAATCAGCACCTGTTTCCATTACACTATCTACTTTTTCATCTACCATTTGCTCAGAAATTGGAGTCATCTTAACTGAAAACGTTCCCCCAAACCCACAACAATTTTGCACGTTTGGCAGTTCTCTCACAATTAATCCTTTTACGTTTGATAATAAAATTCCTGGTGCCTCTTTTACTCCAAGCAGGCGTGTCATATGACAAGATTTATGAATAGTAGCTATCCCTGGTAAACTTGCACCAACATCTGTAACTTTTAAAACATCTACAATAAATTGTGTGAATTCATATGTTTTATCAGCAACCTTTTGTGCACGTTTAGCCCACTTCGGATCATCTTTAAAAACATGCGGATACTCATGAAACATTGTCGCACAAGAGCCAGATGGCGTAACGATATATTCTGCATCTTCGAAAGTTTCAATCATATGTTTCATCGCTTCTTTTGCTGCTTCTACATGGCCGCTATTATATGCAGGCTGACCACAACAAACTTGTGCTTCTGGAAATTCAATTTCACAACCTAAACGCTCCAATACTTCAACTGTTGCTTTGCCGACGTTTGTTTCAAACATATCGACTATACAAGTAACAAATAAAGTAACTTTCATAACTATAATTCCCCCTCATTACAACTTCGCCAACAATCATATGGTCATCAGATGACTAAGATTAGAAGAAGTAGGCTCAACCATAGCCTATCCTCTCCCTCTTCTAAAGAAAACGTTTACTTAATCTCTCTCTATTTTATCAGAAAATTAGAATTTTAAAAGATTAAATTACGAATTTATGTCACTTTTACCTGTGACAATATGTTCTACATTTGTTAAATGATTTAGCATTGCTTGCTGCGCTAATTCCACATCTTGCTTTAACACCGCATTATATATAGATTGATGCTCTTCTAAAAGTCGTTCTGATGTTGTTTGTTCACCATATAAAATAATGCGTCTTGATTCACCAATCGTTTCGGCAATCATCTCTGAAACATGATTCATGAGCTCAAGTAAGATGTTATTATGCGAAGATTCTGCAATTCCCATATGAAAATGAAAGTCTGCTTTTTCGCCAGCCTTCTCATCTCCAATGCTCTTTGCCATTTCATCTAACCAATACTTCATATTTTGCAAATTAGCTTCCGTACGTTTTGCCGCTGCCGCTCGAACTGCCCCCACTTCGAGCACCTTACGTACTTCTAATAAATTCAAAATATCCTCTTTCTTCATTAATAACTTGTTATTTAGTGATTTTGTTAATGAAGAAGGATCGAAATTCCTTACATATGTACCTTCTCCTTGTTTCATTTCAATTAAGCCCATTGCTCTTAGCGCACTTAGCGCTTCACGAACAGCAGATCTGCCAACTTGAAACTGCTCAGCTAATTGATGAACAGGAAGTAGTTTGTCACCAGGTTTTAACGTACCATTTTTAATCATTGTTAAAATAGCTTCAGATACTTCTTCGTAAATTTTTTTCGGTTTAATAGATTTGTACTCCAGTTAAATCACCTCAGTATCTTCCAAACAACAATTGTAACGTTTTATAAGAACTTAGCATCCATAACTATTTTAGAACGAATTAGTAAGAAGTACAAATGTTTTGTTCATAAAATAGTCAAATTTTTGATATTAATTAATACATTTACGCGTAACTATTTACCTTCAATATGAAGAGCATATTCCAAAAGTTAGAATATGCTCTCCTCATCTTGTGCTTTTAATTTAATAATAACTGTCGTTCCCTTACCTTTTTCACTTTCTATTCTCCACTCACCATCATGTATATGAACAATTTGCCTAACAATTGCAAGACCTAAACCTGTTCCACCGTGTTGACGACTTCTCGCTTTATCTACTCGGTAAAAGCGTTCCCCGAGATTTTCTAAATGCTCTCTATCAATACCTATTCCTGTATCTTTTATGTGCAATTCACAATAATCATCGATTTGCTTTAATGTTATTATGATATCCCCGTTTTGATTTGTATAACGTATCGCATTATCTAACACATTATGAAGTACTTGTTGCATACGATCCTCATCAATCATTACGATAATTTCAGGATTTAAATTCGTTGAAATACGAATTTTTTTTTCTATAAACTGTAACTCGTACGTATCTAGTACATCTTCAATAAGCTGTGAAAAAACGATAGGTTGTTTCTTTAGGGGAAAGTGTTCCCCTTCTAGCTGTGCTAGATCTAATAAATCATGAACGAGGCGCTGCATGCGACCTGCTTCTTTATGAATAAGTTGCGTTACTTTTTCCTGCTGCGGCCCCTTCGCTACACCGTCTAAAATAGCTTCACTATATCCTTTAATATAACTAAGCGGTGTTCTAAGTTCATGCGAAACATTAGCTAAAAATTCCTTACGCTTTACATCTTCTGTTTCTAAGGAATTTGCCATTTTATTAAAAGCTTTTCCCAATCGTCCAATTTCATCTTCTGAAGAAATTGTAATCCGCTCTGAGAAATCTCCAGTAGCCAAATGATTTGCAACTCGTTCCATTTGCGAAAGTGGTCTCGTAATAGCGATAATAATTTTTCTACCAATCCATATTGTAATTAAAATCATTGCAAGTGCTAACGGCGCTAAAATAAGACCCATATCAAATATTAAGTCTTTTATACTTTTTAAAGGAATATAAGAGTATACAATACCAACTAATTTTTTATTATCTAAAACAGGGATGACAACACCCATAATATTACGATCAAAATGTTCTTCATACCCTATCTTTGTCACAGTTTTCCCATCTAATAGCGCCTGTCTATCCCCTTCACTTATAAGAGAATGATGGTGAACATCAAAAGGCAAACATGCGCTTAAATCACGCGGATTGTATACGAAAAGGACATCTGAACTAGATATTTGATCATATGCCCTTACTTTCTCTTCAAAAGTGGATACTCCTTCACGTTTATCATATTGCGTGGCAAGACGTTTCCCTTCCATTACTAATGAATCTTTTAAATTATCAACGTATAACTTTTCATATGAGTATAAAGATACAAAATAAAGAAAGGAAACTGTTACACATACTGCACATACTACTGTAAGCCAAAGCTTTTGTACCATCGTAAACATACGTTACACCTCAAATTTATAACCTACACCCCAAACGGTTTGAATGTAGTTTCCACTTTCTCCTAGCTTTAGACGCATCGTTTTCACATGCGTATCTACCGTTCTTGTACTTCCTGCATAATCATATCCCCACACCTTTTCAAGCAATTGTTCCCGGCTAAATACTTGTCCATTATGTTGGCAAAGAAAATATAGTAAATCGAACTCTTTTACCGTAAGAGGAATCGTCTCACCATTCGTCTCGACCCTCCTACTTTTTTCATTAATAAGAATCGGTCCAAATTGAATCTCTTCTTGCTGTTCTTGCTTTGTATATCGTCTTAAAACAGCTTCCATACGAGCAATTAGTTCCCCGGGACTAAATGGCTTTACAATATAATCATCTGCCCCCATCCGTAAGCCGTTCACCCTATTCCACTCTTCACCTTTTGCTGTTAAAAATATAATAGGTACATCCGACGTTTTTCGAATCTCTTTACAAACTAAAAGCCCATCCATCTCAGGCATCATAATATCTAGTACAACGAAATCGTAATGATCCGTCTCTAATTTTCGAAGTGCCTCTTTTCCATTTTCAGCTTCTCCCCACTCGTATCCGAAGTTATCTAAGTACATTCCGACAAGTTGCCTCATATCACTTTCGTCATCTACGACTAGCACGTTATATTTACTCATTGTCCTTCCCCTTCTCTCTCTATGAGTTGAAACGGTCCTTTTCCGACTTTAATTGTTTGTTTTATTTTCATATTCTTCATATCCATTACGCATACTTCATCGCTATCATAACTAGCTACATATCCTTCTGCACCGCTTTTCAAAAATGCAAATGGATTAGATCCTACTTCTGCAAATCCTACCTCTTGATACGTACTTGCATCAAACTTTCTAAGCGTATTTGAACCGTGACTTAGCGCATATACATACTTATCATCCTTTGTTATATTCACAGGCATAAACGGAGCATGTAAAGAACGCATCATCTCTCCGCTCTGTAAAGAATACACTAATACTTTCTCATTCACTTGACTTCCATCACCATGTCCACCAATCCATATTTCTTTCCCATCAGCGCTAACCGTCGCTCCTGTTGATGCTGGCGGAATCATAAAGGACTGTATCACTTCTTTTTTCTTTGTATCAATGGTCGTTAGTTTCGTATCATAAAAGTTTAGTACAGATAACTGGTTATGATGCTCTACCATCGTTATCGGCCCTTTTCCTGTTGAAACACTCCCTGTCTCTTTTCCTTTTATCGTAAAGAACCTTACCTTTTGTTCATTTTGATCGGCAGCAAATAATTGTTTTCCATCATCTGATGCGATAACATTAGCAATTCCTTTTCCAGTCTTATACTTGTCCACTTGTCTTCCTTCTGCTAGTGAATATACATACATATATTCTAATTGCTTACCATAAACGAGTATTTCCTCGCCATTTGGAAGTAGCGTAACCCCCGCAATCGGCTCATTTAATTCCCATGTTGTTAATAGCTTCTTTGTTTTTTTATCAATAAAACTAATACTACCTTCCTTTATATTCGTTGTTATAATAACACTTTTATCTTTAGCAATCGGTGTATACGAACTTCCTTGACACCCTACTAATAGAAATAAAAAACAGAGAAGAAAAACATACTTTCTCAAAAGATTCCCTCCATCTTCGGATGATTTCGTTATAATTGTAAAGTAACAAATAAATGTGTGGAAAATGTGAAATCTTCCTTTATTAATAAACTTACATATATAATGTACAACAAATAGAATTTGAGGTGTGCAAATTATGCTTTTTCCTGATTTAGCGAATAAAATTGTACGTGAAGTACGCAGATTAATTACTGAAAACATTATTATTATTAATATACAAGGCGTTATTATCGCAAGTACAGATGCGGAAAGAATCGGTCAATTTCATGAAGGTGCACTCCGCTGTGCGAAACAAAAGAGAACTGTCATTATTACAAAAGATGATGAACAACGACTGCAAGGTGTAAAAGCTGGGATGAATCTTCCTTTACTATTCCATGACGAAGTAATCGGCGTGATTGGAATTACAGGAGAACCTGAAAATATTTCACAATACGGAGAAATATTACGTAAGATGACCGAATTATTAATTCATGAAAACTACTTTTTAGAACAACTAGAACTTGAGCACCTTTCTTATGAAGCATTTGTCTTTGATTGGCTTCAAAATACAGACTGGTCTCCAAGTTTTCTCGATCGTGCCCAAACGCTTGGCATTGATTTATATAAGAAGAAACAACTTATTTTATTATCAATCGCCCAAGATAATACGATGCTCCAGCGTAAAATTTGGCAACATATGCGCAATATTGTAGCAAAAGAAAATTTATTTGTTCGCTGGGGAAATGATCGGTTTATTTTGTTTACCACAATGCAATCCAAAGAGCAAACCTTTCAATTTTTAAAACGGTTAAAAAAAGACTGTGAAACTTTATTTTCTATTACTTTATATATCGGGATTGGACAAACAGTTACGCCAAGCAATATGAACTTATCGTACGAACAAGCACTACGCGCCCTTTCAGTATCACTTGAAACGAAAGAAATTGTATTTAATGAAGATTTACGTTTAGAAATGTGCTTACAAGATATTTCTACTGAAACTCGGGAACAGTTTCTAGAGCGTACCATTGAAAACTTAGTATCATCTCCTGAGCTTATGCACACTTTACGTTTATTTATCGATTATAACCAATCTTATAAGCAGACAGCTGGGCAATTACATATACACATTAACACATTGCATTACAGGCTAAAAAAGATTGAAGAGCATACAGGACTTGACCCGAAACAATTCAAAGATTTAAATATTTTATACTTCGCACTCCTCTTATTAGATAATCATATAAAAAATAACGATAAAATATATTAATCTTTAGATGATTGTACATAGAAAGAATCCCCCAACTTTTTTATCATTATAACGAAAGCACTGTTACAACGTTTTTTATTATGACGAAATACGTTAACAGTTTGAGGGGGATTTCCAATGTTAGAAAAACAAATTATTGATTCATTCGTATCTATTGTTGGTGAAGATAATGTAGATACATCCAATATGGGGCGTTTAACTTATAGTTATGATGCCACTCCAAACTTCCAAGCGATGCCTGATGCAGTCATTGCTCCTCGTAATACAAATGAAATAGCTGAAGTGTTAAAAGTGTGTAACACTCATAAAATCCCTGTATATGTTCGCGGGTCTGGAACAAATCTTTGCGCTGGAACGTGTCCACTTGAAGGTGGTATCGTCCTTATTTTCCGCCATATGAACAATATTTTAGAAATTGACGAAGAGAATTTAACAATTACTGTACAAGCTGGTGTTATTACACTTGATATTATTAAAGCAGTAGAAGAAAAAGGTTTATTTTATCCACCAGATCCAAGCTCTATGAAAATTTCTACAATCGGCGGTAACATTAATGAAAACTCCGGCGGATTACGTGGTTTAAAATATGGCGTAACACGTGATTATGTAATGGGGCTTGAAATTGTCTTACCGAACGGCGATATCATTCGCACTGGCGGTAAATTAGCAAAAGATGTAGCTGGTTATGATTTAACTCGTTTATTTATTGGTTCTGAAGGAACACTTGGTGTTGTTACGGAAGCTATATTAAAACTTGTCCCTATGCCTGAAACGAAGAAAACGATGCTTGCGCTATATGAAGATATTAACGAAGCTGCTCGAGCTGTTTCTGCTATTATTGCAAATAAAATTATTCCGGCGACACTTGAGTTTTTAGATCAACCAACAATTGAAGTTGTAGAAGAGTTTGCACAAATCGGTTTACCAACTGACGTCAAAGCAATTTTATTAATTGAACAAGATGGCCCGCCCGAGGTTGTCAATCGAGATATTGAAAAAATGGCTAACGTTTGCCGTGCTATGAATGCGGTCGATGTTCGCGTTGCAAAAGATGAAGCCGAAGCAGATGCGCTTCGTACAGCACGCCGTAGTGCACTATCAGCACTTGCAAGACTAAAACCGACAACAATATTAGAAGATGCAACTGTACCACGTTCACAAATCGCTCCAATGGTTGAAGCAATTAATGCAATTGCAAAGAAATATAATATTCCTATTTGTACTTTTGGTCATGCTGGTGATGGTAATTTGCACCCAACTTGTATGACAGATGCCCGTAATGAAGAAGAAATGCACCGTGCTGAACAGGCTTTTGCTGAAATATTTGCGAAAGCGATTGAGCTTGGTGGTACGATTACCGGCGAACATGGTGTTGGCGCGATGAAAGCTCCTTATTTAGAAATGAAATTAGGTAAAGAAGGTATTGCTGCTATGCAAGGGATTAAACAAGCCTTCGACCCAAACAACATTATGAATCCTGGAAAGATGTTCGCGAAAGACTCTCGTAAAAGAGTGGTGGTTGAGCGATGACCACATTAAATAAAGAAAACATTCAAAAGGAATTTAAAGAACGATTAAGTGAAGATGAACTACTAAACTGTATGCGATGCGGTTTTTGTTTACCGACTTGTCCTACTTACATTCAATCTGGATATAAAGAATCACATTCACCACGCGGACGTATCGCCTTAATGAAAGCCGTCGCTGATGGTTTAATTGAGCCAGATGAAGATGTTGAAAATACATTAAATGTTTGCCTAGGCTGCCGTGCTTGTGAACCTGTTTGTCCATCTGGTGTGAATTATGGACATTTATTAGAAGAAGCTCGTGATATTATTAATCAAAATAAAAAGTTCTCAGTGCCCGTGAGAGCTGTTCGTAAAGTCGTTTTTGAAGGACTATTCCCGCATCAAAACCGAATGAGAACATTAACAGGGCTAATCGGATTTTACCAGCGTTCTGGTTTACAAACGCTAACACATAAAACAGGTATTATGAAGTTATTCCCTGAAACACTTGCAACGATAGATCTCGTTTTGCCAAAAGTTCCTAAAATGAAAGCAATGAAAGATCGTCCTGAATTTTTACCTGCTGAGGTGGCAAAGAAGAAACAAGTTGCATTCTTCACAGGTTGTTTAATGGATACGATGTTTTTAGAAACAAATAACGCAACGATGAAACTTCTTCAGTTAGCTGGTTGTGATATCGTTATTCCGAAAACACAAAGTTGCTGCGGGGCATTACATGGGCATGCTGGTGAAAAGAGTGGAGCGAAAGAATTAGCAAAACGAAATATAAAAGCATTCGAAGATTTAAACATCGACTATATTATTACCAATGCAGGTGGTTGCGGAGCTTATCTCGTAGATTATGATTATTTATTAAAAGATGACCCTAAGTGGGCTGAACAAGCAAAGCAATTTGTTTCTAAAATTAAAGATATTACTGCTATACTAGTAGAACTAGATTTCCATAAACGTAATGACTTACGACTTCCACCGCAAATCATTACGTATCAAGACTCTTGTCATTTACGCAATGTTATGCGAACATCTTCTGAACCTCGTATGTTACTAGAAGCCATCCAAGGCTCAACATATCGCGAAATGAAAGATGCGGACCGTTGCTGTGGTTCTGCTGGTATTTACAATATTGTTCATTCAGAGTTATCAATGGAATTTCTAGATTATAAAATGGACCGTGTGCATGAAACAGACGCGGCGACAATTGTTACTGCAAATCCAGGTTGTCTATTACAAATGAAATTAGGTATTGAACGAGAAGATCTTTCTCATAAAATGAGAGGAATTCACATTGTAGATTTATTATTAGAAGCAATTGAAACCAACTCGTAATAACTCGTAACATACGTAATAATAGGAAAACGGCTATCTCCTTCGTCTATGTAAAGAGATAGCCGCTTTTTTGTCTGCTACAACATTAAAAATATGTTACTTTATTATAAAAAAGAACAACAGAAACATTACAGTTTTGTAAAAATCAATCCAGTATATTCCTCAAAAAAATGTTCAAACCATTGATACAATAGGATTCTTTATTTTCCATTTAGGTAAATCTATCCAAAAACCCTCTCTTAAAACCAAGTATAAAAATGCAAAAATTCCTTTTATACTCTATGTTTCTCTTATTTCTTCCCTTTTCTTCTCTTAGGATAAATTAGGTAATTTCAAAGTCTATGAATTTTTTTCCATCTTTTTTCTCGCAAATTGTATGCTACGATGGATTTGTCAGTCAGACAGGCTGTCAAAAACAAATCGTGTGAAAACAAATTAAAACTTTATATAGGGGGACACACATCATGAAAAAGCGTGTTTTATTATCTGTAGCTGCTGCAACAGCTCTTACTTTAGGAGTATCATCTTTAGATGCACAAGCTGCAACAGTACAACCATCTAACATAAAGGTTCAAAATATTCAGCATTCAAAAGTAATGATGAAACAAATGAGCCAACAAGAATTACAAGCATTCTTACAATCTATGGGAGTTGAGTCATTAGCACAATGGAATCAAGGTCAATTCCAACAAGATTGCTTCATTCCTGGTCAACAGCCTACTGAAAATGTTGTAACTGAACAACCAACAGCTAAGCCAGAAGCTCAAAAGCCTGCTGAGGAAACACAAAAACCAGCTGAACAAAAGCCTGCTGAAGAAGTTGCTAAACCAGAAGCTCAAAAACCAGCTGAAAACAATAATACTCAAAACGAAACACAAAAACCTGCTGAGCAAAAGCCTGCTGAAGAAGCAAAATCTTTAAGCGAATTCGAACAACGTGTTGTTGAATTAACAAATGCAGAGCGTACAAAACAAGGCTTACCAGCATTACAAATCGATACTGAATTAAGCAAAGTAGCACGCATTAAGTCTGAAGATATGCAGAAAAACAACTACTTTGATCATAACAGCCCTACATACGGGTCTCCGTTTGACATGATGAAGAAGTTTGGTATTTCTTATAAATCTGCAGGTGAAAACATCGCCCAAGGTCAACGTACTCCAGAAGAAGTTGTACAAGCTTGGATGAACAGTGCTGGACACCGTGCAAACATCTTAAATAGTGGCTTCACTCATATCGGTGTTGGCTATGTAGAAAGCGGCAACTACTGGACACAACAATTTATTACGAAGTAAATAGAAAAAAGAGTCTTCTCCTAGAAGACTCTTTTTTATGTTTCATAGCTTTCTAATATGTATGCGTATAAAATGTAGAACATAAACAAAATAGATCCGCAGCTTATTACACTAATTAACAAATAAAATCCCCACTTCAGGCTCAAAAGCAATGAAAATAATATGCTACATGCCATCACTTGAAAGATTCGCCCACTGACTAAACGGATTTTTTGTAATTTGATCGGTTCTTTCTCTCTATCCTTCACCTTTTTAAACACTTTACTAAACATAAAAAGAAACATACTAATTCCAATCGTTAGTCCTGTCTGAAAGGATATAATACTTCCAATATTAATAAAGAGAATTAGTATATGGACAAACATCATAAATAAAGTAATACTCTTTATAAATCCACTTATAATGAAATGCTCTCCTTCGTTAAACTTATATATATTATGCGAAATAACATATATTAATCCATGTACAATAATAATAAGGACAGGAATAAATAATACGACGCCTTGTTTACTCATAAACTCGTTCGCTCCACCATTCTCGTTCCAATGCACAGCCATACGAGTTGGTAAATATGGATAAATACATAGAGTAAGTAAAAGACAAGCGAAAAATATCCCTAGCATATATTTATATTTGATCAAGTAATTCTCACCCCTCTTTTCTCTTAACGGCTTCGCCTCTTTTAGAGAAATCCCTGCAAAAATCTACCTTTTTCAACTTTAAACTTACACTTTACCCATTTTCTCTTTCAAATTTTTTCATTATATCGTTTAAATTTGTAGGGAAAGGTACGTCAACCGTGATCTCTTCTTTCGTAATCGGATGCAAAAAATTAATCTTCATCGCATGTAACGCTTGCCCGGACATATATGTTGTTTGCCCACCATATAATACATCCCCAACTAATGGATTTCCATTATAGCTCATATGAACGCGAATTTGATGCGTCCTACCGGTTTCTAACTGTAACGTTACGAGCGTCGCATCTTGTTTTTTAAAATATTTCTCTACTTTATAATACGTTATAGCTTGGTCTCCCTTTGGAGAAACACGGCGCCTTGTAGCATGATGTCGATCTCTTCCGATGGCCGCGTCAATTGTCCCCTGCTTCTTTTTTACTTTTCCTTCAACAAGTGCCGTATACGTTCTTTTAATTTTCCGTTCCATTAATAAACGATCCATAATTGCACCCGCAATTCTATGTTTTGCGAATACAACACCACCTGTCGTATCTTTATCTAACCTATGGATATGACGAACCTTCGTCTCTAAACCTTGCATTTGAAAATGAAAAGCAACAAGATTGGCAAGTGTTCCCGTCCCATTTTTTTCAGAAGGATGTGTATCCATTTGCTCGGGCTTATTTACAATGAGTACGTGATCGTCTTCAAACACTACATTTAATTCACCGTATTCCGGCTCTACGCCGTACTCCTCCTCCATAAACATATGAACTTGTAACTTATCTCCTTCTTTTAAAAGTTCATTCCATCTCCTCTGTTCTCCGTTAACCGTAACACCCTTTTCCATACGAAGCTGATGTAATAACTTTTTTGGTACTTCCCATTCTACTTTTAACAACGTATCAATACTTATACCATTCCACGTCGCTGGAACCGTGATTTCACACCATTCGCCCTTTTTCTTTGTTTCCATACTATAATCACCTTATTTCTATTGATTCTCTCATTGTAACGGAAAACATAATTTGATGCACCGTCAAAAATAGAGGACAGTCTTATAATCGACTGCCCCCCTCACGCTCTAAGCTTTTTCATTTCCTGCAACACTTCTTCAGCTTTTTGTTCATACAATAAATCTTTAAAGAAATCCGCCAATCGTTTATAGTCGTTGTATGTATCTAATAAGTCGTCTATTTTCTCTCCTTTCATAACTTGCTGCTTTTGCTTCATTTTTACTGGATAGCGATACCCCGATACTTCTTGTATTTTGTAATACTCATCCTCTACTTGAATAACTTTTACAATTTCCTCTTCTTCCGCATCCATCGTATACCCGTCAAATTCTCTAAGCAGTTCATAAATAATATGAGTCCATTCATCTTTTGGGTAAAACCCTTTCTCCAACCGATAACCGACAATGCGATACAAATGCCCATCTTTTTCAGTAAACTGTACTGTATCATTTAGCTTAAACTTAAAATAACGAAACATTGCCTTCACCTACTTGTATGTAATGTTCTTATCACATACTATTTGCAAAATGTAGGCTTTGCTATTCATAAAAAAACGCTCATCAATATGATGAGCGTTTTTCACGATGATTTTTCTCGTTTTTTTCGAAATGGCAGCCACCAATTCCAGTCTCCAAACAACTTCATCAAGCTTGGTACGAGCATTAGACGAATAATTGTTGCATCAAGAAATATCGCTAATGCCACACCAAGACCCATTTGCCTTACTGGTAAAATATCAGTAAATGCGAACGCACCAGTTACAACGATCATAATTAAAGCAGCTGACGTAATGATTCTACTTGTCGATACAAGCCCTTCTAACGTGGCCTGATCATTATCTCCTGTTTCTTCATAGAGCTCATGAATACGTGAAATAAGAAATACTTCATAATCCATGCTAAGCCCAAATACGAGGCCGAAAATGAAGATCGGTAATACAAATAAAACGGAACTCTCTTCTAATCCGAAATGACCACCTTCAAATAACCAAATAACAATTCCAATTGTTGCACTTAAACTAAGTACGTTCATAATAATAGCTTTAATTGGAATGAGTATAGAGCGGAATGCGAATAATAAAATAACAAAGGTTGATCCAAATATAACAGACATACCAATTGCAACTTTATCTTTAATTTCATCTTCTAACTCTTGCTGGAACGTTGTCATACCGCCCATATAATAAGTAACATCATTTTCTTTATAATTCTTTTTAAAATCACGAACCCATTGTTTTGCAGTTTCTGTACTTGGCTTCGTATCCAAAAAGACTTCCATTGTTGTTTTATTTCCTTTCGTATACGCTTCAAATACAGGAGCTATTTTCGCCGCTTCTGGCGACTGCAATATTCCAGCAACTTGATCTGCTTTCATTCCATTTAGCCCGTCATATACACTTTTCACCTTATATACTTGCTTATCATCTTTTAACTTTTGAACAACAGCTTCTATCTTTTGTAAACTTTCTTTTTCTGTTATATCTTTCTTCGTCTCTACTACTAATGTAACATCAGCGTGTGTTTGGACAGTTTTATTAAAGGCTTCTTCATACTTCTCAAATGCAACTCTCGTATCACTCTTTTCAGGTAAAGCTTCAACACCAGGAAACTGCAAGTTAGCTGTACGTAGCGGTAATAAACAAATAACAATAAATGTTATAACAACAATAATCATGACAACTGGATGCTTCATTACAAACTGTGCAAATTTACGCCATACCTTTGATGGCGTAGGCGCCGCCTGATTCTTTTTCAATATCTTTTTACCAATTAAAGATAATAGTGCCGGAAGAAGTGTGAGCGAAAACAAAATACTCATAATAACGACAATCATCCCGCTAATAGCCACAGACTGAATATAATCTATCTTAAAGAAAAATAAGCCTGATAAACCGACGAATACACATAACCCTGAAAATACGATAGCACGCCCTGCCGTTTGATACGTAATTGCTATCGCTTCTTTCACAGTTCTCTTCGCAACTTCTTCTCGAAAGCGATTTACAAATAACAGTGCGAAATCAATTGATAATGCGAGCCCAATCATCGGCGCAACATTTAACACGAAAATAGATAGCTCTTTTTCACTACCTATAAAATATAAAATCCCCATCGTACTAATTACACTTAGCGCGCCATTTATAATCGGTAAAATAGACGCAAGCAGACTACCAAATGAGAATAATAGTACGAGAAATGCAATAGGTAATCCAATCATCTCTGCTACTTTTAAATCATTTTGCGTTCTTTCATTAATCTCTTGATTAATTTTCGGATATCCTGTCGGTGTTACTTTTAATACGCTATTACTTTCCTTCTCGATTTTTCCGGCGAATTGTAATGTCTTTTCCATTCGTTCTTTATTTGTTTTCCCGGAAAATAAAATCGTCGCATAACCGATATCATCTTGTAACATCTCTTTATTTTGCATTGGATGATGGAAAGATTCGTATGTTTCCGTCTCTTGAATTTGATTTATTATCCCCTCTATACGCTTTTGGAAATCCTCATGCGAAGTATTCTTTTCCTTCTCAAAAACGAGTAAAAGTGTATCTTGAGATTGCTTAAAATCTTTATCTAAAATTTCTTTCGTCTTTTGATAATCCCCTTCTGTTTGGAAACCATCACCGCCCAATACTCCTGGAAGTTTTGGAGCAAAAATACCGAGCACTATCGCAAGTAGTAGTAATGCTACAATTACTGTATAACGAAATTGATACAAAAAAGTTCCTAACTTCCCCCACTTATCAATTTTATGTACATTTGTCTTCACACATTTTCACCTACTTTATATAATTTACTTATCATTTATACTGTATCACATCTCCCCATAAACAAAAAACGTCTAGAAAAACTATAATACTAGTTTTTCTAGACGTTTTTCTATCTCTCGTTATTAAGTCCCAATCTCTCGGTGAGTAAACGATGACAATAAATTGCAATGATTAACAAAATGCCCCCTGCGCAATAACCAGCTAAAATATCAGTTGGGTAATGAACATTTAAAATAACTCTACTTAATCCAATCAATATAATTAATATACCCATCGAAATCGTAATACCACATTTTCCAGCTGTACTTTTCAAATTCGCAGCAATGATATAGGCAAGAAAACCGAATGTTATGATAGATAGCATTGCATGTCCACTTGGGAAGCTATACCCAAGTGCGTCAAGTGCCTCATTTAATGATGGGCGGTCTCTTTTTGCAATTTCTTTTATCCCCTTATTAACAAGGTGTGTCGTTAATATAGCCATTGGATACACAATCATAGCAGCATAATAACGCTTTTTCCAAAAAACGAGCAAGCTTATAATTAGTGTCGTTATAACTCCAACTGCAGATCCTAGCTTTGTAAAGTAGGAGAAAAATGTAAGTGAGCTTTCCGTTTGTAATCCTTTTACCATATCACGTACGTATGTATCCATCATTGTAACACCACCTACATGTACCCTCCAAGCGATGATGCTAAATAGAACAAACAATAAAACGATACACATTAACTCATACTGATGTAACTTTTTCTTCAATCGATTTCCTCCTACTATGAAAAAATGCGATTTCTACTTTAGAAACCGCATTTCCTTACTTATTTACCTTTTGTTTTCAGCTCTGTCCAGTAGCGATCGTAGTCTTTTAACTTATCGTCTACATCAACAAGCCATTCTGTACGATCTAATTCTTCTTTTGTTAAGAAGATCATGTGATTATCACGATATTCTTTACTATGAAGAGGATGAGCTTTTTCATTTGGATTACTGTAACCAATTGACTCGTAGTTTTTCACACTTACTTTTTCATCTAATAAGTAGTTCATAAACTTCTCTGCAAGTTCTTTATTTTTCGCACCTTTTGGAATTGCTAACGTATCAGCCCAAATTGTGCCGCCTTCTTTTGGTACAACGTATCCTACATCTTTATTGTCTTTCGCGATGAATGCTGCGTCTCCAGACCAAACTGTCCCGATCCAAGCATCTTCTGTAATGAATTTTTGTTTAATGTTATCTGTATCGAATGCTAATAAGTTTGGAAGTAGCTTCTGTAAATCATTTGACGCTGTCTTTAACTGTGCATCCTCTTTCGTACTATTAGAGAAACCATTTTTCTTAAGTCCCATTCCTAATACTTCACGAGAATCGTTTAATAAAGTAACATGTCCTTTATATTTCTCGTTCCATAAATCATTCCAGCTTGTAGGTGCTTCTTTCACATACTTTTTATTGTATGCAATTCCTGTTACACCCCAAGTATATACTAAAGAATACTTATTCTCTGGATCAAACGCAGGTGTTTTAAAGTTAGAAACAAGATTCTCGATGTTCGGGATGTTCTTCTTATCTAAAGGTGCCAATAAGTCCATCTTCGCCATCGTTTTCACCATGTAATCAGACGGCTGAATCAAATCATATGTTGCGCCACCAGCTTGTAATTTCGCAAGCATTTCTTCATTACTTGCATATTTATCATAGTTAATTTTCACGTTATATTTCTTTTCAAAATCTCTTAAAACTTGCTCATCAAAATTGTCAGCCCAGCTATAAATGTTTAATTCTTCTTTTTTCTCACCGCAACCAGCAAGTACACCTGCAGCAAGACTGAAGCTAATTGCTATACCAGCTAATCTCTTCACTAATTTCATCGGTTTATTGCCTCCTCGTTCTTTCTATATCATTCGTATTATAAAGGAAGGTGTCCTCCAGAGTTTTCTTCACCGTCTGCACCTTTATTACGGAAGATTTCCGATAGCACCATTAATCCTACAATTACAACAATTAATATTGTAGAAAGAGCATTAATTTCAGGTGATACTCCGCGCTTAACCATACTATAAATGTATAATGGCAATGTTGTTGATCCTGGTCCTGATACGAAGAAACTAATTACAAAATCATCAATCGATAATGTGAATGTTAATAATGCGGCTGAAATAACTCCTGGTGCAATTGCTGGTAACGTTACATAACGAAACGTTTGCCACGGCGTTGCTCCTAAATCGTTTGCAGCCTCTTCTAAATCACGTCCCATACCAGAAAGACGTGCGGCTAAAATAACAACAACAAATGAAATACTGAATGTAATGTGTGCAATAATAATTGTTGTTTTTCCAAGTTCCATACCTAATTGACTAAATAGGATAAGTAAAGATAACCCCATTAAAATATCAGGAATTAAAATTGGTAAATATACAAGACCGTTAATGGCCCCTTCAAAACGATATTTGTAACGGTGCAATGCAATAGCAAAAATCACACCAAGAACTGTCGTCACAATTGTCGTTATAAGAGCAATCGTAATACTATTTACAAACGCATCAATAACATCTTGTTTTTGAAATAAATCTGTATACCAATGGAGTGTAAAGCCCTCCCATTCCGCATTAATGCGAGAATCGTTGAAGGAATATACCATTAAAACCATCATTGGAAAATACAAAAACAATAAGATTAACCAAGAATAAGAAACTAAAAACTTCTTCATTTTTGCCTATTCCCCTCCGTTTCCATCATATTTATATACTTTCGTTGCACGATAATATAAGTAAATTAACAGAACAGAGAATAGAACAACAATCATAGATAACGCAGAACCAAACGGCCAGTCACGTGAACCTAAGAATTGGTTTTGAATTACGTTTCCAATTAATGCTACTTTCGATCCACCCATAACGTCTGATACAACAAACATTCCGATAGACGAAACGAATACTAAAATAGAACCAGTGGTAATCCCTGACATCGTCATCGGTACTGTTACATTCCAAAATGCCTTTACTGGTGTTGCTCCTAAATCATAAGCTGCCTCTAGCTTACGCTTATCAAGCTGCTCAATTGCTGCATACACTGGTAAAATCATAAATGGTAATAAAGAATATACCATTCCGAGTATTACAGAAGGTGTATTGTATAACAGATTTAAAGGTTCACTAATAATACCTAGTTTCAATAGCAATGTGTTTACAAGTCCTTGTGAACGTAAAATAACAATCCATGCGTATGAACGAACAAGAAAGTTAATCCAGAACGGAATCGTTGCCAATAATAGAAGGATAGAACGATATTTACGATCAACAATTGTAATTGTATAGGCAAATGGATAACCGATTAATAAACATAGTACTGTCGTAATAACCGCAATTTTCACTGTTTCCCATAACGTCCCCATATATAATGGATCAAACACACGCACTATGTTATCTAATGTAAATTTCATTTCCACTGTCCCGTATGCTCCGCGCTGCATGAAGGCAAATGCTAATACGAACAGAAGTGGAATTAGGAAGAAGAGTAACAGCCATACGACTGTAGGTAATGCGAGTAATTTCCCTTTCTTCAATTTAAGGTCACCTCGTCCTCTTGCTCCCAGCCTACATATACATTATCTCCAATGCTCCACTGCGTTGCTTCTTCAGCAGTTTGGTATGCCATTAGTAATTCCGATGTTTTCTCCTCACGTACATATAGCTTTTCCATATTTCCAACAAATTCAATATCTTCAATATGCCCAAGGTGGTATTCTTTTAAAATTGGCTCTTCAACCGAGCGAACTTTTACATTTTCAGGGCGAACTGCTACGTAGTTTTCCCCATTTTTCACGATATTATTTTCACCGATGAACGTCGCAACAAACAATGTTTTCGGTTGATTGTAAATTTCTTTAGGCGTGCCAACTTGTTCGATATGCCCTTTATTCATAACGACAATACGATCACTCATACTCATCGCTTCTTCTTGATCGTGCGTTACATATATGAACGTAATTCCTAAATTACGTTGTAAGTTTTTCAATTCACGTTGCAAATCTTTTCTTAACTTAAAGTCAAGCGCTCCAAGTGGCTCATCTAATAGTAATACACGTGGGTTGTTTACAATTGCTCTTGCAATTGCTACACGCTGCTGCTGTCCACCAGAAAGCTTCGTAGGTTTACGATTACGGAACTCAAGTAACTGCGTTAAACGCATTGCCTCTTCCGCACGTTCTTTCTGTTCTGCTGCTGATACTTTTTGCATTTTCATACCGAAACAAATATTTTTTTCAACATTCATATGTGGGAATAGTGCGTAATGTTGGAACACTAAATTCATATGACGCTTGTATGGCGGCAAATCGTTAATCTTTTCATCATCTAATAAAAGATTCCCTTTAGTTAGCGTTTCAAATCCTGCGATCATACGAAGTAAAGTCGTTTTCCCGCAACCACTCGGTCCTAAAATTGTTAAAAATTCTCCTTCTTTAATATCTAAAGAAAGAGGGGGGATAATCACTTGATTTCCAAAATGTTTTTCTACTGCTTCAACTTTAATAATCTTTTTCATTTTCCCGTCCTATCTACCTTAAATTTTAATTTTTATATTCATGAATAAATATTTATGTTCTATAGACTATTTTTTGTTTCGATCCAAACAAAAATGGTTGTTTAGCAGCGTTCTCTTCTATTCTTTATGTAGTATGTTTGATTCATTTTTGCATGATACATATGTCGAACAGAAAAACCCCTTCAGTTGCGAAGGGGTTTTTATCATACGGCTACGCCTACTGATAAACACCATCATCATTTTAACAACTTTCGTATGAATTTTAAAGCACTTTTTGTAGAAGAGTAACGAATTTTCATATCGAATGCTGTAGATTGGGACAAAATGCTTTTATAATGGGAAAAAGTCCGAAAACTTTGTTCACCATGATAGCTGCCCAACCCACTACTTCCAACGCCCCCAAAAGGTAAATATGGCGTTGCAAGATGATATACGACATCATTTATACATCCTCCGCCATATGAAATATTACTCGTCACTTTCTTTTGCACTTTTCTATCTTCAGAAAATACATATAGCGCTAACGGCTTTGGATGGTGCTGAATCGTTTCAATTACCTCTTCTATTTTGTCATATTCTATAATTGGTAAAATCGGCCCAAAAATTTCATCTTCCATCACAGCACTTTGCCATGTAACATTCGTTAATACTGTAGGCTCGATGTGTAATGTTTCTTTCGTATAATTCCCGCCAATCACAGGTTTACCGTCTTGTAAAAATGTACATAAACGTTCGAAATGACGCTCACTCACAATTCGTACATAATTGTCATTTTGTAAAGCATCTTTTCCATATTGCTCTGCGATTTCATGTCGTAATGCCTCGATTAATTGCTCTTTCACTGAAGAATGAACGTACATATAATCAGGTGCTACACACGTCTGTCCAGCATTCAAAAACTTGCCCCAAACGATACGTCTTGCGGTTACATCTAGCTTTGCATCTTTATGTACAATACATGGACTTTTCCCGCCAAGTTCTAACGTAAGAGGCGTTAATTTTTTCGCCGCTGCTTCCATCACAACTTTTCCAACACCAACACTACCTGTAAAGAAAATATAGTCAAACGGTTCCTTTAAAAGTGCTGTGCTTTCCTCAGCACCGCCTTCTACTACCGATACAAGCTCTTCTGGGAATAATTCACCTAACATTCTCGTAAGCACTTTTGAAACGTTTGGCGTTAACTCTGACGGCTTTAAAACGACTGTATTACCAGCTGCCAACGCTCCTACGAGTGGTGCAATTGCTAATTGAAACGGATAGTTCCACGGTGCGATAATAAGCGTCACACCATACGGTTCTGGCACTACTTTCCCCTTCGATCCAAAATGAGTAAGAGCTGTGCGAACACGCTTTGGTTTACTCCAAGATGAAATATGCTTCATTTGAAAAGAAATCTCTTTTAGTACATATCCAATTTCTGTTGTAAATGATTCGTGAACTGATTTATTCAAATCTAATTTCAACGCTTGAAAAATCTCATCCTCAAAATGCTGAATCCCTTCATAAAGCTTCTTCAAATTATTCTTTCTCGTCTCTACACTTCTCGTATGTCCTTTATAAAAATATTCCTTTTGTTTATTTACAATAGAGGAAATACTCATTCACTCACCTTCTCCCACTATGTTTATTCCGCTATTAACGAGCAGTAAGACTCTCACCTCAAAATCCAGCGAATTCAAGGAAGTTAGGCGAGGTCGTGCTAATAATCAGTGGGGATGGACAAAACCCCCACCGATTAAAGTTTCACTTTATACAATTCTTTCGTTATTTATATAGACTTTATATGTAACAAATTTCTATTCGTAAAGTTACATTATATATGACTTTTTACTTTATATAAAATTCATTGCTCACAAAAAAACTACCGAAAGAACATCTCTCGGTAGTTTTACTGTATTAACGGTATAAACGAACAGCACCTGCAGAATTATCATCAGCTTGTCCTACTACTTCAAACTTCAGACCAAGCTTCGGTAAAATACGTCCTGCATCTGGAATCTGCTCATTAATATACTTTTTAGAGTCATCGAACTTCGGTACCCCTGGTAATCCATCGTATACGAATGTTCCACGCGTTGGAGATACAACTTTCCAAGCTGGCGTTTTGTCGAATGAGAACGCCGAATCAGCAATTTGGAATCGCGTACTGCTTGTAAATGTTGGTTTGCCATTTAAAGTTCCTGCAATTGCTTCTGGATGAGAGTCAACTACACCAAGGAAACCATGTCCCGGATGTATACCAACCCAGTTATCTGTGTAAGCTGAATCCGCATACCATACAACCATACCAGTGTTATATACTGGACCGCGAGCAAATTTCAATGCGTTATCTGAACCAGCATAGTTTCTCCACTCAACATAGTAGTTATGTTTTTTCTTATCCATTCCGTTAGATGCAACGAAACCGTCCAATTTGAATTGTGGTGTACCTTCTGCATCATCAGAGAATGCAACATTTCCATCTACAGTTAGTGACGCATTATCAAGTGTAAATCCATTTAACGCCAATCCACCGTCTGTAATATATTCAAATACTAGTTTCACTTTCTTACCTTTGAATTGACTTAAATCATATGATTTATCAACCCATTTTCCATTTGTCGTAGCTGCATTTCCACTATTTGCTTTCTCACCAATTCTTTCAATTAACGTTTTTTGACCGTCTTCTGTTACAGCGTGCACTTCAAGGAAATCGTACTCTGCTTCGATTTCATACAATGACTTATAATCGAATTTTGCAGTCGTTGCTTTCGTTAAATCGAATAGTGGCGTTTCCATCGTTGTATGAAGGTCATCACCTTTTGTGCTGTAGTAATACTGTTTACCAAATGCAGGCTGAATTCCTTTTACATCTTTATCTGGTAAGTTAACACGAATCAGACCTGGACGATCTGACTTCGTAACACTTTGGTCTAAGTATGTTGCAAGACCGATACCTTTATTTAATTTCTCGTAATCTACTTCTACGATATTCGCCCAGTTACCACCGATTGTTTTTTGGAAAAACTCTTTATTTTGTGGTGATAAACTCGTTGGCGTTGTTCCTGCGATTTTACCAGCCCAGCTTCCGCCACTCATAATAGACCAAGCTTCAACCGGTTCACCATCACCGCTATATTGTGTATCATACTCATCTGGAAGACCTAAATCATGGCCATATTCATGTGCGAATACACCAACCGCGCCATCTTCTGGTTCAATTGTGTAGTCGAATGCTGCCATATTTCCGCCCCAATATGGAACTTTCGCTTGTGTACCTTCAATTGCGAATGGTTTTGGTCCAACTGTCCAGCGATGTGACCAAATTGCATCATCGCCTAATTTACCGCCACCTGCTTCTTGTCCAACACCCGCATGAATAATCATTAAGTGATCGATTAAACCGTCCGGTTGATTTTGATTCCCATCACCATTTACATCATATTGATCGAACTGATCAAACTGTGATAAATCAAGTCCGCTATCTACAGCCGCTTTTAATGCATCTTTTACTAGATCACGTGGTCCTTTTGGTCCTTTATTATCATGACCTGTTGCTGCATCAGCACCGTAATCAGCTGCTTTACCAGGAACCGTTAACCATTTTGTAACAGTTCCGTCCACTGTGTAGCTACCACCAGATTGCTCTTCATAATATTGTTTAAACGTTTCAATTTTACTTCCATCATCTAGTGTAAAAGGTTCGTTACCAAATAACATTTTTTCATAATGCTCTTTATTAAAATCGTTGGAATACATGTAACCAGGCTCTTTATCAATATTGTTATGCTTGAAATCAGCGTACTCTACAAGTAAAACAAGTACTTTATCTTTACGAACTTCACCGTTATACTCTTTTTGCTTAGCAGGTGAAGTTGGTACTTTCCCATTTAAGCCTCCTCTAACTGGACCTGTTCCTGCTGTAGTCCCGTTTGCTGGCTGCTCTGATTTTTCTTTCGTGTCTGCTTTCGCATCTTTCACTTTCTTTAAAAAGTCAGATGCATCTTTCGTAAGTGGGTCCCCATTTGTCTCTTCTTTTCCAGGATTTTCTCCCTTTTTCTTCTCTACATATTTCTCAACAGCTTTCTTTGTTTCTGTCTCTGAAGCCGATGAATCAATTACCCCACGTTCTTTTAGCGCATTTGCTAATCTCTCTTCTGGGATTAAGTGATCATCAACTGGGCTTGTAGCTGTCTTGTTCTCAGGCTTTTCAGCATAAGCAGACTGGCCCCCAGCGCCTAATGATATGCCTAGAACAGCTGTCAAAGCAATTGTTGATAACACTTTAAATGGTTTCTTTTTCATCCCTTATTTCCTCCCCTAATATAAAATATGTATTACATATTTTATATTATTAAAAATTCAGTATTTTTTCAATATTTAGTCACATTATGTAATTTTTTTAATATATTTGTAAAAATCCCATAGTTAGCATACGAATATATCACAATTCATCAATGTTTTCAGAAAATATTGAAAAGTTTCGCCGAACACTTTATAATTTCTATTGAGGGAATTTAATGGGGATTTTATCTTTGTTTTATCTACACAATATTCGATAATTTGACATATAAAATATACAATTCGATTCAATTATCGTCTACTATGTAGCAGCAATTATGACCGATAATTAGGGAGGAATCACATTTGTACAAAGATAAGGCTGACTCACTAGATCAAGAATGGATTGATTTAATACTTGAAGCTCTAGATGCTGGCATTGCCCTGCAAGATATTGAACACTTTTTCCAACGTATGAAGCATACGAGCCAGGCTCAATAGCCTCGTTCTTTTTAACGAAGTTTATGTTATAATAATCACATCATAAGACGACTACATATTGATAGAAAGGTGCGCAAATATGATAGGAGAACGTATAAAACGCCTTCGTTTACAAAAAGGCATTTCACTAACAGAACTCGCCGAAAAAGCTGGTGTAGCTAAATCTTACATTAGTTCTATAGAACGGAATTTACAAAAAAACCCTTCCATTCAGTTTCTTGAAAAAATTTCAGCTGTTCTACAAATTCCAGTTGATACTTTACTTCACGATGAAACAACAACAGAAAGTCATCTAGACTCCGAATGGACACAACTCGTTAAAGATGCGATGAGCTCCGGTGTCTCAAAAGAACAGTTTCGTGAATTTCTCGAATTTACACAATGGAAGAAAAATCAACAATAATACATATGAAAGAGTGCTTAAAACAAGCACTTCTTTTTTTCTTTATAAAAAAAAGCGGGGAATCCCCGCTTTTTGATTTATTATTTTTCTTCGCCATCTGTTTGGCTTGCGTTGAATGTCCATTCTAAGTTCAATGAATCGCCTTGGAATTTGTTTTGATCTTTACCATCATCTTCGAATACAAATTGTACCCATAGATAGTCTTCTGAATTTGGTGCTAGACCACCATTCTCTGCCCACTCTGGAGCAAAGATGTCTTTAGCTAAAACATCTGGATCCACATTTTGTAAATCAGCTAAAGTTGTTTCATATACAGGCTCACTTTGTTTATCCCAGTTCCAAAGGAATTTCACTTTAATGTGCTTACCAAAGTCTTCACCAGCATTATCACCTTTTGCATCTGTAATAGTATACTTTGTCGCTAATTTAACGTCTTTAATTGCTAAAGTACCGTCGTTCTTTAATAAGAACTCTTTCTTAACAGAATCCCCTGGTTTTAAATCTTTAATATCTACAAGCGTTTTAGGGTTTAATGTAAGATCTAACGTCCCAGCTGCAAATGTATTGTTCGATACTTCTTTATCGCTAAAGTAAGCGAATGTTCCTCCACCAATTAAAGATAACCCCAATGCTGCTGATGCAACTCCCATACCTAATTTCTTTTTCAGACTCACAATCAATTCCCCCTAGCTGTTTTTTGTATTTTTATCTCTTATTTCAAAATAAGAGGTGTAACTAAAACTATATTAGCTTAGCTAATATTTGTTCTTTTTTTAAAACCTTAAGTTCATTATAACGAACAAACCTATATAAATACAACAATATTTTTTTAGTATTTTCAATTATTTTTATTTCTCAATATTGTTTTGATTTTTCAGATTTTTTAGCTCATTCCAACACATTTTCTATTAGAAGCACACGAGAGCAAGACAATAAGTGCGAGGATAAATACTCCCCCACACTTATATACATTATTCTCTTTCATGACAATCTCTAAGTTGTGCTAGCCACAATATTATTGGTTAGTTGAAGTAGCATTCTCATTAAATCACTTGCTCAGGCTACTTAGCTGTTTCTGTTTGTTTCTGTTCTTCTACCTTCTTTTTCTCTTCTGCTTTCTTTTGTTCTTCTATCTTCTTCTGTTCTTCTACTTTCTTTTGTTCTTCTATCTTCTTCTGTTCTTCTACTTTCTTCTGTTCTTCTATCTTCTTCTGTTCTTCTATCTTCTTCTGTTCTTCTATCTTCTTCTGTTCTTCTATCTTCTTCTGTTCTTCTGCTTTCTTCTGTTCTTCTGCTTTCTTCTGTTCTTCTGCTTTCTTCTGTTCTTCTACTTTCTTCTGTTCTTCTACTTTCTTTTGTTCTTCTGCTTTCTTCTGTTCTTCTACTTTCTTTTGCCCTTCCGCTTCAATTGCAACATTTAATTGTTGCTGGAGAGCCTGGATCTGTTCATCAATAGCTTGCAAGCTAACTTCTTTCTCAATATAATCGCGCTTCTCTTTTATACTGCGAAAGCCTTCATTCACATATAAAGCTACTTGCTGAATCGACTCATCTTTATTTCCCTTTAATTCTTCTTGTATTTGATTATAAGGAGTTTCTATTGCAGTATATACATTTTGTAAAGCTTCCTTCTCAGAAGTAATTTTCTCACGTCCTTGCTGCCATACTACAATTGCCTGTTCTATTTCTTCAATAGAAGTTGCTTTCAATTTCCCCTTCATTGTTCCATACTCATGCTCAATAAACTGTTTATGTTGCTCAGCTTGCTCTTTTAACGTATTAACTGTTTTCGGAAATATAATTGCTGTAGAAAGCGTCGCTTCTACTTTCGTTTCATGAATAAATGCCGCTTCTGTATGCGTCATGACTTGAGATCCTAAATAAAACGTAATAGAGCACACACACGGCAATATAAGCATCTTTTTTAAATTACGCGGTCTTTTCAGCATCTTAATCTCTCCCATCGAACAATACGTTCTTTATACAGAACATTATCTTTATTATAATAAAGAACTATACAAAATGATAGCCATATGCTAGAAAAATAGAAAAAGGGCTATCCATGTGATAGCCCTTTTTTATTATTATCTTGCTTCACCTTCTGTTTGTTGTGCATCAAACGTCCAAGTTAAATTTAGTTTATCGCCTTGGAATTCATTTTGGTCTTTTTTATTATCAACAAACTCGAATTTCACTGTAAATTTATCTGACTTACCTGCAGAAATACCTTTTTCATCCCAGAACCAAGCAGATAAATCATTGTCTACCGCTGTAAGTGTGTCACCCTTCAATTTATCTAGCGTTGTTTCTTTTACAATTGTTTCATGCTTATCTACATTTTTTAAGAATGTTACTTTAATATGTTTACCAAAATCATCTTTATTGTCGCCCTTCGCATCGGTTACTTTGTAATCTGTTTTTAGTAAAACTTTTTTAATGTCTAAAGAGCCTTTATTTTCTAGTTTAAAATCTCTTTTAATTGTATCGCCAGGCTTTAAATTCGATACATCAACAACTGTCGATGGGTTTGCCGCTAAATCAAGTGTACCAGCCGCAAATGTATTGTTTGACACTTCTTTGTCGCTAAAGAATGCAAATGTTCCTCCACCAACTAATGCTGCTCCTAGTACTGCTGATGCGATACCCATTCCTAATTTTTTCTTTAAAGTCATGTCCATATCCCCTTAATATATATATTTGTTAACTTCCTAAACGGAAAGTATAACCAAACGAACTAGACGGATTGTTCTACTTTTTTATCTTTCTTTTCTCCGTCAATGCTACGAATAGCGCCAAAAATAGAAATTGCGGAATAGCCAAGTAAAAAGACTCCAGGAATAATGAGAAGTAATGCTGCTCCCGCTTTTGAACTCGCATAATTCAGTCCATAACCAACGTATGGGACTGTAATATCTGCATACTTTCCGATTACATTCTCTGCAAGTACTGGTGCTAAATCTGGTCCGTTGTTGTTATCCCCTTTTGTTTCATACATTACTTTTCCATTTGTATCTTTCGCACCGATAATACGGTGAGTGATAATTTTGTCATCTTTCTCTTTAAACGTAATAACATCACCTTTTTTATATTTAGAACCATCTTTCGTTGGCTCTATCGCAATGATTGATCCTGTTAAAAATGTTGGTTCCATCGATCCTGAAAGAACGCTCTTAAATTGATATCCCATCACTGTTGGATCACCACCACTCGCTTTTGAAGAAATAACTACAAAAGCTAAACAAACCATTACCGCAAATAAAACAAATGAGATAACGTTGCTAATCACCTTCCAAATTAATTTCATCGTCTCTCTCCCTCTCCGTTGTTTTATATTATTTGAAGTATGCAACATTCATTTTCGTTCTTTAACAAGAACACAAGTAAATAATATAACGAACGATGCGGAAATGCAATAAGAAAATTTACAATTATTAGTTAAATTACTTTTGAAATGCATACAAAAAAGACCGTGACAAAATCTCATCACGGTCTACTAGCAATTTATTTTTCTTCTGATTTCATCCCTTGGTTATTTCGGCGCAGCACTACATATAAAATCGCTCCAAATAATACAATCGCACCTATTCCAACACTTATCACTTTCACATTCGATTCCTTTACTTCAGGTGCAACTGTATCTTTTTTAGGCATCGCAAAAGTAACATCTTCTTTCGAAAGAACATTTATAGTCGCAATCGTTTGATTATTTTTTATAATATCTACCGCACCAACTACTTCACCGCGATGAATTCCTTTTTGGTACAAAGCTTCTTTATCCACTGAATTAACCCGAAAAGCCGTTTTTACATTTTTCCCTTCATCTTTCTTTAACATAAGCTCAGCACTGTTTTCGAGCTCAGAATCAACATCTTTATTTAAATACGTTGTCTTTTGATGCCAACTATGTTTATCTAGTACCGTTTGCTTCGTAAATTGCCCGAAAGAATATTCCGTCATCTGCTTCAAATCTTCATAAATTTCAGGTCTTTGAGAAGCCATTACTACATTTATAATACGATTTCCATCCTTCTCATTTAATAAAACGAGCGTATTGCGCGCTTCATTCGTAAATCCTGTCTTACCACCAATGCTATATGGATTTTCAAAATAAGTAGACTTATTAAAAATAGAAACTGTTTGCCTAGATGTCGTAACCGTCGTTCTTTTCGTATTCATCGCTTGTAAAATTTCAGGATACTTTTGCACACCTCTCGTAATCATCGCCATATCATATGGCGTCGTATAATGATTTGGATCATGCAATCCATTTGGCGTTACAAAATGGCTATCTTTAGCCCCTAATTGCTTCGCCCTTTCATTCATCATATTGGCGAAATTTTCAACACTTCCTCCAATATGCTCCGCAATCGCATAGGACACATCATTCGCACTCAGCACCATTAAAATCATAAGTGCAGTATTTCTATTAATAGTCTCACCAGGTTGAAACTCAATTTGATAATTACTCTTCTCTTGATCTAATGCTAGTTGTGAAAACGTAAATTGATCCTCTGGCTTCGTATGCTCCATCAGTAAAATCGCCGTTAACACTTTCGTCATACTAGCAGGATACGCACGATGATGTGCATTTTTGTCGTACAACATATCTCCTGTTTTCGCATCAATCGTAGTCGCAAACTGACTAAAAACATTCGGCCCTTCCGCAGGTGGAGGTGCCACTTGCTCCGGATTTACTCCAATATTCGTCTCAGCATATAACGTCATAGGTGTCAAAAAAAATAAACAAATAACCATAATAAAAACCGAAATTTTCTTAAAATTTACCATATGACTCTCCCTTTTCACTTTACTTTCACATTCTATAAAATAACTCTACCAATCCATATGTAATTTGTATTAAATTGGAAGAATATTCACTATTTTTTACTATATCACACTTTTACGATAAGGAACATAAATATACAACAAAAAATAAGAAGGAATTACTCTTTCTTATCCTTCTCATCAATCAACGAATCTATTAACTTTTGCCCAGCTTCCTCAGCTGTAATCTCATCCGTCATACCCATAAACGACCAACCTTTAGAATCGACCCACTCAACGAACTCTTGTAAAAACTCATCATGCGTCACATCCACATCAAGAATCGAACCATCAATCGAAATCGTTCTATTTCTAGACACACGCATCTTAAACGTTTTTCTTACCATTACAATTATTCTCCCTCTACTCCTGAATATTTATAAATATCTTGTACTTCTTTTATACATGATTTCTTAAAAATTGTAAAAAGGATATATTGGCCAATTTGCATATTAAAAATGAAAATCTCTTATTATATAACCCTCACACTATATTCACTTAGTCATAAATTACGGAATACATCCATATAAAAAAACAAACCAACTTACATTCTATCACACCAACTACACTTGACTTTAGTACGATCAAATAGAATATATTAGAAAACACCTTAAAATGAGGAGGAACTCCATGGCGCGTTGTACGTATTGTAAAACGAAGTGGAAAATAAAAGATGTATGGTCGATACTCGTGACATTTGAAAAAGATTGTCCGTATTGTTTCGGACGGCAATATCTATCAAAGAAAACATTGAGCGCTATGCCAGAATTTATAAGCTTACCTTTACACTTCTTATTCCCTTTTCTTGTTGACTTAAGCGATGAAGGTTCTTTGGATTGGTATCGAAAATCATAATATAACCGGTTTATTCAAAATCCACTTTCAATTAAATGTTCTTCTTATATATTCCTTAATACACTACTAGCGTGATTCCAAATACTTTCCCTTTAAAAGATTACTATAAAATATTGTAAAATTTCAGTTAATTATATATAATTGCTTTAGCATAATGATTAAAGATGCTATTACATAAGCATTTTTGAAGATCCCGTAGCTCAGCAGGGAGAGCGCCACCTTGACAGGGTGGAGGTCGCTGGTTCGAACCCAGTCGGGATCATAAAACTCAAGAGTATCAAGGCTTGAGAGGACATTCTCAAAAGCTAAAACTGTGGAGGTCTCCATCAGACACCACAAGTTAAAAGAGGACTACTTCTAGTCAGCTAATCAGCTGGCTCAGAGGTAGTCCTCTTTTTTGTTTCTATAAAACTGAGAAAGGACTGATAAGAAAATGCTACTTAAGTTTGCTATGAAGGACTTTAAGGAGGAAAAAGAGTTCGCTAATCTGTCTCCTCGTACAATCCAATCTTATATGGCTACCATGCATGAGTTCCAAACGTTCTGCTCTGAGAGAGAACTGATAGATACACGAGATATTAGAGAAGCAACTGTTAAGAGCTACCTCATGTATTGTCAACGAACAAGAAAAAACAATGTAGTAACAAGAAACACAAAGCTTCATCACCTAAAGATATTCTTTAACTATTTACAACATGAGGACATTATCACTGAGAAAGAAAACCCTATTCGTAAAATGAAGCTGGCTAAAGAGGATATAAAAATTGAGGTATTCCAAGATGAACATATCAAACAAATGCTTCGCTACTATAGGAGACTTAAAGCAAGAAATAAAAGCTTTTACGCTTATCGAGATCACACTATTATTGTTTTCCTTTTAGGAACTGGCTCGAGGTTAGGGGAGCTTATCAATATACGCTGGAGTGAATTGGACTTAGTAAACCAAACCGTAACCCTATTTGGTAAAGCTCGAAAGCAGCAGACTGTCCCTCTCACGGACAAACTTGTAAAAGAACTTTGTGAGTACAAGGTATTTGCAGAACGTGAGCTAGGTAAAATCCCTGAGTACGTATTTACCACACGAGAAGGAAAACAAATGAGTCCTAATGGTATCAAACTCATATTTAAACGACTCAAAGCGGTAATGAACTTTACTGATGTTCGCTTATCAGCTCATACTTTCCGTCACACTTTTGCTCATCGTTGCTTAATGGCTGGTATGGATGTTTTCACTCTCCAAAGAATGCTGAGACATAGCAATTTGAGAATGACTGAGAGGTATCTTGCTCTTTGGGGAACTGCCTTGAAAGAGCAAAACGATAAGTTTAATCCACTTAATTCACTTGAGATTTAAAACAAATAAAAAGAGAGCCCTCCTAGTTTGGCGACCGGAAAGGACTCTCTTACAGCTACAGAAACTCGAAGGAGCTTCCTTGTTTGCTATTGTATCATGCTTATTGGTACTAGCTCAAGAGGTCTTCCTTCTTGATTATATAGGAGGAATAACTATGAAGGAATTACGTAAGTATCAATCGTTTAATTCAGTAGCTGAGATGGACAATTCTATTAGTGAATACCTGTCAGTGTACAAGCTTAAGGAGTCTGAATACACAGTACTATGGAAGATTGCTAGTTATAGTTGTAAATTTGTAGGAGTTAGCTACCTCAAAGTACAAACATTAGCTGATCTAGTACACTACTCTAAGCGTACTATTCAGCGTTGCCTAAAACGTTTATCCGAGTTAGGTATCATTACTCGGATAGAGAGTTTTAAACCTGTTAGAGGTGGTCATTCAGCATTCATTAATGTGATCAATCCCTTTGATAGTCACACTGTTTTGTCACCCCAAGAGGAAGCCGAGGAGCCTACCCCTGAGTGTACTGATGAGGTGCCAGCTCATACAGATACAATTCCTTCTAAAGCTAAAATATCTAATAATAAAACATACGTAGTGCACGAGTTAGGTATTAACCATTTAGTATCTGCTGGTGTTCCTATGGAGTTCGCTATCTCTACATTACCTTATTTCGATGTAACTAAAGTGTTCAAACTATGGAGTAAAGTATGTATGGCAACCAAGAAACATGCACCTGATTTAGTGGATACTTTAGAGATTGCTATCTCAAGTGTACAAGCCTCGGTATTGGCTTCAAAGGTTAAACGTGTACGTGATTTCACAGGCTACTTCTATGGAGTTCTGGCTCAGAAGTTATCTACTGCTCAGCGATCTCTTAAGTGCAAACTTTTCAACTTTCTCCAGTAGCATTACTGTAGGTAATAATCCCTGCTATCTGGTTGCTGTCCTATCTCGGTTAACCCCAGAGGTAGCATCTGTCCAGTAATGCTCGATGGGTTACACCTGTTAGCATTCAATCTGGTTATTGTCCGTTCTCTGTAGGTACAAGGATATGTACATTATAAATACCCTTTGAGCTGGCAACTAATCAGGTATATGCTCGATGAAATGCTGTATGAGACAGAAACGTCCTCTCAAAGAGATTTGTCGCTATGAAAAAAAGCTCCAGATTAACCCATACGAACTTATATAAGGACGACTAATACATTTGCATCTATGTAGGTTACCTGCTCAGCACGCGCCTTGTATGAGGTCTAGTGAATTTTACCTACTCGTGTGAAATAATCTAAAAAGTTTACAAATAAGTATTGACGGTTCAGGAACTTCTAATGTAGTATGTAATTAAGCCACTAAGGAAACGAGGTGAGCAAACAAAGTGGAAACTAAACAGCAACGATTCTACGGCAGGATCATGGAGTACTACGAGTTGGATAACATAGAGGATGCTAAGAGGATGTACAACGCATATAATCAGCTAAAGAAGATTGAGACTCCTCACAAGGCAACTATCGTAGACAACATGCTAACTCGTTTGTACGCCGGTAAGAAGATTATCGAGTAACGCAAAATAGCCCTACTCCCTCAAGTTTTGGCGAACTAGGAGTAAGGCTACGCAATTCAGTCGAACCTATAAGGCTCTTTCCTCCCTATGGTATCACGAGCAGGAATAGCTGTAAAGGTTCGACTCCACAGGAGGCGAATAAGTTGAAACTTAAAGATTGGGTTATGTCGACCTTGGTAGCTAGTGGCAGCATTACCTTTCTTTACGCAGTCGGTTACATCGTTTCACTCATGATTGTACACCTGTAGTATTACCTTTCTCGTGTAAACAAACAAAAACTAAAGGGAGAGATTATTTATGACAACAAACACTATTCAACCAACTAATTTAGATATCGTTATGGAGGAGATCGATACTCTAGTATCTAACTTCCAAGACTCACTTTCTCGTATCACTAATAAAGTTTGCAAAGTAGATACATTTCAACTAGGTCTTACGTATGTAGTTATCTTACACGCTGGCAAAATCTCTAAAACTCTTAGTTTTAATCTCAATGAATTAACCGAGGAGTTAAACCCAGAAGCAATCAATGATATATTTAACAGATAATAAACACCGAGCTGGCCCCCTGAGTCGGCTCTTTTGTTTTCCTCCTCAGGTTTACCATTACGGTAATTGAAATTATAAGTTTATAAAATCATGCTAACTCTGCTTTATTTATTTTGGAAGTCGGAATAAGATTCAACTCTAGTACCACCTTCAAAACAAACCTTTTCCCCTTGCTCCACGTCCCTTTGAATTAACCTTTTCATATGTGTGCTAAAATACATTTGCCTTTCCATATGATTGTATAAACGCCTGTCCAGCGGATCAAGCATATTAAACGCAACCGTTTTAACTTTCTTCATCTCAGTTATCTCCTAACAGTTATTTATATAGATCTACCACAGAACTTAATAACTCCTTGCGCTTGCTCAGGGGTTAACACAAATCCATCCTTTTTACTTCTCCCTTTTATATCTACAGCTAAATAGTTACCATTGAGAGGAGCAAAAGAAATTATTTCACCTTCCAAACCCAAAAGTTCAGCACTCTGCTTTTGCTCTAATTTTCTTATCACCTGTTGAGATTGACTAAGCAATAACTCAGTTTGTATAACTCCTCCCATTTCAGTTCGTATAGTGAAGCGAATTTTACTCCCTATTGATTCCACCTCAAGTCTCACATATCCATCTATAAAAACAATTGAATCAAACAAAACAAAACACCCCCTCACCTAGTACCACTTTCCAAATCTGATTATAGAGTAGTCAATCTAGAAAGAAAACACCTTTTGTAAAGTTGGTTTACTGTGGTAATACCCGATGTTTCAACTATCTATCTTCTCTATAAGGCCGTATCCCGCTTGCGCACCCTCCCTTTAGTTATAATTCTAGAGAGACAGACGAAAAGGTGACTTACACAAAAAAATACCGAGATAGCACTTCTACAGAGTTAGCCCTACCTAGTATCAACTAAGTAAAGATAATCTCCTCAAAAATGCTATCTCGGTATTGTACTTTCTAGATATACCTACATGAGTACGAACATGACAAGACACCCCAGTAGACCATACATGAGTAAGTAAAGCCACAGCGACCATCTCAGTTGGTTCTCTTTACGGTTATTTCTCATTAGCTACTATCTCCTCTACTTCCACATTTATTAGTTTTCCATCTATGGTGTATCTCAATTGGTTGTTATAACTCTTTGTGATATCACTATGGAGCCAGCTAACCCCACTGTCTGTCTCAGTGGTAAAGTTACTTAGGTATTCTTTGCCTCCACTAGTCCATCTAACATAACATCTATACTTACACATATAGCATTCCCCCTCGGATGGATTAGTTATCAAATAACATTGATGGATCAAACGTATTAGGATTCTCAATATTACCCTTAGACAAGCGGTACTTACGGGATAGTCCTAATTCGTCTATTAATCTAATATAGCGACTCTCGAAGTCTGCCATACTTACCTTCTCATTGACTGCATACTCCATAGTTACATTCTTACGTCTAGCCTTAATGAGGTTAATCAGAGCTAGGTCAAGTGTTTCTAAATCTAGCTTGTCCAACTCGTATTTCTCTTGATAGTGTTCGAACGTTTCTTTATACCATTGGTTCTCCTCCTCAGTTAGATCCGCTTTAAAGTCCTTCAGATACAACCCGTGAATGTAGTTACCTGGAGTTAGATTCTTTAACGCTTTCGCTTTCCCCTCAGGAGTGCGTGGCCCTCCAGTGGGATTATGAGGTCTAGCCATATTAATTTCCCTCCTTAGTTACACTGAATAGTAATACAGATACATTCGTTAGATTAATCTCCCTGTGCTTGTCTACCTCTATAGTGAACAATGAGCTAGATTCACTTTCTAGCCATTCTTTGAACTCCTGCAACTTAATATCTGAGAGCTGGACTTCTAGAGTGCCACCTGATGAGGTTACGATCTTTACTTTATTCATTTAGCCTACCTCCTATTTGATTCCTAATGATTTAACATACTGTTTGTATTCTTCCTCAAAGGATTTCTCTTCCCGAGCTATTGCCTCCATAGTCACCGAAAAGGCTTTGTATACTTCTTGAGGGCTGTACTTTAGGGGTTCTTCCTGCTCGGAGAATAGTTGAGCACCTTTTAGTTGCGGGAATGCTACAAGGCTTACTTCTCGAATCCGTGAGGGGTTGCCTTTCTGGTCAGTGTAGAATGAGATAGACACCTTCTTGGCTAATCCCTTTTGAACACGCTGTTTAATGGAGTCCTCGATAATACGAACGGTTCCCATCAGCTTTTCACCTACTACCTTCACGCTCTCGAGTAGTCCAACGGTATCTTTTGCACTCTCACTGTGGTCTAACTGGATTGGTATCATGTCCTCTTTGTTAAACGAGCTAGCCAAAGCATGCAAGTCCTTACTTGTGTAGTTTCGTCCTCTGTGTTTACCTGTGGAGAATAACTCTGCATCCTTCATTAGGTCTTGTCCTTCCTCGGAGAACGACTCCGTTAAATGACCTGTATTGTTAAACTTCATAAGTTGCATATATTTCACCTCATTAGTTTAAATAAAAATAGGGAGCAACCCATAATGGCTACTCCCTATTAGGTTGTACTAGGCAATAATATTTTTAAGTAAGTATACGCCTTTAGGATCCGTCACGTATGACTCTGTGAAGCGTAACGCTCTCACAACTGTAGTCATGTCCTCATCTTGGTTGTACTGGCTCGTAGATAATGGAACTGCATCAGCAATATCTCCGATAGCTCCACGTTGAACTAACAGTACATCCTTATCAGCGAACATTTCATCTACAATTAGGTCTAAACCTAAGAAGTTACCGCGGTAACCAGCCAATTGTTTTAAGTCCTGATTGATGTATTCTGGAGAAGCATCACTATTGTTAGAGATGATTCCAAAAGTAGCTGGAGAGACAACCATCGTGTCTAACACGTAGCCAAACTTTGCAGCTTCAACCTGTGCAGTCGTTAAATCACTACGAATAGCAATAGCGCCCTTAGTGGTCTGTCCCTTAGCTGATTGACCAGCAGTTACATCACTCCAGTATAAATCTGAGCCAGTACCTGTTTTAGTACGCTTGTTAATATTTGCATCATTTAGAATGCGATCATAAGTCATTGCGTTAACCATATTACTAACCGAGTTAGCAAGCTTATTGAACACTCGCTCAAAGTAACTGTCAGCTCCAAAGCGTTGTTGCTCGTACGAGATAGCAGCCTCTAAGCCATACTTACGGATTAAAGCAAGTTGCGCCTTCTCGCTGATACCAATACGTTTGAATCCTGAGCCTTCACCTACCTCAGGTACTTCTTCGTAAGCATAACGACCGTTAGCATCTGCATCAGCATCTTTGAAGAATTTAACTGATAGAGCATCAACTGAGGTTTTAGTCATAAGTAAGTCAGCGATCATCTTGCGACCTGCTAAGTCCTTAATACGACGATCTACAAATTGTTTCTTTAAATTGGAGTGTTGTCCTAAAATAATATCACTCATGTGTTTCCTCCTTGTATATCCTCTCATGAGAATATTTCCATTTAGTTGATTTGTTGGGATAACCGTAAGAGTACGGTCTCCGCTGGGGTTGGTAATGACGAAATAGTGCTACCCAGTAGCTAAGCCATTATAGAAGGAACAAATGAGGAAACCCTCAGGAGGTAAAACTCACTTATTCCCTCTATAACAACAACGAGACAGCAACCTCCGTAGGCTTGTCATTTCCTACTTCAGCAGTTGCCAGCTCATTGGTTATTGATTTCGTTTTACTTTAAATGCTTCTCAGTTGCTCTTGAGTGCTACCAATAATGAACTGTATATGCTCTAGACTCTGCTGAGAAAAATCGAACTTTCCAGCAAGCCAATTCTGAATCGTACATCTACCAAATCCCACCTTCACAGCAAAAGCTGTATTAGAGCACCCTGTGATTTCTTTATATTTGAGGTACCTCTCTCGAGTAGCCTGATTCATAGCAACCTTTACGTCTGCTTCCTCAACAGTTAATTTCTTAAATGGCATATTCATCACCCTTTACGGTTATTTGTCTAGCTATCTATTGGTCTATACTTGTGTAATTAAAAGAAGACTCCACCAGCTCGTACCAGTGGAGTTAGCCATAAGAGATGTTCCCCAACATCAAACCCTCAGGAGGTTACATATGGCTGATTTAATCTTAGGACTTTGGAGAGATTAGCTCTCCATTGCGATTACCGAGGAAGTGATTTTTCTCTCTGGAGGAGACTCGATAAGCGCAACGCAAAGTTAAAAAAGGTGATCTACCGAAGTTTTCCGTTCTCCAGTAGATCCAATGAAAGGAGATTAATACATGAGTAAAATGGGGAGGACAACTGCTGAGTAACTGAAGGGGGTAAGCTTCTCAGCAGTTCAGTGTGATATCCTCTAATTTGTTTCCTACATATATAGAGTAGTAAACCTACTACCAATTTTGTTTCCTTACCTAACTTAGGCTCTATTTTAGTAGGGGTCATTTTGCCACTTACTAAAATTTCTCTAATTTCTTTACCTTCTATCGACTTATAACCATCAAGCTCAATTTCTTCCTTGGGTTGTTGATATTTTCTTTAGGTGTGTTTTATCACTCAAGAAACCCATCACTTCTTTTTCACTGTTTGGCGATTGGCTTACGGGAAATCATTAACAACTCGTATATTCCGTCCTCGGTGAGGAACCATTGCTTATGGCTACTTCCGTCCACTCTATATATTGTATACAGTGCCTTTTCATCTTCGTCCTTCATTTTGAAACCATCTAGTCTAGGCGTAATATTTAGGGAGGGTACATCTTGTCCCCGTCCTTAGACAAACCAAAAAAAGCCAGCTCTCAGTGAGCCAGCCAAGTATAAATATTATCCTTTTTAGTCATTTTCCTTGGTTGTACTTTTATTGGTGTAACCTGAGCCAGTGCATTATCGAGAGAACCAAATTCAGACTCGATAGCTACAAACAACTGGGGACGATCTCTGGAGAACGCTACCTCGCTTATATTTTTACCGTAGTATTTCAATTCAGCTAGTATCTCTAGGATTATATCTTTCGAGTAAATGCTCATTTGTTTTCCTCCTTGGGGGGGTAATGTGGTGGGGTGTACCCTGTGGATCATTGGTAGGGGATTACTTTTTGAAGTTATCTTTAGAGAAGGAAGCCAGCTCGATAGCATCAGCCAGCTCTCTTATGTTTGGAGTTCTAAGCTTTTTACTAACTAGTTGTGGATTCAAGATGATTACCTTCTTAACGGAATTAATCTCCATTAGTAATCCTGCTCGTATTAACTTAGGGATAGCTCTCTTTGTGAAATCAGCTGAGCAACCAACCGAGAGAGCAATGTGTTTTCTACTCCATATTTCTAACTCTGATACATTCACCTCGTGAGGGTTGTCCACCAATATATGCAACTCATAATGGAAGTGACTAAGTAGTTTAAAGAAGAGCCCTAACTCCGAGAAGGTAATCTTTTTAGCTACCTCTAGGAGCTTACCTTTGTACACTTTTGTGAACATATCCTTACTCTCGTAGTTCCCTATATTGAAGAACTGCTCCCCTAGTGAGATAACTGTGTTGCGCCCCTGTTTAGTTCTAACAATGAGACTTAACTTCTCCAGCTCTGCTAAAATATTCTTTACTTGAGTTGGCTTCTTTCCGAGTAGCTCTGCTAGTTTGCTAGTGGAAAGTAACTCTGATTCTTTTCCTTCCTCACGATAATACAAGACTCCATTTTTACCTAACTTGGCAAACCCCAGCAGGAACATCATTACTCCTGAGTTCTCTAATGATAGGTAATCATTTACCTCTCTTATTTCATCTCTCACCATAGTAAACTGGGTATTACCTTCTTTGTAACTCTCCTTAGGTTTTCCTTTTCTCGCTTGCTTCTGAGCTGGACTAATGATGTCAGCTCCCGAGATTATCGCTTCCTCTACTGTCATTCCTCTTAGTTCATTGATCGTTAGTTGATTGCTCATTTGTTTACCTCCATTATTTTTATTTGACGAGACAGTTAACTATATGATATAATTATTAGTTTCTTATTTTCTATTTATATTGTATTACGTTTCAAAATAAGACACAAGATATATGTATAAATTCTTTCTTTTTTTACACATATAGTGTTATACACTGTAGAGGTTGTCCTCATTTTGGTGTATGAGACTGGCTCTATTAGCCCTTTTTGGTGTATGAGACTGGCTCTATTAATTTACCATCAACCTTACTCCCACAAGGGATTGAGCCTATTTTTGTTATTCGTTTCTCTGTATCTGTGTACCTACTAGGCTATCTCAGCAAGGACCTCTCCTGAGTCAAACTCCTTTGTCCGTCCTCGTTAGGCATAACAAAAGGAGGCAAACCTGATTGGCTGCCTCCTGGGATATTCCTAATTAGATTCTACTTTCTCAATACATAAATACAAAAACCTGAGACGGAGATCTATTAGGCTATTCTATCAAGGCTTGTCTATCTCGTTTACGAGAAGATTATAACCTGATAGCTTAACCTCTATTGCTGCTTCCTCATAGTTATTGTTTTAAAATCATTTAATACCTAATACCTATATGAGCTGGCATCTCTTAGTTTATCCTATCAGGGTTATTCTTTCCGATTCATCGGATAGTTACTACTTGATAGGTTACTCTTAGAGCTACTCCTCTTATAGACCTTTTTTATTTTTCTTTCTCTATGATTACCTATTGGTTATTCCTAATTAGGTATTTCTATCAAGTGGTACCTATCGAGTTAACTCTTTTTAGATATTGTAGTAAAACAACTACCTCAGGGGGCGTATACTGTGTATTTCACTCCTATGTATCAACACTTGAGGTAGACTATACGGTAACTTAGGAGTTAATTTCTACACCTTACTGGGTTTGTCTCATCTCACAAGTTAACTTAGGTAGTGATATGATGAGAGGTAGTAAAACTAACTCTCCGTTTAACGGATACTTCAAGTAGGTTGCCGACTCTAGTGGTTGCTATCTCATATATGAATATATTTAAATACCTTATGAGGACGACCTATGTTGAGCATAGTCCCTGAGTAATACCTGAGATAGCCGATCTCTGTAGGTGAAACTTAGGGGGTTGCTACTGGGGGCTGACTCTAGGGGTTCAACTTTGGGAGATAAATATTTTATAAAACCCTGTAGGTGTCCTGTTAGGTGGTTGCATCTTGCAACTCCCTAAGGCTCGATGTTGGGAGAAAACTTTTTAAATTTACTGCTGAGGTGGAAAACTCTAGGTGTACTGGCTCATGGGGTAAAACTTTGGGGTCGATTTTCCTAATAAATTTCTACTACATATGTTTACATGCGTATACGTACACCCCCCTACGCCTCCTGATTGTGAGAGCACCCACTGAGCACGCCACCACCAGAGGAGCTACTGACAGTCAGCCAACGAGAAAGCGACCAACAGGAATAGCCCTGAGAAGACCCAAGTTGCCCCGTGAGATACTTTACCCCTAGAGGTGGTACAAATTGGTTACTGACTCCACAGAGAAGCTCACAGGCGTTCCTGCTCGTTCATCCTCTCCACTGTTACATCTAACACGTATACGTCCTCTAGTTAACATAATACCGATTATACAAAGCTAACTATGAGTAGACTAAAGAGGTGTCAGCCTTAGAGCCACAAAGAGTTAGCTACCCCTAGTAGGTATTGACTGCATAATTATTGCTGTGTAGTAGGTTGTATATGAGTGTATACTTATGAGGTGGGAATGCAGTAACATCAACTAAGTGGGTAGTTATTATGCAGGATTCTATAAAGGGGTTATTACTTCCGAGGTGGGGATATGTAGCAGTTTACTATGGAGGTGTTCCTGCTCATGTGTACCTATAATAGTTATACTTTCATAACTGTTCGATATTGTAACTTGGGAGAAACGACCACAGAGAGGGGTGCGTGAAACCATTTAGTGTGAAGCATTATAGCTGGATCCATTAGTTTCCTACCTCCCCAGTTGATACTTTATAAGTTGTTCTCTTGTAGGTACTTACATGAAACACCCTAAATCGTATATTCGTTCCAGTTAATTTATTTTCAACATATAGAGTTTCGTATTTCTTATTAAAGTTAGCTATAAAGTTCATTGCATCAGCACCTATGAGAACGACTCTATCGTCACCGATATAAAACTCAATAGCAGCCTGAGCCTGATCTAGATTATCGTGCCAGTTAACCCACTTCTTAAACCACTTAAACATTTTATATTCCTCCTCTTATTTTTCATAAATAGTTATTCTATTTATTCCCAATTTTTCCCTATCAATACCACCTGAGACGGCACCTATTTTAGTCTCCTACTTTTGTCGAATACTAGCTCACAAGTTTTGTCTGAATAGTACACCTTGTTAGTTTGCTGTCTCAGTGAATCTATTAGTTAATAATCATTTACAATATCTCCCTTGAGAACGTTAACTCAAAAGCTAAAACTGTGGAGGTCGTAGCAAAAGAGGGTTGACTAAATATTAAAACTACTTTAGTATTTTCCGTAAGAAACTCTAACTGAAGTGGTTCTCAATGAGGATAATAACTTGAGAGCCTTGATACATATAAGTTTTACGGATCCCAAACCTCTACAGTCCACTGGGAAGTTCCCTTGACAGGGTGGAGGTCGCTGGTTCGAACCCAGTCGGGATCATATGAGAAACCCTTTGATAAGTCAAGGGGCTTTCTTTATGTAGCAAATCAATATATTATTTTTATAATAAATTTTTTATATACTGTTCAAGATTTGATCAATAGCTCTCTTTTGGTCAACGATTAATTTTTCATATGAAAATAAACTTATGATTTTAAATCTCTTATTAGATTTGATTCAATATTTTAGACAAAAAAGTTCAATCTTAGCTAGCTTTATTTTATTTGATTTACTGCTATTTATAATATCGTTCACCGTGATATAGCAAAGTGCGATTCTAAACTTGTAATATTCAACATGTCTTCAAAAACCAGTAAATATATCCTTTTCTTTCAACTTATATTCATTTCGATTGAAACATTGCGTAAGATTCTGTGAAACTTCCAGTTCATCAATCGCTAATATTATATTTATACCATTTCCCCTACTTCTTTTCCTCAATTTTTGAGAAAGACATAAATTATATCAATCATAGCTCTGCGTTGTTCGCCAGAACTCAATTCTTCACTCTTTTCTTGGGAGCTTTTTAAAGTTTTCTTTAAAAAATAGCCTAATACAATAATTTATATATAAAAATTATTGTAACAACAAAGAACTACATAGATTAACTATGTAGTCTTTTAAAATATGAATAAGCCAATCTTATTTTTCCCCTAACTTGATTGCCCTTTTGATATTACTAAATGCGCCTTTACCATATAATAATACGCCACCACGGTAAACACGACTCGTTAAACCAATCATCATACATATTGTTGCGATTAGAATCGCTAATGCAAGCGCAATCTCCCATACTGGGATATTGAGGAATCCAATTCGAACGAGCATAACAATAGGAGTAAAGAAAGGTATATAGCTAGTAATGGTAACAACCGTGCTGCTTGGATTTGACATTCCATAAAGTGCGATATACAAAGCAGCAATTAACATAAATGTCAGCGGCATAACAGCTTGAGAAGATTCCTCTATACGACTAATAACAGAGCCGAGTAGACAAGATAATGAGCCATATAATAAGAATCCTAATGTGAAGAATAGAATCCCATAAAACACTAGAGTAGGAGCAACAGAATTTAAATCAATACTATTTAAAATATCATTTTTCGAATCATTAATTGCTGTTTTATACCCTACAGTTGCGACCAAGCCCCAAATTATTATTTGTGTAATACCTGCCAATAATGTTGAGAAGAGCTTCGCATATAAATGTTTTGTAGGCGAAATACTTGAAACAACTAACTCCATGACACGAGAAGATTTCTCTGTTGCAACATCTGTAGCTAATTGTGCAGCATACAATAATATCATTACATAATTTAGCATGATAAAGGTATTAATTAAAATCCCTACACCCTCTGTATGTTTTCCATCTTTAACCTTATCTGATATAGTTTTGGTATGAATTTCTACTGGCGTTGTTAACACCTTTAATTCATCTTGTGATAGATTTAATTGCTGCGCGAAATTAGAAGATTGTATTTGAGATAAAATCGTTTGAACCTTACTAACATCTTGCTGATTTGTATCTGTCTCAGTTATATACGTAGCCTTTAGTTGCTTATTATCCAATTCCTCTACAACGATTGCATATGTATAATCACCATCTTTAACACCTGATTCTGCTTTTTGTTTATCCGTACTATGTTTAACATGTATCTTACTATCGACATTTTTAAACACTTGTTGAATTGTTGTATATAATTCTTCTTTTTCTGTAACAACGACAACTTGCTCTTCCTCGTTACCTACAAAATAGTTATAAATTTTTTCAAAATTCATCATTCCTATAATTAACATAGAAATCATGATTGTAATAACAATATATGATGTAGCTTTTACCTTAGATTTATAGTTTTGTAAAAAAATCGTCCAGAAACTATTCATGCTGTGCACCTACTTTCTCAATAAAGATGTCATTTAATGTAGGTTCCTCTACTGCGAATTTTTTAACAAAACCTAATTTCGTTATCTCTTTAAATAAAACATGCGAAACTTCTTCATATGAAATTTTAAGAGTAACTGCATTTTTACGTTTTTTCATACTTTCTACACCTTTTATTTCTTTCAAATGATCAAAGTCATGATCGCCAACGATTACAACATTCTTTTTACCAAATTCACTTTTAATTTTGGCAATGTCTCCTTGAACAACAGGTACTCCTTTGTTCATGATACAAATGTGTTGGCATAACTCTTCCACATGTTCCATACGATGTGAACTAAAAAGTATCGACGCCCCTTGTTTTTGCATATCAAGAACAGCTTCTTTTAACATTTCAACATTTACTGGATCTAAACCACTAAATGGTTCATCTAAAATTAAGAGTTCAGGCTTATGTATAATCGCTGTTATCAGCTGAATTTTTTGCTGATTCCCTTTTGAAAGTTCTCCTACCTTTTTGTTCAGATGCTCAGTAATATTAAAACGCTCCAGCCAATAGTGAAGTTCTTTTTCTGCATCTTTACTTTTCATGTTCTTTAATTTTGCAAAAAAGTTAACTTGTTCTTTGACAGTCATTTTCGCATAAAGCCCACGTTCTTCGGGTAAATACCCAATCTTATCCGTTACATCATAATTTATAGGCTTACCATTCCATGAAATGGTTCCGCTTGATTTCGATAAAAGGCCAAGTATCATTCGAAATGTAGTCGTTTTACCTGCTCCATTCCCGCCCAAGAATCCAAAAATTTCACCTTTTGGTATCTCAATATTCAAATTATTCACTGCAACATGCTCGTCAAATTTCTTTGTTAAATCTTTAATTAATAAACTCATTATCCACACCCTTAATTCCCAAGATGATTTATTTATACAATTGTATATCCATAGTCAACCACAATATTTTGCCCTCTGATGGCATCACTTTTATCAGACATTAAAAATAAGATGACATTTGTAACATCTGAAATTCTAACAATTTCCCTATATGGTATCTTTTTTCAATAACTTATTTCCTTCAAAAATCATTCATTACCAACAAATGTTATATTTATCATTATAAGGTTAGCATAAGATTTAGAATAACCAATATGTAATTTTGCATATTTTAATATTTTCATAAAGTATTTCTTCGAAAAAAATTTTCGTTATGTACTTTAAAACAACTTATAGGCACATTTAAGCTGCTCAATAGATAAATCATTCGTTTCTATTTTTTCAAAAGTTCCTGCTTTCCATCTCATACCGCTCACTACTCTCTATTAAAAATTTGTTTCTTCATTTATATTATAATACTTGTTTTAACATCGGTCTTACGATTCTATATTCGTCACCAAAAGGCTCCTTTATGATTAATGGCGAGTGATCATCTTTTTCTTCTTCAATCATTGTAAATATTTCTGTTTTTTCTTGTAATATATTAGATTCGCTATTTTTAGTAGGTTTTTTGCTTGTTTCAATTTTCTTCGTCACTTCTCCAAGTTTTTGCCCGGCTTCTTCTGCTTTGGCAGGTTCATTCGTAACGTAGTATTCATGCCCCTCCTATACTAATATAGGTGGAACTTGTTCTCATTTGTTACATATTATATAAGTAATACTAGCTATAGGTAGTATACATATCGCTACAAAGAGGATAGCTTTTTTATTCATTTACTATTCTCCTTATCTATCATTTCATTGGATTATATAATGTAAGGTATAGATAGCAAATGGATTTCATGGTTATTTTTAGTTTTATTTCTAAAAGAAAAACCTTACAAAAGTAAGGTTCCATTTTTAAGTTCTATAGTGACTGATTTATTAAAACGATCATTACGATAATCGCTATAAACATAACAACTAAACAGCCGATCATTTTATAAAATCCTCGTTTCGTTAACGTCCCGCCTTGAACGTCTTTACGAATGAATAGGAACACTGCTAAAAATAAAACGATCCCCATGCCAAAAGCGTACATCATTTGCATATGTTAATCTTCCTTTCTCTCTTACATCTTAATATCTTTTCGACAAAACAACAAACGAGATAAAGACTGTACTCATCGTTAATGCCATTAATATGTTCAATAGTTCAACCGCAGATAGTGTAATTACTTTTAAGTTTAAGCCAATAGAGAAAAGAAGATAATATGCCGTTAGCGCAAAAAAGCTGAAGAACATTCCTTTATAACGAATGAGTTTCATTCGCTCATCTTTTTCTTTAAATTGCGGGTGCAAGTAGCTTAGGCAAAAACACATGATCATCATTGCAAGTACTGTATAGGTTGGACTTGGCGGTGCAGAATGCGTCATTATACCTGCTAATATCATAGTTCCACTCATAATTAAAAAGATAATCCCCATAATTACAAAGTACTTTTGTGAATAATTCATCCTTTCTCCTCCTCTTCTTTTCCTTCATAAATAAACACATGTTCTATCGTTGTTTGAAATGTTTTCGCTATTTCAAATGCTAATGGAAGTGATGGATCATATTTCCCTTTTTCAATTGAGATAATGGTTTGTCTGGAAACTCCAAGTTTCTCAGCCAATTTTTCTTGAGATAGTCCAAATTTTTTTCGGTATTCGACCATTTTATTTTCCAAGGAAATTTCTCCCTCCTTCCTTATACTGAGTATATACGTAAAGGAAACTTTACGTCAAGGTTCCTTTACATCCATTAAATTATTTTGTGTTTTATTTATATAGAAGAAACTTTTTCAATTTCAGCATGTCTATTTTGAAATGAAACATGGAACAATGTATATATATCCGTTACTATATCTCCTCCCCGCTTTTGTGAAAATTTAATATCTCCATATTTGTTTTATCCTTTTAAAATATTTCATTCTTCTCTTTATTGGGTAAAATGCGCTATTGTTTTCACGTTGTTTTTCGCCATATTTATAGAAACTAACGGTTTATGAAGCATTTTTTATGTATAGCCACTTTTTTTGTAGAAATCCTTCATTTTCCTTTCAATATTTAACACTATCGATATAAAGTTTATGGTAAATTCATAATTTTTTATTTTTTAAACTATATTCCGTTATATTGTTGTATAATATCAATGAAAGCGCTTATTATTTCAATATACATAATTCGAACTAAACTTTATCGAAACATTCTGACAGTTATACTTATATTTAAATTCAACAATTATAGTTATTAATGTAGGTATACCAAATATATCCACCCCATTTTTTCGCGTAATTACTTTATAACATGAAAGATTAACTTGGGTGATAAGTTATTGTGAATGTTTTTTTACAAAACAGATAAGTAATAGTGTTTGGCATTATGTAAATTATTGTAATAACATAAGAGTAAAGAAAAACATTTACATTGATTATTGGTTCATCAATTATTGAAAAGAGCAAAATGCACCTTTTTGTATGGAAAAAGGATTATATGCATTGGGAGGTTTAAACAAATGACGAGGAAGAATACAACGACAAACCCTTGGGCCAAGTTCCATGGTCCGAACCTTGGTTATGTTATTGAACAGTATGATCTTTACGTAACTGGAGCAGGTTCTGTTGATCCGGAATTACAAGAGCTTTTTGAAATTTTTGGAGCTCCTTCGTTTCAAGATGATGTCGTAACAGGGGACAACACAGCAACACATTTTTCTCCTCAAAACACAGGGAACATTGAAAAGATTCTTAAAGTCGTTCAACTTGTTGAACAGATTCGTTCTTTCGGGCATACATTGGCTCACATTAATCCGATGGAAGATGCTGCAAATGGACAATCTCTTATCGAGAAAACAATGAACGAACTGAGCGATGCTGATTTGAAAGCGATTCCAGCTAAAACAGTATGGCAAGATGCACCAGAGGGTATTCACACTGCACTTGATGTAATTCATAGATTAAAAGACGTTTATACAAAATCTTTAGCTTATGAATTCTCACATATACAAGATAGTGAAGAACGCGCGTGGTTGCATCAAATGGTGGAATCAAATTCATTGCGTCAACCATTATCAAATAAAAAACGAACTGCTCTTTTAAAACGTTTAACTGCTGTTGAAGGTTTCGAGCAATTCTTGCATAAAACATTCGTTGGTCAAAAACGTTTCTCTATCGAGGGCGTTGATATGCTTGTACCTGTACTAGATGAAATTGTTTCGGAAGGTGCTAAAGGCGGCGTTGAAGATGTCATGATTGGTATGGCTCACCGTGGTCGTCTAAGCGTACTCGCTCACGTACTAGAAAAGCCATATAATCACATGTTTGCAGAATTCAAACATGCAAAAATAGAAGGTGCAGTGGCAAATGCTGGCTGGACTGGTGACGTGAAATACCATTTAGGTAGAGAACAAGTCGTTGGTAATGAAGAAGTTAGCACTCGTGTTACATTAGCAAATAATCCGAGTCATCTTGAGTTCGTTAACCCTGTTGTTGAAGGTTTCGCACGTGCAGCTCAAGAGAATCGTAAAAAATCTGGTCTTCCAGAACAAGATACTACAAAATCATTCGTAATTTTAGTTCATGGTGATGCTGCATTCCCTGGTCAAGGTGTTGTGTCTGAAACATTGAACTTAAGTAGATTGAATGCATACCAAACTGGCGGAACTATTCATGTTATCGCAAATAATGCAGTCGGCTTTACGACTGATAGCTATGATTCTCGTTCTACTAAATATTCAAGCGACCTTGCAAAAGGTTTCGATATTCCGATTGTTCACGTGAATGCAGATGATCCGGAAGCTTGTCTTGCTGCTGCAAACCTTGCGATCCAATATCGTACGCTGTTCAAAAAGGACTTCTTAATCGATTTAATCGGTTACCGCCGATATGGTCATAACGAAATGGATGATCCAGCAGTTACGCAACCACAAGTGTACAAAAAAATTAAAAATCACCCAACTGTAAGAGCAATTTATGCAGATCAATTACAATCTGCTGGCGTTCTGAATGCAGATGAGGTTGAAACAATTACTCAGTTTATACAAGAGGAATTAAAGGCTGAATACGCACAAGTGCCACCAGCTGATACGAGTGCTGCAACAATTCACGTTAAAGTTCCAGAGGTTGTTGCAAAAGGAATCCAGCCGATTGACACTGGTGTTTCAATTGACTCACTTCGTGCAATTAATGAAGGACTATTATCTTGGCCTGAAGGCTTTAACGTATATCCAAAAGTGAAGAAAATTCTTGAGCGCCGTAAAGATGCTCTTGAAGAGAACGGTAAAATTGAATGGGCACTTGCTGAATCGTTAGCATTCGCTTCTATTTTACAAGAAGGTACGCCAATTCGTTTAACTGGTCAAGATTCACAGCGTGGTACATTCGCGCATCGTCATATCGTATTACACGATACTGATACAAACGAAACATATTCACCATTACATCGTTTACCGAACATTAACGCATCATTCTCTGTTCATAACAGTCCGTTATCAGAAGCTGCTGTTGTCGGTTACGAATATGGTTATAACGTATTTGCTCCCGAAACTCTTGTGATGTGGGAAGCGCAATACGGTGACTTCTCAAATACTGCGCAAGCATTATTTGATCAATATGTTTCAGCAGGAAGAGCGAAATGGGGTCAAAAATCAGGTCTAGTTCTTCTATTACCACACGGTTATGAAGGTCAAGGACCGGAGCATTCTAGTGCACGTCCAGAGCGTTTCTTACAATTAGCTGCTGAGAACAACTGGACAGTTGCAAACTTAACAAGCGCGGCACAATACTTCCATATCTTGCGTCGTCAAGCATCTATCTTAGGAACAGAAGCTGTTCGACCGTTAATAATTATGACGCCGAAAAGCTTATTACGTCACCCACTTACACTTTCTACAGGTAGTGAGTTAAGTGAAGGACGTTTCCAACCTGCTTTAGAACAAGGAAACCTTGGTGCGAAACCAAGCAAAGTAAAACGTCTTGTTTTAAGTACAGGTAAAATGGCAATTGACTTAGCAGCAGAAATCGAAAGTGGTAAGCATGAGTACAGCCTGGATGAGGTTCATATGGTTCGTATCGAGCAGTTGTACCCATTCCCTGCTGAAAAAGTTCAATCTATTATTAAACGCTTTAAAAACTTAGAAGAAATCATTTGGGTTCAAGAAGAACCTCGTAATATGGGCGCATGGCATTACATGGCTCCAATTCTGTTCGAACTAGCTGGGGATAAAGTGAAAACAGGTTACATTGGACGCCCGGATCGTTCTAGCCCATCTGGTGGCGATCCATTCGCTCACAAAGCTGAGCAAGAATTAATCGTTGCACACGCTTTAGATGTGAAGTACAACTTCCGTCAAGATAAACAAGAAATTGAAGTTTTCAGCAACTGAAAGTAACAATGAGTTTTTCAGGCTCAGCTGTGGCAGATAGTCTGCCACAGCCGGGCTAACAAATGGAGATTACCGAAGATTAAAGAAGACAAAACACACCGTTAGGCAAATAAGGGGAGGACATTTAAAATGATCGAAATTAAAGTACCTGAGCTTGCAGAATCTATTTCAGAAGGAACTATCTCACAATGGCTTATCAACGTAGGCGACAAAGTTGAGAAAGGTAGCAGCGTTGTTGAGCTTGAGACTGACAAAGTCAATGTAGAAATCATTGCAGAAGATTCAGGTATTGTATCGAAGTTACTAGGCGAACCTGGAGATACAGTTGAAGTTGGCGCTACTATCGCAATTTTAGATGCAAACGGCGCAGCAGTTGCAGTAAGCACACCTGCTCCAGCTAATGAGCAACCAAAACAAGAAACTACTGAAGCACCGAAAGCAGCAGCTCCAAGTGCTGAACAAAATAAAGCGTTGCAAGGTTTACCAAATACAAATCGTCCTATCGCATCACCAGCTGCTCGCAAAATGGCTCGTGAATTAGGAATCGACTTAAACGACGTACGTAGTACAGATTTACTTGGACGTGTGAGACCACATGATGTACAAGCTCACGCTGCAGCTCCAAAAGAAGCACCAGCTGCTCCAAAACAAAGTCCGGCTCCAGTTGCAAAAACTGAATTCGAAAAACCAGTTGAGCGTGTGAAAATGTCCCGCCGCCGTCAAACAATTGCAAAACGTCTTGTAGAAGTTCAACAAACATCTGCAATGTTAACTACATTTAACGAAGTTGATATGAGTGCAATCATGGAATTACGTAAAGAACGCAAAGATGCTTTCGAGAAAAAACATGATGTACGTCTTGGCTTTATGTCATTCTTCACAAAAGCAGTTGTTGCAGCATTAAAACAATTCCCATTATTAAATGCTGAAATTCAAGGCGACGAGCTTATCATTAAAAAATTCTATGATATCGGTATTGCAGTAGCAGCTCCAGATGGATTAGTTGTTCCAGTTGTACGCGATGCTAACCAATTGAACTTCGCTGAAATTGAAAGCGAGATTCGTAATTTAGGTCTGAAAGCACGCGATAATAAACTTTCATTAAAAGAGCTACAAGGTGGTACATTTACAATTACAAACGGTGGCGTGTTCGGTTCTCTAATGTCGACACCAATCCTAAATAGTCCACAAGTAGGTATTCTAGGGATGCATAAAATCCAAGTACGTCCAGTTGCGATCGATAACGAGCGTATGGAAAACCGTCCAATGATGTACCTTGCACTATCTTACGATCACCGTATTGTTGATGGTAAAGAAGCAGTTAGCTTCCTTGTTGCTGTTAAAGATATGCTTGAAGATCCAAAATCATTATTATTAGAAGGTTGATAGATTATTAATCTATTAAAGGCTGTAGAATGAAACATTCTACAGCCTTTTTTATTGTATTCATACGGGACAAATCACACCACATAGACTAATAATGTATGCCTAAAGCGTAAGGGGGATAAACATGAATAACCTTCCAGCTCATGCAAAGCTTAAAGCAAATAAGGATACTTTCTTCCTCCCCGATTCAAACGGGGGTGTTTACTTTCGAAATAACTCCAGTTCATTCCGTATGGATGGTGATGGAATTTATGACTGGATTGAGAAATTAATGCCTATGTTTAACGGTAATCATTCTTTGACAGAAATAACCAATGGTCTCCCTCTCCCCTATCAAAATCGTGTATTTGAAATTGGAGAGATTTTATATGAAAATGGTTTCATTCGTGATGTAAGCCAAGATGCTCCCCACGAATTAAACAATGCATTACTCGACAGATACGCTTCGCAAATTGAGTTTTTAGAAGCTGATTCCCATTCAGGCGCTTTAAAATTCGAAAGGTACCGCGCAGCAAATGTGCTTATAATTGGTTCTGGCGATATGCTTACTTCCCTAGTTTCTTCTTTATTAGAATCTGGTTTACCTACATTTCATTACCTTGTTACAGATCGTGCTGAAACAAACTACAATCGAATTCATGAACTAAGCGAACGTGCATATGCAAATGATGACAATGTACTCATTCAAGAAATAGATATTGCAATTGATCGTCCTTTACATGAAGTATTCGAGCCTTTCGACTGGATTTTATACGTTTCCCAAAATGGAGATATTGAGAGTTTAAGAGCCATCCATACTATTTGTAGAGATGTTGGAAAAAATTTCATACCAGCTATTTGCTTATCAAGAATTGGTTTAGCTGGACCTGTCGTAACCGCAGATCGTGAAGAATGCTGGGAATCAGCTTGGCATCGTCTACACGAAACTACTTTACAAAGCGAAAATCCACCTGAACCTTTCTCACCAATTACATCTGCAATGTTAGCAAATATTATCGTTTTTGAGTTATTTAAACATGTCGCTGAAGATTCACACAGGCAGCATAATCCTCAATTCTTTTTATTAAACTTGGAAACACTTGAAGGAAAGTGGCACCCTTTCATAAAACATCTTCTCGCAACCGATGAAATCTTTACAATTGATACGGTGCAAAATCTTCAAGAAAACCTTGCCCATCGTTCCGGACAATATACTTCAACTGAACTTTTTCGTTTTTTTGATACATTAACTTCTAAAGAAGCTGGCATATTCCACATGTGGGATGAACAAGATTTACACCAATTGCCTTTATCACAGTGCTATATTCAAGTTGCAAATCCATTATCAGACGGACCTACCTCTCCCCTTCCTACTATAGCTTGCGGTGGATTAACTCATAATGAAGCACGCCGCGAAGCTGGTTTAACAGGAGTTGAAACATATGTAGCTGAAATGATTCATCGTCTTATCCCCGAACATACTGATATCGGTATTGGTGCTGGGGAAACGATGGCAGAAGGTGTATACCGAGCACTACAAAAACATTTAAATAATAAGTTATATGAACGCCAATCACATATGCTAGAAGAGATTACAGAGCTTGATTTAACCGAAATTCATGATAAACATTGTAGGTTTTACTACGATGCTCTCTCTACAATTCATGAAATACCTAAAGTAGGAATGAGTGAGGAGTTACTTGGTTTTCCTGTCGTTTGGATCGGTATAAATGATAGATGGTATGGTGCGGCAAATATTAATATAACACTCGCGTTAAGAAATGCTCTGCAACAAGCACTCCTTCATATTCAAAATGAAGAGATTCCTTATAAAGCTAATATGTTACCAGAATCATCCATTGTTTTATATAGTACGGATTCTGTTAGAGTAGCAATACAAGAAGAGGAAGAAGTTCCAGGCGTACAATCTCTACAAGTTGCTTTGCAAAATTTAGCGGAAAACAATTTTTATCCATTCGTTTTTGACTTAGCCATTGAGTCATTTTTAAGAGACAACTTAGACGGTGTATATGGGGTATTAATTGCAAAGGAGGATGACCAATGACTCAAAACATATTACTTATAGGAGATGGCCTACTCACAGACTATGTACATGAGCAATTGTGTAAGCAATATTCACCCATCCGCCAGCATACAATTACAGAAGCTCTTCCTGAAAACATTCATCTTGCTCTTGTCTTACATGACGGGTCTCCTTCTTCCGTACATCATGATGCTGAGCTTATCTTTCGCTCAAATAATATTCCGTGGCTTCGCGCGTTTACTTCGTTTGGTGAAGGTATTATCGGTCCTTACGTGCAGCCTTTTACAACTGGATGTTCCCACTGCGCTGATGGCCGCCGGTTTATAGCTGGCTTTGATCAAAAAGAAATGTGGGAACTACAACGGAAATATGCATTAAAAGCAGATAACGTGACGAGGCGTGATGTACGCGCCACCCAAAATGGAATGTTACAAATGTGCCAGCTCATTCATGCTGAAACAGAGAAAATATTAGCTCATGGATATTCTTCTTTAGAAAACGAACTCATTTTATTAGACCTACAAACGTTACAATGTAATCGGCATTCCTTTCTTCCAGATCCTCTCTGTCCGGTATGTAGCAATTTGTCTGATGATACAGCGGATGCAGCAGAACTTTCTTTACAACCGAGTTTAAAAACGAGCAACGAAGCGTATCGCTGCCGTTCGATTCATGAGCTAAACACATTTTTAACTAGAGACTATTTAGATTACCGGACTGGTATTTTAAACGGAAAAATGCAACATTCTTTATTACCGTTTGCTGATGTTATTATAAACATGCCGTTACTGTTCGGAAATGAAGGTGTCGCGGGCCGGACTCAGTCATTCGCACTTAGTGAAGCAACCGCTATTTTAGAAGGATTAGAACGCTATTGCGGTATGTCGCCTCGTGGAAAAAAAACAAATGTACATGGTAGTTTTCGTGAGCTAGAAGATATTGCACTGAATCCCCTCACACTTGGTGTACATACAAATGGACACTATAATCGTGATACCTTTCCGTTTAAACCGTTTGATCCTGATTATGAGCAAAGCTGGGTATGGGGATATTCTTTATTACAAAACCGACCACTTCTAGTTCCAGAATCAATCGCTTATTATAGCCTTGGTCATAGAGATGCTTTCGTATATGAAACATCAAATGGATGTGCCATTGGCGGTAGTTTAGAAGAGGCAATTTTTCATGGCATTTTAGAAATTGTAGAACGTGATGCCTTCTTACTCACTTGGTATGCCGAATTACCTCTTCCCCGCCTTGATCTTAGTTCAGCAAATGATACGGAATTACAATTAATGATCCAGCGGTTACACACGATTACCGGGTATGAATTACATGCTTTTAACGCGACGATGGAACATGGTATCCCTAGCCTATGGGTCATCGCAAAAAATACGCGTGAAAATGGAATGAACGTTGTTTGTGCAGGAGGCTCTCATTTAGATCCAATCCGAGCTCTAAAGAGTGCAATTCACGAAATAGCGGGCATGTTACTTATAGCAGATGAAGAGCTTGAACAAAAAAGAGAGAAATATGAAAACTGTTTACAAGATCCATATCTTGTTTCGCAAATGGAAGATCATAGTATGCTGTACGGATTGAAAGAAGCGGAAGAACGTCTTCACTTCCTTTTACGTGAAGATGCTCCGGTGCAAACGTTCCAAGAAATGAATGCATTACAATCATTTGATATGGATTTAACATCTGATCTTCATCAACTTTTAAACCGGCTACATCAATCTAGACTTGAAGTAATCGTTGTAGATCAAACAGTCCCCCTTATAGAAAAGAACGGCTTACATTGTGTAAAAGTAATTATTCCAGGCATGTTACCGATGACGTTCGGTCACCATCTCACTCGGGTTACAGGACTGGATAGAGTGTATACCGTACCGATGACACTTGGATATAGGGCTGAGCCTTTAACGAATGAAAGTTTAAACCCACATCCGCATCCGTTTCCATAATTCATAGCGAGGGGGAAATTTGATGCAACTGGATACTTTTTTACATCATCTCCATTTTTCTATTAATGAAATTATGTCGTCCGATAAAGAGATTGATTGGGAAGACGCACCACTTCCTTATAAATTATATCGAAATTTACCAGTCATCCCTCTCTCTTTAGAAATCCCTTTAACTTTGCGGAATTCTTCTACTAAACCTAACTTAGAGGAAATCGGTCATTATCTTTGGTACTCATTTGGTTTAACACAATTATGTCAGCCTACTACTAATCTAGAAAATAATAAAACAACGACTCTATTTCGAAGATTCATCCCTTCTGGGGGTGCTTTATATCCAAATGAATTATATATGTATTTAAAAATTGATCATTATCCAGACGGCATTTACCATTACGACGCCGCACATCACCGTCTTATCTTACTTCGCGAAGGAAATTTCGATTCTTATCTTACAGAAGCACTCGGCAATCGTTGCAACATACATTCATGTTTTGGTGCTGCATTCGTATCCACTATGTTTTGGAAAAACTTCTTTAAATACAATAACTTTTCGTATCGTCTGCAAGGATTAGATAGCGGTGTTCTCATCGGTCAATTACTTGAATGTGCAAAACAATTTGGTTATACAAATGGTGTATATTTTCAGTTTCTAGACCGGGCAATGAATCATTTACTTGGACTGTCAGAAGGTGAAGAAAGTGTATACGCAGTTATTCCTTTAAGTACAGAACCGAATACAGATTGGTTTCATGATGATCATCGTGAAAATAAAACTATTACTTCACATGACTTGTTGCAGCAAATCCCGCTGTTAACACATGAGCATTTCGTTCGTTCAAAACATGTAGATGACTATCCGATGATAAAAAAAATAAACGCGGCATCTATGATTGAATCAACAGAACACTTCCAAACATTTACCTGTGAAGAACGACAACAATATAGTGCACACGCTGTACAGCTACCTAAAGTGGAACGTTTATCATATGATTTTTTACAACTTTGTAAAAAACGATATTCACCTGATTCTGACTTCATTTTAACGAAATGGGATGCAGCCGAGCTCGCTACTCTACTACAAACAGCGAGCCTCTCCTTCCCTTATTACAACGACCTTGATGGCAAGTATGTAAATGAAAACGCACGCGTCTCTTTATATGGATGTTTTTATAACGTAAAAGACATAGAAAACGGCGCTTACGCTTATAACAGCAGGACACATTCCATACAGCCAATTCGGTACGGAGACCTTCGTTATTCGCTTCAATCTAGTATGACGATGGATAACGTAAATCTTTTTCAAGTACCACTTTGTCTACATGTAATCGGAAATAAAGATTACTATAAAAGTAAATTAGGTTATAGAGGATATCGAATTCATCAAATGGAAGCTGGCATGCTCGTTCATAAACTTGTTTTAGCTGCGAACGCTATGGGGATGGGCGGGCATCCGTTACTAAGTTTTGATACAAATTCATGCGATCAATTGTACGGGATTGATGCCGGAAATGAAACTTCACTCATTCAAATTCCAGTTGGGGCGTATCGGGCGCGGAATTGGCTAAAGGGGTATTTGCATAATTAGAAGCACGCCGATGGACGGCGTGCTTTTTTTACTAAATTAATTTAAAAATACTCTTAATTTGTCTTGCAAATAACCAGTTTTTCGTACCGTAGTTATCATTTAGACTATCTAAATTGATAGATTTCCCGTTAGCAAACTTTAATTCTAACGTTGTATTTTTATCATTTGTTTTTAAGTTACTATTTGTAATATCATCATACTTTAATTTTTCAATCTCAATATACTCTTCCTTCTCTTCTCCGATAACGACGTGATCTTGGAAGAAGAACAATACTTCTACTTTCTTACCGAAACAAAATACGTTTTTCGTATAAATTAATGTCGCATTATCAAGTCCGACACATACTTCTTTCATCTCTTCAACAACGTTTCCTAAGTTTTCTTCGTTTCTTGCATTTGATTCAGCAATCCATTCTTCGATTGTATTCATGTTAATTGCCATACTGTGCCCCCTGGTTCGTTCATTGCTTTATTAAAAAATAAATACTATATGACAATATAAGCGATACGTACTATGTTTTCAAGGGCGAACGGTATATTCAAAATAAAGTGAAACTTTATTTATTTCCCTTTCACAAAAAAATAGCACTTAAAAAAGTGCTATTCCGCTCGCCTTGCTGCTTGTTGAATTGGATCCCAAACGCTGTTATATGGGGGTGCGTAACTTAAATCGACATCTTCTAAATCGTGAATACTCATTTTATTGAAAAGCGCCATCGCGATAACATCAATACGTTTATCTACGCCCTCTTCTCCAATTACTTGACCGCCTAACAATTGTTTCGTATTGGCATGATATAGTAATTTCAAGTGAAGTGGCGAAGCACCTGGGTAATAGCCCGCCATATTTGTTGAATCTACTTTGACCGTCTTATACGGGATGTTTAACCCTTTCGCTTCTTTTTCATTTAAGCCTGTTCTTGCGAGCGTCAGATTCATAAATTTAATAATGCCTGTACCTAACGTACCTTTAAATGCTCTTCGTTTATCAACCATATTGAGTCCGGCAAGTCGCCCTTGTTTATTCGCAGTCGTTCCAAGCGGGATATGGTCATGCATTTCCTTTATTACATGGTAATGCGTTGCACAATCACCTGCTGCATATACGTCTTGTACATTCGTTTGCATATAAGCATTTACTTCAATTGCACCTTTAGGATTTTTACGTATATTTGTCCCTTCAAGAAAATCAGTATTTGACTGTACACCGACAGATACTAAAACGAGATCTGTTTTATACGTACCTTTATCTGTTTCAATTTGTTCGACTCTTTCTTTTCCTTTAAACGCTTTTACATTTTCATTTGTTAAAATTTCAATACTATGTTTATCTGCTTCTTTATGTATGTATTCCGCCATATCGGCATCATAAATTGTGCCAATGTGATCGTTTCGCTCAATCATTCTTACTTTCTTACCAAGTTCGACGAATGTTTCTGCCATCTCTAGACCAATCGCACCACCGCCAATAATCGTTACGTGCTCAACGCTATTTGTTTGTAATGTGTCTACTATACGCTCAGCATCCGGAATTGTTTTTAAAAGATGAACACCTTGTAAATCTTTACCTTCCCAATCCGGCATAACAGGGCGTACACCAGTCGCAATTAATAAACGGTCATATGAAAATTCAAATACATCTTTCGTCTTCGTATGTACTGCATATACAATTTTCTTTTCTGTATCTACTTTCGTTACTTCATGACGCACTTTCGCATCAATTCCATATTTATCACGAAACGTTTTTACATCGCGTGCAATTAACTTTTCAGTAGAGGCGATAACACCACTAATCACATACGGTAATCCGCACTGAGCGTATGAATAGATTTCACCTTTTTCTAACGTTACAACATTTGCAGTTTCATCGTTTCTAACAATTTGCATTGCTGCACTCATACCCGCTGCATCTCCGCCAATAATGACATAGTTCACTTTACCACTCCTTCTTTTTTACATACTCTTTACGATTTCCATATTTTATAAAAATAACACCTACTTCCATTTTATAGAAAGAGAATTCAATCTACAAATTTGGTGCACAAGACTATGCGTTACTAGGTATCCGTCGTGTCTTATAAACAAGATGTTTAATATGCTATAACAGTTACTATTGAAAGTAGGTGAAACATACATGTGCGCCGGCCTTCTCGCCCAGCTTCCAGAAGAACCGAAAGAACCGAAAGCCGCCATGCCACTTGACCAAGAATTTTCCATTAACGCAACACTTTATAGTGCTCGTGCTTGGTTATCTAATGATGAGACTTTCGCACAAACTATTTGGAAAGGCTCTCGCTTCGCTTCAGCATCACACGCTGGCAAGTCCATCTTACCAATTGGTACTGTTAAAATTGTAAACTTATCTGATGATACAATAACAGTTACTGCATCATCAGAATCAGATGATGCCCTCAAAATAGTCGTACCGCCTCATTCTGAAGGTGTTTTAACGTCCAGTTCTTTATCTGATGTGCAAGCTAGTACATCAGGAGGAGCAAGTAAAGTCACATTCCTCTTTCACATCTTCTTCTCAAGGGATCCTGGTCCAGCTAAACAACCATAGAAAAGGTACAGTAATACACACTGTACCTTTTTCATGCACTCTATTCTCTTGATTTAATCAGTTCAACATTATAAGATTCCACACTCGTTAACGTTCCTGTAAAATACGGATTTTCTCTGTACCAAGACTGTTTTGAAAAATATGTCCATGTTTTGCGTATATTTCATTTCTAGCAATTTTTAACTGTTCTTTCGATAAATATGTTAAGTCCGCACTCGTTAATTTTCGAATATCACTATTAGGGAAGATGAAACCATTATATACATACCCAGTCGTAGGCGGCGGGGTGACATTGTAAACAACTGTTTTTTCTACACTTTTCTTTTGAAATGGAAGATTATAAGCCGAAAGTGCCGTTACCGTTTCTACCTTTGTCGTTTCCCTTCCGGTTTCTCCATTTCGTTCTAAATAAATCGCCGCACTTCCATCAGTCGCTACCGGTCCCCACGTAATTTCTTCTCCGGTCAACGCTGTAACTGGCTTTTGATTCACGTATAATGTCGCACCAGGCGCATTCGTTTGAACTGTAATATATTGCCCTTGTAACGTTAAGTCTATCGTTACATTATTTTGACTTTGTTTCATAAGTACAACCTTTTCCTCACGTGATAGTTTTACATAGTCATTTTTATATTCGGATTGAAATACTTGAGTTCCTGGAAGAAACGGTCCATATTGCTTCTCAAACTTTTTATCATTTGTCTTATCAATTTCTTTTCCGTTCAATTTTAAAGATGTACCTTTTTCATTTGTAAGCAGAGTCGTATAATACGTCTTCGCTTTCAATTTAAACCGATCAAATATAACGAAATACTTCCCGTCTTTCGTTAAAGAAAAATCTGCTCTTTCTATTCCATCCCCTTGTTTTTCACCTTGCTTCAAATATTCTTTCAATTCATTCACGTAAGATGGATTTTCTTTTATATATGAAAATAGAGGCGTTAAACTCTCTCTCGTTACAATAACGGCTGGGTCATCTGTCGTGACGATCTCAGCTAATTTCTCCCCGTCCCTCTCTTGTAAAACAGTAATAATTCTCTCTACTTGCGATGATTGTGAGTAATATGAAGATCCATACGCATATAATCCGCCCAATACTATAATAAAAAATGTTAAAAGTGTAATTCCAATTATTGCCCCTTTGCTCATTTTCTGCTTCTTTACTACAGGATTCCCCCTCTTCGTCCCGCAGTTTTGACAGAATTGCACACTGTCTTCAAAATGAGTCCCACACTTTGTGCATACATTCATCCGTTCAACCACCTTTTCGTTAGAAGCCTGTTAATCCCCCGATAAAGGTTTGAATCATCGTTTTAATGTAAGACCAAAGCACGATAAAAGTTGCAATTCCGATTAAAACATTTGCGATAATAAGTGTATAAACAGGATCTACTCCGCCGTTGTCTAGTTTTAATATAGCTACAATTATGCTAACTCCCATATACGTTGTAGCCAGCCCTAGTAATATTGGTAAAAAAAAGATCAATAGGAAACTAAATAGAAAAGAAAGAACTAGTATAGCAATAGCTGGCGTCGCTATCGTTCCCCATATACCGAATGCTTCAAGAAACGAAAAAGATGATTTCATCATCTTACCACTTACAAAAATAATAAATCCGACAAATAAAGTTAAAATTAATAAAAAGAAAAAGACCATTACAGATTCTCCAAAGAAAGTAGGAGTAGTTATATCTGGTACTAATGTCCTCGTAACAGTCACCGCTGTGCTCATCATTCTATAAAAAATACATGCTACTAAAAAGCAAATAAGCACAAGACTTACAATTCCATTTCGCACTTCAATATTTCCACTTTTCATAATGGCCGATGGTGATTTAAAAGCACTTTTAAAGAACTGAAAATAGCCACTTGCAAATTGTTTCGCTTGTTCTACCGTTTCATTCGGGCGACTTTCCTTTACTTGTGCTGCGCGCGCTTGTTGCTGTCCTTCTTCCTGTGCACCACTTGCTACCACTTCTTCCGTTAACGAATGTCCACAATTCCCGCAAAACCTTGCTTCCGCTGCATTTTCTGTTTGACACGCCGGACATTTCATTCTCTCATCCCTCCTTAAGCATATACCTTATAGGGTGTTACAAATTCAATATATGACTTTGTACATAAAACATGACTACAAGAAAAAGAATATGAAATCCTTCTTTTAAACGAAACTATGTGTGCTAGTAATATAGAAAAATAATGTTATTATGAAACAGAGCAACTAACATTTTTAACAGATTGGATGAAGACAGTGGAATTTGTAAACTCGATTTTTCAAACACTCCTTACAAGCGTGATCCAATTATTTTCTTTAATTGGTGTCATCATTGTAATTGGATTTATATTAGGTTATTTAGAATCTCTCACACGAACGTATTGGTCGAGAGCTTTCGGAAGGAAAGGCTTTCTTTTGACTGCATGGATCGGTGTCCCTATTCATGAGCTTGGACATGCAATTATGTGTCTATTATTTCGTCATAAAATTGTAGCAACGCAGTTCTTCCCAACAGATACAAGTCAGGGAGCTTTAGGTTACGTACAACACCAATACAATCAAAAAAGTATATATCAACGAATTGGGAATTTCTTCATCGGAATCGGCCCTATCATTTCAGGCATTACTGCATTAATCCTTTTAATGCGCTATTTCGTACCAGAGTCATATTATGTATTTAATACAACTCTCGAAAAAACAATTGCCTCTACTTCTATTAATTTAGAAATGATCCAAAACATGCTCTTGTCGACATTCTTTTTATTGAAAAGCTTATTTACAATCAACAACTTATTGAACCCTTCTTTTTGGTTATTTTTATTTATCGCTATTTGTATTTCCGCACATATCGCTTTAAGTAAACCAGATATTAAAGGATCAATAGACGGTGTTATCGTCATGTTTATCATGTTATTTTTATTCAATATAATTACAGGACTTTTTCAGTACGACAGTAACCAACTCATCGGAAAAATGATGAAGTATAATATGTATCTCATCGCGTTTTCTAGTGTAGCGCTTCTTTTCTCTTGTATTTCTACACTTGTGAGTTTTGGGTTTTATAAAATGAGAGGAGGACGTTCGTTGTGAACGTCCTCCTCTATCTTTAGAAAATTATTTATCAGATTTAATAAGCTATTGAATCTGAATAGATGGTCCAATTACTTTGTTTTCTTCACCCGAATACGGTACAAGTGAATATTTACCCACCGCTAGATCAATTCCATCAAATCTACTAAAAGAAATACCGCCATCTTTATTCGATATAACTACCTCTTTAAATGTATGTGCTTCTCCAGATTCTGATTCGATTTTAAAATAAATACCTTCATTTGCACTTTGTGTCACATCATAATAAATCGTTGTGGAAATCGGCGTAGAAACTACTTTTTTAACAGTTACTTTATTGCCATCGTATAAAGCAATTGTTTCATTTAATTCAAACGTCTGCTTCTCTTTCATCAACTTAGCTTGCGATACTTCAATATCAAATATCCATGGTTGCTTAATTACAGTATCCCTGTTGAATGTATTATAAGTAATTTCGATTTGAAGTGCATCAGTTTCTGGCATTTCGCTAAAATCGACGGCACCGTAGATTGTAAACATAGAATCATTTACTTCAATTGACTGTGCATCCTTTGTATTAGAAAAGTCACGGCCATTTATTCGCACCTGTGGAATTAAAAATGTTTGATAATCAAAATTCACACCCTTTGCTGGCTCAAATGTTGAACTAATGAGCAGTTTATTCTCATCCACTAATACCTCATTTAAAGTCAGTTTACCGTATTTATTTTCAGCAGTTTTCCCAATAGCAGTCTTATACGATGAATAGTCTAGTGGTTGCTCTTCATCAATATATTTTTCAATCAATCCCGCAAAAAATGGTGTATTTGCTAAAGAAGATTGTCCAAGTGGCACTATAATACTGACAATTAGCATGCAAACTGCAGCGACTCCGAACAATTTTTTTGATTGTTTGTTTTTACGGAGCTTTTTTTTCACACGCTTTTCCCACTGCTTTTCCTCTATTTTGGTTAAGGAAACCTCCTCAAATTCTGTAATATCCAACTGAATGTCATTTAGCTCTTTATAAATAGACATGTCCTCACACCCCATTTTTAAAAATAAAAATCTGTTTGAGCTTTTTTCGTCCGCGTGACAGTTTGTTATGAATCCATGATTCTTTCACGTTAAGATGGGAAGCAATTTCACGAGACGGTACACCTTCTAAATAATACTTTTCAAAAATGTTTCGCTCCGTTGCTGACAGCTCATTGAGCAATTCCTGTACGTCTAAGAAATCATTTGATTTTCTTTGTTCTTGATACAGATGGTCATTAATCTCCGTACAGACAGTTTGTTGCTGATTTCTCGCATTTTTCCGCTGATAATCAATTGCTCGATATTTAGCAATGGCTGCTATCCATTGTTTAAACGTATTTTTACTTGGATCGAATGAATCGATATGAAACCAAATGGCTAATAATACATCATCTAAACATTCTTCATAATCCTGCTGATTACTATGTACATATCGTTTAATAATAGCGCTGAGTAAACCTCCATATGTTTGGATAATGAATGTAATGCTCTTTTCATTACGTTGTTTAATTTGTTGCACAACATTTTCTTCTGTTATCTTCAAAAATAGACCTCCTCGCACTGCTAATTGGTATCTACTTTCTAATACGAATGAAAAACAATAACCCTATCACTGTTTTGAAATATTGCGAACATAATCTCATCATAAGTACTACTCCCTCACAATCTTGACAATCCTTGTTCACGATAAGAAGAGCTAGTCCATTTAGAACTAGCTCTCCTAATCACTTCTCCCTCTTATAATCACAATGCTCAACCGGAACACGAGCATGCCCTTCTTCATCTGTACACCATGACTGTGACTGAAAGGCAAGAAAAATACCAATCCACTCTTCCTTCTTCTCAAAGTGAATCAATATCCCACCGTCTTGCCATTTGCCATCATCACCTTGCCATTTCTCTACATTCCCTTGATTCATATGAATATCGTGTATACCGTTTCCAGGTGTAAAATGAAAATACGAATCTGGAACCTTTTCTTCTGGTCCCCACCTTTCACCAAACGCATAAATAATCGCTTTCTCATCTATTGCTCGTTTTATATAACGTTCTATCTTTTCATTTAAATCATTATCAGATCCCGTTTTTTCAGCTGGCAAAGGAATCATTTGCTTCGAATCAAATAAATTACCTCTTACATAATCTAAAGCCACTTTCGGCTCATTGTTTTTCACTTCCGTAAAACCGAACGGTAATGTCGGTAAAATATGAATCGCCTCTGATCGAATATTGTTACTCGCAAAATATAAAACTTCCGACGGATAGCTTTGTGATTTCACGTTAATTGCAATGCGATAATTAACTCCTGCTTCGCCTTGTAAATGAACTTGATAATGAGGTGTTTTACCTTTTCCAATCTTTGATTGTATAACGATACCTTTTAACACACCATAGTTTTTTAAGGGCATACCTTTCATCTCCTATTCATTTAGTAGAAGCTTTTCATACTTAAGGCATTATCCATATAAAAAGAAAACCCTCCTTTGCCAGGAGGATTTTCTTATTTTTCCCCGCATTAACGGGCAGTAAGACTCCCACCAAAAAATCTAACTGGAGCCTAACTGCCCATAAAAGCCCGATTGGTGAAGCTAATAATTAGTGGGGTTGAAAAACACTCCCCACTAATTAAAGTTTCACTTTATCAACATATACCAAAAAATCACCTCTACGACTACAAGCAACACCGCACCAGAAATCATTAACGTCGTTTTCTTTAATAGTTCATTTTCACGATAAGGGATATTACATAAATAAGCACCAAGTGTAATCCGTGATGGGCAAGCGATTGTCGCTACTGATGATGCGGTGTTTTGAAGTGTTGTGACGTATTGCCACGGAAGTGCTACGTTTTGCGCTGTTTGCATTTGGAGTTTAATAAACATCGCATTTGATCCTGCGTTACTACCTGTTAAAAAGCCACCGATTCCTCCAATGAACGGAGCAACGAAAACGAAAAAGGTACCAAATGTTTCACCAGCTGTCTTTGCGAGTAATGAATGCATACCAGATGCCCCCATTAGCTCTGAAATCGCAATGAACATTGTCGTTGTAATTGCGAATGGAATCCATTGTTTTATCGTTTGCGAGATTGATTGTTTAATAATATTAGATGGAATGCGGAAGAAAATAATTGTAAATAAACAAGTCATGGCGAGCCAAAATCCTGGCGAATATAGTAGCTCTAGTTTGTAAGAATATGATTTTAAATCGAGAACTGCATATGACCTGAGCAGATCGTGTAATGCTGGAACGAGGCGGGAAAGTAAAATACAAACTGTTAAAAAGATATAAGGGCTAATAATTTTTATAATCGATATTTCCCTCTCCGTAGCTGCCGCATGCTCTGTTAGAAGTTTTTGCTCATTTTCCCCTTTTAATTTAATGATTAGAAAGCCAAATATAATGGTAACGATAGAACTTAATATTCCTGCTAGTTCAACACTTACGTATGCGTTAGAAAGATAGATTCCGAGAGAAAATAATAGAAAGAACCCTATCCCTTCCTTCCACTTTTCTATAACTGCCTGAAAGCCACCGACAACGTATAAAGAAAGGATGATAAAGTATGCGAAAATCGGGATGCTTAATAATGCTGTGTTTGTACCAAGAGTTGTGAGTGGCATGTTAATAAGCTGAGAACCGATAATCGTACCCGTTGCCATCGCGCCCCATGAACTTGCAAGTAGACCGATAAATGAAAGTAGCACAGCTTGAAACGGTTTATAACCGAGAGAAAGAAAAATAGGTGCTGCGACCATAAAACCAATTCCGAACCCACTCACTGACTCAATAAGTGGACAAATACCAAAACACATAAGAAGCATTTGTAATAATCGATCGCGCGTGACTTGTTCTAGAAATCGTGCTACTTGATCGATGTACCCCATTTTGTTCATGAGGTGAAATAAAAAAATACCGAAAAACAAAACGTATCCAACAATAAAACAAATTAACCAACCTTTAATCGTTGCGTGTACAGTTTCACTTATCCCTAATTGAAACGTTGGCGAGAGTAAAACAATTCCGACAGAAACGGCATAAGAGATTAATGATGCTCTTAATGACGTTTGTTTAAATAAAAATAAACAAATAAAAATCATCATAATCGGGATAAGTGCCAACAATATGGCCATGCTATCATCTCTTTTCGTAAAAAGTGCAATTTTTTTACTATTATATAACAGATGTTGTGATTTTCAATTATTTTTATCCCGCAGTAACGGGCAGTAAAACTCTCACCTCAAAATTCGGCTGGAGCAAAGAAGTTAGGTGGGAGTCGGGCTGCCCGTAAACGCCCGATTGGTGAAGGCTAATAATCAGTGGGGGATGAACACCCCCCACTGATTATAGTTTCACTTTATAACAGATTTAAAAAAGGAGCCAAGCGGCTCCTTTTTTTGAATAACTATTTTATCTTTTATCCTGAAAAACCGTCTGCTGCCCCAGCATCTTTTCTAAAACAGCAAACACAATATAAACACATACTACTTGCAATGCAACATTCCAAAATTTCATTAAAGAAAATGAATGTATCCACTGAAATAATTCATTTAGCATTACAACTGAAACGATAGTAAATACTCCTATAATAGCTGAAAATATACATACTTCTAAAATAGATTGCTCTTGTATTCGATTTAAACTGGAAAAGATGAATAAATATCCTAGAAATAGAGCCAGTAATTCTATTTTTGTCATGCTAATTAGCCAAGCGTATAGTGGCACGGTTAAAAGAAGATATAATAGTTTACGTCTTAGCATGCCTTCTCCCCCTCTAAGTTAGAAGTAATCTTTTGTATATTTTAACATTTTTTATATGAAACAAACAGAAGAGACTTACGCCTCTTCTGTTTGTTTGACTGCCCCTATTAACTCACATATTTCCTCTTGCTTTTCATTTTCTAACAGCTCAATGACTTTACTTCCAACGACAACACCGTCGCATATTGTAATCATTTCTTCTATTTGCTCTCGTGTGGAAATACCGAATCCTGCGACTACTGGTAAGTGGACATGTGATTTTACTTTTTCTAAGTAACTATGAATTTCGTTTTTAAAGTTTTGACGTACTCCTGTTACGCCCGCTACCGTAACGGCATAGACGAATCCTTGTGATTCCCTTGTGATTTTTTCGATTCGCTCAATTGAGCTCGTTACAGTTACGAGTGGAATTAATGCAATGTTTGCATCGCGAAGTAACGGTGCAATAATGTCTTGTTCTTCATACGGTAAGTCTGGAACGATAATGCCATCCACACCTGCTTCAAGACAGCTCTCGATGAAACGTTCTTTTCCGAATGCGAGTACTGGATTTAAATATGTCATGAGTACAAATGGAATTTGAACTTCCTGCCTCACTTCTACTAATGCATGAAAAATCCCTTTTAATGTTACACCGCTATCTAATGCTCGTTTTCCTGCCCTTTGAATAGTTGGACCGTCTGCGACTGGATCTGAAAACGGAATACCGATTTCAACGATGCTTGCTCCCGCTTCATCTAAAAAGCGGATTCTTTCTTTTAACTTTTCAAGTCCACCATCTCCGCCCATTACGTACGGAATAAATGCTTTCTTGCCATTTTCAAACGCTGCTGTAATTTTTTCTACTCCCATTTTTTACACCTCTTCCATATAACGTTTTATACTCTCTACATCTTTATCGCCGCGGCCAGATAAACAAATAACAAGTCCTTCGTCTTTCTTCATTTTCGGCGCTAGTTTTAAAGCATATGCAACAGCATGTGAGCTTTCTAACGCCGGGATAATCCCTTCTTTTTTCGTTAATAATTGAAACGCATCTAACGCTTCGTCATCTGTGATTGAATGATAAGAAACGCGTCCAATATCTTTTAGCAAACTATGTTCTGGTCCAACACCTGGATAATCTAATCCAGCTGAAATAGAGTGTGCTTCTTGAATTTGTCCTTCTTCATTTTGCAGAAGATACATCATCGATCCATGTAAAACACCGACGCTTCCTTTCGTTAAAGTCGCTGCGTGCTTTTCTGTATGAACGCCTTTTCCAGCTGCTTCTACGCCGTAAAGAGCAACTTCTTCATCGTGTACGAACGGATAAAACATTCCCATTGCGTTACTACCACCACCAATACAAGCAACGACTGCTTCTGGTAATTTCCCCTCTAACTCCTCGTATTGTTTTTTCGTTTCTTTTCCAATTACACTTTGAAAATCACGGACAATTTGCGGGAATGGATGTGGCCCGAGAACTGATCCCATAATGTAGTGCGTATCGTGTACATGTGAAACCCAGTAACGGAGCGCCTCGTTTACCGCATCTTTTAACGTGCCGCTACCTGCCGCTACGCTTTCTACTTTTGCTCCGAGTAATTCCATTCGGAACACGTTTAATTTTTGTCGTCTCACATCTTCTTCTCCCATGAAGATGACGCATTCTAAACCGAAAAGTGCACATACAGTAGCTGTTGCAACTCCGTGTTGTCCTGCTCCTGTTTCAGCGACAACTTTTTTCTTACCCATTCTTACCGCAAGAAGCGCCTGACCGATTGTATTGTTAATTTTATGAGCTCCCGTATGGTTCAAATCTTCACGCTTTAAATAAATCTTTGCTCCGCCGCAATACTTCGTCATATTTTCAGCGAAATAAAGCGGTGTTTCTCTTCCAACGTACGTTTGTAAATAATGATTTAATTCCTTTTGAAATGCTTCATCTTGCATCGCTTCTTTATATGCTTCTTCTAGCTCTAGTACGGATTGCATTAACGTTTCTGGAACGTATCGCCCCCCGTATATACCGTAATGACCTTTTTCATCTGGATATGTGTAGTTCATTTGGAACACTCCTTCGCTTTTTTAATAAATTGTTTTATTTTCTCCAAATCTTTCTTTCCTTCTGTCTCTACCCCGCTACTTACATCGACCATATATGGCTGAACGGTTTGAATTGCTTCTTCTATATTAAGGATGTTTAATCCGCCAGCTAATATCGTTTTCTCTCGCAACTCGTTTGGCATATGTGCGAGTAACTCCCATGAGAATGTCTTTCCGTTTCCTCCGTGGAACTTTTCTTTCGGGCTATCAAATAACAGATAATCTGTTTCATATTTTTTCGCACGTTCAATATCTTTCTCTAAAGCTACTCCTAACGCTTTTATAGACGGAATGTTCAATCTTCTAATGTGATGGTTGTCTTCATCCCCATGTAGTTGCACATGCGTTAACTCGCACTCCTCTACAATTTTCTGGATCACTTCTACCGATTCATTTACGAAAACACCAACCTTGAAAACGTGTGCTGGAATTTCCCCAATAATTTCTTTCGCTTGCTCTGGAGTGATTTGGCGTTTACTTTCTGCAAAAACGAATCCGATTGCATCTGCTCCGTATTCACACGCACTTTTCGCCGTTTCCATATCAGTGATGCCGCAAATCTTCACTTTCATATGCACACCTTACAGTCTTCAAAAAAGGTACTGATAGAAGATGATGTCATAAGCGCTTCTCCGACTAACACACCTTTTGCACCAGCTCGTTTGACGCGAATAATATCTTCTTTTGAATGAATACCACTTTCACTAATCCAAAGTAGATTTTCCTCATTCAGTCGTTTTCCGAGTTTTTCAGTTTGGCTTAAATCTACTTCAAACGTTTTTAAATTACGGTTATTAATTCCGATAACGTGCGGATTTAATCGGGTTGCAATTTCTAATTCCTGTTCATCATGAACTTCAACAATCGCTTCTAATCCCATTTCTAGTACGTAGTTATAAAGCTCTTTTAGCTTCTCTTTCGTTAACGCTGCAACGATTAATAAAATAAGATCTGCACCAGCTTCATAAGCTCTATCAATTTGAATCTTATCAATTATAAAATCTTTACATAAAAGAGGAATGTTACTTTCTGCTCTTGCAGTTTGTAAGTCGTGAAACGATCCTTTAAAAAATTGACCGTCTGTTAAAACCGAAACTGCTCCAGCGCCGCATTCTTCATATGTTTTTACTTGTTTTGGTACATCAACGTGTAAGTTTATATCGCCTTTTGATGGCGACGCTCGCTTCACCTCGGCGATTACAGTAAACTGCTCTAAAGCTTTTACAAGTGAGTATGTTTTCCTTTTTTCTTTCACTGGTGAATATGTTTCATATAACTCCGCAACTTCTACTTTCTTCTGCGCTACAATTTTGTCTAAAATCGTCCCCACTTTAATTCACCCTTTCTAATTTTTCATGACTCGCTGTAATTAATAAGTTTAATTTTTCTAATGCTTTTCCAGAATCAATGCTATGCGTTGCTAGTTTAATTCCTTCTTCAATCGTTTCCGCTTTTCCGTTTGCGAAAAGAGCAAGCCCTGCATTTAGTAAAACGGTATCGCGGTATACACTTTTTTCTCCACTCAATACTCCGAGCGTAATTTTTGCGTTTTCTTTTGAATTTCCGCCTCTAATTTCCTCATTTTTCACTCTTGAAAAACCGTAGTTTTCTGGTGCAATACTCATTTCAATTATTTCATTGTCTTTTAAAATAGCGACGCAGTTTTCTCCTTGTAAGGATGCTTCATCTAAAAATCCACTTCCGTTTACGACGAGCGCTTGTTTTCTGCCTAGTTTCTGCAATACTTCCGCTACCGGCAATAACATATCTCGTTTATAAATACCGACAAATTGTGTTTCTAAATTAACCGGATTCGTCAGCGGTCCAATTAAGTTAAAGATCGTCGGAACGTTTAATTCTTTTCTTATTTTCATAATGCGTCTTAATGCTGGATGCATCGCTGGTGCGAATAAGAAGGCAATCCCTACATTTTCTAATAAGGAGTCAATCTCACCTGGCGTACAACTAATGTTTACACCGAGTTCTTCTAATAAATCAGCACTTCCTGTTTTACTAGAAACAGCGCGGTTTCCATGTTTCGCAACCTTTACACCAGCTCCGGCAAGTACAAATGCCGATGTTGTACTAATATTGAATGTTTGCGCACCGTCACCACCCGTTCCGCAATTGTCCATCGCGCCTTTTATATGATTTGAAAACGGTAATGCCTTTTCGCGAAGAGCACGAACGAGACCGTATATTTCTTCTGCTGTTTCGCCTTTCGCTTTCAGCAATACTAAGAAAGCTGCAACTTCACTTTCCAATATGTTGTCACTTAATAAAAGAAGTCCCGCTTCATACATTTCCTCTTCTGTTAAATGTTGTCCCTCTACTAACTTTCGAAGATAACTGTTCATACTCTCTCCTCCTCTTTCACTTCTGCTAAAAAGGCACGTATTAACTTCCCGCCTTCTTCTGTTGCAATTGATTCTGGGTGAAACTGTAATCCGAAGAGCGGATAATAGTTGTGACGAACTGCCATGATTTCTCCGTCATCCATCGCTGTCGCGAGTATGTCAAAACACTGCGGCAAACTATTTTGCGCTGCGACGAGTGAATGGTAACGCATCGCTGTTAGCGGCTGCGTAACGTACGAAAAGATTGACGTTCCGTTATGTTTCACACGCGATGTTTTTCCGTGTTTAATGCGCTCTGCTCTAACAATTTCTCCTCCAAATGCGGATATAATTGCTTGATGGCCAAGGCAAATTCCTAAGATGGGAACGTTCTTATAAAAGTGACGAATAACATCGATACAAACCCCAGCATCTTCTGGTTTTCCAGGTCCTGGTGATAGCACAATTCCTTTCGGCCTCATCTCCTCTAATTGTTCAATTGTTATTTGATCATTTCTTACGACAACAATTTCTTCCTCGTACTCGCCTAATAGTTGATACAAGTTATATGTGAATGAATCATAATTATCGATCAGTACAATCATTTCATAACCTCCAAAAGCGCTCTCGCTTTATTTAATGTTTCTTCATATTCAGCTACAGGGTCTGAATCGTAGACGATACCCGCTCCTGCCTGAACGTACGCTTTCTCATCTTTCACAACCATCGTTCGAATTGCTAGCGCCATATCAAGGTTTCCTGAGAATGAAATATATCCAACTGCTCCGGCGTATACATTTCTTTTTTCATGCTCTAACGTATTAATAATTTCCATCGCCCTTATTTTCGGAGCTCCTGACACTGTACCAGCTGGTAAACAATACGCTAATGCATCAAATCCACTCATTTGTTTTCGCAATGTTCCGTAAACTTCGGATACAATGTGCATAACGTGAGAGTATTTCTCTACTTTCATATATTTATCTATCGTCACAGAGCCAATTTCACTTACTCTGCCAATATCATTCCGCCCTAGATCCACAAGCATCATATGCTCCGCCCGCTCTTTCTCATTTCCTAACAGTTCTTTTTCGATTTCCTCATCTTCCTGCTTCGTTTTCCCTCTCGGCCTCGTGCCGGCAATTGGATTTGTCATTACCTTATCATCTCTTACTGATAGTAAACTTTCTGGCGAAGAGCCTAGTACAACATAATCTTGAAAATCGATATAGAACATATATGGTGATGGATTCGCAATTCGAAGTTTCCTGTATAATGCGAACGGATCTCCTTTACACTCACTTTTTAATCGCTGGGATAATACAACTTGAAAAATATCTCCGGCCCGAATGTATTCTTTCGCTGTTTCTACCATTTCACAAAATTCTTTTTCCGTTACTGAAGAAGTGAATGATAAAGATGATATTACTTCACTCACCTTCTCTTCTTCTACATTTAGCACTTCCTCTTTGTATCGTTGCAATCTCTCGTATACTTCTTCATAAGAAGCTGATTCATCTTCCTTGCATACATATACAAACGATAGTTTTTGGCGTAAATGATCGTAAACGATAAACTCGCGATACAGTAAAAGGTGTACTTCTGGAATATTTAATGGATCATGTAAGTCTACTCCTATATTTTCATACTGCCGAATTACGTCGTAGCCGATATATCCAACTGCTCCCCCGCAAAACGGGAATGGACTGTCTACTTGCGCTGGTGCGATTACCTCTTCTAACAATTGCAGTACGTTACCTTGCAGCTTTTCTTTTTTCCCATACATCGTTCGCTCTACTTCTATACCAACACTTTTCACTTCTCCATAAGGATTACACCCTAAGTAAGAATAGCGCCCTTTATCTTGATGAAGCTGCGAGCTTTCTAGTAAAAACTTGTTCTTCCCCTTCATACGTCTATATAAAGAAATTGGCGTAATGCTATCTCCTTCTTCTTCAGCGATTACTAAAAATGTTTTTCCTTGTTCTTTTTGCTTCATAAATTCTTCTTTCGTCATCATGCCTTTCACCTCACTCTGAAAAATAAAAAAGTCCCCTACATATCGAAATATGTAGAGGACGATAAATTTACCGTGGTACCACCTCAGGTTGGACGCAAAAGCATCCCGCTTTATTCAGGTACAAAATATATACCTTATCCTTGTAACGGCGGAACCCGGGTTGCCTACTGAAAACAATTGTTCAGCATACCTCTCGTAAGCCCATTCCGTATATGGCACCGCACCGGGCTCCCACCTGTCCCCGGCTCTCTGAAACGTCTCCATTATACGTACTCTTCTTACTTAAACGATTTAACATATTTAATTTTTTGTACACAAAAAGGGAGTACTCATCCTATAGAAAGGACGGGTACTCCCGTGGTGCCACCTTAATTCGTTACGAATGTAACGCACTTTGCCGTATCAAAAAATAATACGTGTCTCTTGTATCGATGAGATCATGTCGCCAAAGCCTACTTCTTTCGTTTCGGTTTGGAAGCTCCGAAGCCCATTCCACATCAATCCCATACTGATTCGCACCAACCATCAGCTCTCTGACATGTTCATCATGTGTACTCTTCTTCATCAACGCTTGCATTTTTTTAAGTTGCACTCATTATATTCCTCGCATTTCTAATAAGTCAATACTTTTTCCGAAAAAAATATTTTTTCTTCGTTCAATATTATATTGACAAAACAACCTGTTTTTATGTAAAAATAATAAATACTCTATTAAGATTAAGGTTTTTTGCCAAAAAGTTATATATCCCAAAAGTAAAGAGCTGTCAAAAAACGCTTAAATTTCAGAAAATTCTTATTTGCGCATGGATTTTTCTGAATAATCATGATAGATTATAAATATGCAAAATGCATCAAAAGACATGACAAAAGGAAGGGGAACTACATGAGTACGCAGATGTTAACTTTAACTTCTATCTCTATTTACATGCTCGGGATGTTAGTAATCGGCTATTTCGCCTACAAACGAACGTCCAACTTAACAGATTATATGCTTGGCGGGCGTACACTAGGCCCCGCAGTAACAGCATTAAGTGCTGGAGCATCCGATATGAGTGGTTGGCTTTTAATGGGATTACCCGGTGCAATGTTTAGCGTTGGATTAAGTAGTAGTTGGATTGCGATCGGCCTAACACTAGGCGCATACGCAAACTGGCTTTATGTCGCTCCTCGCTTACGTACCTACTCTGAAATTGCAAACAACTCTATTACTATCCCAGAATTTTTGGAACACCGCTTCCACGACAAATCTCACATGCTACGCTTAGTATCCGGACTTGTTATTATGATTTTCTTTACTTTCTATGTAGCTTCAGGACTAGTTTCAGGCGCTGTATTATTTGAAAATTCATTTGGTATGAACTATCATGTTGGATTACTCATTGTAGCAGGCGTTGTTGTAGCTTACACACTATTTGGTGGTTTCTTAGCAGTAAGTTGGACAGATTTCGTGCAAGGAATCATTATGGTAATTGCTCTTATTCTTGTTCCTATTGTAACAATTATGAATTCAAACGGACTTGGACCTGCATTTGATACAATTCGATCTGTAGATCCAACACGTTTAGATATTTTTAAAGGTGCCTCTACTTTAGGAATGATTTCTTTATTCGCATGGGGCCTTGGTTATGTTGGACAACCTCATATTATCGTACGCTTTATGGCCATTTCGTCTGTAAAAGAAATTAAAAGCGCACGAAGAATTGGTATGAGCTGGATGATTTTCTCTGTTGTCGGAGCTATGTTTACTGGTCTTATCGGTATTGCTTACTATTCACAACAAGGTTTGACATTATCTAACCCAGAGACAATTTTCCTTGAACTTGGAAAAATTTTATTCCATCCACTTATTACTGGATTTTTATTAGCGGCTATTTTAGCAGCTATTATGAGCACAATCTCTTCTCAGCTTCTCGTTACTTCAAGTGCAGTAACAGAAGACTTATATAGAACATTCTTTAAGCGTGATGCTTCTGATAAAGAACTTGTATTTGTCGGTCGTATGGCTGTTCTTGGCGTTGCTTTAATTGGATGTGCATTAGCGCTTAAACAAAATGATACGATTTTAGCTCTTGTTGGATATGCTTGGGCTGGATTTGGTTCTTCATTTGGACCTGCTATTTTATTAAGCTTATATTGGAAACGTATGACGAAATGGGGCGCGCTTGCTGGTATGATTTCAGGTGCAGCCACAGTAATTATTTGGACACAGTTTACATTCTTAAAAGATTTCTTATATGAAATGATTCCTGGTTTCGCTATTAGTTTAATAGTGATCATAATTGTTAGTTTACTAACTAAACCTTCAAAAGAAGTTGAAGAGCAATTTGAGAATTTTGAAAAACAACATATTCATAATCTATAAAAAGAAAGCTCTGCTGTTACGATAACAGCAGAGCTTTCTTTTAACCGCAGTTCGACAATATTCTTCTCGAATTTAACAATTTCTTTATGTTCCGTTAAATTTACTATAACATTCTTCCTTTATATTATTAGTATCGACACCTATACAGAAAGGGGACTCCACAATGTTAGCACCTTTACAGCAACAAAATACAAGAAAATTTTCACCTATCACAAACACTTCTACTTCTCGTTTAAACATACAACCTAATCCGCCCAAAATTTCAATTGCTCCTTCTGTTATATCTGTAATTGGTATTCATATACAGAAAAATAAGCTTAAAATAAAAACCGGACAAAGTGCCGATTTATCAGCTTCCGTTTTGCCAATGCAGGCAAAGAATCAAGAGCTTATTTGGACAAATATGAATTCCGAAATCATCACCATCTATCCGAAAGGCGAGACAGTAACGATTACAGGAAAAAGTGCGGGAAGAGCAGTTGTTATTGTCACAACTGCTGAAGGAAAATTCCGCGACTTATGTGTCGTTCACGTACAACCTTATATGACAAATCCAAAGTGACATAAAGAGAGTGGATATGAATCCACTCTCTTACTTTATCCCGCTATTTGCGGGCAGTAAGACTCCCACCTCAAAATTCGGCTGGAGCAAAGAAGTTAGGTGGGAGTCGGGCTAATAGTGGGGGATGAACAAAACCCCCACTGATTAAAGTTTCACTTTATCTCAATCCCAGAATTTTTTCTTTTTAACAACAAAATAAATTCTTCTTTATTTCTTGGAGAAATAAGTTCTGTTTCATATGATCCGTATAGAATTTCTAATCGATCGAATGATAGTGCATGAGCTGCGATTGGATTTTTTGTATTGGAAATTCGTTTTATGTCTCGTATAAATATACGTTTTTTAACGGGACCTGATGTAATAGTAATCTCTTCTTCTCCTACAATATATTTTGTTGAAAACCAACTCCAAGAAAATAGTATTGCTAACGGAATTGTGAAAAACAGGAGGAAATATTCCTGCCCTGCAAATATTGGAGCGAAACAGGCGCCTAAAACAATGAAAAAGATTGGATATAACCATACATCTTTTTTTGATGGAAATTCCATTAAACTCCTCCTCTCTTGATTTAAGTCAATGAATTCCCCTCCTTCTCTTATTAAAATAAAAGTAATATTGAAATAGGAGGACGACATATGAATGAACGAAAGTTTGCCTTATTTGCTGGTACTTCTCTTCTTATTATGGCATTCGCTGCATTTTTTTCTTACGGTTTTGTTCACGGAAATCTCGTTGTACAAGGAGATTCGAGCACGACACTCCATAATATTCAAACTTCCAGTTCACTTTTCAAAGCAGAAATTTTTGGATGGATTATCATTTTCATTACGGATATTATCACCTCGTGGGCTCTTTATTTCTTTCTAAAACCTATCCATGCTAGCCTCTCATTACTAGCTACCTGTCTTCGTCTTATGTATACAGCTATACTTGGGATTGCTATATTCAATTTAACATTTGTATTACTTCTTTCAAAAAGCACAGTTGCTCATTCAGAAGCATATACAATGTTATTTCTAGAAGCTTTTGAATACATTTGGTCTGTAGGATTAATCATTTTCGGTTTACATCTTCTCACCTTAGGATACGTAACCTTTCAATCTAAAAACATACCGAAAACTATTAGTATATTACTGCTCATTGCTGCAATCGGCTATATCATCATTAACGTAATGAATACGATGTTTTCACAATATGATGCGATTATTTCCATTCTTAACGTTGTCTTTCCACTACCGATGATCGCAGGTGAACTAGGATTTAGTATATGGCTATTGCTTAGAGGTGGAAAAAACTCTACTGTTTGAGTCGTTTCTTAATTCTGCTTAATGATTCTGGCGTAATACCTAGATAACTTGCCAATTGATATTGAGGAACACGATGAATTAAATGAGGTCGTTTTTGTAATAATGATTTGTAGCGCTCTTCTGGTGTCGATGCAATAAATAATGTAAGTTCTTCTTGTACTTCACCAAAATTGTATTCAATCATTTGGCGCGTCATTTCTTCTAACTGTGAATATTTCTTATACATGTCCTTTTCACTATACAGATCGCCAACTACAACTATACAATCTTCTAGGCACGTTAACGTATGCGGGGATGATTTATCTTGTTTATGATGATTAAAATTTACGATTGCTTGTTCTTCTGTATAAAAATTTGATGTAACCTCTCTCCCTGCTTCATCTATACAGTGCTGCCTCACGCATCCTTTTAATACAAAATAACATTTAGACGGAACATCTCCTTGTCTTAGGAGCACTGTTCCTTTTTTATATTCTTCAATTTGTAATTCACTGAGGATCAGTTGCTGCTCTTCTTCACTTAATGTTGTAAAACTCTTCATATACTTCTTTAATATCTCTTCCATTTCTCTCCCCCTTCTTCACTTAAATTTCTATAAAACAAAAAGAGAAGTATCACAACTTCTCTTTTCTCCCCTAACATTATAATTCCTGTGTATACATCGGTTCGTTCACCACATTTTTTGCTGTTCGCTTTTGTTGCTGTAGTAAGAAAACAGATACACCAAACAATACGAGCATGCTACCGATAATTTGCATTGCATTTAATTTTTCTCCAAGTAAGAAGAACGCTAGTATAGATGCCCCAACTGGTTCTCCTAAAATGCTCATTGAAATCGTTGTTGCATTTACGTAATTTAATAACCAATTATTAATGACGTGTGACACTGTCGGTACAATCGCAAGTAAAAGAAAAATACTCCAATCCCACTTCGTATAGCCTGTAAATGGCACTTGAAGTATAACGTTATAAATCGCTATAAATATACCCGCGAAGGCAAATACAGTGAAACTATAAATCCAATGAGATACTTTCTTTACTGTCGTTTGTCCGATAAATAAATAACCAACAACTGCTATTACACTTAAAAAGGATAATATATCCCCATAAATTGCTTGCTCACTTAGCCCTAAATCTCCCCAGCCAATACACATTACGCCTAGTATCGCAATTCCCATCGTCGCAATTGCTGAATAGGTTGTTCTTTCTTTAAATAAGAAAAAACCTCCCACTAAAGATACGATTGGTTGAAGTGCTAAAATAATCGTCGAACTAGCAACTGTCGTATGCTTTAAGGATTCAAACCATAAAAGAAAATGAAGAGCTAAAAAGAAACCAGATCCAATTAAAAATCCCCAATCTTTCATTTGAATCCTACTAAACTCTTCCCGTTTTTTCCAAACGATAGGCAGCATAATAAGTACGATAATCCATAATCGATACATACTTAAAATTGAAGATGGTGCTGAGGACATCTTTGCAAAAACAGCTGCGAATGAAATTGCTATAATGGAAATTGCTAATGGTAGTGCGATTGATTTTTCTTGTTTCAAATCCTGTCTCCCCTCTCACCTGTAAAAAATCCCACTTCATTATATCCGTTTTCTTTCATAACTTAAATACTAATTTTTTAGATTCTTCGTACCATTATGGTAAAATAGAAATCAAGGCACCTATTAGTGATTATTTCTTTCCTTTTCACTACAAGCGTCGCTCTTACAATCATTACAGTAAATTTTTATTTAGGGGGATATACATGAATCAAACAATAGGGAGAATTGAAGAAATTTCATTTTTTAGTACATCACTTCAAGAGGAGCTTACACTTCTTGTTTATTTACCAGTAAATTACACACCTCTCCATAAGCATACGGTTGTTATTGCACAAGATGGTAGAGATTATTTTCAGCTCGGTAAAGCGCACCGTGTAATTGAGCGTCTTCGTGAAACTGAAGAAATCGACCGCACAATTATTGTCGGTATTCCATATAAAAATGTACACGATCGTAAGGAAAAATATTTCCCGAGCGATGTAAAGAATGCCGCTTACATTCGTTTCCTTGCTCATGAGCTTGCTCCATATATTGATGAAAATTATCCAACGTATCAAATGGGTAAAGGGCGCGTTTTAATTGGAGATTCTCTCGGCGGTACAGTTTCCTTCATGACCGCACTTATGTATCCGCATACATTTGGTAAGGTCGTTATGCAATCACCATTTGTTGATGAAACAGTCATGAACTTAGCAAAAGATTTCAAAAATCCGGGGGCGCTAGATCTTTATCACGTAATTGGGACCGAAGAAACAGCTGTCAAGCGTACAGACGGACAAGTATCTGATTTCGTAGAACCAAATCGCGAGTTAAATAAACTACTTACAGATAGAAATTTCATCACGCATTATGAAGAGTTTGAAGGGAATCACACATGGAAATATTGGCAAGCAGATTTACCGAAAGCATTTTCTCATATTCTATCAATGAAATAATAGAGAGCGGTATTCAGAATAATTTGATATAATAGATAAAGAGATTTATTCTCAAAATCTAACCAGACTTGCAAAGGGAGGAATTGGAACATGAAATTAGGAATTGTAATTTTCCCATCAAAAATGATTCAAGATAAAGCGAACGGATTGCGTAAACGTTATGATCCACATTACTCATTAGTTCCACCACATATTACATTGAAAACACCCTTTGAGACGCAAGATGATGAACAATTAGAATCGATTGTGAATGAGTTACATACAATCGCAAACAAAACGAACCCTTTCACCCTTCATGTTGGAAAAGTTGGTTCATTCGCACCTGTTAATAATGTTCTTTATTTTAAAGTAGAAAAAACACCTGAACTTACTTTCTTAAATGAAGAAATGCATAATGGTTTCTTTACACAAGAGCGCGAGTACTCTTTCGTACCCCATTTAACAATCGGTCAAAGCCTATCAGATGCAGAGCACGCTGATGTATTAGGTCGATTACGTATGAAAGATTTCTATTATGAGCAACCAATCGATCGTTTCCACCTTCTATATCAATTAGAAAACGGAACATGGACTGTACATGAAACATTCCATCTTGGAAAGGGGAACAACTAATTTGCACGCACAAATCGTACAAACAGACGAGCAGCTAAGTGATGCATTCTCTGTACGTAAACAGGTTTTTGTAGAAGAACAACGTGTTTCTTCTGAAGAAGAGTATGATGAATTTGAAGATACTTCGGCGCACGTTGTTGTATATGATAATGACATTCCAGTCGGTGCGGGCCGCTTTCGCATTGTTGATGGAGTTGGGAAAATGGAACGCATTTGCGTACTAGCCTCCCATCGCAAAAAAGGCATTGGCAAAATCATTATGGATGCACTTGAAGCGTATGCAAAAGAAGAGTCTCTACCGAAATTGAAACTCCATGCTCAAACACATGCTGAATTTTTCTATAAAAAGCTAGGATACGTGACGGCTTCTGATGTGTTTATGGAAGCAAATATCCCGCACGTCGTAATGATAAAAGAATTATAATTTTGTAGCAGGAGGTAGCCCCTCCTGTTTTTTACATTGCTATTTTCTTTTTCTTCCGCTAAAGTTAAATGTTGATGCTATAGTTTTGAAGGTGAATATATGACACAAGAAAAATTTTCACAAAAATCGTTAACACACGCTGGCATTCCGCAAGCGACGTATCATATTCCGAAAACATCTACCCATTTAATTAGGGAAGAAGATGCAGATGCGGCGTATTTCCGCGCTTTAGAACAGCAAGGTGTTTATTTAAATGAAAAACAGTTAGAAGCAGTGCAAACGACAGAAGGACCTGTTCTTACACTAGCTGGTGCTGGAAGTGGTAAAACATCTGTTTTAACAACTCGCGTTGGTTATTTAGTTAATGTAAAACATGTCCATCCGCGAAATATTTTGCTACTGACATTTACACAAAAAGCAGCTGAAGAAATTCGAAGCCGTGTAGCGAATTTACCCGGTATGAATCATGCCGCAAGTAACTATGTCGTTGCTGGTACATTCCACTCTGTCTTTTTAAAATTGCTTCGTAGTCAAGGATATAATCAGCAAATTTTAGCAAATGAAAAACATAAACAAATTATGATAAAGAAAATTTTGAAAGAATTGCGCTTAAAAGACGATTATGATGCCGAAACGATACTCGCTATGATTTCACTTGAGAAAAACAAATTGAATCGTCCGAAAGATGTAAAAGCGAAAACACCAGTTGAACAAGAGTTCAAAGAAGTATACGAACGTTTCGAAGAGGTAAAACAACGACACAATTATATCGATTTTGACGACATCTTATTAGAAATGTATTATATGTTAGAAAATAACGCTCCCCTGCTTACTCAATTACAAGAGCGTTTTCATTACATTGAAGTAGATGAGTTTCAAGATACGTCGTATGCACAATATGAAATTGTAAAATTGTTAGCCACGCCGAGAAATAATTTATTTATCGCAGGTGATGACGATCAAGCGATTTACGGCTGGCGAGGGGCAAGTCACCAAATTATTTTATCTTTTCCAAAGGAATTTGAAAATACAACGATTATCGCACTTAATACGAATTATCGATCTAATCCATTTATCGTCGGACTTGGAAATGAAGTTATTAAGCTCAATCAAGAACGTTTTGATAAAGAGCTATATTCTGTTCGTAACGATGGCATGCAGCCGTTTTATGCACGACCTGCGACAACTCTTGATGAAGCAAATCAAATTTTGCAACTCATTCAGGAAAAAGTAGATAGTGGTGAACGAAATTATAAAGATTTTTGTTTATTATATCGTACACATTCTGTAAGCCGTTCTTTACTTGATCAGCTTACAATTCACAAGATTCCATTTATTAAACATGGAGCGAGCCAATCGTTCTACGAACATTCTTTAATTAGGCCCGTATTAGATCACTTACGACTCGTACTAGAACCGTTCCGCCTCGAATCACTTTCAAATATATTACCAACAATGTATATTGGCCGTGATGAGTGCATTTCATTTATTGAACGTGAACAATGGAAATATGGTGAGGGCCGGTTCCCTTCCCTTCTTCATTTCCTATTACTAAACCCAAGCTTGAAACCTTTTCAAGTTAAAAAGGTAAATGAGCGAATCGATTTTATTAAGTTTATAAAAGAACTTGAACCGAAAAAAGCATTGAAAGAAATTATTCATGGTAAAGGAAAGTATTTAGAGTACTTACAAAGTAATGATCGTTCTTCCTTTACGATGCATAAGGACATACAAGAAGAAATGTTAGAAGAATTAATGGAATCAGCAACTCGCTTTACGGATATTCCAGCTTACTTACAATTTATTAATGAGGCCATTCAAGGTCAAAAAGAAATGGAAGCATTAAAAACAATGCCGCAAAAAGATGCTGTATCGCTTATGTCAATTCATAACGCGAAAGGCCTTGAGTTTCCATGCGTCTTTTTACTCGGAGCAAGCGATGGTATATTGCCGCATACTTCTTCTTTAAAAGATGCAAATGACCGTGTGACAGAGACTTCTGAAGCATTAGAAGAAGAACGACGATTACTCTATGTCGCCATTACACGCGCAAAAGAAGAACTTTACATTTCCTCCCCGCAATTTTTCAGAGGAAAGAAATTAGATATATCTCGTTTTTTATATACTGCGGGAAAAGATTTACCTGAAAAGACATCCATTAAATAATGGGTGTCTTTTTCCATATCAAGATATGTACATCCCCTCTATATAAATTCCCTGTTTCTATCCTGAGAATTAACGTAATATCAATCATATCCCGTTCATATTGTAATAGTGTATGTCAGAACTCACGATAAGGAGTGAACATAATGAGCTGCAATTGTAATGAAGATCATCATCACCATGATTGTGATTTTAACTGTGTATCAAATGTCGTTCGTTTTATACATGAACTACAAGAATGCGCAACTACAACATGCGGATCTGGTTGCGAAGTTCCATTTTTAGGAGCACATAACACTGCATCAGTAGCGAATACACGTCCTTTTATTTTATACACAAAAGCTGGAACACCTTTTGAAGCATTTGCACCATCTGCAAGCCTTACTAGCTGCCAATCTCCAATTTTCCGTGTAGAGAGTATAGATGATGATGACTGTGCTGTATTGCGTGTATTAACTGTAGTTTTAGGTGATGGTACCTCTGTACCACCTGGTGACGATCCAATCTGTACATTTTTAGCTGTACCAAATGCAAGATTAGTATCAACCTCCTCTTGTATTACTGTTGATTTAAGTTGCTTCTGCGCTATTCAATGCTTACGCGATGTTTCTATATAAAACTGAATACTAATTTAAGCATGGATTGGGTGGCAGATGATTCTGCCACCCAATCCATGCTTAAAAGGTATTATTATGTATTTTTTATAAAATTGGGAACTTGTCTAGAACATAGAACCTGTCCTTTTCATTAACTAGAAGTAGAAACAGATAAAGGAGTGAAAAACATGTTCTCTTCTGATTGCGAATTTAATAACATTGATTGTGAGGCGAAACCAGCTAGTACACTACCTGCCTTCGGTTTTGCTTTCAACGCTTCTGCACCTCAGTTCGCTTCACTATTCACACCACTACTATTACCTAGCGTAAGTCCAAACCCAAATATTACTGTTCCTGTAATAAATAATACAGTAAGTGTCGGAGACGGTATTCGAATTCAAGTAGCTGGTATTTATCAAATCAGTTATACATTAACGATCAGTCTTGATAACGTTCCTACTGCACCAGAAGCTGGTCGTTTCTTCTTATCATTAGGTACACCAGCTAACATTATTCCTGGATCAGGTACAGCGGTTCGCTCTAACGTTATTGGTACTGGTGAAGTAGACGTATCCAGTGGTGTTATTCTTATTAACTTAAACCCTGGTGACTTAATTCAAATTGTACCAGTTGAACTGCTTGGAACTGTAGACATCCGTGCTGCAGCATTAACAGTTGCACAAATTAGCTAGTAAAAAGCGGTATTTCTTAATTGAAATACCGCTTTTTATTTTTACAATAAAAAACACTCACCGTAACATGAGTGTTTCATTCTTCATATTGTTTTATTGTATTCTTCTTTTTCCCACAGTTGCATCCCTTTTTTTTCACAAACCCTTGTTGCTGTAACTGTTCTTGATATGCCTGTTGGTGTGCTTGTTGCTGTTGCTGTATGTTATACCACTGCTGTAGATCATATGAATTTCGCCTTGGATTATTGCTCACAGCAAACATCTCCTCTACTGTCAATTCTGTCTATTTACTATATGAACAACTCTTTATTTCCGTTCCCGCATCCTCTTAAACTCCGCTTTTTCTAACATCATGAAGATTTATCACGATTGGTGCGGGCTAATAACAAGCGGGCAATGCCCCCACTGATTAGAGTTTCACTTTATTATTCTCCCATAAAATATCCTGTAATTGTTTCAATGATCGCTGCTGCACCTGCAATGGCTAATAATGCTAGTACAGGCTCTGCAACAATAGGAATCCATTTATATAAAACTAATAAAAAAGCACTAACCCACACACCTGTACACCAATAGCAGCTTAATAATTCTCCAATCCACTTTCTTAATCCTTTCCCTTTCACCTTTGTAAAAGTCGATACACTTCCATCAGGCTCTGTAATCTCTAACTCATCAATAAACGGTCTTCGCAAAAAAGCTGTAATTTTATCATAAACAATAAGACGAGTTAACCTAAAAGCAGCTAGCGCAAAAATAAAAAATAAAAGCCAGCTTGTAAATAACATAATTCCACCTTCCCTATCCTCTTTAGCCTATTTAAAAAAAAAGGTCTTAAGATTGTGACCAAATCTCCCCCACTCCAATATCTTATTAATGTAAATACAAACAAGAAGATAAGGAGTGACATTAATGAGTTGTAACGAAAATAAACACCATAGCTCTTCTCACTGCGTAGTTGACGTCGTAAAATTCATCAATGAACTACAAGATTGCTCTAGTTCAACATGTGGTTCTGGTTGTGAAATCCCATTTTTAGGAGCACACAATACTGCAGCAGTAGCAAATACACGCCCTTTTATTTTATACACAAAAGCTGGAACGCCATTTGAAGCATTTGCACCATCTTCAAGCCTTACTAGCTGCCAATCTCCAATTTTCCGTGTAGAAAGCGTAGATGACGATAGCTGTGCTGTCCTACGTGTGTTAACTGTAGTATTAGGTGATGGGTCTCCTGTACCACCTAACGACGATCCAATTTGTACGTTTTTAGCTGTACCAAATGCAAGATTAATATCGACATCTACTTGCATTACTGTTGATTTAAGCTGTTTCTGTGCTATTCAGTGCTTACGCGACGTTTCTATAGTTAAGTAAACTAAAAAACTATTGGGGTGGTAGAAGCTTTCTACCACCTTTACATATTTAAAAACCGGCCATATCAATCGTTTTGATGTCTTCTATAGATAACCGAACATCTCTCATACTATTTGGTGGCATAATGGATACAATGCCATTACGATAAGATATAATCGATCCTATATATGAGACGGTAGTCGTTCTTATCCTACATCTTACTTTTGGAATGTAATGAGGACGATTTAATAAAAAATGAATTTTTTCTTCATTATTCATATCCTTAAAGGATTTATTGTAAGGGACCGTTCTCACTTGCTCTTCCTCTACTTTTTCTTCCACCTCCACTTGAGGCTCCTCTCGTGGTTCTTGTTTCTCTTGTTCTACCACTTCTTCCACAGCACTACTTACAATAGTTTCATTTCTATTACTTTGCTCTTTTTGATCCTCATCTTCAAAATTCGTTAAAATAATTCTTTTTATTTTCGGTGCAGCGAGTTCTAAATTTACTTGTGCAATATATAACAACGGTTTTCCAACTGTTGAACTTTTATTTTTATTCTTCACACTCGTCCCTCCCACTTCCATACGTAGCTGGATAAATCGTGTACTATTATAGTTATATTCATAACGTGGCTAGAACTTTCGTTAAAAATCGTTCTTTCTGGGAACAATTAAAAAGGACAGTCTCAACGTTTAGAGACTGTCCTTTAAAAATTAAAATTATATTTACCCTAGAATATGATATCCTGAATCAACATGAATGTTTTCACCTGTTACTCCGCGTGCTAAATCACTGAATAAGAATACTGCTGTATCTCCAACTTCTTCTGGAGTCGTCGCACGACGAAGTGGTGCGCGCTCCTCAATTTCTTTTAAGATTGAGTTAAAGTCGCCTACACCTTTCGCAGATAACGTACGAATTGGTCCTGCAGAAATAGCGTTAACGCGAATGCCATGTTGTCCTAAATCGTTCGCTAAATATTTCACGCTAGCTTCTAATGAAGCTTTCGCAACACCCATAACGTTATAGTTTTTCACAACGCGCTCGCCGCCAAGGTATGTTAAAGTTAAAATATTTCCGCCTTCTGTCATCACTTTCTTCGCTTCTCTTGCTACAGCTGTTAAAGAGAATGCACTAATATTTTGTGCAAGTAAAAATCCATCGCGAGAAGTATCTACAAATTCGCCTTTTAAATCATCACGATTTGCAAAAGCAATACAGTGTGCAACACCGTGAATTGTACCAACTTCTTGCTTAATAGTTTCAAAGCAAGCTGTAAGTTCCTCATCATTCGTTACATCACAAGGTAATACAAGTGATTCTTGTCCTTCTAATGTTTCCGCTAGTTCACGAACGTTTCTTTCTAAACGCTCTCCTGCATATGTGAATATTAATTTTGCACCTGCATTATGCAAAGAGCGAGCAATTCCCCATGCAATACTTCTTTGGTTCGCAACGCCCATAACAACAAATGTTTTCCCTTGTAATAGTTCCATGATATATCCTCCCAGAAATACTTATACTTGTTATTAGTACCTGATACTATAATTATAGTACCATAAAACCTCTTAAAGGCAAACAAAAAAGTCACTAACATAAATTTGTTAATGACTTTTTGTTTCTATAAAAAACCTTTCTAATCCTTCTTCCCAAGTAGGCATTTGTAAAAAACCATTTAATCGTAGCATGTTATGTTGAAAGATAGAATATTTTGGTCTCGCAGCCGCCGATCCGAATTCTTCAGTTGAAACAGGTAATACATTCACTTTCATATTTGCATACGAAAATATTTTTTGGGCAAATTCAAACCAAGAACATGATCCTCTATTAGATACGTGATACGTACCGTATAAAGAAGTGTGAATGAGCTTATTAATCATCATATTTAAATCTGCCACGTACGTAGGAGAGCCAATTTGATCCGCTACAACAGATATGTTTTCTCTCTCTTTTCCTAATCGTAGCATCGTTTTCACAAAATTATTTCCATACTTACCATACAACCACGATGTACGAACTATAAAATATTTATTATGTAACTCTTTTACGAACTGCTCTCCTGCAAATTTAGAAGCTCCATATATATTTATCGGTGCTGGATTATGAAATTCATGATAGCCATCCGGTTTGTCACCTGGAAATACATAATCGGTACTGACATACACTAACTTAGCCCCTACTAATTGTGAAGCAACCGCTACATTTCGAGCTCCAATCGCATTTATTAAGTAAGCAAGATCCTCTTCTTTCTCAGCACCATCTACCTTCGTATACGCTGCACAATGAACAATTGTATGTGGCTTTATTTCTTGTACCACTTGCTTAATTCGGGATATATTTGTTACATCTAATAACTTTTTATCAAATGGATATATGTCATATTCCTCAGAATTCAACTCTTCTTGTAGTTGCTTCCCTAGCTGACCGTTCGCTCCCGTTATGATAATCCGTTCTTTCATCTACATGCCCCTTACTTTTCTTTTAGTGGTTTCCACCAGTCCACATTGTTTTTATACCATTCCACCGTTTCTTTTAATCCTTGTTCGAACGTATACTTCGGTTCCCATTCAAACTCATTCTTCATTTTTTGTGCATCAATCGCATAACGACGGTCGTGACCTAAACGGTCTGTTACAAATTCAATATCTTTTTTCGTTTTTCCTAAAAGTTTTATAATTTGTTCCACAACATCTACATTTGTTTTTTCGTTATTTCCGCCGATATTATACACCTCTCCTACACATCCCTTATGCAAAACGGTGTCAATTGCACTACAATGATCCGTTACATGCAGCCAATCCCTTACATTCAATCCATCACCATATAATGGTAGTTTCTTTCCTTCAAGCGCATTCGTAACCATTAACGGAATTAATTTCTCAGGATATTGGTACGGTCCGTAGTTATTAGAACAACGCGTTATAATAACTGGTAATTGATACGTTTCATAATAAGATAAGGCTATCATGTCGCTACTCGCTTTACTTGAAGAATATGGACTATTAGGAGCTAGCGGGGTTTCCTCGGTAAACTTTCCTGTTTTCCCTAAAGAACCGTATACTTCATCTGTTGATACTTGCACGAGTTTAATATGTGAATATTTTTTCACTAACTCCAACAGCGTGACTGTACCTATTACATTCGTATCATAAAAAGGAATTGGGTTTTCAATACTACGATCCACATGTGATTCAGCTGCGAAATTTACAATTACTTGCACGTCACGTTCCTTAACAACATGTTCCAGCAGCTCTCCATTTTGGATTTTCCCTTTTACAAATGAGTAGTTAGGATTGTCTTGAATAGACTTTACATTATTTAAATTCCCGCTATATGTTAATGCATCGTAATTAATGATTTTATATGTTTCATAGTTTTTTAACATATAGTGAATGAAATTACTTCCAATAAATCCAGCTCCACCTGTAACTAATATATTCATAAACAACTCTCCTACTTAAAAACTATCTTCATATTCCTGAAGTAATGGTAATATTCGATCCTTATCGGACAAGATAGGATTTGTTACCGGCCATGGAATTGATAATTCTTTATCTTCCCAAAGCAAACCGGAATCGTGATTAGCACTATAATACTCATCTACTTTATACATAACAATTGTATGAGGTACAATTGTACAAAAACCATGAGCAAATCCTTTCGGCACTAATAATTGCCTATGATTATCTGCGCTTAAAATATAACCTCTCCACTTTTTAAATGTAGGTGAATCTTTTCGCAAATCAACGATAACATCATATATTGCACCTTGCATAACTTGAATGAGTTTCGTTTGTGCTTTCGGATTTTTTTGAAAGTGTAGCCCTCGAATCGTCCCCGAATGCGCTGAATAAGATACGTTATCTTGCACAAATGAATGCGTAATCCCTAACGTTTCTAGCATCTTCTTATTATAACTTTCAGTAAAAAAACCTCGCTCGTCTTCAAACAATCTCGGTTCTAACAATTTCGCATCGGTAAAATTTGTTTCTACAACTTTCATATTTTCACCTATTCTCCATTAAACTGTTTCCCAAAGTTTATATCCCGCGCTAACGTATTCGCTCTTTGAAGAGAAGCATGCGTTCCCGCATCAGTCCACCAGCCGCTCATTTCATTATAAGTAAGTACTCCTCGTTTTAAATACCAATTATTTATATCTGTAATTTCAAGTTCCCCTCTTGCGGAAGGTTTTAATTCTTTTATATAAGAAAAGACTTTCGAATCATACAAATAAATTCCCGTAACAGCATAAGAACTTTTCGGCTCATTCGGCTTTTCTTCAATTTCAATTATTTTTCGGCCTTGAATATGCGCTACACCAAATCGCTCGGGATCTTCTACAGATTGAAGCAGCACTTTAGCCCCTTCTTTTTGACTTGCAAACTCTTCAACATACGGGCGAATATCATCTGAAAAGATATTATCTCCTAATATAACTATCATCCGATCATTTCCTACGAAATCTTCACAAAGTCCTAGCGCCTGCGCAATCCCGCCCGCCTTATCTTGCACACGATACGTAAAGGACACACCAAATTCTTGACCACTTCCTAGGAAGCTCACAACATCTCCCATATGCTCTTTACCGGTAATAATCATAATATCTGTAATTTCACATCGCTTCAGCTTATATACCGCATGATAAATCATCGGATACCGCCCAACGGGAAGTAAATGTTTATTTGTTACTTTCGTTATTGGATATAATCTCGACCCTGTCCCGCCTGCTAAAATAATCCCTTTCATCCTTCATCTCTCCCTTATGATGGAGATAGCACATCTTTATAATGTTCCACAAAAATTTCCCGGTATTTCTCATATGTATCCGCATCAAACTCATCTCCGTTGTAATGAATACACCATAAATTTGCTTGATTAGGGATACCAATTAAATATCCAGCCTTTTGAAATTCTAAAGACTGTGACACATCATAGAAATGGAATCCTTGAAACAAATCCTCTCGCCACGGAATATCATACTGCGTTGCCATGAGTAAACCATCGATTGCTTGCACTGACATAAAAGATTGATCTCCATAAAACCCCTGATCCAAATTTAATAATTGATAATTCCGTCTTCTGTACTCAATCACTTTCCCTACTAAATTTTTCCCTTCCCACCATATCCCGTTACTCGGTAAAAACTGAGCACCAGCTACTCCAATTAAACCAAGCTTTTCATTTTCTTTAAAAAGAGAAATGAGGGTACAAAACATATCACGATTAATAAGGTAAGTATCTTGATGTATATATACTTTATATTTCGCCGGATATGAAAGTGCTCGATTGTACGCACTTGCCATACTTTTCGCATCTCGTATCGGAAAAATTTGCACTACATAGCCAGGGGGAACAACAATGTTTCTTATTTGCCTTTCGCATTGCTCGAAAAGCTCTTCATTATTTACACAAACAACGACTAATATTGTATGATCTTTCATTTTGTAGCCCTCTATTCTTCCTTATTCACATCTGACATATAGTTCTCTACAAATACTTTTCTATACTTTTCATAGTTCGTCATATTTACATCGAAATGATAATGAATACACCAAGCATCACGCTGCACAGGGACACCGACTGTATACCCAGCTTTTTTAAATTCAAAAGATTGGGATACATCATAAAAATCAAACCCATCAAATAAGTCCTCTCGCCACGGAATATCATATTGTGTCGCCATCAATAAACCGTCAATACATTCCACAGGAATAAATGTTTTCGATTCATGAAATGGTTGCTCTAAACTTGCCATATAAAACAAATCGTTCATATAACCAATGACTTTCCCGACAATCCCACGCCCTTCGTTCCATACACCATTTGGAGGAACATATTGGGATCCAACCATCCCAATCATCCCAAGATGTTCATGCTCCTCAAATAATTGAATTAATCCGTATAGAAAGGCTCCATTTATAATAAAGACATCTTGGTGTAAATACACTTTATACTTCGCTGGATGTGAAATGGCTTGATTGTATCCGCTCGTCATACTTTTTGCATTTCGAATCGGCATAAATTGTATAGTATACCCAGGAGGTACTGCCAATTTCAATATATGTCGCGCACATTGTGCATACAATTTCCGATCATTTATACATGTAACAAATAGTATTGTTTTTTCTGCAGCACTCATAATTGTGATTTTTCTGCTTCAATAATATATTGAAATACAACTGTCTCAGCCATGAAGCCACTTCCAAGACGATACTTTTTACAAATTCCATATAACTCTTCAATAAGTGGCTCATATATTTTATGATCAACATATACACGATCTACTTTACTAATAGAATATCCTGCTTTTAAAAACATTCTTAGCATTTCATTAAAAGTAAAGAAACGAATATGCGTTTTATCTAATAAGCCATATTCTGTATACGTCCAATTTCCAGCGAGTAAGGGAGCTAATACTGAAATGTGCGCAACGTTTGGTATGCTAGCTAAAATCACACCATTTTCTTTTATATATGGCTTTACTTTCTTTATGACAGCCCACGGATCAAATAAATGCTCTAATACATCCCCGAATATGACACAATCAAATTGTTCCTTCTCATAAGGAAGATCCATTGTTTCTATATCACCTAAAATAACATGATCTAGTTTTTCTTTCGCTTTTTCGGCAGCCTCTGGGAACGCCTCAATTCCTGATACACGTGCTCCATTTTCTTTTATAGCCGCTCCTAATGCACCGCTCGAGCAACCAATATCAAGAACTTCTTGCCATTCCTTTTTTATATGCTTGAATAAATTAGGATTTATCGCATTATAATAATGTTTAGATTTTTCTTCGTATAAAGAACTTTTCTCCCGATTCATTTCACACACTCCTTATGCAAATTGAATTTGAAATATAAACAAAAGATATTCTACAAAGGATGCCATCTCTATTGGTTGCATTACCGATACTCTAATATATAGCCATTCTACTATCATTAGAATAACGACAAGTCATTTCCTAAAAATAGAACAAATTACATTTTATATTGTTTATCATAGACGCCTCTAAAATATTTACGGTTATATTCAATCGCAGCATTATTCGGAACATAAGAAGCTGCCAATTCATTATAATAATAAGCTTTATCTTGATCTCCTAATCTGCTATAACAAATACACATTTGTAAATATGGAATCCACGTATAACTAGCCGGACTGTGAAAAGGACTATCCTCTGCTAGCGGCACTTCAGTTGCTAGCTTAAACCAAAATATCGCTTCATTATACTTTTGTTGTTCCATATATATATATCCTATTCTTGTACAATTCTCTCCTCTAGGAATACCATAACGAAACGACTTCGTACAAGTTTCAACTGCCTTCTCCCAGTCTCCTAACTTCGCATAACAATCTCCTAACTTACCACATGCATAAATTTTCTCTTCATGCCATCCTTCCTCTTGATTAAGAAATGTTTCATACAGAAGAACCGCATCGTCGTATTTTTGATTATCCATAGATTCATTACCGTAATAAAATAAATCTCTCGGGCTTAATTCTTCTCCAGCTGCTACAGCATTTTGAAAAATTTTCAAATTACGATTCGTTATTTCTTTTTCTTTCTTATGTGTAATGGCGACATTACTATTGTAAATCTCACCAGAAACAGCTAAATACTCATGCACCTTTCCAAACCATTGAAATTGTTTTTCACGCTTTACAAGTCGATATCTTCTTGTGCAATATAAAGGTTTCCCATTAGAATCCATTACAAGATAATAAGGCATAGAAACAGCGTCAACTTTACCATCTAACTCTCGTTTTAATGTTTTCAGTGATTCTTGAGCTTCCTCTAATAACACATCATCAGCATCTAACCATAATATATATTCTTGCGTTGCTTTTGAAAACGCAAAATTTCTAGCTGCCGCAAAATCATCAACCCACGGAAAATCGTGTATGTTAGAAGTGTATTTTGCTACAATTTCCTTCGTTCGATCAGTGGATCCTGTATCAACTACAATAATTTCATCAACAATTTTTTCTACCGCGTCCAAACATCGATCTATTGTATTTTCCTCATCGCGAACAATCATACATAGACTAATTGTAATTCCTTGCTTGTTCAACATAATCACCCTCTTCCAACTCAATCATATGTTATACATACAATAAACTTTCCATTTTTTTAACTTGTTCAAGCTATTTAAGATTTCTTTTTAATAATTCAAATGTCCGTGTCATTTTCTTGCGATTTTGCATCTACTATATAATGAAAGCTTTATGGAGGTGAATTTATGTCAAATAATAATTATTCAGATGGCTTAAATCCTGATGAATTCTTATCAGCTAGTGCATTTGATCCTAATCTTGTAGGTCCAACTTTACCACCAATACCACCGTTTACACTTCCAACCGGACCTACTGGACCTACTGGGCCTACTGGACCTACTGGACCTACCGTACCGACTGGGCCAACTGGGCCTACTGGACCGACTGGACCGACTGGGCCGACTGGGCCGACTGGGCCGACTGGGCCGACTGGAGACACTGGTACAACTGGTACAACTGGCGCGACTGGCGCAACTGGCGCAACTGGACCGACTGGGCCGACTGGAGACACTGGCGCAACTGGACCGACTGGGCCGACTGGAGACACTGGCGCAACTGGACCGACTGGGCCGACTGGAGACACTGGTGCCACTGGACCGACTGGGCCGACTGGGCCGACTGGGCCGACTGGACCATCTGGATTAGGACTTCCAGCAGGATTGTATGCATTTAACTCTGCTACAATTTCTTTAGCTCTTGGAATTAATGATCCTGTACCGTTTAACACGGTTGGATCTCAGTTTGGTACAGCAATTTCTCAATTAGACGCTGATACTTTCATCATAAGTGAAACTGGATTCTATAAAATTACTGTTATCGCATATACTGCAGCAGTAAGTATATTAGGTAGCCTCGCAATTCAAGTGAACGGCGTTAATATACCTGGCGCTGGAACAAGTTTAATCTCACTTGGAGCGCCTCTCGTTATCCAGGCAATTACACAAATTACAATAACTCCATCAATGGTTGAAGCTGTTGTTACAGGACTCGGATTATCTCTAGCTCTTGGTACAAGTGCATCCATTATCATTGAAAAAATCGCTTGATTTTTTACTTAGCAGTAAAACTGATATCAGTTTTACTGCTTTTTCAATTATGAATTCATTCATGAAACCAGCACTATCCACATAATCATATTGTTGTATGACATTTCGCAGGAGGCACCTAAATGGAAAATAAATTTGCTGTTCAGCTTTATCTCGAGTTGTTAAAGAAAACAATTTTATTTGAAATATGGCTAGAGTATGAGCCATATTTACCTGCTTCATTACATATTTCTAAGGAACTTCCATATGAACCAGTTACCGTACCACTTCCTTTATTCATTAAGCAATATGCTGAAAACCATAACTTGAAAATTGTGAAACCAGATGTTTTAAAAAGTGAACGTCAAGATGGGATGGATTGGCCAAGAGCAGCACACAGTATGATCGGCCGGGAACGAATGAATCAATTACATGAAGCATTAGAAACAGTTGTCCGTGAAAATATAGAAGGTGATTTTATTGAAACAGGTGTGTGGCGCGGGGGATCGTGCATTTTTATGAATGGTTTTTTACAAGCAAACAACATTACTGATCGTAATGTCTGGGTTGCTGATTCATTTGAAGGTTTGCCAACACCGAATTTAGAACAATACCCGAGAGATTTCGGCGATTACTTACACAGCTTTGATTATTTACGTGTTTCTTTAGAACAAGTACAAGAAAACTTTAGAAAATACGATTTATTAAATGACCAGGTAAAGTTTTTAAAAGGTTGGTTTAAAGATACTTTACCGTCAGCACCGATAGAAAAAATTGCGATTGCTCGCCTTGACGGTGATATGTATGAATCAACGATGGATGGTCTTGTAAACTTATACGATAAAGTTTCAACAGGCGGCTATATTATTATTGATGATTACGGATTACCAGCATGTGCAGATGCTGTAACAGACTTTAGAAATCAAAGAAACTTAAAAGCACCTATTACTAAAATCGATGTATTCGGGGTTTATTGGCGAAAAGAATAGGGCGAAACTTTATTCAGTTAGGGTTTCTCCACCTCACACTAATTATTAGCCTTCGCCAATAGCATGATAAATAAAAACAAAAGCTCCCATTACTATTTCCAGTTGTTCTAGGGAGCTTTTTACATATCGCAACAGTTCTAATATCGTTTTTCCTCCCACTATAAAATGTTAGCTGCATATTAAAAATGTTGGTTCCCTATTTACTACAAGGAAGGAGTGAAATTATGAGCGAGCTTGAAAAAAAAATCGCATTAATCCCACCTCCCGAACTCGTCCAATATGTAGGTGGCGACTTTCAAAAGGTTGGAAAAGAATTCATAAAGCATTTTATTCAAATTGGTAGTTTAAAATCCAATGAAACAGTGTTAGATGTAGGTTGTGGTGTCGGTCGAATGGCGGTTCCATTAATGAATTACTTAGGTGATGATGGAGCTTATTATGGATTTGATTTATTTAAAGATGGCATTACATGGTGCAAAAATAATATTTCAGCTGCCCGTAGCAATTTCCATTTTGAACACGTTGATATATATAATCAATTCTACAACCCAGAAGGAAAAGAAGATGCTTCTCAATACAAATTTCCATATGAAGACGATTCATTCGATTTTATTTTTTTAACTTCTGTATTTACCCACCTCCTTCCGAAAGAATTAGAACATTACGTATCTGAGATTGTACGTGTTCTAAAAAAAGATGGGAGATGTTTTATTACCTTCTTTCTTATTAACCCTGAATCATCCTATTACTTAAATTCAGGGCTAAGTACATTAGGTTTTTATCATCAAATTGAAAATTGTTATGTTGTGAATAAAGATATTCCTAATTTCGCAGTTGCCTATCCTGAAGAAGATATCCGCATCTTATTAAATAAACATGGCTTAGAGGTAATCAATAAACCGCATTATGGTTTATGGTGCGGCAGAAATGAGTATACAAGTTATCAAGATATCGTTCTTACAAAAAAAGCTTCTGAAAGGTAGTTTCGTATGAATAATAAAAAAAAATCACCTCTCGTTTCCATCCTTATTCCCACTTATAATCGACCACATTATTTCAAAATTGCTCTAGAAAGTGCATTAGCACAAACTTATCCAAACATTGAAATTATTATAGGAGACGATAGTACAAATGATGAGACAGAAATCTTAATAAATGAACAGTATTTACCTAATTATAAAAACATAACATACATTCGAAACACCACTACTTTAGGACAATTTCATAACGATCTTATGCTCTTAGAGAAATCTAATGGGGAGTATATAAATTTTTTAATGGACGATGATGTGTTTTATAATCATAAAATACAAAAAATGATGGCTTATTTTGAGCAAGATACAAATAAAAATCTCGCTCTTATAACTTCTTATCGAGTACGTATTGATGATCACGGAAATTTAATTGGAGATGCTCATCCAACACAAAGATTATATAGCGAAGACATTCAATTAAACGGAATATTTTTAGGCGACTGGATGTTAAAAGGTGGGCATAACATTATCGGTGAGCCTACAACTATTCTGTTTAGAAAACAGTTACTCACTGAACCTTTCGGCACGCTAAAAGGGAGGCACTATTCTTGTAGTGTCGATATGGCATCATGGATTTCCTTACTTTCTAAAGGAGACGCAGTATACATATCCGAACCTTTAAGCCAATTTCGCTACCACACTGGGCAACAAATACACAGCAAGCTTCTTGAAGGATCTGAGGATTTTACGCACCTCGTTATAACTTCAAAAGAATACGGATTTTTACAAGATAATACAGATTATAGACTAGGTCTAATTAGCGCTTATAAATGGTGTAAAAGTTCCTTAGAATATTATAGCCAGCTACCAAACCTCATTCCAGATGCACATGTACGTCTTTCCCATTGTTTGGACATAATTATAAAAGAGTTACATCATTAGTCTATTCTGTGAAAATAAAATGTGTGATCTGTACGTGAATAATGCGTATAGTTCATACATTCTTTTTAAACTATGTGATGCACCAACTAAAACCCACTAATATAGAGCAGTAGAAAGGAATTCATACAGTGAAAGATCCGAACACTCAATATCAAATAGACTACATATTAATATTCATTTTATTTGCCATTGGGATTGTTAGTTGCTTTGCTATCGCAAGTGCACAAGCTTCTTTACCACCATTTTTACAAAACGTAAATTTTGTATTAAAACAAATCCAATGGTATGCCATTGGATTTATCGCCATTGGTGTTATTATGGTTATTGATTTCGATCGCTATAAACAAATTGCTTGGTATTTATATAGCTTTGCACTCATACTTCTAATTGGCCTAGAACTTCAAGTTCCTGGCGCCGTTACAATTAAAGGGGCTACCGCGTGGTACAGACTTCCAGGCATCGGAAACTTTCAGCCTTCTGAAATTATGAAATTATTTTTGATTATCGTCGTTGGACGAATTATAGCGAATCATAATGAAAAATACCTTTTTCGGACAACTCGTGAAGATTTCATTTTACTTTTAAAAATATTTGCAGCTAGTTTACCTCCACTACTTCTAATCGCAAAAGAACCTGATTTAGGAAACACAATGGTCATTTCAGCGATGCTTGCAACAATGGTTTTAGTTTCTGGTATACGTTGGCGCTTTATCCTCGGATTAACCTCCGGTATTTTCGCCATAGGCTCTACCTTAACATATATTTATTTCACGCATACAGAGTTCTTTAAAGAGCACATTCTAAAAGAATATCAATTAAATCGCTTCTATGGTTGGCTTGCACCTTATAAATATGACGCACAAGGATACCAATTAAGACAAGCATTTTTAGCTACTGGATCAGGAGAGATGCAAGGAAAAGGATGGGAAAATAGACAAGTATATTTTCCAGAGCCACATACAGATTTTATTTTTACAAATATCGCTGAACAATTCGGTTTTTTAGGAGCAAGTGTTATTATTTCATTTTTTTTCTTACTCATTTACCGAATGATCCATATCGCTTTAGAAAGCAATGAACCTTTCGGTAGTTATATTTGCGCTGGTACAATTGGAATGTTTACGTTCCAAGTATTCCAAAATATTGGGATGACAATTGGTTTACTCCCTATTACAGGAATAACGTTACCGCTTATGAGCTACGGCGGGAGTTCACTGCTCACATATATGGTTGCTATTGGATTTATTTTAAACGTACGCTCAAGAACTAAAATCTTTATGTTTAAATGAACCATATCGAAAAACGGTATGGTTTTTTTCTATGTCCATTTTAGATATACTAATGAAAAAATGAGCTGGAGGTTTAAATATGAAATATGACATTATAGGTGATATTCACGGATGCTTCCAAGAGTTTCAAGATTTAACAACGAAATTAGGGTATAGCTGGGATAGTGGTATCCCAATTCATAACGCAAAACGAAGGCTTGCATTCGTTGGTGATATTACAGACCGAGGTCCTCATTCATTACGGATGATTGAAATTGTATGGGAGCTCGTAATAAATAGAAAAGATGCTTATTATGCTCCAGGGAATCACTGTAATAAACTGTATCGTTTCTTCCTTGGACGTAATGTTACAATCGCTCATGGGCTCGAAACAACTGTTGCAGAATATGAAGCATTGCCTTCTAATAAGCAACAAATAATAAAAGAAAAATTCATTACTCTTTACGAACAATCACCGCTATATCACATACTGGATGAAAAAAAATTAACCGTCTGTCACGCTGGTATTCGGCAAGATTACATAGGAAGACAAGATAAAAAAGTACAAACCTTTGTATTATATGGTGATATGACCGGCGAAAAACACCCTGACGGCTCACCTGTCCGCCGAGATTGGGCGAAAGAGTATAAGGGTGAAACTTGGATTGTTTATGGACATACACCTGTCAATGAACCTCGCTTTGTGAATCATACAGTCAATATTGATACTGGTGCTGTATTTGGTGGTAAACTAACTGGACTACGTTACCCTGAGTTGGAGACCGTTTCTGTCCCTTCTTCCCTACCTTTTGTCCCTGAAAAGTTCCGCCCAATTTCATAAAGTGAAACTTTAATCAGTGGGGGTTTTGTTCATCCCCCATTGATTATTAGCCCGCACCAATCGGGATAAATACCTCTACTTAATACAATTCACGATTTGCAGAAGATCATGGTGTTTTCTAGACATATTCCACACTAAAACTAGATAAAGCAATTAAAAAAAGATTCAATAAAGTGCATCTTTTTTTAATTGCACGGCATATACTGTCGCAGGAGGTGACGGAATGAAGAAAAAATCTTCTAAACAAAAAAGAAAATTCCACCCTTTATACCATCCCATGTATGGAATTAACAACTGGTGCAGTATTCGAGCTGCAGCTATAGAAGAAATAGAAGAACAAGAGTCATCAAAAAAAAGCAAACCGAGAGAAAAATATGTCTCTTTAGAAAATGCTGTTATGAGGCGAATTATAGATAGCAGGAAAATAAAAGCAAAACAAAAAAAGAAGCTCGCTTCTAATAATGATGAACCTGTGCTTAATTCGGAAAAGATACAAGAAAATATAGAAGAAAACATTCCTGCAGCAATAAAGGAAAAAGTACAACCAGAAATTCCAGCTACTATTATAAATCAAGTAAAAAAAATAAAAGAAGCATTAATCTTGGGCAACGATGTACAAATAGAAGGATCCGCCCCTATTCAGGCTCCTGTACCTACACCTATAAAAAAAGAAAATAACAAAGGAGCTCGTCACGCATATAAAGAAGGACTTCACTCTAAAGCTGATGGAATCGCTTCACATGCAGAAGGGCTTCTTACACATGCAACGGGTCCCTTTTCTCATGCAGAAGGGACAAAAACAAAGGCAACTGGACATAGTTCGCATAGCGAAGGAAGTGAAACGACAGCAGGCGGCTCTTATTCTCATGCAGAAGGAAAACATGCAATTGCTTTGGGCGAAGCAGCACATGCAGAAGGAACCGCAACTATCGCTAACGGATTCTCATCTCATGCGGAAGGAAATCATACATCAACAGCTAATTTTGCAGGCAGCCATATTATGGGTAAATTTGGTACAGCAGAAGAAGCTTATTCCTGGTTTATCGCAAATGGGACAAATGACACTGATTATAATATAGGTGCCAAATGGCTTGCCCATAACGGAGAAATGTATATCGATGGTGCCTCTTACAATGCGGGCGGTACTGATTTTGCACAAATGTTTGAGACAGCAGATCATAGCCCTATTGATATCGGTTATTTCATTACATTTAGTGGCGAAGAAAAAATTCGAAAAGCTACTTCTAATGATACATTCATATTAGGCATATCTAGCGCTACTCCTGCTCTCATAGGAAATAGCGGTGCTTTAAGTTGGCAAAAACGCTATAAAACAGATAGCTTCGGAAAACGTCAATATACGCGTACGGATACGCAAGAAATACGACCTCTTTTAAATAAAGAATGGGATCCAGCTTGTAAGTATATATCAAGAAGAGACCGTACTGAGTGGCTTCCTGTCGGATTAATTGGACAAATGTTAGTACGTGATGACGGCACTTGCGAAACACACGGATATTGTCGTCCGAATGATGACGGCATTGCCACAAAAGCTGAAAGTGGCTTTTTCGTTATAAAACGTACTGGTGAAAATCAAATTTTAATATTATTTCGCTAAAAAAAGGGAACAAAATTCTTTTTATGATAAGAATTTTGTTCCCTTTTAATTGTTATGTAAAGCGTATTGCATATCATCTGGGATACTTACGGTAAAAGTCATTCCCTTTTCTAAAATAGGATGATAAAACGTCAACGATGTACTATGAAGCGCTTGACGTTTTATCACATCTCTTCGGCCGCCGTATAGATCATCCCCAAGTAGCGGATGTCCTATATATGCCATATGTACACGAATTTGATGTGTTCTTCCCGTCTCGAGCTCAAGCGATACATGCGTCTTATCGGAAGAACTCTCCATCACTCTAAAATGAGTGACAGCTCTTTGACCATCTTCACAGACCGTTCGCTCGATAATACTATCCGCTTTTCGTCCAATTGGCGCATCAATCGTTCCTACTTCTTCTAAAATAGTCCCATGAACAATCGCCTCATACGTTCGTTTCACCCCTTTTTGTTGATGCTGCTTTGATAAAAGGTGGTGAACAAATCTATTTTTCGCAATTAACATAAGCCCTGAAGTATCACGGTCTAACCTCGTCACAATGTGCACCGTACTTGCAAGATTTTGTTTATCATAATGATGTAAAAGAGCGTTTGCAACACTTCCTGACGGGTGCTCCCTAGACGGAATCGTCGACATATTTGCTTCTTTATTTATAACAAGAACCGCTTCATCTTCATATACGATACATAAAGGGATCTCTTCCACTTCCATCCCTTCACTTCTTTCCTCCACTGGAAAAAAGATTTGTAACTCTTCACCAGCTTGTAACTTGTGACGAACACTCGTGTGTTGACCGTTTACTTCAATTGCTCCCCCGCGGAACTTTATATCCGTTAAAGCAGCTTTCGAAATCCCTTTTGTTTTCAAAAATTCTCTAACTAAAGTTCCCTCTTCAGCCAGCCCTATATCCCATTTCAATGTAAATCTGTTCAAATATATAAACCCTCTCTATTTATCTGCAACAAACGAGTCACGAACACGTTTCCAGAATGGGAACGGACGGAAACGAACAAATCGTACTTTCTCGTTTGCAACGCGATACTGAATTGATTTCACATCTTGATGAACCATCGTCAAATGATCCACCGTAATTTGCAAGTTCATTCCTGCAGCCGGCTTTAAAACGCATGTATGATGCTTCGGCAGTACGAGCGGCGAACCTACCGTACGAAATACACGATTGTTAATAGATGCCATTTCTGCAATTTGAATCGCTTCAATAGAAGGGTGAATAATTGCTCCGCCAAGCGCCTTATTATACGCGGTACTTCCTGAAGGAGTAGAAATACAAAGACCATCTCCGCGAAACGTTTCGAAATACTCTCCGCGTATTTCTACTTCTGTTACTAATGTACCTTCTGCACTTTTTACAGTCGCTTCATTCATCGCCAAATACTGCGACTCTTTACTACCATTCACATAGCGAATAATCACTTCTAAAAGTGGATATTCAACCACTTGGAACGGTGTTTTAGCGATTGCAATCACCAACTTCTCTACTTCCGTCGGTAACCAATCTGCATAGAAACCTAAATGTCCTGTATGTACACCAACAAATGCGGTTTCATCTAATCGATTATAGTAACGATGGAATGCATATAAAAGTGTTCCATCTCCCCCAACAGAAATTACAATATCAGGTTCCTTTTCATCCATTGTAAACCCAAAATCTAGCAAGTATTCTTTCATCGTACTTGCTAGTGTATCTGATGATTGATCTCCCTTTGACATAATTGTAAATTTCATCGCCCAACACCCTTTAGTTTATGATTCAGAATCTTTCGTTTCCTGCTTTCGTGAAAAGACCTTTTGCGCTTCTTGAATTTCAAGACGAATGGAAGACATTTCTTCATCTAATAAAAACGCCGCTTCCGCTGCACGTTGTAAGCGTATTTTAATATCTTCAGGAAAACGTCCACTATATTTGTAATTTAAAGAATGCTCAATCGTTGCCCAAAAATTCATTGCTAACGTGCGAATTTGAATTTCAACTAACACTTTTTTCTCCCCCTGTATCGTTTGAACAGGATAACTAATGACAACGTGGTAAGAGCGGTAGCCGCTATCTTTCTTTTGCGTTACATAATCACGTTCTTCCACAATTTCAAAATCATTTCGTTTTCGAAGATACTCTACAACAGGCTTAATCTCATCTACGAATTGACACATCATTCGAAGGCCCGCGACGTCCTGCATATCTTCTCTAATTCGGTCTAGCGGTACACTTCTCTTCTCCGCTTTATCAATAATACTTGCAACCGACTTTACCCTTCCTGTTACAAACTCAATTGGAGAATGCTCCGTTAACATTGCAAATTGAGTACGCATTCCTTTTAGTTTCACTTTCAGCTCCGCCACCGCTTGGTGATACGGCGCTAAAAATTCTTCCCAATTACGATTCATTTCAACCACCACCAAAATCAATCCATTTACTTATAGAAACACTTTTTCTACAGCAGTTACTAGTTCTTCTCCGTAATTTGCATTACCTTCAATATTTTCAACTAAATATTCTACTTCTTCTTTTAATCCTTCTAATTCTATTTCAACATCATTCACGTGAATAAACATCGCTGTATCTTTATTCATCGCTTCATGTATTGCTTCCCAGCATGTATGCGGAATACTTACATAAATGAAAGATGATTCGTTTTCTAAGATATATAAAAATGATAAATTGTCTGAGTCTACAAGTACGTGATTACGCGCACTTAACTCCTTTACCTCTATTTCAGTATTTTCCGCACAAAAAATAAGCGCATTCTCTCTCATTTCTACGCTCTTAACTTGAATTTTATTTTGCATGCTCGAACTCCTCCATCTCAACTTCCTGTCTTACTTAACAGTATTATTGTATCATAACATGGACGCAAACAAATAAAACATTGAACCAAATTTGTGAAAAAGCGATAATGTGGAAAGAATTATTTTTTCAAAAGGAGCGTATATAATGACACAAGAAATTGAAATTGAATTTAAAAATATGGTTACAGAGGAAGAATTCCAAACATTATGCAAATCTTTTTCTATTGAAGCATTTACAAAACAAGTAAATCATTACTTTGAAACACCTCAATTTTCTTTAAAAGATGCAGGCTCTGCACTTCGTATTCGTCATAAAGATGGAACTTATACATTAACATTAAAACAACCTGCTGAAATTGGTTTATTAGAAACTCATCAGTCTGTAACAGAAAAAGAAGCAAAACTTATGATGGAAACAAACACACTCCTTCAAGGAACTGTAATGGATCAGTTACACAAATTACAAATTCCCGTTTCCTCTTTAACTTATATGGGTAGTTTAACAACAGAAAGAGCTGAAACATTATTTGAAGGCGGAACGCTTGTCTTTGATCATAGTTTCTATTACAATCACGATGATTATGAAATTGAATACGAAGTGCAAGATGAAAAGACCGGTAAAGCAGCATTTATAAGATTATTAAAGCAACATAACGTACCAGTTCGTCATACAAACAACAAAGTAAAACGCTTTTTCCTTGCCAAACAAAACGAAGAGCGCTAAAGTAAAATTTCCATCAGTGCAGAAGTGATTTACTGGTGGCTATGTTTCACCTTTTTTGGAAAGTGAAGATTTATTAGCAACATATAGAATAAGCAAAGAATGTTATGAAGGCTGTTTAGTTGCCCTTCATAACATTCCATTGCTACAATAGATATACATTTCATGGAAAAAGGAGTTTATAAAGGATGAGCAAGCAACCGATGACACCATTTGAAGCAATTGGCGGTGAACAATGCATTGCAACATTAGTGGATACATTTTATTCCTATGTCAGTGAACACCCTGACTTATCTCCGATCTTCCCGGATGATTTAACAGAAACTGCTAGGAAGCAGAAACAATTTTTAACACAATATTTAGGTGGTCCTAATTTATACACTGAAGAACATGGGCATCCTATGCTAAGAGCACGCCATCTTCCGTTTGAGATTACTCCAAAACGCGCAGAAGCTTGGCTATCATGTATGGAGCAAGCAATGGATGATACAGGAGTGCACGGTCATATAAGAGAGTTTGTTTTTGAACGTTTAGCATTAACTGCTCAACATATGGTCAATACTCCAAATGAAACAGGTGAAGTGTAATGGATAAGCAGGAAGCAAAGCATATAAATATGCCTTCTCCTTCCACATGCGAGCATAAATCTGTAGAAGCATATTTATTTATTGATCCACTTTGTAAAGATTGCTGGGATATCGAGCCATTTATTATTAAACTATGGCTTGAGTATGGGAAATACTTCTCTATTCGTCATATCGTAACAGGAAAAGTGGACGGAGCAAACGCTTCCTCACACAAATGGAATAAACCTGCTAATATTCGATTTGTGTGGGAAAAAACAACAAGTTTACAAGGTTTTTCATGTGATGGAAAAGTACATATGCAAGAGGCATCGTCAACACCATATTTAGTTTCGATGGCAATTAAGGCGGCGGAATTGCAAGGCCGAAAAGCAGGTTCGAAATTTTTGCGAAAACTCCAAGAATACATTCTTCTTGAAAATGTATCAAACCCTGACTGTGAATTATTGCTTACATGCGCTAAAGATAGTGGCATTGATGTAGAGGAATTTAAAAAAGACCTACACTCAGTTAGCGCAAAAAAAGCTTTCCAATGCGACCTAAAATTCACAAATGAGATGCATATTACAGAAATACCTTCCCTCCTATTTTTTCATGCAAATTCAGATGAGGAAGGTATTAAAATCGCGGGAATTTATTCCTATGATGTATACGTACAGCTATTAAAAGAACTTATAAAATGCGAGATTGAGCCAGAGCCATTACCTCCTTTAGAAGTATTACTAGAAGCAACACAATTTATTTCTTCAAAGGAAATCTCATTTATATATGACTGCCCTCAACAAGAAATAGAGCGTGAACTAAAGAAATTACAACTAAAACGAAAAGTACAAATGATTGAAGTGAAGTGCGAGCGTTATTGGAAATGGATAGCAAAAGAAAAAGACCTGGTGTAAACACCAGGTCTTTTTCTTTACGGCTTATAAAAATATTAAAGGGGATGGGAGAAATTTTCACGTTCAAACAAAGGGGTATATGTTTGTATGTGAATTCGTTCACGCTTATTATATTACAAGATTCGACGCCAAATGACAACCCCTTTTGTCGAATTTCACATTTTTGTCACATTCTAAACGTTTTCATTCTTGAATAAGCTATAAAAAAAGCAATTTAGGAGGTTTCCTTATGAAAAAGTCTCATATATTTCTTATCTTTCTATGTGTTATTGTTTCTTTTTTCTTGTATATCCTCTCTCTATTACAAGCTTTTCCTAAAATTATTGCCTTCCCTCTTTTATTCGGAGTTATCGTCATCGCTGTCTCTTATTTCAACTATAGAAAACGATTTAAAGGATTTTAACTACAAAAATAAGTCGTGAAAATCCCTTCCAATATAGAAAAAGTAAAAAAATCACCTTAATCATTCGACAAATATCGACAAGATGTACTTTTGAGAAAATGTTTCAAACAAAAAAGACGAGGATAAAATCCCTCGTCTTTTCTCATTATTTCTCTTCAAACAATAGCGCTTCTAATTCATTTAACTTCTCTTCAAATACTTGTAATGCTTCTTTTACAGGTTCTGGCGATGCCATATCTACTCCTGCTTTTTTCAACACTTCAATTGGATAATCAGAGCTTCCAGCTTTTAAGAATTCGTTAATGTAACGTTCTACTGCTGGTTGTCCCTCTTCTAAAATTTGTTTTGACAAAGCTGTCGCTGCACTAAATCCTGTTGCGTATTGATATACGTAATAGTTGTAATAGAAGTGCGGAATACGAGACCACTCTAAACCGATTTCTTTATCGATTACTAAAGCGTCCCCGAAATATTTCTTATTTAAATCGTAGTAAATCTCCGTTAACATATCTGGCGTAGCCGCATCTCCTTCTTGTACTTTTTTATGAATGATATGCTCGAACTCTGCAAACATTGTTTGACGGAATACAGTACCACGGAATCCTTCTAAATAGTGATTTAATAAATATAGACGCTCTTTCTTATCTTCTGTCGTCTTCAATAAGTAATCATTTAGAAGCGCTTCATTACAAGTTGATGCTACTTCTGCAACGAAGATTGAATAATCACCATATACGTGCGGTTGTGTCTTCCTTGTATAGTAACTATGCACTGAATGACCAAACTCATGAGCAAGTGTAAATAAATTATTTACATTATCATGCCAGTTCATTAAAATATACGGATTTGTTCCGTATGCACCAGATGAATATGCTCCGCTTCGTTTTCCTTTATTCTCATATACATCTACCCAGCGATTTTCATATGCTTCTTTTAAAATTTCAACATATTCATCACCAAGTACATTTAAAGATTTCAATAACATTTCTTGCGCTTCTTCATACTTCACATTCATTTTCACTTCTGGTACAAGTGGTGTATATAAATCGTACATATGAAGCTCATCAAGACCTAGAGCACGCTTACGAATATCAATGTATCGATGTAGTAAGTGTAAATTATCATTTACCGATTCAATAAGTTGATCATACACCGCCTCAGGAATATTATTATTACTTAATGCAGCTTGACGTGCAGAATCGTATTTACGAACGCGCGCATTGAAATTATTACGTTTCACAGCCCCGCTTAGCGTACTTGCAAATGTGTTCTTATATTTCCCGTATGTTTCATGTACAGCTTTGAATGCATCTTCGCGTACACGACGATCATCACTTTCTAAAAATTGAATGTAACGACCATGTGTTATTTCTACCTCTTCTCCATCCTCACCTTTAATAGATGGGAATTTCAAATCCGCATTATTCAACATACCGAATGTATTACTTGATGCACTCATCACTTCAGATGCTTCTGCTAATAATGCTTCTTCTGCCTCAGATAATACGTGCGGACGTTGACGTGTAATTTCTTCTAATGCATGCTCATATACACTTAGTTCTCGATTTTCTTGTAAGAAAGTTTGCAATGTATCTTCTGAAATAGATAAAATTTCAGGTACGATATAAGCTGTGCTACTAGATACTTGTGAGTATAAATTTGTTGCGCGATCATTTAATGCTTGATACACAGAGTTTGTTGTATCTTGATCGTAACGCATATGTGCATATGTATATAACTTACCTAATCGCATTGAAATTTCATCTTCATATTGCAATGCCTCAAGCAAATTGTCTGCAGAGTCGCCAAGCTTCCCTTTAAATTCAGTTAACTTTGGCAATAGCTCTTTAATAGCTTGGAATTCTTTGTCCCATTCTGCATCTGTTTGGAAAATATCTTCTAATCGCCATGTGTTTGCTTCTTCAATCTCATTGCGATTTGGTAATGATTTTACTGTATTTTGTTCAGCCATTCTTTAAGCCCTCCTTATAATATCTCTACTTAAGTACAATTCGATTTTTCTTATGTAATTCCTTCACGATCAGTCTTTATTATATCCCCTTTTCCCTCTCTCATGTTGTACTTTGTCTCAAATAGAGATAGTGCATGCGCTAAGCAAATTGCATCATATTTCATAATTTCTTCCTCTGTTTTTACCAATACAATATCTCTTATTTTCCGATACTTATTAATACCTATTTTTATTAATACACCTACATAACATAAAAATGTCATATACTCCGCAACTGCTACCTTCCATATATGTTGTGCAAAATACGGAAGTAGACGCCTCTTCGTATACTTTGCTACATAGTTACATACGTATTGCAGAGAAATATACTCCCCTACCTTAAGCATACCTATACACTTCATATAAAGAGAAGCTTGCCATATAAATGGATTTGTTTGAAAAGCAAACGCGGATGGGAGCGGAACACCAATTTCAGAAGGAAAACTCGCTGGGGTACACTTATATTGATATAAGAGGCGGAGTAGTGACTTATGATTATAATTCCAGATAGATAGAGCGTTTTGCCGAAAATGGTTCTTTTTTTTCTTCCATTCTTGTCCTAATACCTCTTTCCGGAAAGGAACGGGAGAAAAGAGCATGTCAACGGTAGTCGTATCGGTTGGTAAACAAATAGTATGCGAGAAAGAAACATTTGTAGAAAACGGAGTGATAAATGCGCATTTCATAAACGATTTTTGTTTCGGACAAAAGAAAATAAGAAATGGCTGAGGATAAGGTTGTAAGGAGAACGCCATAAGGGCGGAGAATGTCATCCAATAGGCGGATTGCTTTTTCAACTGATTTCCACCGATTATCCAGATGACTTGTATACTAGCTTGCCAATACGAATATGTTCGCTTATAAAGCTGCTCTACGGAGAGATTTGCACATTGATATTCAATCGCAATTTTTCTATCCGCTCTCTCTACGTAAACATCTGGCCGTTGCTGGATTACCGGCAGATAATGCTCTATATCTACATGAAAATCTTGACGTTTTAACCATCTATATAACAATTCTTTACCGTGCATATGATACATAGATTCTGCTTCATAAAAGGTAAGACATGAATCCACTTTCTTATGAGCAAAATGCCAGCTCTTCTGTTTTCCTAATTTCATTTGCACTTCTTTTCCGCAAGCTGTACAAAAGAATTTTTCTCGTTTACGCATTTCGCGTAAACGCTCTTCATCCCGGTTATATAATAGATGAATCTTTTCTCCGTTTTCTCTCCTTGCAATAAACATCACAATCACACCCTTTCAACTCCTTGTATTCTACAATTTACTACAAATTCCTCTCAAAAAAAGAGATGTCCTAAATTAGGACATCTCTTTCTATAATAAAGGTGATAATAACCGATACGTCGATTCAACAATCCGCCTATGAAGACGTCTCTTATGAAATCGGTCAACATGAATTTCACTTGATTCTTCTAAATCGTCTTTAAAATCTTGAACGAGCTTTCGAATGCTATCTGTATCATACAAAAAGGCATTTACTTCAAAGTTTAAATGAAAACTTCTCATATCCATATTAGCTGTCCCAATTGATGCGAGATCAGAATCCACGATAACGACTTTACTATGAAGAAAACCTTTTTCATATTCATATATTTTTACTCCTGCATCTAATAACTCCGGAAAGTACGATCTTGATGCATAAAAGACAGTCCGCTTATCTGGCTTACTTGGCATTAACAAACGGACATCAATACCAGCAAGTGCAGCTACTTTTAATGCAGATAAAATATCATCATCTGGAATAAAGTATGGTGTTGCGATCCAAATCGATTTCCTAGCTGAAGCAATCATTGCAAAATATAAATGTTTAATTGTTTCCCATTTATTATCTGGTCCACCTCCAACAAGTTGGACTCCGCCCCAATGATCACCCTCAACTGCTTCCACTTGTAAATATTCAGGTGCTAATACCGCCTCACCAGTCATATAAAACCAGTCTTGAAGGAAAATCAGCTGTAAACTTTGAACTGCTTCACCGCGTAAATATAAATGCGTGTCTCGCCAAAAACCGAAATATTTATCCTTCCCTAAATACTCATCACCAATATTTAATCCACCTACAAACCCTTCATTTCCATCTATAATAACGATTTTCCGGTGGTTTCGATAATTAATTTTATCGTTTAAAATCGGAAAACGCACAGGGAAAAATGGAATCATTTCTACTCCTGCATCATTCAATTCTTCAATATACGAATTTGATAATTTAAAGCTTCCAACCGCGTCGTATAAAAAACGAACGACAACGCCTTCTTTTGATTTTTTTATTAAAATATCTTTAATTTCTGTACCGAGCTTGTCATCACGCACAATGTAATACTCCATATGAATATGGTGTTTCGCCCGATTTAACCCATCTAAAATTGCCTGAAACGTTTCGTCTCCATTTGTTAATGTCCTCGTTTCAGTTTGAAATGAAATATTTAAAGCACCCAATCGATCGGCTAAACGAAATAACAATTCTTGATGCTTATGATTTCGTAAAATCCGTTCTTCGTAATCTTCGTGTCCCTTATATTGTAAAAACGCCTGTTCATCGAGTAATGCCTTCTTTTGGAACATTCTTTTTCTGCGAAAGTTTTGTCCAAATAAAAGATAAGCAAAGAAACCGAACACTGGAAAAATACCTAGTACGATTAACCACGTAAGTGTTTTTGACGGATGGCGGTTTTCTAAGAAAATAACACATCCAATTAAAAATGCGGAAACCGTAAATAAAATACTAATAATACCTAAAATAGAAAAATCCTTTATCCCCATGACATCCGAATAAAATGCTACATCAATAAACATGCGTAATGAAACAAATAATGCGAACAGTAGTAGAAAAAAGAAAAGTAGTTTTAGTGTATTTTTCATCTCTTACCCCCTAAATAAGAAAGCCTTCCTATTCTTCATAAAAAAAGCCGATTTCATACTATAGAAATCGGCCTACATTTTAGGAGGGAAATTGTTGCGAATTGTCTCAAGCGCACGCTCTTTCACAACCTGTTTCCCATACTCACTTACACGGTGAATCGTTAAAGTAGATTCTTCTCCATATTCTAAAACAATACTTAAAATACGATCAATCTCTTCTTCATCATGTAGCACTTCATCAAATTCCACATATACATAATAGCGGTCCTCAAATGAATGCAATTCATCTTTTATATCTTCAAAGATAAGACGATGACTTAATGAAATGACATCTTCAAAATCATTAAACTTGATTAAAAAGCCAAACGTACCATCTTCATTAAAGCTTGTTCCTACTTGTTCTTCTACCTCTTCCACTAATTCTTGCTGGAATAATGATTCGATGCCTTCATCTAGAGGAATGTCTATAATTTTATCCACACCTATTGGTAGTTCCAGCTTTTGTCCATCCTTTGAAAGCTCCGCTTTCGTTACAAGTACTTCAATCCCCTTATCGACTGCTTGCACTTGAATCCATAACGGTCCATCGACAAAGAAATCATCATGATCACGAGCTTCGTCCATCATCTCCCAAAAGAGCTCTTCACTTCGTTCGCGATCATACCAAATTTCTTCACGGTTAAACCCTCTGTCCTCTATATCAATGTACGTAATAAAAAATTTCATCGTATGGTCATTAATTCTTTCAATATCCAAAATACAACTCTCCCTTCCTGCTTGGAATTGTTATGAAGGGATTCCCCACTCATATGACAAAACAATAGATTCTTGTACTCTCATTTTATGATAAGATTCTCCAGAATGGAAATAAAATCGATTTATTTTACAAAAATAGTTATATACCTATCTGTATTCGACCGTTTACATAAAGTGAAACGTTAATCAGTATTTTTTTCATCCTCCACTGATGATTAGCTCGCACCAATCGGGATAAATATACCATTATACCAATTCACTGTTCACAAAAAATTTGGACATACATTCCCATATTCCCCCGTACACTGTAATAAAGTGAAACTTCTATTAGAGGTGATTATTTTGTCCCCGGGGGGCGCGGGATCAAAACTAGACAAACTTTCTTCACCACATACATATATTTCGCTTATTAAAACATCATAAATGGAGGCAGACGAATGGACTTAGAGTTTTTAACATCTGTACTAATGATTGTCGGTATCGATGTTGTACTAGGTGGCGATAACGCAATTGTCATCGCACTAGCTAGCCGAAATTTACCTGAAGCAAAACGAAATAAAGCCATTTTGATTGGTACTATGTTAGCAATTGTGCTACGAATTCTCCTCACAATACTAGCTGTCTATTTACTTGATATCCCATTTTTACAACTCACCGGCGGAATTTTACTCACATTAATTGCGGTCAATTTACTCACTGATAATAACAACGATCTTTCTTCTATCAAAGGAAAAACGACTTTATTCCAAGCTGTGCGTACAATTGTATTCGCGGATCTCGTTATGGGGTTTGACAATGTTATTGCCATTGCAGGAGCAGCTCACGGAAGACTTTCACTCGTAATTATCGGTTTATTCATTTCTATCCCGATTATCATTTGGGGAAGCAAACTTATTTTAATACTCATGGAACGCTTTCCATTTCTCATTTATTGCGGAGCAGCAGTTCTCGCCTATACAGCAGGAAAAATGATTACACATGAAGACAGACTTGCAACGTTTTTTCATCATAATCCTAGTTTTACCGCAAGTATCCCTTATTTGTTCATTTTCACGATTTTATGCATAGGCTTTATCGTTCAACAAGTGCGATTACGTAATGTTAAACAGTAAAAAAAAAACCTTCTACTCTATAATAGGTAGAAGGTTTTCATATTATTATAATTAATTTACAAGACGCTGTGCTTCACGTAATTGGAACGTTCTTACTGTACGTGGTAAGAAACGACGGATTTCGTCTTCGTTGTAACCTACTTGAAGGCGTTTTTCGTCAATCATAATTGGACGACGTAAAATACCTGGATAGTCACGAATCATCTTATATAAATCTTGAAGTGGTAAAGACTCTAAGTTCACATTCAATTCTTGGAAAACTTTTGAACGAGTAGAAATAATCTCATCCGTTCCGCTTTCTGTCATACGTAAAATCTCTTTGATCTCATCAATCGTTAATGGATCTGAGAAAATATTACGTTCTGTATAAGGAATATGATTTTCCTCTAGCCATAATTTCGCCTTTCTACAAGACGTACAGCTTGGAGAACTATATAATGTTACCATACAAAGCTCACTCTCCTTAAAGAGTACAAATTCTGTACTAATTACAGTTTAAATTTCTAACTTCCGCAATTTTTTGCGATAACTTGTCTTATAGCAAAGTAAAAAATCGCAATTCATGTAAGCAACAACAATTACTTTTAATAAGTAACTTCTATAATCATTATACAATAGTTTTTGCAAGAAATATACAGTTAATTTACTGCTAGTTGAGAAAAATTCTCCGTGTACTCCACTGCTATGCAACATGATTACACTCATTAAAACTGTCCTTTAACAACGCTCTTCAACCCTTTTGATACTTGCTTTCTACAATAATTTTCACTTGATATACAATTACAGTTTCATAATCTTCCCCATTAGAAAGAGAGCGTTTTCTTACCTTTTCCCGACAAAACAATTGAGAAATGTAAGACTCTAAAGATTAGAAACGAAAAGAACATCTGTTCTTATTTTAACAAATCTCCCCGCTCATGTCTATATGCTTTCTAAAGTAAATCGAATATTTTTCTGACATTTCTTTCTTTTTTGCCATTTATCTCATACAATAAAAATACAGACAGGCAAAGGGGGAATTTGCATATGATCGCTTTCTTTACTGATTTTATCATTGTTGCTACCCTCATCATCGGAATAACAGCATTGATTGGTGTCATTACAAATAGCATCGGTGAAAAACTCTTTGGTGGGAAAGAAAAAATGAAGTTTGTTAACAAAAGTTTAGATGTACAATCTGGCTGGAACCAAGTTGGCGGAAAAGGCATTTATAAAAAACGTACGTACTAAAAAAAAGCAGGTAATCACCTGCTTTTTTTGTTATTTCTCTACTGATGCCCATTTGAAGCTTACTTCCCCGCCGTATTTATGGTTGTACATATCTTTAATTGTTTCTCTTTGTAAATATGCTCTACCACGTTGATATACTGGAACAATCGCAGCGTCATCAAGTAACATTTTTTCTGCTTCTAATAAGTTTTTCCAGCGAGCATTTACGTCACTTCCGTCTTTTTTCGCTTTCATAATAATCTCATCGTACTTCGGATTAGAATACTTCATTTTATTTTGAGATCCGTCAGTTACAAACATATCAAGATATGTAACTGGATCCGGGAAGTCTGCACTCCATCCAGAGAATGACATTACATAATCGCCAGCATCTTCTAATTTTAGTTTTTGCGCGAATGGTTGTTGTTTAATTTTCACTGTTAATCCTGGTAAATTCTTTTCTAATTCGCCTTTTAAATATTCACCAGTTTTCTTCGATAATTCAACATCTTCATTTAATAGCTCTAATTCAATTTCGTTTTTACCAAGCTCTTTTTTACCAGTTTCCCAATACTTTTTCGCTTCTTTTACATTTGGTTTTATAATATCTCCATTTTCAGCACGGAAGTCTTGTTTATCCGGTCCTTTAATGAAATTATCAGGAATTAATCCCGTCGCTGGCTTAGAACCGTTATTTAATAATGTATCAACGAATGGTTTACGGTCAAAACCAAGTGAAATTGCTTTACGAATATTTTTATTTGCTAAAGCTGGGTCTTTTTGATTTAAGCGAAGGAAGAATACAGATGTATCTTCTACCGTTTTGAAATCTGGTTTTCCTTTATATTTATCGATGAACTCTGCTAATAACGTTGCTCGATCAACTGCGTTTGTTTCATATAAATTAATTGGTGTAGACGTATCTTTTACAATATTAAAGTTTACTTCCTCAAGCTTCACTTCTTTATTGTCCCAATATGATGCGCTCTTTGTCATTTTGAAGCTACGTTCATGTTGCCAATCACTTAATGTAAATGGACCGTTATAAAGTGTTGTATTTGCTTCTAAACCAAACTTCGTCCCTTGCTCTTTCACATACTTTTCATTAACAGGATAGAAGATTGGATAGACCATTAAATCAACAAGATATGGAATAGAATTATCTAATTCTACTTCTAATGTATGATCATCAATTGCTTTCACGCCTAATTGGTCTGGACTCATCTCTTTTTTATTAATTTTCTCAGCATTTTTTATATCGTACATAATGTACGCCGATTTCGCAGCTGTATCTGGATTAATTGCTCTTTGCCATGCATACACGAAATCTTTCGCCGTTACAGGGTCACCATTTGACCATTTTGCATCTTCACGTAATTTGAATGTATACTTTTTACCGTCTTCTGACTTTTGGAATTCTTTCGCTACACCTGGAACTAATTTATCATCTTTCCCAAGGCGGTATAGACCTTCCATCGTATTGTTCATTACTTTTGAAGAAACTGCATCAGCTGATAACGCTGGGTCCATCGTTGGAATTTCTTGTGTTTCAATTAAGTTAATAACTTGCTTCGCACCGCTTTTCCCGCTATCCCCTTTTGCGTTCGCTTGCGGTTCATCTTTTTGGTAGCCACATGCCCCTAAAATCATGCTCATTGCTACTGTTGATGCTACAAAAACTGGTATCTTTTTTTTCATACTTTCACCCTCCAAAAAAATGTTAGCCCTTTCATTTTCAAACAGAAAGAAATTTATATATGTTCTAATAATTCATATTATACACACAAACATATTCTTTGTATATTTATATTTCTATTTTATTAAAATTTTCTGTTAACAATTTGTGTATTTGTAAACGTTTCAAACTGCGTTTTTATTGAACTAAAGTGTTAAAAATGCAAAATTTTATACTTTTCTAAATTATCAGAGAAAAACAAATTTTATATCCTATAATATCTTACGCATAATTATTCTTCCTTTTCTGTCATAAAATGAAGGTTTATTCATATTGAAAATATGTAGGCTAAAATAAGTGCAAAGGATATGAAAGTGTGTTACGATACACTTTGCTAAAAATAGATATCGGTAAAGAGGGGACGGACATGACAGCAATTCACTCAAAAAACGGGTCAACAGAGAAATTAAGTTTATTCTTATTAACATGGCCTATTTTTCTAGAAGTTTTTCTTTTTATGCTGATGGGGATCGCTGATACTTTCATGTTAAGTGCATTATCAGACGATGCTGTATCTGGGGTTGGTGCAGCGAATCAATACCTTCATATCGCGATTTTAGTACTAGAAGTCATCGGGAATGGTGCAGCTATCGTTGTATCCCAATACCTCGGTTCTAAACGCTTTATGGAAGCATCAAAAATATCAGCATTAGCAGTAACATTAAATTTAGGAGTCGGGCTCGTTATAAGCGCCGGTTTTCTTTTATTCTCAAAACATATGATGATGGCAATGAACTTACAAGGCGATGTATTAACGTATGCACAAAGCTATCTATCCATCGTCGGAGGAGCTATTTTCCTTCAAGCTATTATTAACTCATTAGCCGCAATTATCCGCGTTCACGGCTTTACAAAGCAAGCAATGTTTGTTTCGCTTGGAATGAATATTATTCATATCGCCGGAAACTACGTACTTATTTTCGGAAAATTCGGTTTCCCTGAACTTGGTGTGCAAGGGGCCGCGATTTCTTCCGCTGTCAGCCGGTTAATCGCACTTATCGTTTTCTTCTGGTTACTGTATCGCGTTATGGAATACCGTGTGAAATTACAATATTACTTCACTTTATCAAAAGAATACGTTGGCAAAATTTTGAAGATTGGCATTCCATCTGCATTCGAACAAGTCATGTATCAAGCTTGTCAAATTGTCTTCTTATATTACGCAACATACTTAGGTACGGAATCATTAGCAGCAAGACAATATGCTACTAACATTTCCATGTTCACTTATTTATTCGCCATTGCTATCGGTATGGGAACAGCTATTATCGTTGGACGCCTAGTTGGCGGAAATGAAAAGGATGAAGCTTACACACGCGTATGGAAAAGTGTACAATGGGCGATTGGTGTAACTTTATTTATGGTCATTCTCGTTGTTACATTCCGCACACAATTAATGGGACTATTTACGGATAACCCTCATATTATCTCTCTAGGGGCAAGCGTTCTTTTACTAAGTGTACTACTGGAAACAGGACGGACGATGAACATCGTCATCATTAATTCACTTCGTGCAGCTGGCGATGCAAAATATCCTGTTTTAATCGGCGCATTCTCCATGGTGTTAATGAGCTTACCACTCGGTTACTTTTTCGCCTTCCATTTAGACATGGGGCTCGTTGGTATTTGGCTAGCGATTGCTATCGACGAATGGACGCGAGCGATTATTATGTTCTTCCGCTGGAGAAGTAGATCGTGGGAAAATTATGCACTTGTTAAACCTGATGAACAAGAAGATAGTGCTTCTGTTCAAGCGCGATAAAATAAAAGTGTTTCTAAATGAAAAAAGGCGGCTGATTTCAGTCGCCTTTTTCTTCATTCTTGGAAACTCTTACTTCGCTGTCTTTAAACAGAAAAAGAACTTGGATAAAATCTCTTTATACTAAATTAAGTTTAAATAGTATAAAAAAGTAGAGCCATCCTTCTGTAATAGAAGAATGGCTCTACTTTTTTATTGATAGATTTCTTTATATTTCTTATACTCTGCTTCAGAACATAATACAAAATGTCCTGGGCGAATTTCGCGCATTGTTGGTGCTTCACTACCATAATCATGCTGCGATGGGTCGTATACGATACGTTTACGATTGCGCTCATAATCTGGATCTGGAAGTGGAATTGCTGATAGTAGTGATTTTGTATATGGATGCATTGGATTCGCATATAACTCTTCACTTGTTGTCAGCTCAACGATTTGACCACGGTACATTACACCAATGCGATCACTAATGTATTTTACCATCGATAAATCATGGGCGATGAATAAGTATGTTAAACCTTTTTCTCTTTGTAACTGTTTCAGTAAGTTTACAACTTGCGCCTGAATCGATACGTCAAGTGCTGAGATTGGTTCATCAGCAATGATAAATTCAGGTTCTACAGCTAGCGCACGAGCGATACCGATACGTTGACGTTGTCCACCTGAGAATTCATGTGGGAAACGGTTCGCGTGCTCTTTATTTAAACCAACTGTATTTAACAGCTCGTGAACACGGTCCATACGCTCTTTTTTGCCTTTTGCTAGTCCGTGAATATCAATACCTTCTGCGATAATATCCCCTACTGTCATACGAGGATTTAATGATGCATATGGATCTTGGAAAATCATTTGCATTTTACGGTTGAACTTCTTAAGTTCTGTGCGTGATTTTTTCCCATGTACATTTTCACCATCGAACAACACTTCACCGGCAGTTGCATCGTATAAACGAATGATCGTTCTTCCAGTTGTTGACTTACCACAACCAGATTCTCCTACAAGTCCAAATGTTTCACCGCGGTAAATATCAAATGAAATATCATTAACTGCTTTAACAACACCACCACTCACATCAAAGTGTTGTTTCACATTTTTCACTTCAATTAATTTCTCACGTTGTTTAGTCATGTTGTTCACCTGCTTTCATTTGAAGAATACGTTTTTCAACAACTGCTGGTGGTTTTACTTCTGGCGCTTGCTCATGAAGTAACCAAGTTGCCGCATAATGTGTGTCACTTATTTTAAATAAAGGTGGTTCCATTTCAAAATCAATTTTCAGCGCCTGCGGGTTACGTGGTGCAAAAGCATCACCCTTTGGCGGTTTTAATAAGTCTGGAGGCGTTCCTGGAATCGCATATAGCTCGTCCTCTGAACCATCTAAGCTTGGCATAGATGCGATTAAGCCCCATGTGTATGGATGTTTTGGATTGTAGAAAATTTCATCAACAGTTCCAATTTCAACAACTTTACCAGCGTACATAACCGCAACTCGGTCTGCAACGTTTGCCACTACACCTAAGTCATGCGTAATGAAAATGATTGCTGCTTCTGTTTTTTGCTGAATGTCCTTCATAAGTTCTAAAATCTGCGCCTGAATTGTAACGTCTAGCGCTGTTGTCGGCTCATCGGCAATTAATAATTTTGGATTACAAGCTAACGCCATCGCAATAACTACACGCTGTCTCATACCACCTGAGAATTGGTGAGGATATTGTTTTAAGCGTGCTTCTGGATTTGGAATACCTACAAGGTCGATTAATTCTACAGCAACTTTACGTGCATCTGCTCTACTCATCCCTTGGTGTTTAATAAGACCTTCCATAATCTGATTACCAATTGTCATCGTTGGATTTAATGATGTCATTGGATCTTGGAAAATCATCGCAATATCTTTACCGCGTACTTGCTGCATTTCTTTTTCTGTTAGTTTCGTTAAGTCACGACCTTCAAATATGATTTCACCGTTTTTAATACGTCCTGGAGGATTCGGAATTAATCCCATTAACGCTTTAGAAGTAACTGATTTACCAGAACCAGATTCTCCTACAATCGCTAATGTCTCTCCTTTTTTTAAATCAAAAGTAACACCGCGTACAGCTTGTACTTCACCTGCATGTGTATCAAAGGAGACTTGCAAATCTTTTACCTCTAGCAATGTTTTCATTTTTACTTCTCCCCTCTTTTACTTACGCATTTTTGGATCTAACGCGTCGCGTAATCCGTCTGCAATTAAGTTAAATGCTAAGATTAACATACTGATGACAACCGCTGGGATGAACATCATATGTGGATACGTTTGAATTGATTTATAACCATCATTTACAAGAGAACCAAGTGATGCGAATGGTGGCTGAATGCCTAGTCCGATGAAGCTTAAGAATGCTTCACCAAATACTGCCGTTGGAATTGTAAACATTGTCATTACGATAATTGGTCCCATTACGTTCGGAATTAAGTGCTTCACGATTAACTGTGTATTTGTTGCACCTAATGTACGAGATGCTAATACATATTCTTGGTTTTTTAATTTTAGGATTTGTCCACGAACGATACGCGACATCCCTATCCAACCTGTAATTGCCATCGCGAGTGTAATCGACCAAATACCTGACCCCATAATGATTACCATTAAAATAACGATGATTAAGTATGGAATACCGTTAATAATCTCCATAATACGTTGCATAATATTATCTACTCTGCCGCCGTAGAAGGCTGAAATACCTCCGTATGCAACCCCGATTACTAAGTCAATTGCTGCTGCTAATAGAGCGATATATAATGATACGCGCGTACCTTCCCAAGTTCTTGTCCATAAATCACGGCCAAGATCATCTGTACCAAACCAGAAGTACTCTTTAATATCACGTTTTTCATATTGGTCAACACCATATTGATCAGTACCGTCAAATGGTAACCAATGAACATTTTCAATCACTGGAATTTTCGGTGGCATTTTCGCACGACCTAAATCTTGCTCTTTATAAGAATGCTTACTTATCATTGGTCCTATAACTGCTAGTAGTACAATAAGCATTAATAATACGAAACCAAACATGGCACCTTTATGTTGGAACAAACGTCTTCTTACATCTTGCCAAAACGTTAAGCTTGGACGGGCAATGACTTCATTATCAACATTACTTTGATTGGCTTGTTGAAATAAATCTGGAGATAATTTTTGTACATCTTTCATCATTTTTTCCCTCCCGCTAAACGAATACGAGGATCAATAATTCCGTATAAAATATCGACAATGAAAATAACTAAGATGAAAATCGCACTATAGAAAATTGTAGTTCCCATAATAACTGTATAGTCATTTACTGTAATCGACTTAACGAATTGTTCCCCAAGTCCAGGTACAGCGTAAATTTGCTCAATAACTAGTGTCCCTGTAATTAATCCTGCAACCATTGGTCCTAAAATTGTTACAACTGGAATTAATGCGTTACGAAGTGCGTGCTTGATAATGATAACGCCTTGGCTAATTCCTTTCGCTTTCGCTGTTAAAATGTAGTCAGCTTGCATAACCTCAATTAACTCTGCACGAGCGAAACGTGCGATTGTTGCGATAACTGCCATCGATAAAGCAATTGTAGGCATTACTGTAAACTCCGGTCCCTTCCAGAATGCTACTGGGAACCAACCAAGTTTTACCCCTACGAAATATTGTAGTAATGCGGCGAATACGAATGATGGTACCGACATCCCGAGTACGGAAATAATTGTCGCCCCATAATCGACCCACGTATTGTTCCGAAGTGCCGCAACGATTCCTAAAATTAAACCGATAAATGTTCCTAATATAATCGCTTGTAAACCAAGTTGTGCTGATGGTCCAATACGATCCACAATCATATCTGTTACTGGGCGGTTATCATACTGGAATGATACCCCTAAATCACCTTTTGCTAAGTTACCTAAGTAACGTGCATATTGAACTGGCACTGGATCATTTAAACCATATTTTTCAAGAATGATTTCTTTTTGTGCCGGTGATAACTTCTCCTGGTTTTTCAGCGGAGAACCCGGAAGTAATTTCATCAAGAAGAAAGTCAGTGTAGTAATTAAAAATAATGTCAAAGCCATGTACACGAAACGTTTTAATACGTAACGTCCCATAGTCAAGCACCTCCCCGTTTTTCTCAAAAGCAATAAGATAGTTTGAAATATTCTTACTTTTATTTTTTTAAAATAAGAGCACATGCCCATCATAGGCATATACCCTTGTAAACGATGGAAAAAAGATTATTTTTGTTCAACAGATGCCCATTTGTAAGTTAATTTACCACCGTAGTTAATCGGGATAATATCTTTTACAGCACCTTTTACTACATACGCTGAACCTTTTTGATAGACTGGAGCAATAACTGCATCCTCTTTAATTAACATCTTCTCTACCTCTAAAAGGTTGTTCCAGCGAGCCTGTAAATCTTTTGTATCTGTTTTTGCTTTTAGAATTAGTTCATCATATTTCGGATTAGAATATCCTGTTTTGTTTTGTGAACCATTCGTAACAAACATATCTAAATATGAGACTGGATCTGGGAAATCTGGACCCCAAACACCAAACGCCATATCATATTCCTGAGAGTCTTCTAACTTATTTTTTTGTGCGAATGGCTGCTGTTTAATTTTGATTGATAAACCAGGTAAGTTCTTTTCCATCTCACCTTTTAAGAATTCGCCAATTTTTTTCGCATCTTCATTATCGAAGCTTAAGAATTCTAATTCGATTTTATCAGTGCCAAGCTCTTTCTTCGCTGTTTCCCAAAGTTTTTTCGCTTCTTTTGAATCCGTTTCAACTAGCTTTCCATTTTCAGCACGGAAGTCTTTTTTATTCGGACCTTCAGCGAAATCTTTTCCAACAAATCCGTAAGCACCAATTGCGCCGTTGTTTAAAATAACTTTTGCAATGTTATCACGGTCAAAGGACATTGAAATTGCTTTTCTTAAGTTTTTATTACTCAAATACTTATTATTTTGATTAAATCTTAAGTAGGCAACTCCTGCTTCTTGTCGTGTTTGGAACTCTGGAGTTTGTCTAAATTTATCAACAAATTCCGATGTTAGAGCCGCACGATCAATCGCATTTGTCTCATATAAATTTACATCAGTCGATGTGTTTTTCACAATATTGAAATTTATTTCTTCGATTTTAACCGTCTTGTTATCCCAATATGATGGGTTCTTCTTAAATTGGAAGCTTTGTTCATGTTTCCAATCACTCATAACGAATGGCCCGTTATATAATGTTGTATTTGCCTCTAAACCAAACTTATCACCTTGTGATTTCACAAAGTTCTCATTTAGTGGGTAAAACACCGGATAAACCGTTAAATCAATAAAGTAAGGAACGGGATTGTCTAATTCCACTTCTAATGTATAATCATCAATCGCTTTTACACCTAATTGGTCAGCAGGTAATTCTTTTTTATGAATTTTTTCTGCATTTTTAATATCGAACATAATGTACGAATACGTCGCTTTTGTATCTGGATTTACTGCTCTTTTCCATGAATACACAAAGTCTTTCGCTGTTACAGGTTCCCCATTCGACCATTTCGCATTTTTTCTTAATTTAAATATGTATTTCTTCCCATCATCTAGCTTTTGGACATCTTCAGCAATCCCAGGCATTCTCTTTTGATCTTTGCCAGTACGATATAAACCTTCCATCGTATTATTTAATGCTGTTGAAGATGCAGAATCTGATGCTAACGATGCATCCATCGATGGAATTTCAGATAACTCTGTTAAATTAAGAATCTGTTTTCCGTTACTACTACTAGTAGTATTTTCTTTTCCTTTTGCTTTAGCGTCCTCTTTCTGGTAGCTACACGCGCCAAGCAACATACTTGCAGTTAAAGTTGATGCAAGTAATAACGGTATCTTTTTCTTCATGTTGTGTTGCCTCCCCTAATTGCACTTCCTGTACCCTCACTTGTAGAAAATTAGAATTGAAAGAATAATCTCCAAGTTTCTACAATTTTCATTATACATATAATTAGACGATTGTGAATATAGTTTTTTATTTTTTTGTTAAAATTTTTAATAAAATATTTATATTTTATTTTTTTTGTAAAGGAATACGTTAACATTGCTACCATCATCTTGAAATTAGCGCTTTAATTGCGTATAATTTTCAAAAAATTATTTATATTACTTATTATAGCTTTTATAGTATAATAATTCTAGTAATATTTTGACGGAGGGGAATATTTTGAATAAAGTTTTTTTTCATACTTGTATACTATTTTTGGTTGCGATAATCGCTTCTAGTGTGGGCGCATTCCTCGTTTCATCTCAATTTTTGTTGAATTTTGTCAACATCTCATTCTATATTGCATTGTTTTTTATTCTTATAGGTGGTTTTTTATTCATATTTCAAAATGGATTTTTTAACGTAACAATTTACGCATTCCAAAGAGTATTTGGTACGAATAAAAAAATCGAATCTTTAATTGAAGAAGCAGAGGAACCTATCGATAAGAAAGAACGTATTTATAAAACATATTCATTCAAATGGACGTATCCGATTTGTATTACCGGTATCGTACTTGGGTTGTTCTCGGTCCTCATTAGCTTTACTATTTTGATGTAGTTTGCAAACACTGCTCCATATGATATAATAATCAGCAAAACATTTTGTTATAAAACTTTAGTTCTTTCATATTAAAAGGGCTCAGTTAACAATAAATTTATATGTATGCGATGATAAAGAAGAGTACATATTGGGGCAATTTCAGAGAGCTTGTGGGTGGTGTGAACAAGTAATTGTACAGTATGGAATGGGCTTTTGAGCACCAAACCGAACCGAAAGTAGTAGGCTTTGGCGTTATATCCAGACGTTATTATGGATCTTGAGAGATTTCACAGCTGTGAAATAATTAGGGTGGTACCGCGGTCCATTCGTCCCTATGTAATTTGGGATGAATGGGCTTTTTTGTATGCCTTCTCTTCCCCATCGCACATTCAATTTTAGGAGGAATTACTTATGTCAGTTATCTTTTCTGGTATTCAGCCAAGCGGAACAATTACACTTGGAAACTATTTAGGAGCTATGAAGCAATTTACAGAGCTTCAAAACGAACACGACTGTTATTTCTGTATTGTAAACCAACATGCGATTACAGTACCTCAAGACCCTGCAATGCTTCGCAAAAATATCCGCAGTCTTGCTGCGCTATACGTTGCATGCGGCATCGATCCTGAAAAAGCTACTTTATTTGTACAATCAGAAGTACCAGCACACGCTCAACTAGGATGGATTATGCAATCCGTTGCTTACGTTGGAGAATTAGAACGTATGACACAATATAAAGACAAAGCTTCAGGAAGAGATTCAGTTCCAGCTGGATTACTTACATACCCACCATTAATGGCTGCTGACATTTTACTTTACAACACAGAAATCGTGCCTGTTGGTGATGACCAAAAGCAACATATGGAATTAACACGTGATCTAGCAGAGCGTTTCAACAAACGCTTCCGTGAAGTGTTCACAGTTCCTGAAATTCGTATTCCAAAAGTAGGAGCTCGCGTTATGTCATTAACAGAACCTACGAAAAAAATGAGTAAATCTGATCCAAATCCAAAATCAATGATCAGTATGCTTGATGAGCCAAAAACAATCGAAAAGAAAATAAAAAGTGCCGTAACTGACTCTGAAGGCATCGTTAAATTTGATAAAGAGAACAAACCTGGAATCTCTAACTTATTAACAATTTACTCTTCATTCTCAGGAAAAACAGTAGAAGAAATAGAAGCAATGTACGAAGGAAAAGGATACGGCGACTTCAAAGGTGACCTAGCACAAGTAGTCGTAGAAGCAATTCGTCCAATCCAAGACAAATATAACGAACTAATCAACTCCCCAGAACTAGACGAAATTCTAGACAAAGGTGCCGAAAAAGCAAACCGCGTTGCATTCAAACAACTACGCAAAGTAGAAAATGCAATGGGATTAAGTAGAAAACGTAGGTAACATATAAAGCGGAAGCGGCTCGTTCAGAATGTGAGGGGGATGGAGCTCCTGACGTAGAGGCGCTTTTTGCCTCGCAGGAAGGCGCGAAGCCACCGAACATTCTTGCCGCTGGAGCTAGATTTCACATAAAGCGGAAGCGGCTCGTTCAGCTCTGACTGGCTAAGGTTCTTTCGTATAAAAGGCGCTTTTTGCCTTCTTATGCGGAAGGTTCTTAGACACGAAGAGCTTGCCACCTCCATAAAAAAAACCGCCAATTGGCGGTTTTTTTCAATTTACCTTCTGCTCATTTTCCATTTCCCATAACTTTTCAAAAAACGGCTGTCCTTTTACAAGGCGCTCACATAATTGCTCGTGCTTCTCAGACCATCCAGTTTTCGCTTCATCATAAAGTTTAGCCCAAACATCTTCAAACTCCATATGTTGGACCATTCCGTACGCTGATGGATCCCACTCTGTGAACCAATAGCGAATTTCAGCTGGATTTTTCGTTGTATGTAATTGATCTAATGCCATAAATAATAATTGTTTTAACTGTCTTTCTTTACGAGTTAGGCCGTTCATAATGAAAGGTGACGGCGATAAAATATGATGTTCTTTTTCAATCTCTTCCACTTGGAACTCATACTTTTCTTCTTGCACATTTTCTACCATCTCATATACCATCTGTTCTTGGCGAGGTATAAGCCTACTTTTTCTAATTGGCACATTATAGCCGATTGAATCAATCGCAATAATTCCTTTTCCATCTGTAACTACAAAACAATATTCTTGTTGCAAACGTTCGTGATTTTTACGAATATAAGCCTTATGATATACGTCTTCCAATAATTTTTGCGGAAGCTCTAATAATTCGTTCTCGATGTAATGATATAATGTGGCATCTACTTTTAATAATGGCACTTGATCTAATAGCTCAATCGTATCATCTTTCCGCCATTCGTAAAAATGACAAACATTATACCCATTTTCTTCACCTTCAAACCAATTTACCCATACATCATGTAGATATAACATTCACTACCCCTCACTTCACTACTGTTTGTACCAATCATTATGTTCATTTTTGCTTAACTTTATTCCACTTAAGGAAATATATTCTAATTATTATTTTTTCTTCTATAATATAAAAAAACAGGAGCGTTACCTCCTGTTTTTCATGAAACATGAAATGTATTTGCTTTATTCAATATTTCTTTCGCATCTATAGATAATAAAGAAAGTGTATTTTCTCCTTCAAATGCTACACAGTCTTTCACAATATGAAATCCAAGTGCATAGCCAAGCATTTTCGGATACGAGTGCAGTCCATTTAATAAAACATCATGCTCCCTCGTACCTCTCTTTACATCTATTCGTTCTTGTATTGAATTTCTCCAATAATAAATAGCATCTTCTTTTGAAATGTAAGTAGTCCATGGTGCACATCTTTTTTCTGTATACCTTTCATACACAGCTTGCTCAGCTAACCCTTCCATAATCATCGTATCAAGTAATGTATACTCTGTTTCCTTCGTCTCAATTTGATGTAATCTACATATATGGTGGTATTCATGCGTTAATAAAGCTTTTAGTTCCTCTACTGAATTACGTCCACATACGAATAAGAAAATAACGTGACGCATAGATAAACCAGCCTTCCCGTTATATTCCTCTTGTACCGTTCGATTATATGAATCTGATAATAAAATAAAGATAGGGACATCTGGACCTTTTAGCCAACTTTTCAATTTTTCATACTCCATGCTAAGTTCTTTCCAAATTTCTTTCTTCTCTAACTCTTTAATTTCCTGCTCCCCCCGCATTACTGGGCGATACATACCTTTAGAGATTAAAAAGCGATACAGCCTCTCTTTTGGCAATGGAATATACTTTGTAAATTTCTCACAAAGCTTTTCTGGGCGTCCATAATACAGATGTAACCATTCTGCCGTTTCAACAACCCCCACCCTTCATCCCTCCTTTTCTTATGTATATGCAAAAAAAGAAAGGAACGTAAAGCTGATAAAAAATAAATAAGGTGTTTTTTCGTAACAAACTACGAAAAAACACCTTATTTCATCTATTATTTATACGATTTAAATACTAAAACTGCGTTATGACCACCGAATCCTAGTGAATTACTTAATACCGCGTTTACTTCTTGATGTCTCGCTGTATTTGGTACGTAATCTAAATCACATTCTGGATCTGGTGTTTCATAGTTAATCGTCGGAGGAATTACTCCGTCTGTAATTGATTTAATAGAGAAGATCGCTTCAACAGCACCAGCTGCTCCTAATAAATGACCTGTCATTGATTTCGTTGAGCTAATCGCTACTTTATATGCATGCTCACCGAAAGTTTCTTTAATTGCCATCGTTTCATACTTTTCATTTGCATCTGTACTTGTACCATGTGCATTAATGTAATCAATATCTTCTGGCTCTAGACCTGCATCAGCTAAAGCTTGACGCATCGCACGAACTCCGCCTTCACCGCCAGGAGCAGGCATTGTAATATGGAACGCATCACCAGTTGCACCATAGCCAGCAATTTCCGCATAAATGTGAGCACCACGTGCTAATGCATGCTCTAATTCTTCAAGAATAAGAATTCCTGATCCTTCACCCATTACGAAACCACTACGGTTTTTATCAAATGGGCGGCAAGCCGTTGCTGGATCTTCATTGAATGTTAATGCTTTCGCTGAACTAAATCCAGCGAATGCCATGCTTGTTAACGGCGCTTCTGCTCCGCCTGTTATCATCGCATCAGCATCACCGCGCTGAATTACTTTAAACGCATCACCAATTGAGTTTGCTCCAGATGCACAAGCTGTTACAGAGCAAGTATTAATTCCTTTCGCTCCTGTAGCGATTGACACTTGACCTGCTGCCATATCTGGAATCATCATTGGTACGAAGAACGGGCTCACGCGGCGCGGACCTTTTTCAGTAAAAATCTTAAATTGTTCTTCGTATGTTTCCATACCACCAATACCAGAACCAACCCATACACCAATGCGTGGTGCATTTTCTTCTGTAATTTCAAGCTTCGCATCTGCAACTGCCATTTTCGCTGCTGCTACTGCATATTGCGTAAAGCGGTCCATACGGCGCGCTTCTTTTTTATCTATATATTTTTCGACTTCAAAGTCGTTAATTTCTGCTGCTACTTTTGCAGGAATTTGTTCTGAATCTATTCTTGTAAGTCTTCCGATTCCGGATACACCGTTTTTAATGTTTTCCCAAGCTGTTTCAACATCTGTTCCGATCGGTGTAACAGCTCCTAGCCCTGTGATTACGACCCTCTTTTTTTCCATACAAAATACACTCCTTTTTTTCTCTCAGTCCTTATTTACCCCAACGAAGAGCTACTGCTCCCCATGTTAACCCGCCGCCAAAACCGACTAGTATAATTAAATCACCATCTTGAATACGTCCATTTTGCAATTCCTCTACCATTGCAATTGGAATTGAAGAAGCCGATGTATTACCGAACTTTTCAATTGTCATACTCATTTTTTCTTTCGGTAAATTTAATCTTTCTCTTGCAGATTCCATAATACGAATATTCGCTTGATGTGGTACTAAGAAGTCCACATCCTCTTTCGTAAGTCCCGCTTTTTCTAACACGCGAAGACAGGAATCACCAAGTTGGCGAACAGCAAATTTAAAGACTTCTCTGCCGTTCATCATAACATACTCGTCTTGATAAAGATGCTTACCGCCACTTCCGTCCGCTCCTAATTCAAAGGAAAGTACACCTTTTCCTTCTGAAACAGCTCCCATTACCACAGCACCTGCTCCGTCCCCAAATAGTACTGCTGTATTTCGGTCATTCCAGTCTACAATTTTAGATAATTTGTCACTACCAACTACTAATACATTTTTATAAGTTCCTGTTTGAATAAATTGCTGCGCTGTAATCATTCCGTACATAAAGCCAGCACACGCTGCACTTAAATCCATCGCGGCTGCGTGTTTTGCGCCAATTGCTTCTTGGATTACACAGGCTACTGCTGGGAATGCGCGATCTGGCGTTACTGTTGCCACTAAAATAAGATCGATATCCTCTCCGCTAATCCCTGCATCTTCAAGTGCTTTTTTAGAAGCCTCTACCGCCATATATGAAGTATCTATTGTATCATCGGCAATGCGTCTTTCTGCAATTCCCGTTCTCGTACGAATCCATTCATCAGATGTATCTACGATTTTCTCTAAATCGTGATTTGTGACTACTTTTTCTGGCACATATCTTCCGACCCCTAAAATGCCCACGTTCACATCGCAGCCCTCCATTTTATATCAATTATTATGACTTGGTACTAATTTTAAAACATAAATGTACTTTTGTCTAGAATATATTTCAACTAAAAAAATAAGACAGCGTATTACTAACTTTATTTTTCATTAAAAGAAACAGAAAAATTCCTGTCCTTTCAAAATACAAATTATTCCATACACTTACCCTTACTCCGCTCGAAATAAAAAAAGGCCCCAACCGCTTCTATCCACAGTTCGAGCCTCTCTCTCATCAAAAAAGAAGGTTTTGTTTTTCAGTTTTATTCTTTATCCGCTTTCCTTCAAAACCAAGGCGTTCTCCTCATAACCTTTCCCTTTAACCTCATCATCCCTCTGGTCTTACCTTCGCTCGAGACTAAAAAAGGCCCCAACCGCTTCTATCCACGGCTCGAGCCTCTCTCCCCTCAAAAAAGAAGATTTTGTTTTTCAGTTTTATTCTTTATCCGCTTTCCCAAGCTCATATGCTTCGCCCATTACTTTCATCAATAGCTCTAACACCGGCTGTGCTTTCTCCATATCAAGCGCAATTCCATTAGAATCTAAAATTGCCTTAGCTTCTGGTAAATGCTTCATTGCGATTTGTAAAAATTGCATACTTTTTTCGTTCATGTAATCTCTTCCTCTCCATTAAAGCTTTCATTCCATTATCCATACAATAGTTTAACACGTGCGCTACCCTTCGTATAACTCTTTATATTTTTTCATATGTGCCAATTGTTTATTTAAACCGAATTCTACAGGTGTATTTTTTTGAATAGAAATAACATCTACAGCTTCATCTCTTACTTCCATATTTTTGTTATTTACTTTATCATCTGCATGTAAAAGACTCATACCTTTTTCCCATAACTCTTCTTTTCCACTAAGTAAATTATATATACCGAGGTGTTTTACATTCATTCCATTTTCCCATAAATATTCACATACATCTTCAATGTAAAGTAAATCGCTTCCTTTTTCTCCATTTATACAACGGCACTCTTTGTCATCAAGTTCTGATAAAATAAGCTGATGATACATCATAAACGACGGTTGCCACGGCCCATATAATGTAGGAACTCGATATGCACTATATTGTAATTCACCTTTTTTCAACCCTTCTTCCACCTTCGAAAATAGACGTTTGTTTTCGGATTCTTCAGTGCTTCCTATTTCAATAGAAGAAATTAGATTTAACTTTACTTTATTTTTTTCACACATCCTTACGATCCGTTTTAAATATTGTAATATGACCCTTTCATTCCGAAATCCACTTTGCTGATTCGGCTCATACAAGCAAAAATAAACTGTATCGAAACTTTCTTCCTCTACCGATCGCCATCCGTCTTCATCCCTTATAGAATAGTACGTAAATAACGCATTTCGCCCAATCAACAATAATTTCTCTTCATTAATTTTTGTCATACTATCAAATTCATCAAAATCAAGACCATATACTTCTACTTCTTCTGCAATCATTTTATTCACAAGGTGATAACCTACAAACGTAAGTGCACCTATAATCAGCACGCGTTTCATACCACCAACCCTTTCCCCTTGAAACAAATAGCTCCTCATTTATGTATATGGGAGCTTCACAATTCTTCTTCATATTTTTTAAAGAAATCAGTCGTTTGTCTAACCATTTTATATTTCACATCTTGCAGATGGAATAAAACAGAAGTATCGCATTGATTGAATTGCCTCATTTTCTCGTATTTACGTAACAATTGTTTTCTTCCTCTTTTTTCCTGTGTTGAGACAAAAATTTTAACAGGTACACAAGACGGAAGAAGTGCAAATGATTTCTTATTTATTTTTGATTCTAATTCTTCTTCTTTGGAATCATACGCCACACTTAATTCCTTCACTAATCTTTTGTAAAAAAACTTATGCTCTTTCTCAAACTCCACATATTCTGGTAAATCTAAACACGGATTTAACATAACGACAGAACGTATACATTCAGGGTATTTGTTCATCATCTCCAGTGCTACAAGCGCTCCCATACCATCTGCCATAATGTGCATTTTCGCATTCAATGTCTCTTTTCTTAGAACGACATCATACAAACGTTTTGCTAAACGAACAGCTCGGTCGTTCCCCCAATGCCTTCCGTATAAGTTAGATGAAAAGACCGTATAGCCTTTTTCAATAAGGCCCTGTAAAAAATAAGCTCTTCCTGCATGCTGTGTCCATAAACTTGTACCATTCTCAATAAAATAGTTATAATCTCCTAGGAGCATAACAGAAAATCCATTTGGCTTTTCCGGTAAATAAATTACACATGGTTCTTTTTCTAAATAAAAAAAACGTTCCGTAATACTCATTTTTCCCCCGCCTTATTTTCTAAACGTATAAAAGTACTCTTTTATAATGTATGAACAGAATGCAAATTTGCGTTGAAAAATCTACAAATATTTTTCTATATTCTTTTTTCAATTGTGTTACAATAAGGACAGATTGAACGAATAGAGGTGTAAAATATGCGTTTCATTTGGGCATTAATTTGGTCGTTCGCGCTTGTACATATGATGAGCTACGTAATCGGCTCTATGACTGGCGGTACATACGATTTTAACCAAGCGTCTATTTTCTCAGTTGTTCTTGCGGTATTAGTATTAGCGATTGCAGCTGCGATTCCAAACGAGCCAGTAGAACAACACTAAAAAGAGTCCGGATTTTATCCGAACTCTTTTTTTACTTTACATGAACGACTAATTCGTTATTTTCAACATCGACCACTACGTGACTATTGTCCGTAATCGTTCCTGCAATTAATTCTCTCGCTAATTTCGTTTCAACTTGACGCTGTACGTATCGTTTTAACGGACGAGCTCCGTACAGTGGATCGAATCCAGCTTCTACAACAAATTCTTTTGCAGATTCCGTCAATTCTAATGATATGTGGCGATCTGCTAAACGCCCTTGTAATTCTTGTACAATCTTATCAACAATACCTTTAATTTCGTTCCTTGTAAGAGGTTTGAATAAAATAATTTCATCGACACGGTTTAAGAATTCTGGTCGGAAATGTCCTCTTAATTGTCCCATTACAAGTTCTCTTGATTCCTCTTTAATAGAACCATCTTCTTCTAGCCCTTCTAATAAGTGAGCAGATCCAATATTTGAAGTCATAATAATAACCGTATTTTTAAAGTCTACTGTACGTCCTTGTGAATCTGTAATGCGTCCATCGTCTAACATTTGTAATAAAATGTTGAATACTTCTGGATGTGCTTTTTCGATTTCATCTAACAAAATAACAGAATATGGTTTACGTCTTACTGCTTCTGTTAATTGTCCGCCTTCTTCATATCCAACATATCCAGGAGGCGCACCAATTAAGCGTGACACTGCATGTTTCTCCATATACTCAGACATATCGATACGAATCATTTGCTCTTCACTGTCAAATAACGTTTGCGCTAACGTTTTTGCAAGCTCAGTTTTACCAACACCTGTAGGGCCTAAGAAAATGAATGAACCAATTGGACGATTCGGATCTTTAATGCCAGCGCGAGCACGAAGAACTGCGTCTGATACAAGGCTTACCGCTTCCTCTTGACCGATAACACGCTCTGATAAAATTTGTTCAAGACGTAATAATTTCTCCCGTTCACCTTCAACGAGTTTTGCGACAGGAATACCAGTCCACCTTGAAACAATGTCTGCAATTTCTTCTTCACTTACTTCCTCGCGTAATAAACGATTCTCTTGTTTATTATGTGCACCCATCTCTTCCGCTTCTTTTAACTCTTTTTCGATAGCTGGAATTTTCCCGTGGCGAAGCTCAGCTGCTTTATTTAAATCGTAATTTCCTTCTGCTTCTTCTAACTCACGGCGCAAGCGCTCTAAATGTTCACGTAAGTCACGCACTTTATGAATGTCTTCTTTTTCTTTCTCCCATTTCGCTCTCATACTACTTGCAACTTCTTTTAAATCCGATAATTCACGTTGCAATGTTTTTAGGCGCTCTTGACTACCTAAGTCCTTTTCTTTCCCAAGAGCAGCTTCTTCAATTTCCAGCTGCATAATGCGGCGCGTTACTTCATCTAATTCTGTTGGCATAGAATCAATTTCTGTTCGAATTGTTGCACAAGCTTCATCAACAAGATCAATTGCTTTATCAGGCAAGAAACGATCTGAAATATATCGATCTGATAAAACAGATGCCGCTACAATCGCGCGGTCATGAATATTTACACCGTGATAAATTTCAAAACGCTCTTTTAAACCACGTAAAATGGAAATTGTATCCTCAACAGTTGGCTCTTCTGCTAATACTTGTTGGAAACGTCTTTCTAACGCTGGATCTTTCTCAATATATTTACGGTATTCATCTAGCGTTGTTGCCCCGATACAATGCAGTTCACCACGTGCTAGCATTGGTTTTAACATATTTCCTGCATCCATCGCTCCTTCTGTTTTACCAGCGCCGACGATTGTATGAAGTTCATCAATGAATAATAAAATGCGGCCTTCACTCTTTTTAATTTCATTTAATACAGCTTGCAGACGCTCTTCAAACTCACCGCGGAATTTTGCTCCGGCCACAAGTGCACTCATATCTAAAGCGAAAATTGTTCTATCTTTTAATCCTTCTGGGACATCTTTTTTCACAATACGCTGTGCTAATCCTTCAACAATTGCTGTTTTACCAACACCTGGTTCCCCGATTAAAACGGGGTTATTTTTCGTTTTACGTGAAAGAATACGGATCACGCGGCGAATTTCACTATCTCTACCAATTACAGGATCAATTTTCCCCGCTCTTACTTCCGCCACTAAATCACGACCATATTTTTCTAACGCTTCATAAGTTGCTTCTGGATTTTGACTAGTCACTCTTTGATTCCCCCGAACTGTCATTAAAGACTGTAATAAGTTATCTTTCGTAATATGAAATTTTGTGAATACTTGATTTATATCGCCTTTTTCTTCAGAAAAAGCAAGTAATACATGTTCGACTGAAATGTAGTCATCTTGCAATTTCTCCGCTTCTTTTCCCGCTCTTACAAGCAGTTGTTGCAAAGCACCTGTTACATATAATTTCCCTGCCTCTGCCCCGCTTCCAGTTACAGAAGGCTTTTTCTTAATTAAACTTTCTACACCTTGTTTTAACGCTTCTATATCGACATTCATTTTTTGAAAAATACGTACTGTTAATCCGTCTTGCTGCTCTAATAACGTAAGCAATAGATGAACAGTATCTACTTCTTGATGATGATGAGATACCGCTAAAGATTGAGCACTCATAATCGCTTCCTGTGTTTTCGTTGTCATTTGATTTAAGTCCATCTTTACAGCCCTCCAAATGTTTGACTTTCTTTGACCTTTGATTTGATTATACGCCAACTGACTTTTTTATACAATGATTTTGCTTATGTAGCTCAAACTTATTATTGGAAAAAGAAAAAAGTAACATTCATTTTCCTAATCAAAAAAGCCGCAATAACGATTGCGGCTTCTGTTACGGTTTTCTTTTATATGTCCACTGACGGTTATGATTTGCGTTCTCCGGAAACCTTTCCCCGGCAGTTAATTTCACCATTTGTGGATCTTTCACCATACTTCCCGTTTCACCAATTTCTACGTAAATGCCATCATTTGGCGCCTTTTGCCCTGAACGAAACCTGCGATTTTGTCCCATTTTCATTCTCCTTCCATGACGTCTTGCCTCATTAGTATATCCATTTTAAAAGAAAGCTTTTCTGTCATGTTTAGGAAACAGTACTACCGTTTATCCATGTACATATATATAATTACACAACCTTAAGCAGGAATTATTGGTATATTTGTTGAAAAAAAGAAACCAACCTAAGTTTAGGCCAGTTCCAAAGGAGAGTCAAACATATACGAGAAGATTACATGTTCATTATAAGTCGCATCATTCAAACAATGTAACCCTTTTCACAAATTGTACATAATGAAAGAAACATTGTTTGAACTTTCTAAAAAGATATTGACTTTCTCCTGATTTCCAATGAGAAATAGTAGACACCACAGCGCTTCGCGACGTAAGATGAATATATAGTGAAACTTTCATCTACAGTAGTTTCACCCAGTCTAACCTCTTATTTCTGCATATTAAAAACGGAAATACAGATAGAATCAAAAAAAATATTATAAGAGGTGAAATTATGAACAAACAACATTTAATCGCATTAGACTTAGACGGAACTTTATTAACAGACAACAAAATAATTTCTCCAAGAACGAAAAACACAATTGCAAAAGCAAAAGAACAAGGACATATTGTTGTTATTTCAACAGGGCGTCCATTCCGCGCTAGTTACGATTATTATAAAGAGCTTAGCCTTAACACACCAATCGTAAACTTTAATGGAGCTTACGTGCATCACCCTCTTGATTCAAGTTGGGGAACACATCACTCTCCTCTTGAACTTTCAACAGCGCAAGAAATCGTCCGAGCTTGCTTTGATTTCGGCGTGAAAAATGTCTATGCTGAAGTCATCGATGATGTGTATGTCCGTGAAATTGATGAAGATAAAAAACATATTTTTGAATTCGGTTCTCCAAAGATTTTCACAGGAGATTTATTAAATACTTTAAACGACCATCCAACTTGCTTATTAATCGATGCACATGACGAGCACTCTGCTGCAATTCGCCAACATTTAACAGATATGCATGCTGAAGTCATCGACCATAGAAAATGGGGTGCGCCTTGGCCAATTATTGAAATTGTAAAAAGCGGATTAAATAAAGCTGTCGGATTACAAAAAATTTCAGGACATTATAATATTCCTAAAGAGCGAATTATTGCTTTTGGTGATGAGGATAACGACTTTGAAATGATCGAATTTGCTGGTCATGGAATCGCAATGGGTAATGCAATTCCTGAATTAAAATCACTCGCAAATCATACGACATTAACGAATGAAGAAGATGGTATCGCTCTATATTTAGAAGAGGTTCTTGGATTGTAATCTAAAAATTCCCTGCTTATAGTTTCTCGCCAAACGCTCATACTATTATTAGACGCAAAAGTCAGCGCGTCAATTGTTTTCAGCTAAATAAAGGGGGTTTTTCGAATGGGTAAAAAGAACAAATCAAAACGTTTTATCCAGCAAGGAGCCGATGCTGTTATGAAGCATGATGCAAGATTCCCGTACAGAGGTACATTAGCTGAGGCAGAAAAAGCGAGAAGTAACTCTTCGTTTGGAGGGGTTTAATGGGAAACTTACTATTCCAACAAGCTAGAGACGCTGTTTCAAGTGCCGTTTCTTGTTCAAGTGGCGCTGAACAACAGGAACTCGTTTATAGGGCAAAAAACTCTTTGCACTCTGCTTATGCAAACTCTTCAACTGCTGAAAAAGTTCAGCTACGTGAAATGCAGGAGCAATTGCAAAACATTACGAATTCGCATTAAAAAAGAGGACCAGCTTTGGTCCTCTTTAATCTTTTCGAAATAACCCAAACACTCCGACCGTTTGCAGTATATTTGTAAATGCACCTGGGTCCACTTGTTTAATAATCCTCTCTAATTCGTACAACTCGTAACGAGTAATAACAATCATTAACATTTCTTTATTTTCATTTGTATAAGCACCTGTTGCTGGTATAGTTGTAATCCCTCTCACTAAGCGAGAGTAAATCGCTTTTCGCACATCTGCCCCGTTCTTTGTAACAATTAATGCCGTAATCTTCACATGACGGGTATGAATCGCATCAATAATTCTCGTTGATATATACAAAGTGACTAAAGTATATAATGCTTTTTCCCATCCATACACATAGCCAGCAGCGATAATGATAAGTGCATTAAAGAAGAAAAAATACGTGCCGACAGGCTTATCTTTTATCTTTGATAAAATCATAGCGATAATATCTAGGCCACCTGTAGAAGTACCCCACTTTAAAGCAACTCCTACCCCAATCGCTGAAATAATACCACCAAAAATCGCATTCAATATGATATCGTCCGAAACCGCTCTAACTGGGATAATTTCTAAAAACAAAGTCATAAATATAACGCAAAGAAAACTAAAAAACGTAAAAGCCTTTCCAACCTTTTTCCATGCTAAAATAACGACGGGAATATTAAATAAACTAAACAATACACCCGTAGATATATGAATGGATAAAAAGTCACCTAATACTTGCGATAATAATTGAGACAATCCAGCAAAGCCACTCGCATATACTTTCGCTGGTGTTAAAAATAAATTCATTCCAATTGCATTTAATAAACCTGCAATAATTACAACGATTAGCTTCTTAATAAGTTCAGTATAATTCAGCTTCAAATCCATTTCTAATCCACCTTTAGTATTCATGAATGCACCGCTATACATAGTCTTTACGAAAAAGGAAATGATAAACATACAACGTTTAGAAATGGAGTTGATACATATGCCACATACGAGCGATAACGACAAAAAAGCACGCGATAATAATGCAAAGCGCACTCAAAAAAATGAACAAGAGCAAAAAAATATTCAGCAAGGAAAACGTGCATATTCTAAGAAAACCGATCACCTTTGATTACATCGTACATCAACGTTAATGTTGATGTACTTTTTTTACATTTTACAGGGAAAAAACATTAAAAATTCACTTCATGTTCACTTCTATATTCTACAATAGCGATAACATATTCAGATGAGGTGTTAGCATGAAAGGAAAAATCACATTCATTATCACTGCACTAATAAGTATATTAATGCTATCTGCTTGCGGACAAAAAAATGACTCGGCCACAATCGCTACAACAACAAACTCAACCATTACGAAGAGCGATTTCGAAAAACAATTGAAAGATCGATACGGAAAAGACACGCTATACGAAATGGTAGCACAAGATGTTATTACTAAAAAATATAAAGTATCTGATGATGCAGTAGATAAAGAAGTAGAAAAGGCAAAAGATCAATATGGAGAACAATTCAAAGCAACACTAGAAAATAATCGTTTAAAAGATGAAGAAGATTTCAAAAACCAAATTAAATTCAAACTTTCGTTGAATGAAGCGATTAAACAAAGCGTTACAGAAAAAGATGTGAAAGACCACTATAAACCAGAAATTAAAGCTAGCCATATTTTAGTAAGTGACGAAAATGAAGCGAAAGAAATAAAGAAGAAATTAGATACCGGCACTTCATTTGAAGAATTAGCGAAACAAGAGTCTCAAGATATATTATCAAAAGATAATGGCGGAGACCTCGGATACTTCGGGGCAGGCAAAATGACACCTGAATTTGAAAAAGCTGCCTACAAATTAAAGGTTGGACAAATTAGCAATCCCGTTAAATCACCAAACGGCTATCACATTATTAAACTAACTGATAAAAAAGATTTAGAACCTTACGATAAAGTGAAAGACTCTATACGTAAAGACTTAGAAGAAGAACGTATTGCCGACCCTTCCTTCGGTCAAAAATTATTACAAGATGAATTAAAAAAGGCGAATATTAAAATAAACGATAGTGATTTGAAAGATACATTTTCTCATCTTTTTGGGAAAGGGAACTAAAAAAAGCACGATCTTATTTTTTCAAATAAGGTCGTGCTTTTTATTCTTTCATTAATACTTTCAGCTTTTTCTTCAGACTTTTATAATGCCAATTGATGTGATCTAGCTCTATCTCTACTTCAATTAATATGTCTATTAAGTCATCTTTATTTTGCTGAAAATTCACCATACTCTCAAGCAACTTTTCAAACTTTTGACTACTCTCATATATATCATTTAAATCCGTCGCTAATATTTCACGTTCTTTTTCGGAGGATAATATGGAAAGACGGTTTATTAATTGTTCCAGTACATTATCTTGCACTTCCGTACCTCCGTTTCAATATCTCATCTATTCTTTCTTAATCTCTTGTAACTAAAAGCATACAAAATTCAACTGAAGCTATTAGGGGCACCATACCCAAAAAAGAAAACTGTACATTTAGACATACAATTGACGCATTTCAATTTATTCCCTGTACGTTAAGGAATTAGTTTGTATATTTGTGGAGATATACGAGACAGGTGTGAATTTAGGGGAATCCAATATTTTCTATTCAAATATGATAGAATGGAAATATATCCAAAAGGAGGAACAACAAATGAACTCAAACACAAAACAGTTTATTTATGATATCCAGCAAAGAAAGAACAATTATATGGAAAATGTATTAATAGCAATACAACACCCTAAAAAAGAGCAATCTGAACAGGTCATTCAAAATATAGTAGAGAAGATGGATATGATGATTAGTTTAGTTACTACTTATATGAGGATTGAATTAGGATCTACGGAAGAATTAGAAGCACTTCAGGAAGAAATCATTCATGCTCAAGCATATATTCAAAAACGAAAATTTGAAGAAACACAGAGATAAAACCCTGTATTTTTATTTGGGCGTCTATGACGCCAATCTGTTATAAATCAAACTAGATGTAATTTGATCATTGTTTTGGCATAATCCATACAATTTGTTGAATACGTACAATATGCGGCACCTTATCTTCAATGAGCAAATGATCTGGTTTCACATTCTTTAACTTTCCTCTTACATTACCTCTTACAGTTTCAATAACCACATGTTTACCAATTACCGATTGTAATGTCTGATATACGTAGGGATTAGGTACACTTACCATATTTTGTTCACTAAAGTCATTTGCCTCTAAATAACTCATTCTATAGGACTCCTTTCTAACTTACATTTTTTCTCTTACTATATGATATAAATCTTATAACTATGCTAGAAGGATAATTCATTATAGGAACGAAAATAATATTTTAATAAGGTGCATTTTCTATTCCTAAATTGCTAAAAAATTATTTATATAAGGTTACTTTGACTAGTTAATAGGTGATTATATAGGGATATTTTGAATGTACATCCAGGCTGTTCCTTTCAAGATATGTATCATTTTAAATACGCCCTTTATTAAAATAGTGCTCATACATTTTTTGAGATTCTTTAGTAATACGTGCGTTAAGTAAAATTGCTAACAATAAAAACACTCCATATTTTCCCCCTGTAGCTCCTATGATAATCACACTACTACAAACAAGCACAATTAATAGGATAAACGAAACTAAATAAATACAGTCATAATTCTTTGACATTTTCTCGTATTTTATGCGTTCTTTCCTTGCATCCATCTAAATTATCCATTTCACTATAAAATAAATCCCTACCTTAAAAAGAAAAATCTATCCATTTAAATAATTAGTTTGTTTTTTTAGCAACTAATGTATATAACATGAAAAGAAATCCTACCAATATTAAGCTTTCCACTATGATAATCCCGACCCTCTCCTTCCTTTTAACCCCCAACACATCAGATGAAAATTATGTATATCCCATATTAACTGCAGCAAACAAAAAGGATCTTCCCTTCTCGTAAAGGCTGATCCTTTTCTTCGTTCATTCAACTATTTCTAGCTATTCTTGATTAATTAGAATAACAGCTGGTCCATCTACACGAATTCCACCAACTTCGATTTTTTCATAAGGCTCAACTGTAATAGAAATGATTCCTTCTCGCTTCTTTAATTCATTACTTAATTCTTTTGTTAACATTTTTTTCATGTGTGCACTCCTTCTTACTACTTAATTTATTATTGTTATGTAAATGAAATTAAAAATGGTTTCCTGGTCTGGAAACCATTTTTTGTAGTTGACCATATGGTGTTACCAGTTTGCTTATCAATTTTACGTAAAGAAGATAAACAATTACTATTCACTGTATCAGTAGATGTAAGAAATTCTTAAAGATAGCGGTGAGATTGATTGTTTTTTCTTCTAGAAATAATGACTTAGATAGTATATTACCTAAAACAATGAAAGCCCTACCTCTCTTTCATCCTTACGGCTCCTTGTCCGTGCCAGTGTGAATCAGGATTGCAAAAATCAAGTGACTATTTAATCGAGTTATTTGATGCAACTTCGAACGTTCGTAAAAGAAATTTAAAAATAAAAATGGATTAGATTGAAGTAATAACAAAAGAGGTTCCTACTCTAAAAGTGAGTTGAAGAAGTTGAATGTCTTTGAAATGATTTACTTTTAATAATAATCATATTCCCGAAAAATTCAGGATATTTTCGGGGGATGTAATACATTATCTATAATGAATCTTAACAGAAACTTTTTATTTGATTTTCAGTGATTCCTTTAATTAATCCTAGTTCACTAATCAAAAATTCATGTGCGTTATCCAACATTTTTTTTTCGCTTGTATTAAGTGCCTTTTCTTTCTTCATACGCATTAAATCACGTACAACTTCAGCACCTTCTTGTATTTCACCCGTTTTTATTTTGTCCGTGTTCACTTTATACCTTTGTTTCCACGGCAATAATCTATCTGATTCTCCATGCTGAAAAATGTGTATAATGTGTTTTAATGCAAGTATATCAGTAACTGGGCGTATACTCGAACTCAATATTTTACCCATAGGAATCATGACTTGCATATTACTGATTGACATTTTTATAACATAATACCGTTGTTTTTTCCCTGAGAATTCTTTTTCTTCTATGGCTTCAATTATACCTGCTCCGTGCATTGGATAAACAATGTTATCGCCAATTTGAAACATATAATCCACCTCCATATATGGTAACCTTGTTAAGCTTAACATATATGTGATTTTTTATCAAATATTTAATAATATCATGAATTTATTTTTAGTGTCAATACCTTTTTCTTCAAAAATAAAATTTAGTAAAAACAGCACCAAATTTATAGGGAGCGTGTCGGATTTCGAATAAAGGGAAGGGGGATTTTCCCGCGTATATTCTGAAACCTCTACTAATTAACGTAGATCAGTTTTCCCTTGAAAACGACCAAATCGATCCCGTATTTTTTTCAATCTTGTGTGGTACTCCAAAATCTCAATTCTTGCTTTTTCAGCTAGAGGTGCAATTGGTCTTAAATCTTTTAACCCCCAATAATCAACCACTACATCAAGTACTTGATCAAAATATTGTAGTGGTCCATAGTTAGCTTCTTTTGCAATCACGGCCATTCTATTTTCAAAATCAGGCATGACAGCACCTGGCATTTTAAAATTCATAATTACATTGGCAATATGATAGCAATAATTAGGTTCCAATTCCAAATGTGTTCGAATGACGTCTCGATAAAACGCATAATGAAGAGTTTCATCTTTTGCAAGACGGCGTAATAATGTAGCAAGATCTGGATCGTGCTTACTTGCAACCTTAGCTACATTATTGTAAAACACCATCGTTGCAAGTTCTTGTAACGTCGTATACGTCATTGCTTCGATTGGTGTATGAAAATCAGGCTCAAATCCACCCTCAACGACTGACTTTCTTAATTCATGTATTCGTTTAGGGTTCACACTTCGAGTGAGTAGTAAATATGTCTCCAATAAATTCGAATGTTGATCCTCTTCTGAAGTCCAAGTATGAATAAAGTCTGTAATAATAGAAAGGGAACCTTTAAAAGTCGCAGATAAATACGTTGTAAACCATGGTAAATTCACTTCTGTTAATAAAGCTGTTTCGATGGCTGTAATTACACCAGAAGGAAGAGTAACTTGACTTTCATCCCAAGGAACTCTTTTAAAGTCCATTCCCTTATCCCATGGTAAAAACTCATGATAACCCCAGTCTATCTTCTGCGCTCTTATTTTATGTTGTTCATACAGTTCTTTTAAACGTGGTTCTAATCTGAAATCTAAATCATTTGTTAGCATCTATAAGTGCCCCCTTTTCTTATCATAGATAGTCATTCTATTTTTACATTCATTTTTATCCTTAAAAATTTTCTACAAATAAATATTACTTTCCTTTTTTTAAGTCAAACATAACAAATTTGTAACAAAACTCTTTAAGAGCACTATATTTTTATATGATTATTTCATATCAAAAGGGAAACTGTTACATATATTGTCTTTTTTTATAAAAGGGGTTCTGAGGCATACGGTATGTTGCTTAGCCTAAATAAAATAAAAAAAAACGATCCTCAGTAAATAGAGAATAATATTCATGGATGAAGATACTCGTCATGTTGTAAATCTTGGTGATTATAAAAAGGTGCATACCCATAAAGAATCGTTTTATAATAAAGATTGATAAACAATTAATCTTTCATGCGTTTTCGCTACTTTCTAATTTTGTTATTAGCAGCAAAAACTTAAAAGATTAATGGCGTTTTATACACACTAACAATTTATTTAGATATAAGATATTAGATTAAGAACTTGGAAAATATATACAGTTGATGAGATAGCCTTAAACGACAATTCCCAACAAAATCACTGTACATTGGCTATGATGAGTTAGACCGAATTTTTGGAAACAGTATACAATACAAAGGAAAGAGGCGATAAACATGCAGTCAACGGAATCGTATATGAAGGAAAGACAACGTAGAGAAAAAATAGAAATAATATTTAATCACAGGGTAAAAGGAGAGAGTTATTTTCATGGTTCTTCCTATCAATGGAAAAACATTGTATATCAAAATTATAATAAGATACAACAAAAAGAGTTGGAAATTGAACAACTCATTTCGAAAATGGAAAAATCAGGAGTTCGTTTTGCGCAGCACCGCTCGCTCATACACTATCCCATCATTGATTTTGTAAAATATATAGCTAAGATTTATAAGGAAACCCTCGAAATACAATAATCATATTTAAAGGAAACCTTTATAAAATGTTTATTTTCGAAACTTTGTTAACTAAAAGCCCAAAAACTCATTTTAATATTCTTTTTATTCGAAATACTCTTCGTTCTTGTTATAATAAAAACCATAACGTATTCTAGTCGTTTGTATATCTTCAGATTTTGTGAATTTTATTACATCTTATTTACTTTTTATCTACTTTATAATAAAAAAAAGAACCATCTCTTCTCTTAAAAACTTAGAGAAAAAATGGCTCTTTTTCCATTCACTTTACTTCTTAAAGTAAGTCCAGCCTTCTTCTTGGTAAATCTTTTCTTCTTTCATCAGTTTACCAAGTGCACGCTTAAATGCAGCCTTACTCATATTGAAGCGTTCTTTAATGTCTTCTGGGTTGCTCTTATCCCAAAACGGCATCGCTCCGCCTCGTTCTTCCATATATGCATAAAGTACTGCTGCATCATCTTCCATTCCTTCTTCTTTACGAGGAAGAAGTGAAATGTTGATTGTACCGTCATCTTTTACGTCAATGATACGACCTGTTACGCGCTCACCGATGCGGACTTGTTCTTTTCTTTCTGTATGGTGTAAGAAAGCACGGAAATGCTCGTCAGTTAGTATGAATGAACCAACTTGAAGTGAGCGATACACACGTCCATTTACGTTTTTATTACGCATAGATGGCGTTGCATCTACGATAATTTCTTGCATATCACTATCTCTTGCCGGAAGAGCAATTAAACGATCACGATTCGTTAATTTTAACGTACAATATAATTCGTCGCCTTCCTCAGGCCATACTGGCATATAAATTGGAAACTCATCAAGTGGAATTAGTATATCTTTTGATACACCAATATCAACAAACACACCTAAACTAGGAATAACTTCTACAACCTTTACCCAATTCCAGTCATGTGTTGTAATAATTGGTTCCTTCATTGTTGCTGAAATACGATTTTGGTGATCAAGGTATAAGAATACATCAATCGTATCGCCTTCTGCAATTTCTCCAGCTAATTCGTTTTTATGTAGGAAGATTTCTTCCTCTTCGTTTCCAACCATATATCCGATTTCCGTTTCGCGTAAAACAGTTACCTGTTCAATCGATCCTAATTGCAAATACATATTTTTTAATTCCCTTCTATATATATAAAGTTATCTTTTTTATCATTCCAAACAAAAGTTAATTATAACACGATTTTTCCTTTATTTGTCCAACTGCCCAAAATTCACTATAATTAAATAAAGACTTTATCTATAGGACTATATTACCCTACGGATGATCCGTCAAAACACTTAAGTTGCAACACTCTATCTAATCGATGTATTTTCCGCTATACTTTAATATGTATATTACATAGCCTATTTAGGTGCATTAAAAGATAGAAATTTATTTGGAGGTGCTAACTATGGCAAAAGAGAGTTCTTTTGACATCGTTTCGAAAGTAGAATTACCTGAAGTAACAAACGCAATTAACATCGCATTAAAGGAAATCCAAAACCGATATGACTTTAAAGGTAGTAAAAGTGATATTAAATTAGAAAAAGAAGTACTTGTTTTAACTTCTGATGATGAGTTCAAATTAGACCAAGTAAAAGACGTTCTAATTTCTAAACTTGTAAAACGTAACGTTCCAATTAAAAACTTGGACTACGGAAAAGTTGAAACTGCATCTGGTAACACTGTTCGCCAACGTGCAACTCTGCAACAAGGTATCGATAAAGATAACGCGAAAAAAATCAACAACATCATTAAAGAAATGAAATTAAAAGTGAAAACACAAGTTCAAGATGACCAAGTACGCGTAACAGCGAAAAGCCGTGATGACTTACAAGCAGTAATCGCAGCCGTTCGCAGCGTTGACTTGCCAATCGACGTACAATTCATTAACTACCGCTAAAAAGAAAACCTCCTCTATTCAGAGGAGGTTTTCTACTTATTAAGAGCAAAAGAGAGCCCCTTCATTTCCTCCTCTTTTTAACCGCAATTAAAAATGCAATAAATAATACATTCACACCGACTATTAAGGAGATAAATAACCAATTCACACCTGTTTCTTCGCTAACTTTATAAACATTCGATTCTTCGCGCTTTAAAACAAGATAAAATTTTCCGTTTTCTTCTCTTATAATTTCGTCTTCTAACAATCCTCTTAACTCTTGTTTTTCACCAATTGTACTTACAGGTAAGGGAACTTTTTGTGTTTCTTTCGTATTATTAATCGCTACTAGTGTTACTTCATCTTTATACTTTCGTTTTAATATACTCATTCCATCTTTATCATATAGAAGTTCAAACGTACCACGTCGTAAAGATGGTCTCGTTTGTCTAATTTCACCTAACTTCGTTATGTGCTGCATAAACTTTTCATCAGATTTGAAATCCATTAATCGTCTATTATCTGGAGCATCTCCCCCATCTAATGCGATTTCAGTTCCGTAATAAAAATTCGGTATCCCCGGGGATGTTAATAAGTAAGTGATCGCTAGTTTTAAACGAGACGGCGGGTAATACATGTTTTCTTTTGCAATACGCGCAAATCGCTTTGTTTCTTGATTATCTAAAAACGTAGCGAATTCCTCTTCTTTTCCGCTCACATCATATAACGGTTTCACAGACATATCTGCTTTTGAAAATGACTCTACTATTTTTTTATAGTACTCATTATCTTCCTTTGTCATAATGTGAAAATCTTTCTTTACCTTCTGCAAATCCTTTTGCACTTCATCCCAAAAAGCACGTGGCTTTTTTTCACTATGTATCACATAACTTCCGTCTAAATCGACTTCTTTTATCCACCATTTCATCGAGTCTATTAATTGTTGTTCATTTTCTTCATACGGAAATTGAAAGGTAACTTTCATTCCTTTTTTGTGAGCCTCATTTACAAGTTCTTTCACATCATTTTCTGTTCCGAAATGTTCATTTACTTTTTGAAAGTTTCGAACGCCTAATCCATCATACTTTTCACTTTCAAAAAGCGGCGAAAGCATAATAGTAGTAAATCCCATTTCTTTTATGTAATCCAATCTTTTTATAATCCCTCGTATATCTCCGCCCTGATATCCTTCTAAATTACCAACGTCTAACTGTTTGTCATTTTTCGGTTCTCCGTTATTGAAGCGATCAATCATAATGGAATATATAACTTCATCTCGCCATTCCCTTTTTTCTTCCGCAAAAGTATGTACTGGTACAAACAAAATAACAGCTAAACAAAAACAAATGAATAGTTCCTTAGTCCATATTTTTTTCACACGCATCCCCCAAACTTCCAATTGTAAGAATATTATACCAATTTTTAGAGCAAATCGCATAGGTTGATTTTCCCCCGCTATTTGCGGGCAGTAAGACTCCCACCTCGAAATTCGGCGAGTGCGAGGAAGTTAGGCGGGAGATAACTGCCCGTAAAAGCCCGATTGGTTCAGCTAATAATCAGTGGGGGGATGGACAAAACCCCCACTGATTAAAGTTTCACTTTACCTCTCCAAAATACATCATGTTAGGTTTTCTAACATTTCCGGAAAAAGTTTTCTGAATTTTTAGTTGATTTTTCTTTTTATTTCGAATATGATATGAAACATAACAAGTAGATGTTATATTTTATAACATCATAGGAGGAGAGAGAATGAATACGGGAGATACAGTTTTTATTTTTGTAACGACAGTAATGGTTATGTTGATGACACCAGGATTGGCACTTTTTTATGGAGGTATGGTTCGCAGTAAAAACGTACTCAGCACAACAATGCACAGTTATAGCGCAATGGCTATCGTTTCGATTCAATGGATTGTTATCGGTTATTCTTTATCATTCGGACCAGATTGGCACGGACTTATTGGCAATCTCGATTGGTTCGGTCTAAACGGAGTTACCTACGCACCAAATCCAGACTACTCATCTACTATTCCTCACAATTTATTTATGATGTTCCAACTCATGTTCGCTATTTTAACTCCCGCTTTAATTTCAGGTGCATTCGCCGAAAGAATGCGATTTTCTGCCTTTCTTATTTTTATCCTTCTTTGGACAACAATCGTTTACAATCCTGTCGCTCATTGGGTATGGGGCGTTGGTGGATGGCTGAGAGAACTCGGCGCGTTAGACTTCGCTGGTGGTAATGTCGTTCATATCACATCTGGCGTTGCTGGTCTTGTATTAGCTATTTTCCTTGGAAAACGAAAAAACATAAGCGGTACCTCTCCTCATCATTTACCATTTACAATGTTAGGCGCAGGCTTACTCTAGTTCGGCTGGTTCGGTTTTAACGTCGGTAGTGCATTATCTTTAAATGACGTAGCTTTAACTGCATTTATTAATACAAATATAGCCGCTGCTGCTTCAGCTCTAACTTGGATGCTTTCTGAATGGTTCTTCCAATCAAAACCGACTGCAATGGGAGCTGCTTGCGGGGTTGTTTCTGGTTTAGTCGCCATTACGCCGGCTTGTGGATTCGTCACACCTTTCTCCGCTCTTCTTATCGGAGCAATCGGCGGTATATTATGCTTCGGCGCTGTCTTCTTCTTAAAAAACAAATTCGGATACGATGATACACTCGATGCCTTTGGATGCCACGGCATCGGAGGAACTTGGGGCGGTATTGCAACTGGACTATTTGCAACAACTACCGTAAACGGTGATGGCGCTAACGGATTATTTTACGGAAACGCCACTCTCCTTTTCAAACAACTTGTAGCAATCGGCGCAACATATGCATTCACGATCATAATGACGTACGCCATTATTAAAGCCATTAACTTCTTCCTCCCTGTTCGTGTCGATGAGCACGAAGAACAAATGGGGCTTGATATTTCGATGCACGGGGAAAAAGCTTACGATTATACTGAGCGAGTGAACTAAAAAAGAGATGCAATCTACTACTGATAGATTGCATCTCTTTTTATCGTACTTGTTGGCTGTATACCCCGACCTGTATCAATATAAATATATCAGCGATTCTTCGGATATATCGACGATTTTTTAAATATATCAGCGATTCTTTCAATATATCGACGTTTCGACACAACATATCGATTTACCAACAAATTCCGACATGTTTTAAACGTAAAATACCCCGCGTAGCTTACGAATCACCGTACTTACTTTTGTTCAAGCTTAATATAATAAGAAACGCAACCGCTATTACAGCTAAAAAGCGAACTGGATTAAACGGCGTTCCAACCGTTTCATTTAATCGGTGATAAATAAAAGGGATCACCTCAAGCACCATTAACCCCATCGCAATTTGAAACGTCTCAGCCATCGCTTTATTTTTTATAAACGTGGCGCGCTCATCACCTTGTTTCCCGATTGCTATAAACATCTTTACAATAGCAAACACTATAAACAAAAAGACACTTAACGCAATAATAAAAATAGCAACATTAATGAAATACACCTCTTGTATGTAAAACTTATTTGACAATAGTATAACATCTTTTACATAAAAAGACGACCGAAAATTCTTCCAGTCGTCTTTTCCTATTTATCCCGCATTAACGGGCAGTAAGATCCCCCACCTCAAAATTCAGCGAAAACAAAGAAGTTAGGTGAGGGATCAACTGCCCGTAAAAGCCCGATTGGTGAGGGCTAATAATCAGTGGGGATGACCTCCCCACTGATTAAAGTTTCACTTTATTTCGGAGCATTCCCTACATACTGCGTAATATCAACATTTAATGCCCTTGCTAAACGCATTCCGTAGTCATGATCTGCACGGAAGAAGTTGCAAATAGCTAGTAATTTCGTGCGTTCATTTACATCTCTTAAGTCATTTGTTAAATTCGCAATTAAGTTGTCTTGCTCTTCTTTAGAGAATGAACGGTAACGCTCACCTGCTTGTTTGAAGTCATTTGGTTTCTCAATTTTTTCACGAGATACATAGCCTTCTACTTTCATAGTTGAATCGCGGTAAGCTGGATCTTCAACTGGATTTTCAGTATGACGGCTCGGTTCGTAGTTTATTGTAGATGGGTTTTGATCCACTTGCATCGCACCATCACGTTGTTGGTTACGAACAGCTGCGTATGGGCAGTTTACAGGAATTTGTAAATAGTTTGCACCAAGACGATAACGCTGTGTATCTGGGTAAGAGAATAAACGACCTTGTAATAATTTATCTTCAGATGGTTCAATACCATTTACAGTTGCACTTGGAGTAAACGCCGCTTGTTCTACTTCCGCAAAGAAGTTTTTCGGGTTACGATTTAACGTCATTGTCCCTACTTCAATTAATGGGAAGCGATCTTCCGGCCATACTTTCGTTGGATCTAGTGGATCGAAATCTAAAGAGTCCGTTTCATCTATTTGCATTACTTGTACGTGTAAATCCCATTTTGGGTAGTTTCCTTTTTCGATTGCATCGAATAAGTCACGAGTTGCATGATTGAAGTCTTTACCTTGCACTTGCTCGACTTCTTTTGCACTTAAGTTACGCACAGCTTGCTGTGGTTTCCAATGATATTTAATGTAAACGATTTTACCTTCTTCATTAATCCATTTAAATGAATGTACGCCGAAACCTTCCATTTCACGATAGTTTGCCGGTGTACCATAATCAGAAAATACCCATGTCATCATATGTGTAGATTCTGGAGTTAACGTCATGAAATCCCAGTAACGATCTGGTGTTTGAACATTTGTATCAGGTGCTGGCTTTAAAGAATGCACCATGTCAGGGAATTTAATGGCATCACGAATGAAGAAAACAGGTAAATGGTTACCTACGATATCGTAGTTTCCTTCTTCTGTATAAAATTTAACAGCAAACCCGCGCGGATCACGAGCTGTCTCTGGAGAACCTTGGCCATGAATAACCGTTGAAAAACGAACGAATACAGGTGTTTCAGTTCCTTCATTTTGTAAAAACGCTGCTTTCGTATATTGCTTCATGCTGTTTTTCGTTACGAATACACCGTGAGCACCTGCACCACGTGCATGCACAACACGCTCAGGAATACGTTCACGATCAAAGTGAGCAAGTTTTTCTACTAAATGATAGTCTTCTAACAATACCGGTCCACGGCGACCAGCTGTACGAGAGTTTTGGTTATCTCCAACTGGAGCACCTTGGTTTGTTGTTAAGCGATTATTGGGATTCATCAAGGGGGATCCTCCTCTTTCTTTCTTAGTAATTATTATTTGTTTAAATTTATTATAAAATAATTATTATTCAAAAGTGAATTCTTGTCAACTATTTCCTTCATTTTTTTGGAAACCATTTCAGCTAAACAATCGATAAATACAGATTGTGCATTCGGCATATTTGGTCTGAAATATGCGGCATTTAATTCCTCAGTTACAACTTTACATTCATAATCGTTGTCATATAAAGTGAATCTTTAATCAGTGGGGGTTTTGTTCATCCCCACTGATTATTAGCCCGCAAACAGCGGGATAAAACTTCTAAATGGGGCAATATGTTTTAAACCTAAGTAACAAAAAAATTCATACTCTATAAACATTTTATTCATTGAATCTGTTAATTTATGCGCCTGCTCTTTCGTTATTTTCGCAAGCGGTGAAATTCCACCAATTGCTTTATACCATCCGATTAAATTTTGGAGCGCTTCTTCAGACGGCTTACACCCGTGACGAATGTGAGTACTCCGGCGTTCCATACGCCATCACAAGCAAACCTATTTTCTTCTTCGTCCTCTATATAACACCTCAATTTTGGAAATGAGAATTTTTTTCAAGAACATTTGTTTCCAAGTATAACAAGTAATAATAAGTACGTCAAAATAATAATTATAAATAAGTAATATTTCTAATATGATTTTTAATTTTATATGACACTTTATTTAATAAAAAAGCGGCTTACATATATGTTGTAAGCCGCCCTTTCCCCTATTCTTTAATATTTACCCCATACTCTTTAAACCAAACATGAATTTGCGCTAAATGAGCTAAAAGTTGAGGACCTGTCATTAATTGCCCATACCAAGGTTTTTGAAATGCACTGCCACCAGACTCGATCAATCCGCCCAATTGCTCTTTATCGAACAATTCATGCAAGATTGAGCCTTTATCCGTTAATAAATCTTGGAGCCATACTGTGACTGCTTTCGTATAGTGCGGATTATGTGTTTTCGGATACGGACTTTTCTTTCTATACAATATATCATTTGGAAGTAATCCTTCTAACGCCTTACGCAATAGACCTTTTTCGCGGTTTTTATACATTTTCATTTCCCAAGGAATATTCCACGCATATTCGACAAGTCGGTGGTCCGCAAATGGAACGCGTACTTCTAAGCTTGCCCCCATACTCATACGGTCTTTTCTGTCTAATAATGTTGTCATAAACCATACCATGTTTAAATAAAATAATTGTCGTCTCTTCGCTTCTAATGGGCTTTCTCCCTCTAAAATAGGAACTTCTTGAATGGATTCTTCATAGCGTTGTTGTACATATTGTTGTAAATTTAATTTATTTCTCCATTCTTTCTTCAGAAGTTGTTCACGCGCTTCTGTAGAACGCATCCACGGAAATGCACTTGATTGTAAATCATCTTCTCTATAAAACCACGGATAACCGCCGAATATTTCATCTGCACATTCTCCAGATAAACCGACGACAAAATCTTGTTTTATTTCACGGCAAAACCATAATAATGAAGAATCAATATCTGCCATACCAGGCAAATCGCGAACGAGTACTGCTTCTGTTAAATACTGTGCTAGTTGTTCATTAGAAATGACGCAGCGATGGTGGATTGTTTGAAATGTCTCTGTCATTAAATTAATAAATGGAGCATCTGAATTCGGCTGAAACGCATTCGCTTTAAAGTATTTTTCGTTATCTTCATAGTCAACAGAATACGTGTGTAATTGCCCTTTCCCTGATCTTTCATACTCTTTTGCAGCTATTGCTGTTATAGCACTTGAATCTACACCGCCTGATAAAAAAGTGCATAGTGGTACGTCAGAAACTAATTGTCTCGTAATCGCATCTTGTAATAAAAAACGAGTTTTCTCTACTGTTTCTTCAAATGAATCTTCATGTTTTTTACTTTCCACATTCCAATATCTCCATATGCATAAACCATCTTTTGAGAACGTCATTGCATGACCCGGGCGCAGTTCTTGAATACCAGCATATATACCGTGACCAGGTGTTCTAGATGGTCCAAGGCCGAATATTTCCGATAATCCTTCTAACGTTACTTCCGCCTTCACATCTGGATGCGCCAGTATCGCTTTTAATTCTGAACCAAATAATAATCGTCCGCTATCATATTTATAAAAAAGCGGTTTTACACCTAATCTATCTCTCGCAATAAAGACTCGTTCATTTTTCTCATCCCATACTGCAAACGCATATATACCGTTTAAATGATCAACACATTCTTCTTTCCATTCAATATAAGATGCCAATAGTACTTCTGTATCGGAATGCCCTTTAAATGTATAACCTCTTCTTAATAACTCTTTGCGAATATCTTCTGTATTGTAGAGCTCTCCGTTATAGCAAATCGCATAACTCGTTTCGTTTTTTAAACAAGTCATGGGTTGTTTACCACCTTCAGGATCTACAACGATTAACCGTTTATGCCCAAATGCGACGTTCCCTTTAATCCAAACTTTATTATCATCTGGACCGCGTTTCGCTAGCGTTTCCGCCATCTTCGTCACGATGTCCCTTTCCCCTTCTAATGAGCGTTTATAATCCACCCATCCTGTAATCCCGCACATAAGAATCATCCTTCCTAATCTAATATCTGTTTCTGAACGTGCAGTAATCCCCACCCTATGAGTGCGGATACATAAAAACAACAAACTTGACGATAACTAACTATCCATATATGGAATAGCAGTTTCACAGTGTAAAGCGTGTTTTATTGTATGCCCATCTATCTTTAGGTGTGTCTAGTTATAAAGAACGTACGAACTGTCCATAACAAGAATAACTATTTCTATAAAAGGAGAAATGAACTATGATACAACGCAAACATATTTTGTATAACCAACCGCGCGCTCATACAGTCGGTAATGTAGAATATATAAACAAAGAATGGGTATTCTTTGATGATGAAAATGATGAGGCTTTTCTATTAGAAGATATTGCTGAAGATGGTTTTGAAATTTTATATAACAACAATTGGCTACCAGCTCGTTTTTATGAACAAGACATATTACAAATTGCAAATGAACAACATTCTCTCCAAAACGGGGAAATGATACGAATTCGAAAAAAATTACTTCTTAGCTATAATGAATGGCTTGAGGAATTACCTGACTCTGTCTTTACATTATTAACCGAATCATTGCAATCACTTAATTACTCTTTATATGATTGCATGTATTGTCATAATTATTTATCCTTCTTGCCAAAAGAGGAAGCATGCGAAGGAGTAAATATTCTTTTATTCGATAACGACGAAATGATTTGTACATTGCAGCATCATTTTGTACGCCACTCTTCCTCTAATAAAAATATTTTGCGATTTACGAAAGTAAACGGAGAAGAGTTGCATATTGATGCGACATAAAATAAAAACCACCTTATCTCCCAAATATTTGAGATCATAAGGTGGTTTTTTTATTTGAATACGTACCAGCCGATCGGTAATTTCAGTCCAAGATAAAATACCGCTACTAGCGCGATAATAAATAGTCCCCAAACTGCCCCTGTTTTCTTGTTCTTGCTCATTTTCACAAGAACCATTTCCATACCGCCGATAACTAAAATACCAGCTAACATTTTCATGCCGTACCACATGTGCATGCTACCTGTTGCCGTCTTCACAATACTCATGTACAACATGACACCTGTCACAATAATGATAATGTACATAAGGCGAAGCCCCATATGTACACCTTTACCTTTTCTTCCTGCTGAATAAAGTGAATACGCAACGAAGAATAAAATTAATCCTAACGCCCATGCTGTAATATGCATATGTACCATCGTATCCCTGCCTCCTCTTTTCACACTTTTTCACTTTATATGATAACATGTTCATTTATTTTCAGGAAATGTTTCGCTTTTTTATATTTAAATGATATAATATTTAGAGTATTTACAAACTTCTTGTAATAACAAAAGGGGGAACAATCATGATTCAAACTAAGGATATTATCGAACTTACAGACACATACGGGGCAAATAACTACCATCCACTTCCAATCGTTATTTCTAAAGCAGAAGGCGTTTGGGTAGAAGATCCTGAAGGAAACCGCTATATGGACTTACTAAGTGCATATTCTGCAGTAAACCAAGGTCATCGTCATCCAAAAATCATTAACGCTTTAATTGACCAAGCTAATCGAGTTACGTTAACTTCTCGTGCTTTCCATAGCGATCAATTAGGTCCTTGGTACGAAAAAGTTGCGAAACTAACAAATAAAAATATGGTACTTCCTATGAATACAGGCGCAGAGGCTGTTGAAACTGCAATTAAAACAGCTCGTCGCTGGGCTTACGATGTGAAAAAGGTAGAGGCAAACCGTGCAGAAATCATCGTTTGTGAAGATAACTTCCACGGACGTACAATGGGTGCTGTTTCTATGTCATCAAACGAAGAGTACAAGCGCGGCTTCGGTCCAATGCTTCCTGGCATTATTGTAATTCCTTACGGTGATTTAGAAGCGTTAAAAGCTGCGATTACACCAAATACAGCTGCATTCATTTTAGAGCCAATCCAAGGTGAAGCAGGAATTAACATTCCACCAGCTGGTTTCTTAACAGAAGCTTTTGAAGTATGTAAAAAAGAAAACGTTTTATTCGTAGCAGATGAAATCCAAACAGGCTTAGGCCGTACTGGTAAAGTATTTGCTTGCGACTGGGACAATGTAACTCCTGACATGTACATACTTGGTAAAGCACTTGGCGGCGGCGTATTCCCAATCTCTTGTGTTGCAGCAAACAGCGACATTTTAGGCGTATTCGAGCCAGGTTCTCACGGTTCTACATTCGGTGGTAATCCACTTGCATGTGCTGTTTCTATCGCATCTCTTGAAGTATTAGAAGAAGAAAAATTAACAGAGCGTTCTCTTCAATTAGGAGAAAAACTAGTTGGGCAATTAAAAGAAATTGATAACCCAATGATTACTGACATTCGCGGTAAAGGTTTATTCATCGGCATCGAATTAAACGAGCCAGCTCGTCCTTACTGTGAACAACTAAAAGCAGCTGGTCTATTATGTAAAGAAACACACGAAAACGTAATTCGTATTGCACCACCTCTAGTAATCTCTGAAGAAGATTTAGAGTGGGCATTCCAAAAAATTAAAGCTGTACTATCTTAATCGTAGTGAGGTTGTCCTAAATATAGGACAACCTCTTTCTTTTTTTAGTAATTTACCGTAAAATAAAATTGAATATTCTGTTTTTGTTAAAAAGGGGGGTAACTGCATGCTATTGAAATACGGTAAACACATTAACTATTTAGCTACAATTTTTATTTCTATGACATTCATCGGCTTCATATTATCTACAACTTTACTCAGTCATTATTCAACTCCTAATACATTCACACTACTTAAAACATTATTTTGGACTGCTGTTTTCCTTACAATTATCGGTTTTGGCCGTGAGAGAAGCGCACTTGCAGTTATGCTAATTGGAATTTGCACTTTAGCGTTAATCGGATTGTATATTTTCGCCATTATAGATTACTCCGTTAATCCACGCCCATAGAAAAGAGCTATCTTTTCACAAGATAGCTCTTTTTTCATTTCACTATATTTCTTAGCGTACCAATTCCCTCTACTGTAACAACAACTTCATCACCAGCATGCAAAAATTTCGGTGGTGTAAAACCTTTACCAACACCAGCTGGCGTCCCTGTTGCAATGATATCTCCTGGCTCTAATGTCATACCTTTACTTATAGTTGAAATAATTTCTTCTACTGAAAAAATCATTTCTCTCGTATTTGAAGTTTGCCTTACTTCTCCATTTACCACTGTTTCAATGTGTAATTCATTCGGCGTTCTAACCATCGATTTATGAATTAAATACGGTCCCATCGGACAAAATGTATCGAAACTTTTCCCTAGGAAAAATTGTTTATGTTTTCTTTGAATATCCCGAGCAGTTACATCATTTATAACTGTATATCCAAAAACATGATCAAGAGCTTTTTCTATTTTTATTTGTTTCCCTCGTTTACCGATAACGATTGCTAGTTCACCTTCGTAATCAAGTTCATTCGTTGCGTGAGGGTGACCATTAATTTGCTCATCAATTCCGATAACTGTTGTTGGCGCCTTTGTAAAAATCATTATATTTTCAGGGATAGACTCTTCTCCGCCCATTTCTACCGCATGCTCACGATAGTTCTTTCCAACACAAAGAATATTTTTTCTCGGCCTTGGAATCGGTGCTAATATTTTCACCTCTGCTAACGGATAATACGCCGATCCCGCATTTTCCTTCGCCCAATTTACAATGTCGCATACTTTCTCAAGACATTCGCTTCCTCTCTCAATACACTCTAACATGGTAATAGGGATAGTAACCTTTTCCCCTTTTTGTCTTTGCGCTTCTCTTAAATGTAATACTTTTTCTTCCTCTTCATCCACAATACCTACAAATACCTTTTCTTCTTTCTTCGCCGTTACAAAACGCAACATTTCCACTCTCCATCCTAAAACTCATACCCTTTAATTGTATTCGCATCCTTAAGAAAAAAACCTTCTCCCGCACGCTAATTTTTACAATATTCCTCCCTCCTTATATTCGTTCCTCATCCGTTATTTGACATAAAATGTAGAAATTATACTTTTTTTAGCGAAGATGTTTCTTTTTTATGGAATTTTTGTATAATATGTACTACATATATACATAAAATTTATTGAGAGATGGAGCCGATTTCAATGTTTGAGCAAGCTATCGAAAAAAAACGCGAAAAAATGATCTATTTTGCTGAACGCTACGGAATGACTTCTCAAAAAACAGTAGATTGTAGCCAAGAACTGGACAGGCTCTTAAATGTTGTTTGGCCTATACATACAGATTGCACACATACTCAAATGTTCGAAACACATACGCAATAACGTATGTGTTTCTTTTATTTCAAAAAAATACACATTTTATTGAAAACGCCCATACAATAGTAGAAAAGAAAATTTTAAAAATGAAAGGTGTTTTGTATGCCAGCTATGGTCGGACATATTCGTATCGTTAATATTGGATCAAGTGGTATTTTTCATATTGGAGATGTATTTGCGATTAGGCCTATTAGTTATTCACGCGCTTTTGCCGGAGCAGGTTCATTTAATGTTGGGGATAACGTCTCTGTCTACAATTATCAAAGCTCAACGACTGTCAATGATTCAGATGTAATTGATCAAGCAATAATCGGTTCGAACTAAAGGAGGCGATTGCATTGAATTTTTATGTGAACCAAAGTATCATCATTAACAGCATTAAAATCGATAGCATTACGACCTCTTCCGTTTTTCAAATTGGAACTGCAGGTAGTATTAAGGCTCTTTCTAAATTCTCAAATACTGGCGGATTTACAGAACCTCTTCGCCCTTTACATGCGAAAGGACAAATTATTTCTATTAAACCTTCAACTAGTTCTTCTTAGACCACCATTATCATAAATATATAGCAGGAATATACCCTCCCTATTGAAAAGGAGGTTTCACAAAATGAATCAAGATATATACACTTACCTACACCAACTTCAGCAAGCTCTCCAAATACAGCAGCAAACTATTCTAAATCTTGAAGAGCAAGTTCGCCTACTACAAGAAGAGCTTAATGAGTTAAAAAGTCGTCCCTCCTCTTCTATAGGAAAAGTGGAATATAAATTCGATCAATTAAAAGTAGAAAATTTAAACGGCACTTTAAATATTGGCTTGAATCCATTTTCAACAAAAGAGCAACAAATTGAAGATTTTCAAGTAGATACAGAAACACTAAAAGTAAATCCTGAAACAGAAATAAATCCAGACTTTTATCAAGGTATCCTTCAAGAAATGCATCGCTATTTAGATGAAGAAGCATATAGTCGCATTCTCCATTTTGAACAAGAAGAGAGAACGCCGCTTGATGAGATGTATCGACAAATGATGGTGGATGACATAAAAAAACAGATGGAACATAGACTTCCATATTATTTATCACAAGTTCAATCGTATGAGGGTATTTCCTCAGATCCCGATTATTTACGAGACGTCATTATTCAAGCAATGAAACAAGATATTGACAAAGCCTTTCTTTCCTTTATTCAACACATACCGGGCAATTTTCGAAAGGAGTAAGTATGTATGAATTTAAATGTTGTGAACCGCGAGTTAAAAGTAGGGCAGATTAAAATGACCGGGGTTTCTTCTTCCGCATTATTTTTAATTGGAGATGCAAACCTTCTCATCCTTTCTTCTATTCTTGATACGCCATTCGAATCCGTTACAGAGGGGCCATTTGTACCATTAGTAACAGATGTCCCTCCGACTCCAGGTTGAGGTGAGGAAAAATTATGCTCCGTCATATTTCAGTTGTACAAAATGTTTCTATCATTTCTATGGGGGTTGCAGCCGTCTTTCAAGTCGGGGATGCTAATCAAATAGAATTAAAAAATAGAGCACTTATCGTTCATCGAGAAATCCCTTGTTATATAAAAGGTGAAGGTCGTTTTGATGCGTTTGAAATCTTTACAGATGAATACATTACAATTCCAAAGCGAACAACAGATGTAAAAATGAATATTGTAAATGAGTGCCCTTTTATTGAAGTAAATGATGTTCACTTGCGAACAATTTTAAATTCCGCGTGCTTCCAAATCGGCAATGTTGACTATGTTTTTAATAATTCTCGCACGCTACAAATCCGCCAATTTATTACTGATGAACCTTCCTCTAAATAATTCATATAGTAATTAAAAAGCTTAGTAAAGTAGGTGGATGGTATGCCTTCGGTTGTAGGAAATCTTGTCGTTCAAAACAGTAACGGCTCTTTCAACTTAGGAGATTTTTATAACGTGTCTCCGAAAGAAAATACGAAAGCTTATAACGGATCTGGGGCTTCCAATGTCGGATTTGTCGTCAACACTTTTAGCGGCGTTAGCGCAACAAATACATTTGATTCTGATGTAGCAGACCAAGATCAAATTGGAACAGCGTAAAAAAGAAACAGCCTTAGCTCTATATTGTGTAGAGCTAGGGCTGTTTCTTCTATTAAAGATAACTTTAATTCAAGCTTATATTCTTTTAATATAGCATTTTTCCTTCTTTATATGCATTTTGATATGTCTCATCATTTATCTGTGTAACATCAGTATGGAACAGTTCCTCCCTAACAGCATCGAATAACTCCTTACATATGTTAGGAAATTCACTTTCCCATCTTTCTCTTTCATCCAACTCCATCAGTGATTCAACAATAACAAGATAAATATTCGGAAATTGCCTCTCAATCTTAGGAGCGTACTTTAGAAATCCCTTTAAATACATATCAAAATGATGACAATCATACTCCTGAGTGCCTGTATAAAATGGAAATCCACTTTCATCTTTCCACTCTAGGAGAATTCCCCAAAATGCTAACAATGAACCTGATCGATATCTCAATTTACTATCATTAAAGTGTTTATAATAAGGGTATAACAATCTATCGCACCAATCTAAATCGATCATACCACCCATATCTTTTATTTCATTACGTAATAAATCTAATTTCTCTTTAATGGGATCCATGCACATTCCCCTTCAATTGTTTATTTCCAAACAGATATATACCTCTTATGATATTTACTCTCTTTATAAAATGAAAATAAATTTATTATATTTTAAAAGCTCAAACAAGCACAACCCCGTTCTAAATTTAGGACGGGGTTAAATTTATAGCAATAAAGTCATTTGAAAATCTAAGTTTTATTCAAAAAATAGCGTCCTTTTCTAGAATAAAGGAATAGATGTATTTATACAAAAGTTGAATATTTTACAGAATTTCAGAATCCTAATTTTTAGCACCTTACATATTTACGTTTGAACCCGAGTCTTCCTCTATCAAGTTCTTTATGAATACTTTCGTAAGCATTTAGAAAACTGCTTTTCTTATTGTCCCGTTTTAGTTCTACAATGCCTACTTCCTTTGCTGTTTCAACTGCCTTTTCATGTAGCGGCACATATGAAATCCCCACGGTGTTTAGAAAATTATTCATAGCGGATTTCGTTCGTTCTGGCGCATCGTGAATTGTATTTTTCACAACTTCTAGCATATTGGCAATCTTACTTTCGGAAAATTCATTGTCTTTTCGATTCCCTAAAAGCCAGCAGTAGCAACTCCATCCCGCTGACATTCTTAGTTCGTCACCACTTGCAATCCATTTATCAGCCACGTCTTGTGCAAAAGCTGATTCAGCTAAAGTTACTGCCACAACATAATCGGACAGCATATAAAAGTACGCCCCAGCCAGCCAACGATCAAAATCCGATTCATTCATAGCTTTTGGGTCTGCGATAATGCCTGCAAAGTACATCGCATCGTAGTTACCTGTGGCATACAGCTCTTCAGCTAAACTTTGATTTATTTTTATTTTCTTTGCAATTGGTTTCATAGCACCTGTAGCTACGCCAAAAAGTGGATCCTTTGCACCATTAGATATGTATATTTTTTTAGTTCGTTCCTTACCGAGCGTTTCAAGCTCTTGCATTACTGTTTCAAAATCCATCATGTTGCACTTCCTTCCTTAATATTATAATCCATTCGCTTATATAAACTAATCATTAGTGAAGATGCTACTCCCCGCTAATGATTAGTTTTTCTTTATTTAAATGATAATCCCTTATCTTCTAAAGCCGTTCTCAATTTAGGTAAAGATGCTGGCCCTATACCGTGCAGTTTCAAAACTTCTTTTTCACTGTACTTTGAAAGTTCTGCTTCAGTCGTTATTCCATGGTGCTCTAACGCTCGTCTTGCTGGTGCTGAAAGAAGAGAAAGAAAGCCTTTTTTTGGCTTCCTCTCTTTCACACAGGTTGGGCAAGTTGGACAATCGCTACTTTTGTAGTACTCGTGTCCTTGATCACAAGTTCTTAACGTCGCCATAATCCATAACCCCTCTCTAAGCTCTATTCCTCAATATTTACAACATGATTCCCATCAAAGAAGTATAAACATTTCTCTTTCACAGGATGTTTTAAGCTTTTCTCGAGTGCTTTTGCATATAGTGAAAGCTGCACTTTGTATCGGTCTTCTAAAGTTGGTTTCGCTTGATCAAATCCGCCTAGGAACTTTCCTTCAATCGTATCTGTTTTAAAGTCGATTAAAGTAATTCCATCTTCCTCTTCGATCATGCAGTCGATAACCCCTTGGACAAGTATTGATTCGCCTTTCTTCCCTTGCCAATCTTGATACGCCTCTTCTGCTGCAAGCATCATCGTAAATGGTACTTCACGCTCAACACTTTTTGCTGCTAATACCCTTTTACCTAAGTCACTGTCAAAGAATGAAATTACTTTTTCAATCGCTATTTCTTCAGCTTGTTCAAATGTTAATAGTTCTTTATTTACCATTCTTGCAATTTGCTCTTGAAGAACTTCAATCGTAATTGGTTTCTTCAAATCTACATGCTGCATAACGGCATGGACTGCTGTCCCTCGCTCTGCGTACGTTAGTCCTTTTTTCTCCATAAAGCGTGGACGTGTTTTAATTGGTGCACGAAGTTTTTTAATAAAGGCGTTATCGCTACCTTCTTCAGATTGATAATTTCTCTTTATTTCTGTAACAGACTGTTTCGCACGGTGAGATGTTGCGTCCTCATACCCGTATTTCCACATTAATCTGTCGTACACTTCTTCTTTCCGTTCACTTTCTAACGGAACAGCTTTTTTATCGCGAAGCGCTTCTAATAACTCTTGTTTCTCTTCTTGAACTGGTTCTGGTGCAAGTAGATCTTTTCCTTCAACAACTTCTACTTTCCAGCTAGCACTATATTCATAAATTTCACCTGGAATATTTCCTTGTCCTAATTCAAGCAGCATTTCACTATCACGGTGTCTATATAATGAAGGTGCAATCCAGTCTAAATAACATGACGCTCCGGCACGTATATGGTCTGGTAATAACCATTCACTATGCTCTCTTGCATCGAGCCATTTTTCCATTTCTTTATTTGCATCTTTAACCGTTCCAATTAAAATTAACTTCTCTTTTGCACGTGTTAACGCTACGTATAGTACGCGCATTTCTTCCGCAATTAATTCCATCTTCATTTTACGCTTAATCGCTAGTTGCGATAATGTCGTATATTTAATTCGTTTACGAGGATCGATAAATTGTGAACCGAAACCGAAATCTTTATGAAGTAAGAAACGCTTCATTAAATCTTGTGTATTAAAACGGCGACCAAGTCCAGCTACAAATACGACTGGGAACTCTAGCCCTTTACTTTTATGAATCGTCATAATGCGAACAACATCTTCTTGTTCTCCAAGAGCTCTCGCCGTTCCCATATCATCTCCGCGTTCTAAAATACGCTCAATAAAACGTAAGAAGCGGAATAATCCTCTAAACGATGTTGCTTCATATTGTCTTGCGCGGTCATATAGTACGCGTAAGTTTGCCTGCCTTTGCTTTCCGGCTGGTAAACCGCCGACAAAGTCGTAATAGCCTGTCTCACCGTACACTTTCCAAATTAAATCGGAAAGCGATTGTTGACGCGCAAATTCACGCCACCCTTGCAGTAAGTTATAAAACCACTCTAATTTATCATGCAGTTCTTGTTCTTCTTCAAGCGGCGCTCCCTTTAAGAATGAGCTCATCACTTCATAAAACGAGCCTTTCTTTCCGTGAGCACGAAGCGTCGCAAGTTCTTCGTCGTTTAGTCCAACGATCGGTGAACGAAGTACAGCTGCAAGCGGAATATCTTGCACCGGATTATCAATAACGCGGAATACGTTCATCATAATATTTACTTCTGTCGCTTCAAAGTAACCAGTCGCAAGGTCAGCATATACTGGAATTCCTTGTAGTTTTAACTCTTCCATAATTTGCGGCGCCCATGGCATGGAGCGAAGTAAAATAACGAAATCACGGTATTGTACAGGGCGCATACTATCCGTTTTACGATCATACACTTCATAATCTGAATCAACCATCGCTTTAATACGCTGCGCCATAAGACGAGCTTCAAGCTGCGCTTTTTCTACTTCGGCACCTTCTTCACCGTCTTGCACTTCTTCCTCAGTTTGCTGAATGCATAGTAGTTCTGCCGCTACATCTTCACCTGCTGGATAGCTAGCACCTAGCTTTAATTCAGCGTCAGCATCATAATCGATTTCTCCGACTTCTTCGCCCATAATTTGTTTGAAGATAAAGTTCGTACCTGCTAGCACTTCATGACGGCTACGGAAGTTTTTCGCTAAGTCAATCTTCATTCCGCCGTCCAATCCTTCTTGTGTGAAACGTTTATATTTTCCTAAGAATAAACCAGGCTCTGCTAGTCGGAAACGATAGATTGACTGTTTTACGTCACCAACCATGAACAAGTTTCCTTCACTCTCAGAATCTTTCGTTACAAATTTAATAATTGATTCCTGTACGAAATTCGTATCTTGATATTCATCGACTAGTACTTCAGCAAATTTATTACGATATTGAAGTGCTACTGCTGACGGCTTCATTTCACCGTCTTCACTTTGCTCACTTAAAATTTGCAAACAGAAATGCTCTAAATCTGTGAAATCGACCATTCCTTTATCTCGCTTAATCGCTTGGAAACGCTCTGTAAATACTTTTACAAGCTTCACGAGTTTTTCTAATACAGGATGCATATCTTGAAAATCTCGTAAGAAACTTTCAGGTCTGCGGCTAAATAGCTCTTCCTGTAATTTCTTCACTTCATCTTTCGCTTTATTACGAAGAGAATCTACTTGTTTTACAACATCTTCATTGTAATCACTTTTCTTAATACGCTTTAATGTTTGCCACGATACATTTTGCATCGCTTCATAAACGCTTGTCCACGACCCACGAGCTGCTGATGATAACATTCCAAGTAAAGCTAAATCCGCTTGTAAAATTTCAACGCGAGGCGCTGGACCATCAGGAAGCATTGCGAGTTCAGTCGCCTTACGAATATGCTTTTCCGCTGTTTCAAGCTGAAACTTCACATCTTCTAATAAGTAAGAAGCGTACACTAAATCTTCAATCGTCTTTCCTTCAACGTCGTATGCTTCTACTAATTTATCAAGCCACTTCTCCGGGTTTGGATGTGCTCTTGATTCTGTATGAAGCGCTAAAATCATTCGTTGTAAGTCATCGTCACTACGGTCACTCGTATAACGATCAACTAATTCAAAGAAAATACTATTATCTTCGATTCCATATTCTTCTTCTAATATGTCATCTAGCACTTCTTCTTTTAATAACTCATTTTCTGTTTGGTTCCCAATACGAAAACGAGGATCGACATCAAGCATGTAATAATATCCTCTAATAACTTGTAAACAAAATGAATGAATGGTAGAAATGGAAGCTTTATTTAATAAGCTAAGCTGCTTTCTTATATGCTGTGAACCTGTCCCATCAATTAATACTTTTTCTAACGCTTCCCCAATTCGATTTTTCATTTCTTGCGCCGCTGCATTCGTAAATGTTACAACGAGCAGGCGGTCGACATCGACTGGATTTTCCTCACTTATAATCTTTTTAATAATACGTTCAACTAATACCGCTGTTTTCCCTGATCCAGCTGCCGCTGCGACTAAAATATCACGTCCGTTCGCTACAACCGCTTTCCACTGGTCATCTGTCCATTGACTACCTTCTGGTTTCTGAGGCCAATTTTCTATCATTCTCCGCCAACCTCCTCTCTAATTTTCTCCATTGCTTCGCTATCTTTCATATCTTTTAACGTACGGAATTGATTATCTTCAAGTGATTCATCAAATTGACAAACCGATTTGAAGTTACAGAACGTACATGCCGCTTTATTCCCCTTTTTGTAAGGAGCAATATCGATAACACCTTCTGTAATGTCTTTTCCGATATTTTCAAACGAGTGGTGTACATATTTTTGAAGTACGTTAAACTCTTGTTCACTTGCAATGCTAGAACGCGCACTAAAACTACCATCTTTTTTCAGACCAGCAGAAATAATATCAGAGCTTCCTGTTGAAAGTTTATTATCCATTAAACGAACAACGTCAGCATCTCCTAGTACGAGCCCTTTCATTTTAAATTTCTTTAAAATTTCTTTCTCAATTTCTTCTTCAGATGCATCGCCTTTCATCTCAACAATCGGGTTATGAATATGGAAATACAATACACCCGCCGGTGATGCAGTACTGCCCTTTTTCATCCACGTATGTGCATTTGAAGTAACAACATCTAAATACGTTAACATTTGAAGTGCGAGTCCGTAATACACTTCTGTTAAATCTAACGCTTTCGAGCTTGATTTATAATCAATAATACGAAGGAACGTACCACTCTCATCTTCCGCCTTATCAACACGGTCAATACGGCCAACTACTTCCATCTTCACACCATTTGGTAACGCAAATTCCATTGGCGGAAGCGATCCAGTCCCGCCCATACCGAACGGTACTTCTAAATCAACTGGTACAAAGCCACTCGACTTCGCATGTTCACGAAGAATAAGTGATGTACGGAAAATGATTTGTTGTAGTTTTTGTTTTAAATAGAAATGACGGTTCGAACTTAATAAAATTTGTCTTTGTAATAATGGTGCAATTTCTTCTATTACTAAAGCAGAAAGGTGCTCACACTCTTTTATTGATAAATCCGCCCAAGTACGATTTTCACGTAATAGCTTGTCTGCAATTCTCTTCAGCGCTGCATGGAATAGTTCACCGATATCTGGCGCATCAAGTTTGAAAATATCACGCTCTCTTAGCGATAAACCGTGCTGAGCAAAATGAGCGTACGCACAGCGATTAAATAGTTCCATACGAGAAACGCTTCCCTTAATTGTATCTCCATATAAATCCCTACTTACATCTGTACTTAGTTTCTGTGCACGATTTCGGTAGAATAAACTTGATAACACACGGCTACTTTTTTGCTTCCATTCATCTGAAGTAACGTAGAAGTTATATACGTCCCACCAAAAGTCTAAATTGCCTTCAAATCCGTAGCGCTTCCACGTTTGCAGTTGCTGCATGACGTAAGACAAAGTTACTTCTGGCGTTGCTACATATGAAATTTGTTCCGAACGTGATAAGTCATTTACATCATTCGTAATAAACGATTCTTTCACATCAGGGAACATTCTTTTTATTTTCTTAATAAAACTAGAAGCAAGTAACGTCTTTCCTTCTTCATCCGCAAGCGGACAGGAAATGTATAACTTCTCAGATGCTCTCGTCACCATTTGATACATAACGAACTGTTCTTCTAATAAAGTTTGTCTCGTCGTTGGTGCTAATTCGATACCTGCAGCGGTGAGAACATTTCTTTCCTCATCAGAAAGCATACCTTCATCCATGGGCGCTGCTGGAATCACTCCTTCATTTACGCCAATAATGAACGCCGCTTTAACATCTGATAATCTAGAATGATCAATATTAGCAACTAACACTTGATCTAGTGACGGCGGAATGTTCGCAAATTGAAGTGCCTCAAGACCCGTCGTCATTACATCAGTAAACATAGACAGAGACATCTTCTCTTCGCCAAGCATCTCAACGAACGTATCAAGAAGGCTCATCACTTCTTCCCATACTTGCTCATGGTCTGTCGCAAATAAGAAATCTCCGCTTTCTTCTGCACGAATACGTAATGCCTCTAGTTTTTTCGGAACGTCAAGCTCCTCTAAAAATAAATATACCGCTTCGCACATTTGCATAACTGTTCCAGCACGCTTCAGTCTTTTTTGCATACGAATAACTGGCGTTCTTACAACGTCGCGAAGTCGATTTATTTTCTCTTCCATTTCACGCTCACTGTCTGTTATCATTTCGCTCGCATCATCAAGAGAACGATAACGACGATACATCCACGGATCTTCAGAAGTCCATCTCTTCCCTTGTACACCGTACGCTAAACAGTAGTTTTCGAACTCATCCATCTCTTCGCGCATCGCTTCTTTTCTTACGTCTAGTGGATATAAAAGTTCTGTTTTCACACAGCGGAACACTGCATCATAACGCCAATTCCCGCTAATAATCTCTAAAGCCGAACGAATACATTCTACTAGCGGATGATGTGACATCGGGCGTTTTTCATCGATGAAATGCGGGATATTATAATCCGTAAATAACGTTCGCATTACATCGTAATAACTTTCTCCGTTACGAAGAAGGACTGCGATATCTCGGTAACGATAGTCTTCAGTCGCCACAAGTCTTCGAATTTCACGAGCAACACCTTCTACTTCAGCTCGTAAATTAGCTGCTGTACTAATTGTCACACTCGCTTCACCGTGAAACTTTTCATTTGGACGCGCTTCATAATGCATTTCTAAATGCGCTAATGCTTGCGAATGAAAACGCGGCTGTCCCATAAGTGGAATTGTTTTTTCAACTTCTATTTTCTCTTCACGCGCTACTTGTTTTATTCTTTCATACGTTAACGTCGTTTCATAAAATAAATCTAGTTCATTCACTGGCTGCGCTAACGTTTTTTCATCTATCGTTAATGTTATTGTTACTCTAGTTCCTAATCTCATTAGCCCTCTAACAATTTCTAGCTCTTGAGGAGAAAATGAATGGAATCCATCTATATAAATTTCCGCGCCTTTTACATACTCAGAGTCTGAAAGCTTCTCAATTAATAATTGTAAGTAGTCTTCTGAATCTAAATATTTTCCGATTAAAGCACGTTCAAAATCATCATATAGTAACTGTAAATCATACACTTTATTCGCTAATAGCTTTTGCTCTGCACTACTGCTATGCGCGTCTAATTGTTGCCACATTTCATATACGTTAGAAGGCGTCACATTGTAACGTTTAAACTCCGCAATCATACTACCAAGATGTTCAAAGAAACCGTTTTGCTCCGCTGCTTTTTGAAACACAGATAGTCCATCTTTACGAGACTCTACAATTTTACGAAGCAACATATGTACACCAGCTTCATCAATATGAAGACGACTCGCTCCGCCAACTTCTTGCAGCACCTTCCAAGCTAATCGCGAAAAACTAAAAACTTGCGCCCGAATAGAACCTCTTACATCTTCGCTACCAATTAACGCCTGCTGCGTTTGGAATGTCATCTGTTCTGGCACAAGATATAATATTGTTTTCCCTCTTGGGCGCTGTTTCAACTCTTCTTGCACTTCGTGTAAACAAAGTGTACTTTTTCCACTTCCAGCTCTACCAATCACAAATCGAAGTGACATGTAACCCCACCTTTCACTTACATAACGAACGTTAGTTTGCTACCATAATTGTATTATAGGACACGAAAAAAGACAAACTGAGCTGTTTGTCTTTTCCTATACTTCATTTTATTATATCAGCCTTTTGAAAAATTCGTTTGTACCTCTCGAATCGGCCAATATCGTAAATCAACTTTACCGACAACTGTATCAGCTTTCACAAAGCCAAAGTGCCTACTATCCCAGCTACCAAGGCGGTTGTCACCAACTACAAAAATAGAACCAGGTGGTACAAACTTTTCTTCCGTTAACTCTTCTAGTTTAAAATCGCCTGTTAATTGCCGTCCATTTGTCTCTTTCTTATACGTCTCTAAATAAGGTTCCTCCACGAATTGTCCGTTTATATATAGTTTATCATGCTTATATTCGATATGATCCCCAGGTAAACCGATAACCCGCTTTACATAGTCCTCTTTTTTATTCGCATGAAAAACGACGACATCAAATCGATTCAAGTCCCCTACTTGATAACTCACCTTATTCACAACGAGCATATTTCCATCTTGCAATGTCGGCATCATTGACTTCCCCTCCACAACGTACGTTGAAAAGAAAAACGTTCGAAAAAATACAGCTAATAGTACACCAATTAAAATTGTTCTTATCCACTCTAGCCCTTCTTTTTTCAAAGTTTTCTTCATTCGCTTCTCCCCTCGCCCTTTAATAATGAAGCTTTTCTTTACAAAGAAGACTTTTCCTAATGTAATTCTAACTTTACTTCAATTTTTTTACCGACATACCATAAAATAAAAATAACAACGCCAACAATAACCGATTTCACCGGCTTATGAATAAATGACACTAAATCATGACCGATATACGTTAAAATAAAGATCATCACAAGCTTTCCGAATGCTAATGCTAGTCCAAACTGCTTTACGCTAACGCGAGACAAACCAGCTACAACGTTTATAAGCGCAGATGGTGTAAACGGAAAACAAAATATAACAAAGATTGGCGCGAATCCTTTTCTTTCAATCCATCCCATCGCTTTTCGCACTCTCTCATGCTTATTTACAAAAGAAAAGAAACGACTTCGTCCAAAGCTACGAATAATGAAAAATACAAGCATTGCACCAATTACTGACCCAAGCCATGAATAAAGAAAACCGAACCAAAAGCCAAATGCAACAGCATTCGCCAACACAAACACAATGAGTGGCAATGCCGGAATAAGCGCCTCTATCATCGGTAAGCCAATACCGAGAAGCGGTCCGAACGCACGATAACTTTCAACAATATGATCCATATTTTCTGGTGAAAAATACTCTTTGATTGTCTGAAAATCCATTCTACACTTTACTCCTTTATCCTAATTATTACCTCTACTGTATCATTGCTTAAATGAAAGAGGAAATGGTAGATATGACATATGGAGATGTATTTATTAAAGTTTCCATATCTTTCGTTAGAATTCCTTCCTTATCACGCTATGATAATCTTTCAATATTCGACAACGTTTGTTATACGTTTGGTTTTTTGAGGAACAATATTTTTTGATGATTTTCTGAATACATCGACCACAATTTGATTTTTATCAGCGATTTTTCAAATTTATCGATCACAACTCAATTTTTATCAGCGATTTCTCGAATTTATCGACCACAACTCAATTTTTATCGGCAATTTTTCGAATTTATCGACTTTCCGACAAAAACGGACAAATAAAAAGGATGGGGGTCTCCCCATCCTTTCACACTTCGCTTTCCTTCACAAAATACACTTTCTCATATGCTGGTGTTAATTTAGATTCTTCATTTTTATCGATCTCTTTAAAGCAAGGATTCCCTTGTTTTTTCTTACGGTCTTCATATTCTGTCCGCAATTTCGCTGTACGATTTTGCTGATTTTCAAAGCTACTTTTTGACATTTCTAGTTTCACAGCGAAACCATTTATAAATCTAATAATAAGATTTCCATCTTTTAATTCTTTATTACCTTCAATATGAAAATGAGACAACCACGCACACTCTTTTCGAGAATAAGAATACGTAGGGAAAAAATAAAGTTGATCTGTCGGGCTAATTGCGATAGGAGCTTTATGTGTAATACGAGTTAACTCCTTCGTTCCTTCTTTTCTTCCAAAGAAACTAGAACCATGTTTCCGGCAACTTCTCTCTATAATATCAAGAGGCTTTTGAAATACGAAAAAAGAATCTTCCATTTCAACAATTCGCGTAACAACTTTCTTTTCTCCTAGAACAACAGGAAGTAAGGCCATTGTATTTTTACTTATAACATAGTTTTCGACATAACGTTCTACTTTACTTTCCATAGTCTACTATCTGCTACTAAAAATATAGACAAATGTATATCCTTAGAGTATGTAGTTTTTGCATGCTAAGAATATTTTCATCTATATCCACTCTTTTGTTAGTAACAGATTTTTCACCTCTCTTTTTTAAATTTTCGATCGCTATTTAATTTCCCTTCTTCATTTCCCTTTTATAGTAGCATCTACGAAAAGGAAATGGTTTACATTCTACGATTCTTTACAAATACTTATAATAAATCAACCACACTATAAATTAATTAATAATAATATAAGAATAATAAAGAAACAAATTATATAAAAAGAGGATTCTATATACGAAAAAAGAATTTATATTATTTGTAATATGTTTAACAAATTATATTTCCCATATAATTACAGTGATTAATTTTGCTATAATTAAAATATAAAGTGAAACTTTAATCAGTGGGTGTTTTGTTCATCCCCCACTGATTATTAGCCTTTACCAATCGGGCTTTTACGGGCAGCAGGGCTCCCACCTAACTTCTTTGCTCCACCTGAATTTTGAGGTGGGAGTTTTACTGCCCACAAATAGCGGGATAAATCAAATATACGGAGGTCTCTCATGGAAGAAAAGCAAGATCATCCAACAATTCAAATGAAAAATAGTAGCATTGTTATCGTAAAAAATTCAGCGAGTATTATATTCGGTTTATTTTTTATTTTACTGTTCTTCGCGAAGCCTTTTCGTAAATCTAAATGTCCAGAATGTAAGAAACGTGAAAAGAAAAAAGCTGTGAAAGAACACTAAAAGGCCTTCCTTTACGGAAAGCCTTTTTACATACTGATTATCAGTTCATATTCAACAAAAAAAAGGATGGCATAAGCCATCCTTTTTTCTATAATAAACTATAAAATTATAGTTTGATTACGTTTTTAGCTTGAGGTCCACGGTTGCCATCTTCGATTTCGAAGCTAACTTTTTGGCCTTCTTCTAAAGATTTGAAACCGTCAGTTTCGATTGCAGAGAAATGTACGAATACATCGTTTTCGCCTGGAACTTCGATGAAACCGAAGCCTTTTTCGTTGTTAAACCATTTTACTTGTCCTGTAACTGTCATAATTATTTCCTCCTAAGAAAATACATTTTATTATTTAGTCTTCATGTATAAAAAAAGAATCCACACATTATCAAATACGAAACATAAACTAGTTCTCACATACTTTTTCCCGTTTGTTTTCGGCATTTGATAATATATGGATTGCTTAATTTAATTATTCAACTGGTATTATCATAGCATACTTAAAATAGAATGTACAATCCTTTTTGAAAATAAAATTTCTAAATTTTAGTATTTCTTATACAATATAATCACACCTATTCTAATAAGGAGGCGTATATGGCAGAAATAATCCCTGAAAAAACATTAAAGAGAATTGAAAAAGATATTGAAAATAACAACCTTGGAAAAGCAAGAGATAGATTACACGGACTGATCGCTACTTATCCGAATGAATTAGAACTTAGAAAAAAACTCGGTGATATTTACTTTACATTACAATACCCAGAAATGGCTGGACGGTATTGGTATCTTGAAAAAGAGAAAACAGATGTTATGCACGCGGCATGTCTACAATTTGAACAATCGATGGGAAACGATCCTTATCATATTGTACGTGCTTTAAAATTCAAAGGAGATCATGACGTTATTACAGGACTACACACCGAACATCCTTTACAGCCATTGCAGAAAAAAGTGGTAGAAGAACTAATTGATGATTATGAAGAAACATGGAAAGACAAACTATTTACATGGGGCTGTCTAGCATTATTCGCATTCCTTCTTTTTACTGCTATCGTTGGTATATTCACTATATTAGATTGGATATTTTAAATAGAAGTAGATGCCTATAACAGGCACCTACTTCTATCATTATTTCGTAAACTGTTCTTCTTCCGTAGATCCTTTTAAAGCAGTCGTTGATGAAGTACCGCCCGTAATTACTTGTGCTACTTCATCAAAGTATCCTGTTCCTACTTCGCGTTGATGGCGCGTTGCAGAGTAACCATCTTTTTCTGCTGCGAACTCTGCCTGTTGTAATTCAGAGTACGCTGCCATGCCGCGCTCTTTATAACCACGCGCTAATTCAAACATGCCGTAATTTAATGAATGGAATCCAGCAAGCGTTACGAACTGGAATTTATAACCGTACGATGCAATTTCTTTTTGGAAGCTTGCAATCGTTTTTTCATCTAGTTTTTGTTTCCAGTTAAATGAAGGGGAACAGTTGTAAGCGAGTAGCTTCCCTGGATATTTCTTATGAATTGCGTCCGCAAAGCGTTTTGCATCTTCTAAATTTGGCTCCGACGTTTCACACCAAACGAGATCTGCATACGGCGCATACGCTAAACCACGTGCAATTGCTTGATCAAGACCTGCTTTCGTACGATAAAACCCTTCTGGCGTTCTTTCACCTGTAATAAACTCTTGATCAACTGGATCGATATCGCTCGTAATTAAATCTGCCGCATCTGCATCTGTTCTTGCGACGATAATTGTTGGTACGCCCATTACATCCGCAGCAAGACGTGCCGAAATTAAATTACGCACCGCTGTTTGCGTCGGTAATAATACTTTTCCGCCTAAATGCCCGCATTTTTTCTCTGAAGATAATTGGTCTTCAAAGTGCACACCAGATGCACCCGCTTCAATCATCCCTTTCATTAATTCGAATACGTTTAACTGTCCACCGAACCCAGCTTCAGCATCCGCCACAATTGGGACGAAATAATCCGTATCACCGCTACCTTCCATATGCTGAATTTGATCAGCACGTTGAAGTGTTTGGTTAATTCGCTTTACAACAGCTGGTACACTGTTCGCTGGGTATAAGCTTTGGTCAGGATACATATGTCCAGAAAGGTTCGCATCTGCCGCTACTTGCCAACCGCTTAAATAAATTGCTTTTAATCCAGCCTTCACTTGTTGCATCGCTTGGTTTCCTGTTAATGCCCCAAGTGCATTAATATAATCTTCTGTATGAAGTGATTTCCAAAGCTTCTCTGCACCGCAGCGCGCTAACGTATGTTCAATATCAATCGATCCGCGCAAACGAATTACATCTTCAGCTGTATATGGACGTGTGATCCCTTTCCAGCGTGTATCTAATTCCCAGCTTTCTTGCAATTTATCAATTCTTTCGTTTTTCATATGTTCCATCCCCTTTTCTTGTTTCTTATAAAATTTCATAACCAGGTAATGTTAAAAACGGCATGAACTCATTATTACGAACAAGGTTTGTAAACAGTTTTGTAGCTTCTTCAAATCTCCCTTTCTTAAATGCTTCCTTACCAATCTCTCTTTCTATTTTTGCTAGTTCTTCTTCTTTCAATTCTTCCATCAATTTAAAAGTGATATCACGGCCATCACTTAGCTTCCCGCCCTCATGACGAATCCACTGCCATACTTGTGCTCTTGATATTTCCGCTGTTGCCGCATCTTCCATTAAGTTATAAATAGGAGCTGCTCCTCTCCCGCTTAACCAAGATGCAATATATTGAATACCGACATTAATATTCGTGCGAAGACCACCTTCTGTAATCGTTCCCATCGGTACTTTTAATAAATCCTTTTCTGTTACACGTATTTCTTCACGCTTTCTAAAAATTTGATTTGGCGTTTTCATTATGTGATTAAATACTTCCATTGCAACCGGTACAAGTCCCGGGTGGGCAACCCAAGTCCCGTCATGACCATCTAAAGCTTCGCGCTCCTTATCAGCACGCACTTTCTCGAAAGCCGCCTCATTTGCTTCTGGATCATTTTTAATTGGAATTTGCGCTGCCATTCCTCCGATTGCTGGCGCGTTACGACGATGACACGTTTGAATAACTTTCAAAGAATACGCGCGCATAAACGGCGCTGTCATCGTGACTTGCGCTCTATCCGGAAGTAAAAAAATATTATGATTACGGAAACTCTTTAAGAAACTAAATATATAATCCCATCGCCCGCAGTTTAAACCAGCAGAATGATCTCTTAGTTCATACAGAATTTCATCCATTTCAAATGAAGCGTGAATCGTTTCTATTAACACAGTCGCTTTAATCGTTCCATTCGGAATGCCGATATACTTTTGAGCAAATACGAAAACATCATTCCATAATCTTGCCTCTAAGTAACTTTCCATTTTCGGTAAGTAAAAGTACGGGCCACTTCCTTTTGCTAAAAGCACCTTCGCATTATGGAAAAAGTACAAGCCAAAATCTACTAAACTACCAGACATGTTCTTGCCGTCAACTTGCATATGTTTTTCTTCTAAATGCCACCCTCTCGGACGCACAATTAATACAGCTGTTTTACTATTTAAACGATATTCTTTTCCGTTTTCATTTTTATGTGAAATCGTTCCCTCACTCGCATCTCGTAAGTTAATTTGACCTTCGACAGCATTTCTCCAAGTTGGTGCATTCGAATCTTCAAAGTCTGCCATAAAAAGATGTGCTCCTGAATTTAAAGCATTAATGACCATCTTTCTATCCACCGGTCCAGTAATCTCCACGCGGCGATCCTCTAAATCTTTCGGAAGCTGAGCAATTGTCCAATCACCTTCACGTATGCTTTTTGTTTCCTCTAAAAACTTCGGAAACTCTCCCGCATCAATTCGTTTTTGTTTCTCCACACGCTTTTGTAAAAGTTCCGTGCGGCGTTCATTGAAATTTTCATGTAGTTCCTTTAAAAAACTAAGCGCCTCAGGTGTCAATATTTCGTTGTACGCTGGTAACATTTCTCCAACGAGTGTAACCCGTGAAGTTTGCGTCGACATATTAGCATCCCCTTCTCAAACTGTTTTATAACAGATTTAATTTTATGTTTTATATTATATAACAAATCTTCAGAAAAGGAAGTTTTTTTTGAAAATTTAATGGTTTTTTTACAAAACTGTGTTTATTCATTATGATTTCAACGAAAAAAAGAGCCAGTGTTATATAACACTGGCTCTTTTTTATAAATTATTGTTGCTGATCATTTAAAATTGCTTTGTATAGGAACTGTGCATATTGTTCACGTGTTACTTTCATACCTGGTGCAAAGTTACCTGAACCATCACCTGCTGAAATACCATTTGAACCTACTGCATTAATTGCCTTAGCTGCCCAATGTCCTGCTGGTACATCTTTAAATCCTGGTGTACCTTTTACTTGTAAATCAAATGTTTCCGTTAAAATTTGTGCCATTTCTGCACGTGTTAACGTATCTTTTGGTCTGAAGTTTCCACTACCATCACCTTTAAAGATTTCTAATTCTGTTAATGCTAAAATTTCAATTGGGAACATTGTTGAGTTATCATCAACGATATCTTTATATGTACTTACAAACTCATGATTTTCATCAAAGTATTGGTCCCCATCAATTGTACGGTAAATTAACGCCGCTACTTGCTCACGTGTTACATTATCACCAAAACCGAATCTTCCATCTCCATAACCAGCAATAATTCCCCAGTCTGCTAGATTTTGGATTGCTTTATAAGACCAATGCCCTTGCGGTACATCTTTAAATGTAACAGATGCAGCTTGTTGTTGTTGTTTCACAGCTACTTCCGCATTTGCTGTAGTACCTTGTGTGCTTAATCCAATTCCACCCATAATTGTTAAAGCTGTTGCTACTTTTAATATCTTTTTCTTCACTTTGTTCTCTCCCTAAAAACATATTTTTTTCTAATATAAAGAATTCACGGAAAAGTAACAATACACTTATCCATATAATGTTTGTCTAATTTGTGAATCATATTTCATATACTTCTCTTTACACTTAGTTAACAATAAAGTTACTAAATCGTACTTTTTTCCCGTAAAAAGTAACTACAATTAACCTGTTTTTTCCATAAATAGTAATCATCGAACAATGAACAGTAGAATAAATATACAGATAAACAATTTAAAATAAGAAAAAAGCGCGTAATTCTCGCGCTTTTTTAAAAAAATATGATATACTAATATAATTTTAATTTTCTTGTACTATATTATTTTTTACTTCCGTTTCATGTTATTCATCTTTCAAATACAAATTAGTAATAGCTTTATTTAAAAATGTTGCATATTGCTCACGTGTTACAACTTTATTTGGTTCAAACTTTCCATTCCCTGTTCCTACTATAACATTATTAGCTTGTAGTGCACTAATTGCATTTTTCGCCCAGTAATTATTTGGTACATCTTTAAATGTATGCTGTTGCTGTGCTTCAAATGAAAATGTCTGTGTAAGAACTTGTGCTACTTCTGCACGTGTTATTGTTTCTCTAGGTCTAAAGTTCCCCTTCTCATCACCTTTAAAAATGCCACGTTCTGTTAATGCCAAAATTTCATCCGGAAACATTGTTGACCTTTCAGAAATATCTTTATAAGGATTTTTTAACGGTCCTTCATGCTTTATATTAAGTGCGCGATACAGTACTGCCGCCACTTGTTCACGGCTTACATTATCACCTACACCAAACTTTCCATTCCCATAGCCCAGCATAACTTTATGATACGCCACTTCCATAATATATTCATATGCCCAATAGTCTACTGGAACATCATCAAATACAATCATTTCTGGATACTCTTCTGCTTTTATGTTAGGTACACTTGCACTTACCAATAATCCACCCATAATAGTCGCTGCGGCCATTATACGTAACATTTTTTTCTTCATTGTCCTCTCTCCTTCATTTCCACTTTATTAAAAGTGGAAAATAATAGACTAAATTCTTTTCCCATATTACATATGCTGCATTTGCAAACCGTATGTAATATATTGCATTTTTAACATCTATTATTTTGAAGATTACTAGGTGAGCCAATTCGCTCTCAATTCCAATTGGTATTCTGAATCGCATGCAAATCATTTGAAGAAATATTCTTATCTTTGCGCTCTAGTTTCTCTCTTTGATTTTCAAAAAGGATAAACAAAAGCTTTTGCAAAGATGTTATATATACAATATTCTACTATCTACTAATCAATTCCTTCACTTATAAAAATTTCACTTTATAGACAAAAAAAGCGCAAATATCATATTTGCGCTTTTTTCGAGCTTCATAGATTAATCGTTTGCGTAGAACCTATGAATTGCATTATTTAAGAACTTTGCATACTATTCACGAGTTACAAGTTTTTCTGGCTCAAATAAAGTGAAACTTTAATCAGTTGGGGTTTTGTTCATCCCCCACTGATTATTAGCTCTCACCAATCGGGCGTTTACGGGCAGCAGGGCTTCCACCTAACTTCTTTGCTCCATCTAAATTTTGAGGTGGGAGTTTTATTGCCCACAAATAGCGGGATAAACCATTACCAGTTCCAACTATAGCTTTATTAGATTGTAAGGTGCTTATCGCATCTTTAGCCCAATGGTTTTCTGGTATGTCAGTAAATGTATGTTTTTCTTTCACTTAGAAAACCTTTATTTCTAAAAACTTCACCTTTCAGACAAAAAAGTACAAGTATAATCTACTTGTACTTTTTTATACTCTTATTTATTCCCATTTCCCTGGTGAATTATAAATTGCTTGTTGTAGAAACTTAGCGAATTGCCCACGTGTAACGAGCATTTCAGGCTCGAACTTACCATCTCCGGTTCCTACTACGACTTTATTAGACTGCAATGCACTAATTGCATCTCTTGCCCAATAGTTTTCTAGTATATCTGTAAATGTATGCGGATGCTTTGCTTTTAACGTATATGCTTTCGTTAAAATTTGTGCTAATTCTGCGCGAGTCAATGTTGCTTTCGGACGGAAATTCCCATTTTCGTCTCCTTTAAAAATACCAAGGCTTGTTAAATGTAAAATTTCGTAAGGGAACATTGTTGATTTCCCACTAATATCTCCATATGGATTCTCTTCAAATGGACTTCTTTTTAAATTGAGTGCGCGATGTAGTACTGCTGCTGCTTGTTCACGTGTTATATTATCTTCTACCCCAAACTTACCGTTTCCATATCCATACATAATACGGTGATATACTAAATTCATAATTTCATTATAAGCCCAATGATCATTTGCTAAATCATCAAATTCTAGCATAATATCAGGTGGAGGTGGAGATTGTTGAATTCCATCTGTATTTGCTGAAACAATATTACCGCTAACAAATATCCCCCCTATTAAAGTTAATGATGTCGCTATCTTTAATAACTTTTTCATCTCTCTCATCCACCTCTTCCTTTATTTTCCCACTTTTATATTGTACAAAAAATAAGAAAATTCTCAATACGTTAGGAGGTAATTTTTCACACTTCATAATACGTATTTTCTTTTACCACCACTTTTTCATCCTTCGTTTTTCGAAAAGTAAACGCCATCCCTACAAATATTAGGACAATCCCTACAATTTGCATACTAGTCGGTCTAAATCCGGTAAAGACTGTATCTAATAGTATTGCAACCGCAGGATCTAAAAACACTAATACCGAAATTAATCTCGTCGATAAATCTCTTAAGCTGTCAAAAAATAAGTAATATACAAATCCCGTATGTATAAGTCCTGTCGCTGTGATCATCATCCAGTTCATCTCTGTTAATCCTTGAAACTTCCCGAAGTCTACGAATGGTAGCAATAAAAATATACCCAAAAAAGTTTGTAAAAATGTCATCGCATATGCACTCGTATGCTTAATTCCTTTTCCGAGCAACGTTGTAAATGCATAAAATAAAGCTGCAAGAAGCGCCCACACCATTCCAGACGACATGAGTTTCTCAAGCGACATACTTCCATCTACCCCAGCTACTAAAACTGTACCGATGAAACATATGGTAATGGACAGAACCGCAAATGCTGTTAACCTCTCTTTAAATACAATACTACCAATCATTAATACGATGATCGGTGCAAGATGATATACAGAAATCGCAATTGTAATCGACATGACTTCAAACGCTTTAAATAAAAACACCCAGTTAAAAACGAGAAATACGCCACACGCTAATATTTGTACAATTTCTTTTTTATTCCATTTCTCATTTTTATATTGTCCTGTTGCAAACCAACATAGCGTTAAAAATAAAGTCGCACAAATACACCGAATAAATACTAATTCAAAAGATGGTAAACCCGTTTGGACAGAAAAAAATCCAATCGATCCGAAAATAGACATCGAAAGGATCATTTTTATAGCCGGCATTGATTTTGAATGAAACAATTTTCTCCTCCCCCTACAATCATCTCTTTATAAACTAAAAATTCTAAAAACATTACATATCATTATATATCACAATTGAAAAACTGTAAAAAAATAGAATGTAAAAAGTAGAATTCACATCAAATCTTCATAATAGAAAAATCATCCTTTATTTCTTATAAAGGATGATTTTTCTATTATTTATTCAGAGGAATTTCACTATATATAAACTTAAATATACTATTTTTGAAGAGTAAATTGTGAAACAATCTGCTTTAATCCTCCTGCTACGCTATGCAGATGCTCAATTGAAACTGAGATTTCTTGAACTGATTTTTCTTGCTGGTGAATAGACTCTTTTACCCTATCAGTTCGATCAGATGATCTTTGGGAAATTTGAGCCATGTCTTCTGCAGAAGCAGAAATCTCCTCACTACTCGCTGCAATTTCATCTGTAGACATAGATACAGTTTGAATTTGATTAGATACTTGCTGCACTTTTTCAGTGATTTTTCCAAATACTTTTTCTGTATTCATCACTACTTGTGTACCTGCCTGTACCTCATTATCTACTTTCCCCATCATGTCTACCGTATGGTTCGTTGTTCCCATAACTTGAATAATAAGTTTCTCAATTTGTTTTGCAGAATCACTAGATTGTTCTGCTAATTTTCTTACTTCATCTGCCACAATTGCAAATCCTCTACCACTTTCTCCAGCACGTGCAGCCTCAATTGCGGCATTTAATGCTAATAAGTTAATCTGAGAGGTAATACCTTGCATAACATCAATAATTTTAACAATCTCTTCTGATTGTTCCTTCATAGTCTCCACTTGTTTGACACCGCTATGTACTGAATTTTGGATTGTATCCATCTGTTGAATCATTTGTTTCATTAATTTGTTACCACTCTCTGCATCTAATGCTGATTGAGCAGACAATTCATTTACAGAGGATGATGTATTTACTATACTCTGCATTCCTTGTGTCAACTCTTCCATCGCACCCGCAGTTTGCTCCATTGCTTGCATTTGACTCTCTGCACCATTTGCAACTTCTTCAATATCTATAGTGATTTTCTTCGCTGCACCACTAGATACTTCCGATGCAGATACTACTCCGTCTGCATGTTGGAATAAAAGCTGAATATTATTATCTACTTCTTGCATATTTGCTCTTAGCCCTGCAATCATCTCGTTAAAATCACTTACTAATAAGCCCAATTCATCTTTAGCATTATAATCACCATATACAGTTAGATCTCCTTCTTTTGCTCTTTCCATCATACGACTAACCGTTTGTAAAGGAGCAACTATAAGCTTGCTAATAATATAACTTACTATACATATAACGATTGTAGTAACTACTGCAAGAATGATAAAAGTAATAACGGACTGATCTATCATTTTTTGAGAATCTTTAAATACTTGATCAGCTAAGTTTGAAACATATGCTTCTAGATCTACCGCATAACTAGCTAACTCCACTCCCTTTGGTTTTAATTCCTTATGAAATTCGTTTACCAGCTGGGGTTCGTTTGTCACCTTCGCTTTTTCAAACAACTTTTTATATGTATCCATATAACTTGGCAAAGATTTCTTCATCTTCTGAAACAGTTCATCCTCTTGCTTACTTAAATTAACGCCATCATCATATTCTTTTAATAAAGAATCATATTTCTTTAGATCCTTTTCAACATTACCAATAATCCCCTCTTTATTTGTCCCCTCATTTTGTGACACTGTAATTAATTCTAGTAAGTTATATTCTAGTGAATTTTGTGTACGAAGCATCCCTTCTAATAAAATTGCTGAATTTTGATAATCATCTACGACAATTTCCGTATCATACTTAATCTGATTAATTGAATTAACTGCTACACAACTCATAATTACCATGCCCAAAACTGCTAATGAGATAAGCGAGAGTAATTTATGTTTCACTTTTAAATTTTGTAAAAAATACATATTTCCACCTTTATTCCTTTATATATAGATTTTTAGAATTTTATAGCTTATTATTTACAAAATCACAATAAAAAGCAATGATAAATATTCCCAATACCAAACTTATATTTCTATAAAAAAGAAGTAGCATAATCGCTACTTCTTGTTTTTTTGTTTTTCATATTGTTCAAATGTATGAATTCTTTCAAAAATTGGCGGATGTGTGTATAAGAAAAATTTCACTAACGCAGGCGGATTCACTTGGCTTAAGCTTGTTTTTGATAAATATTGAAAAGTTTTCACACCAGACTTCCCATCTTTCGTCATATTTAAAGCATATTGATCTGCCGCTCGTTCTTCTATACGTGAAACGTAGTTTGTTGCTGGTTGTGATGCAAAAGATAATACAGAGGAAATTAAGAAAAATAAAGGTAAAATCGAGAAACATGCCATTTTTGAAATTTTCAGCGTATCTCCCCATTTTCGAATACACAAATTTAAAATTCGACTAATTACATACATACCTATAAACGATAGTAAAATATAACTCCCAACGCCCCAATATATATGTTTCATAACATAATGTCCCATTTCATGAGCCATTATAAATAAAATCTCTTTATCTTTTAATTGCTTAAGCGTTGTATCCCACATTACAATACGCGAGTTAAGGCCAATTCCTGTTACGTACGCATTTAACGAATTCGTTTTTTCCGACATATTTACTTCATATACGTGTTTAGCTGGAATATCAGCTTTATCTGCCATTGTCAAAATTTTCGTTTCTAATTCTTTATTTTTTAGCGTCGAGAAATCATTGTAAAGTGGATCAATAATAACAGGTTGCACGAACGTTAAAAAAATCGTAAACGGAACAGAGAGTGCCCATCCTACTAGCCACCATCTCTTCGGGAATTTACGGATAAGCCATAAAAGAACAGTAACGATAAGTAACATAGTCGCGTAATTCACCCAAAAATCGATAACGTGATCTTTTACCCAGCTTTGTGTACTTTGCGTAGAGATTCCGTAATCAACAGAGACTTTACGCCCAATCCATTGCATCGGTAATGCAAGAATTGTTGTCAATAATGATAAATAGAAGAAATAAATCGCAACTTGTAAGACATTTATTTTGGTCGTTTCCTTCGACCATTTCTCAAACTTTTTTGAAATACCGAGCACGAGTACAAATAATAAAATAATCCATTCAAGAGGCGTCGCTAAAAAGAACAATAAATTTTTCACACGCGAATAATCTTGGCTTAGCGTAAGCTCTCTTGCATTCATAAAAGTTTCTGGATCCGCACTCGTACCTTTATACATGTCCGGAATGAGTTCATGATTCCATCCAAATAAATACCAATATATAAGCAACGCAAATCCAACGTACAAAAAAAGCGACCACCCAATAACTTTCCTCACGCTATTCCCTCCTCTATGCTGCCTGTCTATTATTATTGTAAGTTCGTACATGCTAAATTAGAACAAGCTAATCGTGAGAATTGCTCGAGAACCTTCTACTTACATAAAAAAACTCTTCTACATAAGAAGAGTTTCACCTACCTTTAGACACTTTATTCGGTTCATAATCTGGGATAAGAAATGCACTGGCAAACCGCCTTTTAGATAAAATAAAGAGCCTCTCCTTAAGGAAGTACATCTATTAACAAACTAAAATCTTGCAAAGAAAATGAACTATATTTCATAATACCTTGTACAGTTAGAAGTAAAATAAGACCCATCACACACATATAATTAATACTTTCTTCATGCTTTTTCTCAGCAACTACTCCGCCCGTTATGCATAAAATCCCTAATAAATGGAGCGCTAAATACATAAAAAAGTAAGCTTCCTCCCAGCGAAGAACAACATTTACTGTCGTAATCAATACTAAACTCAGTACAATCAAATAAAAAAACTTATTTGACGATATTGTTTCATTCATATAATTTTATACATCCCTTTCAAATTTCGAATTAATAATGATTTAGTTTTCATAAAATAAAAGTCCCCATCACTTTCTCAAACATTTTATGAGCCCTAACATAATTCACTTCATTTTTTACATACTGTCTGAATATGCGCTTCATCATTTCTTCTATAATAAAGCTGACTATTATTAATGTCCCTAACACGATAAAAAGAAAAATAATATTTCCTGTATCATTATTGATGGAAAAGTACTTATATCTAATAGAAGTACAATAATCTATCATTTCCTTCAATATTTTCTCAAACATCTTCTCTACCTTACTTATCTCCTGCTATACTCGAAAAGCTCTTTTCCCTCTCCGCATATATAACAGGCACTTCTTTACTCCAATATTTGCGATTCACAAATAAAAAGATGAGCACTAAGTTTAATCCTGTCATAAAAATAATTAATCCTGGAAAGAATGTCGTATAGTTCGAAAAATCGGCAAAACTCATTATCTTTTCTCTACTTACTAAAAAAGAAGAACTAAGCACAAGCGCATTGTTTAACATATGAATAGCAATTGGCATGAGTAAGCTTTTCGTACGAATATATACAATTGATAGTACGATGCTAAACACAACTGCACCAAGGAAATCAACATGTAAGCACCCAAATAAAAGTGCTACAACGACCATTGCTATACTAGTACCCCATTTTGCCGCAAAACGCTGCAGTAAAAACCCTCGAAAAACAAACTCTCCGACAATAGGCGCGATAAATACAACCATAATAAATTGAAATACATATCCCCCGGTACTATCTATAATCGGTTCATGCAAGGCATTCATAATAAAATCTGGTGTAATCCATGCAAAGCTGTACATATATAAAATAAGATAGCCGTAACTAAACATACAAAGCATAATCGCGATGTACAAAACTTGCACTAGGTTAAATGTTTCGTTTCTATTAATAAATAATGAAAATGAAACACGATGCTTTCTATATCCGTAAAAAATCCATATTATTGGAAGGATATAAAATATAAGCATATTTATAAAAGATGAATTTTGTATATGAAATGTACTTTCTAGCAATTCATTACTGCTTCGTGCTATTAAAATTAATAGTGCAAATACAATTAAAAAATATCTAGCTCGCATCGTTTGAAACGGATTCACATTCATCTCCTCCCCATGTTACTTTTATCATATCATTTGAATCTTAATTTTTTGTGAAAGAAAACCTTAAAATTTCCTTAAAAATTCCATAAGTTACAAAAAGATGATATGATATTCGAGGAAATTAGGAGGGATTCATATGTATCACGCAAATATTCTACTCATTGATGATGAAACAGCAATTTTACAATTACTAACTACCATTCTTGAAAAAGAAGGTTTTTCTCATATTACAACTGCAACATCTGCGGAAATAGCCTTATCTCTCACCGAGCAAAACAATTATGATTTAATTATTTTAGATGTAATGCTTCCTGGACAATCCGGTTTTGACATTTGTCCAATCATTCGCCAAAAAACGGATTGCCCTATCTTCTTCCTAACAGCAAAAACATCTGATGTAGATAAAATTTCCGGATTTTCATACGGTGCGGATGATTACATTACGAAACCATTTAATCCACTAGAAGTAGTCGCTCGTATGAAAGCTCAACTCCGAAGACATATGAAACAAAACATACAAGAACAAAGAATATACTCCTTTTCTTTTGGGAGATTTGAAATTGATCAACATTCTGCGGAACTAACAGTAGATGGAAACGTTGTCGAATGTTCCGCTCAACTCTTTCAACTACTACTATTCTTTTGTGAGAATCCGAACTACGTATTTTCGAAGGAAGAATTATATGAAAAAGTTTGGGGAGCACCTGCCTATAATGGAGATGATAATACTGTTATGGTTCATATTCGAAAACTACGTGAAAAAATTGAACAAGATCCAAGTAAACCAGAATACATAAAAACAGTTCGTGGACTTGGCTATAAGTTCATTACAAAGTAGGGTGATGATATGAATCTTAATAAACGGCTTATCATCCAATTTATACTGCAACACGTTTTTGTTTTAGTTACATTACTTATTGCTGTAGTCGCTGCTTTCACTTATTTAATTTTTCTTGTTACTAGTATTTCATACGAACCTAACATTCCGGATTCTGATAGTTTTACAATTTCAAGATATATCTCTTCAGAAGATGGCGATATTACGTTAAAAACTGAAGTAAAAGATTTAATTAAAGAGAAAAATGATTGGATTCAGATTGTAGAGGAAAATGGAAAAGTCCTCTATCAATTTAATACACCAAGTGATGTCCCAACTTCTTATACAAAAACATCTTTACTCGCACATATACAGAATCATATAGAAAGCCCTTATACATTTACATATTGGGAAATTGGAGTAGAAGAAAAGAACGTACTTGTTATTTACGGTGGTATGTTAAAAAGTAATGCATTACTAAAAACAATTCAGAAAGAACACCCTTCTGTATCTACAGATTCGTTCACATTAACGGAACAAGAAAAACAGTTACTCTCTAAAGAAAAAGCAACGCTGCAAATATTTAATCATAATGGCGAAGAGGTTTTTTCCTATCCAACTGGAAAGAAAAAAACACTTTCAACAATACAGACTGCTCTTAACGAAAAAGAACCGTGGAATCATAAAGAAAACACGTCTAGCTTTTACGATGCAAATAGCGGTCAGCTTCTCGTCGTTACAGCAAAAAATGAACGCTACTACCCAGATGACGAAATTGAGGATGTATTTACTAAGAAGTTTCTAATCGGATGCGGATTAATCCTTCTTATCGTCTTTGTTTATTTAGTCATTCTTTCAATTTGGTATGGAAATAAGTTTGGAAAGCCTCTATTACATACGATGCGCTGGCTTAAAAATATCGCTGGTGGAAAATATGAAGAGCCTGTTAGTAAAAAAGGAAAACCTATTCGATTCCGGCGCTCCGGTAAAGAAAAATGGTCATTCCGTCTGTTTAAAGATGTTACGAACTCACTAGAGCACCTTTCTATTACTTTGAAAAAGAATGATGCAATGAGACAAGTTTTGCAGCAAACACGTGAAGAATGGATTACTGGTCTAACACATGATTTAAAAACACCGCTTAGCTCTATATACGGCTATGCATTATTATTAGAATCGAAGCAGTATAATTGGACGGATCCAGATATTCAGCAATTTGGCCTTGTAATGAAAGAAAAGTCACAATATATGACTACATTAATTGACGACTTAAGCTTAACGTATCAATTAAGAAGTAATGCCCTTCCCGGACAGCATGTAAATGTTGAAATTAACCAATTCGTTCAAAAAGTACTACTGCAATTTATTAATAATCCAACGCTGCAAAATCAAAATATTGAATTTGTACCAAGTTCAAGCAAAATCCAATATTTTATTGAAGAAAAATGGTTCCAGCGTATTATCGAAAACTTATTAGCAAACGCTGTAAAACATAATAATGAAACGACAAACGTAATCGTAAAACTTTCGCAAAATGTAAATTCATTTACACTATCTATTTCAGATAATGGAAAAGGTATGGATGATAAAACGAAAGAACTTCTATTCGAAAGGTATTACAGAGGAACGAATACAGAAGAAAGTAACATCGGAACTGGACTTGGCCTCGCCATTACAAAACAGCTCGTTCATGCCCATAACGGAACGATCTCCATTGATAGTGAACTTGGAAAAGGAACGACGATTATACTTGTGTTTCCCTTTAGTTCATAGAAAAAGGTGCTTTATAAAAGTACCTTTTCCTTTTCGGAGTAGCGTGCTAGTAAATGAAATTATATCGACCTAACTACAAAATACAACAATAGTAGCAACCTATTAATAAGAGAAGACCGTCCAAAAATACCTTTTGGACGGTCTTTCTTTCTATTATTTCTTCTTCACCGGTATCCAAAGTTCAATTTGAGCAAATTCACTTTTATCTGCATGGCAACGCTCATCGTATTGTTCAAATTCTGTAACTCCGCAATGTTCATATCCTGAATGTGGGAACCATTCTGAGAATACTGCATTCCATGTTTGATGAATAGACGATACCATTTCTTCATGAGGAACTTTCGGCGTTGTAAATACTGCATACGTTGCGGATGGGAATGTACGCTTTGCAATTGCATTTGGTACATTTTCAAAATCTGTAACTTCCATTCCAATAATATAAGTGAAGTCCCCTGTTTCTAAATTAAAATCAGTACATAATCCAAGCTCTACCCATTGGCTCGTATCTTTACGATTCGGAATCGTCGTTCCAAGATCCTTTTGTAAATATTCTTGCCAAAAGGCCGGGATATCTTGATGGTTTTTCCCTTCTTTACTCGTCGTCTTCAGCTCATAACCCGCCATTAAAAATTCTGGTTTATTTACAATACGATATTCCATTTGTATGCCCCCTAAATATGGATTTAATTTTCTTTGTTTTACATTCACTCTATAATACATTGGTGTTTCAATTTCTTGTTTTCGATATTCACTTGGTGTCATTTGAAATAATTTTTTAAAGGCTCTCGTGAACGTTTCGTGGGATTGAAAGCCATGTTCAAATGCGACATCAATAATTTTTTCATCCGTATGAGAAAGTTGATAAGCTGCCCGGGCTAACCTCCTCTTCCGAACATACTCCATTACTGTATCGCCTACTAACGCCTGGAATACACGATGAAAATGCGATTCTGAAAAACATGCAATGCGAGCTAAATTACGCAGCGTTTGTTTTTCCATTACATCCTCTTCAATATAATCAATTGCCCTTTGAATTTGAGTTTCATAGCTTTCCACCTCTGTTCACCCGCCTTATATGTATTATGATAAAAGAGAATCCTATCCAATTCTTGACGTTTTTTACTATAATTCCATAAAATTTGTAACTTTTTTATATGTATTTCGTTGTTATGTATGAAGGGAGGGAAATGTAGTGAAACAAAGTCAATCATTAGAAGACATTTACTCAGAGTACATGCAAGATTTATTTCGCTATCTTCTCTCCCTAACCGGAGATCCCCACTGTGCTGAAGATCTCATGCAAGAAACTTTCTACCGAATGCTCGTCCATATTGACTATTATAAAGGAGCAGAAATTAGGCCGTGGTTATTTACAATTGCCTACAACGCCTTTATCGATTGGTACCGAAAAGAAAAGAAGTATAAAACAACTACACTTGAAGAATTCCATTTACCAAACGTGCCAAGTACAGAGCACTCTTATTTCGTAAAACACGAGATTACTAGTTGGTTACAAAGCATATCCTCACTTCCGCTCGAAAGACGAAATGTGTTGCTACTACGAGATTACTACGGATTCTCCTATAAGGAAATAGCAGAAATGACCGGTCTCTCGTTAGCAAAAGTAAAAATTGAATTACACCGAGGACGAAAAGAAACACGAAGCATAAAGGAGTGATACAGATGGTTTGTGCAGAGTTTAAAAAACTGTGGGAGAAATATGAAAACGGAACACTCACACATGACGAACAAAAAAAGTTAGAAAGTCATATTGAGACTTGTGAAGAGTGTGAAGCTCATTTGGATGCATTATTAATAAAAACAGAACCCGTTAAGAAAAAGTTACCACCAAAAGATCTTAAAGTTCCTTTTTGGAGGATTAAATGGAAACATCGTTTACAAACGCTCGGTTTTATACTATCAATTTGCATCATTATATATATGATCGGCGGGGTATTGTCTGCCTTTTATTTTCAAGCTAATAATGATAAAAAACTAAAAGAAATAAGAGATGTTCCCTCTCTTGCACTTGAAGCAACTATCCCAAATAGCCGTGTTATGGGGGGCGGAACAAGTGTAGAAGCTTTCTTTCGTACGAACAGCCAATTTGATTTAGTGAAAACGATTGGTAAAAAAGAAATGCCACTCGGGACCGTAGAAACAAAGAGCTTCTTATCATCTTTAGATGTCACAAACAAGTCTTGGATGAATACATTCTATCAGCCAAAACTTTTCTTTGTTCATCCAAAAACGGAGCAGGGTGATTATTTAAAGGAATCTTCAAAAAAAGTATGGGATACACTTGCAAAAGTACATGATGGAACTGTTGCAGAAGTAGCAATTTCTTTTGACAAGGCTTACACTTTAAAAGAATTAGAACCACTTTTATATAGCGTATTTGAAGCACAAGAACTCCCTCCAACTCCTGTATGGTACGCTTTAGATACGGGCCAAGAAAAAACAACTGCAGGAGATTTCATCCTAACTGGTGGGAAAGCTATAGGATTTCCAGAACATGTAAGATTCCTTAATAGTGAAACAGACACGCAGAAAACACCAGAAGATAAAGTAATTGAAATGATGCGTATTCTTTCTACACATAAAAAAACTGTAAGTACAGTTGCTATGCTTCCTGAAAGCGAACTAAACTTAGATAAACGTTATAAATATGTAAAAGATAACGGAGTAAAAGTATACGGCATTGTCATTACTGGACCGTCAAAAGAATTATTAAAATTACAAAACTCGCCTCACATACGTTATGCGACTCTTGGAGATATTGCGGTTTGGAATTGGTTTGATTGATAATGAAAACGGTAACTTTCAAAATCTTAATGATGGTCATTAATGCTACATTCACTAGCGTAATACCGATTAATAAAAGTGCGACCATAAATTCGCCCATTCCGTTATTATATAGAAAAAGAGAATAACAACTAATGGCTAATATGGCTGAAATAATTGCTGGCATACCTGTAATAATTTTTTCTGGTGTGATTTTTTAGAAAGGATTATTGTTGCGATTAAAGTTATGGGGAAGAAGAAATATAGAATGATTGAGAAGATCACTTGCTCACCTCCTTATAAGTTAAATTATACAACCTTCCATTTATTGTATGTAGTTGTTTTTATTAAAAATAAAAGGTTACCTTACTAGTAATAACTACTTTCAAGGTAACCTCTGCATTAATTAGAAATCACTTTCACATACATCCCTCTCACCGCTTTTTCATAAGCGACATCACTCATCTGTCTTATTTTTTCTGATATAACAGACGACTGAACGATTTTCCCTTCACGAAGTAACGGCGGGTCAATGAGACGCACTTTATTTTTTTGATGTAAATCATAATCTTTTCTATCTTCTTTTACTTCTATACTTGGATGAACTTTTCTTAATAAAGCTTCCACTTCTGGATCGTTACATAGCTGTAATTTCGATATAAGCGAATCATCTTCAAGAAGAAAGTCATCTGGATGGATTATCTTTTTATGAAGAGCTAACTTTAACGTTTTGGCTAACATATCATTTCCATAAATATTAAGTGGTTTCATAAAGAAGTCGATTACTTCTTTGTAATACGTCTTCGTAAACCATTCAGCAATCTCGATATTTTGAAGAACCATTTTTCCATTCACTGCGATTAAATCATCTAAAAAATTTTGAGCTTCTTCTAAAGAAATGTATCCATATGTATACATATCTCTCAATGTATAATCCACTCGGTCTGCACATAATTCTGGCGCGGATCTTTCAAGCAATGTCCACTTCGAATCATCTAACAAAATATCTTCATAGTTATAACCATGTTTTGAAAGAAGCGCCGGGATTTCCGAGTTTTTAACGACAGAACTAAATATTTCTTCATGATAACTTTCATTTTCGTTATCAAAAACATAATCAATCACATGAGAAAAAGCAGTGTGCGATACATCATGCAGTAAACCAGCAATTTGTTCTTCTACTGAACCACCAAGTTTTTTAATTAACAACATAGCACCAACTGAATGATCAAAGCGCGTTACATTCCATTTCTCATTCATTAAGTAACTTGCTCCGGCCTGATGAACCCCTTTCAGCCTTTGCACAGGTTTACTTAAAATTAATTCTTCTAACACTTTATCTACTTTAAACTCACTGTATATTACATCTGATATGATCACTTATAATCCCCCTTTTCAAGCAGAGTCTTCTTATAGTATCTCTTTTTTCAGAGAGTAAATAAAGAACTTCACTCGAATATTTTGTACCTTTAAATTAAAAAATAGAGAGCACTCAGCTCTCTATTTCACATACCTATTCAAACGTAACTTCCACCTGCACAATCTCAGATCTACTTCCAAGTCTAAGCGGTGGTCCCCAAAATCCAAATCCAGAAGAAACAATTGCGTGGAATGCACCTTTTTGTGCGTATCCCCAGTCTAATTCGTACATTCTTCTCGTCACAATATGATTCGGCGCCATTTGTCCACGGTGCGTGTGACCGGATAATAGCAAATCGACGCCAGCATCCGCTGCTTGTTTTAATTCAAATGGCTGGTGATCCATCGCGATAACAGGAAGCGATAAATCCACCGTACTCATTAAACTTTCAAAGCTTTGACGATCACGCTCTGTTTTATCCCTTCTTCCAACGAGATAAAAATGATCTTCAATTGTAATGACTTCATCTAAAAGAATACGAATATCAATCTTATCCATCTCTTGTAAAAACTCAGGAACAGCTCTGCCGTAATATTCATGGTTTCCTAACACACCATATACGCCTAATGGAGCTTTCATCTGTTTCATGATTGGTCCCATATTTTTTTGAATGAATACACCTGGATGATCATCGATAATATCACCCGGCAGTAAAATAATATCTGGTTTCATTTCATTTACGTGACGAACAAGTCTCTTTAAATGAGCAACACCAGACAGTTTACCGAAATGCATATCAGAAGCCATCGCAATGCGTAAACTTTTACGCCCTTCTACCTTTTTCGGTATGTGCACTTCGTATTTTCTTACTACTGGACTATATGCATTAAATACCCCATATGCGAAGATAAAAACGAACACGAGTAAAACGACCGTTCCTGTCCAAATAATTGCCGTCTCTTTCTCCACTGAAAACTGTAATAATAAGACGGCAATATCGGCTAACGGCAATAACATAATCGCGTATTGTATAACTGCAAACCAAATTGAACCGACCGTTCGCAGGAAAGGAAGGAATTTAAACACTTGTACGAGAATGTACGCATATGAAATAAATCCGACTATGAAAGCGTAATACCCCCAAGATTCCCAGCCAAATACCGTACTGAGCCAAACCCATCCGTTCCAGCCGATGTAAAACATGAGTAGTGTGTATACAATTAACATAGTAAATATATTGAAATAACGAAGATTCTTCACAGCCAGCCTCCTTATTGATTTCTTCTATTATATCTTGTTATGTGCCAATAACGTAAATATTAAGCACATCAATCTTCACAATAAAAACCCCTAATTGCTAGATGCAAACCTAACAATTAGAGGTGCAATTCATTCTGCATTTATAGAAATGTTAATTGCAGATGGTTTTGACGAAATTACAGTAAAAAACATTACGGAAAAAGCAAATATCGGGAGAAAAACCTTCTACCTTCACTACCTAGATAAATACAATTTATTAGACAAAATTGTGGACGACCATTTAAATCAATTAAGAGAAATATGCGATATGAAACAAACTAAAGGTTATATAGAAGGAACCATCATATCGTTTGAATACTTCAAAGAACATAAACCATTTTTCGCAACGTTATTTAGAAGTAACAGCACATTATCATTTCAGAAGAAGTTACTAACTTTTATCATGGGTGAACTAGAGAAAAAACTAAATACGAATACGTCAGTAAATAAAAACATTGATAAACACATCGTTTTAAAATTTTTAGGTACTGCTGTAATGGGCATTTTAGAATCTTACGTATTAGACGAAATTGATAATGATATTGAATATGTTGCGGCGCAGGTTGGGGAATTGATGAGGAGGAATATATAAAGGTTATGTTTTGTGGCTTTTATTCTAATCTATAATACTCTTTCATATAGCATCAGAAGCACACATAAGGTTTGCTGTTTATTTAAAATAAAAAAGTGTATCTCAAATCAAACTATCTGTTTAGATTTTAAGATACACTGAATCGACTTTACTTTTCTTTTTCAAAAATACCAGCTAAAAACAAACTAATTCCTAGAAAAATAAATATCAATATGTTAATTTTGTAACTCAAGAGCGACATATATGAAGTAAAACTTATTAGAACGGCATATATTAGACTTACTACTAACACTGTTACCACTTTATATTGTCTCTTTTTTAACATAAACACCTATACAGCTACAATTAAAACAATATTATATACACCAATCATTATATGTGTCGTCTCCATTTTACTAATTACCTCCCCCTTTTCTTAGAATTAGTTTTTTTCAGTCTATAATCCGTATATCCTTTTTTATACCCCTTATAATATCTATCTACAAAAAACGCCGCGTCCGGAATCAGTCCTATTGCCCCAACAGCTTTAGTACCAACGAATAGTATTCCTTTAGCCGCTGATTTCACTGTGTTTTTATTATTTTCACTTAATTCTAAGAACTACTTTTCTTTTATAAAATCCCACTGGCTATATCCACACACATACATAGAAAAACAGTCCGTAAGAACGATAAGTGGTGAGTAGTTCACTAACCAGAAGTTTCATAATCAAACATAATACATGATAGCATTATCAAAAATACTACACCACCATATTGTATTGTAAGAGGAATACTATTTAAAACAGACGCTAATATGTCTGTAAATGTAATAATAAAAAGTAGTGTAAGTATCGTTAACATAAGTGCGGCTGAAAAGAAGAAACCTTGTTTGATACATTTAAAAATCCAGCCGATTCCAATACATATTAAAATTATACGTACTGGATACTTTAAAAGTATCGAAAATAAATTATCTACACTATTAAAACTCATCATCATATTCACCAAGATCCCTTTCTAGATTTTTTATTATCTACATCATACCTAATTGTTTATATAAAATATATGTAGAAAAAGAAGAGCCGATATCAGCTCTTCTTTCAACAAATCCATTATGCACCCGAACCATTAAGGAAGTAAATCCCCAAATATATCAATCAATTTCTCTAAATCCCTACCAAAATCATTAATATTATCTTGTTCATCAAAGCCTTTTTCAATTAATTCATCTGCTAGGATCTCTCTCAACTCATGTATCGTTTCAATTTCTAATATACGAAAGTCCTTACAATTTACAATCCATAATAAATCAGGTTGCCTCCCCTTTAATATCCTTTGCAATAATACTTGCATATCGCTATCAAATTTACCCACGTCTAGCTTCTCCACCAAATCTTTAATAATTTTCTTCCACCGCTATGCAAAACGAGATGCTACATTTTTAAGTATTATCTCAGTATATTTTTTATAACAGAACCCGAGTCCCTAAAATCCCTGCTTATTATAACGTTTTCTCAATATATTACTTATTTTTTCTTGATCTCTTGTAACTAAAAGCGTACAAAATTCATTACAAACTATTAAAAGATTACCTACTTCACTTTTCAGTAGAATTCCCGTTCCACATTTAGCCGTATACAATACTTTTTTTAAAGAGAGATCCACCTCTTGATCTTCTTCCATTAATAGTTCACATTGTATATTCCCTTTAATATTAAAAAATGTTTCAAAAACCTTTTTCTTTTCAGGATTTCCACTTGTTATAAATGGAACCTCTTTATCTAGCGTCATCTGAAGGTACTCCACCTCATCCTGATAATTCATATCAGTTCTATCAACAGATATATTTAAATACAAATCACTTCTTAATTTAATAGATATATCTGAACTTATTATCGTTTGATTCATATCATTTTCTGATACAACTGGTGTTACGCTTAGTACATTTATATCTTTCTCCTTCGTTAAAGTATCTATTGCATAGGGATGAACCTGTACTGGAATTGTATAATGCGGTATTCCTATCATCTTTTACGCCTCCTCAGAATTTAAATAAAACATTATTAAAAATGAATATCTTCATAATCTTCATTTGGAAAAACCACATTTAAAATCAAAATTCCGAATTATAATCATTTAAATCCCTAGCGTCTTTAAAGTAATTTCTAAATTTATCATCAATATTTATATCGTTGCTCAATAGCAACATCAAACTGGAATCCCAACAAACAATTTCAAGTGTTGCTTGAGGATGTTGAATATTTGGACTTGGTACCCAGAGTCCTTCGTTTCCATTTGCATAGGGTTCTACAAGCAAATTATTAATATCAATGTTTATAGACTTATCAAACGCAGATAGTACTCCCCAAATAAATTGAGGATTATATTTTTTTACGAGATTTGAAAGATCTTCACCTGCTATCCAGACTATTGGATGAGACATTTTAGGATAATCTCGTATAAGTTTCTCATCCTGAAGTGTGGCAATCTCCAGGTCTGTTATAAGCCAATTAAATTCTTTTTCCCTACCTTGAAATGAGTCAAAAATGGAAGCTAAAACTGTATGTTCAGATCCATGTAAAATGAAGTTCATACAATCCCTCCAATTAGTAATAATCGATAAATATCCATCGATGGTTTAACGCATTAATATAAACTATATTTTTATTATCTTCATTACTACTCGTACCAAATACTTGTTTGAACACGGCCCATCTCTCCTTATTATATCTATAACAAACTTCCCACTACATTTCACATAAGAAAAAACTATCACAACAAACAAAGAGGAAGTCTCCCAAAATATATGTTAGGGGACTTCCTCTTATTAATAGATTGCTAATATGAGCGCTTTTCACTGTTAATTCAAGTGAATTTCAGCTCTCTTAAATAACAAAATCCTCCGGAATAAACACCTTCACTTCTCTCGGATGTACGTATACAAACTCACCCGTTTGAATGCCTAGTTGTCTAAACTGTTCTTTACTAATTTCCGCCTCTAAATACTCATCTGTTCCGTCGCGCTTCAATTCTACATATACGACAGGGCCAACTGCATGTGAGTATGTTACTTTCGCCGGGATGGCATCTATACTTTGTTTCGTACGATCGATTGATAGGTGATGTGGTCTTACGTATCCCACTCCGTCTACGTTTGAAACGTGCTTATGCTCTGGTGCTTCTAGTTCCACCGATCCTACATTTAGTTTACCTTTATGAACGCGGCCGTGAAATAAATTCACGTTTCCTAAAAAGTCATATACGAACGGACTTGCTGGTTTTTCATATACTTCTTCCGGCGTTCCCATTTGTTCAATGCGTCCTTCATTCATTACAACAATGCGGTCCGCAACGTCTAACGCTTCTTCTTGATCATGCGTTACGAATACGCTCGTAATTTGAAATTCGTCATGTAGTTTCCGGAGCCATCTTCGCAATTCTTTCCGTACTTTTGCATCAAGTGCACCGAACGGTTCATCTAACAATAAAATTTTCGGCTCGACTGCAAGCGCCCTGGCTAGTGCGATACGTTGGCGTTGTCCGCCAGATAATTGCGCTGGATAACGTTTTGCGAAACCATCCATTTTTACTAGTTTCAATAGTTCTGTTACTTTTTCTTTTATTACTTCAGCTGAAGGTCTTACACTTTTCCTTCTTACTTTTAAACCGAAAGCGACATTTTCAAATACATTCATATGTTTAAAAAGTGCATAGTGCTGGAAGACGAAACCGACTTGCCGGTTTTTCACGTGAATATCAGTTAAATCTTCTCCATCAAATGAAATGGAGCCTCCATCCGCTTCTTCTAGTCCTGCAATAATTCGTAATAACGTCGTCTTCCCAGAACCTGATGGGCCTAATAAAGCGACCAGTTCACCTTTTGGAATATCCAAATGAATGTCTGTCAGCGCTTGAAATGTACCATATTGTTTTGATACATTTTGAATTTGAATACTCACCGCACTCACTCCTTATTGTCGTTTTTCCATTCTCCATTCAATCCAGTTTTTTATAACGAGCGTAAAAACTGCGATGAGTGACATTAAAGTCGCCACAGCGAACGCTGCTGAAAATTGATATTCATTGTACAAAATTTCAATATGAAGCGGCATTGTATTTGTCATGCCGCGCACGTGACCAGACACAACGGAAACTGCTCCGAATTCACCAATGGCCCGGGCATTACATAAAATCATACCGTATAATAGACCCCATTTTATATTTGGCAATGTGACGCGCCAAAACATTTTCCAGCCGCTTGCGCCAAGTGATAGAGCTGCTTCTTCTTCACTTTTCCCTTGCGCCTGCATAACCGGGATTAATTCACGCGCAACGAATGGAAACGTAACAAATATCGTCGCAATGATAATGCCAGGGACAGAGAAGATGAGCTTTATCCCGTGTTCCATTAACCATCCGCCAAGAGCAGCACGAGGTGTGAAAAGTAAAACGAATACTAATCCTGCGATAACTGGTGATACAGCAAACGGCAGTTCAATAAGAGATAATAATACTTGCTTTCCTTTAAACTGAAACTTCGTAATAAGCCAAGCTGCTGCTATTCCGAATATCGTATTCAGCGGCACAACAATTACTGCAACGAGAAGCGTTAACCTGATTGCCAAAAATGCTTCTTGATCTGTTACAGCGGCAATATATACATCAATTCCTCGTTCGAACGCTTTCATAAAAATTGTCACGAGCGGCAGTAATAGAAAGAGAGATAAAAATAAAATTGTTATCGTAATGAATAGAATTGGTACAAACTTAGATTCTTTTTTAACTGATACGCTTTTTACTATTTTCTTTTCTAATAATGTTGGTTCCATTTTCTCCCCTCCTATTCGCTTTTCAATTCATGCCTTCTGCTCCAAGTTTGAATCATATTAATAAATAGTAGGAAAAGGAGAGAAATAATAAGCATCACAGCCGCTACAGCTGTTGCGCCTGCATAATCATATTGTTCTAGTTTCGTCATAATCATAAGCGGTGCAATTTCTGTTTTCATCGGCATATTACCTGCAATGAACACGACAGATCCATATTCCCCTAACGCCCTCGCAAAGGCGAGTGAAAAACCAGCAAGTAGAGCCGGGAATATTTCTGGCAAAATGATTTTCACAAATATTTGAAAGCGTGATGCCCCTAAACTAGAAGCTGCTTCTTCTACTTCTTTATCAATACTTTGCAGCACTGGTTGCACCATTCGAACGACAAATGGTAAGCCAATAAACGTAAGTGCAACAATAATTCCTAGCTGGGTAAAAGCTACTTTTATATGAAACACACTAAATATTTTTCCAATAAAGCCATTTTCCGCATAAAGCGTCGTCAGTGTAATACCTGCTACAGCAGTCGGAAGAGCGAATGGTAAATCGATTAGTCCGTCTAATAACCGTTTCCCTGGAAATGTGTAGCGAACGAGCACCCAAGCAATTAATAAACCGAAAATGGCATTTACGATTGCCGCTACAAGTGAAGTTGTGAAACTTACTTGATAGGAATGCAACACGCGCTCACTCGTTATAACTTGTGCGAACTTCTTCCAGCCTAGCTGCGAAGTTTGAATAAACACGATAGAAAGTGGTATAAGTACGAATAAACTCATATACAGCATTGTAAATCCAAGAGATAATCCAAACCCTGGTAATACGCGCCTCTTCCTCATATAACGTCACCTCATCCCCCCTTATTTTTTATACATTTGATCGAATACGCCGCCATCATTAAAATGCTTTTCTTGCGCTTTTTTCCAGCCTCCAAATAGTTCATCTACTGTAAATAATTGAACTTTCGGAAATTGTGACGCGTACTTTTCTGCTACTTTTTCATTACGAGGGCGATAAAAGTTTTTCGCCGCAATTTCTTGCCCTTTTTCTGAATACAAATACTCAAGATATCCTTCTGCTACTTTTTTCGTTCCTTTTTTATCAACGACTTTATCTACAACGGCTACTGGCGGTTCTGCAAGTATACTAATCGAAGGCGTTACAATTTCGAATTTATCTTTTCCAAGTTCTTTTTGTGATAATAATGCTTCATTTTCCCAAGCGATTAACACATCACCAATTCCTTTTTCAACGAAAGTCGTCGTTGCCCCGCGTGCACCAGAATCAAGCACTTCTACGTTTTTATAAATTTGGCCGACAAACTCTTTCGCTTTATCTTCACTATTGTTATATTTCTTTAGTGCGTATCCCCAAGCTCCTAAATAGTTCCACCGTGCTCCTCCAGATGTTTTTGGATTCGGTGTAATGACAGACACACCTTTTTTCGTTAAATCATCCCAGTCTTTAATCCCTTTCGGATTTCCTTTTCTCACAAGAAATACAATCGTTGATGTGTACGGAGTAGAATTATCCGCAAGTCGCTTCTGCCAATCTTCTGCTAGTTGTTTCTTCTTACTAATTGCGTCAATATCATAAGCGAGCGCTAATGTTACAACGTCTGCTTCTAAGCCGTCAATAACGGAGCGTGCCTGACTTCCAGATCCCCCGTGTGATTGCTTTACATTTACTGTTTGACCATGCTTCTCTTTCCAATACTTCGCAAAGTCTTTATTAAAATCTTGATACAACTCACGCGTTGGGTCATAGGAAACATTTAAAAGTTCAACTGTCTTCTTATCCCCGCCTCCTTCAGAATTACTAGTGGATGTTGCCGAACCACACCCCGATAAAAGAACAAATGCTGACAATAAGACACCTGTACTTTTCATAAGCGCTGTCTTACCCCACTGTTTCATATATAAAGCCCCCTTAGTTTGTACAATAGAAAAAGGCACACAATCTATTCACAAAAGTGAACGTTGTGCGCCTTCAGTTTCTCTGATGAGCTTCTATTGTATTCTGTTTGATTTCTTTTCATTTTAATTCCGTAATTCATATGTGTCAACTTGGAATTTGTTTTTTCTTAATAAACAAAAATCAGTGAGGATAATCCCCCACTGATTAAAGTTTCACTTTATTTCTTCAACTTATCTGTCTTCGCAATAAATTGAGCTGCTTCCGCGCGGCTTACCGCTTTATCTGGAGCCCAACCATTATCTGTTCCAACTGAAATATTTTCTTGGATTAAAATATTGGCATACTTCGCGCCCCAATGATTTTTTAAGTCCGCAAACTCTTTTGGTAGTTTAATATTTTCATTTCTTTCTAATTTATATGCATTTACTAGCATAGTAGCCATTGATGCACGGTTAATTAGTCCGCTCGGATTGAAGTTACCCTGCTCATCACCCTTTACAATACCAGCTTTTTCAACTGCTGCGATGTATGGTGTAGCCCAATGATTTTGCGCATCCGGGAATGATGGCTTCGCATCTTTATTAATTTCTAATCCTAAAACAGTAGCTAATATTTTTGCTGCTGAACCACGATCGATATTTTCAGCTGGTGCAAATGTACCATCTGGCTTACCGTGTACTGCCTCTTTATCTACTAAATATTGAACTGACTCTTGTGCCCAAGTCGGTACATCTGAGAACTTAGATTTCTTTTCAATTGCACTCGCATCGATTTCAAACTGCACTTGATATTTATGATCATATTTAATTGCTGGAATTAATATATGCATTTGCATATTATATTTTTTCGAGAACTCATCGATTTCAAATTGAATAACTTTCGTACCATTATTTGTTTTATCTTCAGAGATCACTTTCACATCATGGAACGTCCCTAATTTATTAGTATCTTCTACTTTAAGATATTGGAAATAGCTACTATCTTGAACTGTTAACGTAACGATTTTTTTGTCACCTTGAATTGTTACTTTTGCATTTTTTAAATATGTAGAAGCAACAGATGTTTCATTCGTTTGATCTTTATAAGTTTTTAAAGTAACGTCATATGTGCCATCTGCAAGTTTACTAGCTGCCTTCATCTCGATCACATCTGCTTTTGCAATTGGTGCATTGAAACCACTTAGTGGAACTGCTAAAGTTGCTGCTATAACGAATGCATTAATATATTTTTTCTTAATCATTATCAACATGACATCTCCCTTTATATAAATATACCCAACATAACTATCATATTGATAATGATTATCAATGTCAAATAAAAAATTAAACGAGTACTACCTACTTATTACATAAATATGCTTTCCGATCATTTTTAAACAATAAATAATGAGCAGTATGCACTTTTCTCTCTAAATAGTCTAATGAATACGTACCCGATGGATCCACTAAATCCCCAATCGCTCCTGAAAGGTGATCAATTACTTTTTGCAATGTTTCTAAGTTCTTCTTTTCATTCTCCATATTCATTTCATCCATAATGTCACAAATCAGATATTGCACTTTCCGTAAGCGTAATTCCTTCTGCTCCACGTATATCGCCTCCTTATTATTCATATTACGGTTTAAATATATGGGCTTATAGCTTAGCCAATTCTAAAAAATAAAGTGAAACTTTAATCAGTAGGGATTTTGTCCATCCACACGAATTGAGCTTTTACAGGACAAAAAGATATCCATCTCTAAACATGTAGTCATAGAGATGGATATCTTTTTTTTATACTTGCAATGCCTTCTCTCTCAAAGCTCTTCTTAACAATTTACCAGTTGTATTCTTCGGCAATTCTGTTAAAAACTCAATACTCATTGGCACTTTATATTTCGCTAAATGTAACGTGCAGTAATGCGTAAGCTCTTCTTCTGTTACGCTCTTTTGTTTCAGAACGACGTAAGCTCGCACTGCTTCTCCTAAGTTTTCATCAGGAACACCGATTACGACAACTTCAGCTACCGAATCGTGAGTATATAATACTTCCTCTACTTCACGAGGATATACGTTATAACCGCCAACTAAAACAATATCTTTTTTGCGATCGACGATATAGAAGTAACCTTCTTCATCCATTTTCGCTAAGTCTCCTGTATATAGCCAGCCATCTTTAATTGTCGCCGCAGTATCTTCTGGCGCATTGTAATAACCTTTCATAACGTTAGGTCCGCGAACAATTAACTCCCCAACTGCACCAACAGGTACTTCTTCCCCAAGTTCATTCACAATTTTATTTTCTACGTGCCAAATATTCGTGCCAATTGATCCTGGTTTACGAGGACGGTCTAACGGGTTAAAACAAGTAACTGGTGATGCTTCTGATAAACCGTACCCTTCTGAAACGATAACGTCAAAACGTTTTTCAAAGTTTTTTAGAAGCGCAACAGGCATCGATGCACCACCTGAAATACAAAGGCGAAGTGTCTTCACATCTTCTGCGCTCGCTTCTTCAAATAAATATAAGTAATTATACATTGTCGGTACACCCGCAAAAATCGTTGGTTCATACGTACGACAAATGCGAAATACTTCTTTCGGACTAAACTTCGGTAACATTAAAATTGTTGCCCCGTTCACAATCGGCGCATTTACCGCAACCGTTAAACAGAACACATGGAACATCGGCAGTGCCGCAACGACGCGATCATCCGCAGTATATCGTAAATACGACGCCACATCGCTAGCATTACTATATAAATTTTTATGCGTTAACATAGCGCCTTTTGGCTTTCCAGTTGTACCTGAAGTGTATAAAATAACAGCTACATCTTCTTCATCTAGTTCAGGACCTTCGTAAGTTACATCTCCAGTTCCTATAAAACTAGTAAACGTTTTCATTTTTTCGGTTTCTATATGGTTAAAATCTGATGAGGTTTCGCATATGATGATATTTTCAAGTGAAGGAAGTCTTGTTGTAAGAGATTGTATAACAGGTAGAAGGACGTCGAGTACGATGATTGTTTTTACATCTCCATTTTGTAATATGTAATGTATTTCGTCTGCTGTATAAATTGGATTAATCGGAATGACAGTTGCTCCGGCTTTCATTGTTCCGTATAAACCGACTAAAAAATGTGGTGAATTGCCTACAGCTAATGCGACATTGTCCCCTTTTCCAATGCCCATTTTTGCTAAATTACTAGAAAACCTAGTGACCATTTTGTTTAATTGGTCATACGAGACCGACTGATCCATAAATATGTACGCCGGTTTATTCCCCTTCGTTTTTGCCGTTTCAGCCAAAGATTGAACGAGATTCACACAAACCCCACCTTTATAAAATTTAGAATATTTAAAAATTCTAAATTAATTATATTAAAAGAAAATTAAAGTAGCAAGTGATATTCTATTAATCGAATATAGAGTAACCACTTTCTTCCAGAATACTTTAGTAAGATACGAGAATTGCATGTGAAAGAAACAGGTACAAACATATAGTTAAACTGTAGCTAAAATCATTGTAGGATAATATGCACTCATCTTTCCGCTAAGTTTTTCAACTTCCTCTTTATTTAAAGCCGCGTCCGCTCCATTTTCATGAACGTACACTGTAACATATAATGTCGGTAATCCCTTATTGTCTTCATCTATCGACAAGACAACATCTGGCGTTTTACCAACGCTACTAAACGTTTCATTTCTTTTCCATTTCTTATTTTGAAACATAGTTTGTATATCATTTATTTTTTGTTTGTTATCTGTATGCGTATAATATATGACATTATCCTCCGCTGGCTTTCCAATAGACAAAGTCGTACGGTTTGAAGAAGTTTCATCGTTACAAGCTGTCATTCCGATGACGAAGCTGAGCAATAATACAACGTACATTACTCTTTTCATTTTGATTCGCCTCCTTTTATCATATATATTCCTTTATAAGGAGCAGATGTCCTGTGAATATACGTTTTTCGGTAAGTGAAATTATATCGGCGATTTTTCGAATATATCGACCGTAAACCAATTTATATCAGCGATTCTTGAAATATATCGATTTACCGACAAAACCTGACAATCTATATACAAAGAAAGAGGCTGCCATTTGACAGCCTCTTCTGTTTAGAAGAATAAATGCAAGAAATCTTCTGTTGTAATATTACCGAAATAGCGTGCGATATCTACGCCTTCTAAAGCTACAGTGAATGTATCTTTATCAAATTGTACGCCTGTTAGACGTTCTTCAATGTCATGAACATCTAGTGATCCGAAGAAATCACCGTAAATTTTACATTCTGTTACTGTTCCTTTTTTCACTTCAAGACGAACATCAACTTGTCCAACTGGGAAGCGGTGTGAATGTTGTAAGTTGAACTTCGGAGACTTCCCGTAGTTCCAGTCCCAATTGCGGTAACGTTCTTCAGAAATTTTATAAATCTCTTTCCAATCAGCTTCTGTTAATTCGTACGTTGGAATTTCTGTTCCTCCTTCGAAAATTGTTTCTAGAAGAAGTTGTCTAAACTCTTCTGTCGTCATTTTTTCGTTTAAGAACTCTGTAATATTCGCAACGCGGCTACGGATTGATTTAATTCCTTTTGATTGAATCTTATCCATTTTTACTTTTAGTGCTGATACAACGTGATCGATTTCAGAATCAAATAGTAACGTACCGTGACTAAACATACGACCTTTCGTTGAGAACTGCGCGTTACCTGAAATTTTTCTACCTTCAGCTAAAATATCGTTACGACCACTTAACTCTGCATTTACGCCTAATTTACCAAGCGCTTTCGTTACAGGTTCTGTGAATTTTTTGAAGTTGCTGAAACTATCTCCATCATCTTTCGTAATAAAGCTGAAGTTTAAGTTTCCTAAATCATGATATACTGCGCCCCCGCCTGATAAACGACGAACGACATGAATGCCTTTTTCTTTTACGTAATCTGCATTAATTTCTTCCACTGTGTTTTGGTTTTTACCAATGATAATCGAAGGCTCATTAATGTAGAACAGTAAATATGTTTCGTTAATATCTAAATTTTTAACACAATATTCTTCAATCGCTAAGTTTATCGTAGGATCTGTAATCCCTTTATTATCAATAAATAACATCGTATCACCTCATGAATTCCAAACGTAACCACTATGCGCAAGCGTAATATGGCCACTGAAAATTTGTTTTGCTTCTGTTACTAAATCAGATGGATTGCCTGTATGCGGCAAATGCGTTAATAAAAGTTCTTTTACATTCGCAGTTTTCGCAATACTTGCTACTTCTGTACTATTCATATGCCCTGCTTTGGCAGCCTCTTGATTTGCATACATATTACATTCACAAATGAAAAGATCAGCATCTTTTGTGAACGGAATAAATTCAGGAATATAACTTGAATCTGCACTGTATACAACAACATCATCGCCAGCTGTAATACGCATCGCAAAGCATGTAACAGGATGAACAGTTTTTAAGAATGAAATGGAGAACGGTCCAATTTGAAGTGTTTCTTCTGGATTGTACGCGATTCCTTTCGTATGCGGTTCATGCGTTAAAGAATGGAATCCATTCTCATCAAACGAATGACCGTATATTGGTAACTCCGGTAGTTGTCCTTTTGTCACACTCGTAATTAATCTTGCATATTGCAATACTCCAATATCGGCAACATGATCGTGATGATAGTGCGACAATACAACTGCATCTATATCAGATGGTGTTATATATTTTTGAAGCTGTGCTAGTACACCACTACCACAGTCTACAAGTAAACGAAAACCATCGTGTTCAAACAAATACCCCGACGTTGCTTCTCCCGCTTCTGGAAAGCCGCCCCAAAAGCCGACAACAGTCATCTTCATATGTATCCATCCTTTCTAAAACCGTGTAGGAATGCCGTTTTTCTCCGTACTTGAGAAAGTTTTTTACTTACATCCTACATTGTTAACTATAATCCATTTCCTAAACTTTTTCATTAATTTTCAATTTTGTTATAAAACAGTTGTTGACTTTTGTTTTTTGTACTAATACAATGATAGTAAGAAATGGAAATGGAGGGATTGACATGATTGATCAACCAATGGAGTTTTTCCGAAATTTACCGACGAAAACTTGTGCACACTGCGGGAAGGAAATTGATGAGCAACACGAAGCATACCATAACAAATGTGACGATTGCGTTCACGAAGAATAGTAGTTTGTGAACATAAAAAAACCTAGCAGACATAGTCTACTAGGCTAATAACATCGTATCCTTCATCGTTGAACCTTTCACCAAGAGCTCCAGTTCAAACTCATACAATTCTTTTTGTCGATAATTTTTCGTATGGATTTTATCCATCATTAATTCAACAACTTTTCGGGCCATCTCGTCGATTGGCTGTTCAATTGTCGTAATACCTGGCTCTGTAATCTGCGCTAAAATTTGATTATCAAAACCGATCACAGCGAGATCTTCTGGAATACTCCAACCATGGCTTTTCGCCTCTGAGATAATTCCAGCTGCAACCTCGTCGCCTCCTGCCAAAATCGCGGTAGGATTTTTTTTGTCCTTTAATACTTCATGGAATATTCGTTTTCCATCGTCCCAAGAGAAAGCGTTTTCAAGAAAATCGATTGCTTCCACTTCTCTACTCTTTTCAGTAATCGCGCGTAAAAAGCCCATTTTTCGCTGTTGGCTCACTACTTTCGTTTCGTTACCACGGCAAAAAATAAGATTACGATATCCTTGTTCTAATACATGATTGGCAGCTATGTATGCTCCCTGTGCATGATCAAATTTCACTGTTGGAACATTTGCTTCCTCAATATATTCATTACATAACACGATTGGACCGTGTTGCAAGTATGGCTCCACATTCTCCCATGGATTTTCTAGTGAACATAGAATAATCCCATCTACTTGTTTCGTAGATAATAATTGTAAATACTCCATCTCTTTTTCCGGTAAATATCTTGTTTGACAAATAATCAGTTTATATTTATGTTCAGAAGCAGCAATCTCGATTGCTTCAATAAATCTACTAAAAAAAGGATTTGTAATCCTTGGAACAAGCACCGCAATTGTTTCTGTTTTTTGTTTACGAAGCCTTCTCGCCGCAGAATTAGGAACGAAGCCTAAATGCTTCATTGCTAATTGAACCCTTTTCTTCTTCTCATCTGAAACATATGGATGATTATTGATCACCCTAGAAACCGTTGTTCTTGATAACCCCGCTAATTTCGCCACGTCCTCGATAGTCGACACGAAATTTCCCCCTTTGCATGAAAACGTTTTCTTATCCTGATTATATAGTATATTATTGGAAACTGCAATATAGGTTCTTATGATTTTACTATATTAATATTATACATAGGGAAAAGTCTGTTAATGGCAGGAAATTACACACTACTTTTAGAATTTCACAATGGGCATATGAAAAAAGATGTACATACCATAACGTATATACACCTTCTTAATTAATAAGAATTCTATTCAATATAAAAACCCATCAATACGTCGTCTCCATATGATCCATCTTCATATTTAATTTGCTTTCTTTGCCTTCCTTCTTCTACAAAGCCCATACGTTTATACACTTTAATTGCCCTATCATTAATAGAAACTACGCCTAAGCAAATTTTCTCTAAACCATTCTGCCCTTTAGCCCAGCTAATAAGAAATTCAATTAGCTTCGTACCAATGCCTTGATTACAGTACGCCTCTCTAATCCCCATTCCCATTGTGCCTGCATGTCGTAAGCGTTCTAGTTCATATCGATTGAAAAGTAAAAAGCCAACGACCTTACTATCTACTTCATAAACTATGTAAAGATTGCCTTTCTCACTACTTTTCCGTATCTTTTCTCTTTCTAAATCAATATCATTTGGTAATTTATTTGGAGATACTACAAAAAATTTTGTAGTAGTTTCCGATAATATAATTTCTTTTCTAATATCCATCATTGATTCCGCATCAACCTCTTTTGCTAATCGTATCACCGAATCACCTCGTACCTTTTTCTTTTAAAAATAATATTGGAACTATCAAACTAAGAATCTCTAAAACGCTCAATATGCAACATTGCATATTGAGCATCTTTTCACTTTTGATACAATATCCTTACATCTATATAAAAGGAATGTATACAATGAATCCAATTTTAACAGCCGCAAAACAACTATTACATAACGAAGAAGTTATTGTAACTCTTCCCACTTCTTCCATACTTCTCTCCCGTTTATTTGGTATATATTATCCTCTCGATCCATAAACCCATGCACGATAAAGTGAAACTTTAATCAGTGGGGTTTTATTCATCCCCCACTGATTATTAGCCCTCACCAATCGGGCTTTTACGGGCAGCCCGACTCCCACCTATCCTTACGGTTTAGATATTTCCTGCATAAACCCAGCCATGCTCGCTAATAAACTAGTGAACACGAAAAGTACAATAATAAGAGGGATAAGTTTATCTTTATTTAAATTCGTAATCGTTTTCAAACCTATTCCTAATAAAACGTAATACCAAATATTAAATATATCTATTCTTTGAGCAATTGTATGCAGAATCATATTATCTGTCGCTATTGCACCTAAACCTGTATAAGATATCTCATATCCACTTAGAGAAAATGCAATTAATCCGTTTAAAATCATCCCTATCCTTAATACAAACGAAGCATAAATAATTACCGGGAATGTTTCTTTATAGTTAATATCAACTCCAAAAAAAATCATAATATTCTTGTAGAATATAGGGGCAAAAAATATAGCTACGATTCCACTAACTGCGGATATTCCAAATGTGGTAAAGAAAGTTATGTATTTTGGAACAGTAAATCCTGTTTTATCATGAAACATACTAAGTGCAGGATTGTTTAAAGTATTCCAAGACATTAAAGAACTTGAAATTATAATAAGTACCATTAAAAGAGCTAGTGGAAACAATATATTTCTTTGATTCTTCATCCTTTTGAATTGTAGTGTTGGCGAAGTAAATATCCCCAAAATCGATGGTTTTCCAGAAATCTCTTCATGCATAAGACTACTAGCTTGCAAGAAAATCCCCCTTCCTCATTACATTTATAACTCTTCCCATTTCCTCCATACTTCTCTCTCATTTATACGATACACATTATCCTCCCGATCCATAAATCCATGCACGATAAACTCTCGTCTAATCGTACAAAAATCATCATGATATTGTTTTATGAATGTATTAATTTCTTTTTCCGTATACTGATTTTCAGCGTTTAATTTGCTAATCAAATGCTCTAACAATACTAGTTTTTTCTTCTTTTGACCTGGAATCGATTTTAAGCGGTCCTCTTTATCAAAAAAGTTACGAATGGTTGTATCACGAAATTTCATTTCACTTTCGGTCATTTTGTTGCCCTCCATCAGTTTTTATGTAATAAAACCTTATTGTTTGTCCTTACCATTTTTCTTCATTCTTTCACTTACAACATCCATAAAGTAATACCCACTAATTAGCACATAGTAGACTAAAAGTATTCCTAGTGCATCTTTCATATTTATATATTTTTTCTTTATGAAACAAGATAGGTGAAAGGGCGTAAACAAGAAAGATGATTAGCGGATTTACGATAAAATAATAAGTAAGATTTCCTTTCATCATATCAACTCCTCTATTCTAGTTTTCTCTGTAAATTGTTGTAATTCCTTTTCACTTTTACTCCTCTCATCCACACTTTTTTAATTTATTTATCACCCTTATATTTGTAACTTATTATTCAAATTAATAATTCCATATGGTAAATTATGTTACAATCCATTTATACATACTTTGGAGGGTACATAGTGAAAAAAGCTATTATAGTATTAAGCATCCTATATCTTATTTTAACTGTACATACAGGAGCTGTTCTTTTAGGAAAAAAAGATTATAGAAGTGCTATCAATACATTACAAGAAACGAAAGAAGTCTCTTCTTTTCAATCTGCAAAAGATGGTGTAATTTTATTAAAAGGGACGTTAACTACTGCGCAACCTATTACAGAAGAAAAATTTCAAAATAAAGAATTCGCACTCCTTGAAATTAATACTTATAAACATCGAAAGGCAAATTGGATAAACATTGATACTGAGCAGCATATTGCAAAGCAACTCTTATTAAACAATGAGACTCTTCCTGCATTAAAAGAAATCCGTTTTTCAATGGAGCCAATTACACTGTTAGGAAAAGATATTTCCACCGAAGATTACTCACTAAAAAAGGATGATACTCAATTAACAATTAAAGGTAAGGGATACCGATATACAGGAATAGAAAACAAATCAGATACTCTTATTTTTGGTATAAAAAAAGGAGATACACTTGAAGGGTATAGTGGCTCAAAAATTCTAATAGGAAAAACAAAAGAGGACATTGCCAGTAACATGAAACTATATACTTTTGCTGAAAGATATGGTCCATTTGTTTGGATTGTAGCAACAATTATTCTTATAAGTATTGTTATATACTTGTTCCGTAAAAATAGAAAAACAAATGAACTTTCTCAACCAATAAAACAAGACCAATAAAAAAGGCACCATTTCGGTGCCTTTTTTTATTGGTCTTATTTAAGCTTCAACCGATTGATTCTCAGCAATATTTTTAAACTGTCGCTTATGCATCCAAGTTAATGAAGCAATTGTTCCAAGTGATAATAAAACGATAAAGATCATGAGTATCCCTATATTTTGCCACATGAAGTTAAAATCACCGCTTGATACGACTGCTTTAAATCCTGATACAGAGTATGTCATCGGTAGCCAAGCATTAAATGGTTGTAAATACTTCGGAATTAACTCTAGCGGGAATGTTCCAGCGCTTGTTGTAAGCTGTATAATTAATGTTAAGATCGCAATGAAACGGCCCGCATCACCGAATGCTGTTACTAAACATTGAATTAATGCGATGAATGCTAGACTTGTAACGATGCTAAAGAGTATGAAGTATGGAATGCTTTGTACTTCTACACCTAATCCAAACAGTAATATGACATCTGCTACTATTGCTTGAATAATACCGACTGATAATAAAACACCAAACTTACTAATAAACCAACTAAATCCTGATTTTGGAACGCCGACTGTATCGCGTAATGGGTATACGATAGATAATAGTAATGCCCCAACGAATAAACCGAGCGATAAGAAATACGGTGTGAATCCTGTTCCGTAGTTTGGAACTTCCGCCATTTTCTCCGTCTTCACTTTTACAGGACTTGCAAACATATCATACGTTTTATCCGTCCCTTTCACTTCACCAGTTTTCTCTGCCCCTTCACCAAGTTTCTCAGCAAGTTCACCTGAACCGTCGTTTACTTTTACGAGGCCATCTGTTACTTTACCAGATCCGTCTGCTAGTTTATTTACGCCGTCGATTAGCTGGGTTGAGCCAGTTGACAATGTACTTAATCCTGTTGTTACTTGGCCAGAGCCATTTGCTAATTGCGTTATTCCGCCTGACATTTGGCCCGCTCCTGCAGATAATGTACCTAAGCCGCCTGTTACTTGGTTTGACCCGTCTGCTAATTGATTTACTCCTACAGATAATGTACCTAAACCGCCTGTTACTTGGTTTGAGCCATCTGCTAATTGATTTACTCCTACAGATAATTGACCTAATCCTGCTGTCACTTTTCCAGATCCGCTTTGTAATTGCGTTACTCCATCAATTAATTGAACTGATCCATCTTTTAATTTATCGGCACCTATTTTTGCATTATCTAATCCCTCACCAAATCCATGAAATTTACTAACAAATTCATTTTGTACATTCGTTAGTTTCTCAATACCACCTGCTAGCGTTTTCACTCCTTCTGAATTTGGTAATTTGTTTTGCAGTCCATTTGTTGTTTGATGTATTTCGCCTTTTAATTGTTTTACTTCTTCATTTAATTTATTCGTTCCACCTGCTACTCCGACAGCTTTTTGCTGAACTGTCGCTGTACTTTTTACAGCACTTGTTATGAATGGTTGTAATTGCTCTTGATATTCTTTCGGTAAACTTTCAATTTGCTTTTGTAAATTCGCTACCTCTTGCGCTGCATTTTTTGCATCTCCTGCTGTTGATTGCGTAAGTTCATTTAACTGCTTTACATTCGCCCCAGCTCCATCTATTTTCTCATTTACTGTATTCAATATAGAAGGGCCTTTTGACTGCATTTCCTCTAAACCTGCAGCAGAACTTTTCACTTTACTATTTAAATCTTGCAATCCCTTTTGAATCGCTTGAGAACCTTTCTCTAATTGACTTTGCCCTTCAACAAGTTTCCCCATACCATTTGATAGGTCAGTTGTTCCTGTTTGTAATTCACCGGATTTACTTACTAGTTTGTTCAAGCCACCGGTCACTTTCTCAGATCCATCACGCAATTCACCCGTTTTGCTATTTAACGTATTTAAACCGTTCGTTACTTTTCCGGAGCCGTCTACTAATTTCCCAATACCCGCATTGCTATTTAGTACATGTAAACCATCTGTTACTTTTCCGGATCCATCTACTAATTTTCCGATACCTATTTGCATCTCACCTGTTTTACTATTTAACGTATTTAAACCTGCTGTTACTTTCCCAGATCCATCAAATAGTTTCCCTACACCTGTCTGTATCTCCCCAGACTTCCCTTGAAGTGTATGGAGCCCATCCGTCACTTTACTTGATCCATCATGCAACTCACTAGCTCCATCATGTAACTTATTTGCTCCATCCGCTCCATCTGCTAATCCTTTTGAGACGTCTTTAATGGAATCAAACATTTTCTCTGCATATGTTTTCGTTAACGTGCTTGATACTTCACCTTTAATTTTTTCAATGGCTGTTCCGCCAATTTGTGAAGATAAGAAGTTTAAACTTTCATTTGGAATATATTCTAAGTTCAATGGTTTCGGATCGTCTTTTAATAACGTTGTAGCGTTACTTGAGAAGTCATCTGGAATACGTACTAACATGTAATACTTTCTGCCTTCCATTCCCTCTTTCGCTTCTTTTTCACTTACAAATTCCCATTTAAAACTTTTATTATCTTTTAAGTTATCAACGAGCCCTTTCCCGACCTCAATTGGTTTCCCATCAAGTTCTGCACCTTTATCTAAATTGACTACCGCAACTGGCAAGTCATCTAGCTGTTCATACGGATCCCAAAAGGCCCATAAAAACATACCCGCATATAAAATCGGTACAAATAAAACCGCAATGATTGGGATTAATATTTTTTTACTTTTTATAATCTCTACAAATTCTTTACTAAGCAACTTATGCCATTTCATAATTTATCCCCCTTTTTAAAAATGACCAAAATTGATTTATGGTCATTTTTACCCAAATAAAAAGGCTATATCTGTTCATACATATGCCTTATCCCCGAATTTATACTATGCACATTTTCATCTACATGATTATATTTAACCATCCTCCTTATACGATTGACCAATTTGTTCAATTAGTCATTTTTTATAATATTAAAAGGATTATCTTAATTTGACAATCCTTTTAGTAAATAAAGTTCGAATAATTCCGATATTTTTTCTTTTTCTAACGGTTCATGATTTTTTTCCCAATCAAAAATAAGCGATACGTATAGGCGAAGCATAATAAACGCTGTAATTTCTGGATTACATTTGCTAATTTCACCCTTTTCAATCGCAATTTCTAAATACGATTGAATAACAGAAACGATTTCCACATCTACTTGTTGCATCACTTCTTGTACTTCTTTCGTTCCCATATCGCGCTCTTCTTGAATTAATTTAATCATGAGCTGATGTTCTTTTCTAAATTCTAATATGCTATATAATGCTCTATGTACATTTTCAAAAAATGAAATATCTGAACGAATTGCATTTTCTGCAACTTGCTTCATCTCTGTAATTAAATTAGAAATAATTTCACCAAATAGCTCTTCTTTATTTTTGAAAAAAGTATAAATCGTTCCTTTTCCTACATTCGCTAACTTCGCAACTTGATCCATCGTTGTTGCTTTATAACCGAACGCTGAAAAAGACTTTGTTGCAGCTTCAATAATAGAACGTTTTCGATCTATCGCCACATCGTCACCTCCAAAAATGACCAATTGGATAATATAGTCAATCAGTACATCTTTGATATTACCACACGCTTACATTCTATACAAGTTCTCTTTTTTATTATTTCCAGTATAAAAAATTCCAGTCAAGTTATATCATACTGTCCATAGTGTATCAAAAAGTATACTTGTATGGAAAGCAAGAATATATTCATAATAATTGCTGGCTAAATCACACTAGAAATCTAATTAAATAGACAGTGTTCTTAAAACCAAAAGTTTAAGAACACTGTCTTTTATTTTGACATAGAAAGTAATATTTTCTCCATCTCTTTCTTAGTTAGCTCATCATCGATTATCTCTTCGTATATCTTTGTATCTCTTGTAAAAATATCATTCACTATGACAATTTGATACTCACTATTCTTACCTTGTGCTGGTACAAACATTTTGATCCCTTTTAACTTACCCTCTCCATGAGAAGATTTATTATAGACCATTCCTTTCCCGTCTAAACTATAACTTTCTAAATTATCTTCTCCAGGCATCATATAGTGTAGTGGATCCTTATTACCACCTACATACATCCTTGACTGATAAATTGTAAAACCATATTTCCCTTTTGTATATTCTGATTTAATAACTAATTCTACATCTCTTCCAAAATATGAGTCAGCCCATTCTCTCTTTAACTCATAACCTTCAGTTATATAAGTCGGCTGCTTAATTTGAAATGGTACATGATCTTTCGCTTCTTCTATAGTATATGTTAAAGACTTCTCCAGCTTATCTCCAAGCGGTTTTAATTTCTTCTCAATAGTAGCTAGTCTTTCTTGATCAGCTTTCTTCAAACGTTCAGGTTTAAATTCCTTTGTATCTCCATCATAATTCTCAGGCACATTTTTCTTAACCATTGCTTTTTTATGAATTTCTTTTGCTTCCTTAAAGAATTGAACATACTCATCAAATTCTTCTTTTGTAAAATTCTTTTCTGCCAAATACAAAAAATCTGTATCTCTTTTATATGACTTTATTGACATACCCCATTCTCTACTTGCATTCTCTGGTGTACCTAATACTGTTTCTATCGCTTTTTCAAATGCTGCTTTAGATTGCTTTTTTTCTACAACCTTTTCTTTCTGTCTTTCATCTCCCTCAGTTATCCTTGCATTTAATAAGAATCCTCCTGCTATAGCAGCTATAGCAATAATCCCGAGTAAAGAAAGACGATACGATTTCTTTTGGAACTTTTTAATCATAACGATTCTCCTTTTTAGTGTTCGTTTATTTCTACTTAAATTTGCTAAGCTTGGTACTTGATAGGAATAATGTTCTAAAAGGGTAATAATTGTATGACCGTATGCAATTTGCTCCTCTTTATCTATAAAAGTAAGCGCATATGCATCACAGGCTAATTCTTGATCTTCTCGCATACAGAAATAAGCATACCAAAGAATAGGATTGAACCAGTTTAATATGAGTAAACTGTACATAATCCAATTTACAGCTACATCTTTTCTCTTAATATGGGCTAACTCATGATAAAAGACATATTGTAATTGTTGCTCAGTTAATACTTTCATATGTTTTTTTGATAGTAATAATTTTGGACGAAAGAAACTAAACACAGTCGGACTCGAAATCTTTCCTGCTAGACGTAATGAAACTGCCTTCTTCATTTTCATAGACTGCTTGCAGCGATTAAATACTTTAACGACCTGTTCATCCGTAATATCCGGTTGTTTCTTTATGTACGAATATAAACGTCTATTTGTAATAAACGTTATGAATGCTAATACGATTACCCCAGCTAGCCAAACATATAGAGCCAGTTTGTATAAAGAAAATGTAGTATGTTGTTCCACACTCGTACTTACTTTATGTTCACTATTTTTTGGCACAGTTTCAGAATTTGATTTCAATTCCACTGTATGGTCGCTTTCTATGTTCACTATATTCTCAGGAGACGGCGTATTTTGTTGAATAACTTCCGATACACTAGAACTATAGGAAAGTAATGAATAAATACTATACGAGCTATCTGGTGACCATGGCAAAAGAAGTCTTATCATTAATACGATCCACAGCATATATTGCCACCGGGGTGTTAACTTATTTCTAAATAGAACTTTTATACATAAAATAAATCCAACTAATATGCTAGCCATAAGTGATGTTTCTATAAGCCAATCAAAAAAATGAGGAAGGTATACATTTATAAGCATGTCTATCATTTTTATCTATCCTTCCTCTTATTCTCCTCTGTCTTCTCGTCTAAAATGCGTTTTAGTTCATTAATATCTTCTGAAGACAATTTTTCTTCTTTTAAGAAATTGACAAGTAACGGCTTAAACGCCGCGCCGCAAAAACGCTTTAGTAAAGATTTCGTTTCAACTTGTAAATAGTTATCTTGTGATACTAACGGATAATACGCGTACATACGCCCTTTATCTTGATGGTAAGAAACAGCTTCCTTTTGTACTAACCGATTAATTAATGTACGAATTGTTTTCGGTTTCCAGTCCATCGCATCTTCCAGTTCTTCTATAATTTCATTCGCTGTTTGTGGAGAATTCGACCACAACACTTTCATAATTTCTAATTCTGCTTCAGATATTTTAGGTAATTTATTTGTCATATTGTTTTCCACCCCTCGTATTACATTTGTAATCTACTTTTAAGATTACAAATGTAATACTTAATTGTCAACCATATTTTAGAAAAAACAACTTTTGTAAGTCTTGTATTGAAACCTTACCTGACAACACTTAAATTTCTCGTTTTCTAATAAACAAATAAAAAAACAAGAAAATCCTTACATTTAATAGTAATATAGAAAGTAGACAGATTTATAAAAATAGTGGAGGCTTTTTCAGTCATGATGCGTGCGCTTCGTTTAAATATAAGGCAAGCTTTTTGTAATCGTGTTTCTTTAATTATTATGTTTAGTGGATTAGCTCTTATTTCTATTTATCATTATTATTATGTAATTCGTTATTCAGGAGACACAGCGAATGGGGCTATAGCAACTGCTTTTAAATGGATCGGGTTTCGTAATAATGAAATGGAGATTTATTTATTATTAATGCCTGTTATTGCAAGTTTACCATTTAGTACGAGTTATAATTCCGATAAATCCGATGGTTTCAAAACTTTTATAAGTAAGGAAATTTCCCTATTCTCGTATTCCTTTACAAAGTATATCGTTACATTTTTCTGCGGGGGATTTCTTTATACTTTACCGTTCATTCTTTCTTTATTACTTTGCAAATTAACAATTCCAAATGGAGATCCAACCGTCGGTACTAGCATGATAAATGGCAACGGAATGTTCGCAGAGTTATATTTCTCTTCTCCCATCACTTATATTTATCTATATATTGGGATTAATTTTTTATTCGCTGGTTTAATGGCCCTCTTAGGTTTAGCAGCGTCCACATGGTCACAAAAGGATTACATGGCACTTCTATTCCCATTGGCAGTTACTTCCATTCCCTTCGTCCTGCTAAATACAATATTCCCTACAATAGGCGGAGCACCTATTCACTTATATGATCCAAAACAACCATTACACGGGATGTCACCGTACATTTTACAATGTACATTTTTCTTCCTTGTCAGCTTATTCATGTACATAAAAGGATTACAACGGGACAAAAAAAGATATATGAGAAGACTTCAAAAACGAGATCGATGTAGAAAGGCTTTTCAGCCATTATAAAGTGAAACTTTAATCAGTGGGGGTTTTATCCATCCCCCACTGATTATTAGCCTTCACTAATCGGGCTTTTACGGACAGTTATCTCCCACCTAACTTCTTTGCTCCAACTGAATTTTGAGGTGGGAGTTTTACTGCCCGGCGAATAGCGGGATAAAAACCTAATTTCCTCACGTTATCTTGGAAATTAGTTTTTTTTATATTCATTTACGGCGTACCAGCCAATCCCCACAAAATAACAACAGCCGCGAAGTAAATTGCTTTAATAGCTACCACTAAACATAATGAAATAATTGCATATTTACTTAATTCTCTTCTTGCACCGATTAAAGTAAAAATAACCGCCAAACTAAACGTTATATAGGAAGTTGCTGTATTTAGTAAGTAATACATACTATCTAGATTCTGTGTAAGCCCTGTTATATCAGCTACAAACTGAAGCATGACGATCGTACTAAAAAAAATTGCAAGCTGATTCATTAATTTTCCGTTTATTCGGGCTACCATATGTCTACACCTCCCTTGTATTAAAGAATGAATATTCAATCTATTTTACCATAAGAATTCCTAATAATGTAAAAGAACGCTTAGTATATTTCTAAGCGTTCTTTCTCTACTATTTAAGAAGCCTTCTTCAAATCAATTTGAGCAAGTACTGGATCGTGGTCACTTACACGTCCATGTTCTTTCATAATGTTTGAGTTTAAGTGTACTGGGTCTACAATTGTGTGCGGTGCAATGTTATTTGTTACTAAAATATGATCTAGCACTTGTGCGTTACCTTCATGAATGTACGTGTAACGATTCTCTTTCGGCACTGTGTTTAACATATCTTTTAATATCGTTCCCTCTAGTGCTTCTAAAGGTTTAGAGAATTCAAAGTCATTCATATCACCTAATACAACAACTGGTGCATTTGTATTCTTTTTCTGAATATCTTGTACGAAATGATTCACTTCTTGTGCTAATTGAACTCGTTTTTCTTCACTCTTTAATACGAGCGGCTGTACTTTTCCAAATGGCGTTGCATCTCCTATTTTTGAGTTTAAGTGATTTGCAACGACAACAACGTTTTGTCCTTGGAACGTAAATTCTGCCGCTAACGGTTTACGTGTACTTTCAAATAATGAATTTTCGTCTCCGATACGAACAACATTTTTATCAAGTAACTTCGGTACTGCTGCTAGTTTCACACGTGATGGGTTATAGAAGAAACCGACGCGAATGTTAGCTCCTGGTGCTCCTCCGTCTTGATTGTTGTTTGGAGCGATTTCTACATACTCATACTTCGGACCACGAATTTCTACCACTGCATCAATGATACGTTTTGCGCTTAATGAAGCATCTGTTGTACCGTCATTAAGCGATCCGTTATTATCTTGCATTTCCTCTACACCGATAATATCAGGCATTTTCAAGTTATATTTAATAGAATAAGCTAACGCTTTTACCTTTTCATCTGTTGTTTCTTTTTTGTTCGCTGAGAAGTTTTCAATATTATATGTAGCCACTGTTAACTTATCAAGACGCGGCTGAATATTTGCCCCTACTTGCTTAAACCCACCGTCCACTACAGATGGTAATTCCGTTACTGGCGAAATGCGGAACGCACCGTAGTCATATCCTACTACGCCTGTTATATTACCAGTGAACGTATCTCCTACTTTCGCGACATAATCACGAGGTACTTTTACAGAAAGACGCTCTGGGTTTAATTGCTCTTTATCTAATAGCGGTGTACCATACTTCGTTATAACTTTATCCCCACCATTTTTTACTGTTACATATAGGTTACCATTTTTCTGAGGAGCGATAATTTTTGGTGTTGGCATCGTAACGCGCATGCCTTCTACACTCTCATAAAAATCAATTGCATCTTCGTTCGGATCAAATAGACCAAATCCATCATTATCAATAATTTGATCTGGGATTTTCACTCCGTTTTCTCCTAATACAATCGCTTCTGGTAAAGTCTGATTTTTTGCGATTATACCAATGCGACTCGCTTTAATTTCTGTCGTCGTTAAGTCTGTTTCAAATCGTTCTGCATATCCAGGTCCAACATATTCTTCTACTGCTCCATCAACTTGAATAAGATCTCCTACTGCTACATTCGCATCTTTTTTGTATACGTAAATACCTTCTGAAGTAGCTGGATCATTATCTGGCTGATTATCTTCTATATAAAAACCATTTTTATCAAGCGTTGTGACAACGCCTTCCACATTGTTTACTTTCTTCCCATTGTAAGGAGAAATATGTGATTTCCCTTGAATATCATGAATACGAACTGGTTCATTGTTTACGATAATAAATGAAAATGTTGAAATCGCTGAAGAAGTAAGCCCTTCTTTTTCTGCGATTGCTTTCACTACACTATTTTCATTCACTACAATTTGTCCGTTATAACGAACACTTTTATTTGTAGGATTAGAGCCATCTAACGTATAGTAGATTGTTGCTCCTTCTGTGTTCGTTGTTAAAGTTACCGCTGTTCCTTTTGCAACTTCCCCGCCATTTGGTGATGCCACTACATCGCTAACACGGTTTTGTTCTTCTCCTTGAAACTTATGAGCTGTTACTGATTTTAAACCTGGGCTACCGAAATATAACTCAAGCGTCCCTGTTAACCTAACTTTCTTCCCGATATTTTCAGGATGGTCTTTCACATTTACAGCCGATCTCACATCACCTTTTGGCAACTGAACAGGCATGATCTTGTCTGGATTTGTTTCGTTTGGCGAATCGGCAATTGCCACGTTTGTGTCGTCAAACTTAGCCGGATCTTTCGTGTATTTAGAAGGACTTTGCGTATACCCAACGATATATCCTTCCACTATCCCCTTCGTTTTCCCTTGCTGCTTGAATACTTGAATTGCTTTTTCTACTGACATAGAAGTAGTTTCTTCCGCTTGTGCTAAAGTTCCAGTAAATGAAAGCAATAGCAAGAATGATAAAAAGACACTTAACAATTTCTTCACAGCCATCTCCCTCTCCCTATTTCATATTTTCTCAGCAAGTCTATCATATCAAATGATTCGTTATATAGAACTATATTTCGACAACTTTTACACAAAATTCATCTAATTTACAAGTTTTCAAACTATAATACAAAATAATAATTTTACAGCTTCTACGAATGCGCTCTATAATGTTAGGGAGAGAAAACAGAAAATACCGAATTTTTTATTAGCATGTAAAATGTATTCATTTGAATTGGAGTTGATTGGATGGAAGTACAAACAGAAACATACCGTGCAGCTATGAATGGAACATTAGAACGGCATTTTTCAGATATGATTGCTGTTATACCAACTAGAATTACAATTGATCAGCTAAAACAGCGGCTAGAAACTCTCTCTACTAAAGTTGATGAATTAAAAATTGTTTATAGTGATGAGACAAGCCTTATTGTTGAGTTACATATGGATGAAAAAGTCATACCGTATGAACTGCATATTGATGAAACGAATGATCCAGAAGAATATAAAATGTACAATAGACAAGATTCCACAATAATAGACCGTACTTTTGAAGATGCGGCTTTCGGCACTGAAATTTTCACTCGTACGCTATTTGTAGGCGATGTACTCAGCTGCTTTTTCCAGCAGGTACAATTTTTATGGCACCTCGCACCAGATTTGTTATTTGTAATTGATTCAAGTGCAGCAATGAAAGTGATATCTAGAAACTATATTGAATATCACGTTGAAAATGAGTTGTTACCTGACATTCCTGACTTATACGTTATTCATTCCGTTTATGAAGACGATACAGAAGACGAGCCCACACAATATTGGTTTCATACACACGGCCTTTTAAGAGCAGGCGTAACAGAAATAGAATTAATTATTCCAAATCGTATTTCTTCCTACTACGGCATTGGCAATCTTTTTCAAACATTTGCTAATAATGCCGTTGAGAATGGCCAAGTCCCAATGAATGAGCCTATCGTTATCGCACATAGTCAGCAAGGTTCCATACATACAGTAGCTGTTCCGTGGGAAAAAGGTTTATCTTATATTGGACGTAAAACGAGTATGGATCAATTATCTTCAATTAAAGATGAAGAAGTGAAATTACAACCAATAGATGCACAAAACGTATTCCTTGGCGGGATGGATGCCCGAGATGAGTACCATCAATCTCCATCTGTTCTCTTGTTCCAATATAATACTTCCGGAGAATATATAGAAAGCTTTTTCAAAGAACATGAAGAAGCTACAGGGCTCATGTTCTATAAAACAAATAGTGAAACGGCTCGTATGGCTTATAATGCAAAAAATACTTTCGGGTATTTCAGCAACATTTTTCAAATTGAACAATCAAATGAAGATTTCCGTTTCCTCGCTAAGTTTGGTGTCTCTTACGAAGAAGGGAAAAGTGAACATATGTGGTTTGAAATGCAAGACCTTACGGAAGATCTCATTCAAGGAATACTCATTAATGAACCGTATTTTATAGAAGAGATGCATGAAGGGAATTCTTATCATTTAGATTTTGACAACTTAACAGAGTGGGTTATTTATGCGGGAGATGCCGTTATAAAGCCAAATAACTTATATATGTTTATTGGTTAATAAGTATTTTATATAATAAACGAAACACCTTCAATATGATTGAAGGCGTTTTGTTTGAAATATTTTATTGTGCTACTAATTCATTCTCTATAACTTTCTCAAAATGAGATAACACACACTTCGCCGCTAACTCACCTTGCTCAATACAAGCCGGAAGACCAGAACCAGCGTAAGAACTACCTGCCAAATACACACCTGGCAACTCATTCTCCATAAATGTTGTGAGCTTCTTCATTCGCTCTTTATGGCCAACTGTATATTGAGGCATCGCTTCTTTCCAGCGGCTTACAATTGTAAACTCTGGATCCTCTGTAATATCCATTGTCTTTTGTAAGTCTTCGAGTACAAGCTGCACAATTTCTTCGTCAGTTTGTTCAACAATCGCTTCATCACCTGGGCGTCCGACGTAACAGCGAAGAAGCGTTTTTCCTTCTGGCGTTGTATGTGGCCATTTTTTATGTGTCCACGTACACGCTGTAATCGTGTAATCACTATTTCTTGATACGACAAATCCCGTGCCTTCAATATCACGCTGAATTGCAGACTTCGGGAAAGCAAGTGCCACGTTTGCAACAGATGTAGACGGAATGTTACGGAAGAAACGAAACTGCTTGTACTGCGCAAACATAGACGGCAATACTTTATGCGGTGCTGTAACTACAATCGCGTCTGCTTCCATTTCTTTTCCGTTACTAAGAGTAATCGTATAACTATCACCAAGTTTTATAACTTTTTCAATACGAGTTCCCTTCATTACCATATCATTAGGAATCTTCACTTCAAGAGATTCTACTATAGATTCTAAACCGGTTTTCACAGTTTTAAAGATTCCCTTTTTCAATTCAGCCTTCTCTTTCTTTGGAGCGAGCGTACGCATACCGAGTGAAATGCTACGGTGCTCCTGTTCAATTTGATAAATTTGAGGGAATGTTGACATTAAACTCATTTCATCAATATCCCCTGCATAAATACCAGATAATAATGGCTCAATTAAATTTTCAACGACTTCATTTCCAAGACGATGCCTGAAAAACTGCCCGAGTGATTGATCAGATACTGTTTTTGATCTAGGCATTAACAGATCAAAACCAGCTCTTAATTTACCAATTGGGGAGAACAATCCGGAAAATAGAAACGGCGTAATTTGCGTTGGAATTCCCATCATTGAACCGCTCGGCATTTTATGTAACCGATTGTTTACAAGGATAAATGATTGACCGGCCTTATTATTTACAAGTTCATCGCCAAGTCCTAATTCTTTCACTAATTTAGCTGCACTCTCTTTTCTTGTTAAGAAAGAATCAGGGCCACGTTCAATTGTAAATCCATCTTTTTGAACGGTTTGAATTTTCCCGCCAAGTTTACCGGACGCTTCTATAAGCAATGCATCTATCGGCAAGTTTTTTTCACGAATTTCTTTTTGTAAGTTATACATTGTTGTTAATCCTGTGATGCCACCGCCGATGATCACAACTTTTTTCCTCAAGTAAGCTCCCCCTTTCTACTTACATTACAGATTCTTTTTTCTTTAATACAACATCTGCTAAACAGTCGATAAATGCGTCCGATGCGTTTGGCATTTCTGGACGATAATATTTCGCGCCAATTTCATCCGTTACAACTTTACACTCAAAGTCATTGTCATATAAAACTTCTAAATGTTCCGCAACAAATCCAACTGGTGCATATACGAATGAACTGTAGCCGTACTTTTCATTTAGTTCTCTCGTTAAATCTTGTACATCTGGACCAATCCAAGGATCTGGTGTATTTCCGGCACTTTGCCAGCCAACTGCATAATTTGCTACTTCAGCACCGCGTGCAATATAGTCAGCTGTTTCATTTAATTGATCTGGATATGGATCGCCAAGTGCGATAATTTTTTCTGGTAAGCTATGTGCAGATACGATTAACACAGCTTTTTCACGTTCTGCTTCTGACATACCGTTATATATACCTTTCACTGCATCAACCCAATACTGAATAAATTTCGGTTCTTTATACCAGCTATCGATGCCGTGAATTGTTAAGTTTCCAAGTTTTTCTGCTTCTTCTTGCGCTCGTCCTACATACGACTTCACGCTAAAAGTAGAATAGTGAGGGGCAAGAACGAGTGCAATTGCATCTTCTATTCCATCTTTATGCATAGCTTGTACTGCATCTTCAATGAACGGTTCAATATGTTTTAAACCAAGGTACATGTGGTACTCTACTTCATCTTGCATTTCATTTAAACGCGTCTCTAACTTTTTAGCTTGCTCTAATGTAATAGTAGCTAAAGGAGAAATACCACCAATTGCACGGTAACGCTCTGTTAAATCTTCTAGCATTTCAGGACTTGGTTTTCTTCCTCTGCGAATATGTGTATAGTAACGTTCAATATCTTCTTCTTTATATGGCGTTCCGTATGCCATTACAAGCAAACCAATTTTCTTTTTCATACAGACAATCTCCTTTACTTCGCTAACTGTTCTTTAGAGTACTCATGAATAAATGTAGTTAAGCGTTTTAATGTATCTGGATTTACTTCTGGGAATACGCCGTGACCTAAGTTAAAGATATAACCTGGCTGCTTCATCCCTTGATCTAAAATACCTTTTACATGTTCTTCAATAACAGGCCAAGGTGCTAGTAAGAACGAAGGGTCCATATTTCCTTGTACCGCCTTATGAACGCCGCGCGCACGTGCTTCTTCGATCGGTAAGCGCCAATCTAAACCTACTACATCAAGAGGCAAGTCGTGCCATTCATTCACTAAGTGTGCAGCACCAACACCGTGCATAATCATTGGAACACCCATCGTGCGAACTTCTGCAAAAATACGTTCCATCGCTGGTTTAATAAATATGCGGTAATCCGCTACATTTACTGTTCCAACCCAAGAATCGAAAATTTGAACAGCTTTTACTCCTGCGTTAATTTGCGCTTTTAAATATGTAATAACCATATCTGCAAGCTTATCCATTAAAGCGAACCAAGCTTTCGGCTCTGCATACATAAACGCTTTCGTATTATGATAGTTACGAGAAGGACCGCCTTCAATCATATAGCTCGCTAACGTAAATGGAGCTCCTGAAAAACCGATTAACGGTACATCTAACATTTCTGTCGTTAATAAACGAATTGTATCTAATATGTAAGGTACATCATCTTCTGGACTGATTTCCCCTAATTTTTCTACGTCTTGTAAAGAACGGATTGGCTTATCGATAACTGGACCAATGCCAGATTTAATTTCCACATCAACACCAATTGCAGGTAGTGGTGACATAATATCTTTATAAAGAATTGCTGCGTCTACGTTATATTGATCAACTGGCAACTTCGTAACGTAAGCGCACAACTCTGGATTATGTGTAATTTCAAATAAAGAATAGTTCTCTTTTATCTTTCTATATTCCGGCTGTGAACGACCTGCTTGACGCATATACCATGCTGGTACATACTCTGTACGTTCCCCCCTACATGCTTTTAAAAATGTCTCATTTATAGTTCTTACCAAGACCCTAGCTCCCTTCCTTACCAATGCTTTTTCTTTAAATATGCTCTATTCCAATATTTATCTTTTTTTACTATACAGCTTGTAAAAACAAAATGCATAACATTATGTACGTTGTTCATTAAATTGACACAAACGTTCGTAAAACCGTTTACTATTTTCACAACATTCTTATTATAGCACAGAGAAAAACTACGGTTTAGCTACTTTTGACTTTTCTCCTTCACGGTTCGTTTGTGTGTTATATGGCACAACGTAAAAACTTGGTTTTGAGAATATATTAATAAACTTTTCCTCATATTTACCTGTTCCTTTTACCGTTCCAACGTGCGTATGAATTCCTTTTTCAACTTTATAAATCCGGTACATAATTCTCTCATCAGAAAGCGGCGTCCAGCTTAGTTTCATCGCAAATAAACCGAAAGGACTAAATGCTAGTTTTGCTTCCACGTTTTGAATCTTATCTAAACGAATTGGCAGTCCAATTGTTTCAACACCTTTTGGCCTATGAAAACTCGCTTTATCTTGTATATTTGCTTTCGTTAAAATCTTTTTAAATAACATCGTTGCAGATGCATTTCCATCTTGTAATTGATGCTCTTTATCGGTGCGGTCATAGCCAATCCAAACTGCACCTACTAAATTCGGTGTATATCCAACAAACCACATATCACGCGCTCCCCGGTCATCATTCGGCAGTGAAGTTGTGCCTGTTTTTCCAGCTAAAGCTCCATTATATACACCAGCTTTCGCCGTACCTTCTTTCACAACTCCTTCAAGCATCTTTGTCATATACCATGCCGTTTGCTTCGAAAAGACTTTCGTTTCAGCTTTTGATGATTCTCCAATGACTGCCCCGTGTCTATTTAACACTTTATCGATAACGTGCGGTTCGATAATATTCCCGTTTGCTAAAAAAGATCGGTACATTTTGACAAGATCAAATGGAGAAACACCATTTTTTAGCCCGCCAAGTGCTGTGCTTAAACCTGAGTCCGCAATATGAACATTCCCTTTCTCTAAATATTGCTTTCCCTCATCTACCCCTAATTCATTTAATAAAGATACAGCTGGCACATTTGCTGATTCTAATACCGCATCGTACATCGTCATCTCTTGCGTATACTCATGATTATAATTTCGAGGTTCATAACCTTCAAACGAACTTTTTTCATTCGTTAATAAAGAATATGGATTATATTTCTTCGTCTCGAGTGCTGGTCCGTATACGATAAGCGGCTTTAAAACAGAACCCGGCTGCCGCTTTGCAAAAACACGATTAAGCCCTCTCGGAACATACTCTCTTCCGCCAATCGCGGCTTTAATTCCGCCAGTCTGGTTATCCATTAATAAAAATGCACCTTGCGCCCCGTTTTCTTTACCAGGGAAATTTTTCGCATCTTGAAACTGGTTATATGCTACCTTTTGAACTTTTTCATCCATCGGTACGACAAACGTATATCCTCCGCGTAGTACCTCTTGATGCGATAAACCATATAAACGTGCTGCTTCATCTATAACCATATCGATATACGGCATATATGCGAGTTCACGTTCATCTGCATTTTTATAAAGAGCGATTGTTTTTCCTTGGTAACGAACGCTATCTTCCGCTGTTAAATAGCCTTGTTTATGCATTAGTGACAAAACAAGATCACGGCGTTCCTTACTCTTCTCAGGAGATAAGTACGGTGAATAGCCATTTGGCGCTTTCGGAAGCCCTGCAAGCATCGCCCCCTCTTCCACTGTTAAATCCTCTACATTTTTATTAAAATACAATTTAGCCGCCGCTTGAATACCATATGCCCCGTGACCAAAATAAATATGGTTCATATACATTTCAAGAATTTGCTGCTTCGTATATTTTTGCTCTAATTGAAGAGAAATTGCGACCTCTTTCAATTTACGCGTAAATGTTTTTTCGCGAGTTAAAAAGACATTTTTAGCTAGTTGCTGCGTAATCGTACTACCGCCTTCTACCTTCTCTCCAGCTAACGCGTCTTTATAAAGCGCCCGAAATATAGAAGGATAATCAATTCCTTGATGCTCATAAAAACGAGAATCTTCCACAGCAATAAATGCTTGCTGCACATACTTTGGAATTTCTTCGATCGGCACGAGCTCTCTATTTTCTACATATAACTTCGTAATTTCTTTTCCTTTCTGGTCAACGATACGTGATGAAGAGTGGAAAACAAGCTGCTTTTCATCCATCATATAGCCACCAGTTAACACAATAAGTTTATAGAGTACAATCGCTACTACGAACGTTGCTACCCCGCCTAATAAAGTCCACTTTGCTTTCTTCATACATCGGCCTTCTTTCCAAATGATGGTACATTTATTATTTGAAAAAGAAGTATCTTTATGTATATAATCTTCGAAGTTTTTCACAAGAGTTGATATAATAGAGACAAACCATAAAGGGGGCATTAAAATGAAGGCTATTATTTCATACGAAACACCTCTAGAACAAGCGCATTTCACTGCAAAAAATAACGAAAAAGATATGTTTTATAAAGAAAACACTGAAGAATCTGTAGAATCCACACTTCAGTATGACGTATTAGACGCTGTTGGAGAATTTAAAGGACAACCTGGCTACATCGTTTGTAACAACATTTCTGTAACAGACGAAGGTCGCCCTGTATTTGAAAACCGCTTTAAAAACCGCGCTGGCCTTATTGAAAACGAACCAGGTTTCCAGGCAATCCGCGTTCTTCGCCCATTAAGTAACGATACATATGTCATTTTAACGATGTGGGAAACAGAGCAAAACTTTAAAGACTGGACAGAATCACGTTCATTCGAAAACGCTCATAAAAAACGCCCTGCACAAGCAGAAGGACAAGCAAAAGCACAGGCGCATCCACATGCAGAACAGCAAAAAAGCATTTTCTCTCGCCCGTCGTTCGTGACTACTTTTGATGTGTTAGTTTAGGTTTCTTGTGGTTCCTCCAGGGCTACGGTACATGAAAGTATATTAGCGATTTTTCGAATATATCGACTTATCGACAAATCATGACACAAATAAAGGAAACACCATTACACGGTGTTTCCTTTTTCTTTGTACCAATTATATACGTGAAGCGCGTCTTCTTTTCGCATATGCTTCACTTTATACCTATGCCCCGCTACCGATACCGCAGCTGTACATAGCTCGTCTTTCTTTTGAAAATGCGACTGATTGTATCCTACTACTTGAACATGCCTTCTTCGCATGATTCCTGTATATTTCGCAAGGCCTCGGTACACCATTACTAACTGATTTTCTCGTATCATATATCCACCACTTTTATACTTAGCATATGCAAGTAACGTAAATACAATAAATAGCGGTATAAGAACGAACAACGCAGTATGTTGTTTAAAATATATACTCGCACCGGCGATCGGCACAGCGAGCACAGCACTTGTAATCCAGCCCATTACGACATAACGGCGCAATGCAACCTTCGGGAAATGAACGATTTCTTCTTCTATTTCATACGGCAACTGTAAATAGGCAAGTAACTGCTGTACATCTTTCTTCTTCATAAAAGGATGTAACATCACTTCATTCCCGGCAGATTCTATACTTTGAATGACTTCCACTTCGACAGAACAATAACCGAAAGGCTGGCGGAGAATTCCTTCTTTCACAGTAATCGCTTGAATGCGGTGTAGTTTTAAAACAAACTCTTTCTTATCAAATAATCCTTGTACAATGCGAACTTCATTTCCTTTTCGCTCTATTTTAAAATTAGCATATTTTAACGCATAACCAGCTGTCGAAACGACCCACGAAACCGCCATTAAAATCGCGGCCATAACGATTAATTCATATACACCGTTATCCATCACATACGCTTCCACTTTACTTATGAGCCATTTTGGAAGAAATTCATTAAACTCTGTGTAAAGGATTACTAACATAGAAAACACTAAACCAAATCGGCCAGATGTAATAGATGCGAATAAAATTTCTTTCGCTGTTAACTGATAAACCGTCTTACTCTCTTCTTCTGCGGGCGCCTCTTCACTCAAAACGCTGCTCTCTTTATGTAATAAAGCAATCAGTTCCTGCGCTTTATCTTCTCTAATACCAGCTAACATCACTTCTGGCTCACTACCGCCGCCCGCTACTTCTATATTTAATTTTGTAAGTCCAAGCATTTGATAAATGATATTAGAAGATGTACTAATATTTTGCACACGGTCTTTATTTAAATAACTTTCCTTCTTCACAAAAACACCGTGTTTTATATGTAAAATATTACTCTCAATCCAGTACACTTTGAAATACCATTTTACAGCTGAAAAAATAGCCATAATAAATAATATAGCCAAAAGAACAAGATGTAAGAAATACCAAGGCTCTACTTCACCATCTGAACGAAATAGAACAAGAAAAATAAAAGGCAACAAAGTCGCAATTCTAATACCTAATAAAATCGTGATTGGATGCTGCCTCTTATACATCCTCATCACTCACTTTCGCAAGCTCTCCAATTTGTCTTTTCAACTGCTCTGCTTCTTCTTTCGTTAAGCCTGGAATACTATGCGAAGTTGCCGCTGTTGAAATATGTAATTCTGCTAAATTATACTTTCTCATAATCGGCCCTTGCTCAATCGTTACGTGCTGCACGCGAATCATCGGAATAAGTACGCGTTTTACAACGAACATTCCCTTTTGAATCTCAATCTCTTCTTCATTTAATCTGTAACTATAATAACGTTGACGTAAATTTGGAAATACAAAATAGTCGAGTGGTATGTATATAACCGCTCCTGTCACTAACAATCCAAACAACCAGCTCCACCAGTTAAAGTTAATCATAAAAAAGAAATACGCAATTACGACTGCTAGTATAACTGCGGCCCCAATTAAAGTATGAATCCTCCACACTTTTAGCATATTAGAATGAATCTCCCTTTCTAACGGCTGCATCTCATCACTCCAATTATATGAATTTATTAATTATATATTAGCAGAAAATAAGGCTTTATATACAGTTTTGTAAAATTATAGTTATCACATCGTATCGAGCATTTCTTTAAAATTCCCTTCATTAATGGAATACACTTGAAACTGAATGTAATCTAGTTCATTCGTATTAGGACGAGCAAATGGCAAAATATTAAATTTGGAAGCTGATCTTCCTAACATATCCGTAACCATAAGAGCAACATCTATATACTCAAAATCTATACGGAATACTACCGCTTCGCCTGTAAATTCATACTCTTTAATCGCATCATAAGACTTATTCGCACTAATCAGCATCACTTTTAATAGTCGGTTTAAATTTTCTGGTTTGAAATTAATCATGGACATAACTCCTTTTCTTAATAAAACACTATGAAAATAGTGTAATCTTTTACTTTCATAGCTTCACACATTCATTATATTAAAAATAAAGCTAGTTTTTTATAATTTTTTTGATATAATTACTTACGGGAAACGGGAAGAATTTTATCTTCCCTTGTGTTTTTATTTGCATCTAGTACTTTTGCTAGATGCTTTTTTTTATTATGCCAAATAATATAAAAAAGGTATCCTCAAATACTTTGAGGATACCTTTTCACTTTCATTATCTCTGTTTTTTTCTACCTAATGCAAGTAAGCCAAAACTCATCATTACAAGAAGTGCTCCCATATATGGTTCCACAGGCATTTTCTGCCCTGTCTTCGGTAATTCTTTTTCAGGTTTCTCTGGATCTGTTGTTCCAGGCTTCTCTGGATTCGTTGTTCCAGGTTTTTCTGGATCTGTTGTTCCAGGCTTCTCTGGATTCGTTGTTCCAGGTTTTTCTGGATCTGTTGTTCCAGGCTTCTCTGGACCTGGTGGTGCTAAAGAAATCAATTTGTTTAATACTTCTAATTGAACTGAACTTATCATTCCTTTTGTAATTTCAAATGGAATTGGATTAGTTAATTTTTCATATCCTTTTGGTGCTTCTACTTCTACAAGTGTGTAGTTACCTACAGATAGATCTGAGACTTTTGCTTTTCCTTCTTTATCTGTTGTTACTCTCGCGACTACTTTACCTTTTTCATCATGAACTTCAAACACAGCTCCTGATAATATATTCTTGCTTTCAGCAGCCATTTTTGTAATTTCCACTGAACCTTTGTCTAACTGTTCATTCTCTACTTTCAATGATAAGACTTTCGTCATACCTTTTTTAATTTCGAATGATACTGGTTCTGTTAGTTTTTTGTAACCTGGTAAGCTTTCTTTCTCTACTAATTTGTACTTTCCTACAGATAAATCTGAAATTGTTGCTTTTCCATCTTTATCTGTTGTTACTTCTGTTACTACTTTTCCTTGCTCATCTTGCACTTCGAAGACCACGCCTTCTAATGCTTTTTGGCTATCTTTATCTACTTTTGTGATTTCCACTGATCCTTTGTCTAACATTTCGTTTTCTACTGTTAAAGCAAGAGATTTTGTCATGCCTTTTTCAATTTGGAAAGTAATCGGATCTACTAATTGTTTATATCCTTTTGGTGCTTTTACTTCTACTAACTTGTATGTGCCAACTGATAAATTAGTAACTTTTACTTTTCCTTCTTTATCTGTCGCTACTTTTGAAACTACGTTTCCTACTTCATCTTGAATCTCAAATACGGCATCAGCTAAAGCGTCTTTATTTTCTTTGTCTACTTTTGTAATTTCTACATTTCCTGTATCCACTAATTCATTTTCGACAGTTAACTTTAATGCTGTTATTCTACCCTTTTCAATTTCGAATGAAATTGGTTTTTCAAGTGGTTTGTATCCTGCTGGTGTTTCTACTTCTACCAACTCATACTTCCCAATAGATAAATCTGAAACATTTGCCTTTCCAGCTTTATCAGTTGTTACTTTCGCTACTACTTTGCCTTTTGAATCACGTACTTCAAATACAACACCTTCTAATGGCGCTTTACTATCTTTATCTATTTTTGTAATTTCTACATTCCCCGTATCCACCATTTTATTTTCTACAGTGAACACTAGAGATTTCGTCATACCTTTTTTAATTTCAAACGGTACCGGCTTTTCTAATTTTTTATAGCCTGGTAAGCTCTCTACTTCTACTAGTTTGTACTTTCCTACAGATAAGTCTGAAACGTTTGCTTTTCCTTCTTTATCTGTCGTTACTTTTGTTACTACTTTTCCAGTTTCATCTTGCACTTCGAAGACTACACCTGCTAACGGTGCCTTATTATCTTTATCTATCTTCGTTATCTCTACATTTCCCGTATCTATCATTTCATTTTCTATTTTTAATGATAGTACCTCGGTCATGCCCTTTGTAATTTCAAACGATAATGGCTCTGTTAGTTTCTTATAGCCTGGTAAGCCTGCTTTTTCTACTAATTTGTACTTACCTACAGATAGGTCAGAAACTTTTGCTTTTCCTTCTTTATCTGTTTTTACTTCTGTTACTACTTTTCCTTGCTCATCTTGTACTTCGAAGACTACGCCTTCTAATACTTTTTGACTGTCTTTATCTACTTTTGTAATTTCTACAGATCCTTTATCTAACTGTTCATTCTCTACTTTCAATGATAGGACTTCCGTCATACCTTTTTTAATTTCGAATGACACTGGTTCTGTTAACTTCTTGTAACCTGGTAAGCTTTCTTTCTCTACTAATTTATACTTACCTACTGATAAATCTGAAATTGTTGCTTTTCCATCTTTATCTGTCGTTACTTTCGTTACTACTTTATCTTTTTCATCTTGTACTTCGAAGGTTACGCCCGCTAATGCTGCGCCACTTTCTTTGTCCACTTTTGTAATTTCTACTGAACCTTTTTCTACTAGTTCGTTCTCTACTTTCAATGATAAAACTTTCGTCATACCTTTTTTAATTTCGAACGATACTGGTTCTGTTAGTTTCTTATAACCTGGTAAGCTTTCTTTCTCTACTAATTTGTACTTGCCTACAGATAAATCAGCAATTTTTGCTTTTCCATCTTTATCCGTCGTTACTTCTGTTACTACTTTGCCTTGCTCATCTTGCACTTCGAAGGTTACGCCCGCTAATACTGCGCCACTTTCTTTGTCCACTTTTGTAATCTCTACTGAACCTTTATCTAACTGTTCGTTCTCTACTTTCAATGATAAAACTTTCGTCATACCTTTTTTGATTTCGAACGATACTGATTCTGTTAGTTTTTTGTAGCCTGGTAAGCCTGCTTTTTCTACTAAATTGTACTTGCCTACAGATAAGTCTGAGACTTTTGCTTTTCCATCTTTATCTGTCGTTACTTCTGTTACTACTTTGCCTTTTTCATCTTGCACTTCGAAGACTACGCCTTCTAATACTTTTTGGCTTTCTTTATCTACTTTTGTAATTTCTACTGAACCTTTATCTAACTGTTCGTTTTCTACTTTTATTGATAAAACTTCTGTCATACCTTTTTTAATTTCGAACGATACTGGTTTCGCTAGTTTTTTATATCCTGGTAAGCTTTCTACCTCTACTAGCTTATATTTCCCTACTGATAAATCTGAAATTGTTGCTTTTCCTTCTTTATCTGTTGTTACTTTTGTTACTACTTTATCTTTTTCATCTTGCACTTCGAAGGTTACGCCCGCTAATACTGCGCCACTTTCTTTGTCCACTTTTGTAATCTCTACTGAACCTTTATCTAACAGTTCGTTCTCTACTTTCAATGATAAAACTTTCGTCATACCTTTTTTGATTTCGAACGATACTGATTCTGTTAGTTTTTTGTAGCCTGGTAAGCCTGCTTTTTCTACTAAATTGTACTTGCCTACAGATAAATCAGCAATTTTTGCTTTTCCATCTTTATCCGTCGTTACTTCTGTTACTACTTTGCCTTGCTCGTCTTGTACTTCGAAGACTACGCCTTCTAATGCTTTTTGGTTCTCTTTATCTACTTTTGTAATTTCTACTGAGCCTTTGTCTAACATTTCGTTTTCTACTGTTAAAGTAAGCGATTTTGTCATGCCTTTTTCAATTTGGAAAGTAATCGGATCTACTAATTGCTTATATCCTTTTGGTGCTTTTACTTCTACCAACTTGTATGTTCCAACTGATAAATTAGTAACTTGTGCATGCCCTTTTTTATCTGTCGTTATTTTAGCAACTACTTGTCCTGCTTTATCTTGAATCTCAAATACGGCATCAGCTAAAGCATCTTTATTTTCTTTGTCTACTTTTGTAATTTCTACATTTCCTGAATCCACTAATTCATTTTCGACAGTTAATTGTAATGCTGTTACTCTACCTTTTTCAATTTCGAATGAAATTGGTTTTTCTAGCGGTTTGTATCCTGCTGGTGTTTCTACTTCTACCAACTCATATTTCCCAATAGATAAATCTGAAACGTTTGCTTTTCCATCTTTATCCGTTGTTACTTTAGTAACTACTTTCCCTTTTGAATCACGTACTTCAAACACAACACCTTGTAATGGTGCTTTACTATCTTTGTCTATCTTTGTGATCTCTACATTACCTGTATCTACCATTTCGTTTTCTACAGTGAATGTTAAAGACTTCGTCATACCTTTTTTAATTTCAAATGATACTGGTTTTTCTAGTTTTTTATAACCTGGTAAACTTTCTACCTCTACTAATTCATACTTTCCTACAGGTAAATCTGAAACATTTGCTTTTCCATCTTTATCTGTCGTTACTTTTTTAACTTCATTGCCCTTTTCATCTTGGACAACAAACGTTACTCCCGCTAACGGTGCCTTATTATCTTTATCTATCTTCGTTATCTCTACATTCCCCGTATCTACCATTTCATTTTCTATTTTTAATGATAGAACTTCTGTCATACCTTTTTTAATTTCAAACGATATTGGCTCTGTTAGTTTCTTATAGCCTGGTAAACTTTCTACTTCTACTAGTTTGTACTTTCCTACTGATAGGTCTGCAACTTTTGCTTTTCCATTTTTATCTGTTGTTAATTCCTTTACTACTGTTCCAGCCTCATCTTGCACTTCGAAAACTACACCTTCTAATGCTTTTTGGCTGTCTTTATCTACCTTTGTAATTTCTACTGAACCTTTGTCTAACTGTTCATTCTCTACTTTTATTGATAAGACTTCTGTCATACCTTTTTTAATTTCAAATGATACTGGCTCTGTTAGTTTTTTGTAACCTGGTAAGCTTTCCGTCTCTACTAATTTGTATTTTCCTACGGATAGATCTGAGACATTCGCTTTTCCATCTTTATCTGTCGTTACTTTTTTCACCACTTTACCTTTTTCATCTTGCACTTCGAAGACTACGCCTTCTAATGCTTTTTGGCTGTCTTTATCTACTTTTGTAATTTCTACTGAGCCTTTGTCTAACTGCTCATTTTCTACTTTCAATGTTAAAACTTTTGTCATACCTTTTTTAATTTCAAATGATACTGGCTCTGTTAGTTTTTTGTAACCTGGTAAACTTTTCGTCTCTACTAATTTGTACTTTCCTACTGATAGATCTGAAACGTTTGCTTTTCCATCTTTATCTGTTGTTACTTTTCTTACTACTTCACTTTTCTCATTTTGGACTTCAAATTCGACACCCGCTAATACTGCACCGTTTTCTTTGTCCACTTTTATAATTTCTACATTACCCTTGTCTACCATTGCATTTTCTACTTTTATTGGGAATATGCCGTCCCCTGTTACATTTACTTCGAACTCTGTTTCTTTTAATTGGTATCCTTCAGGCGCTTTCGTTTCTTTTAAAATATATTTTCCTGGTACTAACGGTTTAGAGATTGCCTTACCATCTTTATCTGTAACAATATGTTCAACTACTACACCATCTTTTACTATATCAAACTCTGCATTTGCTAATGGTTTTTCACCATTTTCCGAATCAATTTTCTTTAATTCAATTTGACCCTTTTGCATAGTATTTTTAATTTCAATTGTTTTTGTTTCTCCAACTTGAAGTGTAACCTCTACCGGAATTGTTAATTTTTGATATCCTTCTGGTGCTACTGTTTCATAAACTTTATACGTCCCAGGAGCTAAAGTTTGAGGTACTGAAAAACCGTTTTCGTCCGTTTTCAGTTTTGCAACAACTTCATTTGCACTATTTCGAACTTCAAATTCGGCACCTTTTAACCCTTTATTCGGATCCTCAGCATCTATTTTATGAATAGATACTATACCGTCTTTTGGAGGTTCAGGCGGTGTAACAGTTACTTCTTTCGATGTTAATTTTTTATCATCAAAATGTAATTCTGCTTTATTAGGAATCTTCTTATCTACGTAAGAAGATAAGTCTGCACCAGCTTTAATTTTCGCCTTAATATTCAAGTTAATTATCTGGTCTTCATATGACTTATAGTCAAAACTCTCACCGAACGTAAATGTTACTTCACTTTTTTGTTTATCTATCTTTAGTGTTCCTTTAGAAGTAATATCTTGGCCATTTTGATCATACACTTTTGCCTCTAATACTTCTAATACATCTTCTAAATCATCACTAATTACCATAGATGTGTATTTAGGAGGATCGTTTGGTATACGTGTACCAACTTGATATTGAATAGGTTGATCCATTTGTGCTAACTGCTGATTCTCTACAAGCTTACCATTCTCATCAACTATATTCTTTTCAATACTAGGTGGATTATCTTCGCCTGAACCGGTTCCTCCCCCACCACTTACGAATACTTCTCCTACTTTTTCTTCAGTTTTAATATTTTTGCCTTCTAATTTCACTGTATTTTTATGAGGCTTTGCAGCGGGATTGGTAATCTTTGTTTTATATCTTAAAATATAACCTTTTGAACTGTCTGGAAATTCAATTGTAAATCCAGTCTTCGTTGCATTGATTTTAATTTTAGATAAATCTGCTGGCTTAACATTTGTTGGTGCATAACCATCTTCAAATACAGCCTCTTCTAATACTACGCTGTCTGTAATTAACTCATGCCCAGGTCCTAATGTATCTGTTAATTTAAGATCTTGCATTTCTGTTCCAGTTGCATTTACATATACAAGCCATTCTGCAATTGAAGGATCTTCCTGATTATAAGAACCCCATTTCAATAGATTATCTGTATTTGGCTGTGGCTTCGGTCTCTCCGTCGTATTACTTACACTTACTTCTTTATTTACGATTTGACCATCAACGTTAAATTCTAATGGAATTTCTTTGACACCATCATATGCTTCTAGACCAAAGTAGAATTCTACGAATAAAGAACCTTTAACGTTATTCTTTCCTTCTACATAATCACCCATAGTACACGTCAATAGACCCTTTTTCATCTCACATGCACCAACTGTTTTGCCTTCGGCATCTTTTAAAGGAAAACTCAGATTCATAAGATCTTTTCGAAATTCTTTTGGCATATCAATTGTGAATTGATCTCCACTCTTTATCTGTTCTTTAGCAGACCACTTCACTTCTACTTTCATACCATCTGAAGCCTGATATGGTTCAGATGTCGTGCCATCAGTACGGGAAATGTTAATCTCATCTACTGGATTTTGCATCACAGCAGCTTGAATCACTGGAGCCCATACATTCAGCACCGAAAATAATACTAGAAAAACTAATGAAATCATTGAAACGTATCTTTTAGTACTCTTCGTTTGCATATTTTCCTCCTTGATTATTATATTTATATAATAAAAAAGATCGTCTGGTTGCATCAAAATGTGCAACCAGACGATCTTAGTAACCAATATATATTACCGTAGACTCTAAGCTTTGCGGCCTATCCTTTCGAATAGTGTGCTAAAAATATTTTCTATTATTTTTTTGTTTCATTTTCCTTTTGAACCAAATATTACTATACCGTCTGGACGGTTATAATTCAACACCCTATACAATTGTTCTATTATTCTAATAAAAAAATAATTCCCCACCGGATTAAATAAACCAATGGGGAATTATTTTTCATTCTATAGTTTATATATTCTATTTATAGGAAGCGTTAATAAGGGCTTGAATCACTTTTTCTCTTAATTCAGGACTTAGTCTTCCGATCCCTAAATATTCCGAATACCATAATCCATCAGCTGCTAATCTAATAATTGTGGCACAAACAGAATCCATTTCATCATTTTCTATTTTAGTTTGCAATTGCTGAAATGCTTGTTGTAATGGCTCAAGTAATTCAGGTTTTAGCATTAATGCTGCCATCATACTACTACACAACTCTTCTGTTCTTTTCTCATTACTTAATCTTTCCTCTACAAAAGAACGAACCCACCTTCCTTTCTTCTCTGTGTCTTCCGTTACCTTATTATGAATAGCACCATGATACTCCTCTGTCCCTTTAAGTATCATGCCTTCTATTAAAGCTTCTTTATTTGAAAAGTGATACAATAATCCACCTTTACTTACACCTGCCTCTTTTGCTACTGCTTCTAAAGTTAACTTAGCTACTCCTTTAAATTGAACAATTTGAGAAGCGGCGGCTAAAATTTTTTGCCGTGTTATGCTCGTGTTCATTCCTTTTTAAACCCTCATTTCTACTAATTCTATCTAAATACGTATTTTATTTTTAATATTGTTGAGTACTACTAGGTATTTTTTTATTCAATATAGGCTTCATTACCTTTGAATTGTTAGTTGCTTCTTCTATTAAAAATTTCCATATCATCCAATATGATAACATTAAATACACTCTGTAGACTATACATCTATACATTTATATCAATTCCTAATATATCCATAAATGTGAAATGCAATTTTAACTAGTTGATTTCCTATCCTTTAGTTTTCAAGCATTTTTCGAAGCTGATCTTCCTACCACCCTATCAGCTTTATTGTTTTATTTTATAAGACGGTGCCAATTCTTTAAACACTAAATAAAAAATGTTATTACTTGTCTTTCTATAAGTAATAATATTTTCTACTTATAAACCACTTAACAAATTTGCTTCCAACTAGCATCCTTCACATCTTCACTAGTCGGTTTTCTAACTAATCTCACACAACATTCCTCGCAAGCACCAAATGCAATGAAATTTTTCTACGCTTGCCTTAGCGAAACTTCATTTGCTCCGCCTTCATAGTCAGGATCGTTAAACTGAACAGGATCATCTTCCCAATAACATATGTTACAAATTTCATATGTACCTGGTGGTTCTTCTTCTAATGTTTTATCCCGCTATTTGCGGGCAGTAAAACTCCCATCTCAAAATTCGGCTGGAGCAAAGGATTTAGGTGGGAGATCAACTGCCCGTTAATGCGGGATAAAAAAATAACCCTCTATGATAAAACATAGAGGGAAGAATTTCTATATAAAAGCCTATACCTTATCCTGAAGTGACCCCCGAAAGCAGAACACATATCAAAACACCTAAACCATCTGTTCCCTATATTCTTTAGGGGGATAAGTGGTTTAGGTGGTTTATTAGAAGGTAGTACCTTCTTTTTTATAATATTCTTTTGAAATCTCTTCATAAAATGCTGCCGATGTCGCGTAGAAATAAGGTGCTAACCATAAGAAACCGATTCCTAACGTAATAATACTTAAAAGGAACCAGCCAAGGAAACTTAAGCATAGTAAAAAGTAATCCATTTTATGTCCATTCATCATACGGCGACTTTCGGTAATTGCTTGATTCGCTGTGTATTCTGGATGATCATTCAAAATAAAATACGTCATAGAATAAGAAAATGATTTAATTATACCCGGAATAATAAGAAGTAATGTCCATAGAATCAAGTATACATACATTAATAAATATGTTGAAAACGACTTCAGAAGCTTACTTCCATCGCTAAACCATCTAAATATATGACCAATGCGAACACTAGTCCCACGGATTGCATTTAAAACAAGATAATAGGCGCCTATTGTTAACGGACCGATAACAAGCATTGCAATAATACTTACTGTAAGCGAATCACTTGCTTCTTCCCAACCCCAAAACATTGAGAAAACACCCGTGATTAGAAGTTCAACAGCTCCAATAAGGATTCCAAGTAATAGAGTTGCACCTACCGCTAATCCCCATTTTCCTTTTAATGCATCAAGTGCTTCTCTTTTCAACTGACTTATCATATATAACCTCCTAATATTATTTCTATATTAGTATACCATTTATAACAAAAATTTCACGAATTTCCCTGAAATAGAAGGGTACAACCTTTTTTCTGATACGTATTGATAAATGTGCGCTGTATTTGCACCCATATATAAATTACACTAAAGAAAACCTAGTCCAATTGCAAACTACTCATTTTTCTATAACAAAAAAGCCTGCCCTTCATACTAGGCAAGCCATTTCAAATTAATTCTCACTTATTCTCTTCTTATACCAATCCTGCATTCTCTCCGCATCTTCTACTCTCGTATGCTCTAGTTTATAATTCGATGATGCACTAGAAAACGTATACGTACATAAATCCGCTCGGCGCTGGAAATATGATTGTGTCTTTTCAATTGATTGGACGTGTCTTCTTCTTACAAGTCCTGTATGTTTCCCAATACTACGATGTACCATTGTAATTTGCTCTCCGGTTACACCATAACCGTTTGTTTTAAATGTTGCGTATCCAAGTGTAAAGATAAGGATAGCGAGTGGTAGTAAAGCCCACATAATGTAATACTTTTCAAAGTATATGCTTATCCCAGTAAGCGGGATTGCTAGCATTGCGAAGAAAATGAAACTATCAATTAAGTAACGACGCAGCGCGGCTTTTGGTAATGATGTAATGTTTGTATTCAGTTCATATGGTAACTGTAAATGTGCGAGTAACTGTTGCACACGACTCTTTCGAATAATCGGATGCAGTGTAACTTTGTCATTCTCTTCTCCCAGTCCCTTACTTTGAATGACTTCCACTTGCACAGCACAATAACCGAATGGTTGACGTAAAATACTTTCTTTTATCGTAATCCCTTGAATACGGTGCAATTTTAGTACAAGTTCTTTCCTTTCAAGTAACCCTTGCGAAATACGAACTTCATCATTTTTTCGATTTACTGTGAAATTACCATGTTTTAACGCATATCCAATTGTGGATATAATCCAAGAAACGACGAGCAAAATGGCTACCATGTAAATCCAGCCATATATATCATGATCCATTACATACGACTCTACGCTATTTTTTATCCATTTCGGAATGTACTCATCCACTTGGTTATAAACGACAAATATTAAAGAGAATAATAATCCAAATTGACCAGATGTAATAGACGCTAATAAAATTTCTTTCCACGTTAACTTGTACTCTGTCGCTTGTTCTTCCTCTGTAATAATTTCTGTTTCTACTACTTCTTCTGATGTTTCTTCTGCTTTCACTTCTGGAGTTGGCTCATTTAGCATTGCAATAAGCTCAGTCGCCTCTTCTACTGTAATACCAGCTAAGCTAACTTCTGCATCATCGCCTCCGCCAGCTGTTTCGATTTTAATTTTCTTTAGTCCTAACACTTGATACAGCATGCCTGAACTCGTATTAATCGTTTGGACACGTTCTTTATTTAAGTAGCTCTCCTTCTTCACAAAGAGCCCTTGTTTCACATGTAATACGTTATATTCAACCCAGTATGTTGTGTAATACCATTTTTCAAACGCTGAAAAAACGGTGAGTAAACCGAATCCAGCGGGAATTAAATACCAAAATGGGAACTTTCCGTTTAAACTAAACATGAAAATAATTAGTGGTATAAAATCTGTTAATTTTAATTCTAATAACATCGTGATTGGATGCTGCCTCTTATACATCCTCATCACTCACTTTCGCTAATTCTGCGATTCTCGTTTTCAGCATTTCTGCTTCATACATTGTTAAGCCGGGAATGCTATGAGAAGTTGCTGCCGTTGCAATATGTAATTCTGCTAATCCATGTTTTCTCATAATTGGTCCTTGTTCAATTGTAACGTGCTGTACACGAATCATCGGTACTAATACACGCTTTACGACGAAAAGACCGTGCTGAATTTCAAGCTCTTCTTCATTTAATTGATAGCTATAATAACGCTGACGTAGTTTCGGGAATACGAAGTACGAAAATGGTGCTAGCGCAACTGTTAACCCAACCATCACATACAAAATCCACGCCCACCAATCAAACTTTATCATGAGGAAAAGGTATACTAAGATGACGAGAATACCTATCCCTTCTTCAATTAATGCCCGAACTTTCCACACCTTGATCATGTCAGGGTGAATTTCATTTTTCAATGCCTCCATATAACCACTCCAAGTCTAGTAATCTAATATATGAATACTCTCAATCTATATTTTACATAACTTTACATAAAATTGAAAATTTATTATTTATCCGTTTTTTTCTCAGGAATAAAATATCCGAACCAAAGGAGCCAAACTAAACTAATTAATGCGAACCAACCTTTATCCGCTTGAAAAGCTTCAATCATACCTGGAATTTTATAAATCCCAATGAATCCAAGAAAACCGAGCCACCAGTTTTTTTGCATTTTCACCTTTATCCCTCCTTCATTACGTTTTTCACATTTTGAATCCAAATTTCTTTATACTTTAACTGGAATCCTATTAATATGTAATTACTCATATTATCAATAACGAGCGCTAACGTATGCGCGTTTTCTTCTGTTGCATGTTGTGACACAACACCAAGTTCCACACCTTGCTTTAATAAATCGTGGAATCCATTTAAGAAATCTTTTTGTATTTCAAATAAGCGTTTCTGGTACTTTTCATTTCGCGTCGCAGTTACGATGAATTCATTTATGACGCGTAATATGCCTTCTTGACCTTTATACTCAGACAACATATGTAAACCATCTGCAATTAACTTTTCTGCAAAGTTTTCTTTCGTATATTGTTCTTTATCGAAGTAATTGACGAAATAATATCCAGAAAATATTTCTTCAAATAAAAAGTCAACTAAAGCTTCTTTAGACGGAAAATGATAATAAATAGCTGGCTTTGATATGCCTACTTCTTTCGCAATCATTGAAAGACTCATCTTCTCAATGCCATGCTCTGCCATGAGTTTAAATGATGCCTCTACGATGTGCTGCGATGTTTGTAAATTTTTTGTCATACTGTACCTCTTCTATTTTTACTTACCGGTCGGTAAGTAAATTGTAAAATGAAAATGAATGATTTGCAAGTTAATTAGAGTTTTAAAAGGAACTTCTTGATGAACCTAGAAAAATATAAAGTAAAAACAATGTATAACGATAAGGAGGATTTTCATATGGGATCTGGCGGTAAAGGTGGTAGCGGCGGCGGTGAAGATGGTAAGAGCGGTAGTAGTGGGCTTTTATTAATCATTCTGCTCTTTATCGTATTCATTATAATTGGAGCTAGCTATAGTGTGCTTAGCTTCTAAGAAAAGGCACAATTCAGTTAGTTATAGTAGCGTAGAAAACTGAACCAGATTACATTTTTCCTTTATAGGATTTCTCCACCAGTTGTCTGCCAGCTACTAGGCGACTGGGCACGCAAAATAAAAAGCCCCGGTTATATTTAACAGCCAGCGCTTTCTATTTTCAGTACTCTTATAATGTTTCAGCTATATTTCGCGCTCTGTCGCAAACGTAAATCATTATTGATCATCCACAATAATATACGCTGTTCTAATTGGCCCATGTACACCTACGACAAGGTTCATTTCAATATCCGCGCTATTTGACGGACCAGAAACGAAATTCACACAAGCGGGCAGTTTTTCTCCCGCTTTATTTTGATCATGAATCAGTTTTGTAGCATGGGTTAATCTTGGTACAATCGTACTTTTAGGAACGATTGCAATGTATGACTCTGGAAGCAGACTAACATGCCTTCCTTTTAACCCATCATTAAATAGTACAATGGTTCCTGATTCTGCCAGAGTCATATCACTGAATGTAATGCCAAGGTCAGCAGCTTTCGCAAATGCTATGTCCTCTTCTTTATGATCTAATCCCCATGTACGAAAATGTGTTGTACCTTCATTGCTGAAACATGGCGTAAGACCATACTCATTAAAGCGCTCATCATTCGAACATATAACAGATTTGATATTCCAATCTGTTATAAAAGATTGAAATGTTTCAACAAGGTTTTCCTTTGTTGTTCGCTTTACTTCTGTATGAATTACTTCGCAGTGCTCTATTAACTTTAATACAAGTTCATCTTGCGCCAGTCCGTCAAAAACATTCCACTGCGGGGAAAAAGACCATTTCGGTTTTTCCACTGCTTCTGGACGTTTCCTACCAAGCTTTTCTGATAATTGGAGTAAAAATTCCTCACGATTTTGGATGGCCATCATCGTTCTCCTTTACGTGTTTTTCAAACCACTCTCGAAACGGTTGTTTTTTCGGAACTGGGAAATCTCTCGCGTCCGTCCAAGCTTTTAACGGTCCAATGCCGCGCTCAATCTTATCTCCTTTTGCGAGCGGTTTTAATGCATACGGAGCGCTCTTCGCAGCAAAAGAAAATAGTCTAGGACTCTTCACCACTTTTTCAAAACCTTTCATAGCTACGTTCCAAGCTACAGGTGATTGTTTTTCTTCTATAATGCGGCTGCGGTGTTTAATTAATAAGTCATGTAACGGGATTTTCACTGGACACGCTTCTGTACAAGCACCACAAAGGCTAGATGCATAAGGCAAATCCTTATATTCATCATATCCCCCTAAAAGCGGTGTCAACACAGCTCCAATTGGTCCTGGATAAATAGAGCCATATGCATGTCCACCAATATGCCTGTATACAGGACACACATTAATACATGCCGCGCAACGAATGCACTGAAGGACACTTTGGAATTCTGTTCCTACAATATCGGAACGACCATTATCAACAATGACTAAATGAAATTCCTCAGGTCCATCCGTCCCGCCAGGCTCAGTTAACCCTGTAATATAACTTGTTAACTTTTGTCCTACAGAACTTCGGCATAGCAGTGTTACTAAAACATCAAGCTCTTCCCATGTCGGAACAATACGTTCCATCCCCATAACTGTAATCAACGTTTTCGGAAGTGTCGTAGTAAGCCTTGCATTTCCTTCGTTCGCTACGATAGAAATTGACCCAGATTCTGCAACAGCAAAGTTACATCCAGTCACCCCTATATCCGCTGCAAAAAAATCATCACGTATATACGATCTTACAAACCTCGCCATTTCCGTCGGATCAGATGTTCCCGTATAATCTAACTTTGTTTTAAATATTTCACAGATGTGTTCTTTATCCTTGTGAAGGCACGGAACAACAATATGTGACGGCGGATCGTGGTCGTTCACTTGTAGAATAAATTCAGCAAGATCTGTTTCTAACACTTCCGCTCCAGCTTCTTCAATCGCTTCATTTAAACTAATCTCTTCCGTTACCATAGATTTTGATTTCACAATTTTTTTCGCATTTTTCTTTTTTACAATCCCTTTTACATATTCCCTTGCGTCTTCTGCAGTCTTTGCAAAATAAACAAAACCACCGTTTTTCTCAATATTTTCACTCAGCTCATATAAATAATAATCAAGGTTTTCTAATGTGTGCTTTCGAATTTCTTCTCCTAAAGCTCGCCATTCTTCCCAGTTTCCAAGACTCTCAGTAGCTTTTAATTTCTTGATTCTAAGACCATCTTGCGCTTTCCTGACAGCCTGTCGCATAAATGGATCCCCAATGCCTGTTTTAGTACGCTTATGAAAGGGATCATTCCCAATTTTCATTCCCATCTCTACATCCCCCCTTGCTTTCGATCTTCATTTAATACTTGAGCAATATGTTTTACATCAATCTGATAACCATTACGTGTTAAACGTCCTTTTATATTCATTAAGCAGCTACAATCCATCCCAATTAACACTTCCGCACCGGTTTCCATAATATGCTTTACTTTTTCCTCAACCATTTGCTCAGAAATTTCCGGCATTTTCACTGAGAATGTCCCTCCAAATCCGCAGCAATCATAATTATGCGGTAGTGAAACAACTTCCAGTCCCTTTACACATTTTAATAATTTTTGCGGCGGTTCCTTAATCCCCATTAATCGGCTCATATGACAAGATGTATGAACCGTGGCCTTTTTATGAAGCTCCGCACCTAAGTCTTCTTTCCCTAATACTTCAACAAGAAATTGTGTAAATTCATATGTTTTATTTCCAAGTTCAGTAGCTTTTTTCTTCCACTCCGCTTCACTTTCAGAAAATAAGCTAGAAAACTCATGAACCATCATAGCGCAAGAGCCCGATGGTGCCACAACATATTCTGAACTAGCAAAGGCTTCAATCATATGTTTTGCAGCTGTTTTTGTTTCTTTAACATACCCGCTATTATAAGCTGGTTGTCCGCAGCAAGTTTGAGTTTTAGGAAAATCAACTTCACACCCTAAATCTTCAAGAATTTCCACAACATCTCTTCCTACTTCTGGATAAAAAACATCTACAACACAAGTAATAAATATTGATACTTTCATATTTGCACCCCTAAATACAGTAAAGTAAGCTCAAGTAACTTTATAACCAAATCTACCTCATCTGTATATTATTGGTAAAAATTTTAAAAATATGAATAGAAATAACAAAAAAAGACTCTCAAATTTGAGCATAGCCATCAACTTAAAAAATACATTGTTCCCAAAACGAAAAAAACGAGTTGAATTCACATAAATAACTGTAGAAAAATTCAAAATTTTGTTTAGGGGGTACTTAAAGACCTTAGCTTGATGGGCATGGAGTATCACCACACGACTAGCCAGCACTCACACCCAAAAACAGGAGGGAAGAATAAAATGTAGTTTAAGGAGGGAAAAGAATGAAAAATGTACATAGATGGTTAAATTATTTTGGTTTTATATGTGTGTGCATGTCTAGCTTCGGTTTTGTTTCTCGTTGGATTTTTCTTGATGTGATTGCACTCGATCAATTACTTGTTTTGAGTATAGGAATTATTATTTTAATAACAGCGTTTTTTGTAAAACGTTGTAGTAAAGAGTTATGTGGTGATAAAGATTAATCGCTCTAAATGTAGTTTTAGAATTTCGCAATCGGACCATATTGTTGAATAAGGCTTATTGAATAATGACAGTTTATTTTAAGAAAGTAGATTGATACTATAATAATACTTTCCTTGACCCTGTACTATAGTACAGGGTTTATACTTTATATGAGGTGAGATAGATGCAATATCTTATTGGAGAACTGGCTGAAAAGTGTGGCGTTAACACGGAGACCATTCGATACAAATGGTCGATCGCAATGAAGCAAAGTGCGGTGACATATATGATTTCACTGTTCTTAAATTAGAGGACATCCAACGTAAAATTCAAGACCTAAAAAAAATTAAACAAATTTTGATAGACCTTCAAGAAAGATGTCCCGAAAACAAAGATATTTACGAATGTCCTATTATCGAAACTTTAATAGATTCAGAAAAGAAAGCAGAAGAATATTTATAAAAATAATAAATTGTAAAGGTGGAAGAATAATGGAAGATTGTTGTAGTAACCTTAAAGGAATAAAAATTGAAAATAATGGTCATTGTCCATCATGTAAAAATAAAGCTAAGAATGTAAAGTTGATTACACTAAAATCATTGCTTAAACCATCTGCATTAGAAACATTAAATGCTAAAGAAAATCACTATTTTTGTTCAAACGAAGATTGTGATGTAGTCTATTTTGATACGAATAATAAAAAATACTTTGTATCTGACATAAAGGTAGCTGTAAATCAAAAAGATGACTCAGCAACTACACCAATTTGTTATTGTTTTGATTGGACAAAAGAAAAAATCAAATAATATGTGGAAAATGGACTTACTCCTAATCCAGTAGAGCATATTCGCGAAAACATAAGAGAAAACCGATGTGGTTGTGAAGTAAACAATCCACAAGGTAGTTGTTGTTTAGGCAATGTTACAACTTATATTAGAAAAATGTCATAAGGAGCTTAAATGTTGCTTTTTTTCACCAAAATACTTGGGGGTATTTCAAGATTTCAAGTTGATGGGCATGTGACGGCGCCTCATGCTCACCAAGCTAGTTAGTGTATGTTAAGTAAACATTATGGATTTGTATATCTCATCCATCCACTTTCAGATTGTTTCGCTTTATACTTCCCATAAGACAGAAGCTTCATTGCCGAGCGATTGGCCGCATGAAAAACCAATTTCAGCTTCCATTCTTCCTCCATTTCACTGGGATAGGTGGTGGATTCATAAACATAATAACCCGCCATGATACAAGGGACTACTTGCTCCGGTTCAAATCCATAAGCAGTTGCATCATCCACGACCAAATCAATGATGCATCGGTTTCCATCTTTAACTTTTTTCTGGAGTAATTTTTTTACCGATTCTGGTACTAATTCTAATATTTTATCCTTCATGTCAGTCACCTCATCTTTTATCATGTCCAGATAGCCTGGGGATATGTGTCAAACAGCAGGAAAGTCCAACCGTAATTGCACAGGTTTAACAAGATCTTAAGGACTATATCACCCTAAAAGGGAAAATGGCTTTAAATCCAAGAAATCTGGTGAGACAGGGAAAACATTAATGCCTTACCGTAAAAAAAGAAACCCTAAGGTCCCTTCCTCTGACTTGATAACTATATTATTAATCCTATGTTTAAAGACTATTGTATAAAATGTTTTTAATAGATTATTACCTTTTTTCATAACCTGTACAAGCATTATTTACTCTAGTGAATATTATATGTTTGAGATGGTAAATGTATAGCTTACTAGAGTAAATAATGAAGGGAGAATAGGTAATGGGAAAAAAGTATTGTAGTTCAGATTATGATTATTACAAAGAAAAATATTATAGTCTGAAGGATAAGAAAGAATGTAATTCATATAGAGAGCATAAATGTTGTGAGAAAAAATCATGCGCATCTTTATGTGATTGTAAGGGAGTAGTTAATAATTTTGTTACGCCTACGAATCGTTTTTTAGTTAATATTTGTCCTAATTGTAAGGAGAAGGGGAGTAGTGTTTTTGCTCAACTCAATAATCTTATCTTGCAATCTACTTCTGTTTGTTTACCAAAATGTATAAACATTGTAGGTGTAGGAATAGCTTTAACAGCTAGCGGACTAGGGTCCTTAACTGTTAATGGGAACTATTCTGAAGGATCGTTTACGGTGTTGTTATTTGAACGATTTGGTGCAGATGATTCTGCTATCTTATCATTTTCTGGAATTAATGCAGCAGGCGTTTCGACGGGCACTGTTATTTTCTTTTTTACTATTCCAGATGCTAATTTATCTATTACAAAATGCAATTCCCATGGGTGTATATGTAATCAATCCGGAACAGAGTCTGTTCCATTTATAAATTCATCTGAAACTAGTGATAAAAATAAAGCAGTTGTTTATTATTCTGATGGTACTGTTGAAGAAATTGAGGGGTAATATTTAATAGGTGTTTTACTAAATTAGAAACTGTAACACTGAATTAAAATTGTATTTCAAGTCCGCCTATGAGAATGGGTGGGCTTTTTAACGCATAAAGAAAAGACACCCTAAGTTACCTTCCTCCGACTTGAGCCATCTTAATTTTAATAATATGTATTGGACTCCCATCCATTATCATTGTATCACGCTAGTGTATAGCGGTTATTGAAGGATGTTTGGAGATAGATATCGCTGTAGTTCTTCAGCGAATAAACGAAACTCATCCTGAATCGAAAGATTCATAAAAAAAAGCCATCCTTTCTGTATATTTCTACAAAAAGAATAACGTTTTCTGTGAATTATGGATATACATTTATCTTAGGTTGATAGTGATGTATGGTGACCCCATATACATAAATACATTTTGTCGAGATTATTAAAAAGGGGAATTTTTCTATTTGAAGAACTAATAATTGTTAGCCCCTATGTATTAGAAATCTCAATCTAAACTAAAGGAGAAAAAAATGGGACAAAACAATAAAGGCTTTTCTGAAACAGGGTTGCGCAAAATGCGCAATGTACTGGCGCAGCATGTCGATTCTGGAAAGATTCCTGGGCTCGTCGCCTTAGTCAGCCGAAACGGCGAGACGCACGTCGAAGCGCTTGGAACAATGAGGCATGATGGTGGCGCACCAATGCGTCGGGACACAATCTTTCGATTGGCGTCCACTAGCAAGCCGATCGCAGTCTCACCGGTAATGGTTCTGCTCGACGAGTGCAAACTGCATTTGGACGACCCAGTAGACAAATGGCTGCCCGAACTCGCCGACCGGCAGGTGTTGAAACAGCCCGATGGTCCGCTGGAAGAGACCGTCCCAGCACGGCGTCCTATCACTGTACGAGACCTGTTGACCTCCACATTCGGGCTCGGAGTGGATCTCACGTTGATGGGTTCTCCGATCATGAACGCGTTCTTCGAGAGTGGGATATTCGACACGCCAGGGCAGGATATGCCCGATCCAGATGAGTTTATGTGTCGTCTAGGTGCACTTCCGCTAAGCTACCAGCCCGGAGAGCGGTGGCAGTATCATATCAGTATTGAAGTGCTCGGCGTGCTTGTTGCCAGGGTCACGGGTCAGACCTTCGAGTCGTTCCTACGCGAACGCATCTTCGATCCACTGGGAATGAAGGACACTGGTTTCTACGTGCCTGAGCGCAAGATTGACCGGCTTCCACCTGCCTTCAACCCCGATCCGCAGACAGGTGAGTTCATCGTGTGGGATGAGGGTGCAGGCGGACGTTATAGCAAACCTCCAGCATTCCAAGCAGGCGGTGGTGGGCTGCTCGCAACCGTCGACGATTATCACGCGTATTTGCAGATGCTGTTGAACAAAGGGATGCACGGAACCAAACGGATCCTGTCTAGGCCCGCAGTCCAACTGATGACCACCAATCGTCTTACTCCTAAACAACAAGTATACCGAGACGATTTGGCCAAAAACAACGTCCATTTGTCGTTTGGACAAGGGATACAAGGCGGCTGGGGCTTTGGGATGGCGGTGCGTACCTACCTTGGAGACTACGCTTCCATCGGTCAGTTCGGCTGGGATGGTGGAACCGGCACTGCAGCTTACGCTGATCCAGACAAACAGTTTACTGGAATCCTGTTCACCCAGGTTGGGATGTCCACTCCGGACTCATCGCATCTTATCCAAGACTTCTGGACCATGGTCTACCAAGCAATCGAAGACTGAAACCGAATTTAGGTATTGTTTAAAGGAAAAAGCCAAGACGGATGCATACTCATAGGCTTGGCGTATATTTTTTAATTTTATATTATAATATTATTCCATCCATTTTGATGATGATGCCCTCAACTATCCGAGAAAAAATGCTTTTATTAATAGATATTAGGGGTCCTGCCACATGCCCATCAAGCTAAGAATTTAGAACTACCCCCTAAACGATAAATCTGTACAAATTGCTCAATTTTATCGTTTGGGGGTAGTTTATTTGTGTTAAGTTGATGGCGATGTAGCGAGACCCCACTTATAAGTAATTAATTAGAGGTGGTAAAGCTATTGTTATGGTTTAATAAGATTTCCGTAAATATATTATAGGGATTGCGCTCCATTCCTTCATCCGTCAGGAAATAATAAATATAAATAAAAAGAAGGCATCCTAAATTAAACATTTAGGATGCTTTCTTTTTTATAAAGCAAATCAATTTCTATTAAGCAAGCGCATACGATAACAATTCATCGTCACTTCCCCAAGCCTTTGCAATAATTGATAATTTGCGTACGCTCCGACCGGGGCACCGATGATTGGGACGAGCTGAAGCATTTTTGCTAAATCGATATAGTCTCGGTATTCTGTTTGGAACTTTTCCCAGTCCATATGATTTTCTTCTTCTGTATCCCACGTTTCAATTGCTTTCCATACTTCTTTTCTATGGTCATCACTCGAAAAAGCAAGCTGGAAAACGTGAAGAATAAAAAGGCGCTCTTCTTTTTTACTCGTATCAAATCCATACAATGTTGCTGCATCAAATAAAAATTTTATTTTAATGGTAAGTAGAAGCGGAAAATCAGCAAGACCGAGGAGAATACCACCTGCTCCTGTTCCGGCCCCTTCTGCCGCTGCGACTTTTTTGTACTCATCCATTTTTTTACGTACTTCATCGTCTCTTCTTTGCAATGACCAGTTCGTTTCTTTTAGCTTCGGTTTTATGAAGTTTGATCCAGCACTTATTGTTTGTACCATCATCCGAATCGTTTCTGTTAGTACCTTTTGCACTTTCGCGGGCACTAGTTGCTGCACTTTCACCTGCACTTTTTTAGAGAACCGTGTCATCATAGAAGAATCTTTCATGAATGTAGCTTTCCACTGCTCCAATTCTTTTATAACCTTCTCTTCATATGTAATCATAGGTTCATTCCCTTCAATTTAAACGCTCAATGCGTTTCGCACCGTATTGATAAACGAAACCAATACTAAATAATATGCTTACGACAAATAAAATGCCGGTCATTATGAAATCTTTCGTCGCAAGTGCAAATATAACTGTAAATACAACGCTCCCAATAATAAGAATCGCATTTAATAAAGTAAGAAAATCTTTCTTCTTCTCGTCGCCACCTACTGGATATAAATCAAGCCAAATTTTCATACGGTGATGCTTCCAAAGAGTTAATAGCTGGTAGCCGATTAAGTATAAGAAAACAAGGCTTACGATAAAGCGTCCATATAAAAATGGGATGAAGTAAAGAATGACTCCACCAAGAACGAGTAAACGCATATATAAGCCGAAATAGTTACCTGATCTTAAAAACGTTCTCGTATATAAGTATAAATATGTACGGTTCTCACCAATTATCGAAAGAATGAAATCAAGCCATTTCCTACGTGATACTCTCTCTTTTAACGCCGGTACATCAACGAACATATTCGCAATGCGGTACAGCAGCATCATTTTTTTACCTTCTTCAGAAATTAAATACTCCCAGTTTAGCGGCTTTCCCTTCACCTTTTGATGCATAACAGCAAGGTATAGCGCCATTAAAAAGACAATCACACCGGTAAAAATGACTGAAGTACGTTCTACAAGGACGTACACAAATACGCCGTTTAAGATAAAGCGAATGAACCAATCTGCTTTTTGAACGCTTTGATCTGTTAAAAATGATTTTTCCCACGCTACGAATAAATTCCACGCCTTTACAATGACAAACGCGATTACAATCCATATGTAAGCCGCTCCTGTTTGTTTCATTTGCTGGAAGTATAACGGGGCAAGCGCAGCTGCTACCATTGCGATTATGTATAACTGAATCATAAACGTAAAGAGAAATGCCTTCGTAAAGTAAGGCTTTAACTTTTCTTCAACTGGAAGCAAATAAACGAGGTCCGCTTCTTTTAATAACGTTTGTATGGATCCAGCTGTTAATACAAGGCCAAGTAAGACTGCCATAACAATCGCTGTCGGAAACGAAGGTGTTAACGTTTGTAACCATTGCTGGTAATAATACGCTCCTGCGCCGATGATAAATACGAAAATAAATTTCAAATGATCATTAAATACGTATTTACTATATGTACGAACTTCTTTTAGAAAGTGCCGAAATCGTTCTTTCCATAACGCTGTGCTATTCATAATCTTCTTCCTTTGTTAATGCAATGTAAATATCATCTAACGTTGCACCAGGCATATTAAATTGTGATTGCAGTTCTGATAATGTTCCCATCGCTCTCACTTCACCTTGATGCAAAATAATAAATGAATCACAATAGCGCTCTGCTGTCGCTAAAATATGTGTACTCATTAAAATGCCCGCACCACTCTTTTTCATTTGATCCATCATTTGAAGAAGTGATTGAATCGCTAACGGATCAAGCCCAACGAAAGGTTCGTCCACAATGTACAGTGATGGTTCAACTAAAAATGCACTCATAATCATCACTTTTTGTTTCATCCCTTTTGAGAAATGAGACGGAAACCATTTCAAGCGATTTTTCATGCGAAATTCTTGTAATAATTGTCCTACGCGTTCTTCATATTGTTTTTCATCTACACCGTACGCCATCGCTGTTAATTTCAAATGCTCTTCTAACGTTAACTCATCATATAATACTGGCGTTTCTGGAATGAAGGAGAAACTAGAACGGTACGCTGTCATATCATCACGAATTGTTTTCCCGTTAATTGTGACAGTTCCTTTTTTCGGTTCCATTAAACCGATGATATGTTTAATTGTCGTACTCTTCCCGGCTCCATTTAAACCGATTAAGCCGACAAGTTCGCCTTTATTAACAGAAAACGAAACATTTTGCAGTACAGGTCGTTTCGTATATCCTCCTGTAACATTTTCTACACGCAATAACTCGCTCATACGACACCACTTTCTTCATTGATATTCATTCTATATTCATCTTACCAAAAATTGCGCTGTACTACATAGTATCGATGTCTCCAAAAAAAATTTAAATTTCTTCGCATATATTTTTACGAAAGCGGACATCATAATTAGGGAAGAAGGAACACACTTGAAAAAGCAACCACCAATTGATGAGTACAACAACATAGTGAAGTCATCATGAAATGGGGTGTCCAAATTGGACAATGAAATTTACACATAACCAGATAATTTGTTTCATTTTCGAAACGGGGTGTCTCCGAAAGAGCATATACTGTTTTATAAAATAAACAATTTCATTTTATAAAAAGATTGCAATTCATTTCACTTGAAAATGGGGTGTCTACGGCAGAGACTTTAGCCGATTTACCGTGTATTTCTTATATAAATGAGGTGTCTGTGAAAGAGCATATACTGTTTTAAACACTAACAATTTCATTTAATAAAAGATTGCAATTTCATTTCACTTGAAAATGGGGTGTCTACGGTAGATATTTCAGCCGATTTACCATGTATTTCTTATATAAATGAGGTGTCTGCGAACCGTAAATTATAAAAAATGTTTTTTCAATCCCTCTTCAGAAAACAGGAAGCTGAGTCAGCTTCCTGTTTTTCGTGTTTGTTCTCCTATGTAATTATGGTAAAATACGGCTAAGACTATTTGAAAGGATGAGATCGATGAATCATACAGCGGACAATTGTATTTTTTGTAAAATCATTGACGGGCAAATCCCTTGCTCAAAAGTATACGAAGATGAACATGTACTTGCATTTTTAGATATTAGTCAAGTAACAAAAGGACATACTCTTGTTATTCCGAAAGTTCACAAACAAGACATTTTTGCGTTAACGCCAGAAATTGCATCACATATTTTTGCTGTCGTTCCAAAAATCGCAAATGCAATGAAAGCAGAATTTAATCCAGTTGGCTTCAACCTACTTAACAATAACGGCGAGAAAGCTGGACAAACTGTATTCCACTTCCACCTTCATTTAATTCCACGCTACGGTGAAAACGATGGTTTCGGTGCTGTTTGGAAATCACACCAAAATGAATATACAATGGAAAATTTACAAAACATCGCAAGTACAATTGCAAATAGTGTGAAATAGTGCCACTATAATAAGAAGTAATACATATCAAGCCGATTCCTCTGGCATTTATTGAATGGCTTATTTCTTCATAAAAAATGCCGGGGATATGATTTTTTGTGCATAGCATGTACAAGAGAGAAAAGCTTACTTTTCTTCCCCTTGTCTTAAAGATATGCACACTTTTATACATCATGAATACGAACGAAAAATAAGGAGGTTTCCTTTTATGTCAAAAGCTAAATCCTTTATTACAGGTGTACTTTGCGGCGGAGCAGTTGCTGGGCTAGCCGTTCTTTTCTCAACTCCTTCTTCTGGTAAAGCTATGCGCGGTAAGCTGAAAGAAAAAGGAACTGATATTAAAAAGACTTTAGCTGATATTACAGCTGATACAAAGTTATTAAAGCGTCAAATCGTTGAAACTGCTTCAGAAGGTAAAGGAGTATTCCAAGAACTAAAAGACGATATGCATGACACGCTTTCTAACTGGAAACACGATATTTCTCAAAACAAACGACATATTGAAAAAGAAATTTTAGACATTCAAAAGTCAATTGAGAAACTACAAGAAGCCGTTCCAGAAAAAGCGTAAACATATTCCTGCTTAGTTTTTTGCATATAACAAATATTTTTCATACGAATTGACCTTAACACGGCATATCACATAGATATGTCGTGTTTTTATGCATTTACAATATATGTTATCCCTCAACATGTAAAGACAACACATGTATTCTCGACTCGTAAAACGCTTCCATAGTTATGCATGATTTGTATAGAATGTTGTTTTTCCGAAAAATTTTCACAATTCTCACAAAAAGACTTTATTAATTTTTATTTTACTGGCATAATAGATAATAATGAAAAAAGTATGTTAAAGTGGGTGAGTAAATGAAAAGTGGAGAAAAAAATTACTCGGTAAAAGAAGCGATGATTTTCAGCCAACGTATTGCTCAATTATCGAAAGCGTTATGGAAATGCGTAGAGAAAGATTGGCAACAGTGGATTAAACCTTACGATTTAAACATTAACGAGCATCATATTTTAACCATTGCTTATCATTTAAAAGGGGCTTCTATTTCTGAGATTGCTAAGTTTGGAGTTATGCACGTATCAACGGCGTTTAACTTCTCTAAAAAGCTTGAAGAACGCGGCTATCTTATATTCTCAAAAAAAGAAGATGATAAACGAAATACGTACATTGAAATTACAGACAAAGGGGAAGAATTACTACTTCGCTTAATGGAGGAGTATGATCCTGAAAATAATTCTGTTTTTAATGGAGCACTTGAACTTCGTAATTTTTACGGTAAATTCCCAGAAAATATCGAACTGATTGCAATCCTGCGTAATATTTATGGACAAGACTTCATCGATATTTTTGAGAAATCATTAGAAGATATCGAGGAGAACTTTACGGAATCCGATCAAAAGTTAGTTAAGAAATAATCTATTTATTTTTTCGCAATCATGCTTAAGAATTCGTTCATAAGTGGCTTAAATAAACCTTGTTTTGCTAGCGCTTCCGCAGTTTCGTGTACTTCGAGCTGATGTGGAAGCGCTTTTTCAAATTGATCTAATAGCGCATCAAACAATAGCAGGCCTTCTGCTTTCTCCACTACATATTGTTCGTTCAGCTTTTCACAAAGTTTTAGTATACGTTCAATGTCTTTTTTACGAGCTTTTTTCTTTATGATTAAAGAATAAAATGGACACTTTTCTTCATCAATCATTTTAAATAGTAGGTCTACGTAGTATTCAGCTTGTTCTAGTCTTCTTACAACGTCCATTTTCTCCCTCGCTTCCTAACACAAAGTCTTCTATTTCTGAATTTTGTAACACGAACAAAATATCGTATGATACAATATATAAAGTATATGTATTTTAGCCAAAAGGAGGTCTCGCCTCATGACTCTTATAACCGTTGTCTTTGTCGCATTCGCACTTCTTGTTATATTTTACACGAATTTCATGACACATACACTGTGTGAGCGAAAACAAATATCTGCGAGCCGCCAGCCCGGTGTCTTTCGAGTTATTAACGTATGTATTACCATTCTATTAATTTCTAGTTATGTAGAAATTATATTTCATGGAAAGTGAGGAAGGAAGTCCTTCCTCATTTTTTCCTCTATAAGCAAATTATACCTACTATAACTAATAAAATAAATAGTACAAGTAATAAAATAAGTTTTGAATTCATCCCCCATCCCCTCCTCTTTTCTGTATATGCGACATGTGCCCAATATGGTACCCTTTCAAAATCTGACACAAACTGGTTAAAATTTCTTTATCAATAGGAAAACTCGTCGAAATATGATATATTAAATTTTGTACATATTGCTTATACTATGAAATAAACGACACGCATCTAAACTTTATCCTAAAGCCTCGGTAAGCCCTGTTAAGCGTGCTTTTACATATAAAAAAAGCAAAGACATCAGTGAGACTTAATCAGGTTCTTATGAACGAAAATAACCTATCATAAGGCGTTTCTTCATTTGTACGGGATAAATTAAAAATACATAATAGTAGGAGTGTTTATTGAATGAAGAAAGCTATGCTTGCCTTAGCCGCAACAAGTGTAATCGCATTATCAGCATGTGGAACATCAACATCATCAGACAAAATTGTTACATCTAAAGCTGGTGACATCACTAAAGAAGAGTTCTACAATCAAATGAAGACACAAGCTGGTAAACAAGTACTAAATAACATGGTTATGGAAAAAGTACTTATTAAAAACTACAAAGTCGATGACAAAGAAGTAGACAAAAAGTTCGATGAAATGAAAAAGCAAGTCGGTGACCAATTCGATACACTAATGAAACAACAAGGTCTTAAAGAAGAAACAGTTAAAAATGGCGTTCGCGCTTCATTAGCTCAAGAACAAGCGATTGAAAAAACAATTACTGATAAAGAACTAAAAGAAAACTACAAGCCTGAAATTAAAGCAAGCCACATTCTTGTAAAAGATGAAGCTACTGCGAAAAAGGTTAAAGAAGAGCTTGCACAAGGTAAATCTTTCGAAGAGTTAGCGAAACAATACTCTGACGATACTGGTTCAAAAGAAAAAGGCGGAGACCTTGGCTACTTTACAGCTGGCAAAATGGTTAAAGAATTCGAAGACGCAGCTTTTAAAATGAAAAAAGATGAAGTAAGCGAACCTGTAAAATCACAATTCGGTTACCACATCATTAAAGTAACAGATATTAAAGAACAAAAACCATTTGATGAAGTAAAAGGCGACATCAAAAAAGACCTTGTTCAAAAGAAAGCACAAGATGCTCAATTTATGAACGATCTTATGATGAAAGAAATCAAAAAAGCTGACGTAAAAGTTGACGATAAAGATTTGAAAGATCTTTTCGAAGAACCAAAAGCTGACGCTAAAAAAGACGAAAAGAAATAATGAAGTGAAAAAAGCTTGGGCTTAGGCCCGAGCTTTTTTTGTATGCCCTCTCCTTGCGGTAAATTACGTTCAGATTCGGTAAATGAAATTATATGATCCGTTCTCCGGATCTAATTATATCAGCGATTTTTCAATTATATCGACTTACCGACAAAAACTGACAATGATCGCTCTTCCCTCTTAAAAGACAACAAAAAAACCTCAGTTCCATCACACACGGAACCAAGGTTTATCTTATTATCATTGATTAAATTAAAAAACTATGTTAAATTAGTACAGAAACGCATTCTTAAAAAACGAGAGAATGTATTTATCCGTATCTTAATTGTACACCAAAACACATCTTCAGTCAACCTCTATTTTTCACTTTTAAAGGAGTGCTATCGTATGAACAAAAAACTTGATCAAGAGCAACAACGATTGGATAGCGTAATAGAAACTATTACGGAGCAAATTGATAAACTGGAAAGCGACACTGGCAGACGCCGGGCAGAAGTAATCAACATTCGTAAACACTTCTGGGATGATGTAAAAGTTAACACTGATACTTTTGACGATTATCTTGAAACAGTTATCAACTTAAGACAACAAGCTCAGTCACTAGCCGTAACACAAATTACCCATAAGCACACCTTTAATCGACTTGCCGCACTACGCCGTATGCATAAAGCACCTTACTTCGGACGAATCGATTTCAAAGAAGAAGGAGAAGTTGGCGCGGAACAAATTTATATCGGCGTTGCTACACTTACCGATGCAAGCGGAGACAACTTTCTTATATACGATTGGCGCGCACCCATTTCAAGTGTCTACTACGATTATCCGCCAGGACCAGCTGAGTACAGTACACCAGGAGGCGTAATCCGCGGTAATGTGGAGAAAAAATTACAATATATTATTCAAAATGGCGAGATTGATTCCATGTTCGATACGAGCCTCACAATTGGCGATGAAATCCTGCAACAAGCGCTTGGAAAAGGTACAAACAAACATATGCAAAGTATCGTTGCTACTATCCAGCGCGAGCAAAATGAAATTATTCGTCACGATGAAGGGCGACTACTTATCGTTCAAGGAGCTGCTGGTAGCGGTAAAACATCAGCTGCCCTGCAGCGAATCGCCTACTTACTATATAAATATCGCGAATGGTTAAAAGCAGATCAAATCATTCTCTTCTCCCCTAACTCCATGTTCAACAGCTACGTATCTAACGTATTGCCAGAACTCGGTGAAGAGAATATGCAGCAAGTTACATTCCAAGAATATTTAAATCATAGACTAAGTAATTCATTTGACGTTGAAGACCCTTATGAGCAATTAGAATATATGCTAACTGAAACGAATAGCCCTGCCTATAAAACTAGAAATGCGAGCATTCGATTTAAAGCATCTACTCAATTTTTCGATATGATTAGAACGTACAGACAATCTCTTGAATCTTCAGGCATGCTATTTAGAGGAATGAAATTTAGAGGAAAACTGATTGCCTCTGCTAAAGAAATTACAGAGCAATTTTATAATACTGATTCCTCCCTCCGCTTCCATAATAGAATCGAGAAGTTAACGGATTGGCTAAATAAACAAATAGATACAATCGAAAAAACAGAACTGAAAAAACCTTGGGTAGAAGAAGAAATTGAATTACTTAGTAAAGATGAATACCAAAAAGCTTATAAATACTTACAGAAAAAAGGAGAATTTGACGACAATTCCTTTAATGATTATGAGAAAGAAACGAAAGTACTCGGACGGATGATTGTCCGTAAAAAATTGAAGCCGCTTCGTAAAGGTGTTCAAACATTGCGCTTCATCAATTTCACAGGAATATATAAACAGCTCTTCACAGATGCATCATGGGTTACTGGAGAAAAACCGAAAGAATGGGACGACATTTGTTCACTAACTTTGAACATGTTAGATGAAGGAAAGCTACATTACGAAGATGCGACTCCATTTTTACTTTTAAAAGAATTAATTGAAGGCTTCCAAACAAACAGATCCATTAAACACGTACTCGTAGATGAAGCGCAAGATTATTCGCCGTTTCAATTTGAGTTTTTAAAACGCTTATTCCCTGCCGCAAAAATGACCGTACTCGGGGACTTTAACCAAGCGATATTTGCCCATGCGAGTGAAGCAGTGAATTTCAATACACTTACTAGCTTATACGGACCAGATGAAACGAACGGCATCAACTTAACTCGTAGCTATCGATCAACAAAACCGATTATTGAATTTACGCGGGACCTCGTACCTGAAGGAAAGAACATTAACGCCTTTGAACGTGACGGCGAGAAACCTACAGTGACTAAAGTTTCTGATTACAACGAACTGCATGATCGTATCACTTCCAAAGTCGCAGAACTACAAAAACAACAGCACAATACGATCGCAATTATATGTAAATCCGCAGCCGAAAGTGCCGCTGCCTACGAAGCACTTAGTCATATCGAGAATATTAAACTTGTGAAAAGTAGCTCTGCTGAGTATGAACAAGGCATCGTCATTATCCCTGCTTATTTAGCGAAGGGTATCGAATTTGATGCTGTCATTATTTACAATGCCTCTAAAGATGTGTACAGTGATGGAAGCTTACGTAGATTGTTCTACACTGCTTGTACACGCGCAATGCATGATTTACAGCTTTATAGCGTTGGTGAGGTTAGTCCTTTTGTGACGGGGGCTGATTTGGAAAGTTTTGAGTTAATAACTAAAACACCTTGATAATTTGAAGTGAACCCAAAGAGTTGTACATGAAAAAACACCTCCTGAATTCGCATACTAAGTATGCAAATTCAATGGAGGTGTTTTTTATCATTTAGACTTGTAAAATGCTTCGTATTTCTTCTAAGCGTAAATTTGTAAACTTTGCAATATCTTCGATCGGCATTCCATTTTTATGCATTCCACGAATTAATTGAATCTTACCTTCTTCAATCCCCTCTTTCTTTCCTTCATTACGAGCATGAGCGAACTTTGCGGCTTCATCCATCAAAGCTTTCTCTCTTGCTTCATATGCTTGTCGGAAAGAAGAATCTTGACTCATACGCTCCCATTTATTCATCGCTTTTTGTAAAATCGGGTCTTGGTTCATCGCAATGTCCTCCAATGTTTGGGTTAGTTGTTCATCCTCGTTTGCCGGAAGTAATAATAACCAACGAACAAACAAATCTTCCCAGGGATTTACTTGTTCATTCCGCCACTGTTGCATGAGTTTCGGAATCTCTACGATGTGAACTTCGATATCACTACTCAATATTTTCTGTTGTTGTCGATTCCATAAGACTCCTGTTGTATGGAATGCCTCGTATTCAGGAAACATAACGAAATTTAACAAATTGATTGTAATTGTTTTATGAAGAGAGCTGTATGGCATTCCTTTTTGAAGTTGAGATGTGTATAGCCTTCCCCAATAATATAAACTGCGTTTAATCATATCATGATTATTATTGAGCTGTATTTCTACGTTGACTTTTGTTCCTGTGTCTAATGTAGCTGAAATATCTAAAATAGATAACTTATCTTCTTCATGTTCCCTGTGTAAATGTGGATCTGCTAATTGTAACGAAACAATGGGTGATTCTAAAGAATCCTGTAACATCGCATTTAAAAAAGCACTTAAAATATCTTCATTTCCACTTGTGCCAAATAATTGTTTAAAAGCAAAATCAATGCGTAAATTCACTAATTGTTGGCTGGACATGGGTTTTCCTCTCCCCATCTCATAAGAGGTTTTTCTTTTATTGTACATAAAATAGTGATACGCATGCAAACAAGCACTTACTTAAATTTCTTAAAACGCAAAAATACATACAAAGTAACAGAAAGCACATCCTTTTATTTAAACACGAAAAGAGGGTTATTTTATCATAACCCTCTTCTACTATCTATCTACGTTTGTACTTGATCATAATAATGAATTCCTTTATATACAACTTATATAAGTATTAAGGTGTTTTTCTCATTCTAAATGAAATATCTTTACGTCGATACACACTTAACACAATACCCATTAAAAATGCGTGAAACAGAGTTGGTATCAATCCATAGCTAATAAAGGGTAAAGATATAGAAGCAATCGGTAATAAACCTATGATCATACCAACGTTATAAATAAACTGGACTACAAAAAGAGTCACTCCTCCAACGAGAAGCAATTTACCATACCGATCATTTATTTTATAAGATATGACCATTATCCTTGCTACAAAAAGAGAAAGAATCAAGACAAGGATTAGCGCAAGCACATATCCATAATAGTAAGTCAAACTGGCAAATACAAAATCAGTATGGGCAGCAGGGATAGACTTTACATTTCCATATGTACCAAACCAACCTGCCGACGACATTGCCTCTTTTAAACGTAAATACATAAACCCTGGACCATCTGCATCACCCTCTGGATTTAAATACCCTAAAATTCTGGCCATCCGGTATTCTTTTACTGAGGACCAGGAATAGAATACTCTGATAATAAATAAACAAATTGGTACAATTGTAATAATCAATGCCTTTTTCTTTCCTAACTTACTCCACCAAAGCATAACGAATACCATCGTGACATAGATGAAAATTGGCGCAAGAACCGATACAGTTAAAAATAAATACAAAGAAAATAAGTACAAAATCAGAAGGTGCCTTACCTTTAATCTACTGTTATTAAAAAAAGAAGCCCAAGCTAACAGAAAGAATGGTACTGCCATTAAACATCCAATTGCGATGGGACCAATTTGTATTAACGCTTCTCCATTCATGAAAGCATTCGGAAAACATTTTATCATTAACAGAATAAGTGCTCCGATTGTATAAAACAGCCATCCAAGTCTCTCTAATTTTCGATAATCAATCAGCATCATCCCTAAAGCTGCTACAACACCGAGAATAACAAATATCACCTTGTTCATTAGTAAATCATTCGTATGTCCAAGAGCTACTAGTGGCAAAAAACCTAGCCCCATAGCAATCACTAATAAACTAATAATGAACCAATCAATCTTCGGCTTATGAAGTTTGTTAAGTTCCCTGCCAAGTTTAATTGGACTTCCCATTTGTTCAACAGCTTTATCTTCAGCAACTTCCTCACTTAAGCCTTTCTCTATCCACATATTCTTCGCCTGTTTCATGTGAAAATCTAGTTCAGTTGCCACAAAGCTCTTTGCTTCTTTTGATTTAATATGATTGGTGACTTCGCTTAAAAAACGCTCCCCTTTTTCGTTCAATTTTATCTCACTCCTGTACTAATCCTTTTAATATAAATCGCGCCTTCGTAGAATCTTTTTCTGCCTTTCGTAGCATCTTTCTTCCCTTATCATTTAATTGATAATATTTAGCTCCTGAATGATCCCAACTAGATTGGATAAAGTGATTCTGTTCTAGACGATGTAATACGGTATATAAAAACCCTTCATTTCCTTCGAATTTTCGAATCCCTCTCCCTCGTAGTAGCTGCGCCAGTTCGTACCCTGTTTTTTCATTCATGAGAAGTTGTAAAACCGCTAAAGAGATGTCTTCTTCATTTTCGTGTGATGCATTGATTTTTTCGCGCACCTGCTTTCGATGCTGATCAGAAAAACTCAAATGTTTAAACGTTGTATTCTCCATTGATTTTCGTAGGCCTTTTAATCGATCTTCCATTTGATTATTCCTCCAATCCTTTCTTCAAAAGCTCCTTCGCTTTTTTCAGTCTCGTTTTTATCGTGTTTTCCTTCACTTCTATTACCATAGCAATCTCTTTAATTGATAATTCTTCATAATAAAATAGATAAATGACTTCTCGATATTTTATCGGTAAATTCATTACTGCAGAAGCCAGCCTACGGTCTTCTGCATTTTGAATGACAGTTTGTTCAACACTTTCTTTTTGACTCCCAATATACGTAGATTCATCCTCTGTCACGATTACCTTTTTGTTATACCAACTTTTTATATAGTCCTTACAATGATTAATGGCAATTCTCCACAACCACGTTCTTACATTTGATTTCCCTTTGTATGTATGAAGAGATTTATAACATTTAACAAATATATCTTGCGTTAAATCCTCCGCAACCTCTTTATTATTCACATATGAATAAACAAGCTGTAAGATCTCCTGTCCATACTTGTTCATTATTTCGTCGATAAGGTCCTCCTTATCTTCTATTTCAAACGCTTCTACCGTTAATTCATCCACATCATTTCCTCCTTCCCATTTATTAGACGACGTACGCCATGGAAAAGTTTTATAAATCCATAAAAAAATACGGTTGGCAATGTCCATACCGTTTTTTAAACCTTAATTTCAAACTTAATTCTCTTTACGAAGGGTAAATCTTTTATTATAATACAACACTTTAGTTGAGATTTTAGCGCATTCATAATAAAACAAAAAACCACCTAAAGGCTTCCCTTCAGGTGGTTCTCTATTTTACGCTAACGCAGCTGCTTGTTCTTGTTGATCTACAGGAATTACAGCATCTCTTAACGCTTTTTCTAGTTCAGCTGTGTATTTCATTTGCTCTTCTTTGCTCCAGCCTAGTTTCGCAGCCATGTAGTTGATTACTGCTTCTTTCCACTCATATACCCAGTGGATGTTGAAGAATACAGCGCCTCTGCGGCGTACGAAGAAGTCAACTGGTTTCGCTGTCATTTCGTAATCCATCGCGTATACAAGCGGGATAAGAACGTCTAGCGGCATGTTGTATTCTTTCGCTTCGTCTTTATGTTTTTTCGCTAAGTCAAACAGTACATCAACGTTAGAGCCGTAGAATTTAGCGAATTTTTCCGCTTGCGCTGTCGTTAAACCGTATTTCGTACCTTCGCCTGATTTTTTCGCGATAAATGCCGGGAATCCGTGTGAACCACTTACATGCCCACCAGAGATTGGCATATGTTTCGTATCGCTCTTCGGATATGCGCTATGTCCTTCTTGTTGTAATAGATTCGTTACGTAGTCTACTACCATTTCAGCCATTTTGCGGTATCCTGTTAATTTTCCGCCCGCGATTGTAATTAAACCAGATTCAGAAGTCCAAATTTCATCTTTACGAGAAATTTCAGATGCATTTTTACCTTCTTCATAAATTAACGGACGTACACCAGCCCAGCTTGATTCCACATCTTTTTCCGTAATTTTCACGCTTGGGAACATGTAGTTAATCGCATTAATGATATATGTGCGATCTTCTGTTGTCATGTGCGGTACAGCTGCGTCTTTATCATAGAACGTATCTGTTGTACCTACGTACGTTTTTCCTTCGCGAGGAATCGCAAACACCATACGTTTATCTGGTGTATCAAAGTAAATCGCTTGCCCTAATGGGAAACGTTTTTGGTCAATTACTAAGTGAACACCTTTTGATAACTGAAGTACTTTCCCTTTTTTCGAGTTATCTTTTTCACGAAGTGTATCTACCCAAGGACCAGCTGCGTTTACAATTTTTTTACCGTAAACTTCATACACTTCTCCGTCTAGTAAATCGATTACACGTACACCGCATACTTTTCCATCTTTATATAAGAAACTGTCTACTTTTGCGTAGTTAACAGCTTTCGCACCGTGTTCAATCGCTTCTTTCATTACTTCAATTGTAAGACGCGCATCGTCTGTACGATATTCTACGTAGTAACCGCCGCCCTTTAATCCTTCTTGTTTTACAAGAGGCTCTTTATTTAGCGTTTCTTCACGGTTAAACATCTTTCTGCGCTCGCTTCGTTTTACACCTGCTAAGAAGTCGTATACACGAAGACCAATTGATGTACTAAATGACCCGAACGTGCCGCCTGTATGGAACGGAAGTAACATCCACTCTGGTGTTGTTACATGGGGACCGTTCTCATATACGATCGCACGCTCTTTCCCCACCTCTGCTACCATTTTCACTTCAAGTTGTTTTAAATAACGTAAACCGCCGTGTACAAGTTTCGTTGAACGACTTGATGTACCTGCTGCAAAGTCCTGCATTTCAAACACAATTGTTGATAAACCGCGTGTTGCCCCATCTAATGCAATACCAGAACCAGTAATACCTCCACCAATTACGATCACATCTAACTCTTGTTTATTTACTCCGTTTAATACGTCTTTACGTTGTTTACTTGAAAATTTCATGGTAATTCCTCCCTTTGATAACGAAAAAAGAGACCACGAACTCCGCTATAGATTTCGCCTCTATAGCGTGTTGTGGTCTCTCCAAATCTCCTACCGAATTATTAACTTGTCATCATTATAACACTGTTTATGATTATTTGAAAGCTTTAGTTGCTTCAATTGCCTTTTTCCATCCAGCATATAGCTCTTCGCTTGTTTCCGCTTCCATTGTTGGTGTAAAGCGTTTATCCATATTCCACTGCGCTTTAATTTCGTCTTGGTTTTTCCAATATCCAACCGCAAGACCTGCTAAGTATGCTGCACCTAAAGCTGTCGTTTCACTGATCACTGGACGCTCTACAGGAACGTCTAACATATCGCTTTGGAACTGCATTAAGAAGTTATTCTTAACTGCCCCGCCATCAACACGTAATGTATTCAGTTTAATACCTGAATCAGCTTCCATCGCGCATAGTACATCTTTCGTTTGGTATGCTAAAGATTCTAGCGTCGCACGAATGAAATGCTCCTTCGTCGTACCGCGTGTTACACCAAACATAGCGCCGCGTACTTCACTATCCCAGTACGGTGTACCTAATCCTACGAATGCTGGTACTATGTATACACCTTCAGTTGACTCAACACGGCTAGCATACACTTCACTCTCACTCGCATCTTTAAACATGCGCATTCCGTCACGTAACCACTGAATTGCAGAACCTGCTACGAAAATACTTCCTTCTAATGCGTAATTCACTTTACCATCTAAACCCCATGCAATTGTTGTTAATAGGCCATGCTCAGAAGCTACTGCTTTTTCGCCTGTGTTCATTAACATGAAGCAACCAGTTCCGTAAGTATTCTTCGCCATACCTTCACCGAAACAAGCTTGTCCAAATAATGCTGCTTGCTGGTCACCAGCTATACCTGCGATCGGCACATTTTGACCGAAGAAGTGGTAATCAATTGTTTCTCCATATATTTCAGATGATTGACGTACTTCTGGAAGCATGCTCTTTGGTACTGTTAACATGTCTAGAAGCTTTTCATCCCACTGTAGATCATGAATGTTAAACATTAATGTACGTGATGCATTTGAGTAATCTGTTACGTGCGCTTTACCACCAGATAACTTCCATACAAGCCATGTATCAATTGTTCCGAATAACAACTCGCCGTTTTCCGCTTTTTCTCTTGCACCTTCAACGTTATCTAAAATCCATTTTACTTTCGTACCAGAGAAGTATGCATCAATTAAAAGACCTGTTTTTTCGCGAACCATCTCGCTATAACCTTTTTCTTTTAACTCATCACAAATTTCAACTGTTTGACGAGATTGCCATACGATTGCGTTATAAATTGGTTTTCCAGTCGTTTTATCCCATACAACCGCTGTTTCACGTTGGTTCGTAATACCGATACCAGCGATTTGTTCTGGCTTCACATCTGCTTCGCTTAAACAAGTTGCGATAACTGCTAAAATAGATCCCCAAATTTCTTGTGCATTATGCTCAACCCAGCCTGGCTTTGGAAAATGTTGTGTAAACTCTTTTTGAGCTGAATGAACGATTTTTCCTTCTTTATTGAAAAGAATTGCGCGTGAGCTTGTTGTTCCTTGGTCTAATGAAAGAATATATTTTTTCATATCAGTTTCCCCCTATGCTACTTTTCTACTATTTGTAGTAGTTTCACTTTTTTTACTTGTCATATAAGAGATTGTTAGTACAATCACAGTTGTAATAATCACATAAATAAGTGCTGAATTTTGTTTTCCTTCAAATACAACTTGATGGAATAATCCTGCAAGTGATCCACCTAGAATTGGACCAACTACTGGAATCCATGCATACTTCCAGTTTGAACCGCCCTTTCCTGCAATCGGAAGGAAGAAGTGTGCAATACGCGGACCTAAATCACGAGCCGGGTTGATTGCGTATCCTGTTGTTCCACCTAATGATAAACCAATACTTACAATTAAGAAACCTACGATAAATGGATTTAAACCATCTGCAAATTTATTTGCTCCAATTGCTAATATACCAAATACTAAAACGAATGTTCCAATCATTTCACTTAAAAGGTTTGTAAATGTATTCGGAATTGCTGGACCTGTTGCAAATACACCTAACTTTGTTCCTGGATCTTCTGTTTCTTTCCAGTGTGGTAAGTAATGTAAATATACGAGAACTGCCCCGATAATTGCCCCAATCATTTGTGCTGCGATATACATAGGTACGTCACTCCATGGGAACGCTCCCTTAAACGCAAGTCCTATCGTTAAAGCCGGATTCAAATGTGCCCCACTAATTGATCCAACTGCATACGCTGCCATAGCAACCGCTAGACCCCAACCCATTGTAATTACAATCCAACCAGAATCTTTCGCAAACGATTTCTTTAAACTTACACCAGCGCAAACGCCGCCACCAAGTAAGATTAACAACGCTGTCCCTATTAATTCCCCTAAAAATGCTGACATAAAATCCCTCCACAATCAATTTAAATGCTTTCGAAAAGTGATAGAGGTAAAATGAATGGCCATTCGTTTTTTTTCAAAAGAAAAAGATCCACAGCTTACATGCTTCTATATAATATATATAGAAACAATAAAATGTGGATCTCTTCTTTTCTCCGTCACGTTTATTAACTTGTCTATAATGTTAACCTCTAATGAAAGCGGTGTCAACAGAATTTTTTCACATTTTCGTCACTTTTTTTGGTAATGTTTCCATAATTCTTTTTTCGATGTCGTAATTGCTGTCGCACCAGCATTTAACGCTCTTTCAACGTCTTCTACAGTTCGAATAAAACCACCTGCTAAAATCGGTACACCTGTACGCTCTTTCACCTCAGCAATGACACCCGTTAACGCACCAGGAAGCACCTCTATATAATCCGGCTTCGTCTTTTCTAGCAAATTACAGCTCTTTTCCATCGCGCTAGAATCAATTAAAAAGATGCGTTGAATGGAGACGACACCTTTTTGCTTCGCCTTCATAATTACGCTCGCCTTTGTCGACAATAACCCGTACGGTTTATATTCCTGACATAAAAACTCCGTCGCATGCCCATCACTTTGTAATCCATGGATCAAATCAACATGTAAAAATACTTTTTTATTATGCTGCTTCGCAAGTGACACAACACTCTTCAATTGACCGACATGAATATCTAAAATAACAATATACTCATACGAACTATGTAATAGCTTTTCCAAATCTTTAATCTGCCTCACTGCCGGCAAAATCTTCTGCTCATGAAATTCCATTCTAAATGTCCCCTTCCTATCTATTCTTTATAGTACACAATTTGAGTGGAAAGAACAGCTAGTGTGGGGAATTTCCTTCATTACCTATATATTTTCTTCAACTTATCAGAAACCGTACCACCTATAACCATTAATATGAGGGGTAAAAAATTCATTACATATGGTGCATCTGCGACAATTGTAATGCTTGCTCCTGCAAACTTATTTAACATCCATACAACGATTTTTGTAATAAACAAAAATACTCCCAGCATGAATAGACTATCAAAAAACACCTTCCATTTTGGATGCGCTAATTATTTACTATCTTCAATTACTTTCTGCGTCAACTCTTCATCGCTCCTCAATAACTCATCAATTGTAATACCGAACAGATCGCTTAAATGAATAATAATTTCAATGCTCGGATAGTTCTTTCCCGTCTCCCATTTCGAAACAGACTGCCTACTTACATGAATTTTTTCAGCCAAATCATTTTGCGACCAATTTCTTTTTTCCCTTTCTTCTTTTAAGCGTTCGCTAAAAATCATACTGTTCTTATCACCTCTCTACGTCTAGTATGGTCAAATAAATGATGAAGAGTAAAGCTAGTTATCGTTGCATCGCCTATGCAACTTGTGCGTTACACTTTAAAATGGCGCTATGTAGTATGTATATTCCATATACTTTTCTTCTATAATAATTTCCCGAACAATAATACAAATAACGAATACTAGTAAAGACAGGACTAGACATAAAAAATACGCCATTCCTTCCTATCACTCTCCAGAAAGAATAACGTAAATATTCATTTTTATCCATCGTTTTTCGGACTATATGAAAACCCAGGGTATTTCACAACGGGCCACTTTTCTTTACGTAAAGAATCCATCAATTGCGGGCCAACATGCACATTACTTTCCACTATTTCTTTAGGAGTCAATGCCATCCATTGATTTAACGATACATCTTCAAAGCGGTTGCTTCTGAACATCTCTAAAAACCATAATGTTTCGTCACCTGTGTTTTGAATATAATGTCCAGTCGCAAACGGTACATATCCGACATCACCAGCTCTATAATCAAATGTACGAGCTGTACCATTTCCAAGAAACACAGTCATTCTCCCTTGCCCGGTAAGATAATATTGCCACTCATCATTATTCGGGTGCCAATGAAGTTCTCTCATTCCACCAGGCTCAATCTCAACGAGCGCCGCTGCAATTGTTTTTGAAATAGGAAAATTCGTAGAATCTACAATTCGAACGCTACCACCAGGTGTCTTAATCGGTTTTTGTTTTAACAGTTCATGTTTAAACGTTAAAGGAACTTCTCCTTCTGGCGACTGGACTTCCTGGCTCTCAAACGAACCCGGCACCTCCCCTTGATAAATATAAACTTGACCTGAAGGAATGGAGTTAAAAGCACTCTCCGGTACTCCGAAGTTAGACGATAGAACTTCTTTTGGCGTATGCGCAAACCAGTCAGAAATAGCTAAGGTAGATAAATCAGAAAAGTGTCCATCATCGAATGCGAGTAGAAATTCACAATGTTCCAATCCTTGAATGGAATGCGGAATTCCAGGTGGGAAATACCAAAGATCCCCCGGACCAACATCAGCAATAAAATTCCGTCCATTTTGATCAACTGCAGTTATTCGCGCCCGTCCTAAAAGCATATACGCCCATTCCGCTTCCTTATGCCAATGAAGTTCACGTACTCCCCCGGCCGTTAAACTCATATTTACCCCAGCAATCGTAGTCGAAACCGGAAGTTCCCGAGCAGTAATCTCCCGAGACCACCCGCCTTGTTTCAAAATCATAGAAGTATCTGAGAATGAAAATTTCAAGTTAGGAACTAATCCAGCATCAGTTATAGGCGGAACGAGCATATTCGGATTTTGAATATCCCGCATAACATTACGTGGCCCAGAGTCAATCGCACCTGCTCCATCACTGCGGATTGGTTGTGGTATATTCCCTCCCGCTTCATTAACAGTACGTTTTTTCATCATTACACTCCTTTTTCATCCGATTATTAAGTAAAAAGCCTCCATCATAGTGTATGAATTGGGATTTGGATGGTTACTGTGACTATGGATACAAGGGGTTCTGCCTTAACAATCCGCTAAAGCTTGATGCGATCTTAATTTAAAAGGGAGTATCCAACAAACTAACATATAAAAAAGAAGAGAAATCCTTTTCTCTTCTTCAAAAGTTTCTATTAAAGCAATACCGAATCTTTATCGCTATCCTGATTACGTTTCTCTCGTTCTTCTTCTAAGCGCTTCATATATACTTCGCCTTCTTTTTCGATAAAATCGTTATCCATCTCTTGCTCTTTTTTCGAAGTATATAAAACCATGTAGCCACTCAATACAATCCCAATGATTACAAGATAAATCCACCATGGTAAAGTTTCCACTTTCGTTCATCCCTTTCCTTAGACAAGCCTTATTAGTTTCACTTTATGAGGAAAGAAGTGGATTTATGCTTAAAATTTCATTGTGGATTCTTCGCGAAGAACGCTTGTACATATTCCATAAACTCGATTGGTTCTTGGCGGAACGGCGCGTGGTATCCTTTTTCAATAATATGAAACGTACTATTTGCAAATAACTGATGATACAGTTCACCATTTTTCCAAGAAACGCTCTTATCGTGCCTACCCCAAATAATTAAAGTCGGCACCTTAATTTTATCCGCTTCCATCGCAATACGGCGCTCTCTCATTTTCGTAAGCTCATCATAATGCTTTTTATCATCGCGACTATTTTTCACTTCATTTTTATTATAATCCGTAATCTCTGTTACAGTTTGTAAGTCCGTCGATAGTGGCGGCATTCCATAACTTTCTTTTTGCTGGAAAGATTCAATCCCTGTAGAATCCGCTAAAACGAGATGGGTAACCGCGTCCGGATATAGATACGCTAAATTAAGGGACATCTCTCCGCCCATCGAATGACCAAGTACCGCAAATTGATCATATCCAAGTTGCTTCATTAACTTATAATATAAATTCACTTGCGCAGGAAACGAATACTGAAAATCAACCGGCTTAGAAGAACGTCCAAATCCTAAAATATCAACAGCGATAATCGTGTGGTCCTTTACAAGTTCCGGATAAATATCACTAAACCCATCTGAAGAACCACCAAACCCGTGAAGCATAAGTAAAGGCGGTTTTCCTTCACCAATTTGCTTAAAATAAATCGTCTGTCCATCAATCTGTGCCATCTTCTCTTTCGTATTTATCTTCATCATAACAGTATCCTTCACTTCTTCAACCTTCGCAATCGGTTTATCAACGAAGTTACATACTACTAATACAACAAGAACAATACCGCTAACCATATAAAACTTAAACCGTTTCAAAATCCCCGTCTCCTTTCTCATGTTGCTATTTAAAGTTTTTACATTTTTTGGTTGTTTTATGATTAATTTTAATTGTAACTAAAACAGTTACAATTATACTAAAAAAATATTACTCACCGCTATTACCGATGGTTGTTATGTAACCATTATAGTTACGCATTAAAAGTAAGTCAATTATTTTACTGATAAAAGAGCAAGCAATTCCAGCTATCAGCTAAAACTACTTGCTCTCCTACTTATTATCTCTATTTTTACTCTTTAATAAATTCCTTAGTACTTCTCACTGTATCAATCGGACGAACTAATTTTTCGATTTCTTCACGCTTTGGCTCTAAGAACGGAGGTAACGATAATTTTTCTCCAAGTGTTTCGTATGGCTCATCTCCCATAAAACCAGGGCCATCTGTCGCAAACTCAAATAAAATTTGCGGCGCAACTCTTGCGTATAATGACTCAAAGAAGTGACGATTTACATAACCAGATGAAGGGAGTCCAACTCGACTTAGTCGCTCAATCCACTCTTCTAATACAGCGCGATCCTCTACGCGGAATGCGGCATGATGCACTGTACCAAAACCTTGTTGTGCTTCAGGAAGAACCGTATTATGTTCTACAATGGCAGATGCACCATTTCCACCTTCGTTTACTTCAAATAAGTAGAATTCTCCTTCTTGAGCAATCTCTTTAAATAATAGAACTTTTTCTAGTACTTCTTTGAAATAACTAAAGTTCGCGATACGAATAAATACAGGTCCTAATCCAGTAATTGCGTATTCTAATGGAACTGGTCCGTTTTGCCACGGTGTACCTGATTCCACCCCTTTATCCAATTCATCTGAGATTAATTGATAGTGTTGATCATCAAAGTCAACGAAAGAAAGAAAGAGTTTTCTTACCGAATTGCTCTTTAATTCCTGTATGTTCCACTTCAAGACGGTCAAAACGTTTCACCCAATATGCAAGTGCTGCATCGCTTGGAACGCGGAATGAAGTCTTTGAAATTTCATTTGTACCGTGTACACCTTTCGGAACGCCCGGGAAGTCAAAGAATGTCATATCCGTTCCTGCACTACCTTTATCATCTGCAAAGAATAAATGATAAGTTTGAATATCATCTTGATTTACCGTTTTCTTAACGAGACGCATTCCTAACACATAAGTGAAAAATTCATAGTTCTTTTCTGCACTACTTGTAATCGCTGTAACATGGTGTATTCCTTTTAATTGGTTCATTATATATTCCTCCAATAGTTTTAATTTATCTTTTAGGATTATATTTCTGCTCGCTGGTTAACGAGGCACGTATTTATTAAAGTAATCACTTCGTTTTACTAGTCAAGTGATAGCTAAAAAATAATTCATACGAAAGTAATTTAGAGAACGAAGTGTACCTATCTCATATGACTCATTTCCTTTCGTTACTATCACTTTACAACTCAAGTGATTAAAAAGCAAGTGATTTATCTCGAATTCGAGATATTTTTTAATATGTTATTCATACAAAAACAGCCTCATTAAGTTTCTTAACACTTAATGAGGCCATTACTATTTACAATCTTAATTATGGAACGTCGGCTTATAGAACGAACGGTTATCAAGCGCAAAGACACGCTCTGTGTATTCGCCTGGTTTTGTACGTCCTAATGCGCGGTCCATCATGTTCATTTTTGCATCTAAGTTGTCGATGTAGTGCAGAATTTCTGCTTCTTTTACTAATGGTGGTTTTGGGCTACCCCATTCTGCTTTTCCGTGATGGGAAAGGACGATGTGCTGAAGAATTAATACTTCTTCTGCATCGATTTGTAGTTCCTCTGCTGCTTTACCAATTTCGTTCACCATAATTGAAATGTGGCCAAGTAAATTTCCTTCTAACGTATACGTCGTAGAAATTGGGCCAGATAGTTCGAATACTTTACCAAGGTCATGTAAAATAACGCCTGCATATAGTAAGTCTTTATCTAACGATGGGTATAGAGCCGAGATAGCTTTTGCTAAATCTAACATCGATACAACGTGATAAGCTAATCCAGATACGAACTCGTGATGATTTTTCGTCGCTGCTGGATATTCTAAAAATTCATTTTGATGCTTATTTAACAAATGTCTTGTTAGACGCTGAATGTTCGGGTTTCTCATTTCAAATATGTATTGCGTAATTTTCTCGACCATATCTTCTTTTTTTATTGGAGCTTTTTCTACAAAGTCCGAGATATCCGTTACTTCATTCTCATTCGCAACACGAATTTGTTTCACACGTAATTGAATACGTCCTTTATAGTTTAGAATATCTCCAGCTACTTTAACGATCGTTTCCGCTACATATTGTTTCTCAACTTCTGGTGATACATCCCATAGCTTCGCTTCAATATCTCCACTTGGGTCTTGTAAGATTACTGTTAAAAACGGCTTACCGTTACTTGCGAGACCTTTTGTCGCTGTTTTAATTAACAAGAAAACATCGACTTGTTCACCAACTTCATATTCTACAATTTTCTTTTTCATTCGAATTCCTCCACCATATCAATTACTTTTAGTATAGCATACTACAACTCATTTTCTTTACGCTTACGTGTTAATTTTCTGTAAAATACGTGAGTAGATGCGCATGGCACGTAAAGAAGATAACTTGTCTATCTTTCGCAATTTCCTTTATTAGTTCAATTGTTCGATTCGTCCTTAACGCATCAAAATGCACGAAACTATCATCAATAATAAATGGATAGTCATGTTCAAACGTTTTCGCTAGTGCAAATCGTAACGATAAATATAACTGCTCCGCTGTCGCTTGGCTTAGTTCATGACTGTAAAAACGCATACCATCGTTACGTTCGACAATGAAAGGTTCCGCCTCTGACGGTGAGAATATTTTACTATATCTCCCGCCTGTTAAATACACGAAATACTCTTCGGATTTTTGTAAAATACGCGGAAGATGCACTTCATGATAATATTGCTTCGTTTTCGTTAACACCGTCTTCGCGGCCGCATATGCAGCCCACTTCTTCACTTGTTCACGCACTTGTGATTTTTTCATTTCCCACTCATGTAGTAAATCACCATACGTACTGCCTTCTTCTAAATTCGCAATTTCTATTCGATGCTTCGCAATACGCTCTGTCAGCTCTTTCTCTTGTGCAAGACAGTTTTGCGCGGCTGTAATTTCTTGCTTTAACTTTTCATCATAACCGTCAGCCTCATAATGCTCAGCTAATGACAAACTCGTTAAGCGCTGTTCTAAAAGATCAATTTGAGGTAATAAACGCCCCACTTGCTTATCCGCATCTTCACGTTTCTCTGCCAATTTTCCTGCTTCTAAAAACATCTCTTCATCTGTAGATTCTGCGATATGCCATAACCCATCTCGATCTACTAGTAGTTGTTTTAATTGCTGCTGCATGAACTCGAATTCTTCTTGCCATTCCGCCAGCTTCTCTTTCAGCTGCTTACAAGTTTGGCGCTTCTCTTTCTCATTTTGCATACGACTTTGCGCCTCATGCAAATTACTATACTCTTTACTACCGATAACAGTTTCTAGTTTATGCTCAAAGTGCGAAATCATTTCATACAATGAAGATTTCCGCGTGCCTTGCTTCTCTAAATCACGATATAATGACTGCATTTTTTCAATACGCTCAAACGCTGGCAATATGTGCGCATACGTATAAAGTTCAGGGAACATATAGCGTGTTTTATACGCATCTACTTGTTCTCCCGTACGGAAAGTTTCTCTCTCCCATTCTTCATACGATGAAACGACTTTATCATAAGCACGTTCCATTTGTTGTAATTTATAAGACTCTCGCTCAAATAATTTTCGAATCTCTTCATCCTTTTCTAACTGATAGCGAACCGACATTGCTTCTTCACTTTGACGACCACCAGCACTTTGCTGAAGAGTAAGAAGCTCTTCTTGTAATCCACCCGAAGGATCTTTGTATAAAACGAGTGCAAGGACAATCCCTACAAAAACAATAACACTGATAAATAACATCGCACGGTTATCTATAAATAGACTCGTTAATAAAGCGCCTGTATTAATAAGAAGTAACAGAAGGAAAATTCTTTGCCACTGTTTTTTCTTTTGCATAGCCGCCCCTGCTTTTTCCTCATACTTGCGCTTCATTCTCTCTGCGCCCATACCTAAAAATGCCGCATCTTGAAATGATTTTTCTTTCTCAACTAACGTATTTCGTTCTTCATCCGCTAACATTTGCTGGCTTATTTGTCTTATATTTTCTTCTTGCTCTTCTAATTGCTCTTGAGCCGTTTTGAAACGATCATCAAGCTGCACTTTTTGCGTTTCTAATTCGCGCGCCTTTTGCACAGTTTGCGTAATTAATTCTTTCGTCGCTAAACTTATATCAAATGAAAGAACAGTCTCTTGTTCAAAAGTAGCACCAATTTGTTGCTGTAGTTCTGCGATTTCTTCTTTTATATTCGCAATACTTCCCGTCATATCACGCATTTCTTGGCGTGCATTTTCATAAGACATATGCTGCATACGAAGTTCTTCTACGTAACTTTCTTTTTGTAAAAATGCTTCATCTATTTCTGTGGAATCAATTTCTGATTGCACTGTTTCTATCTTTTTTTGAAGTGAATCTACTTGTACTTGCAGCGGTTCTATCTTTGCCTTTACCGCCTCATAGCGCGCCATCCCGTTTACAGGAAACTGCCCGTTCTCGCTTTTCAACACTTTCTCGTGCGCACTCTTTTCAATAACGAGAGGCTCAAGCGCCGCTAATATTTCATAGTCTTGCTTTCGTCTTTCGGCTGACTCTTTTTCTGCACGAACAGAAGCAAGTTTCTCTTCACTTTCTTTTAACTGCTCGACCTGTTTTTCATACGTGCCAATTTTCCCTTGCCACTCTTTCATCTTTTCCTCAATTTTCTTCATCTCTTGCAGTGACACGTTAATTTCCGGATTACGACCACTCGGCTTAAAACGCTGATTCATTTCTTTTTCTAATTTTTTATCTAACTGCAATAACGCATCACTTCCGACTGCACTTGCCGAAAATAAATAATTACCGATATCTGCTTCGCCGAGCTGATGAATATTTTGAAGACCATGCATATCAAATGAAAAGACTGAATCAAATAAGCTTTCATTCACACCGCTTAATATATCGTTTAAAATATCTTCGCCGCCAGTTTTCCCGTCTTCAAAATAAACGGTCACTTCACCAACTGCCGTCTTTGGCAATCGTTCAATTTTCAAACGGCCGTACTTCTCTGTTTGAACAGTCATCGCCCCGCCGTACTTCCCGCCTTCTTTCGGCTCATAACGGCGCTGTCCTCTCGTCGGAAAACCAAATAATATACTTTTCATAAACGAGCGAATTGTCGATTTTCCTGCTTCATTTTCACCGTACAACACCGTCAGCAATGAAAGATCCATTTCCACATTTTCTAGTTTTCCATAGCCATAAATATGGAGTTTTTCAATTCTCATTTTTTATCCCTCTCTTGCTGGAATAATTGCTCTAAAATAATATTTTCCGCTTCCTTTTGAATCTCTTTCTTCTCTTCTTCTGTAAAAGCTTCAATACTATTACGCGCTACAGGAGATGTCCAAATCGTACGCAACACTCCGTCCATATTTGTAAAAGCTTCTAACTCCTTCAGCACACTACCGACGAAATGATTTTCTTCTTTCAAACGTTCAATTTCCGCAAAAGAAACCGTCTCGTTTTTCCACTTCATCGCATACACAAAGTCTTTCCGCTCTTCTCCCGCTGCTAAAATATGAAAAATCTCTTCCACGCGCTTGTCTTCACGTAAATAAGGAGAAAGTGGCCCCTGCCCTGTAAATACAACAGTTAAAAGCGTGCCTTCCTCTTCTCTTCGGCATTCATTCATTGCACTTGACGCGCTCGTCATAAGATCATCAACAGTTTCAAGTCCATCGATACTCACTTCTATCTCATCCCACACTACATCCGCAGTATGGAAAAATGAACAATGCGATCCTTGTTTCGTGAGTTCAATAAGGTATGCACCCTTGTCCCCTGTTTCCTTACGATGACGCCCTTGTATGTTACCTGGATAAATAATGTACGGCTCTTCCGATAAAATTTCACGTTTATGTATATGGCCAAGAGCCCAATAATCAAACTGCTTTTCTTTCAGCTCACGAATTTGAAACGGTGCATAGCGATTATGCTCTGCATCTCCTTCCACACTTCCGTGAAGCATCCCAATATGAAAAGGCGCATCACTCATTTTCGTATACTGCGCTGTCATATTATCCGTTACCGCTTGCTGCAAATAACTAAACCCATAAATAGAAGCTAACAGCTCACCATTTTTATAAAATGCCTTCTCTTCTACATAAGGCTCCGTAAACACATGCACATTTTCCGGAAACTCAATTGCTGCCCAGCTTCCCCCTAAATGATCGTGGTTACCGTGAATAATAAAAACGGGAATATCGTACTGCGAAAGTCTCTTCATTTGCTCACGCACAAACACTTGCGCTCGTAAACTTCTCGTCTCCGCATCATACAAATCCCCAGCTAGTAATACGAAATCAACGCGCTCTTGAATCGCTTTATCAACAATACGCTCGAACGATTCAAACGTACTTTGCTTCATTCTCTCCCAAACAGACTGTGGTACATTCATTTCCATCCCTTTAAACGGACTATCCAAATGCAAATCAGCCGCATGTATAAACTTCACTTGTTTCACAAATAAACGATCCTTTCCTTTTCCGTACTTTACTACGAATAGTAAACCTGGTGTCCATAAAACTTTCACTCTATCCCGAATTAACGAGCAGTAGACAAAGAAGCTAATTTGAAAGCAAACTGCCCATAAATACCCGATTGGTTCTACTAATAATCGTCGGGGATGAAAAGACTCCCCACTGATTAAAGTTTCACTTTATTTTACCACGCAATGTCATATATTTCTTTGCATATTCTAGTGATTTATGACAAAATAGTTATAAGATTCTGATTTTAATCATTGGAGGGAATTTTCATGGGAGTATACGTTCTAACAGTCTTTGAAAAAGATGGTTCAAAAGCATTAGATGAATCATTCGAGGCGGCAACTGAAAAAGAAGCGAAAGCAAAAGGCGAATCTATTTTACAAGAAAAAGGATTGCATGAAAAAACACATCGCTGCACATCTTCTGCAGGTAAGCTCGTTTTATTCCAGCGCTAAAAAAAGAAGCGTCATCCGCTTCTTTTTCACTCTACTATATCTTCGTCACACCACGTAAACGCCACATCTAGAATACGATTACCGATACGTACGCGCTTATTCCATTTTCCTGTTTGGATCTGATGTTGCAATTCCGCTTTCATCTTTTCCGTCCAGTCGTGAATCGTGTCACTACGGTCGTACGGATATACGCCCGGAAACTCTTCCTGCAGAAGATGAAGGCTCTCTGCATCAAAATGAAAATGGAAGAAGTAGTTTGCTGTAAGCGATGGTTCTTGCAATTGTAAAAAGTAATCGTCAACTTGCTTTCTATTTCGATAGAAAGTAAAGATATTCACTTTACCGCTCGTAATTTGGTCAATTTGAATTTCGTGCTTCTCTATAATCACGTCTTGCCCACCTCGTTATATACTACCCTTAGTATATATGTCTTTTGCAACAAAGTTAACCATTTTCGCGCGAAATTCATTTCCTTCATTATATTGCCCGTACCTCCAAGTACAATCAGGACCAATAAACAAAGTTGAAGGGGAGCGATCACATGTATTTCGGAAGCAAAGGTTGGTATGTAAAAGAACTTAAAAAATTAGGTCTTCGTACTTACGAAGGTAAAAAACTAGAATCTTATCGTACGCATATTTTATCTAGTTTACTTGAGAGAATGAAGAAAGCTTCGGCTTAATAGAAGAAGGAAGCAACAATTTGTTGCTTCCTTTTACTTTTATTTAGTAAATAAAAACTGGAATCATTATAAATTAACAATCTACCTTTACTATTATACTATCTTGATAAAAACCACCTAATATCAACTGAACTTTTATTATCAAATACTCTTCCAGATGATTATTCGTATATATTTTAAATTCTCCATACCCATTAACCCGTCCACTTCCAACAAGCATATCGCCGCTCGTTATGACAATTGTTGCATAAGGTTCCGCATGGCCCGATACATAATTATCACCATATTTCACAAAATCTATCGTTATTTTCTCATGAATATTACTAACTGAATCTATACATTTCTTTTCATACAAATTAGCATTTAGTTCTTCGGCCCTCGAAAACGCTCGATTCCTGCTAACCTTTTCTGAAGAGAAAGCAAAACTCCCCAGCCAACTAAACCTATAAAATGTAGTAATAGGTAGAAACATCTGTGTTAACTCCCCCATTTCTTATCAACTGCAATCTTTAAATGAATTTACAGCAAAACGTTCTATGTTGGGATAAAAGAAAACAGCTTTGATTTTCCAGTCAATTTTGCACTGTTAATTTGTACAGAACACATATAATACAGTTTTTTAGCCCAGATGCAATGACAACACTACACAAAAGGAACCACACTCCATTAAATATAAATCCGCCTTCAAATGTATTAATAATAATTATGTTTCCAATTATTAAGAGAATCCATGAAATGGAATACTGTTTTCCATTTGTAATATATAAAATTTCATCCTCATAACAGACTGTAATTCCCCCACCTTGCCAAACACCAATAGCGAAAGAAAAAAGCGTAACTGCCAGTAACTCTGCTTGTAAATCCAAAGTCATTGGTTGCGGCGCCGTATAAGTAATAATCCCTATCATCATTAGAAAAGTTATAATATCTATCCAGCTTATTTTTCTTTGTTTGCTTTGCATCCAAATAAAGAAAATTACTACAGAAATTAAAAACAAAGTTGCCATTTAATTATTCTTCTTCCTTTCCTACATTTAGAAACGTCTGTAATTGTACTGTTCTTAAATCTCTCATACTTTCTGAAGCATAACATAAGGAAGAAATAAAAAAATCGTACAAAAGGGCAAGCCTATAATGTACGATTGGGCATATATAATTTGTTAAAAATGAATTAACTTCCTTTCAATAGATACAGCTACTGCTTCTGATCGTGAATTAACACCTAATTTATTGTATATATTTGTTAAATACGCTTTTACCGTTCGCTCAGCTATCCCCATATCAAATGCAATTTCTTTATTTTTATATCCGCGCGCAATAGCTTTCAGCACAAACAATTCTTTATCTGTTAAGTTATTTTCTGCAACCTTATCAGCATGTACTTCTTTCCTTTTATACTTCACTATCTTTTCCATAATATTTGGTTGTAGTAAAATCTCACCTCGAATAGCCGCTTCCAATGTTCGAAACAAATTCTCACGATCCGTATCTTTTAGCAAATATCCTTTTGCCCCTAACTCAATTCCCTTTAACATTAATTCATCTTCGTTATAAGTAGTTAATATAATAATCGGCGTATGATTTTGTTTTTTATTTAAAGCCTCAATTGTTTCTAAGCCACTCATTTTAGGCATATTTAAATCCATTAAAATGACATCAGGTTTCTTTTTTTCTATGAAAGAAAGAGCTTCTTCTCCATTGGCAGCCTCACCTATAATTTGAAATGAATCACTCGTTTCTATTATTAATTTCAGACCTTCTCTCACAACGAAATGATCGTCTACAATTAATACGTTATGCTTCATGGCTATCTCCTTCTTTATTTATAGGCACTTGAATATACACTTTCGTACCCTTCATCTTTTCACTCAATATATGTATTTCTCCCTTAATCAATCGAACACGCTCATTTAAGCCAATTAAACCGTAATGTCCAGGATTCTTACCGATATATCCAGTGTCAAAACCAATTCCATTATCTTCAACTTCAATAGTAAGCTTTTCAAGGTCATCGATATATTCAACTTTTAAATTTACATCTGTTGCCTGTGAATGTTTTGCGATATTCGTTAAACATTCACTAATTACATATAAACAGTGCTCCTTTACTAAGCTTGAAATATGCGGGGGGCTTTGAATAGTAAATCTCACATGTATAGAAGTAGCCTCAGAAAAACGTTGAACCTCTTCCTCTACTGCTTCATTAAATGAATTGGTAGTATGACGCAAATCATCAATAACCAACCTTGCATCATGTAAAGTTTGTCTCGCTCTTACCATAGTTTGTTTCATAATCTCTTGAGATCGTCCTGTATTCCCTTTTTGCATATGGGCATCTATTGCTTCCAATTGCATAATTAAGCTCGCTACACCTTGCGCTAACGTATCATGTAAATCTCTTGCCATTCGCTGCCTTTCATTAGCTAATGTCAATTCTTCTACTCTCATATATGCAGATTCTAACTCTTGAATGTAGCTCTGTATACGATTACGTGCATCAAATTGCTGCTTATTAATATAGGAAAAAGGAATAATAATTGCTAATACTAAAAGGAACATAGAGATAAGAATAGCTACTTTATTCACACCATAATTGATACTGATTGCAGTACAAAATATGGCATACATGAGAGTAAAAACTGCCATTACTTTAAATATATTGTTATAAACATATAGACTTTGGGCAATTAAAATAGGAGTTAATCCAACAAAAATAGCTATTGAACCATTTGGTACAATAAATGCAGCGAGAAATACAATGAAGAGTTGTACAAAAAAGAAGTACAACAATTGCCTATTCTTTAATGAACTCGCATACCAATGAAAAATAGTATGAATAACAATGACTATTGTAAAGAAGAAACTATCCATAGAGAAAATATTATTACGAAATTCTAAAAGCATTGAAGCTATATATACGAGTGTAATCCATAAAACAATAAACCTTCTTGGAATAAATACCGCTTCCAATACATTTGTATCCAAATCTATATTTGAATTTATTTTTTTCATATCCGACCTCCACCATTACATTATACTATACAAGATGCGACTTATATTTTGATAGGTTACTGATTCCTCATTACCGAATACAAATATGAAATATTGCATATCGAAATGCGTTGATGTATTTGTAAACGCTTACTATAATGGGGGTATAAAGATTCATTACATCTTACTATTAAAAAAAGGAGGCAATCATATGGAAATCGCAATGGCAGTTTTAAAATTCGTAGGTGGAGTAATTCCATTGGTTCAAGAACTTTTAAAAGCATTCATGTAAGGTTATCATTCAGCAATTATCTATAAGAATTATCATGCAAATGATCTGTATATCAAAACAAATTGATACACAGATCATTTGTGTGAGTAAACTTTAAACGAGAGCTATGTATCCTAACAGAACAATAATGATACATCTATCTCAAGTCGGAAAAAGGCGCTCACAAGGGCGTCTTTTTATTATATTACTATGTACCTAATAACTTATTCAGGAAATCGATTTTACAATCCATACAATGCTACATAATTCATGTATATTTTTAAAGTTTGCACAATAAAGATCCCCTCAAAGCATAAACTCCAAGGGTCGAGCCGAGCCTATTTTTTATTAAATTTTTTAAACACAGCAATACCATTTTCTACGATTTTATCAAATGAATAAACGACGACTGTCTGTTCCTCTTTATTTAGTGCTACTGAAATAATCAATTAAGCTAAAAATGCTATAATTAACCCACTCACACTAAGGGGGACCAATTATTTTGCGCGGAAAATACATTCAATTTCATGAGTTTGGCAATCCGAAAGATGTGTTACAGGTTGCATATAAAAATATAGAACCATTAAAAGATAATGAAGTTTTAGTTCGTATGCTAGTCAGACCAATTAACCCATCTGACTTAATTCCAATAACCGGAGCGTATGCACATAGAATCCCTTTACCTAACATCCCTGGTTATGAAGGTGTTGGTATTGTAGAAGATGTAGGCTCTTTCGTTTCTAGAGAGCTCATCGGCAAACGTGTTTTGCCATTACGCGGAGAAGGTACTTGGCAAGAGTTTGTTACAACATCGGCTGACTTTGTAGTCCCTATTCCTGATTCTATTGATGATTTTACAGCGGCACAAATGTATATTAATCCCCTTACGGCATGGGTCACATGCACAGAAATTCTAAACTTAAAACGTAATGATGTTTTATTAGTAAATGCTTGTGGATCCGCTATTGGCCATCTGTTTGCTCAGTTATCACAAATTTTAAACTTCCGATTAATTGCAGTTACAAGAAATAATAAGCATACAGAAGAATTACTTCAGCTTGGTGCTCATTATGTAATAGACACTTCCACTACCCCGCTGTATGAAACAGTGATGGAATTAACAAACGGGATAGGTGCAGATGCTGCGATTGATTCCATTGGAGGGCCCGATGGAAATGAATTAGCTTTCTCCTTACGTCCAAATGGGCACTTTTTAACTATCGGCCTTCTATCAGGAATACAAGTAAACTGGGCAGAGATTGTCACGAAAGCAAAAGTGCACGCGAACATATTTCATTTACGCCATTGGAATAAAGAAGTATCACCATATAAATGGCAAGAAACGTTTCGTCACTTAATTCGCCTAGTGGAAAATAAGCAATTACGTTTCATGACAGTCCATTCTACGTATGACTTAGCAGATGTAAAAAGTGCGGTTGATGTCGTTCAATCTGCTGAAAAAACAAAAGGGAAAGTATTTTTGACGAGTGATGAAATACAATTGAAGAAGTCTTTTTGATCGACCTTTTAAATAGATTAGATAATACGTTTAGGAGCATGAAATTGTAAGTATCTGGTATAATTCTATTAAAAGGCGAAAGGAGATTCTAACATGTGGTTAATTACGGTAATTGCGCCTGTTGTAATAGTCGGAGGAATTGTAGTATATGTGATTGGAAGGCTTAAACATAAATCTAACAACGGTAACTTAGGTAAGAAAAAATCAAAAAACGCTCAAGTTTTATTAGATAGTTTAATACCAATGGGAATGCTCTTTGGCTGTGCTATCGGCGCGATTTTCAGCATGTTTTTCCCGGTTTCTTTACTGCTTGCAGTTAGTTTAGGAGCTGGAATAGGCTATTTATTTGGCTTTTTTGCTTATGAAATTTATAGCAAGACAGGCAACAATTATTCATAATCGAGAAACTGACGCGATTGTGGCATAAATGGGGCAGGACATATTAGTCATGTAAAATATGTCTTGCCCTTTCATTTATTCATCAACATTATTAACCTAACTTCTCTCCCCCTAAAAAATAACATTGTCAACAGACCTTAAATTGGTTATTATAAAAGCGAATATAACAGGAGATGAGCAGATGAATATAAACGAAAAGAAATCTTTTTCAAAAGTTTCTCGCCGAAAATTAGTCGATGAAGTATTGGAACGTTTACAAGAAAAAATCTTTTCTGGCGAGTATGAAGTTGGTGATCGCCTTCCTACAGAGCCGCAATTAATGGAAGAGTTAGGTGTAGGACGTTCGACGCTGCGAGAAAGTATAAAGATATTAGTACATGCTGGCATATTAGAAGTTCGACAAGGACAAGGTACTCGTATTGTTTCACTAAATACAACGCAAGATTCATTTGAAAAACGACTGCAAGCAGCTAATATTAATCATGTGTATGAAGCAAGAAATATGTTAGATAAAGAAGTAGCGATGTTAGCGGCACAGCGCCGAAGCGAAGAGGATCTTTTATACTTAAAAGGACATTTAAATAAAAGAAAAAATGCCCTTCAAGAAGGAAATTATGTAGCATACATAGATGCAGACATTCAGTTTCATCTAGCAATTACAAAGGCGAGCAAAAACGAAGTTCTACTTGATTTGTATCAATCTTTCGTACCTGCCCTTCGCCACATTTTAAGCCAATTAATATTAAATACAGTGAACTATGAAGATAACTCTGAAATTCATGAAAAATTATTCCAAGCTATTTTAAAACAAAATGCCGAAGAGGCTCGAACATACGCCGTTCAAAATTTGGAGCTGAAATAAGCTCCTTATATATTACATTTAAACATCAGATGATATACTCAATAACATCTGATGTTTAAGAGAGGAGAAAATCAAATTGAAACATCAAGAACGAACTTATTTGTATATACTAGCTCTATTTTTTGCTTCTATTAATTTACGAATCGGAATTACATCTATTTCACCTTTATTAGAAACAATCCGACAAGACTTAAATATAAGTAATTTTTCCGTTAGTTTTTTAACAGCTATTCCTGTTTTTTGTATGGGGACATTCGCCTTACTGACTGGGAAGGTAATTAAAAAATATGGGGCAGAAAAAGCAATTATGGCTTGTCTTATTTTAATTGGCTTTGCAACATGTATGAGGGCTTTTACCTCTTCTATTTCCACATTATTCGCGAGCTCTTTATTTATCGGCATTGGAATTGCACTTGCAGGTCCGTTACTATCAGGTTTTATTAAAGAAAAATTCCCTACGAAAATCGGCTTAATGATTGGAATATATTCAGTAGGCATGGGAACTGGCGCTTCTTTAAGTGCAGGATTAACGATTCCTTTACAACATGTATTAAAAGACGATTGGAATATGGCACTCGCTTTTTGGGGTGTACTTACTATTATCGCTATTATATTTTGGTATCCGGTTATGAAACGAAAAAAGAATACGAGCACACAAGATAAAAAGAATAATAGCTTACCTTTAAGAAATAAAAAAGCATGGTTGTTCACAATCTTTTTCGGACTACAATCAGGAATCTTTTACTCCATTACAACTTGGCTTGCGCCAGCAAATCAAAGTATGGGTGTCAGTAGCGAACAAGCCGGTACTCTTATAACTGTTTTTACAGTTATTCAAATGATATGCAGCTTTTTAATTCCAACATTAGCGGATATTTATAAAAACCGAGCACTTTGGTTATTAGGGAGTATATGCTTTGTACTCATAGGTTTATCGCTTATGATCTACCCATTAACTACGCCATGGATTCCTTCTATTCTACTAGGTATCGGGCTCGGCGGCGTATTTCCACTCGCTCTCATGCTACCGCTATATGAAACAAAAACTTCAGAAGATGCGAGTGCATGGACTGCTATGATGCAGTCCGGAGGATACATTATGGGCGGATTTATTCCTGTCTTAGCAGGAATTACCCGCGACTATTTTGATGGTTATACGCAAGTTTTTATTATAATGGCAATCCTAAGCTTAATTTTGTTCATTTTAACTTTAGTCATGAACAAAAGAAAAATAAAAGCGAAAGATCTTATAGCTTAAATTAAAAGAATGGGCTTTCCCTAAAAATAAAGCCCATTCTTTTAATGCTATCCTCTAGAAAACAAAAAAATCCCCTCAAAGCATAAGCTTCGAGGGGTGAGCCTGTATTTTTATTCTATTATATACGTACAGCTGTACCACTTACAGCAACCATTAACATTCCATCACGAACAACTTCATAATCTACGTCAATACCAACGATAGCGTTCGCACCTTTTTGTTTTGCAAGTTCTTTCATTTCGTCCATCGCGATATCACGAGCTTCTTTTAACTTGCTTTCATAAGAACCAGCACGCCCCCCGACAACATCACGAACTGAAGCAAATAAATCACGAACAATATTTGCACCCATAATTGCTTCACCATTTACAATATCAATATACTCAATAATTTCTTTACCTTGGATTCCAGATGTTGTTGTTACAATCATGACTGACACTCTCCTAATAACTTATAGTTTTTTGATTAGCTTTCTTATGTCTTTATTATGACATGGAAAAGGTAACGAATCTATTGAATTACCTTACATGAATGTGACAATTTTGTAAGGATGAAATATTATTTTACCTTCCTCTTACAATAACTACCTAAATTAACAGAATATTGTTATAATTAAATTAGAGGAGGAGATAAAATGAAAAAAATTACTTATATATGTGCTCTAAGTGTTCTATCTTTTACTTTAATTGGTTGTACAAGCACCTCTACTACAAATAATACTCCAACAACTAAGCAAGAAAATACGAAAAATACCATTCAATTAAACGCTGCAGACATAACAAATATTGAATTACTTAGAACAACAAGTAATACTAGTTCCAAATCTCAAACAGATAACGAAAAAATGATACAATCAATCGCTTCAGTAGTCCAAAAAGGAACAACGAAAACAATCACATTAGATCAAAAAAAGAGAACATCTGCACATTCTACAATAACCGTTACATATAAAGATGACTCAAAAGAAGAATTTCTTGTGTGGGTTGATAATAAGGAGCAAATTACGATCGCTAAAAATGAGAAGAAAGATACTGTAGAAGCTGTGACGGTGAATATTAAAGGCGCTAAGATAATGAAGGGTTTTTTTAAAAATGATAAAACGTAAAAGGATCCCCATCAACTTAAGGATTCAAAATTAGCACAAATTTTTGTTCAGAAACACTATAAAATTTCAGCCTAATAGGTCAGTGGCGAGACCGTACATTATTAAACTTAAAATGTTTCAAATCGAAGGAAGACACCTTATAAGGTGTCTTTTCTTTATTTTCAAAAGGACCTGCTCCATTCATAAATGCATAAAGTAAATTGAAACCGTTAAAACACATGAGTGAACCTTTGTTTTCCCCCTCCTATCTAAAGGAGGAACTGTTATGGGCTTTGGTGGTAGTTGTGGCGGCTGTGGCTTCGCTGGAGGATTTGCTTTATTAGTTGTATTGTTTATTTTATTAATCATCGTTGGAGCTGCTTGCTTCTGCTAAAAAACTATTGGAAAAATCTCCGTGCTAAACAAAAAATAAAATAAGCTGCCCATATGGACAGCTTATTTACATAATTATCGTTATCAGAAGTGAAATTTAACTCGAAAATAGCTAATTTTATCAGTTGTTGAATGTCTGAAAAAAATCAAACCAATGATATTGTCGAGATCCTTTGGCAACTTCTTGCTGTGATGACTATCATAGTGACTTTTTCTCCAGCAACCACTATTAGTGGCTAATTACCATAAGGACTTATTTTTGAAATTTGCTATTTTTTAGAAAGTATGTTAATTTAAGAAAGACCTATTTTTGTTCGATTTGAGATTAAGAATAAATTTTGTTTTTCGTCTAAGGTATTTGAGCAAGAGTAGTAACATATGTGTGGGTATCCACACTAGGAGGCAACAATTATGGAACAAGGTAAAGTAAAATGGTTTAATGCAGACAAAGGTTTTGGATTCATCGAGCGTGAAGGTGGAGAAGACGTATTCGTACATTTCTCAGCTATCCAAATCGACGGTTTCAAATCTTTAGACGAAGGACAAAGTGTAACGTTTGAAGTAGAACAAGGACAACGTGGCCCACAAGCTACTAATGTTCAAAAAGCTTAATATTAGCTGATGAAAGACCCTCTTGTAGGGTCTTTTTTTGATTTTGTTACAATATTCCGAATACAACTTTTTTAAGGGGATTTGGGGTGCTTAACTTTTAATGAAAAAGAAGATGTTAGAAATCATAATTTTAGCATTATGGGCTTTTTCTTTTAGTTATCTTGCAATTATATTAGGAATACCAAAAAACGGATTATATATAGTCGTAGGATTTCCAATCTTATTTGTTGGTGGACTTTTGATTGTGCATCTATTTCAAAATAAGAATGAAAATGGAAAATAACTTTGTTTGATTGTATATCTCATACACGTCTAGTTAACATAACGCATCATTATCGGTAGCAAGAATAAGGAGGAACCCTAATCTCACAAGTAAATCTCCTTTTTTTGTTCTATGGATCTATGCATTTTTTTATACATTCCTATCCTGGCGCGGTTTTAGGGTTCTCGTTTGTTATTGGATTAGCCGAAAAACTGTATAAAATCTTGCATGCTCTTAGCGGGGTACCACCAACAAAACGCGATTTCGTACGCTAAGAAAAAAGCCTTGCTACATAGGTAATGTAGCAAAGCTGTTTTAAGTTGTTTAATTCTCGCTCCACTATCGGCTTTGTTAACTAACACTTTAATTATTTTAACAGCCTTTTGTTTAATTCCCACAAAGCCGTTTTGTTACTATCCCATTTTAAAAGCGTTACGGCTTCCTCAAAGCACAGCCATTTATAATTCAAGTGTTCTTTAGATAATTTAATATTTTTTGTAGGAACTTTAACTCCAAAAGAAAATTCTTTTATTACATAAACATCTTCCCCCCAAAGAAATTCACCAACTACATCCTCTACTGGTAGTGAAGACACAGAATCTAGTTTTATATATGGACTTTCTCTTGTAATACCAGCCTCTTCAAACGCTTCCCGTTTTGCTGATTCAATAGGAGTCTCACCATCTTCTCCACCACCAGCTATTCCTTGCCAATAACCATAATCACTTCGATTAAAAATAGCATATTGAATGGAATCGTCAGTTTTTATATAAGGAAATATCAATACTTGATACGGTGCTCTCATTGCTTAACCTCCTTCCGAAAAAATATGAACAATTTATTCACTAACTTGCTATTTTAGTAAATAAAGTATTTGTATTTAAACTTTATAAAACTCAAATGTATTTTTTTCTAAACATATTGTTTCATTGGAATTTTTGATAATAATATTAAAACGTTGACTATACGGATGCATAAACACTTCATACTGAATCCGACGTTCTTCATGAGACTTCCTTAAGTAATTAATATCGGCTCCTCTTTCAATAATATCACGGCTAGACCTTCTCATTAATTCTGTTTCTCCATCTGTATAGAAGTAAATTTTCAAATCAAATAAATTTGGATTAATAAATGCGACACTCATTCCTTCTACAATCGTCACCTTATTTTTCGAAGAAATTAACTCACTTTTTATATAATGTGTATCCATTGTATAAAAATCTAAACCAGCTCTTACCATTTGAACATCTCTTTCTAACGCAGACAAATGATGGGCTGATGGGTGACAAGCTGTCATTTTATCATAATGATTTTCATTCTGATATGTATAGTGGATATTTGTATACTTTCGTACATTTGAACTAACAATGTATGGATCTGTATTAATATAACTCACTTTATTTTGATTTAATTGGTTTATGAGCTTATTGGCGAACGTTGTTTTTCCGGCGGCACCGTGTCCTGAAATGCCAATAACAATCTGTTCATCGGTCATACTGATCCAATTTATAATTTCTTGTAATAACTTTTTCATTATTATCCCCCTGTTACTAATATACCCCTTTATTACATCATCTTAATATAGAGGTATCCTACTGTAAAATCATACATGAAGTGAAAAAATGGTATGATTATCCATCATATCATCTCTATTTTTAAAAAACTATATTAATTTTCAAAGGATTTTATTGTTATTTTGGGTAGTACCACATCCGCTATCAAGCTAAAATTTTATAGTACCCCCAGAACGAAATTTTTATCTCTCTACAGTTATTTATGTGAATTCAGCTCGTTTTTTTCGTTTTGGGGGATAATTAATTTTTTTAACTTGATGGCGATGAGGTGGTACCCCTACTAAACGAGCAATTATCTGGTGTCAATTTACATTTAAGGTTGCCCTGCCATATTTGCATAAGATGGGCCTGCTGCTTGCATAACTATTGCGGTCATTACTGGAACCGTGGCACCTACTCCTAAATTGATTATCGAGAAAATAATTGCTAATAACAAATATGGAACATATGGATAAATTAACCATAAATTCCTTTTTTGTTGTATGATTAATTAGGTGGTATTATTTCTAAAATTAATTACGGAATTTCTTTAGCAAATCCTGAACTGTTTAATAGCTTAGTCGAAAACTGGATTGAACATGATGCCCTGCCGAAAGAAGTAAAAGAAGTTAATTAAGTTCTCTTTTAACCCTAGATAAACAGCAATATATGTTCTAGCTCCCTTAAATGTTGCAAGGAGGTGGTGAAATTATGAATAAAAAAACTTGGTTTATATTTACTTTTTCAGCTATTTTAGTAGCTGGTTATGCTGTTTTCCAATATTTTATTATGGATGGATTTCAAGCAGGGTTTGTTCAAATGAAGCTTATGTTTCTATCTAAAATGAGTGCGTTTTGGTACATTATGTTATTTCTACATATTGCAACTAGTATAGTAGCATTAGTAATTGGTCCTTTTACATTATCCACAAAATTTAGAGAAAAGAATATCAGTCGCCATCGAATGATTGGAAAAATCTATATGATTGGTGTATTATTTGGCGGCGTTCCAGGACTTTATTTATCCTTTTACGCTACGGGAGGATTAGTAGGAAAGCTTGGTTTCGGTTTGTTATCCGTATTTTGGCTAACATCGGCATATCAAGCATTAAACGGAGTTAAGAATAAAAAAATTCAAGACCATCGGAATTGGATGATCAGAAATTATTCCTTAACCTTTGCGTCAGTTACATTAAGAATTTGGCTACCTTTATTTGTATTGCTATTTGGACTGAAGCATTTCGAACTTAGTTATGCTGTTATTGCTTGGTTAGCGTGGGTGCCAAATTTAATCATTGCAGAATTATTTATAAGACAAAGTCTTAATAAAGGACAACAACAGAAAAATGCTGATTTACATTTTTGATGCAATTTATACGTAACTCGGCTGAATCCCTTGATAGCAACCCGAAAGGAAGGCCGATGTCTTCCCGCCCTACATAAGAAGATCACCTTAGGGTGTCTTTTTTTATTTTCAAAAGGACCTGCTCAATTCATGCGTAAAAACATAAAGTAAATTGAATCCGTTAAAATACATGAGTGACACCTTGTTTTCTCCTCTTATCTAAAGGAGGAAGAACTATTATGGGCTTTGGTGGTAGTTGTAGTAGTTGTGGCGGTGGCTTTGCTTTATTAGTTGTATTATTTATTTTATTAATCATAGTTGGAGCTAGCTGCTTCTGCTAAACAAACTATTAGAAAAGACACTCATATATGGGTGTCTTTTCTTTATGGGGTGGCGTCACATGCCCATCAAGCTAATATTTTGAAGTGACCCTAAAACGAAAATTTTATCTCTCCACACTTGTCTATGAGGATTCAACTCGTTTTTTTCGTTTTGGGGAACAATGAACTTCTTAACTTGATGGCAATTTGACAGGATCCTAGGAATAAAGTTGTTGATTAAATGGGCATAATTCTGCCATTCTACCGATGACATCAACAAAATTTTTATATCTATAATACGGTAGTTATTGTTGATGAGCATGTAGTTGAAATGATTCTTTTTTAGTTTCCATCTTTCTATAAATAAGGTGGAATAATATGAAGGCAAGAATTCCTATTAAAAAATAAATAAACCACGCCCAATATGTATGATTAAATTTATTTAACCATGCACCAAAATAATTTCCTATAGATCCCCCCAATGCCCAGGAGGTTTGAAACATTCCAAAAAATAATCCAGCAGGTCTATTGGTACTAAATTGAGCTACCGCCATTTCTCCACCTGGTAAAGCCAGTGTTTCCCCCAATGTATAAAGGAAGATGCAACATAGCATCCAATATATAGACGGAATAAAAGGGATCATAGCTATAGATGTTCCCATAATTAAAACCCCTACTTTAACCATTACTATGGGATTCGTCTTGATAAATAATTTTCGTAAGAAAAACATGAATATTAGCCCCGAGATTCCATTTACGATAAAAATAGAACTTACTAATTCTTTATTTCTAGATAAAGCATAGGCTTTAATCGGAAATGAAATATTTAATTGAGCGAACATAATCCAAAACAGAATCATAACACCTATGAAAGTTAAGAATAGTGTGTTAGAAAATGCATACTTTACACTTTCCGATATATTTTTATTGTCCTTAATAGTTTCCGGGTATTGTTTACGATATACAAAAACAGCAAATGCTAATATCATCATAGAAATACCAGCTATGACAAAGGGGTATATGGGATTCATCTTGACTAGTAATGCTCCAATTGCTGGTCCTATAATAACTCCTGCATTCAGCATTTGATTAAAATAAGTAAACGTTTTTTTTCTCAATTCTTCCTTTTGGGAAGCAAAAAAGGCTGTTACTGAGGGATCAAATAGTGCTCCTCCGAGGCCAATACAAAAAGAAGATAATACTATAAACCAAAAATCCTCCGCATAGACAAATAGCCAAAAACCTAATCCCCTTACGATAACACCTAACAATACATGTATGGTATGACTTCCTCGATCACCGATAAATCCTGTAATGACTGATAACCCACGTTGTGAAATTAAAATTGTAGTCAATATCGTTCCTAATTCTAAAGGAGAAAAATGTAGACTATCTGTTAAATAAATAGCGAAAAAGGGCATTATCATAAAACTTCCCGTATTCATGAATAGAACAGCTGCAAGCAATATCCTGATAGAGACAGGAATTTTGAGAGTAGTCATGGTAAGAATCCTCCTTTTGTTAACTGTCAAAACCTTTAAGTGGTTACACGTTGTGTTATAATCGTATCAGTATGAAGAAATAACGTCAATCATTAAAATAGTTAGGTGGTTAACATGGAACATAATCAATTAGCGCCAGGAAGATTGGAGATTATACGTACCTTTTTAAATACTTGGGAAATATCTAATGATACAAGACAACCGACAGATCATTTAAAAAACGAAAAAAACTTAGAAGCATTTATTAAGAAAAACTTTTCTAATGTTGATGTTAGTGAGAACTTAGATAACCTATATCAATTTCGTTATGACATTCGAAAATCAGTTGAAAATCATGATATAAGTTATTTAAGCGAATGGTTACTTAGAAATCCTATTCAGGTTGCCCTTATAGATCAGAATACAATTCAATACTCTCCAATGAAAAAACACGACTTCCTTTATGAAATGCTAACAATTATTGTAGAAAGCATTGCATTAAAACAGTGGCAACGTCTTAAAGCTTGTCCTGATTGTCAATGGGTTTTTTATGATTATTCAAAGAACGGAAGTAAACGTTGGTGTAGCATGTATGCGGGTGGGCCAAAAGGTAGGGCCTGTGGGACGATTGCTAAGGTGAAAAGATACCGGGGAAAAAATAAATAAGATGGATCCTATCATTTCAAATGAACTAAATCTTTTCGCACAAGAGCTACAATACTTTTTATCTCCAGTAATCCTACAAGACATCGCCAAACAAGTTGGTTTTGTACAACGATCTAGTAAGTATCAAGCAAACGAACTCATTGCCCTTTGCGTATGGCTCAGTCAGGAAATAGCTAGCACATCACTTACACAATTGTGTAGTCGATTAGAATCTTCCACTGGGGTACTGATGAGCCCAGAAGGACTGAATCAACGCTTTAATCCAGAAGCTGTCGCATTTCTTCGAGAAGTCTTTACTTCTCTTCTCACACGAAAACTCTGTACAAATCAATCGCTTTCTGCACACATGATTTCTACTTTCAATCGTATCCGTATTTTAGATGCGACAGTGTTTCAACTGCCTGATCATTTCGCCACTGACTATCAAGGTTCAGGTGGAAGTAGTAATACGGCAGGCGTGAAAATCCAATTGGAATATGATTTACTGAGTGGTCAATTTCTTAACGTACAGCTTGGACCAGGAAAGAATAATGATAAAACATACGGTACCATCTGCCTTGAAACCGTAGAGGCGGACGATTTATGTTTGCGTGATCTTGGTTACTTTGATTTAGGAGACTTACAATCCATTCATGATAAAGAGGCTTACTATATCTCGCGGTTGAAGCTGAATACACGTATTTATATCAAGAACCTTAAGCCAAAATACTTCAAAAATGGGACATTAAAAAAGCAAACAGAATACATCCAGCTTGATATGACACAAATTATGTTTGGTCTAACCCCTGGTGAAACGATGGAAATCCCTGAGGCATACATTGGCCAAAATCAGAAGCTTCCAACACGTGTCATTATCCATCGTTTAACCGATGATCAAACGCAAACACGCCTGAAAAACCAAGCGATACGTGAAAAGAAGAAAGGCATTGTCATGAAGGATAAAAGTAAACGTTTAATGGGCATGAATGTATATATCACGAACACGTCGCTAGAAGAAGTACCGACGAACTACGTGCATTCATTGTATTCACTTCGTTGGCAGGTTGAGATTTTATTTAAAACGTGGAAGTCATTCTTTGAAATTGATGAATGTAAAAATATTAAAAGAGAACGCCTAGAGTGCCATTTATATGGACAACTCATCGGCATTCTCCTCTGTTCTTCTACGATGTTTCAAATGCGACAGCTTCTGCTTGAAAAGAAAAAACAGGAGCTGAGTGAATACAAAGCGATTTATATGATTAAAGATTACTTTCCGTTACTGTTTCAAGCGATAGCCGTTGGCACAGAAGAACTTTTGAAAATTCTGCATCGCCTTTATCAGCTGCTCAAAAAGAACGGTCGTAAATGTCATCGGTATAAGAAGATGACCGTCTTTGATATTCTAGGGGTTGTGTATGAAACAACGATGAAGCATAGAGAAGCTGCCTAGTGAAAAAATTGCGTTTTAGTAGGCTTCTTTGGCATGCCTAATATTCCATCACTCACTAGTTTTGAAACAAGGATCATTTCGTATCTAGTAATTTACGTTGTTAGCTTGATGGGCATGGGGTGGCGTCAGAAAAATGCTGATTTACAACGTTAAGGAAATTTCAATATTAAAAAGCCTAATTTCTCAATTAAATGTGAAAAAATTAGGCTTTTTTCATTTAGTGATGAAACCCATTATCACATTTCGTATCATGTGGCATAGGCCCGTCCAGCGAATCCAGAAAGGCAACGGTCTGTTTGAGGTTCCTCAAAAATAAATGCGCGAGATCCATGGAAAATCCATTTCGAACCACAACGCGCATAATCGTCACCGCTTCCATATCTGGAGGCAATGGATAGGCGGGTACTTGCCAGCCAAACACACGCAATTGTCGAGATAAATCATAAAGATTCCAGTTTAATGTGTAACCATCTTTCAGTCGCCAAGCGAAAACCGGAATATCCGAACCATCGGACAAAAGTTCGAACGGTTCCATCTTCTGAATCGCCTTGCTAAGAAAAAGAGCGACTTTCTGAGAAGCCCTTTGGACATCATAGTACCCACTTTTCCCCAAACGCAGGTAATTGTAATATTGCAGGAGCACTTGTGCGCCAGGACGAGAGAAATTCAGGGCAAAAGTCGGCATGTTCCCGCCCAAATAGGAGACGCGGAAGATTAGATCCTCAGGGAGATCTTCAGCTTCCCGCCAAATTATCCAACCCAACCCAGGGTAGACTAATCCATATTTATGTCCGGATACATTGATGGACTTCACCCTCGGTAATTGAAAATCCCAGACTAAATCTGGTTGAAGAAACGGTGCTATAAATCCCCCCGAAGCCGCATCCACATGCATAGGAATGTCGAGTCCCGTCCTCTCCTGCAAATCGTCCAACGCTTTCGCAATGGCGGCAACCGGTTCGTAAATCCCGGTATAAGTCTCACCGAGAATCGGTACCACACCAATCGTATTTTCATCCACGGCAGCGAGGACCCCCTGAGGATCCAATCGGGGATGCTCTGGGCTAACCTTCACATAGCGTGGTTCAACCTCCCAATAGTTCGCGAATTTTTCCCACACGACTTGAACAGCAGAACTAAACACAATATTGGGCCGATCCACCGGCTTCCCTTCGCCTTTGCGTGCATTTTGCCAGCGTCTCTTTAACGCAAGCCCCCCGAGCATACATGCTTCCGACGATCCAGTTGTTGAAACGCCCATAGTCGTAAGGGGAGTGGGCGAATGCCAGAGGTTTGCTAAAATGCGGACACACCGCTCCTCAATTTCGGCTGTCTGTGGATATTCATCCTTGTCAATCATGTTCTTGTCGAATGATTTGGCATATAAGTGCTCTGCGGCAGGCTCCATCCATGTGCTAACGAATGTTGCAAGATTCAAGCGGGCATTGCCATCAAGAGCAATTTCATCATGGACGATTTGATACGCTGTTTCTGGTAACATGCCTTCATCAGGCATGTTAAAGCGCGGAACGACTGATTCTCCTTCGCGGGCAAACAGAGGATTTACAGAAAATTCGTGAGGCAGCTCCATTTGCACGTGACGCGGTAGATGTTGTGGGTTATCTGGCATAATCTCTTTTCCTTCGTATGCATCGTTTTGAACTTCTGCTTTTCGATCCTGTGGCATACAAGTCCCCCTTAATTAATTTTTTAACAAACATATTATTTACAAAAAAACATTTGTTAAACCAAGGGGACAATTCTATTAAAAGGTGCTGCTACCATTCGAATTAAAGGAGAAGCCATGAATGGACTTGCAAGAGCTATTTTCTTCGGAAAACAAGGTGAGCGAACCATACAGCATCAATTGCAAAGGGCCAGTGCCTTAAACATAATTATCAATGCCATCAGTATCTGGAATACTTTACATCTAACAAAAGCAGTTAAATATCAAAAACGGATAGGTAGTTTTAATGAGAACTTATTGCATCATATGTCACCTTTAGGTTGGGAACATATCAATTTACTAGGAGAATACCATTTTAATTCAGAGAAAGTGGTTCAAGTCAGAGGAAGGCACCTTTGGTCTTATCCCTGTCAAGTAGACAGTATTAAAAAGACTAAGCAGCCATCGAGATTCGATATTCTATCGGAGCTCGATGGTTGAGTCGTTTTTGGAACCGTTTATAGTTATAAAAGTAAATATATTCTTCAATTGCTTGTATTAAATCTTCTTCTGTTTTAAAATGATTCAAATACAACATCTCCGATTTAAAATGGGAGAAAAATGACTCGATACAGGCATTATCATGGCAGTTTCCTTTGCGAGAGTGGCTGCCAATGATACCTAAATCTAAAAGTCGTTTGTTGTAGGCATGAGATGTGTACTGGAATCCCTGATCTGAATGGAGAATGGTTCCACGCACATCTCTTTTTTGTGCCAACATTTCAATTGTATCTAATACAAGTTCATTATCATTGCGCTTGGATATTTTCCAAGAAACAACTTCGTTATTATAAATATCTTGGACAACAGAAAGATACCGAAATCCCTCTTGGAATCGTAGGTACGTAATATCTGTAACAAGTGCTTCATTTTGTTGACGATTTTTAAATTCACGGTTTAAAACATTCGGAAAAACATTGGAATAGTTCCCTTTAAAGAAGCGACGCTTCTTCCGAATAATAGACTGAATGTTGAGCTCACTCATTAAGCGATATACCTTTTTGTGATTTATAAAATAACCTTTTTCTTGTAAAGCGATTTTCATACGTGGATAACCATATTCCTTGTGCTTTACGTGAATAGATTGTATTACCTTTTTTAATCGTTGATCGGACTCTAGTCGCATGTTTTTTATGCTTTTTGTATGAATCCACTTATAGTAACTTGAACGATGTACACCCGCAAATTTAGTAAGCCATAGAACTGGATATTTTCTCTTTAATGATTCAATGATACGATATCTCTCTTTATATTTTGGTACGCCCCCATTTACAGATTTGGATACTGCTTTTTTAAATATTCAACCTGAGCCTTATAGTAGTCACGTTCCTCTTCAATGGTGTTGAAATGAACACGTTTGCCTTTTAAAGGGTTTGGTATCCCTTTCATTCCACTATTTTTCCCACGAGCATCTGTAATTTCACCACATTCTTTATATTTTTTTACCCAATTTTTAAGTTGTGTAGAGCTTTTAATCTGATATTTCTCCGTTATCATATCGTAGCTTCCTTCTCCGTTTAAATAACTTTGAACAGCTGATAACTTTACTTCTTCCGAGTATGTATTAAATGTTGTACCTTTTTTTGCCATGAAAAATCCCCTCCAAGTAATAGTGTAACATCCATGTTTATACATGGTCTTTTTAACACTGTCTACCTAAAGGGGATAATATCACCTTAGGGTCTCTTTTCTTTATTTTCAAAAGGACCTGCTCAATTCATGCGTAAATACATAAAGTAAATTGAATCCGTTAAAATACATGAGTGACCTCTTGTTTTCTCCTCTTATCTAAAGGAGGAACTGTTATGGGCTTTGGTGGTAGTTGTAGTAGTTGTGGCGGCGGCTTTGCTTTATTAGTTGTATTATTTATTTTATTAATCATAGTTGGAGCTTCTTGCTTCTGCTAAAAAACTATCGGAAAAGACACTCTTATATGAGTGTCTTTTCTTTATACGTTAAAAAATCCCACCTATTTCCGTAGGCGGGCTCTATCTTTATTACACAATACCAAAGTATACTCTCTTTTCCCCTTAAATTTTATGTAATTATACATATTCATGAAAATACAAATAGTAAAATATAAATTGTAGGCATGCTCTATAAAGTAGATTCTTTTGAAAGACGTAACATATCAATCATTATAGGAAATGTGTCGAGACCCCTACTTAATTAAATGCCTTTTTTGATTTATAAAAAATAAAATCATGATAATTTGTTTCCAATCCGCATCCTTTTCATTAATCTATTTTAAGAAGATGCATTTACGAATCCAAAATAATCCCCTCAAAGCATAAGCTTTAAGGGGATCTCTCATATCATTTTTTTCTCTTCATACAACCTATTCGCCTTATACGAGCAAACGAAAAACATCCCTATCATAACTGGGATAAATACCCATGAAATACCTCTCATTAATGCAAATGGTGTTTCAAATAAGAATGACCCTAAAAATGCTGCACCTTGCTTATCCCATAAACCCGGTGTAAAGTACAGTTCTCTTGGATTTATAATCGCTCCTATATTAACCGTATTATTAAACATAAATAGGATTAACAGCGGCAAATAACATATCGCCAATTCTAAAAATGTCTTAGATAGACGCTTGTACTTCCCTGCTCGTGACATTTGATCTGAAAAAATGTCATCTTCACTTTCCTCATTTACCTTTTTAAAATATTGCGTACCAGACCACCATTTACCGGCTATATGCTTCCAGCCACTATCTTCAAATAACGTACAATAATTAATAAAATCACTTCGTCTATTAAATATTCGATGATCTATTTTAATTTTCGTATCTTCCGGTTCTGCGATTCTAAATCTATAACCAAATGTATTACTTTTTAGTTGATAGCCTTTCCAAGCCATCTCTTCTAACCATTTCTCCTCTTTTTCAAAATCTAAAAAGAATTTCAATCTCCACATCATCGATTCCCCCTAACTATACATTTAATAAGCTTTTTGTAACTCCAACAATGTGCTGCATCCTCATAAAGTCTAAGTGTAATACTTCTTTCCCGCGTTCAGTAATGACATACACTTTTCTTCGTTTATCTTCACTTTTTACCGATTCTATTAATTGTTGCTTTAATAAATTTTCAACCGCACCATACAATGTACCCGCTGCGATTTTCACTTGATGATTACTAAGTTCCTCCACCTTTTGCATAATTAAATATCCATGTGCTGGCTCTAATAAAGCTAAAAGAACGTAATACGTTGTTTCCGTTAATGGTAAATTTTTATCTCTATTCATTGAGACCTCCAATGTAACGATAGTTATATAGCTAAACTATATAGTTCAACTGTATAGTTTTATTTTATACAGTCAGACTGTATATGTCAAATTCAGGTATAAAAAAACAACCTAGATCCTTCATGGATCTAGGTTGTTTTTACTACGTAAACGTAATCGTCACTAAAGAATATCCTTCTTTTGCATTATACGGCTCCGCTTTATAAGAAACGCGGTTCGCGCCTTGCGGGAAACGAATTTCTCCAATTGCCTTCTTCACATCTTGCAGTGAGCCGTCCATTGATTGTTTATACAGAATTTCAATCTTTTCAGGCTTTGCACTATAGCGCTGCTGCATTTTACTTTTTAATTCGTTATAGTTATTTGCGATGTATTCATTTCCTAAATAATTTAACTTTGTATCTTTCAAAATTTGCTCGTACGCCGTTGATTTAGAGTTTCTCCCTGCAATTTTACTCGTCAGTGTATCATAATAATTTGTTGTAGCCTGCGGATAATCCCCGCGGTTCCACTCATGATTTCTTGCGATTTGTTCATCTGATAAGTTGAAATAAGAATATGTTACTCGTCCTTGTTTATCAGGTATTGGATCATCGAATGTTGTATCAAGATGGTACCATTTGTTATCGATTTTAACTAAATTCCAAGCATGAGGCTGACCGTCTCCAGTTCCTACTACAAAATGATTCTCAATTCCAGCTTCTTTTAATAATTGATAGGTTAATAGTGCGTAACCTTGGCAAACGGCAGAACGATTCACGAGTGCCTCATATGCTGTATACGCTTTATAAGACGTATCGTAAGAAACATGTTTTACTACGTAATCATGAATCGCCTTCACTTTTTCATGATCATCCATTCCGACTTGAATAATAGAAGAAACGATTGCTTTCACTTGCTTCATCACATACTCTGTTTGTTCTTTCGTTTCGCGATATGTAATATTTAACGTAAACGTATAATCTCCAGGTGATCCAGAAAGTCCATATGAAACATTCGATCTATTATAATTTGTATACTCATTTTTACTTGCAACTTCTTTATATGCGGTGAAAAGTGTATTCATCACTTCTTTTGTATTACTATTTTTCGTTTTATATGGAAGTGTAATGTTCGTTTCGTACGTATTAATACGCGTTTGCACTTCATTTTTGAATGCTGTTAATAATGCCGCATCTCCTGTATCCTTTACATCAGTATTTTTATATTTCAAAGTTTTATATAAAAACTGTGCATACTGTTCACGTGTTACCGTGTTATATGGTCCAAACTTCCCTTCCCCAGTACCAGCTGCAATCTCATTTGACTGCACGGCACTAATCGCGTTTTCTGCCCAAAAACCATTTGGAACATCGTTAAATGTGTGTTTTTGTTTAGCAGAAAGATGAAAAGCATTTGTTAGAATTTGCGCCATTTCCGCACGACTAACAGAATCTTTCGGTCTAAAACCGCCATTTCCATCACCTTTAAAAATCCCCAATTTCGTTAGCGCTAAAACCTCTTCAGGAAAGAGTGTAGAACCTGAGCGAATATCACGATAAGGATTGTTTAAAGTAGACCCATCTTTTAATACATAACGAGCACCATCATTACTAAACGTACCACCTTGCTTATTCGGTACTAACACTCGATAAACTAAGGCTGCCACCTGCTCCCTCGTCGCAACATCACCAAAACCAAACATCCCATTTCCATAACCTGAAATAATATTTTTACCCGCTAAGTCTTTAATCGCAGGATAGGACCAGTGCGATGTAGGTACATCCGAAAAAGCACCCGTTTCAGCAGCTTTCACATCACTGCCATTTGTATATAATAAAGCACCACCAATAAGTGATAATGATGTAATTGATTTTAATAGTTTTATGTACATAATGCATTCTCCCAATACGCCTTCTATTTTTGTTATTTTTTGTCGAAAAATCTAAAATAATATGACAAAACACATTATACAATCAAAAGTTTTCGGAGGATATACTGAATTTCAAAATATGCAAAAATTCATATCACTATAGGGATTCATACTGATATTATGCTATTTCACTTGTGAATATATAAATAAAAAGTAAATATAACATACAGATAGTCCTCCGCAGCATATTTCACAAAGTTTTACAAAGGGACATGGTGTATCATGTCGAAAACACTATTTATAACCAAGTTAATTTACTTCTATTTGTAAAGGAGATGGAGAAATGTATTTTACAATAGAAAAACACACCAAAATAAATATCAACCTAAAGAGGTGTTAGTACTATGAAAAATAAGAGATGTGATAATTGCGGTTCTACTAAATTTAAAGAGGGGAAAGTTGGATTTGCTTATCATGCATATGTTTGTGAAGATACGTCTAGTTCGCTCTTTAAAGCAGGAGGCCGTTCTAAACTATTAACAACATTCTGTTTAGAGTGCGGTGAGGTAAAATCATTCAGAGTTGAAAAACCAGCAATATTTAAAGGATAAAATATATCCAAGACACTTAAATTATTTATACTTTTGAGTGTCTTGGAAATTAATTTGAAGAGACGCTTCGTTCCGGCAACAACATTGGCTAGAATAGCAATTATAGCTGCACCAATAATTATATATTTGATTTTAGGTTTAATAACAGATTCTAGAAAAAGAATAGATACAATTATTGGAATCCACTTCATACCTCCATGCAATATTCTTTGGAACTTTTGGATACATTAAATGTGCATAGCATTGGAGTTTGCATATATTTCACTTTTGTATTTTTGGACCACGTATTAGGAGGGTATTTATGATGAAAAGCTGTACAGCATTCCTTATTATTGATGTACAGGTAGGTTCATTTGAGGAGAGAAAAGTCCTATATAATAGAACGGAATTATTAAGAGTTATTCAATTATTGATTTCTAAAGCACGTTCTGCTTCAGCCCCTATTTTTTATATGAAGTTTAACGGGAAGCCTGGTTCCTCGCTTAGACAAGGGACACCTGGATGGGAAATTCATAAATCAATTGCTCCAGCAACAGGAGATGTCGTTCTTGAAAAGAATCATCCGGATTCTTTTCATAAAACGAGTCTTCAACAAGAGCTGGAAATGAGAAATATAAACCGAGTTGTTATAGCAGGCATTCAATCTGAAATTTGCATAGATGCAACATGCCGGCGTGCATACAGCTTGGGATATGACGTTACTCTTGTAAAGAATGGACATAGTACATATAATTCTACAGTATTATCGGCGTCTCAAATTATTAAGCATCATAACGAGATAATAGGTCAATGGTTTGCTTGCGTAAAAAATTCCGAAAGTATAGAGTTTTGATTCTATCTCTATATAAACGAAACCGCAGTCAGGGACTAGACTGCGGTTTTTCGACGTACAATGAATTACAGTAATTACTAAGAGTTGCATAATCTTTCATTGTAATTAACTTAACTTTTTATTTGCTAAGAAGCATTGCAACAGAACCTAGTAAAGTCTCAAAAAACAACTTATTATCAATCAATATTTAGTAAAAACATATTAATACTTTAGAATTTCTTTAATTTTCATTATTTTTTATTTAAGATTGTCCTTTATATTTATAATGTGTTATTTGAATTTATCGTATTGAAGCGGATTTTCACATCACTATAAGCAATTTGAAAATGGAAAAAATAAAGTCCCCATTAGATTAATTATCCTGTTCTTTTGCGTCTTTTATCTATTTATGTTAATTATTATGCAGCTAAAAAAAATACAACTTATTGATGGAGAGAGGAAATAAAATGAATTTAGTGAACTTACGTCCTAAACAGCGGTCTAAGTATCGCATTCTACTAGGGACATGGTATTACTCTACAAAGAGGTACATTCAGTGGTTAGCAGACGGCAAAACATATGCAAAAACGTTTCAACAAGAAAAGTTACCCTATACAGCGATTCAGCACCGAACGATACTACTTCGTAAGCTCAAAGATGTAGATATGTGGTATCAACAGAATAAAGTTGTTAATTTGAATATTGCTATTAAACAACTAAATGGTATCGTCATTAGACCGGGAGAAACATTCTCTTACTGGCGTTTAATAGGTAAGCCTACGAGAAGAAAAGGGTATGTAGAGGGCATGATACTACACTATGGATCTTTTCAAGCAGGCATTGGAGGAGGGCTTTGTCAGCTTTCAAATTTAATATATTGGATGACCTTACATACACCATTGACAGTAACAGAGCGATATCGTCATAGTTTTGATGTCTTTCCTGATTCCAAGCGGACCCAACCATTTGGAAGTGGAGCGACTTGTTCTTATAATTATTTGGATTTACAAATCAAAAATGAAACGGACCAATCGTATCAACTTCACCTTTATATTACAGATAAGCATTTAGTCGGTGAATGGAGAATTGCCCATCCGCAGCTTTATCAATATGAAGTATATGAAAAAGAACACTCAATCCAATCTGCATACTGGGGTGGTTATATACGACATAATGTTATTCAACGTAGAGTATATAATCAACAGAAACAGTTTATAGAAGACCAATATGTAACGGAGAATCACGCTATAATGATGTACGAACCACTATTAGCTTATAATAATGAGGAGGGTGAGTGAAGGTAACATTGGTGTATTAAGTATTTTTGTCTAGTAACACAATACATGCCTCTCTTCATATAATTAATAGGCACAACCCTTTTTGCAACATAACTTTTTCTTGTTAAAAAACTTTGTAACAGAACCTCTTTTTAGGTTCTAGTGTGAAAATAAAAGGATGTGATAATTAATTTTTTCTGTACATCATAAAAAATCAATTATCAAAGTCTTCTTTAAATGGTCTTAAGGATAATAACAATACAATTATACCAACGATACTTATCATTTCTTACAATCAAGTCTGATAAGTATTTTGTAATTTAATAAAAATCTCGTATGAGAATGTATTTTTGCTCATGCATTTCAGTTAATTTGAATTATGCTAGATTGTAATTTACTGATTTATTTCTACTTTTAAAACTAAAGCGACATGCTACATAAATCTATTTTGATTTCTCGACATATAAATCGCTGCTATGCAGAATATAACAGGACCGCTACTGACTTTCTCCCTTTGTTTTACACCTCGCACATGGAAGTAAAAGGAAATTTTCTAGCGATATCATTTCTCGTTTTTATTGAAAATGAATTTTATATCTTCCTTTCCAATGAACTGGTTCCTAAACTAAACTGCCACGTTTCTAGAATAAGAAAAGAGCTGCCCATAAGTCGGTTTCACCAACTTATGGGGCAGCTCTCATAGTTTCCCCTTATTCTATCGATGAATCCAAACTGCACCTGCAGACTTGTCTTCAGCTTGACCTACTACTTCAAACTTCAATCCTAGTTTCGGCAACTTACGTCCTGCATCTGGAATCGCGCTGTTGATGTACTGCTTAGAGTCATCAAATTTTGCAACTCCTGGTAATCCTTTATAGTCAAAGATACCGCGAGTTGGCGAGTCTACTCTCCATGCTGGCGCTTGATCAAATGAGAATGCCGCATCAGCAATTTGATAACGTGTACTGCTCTTCACAGTCGGTTGTCCGTTTAATGTACCTACGATTGCCTCTGGATGAGAATCTACTACTCCTAGGAATCCTTCACCTGGATGAACGCCTACCCAGTTATCTGTAAAGCTTTGATCCGCATACCATACAACCATTCCTGTATTAAAGACTGGGCCACGCGCATGTTGTAACGCCGTGTCAGAACCAGCGTAATTTCTCCACTCTACATAGTAGTTATGCTTTTTCTGTTCCAATCCGTTAGATACAGTAAATCCTTTTAACGTCATTGCTGACTGGCCTTCTGCATCATCCGAGAAGACAACTTTTCCATCTACAGTTAATGCTGCATTATCTAACGCAAATCCTTTATAAGCTACTGCAATATCTGTTAAATACTCAAATTGCAGTTTTACTTTTTTCCCTTTGAATTGACTTAAATCGTATGATTTATCAATCCACTTACCATCAGTCGTATCCACGCCGGCTTTTACATCTTTATCGCCCATTCTATCAATACGCTTCTTCGTTCCGTCTTCTGCAATCGCATATACGTCAAGGAAATCATACTGCGCTTCAAGTTCGTAGAATGCCTTATAATCGAACTTAGCATCCTTTGCATTTGTTAAATCAAATACTGGTGTCTCAAGTGTTGTATGAATGTCATTTCCTTTTGTACTGTAATAAAACTTCTTACCAAATGCCGATTCGATATTTTTGATATCTTTGTCTGGTAAGTTAACACGAACGATTCCTGGTCGTTTTGATTTTGTAACACTTTGATCTAAATATGTCGCAACACCGACTCCCGTGCGAAGTTTATCATAATCTACCTCAACGATATTCGCCCAGTTGCCCTTCATGTTCTTTTGGAAAAACTCTTTATTTTGTGGTGAGAAACTCGTTGGCTCTGTTCCTGCAATTTTTCCAGCCCAGCTGCCGCCGCTCATAATAGACCATGACTCAACAGGTTCACCTTGTCCTGAATACTTTGTATCGTACTCATCTGGTAAGCCTAAATCATGACCATACTCATGCGCAAACACACCAACCGCTCCATCTTCAGGCTCGATTGTATAATCGTATGCAGCCATCTTTCCGCCCCAATTCGAAACAGAAGATTTTGTGCCATCAATCGCATATGGTTTTGATCCAAGTTTTGAACGATGAGACCAAATCGCATCATCTTTCAATTTACCGCCGCCAGCTTCTTGACCAACGCCAGCATGCACAACCATTAAATGATCAATAATGCCATCTGGCTCGTTTTTATTTCCATCACCATTTTGATCATATTGATCGAATTGATCATAGTCTGCTAAATTAATTCCTTTTGCTACCGCTGCTTTTAATGCTTCTTTCACAAAATCGCGTGGCCCTAAAGGACCTTTGTTATCATGGCCAGTACCTGCATCCGCACCATAATCTGAAGCTTTTCCTGGAACAGTAAGCCATTCCGTTACAGTTCCATCAACTGTGTAGCTCCCGCCAGATTGTTCTTCATAATATTGTTTAAATGTATTAATCTTCGATCCATCAAATAACGTAAATGGTTCATTACCAAATAACATTTTTTGATAATGTTCACGATTAAAGTCCTTAGAATACATGTATCCTGGCTCTTGATCAATATTGTTATGCTTAAAATCGCTAAATTCTACAAGTAAAACAAGTACTTTATCTTTTCGAACAGCGCCGTTGTACTCTTCTTGCTTCGCTGGTGCAGTAGGTACTTTTCCATTTAATTTACTAGAATTCAATCCTGCACCTTGTCCAGCTGCTGGCCCTACTGTGGGCTGTTGCGCCTGTTCATTTTCCTTCATTTTTGCATCTTTTACTTTTTTCATAAAATCAGAAGCCTCTTGCGTAAGACTATCTCCTGTCAAGATTTCTTTCCCAGGGTTTTCCCCTTTCTTGTTCTCAACATATTTCTCAACAGCCTTTGACGTCTCAGCTTGTGATGCAGATTGATCAATTACTCCCCGTTGTTTTAGTGCTTCTGCCAAACGCTCTTCCGGTATTAAATGCTCATCTATTGGTAGAGATGGTGTTGGCGTCTCAGCATACGCTGCATGACTTCCAAAAGCAAAACTACTACTTAGCACTGCCGCTGTTGCTAATACTGATAACGGTTTTAACTTCTTATTCTTTTTCAATGCATTTCCTCCCCGATACTTGCGAATTATCGTTTTTTTGTCGATAACAACATAATATTCGTTATAATACGAATATTCAATATTTTTCAACGAATGCAATGTTGAGAAATATTTTTTGTGCAGGGTGAAATGCGTAGGATAGCAAAATACAAAGGTTCTGCTGGGTTATGCTTTTTTAAGTTTTTTACATAACCATAAAGTATGATCCACTTGTTTTTTTATCTTGATGACGATGGAGTAAAATGCTTATTTACAATATTAAGGAAATACAACATACAAACAGCCCAAGTTCCTCATTGGAACTTGGGCTGTTTGTTATTTGAATGAATACTTTCCATATGGATTCTTATAAGATTCTGAATCAGTTTATGTAGATTCACTTTACAAAAAGGCTGTTTATTTGTTTTAAGTGCAATAGTCATACTTGCTCGATTCACTTATTTTTTGGAAATAAATAAATGATCACCACCTAAGGAATCCCATTAAATTCCTTTTCTATTTATATTCTAATTACCCCTTAAATTATCAGAAAATTATTGAAAAAGTTTTTTCTTGCAATATATCACTCTATCACACTTAATTTCTTGTTAGTATATACATACCAATATACAAATAAACATAGTAGAAAGCGGGGAGAATTATGGTAAGTCATCTAAAAACAAAAGATATGATCACACAACTTTTAAATAATTGGTATCAAGAGATACGTGCCCAGCACCTAAAAGAAGCAAAACATTTAAAAACAGAGATTGATACACACATAAAAAGTATTAATGAAAATCCAAATTTACTATTCCATTACTCACTTCTTACTTTTCGCTTTAAAGTTTTGCTTGATCATTTAAGCATCACACCAACAAGCTTCCAGGCAATTGATTCACTGGATATACCTAAAAATGAATCGTTGTCTTATTATTATCACTTTTTCAAAGGGATTCACGCCACACTAATTTCCAACAACAATGAAGCCTGGGAATACTACGAAAAAGCCGAAACGCTATTACAACATATTCATGACGATCTTGAAATAGCCGAGTTTAGCTATCGTTTTGCTAACTTCTATCTTCATACTTATCAACCTCTATTAGCAATTCAACATGTGACTAAGGCTAAAGAAATCTTCTCTAAATATAATGGTTATGAAAATAATGTTGCCGCTTGTGAGAACTTATACGGTTTAGCATGTATTGATATAAAACAATTCCCTGTAGCAGAAGAAAAATTTAATTCTGCAATAGATATTTTACGTAAAAAGAATGAGGATTCCCTAATATTAAGAGTCCGCAATAATTTAGGTTTTTTATATAGTAGCCAAAACTTATCCACTTTAGCAATTCGACACTTATCAGAAGTAACAACTAAAACTCCAGAGCATTTTAGGGCCATCTTCCTTAAAGCTAGAGAACATTTAAAGATTGGTGAACTTGAACAGTCGGCCGAGTTAATCGAACGAGGATTAGCAATTTGTGAGAAGCTAGACAACAAAGAATACCTATATCATTTCAAACTTTTAGATTGTATGAATAAAGGTGTTCCAGCTGTTATTCTCGAAGAATTATCTTTGGAAGCTATCTCATTTTTCGACACACAACAACTCTATAATTACACACAAGAATACAATGAAAAATTAGCAATCAAGTTTTACGAAGAAAGCGACACTGTAAAAGCTAGTAAATACTTTTATATTAGTCATCAAGCTAAAGAAAAAACTTTCGAAAAAGGAGCGTTAAAATAATGAAGAAAATTTTCGGAACGATTTTAGGTTTAACACTTTCAGCTGCTTTATCTATAGGATTAGCATTCCCTTCACAATCAGAATTTAAGGAACAAGTTGATTCGACTAAATCTAGTACAATTATGTACATGCAATCCAGCCACGGTGACTCCTGGTAATATAAAGAGATTCTATATCATGAATTACGAAAAGGGCACTCCCTCAATGGAGTGCCCTTTCTTAAACAACATATAGCAGACTACTTATTAACTTCAGCCCATTTAACCTTGAACTATGCACCGAAATCATTTGCAACTAAAGTAATTGATTTGCTTCTAAACCATATTAATATATCATTCAACTATATAAAAAAACCCCCTCCACCATAAGGCAGAGGGGATTTTCTCATTCCTATTTCAAACTACCCGCAATCTCCGTAAAGATAACCCCAAGCGCATGCGCACCTGCATCTGGATATCCTAAGCTTCTTTCACCAACTGTACCAGCGCGGCCCATGCGAGCAACGATTTCTTTCGTATACTCTGCTCCCTTAACGGCTGCTTCTGCTCCTTTTTCAAAGGCAGTTTTCACGTCTGTGCCATTTGAAGCACTGTCGATCCAAGAATCTACACATGGAGCAAGTGCATCAACAAGTGTTTTATCACCAACTACCGCTCCTCTACCGAACGATCTTTCACCGATAGATTGTATGCCGTGAAGTGCTGCTTGTAACATTTCAGCAAATTCTCCTACTGTTAGTTCACGTTTTTCGCCCGCTTCTTTACTAGCTGCGCGGAACGCACCACCCCAAATTGGGCCTGAAGCGCCGCCGCAATGTTCCATAATAATCATAGAACAACTATCGAGGAACGATCCAATCGTTACATTCTCTTGTCCTAAAATAGAATGCCACTCACGTTTTAATTGCTTAAATCCTTTTGCCACACTCATTCCGAAGTCACCGTCACCAGCATGCGTATCTAACTCACAGAACGGTACTTCGTTTTTAATAATGATGTCGCTCATTTTATCAACGAGATAAATCATGTTGTTTAACGTAATGACATTATCTTTCATAACAGCGTGCTCTTCCGCTGTTTCTATTTCAAATGAAACTTCCTTCTCTTCTACATCTTCAAGCACATTCACGTACTCTACACTTTCAACAGGTCCATCTACTTTAAACGCAGGTGTATTGCACTCTTTCGATAGTAATGTTTTTAGCTCATCATCTAATTTCATTACTGTTAAAGACATACCAGCCATATCGATACTTGTCATATAGTTACCGACGAATACTCTATTAATTTTAATGTTTCTAGCAGCTAATTCTCTCGTAACTGCATTATTAAATAAGTAAAGTTCTTGCAGTGGTGTGCCGCCAAAACCATTTACTAGAAGCGCGATTTCCTCGCCATCTTTTACTCCTAAATCTTTTATTAAATCATTTGTCATACGGTTAGCTAATTCATCAGCCGACAGCATTTTTTCGCGTTTAATACCTGGTTCGCCGTGAATACCTACGCCGTATTCCATTTCATCTTCAGCAAGTGTGAAAGTAGGTGATCCACTCGCTGGAACTGTACATGAAGTTAACGCTAAACCGATCGTGCGCACGTTAGCCGCTGCTTTTTCAGCGATAGTTTTCACCGCTCCTAAATCCATACCTGCTTCCGCTGCTGCGCCGGCAATTTTATGAACGAATATAACTCCCGCAACGCCGCGGCGTCCTACTGTATAAAGACTATCTTCTACCGCAATATCATCGTCCACTTTTACGTAGTCGACTTCAATTCCATCTTCAGTCGCTAAATGCGCACCGTTTTTGAAATTCATAATATCGCCGCTGTAATTTTTAATAATTAATAACGTACCTTTTTTACTAGCCGTCTCTTTAATCGCTTGATATATCTGAATTTGCGAAGGAGAAGCAAACACATCTCCGCACACTGCCGCATCTAACATTCCTTTTCCGACTAGACCTGCATGTGCTGGCTCATGACCACTACCACCGCCGCTAATTAACGTTACTTTATTTTCATTCATTTCTTTCTTCTTAATAACTTTATATTTTTTCAAAAACTCAAGCTCTGGATGGGCCATCACCATTCCGTTGCACATTTCCATTACTAATGTTTCTGGTTTATTTATAATCTTTTTCATTGTGATTCTCCCTCAATTCCTTTAATATATTGTGATATATTTGAAATCTTCTTCTTACTACTCATGTTAAAATGAAAGCGTTTTATAGTAAACGGACAAAATGGACAATTTGTCTAAAGACACTTCATTCATTTGTAGATAGGATTTTCATATTACTACATTCTAGGGATGATTATGATGACCTCTTCTATAATTTCTAAAAAGATAATCGCGAACTCGTTGAAACATTTAATGGAAACGGAGTCGTTTCATAAAATATCAGTAAGCGATATTATGTTACACTGTCAAATGCGTAGGCAAACTTTTTATTATCATTTTAAAGATAAATTCGAACTATTAAGCTGGATTTATAAAGAAGAAACGAAAGAAAATATTATAGACTTTCTCGATTATGAAACATGGGAAAACATTTTCGATTTATTATTTGATTACTTTTATGAAAATCAAAAATTTTACCGAAATGCATTTAAAGTCATTGAGCAAAACTCATTTAATCACTATTTATTTGAGCATACGAAAAACTTATATATGAAGATTATTGATGAACTATCGATGAGCTGTAGACTAACTCTTTCTATTGAAACAAAAAATACGATTGCCTCCTTTTATAGTCACGGCTTCGTTGGAACGATAAAAGATTGGATTGAAAGTAAATGTGAAGTAGATCCATCCATTATGTCTTCTCTCATGAAAAACATGATAAACAATCAATTATTACTTTTACTCGAGCAATCAGCAAAGTAATTAAAGGGTGGCAAAAGCAATGAAAAAGATTATGAATGATGTAGAAAATATTGTTCAAGATATGCTGCATGGCTTTTATTTTGAACATAACGACAAAGTAAACTATGACGAAACACATAACATCATTTATGTAAAAGATATCGAAAAAATGAAGCAAAACGTTTTCCTTATAAGCGGCGGTGGTAGCGGACATGAACCCGCTGATATTGGTTATGTAGGAAAAGGAATGCTTACAGCGGCAGTAAACGGGAGTATTTTCACTCCGCCTACAGTGGAACAAATTATTGCGGCAACCCGCCTCATGCCAAAAGATAAAAGTATTTTATTCATCATTAAAAACTTTAAAGATGACGTAGAAAACTTTCTAGCGGCGAAGCAAATCGCCAAAGAAGAAGGAAGACAAATTGACCACATCATCGTAAATGACGACGTTTCAATTGAAGATGATGCTTCATTCAATAAAAGAAGACGCGGCGTAGCGGGCACTGTTTTCATTCAAAAAATACTTGGTGCGGCCGCTCTTGAAGGCTATTCTTTAGAAGCACTAACAACACTCGGCCGTTCTGTCACCGAAAACTTACATACATTAGGAGTCGCCCTTTCGCCTGCCAATGATCCCATGCAGGGAAAAGATTCCTTCACATTAAACGACGATGAAGTCTTTTACGGAGTTGGTATCCACGGCGAAAAAGGTTACCGTAAAGAAGCACTATCCTCTTCTGAAATATTAGCGATTGAACTTATGAACAAACTAAAAAGCATTTATCGCTGGAAAAAAGGTGACAACTTCGCCATCCTCATTAATGGACTCGGTACGACACCATTAATGGAACAATACATTTTCGCAAACGACATTCGCCGTTTATGTGAGCTGGAAGGCTTACATGTGAAGTTCGTAAAGGTTGGTACCCTTCTCACTTCTTTAGATATGAAAGGTGTTTCGTTAAGTTTGCTTAAGGTAGAAGATTCTGATTGGGTGAAGTGGTTGAAGGCGGATGTTGGAGTGAGTAGTTGGTAACAAATTTGCAAGTTATCCACCAGTTCCCATAATCCAACACATGAAATGTGGTTATCCAGTCGGAGGAAGGCACCTTAGAGTGTCTTTTCTTTATTTTCAAAAGGACCTGCTCCATTCTTGCGTAAACAACATAAAGTAATTTGAATCCGTTAAAATACATGAGTGTACCCTTGTTTTCCCCTCTTACTTAAAGGAGGAACTATTGTGGGATATGGTGGTAGTTGCGGCGGAAGCTGCGGTTTTTCTGGAGGATTTGCTTTATTAGTTGTATTGTTTATTTTATTGATCATTGTTGGAGCTTCTTGCTTCTGCTAAAAAACTATCGGAAAAGACACTCTTATATGGGTGTCTTTTCTTTGTAATAAAAAACTATCCATAAAGGAAAGTTTTTAGGTTTATACATTCAAGTCATCCAAATTAGTTATTTACGCAACACTTTATCACTTTCGGTCAGTGTGACATACAAATAATCCTTCCGCTACATAAAGTTGCTCAACTAACTTTAATTCCTTAGATCCAAGACTTATATAATTAAAACACACATCATCATTTAACATATACACTCGTTTTCCATCTGTATGAAGAGCTGGTTTAGACTCTTTTAGTAAGTATTGAGATAATTGAACACTTAACACATTTACACCTACCTACCTTAATAATTTTAGAAGCAAGCCCCCTATTGAACTTTATACCCTTGAGGTAGAGATGAGCACAACACATAATGATGCCCTGTATCTTTATGGGAATATCATACATTAAATGCACCATTATAACCTTTTCCAGTTGTTTTATGAACTAATTTGCTATATTTATATTATCTGACAGTATCTTAATTACCTCACTGGAGGATTACAGGTCTTCCAAATACAACTGGATAATAAATTAACATCACACCTACAAATGAACACACCAAACAAAAAATAGCCTCGTATTTTATTACTAGAGAAGAGTTATTATCAAGCTTTTTTTCATCTCTTTTATCTATCATTTTAAATAAAACTCTATATAATACATACCCAACAATCGCCCCGAGGGTGTTCGTAAATAAATCATCTATATCTGTAATTCTATTATTTAGTAATTGATTTAACTCAATTGCCAATGAAAAAAAGAATCCCGCACATACGGTGTTTTTCATTTTTCTAAAATGCGGCCAAATAGTCGGTAATAAAAAACCTAACGGCATAAACAGAAAAATGTTTAAAAGATACGCAGTACTACCTGCAGAATCAAATAGAGTCAAGTTAATTTGACTTACACGAATCCACGTTTCATATCTACTTATATCCCATACAGTCGCTATTTGCGTCACCTTATACACTAACGAAAGGTAAAACAGAAAAACATACACCCATAGAAAATGCCGAATAGATATATTTTTTTTCGCTTTAAAATAAAATCCAATTTGAAACACAATACAAAAAATAATAGTAAAGAAATAAGTATACAAATAACTAATCAAAACTCCTGTATGCATGTAGAATCCCCTAACTTTACATTGTAATCTATGACTTCATCTTTTTTAGTCTCCTTCTTGATATAACTCATTTATAGGATAGGAAAAACTTTTAAAATAAAAAGCAGGGTAAACATTAAATTTCCCTTAAATTTTTACTTGGATTTTATTATTACTCTTCTTAGGAATCCGCCATTGTTAGCTAGACAACAACATGCTTAACCCTAACAATATTATCATTTTCGCACGAAAGCCTCATAGTACTTTAACCGATGAAGCATATATAAAATCATGTGAATCGTTTGTTCAGTTAAAACATGAAATGAAGAAACATATGACGTACTATAATCATTCTAGATATCAATGAAATTTAAAGAAGATGACTCCTGTTTGCATACAGAAATCATCTTTTTTAGGTTGCTTAACTTTTTTTAGAATGTCCTTTACAAAGGGTACAGATCAAGAGCACCTTATTCCTATTCAAAGGGATCACCTATACCTTCTTTCCTTAAAATCACCAAAAACCCATTTACAAATCTATAAAAATAGATATAATATCCTTATGGAACCTTTATTAATTTATAAAGCATTGTCAAATGAAACAAGATGTCAAATTTTATCATGGTTGAAAAATCCAGAAAACCATTTCGATGAAAAACCTTATATAGAGCAAGGCCTTAGCTTTCAAGTTGGAGTGTGTGTAGGAGATATCCAGCTTAAAACTTGCTTAGCCCAATCGGTTATTTCTAGTTATTTATTAACTATGAAAAAAGCAGGCTTACTAGAATCTGACCGAATTGGAAAATGGACCTACTATCGTCGAAATGAAAAAACAATACGAGAGTTTTCTGAATACGTTCAAAACGAATTATAAAATGAAAGCTAATAATCAATCTGCATATCAATTGATTATTAGCTTTCACACATTCTGCTTTTTTACAGGCATCCAATTACTCTTTTACAAATTGCACTGCCTAGAAAAGCAAGAAACATAGAAAGGAGAAAATTTTTTAATATATCACATCTAGTTATTTAGATATCTGTTATTGTATTTAGAATTACATAATCCTGATAATATTGGCATCCAATCATGCTTGTAATAATGCTTCTTTGTTAATGAATTCACTTTCAAAATACTGATACGAATGGAGAGTTTTATAAATGAAAAAAGTAAATCCTTTACTTATTCTGACACTCGCAATAGGTGTGTTCGGAATTATTACTACCGAGATGGGTATTGTCGGCGTATTACCACAAATCACTCAAAAATTCGGAATTTCAACTACACAAGCTGGATTTTTAGTAAGTATATTTGCACTAGTTGTTGCTATTTCTGGTCCGTTTTTAATTCTGCTCGTCTCTAGTATTAATCGCAAAATAATTTTATTAACAGCAATTTTCATATTTGTTATTTCAAATATAATCTACGCTTATACAACACAATTTGAAATCATGCTTATTTTTCGTATTTTACCGGCAGCGCTTCATCCACTCTTCTTTTCAATCGCTCTTGTCACAGCTGCTAAACTTGTCCCTCCAGAAAAGAGCGGTCAAGCAGTTACAAAAGTTTTCATGGGAATTACTGTTGGCTTTGCTTTAGGTGTACCACTAACCTCTTACCTTGCAGACCAATTTTCACTCGAAATTGCTTTCTTATTCGGAGCGCTTGTTAACACTCTTGCATTCATTGGAATACTAATCCTACTTCCTTCTATGCCTGTTAAAGAAAAAATGTCTTTCGGCAAACAAATTCGTATACTCGGCAAACCAGGATTATGGTTAAATATTTTAACCGTCACATTCCTTTTTGCAGCCATGTTTTCCGTATACAGCTACTTCGCCGAGTACCTTGCAAAAGTAACTTCCATGAATGGATCTCTCATCAGTATCATGCTATTCATATTTGGTATAGTTATGATTTTAGGGAATCATTTATTTGGTAGTCTCCTGCAAAAAAACATAATAAACACCGTAATATCATTCCCTATTCTATATTCTGTTGTTTACATATTGGTTTATTATTTAGGTTCCTACCTTGTTCCAATGATCTTTATCGTATTCATTTGGGGAATCGTACATGCTGGTGGATTAATTGTTGGTCAAACATGGTTAATAAGTGAAGCAAAAGAAGCACCTGAATTTGGTAATAGTCTATTCGTTTCGTTCTCAAATCTCGGAATTACTCTAGGAACAACTATTGGAGGCTGGTTCATTTCAAACTTAGGTATTCACCAGCTTATTTGGAGTGGATTTATATTCACACTACTCTCATTTCTATTAATTATAATAAAACTAAAATTTTTCAATTCAAATAGCCAAGCTTCATTATCAAGCTAGTACATTTTCAATTCCAAATTTGATAAAGTGAAACTTTACTCAGTGGGGGTTTTGTCCATCCCCCACTGAGTATTAGCCTTCACCAATCGGGCTGCCCGTTAATGCGGGATAAAAAAACATTATAAATCCTTCTCATAAGATTTTATAAAGTGAAAAGTATAATGCTCAAAGCCTTTAGCCATAATTACGACTAAAGGCTTTTTTTATACAAAAATAAATCTAAAAGGAGCTAGTTTTATGGAACATAATCAAAATGGAGTACTTGCTTTAATTGTTTTGTTTTTAGGATTAGTGTTTTTTGTTAGTGGAATGGTTTATCATTTATGGGGTTCTTATTAATTTCAACTTTTACACAAATAAATAATTCAAAAACTAAACCGTGTATTGTAATTATCGATATGAAATATTCCCAAAAACAACTTAACATGGTAAAATAATATTCGGACGGGAGTCCAATATTATTAAAATTAAGATGGTTCAAGTCGAAGGAAGGCACCTTAGGGTGTCTTTTCTTTATTTTCAAAAGGACCTGCTCCATTCTTGCGTAAAAAACATAAAGTAATTTGAATCCGTTAAAATACATGCGTGTACCCTTGTTTTCCCCTCTTATTAAAGGAGGAACTATTATGGGATTTGGTGGTAGTTGTAGTAGTTGTGGCGGCGGCTTTGCTTTATTAGTTGTATTGTTTATTTTATTGATCATTGTTGGAGCTTCTTGCTTCTGCTAAAAAACTATTGGAAAAGACACTCTTATATGGGTGTCTTTTCTTTGTAATAAAAAGCTCTCCATAAAGGAAATTTTTTAGGTTTATACATTCAAGTCATCCAAATTAGTTATTTACACAGCACTTTATTTCTTCGCATCTCTCATACTGTAATATCCTAAATTAATAATAATCAAGAAATACCCACCCATAATTCCAGCAGCAAATGTCCACATAAAATCATGGTGTTCAATTTCATACATAATAATCGCACCGAGTATCGCGGCTGCAAATCGATTCATCATTCCAAGCATCGGTGCTTTTTTATATTTGTCATTTCGAATAATCAAACATAATCATTAAACAAATTCCATATAGACCCATTATTGGTTAAAATGCTATAATAAAATCACCCTACATAGTTCCTCATCGCCAGACTGAGGAACTAGCGTCTTATTAAGTAATGCGCATAACTTAAATAAAAAAGACACTTTGCAGTGTCTTTTTTATTTACATCAAGTTTCCTTTTTATCCCAAAGTCAATATAATAAGATATAACATTTAATACACATAAAGAAAAATATAGATTTACTAAATCATCATGGCGCCCATGAAAGTACTTCTATTTTGGAGGAACAAACTATGAACAAAAAGTTATTAACATCATTATTATGTAGCACATTCTTATTTGGATTATCAGCTTGCAGTTCACATGATACATCTAGCAGTAACACGAAAAACGAACAGGAGACTTCTAAAGAAACAAAAAATGATGAACTTAGCAACAAGGATCCTCAAAAAGAACTTCCCACCCATGGAGATTCTTCTGATGTATACATATCAATAGGCTATGTCGATTCATTAGATGTTATAGGTAATGGAGAAGTTAAAGCACAAGGTGTATTTAAAGTATTAGACGTCGCAGTTTATAATCGTCAAGAGGAACCCATTACACTAAATAGCAATAACTTTACATTAATTGACGGAACCGGAAGAGAATATCACATTTCTAATGAATCTCAATTAACACTTAAAGCTGCCAATACCGCTACATTTAAATTTGGTGTTCTTAATCCTAATGAAAATTCGGAAGGGAACATTGTATTCGATGTACCGAAAAAAACGCAAGGATTAACTTTGAAAATTAATGGAGATATGCTGGATGAAGGGATCGAGCTAAAGGTGGAATAGTCAAAGAAAATACAAACCTCCTATCACAACTTAAACTAACACAACAAAAAGTACAGCCTCTGTATTAACTACAGTAGACTGTACTTTTTCATTTATAATTTTGTATAACTTACTATAACAGGATTTCTTAATCCCTTTGAGTAGATGCTCTCCAATCACGAAAAGATGTTGGGCGTCCAGAATTAGCTCTTTTCTTTGGAGCAGCTGGTTTTTCTTCAAGAGCAGTCGGTTTTTCTTCAAGAATGGTCAATGCTATTTGCATTTTCTCCAGCTGTTCTCTTAAAGCTTGCTGTTCAATCTTTAAATCCGTAAGTAAACGTAATATCATCTCAGAATTAGCCATAACGATCTCCTTTCCCCAAATGCACAGAATAAAATACCATATGTAATAAGCGTAATACTCGTGACAAAAATAAGTTCGTCAACTCTCCTAAAATACCCAGTACTTTTATTTTTCAAAAGGACCTGCTCAAGTTTATCCGTAAAAACATAAAGTGAAATAAATCCATTAATATATGGACTTTATGGAAGGAGGAGTTAATATGGGCTATGGTGGTAGTTGTGGTGGAGGCTGTGGTTTTGGCGGTGGATTCGCCTTACTTGTTGTGCTCTTTATTTTATTAATCATCGTTGGAGCTAGCTGTTGGGGCGGCGGATTAAGCTGCTAATAAGAGGCACTCTTGAGAGTGTCTTTTTTTTATTTCTCAATATGAAACTAACATATATGTGTTACTATCAAAGCGTGAGATTCCCTAAGCGTAATATAGTAGTTTACCAACTATGAAAGCCACTGTCACAAGAAAACAGTAGGCTTTTATTTTGTTATTTAACAAGATTAAAACAGGGATTACCATTTCCCCTCAGTAACATTTTAAAATTGACATAGCACTTCATGCACCATATACTGTTAACAACAGTACACTGTCATTAACAGTATAAATTCCAATTCATTCTAGGAGGTATATTCATGAAACATACAGGAAGACATACAGGTGCATTTCTTTTGTTATTTTTAGCAGAAGGTGATAACTATGGCGGGCAACTACTTCAGAAATGTGAAGAAGAACTTCCAGTCAATCCAATCGATAGTGCCATCCTTTACCGCACGCTGAAGAAATTAGAAAACGAAGGTGCTATTGAATCTTATGTAAGTACATCCGTTCCAGATAAGCCGAGAAAGATGTACAAAATTACTATAGCCGGAAAAGAACAATTAGCAGATTTTCAAATGGATATTGAGGAAAAAATGAAAAACTTATCATTTTTCTTAGACAAATATAAAGACTTAAAGGAATCTAATCATGATTAATGGCGCTATCCTTTACACTTTGGCCATTGTTCTTACGGGGATTTCTTTTATGAAGGATCGGAATAAAACGAAAGCTTCCCTATTAAAATCATGGAAAATATTTCGAAACCTCCTCCCTGCCATGCTCTCCATTATGCTTTTCGTTGGACTATCACTTTCTATCTTAACGCCGTCCTTTATCTCTTCCATCATTGGAGAACAGTCCGGATTTTTAGGTATTATTTATTCAGCATTACTCGGATCTGTGGCACTTATCCCAAGTTTTGTCGTGTTCCCACTTGGTAATACGTTAGTACAGCACGGCGCAGGCCTTCCTCAAGTTGCGGCACTCATGTCTACACTCATGTCAGTAGGAATTACAACATTACCGATGGAACAAAAGATATTCGGACGAAGCTTTGCTTACGCTCGTAATGCATCTGCATTACTCATGTCACTCCTATTCTCATATATCATTTGGGTGGTGATGGTATGAATGAACTAAAAAGATATCGCTTCTTTTTCATATTACTGTTTGGGCTTCTCGTACTAACTTTTATAAACCAATCGTTAGGATGGAGCGCATTACAATTAACGGGGAATAGCATTTTAGATATGCTGTTTCTACTCCCCCCTGTCCTTGTATTTGTAGGGTTACTTGATCAGTGGGTGAAAAAAGAAACACTAATGAAATACATGGGAGAAAAGTCCGGCATATATGGAATATTATTCTCCCTATTATTAGGCGGCATTGCAGCTGGCCCCCTCTATGTTGCCTTTCCGATTGCAGCACTACTATTAAAAAAAGGCGCCAGCATTAGGTACATCGTATTTTTCTTAGGTGTTTGGACAACTGCGAAATTACCAATTATGGTGTATGAATTTTCTTCATTTGGAGCTACCTTTACGCTCATTCACATTTGCTTCGGTCTATCGTTCTTCTATGTAATGGGCATTATTTTTGAAAAATTTTATGATCAGCAGCAATTGTTGCAGTATGATATTACGAAAGAAATGTAAAAAGACATCTTTAATCGTAAAGATGTCTTTTTAATATGAACCTTAATTCTCGTTCTGTAAAACCTGCGTTGCCTTTACTCCCTCTTTCTCTTCTTTTAAAAGCAATAACGATAAAGATTAGCCCTAGTGTAAATGCACCTTGGAATCCAGAAGTTAAACCGTTTAACTTCTCTACTGGGTCCATTAGATTTGCGGAGCTTTCCATATACTTAGTTGTTCCTGAAAACATTTTCGAGAAATTTACGTTTAGAGACAATTGTTACCGTATGACGTTACAAAATATATATTTTAAAAAAATCTTACATTTTTTAATTTTCCCTATTGTATTTTTGAATATTAGAATGTAAAATATTTCAATGTACTACATAATATTGGGAAAAGGGAGAAATTCATGAAAAAATTATTAGTTTCAGCAACAGCGTTCACACTTTTAACTGTGGGGTACAGTTCTTCTGCATTTGCAGCAAAAAATCCAAACGACAAGAACTGCGGTCACTTCAACAACAAACAAGAAGTTATGGAGTTCTGGCATAGCAATGGATATAGCGCAACAAATGATCCTCATGATTTAGATCGTGACAACGATGGTTTACCTTGTGAAGTAAAAAAAGGGGATTACGATCAATTTGTAGCTAGTAAACAAACTACTAAAAAAGAAGAAAATAAACCACAAGAACAACCTAAACAAGAAGATACTAAGCAAGAACCTGCTAAACAAGAAAACAAAAAGCAAGAACAAACTAAAACTCAAACAACTGCAAAAGAAACAAAGAAAGACACAAATACAGCTGTTAAACAAGAAAACAAAAAACAAGGCGAAAAATTGCCAAACACAGCATCAAATGGTGTTACAATGATGCTAGCAAGCTTAGGTTTAGCTGCAATTGGATCTGTATTAATGTTCCGTCGTAAAAAAACAAACGCATAAATAATTCCGTAAAACGACAGGTCTACTCCTGTCGTTTTAAAATGGAGTGATATAAATGAAAATAAACCAATGGATAGGCCTATGTTTATTTATAGTTGGAATTTCAATCTTTTCTTATTGTTTTATAGAATGGTATAGTGCTAGAAGTTCAGCGGAATCTTTAGCATCTAGTGAAATAAAGAAATACGAAACTCAAACACCAATCACAACATCTCCTGAAGACAATGAAGATAAAATAGAAACTCCTCAAAACCATGAAGAAATTGTACAGATTCCATCTTCAGAAGTAAATCATCAATTAGGGCAAAAAGTAGCATATTTAATCATTCCTAAAATACAAAAGAAATACTCCATATATTGGGGAGCTGATGATAAAGTACTAAAAAAAGGTGTGGGCATGTTCGTGAGCGAATTGACGACTACCCCATCCGGAAACGGTCATACAGTTTTAAGTGGACATCGAGATACTGTATTTACCGAACTAGGTCAGCTAAAAGAAAATGACCAACTGATTGTAGAATATGAAAATAAAACATACACATACAGCATTAACAAACATTGGATAACAGATGCAGAAGATCGGACTGTTATTGTAGAAACAAATGAACCTACATTAACATTAACAACATGTTATCCTTTCAACTACATCGGCGATGCTCCAGATCGATACATCATTGAAGCATCTTTAGTTTCTAAAACTTAAAAGGAGCTTTACCATAAGTCGCTTTTTTTGACTAGGTGACGGCTCCTTTTTAAAAACAGTACCAATAAAAAAACATCTTTCACTCGTGAAGAAAAAATGACGTGAATATTAAAGAAGGAATAAACAAAGGATTTAGTGAAGACTTGATCATTACATTCTTCGGATCCGTTATCGTAGGAGTCGCGGAATAGCTTGGATTGTTGTTGGATCGGAATCTTTAAATGGAAAGGGTCTATGTTATAGTCCGGTGAAATCGGCTTATAACATAGACCCTTTCTTATGGAGAAAAAACCGTCGATAAATTTTTGTTCCAAATATTCAGAATTAATATTAAAATAAACAATGGGGATAGGGGTATGGGATCATAAATTATACATAACGAGGGAATAGAAATGAAAATTCAATTAAAAGCTGATTTAGGGCTACTACTAGTTACATTTTTTTGGGGTGCATCCATCCTACTTACAAAGCTTGGACTTGATGGCATAGAAGAATATAATTTAATCGCATTACGATTTATTATTGCCTTTCTTTTATCAGGTTTAATATTTTACAAACACTTATTCAAAATTGATTTTAAAACTGTAAAGTATTCTTTTATACTAGCTTCCGTTTTATTTATCGTCTATATTTTTGCGACTTTCGGTACAAAGTATACGAGTGTGTCTAATGCCGGTTTCTTACTATGTCTCACAGTCATTTTCATTCCGATATTATCAGCTATATTTTTAAAACACATTCCTGAAAAGAAAGTTATATTAGGAATTGTGTTAACGATAATAGGAATCGGATTACTAACATTAACTAGTGAATTCAAGATCGGTAACGGCGATATATTTTGCATACTGTCTGCCTTATTTTATGCGATTCACGTCATCATTACTGGAAACGTAACAAAACATGTGAATTCAATTGCACTTGGGGTAGTACAACTCGGTTTTGTCGGCCTATTTAGTCTTATTTTTTCATTAGTGATGGAAACCCCAAAACTTCCTGGCACTATCGACTCATGGCTAATCATCTTAGCCTTAAGCATATTTTGCACAGCAGTCGCTTTCATTGTGCAAGTTATCGCCCAGCAATACACGACGCCCACACATACAGGTCTTATCTTTTCATTAGAACCTGTCTTTTCAGCGGGCTTTGCCTTCTTCTTCACAGGCGAAACACTCACAGGGCAAGGGTATTTAGGGGCGACACTTATATTATTAAGTGTGTTGATTGCTGAGGTGGATTTTAAGGGGTTGTTGCGGGTGAGTTATAAGAAGAACGTGGAGTAAGAAAAGTAAACTTTTACTTCTCTTATTCCACATCCGCATCATCTGAACGAATTAATAATATCCTGTTTCGTACTACCAAATCCTATCCCTTTTTCTAAAAATTCAATTCAAACTCTCCACAAACCTTCCAAACTCCTTCAAAAATCTTAGCTTAAAACTACCCACAGGCCCATTCCGATGCTTCGCCACATTGATCTCCGTCATCTCTTTCTGCATCGTTTCCTTATCATAATAATCTTCACGATACATAAGCATAATGACATCCGCATCTTGCTCAATTTGTCCCGTCTCTCTTAAATCAGATAAAAGCGGACGCTTATCTTGACGTGACTCTACGGAACGAGACAATTGCGATAATGCTACTATACAAACATTTAAATCACGCGCTAATAACTTAAGCTTACGTGAAATTTCACTTATCTCCTGAAATCGATTGCCCTTATGCTTTGGATCGCCCGTAATAAGCTGCAAGTAATCTACAATAACTAAAAGCTTTTTATCACCGTGCTTCCGCTTTAACTTACGAGTCTGCATCCAAATATCCTGCATTGTAACACCGGCCTTATCATAAATCTCAAGTGGTAACTCACCAATCTCCGCAAACGCCTTACTCACCTTTTCCCAGTCTTCTATCGTAAAACGATGCTTCGGATTTTTCAGCCTACCTCCCGACACTTCGCCCGCGCAAGACGCCAGCCTTTTTAACAATTGCTTACTACTCATCTCTAATGAAAACAATCCAACCGCCGCTCCAGACTTCGCCGCATGCAGTGCAATATTTAACGCAAACGCCGTTTTCCCCATAGAAGGACGCGCTCCAAGAACGACAAAATCACCTTCCTGCAATCCGCACGTCATCTTATTTAACGATGTATAACCAGTCTCAATACCAGTATTCTCTTTCGTATCTTGATGAAGCTCCTCATACAAACCAACTAACGCATCCTTCAAATCAAACTCACATACACAGTCCTTTTCCTCTAACTCACAAAGTTCCGTAATCGTCTCACCAATAATTTTCTCGTCCTTCTCCGCAATAAGACGCTCTCCCATCTTGTGCCCGAGAACACCGGCCTGATACATTTTCCATGCACCTCGAACAAGCCCCTCATAATAAGAGAAGTTGGCAGTTGTAGGCACACCCTCTATTAACGCTATAAAATACTCCATCCCCCCGATATTCTCCAAAAAATTTGGATTCATCCTAGAAACGAGCGTCACAAGATCAATTGGTTGCCTTTCATCTTCAATTTTTCGCATTAACCGAAATATAGACTTATGCACCGGCATAGAAAAATAATGCTCCGTCAAACGGCACTCCTTAATAAGCTCTCCATCAATTAATAGAGAACCTAATACCGTCTTTTCCGCCTCCACATTTTGAATACTCATGGACGCCACCCGCGTTCTGCTAAAAAGCGCTGCAACTCTTCCTCTGACAGCGCATTTTTCTCCCACTCCTCGCACCTCGTCAAAAACTCCTCCGTCTCCCCAGTACTAACAGACGACTCCTTCTTCCTAAACTGAGCCGTATCTGCCTCAACCTCAGACACTTTCGTAAACCCTTTCCCGTGCCATCCCCTCAAAATCCCCTTCACATAAGCAACCGTCCGCTTATTATTCTCAAACGCAATTTGAAGAGCCTTCAGCACAAGCTCCTCTGACAAATCTTCCATCCACGCACTCAGTTCCTCCACAGTATGAGGAGACAAACTACCGAAATGTTGCTCATAAAAAGAAAACACACGGCTTCCCGTTTCTTCCTCTACAACCTCTTCTTCCGCCTCTTCACAAACTGGCTCTACATCATCCACAGCCAAATCAATCGGCATACCGAAATGTGCTAAAAGCATCGGAACATTCAGCTCCTCCTCTACACACTTCTGAAGAAACATATGTACAAACTCCTTATTCTTCACACTCTTCAGCTCACGAAGCACACACTTCTCCACATTCGTATTCGTCACAGGATTATAACGAAGCCAATTTAGAATAAATAACTCCCTCGTCTCCGCATCATAAAGAATCTTCCCATAATCAACAAAGCGCTGCACAAGCTTATCAACAGTCCCCCTGTTATAACCCGTCTCCATCTCAGCTAACCGCTTCGGAAACGGAAAAATCCCACACTGCGTCGTCTTCGAACAAGTTAACAAATAAACATAAAAATACCGCTCCTCCGGCGTCAAATCCAAAACAAAATCATCCTGCCAAAAATTCACCTGCACATTACGATACACCGCCATCCCAATTCCTCCCATTCTCATTCAAAAATGAAAAATTCCTCTTTGTACTATATATAGGAAGGAAGGGTGGGTTTTTGGCGTGTTATTTCAAAAAAATTTTTACAACTACTACGGTCTTTGTAGTTGTTTTTGTTTTGTTGTGTTTTTTATTAGTGATTTATTACTTGGTAGGGGCTTGAAAGGGGCTTATGAGGGGCTATTTATCGGTTACTTCGATTAGAAACACTCGATCTGAGAAGCCGCCTCGTTCTTTTGCTTTCTTTTTACGGATGTTGTTGATTTCTTCTAGTGTTGTGCCTTCGTGTTCGGCTAGGGCGTTTATTAGTTCTAGTAGGTCGGATAGTTCTTCGAGTTTATGTTCTTTAGTATTTGCTTCTAGATATTCGGTTAGTTCCTCTTCTGTTTTCTTGCAGATTTCTTTTATGTATTCGTCTTTGGGTAGGATTCTTGTTGTGGGGGTTTTTCCGTTGGATTTTATTATTTGTGGAATTTTGTTTCGGATTAGTTTGTTGTAGGTTAGCATGGGATTTCCCTCCGTTTGGTTTTTCTTCTATTATAATGGAAAAACAGTTTAACTAATGAACTATACCTCTAATTCTTTGACTATGTCTAATGATTAGAGGTATAGTTTTTTATGAATAAACTTACTTCAAAAGACAAGATAAATGCAGTAATATATTATCAATATGGAAACAATAGTATAAAAGATATTGCAATCTCATAATGAAAATAAGATTACAGCTGTCCGATTTTATCAATTTCATATGCCATTAAAGAAGAAACATCATCTCTCTTCAAATTCTTAACAAAATAAATTAATTCTTGCCCCTTTAAATCATCAGGAATAAGATGATCTATTTTATTAATTACCGATGAAGGAATACCCATATCAATTAATAATGAAAACCTTTCTTCCACACCTTCATTTTCTAAGTATGAAGCAAAAAAGGAATAATCCCCACTTGTAGCTAATCCTTCGTTCTTACAAAGCACCTTTTGTAGTGAATTAACTACATTTAACCATTTTGGAACTTTATATGAAATCCAATGACGTTTTTCTCGAAAAACATTTTCAATCGCAGTATCAATAACTCTTTTTTCTGTCCATTTTGGATTTTGTTGTTTTAGATATTTTTGCTCATCCATAATTAAGACATATAAACTGTTTGAAATGTGCTTTCTAATAGTTACAGGCAACTTATTTATAGTCATTGGCCTTGTTGTCTCAGTTGGCTTTAGAAGATAATTCCAAGACAAAGAAATTAAAAAATTAAGTTGATATTTATTAGGGAACTTATCCCACATAATTAACTCTGGATTACTTTTTAACTTTTGTCTTAGTTTTTTAATAATTTCTTTTTGTCCCGCTACTGAAACTGCATTCTTTTTAATAACTTTTAACAGTTCTTCATCGTAGTCATGTAATTCATCGTATCTTTCTAAATGTGATGTATGGACTTCATTCCTGTCTAAATTAACTAATATTTCATCATTAATATATTTTTGATCATGATAAGGTATATCTAAATTAATATCCTCTCTTTGAGGAACACTATTAAATATGTATACCTTCCCAGTGTAATGTTTTAACATTCTTCCCGCTCTACCCTTAATATTCGAAAAATCAAAGAAGTCCAGTGGATTAGGTCCTTTTTTATTATCAAAAATAAATACGTTTTTGGCAGAAGTATTTACTCCTTCTATAATCGTAGAAGTACAAAATAACACATCTAGCTTTCCTTCATTAAAATATTCAATCATAGAATGTACTAAATGTTTCGGTATAATCCCCGAATGAACACCAATATAATTCTTTATAAGATTATTGAAACCCCAATCCTCACTTAAGTTTTCTTGAATCCATTCACTTACGGGCAAACATTGCTCTTCTTTCACAAGTCCATTTTCATTTAGATAATCATAATATTTCACGGCTAAATTATATGCTCTTTGCGGTGAAGAAACATATACAATAGATTGCTCATGCCGCTGCGTATACAATAATTCAAACAACTTTTGTTCTTTTTCTTTTGCCTGCCTTCGTACTCCTGTCGTTTGATATTCTAAATCTACTTCAACAATTTCAGTATTAACCAATGAATATTGAGTTTTAAAAAATATTGCATTATACCTTTCTTTAAATCCTTCAGGTATATTGTCAATATTAGGACCTATAAAGTAAAAAATAGGATCCGATTTCAAAACTTTTCTTAAGGCAATATTTAATACATCCGATCTTTCATCATCTCTAAAGGAACTCAATTTATAAAATTCGTCTAAAATACAATAATCTATCTCCGGAAGACCTTCATACTCTAAAACCCTCTCCGCAGTTAATATAAAAATATTTTTAGACTCCATTTCCTGAGAAGTGTTTACAATAATATTATAATTATTAATAAACTTTCTTAAGCTTACCCTAGTTTCATTAATTAAAGCTAGCGTAGGCTGTATTATCAGTATATTTTTATACTTATTCAAAGATATGATTTCTTGTATCAATAAACTCTTTCCAAAGCTGGTTGGAGCGCTTACTATTAAATTCTTTTCTTCTGCAATTAAATTCGCTAAAATTTTTTGTTCTTTGTGAAAAGTAATATTCTCTAGTTTTTTAGAAGAATGATATGCTGAGCGAATTTCAGATGTAGTATCTAGCTGATTCTTGGCTTCAATTATTCTAAGTAAGTATGGATAAAAACCTGCACTTTCTATTAAATCTATCCATAAATCTTTTGTCGAATCGTCAACATTCTCCCATATATCTAATACTTTTATAATAATTTTATTAGCGATTTCTTCTGTGACTACATCTTTTTGCAATATATATTTCGCCAAAGAAAAACTTTCCTCAAAATTTAAACTTTCTATATTAGATATGTCTACTTGATTCCAATCCACTAAAATCACTCTCCTAACATTTGCAAATTTTTTAATTTACGATGCAATGCAGCAATTAATTTTTTCTTGCTTTCCAAAGGCACTAAAATTACTATAATATTCAAACGTTCATTCCACGGATGACTTCCTTTTTTTTTCATAAATCGTTTATTTAATTTAGATATTTCTTTTATATATTCCCTTTCAAACTCTGTAGGATCACCATACTTAGAAAAAACTTTAGTTTCATATGCACAAAACATAGGTACTATTATGTTATTTAATTTATCTGATAATTTAGTGTATTTATTTAATATATTAATAAAATGTTCAGGATCTGTTCCTGCATCAACTAAATTTTGCTTTGTATCTTTTATTCTTTTAGATATGATAGTAAACTCGCTTTCAAAATAGTCACTATTAAAATGCTCAAATAAGTCTTCGACTAAAGCATCTATTCCTCGTCCACCATCGGTATATATTTTAGATTCGCCTAGCCATAAAGTATTTTCTGTAGGATCGATATGAACTGAGTCAAATCCATGTACAGCATGTCCATATGAATCCTTAAAATAAATCTTTGCAACAAGGGGTAATGTATTAAAGAAATATTTTAAGATAAAATGAAGTATTAATTCTCCAAATTCACCTCTTTTTAAATATTTATCCTGTAGGTCATCACTCCAACATTCATTATTTAAATATGTTGTTGCCGCCTTTTCATATGCATCAATTTTATAAATAGAATTTGCAGCCTCTATCAATACACGTAATATATTCTCTTGCGCAACCATTACTCCTTGATGATATCCTAAAGCAAAACTAGGTATCTCTTCAGTTAACAGCGTTACAAAATCTTTAAGCATTTGCTCAAGATTCCCGTCATCATTAATGTCAAAATCTATAAAATACGAATGTAAATTAGTATCATTAATTTTACAAGTTAATACACTTCTAACTTCCACGGCTCTACTCAATTTACAACCACCTTAAATAATTTTAATTTTATTATAATTATAACGTATTTTAATTTATTATAATATACATATTATACACCTGATAAAACATTAACCAGAAAAAGGATTGAATAATATAAAAACTATTTAAAACAAATTATAATACATGGTTTGTGTCATACACATTGTTTACCACTGTTTGAAGCAGGAGCTAGTATTAAAGCTCCAGATCGTTTAGGTCACGCAGATATAAAAACTGCGATGGACATCTACACACATTACACAAAAAACAACAGAAGAAGCTATCCGAAAATTTGAAACCTCTCTGCAAATGTGACTACACTTTTGAATACTTCAAAAGGTAGAGTTAACCAGCATCACCTAAAGTCATTGGATTTTTTCACTTTTCACTTTATAATTTATAAATGTACAATCTAATAAGGATAGGAGAAGATAATTTTGAAGTATAGTCTACTCGAAAACGGTATAGATTCACTTAAAGCAACGTACATTTCCCTTGAAACATTATATGAGTTAGTAGAAGGTGTGGAACATCATGCAAAAGATGCAATTTTATCTCTAAATCATGCCAATGAACTTTTATTCAAGTTGTTACTGAAAAGAAATAGAGAGTATCTTATTTTCAGTGATATAAATTCTTATATGAATGCCAAAGAAAAAATGATAACACAACAAAAGACAAATATATTTGAAATCGCTCCCGGATTACAAACAGTAGGCTTCAGTGAAGCCATTAGAAGGCTAGAACTGTTATGTGATATCGAGGTACCATCAAAACTAAAAAAAAGCTTAATGTATCTCAATAAAAAACGTAACGAAATTATGCACTTTGAAATAGAAATGAATGAAGGGGAATTCAAAGCGCTAATAGAAAAACTTCAGGTCTGTTATGAATTATCCATCACTTTCTTCTCCCAACATGAATCTGATTTAGAAGATTTAATTGCCGAATCAAGATTTGAAGTTACAGTAGAGGACTATTTTGAACCTGATGTAGAAGCAATGGCTGAGGATGCATATGCAGATTGGATTGAAGGAGCCTATGAAGATGCTGGAGAAGGTAAATGGTGAAAATTGAATTTAAATAGAGAAAATAAAAAACACTTAGTTTTTAATTTAAAGTGAACCCGAATAAGTAGTACATAATAAAAACACTCCCATTGAATTCGCATACTAAGTATACAAATTCAATGGAAGTGTTTTTCGTTTGAAGACAAGTGCTCATTCCCCAGAAGAAATAAAGTGAAAAGTAATTGAAATGAATAAGGATGGCTATTCTAACCGAGGGCGAAAAGTAAAAAATCCCCTTCTCCACTCGGATCAAGGAAGTATTTATACAACGAAAGAATTTCAAGCGTAAATTAAAGGAAAAGGCATGATCACCAGCATGTCCCGAAGAGGAAATTCCCATGATAATGCGATCATGGAAAGCTTCTTCGGTCATTTAAAAGGTGAAACTTTCTATTCATAAAAGATAACAAAAGTATCCAACACAACCGTGCGAATTCAAGAAAAAATCAAACCACCTATCCCCTTTTCGGGGTTCACTTCAACTTGACGAGGTTTTCCATACAAAATATTAATTGTTATGCATCAATAAAATTAATCACAAATGACTTATACTATGCAGTCCTCAAAATTACATTTTAAACTTTTACTGTATTTCGGAATATCTAAGACCACATTTAGATCTCCCGCACCTAAATATTTCAGATTCAAATAAACTGAATATAATTCTGCATCCGATTCTGTATCGGTAAAAATTACATGTAAATCAAAAATTGAATTATCTCGTTTAATTTCTACAATAGCATCCATGGCTTTCGCAATATCAACACTTGTTTCAGACGCAAAAAGATATTCATCATCACAAGTTATTACAAATACACCTGGTAAGTTAGAGTGTTCATCAATAAACTTAAAAATATCCCCATTTAAAACGAACAACTCAAACTTTGAAAAGGATTGAACATGCTTTTGTAAAGGTAATAAACTGATTCTTAAATTATCAGGATCAATTTTTGCATAATCATCGACCAAATCATTGGCATAATCCAAAAAGCTTTCGATGTCAAAGTTTTCTTCCTTTGAATCCGCTTCCCTAAGTTTCCAAGTAAACGTCTCTGAGGGTAATCTAATTCCACATTGTAAAAGAATATCATCATACTTTGCAGTAACAGTATGAATTAGATTAGCAAAATATAAAACTTTCACAGTATGTAACTCATTTATACCTAAAGAACGACATAGTTTACTACAGTACCTCGAATAAAAATCCGGATTATCTTTAAAATTCTCATACCAGTAATTACTCATTTGTATACCTCCATTCTTCATAATTATTAAAAATATTTTAATATAAAGATTTTCATGAAATTAGACTAGAAGAATAAAGTTATTGTTTGCAAAATACAAAAACAAGAGCTTAGAACTCTCTTAAGTCAAGGATTCTAAGCTTTTTCTAGTTGCTATTGTATTATTCCACTCGATAAAATGGATTACAGATAAAACGTTAATATATAAGGCCATTACTTTATAGAACATAGCTAAAATTATCTTATTAAGAAATTTTAGTATCAGAGTTGCATCATTTTTTAAGTTCATCAAACTTCCACTTTAATAACTCCTGCGAAGGCCAATCCTTTTGATTTATTGGGAATCTAATTTTTTCTCTATTTATACTAACATCCTCATGTTTAAGAATGATAGTTCCGTCTTCACAAATTTTTAATTCCCCACGGTCAAAAGCTATTTCGTGGTTCGTACATAGGCAAATCCCATTTTCAATAACTTCCTCTCCACCTTTTGCAGCATCTTTAATATGAGCTGCTCGTAAGGAGCTAGGATTAGATTGTAAACAAACAGCACATTGATTCTCGTATGCAGCTAATACTTTTTTACGAAAATCTTTTTGATTTCCTCTGTAAACTTTTTTATATTTCACTTCAACCCATTCTTTTCCATTGTAAGGCATTTTTTTACGAATTTCAGATTCTGAAGGGAACTTAATTTCACCATTTTGATCACACACAGCATTTGGGATCATTGAAAAGCGCTCCATCGACATATCTAATAAAGCAAAACCATGTTCAGGTCCCAAAAACACTCGAGTTCTAACTTCATCAACAACATTATGTACCATTAAATATTCAATAGGAAAGCGACATTCATCAGGAAGAGCATCTAAGATGGATGGCTCAATACATCGATTTCTTTTTTCTCTTTTCGCTGCATTATTGAACTCTATTAAGATTTTTTTCGGTAAAAATTTCATGTTATTTTTCATTCCTCCCTTATAGCTATAAAGTTTAGATTGCACAACAGACTATTAACAATGGTCTTAACTAAATTGGTTTTTGACAGTAGCAAAATTGATAATTATTCTAAAAAATCTAAAGAAACTATTGTCAACTCTATATGATAGTTCTAATTAAAATATTATTAATAAAAACAAAGTAATTTGCATCACCCCTAGGTTTACGCCACTCACATGCTTCATTTAATAATTTTATATTCAGCTCTCAATCCAATTAGGCGAATCAATATCTTTTCTTAGTATGTGTCATCCTTAATACAACTCGTCATAAATCTGGATAATTTAATTATGATACATAAATACCCCAGCCAAACATAAAAGATAAGTCTCTTAAAATACGAATTGAAAGTTTTAAAAAATTTGAGCTTGCAAGGTTTCCGGGACTTATTTAATCTCCAATATTTCCTTCATATACTTTTTAAATGCATCATTTTTCCAAAATCCCAATCGAATCCCGTCAATCCCTCTAGTCATTAGAATATAGTAAATATTCAATACAAACAAAGTAAACTCTTTTGCATTTTCCGGGCTTTCATCGTCTTTAGAGAATTTGCCGTTTACATTATGGAAATTTTCTGGATTGCCGAATAATCGGCCCTTTTCGTCGACTTGAAGATCGTTGCCGACTAATACGCCGACTTTATTCAAGTCAATTCCCTGAACTGCAAAGACGGAGCCAATTTGATCTTCAGCATCGGCATCCTCTGAATAAACCCAATTTTCTTGAGTGGAATTCCATCTTCGTTTGATATTTCCTTCATGCCAATGAGTGATTGACGGGTCTTTGCCATCAGCCTGCTTCCAAGGTTCAACTAATCCACCTAGCACGCGGTTTATATGTTCAGGACTGTAATTTCTGTCTTCTTCTATCCAATCAATCAAATTCTTTAAAGGTTCTGTTTCGAAATATCCAAAGTAAGCATCAACATCACTATCTTGGAACACAGCTCTGTCAAATTTCGGGTTAAAATTCGTTTGTTCTAATAGACCGGTATCCTTATACAAAAGATATTTTATGCCATTTACAAAATCTTCTGACGTATAGTTCTTTCCCACTGGAGCTTGGATTCTAAATTGAGTTGTTAAGTATCTCTGTTTAAAGTCTTTCGTTGCTTCATTGAATTGCGCACGTGTCATATTGGCAGGGCGAATAGCTTGTAATACGTCATACATTAACACCATTTGGTCGCCTAATTTTTTTAAAGCCTCCAAGTGATTCTCGTCCTGAGCAAATCTTCCCTTATACACTTCGTTAAAAGATGCCATTTGCTTGGAAAATTTTCTAGAAAGCTTATGAGATTCGTCAACAATTACAACATCATAATTTTCATTGGCATTAATGAGCTGTGTCGAGGTAGCAATTGTCAAATTGCTGTTGTTCATTCCATATACTCTAAAGATATCCTTTGCCGTTTTAATCCAATTAGGCTGCAAAACGACCGCTATTCGATGATTAGGTTTTTCTTTCAACAGCTTAGCGACCAAATGAGTCAGCAATACGGTTTTGCCAGTCCCTGCATCTCCATTAATTACAAAGCTTTTATCAGGATTCGATTCAATCTCCTCAAGATACTCCATTTGCTGGCTTGTTAATTCTTTGATTGGGCTATATTTGATCAGTGCTCCATTACGTAGCTCCTCTAAAGTCGGTGTACTTACCCATTCTTTAGGGTATAGCACTTTTTCCCAAAAAGGCAAAATGATTTCTAGAGCAACCCTTTCTCGTTCTCTGTAGTCATTCACCCTGTTGCCATTGTTCCGATTAATAACCTCATCATTATCATATTGAACCAGCTGTTTTTTAGATTTTGGATTATCGGCCATAAAGTAGGTAATCAACTGGCTTTCGACATCATCTAAGGCTGAACCGTTAAAATAGGATGAAGTAAGAATAATTACTTGGTCGAAGTCTGCTATATTAAATTTTTCCTCTTGACCACTGTAGTGTTGCTTATTCCGCTCAGTAAATTGTTTCGTTTGTCCAATGTAAATCTTTTTTGACTTCGTTCCTTTGTAGATATAAACGACATTGCGATTTCTAAGAATATTTTGTTCAGGCTGGCGAAGTTCATCGAAACCTTCCAGTTCTCCATCCTTCACTTTCAATGTTATATATTTGTACTTAACCATTGTTCAATCCACCTCATCCAATTCATTATATTTCTTTTTTTGACCAAAGCTTTTTGGAACTGGATATTTTTGGTCATTCTTAATTAGTTTTTCAGCGATGATTTCATCGATATCAAAGCCTAGATTATCAGCCATCATATAAGAGTAAATCAGCACATCGGCCAGTTCTTCTTTGAGTCGCTCGGGATTTCCCTTGGCTTCCTCTGGTGTTTTCCATTGGAATAATTCTAATAATTCATTTGCTTCTAAAGAGATGGAAATGGCTAGATCTTTTTCATTATGAAATTGCCGCCAGTTACGTTCATCTCTAAATTGATTAATTCGCTTCATTGATTCGCTCATATTCATTTCCTTTCATACCTTCCAGAAAATGTTCCCTTATCTCTTGATTACTAAACCAGATATAGGTTTCTTTTCTAGCTCGTGAGTTCGTATTACCAATTTAATAACATGGAAAATTTTTCTTGCAATCTTATTGTTATTTTATCACAGATATTATTTGGCTTGTTTAACAAATGTAGAATCCCTCATCTTTTCTAAGGCAAATTATCAGCACTGATTTTTCTTTTCCCAAAATTTTTTTGTTATATGAAACATTAATACTATCGCTATCAAGCTAATCCTAATAAAAAAATACCCCCATCAGAATTTGACAGGGATATTTGCTTCCACGCTCCACCAATTTTTGGGCGGAGTACCAATTAATTTCGAGTAAAATTAACCTTCCTATAACTCGCAAATCCCTATTGAATCAGCGTAAAAACTTCATTTCTATTTTATAATTTATTCCGAATGGTAATGTACGGTACTCCCCCAATCCCTTACCTGACAGTATTTCTCGAAAAATCATATTGTTTTGGTGGTGTGTTTGGTGAGAAATGCAATTACCGAGCATTCAGGGAGTTAATGCACACTATATAACAGGCAAAGTCGCCAAACCGTTTTCTATCATTTTCTATAATTCCTAAATCGTCCATCCATTCAGAGTCCCATCCTTGATTTTTCATATATCTCGCCAGTAAATAGTTCTGGGAGTTCTTGTACTTCTTTTAATAACACATAGTTGTTATTGTGTATGTTTGAATGCCATATCCTACTGAGCGGATGAGGTGGTCTAGTTTTTTCCACGGCTCTAGTTCGAAATGTACATACTCATCGTTTTGTTGCATTTGAATGTGTTTGATTTTTGCTACGTATTGAATTTCGCCATTTTTTCCGGTGCATATAATGCTATGTACTTCGTTCCTTGCCATCCTGGTTTTAGCTGTGTGACTGGTAGCTGATATAAGCCTTCTTTCCTATATTTTTCATGGTCGTTTTCAGTTTTCACGCTTCCTACTAATACTTTTTCTTCTAGTGAAGAGTGCCATACTTCTTTTTACACACTACAGCATATGAGAAAGATCCATCCCATTCTGCCCACACCACTGAAATGAACCCACAAAAACCAACAAAAAACACATTACAATCCAATAAATAAGGCCATATCAAAAGCATACTCCAATGTCATTTTGATACAGCCTCATCTTATCTACCAATACTACTTCTTAATCATTGTAAGGACATGCTGGTATTAAAAACTTAATCTACCTACAAAACATTACTATCCTTTAAATAATCATAAAGCTTATTATCCATCGATTTCTCCATAATCATATTCATCGTAACAACCGGTAGTTCTTTTCCATTTTTATCTTGCATTTCAGTTTGTTCTACACTTGCTGTATCAGGTCTCGCTTTTCCTAAATAGTAAAAGTCGCTTCCCTCGTCATCATCTTTTTTTACAAAAATATGGACATCAATATTATTTTCTTTAGCAGCAATAATCGTCTGAACTTCCTTTGACTTTAACGTTCTATTACTTCTTGTATACCATTTAAGAACATCTTGATTAAGGAATTCATCGCCGTAGTCCACACTAGATTCTACCTCATCATTTTTATGGTATGTGATAAATATTGGACAAGTATAGTACTTTGTCTTATAACCATACATAGTTGAGCTCTCATCATTATGCCAATTTAAAAGTTTACAAACATCTTTTCTTGAGTATTTTTTATATACAGTAAGGTTACTATCACACTCATAGTTTTTGCTCTTTTCCCTTGCACATTTAATAATGTCCATAACCATACGCTTAAAGTATTCATTTTGTTCTAAGCTTTTTCGGATAGAATCATTAAACATATACGTCTTATCGTCCTGTAAAGAGAGAATTGGCTTTTCTCCATATTTCTTTTGGCTGTTTTGCAAGAAAAATTCTAATTCAAAAATTCGTTGCACAGAAGTAATCGTGTCATCATCTGTTAAGCAATTAGATTTTTCAAGTTGTTTTATATACTCATCTTTATCAACTTTTTCTTGCTTTAATAATAAGTCTAACAAGACGATTTCGTTTTTACGTTTTCCATTTAATACTTCCAATGAGAACATTGTTAAAACTTTATTTTCGTACTCTGTTAATGCAGGGACATCCTCTTTCATTTTCAATAGAAACTGATAATAATTCGAATATCCTTCCACAAGTACAACTGGATCAATAGAATGGTTTACTATAAAGTCATATAGATATGGAGTTCTTCCTATTCTATTTTTCAACTCACCAAAAGCTTCTTTTAATATTTTCATTGCTGTTAAATTGCTATTATTAATCGCTTTAAAGATTTGTTTTTTCGCTATCTCTTCAAAGTTAACTGTTGAAATACCTTTAATATAACTCGTGTCATTTGTATATCGACGTATATTATCTTTATTTTGTGATCTATCTCCTGAAAGAGCAATTGGAATTAAATAGTTGTTTTTATAGTTTCCAATAAAATCAATGATCGTAACAAAATCTTTCGAATCGTGTTTTCGAAGTCCACGCCCCAGCTGCTGTATAAAGATAATACTTGATTGAGTTTGTCTCAACATAACAACTTGATTCACACTTGGAATATCAATTCCTTCATTAAAAATATCTACTGTTAAAATATAATCCAGTATGCCATTTTCTAATTGATTCACCCGCAGTTCTCTTTCCTCTTGGGAATGATCGCCGGTTAATGCAAATGTGCGAAAACCTCTATTATTTAAGGCACATGATAATTGTTCTGCCTCATCTTTTCGGCTGCAAAACATTAATCCTGTTACTTTCTCACCAGAAAAACCATAATATTTTACTTTTTCAACTACATGATCCACTCGCTCTTCCGTAACAAGTTTAGATAAAGCAGTAGTGTCATCTATCTTTTCACCATTATATTCAAAATCAGTAACTCCAAAATAATGAAAAGGACAAAGCATATCTTCTTCAAGTGCTTCTTGCAATCGAATTTCATAAGCAATATTGTAATCAAATAGCTCATAAATATTAAAATTGTCTGTACGTTCAGGTGTAGCAGTCATTCCCATTAAAAATTTTGGTTTAAAATAATCAATAACCCTATGATAAGAACTAGCACCAGCTTTATGAACTTCATCTATTAAAATATAATCGAATAGCTCAGGATCAAATTGGTGTAAAGTGTCCTCTTTTGAAATGGTTTGGATCGTCGCAAATAAATATTTAGCATTCATTTGCTTATTTGATCCTGATAAAATTCCAAAATCCTCATCGGCTCCACCAAGAACCTTTTGAAAATCTGATTTTGCTTTATTTAATATTTGCTCTCGGTGAACAATAAAGAGCATCCGTTTAGGTGCAAAATTTCTAACATCAAATGCTGAAAGATATGTCTTACCCGTTCCAGTTGCAGAGATAACTAATCCTTTTTCTTTTCCAGCGTCTCGAATAGCTTGTATTTCTTTTAACGCAGCTTGTTGCATTTTATTTGGCGTAATTTTCAACGCTTCTTCAATTGCATTATGATATTGACCAGGTAATTCTATAACTCGATCTAACAACTTATTTTCTGCAACTTGTTCATATATTGTTTCGTAATTTGCAATTAACTCTTCAGTTAATACTTGAGAATGCTCCCAGACTTCTTCAAATTGATTTTTAAAATGTTGAACAATCTCTCCATCTTCATGCGATGTTAACTTGACGTTCCATTCATAGTTTACCTTCAAAGCATGTGCAGTCAGATTTGAACTACCGACAATTAATGAACAATGTGTTTTATTATCAAATATATACCCCTTTGAATGAAAACCAGATAAGTTTGTTAATCTTACTTCTACATTTTCAAGTTTCATTAATTCTCTAAACACTTTTGGTGTATTAAAATTTAAGAATGTAGATGTTAATATACGTCCTTTAACCCCTTTTTGTTTAAGATCAAGGAAATGTGATTTTAAAGTCGCTAGCCCACTTTCCGTAATAAAAGCCACTGAAAAAATAAAGGCTGTACTATTTTCAAGCTCTTCCAACAATGAGCTTAAAACATTTTCATTTTTTTTCGTATTGTTTACTAATAATTTAGGTTTATATATTCCAGGATGATTATGTTTTTGATTAATAAATCCTTTATATAAAGACCCTTCTAACTTTTGAATGAAATTCTCCATATGATCACCATTTATGACAAATTTTTATACTAATTGTATTACTCACTGATTTAAAGTGCAAATTTATTACAATAAAAAAACTATCCGCATAAAACGAATAGTTTTTAATCAAATTACTTTACAATCGATTCTTTTGATAATTTCTCAATAGTTGGGATATCCGCAGGTGCCCATTCTAAAGCTGCTAGTTCATTCGGATATAACCATTTAATTGCTACGTGCTCAGTTAGAACCGGACTTCCTTCAACAAGTTTACAATAGAAAGTTTTCAAATGAACAATACCAAAATCATACTCATAGGCTGTATAATCAATTTGCTCACCAATCTGCACGCTACAATGCATTTCTTCATCAATTTCACGCTTTAACGCCTCTTGAGGTGTTTCTCCCTCTTCTATTTTTCCACCTGGAAATTCCCACATAAGAGGTAGCGATTTAGATGGTCCTCTTTGTGCACATAAAATTTTCTCATCTTGGACAATTACTGCTCCAACAACATAAATATTTTTCTTCATTATATCCTCCTTAAATCTCACAGAAACTCTATAATTTACGTTCCCACACCTTATAGACTGAAAAATGCCTTTTATATCTTTTAACGACTAATATATTTTTAATCAGTAAGATAGATTTTATCTATTCCTATCTAGCACCTTTAATGTAATTAGCCTAACACTCTCATCTCTTTTATATTATATAGAAGTAACTACAAAAATAAAGCATGATTGAGCACTTCCCTCTTAAGCCTCTTTTTTCACCATCTCCTCATACCTAAAATTACTCTCCTCCAAAAACCCCCTACTCTCCCCACTATCCTTATAATAAGAATTCCAACCCCGCTCCCTCAAAATCCCCTTCCAACTCTCACTCTCCACCATCCTCTTAATAATACTATCCCAATAAGCAACCTCTTCCTCAGTCATATCTTTCGGGCCCATAATCCCTTTCCAGTGCTGGAAGATGACGTCGATTCCTTGTTCTTTCCACGTTGGGATTTCTGGTAGTCGGTCTAGACGTTTTGGTGCGGATACGGCTAGTATTTTTATTTTGCCGGCTTTGTATTGTTTTTCGGCTTCGGATAGGGTCATGGTTGCGGCGTTGATTTGTTTGTTCGTTAGGGCGTTGATGATTTTTTCTTTGTTTTCGTAGACGAAGAATTCTAGTTCAGCAGGGTTTATGCCGAACTCTTTGCTTACTTGTACGAAGGATAGGTGATCGTCGTTTCCTAGGCCCGGGGCAACGCCGATTTTGAAGTTTTTCTTATCTTTCTTTAGTTGTTCCATTAGTTGTTTTGCGTTTTCTATGGTGCTGTCTTTTGTTACGACAACTACTTCCCAATCTGATGCGAGTAGCGCGAGCGGTGTGAAGTCTTTATATGTTAGTTTACTGTGGCCTAGTAGGTTATTCGTTATGAGTAAGCTTGAGTTAATCGCAAGTACGTGACCGCCTTTTTGTTTCGTATATTTCCATCCGACATCACCGCTGCCGCCTACTTTGTTTGTGACTGTGATTGGTTTTGTGAAGATTTTTTCTTCTGTCAGCGTTTTTTGCATCGCTCGTGCCGTTAAATCCCATCCCGCTCCTTGAACGTTTGGCGCAACGATTTCTACTTTGTCTATGTTTACTGTATTCGTTTGAGATTTTTCTGAAGAACAACCAGCTATTACTCCTGTTATGATCCATATACATAGTAATAATCGTTTTTTCATAGTCCTTGTCCTATTCGATATTTTCGTTCTGGTCGTCCGATAATGCCGTATGTGTACTCTACTGTGCATTCGTTTGTCGCTACTAAGTATTCTAAATATCTTCTTGCGGTTGTTCTGGAGGCACCCATTTGTTCTCCCATTTCTTCTATTGTAATTCCCTCTTCGAATCCTTTTATAATCCCTTTCACCTTTTGAAGTGTTAGTGGATCAACACCTGTCGGTAAGTTTTTTATTTCTTGTGTTTGAGGAGTACCGAAGAAGTTATCGATTAGTGCTTGATTTACTTCATTGTTACTATGTAATAATTGCTTCTTTCTTTTATAGTCTTCAATTGTGCGAACGAATTTTTCTAACGTGACCGGTTTTATAAGGTAGTTGCTTACGCCATTTCGAATTGCTTTTTCTAACATATGGTTTTCATTCGCCGCAGTAACCATGATGACGTCAACGTTTGGAAAATCCGCATGAATTTTCGGCAATAAGTCTGTTCCAATTCCATCTGGTAAATAATTATCTAATAGAAGTAAATCGATTTCTTCCTTTTGTAGTAGTTCCATCGTTTCTTTTGCGTTCAATGCTTTTCCGATCACTTTTACGTCCTTTATTTTTGATAAAAACTCCTCTTGAATTTGCGCTACGCGGAAATCATCTTCTGCAATTGCAACCTTCAACATATGCCCATCCCCCTGTTTGTCTTATACTTTCTCTCAATGTTTTTGGAAGGTAAATTGTAAAAATAGCTCCCCCATTTTTCTCGTTTTGAATTTCAATTGTTCCTTCTAGTAGATCTACCATTTCTTTCACGTTTGCTAGCCCGTAACCACGATCGTTTCCTTTCGTTGAAAATCCTTTTTGAAAAATGGTACTTATTTTTTTTGCGGGTATCCCTGCTCCACTATCTATCACTTCAAACACAATATCGTGTCCAATATCCGTAACAAAAAATGAAACACTCTTCTCATTTTGATTACTCACCGCATCAAACGCATTGTCGATTATGTTTCCAACGATCGTAATAAGGTGTGAAACTTTTATATGATCTGATAACGGATGAAGCGCACTATCTTCTTCAATATGAAAATCAATTTTCTTCTCAGATGCTGTTCCGATTTTTCCTAATAAAATAGCTTGTACTTTCGCATCATGAATTTGATGGAATAAAATATGGTTTTGGCTTTGATGAATATTAGATTCTTGCTGGATAAATTCAATCGCTTCTTTGTAATGTCCTAACTGAAGTAATCCTGATAAGACAAAAAGCTTATTTGTAAATTCATGTGTTTGGGCGCGTAAGTCCTCTGAATACTTTCTTACTTCAGATATTGTATTCACTAGATTTTGCAGTTCTGTTTTATCTCTAAAACTACATACAACGCCTACCGTACTGTTATTTTCGAGTATCGGTGTCATATTTAAAATAAACACTTTATCTTGAAATGCGATTTCTTGATCGTTTTCTAGCACTCTTTCCATATTAAAATTCGGTAAAACTTTTAAAATGTGCTGTTGGATATAATCATCATTTACATGAAGCATCTCTTCTGCCGAAGTGTTCATCATAGTAATAAAACCGTTTTGATCAATGGCGATAATCCCTTCTTTTATAGATAGTAGTATTGCACTTCGTTCCCGGTATAGCGCTGCGATTTCATTCGGTTCCAGACCGAGTGTATCTTTACGAATACTACGCGCTAACAGAATGCCGCCAACAATTCCAACTAGTAATACCGCTAAAGAAAAGAGTATGATTTCTTTCGTTCTACTCAATATGTTAGATTCAATACCTTTTATTAAAAACTCTACTGTAACAACGCCTACTACTTGATCGTAGTCTCCGTTATGAACAATAATAGGTGCCTTCGCCATTAAAGCTGGACCACTTGCCCCATTTCCTTCGAGCGTATAATATCCCCCAAAGGTGAGCGCTTCATAGTTATATGGATTGTCGCTCTTTGTACCAATCAACTCCGAATTAGAATGTGAATACATAACCCCATAACGATCTTCTATAATTACATAATCTGCACCAGCTTGCTCACGAACTTGTTCCGCAATGGATTGAATAGTACTTTTATGCTCGTTGTATTGAAAAGCATCTTTTATAGCTGGCATAAAAGAAAGAGACTTAGCCGTTTGCAGAGCTAACTGCTCCACTTGACGCTTCGTATCAACGGACTGAATGTAAACAAATATTCCTGCTAACAGAAGAACGACAAATAAAATTAATGTAATAATTAAGCTTAATATTTTCATTTGTAATGACACTTTGCCTGACTTTTTCATACTTCATATCCTTTGATAAAATATTCAAAAATATCATTCTCCTTTTCTATTATTATGACAAAACTGAAAATGAATCAACTATTAAAAATACCCATGTACATAAAGTACAAAAAGAATAAAATTGTCATAATATTGAGATTTTAATCAAATAACAGTACAATTCAACTACATTGAACACGCTTTCATATATACCTTTTATTTATAAGCAAGAGGAGGAATTATTATGGCTCAAGCAAAATCTAACCGAGTCGCCGGCAATATCTTTAAAGGTTCCGTCGGCAATTTAATTGAATGGTACGACTGGTACGTTTACTCTGCTTTCGCTGTTTACTTCTCAGCAGAGTTCTTTCCTAAAGGAGATCCAACGAGTCAGTTACTGAACACAGCAGCTATTTTCGCAGTCGGATTTTTAATGCGCCCTATCGGAAGTTTATTAATGGGACGCTATGCAGATCGGCACGGACGCCGGGCAGCATTAACGCTTTCCATTACAGTTATGGCCGGTGGTTCTTTAATTATCGCCTGTACACCTAGTTACGAAAGCATCGGTATTATGGCGCCAATTATTTTAGTTCTTGCCCGTTTACTACAAGGATTATCACTTGGCGGAGAGTACGGAACTTCCGCAACGTATTTATCTGAAATGGCTAGTAGTGGACGCCGTGGTTTTTATTCAAGTTTTCAATATGTAACGCTCGTTGCTGGACAGATGGTTGCGTTAGGTGTTCAAATTGTTCTTCAGCAATTACTAAGCGAACCAGATATGAAAGCTTGGGGATGGCGTATTCCATTCATTATTGGTGCGATGGGAGCAGTAGCTGTATTGTGGCTTCGACGTACAATGGATGAATCAGAGCAGTTCTCAAATATGGAATCGAAAAACCGCGAAAGCGCAGGAACCGTTCGCGCTCTTATGAAACACCCGAAAGCAGTATTAACAGTAGTCGGCCTAACACTAGGAGGCACTGTTGCATTCTATACGTACACAACATATTTACAAAAATTCATGGTAAACACAGTCGGTCTCCCGAAAGAAGTTGTAAGCTGGATTAACTTTGTCGCACTACTTATTTTCGTCGTACTTCAACCAATTGCGGGGCTATTATCCGATAAAATTGGACGCCGCCCACTATTAATGGCTTTCGGTATTCTTGGAACGTTACTAACAGCACCAATCTTCTTCTTTATGGAAAAAACAACAGAACCAATCGTAGCATTTTTACTCATGATGGTCGGTCTCATTATCGTTACTGGCTACACTTCCATTAACGCAATTGTAAAAGCAGAACTATTCCCAACTGAAATTCGTGCACTCGGCGTAGGTTTACCATATGCACTAACCGTTGCGATATTCGGTGGAACAGCTGAGTTCATCGCTTTATGGCTAAAAAGTATCGGAATGGAATCACTATTTTACTTCTACGTAGCTGGATGTATCGCAATAAGCTTTATTACGTATTGGCGTATGGATGAGTCATCGAAGACTTCGCAGATTGAGGCGGAGCTTGGTAGTGGAGATAGCTTGAAGAATGGTACTAGTTCAAAATAATAAAGTATAGAAGATCATCTTGAACAGGATGACTTCTTTATATAACACCCCTCAAAGAGAATTTTTTCTCTTTGAGGGGTGTTATTTTTCAATTTTCACTCGGTCTAGATTTATAATCTTTCTTCCGAGCAAACCCCATGTTTTGCTTTTTCTTTTAATTCTTAAGATACCGATTGTGGTGAGTTTGACGACCTTTTTTTACTTTTAAATACTTTTTGAACGGGCAACCAGAACAATCCCACACAAGCCACCCCACTCCTTCCCGCGCAAAAGATAAAAGCACCTTCAATTAGCTGTAACACCAATGGATTCTTTGATAGTTTGTTCGTAACAAATAGTATGATTATAAATTTTAAAAATAAATGTTATAGTCAATCAAAATAAAAGGCGTGAGCTATTGGGCTCACGCTTAAGAAGAATTTTAATTTAAATGTTTTTATAAAAGTTAATTTTTTAGTTATTATTTTTATACATTTTTTGTTCTTGTCCCCAAACTTCAATTAAATTTCTAAGTTCAGTTGTTTCAATCTTACATATATTAGGATCATGGATAGAATATAAATCTACAAGTATAGTTTCATCCTTTTTTACTTGAATTGCACATAATGTACCTTGAAATTCATTATATTCTTTTAAATTATTTAATACTTCATCAATTTTTTGTAACCACCATTTAACTGGAATCCCTTGGATATCGTTTTCTAAAAATGTTGCTACAATTTCTAGTTCTTTTGGTAATTCTATTTTTAAAGAATCTAGGTCTTCATTTTTTGTCACTTTATATATATTTCATTTGTAACTACTCAGCTACCCTAAGGTTTTAATGGTTTAATATTTTGATTTTCAAGTTTGCCTTCACAAATTCCTGTTAACACTGATAATAAGAAAAACAGGCCGTAAAACGGGCGATCAATTTGATCATAAAGGTCATACGCTTCGCCAAGTGGAACATCCGAATCATGTGGTTGTTCAGCCTGTAACAATTACTAACAGCGCGTAGAAAACGTTTGGATAAATAAGAAGCAAATAAATTATTAAAGGGTTGTAACCCCTACTATAAGAAATACTATTATTACCAAAGGAAGAATGATAATCATAAAGGACACTATTATTGTTAATAATGCTTTCCATGCTGAAAATTGGTGTGCTTCTCCTAAACATTTTAAGGAAATAATGATTGTCCAAATTCCAATAACTATATCAATTATGGCAAAAATAAGAAACAAAATCGTTAAAGTTATGCTACTATCCATTTCCGGTGTCTCACTCGTAAAGTTTTCTATCCCAAACAAGAAAAATGAAGGCACCCAAACTAATATAAGAGAGTAAACGTAAGGGATATAAGAATAGGCAACTGAGTAACGTGTTTTTTCAAAGGTACCTTGTCCACCAAGTTTTTTTGCCACCCAATTGAATAACGCTGGTAGCAAAAAATAATAAATTAAGAAAGCAACGAAGGTACCGAATATAACTATTGAGATTATTGAAAATGGACTACTTATTGAATCCGCCATATTTTTAGAAGATGCTCGATCTAAAGTCTGTACGAATGAGCCTAATAAAATGAGTAAAAACACATTCTTAGGTTTGGATATAAAAATTTCTTTCATTGTATCACGTGGTTTTGTCCAAATGGAGAACCAAGGATTAAGTGCACGTTTAAATTGATTTTCTGGAGTTTCCATATAAAAAACATTCCCCTTTCTTAAAACATATTAAATATAATTTCCTAATCATCCCAGTTATGTACATAGAAATATTAAAGCATAAATAGTCGGTTATTTAAATATAAATATTCAATCATTTAATTTCATCTGAAACTTAGGGGGAGTGCTTCTTAGCAATTACCTCTATATTGTCTTGCATTTTTAACTATGGGCTGAGTAGTTACTTTCATTTTTGAGTAACTCACATTCTTTAATACATTGGATAAACAGTTATAATCTTATCATTAATAAGAACAAACCTAATTTCCATTCCTTCAGATGTTTTACCAGAATATAATCTTCCACTTATACATCTTTTATTGCTATAAGCCTCGTGAATGGCTTCCATAAGAAGAATGCGCTTATATACTTGAAATGCAACAAATTCTCTTTAAAAGCCTATACGTATTTTCCCTCCATCTTCTATATGCTTCGTAAATAATAATACTTATGGAGTTCTATAATCATATAAATCAAAACAAACGAAATCACTGTGCATGCAGACATAAATACAATTGCCCCCATGCTCCAATCACTTTTTCTACGTTATGAACCCCTCCAAAACCAGGATGTAGTGGCATCGGAACACCAACAGCTTGACCACCACCAATATGGTGATGAACTAATTTAGTTCCACGTAATCCTGTAAAATTATATTGTGGAAATTTCCCTTTAAATCCTTAATGATTTATTCATATTTTGAATTCCCCTATCACATAAGTAATATCATTTCTTATTAAATTTACTGTGCACCAGTTCAAAGAATTTATTTGCACCAAGTGAAATTGCGCCAATAATAAGAACACCCATAATAAAATAAATCTTTTTAAATAAGTTGTAAGGAGATAAAATAGCAACTACAAGAAGTATTATAATTGCAACGAATGTAACTAATTTCCCAACTTTAAATGCTTGCATATCAGCTTTCCTCTTTCTTTGGTTTTTCAAATTTAATAACCCCTACAAGACCAAACTCTTCCCCAAAGTATCCCCCATTTTGAGCTCCAAGCTTTGCTTTAAAACCGAATGTACCTAATCCTACTTCCCCTTTTGCTATTACATCGCAGTTTCCTATAAAGTGAAACTTTAATCAGTAGGGGTTTTGTTCATCCCCTACTGATTATTAGTTGAACCAATCGGACTTTTACGGGCTACCCGTTAATGCGGGATAAATGTTATGCAATTTCAAATAAATTTTTTAATTCATTGCACGTTGAAAAAACGAAGTTTGGTTGCAAACTTCGCTTTTATTTATAAATGGCATGAATCGTTTCGATTACTTTCCCTATTTCTAGATCATATTCAATTAAGCAATCCTACAAATGCCTCTTCTTCCTCATCTATAAAACCTACAAATATAATTTCTTCAATAGCATCATGATTAAATACAAATGTATAATCAGGATCAATATATCCTTCTGGATAAAAACAGCCTATGTAGTCATACATAACCGGTTCTTCAACCATAAGTAGTTGTTTTCTTCCGTAAATTACAACCTTTTTTGTCCCACCTTTTAACAGAACAATAGAGCCATTTGGTAACAGCTTTTCTTTAGAAAATTGCATAATTCTCCGCCCTTTCTTATACGGCTTATATATTTTTCAAAGATTATTTGAATAGCGCAGAATCTCACTTGCACCATCCTGCCGTTTTCGATTAAGTATTATTTATCCCTATCACCCAAAATAGAAAAAAGATATCTCTGCTATCTAAATGTAATTCCACATTCATGAGATTAACTCTCCCTCCTATTTTTTCTATCCTTTAACCAACTATAAGAAGAATGCGATTATATACTTGAAATGCAACAAATCCTCTTTAAAAGCCTATACGGATTTTCCCTCCATCTTCTATATGCTTCCGTAAATAATAATACTTATGGAGTTCTATAATCATATAAAACAAAACAAACGAAAACACTGTGCATGCAGACATAAATACAATTGCCCCCATCTGTTGTGTTGCAATGCTAAGAATTATATTAGCAATTAACTGCCCCGATCCCGCTGCAATAGCTGCTACTTTTACACCACCAGTTCCTTTCGATGATTTTGATTTTTTTCTTGGTTCCTGAAGTTTTTCAATATTATTTTTATAAAAATAATACAAAGCAAAACCATACAAACCAAATGAAAGAATAAAATAGATGGGAGTTTGTAATTGTAACACTTCATAAGCATATTTTTGAGTTATAACCAATAATCCGACTGAACATATAGTGCCATATACTCCTCGAAATAGAGTGTATTGTAATTGTCGTTTCCGAGGATTGATAGCAATCCATATCGCCCACAGATTTAAAAAAACAACTGGAGGAGTTACTATATATACATAGAGTAATCGAAAAGGATTCGCAAAAGCGGGTAACAGAATAAATATGTCTGCTCCCACAAGAACAAGGGCAATTATTTGGAATCTTATTTCATTTACAGGATAAACAGCCATATAGTGTTCAAAAGCTTTCTTATTAAAATTTATATTTTTTTTCATGTTAATTAAACCACCCCGCTACTGTTGACCAAGTTTTTTTCGCACCCGTTTTCACCATATCTTTAATACTATCATCTTCACCATCACCATCTAAATCAACATCCCATTTCACACCTTCTGTGAAATATGTTAGTCCTACTGAAACCGCAAATCCAGCTGCGGCAACCGCTAGAACTGGTGCTGCTGGGAGGGCGGCAACTGTAAGAGCCGTTGCCCCTACGGTTACTGCTCCTCCTACAACAACATTACCAATAATATCCCCTGCGATTTTATCATTTGATTCATTATTTTTGATATTCTCACTTGTATCCGTATATGAGTCTATAGCCACACTAAACCATCCAAGTTTATCCTTTAAAGCCATTTTAGACGCACTTAGCGCACTTCCATTTTTTATAAGAGCATCTATTTCTTTTATCGTCTTGCTAGCAGTTCCATTTGTCATTTTTGCCGCGACATCATCTACATAATAAATCTTATAATCCCTATATTTCCCATTAATTTTTTTATTTCCCTTAAAATCGGAATATTCTCTTACAAGGACGCGTTGTGCTCTTCTGTCCAAATCGTATGTTACCTTATAACCATTAATTACTTTATTAGCCTTTTCTATTACTGCCGCTGCACTTGTAAGTGTTCCGAATATATTCCCCGGTCCATCCAATGGTGCATTCCAACTGAATCCAGTCATACCTAAAAATGAATCTTTTTTATCTACTTCACCAGATTCAGAATCCTTATTTAACCTTTCAACTTCACGAGCTTTATCTTCTGTAATTTTTTGAATAGGCCCCGTCCAATCCATATTCAATCCTTGTGTACTAAATGTACCGCTGACAACACTAAATCTCTTCCCACTTTGAACTTCCGCAAGACCTGCAGCAATGCTAGTTGCTAATTGAATTGCTGTACTATAATTATTACTAGAGGTCTGATTGAATTGATACAAATGATCTAGCTTTTCTTGTAGTTTTTGCCTCATAACAATAAAAAGATTTACCATGGCATCCATACCCGGCATTGGCATAGCTTGATTGACAGCTTCCATACTTGTTTTCATTCGGTCAATTTCTCGAATTTGTTCTAACACTTCTTGTTCAATAACATCAGTTGAAGCTACCTGTGATTGAAATTGACTTGGAAAGGCATTATTCTGACGGATTAGTTCTTCACATAAGTAAATAATTCCTTGCGCTAGAGGACGAAAAGTTTGTACAAAAAATGATTTTGCACTGCTATACGTTTGCCCTTGTAACACAGTATCAATTGCAAAAGCATCAATCGACTGAATCGCTTGTTCCATACCTTGAATGGTCGCCGTACATACAGCATTCATACTTTGAGTTTGGTTCTGTACTTCTCCCAAATACATATTTAAACTCATGAATTAGCCTCCTTTACTAATTGTTGTTGCTGATATGAAAGGTCGTTTTCTAAATCACTAAGATCTCGTTTCTCTTTAAACAATGTTTCTTTTTTGTTTTCCAATTCAAATGTGACTTTTCGTTCAATATGTTGTGCATCTTGATACGTATTCATAAAAAACTGGGACATTTCTCTATCACCATGCCAAGTTCCTAAAATTCGATCAAACAAACGACGATTTCGACTTCTACATTCATAAAAATCTGCTTCCGCTTGTTCTTGAGCTTGAATCGCAGATTGATTTCGGTCCTGTTCTTCAAATACACTTCGTAACTTTTGATTTACTTGATTAATTTGTTTTTCAATATCTTGACTCATCATATTCCTCCTACTATTTTACTTTACGTAGGTTGTCACATTAGCGAAAAGTGTTGTGAAGTTCGTTATCCATTCTCTCAAACTCTTGGGCTACTGAATGAATATTATCCACCGCTTGTTGAAAGGCAGTGGAAAATTGTTTCGTAAAATCTAACATTTGTTGATTCGCTTCTTGTGCTTTGGAATTAACAGATAGTGTTGTACGCGTTGCCTTTGTTATAGAACGACTGGTTGCACTTTGAATCCTATCAGAGGCTGATTCCATTTTCGTAGCAATTTGCGCTGCTGTTTGTAAATTACTTTGAAATTGTCCCATTCTTTCAAACCCTTTCTATAAGTTTTCCAAACGCATCAAAGAAATCTCATTAAATATATATCCCTATCAATATCACTCGCTGGGCACGCAATCAAATGAGCCATACAATATAAGCTGTATGGCTCATTTGAAATGATTGTTATATAGAATAAAGTGTTTTTAATTCAAACCGAAATTACGTGATAATTCTTCATCATGAGAAGCAACAGCCTCTGCAGTTTTATTAAGCTGCATATTAATTTCTTGCAATAGCTGTGCAAAGTTTTGTACTTTTGGCTTTAATTCATTGAACTGTTGATCAAAACCTTCGAAAGCACGACCTTCCCATTCTCCTCTTAATTCATTTTGTAAGTTTTGTAATTGACGTAAAATATCCTCAATTTGATTTGCACCTTGTCCATATCGAGTCGCTTTTGATTTAAGCTCCTCTGGTGACATACGAATTTGTCCAGCCATTTTCATTTCCCCTTTAATACATAATAAGCAAAATATATTTTGGTTAATTTTACTAAACATATTATACTGTATTATTTTGAACTTTTAAATATTTTATCTTTCTATTGAATATTAGAATATTATCAATTCTAATCATTAAATATTCTACTTCTTCTCGCTTTAATTGTTTCTAAAATATAGAAAAGAATCCCTAGATCAAATATCCTTTCAGCGTTAGAGATATTATTTCCGAATGTAATAATAGGTGCATTTAATCCAAATCTTTCATTCCATAGCAGCAAATGTTCCGTCGATGTGAGAAAGAGCATACACAGCGCCCTCAACACTATCTATTGGATGTAAAATTGTGTTTAATATTCCTTTAAGTTCATCTAACACCACTTCATTTTGCCCTTTTTTGTAGTTATGATATTGCCCGATAATAGGAGTATTTTCTATCTGGCGAATAAATTTTTCGTACAACTGATCCATCGCTTCTACGTTATTTTCAACAGTATCTTTAAGTTTATCAAACAACGTTTCTTCTATGTTCTTCGTTTACCTGAACTCGATTTTCTTTATCTAAAAAAGCATAATTCATTAATATACAATTTAAAAACCTCTACTTATATGTAGAGGTTTTTGTATGACGAAAAAACACGTAGTTCCATTGTTATTTTACAAACCCCAAATTCTTCCTCATCTTAAAGTGGAACAAATTTATTACTTAGAGTGTCTAATAAGTGTATTTCTAATATTAGTTGTCCAGATTGGATACAACATATCCCGTTTTACATCTATTTTTATGTATTACAAAAAAAAAAGAAAGGACTTATTATTCCCAAAAGTAAAAAACATGTATTGTAATACTACGGTTAAGTATTACAAGTTTAATACTTTCACAGGTGAACCATTACAAGTAGCAACAAAAAAGAAACACCCCAAACCGTGATTTATCAATCATATAAACGTTTTGGATGTCCTTTAACCTGTGAAATTTTAGCTGCAGTAGTATTGTTACCCTATGCCATCTTTAATTGCATTGGTATTTAGAATACCTAGACAAAATCCATATATTCTTGAAAGAGGTTGAAAATTTATGTTCGTTTTAAACAAGTTCTTTAACATTTTACATTACAAAAAGATTGTGCCTGTAGTATTACTTTCATGTGTATCACTTATAGGCTGTTCCAATAGTAACACTCAATCTGAACCACCTAAACAAACTAATCAAGCTAATCAAATTAAACAAGAAAATACAGGTAATCAATCTTTCGCTAAACTTGAAAAAGAATATGATGCTAAGCTTGGTATTTATGCACTGGACACAGGTACAAATCAAACCGTTGCTTATCATTCAGATGATCGTTTTGCATTTGCATCTACATCTAAATCATTAGCTGTGGGCGCTCTTTTACGCAAGAACTCATTAGAAGCTCTTGATCAAAGGATTACGTATACTCATGAAGATCTTTCTAATTATAATCCAATTACTGAAAAGCATGTTGATACAGGCATGACGTTAAAAGAACTTGCAGATGCTTCTGTTCGATATAGTGACAGCACAGCACATAATTTGATTCTTAAACAGTTAGGAGGGCCCTCTGAATTTGAAAAAATCTTGAGAGAAATGGGAGATACTGTTACTACTTCAGAACGATTTGAACCTGAATTAAATGAAGTGCATCCAGGAGAAACACATGATACCAGTACACCAGAAGCGATAGCTAAGACACTTCAATCATTTACATTAGGAACTGCACTCCCAATAGAAAAACGTGAACTATTAGTAGATTGGATGAAGAGAAATACAACTGGAGATAAATTGATTCGTGCGGGCGTACCAAAAGGATGGGAAGTAGCTGATAAAACAGGCGCGGGATCTTACGGAACAAGAAATGATATCGCAATTATTTGGCCACCAAATAAAAAGCCGATTGTTCTTGCTATACTTTCTAATCATGATAAAGAGGATGCTAAATACGATGATAAACTTATTGCAGACGCAACCAAAGTCGTGTTAAATACCTTAAAAGCTACGGAATAAAGGATAATAGGTTAAAAGTTTTCTATTTTAGGCAGGTGTTTTCATCAACTAAAAATTTAATAGTGTCCCAAAAACGAAATTTGGTGCTAACTTGTAATAAAAAGCTCATTTTTATTGTTTGGGGATAAATCGTTCTTTAAGCTTGATGGCGATTTGGTGCTATCCCTAAAACATCTGGACTTTAATAGCCAACTAAAAAATGCAAACAAAAAGACCTTTAATCAGTCGTTTTGTTTGCATTTCCTTTTTCTAAAACCACAGAAAAGATAAGTACTATAGTTAACACCATAATAAACCTTACTTCACTTCCATCACTTACAAAAAATGAATACAAAGTATAAATTAAAATTAATATCCCATAAATAACTTTGTGCAATGAACTCCCCCCTTTTTGCCGTATATATTTTAGTGTAAAAATTTAATTCAAGCCCTATATCAAAATGAAAATAAAAAGCACCTGTGATATACACAAAGTGCTTTTCTCTTGTCAATTTATCTATTTTCACTATATTTATCTATTTTCTTTTTATAACTCAAATTTCTTCGAATCGTACTTTTCTAGAGTTTGCTGCAATTCATTTTGTTCATATGGAATATGTTTATCTGTCTGTACATCTTCAACATTTTCTCCACCTGTTAATAATCTCCTGTACTTAAAAGAGTGCCCTGTTAATACTGTTTTAATCATTTTTTATTGCCCTCCTTTTGTTTGATTACTTGTATCATAAAACAAGTATCTGAAGTTGATATGTAGTTTATCTAGAGTGTATGTAAATTTAAAAAATCTCTAATAAAATGTTTATGTTGTAACGTTACCACCAAAACTAGTGCTTCAAACACCATGATTTGAAGAGACAGTAACCCATATTCTAGCTTGAATTCCCGCTACAGTTCTATATTGAGTAAAACCGGTTGATTCCTATAATATAAAAAGAGCACCACTTTTTGGATGCTCTTCGTTATAACTATATATTATTTAATTTCCTTCTTTTGTTGGTACCATTTTTCCTTCTTGAGAGTCTGTGCCCTCTGTTCTTTCAACAGTTTTTGCATGCTCTGGTTTTTCAGGGGCTCCCATTTCAAATCCAGGTTGAGAATCTGTACCTTCTTTTGTTGGTACCATTTTTCCTTCTTGAGAACCTGTACCTTCTGTTCTTTCAACAGTTTTTACGTCTCCTTTAGGAGTTGCTGGCACTGCATCTTTAGGTAAATCAAAGTTTTGTGAGAAAGACGTTGTTCCATCTGCACTCTGTGTAATTACTTGATTTGAACTATCTTCATTTGATTTTAAATTGTCCATTTTCGCATCATCTGCACCTACTGCACCTCCCGCTACCAATCCTGTACTTAAAAGTGCTCCTGCTAATAATGTTTTAATCATTTTTCATTACCTCCTGTTTATTTGTAATATTCATCAAAAAAGTATCTAGAGTTAATGTTTTAGTCATTATCTTTATCTACTTGCTTTTTGATTACATTTAGCATAAGACAAGAATCTATAGTTGATATGGACTGTATCTGGAGATTATGTAAAGAAAAATAGATGATCAATTGTATATCCTAATGGATGCTTAGACAAGATTGAAACTTTATATGAGTTTGAACAATTGAGTTCCCCTTTGTTTTTGGGTGTGAGGTTTTTAGCTGGAGTGAAGTGAGGGACTAACCTTTTCTAATTTGAAAGCAAACTTTTTATTATTAGTTTACATTCAAAACACTGTAAATAAAGATGTTAAAAATCCGCGAACAAAAAACCAAATCTCATTGATGTCCACCCCATCAGAAGTAAAGAACAGCTTGAAGATATGAAATGGGCTCTCAAACGTCATTATTCTGAACGAGACTATATACTCTTCCTTATTGGAATCCATACAGGATTATGTGTCAGCGATCTACTCCAAATTCAAACAAAAACCATCGTAAAGTTAAAACGGAAAAAGATAAAAGAATTCAAAATCAAAGAGGGGGAAACGAAGAAAGAACGCATGATTAACCTTACTTCTATTTTTGATGAAGTCTATTCGTATTCCCAAACACTAGAAAGTACCTGGTTATTTCCTTCTCGAAAAGGAGACAAACCCATTAGTAAGATCCAGGCTTATCGACAATTGCAAAAAGCCGGAGATTTTTCCGGCGTAGAGTCCATTGGGACCCACACTATGCGAAAAACCTTCGGCTATTGGTTCTATAAACAAACTAAAGATGTAGCCATGTTGCAAGAAATTTTAAATCACAGTACACCACAAATCACACTAAAATACATTGGTATCAACAAAGAAGAAAAAGATAATATTCTTGATACATTTCTTATTTAAATTTATCTAAAATCAACATAGATTTCCTTTTCCATACTGATCACACATCTTTTGTAGAGTAATAATATCAATATGTCCAAATTCAGGAGATTACTTGCAAGAATTTCGCACAAAAACCACCTTAAATCAGTATGCCACAATTATCATAAAACAAGCTAAACAGCAACGTAATCAAAAGTTATTCGAAGCATCTAGAGCAACATATGAAATTGGCAGAAAGGCAGCTATTTAGATGGAAAAGAATTCTTTTCATAAAAAAGACATGCTAAATTATAGCATGTCATCTTTTAAAGATTTCTCCCAAGACGTTTAAAGTATTTTTACTAAAAGGATATCTATAAACAAAAGCTTTATTTACATTTCTAATAACTTTTCACGTAAAACTAATTCTTCATCCGTCATGTATCCTTTATGCATTTCTTCTGTGATTTTATCGTAGTTAAAACACAACACATTTTCGTTACCTATAAATCCAATAGGGTAAAGAACACCTACATAATCAAATTCACGTTTATCTTCTGAAATAGCCATTCTTCCAATAATCATAACGCTTTGTTCCATATCTTCTAGCTTAACTACTGTTCCAATTGGTAATAGTTTCATTGATACGTTTGCCTCCTAAATATTAAATAAATTTTGCAGATTATAAATCTACTGCTTTTTCTTATTGTCTATACGTTTATAGATATACTCTACTGTAAAGTATGCAATAACATTGCAAATTAGTAACAAACCTATAAGTAAAAGTTTGTCTTCTAACCGTATAGTAGAAGAAGCCCCAATTAACAACATAAACATAATACATACAGTAAAAGACAGAATTCTATTTATTGTACGCATATCTTAATTACTCCAGTCTTATATTAATCCCGTTTTTTTGTAAATTTATCATAAAATTTCTCTTGCGCCCACCGTCCGAATTTTAAAAAACATATTAAACCTGCTCCCAAAAGAATGAGAACGATAGTTCCTAACAATTTTTCCCACCAATTGTTGGATGGAGTAATCATTAACCCTATAATAGATACAGATATTACGACATAAACTAAAATATATAATGGTTTATACGATGGAGTTTTCATATCATTTTTTCTCCTCAGGTTTTTCAAATTTAATACTACTTCCCACAGTAAAACCCTCTAAAGCAGGAACTGTTATACCAGTTTCTTTTCCAACGCTACCTTTCAAACCTATTGCGCCTAATCCCAAATCACCTTTAATTTTCAGGTCTGTACCTCCAAAAATTGGCAACCAATCTGGAAAATGTAGCATACTTACTTCTACTTCATACTTAAGTGTAGAAGCTTCCGATCCTGCTTTTAAGGAGTAATCGTCAATACCTGCTATAACTTCTCCTGAAAAAATTTTTTGAGTAACTGTAACCTCTCTATCTTTTAATTGTATGATACCTACAGGTGTGATTAAAGGAATTGTGGATTTAAATTTATATGAGTTATCTAAAATACCTGCTTCCCCTTTTACGCCAATAACTTTACTAGCAAGTGCATCTTCTTTTAAACTCTTCCAATCATAGGGTATATTCACATCCAATTTACCAGCTATAGCCTTTGTTGAAAGCTCATCAATATATCGTTCCTTAATAAGCTTATCACCATTAGAGAGGCTGCTCTTTTTTTCCATTATAGACCCTTCAGCCTCAAATCCAATTCGCTTTCCTTCTTTATCCTTTACTGATCCTTCCATGAACTTAGCATCTTCGTCTCGTGAATTTTTCTTATCCGCTTCAAGAGTTTTCTTTTCTGTAATTTTCTTTTCTGTAATTTTCTGAATAGGCGCTATCCAATCCATATTCAAACCTTGTGTACTAAACGTACCACTTACGGGACTAAAACCTTTTCCACTTTGGACTTCCACCAAACCTGTCGCAATACTAGCTGCTAATTGAATTGCTGTACTATAATTATTACTAGAGGTCTGATTGAATTGATACAAATGATCCAGCTTTTCTTGCAGTTTTTGCCTCATAACAATAAAAAGATTTACCATGGCATCCATACCCGGCATTGGCATAGCTTGATTGACAGCTTCCATACTTGTTTTCATTCGGTCAATTTCTCGAATTTGTTCTAATATCTCGTGTTCAATTACATCTGTTGAAGCTACCTGTGATTGAAATTGACTTGGAAAGGCATTGTTTTGTCGGATTAGCTCTTCACATAAGTAAATAATTCCTTGCGCTAAAGGACGAAAGGTTTGTACAAAAAATGATTTTGCACTGCTATATGTTTGCCCTTGTAACACAGTATCAACTGCAAAAGCGTCAATCGACTGAATCGCTTGTTCCATGCCTTGAATAGTAGCGATACATACAGCATTCATGCTTTGAGTTTGGCTTTGTACTTCTCCGAAATACATATTTAAACTCATGCATTGACCTCCCTTGCTAATTTTTGTTGTTGATAGGAAAGGTCGTTTTCTAAATCACTAAGGTCTCGTCTTTCTTTAAGCAACGTTTCTTTTTTGTTTTCCAATTCAAATGTGACTTTTCTTTCAACATGTTGTGCATCTTGATATGTATTCATAAGAAACTGAGACATTTCTCTATCACCATGCCAAGTTCCTAAAATTCGATCAAACAAACGATGGCTTCGACCTCTCCATTCATAAAAATCCGCTTCCGCTTGCTCCTGAATGTGAATCGCGGATTGATTTCGGTCTTGTTCTTCAAATACACTTCTTAACTTTTGATTTACTTGATTGATTTGTTTTTCAATATCTTGACTCATCATATTCCTCCTACCATTTTACCTTTATGTAGGTTGTCACATTAGCGAAAAGTATTGTGAAATTCGTTATCCATTCTCTCAAACTCTTGGGCTACTGAATGAATATTATCGACCGCTTGTTGAAAGGCAGTAGAAAATTGTTTCGTCAAGTCTAAAACTTGTTGATTAGCTTCTTGTGCTTTGGAGTTAACAGATAGTGTTGTACGCGTCGCCTTTGTTATAGAACGACTTGTTGCACTTTGAATCCTATCAGAGGCTGATCCCATTTTCGTAGCAATTTGCGTTGCTGTTTGTAAATTACTTTGAAATTGTCCCATTCTTTCAAACCCTTTCTATAAGTTTTCCAAACGCATCAAAGAAATCTCATTAAATATATATCCCTATCAATATCACTCGCGCTAGGCATGCAATCAAATGAGCCATACACTATAAGCTGTATGGCTCATTTAAAATGCTTGTTATATAGAGTATGAAAATTTTTATTTCAAACCGAAATTATGTGATAATTCTTCATCATGAGAAGCAACAGCCTCTGCAGTTTTATTAAGCTGCATATTAATCTCTTGTAATAGCTGTGCAAAGTTTTGTACCTTTGGCTTTAATTGATTGAACTGTTGGTCAAAACCTTCAAAAGCACGTCCTTCCCATTCTCCTCTTAATTCATTTTGTAAGTTTTGTAGTTGACTTAAAATGTCCTCAATTTGATTTGCACCTTGTCCATATCGAGCCGCTTTCGATTTAAGCTCCTCTGGTGACATACGAATTTGTCCAGCCATTTTCATTTCCCCTTTAATACATAATGAGCAAAATATACATTGGTTAATTTTACTAAATATATTATAAAGTATTATTTTGAACTTTTAAACATTTTATCTTTCTGTTGAATATTAGGATATTAACATTTTACTTTTTCTTACTTTAATTGTTTCTAAAATATAGAAAAGAAGCCCTAAACCAACTATCTTTTCAGCGTTAGAGATACTATTTCCGAATTTAATAATAGGTACATTTAATCCAAATCTTTCATTCCATTAATTAATCTTAATACCCAATTACCCTTTAAATATATTAAGGACAAAATATACAATCTAACATGTCATTCAAATTATAATAAAAAAATAAGGGGAATTATATGATAAGACATGCAAATATAGACAGTCGCTGACCATTAGTCTACAACCAATCCCACTCTTTACAAAAATATATCAACGTTTCGGCATAACATATCGATTTACCGACAAATTTCGCGCGCACTATCTCCTAAACTAACAACCAATCCCACACCACGTCCACCTACAAAGAAAAAAGCACCAGGTCCCCCCACTGCTTTTCCCCCACTCTAAAACAAATGACAAGCCACCTCATGCCCCTTCGCAATCTCCACCATCTTCGGTACTTCCTGTGCGCATTTTTCAGTGGCGAATTTGCAGCGCGTTCTGAATTTGCAGCCGGATGGTGAGTTGAGTGGGCTTGGAACTTCGCCTTGCAGAATGATCCGTTCTTTGCCTATGTTTGTTGGATCTGGTTCTGGCATGGATGAGAGTAGTGCTTGTGTGTATGGATGTGCCGGTTTTGTGTATAGGTCTTCACTGTCGGCAATTTCTACTATGTTTCCTAAGTACATGACTCCGATTCTGTCTGATATGTGTCTTACCATGGATAGGTCATGTGCGATGAATAAGTATGTGACTCCTGTTTCTTCTTGAATATCCTGCAGCATGTTTACGACTTGTGCTTGGACTGATACATCTAGTGCTGAGATTGGTTCGTCACATAGGATGAAGTCCGGTTTTACAGATAGTGCGCGCGCGATGCTGATACGCTGTCTTTGGCCTCCGCTAAATTCGTGCGGGTAGCGATATAGGTGTTCTTCTTTTAGGCCTACTTTTTTTAGAAGGTCTAGAATGATTTCTTTTCTTTCTTCCGCTGTGTAGGATCCGTGAATGTTCATCGGTTCGCTAATAATTTGGAATACGTTCATTGTCGGGTTTAATGATGCGTATGGGTCTTGGAAAATGATTTGCATTCTTTTTCGATATTCTTTTAGTTCACTTTCTTTTAGATCTGCGATATCTTGTCCGTCGAATAGGATGTTACCTGAAGTGACGTCGTGTAAACGAATGATGCTTCTTCCTGTCGTTGATTTTCCGCAGCCGGATTCCCCTACTAGTCCGAATGTTTCACCCTTTTTTATTGTGAAGCTAAGGTCGTCTACTGCTTTTAGTTGCTTTGTTTTTCTGCCGAATAGTCCTTTTTTAATAGGAAAATACTTTTTTAAGTTCCGAACTTCAATTAAGTTTTCTTCATGCATGGGAATCACCTACCGCCCTATCGTTTAACCAGCACATAGAGCGTCTTCCGTTTCCGATTTCAAAATAAGGTGGACGTTCTTTTTCACAAATGTCCATTTTATGTGGGCAACGCTCTGCGAATGGGCATCCTTTCGGCGGGTGTAGTAAGTTTGGTGTTACACCTTGAATTGGCGCTAGTCTTTCTTTTACTCCGTTCGATATTTTTGGCAGAGAGTTTAATAGCCCTTTCGTATACGGATGATTCGGCGATTGGAAAATATCAAGTACATGTCCTTCTTCCATAATAAGCCCGCCGTACATAACGATGACGCGTGTACAGTTTTGCGCAACAATTCCAAGATCATGTGTAATAAGAAGTAATGACATATTCGTTTCGTTTTTTAAGTTTTTCATTAAATCTAGTATTTGTGCTTGTATCGTTACATCAAGCGCTGTCGTCGGTTCGTCCGCAATGAGAAGGTCTGGGTTACAAGACATTGCCATTGCGATCATAACCCGCTGCTTCATACCACCGCTTAGTTCATGTGGATATTGTTTTATCCTTTCTTCCGGTGAAGAAAGACCAACTTGTTTTAGCAAGTTGACCGCGATATTTTGTGCTTCTCTCTTTTTCACCTTTTGATGGCGCACAATTACTTCTGTCATCTGTTTTCCAATTTCCACAACTGGATTTAATGCAGACATTGGATCTTGAGAGATGAGTGAAATTTGATTTCCTCTAATAGAGCGTAATTCTTTCTCCGATTTAGAAAGCACGTTTTCATTTTGAAAAAGAATCTCTCCTTCTTTCACTTTCCCCGGAGGCGTAACGAGAGCCATAACGGATTTCGCCATAACGCTCTTTCCGCTTCCCGATTCGCCAACAATCCCAACGACTTCACCCTTTTTCAAACTAAATGAAACGCCGCGAACAGCTTCTACTTCGCCGTCTTCTATGAAAAAAGAAGTCTTTAAGTTTTTTACTTCTAATAGTTTTTCAGACACGCTTTTCACTCCCCCTCACTTAAAGCATTAGTTCTCATGATGAGCCCCTTTTGGTGCGAAAGCTTTTTTCAACGCTTCACCGATTACGTTAAAACTTAGTACAGTTAATAAAATAAGGAACCCCGGGAAGAGTGTTAAATACCAAGCTTCACCTATGTATCCTTGCGCATTGTTTAGCATGCTGCCCCAAGAAGAATCCGGTTCTCTAATACCTAAACCTAAGAAGCTAAGTGATGATTCCATTAAAATCGATGTCGCAATTGTTAATGTCGCTGCGATAATAATGGTTGATAAAATGTTAGGAATGATATGTCTTACAATAATCATAAGTGACTTTTGTCCCGACACTTTTGCGTATAAAACGTACTCACGCTCTTTTACAGATAACGTTTCTGCCCTTACAATGCGGGCGGTGTCCATCCATGTTAGTAATCCGATAATAAGAACTAACGTCGTAATTCCTGGTTTTAAGTAAGCATTTAATAGTAGCATTAAGAAGAATGATGGAATCGACATAAGAACTTCAACAATTCGCATTAAGAAGTTGTCTAACTTTCCGCCAAAATATCCGCTAATTGTTCCTACTGCGGTCCCGATTGTAATGGAAACAACCATCGCTAGAAAACCCACCGCAAGGGAAACTCGTCCGCCATATAACGCTCTCGTTAAGTAATCCCTTCCGTAATCGTCTGTGCCGAAAGGATGACTTAAACTCGGTTCTTGTAAACGATCTGGAATCGACATTTTGCTAGGATCATACGGTGATATGAATGCGAAAAGAGACGCGATTGTTAAAACACCAAGTATAATAACTCCCATTACTACAAACTTATTTTTTGTAAAACTATTTTTTATCGTTTGAAATCTCCTATTGTTCATTCCAAATCACCCCCTCATTCGAATGCGCGGATCTACTACGCCATATAAAATATCAGCAATTAAATTACCGAGAATTAACATGAACGATGATAATAATGTGATTGCCATAATAATTGGATAATCAAATCTAAAAATGGCATTCACCCCGAGTGAACCGAGTCCCGGCCATGAGAATACTGTTTCCGTAATGAACGCTCCGCCTACTAAACTCGGAATGGATAATCCGAAAATTGTAATGATTGGTATTAATACGTTTCGAAGTACGTGATTAAATAAAACTGTTTTCTTTGAAGCACCGTACGCATATTGAATTTGTACGTAATCTTCTTCTAATTGCTGAATTGTGCTTGAGCGAATATATCTCATATAGACAGAGATGTTTTGGAACGCTAGCACTATGCAAGGTAAAATGCCGTGCTGGACAATATCCCAGAAGGAATCTTGACCGACTGTGCGCATACCCATACTCGGAAGCATGTTCAACTTTAAAGAGAACAAGTAGATTAATAGTAACGCGAACCAAAAGACTGGCATTGAGATTCCCACATAGGAGATGAAGTTCACGGTGCGATCAAAGAACGAATTCTTTTTCACCCCTGTAAATAGTCCGAGCGGTATTGCGATTACAAATGAGACGAGTAAAGATGATCCCATTAATCCGATTGTTGCGGGTAATCTTTCTGTGATAAGTTCTAAAACAGGACGATGGTTTTGAAGTGAGTATCCAAAATTCCCTGTTAAAATATTTTTTAACCATAAAAAATATTGCACGTAAATCGGCTGATCTAGTCCTAAACTTTTGCGAATACGCTCGACATCAATTGGACTCATATTCGGCGTTACAAAGTTTCGAACGGGATCGCCCGGCGCTAGTTTTATTAATAGAAAAGAAATAATAGAAATAACAAATAAAAGCGGAATTGCATTTAAAAGCCTCTTTGCAATTACTTTATACACAAACTTCCCCCCTCAAGATAAAGTGAAACTTTAATCAGTGGGGGTTTTGTCCATCCCCACTGATTATTAGTTGAACCAATCGGGCATTTACGGACAGTTGATCTCCCACCTAGCTTCTTTGCTTTAGCCGAATTTTGAGGTGGGAGTCTTACTGACCGTTAATGCGGGATAAAGTGAAACTTTAATCAGTGTGGGGTTTGTCCATCCCCTGCTGATTATTATCCCGCTTACGGGCAGCCCGTTAAAGCGGGATAAAGAAGCTGATTTCCACCAGCTTCTTTACAGTTTCTTATTTCACTTCATAAATTTTCGATAGATCTTCAAACATTGTGACAGGAATTGCTTTTGCTTCTTTTAATCCATCAAACTTTTTATCTACTGCAATAACCGCTTTCGGATATGCGATTGGAAGATAAGGTAAGTCTGCTCTCGCTGTATCTTGGATTTTATGGTATAGCTCTGCTCGTTTCGTTTTATCTGTTTCAACTGCAGCTTCTTCCCATAACTTATCAAAGTCAGTATTTTTATAACGCGCATAATTGTATTCTGCATTACTTAAGAATAAGCTCTTATATGAATCAGGCTCTGGTCCCATTATGTAACCACCGAATGTAATGTCATATTCTTTATTCTCTTTATCTAAGCTCTTCTCACTTGCCGCACTAGCATCTAATGCATTCAGTTCAACTTGTAAGCCAACTTCTTGTAATTTTTGTTGTGTATATAGCGCTAGACTTTCCATGATTTTATTATTCGTTACATACATAACGCGTACTTTTTCTTTATCTTTCACACCAGCTTTTGCTAGTAAATCTTTCGCTTCTTTTTGATCATACTTATACTCTTTAATATCTTTCGCATAATACATAGCGTCTGGTGTTAAGATTGAATTCGCCGGTTCTGCAAATTGACTAGAAACGAATGCTGAGTTAATCATTTCTTTCTTATCTAATGCATGCGCAATTGCTTGGCGCACTTCTTTTTTCTTCATAAGGTCTGTATTAAAGTTATAAGCTAAGTAGAATAATCTACCTTCAGGGAATGTCACCATTGAGAAGTTCCCAGTGCTATCTAATTTCTTAAAGTCTTGCGGCTCAATCATCTTCATATTGATTTGACCATTTTGAAGTGAAACGTTTGCCGTATTACGGTCTTTTACAACGCGGTACACGACAGAATCTAATTTCGCTTTACCAGCAAAATAATCATCGAATCGCTCTAGCGCAACATATTCATCTGATTTAAACTCTTTTAATTTAAATGGACCTGATCCTACAGGTTGTAAGTTTTTCTTACTCTTCACTAAATCCGCTTCACCTTCAAATACATGTTTCGGAATTGGGAAGAAATCGTTCATAACCCCTTCGAAAGATGCACTTACTTGCGGTAATACAAATTGAGTCGTTAGCTCATCCACTTTTTTCACCTCAAGCGGCTTTCCTTTAAAAATAAAGTTTTCACGGCTTGAACTATTTTGCTTCTCATCTAAAATAGATTGAAATGTAAATACAATATCATCTGATGTAATTTTCTTACCATCATGCCATTTCAAATTATCCTTTAATTTTAAAGTCCATGTTAATTGATCCTCTGAAGGCGTAAAGCTTTCAGCAAGAACAAATTTTTTCTTACCGTCTTCCATATGATACAGCGGTGCATATAAAGCTTGCTGTATCGTTAACGACACACGATCATTCGCATAAAGCGGGTTCATCGTATCTGGATTATCACTAACACCAACTGTTAACGTTCCTCCATCTTTCGGAGTCCCTGATTTACTAGTGTTCGCTTGCTTCGAAGAATCTTTCTCCCCTGAGCAAGCTGCTAATGCAATAAGTAATAGTAGGACAAATGGTAATGCAAACAACTTCTTCTTCATATTTCGACCCCTCTCGAATATTTACACCTATAAGAAAACTCGGAATTAATACCGAGTTTTCTTATAGGTTTTAAATTACCACTACCCGTATGTATTGTCAAACTTTTTCGCAAAGATAGACAGTTTGAAATCTATTAATGAATTCTTGCGATAAAATATATTTATGCGGGGGATAAAATAAAAAGACCACGAATAGGTAGCCTCGTAAAATGAGTTGAATGACTAGCAGCCTACAGACAGTTTCTCTGAAATGGTTGTTATATATAATTGAAAATGTAGAATGAGATTAAAGATAAAAAAACATTTTTAGGAGGTTATCATGACGTTTGATGAATTGAAAAAAAACAAACCAACAACCCCATGGGTTGAGCATGATGAAGATGGGGAATTTTTCACTGAAGAAAATATAAGTGCAACAAATAAGGTTCTTGACACTTACATTAACCATCTAGAGCAATTAGGTGAGAATCCAACCGAAGCCGAAATAATGCAAGTCGTTAAAGAGGTAGTTATTAAAATAAATGATCTAAATGCTGAATATGACTGCTTTATCGAAACAATGGAAAGAGAAGATCTCTATGAATTTATCGATACAGCAGCACGAATAGCTGGCTTAGAGTCCGAGGAAGATATAACAGAAGAATGGCGGGAATGGTAAAAAAATCTGCATAGAATTCACATGTTCCAACATAATATCAATTTGATTTTTACCACGAGGATTTAATGATAAATATAAATATTGGCACTTGCTGTGAACAAACAATACTCCCTCAATACACTCTCATGCGCAAATACATAAAAATTCCCTCTTACTATTGTCAATCTTTATCAGTAAATCGATAAATTTAACCTCAATTAAAAAGACCACCAAAAGGCGGTCTTCCCACCTAAACTATCTCCTACTCCTCCAACATCTCATTCACATTATCCAAATCAAATTCCTCTGGATCAAATCCCCCTAGCCATTCCAGTAGTCCTTCATCCAGTTAACCTTCTCCTCGCAATGCCTTTTGAATTTCGTTGTACATATAAGGGCCGTCACAATCTTCGGGTGGGCATGCTCTTTTTCCTTTTTGGCATATAGGAACTATCGCTTCTTCATCAAATGGTAATATTTTTTCTAACACTAGTTCATGTTCCCAACCATCACCGAAATCATAGGTGTATAGACACTTTTGTTTTTCTTTCGTTATTAATTCACCAATTTTTGTGCCTGTTGCATCATGTTTTTCACTGGATGATGCGAACATATCTATGCCATCATATTGCTCTTCTATATATGAATCATTCGTATAAAAGTTATATAAATGGCATGAATCGTTTCGATTCCTTTCCCTATTTCTAGATCATATTCAATTAAGCAATCCTACAAATGCCTCTTCTTCCTCATCTATAAAACCTACAAATATAACTTCTTCAATATCCTCATGATTAAATGCAAATGTATAATCCGGATTAATGTATCCTTCTGGATAAAAACAGCCAATATAGTCATACATCACAGATTCTTTAACCATAAGTTTTTATTTCCTTCCATAAATCACAATACTTAAAATTCAATAAACCTCTTTAAAAGGTTTCATGTGTTCTACCTCCACCTTCTATATGCTTCCTTAAATAATAATACCTATGAAGTTCCATAATGAAATGAAACAACATAAACGAAAGCATTGAGTATACACACATTAATACAATTGCTACCGTCTTTTGTGTTGCGAAACCAAGACTGATATTAGCAACGAGTTGACCCAATCCTATAAAAGCCACTACTCCGAAACCAGAGTTTTTTTTCGATGATTTTGATTTTTTGATGGGTTCCTGAAGTTTTTTAATATGATTTTTATAATAATAATTCAAAGCAAAAATATACAAACCAACCGAAAAAATAAAATAGATGGGAGTTTGTAATCCTAACATTCCATATGCAAACTTTTGGGTTATAACTAATAATCCTACTGAACATACGATACCAAATACCCCACGAAATAGAGTGTATTGTAATTGTCGTTTCCTAGGATTTATAACAATCCATATTGCCCATAAATTTAAAAAAGCAACTGGTGGAACTATTATGTACATATATATCGGTTGAACAGGATTCGCAAAAGCAGGCAAAAGCACAAATATATCTGTTATCCCAATCACAAGAGTAATTATAGTCGATCTTATATCATTTACAGCGTAAAGAGCCATATAATATTCAAAAGCTTTCTTATTAAAATCTGTATTTTTTTTCATGTTAATTAAACCACCCCGCTACTGTTGACCAAGCTTTTTTCACACCCGTTTTCACCATATCCTTAATACTATCATCTTCACCATCACCATCACCATCTAAATCAACATCCCATTTTACACCTTCTGTGAAATATTATTCCCTTCTCGAAAAGAAGATCACCCCATTAATAAGATCTAGGCTTATCAAAAATTTCAAAAAGCCAAAGATTTTGCTGGTATCGAATCTATTGGGACTCACACCATGCGCAAAACCTTCGGCTATTGGTTCTATAAACAAACTAAAGATGTTGCTATGTTGCAAGAGATATTAAACCACAGCACACCAAAGATTACACTCAAATATATTGGAATCAATAAAGAAGAAAAAGATAATATTCTTGATACATTTCAAATTTAATTTACTTAAAATTACTATTTCAACTGTCATAAAAAATAGTGGAAATTTATAAAGAAAGACCTTTTATTTTAAATTAAAAGGTCTCTTCTACAAACATATATATTAAGATTTATATTTTTTTACTGTACAAGGGATAGTTACGATGTACAAATCTATAGCATAGATTGTAACCCAAATACCTTTCCCTTCAGCTTCTAACTTTTTATTTAGTTGAGATAAATGCTCTGAAATTTTTCTTTTCCCCCATCTTCTAGGAAACCATTGAAAAACCTTAGGAACATTATGTTTCTTATTATACCGAGCATTCAATCTCCAGAAAGTGAAAAAAAACAAAGCAATAATTATGATACAAAAAATATCAAAATATGAAATTCCTAAAATCATATTATATTTTCTCCATTTCCACTAAAACTCAGATAATTTACTTCTTAATTCTAATTCACCCTCTGTTTCAAAACCCTTAAATAATAAATGAGCAATTTGATTATGATTAAAAAATACATTATATTCTTTTGATAAATTACCATGAGGATATGGACAAGAAACATAATCCCATAATTTATTATCATCTTGTTGTTGCTTTCTACCATAAATCATAAGGAGTTGATTAATTTCTTCTACAAGAACTACAGAACCAATTGGTAATAATTCGCTTCCTATTGGTAATTTTGGTATATTTATATTTTCCATACAAAACTCCTCCTAAATAAACTAATTACTACTTTAAAAATAAAGATGTGATTTTATAAAAAATAAAAAAAGCTAGCGGCATCACTATGCCAAAAATTAGAGATAATATCATTTTCTCTTTAAAAGTAGCATCTGCTCCAAGCCAAACGGCTAATAAACTAGAAGGAACAGCAATAAAAACAAAAATAATTAAAATCTTTTTAAACACTTGCAATGAAAACAAAAAAACTTCCCCCTCATAAATATAACATTCTAACTCTTTTCTACTTTTCTACTCCAAATTTTATTCCTAAACCAACAGGTCCAAGACCAACACTTAATTCATTTTTTAATCCAACTTTTGCCTCTCCACCTATACTACCATAAGCTACATCTCCGCCAACAACTAGTTTCCAATCATCAATAAAAGGTAACGGTATTTTAACTTCTCCCTCAACCTTAGCTAAATCAGCCTTTGCACTAAAACCACGGTAACCATCTTTAGCGAAGATACCAGCTTCAGCATCTCCCAGTTTAATATGTAATTTCCCATAATCATGATCTACACCAATATCATTAAAAGTACCAGCAATCTTTGCTTCTCCACCTATACCTCCACCAAATTGAACTTTAGCTTCGGCTCTTAGTAACTGTTCATGAATTGTAAAATCTCCTGCTTTAAAACCAGCATCTATCAATGCACCTTTTGCCTCTCCACCAATTTTATCAAAAGATTTTAAATCACCAAAAAAGGTATTTATATTTTTGGGTAATTGTATATCAGTTTCATACTTTAACACTTGAGCGAAAGCACTACTTTTTTTATCTGGATCCCCAACTACTGCACCAGATTCTTTAAATTTAAAATGATCATTTGAATCAATTTTTGTATTACTCATACTATTCAACTTAGTAGAAAAATAATTATTATCCACTTTTTCAGAATCCTTATTCAACCTTTCATGCTTTGTTCCTTCTTTAATCAAATTATCAACTTTACGAGCTTTATCTTCTGTAATCTTATGAATAGACGACGTCCACTCCATATTTATCCCTTGTGTACTAAATGTACCACTTACAGGACTAAATCCTTTTCCACTTTGAACTTCCGCAAGACCAATAGCAATGCTAGTTGCTAATTGAATTGCTGTACTATAGTTATTGCTAGATGTTTGATTAAATTCATATAGATGATCTAGCTTTTCTTGAAGTTTGCGCCTCATGGCAATAAAAAGATTCGCCATAGCGTCCATACCCGGAATTGGCATAGCTTGACTGATGGCTTCCATACTTGCCTTCATTCGGTCAATTTCTCGAATTTGTTCTAATATTTCTTGTTCGATTACATCTGTTGAAGCTACCTGTGATTGAAATTGACTTGGAAAAGCATCATTCTGACGGATTAATTCTTCACATAAGTAAATGATTCCTTGTGCTAAAGGACGAAAGGTTTGTACAAAAAATGATTTTGCACTGCTATATGTTTGTCCTTGTAGAGCCGTATCAATTGCAAAAGCGTCAATCGACTGAATGGCTTGTTCCATACCTTGAATGGTAGCCGTACATACAGCATTCATGCTTTGAGTTTGGCTTTGTACTTCTCCCAAATACATATTTAAACTCATGCATTGACCTCCCTTGCTAATTGTTGTTGTTGATAGGAAAGGTCGTTTTCTAAATCACTAAGGTCTCGTCTTTCTTTAAGCAACGTTTCTTTTTTGTTTTCCAATTCAAATGTGACTTTTCGTTCAATATGTTGTGCCTCTTGATATGTATTCATAAAAAACTGAGACATTTCTCTATCACCATGCCAAGTTCCTAAAATTCGATCAAACAAACGATGGCTTCTACCTCTCCATTCATAAAAATCTGCTTCCGCTTGCTCCTGAATGTGAATCGCGGATTGATTTCGGTCTTGTTCTTCAAATACACTTCTTAACTTTTGATTTACTTCATTAATTTGTTTTTCAATATCTTGACTCATCTTTTTCCTCCTACTATTTTACTTTACGTAGGTTGTCACATTAGCGAAAAATATTTTGAAGTTCGTTATCCATTCTCTCAAATTCATTAGATACCGAATGAATATTATCAACCGCTTGTTGAAAGGCAGCGGAAAATTGTTTCGTCAAGTCTAAAACTTGCTGATTCGCTTCTTGTGCTTTGAAGTTAACAGATAATGTTGTACGCGTCGCCTTTGTTATAGAACGACTGGTTGCACTTTGAATCCTATCAGAGGCTGATCCCATTTTCGTAGCAATTTGCGTTGCTTTTTGTAAATTACTTTGAAATTGTCCCATTCTTTCAAACCCTTTCAATAAATTTTCCAAACGCATCAAAGAAATCTCAATAAATATATATCCCTATCAATATCACTCACTGGTCATGCAATCAAATGAGCCATACAATATAAGCTGTATGGCTCATTTGAAATGCTTGTTATGTAGAGTAAAGTGTTTTTTAATTCAAACCGAAATTACGTGATAATTCTTCATCATGAGAAGCAACAGCCTCTGCAGTTTTATTCAGCTGCATATTAATTTCTTGCAATAGTTGTGCAAAGTTTTGTACTTTTGGCTTTAATTCATTGAACTGTTGATCAAAACCTTCGAAAGCACGACCTTCCCATTCTCCTCTTAATTCATTTTGTAAGTTTTGTAATTGACGTAAAATATCCTCAATTTGATTTGCACCTTGTCCATATCGAGCAGCTTTCGACTTAAGCTCCTCTGGTGACATACGAATTTGTCCAGCCATTTTCATTTCCCCTTTAATACATAATGAGTAAAATATGAATTGGTTAATTTTACTAAATATATTATAATGTTTTATTATGAATTTTAAAACATTTTATCTTTTTATTGAATATTAGAATATTAATATTCAAATTCTAATCATTAAATATTCTACTTTTTCTTGCTTTACAAGATTTTATGCAAAAAAAGACCACCAAAAGGCAGTCTCTCAAAACTCAATCCTATTCCCTATCCCGCGCTCCACCGCTTTCTCATACAAATACTTCGCAACAATTATATCTACTACCGCTAAACCAACTGATTTAAAAATAGTAATCTCTTCATCGTTCTCTCTACCAGCTTTTTCCCCGCTAATGATTTGACCAAGTTCGGCGTGGATGTCACTTGCCTCAAATAAGCCTTCTTTTATTGGAACTTGGAGGTCACCGGTTTCTTCTAGCGCTGCTTCTTTTGATTCGACTACTACTTTGTTTGCGTTAGCGATGGCGTGAGATGGTAGCTCTTGCATGCTCGGTCTGAATGAACCGACGGCGTTTATGTGGACGCCTTTTTGTAGTTTTTCTGAGAAGACTGGTGTGGATGCATTCGTTGTTGTGACGATGATGTCTGCTTCGCTTATTGCTTCATTTGGATCTCTGTAGACATAAGCCGGTTTGTTAAATTTCTCTTGTATATATTGCGCGAATGCATACGCTTTTTCTTCCGTTCGGTTATATAAAATGATTTTTTCAATGTCCCTAACGGCGAGCACAGCTTCTGCAATTCCTTTCGCTTGTTCTCCTGTGCCGATAATACATAAGTTTTTTGCGTTATGACGAGCTAAATATTTTGTCGCTACTCCTGATAAGGCACCTGTTCGGATCATCGTTAAGTACGATCCTTCTAAAAGTGCGAGCGGTTCTCCCGTTTGAAAGTCTGATAGCATAACGATTCCGTTTATCGTTTTCTTTCCTATCTTTTTATTATGAGGAGCTACTGTTACTACTTTTAAACCGAGTGCTTCAAGTCCTTCCGCTACTGAAGGCATAATTAATGCGGTATTTTGCTCGTTCGCAAATGGTAATGAGCCGCGAATTGGTGTAATCGTTCTTTCTGCTGAAAATTCTTTTAAAGCAAGCGCCGCGTATTCAATGACTTCATTCATATTTACTAAGTTTTTTTGTTCGTTCGCGCTTATGACTAGCATATCTTTCCACCTCCTCCTCCTATCCTAACAAAAACCCCCGATTCAAAACATCCCTCGGATCTACAACAAACTGATGGAATCCTGTAATAAATGCATTCCCTGTTACTTTCGGAACGACAGCTTCATATTTATCTACCTCTGTTACGGATAATACTTCTCCCTCAAATTGGCCGTCAGTAATGCATTCGTGGATGAAAATCTCTCCTTTTTGTAAGGCATCTTTTTCAAAAAGAGTTGCGATTCTTGCAGAAGTTCCTGTACCGCAAGGGGAACGGTCTACTTGCCCGTCAGCAAAGATTGTTACATTTCGTAAAGTAGCGTCTTTTCCTTTCGGTTCATCTGAGAAAATAACGCCGTATATTCCTTTTAAACCTTCTTCAAGTGGATGTTTCACTTCCATTTGGCTTTCAATGTAGTGCTTAATTTTACCGCCCCACGTTTGAATAGCAGCTAAGTCTTTGAAATCAACTTTCAAACCAAATTCTTTACTATCCACTACCGCATAAAATGCTCCGCCAAACGCGATATCTACTTGGAATTCATAGTCATCTATTTTAATAGGAACGTCTTTTTTGTATACGAACGAAGGAACGTTTTCAAATGATACGGACTCTACCTCGTTCCCGTTATATTTTGCGTACGCAATAACTTCCCCAGCAGGGCTATCAATAATGAATTTTTGTTTTTCACCTGTAATTTCAAACATACCCGTTTCAATCCCTACTGTAATAACAGCAATAATTCCGTGACCGCACATCGTACTCCAGCCTTCATTGTGCATAAATAATACGCCAAAATCAGCATGAGGACTTGCAGGCGGAGTAATGATACAACCGTACATGCCGTGATGTCCTCTCGGTTCATACATAAGAATCTCACGAAGATGATCTAAATGTTCCATGCAGTATGCGCGTCTTTCTAGTTGTGTTTCTCCCTTTATCACTGGTACTCCGCCCGTAATAATTCGAAGCGGTTCCCCAGCTACGTGAGCATCAATTGTCGTGTATATTTTACTAATCTTCATTTCTATCTCTCCCCTATATGTTAATACTATTTTCATTGCAAGTATCATGCCAACGCATAGAGTATAAAGTGAAACTTTAATCAGTGGGGGGTTCTTCATCCCCCACTGATTATTAGCCCACACCAATCGGGCTTTTACGGGCAGCCCGCCCACACCTAACTTCTTTGCCTTCGCTGAATTTTGAGGTGGGGGTCTTACTGCCCGGCGAATAGCGGGATAAATCTGTATACATTTTTCAAAAAAGCATACATTACTGTCTACTTTTTTATACAGTAGACAGTTGGCGACCATTAAGCTACAACCAACCCCACACTCCGTAAAAATATATCAACGATTATTCAATTATATCGACCGCAACTCCGAATATATCGGCGATTCGACACAACATATCGACTTACCGACAAATTTCGCGTTTCTACACCCGATAACCACCAACCAATCCCACAACCAGCACCCGCCGAGGACACCCGCGCATCCAAAACTAAAAAAATCCCCCGAAACCTCGGGGACCCCATCAAACCCTAACCGCCACCACATCCGGCACTTGCTTAGCAATTTCCTCACCAATCTTTATACTAGCCGTTGCCGCCGGGGATGGTGCGTTGCAAATATGCAGAGAATTGATACCAGGGATAATGCAGAAGTCATCAACCATATTTCCGTTTGATAAAATGGCTTGTGCCCTTACACCTGCATGTGTTGGCACGATATCTTTTTCTGTAAGTTCTGGTATTAGGTGCTGCAAGCTTTTTAAAAATGATTGTTTACTGAATGAACGCACCATTTCTTTTATGCCTTCTTTCATATTTGGCATCGCCATTTTCCAAAATCCTGCGTATGTCATTGTTTCCATGAAGTCTTTAATATCGAAGTCCGTTTTCGTATAGCCTTCTCGCTTAAAGCTTAATACTGCGTTCGGTCCTGCATGTACGTCTCCGTTTATCATTCTTGTAAAGTGAACACCTAAAAACGGGAATTCTGGATTTGGAACTGGATAGATTAAATGTTTTACAAGATAGCGTTTTTCTGGGACAAGTTCGTAATATTCACCACGAAACGGAACAATTTTCATATCCGTTAATATACCTGTCTTTTTCGCAATACGATCGCTATGTAAGCCGGCGCAGTTAATGAGAAATTTCGTTTTAAATACACCTTGATTCGTCTCAATTGTTACGGCGTCTTTCTTCTCAGTAATACGCTCCGCCGTTGTTCCTAAATGTATTTCTCCGCCGCTTTCTTGAATCAAACGCGCGAATGCATAACTTACTCCTCTATAGTCAGCAATCCCGCAAGAAGGAACACGGATTGCGCCAAGTCCTTTTACATGAGGTTCAATTTCAGCTAATTCTTCTTTATCTATTTTTGAAATATGTAAATCGTTTTGTAAGCCTCTTTCATATAAGTGATGTAAAAGAGGAAGTTCGTCATTTTCTGTAGCGACAATTACTTTTCCGCACATGTCATAAGCGATGTCATTTTCTTTACAAAATTGAACCATAGCTGCGTTTCCTTCTTTAGCAAACTTTGCTTTATAACTCCCTGGTTTACAATAAATTCCAGAGTGAATTACGCCGCTATTATGTCCAGTTTGATGATGTGCAAGTTCCTTTTCTTTTTCAATGATCGCGATTTTCGCACGAGGGAATTTTTTCGTTAAAGCCATCCCAGTTGCAAGCCCAACAATTCCTCCGCCAATAATTATAAAGTCATACATCCTACTTCCCCCTTAATATGATGAAAGGCAGGCCTTTTTTAAGACCCGCCGTACATATTATTTAGAAAAACAACCCCGTTGACGCATTAGTTCTCTATATAAATCTTTATTTTTTTCAAATGCAGCTCTTCCGTGCATCCAAAATAAGTTATTTAAAAGAACTAAGTCACCAATTGGTAATTTCAATGCATGTGTTGCTGGTGAGTTTTCAACAGAATAGGATAAGTCTTTCAGATAGTTTGCTTGTTCAATATTATCTGGATAAGCGAACTGATCAATAAAACAAATACATGGTGCATTATTTACATCAAAAAATGTTTCACGATAGACGATTTCTTGCGCATTTTTACTTGGTGGTGCTTTATACGTAACTTTAACAGATGCGAGCGAATGATTTCTAAACTTTTGAAGATCTTCCCAATCATCTAAATGTAGTAAACGGGATTCCCCACCTACTGCATTTTGCTCTTCAATTTTCATCATAAGAAGCCAATCTGTCGGTTCATCAACGAATGTACCGTCTGTATGAAGTGTAAACAATCGGTACGCTTGACGAAGGTAAGAATCACTACTATCTGTATCTTTCACATTAAATCTAGCATAATACGTTCCCGTCATTGCATCAAAGTTTGGCTCCCCGATTAAATGTGTTAATGCTGTTGCAAATTTCACGTAGTCTGCTGGATCTGCCGTTTCACCTTGCACCCCAATTGTAAATCCGCCCGTTTCACGGTCATGAACAATGCCGCGAATGTTATCCATAAATGATTGCCCAAAAATCTTTCTCATGTCATCTGCAAGATTAAACCGAGAATAAGGAATATATTGTAATGACTGCTCTGAATGCTCTTTTACCTCTTCAAAAAACTGCTTAAGCAATTGCTGCTTTAACACAATATGGTATAAACGCTTATGCTCTGGATGAGGAACAATTTCATACCCCTCATATTTCTTTGCAAATTTCATCTTCGTACTTTGTTCTGTAATAATCGACATTTCAATTCCTCCCTAATTTAAATATGAAGAACTTATGGACGTTTTTTACAGACAGTTATCCTTATCTTCTTATGCTGAGATTCGGTCTTACTGCCCTAACATCGAAAAAGCCAGTCATACGCATCCACGACATAAAATCGTAGAAACGTACAACTGGCTCATAATTACGAGTGTTCTTTAATCTCTTAAAGTACAATAATAATAGACAGTTTGTATGAAAATATTTGTAAAACAGGAAAGCAAGATCGGATATAGAGAAGGCTAATTTCTCGTATGGATCTTATTAATTAAATAATAATTAGAAATATTCTAACTGTCAATTCGTTTTTTATTATTTTCTCTACATACTTTATACGTTTTAAAAATCCCCTTACTTTCTACGCACCCTCTTTTTTTCATCTCTTGTTTTACAACTTGAACTTCATTTAACTTTTTCATATTCCTTGCCTCCTCAATAAAATAAGCCAGTCGTATCTCTTTAAAAGAAATACAACTGGCTCTCGTTTATGGTTGTAAACTAGACAGTTTTTATGGTGTTGTGTCTTCGTACTCTCCCCTGGGCTGTTCATCATTTAAATAACTTACGTATTGGCGATGTAAATCTTTTACCGCACTGACGATAGCATTTTGCGCTTTTCCTTGATAATGGTCCGTAATATCTTGAATGATTTCTTCAATACCATCTTGCAAACTATGTCCTCTCAACATTTGAGCGACGAAGTCTCTACCATGCTCTGTCGCAAGCGTACATGACGCTTCAATAATGACGTGATATTTATGATCTGCTTCAATTGTAATTGTTAATGTCTCGTACATACTGCGAACAGCCATCCCTTTCGGAAGTCTCGAATGTCCCGCCATAAAAAAAGTCCCTTTACGCATATTTCATCCTCCGTTACTATGTTAAGAACCAGTAAAACAATGTACACATTTACATTGGATTTGACTGCCCCTATCCTTATGGCTCGTCCTCCTGCTAAGGAAGTTCAAGTGGAAAGAAGTTGTTCCTCTATTCATTTTCAAAAAGGCATTCGGGCTTACAGAGAGGCTAATCACTGTCATCCGATAATAAGTTAATCATAATTCAAGTACACTGAATATTCAATGTTCTTTTTTTGCAAATTTCATGAATAAAAAAAGAAAATTCTCTCGCCCCGGCACATATACTGTTCAAAAGAAAAAAGGAAGTGGTCTCATGTATTACGGAACGAAAGGTTGGTACGTAGCTGAGCTTAAAAAATTAGGTGTTCGCTATCATGAAGGACGAAAACTAGAAAGTTACCGCGCACACGTATTACGCAATTTATTAATCGCACAACAAGAGACAACGAAAGAAGAGTAATTTACTAACAAAACAACTCTCGAGATATATCGTCTATTCAACAAATTCCGGCAAATCACCCATCTAAACTACCAACTAATTACACATTGATACAAACCCAAAAAAGGTCACCCAAACAGGCATGCCCATCAACTTAAGAATTCCGAATCACCACAAAACGAAAAAATAAGCTTTTTTGTCACAAGTGTAGTTTTGTAAAAAAGATTGATTAAAAACATCAAACCTCTATAGATTTCTTAGAGGTTTGATGTTTTCTTGTTGGATATTTATGTTAATCTAACGATAAACATTGTGAAGAAATGTAGTTCAACTAACGGGGCAGGTTAGTTGAAGATTACTTTGACCTTTGTTCAACAATTGGGCCATTTAGTTGAAGATTTCATCAAATAAGTAATAATATTTAAAGGAATAATTCATTCTGATAAAGAACATTAAAAAACGTGATGATAAGGAGGCGATTGTATGGCAAATCATGTAGAAAATCTATATAACTATCATGTATGGGCAAATCAACGGATTATTGATCATCTTAAGACACTTTCTCCTGAGAAATATCAAAAGGAAATGAAAAGTGTCTTTTCTTCTGTTTCAAAGGTTTTATCTCATCTCTATTTGGTGGAATATGGATGGCTTCATACCCTCGAGGGTCAGAGTATGAATGAAGCAATGCAATCTTCATTTCAAATTCAAGAAAAGATTGAGAAACTGCCCATTGAAGACTTAGAAACGGAATTTCACACTTTAACATCCCGGTTTAAAACCTTTTTGAACAGACAGGAAGATATGGAAAAGAGAATAATGTTGGATAATCCATGGGCAGGATTAAGAGAAACAAGTATATCTGAAATGGTCTTACACGTTGTGAATCATGGAACCTATCATAGAGGGAATATTTCAGCTATGTTACATCAGTTGGGTGATTCTTCAGTTATGACTGATTATGCTTTTTATTGGTATTCTTGAAATGTTATTCATTAAGGCTCAGTAAAATAATCAAACTTTTTTATAAAAATCTCATACTTAGCTAAAAAGAGTAACTCCATTTTGATCAATCTTTATTCAAAATGGAGTTTTTGTATTTGTTGTTAAATAAAAAAGGATAATCAGCCCTCATAATGGACTAACTATCCTGTAATTTATTATCTAAATTTAATAAACAGGTGACCTTTCCTATTCACAAACAAGAATTTGTCTAGAAAATGATCCTTTTCTTGTAATACAGCGATCTGTAATTTCAAATCCTGCTTCATGGATCATGTCGTCCATTGTTTCCATCGTGACAACGACTACCTTTTTAGCGATGCGGCGTGCACTGGAAAGAATGGAGAACTGGTCTTCTGGTGTTGCATGCGTAAATAAGTCGTACGGCATATCGATAATTGCGACGTCGTAGTTCTCAGTAAGTTCTTCAATCGGGCCATTTGTTACTGTTCCTTCAAACCCGAAATGCGCGATATTTTTTCTCGTTCCAAGAACTACAAGTGGATTGATATCTCTACCAACGATGTTAATCCCCATAGAAAGTGCTTCTACTACTACTGTTCCAATACCACAGCACGGGTCAATTGCTCGTACTCCATCTGGATTTGGTACAGCAATATTGGCAACTGATCTCGCAACACGTGTGCTCAGAGATGTCGAATAACTATGCGGTTTTTTTATGTGATGATACCAAACTGGTTCACTTTCTACATAGTGTCCGAAGTACCAACGTCCTCCAAGAGGAACAATCCCGAATACACGCTCTGGATTACGAACATCAGCTTCTCCTTCAATATGCATGCCGAGGTCTCGTTCAATGAGACGTCTGTCTCCATATTCAATTTTATTCTCTCCAACAAGGTCATTAATTTTAACGAAGATGACTTTGAACGTCGCCCCCGCCAAATCAATTTGTTCCACTTGTTTTAGAATACTTTCTAAGTCGTCTCCTTCATACATAACCTCAACGCGCTCTTTAATAAACGCACTTCTACTCGGGTCAATTTTGACATCACTTTTCAAAATATTAACGTGAGACTCCATTCCAAAGAACGAGCGCATTTCCAAGTAACATAAAGCACGCTCCTCCTCGCGAAATGCATACGTATATATACATGCAGGTGTTTTACTATGATTACTCAATCTATTATCATCCTTTATCGTTTTAAATTGTTATGATTACAATTACTCGAATACTATTTATATAAAATTAAATGATATCACATGCCCGAAATAAAGAGAAACCTTTATAATTCGTTTCACAAATAAAAAAGACTGCCTATTGATATTATCCCCTTTAGGTAGACAGTGTTAAAAAGACCATGTATAAACATGGATGTTACACTATTACTTGGAGGGGATTTTTCATGGCAAAAAAAGGTACAACATTTAATACATACTCGGAAGAAGTAAAGTTATCAGCTGTTCAAAGTTATTTAAACGGAGAAGGAAGCTACGATATGATAACGGAGAAATATCAGATTAAAAGCTCTACACAACTTAAAAATTGGGTAAAAAAATATAAAGAATGTGGTGAAATTACAGATGCTCGTGGGAAAAATAGTGGAATGAAAGGGATACCAAACCCTTTAAAAGGCAAACGTGTTCATTTCAACACCATTGAAGAGGAACGTGACTACTATAAGGCTCAGGTTGAATATTTAAAAAAGCAGTATCCAAATCTGTAAATGGGGGCGTACCAAAATATAAAGAGAGATATCGTATCATTGAATCATTAAAGAGAAAATATCCAGTTCTATGGCTTACTAAATTTGCGGGTGTACATCGTTCAAGTTACTATAAGTGGATTCATACAAAAAGCATAAAAAACATGCGACTAGAGTCCGATCAACGATTAAAAAAGGTAATACAATCTATTCACGTAAAGCACAAGGAATATGGTTATCCACGTATGAAAATCGCTTTACAAGAAAAAGGTTATTTTATAAATCACAAAAAGGTATATCGCTTAATGAGTGAGCTCAACATTCAGTCTATTATTCGGAAGAAGCGTCGCTTCTTTAAAGGGAACTATTCCAATGTTTTTCCGAATGTTTTAAACCGTGAATTTAAAAATCGTCAACAAAATGAAGCACTTGTTACAGATATTACGTACCTACGATTCCAAGAGGGATTTCGGTATCTTTCTGTTGTCCAAGATATTTATAATAACGAAGTTGTTTCTTGGAAAATATCCAAGCGCAATGATAATGAACTTGTATTAGATACAATTGAAATGTTGGCACAAAAAAGAGATGTGCGTGGAACCATTCTCCATTCAGATCAGGGATTCCAGTACACATCTCATGCCTACAACAAACGACTTTTAGATTTAGGTATCATTGGCAGCCACTCTCGCAAAGGAAACTGCCATGATAATGCCTGTATCGAGTCATTTTTCTCCCATTTTAAATCGGAGATGTTGTATTTGAATCATTTTAAAACAGAAGAAGATTTAATACAAGCAATTGAAGAATATATTTACTTTTATAACTATAAACGGTTCCAAAAACGACTCAACCATCGAGCTCCGATAGAATATCGAATCTCGATGGCTGCTTAGTCTTTTTAATACTGTCTACTTGACAGGGATAAGACCACTATTGGCAATCTCTTTTACTATTATCTCTATTAATTAACGGAAAGAAGATACGTTGTTACCCGTTTCTTCGTAGTAATCTAAAATACCTTGATAAATAGCTTCCGCTGCACTTTGTCTCTGTGCTGGTGTAGCTAGTTTATCTGCATCACTTTTATTATCTACAAATGCTAATTCTGCTAATACAGCTGGCATTGTGTTTTCTCTAATTACATATAAATCGCCTTTCTTCACACCGCGATCTTTTGTTCCAAGTGCATCTACAAGACGCTCTTGAATTTTCTCTGCTAATAAACGACTTTCTGATACATTCGGGTTTGTCCCTCTTGCTGTCGCTGATTCATAGTAGAATGTTTCTGTACCTTGTCCTTGTTTACTATCCGTACCATTACCATGAATACTTACAAAAATATCACCTTTATTTGCCTGAGCAAATTCTACACGTTTTTGTAAAGACTCAGCTGCAGTGTTTCCTGGACGTGTATCATTCTCACGAGTTAACAACACAGTAAACGGTGTCTTTTTCTCAAATATTTTCTGTAATCGTAATGATACATCTAATACGGTTTTACTTTCTTTCTCGTAATAACCAGGGTTCCCCGAGTCAATTCCACCATGACCTGGATCAATAATAATCGCTTTACCTTCTAAGAAATTATCTTGTTTCACTGGGTTTAATTGATTTTTATCAACCCATTGGAAGCCAGTGCCCATACGGATACGAATCCAGCTATCTTTTTCTTCAATAACAGTTACTTGTTGTGCTTTATGTGTTCCTGCCACGGTAGACTTATGTGTAGCTTCTTGATATGTAGTAAAATCTTGATTAATAGATTCTGTTTTTTCTTGTGATGGTGTCCACTTCTCACCTTTACTTGTTACAACCTTTAACCAACCATCCGCTCTTTGCTCTTTCACTTCAATCATTTGTGGTTTATGTTGAGTGTCAGTAATACCAGATGATAATGATGCTTGATGATATGTAATAAAGTTTCTATTCATATACATTCTTTTCGATGTATTTGTTTTATTTTTATCTGCCATCGCGATGAACTGAGCTGCTTCAGCACGACTTACAGTACCGTCAGGATTCCAGCCATTTCCTGTACCTTTAGAAATCTCTAAAGCTACTAAAATATTAGCTTGTTGCTTACCCCAATGCTTTTCTAAATCTTTAAACTCGGTTGGAAGTTCTCCAATAATTTTCTTATCTAATGAATATGCTTGTACAAGCATAGATGCCATAGATGCACGGTTAATTTGGCTTGATGGATTGAATTTCCCAGTACCATCTCCACTAATTACACCCGCTTTTTCTACCGCAGCAATATATGGTGTTGCCCAATGATTTTGCGAATCTTTAAAAGATGGTTTCGCTTTTGGATCAATTGGTAAACCAAGAACGGTTGCTAATATTTTTGCAGCTGATCCTTTATCTACTGCTTCAGATGGAGAAAACGTTCCATCTGGTTTTCCATCAAGCGCTTTTTTCCCTACTAAATAATCAACTGATTCTTGCGCCCATGTAGGAACATCCGAAAACTTTTTCCCCGCTGCGAAACTACTAACTGGAGACGATAATAAACTTGCGGCTAAAATACCAGCCGCGACTGCACGATACTTCATAAATAATAATACTCCTCTCGAAAATCAACGTTTACAACGCGAAATCTTAATATATAAATTACAGAAACAGACGAACAAAAAAAATTAGTGCGCCTCTATCATTTTATAATACTAGAATTCTGTAGTAAACCTACTTTATTAATATTTTAAAATAAAATACATTTGTATTTTTTATACACAAAAAAGTGGTTGATTCATAGAATCAACCACTCTCTCACTATTCTACTATCATTTCTGATAACACATATGCATAAACAAGTGCTTCTGTATGTGAAATCGAGCTTTCATGCGTACGCTCAAATGCGTGAGAAGAATCAATACCAGCTCCAATTAACGCATGTTTCACATCAAATCCAGCGCGAATCGCAGCTGATGCATCTGATCCGTAGTATGGATAAATATCCACTTTATATTCAATAGCGTTCGCTTTCGCCAGTTCAACTAAATGTTTACGTAAAGCGTAATGGTATGGACCACTAGAGTCTTTCGCACAGATGGATACTGTATATTCATCAGATGCTTGTCCATCACCTAACGCTCCCATATCAACTGCTAAATATTCTACCGTTTCCTCTGGAATATTTGAGTTTCCACCGTATCCAATTTCTTCATTATTAGAAATTAAGAAATGTGTTGTATATGGTAATGTTACCTTTTCATCTTGCAATCTTTTAATTAGTTTTAATAGAATTGCTACACTTACTTTATCGTCTAAATGACGTGATTTTATGTATCCACTCTCTGTAATTTGAACGCGTGGATCAAATGAAACGAAGTCTCCTACTTCAATTCCTAACTCACGTACTGCATCTGCTGAAAAGACACGCTCATCAATACGAACTTCAATATTTTTCTCATCGCGCTTCGCTTCCCCTGCATCTTTGTACACATGGACAGAAGTTTGATGCATTAAAATTGTACCTGTATACTTCTTACCGCTTGACGTTTCAATTTCGCAATATTCCCCTTCTACAGAGTTCCAGCGAAATCCACCAATCATAGATAGACGAAGACGACCGTCAGGCTTAATTTCTTTCACCATCGCCCCTAACGTATCAACGTGTGCAGTTAATAAACGATGCTGCTCATCATTCTTGCCTTTCACCGTTAAAATAAGAGCGCCTTTATTATTACGCTTCGTCTCTACATTCCACTCACTTACATAGTTTTCAATAAAATTAATAATTTTCGCCGTGTTTCCAGATGGACTTGGAATAGAGACAAGCTCTTTAATTAATTCCATCGTTTCTTTTGCATGATGTGCCATTGTCATGTTCCTCCTCATTCTCTCTACTATTTAGTATACAAAATTTACTATAAAACCTCTACTAATATAGTTTAATTTTCTAAATTATAATAAAATTCACTTTATCCTAACCTCAATGACAAAAAAGCACAGCATTAACGCTGTGCTTTTTTTATAAAGTGAAACTTTAATCAGTGGGGGTTTTGTTCATCCCCCACTGATTATTAGCCCGCACCAATCGGGCGTTTACGGGCAGTTGATCTCTCCCACCTAACTTCTTTGCTCCAGCCGAATTTTGAGGTGGGAGTTTTACTGCCCACAAATAGCGGGATAAAACTACTCTTCCGAAACGTCCATCAAATAAATCCCTCTTGTAAACCCGCCGCGCTCTTCTTCTTTCTTCTTACGAATACGCTCTACCTCTTCAATTGTTGCACCTTCTGCGCGCGCTAATGAAACAATAACTTCAAGTGCATCTGCAAGTGAATCTAACGCATGTTCACGATCTTTCATCGAAGCAAATTCACGAATTTCTTCTGTACCAATTTTCGCTAACGCTTGTATGTAAGCTTGTCCTGTTAATTTTTGTGCTGTATATGTTTTTCCAGACATTAAAATTTTCTCCGGGACACGATCTCTTACTAACCTGTTATAAGTTGACATCACTTATCCTCCTACTTTTAATAACACCCGCGCTCTGCTTTATCCCGCTATTTGCGGGCAGTAAAACCACTCTTTTTTCACACAAGCACTTAACATATCAATTCCTGATCCGTGCGCCCTTACTACCGGAAAGAAGTAATGCTCTGGTTCTTCTTTCTTATCACCGTATAAGGTTTGATACTCATCAGGAATCGCCTCTTTTTTCACATCCCGTTCTTTCTTCAATTCACCAGAGAAAGCAACAGTTGGATGTCCCTCAAAGCATAATATGTAAGTAAAATCATAACGATAACACCGATCATTTTCTTCATTTATTACTCCTAAAAAAAGTGCTAACACAATTATACTAAAATGTGTTAGCACTTTCTTCCCTTTATTCCCCTTTAAATGTTGGTAAACGTTTTTCTAGAAAAGCAGCAATACCTTCTTTATGATCCGCTGTTTGTCTCATCGCATATTGACCACGCTTTTCGAGCTGAAGCGTTTGTTCTAAATTAGAACGATTTACTTCACATAAAATTTGTTTCGTTTGAATCATCGCCTTGATTGGTTTTTGTAACCATTCATTAATTTTTTGCTTCACAGCCGTTTGGAAATCCTCACTGATTACTTCATCAATTAAACCGATATCCAGCGCTTCTGTCGCTGATAATTTCTTCCCTTCCCAAATGATTTTCTTCGTCATATTTTCACCGACGCGCTTTTGAAGGAAGAAATGGCCGCCACCATCTGGAATTAAAGCAATTCCAATAAAGTTCATCGCAATAACTGATGATATATCTGCCATGACATAATCAGCTGTTAATGCAATACTTAATCCAAGTCCAGCAGTCGGCCCGTGAATTGCACTAATAACAAGCTTCGGCATCGTATATAACGTCACAACGATTTCAGAAATTGTATTCATGATGCCTTCAAACTTACTTTCATCATTACTTGAAAGCATCGATTTAATATCTCCACCCGCAGAAAAACCACGGCCACTTCCGCACAACACAACAACGTGAACAGAACTTTCCGCCACTTCTTTCAACTTTTGTAATAACTCTTTTAACGTTGGTTCATCTAATGCATTTAAAACCTCTGGACGATTGACCATAACCGTTGCTACGCGTCCTTCATATTTCACAACAACAGATTCTTTTTTACTTGTTACTTCCATTATATATACCCCTCTTTTCCACATAAAGATTATACTTATATAATTATAGAAAGCATGTTAAAAATCCTTCTTTTTTTCTTAATTTTCTGTCTAATATCCTCATAATTTGTATATATCTCCGTATAAAACATACAATTTCGTTAAAAAATATAGAAATTAAAGTCGGTTTATCCATGCTTTTCATCTATTTACCATTACAATGAAATGGTGTATTCTTAAGTTTGATGCAAAAAAACAAATATTGAAATTCATTCGCCTTATTATGTAAATAAGGCTTTTATCCCCATCTCTTGGGTATTGAACTAAAGGAATGAAGAAATGGAGGAATATATGGTTAATAAGTTGAAACAAACGGATAACTACTTCCCGCATTTCCTATTGCTATTCATTGTGTTTCAACCAATTTTAGATTTATTAACGTCTTTTTCAATCTATGTATTACACATGAGCGCAACTGTTGGAATCGTAGTCCGTTTTGCCTTTATGCTTCTTGCATTAGGTTATCTACTTCTTCATAGAAAACAACATGGGGCGAAAAAGTACATTCTCTATTTATGCCTACTCGGGATCGTACTAGCAATTGGCCTTGTAAATAATATGATGATTAAATCTCCAGTTTCATTTGGCGAAGAAGTGAAATTTATTTTAAAGAGCATATATCCAATTGTGCTACTGTTTGGATATATTATCGTCTTTAAAGAGTTAAAAAATAAAGAATATACGTTTCATAAAATCATTACATATTTCTTATATGCAACTTTAATTTTAAGCATCACACTGATTGTTGCAATGCAAACTGGTACAGATTTCCCAAGCTATCCTCACTCAAAGATCGGTTCAAGAGGTTGGTTCTTTGCTGGAAATGATTTAAGTTCTATTTTTGCAATTATGTTCCCAATCGTATTGTTATATTCGATTCATAAAACAACTTCTTTCTCGAAAATCTATTACTGGATTCCAACAATACTTGCGATGTATGCAAGTATTATGGTCGGAACGAAAGTAGGATATGGTGCAATTGTTCTAACGCTTGGCGTGGCACTTTTATTCTCATTCATTGAATATATGATTCATCGCAAAAAAGAAGGAAAAGGATTCACATATCTCATAAATACAATTGTTGCCGCTATTGTACTAGGAGGTTTACTTGCCCTTACACCGCATACTCCTATCGCAAAAAATATGGGCATCCACATGCAAATATACGAATACAAAAAGTCAGTACAAGAAGAAAAGGATAGAAAAGAAGGAAAAGTAATTAAAGAAGATCCAGACGCAGAGAAAAAACATGCAAAAGGTGAACTAACAGACTCTGAAGTCAAAAGTTTAATTTACAGTGATCGCGATAAGTTTTTAAAAGTATACAAACAATACTATAAAGACGCACCACTATCACAAAAATTATTCGGAATGGGCTATGCTGGTAACTACACAGTTAAAATTAAATTAATCGAAATGGACTTCCACGATCTATTCTTTGCATTCGGAATCGTCGGTTTCCTTATTTACTTAATACCGCTTCTATACTTCGGTATTAAATTATTCATTCGCATCATCACAAACTTTAAGAAAATATTAACCGTGAAATATATGCTATTAGCTAGCGCCATTGTACTATCACTCGGAATCGGCTTTATGTCCGGCCACGTATTAACAGCGCCGTCCGTTAGTATTTTCTTCGTCGTTATACTCGCTTACTTAATTGTTGATTTAGAGGTAGAATAACGTGAAACCTTATTCAGTGGGGCTTTTGTTCACCCCCCACCATCGGGATAAATGAATAAAAAAACGCTTAGAGAAATAATTCTCTAAGCGTTTTTTTGTCCTAACACTCCCTTACCGCCTCTAGTATTCAAAGTACTAATTCTTTCTGCTCCAGTAATAAGTGGTTTTGCTCGTTTAATTAAATTTTGCGTAGACCCTAAAGTTAAAGATGCCTGGTGCGCATCTTCGCTATCCCATACCTCAAAAACATATACAGCATTCGGTTCATCATCAGAAGTACTTATAATATACACCTCACACGTGTCCAATGACTTCATCGATTCCGCCGCCTCTAACAAAATATCCGCTAATACATCTCGATTACTTTCTTCTACAGTGAATTTTCCATACAACCCGAAGTTACTCATTTTCTCTCCTCCTTAATTATGAAACTCCCCTTATCCAAACTAATATTTCTACGTCAATATGTATGTTTCCTGTAAAAAAAAGACCGAATCACATTCTGTTTCGGTCTTTGAAGCAAAACTATTTCTTTCTATTGAAAAGACGCCCGAATCTCCTCCAACACCTCATCAATATTATCCTTCGTAATGACAATACCGAAATCTTTCGGGACATTGCTATCTTCCTCATTCACAACTTCATGCGCAATCAACTTTCCAATTTCCGGTCTAAAATGATGCCCATCCATATAGTTATCTAAATTCGTTGTAACGGAATTGATATACATGAAATGGTAAACTTCTCCAAATACATCTACAGCGTCATGAAGCCATTTTTTATAATCATCCCATCGCCCTGATTGAATCATCGTACGGAACAGAGGCTCTGAAACAGGCGTTGTAAAAATATAAAACTTCGTGTTCGGATTATGAGCCTTTACTGTTCCTAATATTTCTTTCATATTTTGATACTCATAATTCCCGCCATAAATCTCTTTACTAAACTTATCTACTTGCGCCGCTATTTGCGCATCACGTTCTTCTTTCGTATAATCGCGCATCGACTTTACATTCTCTCGATTATACCGATCAATAGTCGTATTATGATGGATAGAGTTTTCAATTGTATTCTTTGAATAAGTAATCCCGTCCATACTTACATACGATTTGACCGGATACAATAAACTTTGCGCCTGATTAATATACGCTTCTGGTTTATCAAAACCAATTTCCCGATTTTTGTTCGTTCCAAGGAAATCTAAACCAAGTACAATAGAAGATAATTCACTACCTTTTTGTTCTTTTGCATATTCAATATATGCATCATACTCACGCGGGTCTGTACTGCTTACCGCATAATTAAATGCGTTTAACCCGGTGAAGTCATTCTCGTTAATAAAAGTCGTTCTACTACTTCCAAGTATAACTCCATCATATGTAAACGGACGGTATGTTATATAGTTCGTTTTCTGTTGTCTCTCGTTAAACCCGTACTGAACATCATTCCACTTATTTTTATGCGGGAATAACCAAAGAGAATCTATATAGCTATTAAATATCCCGACACCTGCCAGAGGAACAAAAACACATACAAAAACGACAATAAGCCAATGTTTGTTTTTCATATTCTCCACCTAGAAATTAAAGTATAAAAACTCACTAATACTCGTTAAATGTAACACGCTATATACGAGCAATACTGCAGTAAATAAAGCAGTCCATACATTCGGACGGAATGAATCTTTTAACTGAATTGAATTTTTCAAGAAGAAACTAATACATAACGCTCCGAAAATATACGCTACCATTTTCGGATCTAATAAAGAGACATGGTACCCTTCTGTAAATGAAACACCGTACTCTTTTAAAAATTGCAGCTTCTCTATTATAAATGCCGGGAATACGCTATTTGCTAATTCGATTCCATTTAGCCCGAACATTCCTTTTAACACTTTCACCGCATCATGCATAGATGTTGACCTAAAGAATACCCACGTTATATTAATGAAGAAAAACGTAACGAGCCAACCAGCAAAGGCTGGCATCCGCCCTCCCGCTTTACTCCATAAGCGATGAATAACAGAAGCTGCGCCGTGCAAGAATCCCCAAAAAACAAATGTCCAACCAGCTCCGTGCCAAAGTCCACTTATTAAAAATACAATCATAATATTCACGTATGTACGCGTAATCCCTTTTCGGTTCCCTCCTAGAGAAATGTATACGTACTTCGTTAAAAACTGGCTAAGCGTCATATGCCAACGATGCCAAAAATCTTGTATATTCACTGCCTTATACGGCGAATTAAAGTTTTGAGGTAATTTAATATTAAACATTAAAGCGATTCCAATTGCCATATCACTATATCCACTAAAATCAAAATACAATTGGAATGTAAACGCTAATGACGAAAGCCATGCTTCGACAAATGTTAATGATTGCTGCACATCAAACCCTTCATGTACAAGGGGTGATAATACATCTGCAATACCTACCTTTTTGAAAATACCAACTGCAAATACAAATATACCAAGAACGATATACTTCGATTGCCAGCTCTTTTTACTATCGTCGGCAAACTGCGGCATAATTTGCGCATGATGTACAATCGGTCCTGCAATAAGCTGAGGGGAAAATGTTACAAACAATGCGTAATCAAGAAAATGACATGCCTTCGTTTCCCCGCGATACGTATCTACTAAAAATGCGATCTTTTGAAACGTATAGAAACTAATCGCGAGTGGTAACGTTAAAGATAATAATGTAAAATGAGTTCCAATTAATGCATTAACATTTTGTAAGAAAAAATCATAATACTTGAAATAACTAAGCATTCCTATATTAAATATTAATCCTACCGTTAAAAGAAGTTTACTCTTATGTTTTACGAGCCTCATTCCGATAAAGTAGTTCACAATGAGCGACACTAACATAAGCGGTAAATATTTCACATTCCAATAACTATAGAAAAATAAAGAGGCCGTAACGAGCCAAGCTTTCGCTAATGTAGCATGTCCAAATTTATTTAATAGAAAATATAAAAGAAATGCTATCGGTAAAAATAAAAAAATAAACTCAAATGAGTTAAATAACACACCATCTCTTCCCTTCTAAACAAATCACACCTTATTCATCTTATCTTATCCAAATAGTGAGTGTCAAAAGGATTCCGCTCCCCTTTTCTTCTATTATATATAATAATCATTTTAAACGAATTATTAACATGATAAAATATTAAAGGCGCTTTTATATAAAAAAATATATAATAGAAATGTCGGTTTTTTGCACGAAATGTATTTTGAAAAAAGTGAGGAGAGTCCTTTGGTATTTAGTAGTTCTGTTTTCTTATTTATCTTTTTACCTCTCGTATTATTTTTCTATTTTATAGTGCGTGCCGAGCTACGTAATTTCGTATTACTTGCATTTAGTTTAATTTTCTATGCATGGGGAGAACCTCGATTCGTCCTCTTAATGCTCTTTTCTATTATATTAAACTACTGCTTCGGCCTACTCGTGCATCATTATGATAAACGAAAAAATATGAAAGTCACATTTTTAATTATGGCTGTGGTCGGGAATATTTTATTACTTTCTTATTTTAAATATATTTCCTTTTTCACAGATATTTTAAATCAAACTTTGCATTTATCTATTCATGTGGAACCCATTCCACTTCCGATTGGAATTTCATTCTATACGTTCCAAGCGATGTCATACGTCATCGATATATACCGTAGAGATGGCGCAGTTCAAAAAAATCCACTTAACTTAGCGTTATATATATCAATTTTCCCGCAGCTTATTGCCGGACCAATCGTTCGTTACAATATCGTTGCTGAGCAAATTAAAACGCGCATCCATTCTTTTGAACGATTTACAGAAGGTATCCAAATTTTCGTTTTAGGACTAGCGAAAAAACTATTAATCGCCAATCAAGTTGGATTTGTCGCAGATAAAATCTTTGCCTTACCACCGTCTGAAATGAGCGCTGCAACGGCTTGGATTGGTATTATCGCCTATACGCTTCAAATTTATTTCGATTTCTCTGGATACTCTGATATGGCAATTGGACTTGGAAAAATGTTCGGATTTGATTTCCCGAAAAACTTCAATTATCCGTACATCTCGAAATCCATTTCAGAATTTTGGAGAAGATGGCATATTACACTAGGCTCTTGGTTCCGCGACTATATATACATTCCGCTCGGCGGAAACCGTGTATCCAAACTAGCAAATTACCGTAACCTCTTCATCGTATGGGGATTAACCGGTTTATGGCACGGGGCAAGCTGGACATTTATCGCCTGGGGATTATATTACGGCTTTATTATTTCCATTGAAAAAGCTGGATTTGAGAAAATATTAAATAAGCTATGGAGGCCGCTGCAACATGCATATGTACTAATCATCGTTATGATCGGTTGGGTCTTCTTCCGAGCTGATAACTTCGCCTACTCGTTCCAATATTTAAAAGCGATGTTTGGCATAGAGAGGCAATCTTTCATCGATGACAACACAATGCTATATATACATGAATACATTGTCATATTTATCATTGCCTTTATCGCAGCGACACCAATTTTGAAACGTGTTAAAAACATATTAGAACTTGCACCCAAAACGTATATATTCACGATGCAAGTTGTACGTCCTATATTATTACTAACATTATTTATGGTTTCGATTATGTATTTAATTAATTCGACGTATAATCCATTTATTTACTTCAGGTTTTAACTTATCCCGCTATTCGCCGGGCAGTAAGACCCCCACCTCAAAATTCAGCGAAAGCAAAGAAGTTAGGTGGGGGGCGGGCTGCCCGTAAAAGCCCGATTGGTTCAACTAATAATCAGTGGGGGATGAACAAAACCCCCACTGATTAAAGTTTCACTTTATGTAGGAAGGAAAAGTTATTATGAAAAAATTGGGGAACATCGTCCTATTTATCGGTTTTCTCACCATTATCTTTTCATTTGGCATATTATCGCTTCTCAAAACTGACCGAGCAGTTTCGCCCGTTGAAAATCGTCCGCTCGCTCAAGAACCAGCTCTTACAAAAGAAGCTGCCTTAAATGGTAGTTTCTTTAAAGACTTTGAGACATATACAAACGATCAATTAATCGGAAGAGATGATCTCATAAAAAACTATACACTTACCCAAATTAAAATGGGCAAGTCTCTCATTAACGATATTATTCTAACTGATGATAAATGGCTTCTAAAAAACCCTGCTTGGACTACAAAATATAATGAGATTGACCAAGCTATGCCAGCTGTAAACGACTTATCTCAGTTTTTAAAAGAACAAAATATTGAGTTTTACTTTGCTTTACCACCGTCCAAAACGAATGCATTATCATTTAAATTACCTTCTCATATTCACACATATGCACAGGAAAATTTAAATTATTTTCTTAATAAACTTCCTGCGGACGTAACGCCAATTAAACTCATGGAACATTTCAAGAAAAACTATACAAATGAAGAAATACAAAGTATGTACTTCAAAACAGACCATCACTGGAATATGGATGGTGCCTTCTTAGGCTATCAATATATAATGAACACAATCGCGCAACAATCTTCTATATATAAAGGAAAAGAAATAAAAAAAGAAGATTATACTCGTACGTGCGCTCCAAATAAACATCTAGTCGGAAGCTTTAACAATCAGCTATACCAACTGATCGATGCAACTGGTGAAAAACTATGCTACTACACACCGAAAGACGGTTTCAACTTTACAAGCGTAGCCGCAAAAGATGTAAACGGCACTGTATATCGCACATTGGATGAATTATATGGCGTAGAAAAACAAAATGATACAACATCATACGCAGGTTATTACACAAACGACTATCCAGAAATCGTCATCGAAAATAACAATGCGCCAAATGATGTACGAGCTTTAGTCCTAAAAGATTCATTCGCAAACGCAATCGTGCCTCACTTAGCACAAAGCTTTAAACACACATCCATCCTCGACCTCCGTCACTATCACGAAAAGGATGTATATCAATACATTAAAGACAACAATATTAACATGGTATTGTTTGTATATAGTGATTCGAATTTGAGTGGTGAAATGTTTAAGTTTAAGAAATAAAAGAAGCCTCTTGTAAACAATTTACAAGAGGCTTCTTCTTATTTATTCCACTATTTGTGAGAAATAATAAATTAAACTATTATGGGTTTCGACATTGTTATTATTTCACTTGTACCTTCTCTTTTTTATCACTACCTTCAACTACAAAAAGGAGAACGAGCTAGGAAATTCCCCTCTACCTCTCTAAAACTAAGATTACATCCCTCTTTTTATAGACTCTTTTGCATGTAAGTCACTAATAATATATTTGGATGCTCTTGAAATTTGTTCTCGTAATTCCTCTACCCTTTGCCCTAAAGTTTCTTGCATATATTCTTTTTGTTCTATTTGGTTTATTGCCATGCTATATAGTGTCCCTGGCGTCCAGCCTCCATCTACACTCCCAATACTTGGTTGGTTTACTTGTTGTACAAACGAATCGATCTTTGGATCATATGAAATGCCAATCATAGGAGTATTAGCAACTGCCGCTAATATAAGAGCATGGAGTCTCATTCCGATTAGCAAGGAGCATTCTGATAAAATAGAGATTTTTTCATGAATATCCATTTTATAAGGGAGCATATGTGCTTCTTCTCCCATCAAATTAATGATTTCCCTTGATGCATTTTGATCAAATGGACCATGCATCGGTACAAATAAAATATGATATCCCTCTTGCTTAAGTCTTTTTAGCGTGCCTGCTAACTTCTTCATATAATCTTCTTTTGCATCCCAGTACCGTACACTAACCGCAACAACTTTCCCTTGTAAAGAATGTTTTTGCAGCCAATTGGTCTTCTTTTTTTCTGGCATACAAGCTAATACTGGATCTGGAACAAGTTCGATGTCTTTCTTAATACCAATTTCTTTTAAGTACAAAAAAGAGTCTTCATCGCGCACTGATATATATTCAGCCTTTGATATATGCCATTTCACCAATAAACGATTTTGCTTCTTCGTAATAGGCCCGATTCCTTGGGCATAAATATAATACGGCTTTTTCAACAAAAGAGCCAACCGCATAATACCTGTATAATATAGAATACTTCTTATACTCGTCTTATCTTGCAAGAGACTTCCGCCTCCGCTAATTAAACCATTACTTCTCTTTATTTCTCGGTAAATCGCTCTTATATCCCAGCGATTTACTGCTTCTACACCGTACATTTTCCTTGTATAGTCGGGGTCATTTGAAAGTACAACAAGCTCAAGAGTAGGATCCTCTTCATGTAGCGCTTTAATAATTGATTGCAAAATTGCTTCGTCCCCAACATTATAAAAACCATAATATCCTGATAAAACTAACCGCACTCTTAATCTCCTCCAACATTTCGCAATCAACTCTTTTTGTAATTAAACAAATTGTTATCCACTCCTTGCCGAGAAAGGTTTGATAACTTCAAATTGATTTCTTTCACAAACATCTAACAAGTCATACCCATTTATAATATGGTTCATCTTCTATAATAAACGATTTTATTTACGTAAAAATGGAATTTGTTCTTTCGATATCCAGTTTAGTTTCAGTGCACATATGCCATATAACACTGAAGCTACACTTAGCGCTACAGCACTATATATCATTGCTAAAATCCTGGAATCTGTCACATTGATTAATGTGGACACAAAGTATAATGCTATACCTAAAATACTAGATACTCCAATCACAGCCAAAAATTTCCCTATAGCTATTGGGTAGGAAAGATCTTTTCTAATATAAATATGATTTGCGATACAAATCATTATATAAATAATTAGAGTACTATACGCTGCTCCATTTATACCGAATTGGTTTACTAGCGCTATATTTAATATAATTTTTACAAAGCTTGCACCGATGACAATCCATGCTGCTTGCATCGAACGATTAATCCCTTGCAAGATTCCTATTGATAATACCATAAGTGATGTGAAATACGAGCTACCAATTAAAATAGCTAACATGCCACTTCCTTTTGTATCTGTAAATAATGCAACATTAAGCGGTACTGCAAGCGCCATAAGCCATATCGTTATCGGCATTGTTAAAACGTGCGCAAACTCATTTGTACGTTTTACTGTCAGTTTAGCTAAAGCTATATCTTTTTTTGTTAAAGCCGCTGTTAATAATGGAATTAACGGAAATACTATCGCACTTGCAAATACAACAATTAATTGCGTAAATGCAAAACCACGGCTATATATACCAAATTGTTCCTGAATCGTTGTAAAAGATTCATGTAATACATGTGGAATTGTTACAGAATCAACTAAATTTAAAACAGGCATCGATAACGCTCCGATTGCAATAGGAACTGAAACACGGAGTATGCTTTTCGCGTTTTTCTTAAAGTCTTGTAATGAATATGTTTCACTCTTATAGCGATACGTGCTTTTCACATATTTCATTCGCAAATATATGAGTGACGTAATAACACCAAAGCAAGAACCAATCATCGCTCCACCTGTTATGATATCACTACTTTTATTCCAATATACAAATATATAAGCAATTGTTAGCATAAAGAACACGCGAATCAACTGTTCAATTACTTGCGATACACCAGTAGGTATCATATCTCCAAACCCTTGGAAATATCCACGGTATACTGCCATATACGGTGCGATTAATAAAGCAAACGAAGTAACAATTAATGGTAGCCTCGTCTCTTGTCCACCAAGCATATTTGCAATGCTACTCGATCCAATGATAATAATTAAAAATCCGAGCACCCCAAATATAACACCTATAATAGATGCAGACGTAAACAATTTCGCTATTCCGTCACGATCATTTTTTTCATGAAGTTCAGCAATTAGCTGGGATATTGCTAGCGGAACCCCCGCTACTGATAAAGTTAAGGCTATCATATATACAGGAAAAACGAGGCGAAAAATCCCAAGTACTTCATCTCCCGCTATATTTTGCAATGGAATTTGAAAAAAACTCCCCACCACTTTCGATAGGAACGTTGTAATGGTTAAAATTGCAGCGCCTTTTACAAACTTTTTATTCATCTTCTATCTCTTTTCTTTCAAATATGATCTAAATAAATATCAAGTCAGTATTCTTGCTCAATCTAGAGAAACTTCACTCTATTTTATTTAGTTATCATACCAAATTTCTGATATATTGAATACTCTCGTTCCAAATATAATATGTACAAAATAAGATTATTCCCATCCTGTTTTCCCTTAAATTTACTACTTTTACTTATTCAAGATAAACCTGTAATATACTGTAGCTCTTGTCAGTAAGAGGATTGTTTGCAACACGCTAAATTAAGTAAAATAATTCTTAAATTTCCCTTTTCAAGAGGAAGTTGAGAAGGTTGAAAAATCAGACGAAATAGGGCTTATTCAACCTTCTTAAGTTTATGATTTCGTTAACCGTACACAATTAATTTGTGAAGGTAGCCATTTCTCAACGCGTGAATATAATTTGAAGTTAGATGATGTAATTGATGCTCAACAGATTTACAACATCCAGATATAAGGGTTTCTCACATAAACAACACATATCCAAATAAAAAGAACCCTCACACTCTACAATACAATTCATGTGAAGGTTCCTATTCCTATATTGTCTCAGCTTTCAAAAACTGTAATTTCTCTTTTTGCTCATCATTCGCCATCATCACTATCGTCTTTTCAATATGCGGATGTACATGTTCAAGTGTCACACTCGCTCCTGCTTTATCCGATTGCTCAACAAAGTTTAATAACGCCATAGCTCCTGATACATCCATATAACGTACATCTTTCATACGCAAACTAACTGGTGACTTCACATCTTGTAAAGAAGCAAAAATACGATCTACTGATAGAAATGAAAGTGGTCCCTGAATCGTATACGTCGCTTCTTTTTCTTTTATAATAGAAGCTTTACGTTCTTTACACTTCACCATGTATATAATGAAGGAAAGAATAATGCCAAACGCAACAGCAACCATTAAATCGAATTTCACTGTCACAAACATTGTCACGAACATAACAATCGTATCACCTCTCGGTGCTACATGCGCTTTCTTCATGCTTTCCCAATCAAACATCCCGATGCCAGTTAAAATTAAAATACCTGATAAAACAGCAAGCGGAATATATTGTACGACTGAACCGAGTCCCATAATGAAAATAAATAAGATGACACTATGCATACAAGCTGAAAGTGCCGTCTTCCCCCCGCTTCTTATATTGACGATAGATCTAACAGTTGCACCTGCTCCTGCTAATCCGCCGAATAAACCGCTCGCAATATTACCAATACCTTGTCCGATTAACTCTTTATTACTTTTATGACGTGTCCCCGTCACATTATCCATTACGACAGACGTTAATAATGAATCAATTGATCCTAGTAAAGCAATACTAAGTGCTGGTAATACAAGTGCTAACATGCCATTTGCGTCTAAAGCCGGTACGTGAAGAGATGGCACCGCCTCTGGAATTGCACCAATCTTTTCAATCATCTTATTTAAAGAAAGAGTTCCTACAACTGGTAAGTTTACTGTAATTCCTTGTAGCATAGAAGAAAATAACGGCAACGTTACTGTAACACCTACTAATGCTACTAAACTTGATGGAATGGCCTTAATCCATTTTCCAGAAACAATCATTACAATGATAGTTAATAACACAAGTAGAAAGCTATTTTGTACGTGCTTCATTTCACCTAAAATAATAATCAGTGCAATTCCGTTCATAAATCCTGAAACAACAGGATATGGAATGTAACGAACGTAAGAGCCGAGCTTACATACACCAAATAAGATTTGAAATAACCCCGCCATCATAAATACAATAAAACTTGCTTCTAATCCGTGAGTTGCAATAACGCCTGTTGCAATAACTGTAATCGGCCCAGTAGGACCTGTTACTTGCCCTGGTGTACCGCCAAATAACGCCGCAAACAAACCTGCAAAAATCGCACCATACAATCCGACCAATGCTCCCTCTGACGTTCCCGTTGCGGCAATACCAAATGCAATTGCTAGCGGCAAAGCAACAATCGCAACAGTAAACCCTGCTAAACATTCCTTTGCTATTTTTTGAAACATATAAATAACCACCTTCGTATAAAGTGAAACTTTAATCAGTGGGGGTTTTGTTCATCCCCCACTGATTATTAGCCCGCACCAATCTGGATAAAGTCCACGTTCCATTGTACATCTAAAACAAATCATTCGTTAGCGTATTTATAAAAAACTCTTTACAGTCTCGTGAAGTAAACGTCTACATTTACAAATAGCCTTCCCAAATCAAACTAAAAAACAGCAATATGACGAATCTACCTTTGGAAACAAACTTGACTATGCTATAATAAACAAATTAAATCTTTTACTATATACTTGGAGGCACTATGCTAACTTTTGAAGAAAAATTATCAATTATTGAATCTTTCCCGGAATTAGAAAGAAAGAACGTATCATTAAAACGCGTAAACTTTCACTTTGAAGAAAGTCGTTTAGATAAAAAGAACGTTGTATATCATTTACACCCAAATGGAAACGGATTTGTATATGCATACTTCATTAAAGGTTATAGAACAGATGATAAAGGTATGATTAACATCCGTGAGTTTTCAGAAGAAGAACTGCGTTCATTAATTGAAAAAGTAATTGAACGTCTATCACAAGAGCAAGAGGAAATTGTAGCACCAATGGAACCTGCTGCCGAAGAAGAATGGCGTAACGAAGATGGTCATATCCTTACTCTTATCTCAGAGGATGACATGTGGAACGTTTACGCTGGCGTAAACTTAGACGGTACATTCAACTCTTATCCAGAAGCTGCGGAATACCTTGATGAAGAAGGTTTCTCACGTAAATAATACGTTCCTTACTACTCATGAGGCCGTCCCATTTTTTTGGGGGACGGCCCTCTTTTTATCAATAGGTAGGCTATCATTGTCGTATTTTGTAGTTAAGCCGATATAATGAGATTTATGTTGCAATTTTACCCAATAAAAGCATAACTCCATTTTAAAGTTAAGCTTTTGGGACAGTCCCCTCCAAAAAATTATGGAATCAAAACTTCTTATTCTCACTATCCCCTATAAAAATTTGAATTTGACAACTATAAGACTCCGTATTAAAAAAATCATTAACTAACTCTACTTCAATAAAACTCTCTACTTCTATATTGTTTTCTTTTATATATTTAATTATGGTATTTCGACGTTCTTCTTCATTTTCTTTACTATACGCTAATGTTACATATTTCCCGCCCGGTAATACTTTTATATTTTGCATCTCTTCCATATGTACATGATCTTGCACCTTATTAAAAACATACTTTGGCTCGACATCCCACTTTTCATTGACATTGTATAGAATACCCATTTCCATTGACATCTTATCTTCATACTCTTGAATGATTTTCTCTAAATTAGAATAATACAGTAACTCTTGTAAACTCCCCACTTCTTTACAAGGCGCCACAATGACATAACGCTGTTCAAAGAACTGAACACACACTTCATCACTTTTTAATATTTCCTGTGAACTCCCTACTTTCTCATTTAACCCATCAATTGTTTCAATTACCTCTTTCATTTTCTTTATATGCTCTTCCGCTTCCGCCCTCTTTAATTGTAAAAATTGCAGTAATTTATCCGTATCACATTCCTTAAAAATCTCTTGGAGTTCTACTATACTGGTGTTCAACTCTCTACAGCTTTTTATAATATCAATGTGAATGAATTGATCTATAGAATAATATCTATATCCTGTTGATTCATCAATATGTTTTGGAATAAGAATTCCCATCTTATGATAGTACCTTAACGCCTTTATCGTTATATCCTTTATTTTTGCAACTTCTCCAATAGAAAATATTTTTTTCATTTGAATCTCTTCCCTCATATTTTTTCTCACACAACTATTGACTCTCCCCTTAGAGGAGACCTTACTATTTATAATAAGTCATTTACATTGATAAAGGGAGTATACAATTATGAACACAGTAAAATATAGAAGTCTTGTTAAGGAAGACTATGAGCCTATAAAACATTTAATTGGTGAGGCATTTGGATTTAATAAATTCATTACAGATAAAAAATTTTTAAATTCACTATTAAACTTCTACCTACACAGTTGCATTTTAGACAGTTCCTTTAGTAAGGTAGCTGAAAAAGATAATAAAATTATCGGTGTCATTTTAGGCGATTCCGAAAAAGATAAAAACCGTTTAAAGAGATTCCATAATACTGTTAGCTTTGCCTTTAACACGCTGAAACTATTCATGACTAATAAAGAGAATAGAGGGTTTTTAAAAGCATTTATAAAAGTTCAAAAAACATATAAAGAACTAATTCAAGGAAAAGAAGATCATTTTCAAGGCTGTATACAATTATTCATCGTATCCGAAGAATCTAGAGGTCTTGGAGTTGGGAAATCTTTATTAAATCATTTATTCCAATACATGACAAAAGAAGATGTAACATCTTTATATTTATATACAGATAATGAATGTAACTATGAATTTTATGACAGGCAAAACTTCCAACGTATACAAGAAAAAGCAGTTAATTTTGGACCAACAGAAGAAGCTTTCAACGTATTTTTGTACCGCTATAACTTTAACTAATAGTAACATTTACACTTCAATGCTCTTTGCTAATTAGCAAAGAGCTATATTAAGTATGATCATAAATGAAGCGAGTCGTTGTCAAAAAATCATACTAGCTTAAATCCTCCAGCCAAACTCTACTACTACTATTGTTTCAGTTCGATCAGTGCGAGAAAGAGGAAGATGTGTAACAACTTCAATGTAAAAAGGAGCGCACAATATGGAATGGATTCACGAATTATTTCAGCAATATGGGTATTATGTAGTACTTATTGGATTACTTTTAGAATATATTGCTCTTCCGTTTCCAGGGGAGCCCACATTAGCCTATGCAGGATTTTTATCGCATCAAGGTGATTTAAGCTTACCTATTTTAATCATTTTATCCTTTATCGGGACAAGTGTAGGTATGACATTCCAATACTTTTTAGGAAATAAACTGGGCATGCCTTTCATTCAGAAATACGGGAAATATGTATTTTTAACAGAACGAAAAATTAATTTAACGAAAATGTGGTTTGATAAATACGGATATTTTCTAATCTTTATCGCCTTTTTCATTCCAGGCGTCCGCCACTTCACAGGATACTTTGCAGGAATTATCAACTTACCGTTTCGCCGCTTTGCGATGACAATTTATTCAGGCGCCCTATTTTGGGTATCAATCTTCTTAATCGGTGGTTACTGGTTAGGGGAAAACTTAGAAGATATATTCATCGTACTTGAACAACACATTTGGAAAATTATCTTCGGTATTATTATCATTACGCTAATCACCCGATTTCGCAAAAAAATAAAGCATGTGATTTTAAAACGTATAAAGTGAAACTTTAATCAGTGGGGTTTTGTCCATCCCCCACTGATTATTAGCCTTCACCAATCGGGCGTTTACGGGCAGCCCCACTCCCACCTAACTTCTTTGCTCCAGCTGAATTTTGAGGTGGGAGTTTTACTGCCCGTTAATGCGGGATAAACTAAAACAATAATTATTTCATCAATAAGTAGCATCCCACTTAGCTACGCACAAAAATAATAAAAAGGCGGAGACCCCTAGTCTCCGCCTTTTTACACACATTTTGTTTCCGAACTAACTCTCACGCTCATTAATTTTTTTTACGTCTAAACAACATCGCTCCAAAAATTAATGCGAACATACCTGCCATAATAGAAGTAGATTCAGTTGATGCTCCCCCTGTTTGAGGAAGTAACTTTGATTGCTTATTATTTTCTTTACTAGATGGTACTTCAGATTTATTTTGTACCTCTTGTTTGCTTTGTACTTCTACTTTACCTTGTACATCTTGTTTGTTTTGCACTTCTACTTTACCTTGTACATCTTGTTTGTTTGATACTTTCGGTTGCTCTTTTACCTCTGGCTTCTCTAATACAGTTGGTTCCTCTGTCACCTTTGGTGTTTCCGGTTTTAATGACTCTTCGATTTCTTTTGTTGTTTCTTCTTTATTCTCTTCTTCCTCTGGTGTTACCAAGATTTCCGATTTGTCTGTTACCTCTGGCTTCTCTAATACAGTTGGTTCCTCTGTCACCTTTGGTGTTTCCGGTTTTAATGACTCTTCGATTTCTTTTGTTGTTTCTTCTTTATTTTCTTCTTGTTCTGGTGTTACCAAGATTTCCGGTTTTTCTGTTACCTCTGGCTTCTCTAACACATTCGGTTCTTCTGTCACCTTTGGTTCTTCCGGTTTTTCTTCTTTTAACTCTTCTGTTGTTTCTTCTTTATTTTGCTCTTCCTCTGGTGTTGCCAAAATCTCCGGTTTTTCTGTTACCTCTGGCTTCTCTAACACATTCGGTTCTTCTGTCACCTTTGGTTCTTCCGGTTTTTCTTCTTTTAACTCTTCTGTTGTTTCTTCTTTATTTTGCTCTTCCTCTGGTGTTGCCAAAATCTCCGGTTTTTCTGTTACCTCTGGCTTCTCTAACACATTCGGTTCTTCTGTCACCTTTGGTTCTTCCGGTTTTTCTTCTTTTAACTCTTCTGTTGTTTCTTCTTTATTTTGCTCTTCCTCTGGTGTTACCAAGATTTCCGGTTTTTCTGTTACCTCTGGCTTCTCTAGCACATTCGGCTCTTCTGTCACCTTTGGTTCTTCCGGTTTTTCTTCTTTTAACTCTTCTGTTGTTTCAACTTCCACTTGTTCTTCCTCTGGTTTTACCCAGATTTCCGGTTTGTCTGTTACCTCTGGCTTATCTGGTACATTCGGCTCTTCTGTCACCTTTGGCTCTTCCGGTTTAGTTGGGTCTTCCAGTTCTTCTATTGTTTCTTCTTTATCTTGCTCTTCTACTTCTGTTGCTTCCTGTATCTTTCTATTTGTAATATCATATCCGTTAACTTTCGATTGATATCCTGATACTGGTTGTTCTTTCACTTCATACTTATAAGCTTTTCCTTCAGTATCAACTGCTGGTAACTTTTCAAACTCATATTTCCAATCATTTGTTGCCGTAACTTCTTTCGTTGCAATTACTTTACCACCTTGTAATAAATCTACTTTAATTGTTTCCGGGCGATCGTTTACTTTGTCACCTTCCCACTTTTTCGTTCCTGTAACAGATGTAGTTTTTAACTTATTTGGAATCATAAGTTTTACTCCGTTTACATCATCCTTCTTAATTGTAAAAGGAATTTTTGCTTTTGAATCAAACTCTACATAATTCGGTGCTGAAATTTCTTGTACATAATAATTACCTGGAGTAAGATTTGGAGCTTCAACTACTCCATCTTCATTTGTTGTATATGAACTACCAATTTTCTGTCCTGACTCTGTATACAATTCAAAAGAAACACCTGGGATCACTTTTCCTTCGTTTCCTTCAATATGCTTAACAATTCTTAACGTTCCTTTAGGAGGTAAATTACCTTGCGCACCACCATCTGCGCTTATATTTTTAACCCCTGACTCCTTTGAAACGGTTACCGGTGGCTGATTTAGAATTTGATAATTAATTGTATAATCATTATACAATTATTCTTCGTTCATTCCGCTATCAGTTATAACCGAGCTATAGTGCATACCGAAATACTTCCCACTTACATAATCCTTATAACCTCTAATCTCGAAAGAGTTACCGTTAAACGTAATCGTTCCATAGCCTTTATCCCTAAATTGTTGTGGTGTTAAACCCTCACCTCCAACTATTATAGTAAAGTCTTCCAGCTTAAATGTTTGACCCGATCGTAAAGTATCAGTCAAAACAACATCAGAACTTAACTGTTCCGAACCAGTAGTATTTACATTCAGCTGCCACTTGATTTCATTCGGAGCCTCTGGGTAAATTCCACCTGTTTTGTAAGTAAATGTTGTTGTACCCGTCCCCTCAGTTGGTCCTTTAATTGTGACTCTTTGAGTTGCTAAACTTGTACCTAAATTTGTATCAACCGGTATCGTTTGATTCACTCCTACATTACTAGTTGCTTTGAATTCAAAATACAAATAGCCTCTAATGTTTTGAAGTTTCTCAACCGTATCATTAAATGTACATACCACATTAGTTGTTGTTACTTTGCAAGTACCAAAACTAACACCCGCATCATTCTTCAAGTCAATTACTTTACTATACCCTGTTAGTTCTGCAGGTAGTGTTAATGTTAGCGTATCTCCAGCCTTCATTTGATTTCCAGATTTATCACTAAAATCTACTCTTATTCCCGATCGTTCTCCATAATGTAATTCGGTTTTGTCGAATGCAAAACTATCAACAAATCCTGTTGTGTTTAATTCTTGAGCATGCCCTATGATAGGCATAAAAACTTGTCCAATAATAACAGTAAAAATAAAACAAATTACAGATATTCTTTTTAAATATGTACTCATAATGCCTCCATCTTTAATTATCACATTTTTTTATTGTGAAATCCTTTCCACCCTAAACCACCTTTAAAAAAGGTACAACTAAAGAATATTTGCAGCATCAAACTATCTTTAATCATGCAAAACAAAGCAGTAAACAACACAATTCATTAACCATATTGTTCCTTTCTACTTCTTGTTTTGGCAGCCAACAATAAATACTAATACTTATAAAAATGCATTACAAGACTGTTTATTTACATATTAATTTGTTACTATATTCATGCTAGCAAAATATACTAAATGACCAATTTATCCATAAAGTCATCTGATGACTGACCATTTTTCTCTTTCAAATATTATCCATTACCATTCTCTCCTAATAACTTTTTCCACTAGTACTGAAGTACGAACATATTCCGAAATTACACACCTATATTTACTATTTTAATATTCCTCATCCATTTCAAAACTCAACCTATTTAAAACGGATTATATGATTTTAAAATCAAAGTATTAAGTAAAAATATATTCTACTATAATAATAGGAAGTAATTATAAATAGAAGGTACATACTATTTTTTATCACTCTATATATCACATTCAATATTTTTCAAAAAATAAGGCTACCTTTCCTTATTAAGAAAGATAGCCTTATTTGTATAGACGACTGCTTTACTCTTTATTTCTTCACGCCTTTCAACGACTCTCTCAGCACAAATTTTTGTAATTTCCCACTCGCATTACGCGGAAGTTCATCCACAAATAAGTAATGACGCGGACGTTTATAGTCTGCTAATTCATCACTTTCTTTGCAATACATTTCTAAATCAGCTTCTTTAATATTTTCATCTTTCTTTACAACGACCGCAACGACACGCTCTCCCCATAGTTCATCTGGCTCACCAAGTACCGCAACATCTAATACACCAGGGTGACTATGAAGGAAATCTTCAATTTCGCGAGGATAAATATTAACGCCGCCACTAATTACCATATCATCAACGCGGTCTGCAACGAATAAATAACCGTCTTTATCGAAGTAGCCTAAATCACCAGAATGATACCAGCCTTTATACATCGATTTTGCATTTGCTTCTTCTCGATTATGATAACCAGCCATCATAGTTGGGCCGCGCAAAATAATTTCTCCTACTTCATAAGGAGGCAACATATCATCTGGCTCTGCTGGTCCATCTTCGTTCGGTTTAACAATTCGAATTTCATGGCTAAAGCACGGTGTTCCTGCTGAACCAGCTTTCGTAATTTGATCCTCCTCTACGAGAAATGCAACAACCGGTCCCATTTCTGTCATTCCGTAAATTTGGACAAGATCAATATAAAGACGCTCTTTACATTCCTTCACTAACGCTGGAGCCATCGCAGCCCCGCCATATACACCAATCTTCATCGAAGTTAAATCATACTTAGTTAGATCTTTTTGCAGTAACATATTCCACATCGTCGGTGCTGCAAAAAACGTCGTAATCTTCTCTTCTTGAATTGTATGTAATACTCTATCCGTATCAAAATGATGTAAAATAACATTCTTTCCACCAACTTGAATGCGCGGTATGATTCCAGCATTTAACTCGCCGCAATGATATAAAGGTGCTACCACAAGTCCGGCGCTATCCCTGTTATATTTTATGAAATACGTACAAATCATACTATGCTCAGCCATATCACGATGGCGATGTAGTACGCCTTTCGGATGACCCGTCGTACCACTCGTATAAAGCATCGAGCAATAATCCATTTCATCGACTACAATATCTACTTTTTCATCTGATGCTTCATTTACTTTTTCATGGTAAGAACTAGCATAAGAAGGTGCATCGTCTTCTACATACCAAAAAGACGAATTTGGAAAATCTCGTTCAATCATAGCAACTGTTGATTCGACTGCTTTTTCAAAGACAACTACTTTCGATGCTGCATCTTGGAGGATATACGATAATTCTTTTGCTTTTAAGCGGAAATTAATCGGGTTAAATATCGCCCCAATTTTGGCACAAGCTAAGTAAACGTTTACAAATTCACGACAGTTATATAAGTAAACAGATACACAATCTCCCTTTCTTACTCCTTCTTTCAATAGAGCTTGCGCTGTTTTATTTATTTGCTCATCCCACTGTTTATATGTCCAGCGAATATTTTTTTCTGGTTCTACTAACGCCTCTTTATTCGGATACTTGCCAACTGCCAAATCAAAAATTCTCCCTATCGTCATGTACATGCCAACAATTTCCCCCTTTTCTCTTTCATAAATCTATCATTTCGTCTATAAGTAGACATTGTCCTCTATTAATACGACTAATTTTTCTGATTATTATCGACATAGTTTTACAAAAAGGGCTGTTTGATGGTAAATGAAATTATATCGGCGATTTTTTGAATATATCGAACGCAACTTGAAATATATCGGCGATTTTTAAAATATATCGAACGCAACTCAATTTATATCAGCGATTTTTCGAATATATCGACTTACCGACAAAAACTGACAATATAAAAAGAGGCTGTTCCAAATCGGAACAACCCCCTTCTTCTTAAACGAATAGCTCTTCTAAAATTTTCAGTTTATCTTCTGTATATTTCACGAAGCCATCGTTATATGATTTTGGATCTTTCGGATTCGCAAAGTGTGTAATTGCTCCTGTTTGTGGGTGAACAAATTTACTTGATGCGCCGCAACCAAGTCCGATAATCGATTGTACTTCTTCCATAATAACAATATTGTAGATACTTTCTTGCGTCGGGATTGCATACCCAACGTTTTCTAAGTTACCTAAAATATTCTTTTGACGATATAAATAGTATGGTACGTAATTATGGTTCTTCGTCCACTCTTCCGCCTCATGCATCATCGCAGTAATTTCTTCGCGACCTGCTACTTGATATTTACGTTTGTTTTGCGTCATTTCAGAAGCACGTTTAAATGATAACGTATGAACTGTTAACGATTCTGGCATTAACTTTTCTGTTTCATCTAACGTATGCTTAAAGATGTCTAATCCTTCACCAGGAAGACCAATAATTAAATCCATATTAATATTGTTCATTCCCATTTCACGTGCTAAATGATACTTCTCAATCGTTTCTTCTACAGTGTGATGACGTCCAATTGCCTTTAGTGTCTCTTGATGGTATGACTGCGGATTAATACTAATACGGTCAATGTTCCATTTATTTAACACTTCTAGCTTTGCTGGTGTGATCGTATCTGGGCGACCTGCCTCCACCGTTACTTCACGTACATCTTTTACATCTGGGAACGCTTGATACATTTCTTCATACAGCATATCCATCTCTTCTGCTGTAATACTCGTCGGTGTACCACCGCCGTAATAAATCGTCGTAACTGTAACACCTTTTTCTTTTAAAAACTTACCAATTTCACGAACTTCATAATGTAACCCGCCTAAGAACGAATCAACTGATCCTTGGCGTCCGTTAATTGCATAAGCCGGGAACGTACAGTACGCACATTTTGTAGGACAAAACGGAATACCGATGTAAATACTTACTTCTTCTTTCAAACGGTATAAATCCGGAACAACCGCTAATTGGCAATCAACAATACGCTGAAGAAGTTCAATTTTCTCTTCATGAATTAAATAACTTTCACGAAGTTCTTTATGCGCTTCTTCTTTTGACATACCATTTTGAAGCAGTTTGTGAAGAAGCTTCGTTGGGCGTACCCCTGTTAAAATTCCCCAGCTCTGTTCAAGTCCAGTTAGCTGTTGAAGTACAGAAAGATATACGTAAGAAACAACATGTTTCACTTGCTTCATACGTTCTTTTTCTTCTGTGAAAGCAGATAAATCTTTAGAGAATGTTTCTTCATATACATTTCCAGTCGCAACATCTGTTAAACGAGCCGATGCTGTCACATTACCTTCTATCTGTATATCAACGATAAGATTTGCTTCTTCTTTCTCAAACCCTATCGTGCTCTCTTCAAAAAATAAACCGCCAATATTTTGTAGCGGACGTAAAAAACGATCGTCTTGTAACGTTTTAATTGAAATTAACAACATTATCACCTTTTCATTTGCAAACTCTCTTTAGTTTACTTGAAGGGCGTTTGCAGGTCAATACAGAAGGTTTTACCTTATTTCTTCTATTAAAAACTTAAAGGCATAAGAAATAACATTTCTCTTATGCCTTTTATAAACCTATTAGCTATTTTTAATCATAAATCTTAAACGTATTCCTAATAACATAAGAATTACACCTATAAATGGAAGGTAATTCGTATTATGCCCTGTAGCTGGAAGTTTTTGATTATTAGAAACGCCTTGTTCTTTTTCTGGTAAGTTAGGCTTTCCTACTTCTTCACTTGAAGTTTCTGTTTCTCCACCTGGCTTTTCTGTTCCTTCACCTGGTGTTCCTGTTTCTCCACCTGGCTTTTCTGTTTCTCCACCTGGTGTTCCTGTTTCTCCACCTGGTGTTTCTGTTTCTCCACCTGGTGTTTCTGTCTCTCCACCTGGTGTTTCTGTTTCTCCACCTGGTGTTTCTGTTTCTCCACCTGGTGTTTCTGTTTCTCCACCTGGGTTCTCTGGACCTTTTCCTGTTTCTTTTTCATTTGTAATTTGAAGATTTCTAACTTCTATTTTCTCATTAGAAATCTTAAATTTAGTTTCCTTATCAGATAATTTATATCCTTCTGGTGCCTGAACTTCTTTTAAAATGTAATCTCCTGGTTCTAGCTTCTTAGAAATTGCTTTACCGTTTTTATTTGTTGTTAATGTGTCTATTTTTGTTCCGTCTTTCCAAATTTCAAACACTGCGCCCGCTAATGTTTTATCTGTATCATTAGCATCTATCTTTGTAATTTCTACTTGGCCTGTAATTTTTTCTTTCACTTTTTCATTCAATACTTCTTGTTTTGCTACTTCATTTGCTACAACATTTACTTTTACTGTAACTTCTACCGCTTTGTAGCCTTCTGGCGCTTTCGTTTCTTCTAACGTGTACTTTCCTGGCACTAAGTTTTCGAATGTAACAACACCATCTTTATTTGTTGTCTTCGCCTCTCCAACTACTTGACCATTTTCATTCTTTAATTTAAATTCTGCATCTTCTAGAACTTTTCCACTCTCTGCATCCTTTTTGATTACTTGTAAGCTTCCTAGTTCTTTCGTATTTTTAACTGTTACTGGTACTACTCTGTTCGCTTCAACAGTAACTTCAATTTCTTCTTTTAGTAATTTATATCCTTGTGGTGCTTTCGTTTCTTTTAACGTGTATTTTCCTGGTTCTAATTTTCCAGAGATGACTTTACCTGTTTTATCTGTTTGTAACGTCTCTACTTTCTTACCATCTTTATACACTTCAAATTCTGCGTCTGATAAAAGCTTCGTTTTATCGTTTGCATCTACTTTTACGATTTCAAATTGACCAAGGCTCTTACTATTCGTTACTTTTACATCAATAACTTTTTCACCGTCTACTGTTACATGAATTACTTGTTTTGTTAACTCATAACCTTCTGGTGCTTTTGTTTCTTCTAACGTATACTCACCCGGTACTAGTCCTTCTACTTTAACCGTTCCAGACTTATCTGTTGTAATTTTTTCTTTTACAACATTTCCTTTAGCATCTTTCAATGTAAATACTGCGCCTGCTAAACGTTTCGCTTGATCTTTGTCATCTGTTTTAATAATTTGTAGAGAGCCCAAGAGTTTTTCATTTTCTGCCTCTACTTTTACTACTTCTTTCTCATTTTGAATTGTTACTTTCCATTCTTTATTTGAAATCTTGTAACCTGCTGGTGCTTTCGTTTCTTTCACTGTGTATTCACCTAATGGTAATTTCGGTGACATCGCTTTTCCACTCTCATTAGTTTTCAACTCTGCTACCTTTTTACCATCTTTATACACAGTAAACTCTGCATCTGATAATAGCTTTGTTTTATCTTTCGCATCTACTTTTACGATTTCAAATTGACCCAGAACTTTTTCGTTCATTACTTCCTGTTTTACTACTTCATTTGCTACAACATTTACTTCCACTTTTAATTCTACCGCTTTGTAGCCTTCCGGCGCTTTCGTTTCTTCTAACGTGTACTTTCCTGGCACTAAGTTTTCGAATGTCACAACACCATCTTTATTCGTTGTTTTCGCTTCTCCAACTACTTGACCAGTTTCGTTTTTTAGTCTGAATTCCGCGCCTTCTAGAACTTTTCCACTCTCTGCATCCTTTTTGATTACTTGTAAGCTTCCTAGTTCTTTCGCATTTTCTACTTGTACTTGTACTACTTTGTTTGCTTCCACAACGACTTCAATTTCTTCTTTTAGTAATTTATATCCTTGTGGTGCTTTCGTTTCTTTTAATGTGTATTTTCCTGGTTCTAATTTCTTAGAGATTACTTTACCTGTTTTATCTGTTCGTAATGTATCTACTTTTTCACCATCTTTATACACTTCAAACTCTGCATCTGATAATAGCTTTGTTTTATCTTTCGCATCTACTTTTACGATTTCAAATTGACCTGTTACTTTTTCAACGATCTTTTTATTCAACATATCTACAGTAACTACTTTATTAGCCTCTACATCAACACGAACTGAGCTAGATGATAGTTCATAACCTTTTGGTGCTTCAACTTCTTTTAATGTATATGTTCCAACTGGAAGTTGTTTTGATAAAGCTGCACCTTTACCATCTGTAATAATTGTTTCAACAACATTTCCATCTTTATCTATAACATCAAATTTTGCACCTGGTAGAAGTTGACCAGATTCACTATCTTTTTTCAATAATTTAAATTGGCCATTCTCTACTTTTTTCGTATTCTTCATAACAATTTTAATTACGTTTGTACTATCAATTGTTACTTTTACTGGTGTATCAACTTTTATATATCCTTCTGGTGCACTTATTTCTTTTACAAAATAGTCACCAAGTGGTAAATCCTTGACTTCAGCAATACCCTTTTCATTCGTTGTAACAGTAGCCACAACATTATTATCTTTGTCTATAACATCAAACTTTGCGTCTTTTAAAACAATATTTTCATCATTTGCATCAACTTTTTTAATTTGTAAGTTTCCTTTTTCAACTACTGGCTTATTCCACTTTGGCCAATTAAATTTAAAGTTATGAACCTCAAATCCATCTCTTTGGTGTAATCCTCCAACATAGGCTTGTCCGTTAATAGAACCACCTTTTGTCTCTACAACAGCATTAGGCGCAAACACACTACCTACTACACCATAACCTTTAGTTGTTATCTTTGTAGCATTAGGGAACACCCAAATGACTTTACTAGCTAACTCAGTAAAAGCTGAATTAGGGTCATATGCTTGAGATGTATTAATTAAGTCTGTTGCCATCCCAGTATTTCTCGTATCGTACAAAATTGCACCGCTACCAAAATTCACTTCTTCTGCGTCTGAATAAATAACAATAAAGTCTTTGTTATTTACATTCGGAAGATAAACATCTCTTACATCAAATATTTTCTTTCCTGTTAAGCCTGAAGAAACGTAAATATTAGGGTTGTTTACATCTTCACCGATTCCAAAGCTCATATTAAGTTTTGGCTTATCAGTTTGCAATTGACCCGCATCCCCAATTACACCATCAACGTCTTTTCTAAATTCTTTAAATTTAGCATCAATCTCTGCTTGCTCTTTATAAGAGATACGGTCATATGATGATTTCATTGCGCCTTCTGGGTCACCATCTTTTGTCATTGCCACTGTTCCATCTTGGATAATTACTTGTCCTGCTCCCGCTTTCGTAAATTGACCACCTAGTAATAATGATGGATATCCTTCATCTTTCCATGTTGCTCCAGCTAAGTTGTTTGCTCCAGTTGCAGCCGCTAAGACTGTATAACTTGATGCATTCATATTTTTTTGAATAGCCATCGCACCCTCAATATCCGCACTCGTTGCACTATGATCTCCAAAAATGATGGCGTTGTAATAAGATACATCGCCTAAACCTTTTAATTCTGTTGTAGCTGCCTCTGCTTTAATTGGTAAATGGATTAAAAAATTCATACATATTAGTAATACAACTATAAAACTACTACTTATTTTTTTAAATTTTTGACTAAATGATTTCCTCAAGAAATTCATTCCCCCTTTTAAACTTCCTAAAACAACAAAAGAAGCACATTTCATATGTACTAAAACTTATTCACATTAATTTAAAACAATCCATTTAAATAAAAAGAAGATGCTCTACAGATTTTTAAGTTTATCACAAATCATTTTTTGGATAGTGCTTGAATAAAAAATACGAAACTAAACATATAGGAGCTAAAACAACTCGAAGGATATTTCACATGGTGAACTACGTGGCAACACCCTTCACTCTACAATAGTTTGCTAAAGTAATCAAGTGAATTGTATTGATTTAACACACAATTCACTATTTAGGTACTCTCATTTCCCTATAAATATATATTTACAAACAAAGAAACGTAGCGAAAATGCTACGTTTCTTTGTTCATCGTTTCGGTGTATGTTTATGATTCTTTAAAAAAGGAAGCGGGAATTGCTTACGAAAATGCTCTTTAATCATATACTCTACGCCGTTCTCAGTATTAGAACGTGTAATCCAGTCTGCGGCTTGCTTTAACTCTACAGGAGCGTTCCCCATTGCTACCCCAAGGCCAACATTTTCAATTACCTCTAAGTCTTCTATGCTATCTCCAATCGCAACCATTTCACTAAGGTTAATATTTAAATGCTCCCCAAGTAATTGTAAACCGCGTAGTTTTGATACATTTTGAGGGAGAATTTCTATATGCCTCGCATCACACTCGATGTACTCTACATCTTGAAATGCCTTTCTTAACGTATTCATCCCTCTTTCTTTTTCACCTTTCGTATGGAAAACGATATCAATTTTTGGTGCAGCTACTGGATGATCACGCAGTGCATCCCCTAGCGAATCTACAAATTGAACCGGATAAAATAATGGATCTGCGCTTGATAATACAGTACGCGCAATTAAGTTTGGTGTATTTCTCTCACGATTCCCAATTGAATATCTTTCATGAGAAATGCGAACATTACAATCAAAATGCTCTAACACTTGCACAATATTAAAGGTTTTCTCTTCAGATAATCTCCTTTGAGCGAACGGCTTATCTAACGTTGCTGAAATGAAAGCTCCACCGTGTGTAACTAATATAGAATCTAATTTTAACGCCTTCGCTATTTTATGAGCAGATTGAAAATTACGATTCGTAAATAATGTAACGTATACATCTTTTCTTTTCACAAAGTCAATTGTCTCCCGTAACCCTTTAGCAATTTTTCCGTTGTTGTATAGTAGTGTCCCATCTATATTAAGAGCTAGTAAGCGATAAATCATGTCGCACTCCCCCTCTTCGCTGTTGTACTCTATCCATAATTTATGAAATAAATGTAGTAAATAGAACGAGTTAGAATTACTACTGTAAATTTGGTTTACTATATACATATACGACGGGCAAAGGAGATAGTACAATGCAGGCACCACCTTCTTTTTATGAAGGCGATACGTTAGAGGTCGCAAAGAAGTTACTCGGACATAAACTCGTTCATATTGTAGACGGCATAAAGCGAAGCGGAATTATTGTAGAAGTAGAAGCATACAAAGGTCCAGATGATAAGGCCGCTCATAGTTACGGAGGAAGACGGACTAATCGAACAGAAGTAATGTTCGGCGCACCAGGACATGCTTACGTATATTTAATTTACGGTATGTATCATTGCTTTAACGTAATTACAGCATCAATCGGCACCCCGCAAGGAGTTCTTATTCGTGCTCTTGAACCTGTAGACGGAATCGAAGACATGACACTAGCGCGCTACAACAAAACTGACATTACGAAAGCTCAGTATAAAAACTTAACAAATGGCCCCGGAAAACTATGCCGCGCACTCGGAATCACTTTAGAAGAGCGCGGCGTATCACTTCAAAATGATACGTTACATATTGAATTAGTTCCTGAAGAAGGCCATTTATCATCCACACATAACATACTAGCTGGTCCTCGTATTAATATTGATTATGCAGAAGAAGCCGTTCACTATCCATGGCGGTTTTATTATGAAAAGCATCCGTTTGTTTCAAAGTAAAGGAACTATCCTATAAGTTGGTTTCACTGACTTATAGGATAGCTCTTTTTTTGCATAAAAAAATCGCCCCACCCTGTATATTTACAAACGATCAAACCAATAGAAATACGAAGGCGGTTTCGTATTTCATCACACATCGAAAAGCCGAAATCCGGGATTGGATTTCGGTTTTGTATAGATAGAAGGAACCATTTTCTCTCCAAAATTCCCAAATGCAGTTCACCTCCGAAGAGGAACCTAAAAAAATATTAATTTTTTTATGAATTTTTTAATGCATTGTAATTATCTAAATTGAATTTCGACATAATGAAAGTTCCTGTTGGAGTTAAAAGTTGAGAAATAGATTGTATGACATGAGGTAATTGCGCTGGCTCAATAGGATGTGATAGTAGGATGTACTGGAATTTTTCATCTGTAAATAACTCGTGTAACTTGTCATACTCACTAGAAGTTGTAGGACCTACCCTATTTGCAAGAGCTGCCGCTTTTTCATTAACTTCTGCACCGAATGTGGAAACTGCCGGGTAACGCCTTTTCATTTCTAATAAAGTTGCACCACATCCAGCTCCTATATGAAGAATATTTACTTGATCAGGCGCAAATCGATCGACAATTGCTAGTAAATCATAATGAATGTATAAACTTTCACCATAAAATCCCCATTTTTCATACAATTTTATATTATTTGCATGTAAAACTATGGAAAAGTTAACACTGTCTTCTCTCCACGATACACTTCCATAGTGATGAATAAATGTATCTTTACATAAATACAATTTATATCCCTTTTCAAACATTCTTAACGACAAATCATCATCTTCATAATTCCCTGGTGTAAATCGTTCATCTAATACTCCAACTTCATCTAACACTGATTTTTTTATAAGCATACAAAATCCTATTAATTTCATACGTTCTTCCCATTTATTTTTATCACTTTGATTATATAAAGTTGCAAAATTCTGCATCCCTTGCATATCCTTATAAAAGGTTTGTATAGCAGTATAGTAAGCAGCATTATTAGTGACGGGTCCTACAGCTCCAGTATCTTCGTTTTCATACAAACACCGAATTAAGTTCCTTAACCAATTTTTAGTTACGACCACATCATTATTTAATAATAGAATATTATCACCTTTTGCCTTTTTAATTCCCTGGTTGCATCCCTTTGGAAAACCCATATTTTCTGCATTTTCCACTAGTATAATATCCAATTGTTTTTGTAACCATTCTACAGTACCATCTGTTGATGCATTGTCCACAACTATTAACTCATACTCTTGTTCCACTGTATAAGTTCTAATACTTTGGATGCATTCTTTTGTGTATTGTAATTGATTATGAGTTAATATAATTATACTTGTGAGCATGAATCAGACTCCTCTCAGCAACCGAAATAATTATCTAGTATTATTAAATACTATTTTTTGAATAAACCATCAAAATATTTTCTATTATATTCAATACTTGGATTATTAGGTATGAACTGTGCAGCTTGTTCGTTGTGATAAATTGCCTTTTCATATTCTTTTATTCGATCATAACAAATACATAGTTGAATATGCGGCAACCATGTATGACACTCTTCCCGGACAAATGGAGAATCTTTTGACCTTGGTCCGTCAATTGCGGCATGGTACCAATATATTGCTTTGGCATATTCACTTTGTTGCAAAAATACACGTCCTAAGTGGCAACAAAGTTCTCCTCTAGGTGTGTCATACATAAATGATTGTAAACACGAATGTATAGATTTTTTTAAGTCCCCCAGCTCTAAGTAACATTCGGCTCTTTTTAAACAAGCTTGAATATTATCTTCAACCCAACCCTTTTCTTCATCTAAAAACCTTGAATACCACTTAACAGCCTTATCATATAATCTGTGATCCTTACATTCATTTGCATAATAGTACACATCGCGGGGGCTAAACTCTTTTCCACTCTCAAGATGTTTTTCATATATTTTTAAATTACGATTAGTATATGCTTTTTCTTTTTTATGACTTACCCCTACATCACTATTTATAAGATTTCCATACACCTCTAAATATTCATGAACAAATCCATACCATTGAAAATTTTTACTTCTGTTGACTAATCGATATCTCCTTAAAGAATGCGTTGGATTTCCTTCTATATCAAAAGTTAAATAATATTTCATAGATACTGCATCCGTACTACGATCTAATGTATGTTTTAACTGTAGCAATTTCTTTCCATCATCCGTACCTATTATGTCATCTGCGTCTAGCCAAAGAATATATTCTTTTGTAGCTTTAGAAAATGCAAAATTTCGTGCCGCTGAAAAATCTTCAATCCATTGAAAATCATAAACTTTCGCATCGTACTTCTTCACAATCTCTTTTGTAGCATCTGTTGAACCTGTATCTACAATAATAATTTCATCCACAACACTTTTGACCGATTCTAAGCATTTTGATATAGCCTGTTCTTCATCTTTTACAATCATGCATAAACTAATAGTAATTGAGTTTTCCATCATATCCCCCCTACCCTTTTGATGTATATGTTTGGAGAGAAATTTATATTTCTTTTGCTTCAAAATTGGGGTTTCATTTTACAAATTAAACATAATGAGGCCTGCAGTGAAATTAGAGAGGGGAATTTCACGAGAAGATTGCGAACCAATGATAAAAACCGAAGCCTGAACAAGACTTCGGTTCTTTATATAGAGAATACATAATTTCGATTCCTTTTTACTCCGCACCTTCCGCGGCCGCAATATCATTCTCTAAGTTTTCTCTTGATAATTCAGCTGCCATAAAATCAGCTGTTTCAGGAAGTGCTAAATGCATATGAGCTTTTTGACAAATTTGTATCGTACAGTTTTCTACAACATAGTCGAAAACATGTCCGCCCCCGCTTCTTTCATCATCAATGTAATGTAAGTGGAAACCAGCTACACCAATACCTTGCGCGTAATCTGGTGTCCAAAATCCAGCTAGCGTACCTTCTGTATCTTTAAATGAAAAGATCGGTTGTGATTTCGTCACTTCAACGAGCGGCGTATACGGTTTTTCTTGTCTTGGAACAGTTCTCGTTCTTACTTCACGGAACGTACCATCCATTCGAATCGCATAAAATAAGTTTTTACTTGGCATTAATTCATGTAATAACGCTTCCACTTCTTCACGATTCATCGGACGCTCTACCGTATAACTCATTTCTTTTTCAAAAAACGTTACAGTCGCAAAAGGTGTTGTTTCTTCCAGGTCTACTTTTTCCGCTGAACCGTCTGAACGTAAATGATAAAATTCATTATCAAATGCGATCATTTCACCATCTAATTGATCAAATGTGCCGATGCCGAAATCACCACGTTCTTTTAGTTCCTCAAAGTTAATAACACCATCATATATACCATCTAATAGTGCAAGCATTGTAGATGTTTGATATACTTCATTATTCGTTTTCGTTCTTTTTGCATCAATATCAATTAATTGCGCAACAGTCATCTCACTCATGCCCCCATTAGTTTAATTGGTTTGGTAATAGTTTCTCGCTTAATTTAATGTTGTCACGATAGTCAATTGGAATATCAATAATGACAGGACCGTCTGCTGCTAATGCTTCTCTCAATACACCCTCTAATTCGTCTGGTGTATTGACACGAAGACCTAACGCCCCGAAACTTTCTGCATATTTCACAAGATCAACATCGCCAAACTCTGTAGCTGATGTTCTACCGTATTTCATCATTTGTTGGAACGCAACCATATCATATGTACCGTCTCTCCAAACGAGATGTACAACCGGTGCATTTAAACGTACCGCTGTTTCTAACTCCATCGAAGAGAATAAGAAACCACCATCACCTGACACTGAAACAACTTTTTTACCCGGCTCAACTAAAGTAGCGGCAATTGCCCAAGGAAGTGCAACACCTAACGTTTGCATACCGTTACTAAATAATAGTCTGCGTGGTTCATAAGAACGGAAACATCTTGCCATCCAAATATAATGGGAACCGATGTCACACGTAACAGTTGTATCGTCATCAATTAAAGAGCGAAGTGTACGAATGACTTGAAGTGGATGCGTAACACCTTCTGAAGCACGGTTTGGAACTTCTGCTTGCTCTGATAATTTTGCGCGTAATCGCTCTAAAACTGCTTCTGATTTCGTATTTAATACAAGCTTCGGTAATTTCTCCGCAATGCCATTTACAGTTAAAGCGATATCACCAATTAATTCACGCTCTGGTTGGTAATCATGATCGATATCCGCTTGGTGGTCATCAAGATGAATAATCGTTCTGTCTCCAAGTTTATTCCAGAATTTCGGATCATACTCAATTGGGTCATAACCGATAGAAATAACAAGATCCGCTTCCTCTAGTAAAATATCACCTGGTTGGTTACGGAATAATCCAACGCGGCCGAAGAAATGCTCTTCTAACTCACGTGAAATCGCGCCAGCTGCTTGATATGTTTCAACAACAGGAAGTTCTGTATCAGCAATTAATTCACGAACCGCTTTCGTTACTTCATTCGTGCTCGCTCTCATACCGAGTAAAATAACTGGTAATTTCGCTGATTTTATTTTTTCTACTACATATGTAATCTCATGTGTGGGAGCGATTCCAAGCTGTGGCTTAGAAAGCGCACCGATAGACTCTACAGTCGTTTCCGCAGTCATAACGTCTTGCGGAAGACTTACTAAAGTTGCTCCCGGATTTGTAGAAGTCGCACTTCGAAACGCATTACTTAATGCTTCTGGCACATTATCTGGATGCTCTACTTCTACGCTATATTTTGTGATTGGTTCGAATAGTGCAGCATTATCCATAGATTGATGCGTACGTTTTAAGCGATCAGTACGCGGAACTGCACCAGCTAAAGCAACAACGGGATCACTCTCCGCATTCGCAGTAACAAGACCTGTCGCTAAATTTGATGTCCCTGGTCCTGAAGTTACAAGACATACGCCCGGTTTCCCTGTTAATCTACCAATAGCAGCTGCCATAAAAGCTGCGTTTTGTTCATGACGACAAACAATTAACTCTGGTCCTCTTTCTTGCAGTACATCAAATACAGAGTCAATCTTCGCTCCTGGAATACCGAAAACATGTGTAACACCCTGTTTAATTAAACAATCAACAACAAGATCTGCTCCTTTTGTTTTTGTTTTCACGTCGTTTGCTTTTACACCTGTACTCAAACTAATCATCCCTTTATTTCATAATGTGTGTAATAAAGATTTTTAATTTCACCTAGTTAATTAACGTGGTGAAGTATCGTTTATCATTATATTACAAATGCATTATTTTTCCAACGATATGAATTTGACAGTTTTTTGACAACCTCTAAGGAATACGCTTACAAACCTTTGTTTATCCTAAAATAATATTTTTATATCTCCTCTAAAAATGCACGAAAAAATTCCATCTAATCACAGTATTAATAAGATTATAGTACCTTGCAAAGGACACTACTAAATGATATATTTGTAAATATTGGAATTCCCGATAATTGGAACGCACCTTATAATTCGTATCCCCCTTTTCAAAAGATAGGATTCTCAGCTGTAATTCATCATTTTATAAAGGAAAGTGATTGTTATGAACAAAAGTGAATTTTTGGAACAACTTAGTTCTTCCCTGCGGAATATGCCTAGTTTAGAAAAGAAAGATATTATTTCAGAGTATGAAACTCATTTTATCAGTGCTAAACAGGATGGGAAATCTGAAGAAGAAATTTCCAGGAAACTAGGAGACCCTAAAACTATTGCTAACGAACTTAATGTTTCCTATGCAATACAAAACGCGGACAATAAACGAAGCTTCAAAAATATGATAACCGCACTATTTTCTGTTATGAGCTTAAGTGTTTTAAAATTTGCCTTTATCATTATCGCCTTTTTCGTACTACTCTTTTTATTACCGATTCTTCTAGCACTTATCATTGCCACTCCATTCTTAATCATTTCACCTATTTTATTAATAGGGTTAGGATTTTTTAACGGGTTTCATCAAATCAGTTATTCCGATGTTTACAATGTGTTCATCGCTTTTTGCAGCGGTTTACTCATATCCGTCATATCTTACCAAATGGTAAAACATCTATACGCAACTTTAGTAAAGTATTTGAAATGGAATATAGCTATTTTACAAAGATAATAATGAATATAAAAGGAGATTAAAATGAAGAAGTATACTTTATATCTACTCATGTTACTTACAATTTTATTTCTATCAGCTTGTTCAAACAGTGCACAACCTAAGGAAGAAAACGATGTGCAATCTATTAAAGATGTAACGATAAAAATTCCAGAAACTATATTCACTTCCTCAAAAAAGAATGAAACGATTAACGAAGACGAAATGAAACAAAATATAAAAACTTATTTAGATTATAGCGGAGAGTTAGAGGAAAACATCGTTCCACTTTCATCATCTATGTCTGACGAGAATGTCACGGAATCCGACCGAGAGAAATTAAAGCAACTAGTAGATTTAGCGCAACAAAATGATGCGAATTTCCATGATTTTATTAGTAACAATACGATCCCTGATGATTACAAAAAACCTTCGAAAGAAATGTATGAATTCATTTCAGCATCTACGGCACTTTCAGTAGAACTAGAGCACGAATTAGACAAAATCGCGCAAGATGGTAACTTATTCAAAACTGATTTTTCTTTTACAAAACGCTTTGAGAAAGTTAATGGTAGAAAGCAAAAAGAAATTGAAAAGTTTTTGAAGGAAAAACATATTAGAACTGAGTATTTCAACAAGTAATGATATATGTAAAAGAGAAATTGAAAGATACATCATATATCCCCTTCAAAATAGTCACTAACACATGGCTATTTTGAAGGGGATTTTTTTGTGGAAGGACTATCAAATTTCCTACACACAAAAAAACGCCCCATACTAGGAGCGTCTTCCACTATTAAGCTTGTTGTTGCGCGCTATATAATTCTTCAAGTGGCTGCATAATGATTTTGTTAACGTCAGTGATAACGATGTTTAAACGTTGCTCAGTTTCCATTAACTTTGTGATTTTAGCATCTTGTTGAATGCGAGCTACAACTTCTTGTGCTTTTTGGTTATCTTCTCCAGTGATTTCTTGGCCTTGCATCATTTTTTGTTGTAAGCCAAGTTGCATCGTACGGAACTCTTCAAATAAGTTCTTTGACTCTGCATCTCCTTGTACTGCTGCGTAGCTTGCTTTTAATGTTTGGAAATCTTCGTTTTCAGCGATTGCTTTTTGTAATTCATATGCAACATCATGAATGTTTTTTGTCATTTTATTTTTCCTCCTTTAGAAGGCTAGCACTTTTCATGCGCACTGCCTTTTACGTGCCTTTACATAGGCACCTCTTCTTACCATATCAAACTATGCAAGAGATGTGAAGAAATTTCACTTTATTTCTATGTATTCGCTTTTATTACCTAAGGAACAGAAGTAACAACCCTTGCATAAGTCCAATCATTCCGCCTAATAATGCACCTAAATACGTAATCATTTTCAATTCATTTTTTGTTATGGACAAGACAAGATCTTCTAGTCTCTCTGTTGAAAATGTAGATACTTCTTGCTGGACAATTTCCGCAAGGTGTAGATTGTTTAGTATGCTCGCTACATTTTCTGTTCCCCACTTCAAGCCTTTCGTTACTGCGCTTGGAACTACTTTTTCAATAACTGTTTCTCGAACTGGTTCACATACTTGCTGCACAGACTGATTTAAAAATCTACTCACCGTTTCCTTTACTTTAACAGCTGACAATATGGAACTCACAATCATTTCTTTCTCTACAAACGTTTCTAATTCTTGTACGTCTCTTCCTTTTAACTTTTCCCATTCTTTTTGCAGTACATCAGTTAAAAGCCGCTCTGTTTCGTCTTGTCCTAAAAACTTAATTACTTCCGGCTGCACACGATCCACTAAACTTACATTTCCTAAAAACATACCGACTAAATTAAGCAGCGTTCCGCGAGAAGCGAAAAAGTCATCGATCATTTTTGAAAGGCGTGCCTTTCCTTCTTCACTTTCAAAAAAGCGAATTCCTCTTTTCAAAATAAAAGATGCTACATTTGGAATCGCATTCTCTACTTTTTCATGAACAGAATGAGGTAAAGCCTGTTCCCATGTATATGTATAGTACTCTGCTAAAAATGCATGAATTTTTTCTGTAATAACATGTTCGATTTTTTGAGTCGCCTCTTCTTCTACATGTGTTAAATTCCATTTTTCTAACATATCCCGTAACGATTGTTCATTCGTAATTACTTTATCAACTTCCACTTGTGTCCAGCGAATTAAACTGGCTTGAAACTCTTCATTTGTTAATTTCTTTCCGATTCCTTCTGGTGTTAACAAATGTTCTACAACCATTTTCCCTAATTGAACAGCAAGCTCATCACGACGCTTCGGAATTAACCCTGGCGTAAATGGAACTTGAAACTTCCCAATATAAATAGGACGATGAGGACGGAATAACATTTTTATTGCTAAATGATTCGTGTACCCTCCAATAATCGCCCCGAGTCCTGTCGTTGTTAGCATATTCAACCATATATTCATCATAATCAACCTTTCACTTCTCCAAAACTATAGCATATCATCATACGGACAAAAGTATAATGGTATAAAAACGTATTTGCAATATATAGCTTCGTCTATTATGCAAACATCTTATTACTAAAGGAGTGATTTCGTTGGTTCTTGGTCTTTTAACTTCTAAATTTCATCACGAGCAAATGTATTACACCGAAATCGCTAAGCGAGCTCGTCTTTATCATAACGTCGTTGCCCAATTCACACCGTTTAGCATTGATTCAAAGACAGATCTTGTTTCTGGTCTTATTTACGATACAGATACAGGAAATTGGATAGATCAAACCTTTCCCATTCCTTCATATATATATGATCGCTGTCATTTCAAGGAGGATAAAGAATTCCAACAAGCAAAATCGATTATTCATTCATTACGCAAACGTTCCTCGACTACTTTTTTAAATAACACTCTTATTAATCCAAGTGATTTACACAATCTTTTTCTTACTAATAAACGTCTTTCCCCTTACATCCCAAAAATAAAAAAAGGAACGGTCCAAGGAATTTTCAAATTACTACTAGAAACAAGAGATATTGTTATACGCCCTCTCAATATACACTCTAATGAAAATTTATATCGAGTCACTTACAAACATAAAACATTTCATATCGACACAATAAATGAACAGCATTGTACTTCTACTCAATTCAAACGGACAGATGAATTTATATCATGGTGCAAATCGAACGTACACTCATCCCATTATATGATCCATCCAATGTTACAACCTCCAAATCAACTATCATATCCAATTCATATTCGGACCATTATGCAAAAAAACAAAGAACAGAATTGGGAAGTACTCGGTCAATTCATACAAAAGTCTTCATTCCCAGCGCAATTTTTACTTTCAGTAACAGAGCGGTCCATGTTACATCCATTTTCCAAAATTAAATATTTACTTTCTTCAACTGGTGTTCAATTATTGAAAGATGCTTTACATGATGTTGTAAATGAAGTGTTTAAAACACTCGATCAGTCCTATTCGTCATTATTTGAATTAGAGCTTTCTACCATTATGGATCAAAAAGGTGCCATTTGGCTTATGTACGTCAATACGATGCCGTCTTACGAAGTTTATACTAGGTACAACGACGAACTGGCTGAACAAATTTTTCATGGTCCATTAAAGTTTAGCCGATTTACACCATAACGAAAGGAGGAAATCCCCGTTGAAAGAGCACATATATACATTAAGTATTTCAGATGAGAATCCAAATAGTATTACTTTACCTTACGTTTTTTCTATTACACCACCAATTACATCCCTTTCCTTTGGCTTACGTTATATTACATGTGAGAATATTAAAATTCATTATTCATTCACTCGAGAAATCATTATTGGAGAACAAATTGCAGCTAAACTTTTACTACCGCATTCAGCAACAATCCATGCCTTCATACAAAATCAAACCATTGTTTTCGGTCCATTAATCGGGATTTTCACAACTGGCTTTAACGATGATTCTAATTCTCCTTTAGGAAATCGTTCCATCTCTCTCGGTGAGCTACTAACACCACCATTCACATTGCAGCCATTTGTATTTGTCTTTGGCATTCAACATATAAACTGGGAAGAGGAAACCATTGAAGGGTACTTCTTTCAAGAAAGCAAATGGGTAAAAAACAAAGTCCCTTTACCAAATGTCATTTACGACCGTTTACCAAATCGGCAAGCAGAAAATTACAAACCTATCGTAAGAGCAAAAAAACGATTAGAAAGCGACTATGCGATTCCGTGGTTTAATCCGGGATTTTTCAATAAATGGGAAGTGCATCAACTTTTAATGAAAGAAGATTCAATTAAACAATTCTTACCACATACAGAAGTATTTCAACATTTTGAACAAGTAGAACGACTTCTCGGTACGTATAAGTACATTTATATGAAACCAATACATGGTAGCTTCGGAAGAAATATTCATCAAATACTCTATTCTCAAACTGATAATTGCTACTATTGTCGTTATCGTGAAAATGAACAAAACAAACTAAGAAAGTATCAATCATTAGAAGCCCTTCTTAACCATGTGTTAAAAGGACATGATTTAAAAAAGTTTATCGTACAACAAGGTATCTCACTGCTCCGCTTCGAAGGGCAACCCGTCGATTTTCGCATTCACACAAATAAAAACCATTTTGGTAATTGGGTAGTCAGTGCAATCGTCGCAAAAATCGCCGGCAAAGGGAGCTTAACAACTCATGTAAATAGCGGTGGTGATACGAAATTACTTCAGGAACTGTTTCCTGATTCAACAAAGCAAGTTCAAATTGAAAATAAACTAAAACAAACAGCCTTACAAATCAGTTATGCACTCGACCAACAAGTAACCGGGAACATAGGAGAAATTGGTTTTGACATCGGTTTAGACAACGCTGAAAATCCGTGGCTATTTGAAGCAAATTCTAAACCGGGGCGAACTGTATTCCAAGATGAAAAGTTAAAAGAACAAAGTGAACTTACGCGCCAATTATTTTATGAATATGCCATCTATTTAACTGAACATTCTTTGTGCGGTCCGAAAGAAAAAACATCTCAAATCCAATCGAATACTGCACCTAACACCGGGAATATCCCGTCCCCTATGATTAACTCGCAAATACAAAAACTTCCACCTCACTCATAAGGTGGAAGTTTTCTATTTATCCCGCTATTCGCCGGGCAGTAAAACTCCCACCTCAAAATTCGGCTGGAGCAAAGAAGTTAGGCGGGAGCCCTGCTGCCCGTAAACGCCCGATTGGTGAAGGCTGATAATCAGTGGGGGATGAACAAAACCCCCACTGATTAAAGTTTCACTTTATACAAACTTCACTACAACTTCCGTTTCCACATTACATACTCCGCAATAAAAAATATGATTGCAGTACTCATTTGAATTATTATGTGTTAAACCGTCTACCGCACTTAATAATTCCTGATCCATATATGCACTGTAATCATCTATGTAATCTACAGCTTTCCCATAATCTTGGAGTATTCCTTGGCAATTTTGACAAGAATATGTTTGTGATTCTAGCGCGTTGCAAAGCGGGCAAATTCCCATCGTGATTCCTCCATACGTTGTCGTTTAAAAGCCTGTAAAAAACCCTCTTTTTTTAGATGGAAGAGAGCATCTAGCCGTTCTTAGACGCGGTTATTTCCTTTTCCTGCCCCATCCTGGGTTAAAACAGAACTATGCAGTTGCTACCGATTTAATTTTCATTTTACTAAGCTGGAATTTTTCTCATTTTAATTATATTTTCGTTTAAAAACCTCTTTTTTTAGATGGAAGAGAGCATCTAGCCGTGCGTAGACACGGTCAGTTCCTTTTTCTGCCCCATCCCGAGTTAAAACAGAACTATTCAGTTGCTACCGTTTAATTTTCATTTTACTAAGCTCGAATTTTTCTCACTTTAATTATATTTTCGTTTAAAAGCCTCTTTTTTCAGATGGGAGAGGGCATCTAGCCCTGCGTAGGCACGGTCAGTTCCTTTTCCTGCCCCATCCCGGATTAAAACAGAACTATGCAGTTGATACCGATTTAATTTTCATTTTACTAAGCTTTAATTTGTCTCACTTTAACAAATCATAAGTTAAGTAAGCCAAGCTTGTTATACAAAGAAAAAACACATATGATTTCGCTATTAGTTTAGCCTTCTTTCTTAAAAATACAACGATTATTCTTATTTCATAATTTACGAAATGATGAAATATTTTTTACAAAATTTACAAATTATTATTTTGTATATCTTTCTAGGTAACATCCATACTATGAGTACAAACTTAATTACCGATGGATTAGCGCCAACGGGGCGATAATCTGGTTCAAATCCAGCTAGTCCAACCAAAAAAACTTTTATAACTCTAAGGAGGATATATTCCTATGGCAAACCAAAGTTCTTACAATCAATTAGTAGTACCAGGTGCAACAGCAGCAATCGATCAAATGAAGTACGAAATCGCTCAAGAATTTGGTGTACAATTAGGAGCAGATTCTACGGCTCGCGCTAACGGTTCTGTTGGTGGAGAAATTACAAAACGTTTAGTTGCAATGGCTGAGCAAAGCCTTGGCGGATTCCAAAAATAAATATATATGGCAAAAAGGTCTCAGGGCATATGCCCTGAGACCTTCCTTAATTTACTGCAACATTTGTAAAAACTTCTTCGTTCGTTCTTCTTTTGGATTTGTAAATACATCTTCCGGTGTACCTTGTTCGACAACGACACCGCCATCCATGAAAATAACACGGTTCGCAATTTGATGAGCAAAGCGCATTTCATGCGTTACAATGACCATCGTCATTCCTTCTTTAGCAAGTTCTTTCATAACCTTTAAAACTTCTTGAACTAGCTCAGGATCAAGTGCTGACGTTGGCTCATCAAATAGTAAAACTTCAGGCTCCATCGCAAGCGCACGAGCGATTCCAACGCGCTGTTGTTGTCCACCTGATAATTGGAACGGATATAAGTCTACTTTATCCGCAAGACCAACTTTTTCAAGGACATAGTTTGCTTTTTTCTTCGCTTCTTCTTTCCCCATCTTTTTCACTGTAACGAGCCCTTCCATTACATTTTGAAGTGCTGTTAAATGAGGAAATAGATTATGTTGCTGGAATACCATACCTGTTTGCGTACGAAGATTTACAATATCTTTCTTCAATACTTTTTTAGAGAAATCGAGCTCTTTATTGCCGATGCGAATGTTACCAGCGTTCGGCGTTTCTAACACGTTGAGGCAACGTAAGAATGTCGTTTTACCCGACCCAGATGGCCCGATAATAACAACTACTTCACCCTTCTCAACTGATAAGTCTATATGTTTTAGTACGGTATTATCTCCGAAACTTTTTTGTAAATGTTGAATTGAAATCATAAAAACAAAAACTCCTTTTATGAAAGGGTTATTTTAGAGTATAACGTTCTGAACGTTTTTCTAATATTTGTTGCACGATAGATAATAAGAAGCAAATTACCCAATAAATTAGACCTGCTTCGAAATAAACAATTAAAAACTCATAGTTCATTGCCGCAATTTCCTGCGCTTTTCGGAACATTTCTGTTACTAAAATTAACGACGCTAATGACGTATCCTTCAATAAACTAATAAATGTATTCGAAAGCGGCGGAATAGATACACGCGTTGCTTGCGGTAAAATAACACGTTTTAATGCTTGCGGATATGTCATCCCAATTGTATAAGCTGCTTCCCACTGTCCTTTCGGAATAGAAAGAATAGAAGCACGAATAATTTCAGATGCATATGCACCGACATTTAATGAAAAACCAACAATTGCTGCTGTATATGGCTCAACCTCAATATTAAGAGTTGGAAGACCATAGAAAATAATAAATAACTGTACAAGAAGTGGCGTTCCGCGAATGATAGATACATAGATACGAGCAATCCATTGTAAAATACGACTACCTGAAATACGCGCGAGCGCTGTTAACGTCGCAAGTATAATACCGATAATAAATGTAATAAGCGTTAACGGAATTGTCGTAAAGACAGCTTCCTTCAGCATAGGCGAGAAGGAAGTTTGCATAATATCTATCCATGTAGACAATCGATCTGAGACAACTGCACTACTTAGAAACATTTTCACCGAACCATTTTTTCGTTATTTTGTCATACGTACCATCTTTTTTCATATCTTCTAACGCTTTATTTACTTCTTGTACAAGTTTGTCGCTACCTTTACGGAATAAGAATCCACTTTGTGATGCTTCTTTTTCTGTATCTACAATTTTAATTTTTGCATCTTTTTTCATTTCTAAATAGTTTAACACTGATAATTTATCATTGATTGTGAAATCAACGCGGCCAGAACTTAATAATTCAGCTGCTTGGCTAAATCCTTCTACACCCTCGATGTTCGCACCGTTTTTCTTAGCGATATCTGCGTAGTTACTCGTTAAAGATTGTGCTCCTTTTAATCCTTTTACATCAGCAAATGTAGCAGGCTTATCTTTATCTTTTGCGATAACTAATGCTGCTGAAGAAGAAATGTATGGACTAGAGAAGTCATATTTCTTTTGGCGATCTTCACGAATACCAACTTCGTTCGCAACCATATCGAAACGTTTTGCATCTACTCCTGCAAGTAAACTATCCCATTGTGTTTCTTTAAATACAGGTTTTACACCTAAACGTTTTGCAACTTCTTCTGCTAATTCAACGTCAAATCCAGTTAATTTATCCTTTGAATCGTGGAACGTAAATGGTGGATATGTACCTTCTGTACCAATTACAAGCTCACCGCTTTGTTTTATCTTCTGTAACGCATCTTGACTAGCTGTATCTTTTTTCTCTTCTTTGCCGCAGCCCGCTACAATCCCAATCGCTAATGTAGTTACTGCAAGCACTGAAAATATTTTTTTCATGATAGTAGTCCTCCAAGTATTCTGATAGGAATTTAAAAACTATATTGATTGTATGCAATTTCGAACAATTTTTCAATGAAAATGTTCTTATTTAGTTTATCCTTTTTCTTCATAATCAAACAAAATGGAAAAATACCGCTACATACAAAAAATAAGTAACATTTTTTAATATAGCATTTATAAAGAAAAAGGTAAAACAATACTTACTTATTTATAAGTTTTTCAGCCGGTGAAATATATTAACTTCTGAGCGGACAATCCAATCAAAAAAAGAACTTGCGAAAATCGCAAGTTCTTCTAAAAATTAAGCGCTCTGGTTTCCTTCCATTTGCGTTTTGTACATATCGTAATAACGCCCGCGCTTTTTCATTAATTCGTCATGCGATCCTTTTTCCAAAATCGTTCCTCTATCGAGCACAATAATTTGATCAGCGCTCTTAATTGTTGAAAGGCGATGAGCGATAATAAACGTCGTTCGTCCTTTCTTCACAACTTCTAGCGCTTGTTGAATCATCGCTTCTGTTTCGGTATCAATGCTGGAAGTCGCTTCATCTAAAATTAAAATAGCAGGATCAAAAGCAAGTGCCCTAGCAAACGATATAAGCTGACGCTCTCCGGTTGAAAGCGTACTTCCTTTCTCCGTAATTTTTTCATCTATATTGTTTGCAAACCTTTCAGCACCAACATCACGTAACGCCTTTATGATGCGATCTTTTGAAATTTTTTCATTTTCTAAGCTTACATTGGATGCCACTGTCCCGCTAAATAAAAACGGATCTTGCAGTACGATCCCCATATGTTTACGTGTTGCTTGTTTCGGCATCTCTGTTACATCGTGACCATCAATCGTAAGCTTCCCTTTTTGAAATTCATAAAACTGAAAGAGCACATTCATAATGGAACTTTTTCCTGATCCAGTATGGCCGACAAGTGCCACTGTCTCCCCTTGTTTCGCTTCAAAAGAAATATTTTTTAACACTTCATCTTTTCCATTGTAAGAAAACGAAACATTATCGAATTTCACATTTCCGGTTAAGCGAGGCATACGTTCTTCTTCTACTGCCTCTCCCTTTTCCTCTAGCAATTCAAAGACACGCTCTGATGCAACACGCGATTGCTCTAAGTTAGCAAGTTGGTTCACCATGTTCGTAATTGGCGAGAATAACCTCGTTAAATAATCGACGAAAGCATAAAGTATCCCGAGTGAAACGATGCCCGAAGCGCTTAATGAAGCACCACCGAAATACCAAATTACACCTGTAAAAGCGATGTTTCTTAATACAGACACTAAATTATGCGAAGTTGCTGCATTTAAATTTAAAATTTTATTTTGATATTTAAAATAATCGCCATTGAGCTCTTCAAATTCCTTCTTCGTTTCACGCTCTTGACGAAATGCTTGAATAATTGGCATCCCTTGAATCGATTCATTCACCGTTCCGTTAATATCCGATAAACGTGAACGCATTTTATGATTGTATACAGACGCATACTTTCTATACATAATCGCCCAAACAATTAAAATTGGGATGATAAGTAAACATAGCGCCGCCAGTTTTACATCAAGTAAAAATAACGCAGCGAAAATCCCGATAATATAAATAATGCTAGAGACGAATGTCGCAAGTACCGTTACATATAAATCACGAATTGCCTCTGTATCATTCGTTACACGCGATACAATTTTCCCTGCTGGTAAATGGTCAAAATAACGAATTGGCAACGTTTGAATATGGGAAAAGACGTCTTCCCTCATAATTTGAATAATTTTGTTTGCCGCCTTCTGTAAGAAGAACTGCTTTCCGTATGCAAATAATGATACGACTACTAATAAAGCGAAATAACCACCGCCAAGTAATAGTAAACGATTTATTTCCGGTTTATAAAACGCAAATACTTCTTCTTTCGTTAAGGCTTTCGTTTTATACACTTGCACTGCCTTACCACTTTGTACTGTAAGCACATCGCCCTTAACAGAACGACTTCCTTCAAGCGTTATTTTATTCGGCACAAAATAGTACTGAAAACCAACTTGAATCACTCGGACTTCTTTCCCTTTTTTCTCACCTTCTTCGAAGCGATCACTTCGCTTATACAAGGCGCCATTATATGAAACTGCATCCTCACTCTTTTCTGTTTCATACCAAGGTCTCTCTATTCCAACGATATGCTCATCAATCATCGTTTTTGCGACGAAAGGACCCGCGAGTTCTGCAATAACAAAAACAAATAGCATCGCCATCGCTGCAAAGATTGGCCTCTTCACTTTCATCGCATATTGAAACAATCGTTTTGAAACACTCATATTTTCACCCCGCTATCCGTACTTTCACTTTCACCTTGTTGTCTGTCGAGCTGCTCAGCATACCAGCCCCCATTTCGAACGAGTGCTTCATGCGAACCTTCTTCAATAACTTCACCGTTATCCATAACGAGAATCCAATCAGCATGCTGCACCGCTGACAAGCGATGCGTCGTTATAATCGTCGTCTTCCCGCTTCTTTCTGTTCGTATATTTTCAATAATTGCTGCTTCTGTACGAGCATCAACAGCTGATAAAGAATCGTCCAAAATTAAAATTTCTGGATTTTGAATAACAGCCCTCGCAATAGAAATCCTTTGCTTTTGTCCACCTGATAAAGAAACACCTTTTTCCCCAACGAGCGTTTCTAAACCTTCTGGTAAAAACTCTAAATCCTTTTTAAACGCAGCTATTTCAATCGCTTTTTCAAGTTCTTCTTCAGTCGCTTCTCTGTTTCCGAATAAAATATTTTCCTTCGCTGTTTTTGAGAATAAAATGTGTTCCTGAGGTACATACCCAATCCAGCTAAGTACGTTATCATTCGGAATTTTATCGAGCTTCACATCAGAAACTGCAATATCCCCTTCTCCAAGTGGATATTGACGAAGAAGCTGACGAACGAGCGTCGTTTTCCCGCTTCCTGTTTTCCCAACAACTCCAAGTGTGTCTCCCTGTTTTAATGAGAACGAAACATTTTTTAAATTTGTTTCAATTGATGAAGGATATGAAAAAGTAACGTTATCAAATTGAATGTAATCTGGCTCTTTTACAACCTTTGGATCTTTCGGATTCTTTACATCTGGTTCATAAGCTAACGTTTCATTTACACGATCTAACGAAGCATTTCCTCTTTGCATAACATTAATCAATTCACCAATTGCAAACATCGGCCAAATCATCATCCCTAAATAGACGTTAAAAGAAACAAGCTCCCCAAGTGTCACTTTTGACTGAAATACGAGATATGCACCGTACACTAAACCAATTAAATAACTAAGACCGACGAGCATTTTCACAGTCGGCTGGAATAGCGCATCAATTCTTGCTACTCTCATATTTTTCTCGTATACGTCATCTCCTAAATGATGAAACCTTTCTTGATCAGCATTCTCCTGTACATACGCACGAATAACGCGTACACCCGCAATTGATTCCAGCACTTTATCGTTCATATCTCCGAACGCATCTTGTGCGACTGTAAATCGTTCATGCAATTTCTTTCCGTATCTATTCATCGCAAACGCCATAATCGGAAGCGGTATAAGCGCAGCAAATGTTAGCTGCCAACTAATTGAAAAGCCCATCATACAAACGATTGTAAGCATATATAGACTAGAATCAACGAGCGTTAATATACCAAAACCTGCTGTCATGGAAATTGCTTTTAAATCATTTGTCGCTCTCGCCATTAAATCGCCAGTACGATTTTTTTGATAAAACGTCGGTGTCATCTTAAGTAAATGCCCCATAAATTTTGAACGCATCGTTTTCTCAAGTACGAACGCACCGCCAAATAGTTGGTGCTGCCAAATGAAAGTAAGTACATACCCACCAATCGTTACCCCAAATAAAATAAAAATATATTGCATAATTGCCTCGTTCGTTAAGGCTCCTGTTTTAATATTATCAATTGTAATTCCTAACACTTTCGGAGGAATTACCTCTATCACGTTTACAATTAAAAGTACCCCAATTGCGATACTATACCTTTTCCAATGCTCCCTAAAAAACCAGCTTAACTTTAGTAATACTGAAAACAATATAACCTCTCCTTTCTCGTTCTCATTTGACCCTCATTTTTTATCCGCTATCCAAATCCATCACATTTACATTTCGTAAGCCATACAATTTCATCACATTTTTCCACCTTCCAAATTCTGATTTTTTATAGTAACAAGGAAAATAAAGTAAAAATTTAATCAGTGGGGTTTTGTTCATTCCCCACTGATTATTAGCCCACACCAATCGGGCGTTTACGGGCAGCCCGACTCCCGTCCCAACTTCTTTGCTCCAGCTGAATTTTGAGGCGGGAGTCTTACTGCCCGCAAATAGCGGGATAAACAAAAAAAAGCATACCGCCGCTTGACGATATGCAATAGAATGCATAAAAGCGTACGTTACGATATACGCAACGTACGCTTCTCATAGGACAAAAAGGTCCTATATATCCGCACGGGTTGCGTAATGATATGAATGTTTTCCGCCATTTAACAGAGCTAAGCCCATTACATTTACGATTACAATCATTACGCACACCCCCTTCATTTATTTTCCATTTATAATCTTACAACTTTATTGAGTATTCTGTCAATTATTTTTTTCGCTTTAGAATAAAATAATCTTTTATCACAAAAAATGAAGGTGATGCATTCTACTTATAATTCAGTTTAAAATAAGAGAATCTTCTGTAAGAAAGGGCATACAAAATAAAAAAATAATAAGAAACCGTTTTCACAAACATTTCATTTGAAAAATATTATCAAACCACCTACAATCACCTTATACTCACTCTTACAAGTTGCTATTTTAGGAGGACTAATCATGACAACTAGCAATACGTACAAATTTTATTTAAACGGAGAATGGAGAGAAAGCTCTTCTGGTCAAACAATCGACATTCCATCTCCATACTTACACGAAGTAATTGGGCAAGTACAAGCAATTACTCAAGGAGAAGTGGATGAAGCAATTGCATCTGCAAAAGAAGCTCAAAAATCATGGGCTGAAGCTTCTCTACAAGATCGCGCAAAATATTTATATAAATGGGCTGATGAGCTCGTAAATATGCAAGATGAAATTGCCGATATCATTATGAAAGAAGTCGGTAAAGGATATAAAGATGCGAAAAAAGAAGTTGTTCGTACAGCTGACTTCATTCGTTACACTATTGAAGAAGCTCTTCATATGCACGGAGAAAGCATGATGGGCGATAGCTTCCCTGGCGGAACGAAATCTAAACTTGCGATTATCCAACGCGCACCACTTGGTGTTGTATTAGCAATCGCACCATTTAACTACCCAGTAAACTTATCTGCTGCAAAACTTGCACCAGCACTTATTATGGGTAACGCTGTTATCTTCAAACCAGCAACTCAAGGTGCAATTAGCGGTGTTAAAATGGTTGAAGCACTTCATAAAGCTGGCCTTCCAAAAGGTCTTGTAAACGTAGCTACAGGACGCGGTTCTGTAATTGGTGACTACTTAGTAGAACATCCTGGTATCAATATGGTATCGTTCACAGGTGGTACAAACACAGGTAAACATTTAGCGAAAAAAGCTGCAATGATTCCACTTGTATTAGAACTTGGTGGTAAAGACCCTGGTATCGTTCGTGAAGATGCTGACTTACAAGATGCTGCAAACCATATCGTAAGCGGTGCATTCTCTTACTCTGGTCAACGTTGTACAGCTATTAAACGTGTACTTGTACACGAAAATGTAGCAGACGAGCTTGTTGGCTTATTAAAAGAGCAAGTAGCTAAATTATCAGTTGGATCTCCAGAACAAGACAGCACAATCGTCCCATTAATCGACGACAAATCTGCTGACTTCGTTCAAGGTTTAGTTGATGACGCTGTAGAAAAAGGTGCAACAATCGTTATCGGTAACAAACGTGAGCGCAACTTAATTTATCCAACATTAATCGACCACGTAACAGAAGAAATGAAAGTTGCTTGGGAAGAGCCATTCGGCCCAATCCTTCCAATCATCCGTGTTTCTTCTGACGAACAAGCGATTGAAATTGCTAACAAATCAGACTTCGGTCTGCAAGCAAGTGTCTTCACGAAAGACATTAACAAAGCGTTTGCAATTGCTAACAAAATCGACACTGGTTCTGTTCAAATTAACGGACGCACAGAGCGCGGCCCTGACCACTTCCCATTCATCGGTGTAAAAGGTTCAGGTATGGGCGCACAAGGTATTCATAAGAGCCTTGAGTCTATGACACGTGAAAAAGTAACTGTATTAAACTTAGTTTAATCTTATATGTAGAAGCTGATCTAATTTTAGATCAGCTTCTTTTTAGTTCAAAACCGTATCCATCACCAATAACGAACTCTTCCCTATAATCTGATTATTACCATATCCATTGACGTATAAAAATACATTTGTTACTCTTAAGTACGTTAATTTAATATTTAAATCCTCATTCGTATCTCGGTGAGGTAGAGGTTGCAATCATTAAAAGTATCATTTCAGGAGATGTAGTGGCATTGATGAAGGAATGAGAAAGGAATGGTTGCCGAAGTAAGACGTGCCCACCATGCGCACTTGCTGGGTCTGCATTTAATAAGTGCAGAACTGTCACAAACGTTTCGTTTGTGGAGAGCTATCGAGAGGTATGTCGTGGGTTTCTTATAAGATAGAAAGCATGTAGCGGCAAATTACGTGCTTTTTTTGTTTTGTTTGGAACTTCTCTTCCTTACCAGGAAGACATACATATCTCCTCGCTTGACTTGGTTATACTAACTTTGGAGGTATTTTCTATGCAACAAAAAAAATGGGGCTTTTGGGTACTAACAGCTTTCGTTGTCGGCAACATGGTTGGCGCTGGTATTTTCATGGTGCCAAGTACGTTGGCACAAACAGCTAGCCCTCTCGGTGTCACTTTAGCTTGGTTAACAACAGGGTTTGGTGTTTTAATGCTAGCTCTTGTTTTCGGTAATTTAGCAATTCGTCGTCCTGATTTAACGACAGGACCACAAAGTCATGCATATGCTTTATTCTCAACACCAAAAAGAAAGAAAATGGCTGGTTTCAGCATAGTATGGGGATATTGGGTTGCAAACTGGGCAAGTAACGTTGCCATCATTACATCTTTCGCGGGATATTTATCGCTCTTCTTCCCGGTTATGAAAGATACACGACTATTGTTTTCAATCGGCTCTTTCAATATAGAAGTTGGAAAACTACTTACATTTACTATTTGTTCTATTTTACTATGGGGCACTCATTTAATTTTAACAAACGGTGTAAGCGGAGCTGGGAAACTAAACTTCTTAGCAACAACAACGAAAGTAACTGGATTCCTTCTATTCATCATTGTTACGTTATTTGCGTTCGAAGCTTCTAAATTTGGACAATGGTACACACCGATGATTGATAAAGAAGGCGTATCACACGGTCTCCTTTCACAAGTAAATTTAGCTGCTCTTACAACACTTTGGGCATTTATCGGAATTGAATCAGCCGTTCTTTTATCAAACCGAGCTACTTCTCCCAAAACGGTAAAACGTGCAACAGTTGCCGGTTTACTAATAACAGTTGCAATTTATTTAGGAATTACAATTTTAACAATGGGTGTACTTCACGTTGATAAATTACAAGCTTCTGAACGTCCATTAGCAGATGCATTAAATGCTGCAATGGGTCACGGCGGCGGGAAACTTATGGCATTACTTGCTCTTACTTCCCTATTCGGTTCAATATTAGGCTGGATTTTATTAAGCTCAGAAGTACCTTATCAAGCAGCAAAAGAAGGTTTCTTCCCTTCCTTCTTCGCAAAAACAAATAAAAAAGGAAGTCCGATTCATTCACTACGATTAACAAACATTATGTCGCAAGTGTTCTTATTCTCAACATTATCAGGAACAATTGCGGAAGCTTATACATTCGTTATTACAGTATCAACTTTAGCCTATCTCATTCCATATCTCGTTTCACCAATCTTCCAGTTAAAGCTAGTCGCAACTGGTGAAACATACAAAAATGAAATGCGGGCAAGAATTACGGATGGCATAGTCGCAGCAATCGCACTTTGCTATGCACTATGGGTTATTAAAACAGGTGCATCCGATATAAAAACATTCCTTCTCGGGATTGGTTTATTCGTAATTGGCTTTGCCTTCTATCCATTAATGAATCGTGATCAGAAAAAAAATAACGAAAAGAAAAACGAGCAAGTTGCATAACGCAATTTGCTCGTTTTTTGCTTAATAAAACATATATAATAGAAAAAAGAGGTGAAAAACATGTCAATCGAATCACTATGGAGCTCTCGCTTTCAACAACATATTCAAAATGCCATCACATACTTTGCACGTATGATTAACGGTTTGCTATATAGCTTCATCTTCGTCTCATGTGTAGGTGCATATTATTACGCAAAGTTTCTTAAAACGGATCCTTCTAAAGGAATATCTTTATTACTCATCACGCTCGTACTAACACTCATTATAGCGAGATGCCAAGTTCGCACATTTATTCAAAAACCTGACGCTGTCTATTTACTAGCACTAGAAGAGAAATTAACATCTTATTTCAAAAAATCTCTTCTATATAATTACATCATTCAGCTTTTCCCGCTTGTATTTATGTTCCTTATTATCGTACCGCTTGCACTGCAATCATTACAATTAACCGTACCTTTTTTATGTACAATCTTTATAATTTTAATGATTCTAAAGGGCTGGAACATATACATACATTGGATATGGCGTGATAGTTATGAAAAAAACATATGGCTTATCATTCGTATTGCTTGTAACGCCCTTATCATTTACATGCTATTTTATACTGCAAATGTGATTGTATTAGGCGGATTACTCTTACTTCTCGCTTTCCTACTTCTATATACGAAGAAACAACCAATAAAACGAATACCGTGGGAATACATAATCGAACAAGAAGAAAAAATGGACATACGATTTTATCAATTCGCTAGCATCTTCACTGATGTTCCGCAGCTAAAAAAACAAGTAAACGGCAGAAAATGGCTTACAAATTGGATCGAACCTTTACTACATAAAAAACAAGCTACTTTCTTCTATTTGCATACACTATCGTTTTTACGAGGGAATGATTATTTTGGTATATATATTCGCTTAAGTATTATTGGTTCCTTCATCGTATACTTCGTACCGAATATATACGCAAAAGGCGCTATCGCTTACTGCGTCCTATATATGATCTCTATGCAGCTTCGTTCGCTGTGGAAGTATTTTTCGGGAAATATTATTGTGGCATTATATCCGATTGCTACTGAAGAAAGAATGAATCAATTTCTCAGCTTAATTTTCACATTACTAAGTATTCAACTCATTGTATTTTCAAGTGTTATACTCATTGCTACAGGACAATTACTACATAGTTTGATCATTGCAGTCATTGGGATGCTCTGGGTTAAATTTATTATCGTACCGAAAACGAAGAAGAGGATTTCTTCATTTTAACGAAAAAGAGGCTGTACATAACAGCCTCTTTTCTCGTCCTAAAATTTCTAATCACTTTTCGTAGGCATTTCTCATATAGTGAAAATGACTATACAATTCCTATCCATACGTTAAATAATGATTTCGCACATATAAATAAAAAAGATAGGAGCTCTATTATGCACAACAATCCGCCTGCAACGCCCCAAAACAACTCAGAAGAAAATAGCCGTGACATTAAATTGCAAACATTACGAGTCATCGGACTCATCGTCCTTATTAGTGGTTATATCCTCGTCGCTCTCTCAGAAGTAGGTGAGCTGAAAACCTTATTAACAAGTCCGAATGCCAACCCTGACTTAGCTGAAGTTGATCCGTTTTAAACTTAGAGATAAAAGGAGAAATTATTTAATTTCTCCCTTTATCTCTCTTCTTCATGATTAGCACCGGCGCCATAATCAAAATAATAATCCATCGCTCGGTCTAGCCACTCTTCTTCCTCTTCAGTAAATGGGGATGGTGGGATTTCTCCCTCTCCTTCTCCACCTATTCCTTCCAGCTCTTTAACCATCTCTTCATTCATAAGCGAAACTGTAGAACAAACTGCCTCATTGGCTATTGTCATCCACCAGCCCATTAACTGTTGCACTTCGGGATCATCCACTGGTCTCCCCACTAATTCTTTTACACCTTTCGTATAACGAATAAAATCTTTGTCCCCCTCTACTAAAACTTCTTTTGAATGATCAAATAAAACCTCGGTTACTTCATCCGAAGTATGCTGCTCAAACCATTTCCGGTTATCTCTCTCCCATTCTATACTTCTAATTAAGTGCATGAGAAATCCGCTATCTATGTCCTCTTTTTCTTCTAACAAATTTAATGTGCGATTAATAGCCTCAAGGACTGTCTCAATATGTTCTCTCTTATCTTCGAAAGCCTTTTTTTGTATTTCCAAACTTTCATGTAAGTCTATGTCAAAAGTAGGGCTATTAATTATTTCACTTATTTTCTCCAAACTATAACCTAAAAATTTAAAACTTACGATTTGCTGTAAAGTAAGTTCATCCTGCTTCGTATATAAACGATGGCCGGAACTAGGATTTTTTACAGGCTTTAGTAATCCAATTTCATCATAATAGTGTAACGTTCTAATAGAAGTTCCTGTCTTTTCTGAGAACTCGCCAATAGAATAATGCTGTTTTTTGTTCATCTTATATTGCTCCCTAAATGGTGTTATCGTCCTTCTACGCTTTCATCATACTACCTCACGTAACTGTAGGTGCAAGGAAAATTCATTATTTAATACATCTATATTATTTACCCAATATGAGAAACTTTCCTCTCATCCTCATACTGCTCTTTCCCTATCGCCCTCATAAATAATAAAATACTGCTCATACCAACTATGAAATAGAGCACACTCATTCCCCAAGAGGCAATAAATGAACCTAACATAACACCTAATGCACCATTCATTTTCGCCACTTGAAAGACCATTCCGTTAATCGCCATATAAGAACCTCGCGCCTCATTTGGCACCATATCTGCCATTATGGATTGACGAACCGGTACATACATCATCTCTCCTACAGTTTGGAAAAGCCCTGCGATTAATAAAATCCATAAACTATTGCTCGTTCCGAGTATGGTAAATCCAATTGTATAAATGAATAAGCCTACATATAAAATCTTTAAATCGTTGAAGCTCTTCAACATTTTAATAACAAGCGCCGAAAATAATACAATTAAAATTGTATTCTCTGTAGATATCCAGCTCAGCATTCGAATACCTGTTAAATCAAACGTAAAACCATTTCCGAAGAAAAAGTGAATCGTTTCAAATTCCTTCTGCAAACGTATCCCTAAATAATTATTAATTTGAAACTCTAAAGATAATGTACATATACTTGCTGCACAAAAAATTAAAAACGCTCGGTCTTTCATCACGACTTTATAACTATCTGCCATATCTTTTAATACATTTTTCTTCTCCACTGTTTTTCGTGCTACATACACTTCTTCCATATATACAGCCATCACATATAAAGTAATGATTGCAACAACCGTTAATACGATAAACAATTGTAATCTATAGTTTTCAAATAGTAACCCACCAAATATTGCTCCAATCGCAATTGATAAGTTAATAGCCCAGTAGTTAATGCTGTACATCACTTTTCGATTTTCAGGTGTACTCACATCTATTAACATCGCTTCCGTCGCTGGATTCATAAGTCCAGATCCTAAACTATTCACTAACATAAACACAAATGTTAGCCATGGTGAATCTACATAATCTGAGTTTGCAATTCCCATACAAGCAATGGAAACGACTTGTATACTTTGGCCGATAATCATTACTTTTTTACGACCGAGCCGATCTCCAACATACCCACCATATAAACCGATAATTAATGCAGCTAGCACATTGACGAGTAATAAAGCACCAGCAATCGCACTACCTAATTTTATTGAAAAATAAATCGCCATAAATGGAAAAATCATTGTGGATACAGTGCGTGTTAAAAACGAAGTTATAATTCTAATTTTTATATTTCGGTGCATACTCCAAAATCCCATTGTTTCCCCCTCCTTATGCTTATTCATTTTACTTTGAAAAAGAGGAAGAAAAAGGTTAGAATATTCTAAAGAGCTTCCCCTTTTATCCCGCATTAACGGGCAGTAAGACCCCCACTGATTAAAGTTTCACTTTATTATAGAAGGAAGTGTACATATGAAAATTATGGACTATTACATTAGACTAAGGCTACATGCACAAGATCAACAACATATACGAAATAGCTTACAAGAATTAGCGGATGTTTTATATTGCAGTACGAAAAACGTAAAAATTTTATTAAAGAAAATGAGCGAGGAACAATTCATTAAGTGGACGCCGGGGCGTGGTCGCGGAAATAAAACAGAAATTGTATTTGTACATAGTTTCCTAGAAGCAATTGAATCCTATACAGATGAACTGTTAGCGCAAGAAAAGTTAAAGGATGTTTTTCTTCTTTTAAAGGAACCCCTACCCCTTGCACTTCAAAAAAAGATAGAAAATAAACTACATCATCATTTTGGATACAAACCTTCAAATGATATGTACGATATATTGAAGATTCCTATATCAAGAAAGATATTCCCATTAGATCCGGCTTTTGTGGCTGTAACTACGGAGAGCCATCTTACGAGTCAAATTTTTGATACGTTAGTCGTTTATAATGATGTTACTGAAAAAATGGAACCACACATTGCACATACGTGGGAATTAAGTGCAGACGGGCTTACGTGGACCTTTTATTTACGAAAGGATATACATTTTCATAACGAAACAGTTTTAACTTCTAAAGATGTACAATTTTCATTTGAAAGACTACAACAAGTTCAATCTCCTTTCGAATGGTTAACAGAAGAAATTGTTCAAATTGAAACACCATCACCACTGCAAATACGATTTCATTTAGCAAAACCTAACGTTTTTTTCTTACGTTATGTGAGTTCCATGCAACTCGCAATTTTACCGCATGATGCAGTTATTCAAAATCATCACTACATAGGTACTGGACCTTTTAAACTTACTCATTACTCTGAAGACAATATCGTACTCGAAGCGTTCACCCATTATTTTAAAGAGCGTGCGTTATTAGACCGTATTGAATTTTGGGGTATTCCTGATCATTTGCAAATAGATGCTGATTATGAACTACCAAATGAAGAGGAAAATGAAAGGCATGATATACAAATAGAAGAAATAGGTTGTATTTATGCTAGCTTCAACTTTACAAAACCTGGTCCCCACCACGACATTTATTTTCGTAAAGCTTGGAGAGAAATATATGACGTTAAAACGATACTTCGTAATATAGAGGGGCGACGAACCATTGCTGCATCAAGCTTTTTTCCAGAAAGAAGCCGCCAAGTTCCTAACAGGTCCTACTCTTTAGAAAAAGCGAAGGATTATTTAAAAAAGAGCACCTATAATGGAGAAACGATACATATTTATTTCTTCGCATTTAAAGATAGTGCAAATGATGCACATTTCCTAAAAGAACGCTGCGAACAATTAGGAGTACACGTAGAACTTCACCCATTTCTCGTTTCAGATTATATGGATCGTTCTATTGATAAACATGCGGATATTATTTTCATGGGGGAAGTATTTGCTACCGATCATGAAATTGCATTTTTAAATGTATTTAAAAATAAAAGTTGCTTCGTAAATCGATTCATGGACCCACACTATGCAAAACAAATTAATTGTTTACTTGATACCTTTTTATTAGAAGACAATAAAGAAAAACGGTATAAGCTCATGTATGAGATTGAAGAGTTTTTACAAGCTGAAAACATCATTTTATTTAACTATCACGTTTTGAAAAGAAAAACATATCCTTCTTCTTTAAAAAACGTAACAATTGATTCATTCGGTTGGGCAAATTTTGCAAAGTTATGGATACAGCCATCCCCGCGTTAAAATGTGAAGTTTTTTATAAAAGGAGAAGAACCATGAAAAGCAACCTAGAAAAAAGGCTTTCCTATCTATACACAGGTGAGTTATTTTCAGTCATTACCTTTATTTTCACAAGTTACTTACTTAATTATGCTTATCCTACATTATATTTATATTCCCTATATTCTTTTGGGGTCTCATTTCTTCTTTTAGAGTTTCTCTTACTACAAGGAACTTTTTACTGGTACGTAAAGTGGAAAAGACTAAAAAAAGAAAAAACATCTGTTACACCTATTTGGATTATTCAATATTTAAAAATACTAAAAAAAATAAATATCGGATTGATTATCGCAGGACTTATTATGTTTATTATCGATTTTTTAATTTGGTATCCCCACTTACCTTTAGGCGGGCTATCATTCGCTCTATTTGTTTATGTTTTTGCATTATTTGAGTATATTAACTATTACCATGTTCAGCTTTCATATGATAATATCTCTGATATTAAATATTTGATAAAATCAAAGAAACTAAAACAGTCCTGTATGAGTAAAGATTTTCAACGTATTTCATAAAAGGTTAAATTCCGCTTATGAAGACTTTAAGCTAAGAAAAACTAAGCAATTTTTATGAATGCAAGAGAAGGTACTACCTCCTTAGTAGTACCTTCTTTTACATGTTTAAAGATGAACCTTCTACGTATAGAGATGCAAACTATTATTAAATTACTTCAGCCAAATGATTCTTCAAGTCCATCAAAAACTTCTCAATATCCGGATTTTTCACCACATCATAACACGCAAAGCTCTTTAACGGACTCATACCAATAAACTTCTGCACACGATGTAAATGACTAAGCGCTGACTCTAAACTTTCTCCTTCAAAGAACTTCGTCTTATCTCCAAATGCTTTTTCAGGTGCATTCCAAGTTGTAGAGAACATATAATGCTTCTCTTTTAATAAACCACCTGTTCCATATTCATCTGCACCTTCAAAGAACAAACCGTATTCATATACTTCATCCATATAAGTTTTAAATAATCCCGGTACACTAAACCAGTAAATTGGTGTTTGATAAATAACAACATCCGCCCATAAAAACTTTTCTTGCTCTTCCTTAATACTGTATCCATCTTGAATCGTTGTTGTTTTCACATGATGATTTTCACTTAGTAAACTTATCATGCAATCAGCTAGCGTTTTATTTAATCGACCTTCCTTTGAACCGTATTTTTCATGCCCATTTATAATGAATATATTTTTCATAACTTTTCTCTCCCTTATTTTACTCTTCAGCTATTAATCCAAGTTGCTGTTTCAGCGTAAGATTATCTTCTAAATGCCAATCTTCCGTTATCTTTCCGTCTTTCACATGCAAAATATCAATTGCAAAAAAACGAATGTTTTTACCATTATGAGTTCCTGTAAAAGAAAGACGAGCTGTTACTTTATCACTAACCACTAATAAATCTTCAACTTCACAATGTATGTCTGGAACTACTTTACGAAAGTTTTGCGCTGCAAGCTTTAATCCTTCAGTGCCTTGTGGTCGACCTTTCGGCAGTGTATTATCGAAAAAATTTTCAGTAACCGTTTGCGGAATAAGTTCCTCCCTACCTGTATCCCAAAATGCATAAAAGCGCTGGGCTGCATGAACCATTTCTGTCACTTCTTTTTTGCTTAGTGAAGGATCGATTGTCATTGTTTTTGGCTTCGGCATTTCCTTCAATAATTGGATTTCAGTTTTTTCCTCCCCACTACACGCTACAAGCACAATACAAATGACAAAAAAACTAAGTAACGCAAATAACCTTTTCATACCCATGGAAATCACCTCCTCCTGCTGCAAACCCTTTGTATTTCGTATTGCTATTGTATATGCATTAACTTCCTTTATGGAAGTAGAGATATTTTTTTCATATAGTTACCAAAAAGATAGTTTTGTGATACGATAAAGCAAATTCATTCAAAAAATTTTATGGAGGCTATTTCCATGACCAATATAGATCCAGTTATATTAACGAAAGGTTTACCTGGCATCCCATGTCCTATCGCTAAAACTCTTGACGTAATTAGTACAAAATGGACATTTTTAATCATTCGCGACCTTCTTATCGAAGGGATATTACGATTTAGTGATTTACAAAAATCAATGGACGGGATTAGTCCGAAAACATTGTCGCTTCGACTAAAAGAATTAGAAGCACAAGGGATTATAACGAGAAAAGTATATCCAGAAGTTCCGCCTCGTGTAGAGTACACTTTAACGGATAAAGGAAAGCAATTAGAGGGGATATTTATTGAATTAAAGCGGTTTGGATTGAGCTTATAAACGAAAAGCCCCTTACCATAAAAATAGTAAGAGGCTTTTCGTTATTCACTACATTACTTCGCAAAACTTTGAGCTAGCTGTTTCTCTCTCCACATAAATGTAATGCCGAGACCAACGATTAAAACAACACCTGAAAATGCATATGGATAATTAATGTTTATATCAAATAATATTCCGCCCATCGCTGGTCCTGCGATATTTCCTAAACTCGTATACGTTGAGTTCATACCAGCAACGAATCCTTGCTCTTTTCCAGCTGCTTTTGATAAAAATGTCGTTAAAGCTGGACGAAGTAAATCAAATGCTAAGAAAATAAAACAAGTAACGAGAAGTACACTCCAATAATTAAAGACTACAGTTGAAACGAATGCTAATACTGCACCTACAATTAAACATATTTGAATTAATACTTTCTCACCGAACATGTCAACCAATTTGCCAAACATAAATACTTGCACAACTACCCCAAAGATGGAGCTAATCGTAATAATTGCAGCAATATCTTTCGGTGTGAAACCAAATTTATGATCAGAAAACAGACTAAACACAGTTTCATATGCCGATAATCCGAATGCGAGTACAAATACAATAATAAATGCGATTGCATACATTGGATTTAATGATTTCTTTAAATCCCCGATAAAGCTTGATTCCTTCGTATTAGCAGAAATCTCTGCAATTTGCTCTTTCGTTAACGGTTCTTTTAAAATAAAGATGGAAATCACACATGCTATAAAGGCAATCACTGCTGCCACAAAGAACGGCACACGTATACCGTATTCTGCAATAAACCCTCCAATTCCAGGCCCTATAATAAATCCGGTACTAATAGCGGCTGAAAGATATCCCATCGCTTTTGGACGTTCTTGAATAGAAGTAATATCAGCAACATATGCCGTAACACCCGGCATAATAAACGCGGCACTAATTCCGCCTAACACCCTCGCTGCATAAAGCATCCACACATCTGTACCTAATCCAAAAAGAAGCTCTGAAACACCAAAAATAAATAATCCAATGATTATCATTTTCTTCCTACCGTAAATGTCGACCCAACGACCCGTAATAGGTGAAGTAATAAGCTGCGCCATTGCAAATACTGCAACAAGATAGCCCATCGTCTTTCCTGTTAAATTCATATCATTCATAAAGGATGGCATAACCGGAATGATTAATCCAATCCCTAAAAAAGCGATAAATATATTACTCAAAAGAATGATCAATACCATCTTTTGTTCTTTTATCGGTTTCTTCAATTTTTAACACCTCTTCCCGTAAGTTCCTCTCAAAAATAATGCCCAAGAAACTTTTTCTTTATCCTGCTATTTGTGGGCTAATAATGAGTGACGATGCCCTCACTCATTAGAATTTCACTCTATCCTTCCACACATACATCAATACAGGGTGAATGACTATCATTCAGTTTCCCGCAGAAATGAACCTACCTTTTCAGACAGGTTCATCTTACTATTTCTTTATATGTAGTGCATGTGTTAAGAAACCTAGTACTTCTGCCTTTTGTAGCTCAACCTGCTCATCATCTTTATGATCATATAAATAAACTTGTTCAGCCGCTGATTCAACAAGAGCGATAAATAACTTCGCTGTTCTCTCTGCATGAACCGAATCACGAATTTCACCAGCTTCTTTCGCCTTACTTAAAAATTCACTTAGCCACATATAAAGAGGCTCATACACAGCTTCCCATTCTTTTATATGTTCAGTAGATGCAAGACCCGCATACATTAAAGCTTGTATTTCACGATATTCAGCTATAAAGTTAAACACTGCATCTATTACCTGCTCAACCTTACTTGAAAAAGGTGAATCGTTCTGTACTTTTTCTTTCACTGCAAGTATCATCTTCTCAACCATCACTTCTGCTATTGCAGGCATAACAGATAACTTAGAAGGAAAATATAAATAGAACGTTCCTTGCGCAATGCCAGCCAATTTCACGATATCAGAAATCTTCGTTTTTTCAACGCCCTTTTCCTGAAATACTTCAATAGCTGCATAGACAATTTTTTCTTTTTTATTCATCATCTAAACCCTTTCACACGCGTATTGAATGACTGTCACTCATTTTATAAAATAACTAGCTGTACTGTCAATTATAGTGCACTTTTCATAATAAAAATCTCCCAACAAATCGTTAGGAGATTCAACTTTAATATCATTTTCTTATGAAAGAGCCTTTAATCCCGTAACTCCACATACGATAAGAGCTACACTAATCAAACGTGCCTTACTTTTCGATTCACCAAACAGAAACATATTTAATAAAACTGCGCCTGCTGTTCCAATGCCAATCCAAACCGCATAAGCCACACTTACTTGTAAGAACAAGAAAGATGTGTATAAAAATGCGAAGGAAGTTGCAAATCCACCTATATAAATCGCTCCATTTGCTAACGTCTTATCTTTACTATACATTTTAAGGCCTATCACACCGACTATTTCACTAATTGCAGCACAAAATACGAAAATCCAACCCATTTTTAAGCAGCTCCTTCCATAGTTTCTTCCGCGGTTTCTTCTTTATTATCAGCCAATTTTAAACCGATAACGCCCGCTACGACCATTACGATAAAGAATAGTTTTCCTACACTGAAACTGCCGCCGAAAAGGAATACATCCATTAAGAAAGTACCTACCGTACCAGCTCCGGCAAACACAGCATATACAGTCCCTGTTGCAAGATGTTCGCACGCTTTCGATAGGAAGTAAAAATCAACAGCGATAACTCCTACAATAATGACCCAATGCCACCAAGTATGAGCTGTATTAAAACCAAACACCCAAAAGACTTCAAAAATACATGTTAATATGACATATAACCAAGCTTTATTTTTCATATCTCTCACCTTCTATTATTTACTGACTGACCGTCAGTCATTTTTAATTTAAAAAATATAATCTCACGCTAACTACTATTTAAAAAACCAATATCATCCTCATTTATCCTTATATTTGTTCCGTTATTAAGCTAACTACATATAAAAGTTGCTTATCTACACCCTTTCATAGAAAAATGACTGAATGTCATTCATAAATATTCTACATGACCAATCGATAAAGTGTCAACACCCGGATTCTATTAACCCAAAAATATTTTAAATTTCTTAAATCCACATGCATATTTCTTAATAATCTGTCAATAATGATAGTAACATAATATTTTCTCCATTCCCCCCTTGGAGATCCCTTGAATCGAGCAGTTGCTTTTAGCTAACTGCTCTTTTTTAATTTATCGGCACATTATAATAAAATACTCATAGATAAATTCCAAAACAAAGACCTGTACTCCCTTTTCAACATGCAACAAAGAACGAAATATTTTGTACGCTATTTACTTTCCAACGAGTCTTTGTATGCAATAATTTTATTTTCAAGCATCTTCTCTGTAATTACTAAGTTTTCTCTTTGAGTTTGAATAGATTTTTTATGATTTTCTAAAAGTTGTAAACGAGCTTCGGTTGTATGTTCCCCTTCTGTATATAATCTAGCGTATTCTCTTATTTTCGCTATCGGCATTTGCGTTTGTTTTAATTTCATTACAAACTGCAACCACTTTATATGCGATTCTTCATACAGTCGATTTCCATTTATATCGCGATTTGCAATTAATATGTTCTCTTTTTCATAATAACGTAATGTATGTGTGCTCACTCCTAATAATTTAGCTACCTGGCTAATTGTGTACATACTCATACTCCCTCCACATGCCATTTACCATCATATATTTAACTGCTTTATAAAAAACATTTGACTTAGAGTATACTCTAACAAATAGAATCTAACCATACTAAATTAATTTGAACTTAGGGGGATTTTATATGAAATATACTGTTATTACTGGTGCAAGTTCCGGAATTGGCTATGAATCAGCTTTAGCCTTTGCATCTCGCGGAAAAAATTTAATACTTGTAGCTCGAAGACAAGAAGCATTAGACGGATTAAAATTAAAAATTAACGAAATGCATCCAGAGTTGGATGTTGTCATTCGAAGAACTGATTTATCCGTCACTGAAGAAGTTTATAAATTTTATGAAAGTCTACAAAGTTTTCAAATTGAAACGTGGATTAACAACGCAGGTTTTGGTAATTTCGCCTCAATTGCTGAACAAAATTTAAATAAAATAGAGACGATGTTGCATGTAAATATAGAAGCACTAACAATACTATCTTCCCTTTTCGTTCGAGATTATTCAATGACCGAAGGAACACAGCTTATTAACGTTTCATCCGGCGGTGGATACACGATTGTTGCCAATGCTGTTACGTACTGTGCTACGAAATTTTATGTAAGTGCATTTACAGAAGGACTATCTCACGAACTGAAAGAACAAGGTGCAAAACTACAAGCAAAAGTTTTAGCTCCTGCTGCAACTGAAACAGAATTTGCGAAACGTTCATTTAATATTGATGAGTTCCAATATGATGGTGTTGTACCGAAATTTCATACTGCAAAACAAATGGCACAATTTATGCTCGACCTTTATGATAGCGATAAAGTTGTAGGGCTGGTCGATGGTTCTACGTATAACTTTGAGCTTAGAGATCCGCTTTATAATTTTGCAGTAAGACAAACGAATTCAAATTCTTAACAACATCTCATTTCTGACTAAAATATAGATACCCACTATTTCTTAAATAATAGTGGGCCTTTTTTCTCTCTAAAAATTTCACCCAACATACCGTATCATCGCCACCTCATCACAATAATCAACTTTTGGACAATGTCTACAATCAATCCATACTTTCTCTGGTAATGATTCTTTATTCACAAAATCAAATCCACACTTTTGAAAAAAATCCGTTTCATATGTTAAAGAAATTACTCTATTCACTTTTATTTTTGCTGCCTCATTCATTACATGATTCACTAACATACGCCCTATCCCTTTTCCTGCATATGTATGCGAAACTACTAACGATCGTACTTCTGCAAGATCCTCTCCTAACACATGTAAACCAGCAACTCCAATAACATTCTCTTCTTCTTTCATGACATATAAACATTGTAAATATTGATAGAGAGACAAAAGAGCACGCGGCAAAACAACTCCTTCTTTTGCATACATTTCAATGAGATTATAAATTTCTTTCACATCACTTGTAACCGCATTAAAGATTTTCATATTATATCCCCTTGCCCCCAGTGTTAATATTTATAACATTAAATGAATTTTAATTCATAATTCCATATAATAATACATCTCTCTTTTCTCTCCGTCAATCACTTTTCTGAATTTTATATAAACAAAAAACCAAGCAACTTAATCGATGCTCGGTTCCTCATTTCGTATCGGCAATACCGTCGAATATTTAATTTCACGAAGTGCTAAACTCGTCTGTATCCGTGTAATACCAAGCTTGTTCAACTTTCTGATAAACTGCTCCAGTTCTTTACGATCACGATTCGCAACCTTTAATAAATAATCATACTCTCCTGTTAAACAGTGACATTCTAACACTTCAGGCATAGATTCTAATTCTCGTTCTAACACTTCAAGTTTTTCCGACTGATGAATATTCGTACTCATAAATATGAAGCATAGTAAATCAAAACCAAGCTTTTCTTGATTTAAAATTGCTACTTGCTTATCAATAAAACCTTCCCCATCTAACCTTTTTATTCTTGCATGCATAGCAGCTGGTGATAAATTAACGCGGCGTGCTAACTCTGCATTACTTACTTGTGACTCTTTCTGCAATATATCTAAAATTTTCACATCCAAATCATCAAGCACTTTAATAACAGATGACTCCATCAAAATCCCCCCTTTTTTCTTACCGATGATTATTCGAAAAAACACCTCACACCTTACACAAAACTGAACATCTTTCTATAAATTATATTTACAACAAAACATTTTATTGTTTTTTAACCATTATACAAAAGAATATATTACATAATAAAGAAAAATGCTAAAATTATTTACAATTCATATTAATTTACGGCAAAGGGGATTTTGACATGCCTTATTTTTACGTCTTTTTACTATTATTAACAAGCTTATTATGGGGAGGAAATTTCGTCGTTGGGAAATCACTCGTCGATCATGCATCTCCGATGACACTGACAAGTTTAAGATGGCTAATTGCGATCATTTGTTTATTACCAATGGTATGGTTTAAAGAGAAGAAAATTATTCCACCACGCTCTGCAATACTTCCGTTAATACTTATGGGAATTTCAGGAGTCGTTCTTTTTAACATTTTTCAATTTTTAGCACTAGAAAAAACATCCGCAACAAATGTAGGGCTTATTTCTACATTGAACGCCATTTCGATTGCATTATTTTCTGTGCTATTTCTAAAAGAAAAAGTAAATACACTTCAAATTCTTTCTATGATTCTTTCATTTTTCGGGGTTATGCTCGTCCTTTTAAAAGGAAATTTCGCACTTTTATTTTCACTACATTTTAATAGCGGAGATTTATGGATGATGGCGGCAGTATGTATTTGGGGTATTTATTCTGTTTGTAGTAAATGGGCGACAAAAACAGTTACACCGCTAATGGCGACGTTATATTCTGGTATTTTCGGCGTCATTTTATTGCTTCCATTTAACATAGGCAACTTCACTGTTTCCAATATCAATTCTTCCTTCATAACATCACTTTTATATACAGGACTCGTTTCAACGGTCCTTTGTATGGTATTTTGGAACATTGGTGTACAGAAATTAGGAGCTACTACATCGGGTATTTTTCTAAATTTCAATCCAATTTTCACAGCTATTTTAGCATTTATTTTCCTTGGAGAAGAACTAACATGGATTCAAATTTTCGGGACAATTATCGTCGTTACAGGGTGCTATTTATTCTCTCATTTTAAAACTGTTTCTCCTCAGACGACTAGAGCTTTAGTACGAAAGCATTCTTAATGAAAAAGCATCGCCACCAGAGTGGCGATGTTTTTATTTACCTTTCATTTCTTTCACATACTGTTTTTCTTCTTCTGGCGATAAACGTTCTGTTGCCTTTCCGGTATCACCACCTTGAATTTCCCACAAAAAGTTATGTTCCTCAACCGTCTGTGAAAAATCCCCTTTCTCCCAGCGCTCTAAAGTAGAAAGTAGCTTTGATTTATATTTAAAATTAGTACTGCTTTCTACTGCGTTCTTCGCACTACTAATTTCCTTATTTGTCATTTCGATAAATCCCCATTTCTCAGAGGATTTCACTTTTTGATGTACCATCCTATGCATTGTAGAAATAATTTCATCTTCACTAACTTGTGGCTTCTCTTCCTTTACTTTCTTCTCCTGTTGATCCATTACTTTTTGTACTTTAAGGCTCTTCTCCTCCTCCTCTATATAATTAAGAAACTTAGTAGCACCGAATACAGCTCCTATCGCAATTACAATCATTGTAATTGTCCCTATTATCCATTTTTTCATATTATGTACTCCCCATTCCCCCTAATAATTACATAAACAAATGGAATCGCCTGCATATAGTCGATTCCATTTGTTTCCTTATTTTATTTTAAGCCTTCATCGCTTCTCGTACAATGTAACTGTCCACATATTGTTTAAATTTCACGATTTTTCCATTTCCAAGCTGCCATACATGAACAAATTCCGCCTCAAATGATTTTCCCGTTTCTTTATAAACCCCTGAATAAACACCTTCAGCAATAATTACATCTTTTCCGTTTACTTCATGGTACGTATTTACACTCGCTTTATAATCATCCCATTCTGATCCTAAACGACTAAATACATTTTCCATTATAGCTTCTGTACCTATATACGTTCCGCCGTACGGAAAACCTTCTGCCTCTGTCCATTCCACTTTTTCAGAAAATGCTTCTGCTAAATGTTTTGCATTCGAAGAAGCTGATCCTTCATACGTGCTTTGAATAATTTCTAAATTTGTTTTTTGCTTCATTATTTTTTCGCCCCAAACGCGTTTGCCGCTAAAATAAGTCCAATTTCTAACGCTTTAACGCGCGGGAATCGTTCCTTTATTGCCGTTTGAATTTCTTCACTTGAAGGATTTCCTGCAAGAGCTTCATCAAATGCTACTAAATATTTACGAGTATGCTTAATCGCGTCTGCTGTATTTGGTACGTCATAATCACGATGACCCGCTACAACAATTTCAGGGTGAAAATTTTCAAGTTCACTTAATGTTTCTAACCATTTATGACGAGCTTCAGCATCTGTTTCTAACGTCCATACGAAAGTATTGTTATAAACGATATCGCCTGTAACAACGGCTTTTAATGATGGAATCCATACATAACTATTATTCGGTGTATCACCTTGCAAACCACCTTTAATGATTAAATCATTTCCCTCTAAAATCAATTTCTCTTCTGTTAATTCATCTGGAACAATTGGTTGATGAGGAACATTATGCCCAATAGATGGTTTCCACTGTTCCACTTTCTTCTCAAATGTATTACGAATATCTTCAACAGTATTCCGTAACGCAACAATCTTTGCTTCTGGAAATGCTTCATGTAATACATTTAATCCAAAATAGTGATCTGGATGGAAATGAGTCACATAAATATGAGTTAAATTCTTTCCTGTTTCAATAATTTGAGCTGCTAAACGGTGCGCATCACTTAATAAAAATTGTGCATCGATAAGAATTGCATCTTTTTCTCCGTATACAATTGTGGATGTAACTTGAAATGCTTGCTCAGATCCTGTAAAAACCTCTAAATGTAATTTTGACATGTTATTTCCTCCACTTTTTATTTACTCTTTTATATTCCTTTATTCTTTAAGCTTTATTCTAGTTGTAACTATTTTAGTTACAACTAGAATAAAAAAATATACGAATCATTTTATTACTAATCGACTTGTTGTAACCATTATAGTTACAACAAGTCGTCAAGTCAACACTTAAAAAATGAAATTTACTTCGTTTTCATTACTTTCTCTTTTAAGAAACGATCGACATATCCTTCTGCTTTTACAACGAATAAATACGCACCCATTGATAATAATGCAAGATCTAATTCATATCCCGGATTCTTTCCATCTCCTAATAATCCTGCTGCTCCATTTACCTTTACGATAGCTCCAGCTAAAATAAGGGCGAATAACAATCCTACATATCGTACACCTAAACCGATAATTAATAATATACCACCTACTAATTCAACTGTCGCTACGCCATATGCAAGAGCACCTGGTAAACCGATGCTTGTAAACCATCCTGCTACGTTATCTATACCTGATTGAAACTTTGCTAAACCGTGTGCAAAGAACGTAACTCCTAACACGATACGAATAATTAAATTCCCAATATATTGATTCATTTTGAAATCCCCTTTTTGTTTTGTTATGGTGAACATTTATTCACAAGACAAAACAATACGGTATTTCTTTTCATTCGTCAAATGCTTTTTTTAAAGAAAACAAAAAACATTATCCGTTTTACGAATAATGTCTTTTATAAAATAGCGCAAATTCAAGCTTTTACTCTATCACACAGAAAAAGTTGAAACTTTTTTCCAGCACCAATATAAGGCAATAACGGCACGTCCTCTTCCACAACCATTCCGACAACATTCACTTTCCCATCTTCAGGTAAATCATTCATAACAATTTGCATTTCTCCAGCATATCTACCATACAATTCATTATCCATTGTGATGCTACCTTTCTTTCTTGAAATTGTATTCATCTGCTGTAAAATCACTTTATTTTCTTCTCGTGATTCTACCGAGCGAATGACATCACGAGCTGGATCTAGTCTATTTGTATGCACTTTCTCTACCACTTTCAATGCTTCCATTTCATTTGTAAATGGCTCATATCGCACCGGAATAATCCCATTACTCGCACTCGCGATTTCTTGTACACTTTCTAGACTCGCGCTTATGTCTCCAATTAGCACTTTATCGACGTCACACTCTTGCATAAGTTCTAAATACGCTTCAAGCGGCCGCATATAGCGGTGTTTTTCTAACGTCGGTAAACCTTCATATAACGGACCACGTTTTTCACCATCTCCCGGAATAAATGCCATCGTTTTTATTCCGCACTCATGTAAATACTTATTTTGTTTTTGTAAAAACGACTTTGCTAGTCCTGTTTCCGGACGCGGATAAAAATTATGCCACGCTTCTACACGATCTACTCGTATATTTTCCGCAAGTAACTCTTTCCAAAATGATTCTGTGATCGTACTCGCGTTTAACGCTACCTTCATCCTATGTGATACACTCGCAATTTCTTTTGACATAATGCCGTAATCCATTCGTAAACCAGTAATGCCCCACTCCAATAATTCTTCCACATTTTCATACGTTATTCCTAAATGATGTAACGATTTTGGAGAGACATCAACCATTAACTCCATTTCATTTTCGAGAGCTTGTTTCCCAAGTATTTGAATTAACTCCTTATACGTTTTCGGATCATCTTCTGGAATGTGAAGAGATGTAAAAATAGATGAAAATCCGTTTTCTTTCGCTAGTTTTAACCATCCTTCTTGTTTCTCTACTCGCTCTTTTGAAAGATAAATTGAAACTCCTATCATATAAATCTCTCCTTCTATTAATATAAAAAAAGAGAAAGGAATCCCTTTCTCTATATGTTTTCTGCCATTTCTTCTTTAAAGCCAAAGAAGTACGTAAAGATGAATCCGAACGTATATGCAACTACTAATCCAAGGAAATATAATAAATACTTATTATCAGCAATTAACGGAATTAATGATAATCCTGATACACCGATTCCGAGTGAAGCCGTTTTCATAACTGCTTGGAATGCACCACCGACAGCTGCGCCTAAACAAGCAGTAAGAAACGGTTTCCCAAGTGGTAATGTAACCCCGTATAATAACGGTTCGCCAATTCCTAAAAAACCAACTGGTAATGCGCCTTTAATCACATTACGAAGTCGTTTATTTTTTGTTTTTACATAAATCGCAATCGCTGCTCCTACTTGCCCAGCACCTGCCATTGCCAATACTGGTAATAAAGGCGTTACGTGCGTTTGATTAATAAATTCCATATGAATCGGTGTTAAACCGTGATGCAATCCGACCATAACGAGAGGTAAAAATGTTCCGGCAAGTACAGCTCCGGCAAATGCTCCGCCAATATTTAAGATAGCATTAATTCCGCTTGTAATTCCTTCAGATAAGAAACCTGCAACTGGTTGAATTGCTAACATCGTTACTATACTTACCACTAATACAGTAATGAGTGGTGTCACGATAATATCAACTGCATTTGGCACTGCTTTTCGAACTTGTCTTTCAACTACAACCATAAGCCATGCTGCAAAAATAACTGCAAATAATCCGCCCCGTCCGGGTACGAGTGCTTCACCGAATAATTTTACATTCGCCATCGCTGGGTTGAAAATTAAAATACCTGCAATTGCCCCAAGAACTGGTGTCCCGCCAAATTCTTTCGCTGTATTCCAGCCGACTAAAATGCCTAAGAATGTAAAGATACCCCCGCCAATTAAAAGTAACATTTGCAGCCATGTTGCATTCGGGTCAGCACCTGCATTTTTCGCAAAGTTAGCAACCCCATTTATAATTCCTGATGCGACAAGACCAGGTATTAACGGAATGAAAATACTTCCTATTTTTCTTAAAAAGTTTTTCACTGGTGTATTATTTTTCTTCTTTATCCCTGACTTTATCTCTTGGCCGAGATCTTCAAGGTGATGATCTGCCACTTCACCAATTCTGAGCCCTGTTAAAACTTCCATTTCAGCTGCTACTTTATTTACCGTTCCTGGACCAACGACAACTTGAAGTGTTTCATCTTCAATGACCCCCATAACACCTTCAACCTTTTTCAAAAGGTCCATGTTCACTTTACTTTCATCATGAAGCGTTAATCTCAGCCTCGTCATACAATGAGCAATGCCACGAATATTTTTTACTCCCCCAAGTTGCTCCGTAATCCTACTCGCCATTATCTCTTCTTTCTTCATAACAGAATCCCCCTCCCCAGAGTTTAAAGTGCCTTCTTCACAAATCCTTTCGCACATTTTAATTTTTCTAGTGCTTCCCCATATTCACACTGTAGTAATATCATAACGATTGCAGCTTTCACATTTCGATCTGCTCTTTCATAATACTCTGTAGCTACTTCATAACTAGCGCCTGTCGCTTCCACAATAATTCGTTTTGAACGTTCTACCAATTTTTCATTTGTAGATTGAACATCTACCATTAAGTTTTTATATACTTTCCCTACACCAATCATAGACGCTGTAGAAATCATATTCAGTACTAGTTTTTGCGCTGTGCCAGCCTTCAAACGCGTTGAGCCTGTTAATATTTCTGCGCCTGTTTCCACTTCCACATTTAGTTTTGCATATTTACTTATTTCAGCATTTTTATTACAGGAAATACTCGCCGTACTCGCTCCCACGCTACTTGCGTATTTCAATCCGCCAATTACATAAGGTGTTCTACCACTTGCTGCAATTCCAATAACCGTATCTTTCTCGTTTAATCCAATACTTTTTAAATCTTCTTCTGCTAACTCTTCACGATCTTCAGCACCTTCTACCGCTTTAGTAAACGCTTTCAATCCACCTGCTATAAATCCTTGCACCATTTTATCATCTGTTCCAAATGTCGGGGGACATTCCACTGCGTCTAAAATACCTAAACGACCACTCGTACCAGCCCCAATATAAATTAATCGTCCATCTTCTTCAAAAGACTTAATAACAATTTGTACAACCTTTTCAATTTCTTCTATTTCATTTTCAACTGCTAACGCAACAGTTCGATCTTCTTCATTCATACTTTGTAAAACTTCTTTTATACTCATCTCATCTAAATTCATCGTCTTCTCATTGCGATGTTCTGTAGATAAATTTTCTAACATATTGTCACCTTCTTTGAAATTTAATTTCATACTTTTATTATAACTTTAAGAAATTAAAAATCAATATTACTCTCTTATTTTATGAAATTTTATTTCTTTTCATGACAAATTTATGTCCAGCCACACAAAAAAGATGGGTTGCCCCATCTTTTCACTTTAACTTCCGTAACCGCAGAGCTTCTTCTCTCGTCTCCATAAATTGATCTATCACATTATTACCAATACGGTTAAAAGTAATAACGTATAAAGCATCAATCATATTCAGTTGCGTCATTCGTGAAGCAATACTTGCAATGCGATGATCTTGCTCTACATCCGGCATACAAAGGCGAATGTCTGCCGCTTTATATAAAGGAGATGATTGGTCTAGCTTCGTAATCGCAACAACTGTAGCCCCTCGCTTCTTCGCATATTGCGCCATTTCGAGCACATCTTTCGTCCGCCCAGAAGTTGAAATCGCCACAAATATATCTCCCTCTTTTAAATTCGTGACGAGTGGCAACATCATATGAAAATCAGATAGCATCATCGCTGTAAATCCAAGCCTAGTAAATTTATAAGCTCCATCCATCGCCGGTGTAGCTGATCCACCTACACCATAAAATATGATCTTATTAGCATTTACAATACTATCTGCAGCTTTCTCAAGTTCCTTCTTATCTATCGCAGTAACACTCGCCTCAATTGCAGCTTTATTCACATATGTAACTTTATTAAACAAATCGTACGGTCCATCTTCTGTATTCATCACTGAAAAGTCGTTAATATTATAATCAGCAATTGTTAATTCACGAACGAGTGCTATCTTAAATGCTTTAAAGCTTCCAATACCGATTGTTTTACAAAAACGTACAACACTCGCCTCACTCGATCCCGCATTTGTAGACACTTCTTTTGTCGTTAAATTTGGAACGATCTCTGCGTTCTCCATTATGTACATGGCAACCTTCTTTTCAGCTGGTGAAAATTGATCCATATTATTTTCAATTTTAAATAGTAATGTTGAAGCTTTCACTATTTAACCTCCACTTCTTACGGTTGCGTTTATTCTCTAATATCTTTTGCATCATAAAGGTAAAAACCATCATCACCAGGCGGATGGTGAACAATTACAGTTCGATCCCCTTTTTTATATGCAGTTATTTCACCTTCAGATTGCTGTTTTTCCCATCCATCTATCCAAATTGCAAAGTCAGGTACAAAAGCAGTGTACTTATGTTCTCCCGGATTATCACCTTCTACATGGGAAGAAAAAATAGAAACAGGAAAATCTTTCACTTTTGATTCTTTCCCTACAATAAAAGGAGTATAACTACACCTATAACTTTCCCCTTTGTAACCTTCAACCGCATCCCTCTCCTTGTCATATCACATAAGTAGATTTTATCATAATTACAATCCATTCACGCTACATGACTATTGCTTTTTGCGATAAAAAAAGAGCTTATCTACGTCAGATAAGCTCTTTCCCTCTATACAAAATACTTCTTTAAAAGTGGCGGCGTAATAATTGTCGTCAATATAACAACAATAACAATCGCTGTGAAATTTTCTTTCGCTAATAGATTCGCCGTAAGTCCATTTGCTGCGATAATAAGCGCTACTTCTCCGCGCGACACCATCCCCGCACCAATACTAATAGAAGATTGTAAATTAAACCCTGTTAATCTTGCTCCTAAACCTGATCCGATTAACTTTGTGAATATTGCAATGAGCGTCATAATAATAATGAACCAAAGCTGGCTTCCGATACCTTGAAATGTAATTTCCATTCCGATACTTACGAAGAACACTGGTACAAATATCGCATAAGCAATCGGTTCAATTTTATGTTCTACTTCATGCTTATACTCTGTTTGAGAAATTGCGATTCCTGCTGCAAAAGCTCCAATAATACCTGCGATTCCCATCATTTCACTGTAATACGAAAAAGAGAAACAAATAATAAGAGCTGCACTAATTAATGCTTCCGATACACGAAGTGGGACAAGCATTTTCATAATCCACGGAACAACTTTCCATGCAATAAAAACGATACTTACAAAGAAAATAAGTTTCTTTGCAATGACAAGTGTTATATTCACATCTTGAGTTCCTAAAAAACTCATTACAAATGCTAATAAAATAACGACTATCACATCATCAAATACGGCAGCACCTAAAATCGTAGTACTTTCTCTCGTATTCATCTTCCCTAAATCTCGTAACGTTTGCACTGTAATACTAACCGATGTTGCGCAAAGTAATAACCCTATAAAAATTGCATGAGATTGCATTAATCCAAACAACAACCCTGCCACATATCCACCGATGAAAGGGAAAATAATTCCACCAGCCGCTACTGCAAATGATGATTTTAAATTCCGATTTAACTCTTCTAAATCTGTTTCAAGTCCCGCCATAAACATAAGTAGCAAAACACCAATCTCGCTAAGCTCATCAATAAGTTCTGAACTATTAATAATACCAAGCACAGCAGGACCGATAATAATACCAACGATTAATTTACCAAGTACAGAAGGCTGACCAAGCCTAACACTAATATCACCAGCTAATTTCGTACAAAGTAAAATGATAACAAGTTCGAAATAAAATAACATAACATCTTCTCCTACTATATGAAGTAAATCTTTTTGTTAACCTGCATCTATTTCTGCACATAGTTTCTCCTTAAAACCAGCATTTTATTTGTTAAAGTTTCATTTGACGGAATGTTCAAAATTAAAAAGGAGTCAATCTAGAAATTTCAAAAAACTGCATACCATAACTGTACCCTCGTTCACTTACGTACTCTTTTCCAATGGGTTCACACTATTCGGTTCCCCTCTTAGTCATTTAGCTACTGAAAAAACAAATGATGAGAAAGAAGCATAACAAAATAGCTCGCCTATAATAAAGGCGAGCTATTTTCATGTTCTATTATGTTTTTTCGTTAACGATTGTAAAATGATAAAGTGAAGCTTTAACCAGTGGGGTGTTTTGTCCCTCACCAATCGGGATTTTACGGGCAGTTGTCTCCCCACTACCTTCCTCGTATTCACCAATTTTTGAGGCGGGGATCTTACTGCCCGTTAATAGCGGGAAAAATATACCGATGCAAGTTCGTACATAACCTGTAACTTTTGTATACTTCTTCTCCCTTACTTCGCCTCTTTCTTTTTCTTCTTCCATGCATTCAAACTATCAAAGAAAAAGTTAATAAATAGCGTTCCTAATCCCGCTAATACAAATGTCATTAAAAATAGAACCCATATACTTTTATCTTTTAATAAATAATATCCTACAAGGAGCACAACGGCGATCCATACATATTCAAGAATTCTTTTTAGCTTTTTCTCTTCCAAATTATTCGCTCCCTTTTGTTATACTACTTTTAGTATAACAAAAAAGAAGCCTATCATGATAAGCTTCTTTTTCTTATACCTTATTTGTTGATGCTTTTTTCAACCAGTGAAATAGCGTGCTCTAACGTACGATTCATCGTTTCTACCTGTGCATCTTTTACTTTCACATCTTTTAATACAGATTCTGCAACTGTAATTTTTTGACTCAATGATCTCACTGAACCGTCAGTTACATTTGCAGCTTGTGCTTTTTTCACTACTGCTTTTGCAGATTCAATATTGATTTGTAATTTTTCTTTCGGTGTTTTTGGCTGTTCTTCTGCCACTTTTGATTGTACAAATGTTTGGTTTGCTGTTTTTAGTTCATTATACGTTTGAACAACTTGTTCTCCTGTACTTGCTATATTCTCAAACACTTTCTTTGCATTGTCATAGTTTTTTTGTAATTCTTTGAAAGCTTCTTGTGAATATTGGCCTGGTTTTTCACCAAATTCATAAGTACCTGCCAATACTTCTTTCACTTTTCCAATCTCTTCATATAACGTATTTACTTGCTCTAATTTTGTACGATTAGAAAACTCGTTATACGCTGCTACTACTTCTGAAGAACTTAATGCTTTACTATATAATTTTGCTAACGCAATTTGTCCATTTAACGGAATACCGCCATTTCCGTTGCTATCTGGATCTGCACCAAGTGCAAATGGCACGTTCGGATGATACACTTTCCCACTAGCTGGCTGACTATTTACTTTTTTACCATCTACATAAATTGCTACTTCACTTCCATTATACGTTCCTGTTAAATGATACGTTTTGTTTGCTTCTAATTGAACGCCAACACGTTTATAGCTTCCGCCAATATGAGCCCATAATTCTACATAACCACTTCCTGTAGACTCAAAACCAATTCCACCACTCTCTGTATTTTGCAAAATACCTTGTCCGCGAATTTCATTCATTGAAAATACAGTTTCTAACGTAAATGAATTTGCTGCTTTTTCTTTTTGTGCTGCTGAAAATGGAAGATACCCAAATGTATTTGCTTGTCCATTTAATTTCATTACATTTGTTTTTAAAGCTTTATCATATGCAATAGATACATTCCCTTTCACATCACCTTTTGTTCCAAACGGTGAGTTGTCTTTAAATGTACCATCTAAGAAATTCACATCAAAAACGTCTGCCTTTGGCACTTTTACATTCGGATCAATATTATCTTTTTTCGTTGTGATTTCTGCCGTTAACGGTTGCACGCTTTCATTGCCAAACGAATCAATTGCAACTACTTCAAGTGTGTATGCTTTCCCGCCATCTAATCCTGCCAGTGTAAATGTAAGTTCTTTTGGAACTGGATCACGATAAAACTCTGAGAATGCTAATAACTTATTTTTAATCTCACCCGTTTGTTTATCCTTCGCTTGTACGCGATAAGAATGAACAAGAAGGTTATCCACCGCTTGCGGGAATGTCACTGTTGCTGCGTTTTCCGTTACATTTGATACTGACAATTTCGCATCTTTCGCAAAAGATGGCTTTTCTTTATCACGATCTTCTACATGCGTAAATGTTTCTTTCTTTGATGGCAACTGAATTTTCCACGGCTCGCCTGTCCAAGAATTTGTATGGAAATCACGGCGATTAATTGTTACTTCTTTATCATCCACTTCTACTAATAAACCTTGGCTTAATGTACTAGCCCCTGGCGGGATATTTCCTTGCACTTTACCGCCTTCAACTTCCATATAGCTTACAGAAGATGTTCCAACAGATGTAAAATCTTTTTGATGAATCGATCTTGGATCATCTAACGGATAATGTGAATGACCTGAAAACGTAATTACTTGTGGGTATTCTTTTAATACCGCATTAACTTTCGCACTATCTTTCGTTCCCCATTCTTGGCTACCGTACACTGTATCTTTAATATGTTGATGTAAAAATACAAAAATCGGTTTTTCTGGATCATCTTTTTGTGCCTTTGCCATTTCTTCTTTTAACCAATTAATTTGCTTGTCCGAATAATAGCCATGTGTTGTCCCATCCTCTGGAGACATAACAAGGAAATGATACCCTTTTACCACCTTATGATAATAAACCGATTCCATTCCTGTCTTTTCTAAGAAACGCTTCTGTGCTCCCTCTACAGATAAGCCGTTCCAATAATCATGATTACCTAGAGAATTCATTCGTACCGCATCTTTATTTGCATTTTCGTTATACACTTGCATGAAACGATCATATTGCTTTACTGAACCCGAATCAGTAAAATCACCTACAATGACAAACGCATCTTGCTTTGGTGCAAGCGTATTAAATTGCTCAATCGCTCTTTTCCAGCGGAACGTATCATCTGTTCCACTATCTTTAATATGCACATCACTTACAACTGGGAAAACGATTTTCTTCTCACTTGGTGCCTTTTCTTGCTTTTTCTCTTCCGCTTTAACCGACGTACTCCACGGAAATGATACGAATGCCAATACAAACACCATTAATAATCCAATAAGACCTTTTACTTTTCGTAAAGCAGTTCTTTCCACGTGAATCCTCCTCATAATAATTGATTAATTACAAGGGTTATTGTAACGAAAACATATTAACTCCGTTTAAATGATAAATTAATTTTATTAGACTTTTGTAAATATACAGTTAATCAATCGTTAACTCCAACATTACTTGTATTATTGTAAACAACCAAATTTTGTCTAAAAGAGTATGATCATTCTTTTCTAATGTCCCTTTACATATAATCTTTTCTATATAATAAAAACTACTATAAGGTTTTAAGCTTATTAGACAATCATAATTTTTAATTTTTTCGGCCATTCTTAACACATCGGCCATGCTTTTACATTTAATAATAGTAAAAGAAAAACTTGCAAAGGAGGGGTTCGTTTGAAAAACAAAAAAAATATCGGCTGTTTCGCTCCCTTATCTATCATTTGCCCAGACCCTTGTCCACCATCCCCTCCTCCGAATCCCAATTGTGAACTAGTAACAAATGAATTTGCTGGGAACTTCCTCATAACTAATGACACCATTCTCTCTACTAAAGATGCATCACAATCGATGATACTGTGGCAAAGTGATGGGATACTACTTATATCAGGTACTGTCTCGGTTTACAATAGTACTAGTAGCACCGAAGTAATTACAATTCAAATCGTCGGAGCAGTAACCAATATTTTCACTGTATTTCCTGGTAATACAATATCTTATATGGGTAAAGATTTACAATCCGTCAGTATTATTAATATACAAAGTAATCCTTCTCTATATTTAGAAGGCAAGTACTGTTGCCAATTTACATGTTGCTTATAAAATAAATATTTCATTACTCCCTCTATTCAAAAAAGCATACCATTTAAGGTATGCCTTTTTATGAAATTGAGTAACGTACTGTAATACAAAACTCTCCTTGATTAACAGTCGTTCCCGTCGTTGTAATTCGAACAGTAGTAAAGTGCCTCACTGTGAAAGTACCACTACTTTGCGGTTGTACAGTAATCGTATCGACTACTGTAGCACCTACTAAAAAATCCACTGTAATCGGATTTGCACCTGTATCATATTTTACATAACCTGAACCGTATATTTCTTGTGTAAGATTATTCGTATAGACAATTTGAGTACCCGCACCTGTAATTGACCAGTCTGTACATACTTGATCTTGCACAAGTGTTTTATTAGAACAACAAGACAAACTGGAGCTTCTCATTCCCATTTCGATCCTCTCCTATTCTGCTATGAAAGTGGATAACGTGTTGTAATACAAAATTCTCCTTGATACGTTCCAGCAGGTGTTGCAGGTAATACAACTTGTATACTATCAAAGCGGCGATACGTAAAAGCAATACTCGTTCCTGGGTTTAACGTTTGTGTATCAATTGTATTCCCAGCAGAATCAAGTGCTTCTACGGTAATCGCGCCTGGTCCAACATCATATTTAACAAAACCAGTACCAATTACGTTTTGGTTAATATTATTTGTATAGAGAACATTATCAATTGCTGTTGCAACTACAGTAGCAGACCACGGACTACACACTTTATCTTGCACATAATTTTTATCTGGACAACACGTTAAAACTGTTCCTGAGCACTCACAAGACATAGATGTTTCCCCTCTCTCTTTTTTATTCCTTATATGTGTATGTCCTTCAGAGTCTTTTGCCTGTACTATTCATCCATTTCCAAAAAATAATAACACCTTAGTGCTACTAACTAAATAGATTCAGTTTTGTTTCGTTTTTTCATAAATTTATAAATAAAGATACTACCTATAACAATAAGAACGACCACTAATATAGGTAACATATATTGTCCAACAACACCCGCTGCTTTTTCCCAATGCGGACCTAATTTCATTCCAAAATAAATATACAAAGTCGTTAACGGGAACATTGCTACAAATGTATATATGCTAAATTTCCATATGTTCATTTTCGCCATACCACATGGAATGGAAATAAGCGTTCGAACTCCCGGGACGAAGCGTCCAACAAATGCTACAACCGGTCCATATTTCTCAAAGAAATCATCTGCTTTTTGAATTTGTTCTTCTTTAATGAAGAAATATTTACCGTATTTCACCAATACAGGGCGCCCGCCGTAATAACCGAGCGCGTATAAAGTTAATGGTCCTGTCGTTCCGCCAAGTGTTCCGGCTAGCACCGCAAGCCAAAAATTCATATCTCCCTCGTATACCCAATACCCAACAAGCGGCAAAACAACCTCTGCTGGAATAAACTCAAAAGTTAAAGCTAACACAACTCCAAAATAAGAAAACTGCTTTAAATACTGGATTATATCTAAAATAATTTGCTCCATACTTTTAACCCCTATCCTATATTTACATTATGCTTTTCTTGCAATTGAACTGGTGCCATCTTTACGATTCGATTCAAAATGAATAACACAATTCCAATATCATCTAAAATACCAATAAACGGCAAGAAATCTGGAATGAAGTCGAGTGGCATAGCAACATACCCAACTAAAAAAGCAACAGATAATATTTTCTTCTTTATGGAAACCTCTTTTGAAGTGAAAAAGTCAAATAGGAATGGAACAAAACGGCGGACATGAAATACAACTCTTAATCTACTAATAAGTTTTTTCATTTTCTATCTCCTCTCTTTGTATACAAAAAGGACCCTACCAAATATGGTAAGGGTCCTAAAAAGACAATAAGGGGCCTTTACCATTGCTGGTAAAGGTCTCACTAACAACGAAACGTTGCCAATAAAGCCGAGGGTTTCTCCCTGTAATGACGACTTTACTGTAATAAGTTACTCCCCTTTAGATACACAATTTTATACAATCACATTAAGATATTTGGAGGGGATTGTCAATATTTTTTTCATTTCCCATTCAGATTATTACATTATAAAAGACGCTATTCTGTATTCTCTGTTGAAACAATTTGGAGCTTAAAACGATCTGGGTCATAGAAATTTATTCTTACTTCTTCACCATGGCAATCTTCCACAAATGATATATGATAAAACTCTAACTTTTTCTTTATCCGCCCGATATCTGAGATTCTTAAAAATATCTCCGTAGCTGATGATGTGACAGTCTCTCTATACTCTCCCAGTCCCCTGTTTACAACAAAACAAATTCTCGTTGAACCAATATCATACCAAACACCTGTTACACGTAATTGTGGTCTCTCCTTACTCGGTTTAAATCCTAGAATTCCTTCATAAAAATATAATGTTTCCTTTAAGTTTTTAGATTCTAATACAATACATGTTGTAATACTTCCCATCCGCACTCCCCCTGTCTCTATTAGTTTTCTATATGAGTCATAATTTACAATTATGTACGAATACAATACATAGTGATGAATATTTCATTTATAAAGGAGGAGTGTAACATGGATAAATTCATGCAATCCTACATACCTTATCATGGTCCAAACGATCCTTGCCCTCCAATTGGAAAGAAATATTACTCAACTCCCCCCCACTTATATATGGGCTTTCAACCAACTAATTTACCCCAATTCACACCAAAAGAAGCTTTAAGAAAAGGGACTTTATGGCCTGCTTTTTATGATTATTATGAAAATCCTTACAAAAAAGGACGGTGAATAAAAACGTGACACAAACATTGCCTGATGAATATTACAAATGGATTGAAGAACTGCAAGAATTAGACTTTGTATTAGTTGAACTTACTCTCTATTTAGATACGCATCCCGACGATACTGCAGCTATAAATCAATTCAACGATTTTTCTTATAAACGAAGAGTATTAAAACAAAAAATTGAAGAAAAATACGGACCACTTCAGCAGTTTGGAAACAGTTATTCTAACGCTCCATGGGAATGGAGCAAAGGCCCTTGGCCATGGCAAATATAAAGTGAAACTTTAATCAGTGGGGGTTTTGTTCATCCCCACTGATTATTAGTTAAACCAATCGGGCTTTTACGGGCAGTTGATCTCCCACCTAACCTCTTTGCTTCAACCGAATTTTGAGATGAGAGTCTTACTGCCCGTTAACGCGGGATAAAGGAGAGAAACTATGTGGATTTATGAAAAGAAATTACAATATCCTGTTAAAGTGAGTACTTGTAATCCAGCACTCGCAAAGTTATTAGTTGAACAGTACGGTGGTGCGGACGGTGAATTAGCCGCTGCTCTTCGCTACTTAAATCAACGTTATACAATTCCTGATAAAGTCGTTGGCTTACTAACCGATATTGGTACAGAAGAGTTCGCACATTTAGAAATGATTGCCACAATGATTTATAAATTAACAAAAGATGCAACACCTGAACAAATGAAAGCTGCCGGATTAGACGCGCATTATGCGAATCATGACAGCGCCTTGTTTTACCATAATGCAGGTGGTGTTCCTTTTACTGCCACTTACATTCAAGCGAAAGGAGATCCTATCGCAGATTTATACGAGGATATTGCAGCTGAAGAAAAAGCACGAGCGACTTATCAATGGCTAATTGATTTATCAGACGATCCCGATATAAATGATAGCTTACGCTTTTTACGCGAACGAGAAATCGTCCATTCTCAACGTTTCCGCGAAGCTGTAGAAATTTTAAAAGAAGAACGTGATAGGCAAATTTATTTTTAATACACATATCCTAGCGATATGTGTTTTTTTACGTTAAAAGTAAAATTCTTCCTCATTAACATATAAATAGTATATTTATTCAGTTTTACGCATTATTTTAAAATATTTTTAAAATTCCCTCTTGCTTTCTAGTCATCAGACCTTTAAAATAATAACAGTTACTCGACAAATTATTTGAATTTTCGACAAAAAACACTCATTAGGAGGATTTTCTTTATATGCGTACAACTTTAAAACCAGCGCAAATACTTTCGATTAGTTTACTACTATTCGCAGTTTTCTTCGGTGCTGGCAATATGATTTTCCCGCCTCTTCTCGGTCTTTCTTCCGGAGAAAATATGTGGGTTTCCATTACAGGATTTATTATTACAGACGTCGGTTTATCTTTACTTGCTATCGTGGCTGTTGCCCTTGCCGGTGGTAGCTTTAATACTTTAGCGAACCGTGTTCATCCAAAATTCGCAGCAGTATTCGCTATCATTATTTATCTTTCAATCGGCCCACTATTTGTTATTCCACGAACTGGAACTGTATCTTATGAAATTGGGATTGCACCACTTTTCCCAGACCAATGGTACTCTATGTTAGTCTTTAGTGCGATTTTCTTTACAGTCGTCTACTTCTTATCATTAAATCCATCCAAATTAGTAGATCATATCGGAAAAATATTAACGCCAATTTTACTTGGAATTATTGCAATTATGGCAACAAAGGCGCTTCTTTCACCAGGATCGTTCGCAGAACCTGTTGGTGACTATAAAGAAATCCCATTTTTCAAAGGATTTCTCGAAGGCTTTTTAACATTAGATGCAATCGGTGCTCTCGTATTATCAACAATTGTTGTAAATGCAATTCGCCAAAACGGTATACAAGATAAGAAATCCATTGCAAAATATACAATTATTTGCGGAAGCATTGCGGCTCTTTTCTTAACAATTGTTTACTTCTTACTAGGTTATATCGGCGCTTCAAACGGAAACTTAGGACAATTTGAAAATGGCGGTCAACTATTAGCAACTATTATGTATCAATTCTTTGGGACAAGCGGGAATGTTTTATTAAGTATCGCAATTATAGCTGCTTGTTTAACGACTGCAATCGGTGTTGTAAGTGCATTCGCCAACTATTTCACAACAGTACTAACAAATGTTTCATATAAGAAGCTTGTACTATACGTTTGTATCTTTAGCTTCGTTATTTCAAACTTAGGATTAAGTTTATTAATCAAAATTACATTACCCGTATTAATTATTTTATATCCAATTACAATCATTTTAATTTTCGTATCATTTATCGATAAATATACGAAACGTAAACCTTCTGTCTATATCGGAGCGATGATCGCAGCATTCATTATTAGCTGTATTCATGCACTTGATAATGTGGGAATGATACCAGGTTTTATCGCTAATATCGTACACACAATTCCTTTTTATGAATTAGGTATCGGCTGGATCGTTCCAGCAATAATCGGTGGTATAATCGGATACTTTATTCCGCAAACAGAAGCTGAAGTTGAGGTTTCTAGAAAATAAAAAGAAGCCAGCATGTATTTCATGCTGGCTTCTTTTTATTTTCTAGCGCTGAATACAGTATTTGTATATGAGCGAACAGTTAACATATAGTAACTAATCTTTAATATTTCGTTTTATACTACGCTTTGATACTTCTAAAAAATCCATCGTATACCTCCATCCGCTCTCGCATGTCTTTATACATGCAGTGTATACGAAAAAAAACTTCCTCCCTATCGATTTTCATTACATCTCTCTTACGATATTGTAATATAACAAATTAAAAAAGAATCTAGTTCCCTAGGTTATTTACATCATATGTTTAAATGTGAATAACGCATCAATTCATCTGCTTAAACTAGGTACAAACTCAACATTACATATCCATACCTTACAAAACTGTAAGGTTATTGTAAGCTAAAACGATTTGTCATATTCTTCACCTCTTCTATACTTAATGTAGATACTAAAACGAGCGAAAAGGTGATAAATAAATGAAAAAGAAAAATAAAGTGTTAATTACTAGTGTAGTAGCGATCGGAATTGCAGCTGGATCATATTTTGCTTTAGCTGGCGGTAGTTCAGAAGTAGCAATGGCATATAGCGGTTATAAAGTTACAGAAAAACAAATTGAAAATGCACAAAAATTTGGCGGCGAAGTTATTCCAAACGGAATTGAAACGATTTCATTTGATCCAACAAAAGGTACGTATGAATTAGCTGTTAAAAAAGGTGACGAAGTGAAAAAAGGGCAGCTTCTATTTAAATATAATGACCCTACTGCTAAACAAGGTGTAACAGAAGCAGAAATGCAAAAGAAAATTGCACAAAAAGAAGTGACATTATATCAAAAACAAATTGATGCAGCGAAACAAAAATTACAAAAAGATAAAAATGCAGGTCTTCCTCAGGAAGCATTAAAGGCATCGGAAGTCGAAGTGCAACAATTAGAATCACAACTTGAAATGAAAAAGTTTGAAGTAGAAAAAGCTGATGAAATGATTAAAGCAGCAAAAGAGAAAGTAAACACACTTTCTGTAACGAGTCCAACCGACGGTGTAATTGATGATATCGTAAAAACTGCTGATGAAAAAACAGGTATGAGTGGCATTACACTTCGTCACGCTGGTCAATTTAAAGTAAAAGGTCAACTTTCTGAATATGAACTTGCTAGTATGAAAGTTGGGCAAGAAGTAACTGTTTCATCAAAAACTGTCGCTGGTAAGACTTGGACAGGAAAAGTAACAGAAATCGGTTCTACACCATTAAAGAGCATGGACGAAAATAAAACTGTTTCTAATTATCAATTCACTGTCACATTAGATAATAGTGAAGAATTACAAAACGGCTTCCATGTTTACGTAACAAGTAAATCTGGCGAAGCAACTGGTACGATTGTTCCGAAAAGCAGCATTGTGAAAAAAGGTGACAAAAATGTTGTCTTCATTGTAAAAGACGGTAAAGCGAAAGAACAAGCAGTTACTGTTGAATTTGAGACAGATAGCGAAGCAAAAGTTTCTGGAGTGAAAAAAGGAGAGGAAATTATCTCTAAACCTGAAAAAGACTTAAAAGACGGTATGGAGGTTGTCACTCAATGATTAACTTAAAAGGCATCACGAAATCTTTCCAAAATGGTGCAGAGTCCGTTCAAATATTACACGGAATTGATGTAAAACTAAACCAAGGAGAATTCACTTCTATTATGGGACCATCTGGTTCTGGTAAATCAACATTAATGAACATTATCGGTTGCTTAGATAAACCAACGACAGGTGCGTACGAACTAGCTGGTCAAAACATTTCAAACATGTCTGAAACAGAACTTGCACATGTTCGTAATAAAGAGATCGGATTCATATTCCAAAACTTTATGTTATTACCGAGACTTACAGCACTTCAAAATGTAGAACTACCTCTTATTTACGCTGGAGTCGATAAAAAAGAAAGACGTGAGCGCTCATTAGCAGCTTTAACAAAAGTCAGTTTAGCTGATCGTGCTACTCACTTACCAAATGAATTGTCAGGTGGACAAAAGCAGCGTGTCGCAGTCGCACGTGCAATCGTAAATAACCCAAAATTTCTCTTAGCAGATGAACCGACGGGTGCACTTGATACGAAAACAAGTACACAAATTATGGATCTCTTTTACGAATTAAACAAACAAGGCTCAACAATCATTATGATTACCCACGATCGTGAAATTGGGGAAGCGGCAGCACGTCAAATTGTAATTCGTGACGGAAATATCGTCCAAGATTGGAGAGGTTAATTTTGAACACGAGTGAAAATATACGCATGGCCCTTTCCTCTATCTTTGCTCATAAAATGCGTTCTATATTAACAATGCTAGGTATTATTATCGGTATTAGCGCCATTATTACTATCATTTCAATGGGTGATGGTACAAATGCAAAGTTTAAAAAAGAGTTAGGCCAAGGAAAAGATACTGAAGTAACGATTTACTACAACAACCCTGATTATGGAACTGATAGTGCCAAAATCACACCTGATATGCTAAAACGTCTTCAAACTGTACCAGGCGTTAAAGATGTTTATCCAGATGTAAGTATGAAAGTAAAAGCATCTTCTGGTTCAAAAGATGTCTCTCTTGATTTAAAAGGTGGAACAGGCGCCTTTATGACAGATTCGAAAATAAAATTAGTTCACGGTCGTGAATTAAACGACAGCGAATTAAACCAAGCAATTCCTGCTGTTATATTAAATGAAGAAGCTTTCAACAAATTATTTAGTGGTTGGGAATCAAATCTATACACAGATATAAAAGGAAAGCCGTATAAAATAGTCGGTGTATACGAAACGAAAAACGAATTTGGAATGGCTATGCCTGAAGGTTATACATCTCTTGAAAACGCGCCTGTCATTTCAGGAGTAAATGAGTATGACTCTGTAAAATTAACAATGACCTCTCCCACAGAACGTAAAAGTGTAGAAAAACAAGCCGTTTCCGTTTTAAATGAAATGAAAGCTCCTAAATTTGAGCATAAATTTGAAGCTCAAGATATGGGTGAGTTTACGAAGCAATTAGATGAATCAATCGGTATGATGAAAATGGTATTCGGTGGTATCGCTGCTATCTCTTTACTTGTTGGTGGTATCGGTGTAATGAATATCATGCTTGTATCTGTAACAGAACGTACACGTGAGATCGGTATTCGTAAAGCACTTGGTGCAACGCGCGGTAAAGTATTAACGCAATTCTTAATTGAATCTTGTATTTTAACAGGACTCGGTGGTTTCATTGGATTCATGCTCGGTATCTTCTTCGCTTGGATCGTCTCAATCTTTGCCGGATGGCCACTCGTTATCTCAAAAGAACTTGGACTGCTTTCAGTAGGTATCTCAATGCTAATCGGTATTGCATTCGGTTTACTACCGGCTAACAAAGCTGCTAAACTTGATCCAATTGAATGTTTACGATATGAGTAAATAAAAACGTAGGAGTTTACACTCCTACGTTTTTTATTTGATTGAAGGCAAATGCAATTTTATCAACGTTTTGACAAAAATAAGAACCTCTAACTTCTATTATATAATTCTACTGTAATTCGTGAACAAATTCATAACGATATCGTCCCTTTAAATCATGTTTCTTCTATTATATATGTTTCATGTTACGAATATCTTTTTATCATTTAAACTTTCATTTCTTGCGAAAGCCATCAAGCAATCCTATTATTGCAAAAATAATATGTAAAAGAACAAATTCAAGGCGTAATTTTTTCCATACTACAACTTATTTTGTAACAATTATATCTCTATTTCATTAAAATTAACCCTATATATATGACTTCACACACAAAAAAATTATATTTTTATAACTAAATTGCAATTTAAACAGTTAAACACCCCCATTTTGTAACGTTACAGAAATTACAGCGTAATAATACTGATACATTATTAATCTATTAGTAATTAAAATAGTATTGTTTTTATGAATACTATGTTCTAATCCCCTAAAAACCGCGAGGAAAACGTTATCAGGATATTAATGGGATTATTACAGAATATTAATGCCTCGTTACGAATGCTTTGTAGTTTTGTGTTTTCCGCAAATAAGAAAATAATGGTTGCTATAATGAGGTCAACGAAAACAAATGCAATGGAGGCTATTATGAAAAAATTTATGGGTATAGCAACAGCAGCGGTTTTTGGTCTTGGGATTTTCACAACATCTGCTAAAGCAGAAACAATCGTAACGACTGATGTACTAAATGTACGAGAAAACCCAACTACTGAATCACAAGTTGTCGGAAAGTTATTAGATGGATATAAAGTTAACGTTTTACATACAGAAAACGGATGGTCAAAAGTTAAATTAAATAGTGGTAAAGAGGCTTTCATAAGCGCTGACTACACAAAAGATTCTTACTACGTAACAGCAAATGTATTAAACGTACGTGCTGGTGCAAACACAGACTCAGAAATTCTTGGTAAGTTAAAACAAGATGATGTAATCGAAACAACACACGAAGTGCAAAATGACTGGATTCAATTTGAATATAACGGAAAAACAGCTTATGTTCATGTTCCTTACTTAACAGGTAAAGCACCAGTTAAAGTTCAACCAGCAGTTAAAGTTGAAAAAGCAATTAAAGTTCAAGACACAGCTAAAGTTCGTGAAGCAGTTAAAGCTGGAGAATTAGCTGAAACTCAAGCAAAAGCTAAAGCTCAAGAAGCAACTAAAGCTCGTGAAGCAGCTGAAGCTCAAGCAGAAGTTAAAGCTCAGGAAGCAGCTAAAGCTCGTGAAGCAGCTAAGGCTCAAGCAGAAGTTAAAGCTCAGGCAGATGCTGAAGCTCAAGCAGAAGCTAAAGCTCAAGAAGCAGCTAAAGCTCGTGAAGCAGCTAAAGCTCAGGAAGCAGCTGAAGCTCAAGCAGCGGCTAAAGCTCAAGAAGCAGCTAAAGCTCGTGAAGCGGCTAAAGCTCAGGCAGATGCTGAAGCTCGTGAAGCAGCTAAGGCTCAAGAGGCAGCAGCTGAAGCTCGTAAAGCAGCTAAGGCTCAAGAGGCAGCTGATCGTGAAGCGGCTAATAAGGCTCAAAAACCAGCTACACAACAACCTGTTGCAAAAGAAACTGAGAAAAACACACAATCTTCTTCTCGTGAGTTCCAAGTTGTAGCAACAGCTTACACAGCAGATCCACTTGAAAATGGTTACAAAGCAGGAGACCAGGTAAAATCAGCTATGGGTCATAACTTAACAGCTAATCCAAACATGAAACTAATTGCAGTTGATCCAAGTGTCATTCCATTAGGTTCAAAAGTATGGGTTGAAGGTTACGGAGTAGCAATCGCTGGTGATACTGGTGGAGCTATTAAAGGTAATAAAATTGATGTTTTAATGCCAGATAAAGGTACATCAAGTAACTGGGGACGCCAAACAGTTACAGTGAAAATTTTAAACTAATTATTAAAAAAAGAGTTAGTCTCACTGTTGAGGCTAACTCTTTTTTTATGATTCTTACATTCTTTCTTTCTCTTGAAAGTAACTAATATTATCCCGAATCCATTTTCTCTCTGACATAAACAAGTTTCCTCGTTTTTTATATACTTTATCAAACGTCTTTAAAACTTCTTCATGAGTAGCAAACTTATGTAAGAAACGAAGAGCAATGACGATCTCTGATTCATCAGTAGGCTCTACTTCATTTTTACGTCTTCTAGAAACAACTTTAGTTACACGTTCGCTAATTGGTTGAATCGCCATTTCATCTCCATATGCATAAATAGCTCGAACAGCTTCGTATTTCACCATCACATTTCTATCCTTTAAAGCTTCAATATAAACTATTTGTAAGTCCGCTCCCCCTATTTTCGCTAAAACCTCAATAACAGTTGAACGAACATAAGCACTATCGCAATGTAAAAGCTTTGTTAAAGGTAAGATTGATCGCTTTGTTCCAATCTCATATAAAGTGGCACATATATTTACAATATCATCTCGATTCTCTTCCACTGTAAGTAACTTCAATAAAGCATCTTCTGCTTCCAACGATTTACACAACTTTAAAGCGATGACAGCAGAATAACGAACTCCACTATTTTTATGATATATGTAAGGAATAATTTTATGTGCATTGCTTGCTTCAGATAATTTACTTAAATCTATGAGCATGCTATCTAACACCATCCTGCTTTCTTCACTTTCTAACCGATCTATCAAATAATCTGCAATATACATCTCTTTAGTATTTATTGCAAGTCGTGTAATTAAAAAATAAAGATTTGTTTTTATATATACTTTTCGTGCTTCCATTACTTTCTCTTGGAAACAAGAAAAAAGCGATACATCATTTAACTGCCTCGCTTCTTCATACGCACATTGCCGAATACCTGCTTCTTCATCCGCCATCCGCCTTAATAAATCATCTATATACTCTTCCATCTCCTTCTCCCCCGTCCAAGTTAAATCTATCCCTTTGAATTCTATATACGATAGACTACTATTTCAACAGAAAAAAGAGGATGCTATAGCATCCTCTCCTCCCTTCCCTATTCCACACAAGTAAACTGCGTCCAAGCCCCTACATAATCTAGTAAGAACAACTCCTCTTCAGCAATTGTACCGACAATATTTTTCCGTTCATCTATCGGCATTTCTTTCAAGATGATTTGTAGTTCACCTTTATACTTACCAAATGAGTTGTTACCAATTACAACTTGCCCTCTTTCCTGTCGTACACTTTCGCGCACTGGGAAGTCATAGTCTTTGTACTTTTTACGTACTTCTGTAGAACGTACCATATACTCTGTTATGTCACCGCGTCTTACGTGTAATTCTTGCAGTGTCGCTCTCTTCTCTACTTCAGTCGCTTCGTCTACAAATTGTACCTTTAGCTGTAACATGTAACGATTTAAGTTTCCTAGTTTCTCTAACTCTTCTTCACTCGCATAAGCATTTCCGATAATAACATCATCAATAAGCCCTGTTGCCCATAAATGTTTCGCTTGTACTTCAATTGGTAAGTTACGATGTTGTTCAAGCGTACATAATCCGTCGTTAATATCCCATGGACCGATGTCAGCTGCATGCGATGTAATAAAGGCTGCACTGCGAATACCATGCTTTTTGAAGCGTTCACTACAGCGAATGAAATAATCATACGGAAGACCAGTGAATTTTTGCGGATAAAAATTGTGACAACCAATTAAAGCTGATTTATTCGCTTGATGCGAAAGGATATTTTCTAAATAGGCAATATCATTACTTACATTCAGCTCAATTTTTAAGCCATATGGATTATTCGTCATTTTCGCTTCTGTTAACCCATCAAACCCTACATCTAAACGAATTCCATCTGCACCTAACTCTGCAAAGAATGATAGATCACTATAACTAATACCAAGTTGATCGAATACAGCCGGAGCTACATCTAAAATAACTTCCATATCGTGCTCTTTTGCATGCCCAATAATTTCTTTAAATTCAGCTACAATTTCCTCTTTCGGACGATTAACAGATAGTAAACAAGTGAATATTCTTGAAAAACCGTGACGTGCCGCTGCTGAAATATATGCCATATCTTTTTCTTTCGTTGAATGCTCTGGATAAAGTGAAATTCCTAATTTACGCTCCATGCTTTTGCATCTCCTTCACACGTTGTATTAATGCCATACTCGTAAATCTATATTTTGCAGATAAACATGTTGCACATAAAATCGTTGGTACGATAATAAAGAATGGTGATTGTAAGCTCAATGCTACATAAGCTCCCATTGAACATCCGATAAATAATATCGACACAAGTAGTAAAACTAATAACGATTTACTTTGTACCCACTTTGAATAATGAGCAATGCACTGCCCCGCTACAAATGTAATTAAGATGATAATTGCTCCGAGCATTCTGCTTTCTCCTCTCCTGCTAATTGTTGTTTCTCATACATTTTGAAGAATGGGTAGTAAATAACGAATGAGATAACAAAGTTAACAAGTACAAGTACACCAGCCATAATTGTCCAGTCCGTACTAATAATAGCTGCAATTGGTGCTAACATCGTAAATGGCAGCTTCGCCATCATGAGCGGAATCACACCTGAAACAACTGCGAAATATGATACCGTCGTTGTAACGAACGGAATAATTAAAATTGGGTTCATTACAATTGGTGCCCCGAAAATAATTGGTTCGTTAATATTGAATAAACCTGGTACGAATGATAATCTACCTAACTCTTTTAAGAACTTAGATTTAGAGAACATAAACATAATTACTAAAGCTAACGTTGAGCCTGATCCACCAATCCATACGAACCATTGAATAAATTGCTCTGTAAATAAGTTTGGTAACTGATGTGCATTTCCTGTAGCCGTGAATACTTCCATATTTTCAAGAATTGCTGAATCCCACATCGGACGGATGATTGGTCCTAAAATCGCTGGGCCATGTATACCGAACGACCAGAAGAACACGATTAAGAATACTGTTAATAAACCTCCGAATAAATTATTTCCTACTAATACTGATTTTAATGGTGCGATTAAATATGTGATTGTTGTGTTTACATCAAATTTCAAACCGTAACGAATACCCCAGAATAAAAGAATAACTACTAAAGTTGGAATTAATGCTGCAAACGAGTTTGCAACTGCTGGTGGTACACTATCTGGTAATTTAATCGAAATATTATGCTTAATCATAAAGTGATAAATTTCTACTGCAATTAATGCTGTCACAATAGCTCCGAATAAAGAAGTTGCACTTAATGTCCCTACTGAAATATATCTTCCTGCATCAATAACACCTGGTACAGCTTTTGTTATTTGAATTGGTTCAACTGATGCTAGTAAAAAGGCGAGTACAGATAATAATCCTGCACTTAATTGATTGAGCTGATAAAAGTTCGCGAGTGAGGCCCCTACCCCAAATGCTGCGTATAAAGCCATTAAGCCTACTGTAAATCGGAATGGAATATCTAAAATATGACGAAACGGTGCAATCCACTCCATATATGCATCAATTGGTAAGTTTAAAAAGATAACGAAAAATGACCCGACAATCGTTAACGGTAATGTAGAAATAACTCCATTTCGAATTGCTAATAAATGTCGTTGCCCCGCAATCTTTTGCGTTGTCGGCATAATCTTCTGTTCCATAAAGCTCATAAAACCATTCATCGATAACCCTCCCTTTGTTCAATGTGGCGAAACTTAAAAGTTATAACATTATAATGTTTATATTTAAAAAAATATAATTACGCTAAAATTAATTGTTCTGCTTGCTTAAGTACTTTCAAACCATCACACATGCCATAATCTCGTTGTTCTATAATTGCAACTGGTATATCGTATGATTTCGCAAGAAACTCTACCGCTGGAAACAAATACTTCACCTGTGGTCCAATTAAAACAACATCAGCATTTTTCATTTCCAGTTTCACAAGTTCTGAATCGACTGCTTTAATTTTATAATCCTTCCCTTGTTTCTTTGCCTCTTCTTGCATTTTTCTTACAACCATACTCGTTGACATACCTGCCGCGCAACATAATAAAATGTACATATTACACTGTCACTTTCTCTTCCACTCGTTTATGAAGAGTAATAAATTCTTCAGCAAGTTCTTTCACTGTAATGGCATTCATTAAATGATCTTGTGCATGCACTAACAGTAAACTTATTTCTGCATGATTTCCTCTTGCTTCTTCTTGAATTAAGTCTGTTTGAATGCGATGAGCTGCTGAAATTTCTTCACTAGCAAGTGTCATCTTTTCACTCGCATTCTCAAAATCTCCTTGTCTTGCAAAAGCAATTGCTTCAAGTGCCGCGCTTCTCGCGTTACCACCATGTAAAATTAACGCAAATGGAGTTTGCATATCAGTCATTTTAAATTCCTCCCAGCTATGTTTTTTCTATATTTTTATCTTATTATGAAAACGCATACAATTAAACATAAAAAACTTCCGTTATGTAACGGAAGTTTTTATATACTTTTCTTATAAAGATAATAATATCTCTTGGAAATCTTCAATTACTTCAGCCTGAGTTAATTTCTCTATCGTATTCTGACTAGACATAATATCATATAAAAAATCATAAAGCTTTTGTAAATCTTCATTATTATTGCGCTTCACACTAAATAAAATAATAACTTGTACTTTATTATCTCCCCAATCAACAGCTTTATCAAGTGTACAAAACATCAAAAATGTTTGTTCACTTAATAACTGCATCGGATGTGGAATCGCAACTAAATTCCCAACCGCTGTAGGAGATGTGTTCTCTCTCTCCATAACAGAAGCATAAAAGTTTGCAGGTACATAGTTTTTCTCAGCAGCTTTCTCACATAAAAACTGGATAACCTCTTCTTTCGTAGAAGCACTACGATTTAAGAAGATCAAATCTTCCTTAACATATTGCTTCACACTATTATCCACATGCGTAAATAACTGCTGACCAATCGATTTAATCTCTTTATCATCAAATATTGAGTTCACTTTTATAACTGGTACAGGCAAACCACTCGGTATATAAATCGTACTAATAATACAATCTACTTTATCTTTATAAAGGTCTTCTACTTTCAATTGATAATAGCCTGTAATACCTACAATCTCTAATTTATCTCGAAACTGTGATAGAATTTTATATTTCAGTAGCTGTGCACTCCCTTGACCAGTCGCACAAACTAATAAACATCTTTTCTTTTGATTATTTTCTTGCAAACGGCTCATCGCCCCTCCAAAGTGAATGGCAATATAACCAATTTCACTCTCTGGAATGGATTCACCCGTATATTCACCAATTATATCTCCAACGAGAACTGCAATTTCAAAAGCATATGGATAATTTTTTTTCACTTCTGCTAAAAGAGGATTTCTCGTATTTAATTTATATTTCAAACGATTTAATAACGTTTTTAAATGAACACCAAAACCAAATAATAATTCTTCATCATAATAAAAAGTAAGATTCCGTTCTTCCGCTACTTTGAAAAGAATATGTTGCATGAATGCATATACGTCTTTCCCTAATAGTCCTTCCACATTTTCATAGCGATCTCTTGCTGTAACAGCTGTACTTAATAAATGCATCGTCACATATAAAATTTCTTCTTCTGGAAATTGAAGTTTTAACTCTTCCCCTAAATTTCCTAAAATCAGTTTCGCAATTTTATATTCTTTCTTTATGATAAGTTCAGATTCCTCTACATGCAGTGCTTGAATGTAATGATCATCCCTGCATCTCTTTAAAGCAATCGCAATATGAATTGATAAATTATCAATTTCTATATCTGATAAATATATCGTTCCTCCCTCGATATACTTTAGTATAACCGAGCGGATGAGAGAAATATGGGGTAACGATAAATATGTGTCCGTCTGCTCATAGTTCTCATGAAACGGAGTATGGTCATAACGTGGTAAACCATATTGTGATAAACAAGAGCGAATATTAAATTCTTCTCCCACAATACGTATACCATAATATGGTCTTTTTTCAATCTGTAACTCATAGCGACTACAAATATCCGTAACATCTTTCATAATTAAGTTTACAGTAGATTTACTCACATAAATCTCTTCCGCTAGCTGCGAAAGCTTCACATACCCATCTGTCGTTAAAATACGTTGTAAAATATACGCTACTCTTTCTTCATAAGAAGTGGGAATCTTTTCCGTCTGTTTTTGAAATACATTTACGCAAAAATCTTCAAACTTCTTAGTTTTTATAATTTCTAGTTCGTATCCATTCCCCCTTTGTGATTCAATTTTCGCTCCGTGTTCTTCCAACATATCATTTAATAATTTTATATCCTTTTGAATCGTCTTCGTTGATACATGTAAACGGCTCGCTAAAAAAGCTCGATTTAACATCGATTTCTCTTCTAAAAACTCCTCTAAAATAGAAATTAATCGCTGATGCACTTTTGTCATAGCTCTTCCTCTCGCTCTTTATATAAAAGGGAAAAAGCCACTGAAATCAGTAGTTTTTTCCCTTTTATCCCGATTGGTGTGGGCTAATAATCAGTGGGGATGAACTAAATTCCCACTGATTAAAGCTTCACTTTATCCCGCGTTCATTATTTCTTTAGCGTGAATCCAAACTTATCCCAAGCTTGTAAATAATCTAATAAGAAGATTTCTTCCTCTATAACTCGGCCAACTACATTTGTTTTTCCTGTATTCACCATATCTTTTAAAGCAATTTGTAATTCACCTTTATATTGACCATACTGTTCATTATCAATTAAAAGATCACCGCGTTTAATTTCGCGCGTATTATGCGGTTTGAACTCTTCTTTTTTATATTTCACACGACTCTGTGTAGAACGAATCATATATTCAGATACATCTCCGCGATAAAAATGCGGTTCGTCTAACACAATAATTCTTTCTAATTCTGTTGTTGTATCATATAGTCCTATATCAAATGTTTGTTTCTCTTTATTTAATGCACCTAGTGCTTGTAATTCTTCTTCTGAAGCATACGCGTTCGCAATAATAACATCATCAATTAATTCTGTCGCAAACAAATGCTTCGCCTGTGTTGTCATCGGTAATTCACGATGCTGCTCTAATGTACATAACCCTTCTGTTACTGGCCAAGGTCCATATGTTGCATCGAATGATGCAATAAAAGCAGCTGTTCTCATACCGTAATCTTTAAATTGTTTCGAGCATTTAATGAAATGATCGTATGATAATCCTGAATAACGATGCGGATAGAAATTATGACAGCCAATTAAATTTTCACGATTTGGTCTATGACTCATAATGTTATCTACATACTTCGTACCGTTACTCATATTAATCTCAATTTTTAAGCCGTATGGATTGTATGTCATAATTGATTCTTCTAAACCTGAGAAACCAACATCTAAACGAATACCATAAGCACCTAGTTCATGGAAGAACGATAAATCATTATACGAAATACCTAGTTGTTCAAAAACAGCTGGACTAATATCAACTAATACTTGGAACCCTAATGCATTCGCATGAGAGATCGTTTCCTTAAACTCTTCTATAATTGTCTCTTTCTCGCCATCTACAGATAATAAACATGTGAATACACGTGTAAATCCGTATTTACTTGCTAATGTTACATACTCTTTATCTTCCTCTACTGTCGAATGTTCTGGATAAATAGAAATACCTAATCGTCTCATATGTACACGCCTCTTTCTTCATCATATTGTAAACCTTTTCAAATATATGTAGTGAAAAAGTATGTATCCCCTTCTCGTCCACTACCATTTGAATCCGCTTTCTTTAAAGAAAAAATAATTTCTATCATTCATAACAACTACTAGTCTATACATCTATACTTTACATCTTTTTTTCAAAATTGTGTAGTCTTTCCACAAATTTGTCAGTTTTTTTGCCTCGAAAATTGTTATACGTTTTCAAGGCACCTTCCTTGACTGTGACGTTGACCAATACATATACTCGAAAGAACAGAGAAAACTTTTATATAGGGGATGAATATATGGGAGAGGCAATACTCGTAAAACGAGAACCGTTATGGACAAAAGAGTTTATTTCGCTAATTCTAGCAAACTTATGTATGTTTTTAGGATTTCAAATGTTAATTCCAACTTTACCTGTTTATGTGAAAGAAATTGGGGGCACAAGTTCAAATATCGGATTCGTTGTCGGCATGTTTACCGTTGCAGCACTTTTTATTAGGCCGCTAACTGGAAATGCCTTGCAAAAATTCAACAAAAAAATCATTTTAATGATCGGTACCGCTATTTGTTTACTCGCTATGGGCAGTTATCTTTTCGCTTCAACCGTTTTCCTATTGCTTGCCGTTCGAATTTTACACGGAGCTGGTTTTGGTATTACAACGACTACATACGGAACTGTCGTTTCAGATTTAATTCCGCAAGCTCGCCGCGGTGAAGGCATGGGGTATTTCGGTCTTTCTGGAACTATTGCCATGGCGCTCGGTCCACTTATTGGACTTTGGCTTATGCAAGCATATAACTTCACGATTCTTTTTTTATGTGCACTTTCATGCACAATAGTTTCATTAATATTAACGAAACTACTTCAAATCAAAAAATCGCCGCAACCACCACAGCAAACATCTGGTACCTTTCTTGATGGATTTATTGAGCGTAAAGCTTTACTTCCTTCATTATTAATATTATGTATTACGTTAATGTACGGGGGAATTGGGAGCTTTATCACATTATTTGCTACGGAAGTCGGGATTGCTGATATCAGTCTCTTCTTTTTATTTAACGCACTTGCAATCGCTGTAACTCGTCCGTTTTCTGGAAGATTATATGATACGAAAGGCCATACATTTGTCATCATTCCAGGAGTTATTATTACGTTTACAGGTATTATCTTGCTGTCGTATACAACTACAATTCCGAGTTTAATTATTGCCGCAGCATGCTACGGCAGTGGTTTCGGAGCAATTCAACCGGCACTACAAGCATGGATGATTGACCGAGTAGCACCGCACCGACGAGGAGTAGCAACAGCAACATTCTTCTCAGCATTTGACCTTGGAATTGGTGCTGGAGCGATTATTTTTGGATTCATTGCACACTTTACCAACTATGCAACTGTATATCGCTATTCCTCTCTGTTACTTATTGCTTTTCTTTTCATTTATATTACAAGCTTACGGAAGCAAAAACAGGGGGATAAAACAAAAGAAAAAGCCGTTGGGTAATGCTAATTGGTTCTTTTTCGAAGTACTTGGACCAAAAAATCATGTATACACATTCGTAAAAAGCAGTGGATTCCTAAAAAAATCACACTGCTTTTTGCATTGTATTGAAGAGTGAACCGCTGTTCTATTTATTCATGTTGTTCGTATGATATTAATATATAGAACGAATTGGAGGAAATATTAATGAAAGCAATAGTGTACACAAAATACGGTCTCCCCGACGTTCTTCAACTGAAAGAGATAGAAAAACCTGCTCCTAAGGACAATGAAATACTAGTAAAAATAAAAGCGACAACCGTAACGGCAGGAGATATTCGCTCACGAAGTTTTACGGTTCCCCCTTCTGTTTGGCTACCCGCTCGAATCGCACTTGGCTTTAAGCAACCGAAAAAACAAATACTCGGAATGGAATTAGCTGGTGAAGTTGAATCGATAGGAAAAGACGTCACACGATTTAAAAAAGGAGACCAAGTTTTTGCAGCTACCCAAGTGAATTTTGGTTCTTATGCTGAGTATATTTGTCTACCTGAAGGTGGAGCAGTGTGCATGAAGCCCTCCAATATATCCTATGAAGAAGCCGCAGCCATCCCAATTGGAGCACGTACAGCTTTGTTTTTCCTTAGGAAAGCTAACCTTCAAAGCGGTCAAAACATTCTTATTTACGGAGCTTCTGGAAGTGTCGGAAGTTATGCAGTACAAATTTCCAAGTATTTCGGCGCAACAGTTACAGGTGTGTGCAGTAGCTCCAATTTAGAATTGGTCAAATCTCTAGGAGCTGACGAAGTAATTGATTACACCACAAAAAAATTTTCTACTACAGACGAAACTTATGATGTTATCTTTGAAGCCGTAAACAGGAGTCCCTTTTCAGAGTGCATTAAAATGTTAAAGGAAGATGGTACCTATATAAATATCGTTGAACCATTACCAAGTGCTCAAATGCTCTGGACTAAATTAACAAGTCGCGTGAAACTCATATTAAGTCAAAACGCACCTGAAACTTCCGAAGCATTAAATTTCCTTAAAGAACTTGTTGAGAACGGTAAAATAAAAGTGGTCATTGATAGGCGATACACTTTTGAGGAAATTATTGAAGCTCACATATATGTTGAAAAAGGACATAAGAAGGGAAATGTCGTCATAACTATGGAGCATAATGACGATTCTAAATAAAGAAAAAACACTTTGCATAATTGTTAAAATGCAAAGCACCGAAAGTTTTTAACATAAAAAAGCAGAGCAAATTCATATGCGAATTGCTCTTTTTTATTGTTGCGGGCATCTCAAAAGAAAACAGTTTAAAATAATTTAATCATTTTTTACTTTCATTTAATACATTCATTTCAAACCTCCCCATTTCCACTACATATTTTTCTAACTTTAATCAAAAAATATGCAAAGAACTATTATTATAAATAAGGTGAACCTTTACTTAGCACATCCAATTTGGATAGTTTATCTCTCCTATTTTTACTATTCAAAAATAGTGTGACAAATGTGACTTTTTTACAAACCAATCAGATATATCATCTAAAAAACCAATTAAATCCAGGTGTTTCTTTAAAGATTTGTAAACTTTTTATCACTTTGTAAATTTAGTGTAAATTTTACTAATAAATCGTTTACAGTGCCTCAAGGTTTAGTTAATAATTACATCGTACATGAAATTTAAGGAGTGGAATGCGTGGAATACAATATTCAAGATATGATCTTCCAGTTCATTGGTGGATTAGGTATTTTCTTATTCGGGATTAAATACATGGGCGATGGACTGCAACAAGCAGCTGGAGATCGTCTTCGCGATATTCTAGATCGTTTTACAACAAACCCTCTTATGGGTGTACTAGCAGGTATGTTAGTTACAGTATTAATTCAATCAAGTTCAGGAACAACCGCTTTAACAGTCGGACTTGTAAGTGCCGGATTTATGACATTAAGACAAGCAATCGGTGTTATTATGGGTGCGAACATCGGAACGACAGTTACTGCATTTATTATCGGAATTAAAATCGGAGAATACGCTCTTCCAATTATGGCAGTTGGAGCAATCTTATTATTCTTCTTTAAAAATAAAAAAGTACAGTCTTTAGGTCAAGTCGTATTCGGATTTGGTATGTTATTCTTCGGTTTAGAATTAATGAGCGCAGGTATGAAACCTCTTCGTTCTTTAGAGTCATTCCAAGAATTAATGGTTAGTATGAGTGATAACCCGATCTTAGGAATCGTTGTTGGTACAGTCTTCACTTTAATCGTACAAAGTTCAAGTGCGACAATCGGTATTTTGCAAGAACTATTTGGCCAGGGTGCAATCGATTTACAAGCTTCCCTTCCTGTATTATTCGGTGATAACATCGGTACAACAATTACAGCTGTATTAGCAGCAATTGGTACTTCTATTGCAGCAAGACGTGCAGCATTAGTTCACGTTATCTTTAATATCGTCGGTACAATAATCTTTACGATTTTATTAGTACCATTTACAAGTTTAATTCAATATTTCCAAACATCATTAAACTTAAATCCAGAAATGACAATCGCATTTGCCCACGGAACATTTAACGTAACAAATGCACTTATTCAATTCCCATTCATCGCTGTATTAGCATGGATTGTAACAAAACTTATTCGCGGCGAAGATTCTGCTATTGATTTCAAACCGCAACATTTAAATACAATCTTTATTGAACAATCTCCTGCTATCGCGCTAACAGAAGCGCAAAAAGAAATTGTTCGCATGGCTGAGTTTTCTTTACAAGGATTAAAAGAAGCAAACCAATTTTTAAATACACAAGAAAAGAAACACGCTGATATGGCTACGCAATTAGAAGCAGCTATTAACAATTTAGATAAAAAAATTACCGAGTATTTAGTTTTACTATCAGAAAAACCACTTTCACATACAGACTCTGAAAAGCATTCAGTTCTAGCAGGTGTTGTTGGAGATATTGAACGTGTCGGTGATCATGTAGAAAACTTAGTAGAACTTGTAGATTTCCAAATTTCAAACCGCGTTTCACTATCAGATGAGGCACTAGCTGAATTAAATGAAATGCTTGAATTAACAATTTCAACATTACAAGATGCAATCAATGCTTTAACAAACTTCGACACTGAACTAGCTCAAACGGTTATTGCGAAAGAACGTAAAATTGACCAAATGGAACGTGTTCTTCGTAAACGTCATGTATTACGTCTGAACGAACGTAGCTGTTCAGGTGATGCAAGCATCATTTTCGTTGATATGGTAAGTAACTTAGAGCGTATCGGTGATCACGCTGTAAATATTGCTGATGGCGTTTTAGGTGAACAAGGAAAAGTAAATTTAAAACAATCATTATAATAGAAAAGAGACGCTAATTTGAGCGTCTCTTTTTTTATTTCACCTTTACAACCGTTCTTCCTTTTAACTTTCCTTGCAGTATAAGTGTAAATTTCTCATCTAATTCTTTTAATGTACATTCTTCTGTATAAGATAATAGCTCTGAGTTTTTCCACTCACCGGCTAACAATGCCCACACTTCTCTTCTCACATCTACTGGACATTGAACTGAATCTATTCCTAAAAGGCTAATCCCTCGTAATATGAATGGGTATACAGTTGTATTTAATTCATGCCCTGCTACGTTACCACACGTTGTTACACAGCCTCCATACTTCACTACCTTTAAAGAACTTTCTAACATGTTCCCGCCTACAGTATCGACAACCCCAGCATATATTCCTTTAAGCATCGGTCTTCCTGATTCATCACTCAACTCCGCACGGCGAATCATCTTTTTTGCACCTAAACGTAGCAGCATCTCTTTCTCTTCCATTTTCCCTGTTGCCCCTACTACGCTATATCCTAGCTTCCCTAAAATACTAACTGCTACACTGCCTACTCCGCCCGTAGCACCCGTTACTAAAACATCTCCCATACTAGGTGTAATTCCCGCTCTAATGAGCTTATATACCGATAAGGCAGCTGTAAAACCGGCTGTCCCGTACATCATACTTTCCTTCAAAGACATTTCTTTTGGTAAAGGAACAACCCAAGATGATGGCACGCGAATATATTCTCCGAAACCACCAGAAGTATTCATACCTAAATCATACCCAGTTACAATAACTTGATCGCCTTCCTGAAAGGCGTTATTTTCACTACTAACTACCTCTCCCGCTGCATCTATGCCAGGTGTATGAGGATATGTTCTCGTTACACCTTTATTACCAGTAGCTGAAAGGGCATCTTTATAATTTAATGAAGAATAATGAACACGTATTAATACGTCTCCTTCAGGTAAACTATTTACTTCTCTCTCAACAAGCTTTCTTTCAAATTGATTATTTTCCTTTTCTTTCACGACAATTGCTCGGAATGGTGTATGATTCATTACGCTCTCTCCTTCATCCGTAAAATCCTTCTTTATTATATAAGAAATGCTTTTAAAGCTAACCGCTTCTTCTTGGCTATATTTCAACAAATCTTACTTCTCTATCACTTTCTCACAATACGTATTTTCATTTCTACTAAAACACATTATACTTGTTCTACATCTTAAAAATAAAATATAGAAAATCTAACTTTTTATAAATAAATTGAATTTTTACGAAATGTAAATGATTTGTAATGTTTTTTTTCGCTAAATTTCATTATAATAAGTGGATATGAGTGTCGTATTTCAATTCAAATGAAGGAGTACAAGAAATGGAGCAAAACCCATCTTTGCAAGAAAATACACGAACTAAACCGAGAAATAGTAAGAAAAAAACAAAAATTATTATAAGCGTTATTTTATTATTTTTAATAATAGGTGGCGGTTATACTTGGTTTTTAGTAAATAAAGCATCTTCTGCTATTCGAAATGCCGCTCACGATTTAGCGCGCGGTGATAAATCTGATTTGCGTGATAAAGCTGTAAAACCTATTACAAATAATGTATCTGTCTTAATTATGGGTGTTGATGAAAGCGATGTCCGTGGGAAAGAATATGGTGAAGCTATAAGAACGGATGCACTATTACTTGCAACGTTTAATAAAGATAGCAAAACTGTAAAACTATTAAGTATTCCACGAGACACGTATACTTATATTCCAGTAGAAAAGAAAAAAGATAAAATTACACACGCTCATGCATTCGGTGCTACCAAAAACGGAAAAGATGGTGGACCACAAGCAAGTATTGATGCAGTTGAAAAATTAATGAATGTTCCTGTCGATTACTTTGTAAAATTCAACTTTAAATCATTCATGAAAATCGTTGATGATTTAGGTGGCATTGAAGTTGATGTACCAGTTGAATTTACTGAACAAGATAGTAATGATAACGCCGATGCAATTCACCTGAAAAAAGGTGTTCAAAAGTTAAATAGTGAAGAAGCTCTTGCTCTTGCTAGAACACGACACGTTGATAGTGATGCGATGCGTGGTCAACGTCAGCAACTCGTTATCGAAGCCATTTTAAAGAAACTAACAAGCGTTGGATCCGTAACAAAAGTTGGTAACATCATTGATGATATTAACGGACAATTCGTTACAAACTTAACATTCGACGATATGCTTTCATTCTATAAATATGGTGCAGATTCTTCAATTGAGAAATTACAAATTGAAGGTGAAGATTGTTACATGGCAAAAGGTGATGATACATGTAGTAAGTCATCTGGTGGTGGCCGAACTTACTACTACAATCCAGATAAAAAAGAATTAGCTAATGTTACAAATGAACTTCGTAGTCACCTTGGACTACCTGCCTATACAAAATCTGATTCTGATTCGAAAAAAACAAGCCCAGAGAAAACAAAAGAATCTAAGTCTGAAAATACGAGTGAACGCGAATCAAGTAACGATGAAACTCAAAATAAGAATAACAGTGAAGATACAGAAACATCGTCTAATGACAATGAATAAAGTGAAGCAGTGCTCTATGGAGGTAGAGCACTGCTTCTTTTTAATGCTTTCAAAAAAAATCAGAACTTTCCAACTATCTTTTTTAATATTTTTAAATTATAATAAATAGTAGTAATCTATTCCAATTATCAGGGGGCTCATACATATGAAAGCTGCAGTAAAACATAACATTTCAGATTTTAAAGAGTACTTAAAATCAAACGATATATACATGGAAGAAAATATAGATGAAAATGATGGTTCGGTACATTTTTCAGTAGGATTAGAAACAGAAGCTGGCGCAAAAATTCAACTTATCGCTGCTTTCCAAAGCGAACATCCTGCTGTGGATATATACTGCTTCAATGTTGCTCTTGTACCTGATTCAACATCAAAAAATGACATTTTACATGTCATCAATGAATTAAACACATCTTATCGATTTGCAAAATTCACGCTAAACAAACAAAATGCAATTGATATTTCAACATCTCTTGCATTCTCAGAACCAAATTTTAATCCCGCACTTGTCTTTGAACATACGAGAATGCTATATAAACTGGCAAACGATGAATATAAGAACTTAATGAAAGTTATTTGGGCGTAAATAAAAAGATGGTGCTACAAGAGCACCATCTTTTTATTTCGATATCATATCAACCCACATCTTTATCGCAGTTCCTACAATTAAAGTAGACAATACGTATTGCAAAACTTTTTGATTCACTCTCTTCCCTACTCTCACCCCAAGCGGAGCGGCAAATAAACTTGCTATCGCAACGATAAGAGCCGGAATAACAACTATTTGTCCAGTAATCACTTTCCCAGTAGTAATTCCTATCGAGGAAATAAAAGTAATAGCAATAGAGGTTGCTATTGTCGTACGTATCGGTAGTTTTAAAACAACTAGCATAATCGGGACTAAAAGAAATGCACCACCAGCCCCAATAATGCCGGAAACACTTCCTACAATCAACGCTAACATACTAGCTAGCCATTTATTATACATAGGTCCTTCTGAATCTTTACAGTCGTTTCGCTTCGGTATAAACATCATAACAGCCGCAATAGTAGCTAATATTGTATAAACAACATTTACAGCATGCTCATTTAATAGATTTGCACTAAAGCTTCCTACAAAGCTTCCTATTAATATACTAGCTCCCATATACACAACTAACGTTTTATCCATATCGTTACTTTTCCGGTACGCCCACGCGCCTGCAAAAGTTGCAAAGAATACTTGAATCGCTGTAATACCACTCACTTCATGTGATGTATATCCAGCAAACCCTAACAATACCGGAATGTATAAGATCATCGGATAATTAATAATTGCCCCGCCAATCCCAACCATTCCTGAAATAAACGAGCCTATAAACCCAATAATAAAAAGTAGTACTGTTAAACTCATATTGTATCCCCCGCCTTCTAAAAAGAAGGTGATTTAAATAAATAAATTCACATTCCCATCCGAAGCATCTGCTAAATATGCACCTACTCCTGCAAACTCTACCCCTTCCATAATCTCTTCCCCTTTTAACCCTAATAAATCTACTGTCATTTGACAAGCTACAAGCTTAACCCCTTGTTCTTTCGCCATATCAATTAAATCTGGTAAAGGCATCGCATTATGCTTCTTCATAATGCCTTTAATCATCTTTGGCCCCATACCAGCAAAATTCATTTTTGATAATCCCATCTTATCAGCGCCGCGCGGCATCATTTTTCCAAACACTTTCTCTATAAACGTTTTCTTCACTTTCACATGCTCATCTTTCCTAAGGGCATTTAAACCCCAGAAAGTATGAAAAATAGTCACCTCTTGATCGTACGCCGCTGCACCATTTGCAATAATATAAGCTGCCATCGCCTTATCATAATCTCCACTAAATAAAACAATCGTCGTTTTCTTCTGTTGTTCCATGATATTCTCCTCCTAATTACCTATAGGGGTATTTAAAAAATTATTAAAAGGCTCAAATTATCTAGCTACACCCGATACTACTTTCCCCCTTACAAAGCGTTCATACCGCCTGAAACATTTATAATGCGCTGAAACCCCAATTTTTTTAATACTTTTGCTGCTTGCTTACTTCTCATCCCGCTCTGACAAATAACAATTACTTCCTTATTTTTATCTAACTGATTTACTTTACTAGCTAACTCATTTAGCGGGATATTCTGAAACCCCTTCATATAATTTCCTCTATATTCACCTACTGTACGAACATCGATAAATTGTTTTCCCTTTTTTCCCACTATACCCTTTAATTCTTTTCCATTTATATTTTGAACATCTTTCACCGGTAACAAACGCGAAATAACAAACCATGCAGCAAGTACAATGAAAAGCGTGCTTAATATTGTATTCATATAACCTACCTCTCCGCCTTTACAAAACTAGTTTTTCCCTACGCCTTCTTAATCCAAAACTTCAGTACATCGTCTTCTATATTATGCTTTACTATTTCATGACCGCCTGTTTTTGACCATGCTGGAATATCCTTTACCGACCCTTTATCTGTTACATGTACTTCTAGCACTTCTCCAGATTGTAAAGTATCCATCGCTCTCTTCGTTCTTACAATCGGCATCGGACATGCTAAATCTTTCGCATCTAATACTTGTTTTATATTCATCATCTATTCCTCCAGTTTGTTATTTTATAATGAATCATGAACTGCACAACGATTTGGACCAATCTCCATTTCACGCTCTTCTTCCACACTCGGATGGATTTTCCCCATATTCGTTTGACGAATTTCTTGATAAGCATTCGGCTGAGGTGGTAGATTCTCCGTTACAATTTTGCGGAATTCATTCTCATCTTTAATATTTAATCCTGCATTCACTTCAAACAATTGTTTTAAATTAGCACTCACGATCCCATTTTCATCCATTTCACTTATTTTTGAGTAATGAGCTGGTAAAACAATTAACTCTTGAGATAATTCCTTATAGCGCTTATATAATGTATTTCGTAAATCACTCACCCAGTCTTCCGCCTTCCCGGCAAGATCGGGACGACCAATTGAATCTACAAATAAAATGTCACCTGATAATAAATACGTCTCATCTACAATAAATGATGTACTTCCAATCGTATGCCCCGGTGAGTATAACGCGCCAATATTAATTTGGGTACCCCCTACCGTAATAACAGTGCCTTCTACTAGCGGTTCGTACGAGAAAACAACTTCCTCCGCATCTTTTGGAGGTAACCAATACGTACCACCGACTTTTTCAGCCAACTTACGCCCACCTGAAATATGATCTGCATGTAGATGTGTATCCATTACATTCGTAATAGTAACTCCGTGTTCTTTTGCAAAATCTTCGTACGCCTCAATCGTTCTCACCGCATCAATGACTGCTGCTTCACCATTTGAAACGACCATATAAGATAAGCAGCCTTTTCCAAGACGGTTAAATTGATATATACTTCCTCCGCCCTGTACATCTCCTACTTTTAACGGCTTTACATATTCACTCCAAGCTTTCATCCCACCAGCTAAATAAAGAACATTATTGAAACCAGCATCTAACAATTGCTCTGCAACAAATTGCGAAGAGCCCTCTTTCGCACATACGACTAAAATTTCTTTCTCCCGCGGTAATTCATCTACAATATGTTCTACACCATCTAATAAATCAAAATACGGTTTATTTATAGAAGAGATTTGTTTCCCTTCAATTTTCCACTCTTCATAATCCGCTTCATTACGAACATCTAAAATAAATAACTCTCCGAATAAAACTTTCTCTGCGACATCTTTTGCTTGTAACATCTTAGCGACCATTCAATTACCCCCATAGGTATATTTTCGTTTAAAAAAATTTATTTTTCCATGTTCCCTTGCCACTCTAACATACCTGGAATGACATTTTTCACGTTCGAAAAACCTTTTTCTTTCAACGTTTGACACGCTATATCACTACGATTACCAGTTCGGCAAACAACATAAATAGGTTTCGCACGCTCTAACATAGCACTATCTAATTCACCTAACGGCACCGAAATTGCGGATGGAATATGACCAAAGACGAATTCCGCTTCTTCACGAACATCTAATACAGTGCACTCTTCACCATTTAATAATATATTTTGCAATTCCCCATTCGTAATTGTATGAGGATACTTCACAACTTCATTTACTTCATTTTCGTGGGCTTTTCGTACATAATGCTTTAATATATCTCCCTCTTGTTTCGTTCCAATATATTGATGCCCTACTTTACTTGACCAACTTTGTATATCTAGCGTAGAACCTTTATCCGTCGCCTCTATTTCAATAACTTTCCCTGCTGCCAACCCTTCCATCGCCTTTTTCGTCTTCACAATTGGCATCGGACAAGCCAATCCTTTACAGTCTAAACTCGTATCCACTTTTATACTCATAATCATTTCCTCCCTAATCATTACACTTATACCTGCAGGGGTATATTAAAATGTTTTTGAAAATCTGTCAACACATATGTTTGACAGATTATCGGCTTTTTACAAGTAATTGAACAGCTTCTTTAATTAACTCTTCATTTGAGCCATTACCTTTTTCAAACTGCTCGCGCAAACATTGCTCTAAATTTGTTCCCACAACGAGTCCAATTGTACGATCTAGCGCAGAACGGGATGCAGTTAACTGTGTAATAACATCTCGGCAATCTTTTCCCTCTTCCATCATGCGAAGCACACCACGAACTTGACCTTCAATACGTTTCAATCTATTTTTCATATCTTGATTATATTCCACTGTAAACCACCTCCGTAATTATAACTATATTATACATTACTTTGTAACTTTGTATAATATCATATACCCTTAAGGGTATATTGTAAAGCGGTTTATTTTTTTGTAAAACCTTCTAGGGTATAGTAAAAATGCACTACATTGTAGTCCATCTAATTTATTCTCTTTACCCTTTTCTAACTCTTGATCGACAGCCTTTACTGACTAATAATAATAAAGTTGTTTAATTTTAAGGGTGTGAATCCGCATTGCTACGCTGTTAAACTGTTCCATTTCAATAACAAAGTTGTTTAAAAATACGGTAGTGTATAGTTTATAATGAAGTGTAGACAAATACTGTTCGACTTATTAAATTATTTAAACTTTGAAATAGAAGATATAAAAATAGCCTACATTTTAAGGAATATAGGCTAAGCAATATAAGTTAATCTGTTATTAATTTTGAATAAATACTTAGATCAATAAACTTTTCATTAGATTTTTCACACTTTCTCATTGTCCCTTCGAATGTAAAGTTTAACTTTTGTAAGACTTTTATTGAATTAATGTTTTCAGATTCAACTTTTGCTTCTATTCTATTGAATTCTAAAGTACTAAACGCATAATCCATTAAAGAGAGAATGGCTTCTGGCGCATATCCCTTACCCCAAAAAGCTTTACTAATATCGTAACCAATTTCTGCTTTGGCGTTTTTGAAATCAAATGAATTATAACCACAAGAACCGATAATTTCATTTGATTCTAATTCAATTATCGAATAACGAATAGCTCTGTTTTCCCGAGATAGCTTATCAAGCACTTCAATCATATCTACCGCTTGGCTTTCATCAGTAAAACTATTGATATTCATAAATTTTGTAACTTCTGGATCAGACCAAATTGTAAACATGCTAGCTGAGTCTGATGCTTTCATTTTTCTTAAAACTAATCTTTCGGTTTGTAGTTCTGTAATCAATATTTTTACCTCCATTATGTTTTTATTTTGGGGTCAAGATATTGATATCTGCGCATAGTTCAGTCCCTTCGTGTTTCAAGATAATATTATTATAAAAGTTATAAAGGATGAAACAATAACTTTTATAAATTTGGTTATGTCACAGTTTATGATAACTGCATAATAAAGAAAAATGAAACGACCGTATTGTGATTTTTTAAACATCTTTAATTTTATTCTTATTTTCCGTTCGTTGAGAGCAATTATTTTTTAGTTGCTGTATTTCCCATTGCAATAGAAATTCTATTCCAACTGTTGATTTGATTGATTACCAAAACAAGGTCAACATATTGTTTCTCGTCATAGTGTTCACGTACTCGCTTATATAGGTCTTCAGGAACTCTTTTAGTAGGAATTAGAGTAATATGCTCAGATAGTTCAAGAGCAACTTTCTCTTCAGGTGTATAAAAATCACATTCATTCCAAGCATTCAAACAATAAATTCGTTGTTCGGTTTCACCCATCTTACGAGCATCGGATGTATGCATATCTATGCAGAAAGCACAACCGTTAATTTGAGAGACTCTAATCTTTATAAGTTCTCTAGTAATTCGATTAATTGTAGACTTCTTAGTGTACTTCTCCATATCCATCATAATTTTCATGCCATCAGGTGCAACATCATAGTAGGAAATTCTTTGACTCATAAGGCAAGACCTCCTTTAATTTTAAGATACTTATAATTATACCGTCACACGAACATTTGTGCTAATATTTTGTTTGTAAGGCATTCGAAATCAAAGAGAATTTCAGTTGTAGACAGTGTAATTAGTTGTTTCATGGTACGTAACTATCGCAAATGAGTAACCGTATTTTTCAAACAAATATTTTCACTTTTAAATTACTTTATTATTGCCATCAGAAGAAATTGAATAACTTTATTAATTTTTAAACGATTTTATTATGACCAAACATTTACTAACCTCTCTTTGTTAACAAACCCTTGAATAACTTCGTCACCAATAACGAACGTTGGAACAGCCTGAATTTCTACTTCTTTCATAGCATGTTTTATAGCTTCTTGATGTATTTCTCGGTATTTTCGTGATAGTAATGCCTCTTTAAATACATCATGCGAAAGGCCTACTTCCTCCGCCAGTTTTGTTCACACTTCAATATTTTTTCTTCTTGAAAAAATGCAACAAATACTCTATGATGAAATTCATTTCCTTTTCCCTGTTCCTTTGCAAATTAATAACCTTCAAATGCAAAGTGCGTATACGGACGCGATAAACGAGGTAATTTCATTTCTATTCCTAATTTTTTAGCAGTAGAATGAATGAACGAGCTCCAAGCTTCTATCACATAAGGCAATGTCCATGGATTAACTTTAGGATGCGGGATAGGGCGTAATTCAAGTGGCATCCATTCTATTTCTACATCTTTTTCCTTTGCAACCCCATCTAAAGGGGCAGTAGCTAAAAAACAAAATGGACAAATAAAATCAGAATAAACTCTAATTTTCACTGTCATATACATTCCTCACATTTCTTTTTATCCCATATTTGTAACTATACGAGCTTCAAACATGGGGATACTATGACTAATACAATATATCTACTACAAAAAATTCATTTCATTTACGAACGAAAGAATCAACCGTTTTATTATCATACTTCCTATAATCTCTTTGTAAAACTATAATCCATCCCTCCACCTAAAGCTTCAGCTGTATCACCAGTTTCTCTAAAATCATGTGTATAAATTTGTTCAAATGAACCAAAATCTACTTGTTTATAAAATTCATAACAAGGGAATCCATCATGCTCTCCTTGAATATCGATACTACCATCCTTTTTAACACATACAGTTAATAAATAATCCACAGGAGGTGCATATATATTTAATGGATTACTTGCACTGGCACTCATTTTGAATTGGACACCATCAGAATTCCATGCAATATGAGTACACACAATATTTTCAGTACTCGCTTTTCCTGTTCTTTTATTCACAGAACCATCTGGATTTGTAATCTTCTCTGTCGTAATACCCGTGTTTGCATATGAAAACACTTCTTCTTTATAAAAGTCCACTACTACCTCTTGCTCAACTCTAGAGCGCATAGTATTTACCGCATGTGGTGTAAATTCACGTGAATCACCTTCGAATTGGATTACTCTTCCTGTTTGTACATCCTTACTCGGTTCCGTCCAAGACATTGGAATAAATACACTGGCTCTAATTTTAACGATATTAGTCATAAGAAACACCTCTATAATTTTATTTTAGATACTGCATAATATTGAGTAAAACAGACCACAATTTCGCTCCCATAATCAATAGCGTTCTCTTTTGCGTTAGCTACTTCCTTCTTAAAAATAGCGCTATATTTATATCTAGATTGTCGTTTTAAAGCTATATTCCATTTCTCCAGCTAGTGCTGCTGGGGTATCACCCATTTCTCTGAAATCATGTATATATATTAATTTAAATGAACCAAAGTCTATTTGTTTATAAAATTCATAGCAAGGGAAACCATCATGTACACCTTCAACATGCACAGTACCACTTTCATTAACTCGCATAGTCAAAAAATAATCAGCTGCAGGTGCTGCCGCGTTTAAAGGATTACTTGCACTTGCTCTCATTTCAAATGAAACTTCATCTTCACTCCATACAATATTTGTACATGCAATGTTTTCTGTACTTGTTTCTCCTTTTTGATACTCAATTGAGCCATCTGGATTTGTAATTTTCACAGTGACGATACAAGTATCTGCATATGTGAAAATTTCTCTTTTATAAAAATCAATATTCACTTCTTGTTCTAATCTTGAACGCTTTGTGTTCATAGCGTATGGTGTAAACTCACGTGCATCTCCGGCATATTCAAACACTCTTCCTGTTGCAGAATCCTTAATAGGTTTCAGTAAAGTATACGGTGCAAATACACTCCCTCTAATTTTAACGATATTAACCATGTGAAACCTCCATAATTCATTGATTTTATTTAGATAAATCATTATTTTTTCTATCACTATCATATAGTCAATTTGATTGACTATAAGTAAGGAGGTTATATACATGGAGCATCAAACATTTAACGAATTAGATCTCACTTCACTTTTATCATTATCCTTCAGTACATTAATTACTGAACTACATGACAAATTAAGTGAATTGGGATTTGAAGATATTAGGCCAGCGCATGGTTTTATGTTCAAACGCATCCTTCCTAATGGAGCAACTGGCATAGAACTAGCTGAGTATTTAGGGGTTTCAAAACAAGCTGTAAGTAAAATGGTGGATTCTCTTGAAAACAGTGGTTATGTCACGCGCCAAACGCATCCTACTGATAAAAGAGGAAAAATCATTGTTTTAACCGAGCGTGGTTTAGCAGTAATGCAAGCAAAAAAAGAAATAGTAGCTGAAATAGAGCAGCGATGGATTGCAAACATAGGTGCAGAACGAATGCAAATGCTTAAAGCGGATTTAACAACATTCGTTACTAAAGAAAATACAGGCAGATTTTCATCAAGTATACGACCTGTTTGGTAAATAAAAACTCCATATAAAAAACGAATCCATTTTGAAAAAGACTAATCAAAATGGATTCGTTTTTTACAGTTGATTAAAATCATTGATTCCTTTAAATTTTGTTTTAAATATATGAGATACCTATATTTTATACATTATATAATTCTGTAACTCTCTGCACGATCAACTCCGCCGTATTCTCCTCTGGCGGCATCAACAAGTTTGTAACCGGCCCATACACAACAGGATTTAATTCCACTTCATACCCACCATATGCATACTCCTCTTTTGTCGGTAAGTAACCAATATATCCATTCGTATGGCCACAAAAGAAAGCTAGTTCATTTTGAAGACTCTCTTTCATTTCTAAAGCAGTTTCTGAAAAAGGTTCCATCGGTATTCCAGAGAATATACCATCATTAATTTGAAACAATTGAATTTCTAAATCGATACTTAAGTGCCTAATGTTTTTCCTATGCTTATCTAAAACAATAGTAAGCCATTCGTTAGTATTCACACCCCACTGCTTCTCAGCTAATTGGGCCATTCTTTTTATCTCTTCAATCCCTGGAATATCCTTCAATTTCATTTGCATCGTACTCGAAATCGTTCTTAAATTTACAATTGGGCTATAAGTAACTTTTGGCAACATGGTTAATACATGTCCACTAAGCATGTAAGCCATTTGTTTTAATGCTTCCATTGAACCGCGATACTTCGCATTCACGTTTCCAGCAGCACCTTGAACGATAATAATAGGACAGTTTACTATCTTCTCAAGAATCCCTCTCGTCATTCCAGGATAATCTGCTGATAATACATCACTATCACCTTTTAAAACATTCGGATGAGCAGTACAAAATACTACAATCCCAGATAGCTCCTTCGTTTCAGCATCTCTCATTGCTAACATACCAATTCGCTTATCCACAATGCCCTCTATATTTATGCCCATCTTCGCTTTTCCATCAGATGTTCTCTCTCGTCGGTTTACTCCAATATCACCTGTCGTAACACCCCATCCAGCTTCACATAACTTCATGTTGTTATTTGCAGTAACAGCACCGTGCACTACATTATTTAATAAAATCGTTTTATACGACTTTATTAAAGGATGATTACCGACTGTTTCCGGACCAGAGTGTGTATGTGTATAAACAACTGTTATTCGCTCAACTGGCACATGAAGCTCACTCGCTACTCGTTCACGAATAATATTCGTATCTTCTACTAACATCCCGATATTATCAATGCTTATAAACGCAGTCTTCATTTCATCTTTTTCAAACACAAAGACCGTCCCGTAAATACGCTCTTCAATATTATTAATTCCTGTATCTCTATGATATCCGATAAAATCAATACCTAAAGGCGGCGTAATATCCACCTTGCATACCCCTACTTTACTCATTTAAATCGCTCCATTTCTCTATGTAACTCCCTCTCTTCAAGAATAGCATATTTACCATTTTCAAAATAAAAAGAACGGACAAGAAATTCTTTGTCCGTTCTTTTTATTAGACATACTTCCGATGCACCATCTTCCCATCATAAGAAAACACAACGCCCTTACTTTCCACAATGGACTCCATATGCACCGTTCTTCCCCATAGCTGATGAAGATACGGTAATACTTTTTCTAAGTATTTTAAATCGAGCTCGATTCCTTCATAGCTATGTTTAATGTACAATTCCCCATTCTTTAAGTAATCTCCATCTTCCACTACTAAGTACGGGAAACCTCCATTTGTGCGCATATTTACGAGTTGATCGCGTACATGTTCCCACTCTTTATCAATTACTTTATATTCTTTTCCTTGGCGCTGGAATAAGTACATATCTTCTCTCATTACGAGTTTTTTATTTAAGTAGTTTCTTAGGAACGATACGTCCCATTCAATTTCCCGTACTTCAAAGATTTTCTCGCGACCAGAACCAGGCTTCACACCGCGCCTTTTCATTTCTTCTGTCGGATTGTTGTAGCGTTCTTCAATATCTTCAAACATTTTAATGCCGAGGTAGTATGGATTAATACTTGTTTTTGATGGCTGTACGACACCTGCATTTAATTTCGCAAATTCAATTGCTTCACCAGATGTTAAGTCCATTTCACGAAGTATGCGTTGATGCCAGTAGGAAGCCCAGCCTTCATTCATGATCTTCGTTTCAAGCTGTGGCCAGAAATATAACATTTCCTCGCGCATCATCGTTAATATGTCGCGCTGCCACTCTTCTAGCTCACGGCTGTATTCTTCAATAAAGAGGAGTAAATCTTTTTCTGGTTGCGGAGGGATTTTCTTCTTTTTATGCATATTAGGTCGTTCTCTCTTTTTGTTTCGATCATCTAAATTCCATAAATCATCGTACTGTGATATCTTTTTCTTTTCTACATCCTCTTCTAAATCTTCAATACTCCATGCAAGTTTCGGGCGCATAAGTGATGGATCTATATGTTCTTGAATGGCAAGTACTGCATCCAAGAACGTTTCTACCTCTGCTTTTCCGTACTTATGCTCATATGCTTTCACACGTTCAGCTGTTGCTGACATGCTCTCCACCATATCACGTTTCGTATTAGAAAAACGAATATTATTTTTGAAGAAGTCACAGTGCGCTAAAACGTGCGCCACGATTAGTTTATTTTGAATTAAAGAATTCGTATCTAATAAAAAGGCGTAACATGGATCAGAGTTAATAACGAGTTCATAAATTTTACTAAGTCCCAAATCGTATTGTAATTTCATTCTGAAAAATTGCTTTCCAAAACTCCAATGTGAAAACCTCGTCGGCATCCCATATGCACCAAATGTATAAATAATTTCCGCTGGACATACTTCATAACGCATCGGATAAAAATCAAGCCCAAATCCAGTCGCAATTTCCGTAATTTCCGCAATCGCATATTGCAATGCTTTATCTTCACTTGCTCTCATTATTTTCCCTCCTTACACTTTCCCTTAAGAAAGTGTATGATGAGGAACAAGCTTTCATGAGGATTGATTGCATAATAAAAAGACACCCCCGCAAAAACGAGAATGTCTCATCTATTAACCCTCAATAATCTCCATCTTCTCCGTAATCGGTGTACGAGCTTTTCCTTCTGGTGCTTTATCGAAATAGCCGATATGAAGAATTCCAATGATGCGTTGACCTCTTGTTAAACCGATTCCTTCTATAAATAGTGGATTGTAGTTTAATCCACCTGATTTCCAAACGCACCCTAAGCCGCGTTCCCAAGCAAGCAATTGGAAGTTTTGCATAAATGCACATGTTGCAGCGTAATCTTCGTCACGTTGAATTTGACGCGGATCTTCATTAATGTAAACAACGATTTGTGCAGGTGTGCTTAAGAAACGGTCAGATAAAATTTTGCCGCGTTTTGCTCTTTCTTCTTCTGTGAAAGAGTTTAATACTGCGTCTACTAATTTCTGACGGCCTTCTCCAATGTATAATTTACAATTCCATGGTTCACGGTTTTTATGATTCGGTGCCCATGTTGCGTCGTTTAATAGTTCAATTAATAGCTCTTTTTCTACTGCTTTATCTGTAAATGTACGCACAGAACGTCTTTCTTTAATAACGTTTGCGATGGAAGTATATGTAGTCATATTTTTCTCTCCCTTATTTTCATCTATATGTATAATTCCGTTATTGATATTGATTTTCAATTTCGATTATAACCTAGTTTTTCACTATTAATCAATGTTTTATGTTGGAAAACAGTTAAAAAATTAATTTCTCGTTGTGAATAAAAAAACTTGGTGTGTTCACAAGTTTTTCACATTTTATGGAAATGATATGTGTAAGTTTTCCACATTACCCATCTAGGAGGAGTTTACATGTATAAGAAAATCGCAGTAAGTATGACTATGGCAGCATTATTATGCGGAGTGTCTGTTTTCCCTGCTTCCGCTGCCCCGCCAAAAGAAGTAACAATGCATCATCATAAACCAATCTCAGAGGAAGAAATGCATTCTCTCGAAAAACTCGGCTATAACAAACATGAAATTTGGAAAGCTGCCCACATTGCAAGAATAAGTAAAAAAGAAATTAAGGACGTTTTAGCTTACTATAAGCAAAATAAATCTTGGGAGAAAACAGCCGAGCATTTCGGTGTAGATCCAAGTAAATTGAAAAAGCATCATATGAATAAAGAAACTAAAAAAGCACTACTGCAAAAATTAGCAAATATGCAAAAGTCCACACCAGATGGACTAAAACAAAAAATGAAAGAGTATAACATAGGTTTACGTCAGCTCACAGTATTAACAATCATCGCTCAAAAAAGTAATACTTCTCTCGATGATGTACTGAAAATGAAAAAAGATGGGATGGATATTAAACAAATTGCGGAAAAATTAAATGTTAAAAAAGAAGATATACGGACAGAAATGATTAAATTAGTGAAGTCTATTAAAGAAAAGAAAACAAATTAGCCTGCCAAAAAGGAAGAGATATTCAATACTCTTCCTTTTCTTTATGAACTTTCAATTTTCAAGTATAAATTCCCGCCTTTCCCAAAAACTAACATAAGTAAATGATGTAGGTAAGGGGTGAGGAAATGTTTCTTTCGTCTAAAAAGAATACAAAAACAATCTGTTCCATTCCAGAATTTATCCAAACTATGAAAGGGTCTAGTGATTTCGTTTCTTATAACATCGTAGAAGATGGGACGTTATGTTTGTTTTACTATAAATCTACAGCCGAATCACTCCTCATTAATCGATTCATTTTAACACCTTTAAAAAGAGAATTAGATCACATTGAAAATATAAGTGATATAGCAAATATCGTCACACTCGAGGAGATTATCACCGGCCCTTCTATTGATGATATTCGTGAAAAACTATTAAGTGGCTATGTACTTATACAACTAAAAAATGATTCTCACTCAGCAGAATATGCACTTATTCGTGCTGAAATTTCAGTCTTAGGTACACGGCTATATAACGATACTGAAAATGAATATAGTGTCATCGGTCCAAAGGTCGGATTCGTTGAGAATATCGATACAAATATACACTTACTTCGGCGAAATATTGTCACAGAACAATTAGTTTTCAAAGAAGTTATAGTTGGTTCTATATCAAAAACAAAAGTCGTAGTTGCTTACATCGAAGGCATTACGAATGAGCAACACGTTAATACTGCGATGCAGCGCCTACAAGACATTGACTTTGATGTTCCTTTCGATGCAACTATGATTGAACAGTTTATTAGCGATAATAGTAACTCTCCCTTCCCTGTTTTACTACCTACAGAGCGGTTAGATCGTTCTGTTTTTGCATTAATTAATGGAGGAGTCGTTATTTTAACAGACGGTTCTCCTTATGCATTAGCTGGACCGGCGACGTTACTCGATTTTTTTGTCTCTCCAGAAGATTATTATTTACCATGGGTAGCGGGCTCATTTCTTCGAATGGTGCGTTTTTTCGGAGCGGCATTCTCTCTATTCTCTTCAGCTATTTATACAGCCATATTAACGTATCACTATCAAATGATTCCTGCTGATTTACTTGGACCAATCATTTATTCAAGAGCGAATGTACCGTTCCCCCCTGTTTTAGAAGCTCTATTTTTAGAAATTACAATTGAGTTACTTCGCGAAGCAGGGGCACGATTACCGACAAAAGTTGGACAAACAATCGGTATTGTTGGAGGAATTGTAATTGGACAAGCATCCGTTGAGGCTGCTTTAACGAGCACTATTTTATTAATTGCAGTTGCATTATCTGCACTCGCGTCTTTTACAACACCGACGGTAAAGATGTCTTCTACTATCCGGTTACTTCGATTTCCGCTCATCGTTTTAGCTGGAGCATTTGGCGGATTAGGTCTCATTGTCGGATTCGTCTTCATTTTAGCTCATTTAATTCGTTTGAAGTCACTTGGATCGCCATATTTATTACCTTTATACCCATTTCGAGGTGTAAAAACTGCGGAAGGTCTCCTTCGTTTACCGTTTAGTCAAACCGCTGCACGTGCTTCTTTTCTTAGACCGAAAACAAAATGGCGCTATAATCCGGACAAAGCGAAAACGAAACGTGATGGTGAAAAGAAATGAAAAAGATTTTACTATGCTTTACTATGATCCTTTTTACTTTCCAATCAGGTTGTATGCAATCGAACATAGTGGATACACAGCGAATTATTCATGTAAGTGGATTTGATATAACGAAAGACAATAAATTTCGCGGGACAATTCTCTATCCAGATTATACAAAGGACGTACAATCAAAACCAGAAACTCAATCAACTACTGCAAATACAATTGAAACAATCTCTTCACAGTTAAACGCCAAATCACCACATACTATCGCCATAGGTCAAATGCGTGTTGCCCTATTTGGAAAATCATTAGGTGAACGCGGGCTTGCTGACATTATTAACAACTTACAACGTGATCCTAACATTGGCCGAGATGTACAACTAGCACTTGTAGATGGATCAACAGAAGAACTTCTCAAGCATGTTAAAACAAATGGATCGCTCTATCTTGCTGATTTACTTGAGCAAAATATAGAAACTGAAACAATTCCTCGGACCGCTTTAAATATTTTTTTGTATAACTTTTATTCATCAGGAGGCGATCCCTTTCTTCCCTATATTGAAGTTGACGAAGACAAATCAGCTTCTATTAAAGGCATCGCTTTTTTAAAAAAAGATAAAGTGGCTATGTATACAGATAAAAAAGGCTCTTTTTTATTAAAATTACTCATTAATCCAACTAAAAATGGACGTTACGAAGTTCCGATACGTCAAGGTAAACATAAAGGATTAATCGCTACTCAAAACTTATCTGGAAAAAGTGTCTGTGACGTTTCTCAAAACGGGAGTCTTCCAAAGGTTCACATCCACTTAAAACTAAATGGACTCATAAAAAACACTCCTGATTGGCTTGATTTATCTAAAAAGGAGAATATAACTTACGTAAAAAAACATGTAGAAAAAACACTTGAAAAACATTTAAACGAATTAATAAAACAATTCCAAGAAAAAGATATTGATCCAGTAGGTATACGTGAAGAAATTCGTAGTCACTCGAGAAAATGGAGTATGAAACAAATTCAAGAAATGTACCCTAGCGTAGACGTTGCGGTTAATGTGCAAGTTAATATCGTACAATCTGGTATCGGAGAATAATGAGGTGCTAAAATGGCTGAGCAAAATAAAAAGAATACTGTTTCTCCTTATTTCGTATTTCTTTTATTACACTCTCTTCAAATTGGAGTAGGTATATTAGGATATCAGCGAATTATTTCGCAACATGCTGGCTATGATGCTTGGATTTCCCTTATTGTTGCAGGTATTGCAACTCATATCGTATTATTTTGTATGCTTAAAATGTTAGAAAAAGATAATGATTTAATGAATATTCATACGACATGTTTCGGAAAGTGGCTTGGTACCTTTCTTTCCGTTTGTTTCACCTTATACCTTCTATTATTTTGCCTTACAGTTCTTCGTACATATATTGAGGTCATTCAAGTGTGGGTCTTCCCTACCATTAAACCATGGAAATTAACTTTATTATTTTTACTCGTGACCTACTATGTTATAAAAGGCGGATTCCGCTCTGTAACAGGAATATGTTTTTGGGGTATCGTATTACCGATTTTTGTAGTACTATTTTTAGCTTTCCCTATGAAATACGCACATTTCCGTAACATTTTACCTATACTCACACATTCTCCTGTAGAAATTTTAACTTCAGCGAAAGCTTCTGCATTAGAGTTTCTTGGATTTGAGTCGATTCTTATCTTTTATCCGTTAATTGAAAAAGGAAAATCCTTAAAAAAGTGGGCCCATGGCGGCATAGCCTTCTCAACCATTCTATATGTACTCTTGGCAATCATTTCTTTTATGTACTATAGCCAAGGGCAATTGCATCATACCATTTGGCCTACATTAACGATGTTGAAAATCATTAAAATCCCCTTTATTCAGCGATTTGAATACATAATTATTTTCGTGTGGTTCCTTATTATTTTACCTAACCTTTGTGTAACGATTTGGTCTTCTTGCCGTACTATTAAATGTTCTTTTCACATACCATTTAAAATTACATTGCCACTTTTTATCACAATTATATTTATTTCATCCCTATTTTTTACAAACCGTGAGAGTATCAATACATTAAATACAATACTATCTCAAGCTGGCCTGTATATTGTCTACGCTTATGTACCAATTTTATTTCTATTCCATTCACTGCGGTGGCGCTTCAAAAATCGTTCAAAAAAAACTTCTCCCTAGTTGTGCTTTAGTCTGATACAATTTTATTAATACATTTGTAAAGGGGACAAGCCAATGAAAAAGTATGTATTTTCTTTACTTGTAGTACTGAGCTTAATTCTTACTGGATGCGGGAGTACTGGTACAAATGAAAAAAAATCTTCTGAATCAAAAGAAGATCATGACCACGCATCACATACTCAGCAAGCTGACATTCAAGAAAAGACAAAAGGGGTCGACACACTTCCGGCCTTCCTAGACAAACTTGATCCACAAATGAAAGACATCTATACTGTCGCTGGACAAAATGCTGAACTATTGGATTGGATTCCTTGTTACTGCGGCTGTGGTGAAAGTGTAGGACATAAAAATAATAAAAATTGCTTTATTCGTGAAATCAAAAAGAATGGTGAAGTTGTTTGGGATTCCCATGCAACAACTTGTGTAAATTGCTTAGAAATCGCAGTTGAATCTGCTTCGATGAAACAAAAAGGAAAATCAACGCTTGAAATTCGTAATTATATTGATAATAAATACAAAGAAGGATATGGGAAACCAACACCTACGCCAATGCCAAAAGCTTAAAAAACGAGGAGACTCCTCGTTTTTTTTCTTTTCATTCACTTTTTTTCTTAACAAATTCTTTCAAGTGTATTTCTCCTCGCTTATCACACACTATATATAACTCTTCGGTAAGGAGGGTAACACAGTGCAAACATATAACGACTATGACAAAGCTCTCTATTACACGTATTGCTGTAATTGGGATAAACTACTCGTTTTAATGGTTCAAACGAATGATCAACTATTTTCTAAGCGTATTGAACACTTTTTACACGCTTATCAATACAGTAAAGAATTGCCAGAAGTTGACAAACAATTGCAGCTCCTATTTCAATATATTGACCATGCATCCCAGAAGTCACATGTAGAAGAAGTAGTAGAGCAAATTCAAATGTAAAATATAGCGCTATTCTCTCTTAGAGAATGGCGCTTTTTTGAACATTTTTATATCAATAAAAGTTTCCTTTTACAAAACTTTTATTGATAAACATATTTTCTCTTTCTTTTCTGTACTACTTCATACTATAATTTAGTATGTAACTATTATAAGTGAGGTATAAAATATGGGACGAGAAAAAAAGCAAGAGTATGCTTTATTTACTGCATGGGGAGCTTCTTTTATTGCTACGCTAGGTAGCCTATACTTTTCCGAAATCATGAAATTTGAGCCTTGTGTCCTTTGCTGGTATCAACGTATCTTTATGTATCCATTCGTTTTATGGCTCGGCATTGCTGTAGTAAAAAAAGATTATCGTATTGCAAGTTATTCCTTACCAATTGCAAGTATTGGTGCTTGTATTTCTTTATATCATTATGCAATTCAAAAAGTTTCAGCACTATCAGCTGCAGGAGCAGCTTGCGGACGCGTACCTTGTACGGGAGAATACATAAACTGGTTCGGCTTTGTGACAATCCCGTTTTTAGCTCTTATTGGCTTTATCACAATCGCTATTTGCAGCTTTATTGTAATTAAAAACAAATAAGGAGATGAAAGAATGAAAAAAATGCTTATATTTGGCGGTATTATTATCGTCTTATTTGCAGCAATTTTCGCTGTAACACAAATGGAAAAGAAAAACGTATCAACAACTGAAAAAGATTACTACACAAACAAAATTTCTCTTTCAGATCTCCAAAAGAATTTAAAAGAGAAAAAAGAAGAAACAGTATACTTTTATCAAACATCTTGCGTTCATTGCCAAAAATTATCTCCTATCCTAGTACCAATGGCTAAAGACTTGAATTTTGATATGAAAGTTATGGATATTGAAAAATTAGATGCTCCTTGGGATGAATATAAAATTAAAGGTACTCCAACAATCATTCATTTTAAAGATGGTAAAGAAGTGAGCCGTATTAGCGGCGAACAACCGGAAGACAAATTAAAAGAATGGCTTGAGCAAACGAAAAAATAATAAGAAAAGGAAACTCCTTCTATACATGAAATGCGTGTAAAATCCCACACTAATGTATAAGGAGGGGATTTTATGCCAGAAGTGAAATGCTCTGTTTCCAATTGCTCATTTTGGGGACAAGGTAACCTTTGTCAAGCAAGTGCAATCGTTGTTCAACCTGATGCACAAGAAGCAGGTCAAATTGAAAACAGTTCGTATACAAGCGCTGCTTTAACAAACGAGACGCTAGAAAGCTCTGTAACAACGAGTGTAGAGACTTGTTGTCATACATTTAAACCGAAATATTAAACGTAAAAGCATACGATTAGTCGTATGCTTTTTTACATTCCCCTCCAAAAATCATGCATCATAAAAAAGTACAAAATAACGAGAAGGACCGTCCCGCATAAAGTAATGCGTCGATATACACTCTTCTCCCCTTCCCTTGCTTTAACAAATGCCCAAATAAATCCGACGAACAATATTAAATCAACATATGGAACATAAAAGGAGAAGACGAGTAACGCATATACATACACGATAAATAAACAAGTCGTGATTAAGAAAATTTTAAATGCAAATTCACTTTTCATAATGTGACCGCCCCCCAGTCTGTACTGTATTATATTCAGCAAAACATAATAGTTGCTGTTTCAATTTTTTCATTTCACTATTTGCAGGCACACGATTGGTATGAAATCATTAAAACCAACTAAACTTCATCACAAATAAGCTACCGCCTATACACGGTAGCTATTATGGAACATTATATTTCCTTTTATATATGTTACTTAAAATCGAATAAGGTAATTGCTCATAACGAATTTTTTCTCCCGTTTCCTCTACAATATACAAATTGTTTCCTATATAATAGGTTCCATCTTTTCGTTTGGAATACACTGCGTATTTTTCATTTGGCAATACCGTTTTTACTTTCGTTAATTGTCCATTTGGTTCTTGCCAATATATATTTACACGATCAACTAACGTAAGCATTCCAATTTGTTCTTCTTCTACTTTACGACCATTCCAGCTCACAACACGATAACCAAGCTTATAAGCTTCATATTCGGGACTCGTATGAAAACGAGAAATAATTACTTTTGTCTGTAATTGTACCCGGTCGTATAACCATTGTATGTCCCGATCGTGCATGCGAATACAACCATTCGATTCCCGGCTTCCAATCGTTCCTTCACGATTTGTCCCGTGAATAGCATATTCCTTTTTATCCAGACCTAGCCATCTCGTACCGAGAGGATTATTCGGTGCACCCCCAGGTATTTTTTTACGATGGTATTCTTTATTTTTATATTTAGTTATAATACAAAAATTCCCTTCAGGCGTCGGGGTGCTATCTCTTCCTGTCGTTATCGGAAATGTTCTAGTATAGTTTCCCTCTTCAAAAAAAGACAGCTGATTCGTCGTAAGGTTAACTAATATTAAATGATCTGTATTAGCAAAAACGCTAGCTGGCAGGCAGAAAAATAGGATTACGATAAACCATACTTTCTTCATCTAAATCCTCCCTAGCACTAACATCATAATAAAGTGAAACTTTACTCGGTGGGGGGTTTGTCCATCCCCCACTAAGTATTAGCCTTCACCAATCGGGCATTTACGGGCTGTTATCTCCCACCTAACTTCCTTGCATTCGCCGAATTTCGAGGTGGAATTTTACTGCCCGCAAATAGCGGGATAAATGCAATTAGCTTTACTTTGCTCTTATAAATGAAAACTATCCATTCACAATTACGCCACCATTTACATGTATCATTTGCCCTGTCACATATGCCGAATCACTAGACGCTAAATATACATATGCAGGTGCTAATTCATACGGCTGACCAGGCCTTTGCATAGGAACATTACTCCCGAACTGTGATACTTTTTTCTCATCAAAACTAGATGGAATAAGCGGTGTCCAAATTGGTCCTGGTGCAACACCATTTACACGAATTCCTCTTTGTACTAACGACTGAGATAGCGATCTTGTAAAAGCGACAATTGCTCCTTTCGTTGCAGAATAATCAATTAACGTTTCATTTCCTTCATACGCAACGATAGATGCCGTGTTTATAATTACATCCCCTTGCTTTAAATAAGAGAGCGCTGCTTTTGTAACATGAAAATAAGAAAAAATATTAATACGGAACGTTTTTTCTAACTGTTCCGCTGTAATATACTCTAGCCCTTGCTGCGGATATTGCTGTGCGACGTTATTCACAAGAACATTTAAACTCCCCAGCTGCCGGGCGGTCTCTTCCACAATATCTTTACAATGTTGTTCACTACTCAAATCCCCCGGCAGTAATACACAATTCACGCCTTCTTTTTCAACAAGTTGTTTCGTCTCATTTGCATCTTCGTCCTCATCTAAATAAGCAATCGCAATATTTGCTCCCTCTTTTGCAAAAGCGATGGACACAGCTCTCCCAATCCCACTATCTCCCCCTGTAATTAATACATTCTTTCCTTTTAACTTTTCGCTTCCTTTATAATTAGGATCTTCAAACTTTGGACGAGGATTCATTAATGATTCAATACCAGGCTGTTTATTTTGATGTTGCGCTGGCATCGTTAAAAAGGTTTTTTGCTGTGGCATAACTTCCTTCAACTCCTTTTCCCTTATAATGTGCACAATATTAAAAACTACTTACACATAAAAAACCGCAATTCATGCTCATTTTCACGGTTAACATTCGAATTTAAGACATAAAATATGAATTGTTCTAAAGTTTTTATGCAAAACTATTGCAAAATAGTTAAAAAACGAATATTATATATAACTGTTGTGGAAATTATTCGTAAAAAGAAAGGATGTTTATATGTTTAACCTTTCAAAACATAAAACTTCTATTAAAACTGAAATTATGGCAGGTATTATTACCTTTTTAACAATGGCATATATCATTGTCGTAAACCCTGTCATCCTTGGGGATGCAGGCGTTCCATTTGAACAAGCATTTACAGCTACAATTATCGCCGCTGTTGTCGGAACATTATTTATGGCAATCTTTACAAACTTACCAATCGCAATTGCACCAGGTATGGGATTAAATGCTTACTTCTCTTATTCTGTTGTAAAAGCTCATGAAGGCATGACTTTCGCAATTGCATTCTCTGCTGTATTCGTAGCAGGTATGATTTTAATTTTGCTATCATTCACATCTTTCCGTACGAAATTAATGGAAGTAATTCCTGAAAACTTAAAACATGCACTTACTGCTGGTATCGGTCTTTTTATTGCTTTTATCGGTTTACGCTTAACAGGAATTGTTACAAAAAATGATGCAAACTTAGTTGGGCTTGGCGATCTTCACTCTGCTCCAGTTCTACTAGCATTAGCTGGCCTTGGAATTACAATTATCCTTATGTCTTTAAATATAAACGGGGCACTATTTATCGGAATGTTATTAACTGGTATTATCGCTTACTTCACAGGTCAATTAACATTCTCAAACGGCGTTACATCAATGCCTGGATTACCAGAAGGAATTATCGTTTCAAATCCAATTACTGCTGTATCTGATGTAATTAACTACGGATTATACGGCGTTGTGTTCTCATTCTTCCTTGTTACACTATTTGATACAACCGGAACATTACTTGGTGTAGCACAACAAGGTGGATTTATGAAAGATGGAAAGCTTCCAAAAGCAGGACGAGCTCTTCTATCTGACTCATTCTCAGCAACAATTGGAGCTATGTTCGGAACAACACCATCAACGGCTTACATTGAATCATCTGCTGGTGTTGCAGCTGGTGGCCGTACTGGTTTAACAACAATTACAGTAGCTGTTCTATTTGCATTAGCAGCATTCTTCGGACCGTTAGTGAGTGCTGTTTCTGGCGTTTCAGCTATTACAGCACCATCATTAATTATCGTTGGTAGTCTTATGATGGGTTCAGTTCGATATATCGATTGGGATACGTTCGATGAAGCATTCCCAGCATTTTTAGTAATCTTAAGCATGCCACTTACATCAAGTATCTCAACAGGAATTGCACTTGGATTTATTTCATACCCACTTATGAAAGTGGCAAAAGGACAATTCCGTGCTGTTCACCCGCTTGTGTATTTATTCGGAATCTTGTTCGCTTATCAATTAGTTTTCTTACCACATTAAAATCCCTCATAAAGAGGGATTTTTTTACAAATAAAAAAGCCCCCCTCCAAATATAAAGGGCGCTCACAATTTCTAATACCTCTCATCTACCTGTAATTCTGTACTATACTTTTGAATGAAAACTGATGAAATAACCATCATCATTCCTACACTAAACCCAATAAGCTGGTCCAGTAGCATCTCATCATGGATGAACCAACGAAGTAAAAATACACCACCAAAAATAAGCATCATAGTAAACCCAGTATGTCTAAGCCCTTTATATACATTTTTCATATGTATCACCTCTCCACACAATTTTATCCATATTATACCATAACTAATATATATATCTGTTTCTAAAATGGCATTCAGTTATAGATCAATAATAAAAAAGACTGCGGAGAACTTCTTCTCCACAGCCTAATACTTATTTTTGCAAAAATGCCTGTAAATCTGCATACTGTCTCTTCGCATCTTCATAGCCTTGTTCATATAAATTTTGTAGTTTTGCTGTATCCTTCTCCATACGGTCCACTTGAAGCTGCACTTCTGGGCGAATAACAAATAAATTACCAGCTTGTTCTTCTTTTTCAATGTAGTGAAGTGTTTCATTATACACTTCATAACGAGCTAGCATCGTGTTAACAAGGTTCGGATATTTTTTATAAGCTTTCTTTGCAATCCATCCAAATTTTGATTTTTTCTTTGAGTACCCATGATTTCTCGTTAAAATAACAACTGATTTCTTACACCCGTCCGTTTGTGCTTTACGCACTGGAATCGGATCTGAAATCCCGCCATCTAATAACTGCTTACCACGGTAATTTACTACTGGTGTAATGAAAGGTAATGAACTAGATGCTTGTAATAAATTTAGTGCATCATCATTCGTTCCCTCTTTTTCAAAATAAACAGATTGCCCTGTTTCACAATCCGTTGTTCCTATAAGGAAGCGCTCTGGACTATTAAAGTATGTGTCAAAATCAAATGGGACATGCTTTTCTGGAATTTCATGAAAAATGAATTCCATATCAAATAGCTGGCGTTTTTTCCACAAGTTTTTATATGATAAATACTTCGGATGTGATGCATAATCAATATTTACTGTTTTATTTCTATTTCTTTGTCTGGAAAGATACGACGCTGCATGACAAGCACCAGCTGATACACCGATTACATATGGAAAATATAAGTCTTGTTCCATAAAATATTCTAGTATCCCGCCCGTATATACACCACGCATACCGCCGCCTTCTAATACTAATCCCGTATTTTCAAGCATGTTACTCTCTCCTCTTTATATATATTGACTCTTTAATTATTCACTATGTTAAGTATCTTTTTCTATTATATATGAGTTCTTTTAGAAATTATATTCAAAAGGCTTGAAAAAAAGAAAAATAGAGACTCCTCAACAATCCAGTCTCTATTTTAAGCTCTTTGATCAGCAACGATATGAATATCAATATACTTCGTTTGTCTCATAATTTCATTTACAATAGAACCTTTTCGTATTTCTTCCCACCGTGTTCTCGCCGATTGCCCGAGTAAAACTTGTGTCACCTGTAGTCTTTTTGCAACTTCAATAATAACATCAGCCGGCTTTCTTCCTTTCGCTTCTTCTAATACAAAGCTCGCCTCAAATTGATTCGTTAGCGATTTCCATTCTTCAATTATTTGCTTTTTCCCTACTGAAAGGGAATCTATATTTTCCCTTTCTACATTTAAGACATACAATTCAGCGTTTAACCGATCAGCCATGCGCCATCCCCGTCTTATCAATTTCTCCGCTGTCGAACTATATTGCACACAAACGAGAATTTTTTCCTTTACACCAATCGGTTCTATAACTGTTTGGCTGATTTTCTCATCCATATCATCTGCAACTTCGCGAAGCGATAATTCCCTTAGTGCCCCTAAATTATTAAGCGTAAAGAAGTTTTGTAAGCTTTGTTGAATTTTTTCTTCCTTATATATCTTTCCATCTATTAATCTCTTCCTTAGCACTTCCGGCGTTGCATCAACGAGTTGAATTTCATTTGCTTTTTGCAAAATAAAGTCTGGAATACGCTCTCTTACTTTTACATTCGTAATTTGAGCTACAATGTCATGAACACTCTCTAAATGTTGAATATTAAATGCTGATAATACCGATATGCCAGCCTCTAGCAATTCTTGAACATCCATGTAACGTTTTTTATGTTTGGAACCTGGTATATTACTATGGGCAAGTTCATCTACTACAACTACTTGCGGCGCACGCTTTATAATTCCTTCCACATCAAGCTCATAAAATACCTTTCCTTTATAGGAAATTTCTTTTAACGGAACTTTTTCTAAATCAGCAATTGCTTCTTCCGTCTCTATTCTCCCATGTGTTTCAATTAAACCAATTACAATATCAATACCATCTTTTTTCATTTCTCTAGCATCATAGAGCATCTTATAACTTTTCCCTACCCCTGGAGCAGCCCCTACGTATAGCTTTAACTTCCCGCGATTTTGCTGACGAATATATTCTAAATACTCTTCTGGTGTCCGCCTTTGAAACGTCGGTTTATAGTCATCCGCATACAAAACACTCACAACCTTTCTTTCGAAACAACACTACCTCAATCCGTTAGATTGAGGTAGCACTGTTACTATTTCATTAGTTTCTGTAATTCTAAATTTAACTTTAAGACGTTCACGCGATTTTCTCCAAATAAGCCGAGTGCAGCACCTTCCGTTTGATCCTTAATCAATTGATCTAGCTTTTCTTTCGGAATATTCGTTAATTTCGAGATACGATTTACCTGTACGGAAGCCGCCTTCGGACTAATGTCAGGATCAAGCCCTGAACCTGAATTCGTCACTAAATCTATCGGTACTTCTGTAACTGGAACAGTTGGATTTTTTTCCTTCCAGTCTGCAATACTTTTCTCTACTCGTTTCTCTAAATCTGGATTAGACGGTGCATAGTTATTTGAACCAGATGCTTCTGCTTTATATTCTATACTAGAGACACGTCCATGAAAATAACGTGGATCTGTGAAATTTTGACCGATTAATTTCGAACCAATTACTTCATCTTTATCATTATATATAAGACTTCCATCCGCATTATCCTTCATTACCGCTTGCGCAATACCAGTTACAATAAGCGGATATACAAGTCCACACAAGACTAAAAACGTAAAAGTAATACGAATAATTGGTGAAAGTATACTTTGTTTCTTCGCCATCTTTTTTCCCCTCTTCCTTATATGAACAAGCCGACAATCATATCAATTACTTTAATTCCAATGAACGGAACGATAACTCCACCAAGCCCGTAAATGAGTAAGTTTCGGCTAAGCAATGCATTCGAACTCATCGGTTTATATGCAATACCTTTCATCGCCAACGGAATTAGTAATGGAATAATAACCGCATTAAATATTAATGCTGATAAGATTGCTGAAAGCGGTGATGTTAATTTCATAATGTTTAATGCTTCCATTTGCGGAATCGCAAGTGTAAACATTGCTGGAATGATTGCAAAATATTTTGCAATATCATTCGCAATACTAAACGTCGTTAACGCACCACGTGTCATTAACAATTGCTTACCGATTCCTACAACCTCAATAATTTTCGTTGGGTTCGAATCTAAATCGATCATATTGGCCGCTTCTTTCGCAGCTGTCGTACCACTATTCATCGCCAATCCAACGTCAGCTTGTGCTAACGCCGGAGCATCATTTGTACCATCACCTGTCATCGCTACAAGTTTTCCTTTATCTTGCTCTGCTTTAATAACCGCAATTTTATCTTCTGGTTTACATTCAGCAACGAATTCATCTACTCCAGCTTCTTTTGCAATTGTCGCTGCTGTTAATGGGTTATCACCTGTACACATAACCGTTTTAATCCCCATTTGGCGCAATTGTTCAAAACGCTCGCGCATACCAGGTTTTACTGTATCCTTTAAATAGATTAAACCGTAAATACGATCATCTACTGCAACTACAAGTGGTGTTCCGCCCTCTTTTGAAATGAAATCTGCTTTTTGATTCACATCTTTCGGAATCGTTCCGCCTTGTGATTGAACCCATTCAATAACGGCACCAACAGCACCTTTTCTTACTTTCGTTCCATCCTGTAAATCAACACCACTCATTCTCGTTTCTGCTTTAAACGGAACAAATTCACCTTGTTCTGCAAGTTCTCTATTATATGATATAGATTTCGTTTGTACATATTCTATAACTGATCGACCTTCTGGCGTTTCATCTAAAACTGAGCTAATTGCAGCCCATTTCCCTACTTGCTCAATCGTTTCATTCCCTACAGGGAGCAGTGTATGTGCCATCCGGTTCCCGAAAGTGATCGTACCTGTTTTATCTAAAATAATTGTATTAATATCACCCGCAGCTTCTACTGCTTTCCCTGACATCGCTAATACATTAAACTTTGTCACGCGGTCCATCCCGGCAATACCAATCGCTGATAATAATCCACCAATTGTCGTCGGAATTAAACAAACTAACAACGCTACAAGTACAGCTGTATCAATTTGAAACCCTAAATAATTTGTGAAAATCGGCAACGTCACAACAACGATTAAGAAAATAAGCGTTAAACTCGTTAATACTGTATTTAAAGCAATCTCATTCGGCGTTTTTTGACGAGCAGCTCCTTCTACTAAAGAAATCATTTTATCAATAAATGATTCACCAGGATTGCTCGTAATTACAATTGTAATCTCATCACTTACGACCATCGTTCCGCCTGTTACTGAACAAAAATCACCGCCCGCCTCTTTTATTACAGGAGCTGATTCCCCTGTAATTGCAGATTCATCTACAGACGCTAATCCTTTAATTACTTCACCATCATTCGGAATCATTTCTCCTTGTTTTACAATAACAACGTCACCTTTTCTCAGATCAGTTGCTGAAACTTGAACAATATCTCCATTTTCTTTTACAACATTTGCAAACACATCTTTCTTCGATTGTTTTAAAGAATCGGCTTGTGCTTTACCACGACCTTCAGCTAACGCTTCTGCAAAGTTAGCAAATAAAACTGTAAATAATAGAATGAGAGAAACTGTTATATTAAACCACCCTGGTACACTACTAGAACTACTTGGAATAAAGGATAAAATTAACGTAATGATAAATCCAATTTCCACAACGAACATAATCGGATTCTTTATCATTACTTTCGGGTTCAATTTCGCAAAGGATTGTTTCATCGCATGTGTCACGATATCACGATCCATCGTTTTTGCTTGTCTAACCTCATCTTCTACAACATGTATTTGTGACTCGTTCACTTGTTTTTCTTTTACTACTACCGGTCTCATCATTTACCCTCCATTACTTCAATGTAAGAAATTCTGCAATTGGGCCGAGTACTAACATCGGGAAGAATGTTAACGCACCAACAATTACAATCGTTCCGATGAAAATACCTCCAAATAAACTATTATCTGTACGGAACGTTCCGACTGTTTCTGGTACTACCGTCTTCTCTTTCAGTGAAGCTGCAACAGCTAGCATCGTAATTAAACTGAAATAGCGTCCTAAAAACATAACTAAACCAGTCGTAATATTCCAAAACGGTGTATTATCTGCTAATCCTTCAAATCCAGATCCGTTATTCGCAGCTGACGATGTATACTCATATACAACTTGCGTTAAACCGTGGAAACCTGAATGAGAAATTGCATCCGTTCCTAAACTTGTTGAAAGAGCTAATGCCGAAAATCCTAAAATAAGCAATGGATGAAATAATATCGTTACCGCAATTAATTTCATTTCCTTACCTTCAATTTTCTTACCTAAAAACTCTGGTGTCCGACCAACCATTAATCCAGATATAAAGACTGCGATTATTGCATACATAATAATGTTCACAAAACCTGCTCCAACACCGCCGTATACTGTATTTAACATCATATTTACAAGTGGTACTAATCCGCCAATTGGTGTTAATGTATCATGCATCGTATTAACTGCCCCTGTTTCAGCAGCTGTCGTTACTGTTGCGTATAGTGAAGAAAATACAGTCCCGAATCGTACTTCTTTTCCTTCTGTACTTCCTTGTACATGTTCGATACCTATTCCATTTAACGCTGGATTCCCATTTAATTCAGCTGTAGTAATCGTTATAAACCCTAGTAAAAACACCATAAATAGTGAAACGAAAAGGATACGTCCTTGTTTTTTATTTCCTACCATTCGTCCGTACGTAAATGGAAGTGCTGTTGGCAATAACATCATAAGCATCATTTGCAAAATATTACTCATTTGCCCTGGATTTTCGAAAGGATGTGTAGAGTTTGCTCCGAAAAATCCACCGCCGTTATTTCCAAGTTCCTTAATTGAAACGAATGATGCAACTGGCCCACGTAAAATACTTTGCTTCGCACCGTCAATTGTTTGTGCTGTAACAGCTCCGTCCAACGTTTGTGGTACACCAAGTGCGACAAAGACTAGCGCCGCAATAAATGCGATAGGAAGAAAAACTCTCGTTAATGCTCTCGTAAAATCAACGAAAAAGTTACCGAGTTCTTTTCCAGCCAGTCCTCTAATAAAAGCCATAACGAGCGCTAACGTCGTTGCTGGTGCCGCAAACATTAAAAATGTAATCCCGATTAATTGTGATAAATAAGATAAACCATTTTCACCGCTGTAATGCTGTAAGTTTGTATCAGCCATAAAACTAATCGCTGTATTAAAAGCGAGCGTAGGCTCCATCCCTTCAATATGCGCTGGATTTAATGGCAATACACCTTGTAATCTGAAAATGAAATATACGACGACAATCATAAATCCATTGAGTAGAACCAAAGATAATGCGTACTGTTTCCACGTTTGATTGTATGCTTTTACACCTGTAATTTTAAAAATAAGTTTCTCAAAAGGCCCGAATACTTTATCTAGCTTCTTGCTACCTTGAAAGGCTTTCTCTAAATAAATCCCCATTGGCTTTGCTACTAGAATAAACAAGAGCATTGTAATAACGACTGCAACCCAAATCATAATGAATGATTCCCCCTAATTAAAACTTTTCTGGATTTAATAATGCGTATACTAAGTACACCGTAATCGCTGCAACAATAACCGATAAGGCAATCATCATGATTGCTTCCCTTCTTTCACAACTTTATCTGACCAACTTGCAAGACTTGCCATCGATGCGACTAACCCAACAAAAATCCCGATCATTACAACATCTAACATAACTACCCCTCACTTTTTGTTAAAATTTACCATCTCGTTATCAAAAAAAGAACACTAAGCTCTACTTAGTGTTCGAAACGAACAACACAAAGTAAACCTCCTCTCTAAACGCTTACGAGGTTAGCTGTCGGATTCGGGCCTAAAGAGTAGCCCTACTTTCAAAATTGAAAGATTCACCCCAAGTGACGATGCACAAAATTGGTTCCCCCGCTCCATTTCTGGAACTCAGCGATTTTAGGTTTTTTTTGGAAATTTCATAAATGATTTATGAGAGTAAATATACTCCTCTATATTTAACTTGTAAAGAGGCAAATTACTGAAAATAAGAAAATATTCCATCGTTTAAACGCTTACATTACGGGTTATTAATATTCTTTCATCTATTTTCTTGTCTTTTCTTTCTTTTTCATAAAAATGATCCTTTAAATATGAAATAGAAAGAGCGAATTACATGAAGTGCATAGCTTGTTGCACTCAGTATTCACTCTCTTAAACTCTTTACCTTATTTTCTTCTCCAAAGCAAACAAGCGTTAATTCCATATATCTCATCCTCCTTAGCATAAAAGAACTCAAACATAGATTGATATTCTCCTATACTAATCAGACCGACGAAGTGATATATCCATCATGGCACCGCCCTCTCTCAAGACGCTTACGAAGTTAGCTGTCGGATTCGGGCTTTGAGAGTTGCCCTACTTTCAAAATTGAAAGATTCATCCCTAGTGACGACGCACAAATTGGTTCCCCCGCTCCATACATTTGAACTCAGCGTATTACAAAAAATGTATTCTGGCTGATATATCACTCCTGTATTTGGAAAAATTAAACATAAAAAAAGCCAGTTAACAAACTGGCTTCTCATGTCTTTATACACGTGTATTATTCATCTTATAAGCAAAATGATTCGGCGGCCCATGACCACTACCAATATTCAATGGCTCTTCAATCGCTATACTAATAAATCGTTTTGCTTCTTGAACTGCCTCTTCAATTGAATACCCTTTAGCAAGTCCTGCTGTAACTGCAGACGCGAATGTACATCCGCTTCCGTGCGTTTGCTTCGAAGGAATTCGTTCACTTCTAAATTCAATAAACTCTTCTCCATCAAAGAGTAAATCAATTACTTCATTACCTTGATATTCTGCATGTCCGCCCTTCATAAGCACATATTTAGCACCTAATTCGTGCAATACTTTCGCAGCTTCTTTACTATCTTCTATATTTTGAATCTCCATCCCAGTTAACACTTCTGCTTCCGGAACATTCGGTGTTACAACAGTTGCTACTGGTAATAAATATTCCTTTAATGCTTGTACTGCTTCTTGTTGTAATAATGATGCTCCGCCTTTTGCAATCATAACAGGATCTAGTACAATATTATTCCAGCCAAATTTCTTAATATGTTCTGCAACAATTTGAATAATTTCACTGCTAAATAGCATCCCTAGTTTCACAGCATCTGGTGTTAAATCCGTACCAATTGAATTCAGCTGTTCCTTAATTCCTTCTAAAGAAACAGGATATACCCCTTGAACGCCAAGCGTATTTTGAGCAGTAATTGCTGTAATAACCGTCATTCCATACACACCAAGCTCTTGGAATGTTTTTAAATCTGCTTGAATTCCAGCGCCGCCTCCGCTATCAGATCCTGCAATCGTTAAAGCTTTATTCACTTTCATCTCACTCATCCTTTTCTATCCAAAATAGCGATGATAAATTGTTTTCGCTTCACTTATATCTTTCGTTCCATGCACAAGTACACGACCATCTTTGAAAGCAACTAATCTCTTTTCTTCAACAGAAAATGATAATAAATATGGATTTACATTCAAATCATTCACGCGATTATTTAGCAATTCTTTATATTGCTCAAAATTCATTTCTTCTTTATGAGGTGGTCTAATTTGAACTGTATTTCTCCCGCATAACATTGCTGTTTTTGAAGTGTTTTCTTTATTTAAATACGGATATAATGCTTGCTCACCACATGATAGACAATTATGTTTACGAAGCTTTTGCACATTCATACATGAATACTCATTTTTCCATACATCAAATGATACAAGCCCATCTCGAAGCGAGTCATAATCTTCTACTAACAGTTTAAGTGTTTCCGTTACTTGATGAGAAACGACAAGAGATACAGCAGGTGATATAATCCCCGCTGTATCACATGTCGCTCCGCCAAGCGGAATCGATTGTAATAAACAAGATAAACATGGCGTTTTACCTGGAAGAATAGTATAAGAAAGACCGTAACTTCCTACACATGCCCCGTAAACCCATGGAATAGAATATTTTTGCGATATATCATTCACAACGAAACGCGTTTCGAAATTATCAGTCGCATCGATAATTACATCAACATTTGTAACGAGTTCTTCTAACTCTTCAGCCGTTACATCTTGAACGAGAGCTTCTACTCTTACTTCACTATTAATCTCTTCTAGACGTTTTTTTGCCGCCACAGCCTTCGGAAGGTTATTCTCTACATCACTCTCTGCATACAAGTGCTGTCTTTGTAAATTACTCCAATCCACATAATCGCGGTCAACAATTGTTACTGTGCCCACGCCAGCTCTTACAAACATCTCTGCATTTGCACTACCTAATGCACCTGCACCGATAATCAGTACATGCTTTTCTCTTATCTTTTGTTGCCCTTCTCCCCCAATTGGAGAAAATAGTTCTTGGCGAGAATATCGATTATTCAACTACGCTCATTCCTTCTAAAGGACTACTTGCCGTTGCACAACGTTTACGTGCAATACGACCTGCTTCAAACCCTAATCGTCCTGCCTCAATACCTAATTTCATAGCGTATGCCATTTTAATAGGATCTTTTGCCCCCGACACAGCCGTATTTAATAACACACCATCTGCTCCTAATTCCATCGCAAATGCCGCATCAGCTGGGCTACCAATACCAGCATCCACGATAACTGGTACTGTCGCTTGTTCAATAATGAAACTTAAATTTAATGGATTTACAATACCAAGTCCTGAACCAATCGGTGATGCACCTGGCATAATGGCATGCACGCCAAGTTCTTGTAATTTACGCGCTAATACAACATCATCAGATGTGTACGGTAGAACAATAAATCCTTCTTCCAGTAACATTTCAGATGCTTTTAACGTTTCTACCGGATCAGGTAATAACGTTCTATCATCACCAATAACTTCTACTTTTATCATGTCACAAAGTCCAGAAGCTTTTGCTAATTTCGCAATTCGAACAGCTTCTTCAGCATTTTTTGCTCCTGCTGTATTTGGTAATAACGTATATTTTTTCACATCAAGTTTCTCTAATAAATTAGGTTGCTTCGCATCAAATATATCCATGCGACGTACTGCGAACGTTAAAATTTCAGCCTCAGCAACGTCAATTGCTTTTTGCTGTACATCAAAATCAGAGAATTTCCCTGTTCCTAATAAAAGTCTAGAATGAAATGAAAATGGTCCAATGTTTAACATAATCAACCGCCTCCTACGAAAGTTACAATCTCAATTTGGTCTCCATCAAAAACTGATGTATCTTTATGATCATCCTTTTGTAAAATATCTTTATTACGCTCCACTACAACAATTCTGTTATCTAATTCTAAATGTGTAAGTAGCTCAGCTACTGTTTTCACACTCACTGGCACTTCAATTTGATTACCATTAATTTTTAAATTCAAACTTCCATCCCCTTTCTAAACCGATTTAGAAAGCAATGAATCTAGCAGATGATTCTCCTGCTTTCCTTCTATTAAATCAGCCATATACTGACCAGAAACAGGACTTAATAAAATACCGTTTCGATAATGTCCAGTACAAGCATATAAACCTTTTATTTCTTCATGCTCTCCCATATAAGGAGCTTCATGATTCGATTGTGGTCTTAATCCTGCCCATGTACTTTCCCACTCTGCTTCTTTTAAAGCAGGTAATATCGTATAAGCACGCTCTAATATGGAAGTAATACTTTCTGGTTGTACAGATTTATTGAACGTATGAGGCTTCATCGTTGCCCCAATCACATAACGGCCACCGCGCTTCGGCGTAATATAAAACCGCTCTTGGAAAATAGGAGCTTTCAAGAGAGGTTTCCTACTTCTTACTGCAACAACCTCTCCCTTAACAGGATATGTACCCCAATCACTATGGAAATAATGTAGTAATTTCGTACTCCATGACCCTCCAGCGATAACGACTTTTTCGCATGTGATTACACCTTCACTCGTAACAATCCCAGTCACTTTATTATTCTCAATACGAATATCAAACACTTCTGTTTGTTCATATATGTCAGCTCCAGAAAATGATGCGGAGTGTGCGAATGCTTTCGTAAGCTCTGGTGCAATAACGTGACCGTCTTTTGGATAATATACAGCCCCTATAATTGACTCGGAAAGAAATGGCTCTTTTTCCCGCAAACGATCCCCCGTTAGAAAATAGGAATCTTCACCTGTTTTCTGTTGCCAATCCATAATATGAAGAATTCTTTCCTTCTCCTCTTCATTTTGGGCAATGCGATAAATGCCTTTTTCCTCATACCCAATATCGATGCCTGTTTTTTCACGTAAAACTTCTGCAAGTTGTGGAAATATAGCACGGCTTTCTCTAGCAAGCTCAAACAGCGGATCATATTCATCCCATTCTGCCTGAACACCGAGCAAACCAGCAGCTGCTTTCGAAGCTTCAGATGCGATTCTTTGCTTCTCTATAATCGCTACTTTATGCCCTCTTTCTGCTAGAAAGTGTGCAACTGAACTACCAATTACACCTCCGCCAATAATCGCTACATCATACTTCTTACACATGTTTTCCCGCCCACTTTCTTATTGATTCCTTATAAGATTTCGCCTTGCTATACGGATTACTACTGCTTATAATCCCGGACATAACAGCAATGCCACTTACACCATTTGCAAGAACATCACCTGTATTTTCAGGAGTGATTCCACCAATTGCAGTTATTGGTATGGATAAACATCTTGCCATATGAGCAATTTCTTCTAATCCTCTTGCTGGCACATCCTTTTTACAAGCAGTTGGAAATACATGACCGTAAACGAGTGAATCCGCTCCATCTTTAAATGCCACTATCGCTTCATCTAAAGAATGTACTGAATAGCCAACATGCAAATAAGAAAACTTTTCTTTCACCGACCTTACATCTGCGCTTCGATATCCTAGCTGCACACGCGGAATATTTAATAGCATAGCAATATCAATTCGATCATTTATCACTATCTTCGATGCCGGAAAGCCTTTCTCCAAAAAACTTTCCACACCTTCATACAATTCCTTCGTACTTTTCTCACGCTCACGAATATGCAAATAATCAATCTCACTCTCAATTTGCATCGCTACATTCACTAACTCTTCGAATGGCATGTGACCATTTGAGATTACATGGAGCTCATTTTTCATATTCATTCGCCTACTTTAAAATGGTTTCGAATAATTCATCGGCTGGAACGATTTCTTTCGTCATTCCTTTTTCTTTCAGCCATTTATTTTGTTTCTCCCATGACTCTTTTGAATCTGATAAGAATGGCTCATCTTTCGTTTCCATTTTCTCTAATAAAATTTTCATACTTTCTTTTTCAACTTCTGGTACAAGCGGGAAATTTTCTTTTTCTTGATGATTTAATAAAATATTTAATGATTCATCCGGATTTTTCTTCATGAAATCATATCCTTTTTTCGCACCACGTAAAAAGGCCTGTAATGCTTCTTTATCCTTTTTCAAAGTTTTATCACCTGTTACAAATACAAGTTCATGATAATTCGGTACACCGTAATCAGCTGGATTAAAGTACGCCGGCTCATGACCCTCATGACGCATAACAGGTACTTCATGGTTAATATATGCTCCTGTTACAGCATCTACTTTTTTCGTAATTAGCGCTGGTACTAAATCGAATCCAACATCAACTACTTTTACTGTATCTGGATTACCACCATCTTCTTTTATCATCGTTTTTAAATATGCTTCACTTAAAGGGGTTCCAGAATATCCAACTGTTTTTCCTTCTAAGTCTTTAGGTGACTTAATACCTGCTGATTTCAGCGATACAACATGATTTAACGGCGAACGTACGACAGCTCCAATTGATTTCACTGGAATTTGTTCATTTGCTTTTGCCATGACAACATCCGGTTGATAATACAAACCAACTGTCACTTTCCCTGCTGCCGCTAGCGTTAATGGATCAGTCGGATTAGAAGGGAATTTAATATTCACCTTTACTCCTTCTTCTTTAAAGTACCCTTTTTCAATTGCCGTATAAATAAAGCTATGTACCGCATTTGGATACCAATCGAGCATTACTGTTATTTCTTTTTCTGTTTTATTCTTATCTGATGCTGAATTACTCGAACATCCTGCAATCATTGCAACTAATAATGTAAACACAAAGATGCGTTTTAATAATTTCATGAATGTTTCCTCCAACTAATAAATTTCTTTTCTAATATCGAAACAAGTATGACGAAGAAAATAGCTAATAATGATAACAATACAATTGGTGCAAACACACCAGCTCCGTCTAACTGCGTCATCATTCTTTTACTGAAATATCCAAGCCCAGCTTGTGCACCGAGCCATTCTCCAATTGCTGCTCCGATAACACTAAGCGGAACGGCAATTTTTAACGCTGAGAAAAAATAAGGAAGAGCAGATGGCAATTTTAGCTTTAAAAAAATATCTTTTTTCGTTGCACCATACGTAACTAAGAGCTCCTCCCATTCTTTCTTCGTACTACGCAGCCCATCATACGTATTTACCGCAATTGGGAAAAATGTAATTAAGACAGTGACAACAACCTTGCTCCAAATGGTATATCCAAACCATAAAACAAATAGTGGCGCAAGTGCTGTAATCGGGATTGTTTGAGAAGCTACTAATAATGGATAAAATGCTCTTTCCATCCACGTACTCGCATTCATTAACATTGCTAGCCCTACGCCCAGTACGATAGAAATAACAACACCTATTAAAACGACGTACAACGTTGCAGGTAAATGAACCGTAAATAATATATCTTTCAGCGCCCATATCTTCATGACAATTGCAGAAGGTGATGGCAAAATGTACATCTCATCTACAATTCTTGCGCCTACTTCCCATAGAGCAAGCAAAATTCCACTTAATATGAGGGCAGGTAATAACTCCTTCAAGCGATTCATCATACGAGTACCTGCTTTTGTAACATACTAAGGATCTCTTCTTTAAGCGCTAATACTTCAGGCTTATATAAATCTTTTCTTGTTCGGTTACGATCAAGCGGCACAATTCGCTCAGTTAAAGTTGCTATCGGTTGATTTTCTACAACCAAAATTCGATTAGAAAGAAACAAGGCTTCTTCAACATCATGAGTGATAAATAAAATTGTTTTTTCCCACTCTTTCCATTGTTCAAACAACCATTCTTGCAAAGATGCCTTCGTTAAAGCGTCCAATGCGCTAAACGGTTCATCTAACAATAATATCTCCCCGCCTGTTAATAAAGTTCGGATAAAAGATACGCGTTGCCTCATACCACCAGATAAATCTTTCGGATATTTTTTCTCGTACCCTTGTAAACCAAATTTATGTAACAGTTCTTTCGCTTTTACTTGCGCTTCTTTCTTCTGCACACCTTGGCACTCTAGCGGCAGGGCCGCATTCTCAATAATCGTCCTCCACGGTAAGAGCATATCTTTTTGGGGCATATACCCTACAGAATGACTCTTTGTTTCTGTCAGCTCTATCTGTCCAGTACTTGCCTCTTCTAAGCCTGTAATAAGGCGAAATAAAGTACTTTTCCCGCATCCACTCGGTCCGATAATACTTACAAACTCTTTATCTTGTATAGAAGCATTTAATTCATCGATGATTGGTTTCTCATCATAATGAAAGGAAACATTATGAAACTGTAGTATGTTCTTGCTCCTCAAAACCCCACATCTCCTTACGATAAGCCATATCCCAGAATAAATATTCAAATCGGCTGGAATATAAGAAAATCTCCTCTAATCGATCTAGCTCTTCCTCTGACTTTCCAACTGCCATTTCATTTAATAAATCTATTAACCAAATACAAAGGTTACCGTATTCTTCAGAACTATATCCTTGAATCCACTCTCCAAAGAACTCATGATCTCTTGCTCCAGGAATATCATTTAAACGCTTTCCAATCTCCCAATAGCTCCACATACATGGAAGTAAAGCTGATATTAATTCTGCAAGTGTGCCATTTTGAGATACAGACATCATGTAATTTGTATAGGCTAAATTTTTAGCAGATGGTTTCGCAGATTCCATCTCTTGTGCAGAAATACCAAGTCTTTTTGCATACTGTTTATGAATCGTCATTTCACCATTTAAAATCCCATCAATTTGCTCTGCAAATTTTGCCATAACTTGTGGATTCGTTGCCTTTACAACCCCAATTGCATATAGCTTTGCATAATCTAACAAATATAAATAATCTTGAATAATATAGTACTGGAATTTGTCTTTTTCCAACGTACCATCCCCCATACCTACTACAAACGGATGATTATGACTTTTCTCCCAAACAGGCTGCACCGTATCAAATAATCTTTCACAAAATTTCATTAATAATTCCCCTTCCTATATATCTATTTATCTCAATAAAAAAACCACTTCTGTATATAAGAAGTGGTTACAGCAAATAAAATTATAATTTATTCGTTGTTCCACTTCCCTTCGCTAGTATTATCTAGATCAGGTGTTGTAAGGGTTAAGGATTATTCCTCTCTCAGCACGAAAAGCACCCCTAGTGGTGTTAATATGAAATTTTCAAATAAAAAAGCCCCGTTTCTATACGCAAAGAAACGGGGACTCATTGTTAGTGTCCGAATTGCTTCCCTACGCTAGCATAATCTAGATCAGGTAATAAAAAGGATCAAAGACTTAAGGTCTTACTCTCAGCTGGCAACACCAGCCCTCCTAGCAAACTATAAAATTATCACTGTCAGTATAACACCGACATAAGACATCATCAACTGTTTTAATTTTCTCAATTGCGAATTAATCCTTAACGTGTTAAACAAATATAAATGCGACCCCACAAATGATATATACAATATTTATATACGAATCTCTCTTCTAGCATTATTTTTATTGATTTCATATTACATTTATGTGAATACGACCAATATATTATATCTTTATACTATAATGAAATTACAACTATACAACTAGAGGAGGTCTTTATTACATGAATATGAAAGCTACAGCTTTAACAGCAACTACTATCGCAATCGCTTCTTTACTTCCTTCTATGGGAGAATCCGATATACAAGCAGCGGCTGCTAAGCAACCATCTACAGTAAAAACTGGATATGTAAAAATTGATAACGTTGCACTACATCAAAATAACCATGCAGACAGTGCAATAATTGATAACATTCGATTTAATAGCCCTGTTACTATTCTTGAGACAACTCAAGATTGGTATAAAGTATCTGTTAACAACAAAACAGGCTATATGAAAAAAGAGGCAATTCTATTCAAAAAAAATGTTCAACCAAAAAATCAATATATCGTAAATGCAAACGCATTAAACGTTCGTTCTGAACCTAATACACAGTCTTCTATTCTAGATATATTACCAAATGGTCAATTCATTACCATTCAAGGTGAACAAGGGGATTGGTACAAAATATTACATAACGGGCAAATTGGTTACGTCCAAAAAACATTTGTATCTAATGGATCCACACCTCTAGTAAAAGGTGTAACTGTACAAGGTTCTCCTTCTTATACTGTTGCAACACCAAAATTAAATGTACGCAGCAACGCTAGTACAAGTAGCACTCTACTTGGCTCATTACAAAATGGTACACAAGTACAAGTAGTAGAAACGGTAGGTACTTGGTATAAAATTCGTTTTGGCACAGTATACGGATATGTAGCAAAACACTATGTAGTGCAAAATCAAAATCAAGCACAAGCTAAAACAGCTCAACCTGCATCAATTCCAGCAGTTTTCAAATTCCCTACTCAAGGGAAAATCAGCTCCACTTTTGATATGCGCTGGGAGCAAATGCATTATGGTATAGATATAGCAGCACAAGGAAATGTCTCTATTCAAGCTGCTGCTGCAGGTAAAGTTGTGAAATCTTATTATTCAGCTAGCTACGGCAATGTCGTGTTCATCGCCCACCAAATAAATGGGAAATTATATACAACAGTTTATGCTCATATGAAGGATCGCACTGTACAAGCTGGTGATCAAATACAAACTGGACAATTAGTAGGTCATATGGGAAACACAGGTCATTCATACGGGCAACATCTTCATTTTGAATTACATAATGGGGAATGGAATTTGGAAAAAACAAATGCAGTGAACCCACTGCCATATTTAGTTAGGTAAATTATATGCCACGCAATATACCTCTCCTTATTGAATACCTGGCCTTTTTAGGTTTAATCTGTTGTTTAATCATTTATAATACGAACACTGCATTCTTATCTATTATTATTACTTTTGTTGCTTTAGAAATCATTATGGAAGCATTACAAATGCGGCTAAAACAAAAAATTGCCCATATTTATAATGCAATTTTTCTTTTGAGTGCTCTTATAACAAATATAATTAGTAATGGTTTTTATTTATCTACCGTACTTCCTGTATTCTTTATAGGTGTTTTATTATTCATAGCTAGATACGTTCATGTTTCTAATAACCAAAAACATGAACAAGAAGCTTAGAAAGAGGAGACACTGTGTACCCATCTTTCAAAGATAATCCAATGAAATATATATTGAATTTATATGAAAAAATGAATACTTTTTTTGGTATACAAGGAAGTTATACTGCACAACTTCTCCTTTATGGAATGTTATTTCTTATCTTAGTTACTTTCTCCTTGCTTTACTAACAAAAAAGGATCTCACATAAACTTGAGATCCTTTTTAATTTATATTAATTTTTAATATGTAAAATATGGTTTATCCACAAGCATATTTTTCATAAATAAAACTAAGATTATATTTTTTCTCTAAGCTCATTCTTTGTTCATCGTCGCACCAATAGAAAAGAATATCATGAATCGTTGCATAACGCTTATTTTTAAGAAATAGTTTAAAGAATGATGGTAAACAATCATGTAATTGTATAAATATATAATTGCGTAGTATTTCTTCTTTGTATTCAATCCCCTTACAAATATACAGTAATTCTTCACAATAATATGCATGCTGTGGCACTTGGATCATTTCGAAAAATGGTACATATGATAGTAACTTTCCAATAAAATGACCATACCGATCCATTACCCCTATCGTCATATGCTCCATCATTTCTTTCATCACATATAAATAATCATCTACATGAGTTGTCTTTAAAGGATCTAATCGATCGGAAATTTGAGAAAGTACAGCTCTTTGACAAGCTAAAACTGCTTGACTAGGTCCATAATATGATAGGAAGTCTGTACACTTACGATACTTTCGTAATAAGTCATGTGTATATAAATCATACACAAAAGTATTACAATACATTGCCAGACTCATCATATCACTATTTAATTGCTCTTTTGATAGTGTTTTCGCTCGCTTACACATATAAAAAAATGTAAATTCCAATACTTCTTTATGAGATAATAGATGTTTGCAATCTGTTATACATTTCTCATTAAATTTAACTCGATCCCAAATTTCTACATCCTTATCTGTTAATTCACCAATACGATATTTAATAATTAAATAGTTTAAAGCAACTGCTTTCGTCAAAAGATCCCATGTTTCATACTCCAATGAAGTTTGGACAAATTCAGCTAGCCCTTGGGTTATCATAAAAGCATTCGCCTCTTCATACCAACCAACCTCTTGACATAAACGAAGAATACGTACTAGAGTTGGAATTTCATCTTTATGAAACTGCGGTAAATTTTTTACTTTATTCATGCCATATACGATACACGCAGCTAAATTTTCTTCTTTATAAAATTCTTTTTCTTTCCATACTAATATAGTTCGCTCTTTCCCTTCACCTTTTGGATGACGAGGTACAAGCAAAGAAAATAACTCAGCGAAATTATTTGGTTCTATATATGTATCTGTAACCAAATTCCAATTTGGATCGCCCTGTACAGCCCTCATATAATTCCCCTTCCCTTTGTATCTATGTAGGAAATATTAATTCATTATTACATCATTAACAATAAATATTGTTATATTCAAAATCTCTCATAATACTTATATCCCTCAGTATATCATTTTTTCTCTTATTAAAAATTAGGAATGACAAATTTAAAAAAACTGTCAAAAATATTGACTCTATACTTATTATATAATGTCTCAGATACATCACGCTAACATATTAGTTTAATCCATATATACTAGAATAATGTATCTGATCTTTATACATAATTTATTCCGTATGCACCGAGATTTCACTTAAAGCAAACCCTGCTTGATCATCTGCTGATTTTCTTATAGCTAAATCACCTAGTGCTAGCATCCCAACAAATTGACCGCTCTCAACTACTGGTAACCGTCTAATTTGATATTGTGCCATTAATTCTGTAGCTTTTTCAATAGGATCATCTGGAGAAACTGAAACAATGTTTGTTGTCATTACATTTGTAATTTGATTAGATCCAGGATGTTTTTCAGCAATCCCACGAACAACTAAGTCTCGATCAGTAACAAGCCCAACTACTTGTTGATTTTCAATAACAGGAATCAATCCAACCGATTCTTCCTTCATTTTTACAGCCGCCTCATATACATTGTCTAATGGGGTACAATGTACGATATGAGTACTCATAAGTTCTCTAACTTGTGTCATTTTTCCTCTCCTCCTTTTAATACATACCATAGCTTTTCCTAAATCCCTTTATTTATTTGAGGAAAATAAGGTGATAAAAAGAGGCTTATACATAATAAAAAAGAGTCAGCAATATGCTGACTCTTTTTTTATGACCCGTACGGGATTCGAACCCGTGTTACCGCCGTGAAAGGGCGGTGTCTTAACCACTTGACCAACGGGCCATGGCTCCGCAGGTAGGACTCGAACCTACGACCGATCGGTTAACAGCCGATAGCTCTACCACTGAGCTACTGCGGAATATATGGTGGGCCTAAATGGACTCGAACCATCGACCTCACGCTTATCAGGCGTGCGCTCTAACCAGCTGAGCTATAGGCCCATATAATTTACAGGGGCAGTAGGAATTGAACCCACACTGGAGGTTTTGGAGACCTCAGTTCTACCTTTAAACTATGCCCCTAAATGGTGCCGGCTAGAGGACTTGAACCCCCAACCTACTGATTACAAGTCAGTTGCTCTACCAATTGAGCTAAGCCGGCATAAATAAAAAAAAATAAAAAAAATGGTGGCTCGGGACGGAATCGAACCGCCGACACGAGGATTTTCAGTCCTCTGCTCTACCGACTGAGCTACCGAGCCAACATAAAATGGCGGTCCCGACCGGGGTCGAACCGGCGATCTCCTGCGTGACAGGCAGGCATGTTAACCACTACACCACGGGACCATTGGTTGCGGGGACAGGATTTGAACCTGCGACCTTCGGGTTATGAGCCCGACGAGCTACCGTACTGCTCCACCCCGCGACGATATTATGTTTTAAAAATAAATGGAGGAGGTAGAGGGATTCGAACCCCCGCGCGACTCTCGCCGCCTGTCGGTTTTCAAGACCGATCCCTTCAGCCGAACTTGGGTATACCTCCATGAAGGAAAAAATTAATATCTTATTCATTTTTATATGTAACTAAACCACTTTTTAAAAAAAATGGAGGAGGTAGAGGGATTCGAACCCCCGCGCGACTCTCGCCGCCTGTCGGTTTTCAAGACCGATCCCTTCAGCCGAACTTGGGTATACCTCCGACATATAAAAAATAAAGTGGAGCCTAGCGGGATCGAACCGCTGACCTCCTGCGTGCAAGGCAGGCGCTCTCCCAGCTGAGCTAAGGCCCCATGTTTTTGGGAAAATCGGGAAGACAGGATTTGAACCTGCGACCCCCTGGTCCCAAACCAGGTGCTCTACCAAGCTGAGCCACTTCCCGTTAATAAAAGCGCGCCCGAGAGGAGTCGAACCCCTAACCTCTTGATCCGTAGTCAAACGCTCTATCCAATTGAGCTACGGGCGCATATGGTGCCGAGGGCGGGGGTCGAACCCGCACGGTGGTCACCCACCGCAGGATTTTAAGTCCTGTGCGTCTGCCTGTTCCGCCACCCCGGCATGTCATATTGAAAATTGGAGCGGAAGACGGGATTCGAACCCGCGACCCCAACCTTGGCAAGGTTGTATTCTACCACTGAACTACTTCCGCAAGACATGTATGAGATATTTTATTAAAAGTGCGGGTGAAGGGAGTCGAACCCCCACGCCAAAGGCGCCAGATCCTAAGTCTGGTGCGTCTGCCAATTCCGCCACACCCGCATATTTTTTTAAGAAAATGGTGAGCCATGAAGGATTCGAACCTTCGACCCTCTGATTAAAAGTCAGATGCTCTACCAACTGAGCTAATGGCTCTTAATGGCTGGGCTAGCTGGATTCGAACCAGCGCATGACGGAGTCAAAGTCCGTTGCCTTACCGCTTGGCTATAGCCCAATAATTAAGAAATGGTGGAGGGGGGCAGATTCGAACTGCCGAACCCAAAGGAGCGGATTTACAGTCCGCCGCGTTTAGCCACTTCGCTACCCCTCCGACATATATGGTGGAGGATGACGGGATCGAACCGCCGACCCCCTGCTTGTAAGGCAGGTGCTCTCCCAGCTGAGCTAATCCTCCATTTTGCCTGGCAACGTCCTACTCTCACAGGGACAAGGTCCCAACTACCATCGGCGCTAGAGAGCTTAACTTCCGTGTTCGGTATGGGAACGGGTGTGGCCTCTCTGCCATCATTACCAGACTATATTCATTTGAGACAAACATTGTTATACTTGATTCACTTATAAAGTCAATAAGTTTTTTATATTCTCTCGTTTTTGCTTGGCGACGTCCTACTCTCACAGGGACAAGGTCCCAACTACCATCGGCGCTAGAGAGCTTAACTTCCGTGTTCGGTATGGGAACGGGTGTGACCTCTCTGCCATCATCACCAAACTATTGAAGGTATATTCCTTCAAAACTAGATAACATTGCTTCATATTATATGGTTAAGTCCTCGATCTATTAGTATTCGTCAGCTCCACATGTCACCATGCTTCCACCTCGAACCTATCAACCTGATCATCTTTCAGGGATCTTACTAGCTTACGCTATGGGAAATCTCATCTTGAGGGGGGCTTCATGCTTAGATGCTTTCAGCACTTATCCCTTCCGCACATAGCTACCCAGCTATGCCCTTGGCAGAACAACTGGTACACCAGCGGTGCGTCCATCCCGGTCCTCTCGTACTAAGGACAGCTCCTCTCAAATTTCCTGCGCCCACGACGGATAGGGACCGAACTGTCTCACGACGTTCTGAACCCAGCTCGCGTACCGCTTTAATGGGCGAACAGCCCAACCCTTGGGACCGACTACAGCCCCAGGATGCGATGAGCCGACATCGAGGTGCCAAACCTCCCCGTCGATGTGGACTCTTGGGGGAGATAAGCCTGTTATCCCCGGGGTAGCTTTTATCCGTTGAGCGATGGCCCTTCCATGCGGAACCACCGGATCACTAAGCCCGACTTTCGTCCCTGCTCGACTTGTAGGTCTCGCAGTCAAGCTCCCTTATGCCTTTGCACTCTACGAATGATTTCCAACCATTCTGAGGGAACCTTTGGGCGCCTCCGTTACACTTTAGGAGGCGACCGCCCCAGTCAAACTGCCCACCTGACACTGTCTCCCGGGTCGATAAGACCCGTAGGTTAGAATTTCAATACAGTCAGGGCGGTATCCCACCAGCGCCTCCACCGAAGCTAGCGCTCCGGTTTCAATGGCTCCCGCCTATCCTGTACAAACTGTACCAAAATTCAATATCAGGCTACAGTAAAGCTCCACGGGGTCTTTCCGTCCTGTCGCGGGTAACCTGCATCTTCACAGGTACTATAATTTCACCGAGTCTCTGGTTGAGACAGTGCCCAAATCGTTACACCTTTCGTGCGGGTCGGAACTTACCCGACAAGGAATTTCGCTACCTTAGGACCGTTATAGTTACGGCCGCCGTTTACTGGGGCTTCAGTTCAGAGCTTCGCTTACGCTAACCCCTCTCCTTAACCTTCCAGCACCGGGCAGGTGTCAGCCCCTATACTTCGCCTTACGGCTTCGCAGAGACCTGTGTTTTTGCTAAACAGTCGCTTGGGCCTATTCACTGCGGCTTTCCGTTAAGAAAGCACCCCTTCTCCCGAAGTTACGGGGTCATTTTGCCGAGTTCCTTAACCAGAGTTCTCTCGCACACCTTAGGATTCTCTCCTCGCCTACCTGTGTCGGTTTGCGGTACAGGCACCTTTTATCTCGCTAGAAGCTTTTCTTGGCAGCGGGGAATCAAAGACTTCGCTCCATAAGGAGCTTCCCCATCACAGCTCAGCCTTCACGATAAGCGGATTTGCCTACTTATCAGCCTAACTGCTTGGACGTGCACAACCAATCGCACGCTTCTTCTATCCTTCTGCGTCCCTCCATTGCTCAAACGATAAAGAGGTGGTACAGGAATATCAACCTGTTGTCCATCGCCTACGCCTGTCGGCCTCGGCTTAGGTCCTGACTAACCCTGAGCGGACGAGCCTTCCTCAGGAAACCTTAGGCATTCGGTGGACGGGATTCTCACCCGTCTTTCGCTACTCATACCGGCATTCTCACTTCTAAGCGCTCCACCAGTCCTTCCGGTCTGACTTCACTGCACTTAGAACGCTCCCCTACCACTGATACCATTGGTATCAATTCGCAGCTTCGGTGGTGTATTTAGCCCCGGTACATTTTCGGCGCAGAGTCACTCGACTAGTGAGCTATTACGCACTCTTTAAATGGTGGCTGCTTCTGAGCCAACATCCTAGTTGTCTAAGCAACTCCACATCCTTTTCCACTTAATACACACTTTGGGACCTTAGCTGGCGATCTGGGCTGTTTCCCTCTTGACTACGGATCTTATCACTCGCAGTCTGACTCCTAAGGATAAGTCATTGGCATTCGGAGTTTGACTGAATTCGGTAATCCGATGAGGACCCCTAGTTCAATCAGTGCTCTACCTCCAAGACTCTTACACTTAAGGCTAGCCCTAAAGCTATTTCGGGGAGAACCAGCTATCTCCAGGTTCGATTGGAATTTCTCCGCTACCCACACCTCATCCCCGCACTTTTCAACGTGCGTGGGTTCGGGCCTCCATTCAGTGTTACCTGAACTTCACCCTGGACATGGGTAGATCACCTGGTTTCGGGTCTACGACCACGTACTAAACGCCCTATTCAGACTCGCTTTCGCTGCGGCTCCGCCTCTTCAGCTTAACCTTGCACGGGATCGTAACTCGCCGGTTCATTCTACAAAAGGCACGCCATCACCCATTAACGGGCTCTGACTATTTGTAGGCACACGGTTTCAGGATCTCTTTCACTCCCCTTCCGGGGTGCTTTTCACCTTTCCCTCACGGTACTGGTTCACTATCGATCACTAGGGAGTATTTAGCCTTGGGAGATGGTCCTCCCAGATTCCGACGGAATTTCACGTGTTCCGCCGTACTCAGGATACATTCAAGAGAGAACGAAGTTTCGACTACGGGGTTGTTACCCTCTGTGACGGACCTTTCCAGGTCGCTTCGTCTACCTCGTTCCTTTGTAACTCCGTATAGAATGTCCTACAACCCCAAGAGGCAAGCCTCTTGGTTTGGGCTAGATTCCGTTTCGCTCGCCGCTACTCAGGAAATCGCATTTGCTTTCTCTTCCTCCAGGTACTTAGATGTTTCAGTTCCCTGGGTCTGTCTTCCATACCCTATGTATTCAGGTAAGGATACCATACCATTACGTATAGTGGGTTTCCCCATTCGGAAATCTTCGGATCAAAGCTTACTTACAGCTCCCCGAAGCATATCGGCGTTAGTCCCGTCCTTCATCGACTCCTAGTGTCAAGGCATCCACCGTGCGCCCTTTCTAACTTAACCAAACTAAAATTAAAAAAATATGAGCTACACTGTTATCTAGTTTTCAAAGAACATACATTTAAACTTGAGAGATAGTTCTCTCAAAACTGAACGAAACAAAACAAGTCAACGTTTATTGATGAACTGCGTTCATCAATTCTCCATAGAAAGGAGGTGATCCAGCCGCACCTTCCGATACGGCTACCTTGTTACGACTTCACCCCAATCATCTGTCCCACCTTAGGCGGCTGGCTCCATAAAGGTTACCCCACCGACTTCGGGTGTTACAAACTCTCGTGGTGTGACGGGCGGTGTGTACAAGGCCCGGGAACGTATTCACCGCGGCATGCTGATCCGCGATTACTAGCGATTCCAGCTTCATGTAGGCGAGTTGCAGCCTACAATCCGAACTGAGAACGGTTTTATGAGATTAGCTCCACCTCGCGGTCTTGCAGCTCTTTGTACCGTCCATTGTAGCACGTGTGTAGCCCAGGTCATAAGGGGCATGATGATTTGACGTCATCCCCACCTTCCTCCGGTTTGTCACCGGCAGTCACCTTAGAGTGCCCAACTTAATGATGGCAACTAAGATCAAGGGTTGCGCTCGTTGCGGGACTTAACCCAACATCTCACGACACGAGCTGACGACAACCATGCACCACCTGTCACTCTGCTCCCGAAGGAGAAGCTCTATCTCTAGAGTTTTCAGAGGATGTCAAGACCTGGTAAGGTTCTTCGCGTTGCTTCGAATTAAACCACATGCTCCACCGCTTGTGCGGGCCCCCGTCAATTCCTTTGAGTTTCAGCCTTGCGGCCGTACTCCCCAGGCGGAGTGCTTAATGCGTTAACTTCAGCACTAAAGGGCGGAAACCCTCTAACACTTAGCACTCATCGTTTACGGCGTGGACTACCAGGGTATCTAATCCTGTTTGCTCCCCACGCTTTCGCGCCTCAGTGTCAGTTACAGACCAGAAAGTCGCCTTCGCCACTGGTGTTCCTCCATATCTCTACGCATTTCACCGCTACACATGGAATTCCACTTTCCTCTTCTGCACTCAAGTCTCCCAGTTTCCAATGACCCTCCACGGTTGAGCCGTGGGCTTTCACATCAGACTTAAGAAACCACCTGCGCGCGCTTTACGCCCAATAATTCCGGATAACGCTTGCCACCTACGTATTACCGCGGCTGCTGGCACGTAGTTAGCCGTGGCTTTCTGGTTAGGTACCGTCAAGGTGCCAGCTTATTCAACTAGCACTTGTTCTTCCCTAACAACAGAGTTTTACGACCCGAAAGCCTTCATCACTCACGCGGCGTTGCTCCGTCAGACTTTCGTCCATTGCGGAAGATTCCCTACTGCTGCCTCCCGTAGGAGTCTGGGCCGTGTCTCAGTCCCAGTGTGGCCGATCACCCTCTCAGGTCGGCTACGCATCGTTGCCTTGGTGAGCCGTTACCTCACCAACTAGCTAATGCGACGCGGGTCCATCCATAAGTGACAGCCGAAGCCGCCTTTCAATTTCGAACTATGCAGTTCAAAATATTATCCGGTATTAGCCCCGGTTTCCCGGAGTTATCCCAGTCTTATGGGTAGGTTACCCACGTGTTACTCACCCGTCCGCCGCTAACTTCATAAGAGCAAGCTCTTAATCCATTCGCTCGACTTGCATGTATTAGGCACGCCGCCAGCGTTCATCCTGAGCCAGGATCAAACTCTCCAATAAAGTTAGTTTGTCTAGCATCTAAAAATAAAAATTGACGTTCACGTTGTTTGTTTCGTTCAGTTTTCAAAGAACTTGTCCGCCGCTTCAGAAGCGACTTCATCATATTAACATCTTCATTTTTCGATGTCAACTATGTTTTTAAATTTCTTTTTTGTCGTTTTCTGCGTTTCCGCATCAGCGACGTTTATTAATATACCATCATGGTTTTTAAATAACAAGTATTTTTTATAAAAAAACACAAAAAGTTATCTACTCTACTTTCTTCTATAGAAAGAACCCTTATCCTTTCTACTGAAAACATTCATTTTGATTGTATACAAGTTACTATACACTATCATCCACCAGGCAACTTCCTAACCTGTAGTCCTCTCCTTTTTAAATTTTACAATTACCACAGTTCTACTTAAGAAAGACAAATAACCATTTAAATGTAGAGTAACAAAAAACGAGGCCACTATACTAGAGCAAAACTTTAATTCCTGATTTTTCTCTCCAATCAGGAATTTTACTTCCACAAATAACGAACTTCCCCTCGAAATATTAACTTAAGATTATTGTTAGAATTTTTTTACATTTAATTAATGAAAGATATCCAATTTTTGTTATATAGTAAGAAAGTGCCCACAAAACTATAAATAAACTAATGGAGGAATTATCTTATGGATAGGTTAACAAAATTTTCATTAAAAAACCGAGCCGCTATTATTATCATGGTTTTTCTCATTTCCATACTTGGCGTTTATTCCGGCTCTAAATTACCTATGGAATTTTTACCAAGCATCGATAACCCCGCAATAACTGTCACGACATTATCTCAAGGGCTCGATGCTGAAACGATGGCCAAGGACGTAACTGATCCCCTTGAAAAACAATTTCGTAATTTAGAACATATCGATGGCATCACTTCTTCCACAAACGAGGGATTATCACGCATCGACATTGCATATACATCCAAGGCAAATATGAAAGATGCGGCACGCGAAGTCGAAAAAACAATTAATACAATTAAATTACCTAAAGATGTAACTAAGCCTGTAGTTAGCCAATTAAATACTTCTATGATTCCACTCGCTCAAATTACCATCCAGAAGCAGAACGGATTTTCAAAAGCTGACGAAAAACAAATCGAGAAAGAAATCGTACCACAACTCGAAAGCATTGACGGTGTTGCCAATGTTATGTTTTTCGGAAAATCAACTTCCGAATTATCCATCGTACTTGATCCTAACCAACTAAAAGATAAAAACGTAACATCAGAGCAAGTATTAGCAGTTTTACAAGGAAAAGAAACTTCCACTCCAGCCGGAGCAATTACCGTTAATAAGGAGGAATACAACCTTCGTGTCATCGGAGATATAAAAAATGTAAATGACATTAAAAACATTACCGTTACACCTCAAGTAAAGTTACAAGATGTCGCTCAAATTGAACTAAAACAACATCATGATACAATCTCTCACATAAACGGAGAAGAAGGAACAGGATTAATCATCATGAAAGAGCCAAGTAAAAACGCGGTTGCAATCGGAAAAGAGATCGATAAAAAGATTAAAGATATAAGCAAGCAATATAAAGATCAGTTTTCTATTAAACTTCTAGCTTCAACTCATGAGCAAGTTGAAAATGCTGTTACTAGTATGGGCAAAGAAGTAATCCTTGGGGCAATTGCTGCAACTCTCATTATCTTAATCTTTTTACGCAGCTTCCGAACAACACTCATCGCTGTCATTAGTATTCCGCTATCTATTTTATTAACACTATTTTTACTCCATCAATCCAACATCACACTTAACATTCTAACTCTTGGTGGCTTAGCTGTTGCTGTGGGTCGTCTCGTCGATGATAGTATCGTTGTCATCGAGAACATTTTCCGTCGTTTACAAAAAGAAACCTTCTCTAAAAATATTATTCTTGAAGCAACGAAAGAGGTCGCAGTCGCAATTACCTCTTCTACTTTAACAACAGTCGCCGTTTTTTTACCTATCGGTCTCGTATCGGGAGTAATTGGAAAACTAATGTTACCTATGGTATTAGCAGTTGTATATTCTATCCTTTCTTCTTTAATCGTTGCGTTAACAGTTGTTCCACTTATGGCTTTTTTACTACTCAAAAAAACAAAACGTCGCAATTCTCATTCTTCACCGCGATATGTCGCTATATTAAAGTGGGCTCTTTCTCATAAGTTTATCATTCTACTCACTTCTTTTTTATTGTTTGCAGGATCCATTGCAGCCTACATATTACTACCGAAAGCGAACATAAAGTCTGAGGACGATACAATGCTATCCGTTAACATGACATTTCCAACCGATTATGATTCTGAAGCTAAAAAACAAAAAGCCTTTGATTTCGAAAAGAAACTACTCTCTAATTCTGATGTAACAGATGTTATTTTACGAATGGGATCTAGCGCAGAAGATGCACAATGGGGACAGACAACTAAAAACAATCTTGCAACTATATTTGTAGTCTTTAAAAAGGGATCTGATATCGACCAATATATTAAAGAATTAAAAAAGGAGCATAATACTTTTGAACCAGCTGAACTTGATTATATAAAAACTAGTTACTCTGACTCCGGAGGCGGAAACAACTTACAATTTAACGTAACCGCTACTAACGAGACAAATTTAAAAAAGGCCGCTAACATCGTCGAAACAAAACTAAAAAGTATGGATGCTCTCTCTAAAGTAAAAACAAATATAGAAGACTCTAAAAAAGAATGGCAAATTTATATCGATCAAACAAAGGCGGAACAACTCGGTTTAACACCAGAATTAGTAGCACAACAAGTATCATTCCTTATGAAGAAATCTCCTATTGGGGAAATTTCAATCAATAATGAAAAAACAACTATTATGATAGAACATAAAAAGGCATCCATTAACAAACAAGAAGATATTTTAAACACAAATATACTTTCACCTATTAACGGACCTATTCCTTTAAAAGACATTGCAACTATTTCAGAAAAGCAACTTCAAACAGAAATCTTCCATAAAGATGGGAAAGAAACGATACAAATTACCGCAGAAGCTTCAAGTGAAGATTTAAGTAAAGTAAGCGCAGAAGTAAATAAGGCTATAACCGACTTAGATTTACCTAACAGAGCAAAAGTAAATATCGCAGGCGCTACCGAGTCTATGCAAGAGAACTTCACAGATTTATTCAAAATTATGGGGATTGCAATTGGGATTGTATATTTAATTATGGTTATCACCTTCGGGCAAGCACGTGCTCCTTTCGCGATTTTATTCTCTTTACCATTAGCTGCTGTCGGCGGTATTTTAGGATTAATCATTTCAAGAACACCTGTTGACGTAAATTCATTAATCGGCGCATTAATGTTAATCGGGATTGTCGTTACAAATGCTATTGTATTAATAGAAAGAGTGCAACAAAATCGGGAAAACGGTATGGAAACAAGAGAAGCCTTACTAGAAGCCGGATCTACTAGATTACGTCCAATTATTATGACAGCTATAACAACGATCGTCGCTATGCTACCACTCCTATTCGGTCAATCTCAAGCAGGAAGTATGGTATCCAAAAGTCTGGCCGTCGTTGTAATCGGTGGTTTGGCAGTCTCAACCGTTCTTACATTAGTAGTCGTTCCCGTTATGTATGAACTATTAGATAAAATCGGGAGAAAAAGACGCTCCCGTAGAAAAATAAGTACCTCTACAGAAACACCTGATATTTAAACGAAAAGGCGTTATCTTCTCGAATGAAGATAACGCCTTTTTATTTATCTACCGATATAACTCATTATTTTTGGGGCATATTGCTCTAGTAGCTTACCAGAATCTACAAGAAGATATTCATCATTCGAGGGTCTCTTACTGCCATATAGCCACTTTTTTCAAACGCTACTTCTGATTCTACTGACTTATCTTATATTCACGTGTTTGTAACCTACAATTAATTTCTTCTATATTATTAAGATAACATTCAATATTTTTATATGTAGCACCATACTTCCGATATAAACCTATTCCCTTTTCAACCATCCCATCATAGAGACATGGACTATCTAATATAACACTATGTTCTTGTTCTAACAAAAAAACTATCAGTTCCCATTCAATATAATAGGAGACTCCCCCAACAACTGTTGATTCACTTCCTTTTGCCGTTAATGATTTTAATAATGCTGATTTCACGACGTCATGACTTACAATAACTGCACCTGTTAACTTAGCGATATACTTAGAAAGTGTCGATTTACCTGATCCAGGAAATCCCGACATTTGCAGAAAGAACACTTTCATCCCAACATCCGTATATCAAGTTACCTATTCACCAACTCGCCTTCTTTTCCTGCTAACATCAAAATGGCCGTAAAAAAACTCCCTGTTTATAAACAGAGAGTTCTTACCTTCAATTTATGCCGCTTTTACCTTCTTCGTCGTTTTACTTTTTCTTTTCGTTCCTGTAAAACGCTTGTGTAATACAGATGCTACGAAACGAGAAATGATATTAAAGAGTAATACCATAATAATTAATACAGCTGCAGATTTTGTTGCAATTAACTTCGCATCTGGGATAATCCCTTCAGAGTTTAATTTCCAAATGTGAACAGCTAACGTTTCAGCTGGTCTAAATGGATTTAAAGGATGCGAGGGGCTCGAGAAGTCCGCTGCTGAATTTAAAATAGGTGATGTTAAACCCGCTGTATAAATTAACGCCGCAGCTTCACCGAATATACGGCCCGCTGCTAAAATAATACCTGTAATGATTTGTGGTAACGACGACGGAATAATGATACGGGCAATTGTTTGCCATTTCGTTGCACCTAGTCCAAGACTCGCCTCTTTTACATTATGAGGAACTTCAGAAATCGCATTTTCACAAACACGTGTTAAACCAGGTAAATTCAAAATAGTTAAAGCAAGAGCTCCACCCATTACTGTATATCCCCAGCCTGTCATTGTAACAAATACTAATAAGCCAAATAGTCCAACAACAATAGAAGGTAAAGACGCCATTGTTTCAATACATAAACGAACAAAACTTAAAAAACGACCTTTTTTTGCATACTCCGCTAAATATATTCCAGCCCCTAATCCAAGAGGAATAGATATAATAAGTGTTATAACAAGCATGTAGAAAGAATTGAATAACTGTGGACCAATTCCCCCCCCAGCTCTTGTATTGCTTGGTTCTCCGAATAAGAAACTAGGATCCCAAAATCCCCATCCCTTTTGCAGAATTTCGTACATTAAAAAAGCCAGCAAAGCTACAACTAAAGCTGCAACCGCATAAAAGATACCTGTCCAAACTTTATTTACCGTTCTTGCATTCATTATTATCGCTCACCTCTTTGACCAATCGCTCGAATTACTAAAATAAACAGGAATGAAATAACAAGTAAAATCATTGCTAACGTCCATAGCGCATTGTTCCAAGCTGTTCCGTTCAATGTATTCGTCATATCCATTGTCAGAATACCAGTTAACGTTGCTGTTGGACTATATATTCCTTCCGGTAATTTAATCGTGTTCCCGATTACCATTTGAACCGCTAACGCTTCACCAAAAGCACGCGCTAATCCTAAAACTATACCTGTTAAAATCCCTTGTTTTGCAGCAGGAACAATAACTCGGCTAATCGCTTGCCATTTCGTCGATCCTAGACCGTAAGAAGCTTCCAAGTAATCAAATGGAACAGAGCGTATTGCATCAGAGGCAATACTAGCAATAGTAGGTAAAATCATAATACTCAGGACAATAATACCCGCAATTAAACTAAAGCCCACTCCACCGAACGAATCACGTAATAGAGGAACCAAGATCGTAACCCCTAATAATCCGTATACAACTGATGGAATACCAACTAATAATTCTAAAACAGGCTTTAATACTTTATTCCCAAACTTCGGCGAAATTAAATTCATGAATATAGCAAGAGCTATAGCAATTGGTGCACTAATGACAACAGCACCTAACGACACAAGCGTCGAACCGACAATAAAGATTACAGCACCATACGTACCTTGATCAGCATTTGGATTCCATTTTGTCGAAGTTAACACCTCAGAAAATGAGATACCACTTTGCGTGAAAGATTGAATTCCTTTGCCGCAAATAAACGCAATAATAGCTAATGTAATAAAAACAATAAAGATACCGCAAAACGTAACAAGTGATCTACCTATATATTCACTCTTTACGTAATTAATTTGTTTTTTCCCCTTCATCACAGGACAGACCCCACTTCATAGATTGAAATGAACAGGACTGGCCTTGCAGCCAGCCCCATAAAATTTTATTACTTATTTAATTTAGACATTGGGATGTAACCCATATCTTCTACTTGTTTTTCGAAATCTTTACCTTTTACATAGTCAATGTAAGCTTTTGTCGCTTCTTTTGCCTCACCTTTAGTTACCATGTACTCGTAAGACCAGAATGGATATTTACCAGCAGAGATATTTTCAACTTTCGGTTCAGCACCATCAATTTTCACAGTTTGCAATGCACCTTTTTTATCGCCAACCATGTAAGACATTGCTAAATAGCTGATTGAACCTGGAGTAGAGTTAATTGCTTGCTCTACTGCACCGTTAGAATCTTGTGTTGTACCAGTTCCATCATTAATTTTAGCTTCTTTCATAACTGTTTTTTCAAATGTAGCACGTGTACCAGATGAAGCTGGACGATTAATTACATTGATTTTCTCATCTTTTCCGCCTAACTCTTTCCAGTTCGTCACTTTTCCAGTGAAGATATCTTGTACTTGTTTTGCTGTTAAGTTATCAACTTTTACATCTTTATTTACGACAAGCGCGAATGCGATACCCGCTACCTTGTTATCTACTAATTCTTTCGCTTTTTCAGCATCTTTAATTTTATCTGAAGCCGGAACATCCGAATTACCAATTTGTACTGCACCAGATGCTACTTGGTTAATCCCAGTTCCACTACCGCCACCTTGAACTTGAATAGAAACTTTTGAATTTTTCTCCATGAATTTCTTTCCAGCTTCCTCCGCAAGAGGTTGAAGAGCTGTAGAGCCAGCCGCTGCAATCGTACCTGATAATTCTTGTTTTGCATCGCTACCTTTAGCAGCTTCCTTATTATCCGTACTTTCTGCTTTTCCACATCCAACTAATGCACCTGCAACAACTAAAGCCGCTAAAGAAAATTTAATACCCTTTTTCATAATCATGTCTTGTACCCCCATTTGGATTATCACTTTTCGAATTCATCTTCTTTCGAACACAAATTCATTGTAGGACAACAATATTATGTGAGTGTTAAGCAATTTTTAAGTTTAAGTAAATAGAGCTAACATCCCATAAAAGCTAGACATCCCAACATTTACAGTTGAAAAAGCCAACAAAATCCACACTAAACACGCAGTATTGTAAATTTATTCTTAACAATGTAAATCCAATGTAAATATTTTTCTTTATTTTGCCCTTTAAGTTAAAACTATATTTACAAATCCGCTATATTTTCAAAATTTTACACTCTTACTTTATTTACATTAAGAAGAATTTCAGTAATATTTTTCGGTACAACTCAATAAATTGGAACAATTCTAAAAAAAATTGAATATTTTTAAAGTACTAATTGACAGCATCATTCAATGTAGTCTACTATATTAGTATCAAAAAGTTTACCTAAGGAAACTTTTTAAACTAAAACTAAAAATATAGAGATGAGGTAACTTTTATGGTATCGGCTAATACTAAACCCCTTTCCGAATTCAGAACAGGGGAATTTGTACAAATTGAGAAGATACAATTAGAAGGAACTATGAAACGACGTTTATTAGATTTAGGCTTTTTTCCTGGAGCGACAATTAAAGTATTACAACGTAGCCCACTTGGAGACCCAGTCGCTTATCAAGTAAGCAACACAACTATTGCACTGCGTAGTGAAGAAAGCTCCCTTATTTTCGGGGTATTAATAGGAGATGATTTCAGATGAATAACCATCGCATTGCGTTAGCTGGTAACCCGAATACCGGGAAAAGTACATTATTTAATACTTTAACAGGCTTAAAACAACATACTGGAAACTGGACGGGGAAAACTGTTTTAAAGGCTGAAGGGGAATATAAGCATGGCGGAAATATATATACAATAATAGATTTACCTGGAACTTACTCACTGTATTCAAATTCGGCAGATGAAGAAGTAGCACGAGATTATATTATATTTGAAAAACCAGAAGTAACTGTAGTTGTTATAGATGCAACTGCAATGGAAAGAAATTTAAATTTAGCACTCCAAGTAATGGAAATGACAAACGATGTGGTCATTTGTATTAACTTAATTGATGAAGCCGAGAAAAAAGGAATCATTATTGACGAAAAGAAATTAGCAAAATCACTTGGTGTACCGGTAGTTAAAATTTCAGCCCGAAACCGAGTTGGTATCGGACATTTACTAAGCGTCATTGCTAAAGTAGCAACTAAAAAACTCATTCCAACACCAATTAAAATTACTTATAATGAAAAAATTGAAAATATGATTCAAGAATTAGAACCACAAATTTATAAAGTGTTCGGCAATACGTATCCAGCACGTTGGATTGCGTTACGTATTTTAGATGGAGATAAAAATTTCTTAACTGCACTTCAAAAACATCATAACGAACCACTTGTAAGGGAGGTCGTAATAAATGGAATCTCACTCAGCCAGTAAGGATCTTCCGCTGGACTATATTGTTCAACATGCACAAACACTTTCAAAAGAGGACATACGAGATGATATTGTCGGAGATATTTATCGAACCTCCGCAAGTATATGTAAAGAAGCTGTCCAATATACGAATACTGATAAATTATATCGTTCAGAAAGATTAGATAAGATTTTCACTTCTCCTATTTGGGGATTTCCAATTATGCTCGGTATTTTATCTATTATTTTTTATCTTACAATCGCCGGTGCTAACGTGCCATCCGAGATGATTGCTGAATTTTTTGGCTGGGTCGAAGGATATTTAACATCTTGGTTCCAAGCAATGCATGCACCAGAATGGCTACATGGCGTTTTAATACTTGGTTTATTCCGTGGTACGGGAGCCGTTATTAGCGTTATGTTACCACCTATGGCAATCTTCTTCCCTATGTTTGCCCTATTAGAAAACTATGGATATTTACCACGCGTTGCGTTTAACATGGATCGTTTATTTAAACGCTCTGGCGCGCATGGGAAACAATCTTTAACTATGGCAATGGGGTTCGGATGTAACGCTGCCGCTATTATGTCAACACGTATTATCGAATCACCACGTGAGCGTATGCTTGCCATTTTAACAAACAACTTCGTCCCATGTAATGGACGATGGCCTACATTAATCTTAATGGCTTCATTATTTATGGCTGCTGGATATACAGGCAGCATGCAAACACTTGTTACTGCCGGCGTTGTCGTTGGAATGGTTGTAATTGGCGTTATTGTAACTTTAACTGTTTCTTGGGTTTTATCAAAAACTGCTCTAAAAGGCGTTCCAACTCACTATACGTTAGAGTTACCACCATACCGTAAACCAAAAATTTGGAATACAATTGTGCGTTCAACGCTCGATAAATCAATATATGTTTTAAAACGAGCTGTAATTGTAGCTGCACCTGCCGCTGTATTAACTTGGATACTTGCTAATATTTTCGTCGGTGACACGAGCTTACTTATGCATTTTGTGAACTTCTTAGATCCATTTGCTAAAATGTTAGGACTTGACGGATTTATTCTAGCTGCGTTTATTCTTGGACTACCAGCTAATGAAATTGTTATTCCGATTTTATTAATGTCTTACTTATCAACTGGTGCTTTAACTGAAATAGATGATTTTAATCAAATTAAAAATCTATTCTTAGAACACGGTTGGACTTGGTTAACTGCGTTAAACACAATGTTGTTCTCACTTCTTCATTTCCCATGTGGAACAACACTAGTTAACATATATAAAGAAACAAAAAGTGCAAAATGGACATTTTTATCGTTTGCAATCCCTACTGTTATTGCCATTGTTGTTACATTCCTCTCTACACAATTGGTACATTGGTTAGGGCTTGTATAAAGCAAAGCATACATAGAAGGTATCCCCCTTCACCATATGCTTTGTGCATAAAAGAAACCTGAAACTCATTCAGGTTTCTTTTTATCTTTCCACGGCTGAGCTCCATACGTTGTGATTTTTTTATGAATAAAATATATGGTCCCTGGAAGAACCGCCATTAATATCGTGCAACTAATTCCTAATCCAGTAAACAAATTTAATCACCCTTATTTCACTCTCTTCGGTAAAGCCGAACCCGAATGTTCAATTGTCGGATGAACATGAACAGTAACCTCAGCATTACTAAAATAATTTTCACCTTGATCCCAATTCTTATCTATCTTCTTCCATTCTTTATAATTATGCCGCTTATATACTTCCCCTAATGCTAATACATCCACCTTATATTTTTTTTGAACAAGCTTAATCGATTTTTGGATACGCTTCTCCATTTCCTCCGCGATGTTTTTCTTCAATCGATTTTCATTCATAATTTGTTTATGATCACTAAAATGCAACTCAGCTAAAGTCCCTTCCAAAGATAAATAAATATCAAACTTCGGTTTTGTGGCATTTTCCGTAGATACTTTAATCTTCCGATGCATCTTATGAATTTCATATGTAATAAGCTGGTCTTTTTTGCGAATGGTAAAGAACCCTCCAATTTTCTTACCTATTACATAATTCATCCCTAATGTTTCCTCTCCATTCAAACTACCTACACACTTATTATCCTTCCCACGAAATAACGCCGCCCCGTTCATTTGCACCCCTTGTTTTGTTAGTTCAAGAATAGGTAATACGAAACTTCGGTTAGCAATCATTTTTTGCTGCACCTCACCAATTCTTGCAGCCTCAATCATTTGGGCATTTTTTGGAGGATGTTCAGCTAACATATCAATATACTGCGCCGGTAAATTTTCAGGCTTAGCACTCTGCTTCAAAATAGCTTCTGCATCTTTCTCAGAAACGAACAAACGAATATTTCGTCTCATCTCATGATCACGAATATATACATCTAACGTATTTTGTAAAACATATGGATTCGCTAATAAATCTTTAGAAAAAATTATCACTTGTATATGCGGAAAGAATAATGAGCGACTAATTTTTTTAGCGATAATTCGTATTTGCTCAAAGACACTATCTGCTTTCGCACTAACATTAATATAATTTTCGCTATCTCCACCACCTTGTCCACCTTGCTGTGCTAGCTTACTGGGAAGTACCATCTGATACGTCCCTTTTATAATTGGATTCGATTTCTTTTTTTTCACAATATCATAGGCTGCACCTACTACAAATCCTCTTTCTTCTATTTCTTCTAGCTCAGAGCACCCACTTATAGATCCAGCTAAAACCATAAGCATTATAATTTTAAGAAGGTGTTTCATTTCTACCATTCCTTCTTTTTATTTTATATACAATAAAAACTAACAAAGGCGCTAACACAACAAAGCCCATATCTATCCAAGCTAAATACGTTCCGTAATTTGATAAAGTATCTAAATTACCAGGGATCATATTCAGCATAAAAATCATAGGAGCACTTACGAAAATAAAAATATGTTTCTTAACTTTCGGAAACATAGCACAAAACAATAGAGATGCAACGTCATAATACATTGCTGTGGTGTTATAAATAGTAATAATCCAAGTAGTAAAAAAGATCGCATCGAATCTTTCTAAAAACCCCCCACCAATTTCAATCTCCTTCCCCAATTCAATCGTTGGATATGTTAATCCCCGGGTTGTCATATATGTAAAAACACTAATACAAGTTAAATAAATTAAAATGTAAGACAATACGTTTACCATCACAGCTTTTGCAACTGCCATCGGCGCCTTTTTTGCTGTCTCGTTTAACATCACTGCATAAAATAGCGCTACCTCAAATCCAATAAACGTAAAAATAGAATTTTTAACTCCAACAGCATATTGACTTACGTCTGTTTGAAAAGCAGGTAGTAAATTATCTATTTCCATTAAGTTCACATTCAATAAAGAAAGCAGCACGATCGCAATTAAAACGATTGGTAAAAATAAAACATTTAACCTTAATAAAGCAGCCCTAGATCCAGCAATCCCATAAATAACAACTAACAAAAAAAAGAAGGATAACAATTGTATTGGTGTATCACTAAATAAATAAGTTTGTGAAATAATTGAAATTTTCCGGGCCTCATATGCTGTCAAAGCAACGAATGTTAACACTAAAATGATACTAATCGTGTATGAAACAGGCTTCGTCAAGTGCTCACTCGTATATTGAACAAAGTTTTGTTTTGGGAATAAAATAGCTACCCTCGTTACAAACCAACCTAAAACCGCACATATCAATCCACCCAAAAGCAAGATAATCCAACCGTCCGAAAATAAAGTTTGCGTAGCAATATCTCGTGGCATAGATAATGCACCTATACCGATAATTGTTGACGATACCGCAAAACCAAGTTCCCGAGATCCAATTTCTTCATCCCCATATTCAAATGGCTTCAATTACTCTCGCTCCTTTGGACGTAATGTAGAGTCTTTCGTTTGTAAATATTCTGGTCTCTCTTTTAACATTGATTTTGGTAAGCGAACCAATTCTTCTTCCCAATCTTTATAAAAAGCAGGAGCAATAGGTGTTGTATACGGAACCCCAACACTCTTTAAATTTGTAATATGAACCGCAAGTGCAATAAGAGCTAAAATGATTCCGTACAACCCAAAAGCAGTTGCAGCTAACACGAAGACGAAAAGTAAAATTCGAAATGTAATCGTAATGCTATATACAGGAAGTGAAAATGTAGCAATTGCGGTAACCGCAATAATAATTACTAAAAACGGATTTACAATCCCCGCATTTACTGCCGCTTCTCCAATTACAAGACCACCTACGATACCAATTGTTTGCCCCATCGGTTTCGGAAGCCTAATCCCGGCTTCTCGTATTAATTCCATCGTTAATGCCATCATTAGGGTTTCAATATAAGCAGGAAATGGCACCCCTTCTCTCGCTCCCGCAATAGAATAAGCTAGTTTAGATGGGATAAGCCCTTGATGATACGATACAAGCGCTACGTACATGGCAGGTAATAAAACAGCAGCGATACCTGATCCCATTCGTAAAATTCTTAATAACGTCCCAATTATCCATCGTTCATAATGATCTTCTACCGATTGAAAAATATCAACAAACACTAGCGGAGCAATAAGTGCAAATGGTGAGCCGTCTACTAAAATAGCCGCCTTTCCTTTCACTAATGAAGCCACTATGTTATCAGGCCTTTCTGTATTCAAAAACTGTGGAAATGGCGACAAATTATTATCTTGAATTAGCTGTTCAATTGTTCCTGTCTCAAAAATGACATCTGTCACTATTGATTGAAGTCGCCTATCTAATTCTTCTACAATATAAGGATTAATAATGTCTTCTATATATACTAAAGTTACTTCTTTTTGCGAACGCTTTCCCATGACATACGACTGAAATCTTAGCTTTGGATCACGTAAACCACGACGAATCAACATTTTATTCACATTAATATCTTCATTTAATCCAACTCTCGGTCCACGAATTAAATCTTCTGTTACAGGTGGTTCTAGACTTCTTTTCTCCCAAGCCCTACTATTAATAACAATAGCGGTTTGAATATTATCAATTAATATAACTGTGTCTCCTGCTAAAATCGCATTTATAATGTCTGGAAACGTTGTCTTCATACCGACTTCTGCAATAGAAATAAACCGATCTAATAACGTTTGAACAACAGCTGCTTCTTTTGGTACTTCTTCATATTGAAGTGTACGAACTACATATTTATAAACATTATCCTTATCTGTTAACCCACACAAAAAAACGACAGCGCAACGTGTAAAACTACCAGCAAGAGCAACTTCTCTAATTGTTAAATCATTAGGTGAACCTAACTCATCTCTAATTTCCTTCATAACTTCAAACAAGTTACCTTTTAGCTCTAACAATTTCCCCACCTAACTTCCTTTTCAACAAGTTTTTAGTTAGATTCCGCTAATAGAAGAAAATATATACAAAAAAGAGCTATCTCTTTTCGAAGATAGCTCTAACACGCGGATTACTTTTCTACTATTATACTGTCTGTCTTTATAGACACACTTTTCGTGAATCCGCTAACGATAAACATCACAATCATATTCATTAACAATGCGACTATACCTACATTTAAATCTTTTATATATTGCGGAAAACTAGGAAACATCGTAGCTATAGTTGAACCAGATAAGGTAATATATGCGACAATTAACAACCCAATCCCCATTCCTGCAGTCGCTCCTTGCTTCGTAATAATCTGCCGTGGAAACAAACTACATACAAGTGCAGGGAAAAGTTGCGTAACTATACTGTATCCCATTAAAAGAAGAGCCCCTATTGTTTCCCCCCCTTTAAATGTAAACAATACTGCTACGAGCGTTACTACAGGCACAAATAATTTTGCAGCTTTAGCAACTTGTCTATCTGAAGCAGATGGCACCATCGTTCGGTAAATATTTTTTGCTAACAACGTAGATGCCGCCATAACAAGCATAGACGCTGGAACTAATGCAGTTAGTACTCCCGCGCTACCAATAATACCAATAAACCATGGATCAAATGTTTGAAGCGCGAGACGGAATAACGAAAGATCTACATCCGCTCCCTTTAACCCTGGAACTTGCAATATAGCAGCAAACCCTGCAAAGAATACGAAAAGCAACACTAAAGAATAAAGAGGCATAATCGCCGCGTTTTTCCTAAATACTTTTTCATTTTTTGCAGAGAACGCCGAAGCGAATGTATGGGGCCACATATAGAAACCAAGAGCCGTTAATATAATAGTAGAAACAAACCAAGAAATACTCATTCCTTCTTCAGGTAAAGATAAAAAACCTGGTTTCGCTGCTTCTACAGCTTCGAACATCGGTTGAAATCCTCCGTAATAATGATACGGTAAATATATACCTAAAAACATAACGATAAACAGTATCATAATATCCTTCAAAGCGGCTGTCCAAGCCGATCCATGTATACCTGAAACCATTACATATATAGTTATAACAATAGCACCAATCCATACCGCAATAACAGGTGTCACTCTTCCATAGGAAGCTTCCGAAACGATAATTCCTAATCCCTTTAATTGCAAAACAAGATAAGGGATAATCGAAATAACACCAATAATTGAAACAATTATCCCAAGCGTCTTACTCCTGTATTTCTTCGCAAAGAAATCTGATTGTGAAATGAGGTTATGTTCTTTTGCATACTTCCAAATTGGAGGCAATAAAAAATACGATAAAATATAAGCTAATGCACCATACCCTAAAATATAAAATGTAGGAGCTCCTTTACTATAAGCCCAGCCACTTCCTCCTAAAAATGTGAATGTCGTATAAATTTCCCCTGCCATAAGGAGAAAAACGAAAATAGTTCCAAATCCTCTTCCTCCAACTGACCATTGTTCTAAATTCATATCTTTTCCATGTTGTGCCCGAATTCCTAAAAATAGTGCGAGAAACAAAAATATAATAATGATAAATAATGCAGTCATTTTACGTCCCCCTTATTAGCAGGATCGAATACGTATACAAGCCCCATACAAAGAGACGTAATGAGTACTGATAATAGTATCCAAAATAATAGAAATGGCATCCCCCATACGTAAGGAGTGACCGAATTTACAAATACTGGTCCAACTACTAAACAAAGAACTGGAATAAGTGCTAGCACGTGTATTTTCTTCATCTCATTCTCCTTTACTTATAAAATTCATAATGGATGATACAAAGACTTCCACTCCAATTGGTAATGCGTCTTCGTCAATTGTAAAACGAGGGTGATGATGCGGATATATAATTCCCTTCTCTTCATTTCCTGCCCCTATAAAAAAGAACGTCCCTGGTGCCTTTTGTAAAAATGCTGAAAAATCTTCCCCTGCCATCGTTGGCTGTAAACGAACAACTCTTTCTCTTCCATACAGCTGTAATGCTGTATGTTCAATAAGCTCTGTAACTTCATAATCGTTCACAACTGGGCGATATCCATATTCATAAGAAAATGTATACTTAGCACCGTAGGATTCTGTAATATGTTTTACAATCCTTTCAAGCTTCTTCTTTGTTTCTTCTCTTAATTCATGCCTTAAACTTCTCACTGTCCCTTCAATCTCCGCTTGTTCCGGGATAACATTATGAGTTGTCCCAGAATGAAATTGCGTAACAGATACTACGAGAGAATCTAACGGATTCGTGAGGCGAGATACAATTTGCTGAATTTGCGAAACTACTTGCGCACCAATGGCGATACTATCAACTGTTTCATGCGGAATTCCAGCATGTCCACCTTTTCCCTCTATCGTAATTTTAAAAACGTCCGGTGCCGCCATCGCAGGACCATAAATTACACCTACTTTTCCAACCTCTAATGACGCCCAAAGATGAGCACCAATAATGTAATCCACACCTTCCATCACTCCCGCTGCGACCATTTCCTCTGCACCGCCCGGAAAGTTTTCTTCTGCATGTTGAAATAAAAAGCGAATCTCTCCTTTAACTTTCTCTCTTTCCTCTACCAACTTATGTACTACACCAAGCAATATTGCCATGTGACCATCGTGACCACACGCATGCATCACACCTGGATATGTAGAAATAAAATCAAACTTATTTTCTTCATGAATGGGAAGAGCATCCATATCAGTACGAACCGCGATGGTTTTACCAGGCTGCTTACCAATTAACCTTGCCATTACACTATATTTAGTAGGCCTCGAGACTTCTAAATACGGGATTTCCCGAAGTATGTCGAATACAAATTGAGATGTTTTTTCCTCTTGAAAAGATAACTCTGGATACTTATGAAAATGCCTTCTCCACTCAATCAACTGATCCTTTGATAAAACAAGTTCCTTTGCGACATCCATTTCTCTTCTCCCCTTCTTCACCAAGTTAAATGTTATTATAGCGTGAACTGTTAACTTTTAAAAGAATCTTCAGAATTTTCTATAATAAATATTTAAAAATAAAAAGCCATCTCATGATGACTTTTCACTTTATCCCGCATTAACTGCCCGTAAACGCCCGATTGGTGAAGGCTAATAATCAGTGGGGGATGAACAACCCCCCCACTGATTATAGTTTCACTTTATAAAATAGTAATTGCTTGTTTCCCCATTTGCTCCCATGCCTTTTCAAATTCAGCACGTGGAACAGCTTTTCGTGGATTGTTTGCAAGAGGATCATTTACGTATACAAAGTTTTGATCATATCCAATTACTACAACACTATGCTCATAATATGTAATTTTCACTTCACCTGAACTCGTATTCCATGTTTCAAAACTACTTTCAGCTAATGGTTTAAACGTTGTATTAATAATTACCCATACCGGAGAACCAGAACTAATTACTTTATATAGATCTTGTACGTCTCTGCCCGTTAAATTAATTACTTTTTCAGGAACATACTTTTCTGCTAAATTAAAAATTGGTTGATTATATACACCGTATCCTCGCTCAGCTTTCGTATAAATATTTCCAACGAATCCCTCATAAGGATTTCCATGCAAACCATTTTGTTCAAATGGGACGCGATGAATCTCACTAGCAAGTTGCATCTTATCTACTTGTACACCTTTATGTTGCAGTAGCATAGCTAAACTTGTCACTTCACAACCTCTAGGTAATTCAGGTAACTGTCTAATAAACGGAACCTCTGTAATCATTGTACTTTCTTTCATCTCAGAGAAAAGGTCTAACCGTAATTCTTGTGCCTTTTTCATAATTTTATCTTTCTCGAAAAAAAATACGACAGCAAATATAATACCGAAAATAAAAATATATTTTAACTTTTTCATCATAAACCAAACTCCATTATATCAATTATTTTAAAGGCGCAACTTCTATCATTGTACCTTTCTTCTTACTAGTTTACTAGAAAGATTCTGTGAATTATTATTCACAAATATCATCGTAAAATTCTAATTTTTTCAATAAAAAGAAAAAATGATATGCTTTTTCAGAACGTTTTACTAACAACAAAATTATTAACATAGTGAAAGAATCGCGTTTCCTTCACTATGTTAATAAACATTCTAAGGTATTTAGTCATAGTTAGTTTTTCCTTTACATACTCAGTTCACAACAAAATAAACCGAATATGTTTTTCACCCTGCTAATGATTAAAAGTACCGAATGAAATCTAATTAACACATACAAAAAAATATGGGGGAGGGGCATATGAATCAACAAGCAGATTTAAAATACCGTACACCACTTTATCCAATAGTTCCAATCGTAGCTTCCTCATTCAATTTCCTTACATTTGTTAGTTTAGCCTTTATTCCAGATCAGAGAATTCCTCTGTCTTGCGGGATTCCATTTATAATCATTTGCTACATTTTATACCAAGTTAAACATTCGGAAAGTTGTCACATTTGAACAAAAAAGAAATATAACCTAGGCAACAAATTAAATGTACTAAAAATTCAGTAATCTTTCTTATGATAAGATAATTTTTTTCTATTTATTGGATATGTTGGTATAACTTTATTTATCTTAAAATTCTCACAATCGCGTTTTTATCTGGAAAATGGTTTACAATGTTATCAAGTTACAAATGATATTCACCTTAAAAAGCGTGCATTTGTGTCTATTTTTTAACAATATAACAAAAACTATTGCCAACTATAAATTAATAGGTTTATATTGTTTTATTGGCATAGTTTCAATCCAAGGAGAAAGGAGATTTTCAATCGTGCAACTAAAGAAAGCATTTTGGAAGTTGGCTTCGCTTCTTCCGTTATCATTACTTCTGTTCCTCGGTGGCTGTGATAAGAAACTCGCAGTATTAAATCCGCAAGGACCCGTTGCAAAGGCACAGTATGATTTAATTGTTTGGTCATTCTTGCTTATGTCATTAATTATCGCAATTGTATTCATTTTGTTTACAGTCATCTTGATTCGTTATCGTGAAAAACCAGAGAATATGGACTATGAGCCACCTGATCAACATGGTAACACATTATTAGAAATCATTTGGACGATTATTCCTGTTATTATCGTTATCGCATTATCGATTCCAACAGTTAAAGCAACTTATGCTTCGGAAGAGGTTCCGCAAGAGTCCAAACATATTAAGCCAGTTGAAATTTATGTTACATCTGCAAACTGGAAATGGTTATTTAGTTATCCGGAGGAAAAAATTGAAACCGTTAACTATTTAAACATACCAGCTGGTGTACCAATTCAATTTAAGCTGACTTCTGTAGGTCCAATGAATGCTTTCTGGGTACCAGAACTTGGTGGTATGAAGTATACAATGGATGGCATGATCATGGACTTATATTTACAAGCTGATAAGCCTGGTTCTTACCTAGGTCGTAGCTCGAACTTCTCTGGTGAAGGATTCACTCACATGGAGTTCGAAGTTGAAGCAAAAACAAAAGAAAAGTATGACAAGTGGGTAAAAGAAGTACAAGAAACTGCTCCTAAACTAACAGAAGATAAGTACAACGATATTGTTAAACCTGGTGTAGTTGGTCGTATGACATTCTCTAGTCACCACTTAAGTTATGTAGATCCAAAGTCACTTGAATATTGTGATTACAACTACTACAAAAACAAAAAATAATAGCTATTATTCCAACAGATTGGAGTGAACACAGTGAAGCTTGATGAATTTTTTGTCACAGGTGACCCGATTATTTACGGAGCTGACGCATCTATCGTTCTTGTGACATTAGCGATTCTTTTCGTACTAACAAAGTACAAAAAATGGAGATGGCTTTGGGATGAATGGTTAACAACTGTTGACCATAAAAAAATAGGAACCATGTATATTATCTCTGCCGTTATAATGTTATTCCGTGGTGGTATGGATGGTTTAATGATTCGTGCCCAGTTAACATTCCCAGATACAACCTATTTAAACGCTGAACACTATAACGGAATCTTTACAACACATGGTACAGTTATGATTCTTTTCATGGCGATGCCATTCGTTCTAGGATTAATGAACGTCGTTGTACCATTACAAATTGGTGCTCGTGACGTTGCATATCCGTTCTTAAATGCTTTAAGTTTCTGGTTATTCTTTATCGGAGCAATGTTATTCAACATCGCTTTCGTAATCGGTGGTTCTCCAGACGCTGGGTGGACTTCTTACTTCCCAATGGCGGGTACAGAGTTTACTCCTGGTGTAGGAAATAACTTCTACGCAATCGCCTTACAGATTTCAGGTCTTGGTACGTTAATGACAGGTATTAACTTCCTAGTTACTATTTTAAAAATGCGTACACCTGGCATGAAATTAATGAAAATGCCAATGTTTACATGGTCTATTTTAATTACATGTGTAATCATTATTTTCGCTTTCCCAGTATTAACAGTAGCTCTTGCATTAATGACATTTGACCGTCTATTCGATGCTCACTTCTTTACGATGGCGAGCGGCGGTATGCCAATGCTCTGGGCCAACTTGTTCTGGGTATGGGGTCACCCTGAAGTATATATCGTTATTTTACCGGCATTCGGTATTTTCTCTGAAATCATTAGTACATTCTCACGTAAACGTCTATTCGGTTACAGTGCGATGGTATACTCAATGGTTGCAATTTCTTTACTAAGTTTCGTCGTATGGCTTCATCACTTCTTCACGATGGGTGCAGGTCCAGCGGTTAACTCGTTCTTCTCGATTTCGACAATGGCGATTTCGATTCCAACCGGTGTTAAAATATTTAACTGGTTGTTTACGCTGTATAAAGGACGTATTCGTTTTACAGTTCCAATGCTTTGGTCATTGGCATTTATTCCAAACTTCGTAGTTGGTGGAGTTACAGGGGTTATGCTTGGAATGGCAGCAGCTGATTATCAATACCATAACAGCTACTTCCTAGTCGCTCATTTCCACTACGTATTAATCGCAGGTACAGTATTCGCTATGCTTGCTGGATTCACATTCTGGTATCCAAAAATGACAGGTCATATGCTAAATGAACGCCTTGGTAAATGGACATTCTGGATCTTTATGAGCGGATTTAACATCTGTTTCTTCCCAATGTACTTCCTAGGTTTAGATGGTATGACTCGTCGTATGTACACTTACTCTGAAAGCCTTGGATGGGGTTGGTTGAACCAAATCGCATCTGTCGGCGCAGTAATGATGGGTATTGGATTCGTAATTCTTTGTTACAACGTAATTTGGAGTGCACGTCACGGTGAACGTGACACAACTGGAGATCCATGGGATGGCCGTACACTTGAATGGGCAACTCACTCTCCTGTACAACATTACAACTTCGCGAAACTTCCTGAAATTAAAGAAGCTGATGCTTTCTGGTTCATGAAAAAACGCGGAGAAACAATTACACCAACAGCAGATGAATTAAAACCAATTCACATGCCAAGTAATTCTGGTGTGCCTATTATTATGTCTGCATTCTTCGGTCTTGCAGGTTTTGCATTAGTATTTAGCTGGTTCTGGATTGCAGCAATCGGTGGTATTGGTATTTTAGGTTGCTTAATCTATCGTTCATTCGATTATGATGATGGCTACTACGTAAGCATTGAAGAAATTAAAGAAACAGAACATATAGCATGAGAGGTGAAATGACATGGCGGCTTTAGATAAAAGCTTACCTTTGGAATATCAATCTGAACAAAGCAGATTGAATATCCTAGGATTCTGGATTTTTCTTGGGGCTGAAATTATGCTGTTCGCAACACTTTTCGCCTCTTATCTAGTCCTTGCTGGTCGTACGGCTGATGGCCCAACACCAGCGCAATTGTTTGAAGTTAAAACACTTTTAATTCAAACACTGTTACTTTTAACAAGTAGTTTTACATGTGGTATCGCAATTCACGAAATGCGTAAACACAATCAAAAAGGAATGTTAGCTTGGTTTATCCTGACTTTACTTTTAGGTGCAGGCTTCCTATTCTTTGAAATTGAAGAATTCATTTTGTACGTTGGTGAAGGCGCAACGATTCAAACAAGTGCTTTCTTATCTGCATTCTTCGTTCTTCTTGGAACGCATGGTGCCCACGTAACAGGTGGTATCATTTGGGCAACTTGTGTTATTATCCAAATTTTAAAACGAGGTTTAACACCAGTTACAGCTCGTAAAGTATTTATTATCAGCTTATACTGGCATTTCCTTGATCTTGTTTGGGTCTTTATTTACACACTAGTTTACTTGAACGGGATGGTGGCGTAAATGGGTCAAAATAACAATCAAACAAATGCGCATAGCGGATTCCCATGGTCACACGTTTTCGGATTTATTTTATCGCTTGCACTAACGTTTCTAGCGTTATACGTAGCACTTTACACAAACCTGCCACTTTCAACGATATTAACAACTATCATCATCATGGCAGTTGCGCAAGCGTTATTACAATTAATTATGTTCATGCACTTAAAAGAAGGCGAAGGAAGCATTCAAATTCTTACAATGATATACAGTTTCTTCGTTGCAGCTGCAACAGTTGGTCTTACTGTATGGATTTTCTTCTCAATGTAATTTGCATGAAAAAGACTGCTGAGATTCCTCAGCAGTCTTTTTTTATCCCGCATTAACGAGCAGTAAGACCCCCACTGATTAAAGTTTCACTTTATCCTCTCCCCTATTACATCCACATTACGGAATTAACAAAAAAATCATGAAAAATATACTTATTATGACAAATGTTAAGAAAACTCTTTCTTTATGAAATCGAATCCATATGCGTTGCTTTTCTACCTATTATATGGCTAAATAGGTACTATATTTATTTGAAGGGAGAGAACGCAGTGGAACATCATTCTTCTGTTCTATCACTGATGGTTGTTGTCGCAATCACGTTTTCCGTTCCCCTTTTGTTACAACGCTTTAAATTAAAAGCACTTCCTGTCGTTGTTGCAGAAATTATCGCAGGAATCTTTGTAGGTAAAAGTGGATTTAACATCATTGAGCCAGATATGTGGCTTCAAGTCTTATCAACACTAGGGTTTATCTTCCTAATGTTTTTAAGTGGTTTAGAAATTGACTTTTCGATCTTTAAGCAAAAAGGGAAAAAGAATACGACAACCGAACCAAACACATTCCAAGCAGCAAGCATTATCTTCTTATTTATTTTCATTTTATCTTATGCCCTATCATTACTATTCGTCTGGCTAGGATTCGTCGACAATGCAATGTTCATGACTTTAATTATTTCAACTATTTCCTTAGGTGTTGTCGTACCAACATTAAAAGAAAATAACTTAGGAAAAACCGCAATCGGGCAAATCATTTTATTAGTCGCTGTTATTGCAGACTTAGTTACAATGATTTTACTCGCTGTATTCGTCGGATTAAATTCCGAAAGTGGCCAAAGCATGTGGCTTCTACTTCTTCTATTCGGCGCTGGTATTGTAATTTACTTTGTCGCAAGACGTTTTAAAAATATTCCATACCTAGAAAACTTAAAAGCCGGTAGTGTACAAATTGATACGCGCGCTGTTTTTGCACTCATCTTAATATTAGTTGGATTATCTGAATCTGTTGGGGCAGAAAATATTTTGGGAGCCTTTTTAGCAGGTGTACTCGTATCTTTATTATCACCAAATGAAGATATGGTTGAAAAACTTGATTCCATCGGATATGGTTTCTTCATCCCTATTTTCTTCGTGATGGTTGGTGTAAATTTAGAAGTATGGTCTATTTTTAAAGAGCCTTCTAGTATGCTAATAATCCCAATTCTAATTGTGGGACTCTTTATTTCAAAACTGTTGCCATCACTCGTCTTACGAAAATGGTACCCACGTAATATCGTACTCGGAAGTGCCATTTTGTTAACATCAACACTTTCTTTAGTTATTGCGGCTGCACAAATCGGTGAAAAGCTAGGCATCATTAGCCCAAGTTTATCAGCATCTCTTATTTTAAGCGCAGTTATTACTTGTATTTTTGCACCTATATTATTTAACAAGATGTTTCCAAAAGTGGAAACACCAAAACCGAAAGTATCTATTATTGGTGCAAGCAGAATTACCCTTCCGCTATCACTTGATTTAAAACGTGAAGATTATGACGTAACACTATATATGATACGTCAAAATAAAATAAATGATGAGGAAGCGAAATCTCATGACTTCCCTATTGTAAAATTAGATGAGATTACTATTCAATCTTTAATGGAGCAAAAAGCTTTCGAAGCAGACCGTGTTGTTGTTGCGACAAGTGATGATGAACAAAACTTATTATTAGCAGAACACGCGAAAGAATTAGGTGTTGAACACGTCATCGCAAGTGTAGAAGATCCCCTTCTACAAGAAAAAGCGACTCAAGAACATATCGCTGTATTCTCGACTATTAACTCTACACGTATTTTATTACGTGCACTTATTGATAAACCGAGTCTCGTTCGCTTAATTACAACAGCAAATGAAACAGTACGTGAGGTTGAACTACGAAGTAATAAATATAACGGTTTAGCACTTCGTCGCCTTCCGTTTTTAGGTGATGTACTTGTCATTCAAATTTACCGCGGTAATAAAGCATTAATACCACATGGTGATACGAAGTTACAACATGGCGATACTTTACTTGTAACGGGTTCAAAAGAACATATTGATACAATGAAAAACATATTAGAGTAGAAAAATGCCCCTCACATAAATGAGGGGCATTTTTTCATTTTCATATGGTAAAATGTTACTATCACATATTATGGGGATGAATAACATTATGTCTATTTCAACTTTAGCTCTCTTATTATTAGCAGAAGTACTCGTCGCCATTATTCTCATCGGTATTAGCATTGAAATTTGTAGCTATGGATGGAAAAAATCGAATGGAATTAAGTACTTTTGTCTCTTACTTTCACTCCTTCTCGGAACCGCTAGCATACTAGGACTTCTCGTTGCACCCGCATATTTCTTCTTACAACTTATAGAAAAAGGCTTATAAGAAAGGATGATATTATGATTACAGTGAAACATATTGATGCATCTGAAACATACTTATTACGCCAAAAGATTTTGCGTCCCAATCAATCCTTAGAAGATTGTAAATACGATTCAGATTACGAAATAGACTCCTTCCACTTAGGTGCATTTCTACATGATGAACTTGTTAGCATCGTCTCCTTTTCAAAAGAACTATACCCTGCCTTACAAGCTGGTACCCATTATCGTCTACGAGGAATGGCAACATTACCTAATTTCCGAAACCAGCATGCTGGCACTTCCTTAATCCGTAAAGCTGAACAATTCCTCCAAGAACGCGAAGCAAATATTCTATGGTGTAATGCCCGAATTACCGTAGCGGATTATTACAAAGGATTAGGTTTCCATGAGCATGGTGAAATCTTCGAGATTGATCCAATAGGAATACATAAAGTAATGTATAAAGAAATATAAGAAAAGCTTTCTGCATATTGCAGAAAGCTTTTCTTATATTTCATCTTCACTTTTTATTTTTTTCATATATATGTATATAAACAAACTAGGAATTAAAAAACAAGCAAACATAATAAGTCCTGTTATACCAATTTCCTTTATCGAAATATCCGGTGTTACAATGATACAAATAGCTAAAATCCCAATAACAATCCCTACTGGAATTAATAATAGTTTCATGAAATAACTACGAGATACTCCCCCTGTATGCTCATACACTTCCACCGAATTTTTTAAGTTTAAAAAGTTAATAACTATTATCCCGCCCATAAATACCATTAATAAATCCGAAACACTTTCATACCCTGTCCCTTGCAAGACGTAACGGTAAAAAACAATGCCTAGTATGACGATATTTTGTAAGATGAAAGCCAATCTAATATGTTTTAATCCCTCAATCATTAAACGTTCATCTTTCACGATTTTCACCCTATCACTCCTTTTCCTCCCAAAACAAATCATTCAATGTTTTATCTACTGCATAACAAATTTTCAAACATAAATCTAAAGACGGATTGTATTTCCCCTTCTCAATTAAACTAATTGTTTGCCTTGTGACGCCTACTTTTTCTGCTAATTGTTGCTGTGTTAAATCTAACTGAACACGCGCGACTTTTATTTTACTTACAGCCATTCATGTTCCTCCTCTATCTTTATAGTAACATATATATTACATTAAGTAATTTATACTTTACAAATCCGGTTTAATTTTCACCTTATCCCGCTATTTGTGGGCAGTAAAACTCCCACCTCAAAATTCGGCTGGAGCAAAGAAGTTAGGTGGGAGCCCTGCTGCCCGTAAACGCCCTATTGGTGAAGGCTAATAAGCAGTGGGGATAAACAAAAGCCCCACTGCTTATAGTTTCACTTTATTATACACAAAAAAAGAGCCTCTCATAAGAAGCCCCTTTTCTATCTCTATATTATAAGAATAAATGACATCCAAATAAAATTGTAAATAAGTAAAGTAACGGATGTACTTCCATCCCTTTCCCCTTCACAATCTTTAATACTGGATACACTAAAAATCCAATTGCAATTCCATTTGCAATACTAGACGTTAACGGAATACCAACGAAAATTAAAAATGCTGGTAATGCATCTTCAAATTCATTCCAATTAATATCACGAATGCTTTGTGCCATTAAACTACCTACAATAATTAATGAAGGAGCTGTAATAGCAGCTACACTTGATAAAGACGCGATAACAGGGCTGAAAAATGCCGTTATAATCGTTAGACCAACAACTACAATACCTGTTAATCCAGTTTTACCACCTGCAGCAATACCAGCTGACGATTCAATCGTTGCTGCTGTTGGACTTGTACCAAAGATAGAACCTGTCGTTCCGCCAATCGCATCTGCAATAAACGCTTTGCCAAAACGTTTCTCTGTATTATCTGTAATTAAACCTGCTTGTTTAATTAAACCGAGTAATGCACCTGTCGTATCAAATAAAAGTACAAGTAAAAATGAAAATACAACACCATATAATCCATACTGAATTACATCTGAAAAAGCATTGATTGGATTTGAAACGATAATACCCTCTGGTAAATGAGGCATCGCTACAATTTTATCCTCAAACTTCAGTTGCCCCGTAAAGAAGGCGATAATTCCTGTCACAATCATACTAATAAATAATGCTCCACTCACACGTAATACCATTAATACCGCCGCTAAAATTAAACCAATTAAAGTTAAAATAACGGCTGGAGAATGAAAATCACCAATCGTAACTAAGTTAGATGGATGATCCACGATAATTCCAGATAGACGTAATCCAATAAAAGCAATAAATAGTCCAATTCCACCTGCAATTGCATGTTTTAAACTTTCAGGAATTGCGATAATTAGCTTTTGCCTAAATGAAGTGAAAGATAATAAAAGAAAAATGATACCTGTTACAAATACTGCCGAAAACGCAATGACATACGTAATCCCCTCTGCCTGTTGAACGACAGAATAAGCAAAATATGCATTCATCCCCATAGCTGGAGCAATAACAATTGGATAGTTAGCTAAAAACGCCATACATAGCGTCCCAATAACTGTCGCAATAATAGTTGCCGTAAACGCTTGATCAAATGGTACACCTGCATCAGATAATATTTTCGGATTGATGACAAGAATATACGCAAATGTAAAAAAAGTTGTGATGCCCGCTAAAAGCTCTTGCTTCACAGAAGTGTTATATTTTTGTAATTGAAACATGGCTATGTACCCTTCCTACACCTGAATTATTATCACACATTCTTTTCTTACTAGTATGTGAGAAAATATAATACTTAATCTTAACAATCAATAAAAAGAAGAGTCAATATATTCTCTAATAGTGAGAATTTTAAGTTTAAGTCTGACAAGTTCAGATGTAGTACAGTTCATTTTGATTATTTTTGTAGCATAACAGATAGAAATGTTTTATAATTTGAAATAGTTAAATATTTAGGTAGCTCATTCTACAAGGGGGATTCTTCTTATGCAGCACACAAACAAATCTGGAACTTTAAATCGAGGTTTAAAAGAACGACATATTACTTTAATGTCACTCGGTTCGGCTATTGGCGTTGGGCTATTTTTAGGATCTGCTTCTGCTATTAAACTAGCTGGTCCTTCCATCTTACTAGGTTATATGATCGCTGGACTCGTTATTTTTTTCATTATGCGAGCGCTCGGAGAAATGGCAATTGAACAACCGGTTGCCGGTTCTTTTAGTAAATATGCTAATGATTATATCGGCCCACTTGCTGGCTATATTACTGGTTGGAACTACTGGTTCTTATGGGTTGTTACTTGTATGGCTGAAATTACGGCGGCTGGAATTTACATGCAGTACTGGTTCCCAGATATCCCGCGCTGGACTTGGGCACTACTCGCTCTATTATTAATGAGCGCTTTCAACTTCTTATCAGTAAAAGTATTTGGAGAACTTGAGTTTTGGTTTGCTCTCATTAAAATTGTCACAATTATCTGTATGATAGTGATTGGCTTTGGTATTATTCTATTCGGATTTGGAAATGGCGGCGTTGCAACTGGTATTTCAAATCTTTGGGAACATGGGGGCTGGTTCCCAAATGGCTTCTCTGGATTATTGCTTTCCTTACAAATGGTATTATTCGCTTATTTAGGCGTTGAACTAATTGGTGTTACAGCTGGTGAAGCTCAAAACCCGAAGAAAACACTCGCAAAAGCTATCGATAACGTATTTTGGAGAATCCTAATCTTTTACGTCGGGGCATTATTCGTTATGATGGCAATTTATCCATGGAACGAACTTGGCGAGAAAGGAAGTCCATTCGTATTAACATTCCAACAAATCGGCATTGCAAAAGCAGCAGGTATTATTAACTTTGTTGTATTAACAGCTGCACTTTCTTCTTGTAACGGTGGTTTATTTAGTACAGGGCGTATGCTATTTACTTTGGCACAACAAAAGAAAGCTCCTGAAAGATTCGGTCGTTTAAATAAAAACGGTATTCCGAGTCAAGGAATTGTAGCAACGGCTATCGTTTTACTTGTTGGTGTTATATTAAACTACCTTGTGCCTGCAAAAGTATTTACATGGTTAACTAGTATTTCAACTTTCGGGGCAATTTGGACTTGGGGTATTATATTAGTCGCTCAAATTAAATTCCGTAAAGGATTATCAACTGAGAAAAAAGACAAGCTCACGTATAAAATGCCTTTACATCCAGTAAGCTCTTACTTCTCACTTGGCTTCCTTGCACTTGTACTATGTATAATGGCGTATTCAGAAGATACAAGAATTGCATTAATCGTTGGCCCAATTTGGCTTATTGGCTTAGCTATCGTGTATTACATGAAAGGATTTCATAAGATTGATGAAACACCTAATTCAAAGATTAGTTAAACAAGCTATCCCTTCCTTATTAATTGGAAGGGATTTTTTATTGTCTATATAAATATTTCTCAACAAAATTCACGGTATTTTTACAATTTTTTAATATTTTTTACGTTTTCTGTCTTTATTTTTTCAGAAAAATAAATTACATTATTAAAGCACATATATTTATTATTAGGGGGATTCTTCTATGAAGAATAAAAAATGGATTACATTTTCTTTAGCAACAGCAATTACACTTAGTATGGGGAGTTCGTTCATACCGTCTACTTATGCCGAAAGCTCTGTAGACCCAGCTCCTGAAATTGCTGCAAAAGTTGTAAATCAAAACAATGGTAAGAAAGTATTATTCGATAATACACACGGTCAAACGGCAGGGACAGCTGATTGGGTTATTGATGGCGGTTTTTCTGATTTCGGAAACGGCATTGCCCAAAACGGATATCATGTAAAAGAACTGCGTAAATCAACACCTATTACATATGACGATTTAAAAAATCACAATGTATTTATCGTTCCCGAAGCCAATATTCCTTATAAAAAATCTGAACAAGACGCAATGTTACAATACGTGAAAAATGGCGGCAGTATTTTCTTCATTGCCGATCATTATAATGCAGATCGTAATAAAAACCGCTGGGACTCCTCAGAAGTGTTCAATGGATATAGACGCGGGGCATGGGATAATCCAGCAAAGGGAATGTCTAATGAAGAAACAACTTCACAAGCTATGCAAGGAGTAGAAAGCTCTGATTGGCTATCCGATAATTTCGGTATTCGCTTCCGTTACAATGCACTTGGTGATGTTTCAGCTAAAAATATTGTCTCACCTGCGCAATCATTCGGAATTACAACTGGCGTTTCATCTGTAGCAATGCATGCCGGCTCTACTCTTGCGATTACAAATCCAAAACTAGCGAAAGGCCTTGTATATCTTCCAGAAAATCCATCAAAATGGAATAACGCTGTTGATAGCGGCGTTTATAACGGTGGTGGCGTTGCAGAGGGTCCTTATGCTGCCATTTCGAAAGTTGGCCTTGGAAAAGCAGCCTTTATTGGTGATTCTTCTCCTGTTGAAGATGCTACGCCAAAATATGTTCGTGAAGATTCAGGTCAATCAAAGAAAACTTATGATGGTTATAAAGAAGAAAACGATGCTGTTCTATTAGAAAACATCGTGAATTGGTTAGCGAAGCAAGAAACATTTACAAGCTTAGATCAAGTGAGTGGTTTACAGCTTGATGCACCTACAGCTCTACAAACATTTGAACAACCAAGTTTATCAACAGAACCACAACCAGAACCTTGGAGCGCACCAAGTCAAGGTTACCAGTGGTTCAATACAAATACTTTCAAACCAGGTTCATACGGCTATAACGGTGCAGTGACAACGAGTGATTACGTAATTACGCACCCTAGCATTCTACCAAACAATGAAGTGTTACAAATGAAGATTCAAGTAAATAACTTATTACCAAATACAACGTACAATAATTATTCTTTAGGTATCTTCACAACTGGCGGAACACAGGTGGCAAAAGTTCAAAATACAAATGGCACTTGGCCATCTTCTTTCGGATATAGCAGTGCATTCTCTTTCATCACAAATAACCAAGGATCTGCTGAAAAAATTGTGAATGTACAACTTGATCCAAATACAACTGGACAAGCAACACTCCGTCTACGTCAAAATACGACAGCGAAATATAGTGAAACTGTAACGATTGGTAAGAAGTAAAGTACAGTAAAAGGCAATCCGCATATGGATTGCCTTTTTTTCACTTCTCTTCTTTTGAGAAAAACATTCTTGAAATAACGATACCTATACTACCAACGATTAAGAATAACACCGCCCTAATCATCATCGACACCTCTGGTAAGTCGAGAAGGAATAACTTCCCTACTGTTACTACTAATACGACTAATCCAGCATATAATATTTCGTTCATCTGTCTATAACGGCCAAACCAAACTGCAAATAACGCATATACCATCCATAATAACGATACAGATACGCTAATTATACTTCCATCTGTAGAAAGAACTTCACCGATTCTAGTAATTGTAATAAATACAATGACCATTAACGAGTAGAGCGCTATAGAGTACACATATTTACCAAAACTCGCTAACACTTCTTTCGCTTGTCTCATGCAATAATAGAACGTCCCTATCAAAATAATATGAGCGACAAAGCCTGCTGAAATGAACTCATCAAACGGACTAAAAATCGTCTGTATCATTCCAATCGCATAAATCGTTGCACTTACATACAATTTAATATTTTGCTTTACTTTAATAGCAGTAACCATACCGAGGAAACCTTGTAACAATAATACGATTGCTGCATTCACCAAACTGTACTCGTATAAAATCGCTAAACTAAATGACCCCATTGCAAAGCCAAATATTAGATTTGTAAATACAGAATGTTTATTCTTCCTATATTCAAGTGCGAACATAACAGCATGCACGAATGCACTTATAACTAATCCCCACGTTGTAAATTCAGGAATTTGAGAAATGGCTAAAATAAAGAAAACTGCATTCGCACTAAATATCGCCAATCGTGCTTCTTGTATAAAACTTCTCTCCGAAAACATATGCCAAAATAATAGTAAATGAATTGCACCGTATACAACTGTTAACTGTACTTGCACATTCTCTACTAATATTGACATAACAGCAAAGAAGACAAATAGGACAATTGCCGCCACAACATAAGAAATCATATACAAGTACTTATAACGGTTTCTCAATGCATACCATAATAGACTACTTGTTAATATCGTCTCATAACTAAAGAAAATATACGTATTAGGGGTCGTACTATTTAACAAGAAAGGAACAAAAAATGCTCCCACCGCCACGAAAATAGCGAGGTATTCCGATTTATATCTTTTCGCTAAATAAATCCCTAAAACAACCCATATAATGTTGCAAATAAACGCAATACTTGCTGGAATGAATCCATATAAATAATGTGCCGCAAACGTCGTTAAAACAATACCTGTAATACTTCCTCCAGCTAATACTAATCCTAACGATTGCCGCTCTCGTTTAATTTGAATATCCCCTATATAATACAAACCGATAGATAAGGCGATACCAAACACAATTCGTATCGCTGGTGTTAATAAACCAGCATCTACCCCTGCTTTAAATAACCAAATAACCCCAAGTAGCATAATACCGACAAATATACGCGGCAACCATGTTTGGCAAAACTTAATAATATTGAATGGTTCCGGTTTAAAAGCAGATATATTTACTTGTTTTTCCTCAACTTTTTGAACAGGCTCTTTGATTTTCACTACATCTTCTTGTAATTTTTCATCCATTATCGTTTCGATATATACTTTCTTTTCCTTACTAACACGTTGCTGAGCGTTTTCTACTTCTATTTTCCTTTGTTTTGCTTTCAACTCAAAAAGTGCTTCTTGCATCGTTTCAATTGCAGTTTCGAGTGCTTCTATTTTCTTATTCAAATCTTCCTTCATACGCTCCCCCCTCATCATTCATTCGAAACCTATATATTACCAATTATCTTTATCATACTCTTAGTCTATTCATTTTCAAAACCATTTTTCCAAAAAAAGAAAGGTGTTTTCCCATTATGGAAAACACCTTTCACTTATTTATCCTTATTTATCATGATACTAGCGATTGCACCAATACACACACCTACAAGAGCTGGAATGATCCATCCTACACCTTCTGTATAAAACGGAATATGCTTCAATATTGGCGTCCACTGATTCGTCATCACATTTTTATTTAAAATATCGATTGCACTAAATACCGCTACAATCACAATTGTAACAGGATATATGCACACATACTTTCCAATATACTTATGGAATAACCCTAAAATAATAAGCGTTAATGCAATTGGATAAATAAATCCAAGAATCGGTACTGAAACTTTTAATATTTGTGTTAACCCTAAATTAGCTAAAACCATACTAATAAAGCTCAATATAAACGCCCAAACTTTATACGACACTTTCGGAAATACACTTGCGAAAAATTGACTACAAGATGTAACAAGTCCGATTGAAACACATAGACAAGCGACAGTAAAAATAAGACCTAATAAAACTAACCCACCTTGTCCAAATAATGCCGTCATAACTTGCGCTAACACTTCCGCACCGTTATCAAATGTACCCAATGAACCGCTAATTGAGCCAACATATCCAAGAATGACATAAATAATAGATAATAAAAGCCCTGCTCCAATACCAGCAATACTCATATATTTAGCTAAACCTTTATCATCTTCAATACCTTTTGCACGCAAAGCATTTGCAATAACAATCCCAAATATTAAAGCTGCTAACGCATCCATCGTTAAATATCCGTCTAAAAACCCTTGGAACATCGGAGCTTGTCCATAGTTCCCTATTGGCTCTTTCACATCTCCTACCGTTGTAAACATACTCTTTATAAAAATAAGTGCAATCATACATAATAATAACGGCGTCAAAACTTTTCCGAACAAGCCCATTAATTTAGACGGGGATAAACTTAACCAGTAAACAATACTAAAAAAAATAGCCGTGTAACATAACAAAACTAAGCTACCTGCTTGTGGGAACAACTGACCTGGTCCCATTTCAAAAGCTAAACTTCCTGCACGTGGTATACCAAGACCTGGTCCAATAAATAAGTACACAATACATGGAAATATAATTGCAAATGAGGAATGAACCCTGCCCGCTAACGTTTGAAAACTCCCCGCTTTCGCAATAGCGATAACCCCTAATATCGGAAGCCCTGTTGCTGACATAATAAAACCTAGCAATGAAATCCACACATGCTCTCCCGCTTCGTATCCAAGGAAAGGTGGAAATATAAGATTTCCGGCCCCAAAGAACATAGAGAATAACATAAGACTAATAAGTAAAATTTCTTTTTTCTGTAACAATTTCATTTCTTTCTCCTTCTTCAATTTCACCTTACATGAAATCAATTCCACACATAAAAAAATGCGGTAATCCGCTTCCTTACAAAGAAAACATAGTCCATAGTCTATCACAAAAGAAACACCCATTCTATAGCTATTTCCCTTTTCAAATTTCTTCTGAAAAATCAACCTTTATTGACTTATAATAGTTAATAAGGTAAAATATTAATCATACAAAACTATTAACTTTGTTTTTTGCTTGTGTCAGGAGGAAAATATTATGGAATCAGCGATACAACTAGAAAGAGAACAACAAAGAAAAAAGAAACATCCTCCAGGTTTATACTTACTCTTCTTTACAGAAATGTGGGAAAGATTTAGTTACTATGGATTACGAGGATTATTAACATTATATTTAACGACAGCTTTAGTAAGCGGTGGTCTTGGGTTTAGTCCAGCGTGGGCACTCTCTATTTACGGATTTTATACTGGTGCTTGTTATTTCACACCATTAATCGGTGGATACTTAACAGACCGTTTTCTAGGTAAACGAAAAGCCATCACAATTGGTGGTATAACGATGGCAATTGGTAACCTTACACTATTTGCCTTGCAAAACCAAGTCGGTCTATACCTCGGATTAGCGCTTATTATTATCGGTAATGGATTCTTCAAACCGAATATCTCTACACTTGTTGGAGAATTATACGAAGAAAATGATCCAAAGCGTGATAGTGCATTTACAATTTTCTATATGGGTATTAACGTCGGTTCATTTTTAGCTCCACTCGTTTGTGGGTTTTTATCAGAAAATTTATTCAAAACAACAGTAGATGGCGTTGTTCATTTCGGATTCCGTTACGGCTTCTTAGCCGCTTCAATCGGAATGATCATTGGACAAATTTTATTTACAACACTATCTAATCGCTTCCTTGGTGATATTGGTAAAAAACCAACCCGCGATTTACAAACAACAGATGGACAACCAACAGTAGGAAATACACCATTAACAAAAAAAGAAAAACAACATACAGCAGTTATCGTCATTTTAACGTGCTTCGTTGTCTTCTTCTGGGCTGGCTTTGAACAAGCTGGTAGTTCGTTAACATTATATACAAATAAATTCGTTGACCGCTCCGTATTCGGATGGGAAGTACCAACGTCTTGGTTCCAATCGGTCAATCCGTTATTTATTATTTTACTTGCACCAGCCATTTCAGCATTATGGGCGAAACTGGCAACTAGAAAAAATGGTGACATGAAAATCCCAACAAAAATGGGACTTGGTATGATCTTACTCGGTATCGGTTATATTGTTCTTGTTATCGCTACATTAAAAACAGGCAGTGACGAACATAACATTACAGAAAAAGCAAACTTACTATTTATCGTCTTTACGTATCTTTTCCATACGTTAGGTGAGCTATTCTTATCACCTGTCGGGCTATCAATGGTTAGTGCTCTCGCTCCAGTAAAACTTGCTTCTTTATTAATGGGCGTATGGTTAGCAAGCTCAGGTATTGCTAATATTTTAGGCGGACAGCTTGCAAGCTTCACAACTTCACTTGGATATGCTGAAGTATTCACAGTTATTGGGGCTGTGGCGATCGTTTTAGGTTGTGTTTTATTATCAATTTCTAAGAAATTAGTGAAATGGATGGATTAAAAAAAGATGAGGAATTTTCCTCATCTTTTTTTACGCTTTCTTTCCCTTTTCTATTGCTTGTTCATACAAGCCTTTATGTTCTTTATATTCACTTGGCACGAAACTCTTATAGAAGAACGAAAGCCAGCTGTCTCCTTTTTTATATCCTTCTTCTCGAATTTCCGCTGCCTTTTTATTTGATTTAAATCCTTCAGTAAACCATTTCTTTAATGTTTCATTCTTTTCATACTTAGCAGGAACTTTTAAGTCGTAGTTTTCAAATGCATATGTATATCCAGCTTTTTCCGCTGCCTTTTTAGCAGACTTATATCCCTTTTCATACGCGGTTTCATATGCTTTCACATATACATTCTTTTCAGTATTCCCAGGTTTCTTTTCAGCTAATTCTTTACCAGCCTTTTCACCAAGTTCCGCTTGTTCTTTTTCAATCTTTTCGGTTCTCTCTTTATTACCTACTTGGAAACCTTCTGCAAAGTTCACCTTAAACTCAGGAGTAATTTGACTATCGTCCATTGCTTCTTGTGCTAACCCTTGCTCTTTACCTTTTTCAAAATGCGCTTTTTTCTGTTCTTCTAAAGACCATGCCGCAGCATAAGTAGTTGTAAATGCTTGTTTATATGCATCTGGTTTTCCAGCTAAATGTCCTTCTGCATTATTCTTTCCTGCTTTAAAATCTGTCTCTCCGCTTGTTTGCCCTTCAGCTTGTCCCTTTTCAGCCTCAGCTTTACGCTGCGCTTCCTCTGCCTTACGTGCTTCTTCTGCTTTGCGTTGTTCTTCTGCAACACGCTGTCTCTCTTCCTCTACTTTGCGCTGTTCTTCTGCAGCGCGCTGTCTCTCTTCCTCTGCTTTACGCTGTGCTTCTGCAGCACGTTGTTTTTCTGCCTCCGCATTGCGCTGCGCTTCTGCTTGTCTTTCAGCTTCTACAGCACCATTATTATTTTGGCTAGGAGCTGGACTCGTTGCACCACTACTAGAAGCTGGTTTATTGTGATAATGATATTCCCCGTACTGTAATCCCCATTTCTCACAATTTGTACGGCACGTATGTCCACCATTAGCATCTGTACGCCCTGGATGTGCATAAGCAGAAATTGGCGCTACCAATAACGCTACACTTGTTGTTAAAAGAAGTTTTTTTACTTGCTGTTTCACTTTTGTTCCTCCCAAAATCTAGATTCATTACTTTATTATACAAAAATAGAAAAATACTTAAATACCAACTAAAATATTCTTTTATTTCTCAATTTTGGATAAAAAAAGAAGGTTCACTCTTTAAAGAGTGAACCTTCTTTTTTCTTTATTTCTTAGCCTTTGTTCCTACTAGATCACCCGTAATAACAAAACGCTTAGAATTATCCTTAACAGATACACACGTAATAAGTGTTATCTCGTCTTTCCCATGATCCTCTACAACTTCCCATTTATCAGGAGTCACTTCAGATACACCAGTAACAGTATACTCATACTCATTTGCATTGTCATACAAATAAATTTTATCGTTCTTCTTTAAAGTTGATACATCACTAAATAAAACACCGTTTTTTGACATATTATGCCCTGCAAGCGCATAATTCCCCTGTCCCATTACTTGATTTTCTCTTACAGTTGCCGCACCTGATAATAAATTCTTTTCAGTCGACGCTTTTAAAACAGGAAGTTCTAATGAGATGCTCGGAATTGAAATACGACCGATTACTTGTTTTTTATCTAACGATGCACTCGCTACTTCTGCCAAGTTTGGTTGATTAATTTTTGAAGCATCTACAAATTCCGTGTCGTGCTTTTCATAATCCATCTTTTGAACAGCTTGTACATTCGCTGTCTGTTTCGTCTCTGCCTTATATCCATCATAAAATGGCTTTCCGATTAATACACCACCTACAACAAATAGAAGGATTGCTACTATACTATAAATTCTTTGCTTATTCATATACAATTCCTTTCCGTTACAAAATCTTACTCTATATAAAATGATAAGATAATATTGCTATATGTACAAGTATAAGCTTAAAAAGAAACCTTCTTGCATCAGCAAGAAGGTTTCTTTTTAAGCCAATTTATTTCTGTATAGGGATACGTGGAAGACTGTCATTTGAATAAAGAAAATACCAAATGCAATATATAGCGGATACCCTGGAATATATAAATTAACAATAGGAGAAAGAGTTAAAAAACCAACCGCACAAGGTAATACATACCATAATGAAACAAATGTTGTGCGACAAGCTTTCTCTGTAATCGCCTTTTCGCGCTCATCTTCTTGAGGGAATAATAATGGATACATCCAATACGAAAGCCCCTTATATTTTTTCTTTTGAATTTTATAAAGAATAGTCGATATAATGCTAAACATTACAAGTAATCCAAACGGTATTAAACTCATCGAAACTTCAAATGGCACTTCCTCTGTTTTAATAAAATTAGCGACTTCAATAGTAACATAATACAGCTCAATAAATACCCAACCTGCTAAAACCATCAAAAGTACATTTAATATATAGGAAAATACAAGTCTATTCATCCTCTTCCCCCTCCTTATTTAAAACAAACACATCTTCCATCTTTAACTCGAATACATCACAAATCGTCAATGCTAGTAACAATGAAGGAACGTAATCCCCTTTTTCAATTGCAGCGATCGTTTGTCTCGTCACCCCAACCTTTTCTGCTAATACACTTTGCGAAAAATTAAAGCGAGCTCTTAATTCCTTCACCCTGTTTAAAATGGTCATTTTTACCACCTCTTACCATTATTGTATGCTACTCTTAACAAAATGTAAACTCAACTTAACATTATTTTTACAAAAAAATCCAACTTTACGTATTGTAAAGTTGGATTTCGTTTTAGTTTAAAATTGTAACTTTAACACTTCTTCTGCCCCAATTATTAGCTGTAGCTGAATCTGGCATTAATAAATCAATTATATGACCTTTAATCGCACTACCAGTATCTCCAGCAATCGCCGTACCGTAATTTTCCACATATACAGTAGAACCTAATGGAATCACAGCTGGATCTACAGCAATTAGTTTCATGTTTGGATTTGCAGTCAAATTATGTCCTAACTTAGACTTTACAATTTCACCCGGTTTATAGCCATTTTCAGATGGATCAGCTGTATAAGCAGTTGCTGTTACATAAAATTCTTTTCCACCTTGAGCTGGTTTTGGATCCGGCTTAGCTGGTGTTGTATCTTTAGCTACAGGCTCTGCCGGCTTAGCTGCCTGTTCTTCTTTTTGCTTAGCTGCTGCTGCCTTCGCTTTTGCCAACTCTTCTTGCTCAGCCTTTGCAGCTGCTTCAGCTTTTGCGCGCTCTTCTGCTGCAATTCTTGCTGCTTCTTGTTCACGAGCAATTGTTTCTTGTACTGCTTTCATATTTGCTTCAACTTTTGCTTTCTCTTCCGCTGCTAAATTAAGTTGGCTTGCAATCTGATTATATTTAGCTTGAACCGTTTGTAAGTTATCTTGACGTTTTTTCAAGTTATCTTTCAAATCTGCTTGTGCTTTTGCTAATTTTTGCTTATCTACTACTAAAGATGCTTCTTTTTCGTCAATCTCTTTTTTATCTTCTTCAATTTGACGAAGATCCTGTTCTTGTAGACGTAAAATTTCTTTATCTGCATCTAAAATTGTAGATACCGCATTCATACGTTGTATGAAATCAGCAAAGTTTTTTGATTCTACAACAACTTCTACTACTAAACTCGTATTTGAGCTATTTTGAACAGAAACCATACGTTTTTTCATAATATCCTTACGAGCAAGGACTTTATCTTCTAAAACGATAATATCTGCTTTTTTTTGTTCAATCTGCTTATGTGTTTCATCGATTTTATGTTGAATAGCAGCTTGATCCTCTTTATTTTTTGCAATTGTATTATTTAAATTATGTAGTTCATTTTCGATACCTTGAATTTCTTTACTAACAGCTTGCTTCTCTTGCTCTTTCTTCTGCATATCTGCATCGTTTTGCTGCAATTGCTGTTGCATGTTGTTAAGTTTCTCGTCGTTTGACTCTGCTTTTACAGCGACTGTACTAGAAAGAACAATCATTCCTGCTAATACTAGACTACTGATTCGCTTAAAATAGTTCATAATCCGACTCCCTTCTTATACAGTTATACATGATTTATTTTACAGTTTGTTTACAGAACCATTAAATACAGTTTATTTTTCATGACAAAAAAAAGGGAATTATGAATAAAATGTAATAGATTCTTAAATATTTAACAATTCCTATATTTAAAAATTATAAAAGATGCTAAAATCCAAATATAGAGAAAATATAACTTCTAAAGGCGGTTGAGATAAATACATGTTTACTCAAAAGAAAGCACTCCAACATAAAATTGATCAATTAGAAAATCGTATACAAGAGCTAGAAACAGAATTAAAACAAAAAGATATTGAAAGCCAAGAGACTATTTCTTCTATCCACGACCGTGTACAAAGCGTTGTTCAAGAGCATCAACTTGTAAATAACCAGCACCATACACTCCAAAATTTAATTCAACAATTAAACTCATGTTTTGAAAATGTTTCAACACGTACGACACATTCCAATGAATTAAATAGTGAAATGTTACAAAAAGAACAAAGCTTAATTCAGTCTATTGAAGAAATTATCGATTGCTCTAATGAAGGAAAAGAATCTGTTCACCGTTTACTTATTGTAATTAATAAATTAGGTGAACAATCTCAGCGCACGTCTAATAGTATGAATCATTTAAGTGAACGCTCAAAAGAAATCGAGCAAATTGTAGAAGTAATTCAAAACATTGCTGCGCAAACAAATTTATTAGCGTTAAATGCAAGTATTGAAGCTGCACGTGCTGGAGAGCATGGAAAAGGATTCGCTGTTGTTGCCAATGAAGTAAGAAAACTAGCAGAAAGCACAGCGGAGAGTACAAAAAACATTGGCAATTTAACGAAAAAAATCCAAGAGGAAATTGAAAAAGCGTACGAAAATACAAAAGATAATTTACATTTAGTTGATGAAGGTGTAGAAATGAGCGCCGATACTAACGCTAGAATTGAAAATATTTTAATAATGATTCAAACATTACAAAGTGGCGCTACAAATGTTATTAAAGCTATCGAAAACCAAAAATCTTGTAATGATGATATATTACGAGAATTTGCAAATACACAGCAAATGTTCCAAAAATTAAATACTACTATTATGAATCACATTCATGATGCTGAAAAAGTCGATGGTCAATTAACTAAAAGTCTTCAAGAAACAGTAGCTTCTCATTAATAATAAAAATCCCTTATACCGGTATAAGGGATTTTTATTATATTTCGAATATTTATTTCTTCTCAATATTCATCCTCTCTTTTGCTATAATGGAAAAGTTGTTTCTTTCGACTAATAAACAAGGAGGTTATTATGGAACAATTTTACTACATTTTAAAATATTTAATTCTTGGTCTATTCCAAGGACTAACAGAACCAATTCCGATTTCTTCAAGCGGTCATCTCGTTTTAGCACAGCATTTGCTAGGACTAAAAATAGAAGGGTTTAGCTTTGAGCTACTTGTTAATTCAGCTTCATTATTAGCTGTATTACTTATTTATAGAAATGACTTAATTCGTCTAACAAAGAATGGTCTATCTTATATATTCACAAGAGCAGAAGATGCAAAATCAGATTTCTTCTTTATTATTTACCTTGTTATTGCAACCATTCCAGCAGGTGTAATTGGAGTTTTATTTAAAGATTATATCGACCACTATTTAAAAGGTGTGAAAATGGTTGGGATTTCCCTTCTTATTACTGCTATCGGCCTTTGGATTATTCGAAACTTGCGTGGACGTAAAAATGATGGCGACCTTTCTATGAAAGATGCAATCATTATTGGTCTAGCACAAGCTTGCGCACTAATTCCTGGTATAAGCAGATCAGGTGCTACAATCGTGGCAGCAATGTTACTTGGTATGAAGCAAGAAACAGCTCTTCGCTTCTCATTCTTACTATACATTCCTGTTAGCTTAGGTGGTTTATTGTTAAGTATTACAGACATTGCAAACGATCCAAATTTAGATACATTACTTGTACCTTATATTGTTGCTTTCATCGCAACATTTGTCATGACATATATTTCATTAAAATGGTTTATGAACATTATGGCAAAAGGAAATTTAAAATATTTCTCTTTCTACTGTATTATCGTAGGTGTGCTAACTATCATTTTCTTATAAAGTGAAACTTTAATCAGTGGGGGTTTTGTTCATCCCCCACTGATTATTAGCCCGCACCAATCGGGCTTTTACGGGCAGCCCGACTCCCACCTAACTTCTTTGCTCCAACTGAATTTTGAGGTGGGAGTTTTACTGCCCACAAATAGCGGGATAAAAAACCTCTTACTACCCTCATACAGTAAGAGGTTTTTCCTTATGCATAAACTTTCTTTTCCTGACAATACAAGCGAATAACATGTGTATTTTTTTGAAATAAATCATGTGTTAAGCGAATAATAATAAAATTTCGTTTTGTATTATCATCATGAACAAAAATCTGTTCCCCCTCCTGAAAACGCCATGTGCTTTCAAAAGTTGTAATATGATCCCCGCTTACAGAAAAAAGCTCATATCGCATATCTAGTACCCTCTCTCAACTTATATAATCACAATATCCTTATATTATATTTAGTATAACTTAATTTCGATAAAATTTGTAATTCTTTCTATTTCGAAATATTTTAACTTTGTTTTAAACTCCTTTTAGCGCTATAATGATAAACGAATTTTCATTGAAAGGAGCTTCATTTTGACTGCATATTTATTTCCAGTAAAAACAGCATTTATTTTATTTCCTATTTTAGCAATGTTTCTCTTAATTCCTTTTTTAATATTTAATTATCGAAAATACGGTTATTTAAATAAATGGCGCTCATTTATTTTATACTCATTATTACTCTACTTATTAAATGCCTATTTTCTTGTTATTTTGCCATTACCACAAACGTATGATACTTGTAGCCTACAACCGGCTAATACACAGCACATGCAACTCTCACCATTTTATTTCATACAAGAGATTGGTAATCATACATCAGCAATTTTAACGAAACCAGCTACTTATTTCTACTTATTAAAAGAATCTGCATTTTTACAAGTTGCATTTAACGTTCTATTAACCGTTCCATTTGGTATTTACTTACGTTATTATTTCCGACGTAGTTTCTTACAGACTATTTGTATTTCTTTTTGTCTTTCACTATTTTTCGAGCTAACACAGGTGACTGGATTATATGGTATATATAATTGTGCCTATCGCCTATTCGATATAGACGATTTGTTTTTAAATACATTAGGAGGAATCATTGGTTTTATTATCGCACCAATATTTACGTACTTCCTTCCGAAAGCAAACGAGTTAGATAGTCGTATTGATTTGGAAACGAAACCAGTCGGATTCGTTCGTCGCCTTATCGCGATGCAAATTGATTGGATTTTCTTATCTATCGTTGTACCTTTCATTAAAAACAAAGGAAATTCTTTCTTCATTTCTAATATCCAATCTTACACAAATGTATACGAACTCATCTTCATTACATGTTCGATCTTTATTTACTTTATTATCATTCCATACTTTACAAACGGAAAAACAATTGGGAAAGCATTGCTTCGTATTTACGTGAAAGGAAAGTCAGATCGTATTACAATGAAGGAACTATTCATCCGTTACGGTATATTCTATTTCATTTTAGGTGGAATCAACTATATTCTTTCTAGTAGCTCTATCTTAAATCATACAGAGCCTTTAGTATTACTAGTTATATTGTTATTCCAATTCGTAATTAACGGCCTATTTATTATTCACGTTTTATTACATGTATTTAGCCGTGATAAGTTACTATTTTACGAACGTATTAGTCAAACAAGAAATGGAATTACACTTAAAAAAGCTGACAAATAATAATTTGTCAGCTTTTTTTCATAATCGTAAATAACTTTTCTGTATAAGGGCTTAAAAACATTCCTGTTTCATCTAGTGACTTCCTCATTTTTAGAAACGAATGCATTTCTGGATATATATTTTGTAATTTTTCGTACGTTAACGTATGCATTTTCCCCCAATGTGGGCGCCCTTCATACTTTAGAAAAATTTTCTCCACTTCACCAAAATAAGCGGCATACTTCATACCTTTATACATATGAACAGCAATATACGCTGAATCTCTTCCGTACGCTGGACTGAGCCATATATCATCATCTCTCACGTAGCGGCATTCAATTGGGAAGTGTACCTTATACTTTTTCTTTTCAATAAGATTTGAAATCTCTTCTACAACAGTCCTCATATACTTTGAAGGAACACTATACTCCATTTCATAAAATGGAACTGTACGTGATGTAGCGAACACTTCATAGCTTGCGCCAATTACTTTCGTGTTCGGTACAGCCTTAGCCGATAATCGGCTTACTCCTTTACTTATAGAAGGAAACCATTTACACCCTTTAGATAACAAAGCGAACATCCTATTTTCAAGTAGCTCCACCTTTAGTTTATGCCATTTCAAATCACTTTCTTTACTCGTTGTTTTGTTTGTAAATTTCACTTGCACTTCATCTGAATAAGGAAAAACGAAAAATTCAAAATGACGATTCTTCTTATATTCTTCTAGCTTGTTCATTACAGTAGTTAATGACTGTTTTTCGCTTTCATAAACGAGAGAATACGCTGGGATAACCTTCAATTTTATCTTTACAATGATACCTAGCATTCCAAGCGATAACTGCAATGCTTTCCAATATTCGGCGTTCTCGGTTTCTGAACAAACTATACTCTCACCTGTTGATAAAACTGCCGTGATCTCTATAACTTGTGTTGATAAACTCCCAAATGTAACACCCGTCCCATGAGTCCCCGTACTAATCGCTCCTGCAATAGATTGTGAATCAATATCCCCTAAATTTTCTTGCGCATAACCTTTTTCCTGAAGTAACTTCCCTAAATCATGTAACTTTGTTCCCGCCCACACTTCAACAGTCATCTTCTCTGCATCAATATTTGCAATGCCCTTCAATTCATCTAAAGAAACTAAAATTTCTTCCGTTTGCACAAGAGGTGTAAAAGAATGCCCTGAACCGACAACACGAATTTTCTTTCCTTTTTTTCGTGCAAGCCCCACAACTTCTACTACATCTTGTATACTTTTTGGATACATCGTATAATGCGGCGTTCCTTCTACATTCCCTGTCCAATTTCTCCATTTTTGTCCCTTTATAGAAAGCATTGTCCATCCCCCCGATATGTTGAATACTCTCCAACAATTTCCCCTTGTTTAATGCGATACAAAACAGGAAAACGCTCACATAACTCTCCAGCTTTACTATGACGAAACAAGATAGAATCTCCTATCGCTACTCGTTCCTCACCGTTATAAAAAATTGGTGTTTGCACTTCACCAGCACCTTCTAAAGCTAATAGTTTTGCACCACCCGGTCGCCAAACCTCAGGCTCTTTATCTTTACCAACTGCACCTGAGGCAATATATCCGCCACCTAGGCAAGTATAAATAAAAGGAGCCGGTTTGCGTACAACTGGTAAAGCAAATCCGGCAGCTGGCTGAAATTTCACTTCTTTATAATAGTCAAACAGTTTAGGAGAGTAAAAAGCGGATCCTACAGTAATCTCCGTAACTGAGTTATCTTGCTCAGTTGTTTTTATACTTCCTGTTCCTCCCCCATTTACAAATCTTAGTTCAATACCAAGGTTTTGTAGTTCTTTTACGATACGTCCTCTTCTTTCTTTAACCTCTAACACTGATTTCTTCTTTAAATACGAAACCACTTTACTTTTCATCCATTGATTCGGTATATGATCCCCCACCCCGGCAATTTGAGCTTCATATCCCATTACACCATCTAGTATTAAATATGATGAGCCCTTCACCTTTTCTACTATTTTCAAAGCGCTCTGCACATCTTTTACCGGGGATCTTTTTACACCAAAATGAAATTTCAAAAAACGACTACTCATATCAATATCCAAACAAACGCGAAAACACCCTTTAGACTTCTCAGCAATTTTTTCTAAATAAGTAATATGTTCTTCACAATCCACCATACAAGTTATAATGTGCCCTTGCTTTGTCAGCAAACTAATTTCATGTAAAGCTCTTTCATCATAAACAGGATATCCGAGCAATAAATCATTAAACCCTTGTTCAATTAAAAACAAAACCTCTCTAGGTGAAAAACACATAATCCCTTGAAATCGACCACTTGCAGCTAAAATCCGTTTCATAATTGGAACAGATCGTAACGATTTACTCGCTATACGGATCTTCTTATTTCCACTTAACTCTATAATCGATTGAATATTTCTATCTAAAGCCACTTCATCTAAAAATGCACACGGTAATGGAACTTCTTTAAAAATTCCTCTATCCACATTTTTCTCTCCTCTTCTATATATGTCTTATACATATTGGAAAGAAAGAATGATTTTCCTGTTTTCAAATAAAAAAAGTTTCTTCTTTACGAAGAAACTTTTTTAAGGCTACTCTACTTCATAGAAATAGTCGCCTCTACTGGATAATGATCCGAGTAATCATTATATGTATATTTTTTGAGCCATGACGTAACAGTCCATTGTGGCGATTTCGACTGTAACACCTTATTCTCTATATACGATGGATTAGCATGGTCCTTACTTGTAATAATATAATCTAAATACTCGGCAGGGCTATCGGGGAAGTTATATTTCGCAATACTGTTTGTCGTCGCATCCCAAGTTGCAGTATGTCCAGTATAAGATGGAATAGAAGCGTGCAATGTTTTGAACATGGATGCGTACTCTGAGTCACTATTGTTCTCAGCATTTATTTTATTCACATTCATATCACCACCAATTAACACATACTCGTTATTTGGTATATTTTTATTTTTAATAAACTCTTGAATTTCTTGTAGCTGTTTTGTACGTACAGATGCTGGCGAAGTTTGTCCACACATATTATCTTCAGCTTGTAAATGAGTCCCAATTACATGCACAAAACGATCATTTTTCTTAACTTTTGTGTATACAAATCCTTTATTTGATAAGTTATCTGGCCCGCAGCCTTTTTCGAATACATATTGAATCTTTTCAACAATTGGCCATTTACTCACAATCGCTACCCCTCCATCTTCAGGAGTCGAAGATGAATAGTTGCCTAACGTCTTATCCCACTCGCTTCCACTACTACGACCTAATACTGCCGTTTGATTTGGATATTCTTTCTTCAAATTTCCTAATAAGCGATTTGAAGCACTATTATCAAATACTTCATTTAATATAACAACATCTTGATTTTTCATATAATCCGCTGCCCCAATTAAATCCGCACGCTCATTTTGTCCCCAGTTTGGATATAAATTCGTTGATAACATATATACATTATGGGTCATTACTTTTAACGTATCATTTTGATTTGTAGACATTTCTGCTTGAGCTGAAGATCCACTATATAAAGCTCCTAAACCAATACCAAAGCTAAGTACACCTTTTAGCAATTTACCTTTCACGCTTCATACCTCCATGTACTGTGTAGTGATAAAAAGGCCAAATACTCTATTCTGAGATTTGACCTTTTTCAAATACTTAACGATTTCCGTACGTATCAAACCAAAGCTGGATGTACCCAGCAGTAACACGTTGTGCATCCATTAATCGCGTACCTGTCATTGGTGTAACTTCAGCGCGCCATTTATCTGCATATTCTTGTGATACAGCTGCTTTCACGAACCAATCTTTCGTATTATCATTTACAATGCCAGAGTAATCTTGTTTCGCAGCTACTGCCGCTCCATGAATCCAATCTTCTGGATTTGTACCTTTCCAGTTCCAATATCCATTTCCATCCGTTACTTTATAATTATCTTTTATCGTATCTACAAAGTTTTCATATTTAGAATGGAACCCTTGTGGATACGAAAGATTTGTAAAGTTTGCCGCATGCATCGGTTGATTTACATCCCCTAAGTAATGAAGAGATAACCCCAAATAGAAGAATGCTTGTTTCATATCTTTATTTTTGTATGACTCACCTGCTAATTTGAAATATTTAGCTCCAGTTTCCTTTGCCTGCTTTGCAAATGGAATATAAGTTTTTCCATTGTCTGGGTCATAGAAGTGTGAAGCAAATGTGCTATTATCATAATAAGGATTTTCATAGTCAGCAGCATAAATACCGTTCTCTAACTCCGTACGCCATTCATTTAATAGTGCAACTTGATCTTGTTTTACAAGTGTTGTATTACGAGACATAATATCCATTGCACGGTTTACAATCCATAAATGAGAGTTTACGCCTTCTTTATGCTTATCTTCAGCAGACCAGCGCGGAATAACTCCAACTCTCTGTCCTCCATCGTTTTCATGAGCAAATGCAACGCTTTGTAATGGCGCTACTAACGTAATAGCTGCTGCTAAAGCAAGAACTTTCTTTTTCATCTGAAATCCTCCATTTTATAATTGAATTATTGTTCATATTTTGTTAGGATCCTATGATGTCTTCCGGTTAACCTATGATTAGAATATCCCACCTTTCACAAAATTTCTATCAATAAATTAAAATATGCAAATGTTCATATCACTATAACTTTATACATAGTGAACGTAATGAATGAATACACTTACATTTTAATAAAGTATTGTTAAGCTACTGCAAATACTTGTCTAAATTAATGTAAAAAAAGAGTAAAGCGATTAACCGCTTTACTCTTTTTTTCTTTTCGATAATATACTTGGCAGTTGTACATTAACTGCCAATTTATGAATAAACCCAAACACTAATCCAATCCCGATAAATATGTATAAGATCGTAAATACCTTTCCAAAATCAGTTTGCGGACTAAAATTCCCATCACCGACAGTCGTCAACGTGACCACACTAAAATATAAAGCGTCAAGAGGACGTAATCCTTCAACTGTACTATAAAAAATCGTCCCCGATGTTAATGTCAAAATTGTTAATACGAATAACACTTGAAACTCTTTATCTTTCCATGCTCGTAAACAGGCTCTTAACATCCGTTTCAATGTCAACATAAATGAAAGCATTGGACTTCCCCTTCCAAACAAAAATACCTTTAGTTAAAGGAAAGTCTATCACTTTTCAGTATAGAAAAAAAGTAGCCCTTTTCTATTTCTAGAAAAGGGCTACTTTCTTCTATTATATATTATTTAGGTGAAACAAGAATTTTCACTTGTTTTTTATCTTTTACAAGTGCTTCAAAGCCTTCTTCAACAACTTGGTCCACTGTAATTTTTTTCGTAATTAATTTCTCTGCTTGAATTTGGCCAGAGCTAATTAATTTAATAACAGCTGGGAATATATGACGATATCCAAGAATACCGATAACTTCTTTTTCTTTTAATACAAGGTTGTTCGGAGTAATTGTCGCATCTTTTTCCCACACACTAACAATTACAGTTTGGCCTTCAAAGCTTGTACTTTCAATTGCTTGACGAAGTACAACTTCAACACCTGTTACTTCAAAGCTAACATTTACACCTAAACCATTTGTTAAGTTGCGAATTTCTGCTAGTACATCTTGAGTTGCTGGATTTAATACGTAATCAGCACCTGCTAATTTAGCTAGCTCTTGACGTTCTTTAGAAAGTTCCACTGCGATAACAGGAGTTGCTCCTGCTGCTTTTGCTGCTTGGATTACAAGAAGCCCAATCGGACCACAACCAAATACAGCTACAGCTTCACCCTCTTTTAATTTACTTTGACGTACTGCATGAACTGCTACTGCTGCTGGTTCTACAAGCGCACCTTGTTCATACGTCATTTCATCTGGAATATGATGAACCATATCTTCTGGTACTACTGTATATTCAGAGAAACCACCGCCATCTCCACCAAGACCGTGGAAAACAAGTTGTTCACAAACATTGTAATGTCCATGTTTACAAGCTTCACATTTACCACAAGAATAAATTGGTTCTACAACAACGCGGTCTCCCACTTTATGAGATGTAACGCCTTCACCGATTTCTACTACCTCACCACTAAACTCATGACCTAAAATAACTGGTGCTTTTACGTGTGTTAATGGATGTTCTTCTGTTGGAATAAAAATAGGACCTGCTAAATATTCATGCAGGTCTGTCCCGCAGATACCACACCATTTAACTTTAATTTTCACTGCTCCTGGTCTTACAGTTGGTTCTGGTACTTCTTCTACTCGTACATCATGTTGATTATGCCAAAGTAATGCTTTCATTTTATACATCCCTCTCTATGTATATACTTAACCTGGTGAAGTTTACAAATCTATTATAATACTTTTATCCATATATTTCAAAAAATAATCTCGTTTCCACTAATTTTTAACAAATAACGTTCAATATTTTGTCACTTTGTACTTTTTTCCACATCTGTTAATTCAATTTCATTGCGGTTGAAATTAACATTATGCCATAATAGCATAGGAGAGGTGAATATCGCTTGAAATATTTTATTTACTTTATTGTTATCGTAGCGTTTTTAGATACATTTTCACAATTACCTATTATGAGTACTTTCGCTCAAAGCCTTGGAGGAACCCCTCTTGTTATCGGGCTAGTTGTCGGTATGTACTCATTCGCTAATATGATCGGTAATATTATTGCTGGAGCCGCTGTTGATAAATTTGGTGCAAAAAAAATCCTTTATATAAGCATGGGAATTACGAGTTTCATAGTCTTGTTATACACCGTTGTTCAAAGTGGTGAACAACTATTAGTTGTGCGCTTTATGCACGGTTTTAGTGACGGATTTTTAATTCCTGCTGCCTTTACGTTTTTATCAAAACAAACAAATTCAGCAAGGCAAGGTAAGGCAATGGCTCTATCTGGTGCTGCTGTTGGAACAGCGGCAATCGTAGGACCTGCTTTCAGCGGCATTATGAAAGCAACAGCTGGTATAGAGTGGGTGTTCATTACCATTTCTATTTTAATGGTCCTTGGTACAATCGTATCTCTATTCTTCTTACCAAATAACGTATCAAGGAAGGATACATCAAGAACACAAATGATGAACAAAGAAGATATGATTGAACTATTGAGATCTGAACCTTTATTACAAGCATATATTGGTGCTTTCACACTAATGTTTTCACAAGGGATTGTCACTTATATGTTACCAGTAAAAGTTGAGGCGTTAGCACTTAAAGCATCTACAACAGGCATGATGTTAAGTGTATTCGGAATTACCGCTATCCTCTTCTTCTTACTGCCAACAAATCGCATTTACGATCGATTTAATCGTTCAAAACTAATGCTAATCGGGATTGCAGTAATGGCACTAGCGTTATCTTTACTCGGATTATTTGCAACAAAAGGCATGCTCTTTATCGTTATGATGATTTATGGAATTGGATTCGCTATCCTCTTCCCAGCAATTAATGCTTTACTTGTTGAAAATACAACAGATGGTAACCGAGGGAAAGCATTCGGATTGTTTTATGCATTCTTCTCGTTAGGAGTTGTTGCTGGCTCCTTTACAGTCGGAGCAATCGGGGCATCACCTAGCGCTAGCTTTGTTATCGGAACTGCATTCTTATTAACATTTGCTGGAATGATTTATGTAAGAAGCAAAGTAAAAAAGACAATGATGGGTTAATTCCATCATTGTCTTTTTTTCGCCTAATATATATTACTTTTGCATATAACCAAGTAATACTGTAAATAAACTTATGTATAAAAGCAATACTACTTTCTTTCTTAAAAAAAGAACCTGAATAAATACTGACGATACTTCGACAATTTCCTCGGAAATATTTCCTTTCCCCACATAATTTGATACACTATACATGAATCAACTGTTGTATTACATTAGCTAAAATAATAACTTACTGTACAAATAAAAAAGCACATTCTTCATATGAAGAACGTGCTTTTATTTTAGCCCGATTAGTGGGGGATGGACCCCCCCACACTGATTAAAGTTTCACTTTATTAACGTCTAATCCAAACAGCACCTGCAGACTTATCATCTGCTTGTCCAACAACTTGGAATTTAAGGCCAAGTTTTGGAACTTTGCGTCCTGCGTCAGCAATTTGTTTGTTGCTGTATACTTTTGAATCATCAAATGTTGTAACACCTTGTAATCCAGTATAATTAAATTGTCCACGTGTTAATGAATTTGCACTCCATGCTGGCGTTTGATCAAATGAAAATGCAGCATCCGCAATTTGCATTCCAGTATTACCGTACGCTGGTTTCCCGTTTAGATTGCCAACTAACGCTTCTGGATGAGAGTCAACAACACCCAGGAATCCTTCACCTGGATGCACCCCAACCCAGTTATCTTTGAAGCTATCATCTGCATACCAAACGACAAGACCTGTATTATACACCGGACCTCTTCCCGCTTTTAATCCATTATCTGACCCAGCATAGTTTCTCCATTCTAGATAATAATAATGTTGTTTCTTTTCTGTCCCATCAGAAACAACGAATCCATTTAACTTCATTTTAGATTGTCCTTCTGCATCATCTGAAAATACTACTTGTCCATCAACTGTTACATTTACATTATCCATTGCAAAACCCTTATATGTTAAAGCTGGATCTGTAATATAGTCGAATTGTAGTTTAACTTTCTTCCCTTTGAACTGACTTAAATCGTATGATTTATCAATCCATTTCCCATCTGTTGTATCTTTATCATCTTGTACTATCTTTTCTCCTAATCTATCAATCAATGTTTTCGTTCCATCTTCAGTTACAGCATGTACTTCGATGAAATCACACTCAGCTTCTAATTCATAATTCGCTTTATAATCAAACTTCACATTTGTTCCCTTCGTTAAATCCAAGAACGGTGTTTCTAATTTCGTATAAATATCATCGCCTCTTGTACTATAGTATACCTGTTTTCCAAACCCAGGCTTAATCGTTTCAACACTCTTATCTGGTAAATTGACACGTACTACACCTGGACGATTTGATTTTGTAACACTTTGATCAATATATGTAGGAATTCCTGCACCAAGCTTAATTTTATCGTAATCTACTTCTAAAATTTTTGCCCAGTTGCCGCCCATATTCTTTTGTAAGAAATCTTTATTTTGTGGTGAAAAACTAGTCGGCTCTGTTCCTGCAATTTTCCCAGTCCAGCTACCTCCACTCATTAACGACCAAGCTTCAACAGGAGATCCATTTCCAGTATATTTCGTATCATATTCATCTGGTAAACCAAGGTCATGCCCAAATTCATGTGCAAACACACCTACTGCACCGTCTTCTGGTTCAATTGTGTAATCATGCGCTGCTACTTTTCCACCAAAGTAATCTACCTTTGATTTTGTACCTTCAATCGCTACTGGATCTGTAGCTAATTTTGAACGATGTGACCAAATTGCATCATCGCCTAATTTACCGCCACCAGCTTCTTGACCAACACCAGCATGGATTACCATTAAATGATCAATTACACCGTCAGATTCATTTTGATTACCGTCACCATTTGTATCATATCTATCGAATTGATCAAATTGAGATAAATCTAATCCCTTTTCAGCTGCCGCATTTAAAGCTTCCTTCACTAAATCACGTGCTCCTTTTGGTCCTTTATTATCGTGACCACTACTACCATCAGCACCGTAGTCAGACGCTTTTCCTGGAACAGTTAGCCATTCCGTTACATATCCATCTGTCGTATAACTACCACCAGACTGCTCTTCATAATATTGTTTAAATGTTTTTACTTTCGAACCATCGAATAACGCGTATGGTTCCTTACCGAATAACATCTTTTGATAATGTTCTCTACTAAAGTCTTTCGAATACATATAACCTGGTATTTGTTCAATATTATTATGTTTATAATCACTAAATTCAACGAGTAACACTAACACTTTATCATTGCGAACAGGTCCACTATATGGAGCTTGTTTCGCCTTAGAAGTCGGAACTTTCCCATCTAATTGCTTTTTATTTGGCTCTGGCTTTTGATCAGGGCTAACATTTTTTTCAGCTTTCTTTACTTTTTCCTTTTCTTCCATCTTCTTGTCTTTTATCTTTTTCACGAAATCAGATGCTTCTTGGGCAGCATCATCTGGAAGAATTTCTTTATTTGCCTGATCCCCTTGTTTCTTTTCAATATATTGCTCTACAGCCTTTTTTGTCTCTTCTTTAGACGATGCTGGATTAATTGTTCCTCTTTCTTTCAGCGCTTCCGCTAAACGATCTTCTTGAATTAAATTATGATCAATCGGTGTTGTAGACACACTTTCTTTTGCGGGCGTTTCTGCGTATGCTAACGGAGCACTCATTACAGCTGAGCATCCGATGAGTGTCGCGATCGTTAATGATGACAACACTTTAAATGGAGCTTTTTTTCTCATTTTAATCATCCCCTTGTATCAATCTTAAACTTCAGATAAAAATATGTAATCTATCCTCCCTTGTATAATAAAAGACATGATTCTATAAGCAATAAGCTTTCTGTTATAGAATCATGCCCTCCAGTTTTCTGGTCAGACCCTCTATCTTTTTATGTCGAAATGTGAAAAATAAAGAGTGATTTGTTATATATTAAATAGCTTATATTAAAAATTTAAAAGACAATATGCACAATTGCATGAAAATTCTTTCAAACAAAAAAAAGAACCCAAGTTAATTAAACTTGGGTTCTCCATTTCGTATTATTTCTCTTGTGTTTTTTCCCAATCAGCTAAGAATTTCTCAATTCCTTGATCTGTTAATGGGTGCTTCACTAATGAAGCGATTACGTTTGCTGGGATTGTTGCAATATGTGAACCGTTTAATGCTGCTTCTGTTACGTGAACACTGTGACGTACAGATGCTGCAATGATTTCTGTTTCAATGCCGTGAATTGCAAAGATTTCTGCGATTTGGCGAATTAAGTCCATACCGTTATGACCGATATCATCTAGGCGACCTAAGAACGGTGAAACGTATGTCGCACCAGCGCGAGCTGCAAGTAATGCTTGCACTGCTGAGAATACTAATGTAACGTTTGTACGAATTCCTAAATCTGAGAATGCTTTTACTGCTTTTAAGCCTTCTGTTGTCATTGGAACTTTTACAACAACGTTTGGAGCGATTTTTGCTAACTCTTTTCCTTCTTCAATCATTTTATCAGCTTCTAAGCTAATTACTTCTGCGCTTACAGGTCCTTCAATAAAGCTGCAAATTTCACGAATACGCTCATGGAAATCTACGCCTTCTTTTGCTACAAGTGATGGATTTGTCGTTACTCCAGCTACTACACCTAATGCATTTGCCTCTTTAATTTCGTTAATGTTTGCTGTATCAATAAAAAATTTCATTTGTTATTCTTCCTTCCTAATTTTCATTTTATATTTATTTTTTCTTAATAAGCTCTAATTCAATCGGAATAAATTTGTCCACTTTTTTACCTTGTGTTATTTCTTTCGCTGTTTCCATCGCCTTCTCTCCAATTAATTCCGGTTTTTGAGCGACTGTTGCTGCCATGCGTCCATCTTTAACCGCTTTTACAGCATCATCCGTTGCATCAAATCCAACAACGACTACATCCGTTTTACCAGCAGATTTCAACGCCTCAAGTGCGCCTAATGCCATTTCATCGTTATGAGCAAACACTGCTTTTATATCGCTATTTGCTTGCAAAATATTTTCCATAACGGATAACCCTTTTGCACGATCGAAATCAGCTGCTTGTTTTGCTACTACTTTTAAAGACTTATCAGCTACGTTATGGAATCCTTTCCCACGCTCACGAGCAGCAGACGATCCAGGGATTCCTTCTAACTCAGCGACATTTGTTCCTTCACCAACTAATTCCCGAATGTAATCACTAGCCATTTGACCACCTTCGACATTGTTAGAAGCAATGTGAGAAACAACTTTACCTGAATTCGCAACTCGGTCTACTGTAATAACAGGAACATTGGCTGCATTAGCTGCACTTACCGCTGAAGCAACGGCATCTGAGTCAGTTGGATTAATAACAACTACATCGACACCTTTTTGAATTAAATCTTCAACATCGTTTGTTTGCTTCGCTGCATCATTTTGTGCATCAACAGCAATTAATTCAATGCCGCTATCTTTTGCTTTCTTTTCTGCACCTTTTTTCAACGTGACGAAAAATGGATTATTTAAAGTTGAAACAGAAAATCCAACTTTAATAGTTTTATTTCGACCTTTATCGCCAGAATCCTTTGCCCAATCTGGTGGTTCCATTGAACAACCAGCAGTAACTACCATGATGCATGCAACGAGTATCAGTAACCATTTTTTCATGAATTGCCCCTCCATTACGCTTCTTTTCGACGATCAATTAGTACAGCTAGTAAGATTACAAGTCCTTTTACAACTTGTTGGAAGAAAGAAGATACACCTAATAAATTTAAACCGTTATTTAGTACACCAATAATAAGCACACCGATGAATGTACCAACAATCCATCCTCTTCCACCTGAAAGACTCGTTCCTCCTAACACAACTGCAGCAATTGCATCTAATTCGTAAGAAGTACCAGCAGTCGGCTGTGCAGAATCTAATCTTGATGTTAAGACAATACCTGCAAGCGCTGCCAAAGTTCCGGAAAGACCGTAAATCATTACTTTAATTCTCGTAACATTAATACCTGATAAAGCTGCCGCTTCTTCATTTCCACCAATCGCAAACGTACGGCGACCAAACGTTGTTTTCTTTAAAATAAAGTACAGTACTGCAAAAGCGATCATCATTGTAACGGCTGGCACAGGAATACCAAGGAAATAACCACGGCCAAACATTTGGAACATTAAATGATCACCAAGACCAGTGATCGGACGTCCGTCCATATAAACAAGCGTCAACCCGCGAAAAATAGTCATTGTTGCTAAAGTCGCAATAAAAGGAGCTACTTTTCCCTTCGCAATAATGATACCGTTTACAATCCCCATTGCAAGACCTGCTAATAATCCAACTGCCATTGCAAGGAACGGATCCATACCACTTGCCATCATTCCGGCAACAAGTGCACTTGATAATGCTAAAATAGAACCTACCGATAAGTCAATACCCCCTGTTAAAATAACGAAGGTCATTCCAAATGCAATGAGTGCATTAATCGATACTTGGCGCAGTATATTAAATAAATTTGGAATTTCAATAAATGCTGGATTTAAAGCTGTAATTACTACGATAATTAATACTAACCCAATTAAAGAACCAAGTTGTTGTAATACATTCCCCTTCTTAGCCATATCTTACTCTCCCCCTGTTGCTAGTGCCATAATAGACTCTTGCGATGCCTGTTCTTTCTCTAAAATACCACCGATTTCACCTTCATGAATGACGAGCACACGATCACTCATTCCTAAAACTTCTGGAAGCTCAGACGATACCATAATAACGGCATCTCCTTGTTCGGTAAGTTTATTCATAATAGAGTAAATTTCTTTTTTAGCTCCAACGTCTACACCTCTTGTTGGCTCATCTAAAATGAGTAACTGTGGATGAATACCTAGCCATTTTGCAATTACAATCTTTTGCTGATTTCCACCAGAAAGAGATTTTACCGCTTGCTCTCCGTTTGCTGCTTTCACATTAAGAAGCTTCATCATATCCTCTGTAAATTGACGTTCTAAACCTTTATTAACAACGCTTCCCTTTGAAATATTTTCTAAATTTGGTAAAGCTAAATTTTCACGAATCGAAAAATCTAACACAAGCCCTTCAGATTTTCTATCCTCTGTAATAAAGGCAATTCGTTGTCTAATCGCATCAATTGGACTATCAATTTTCACTTCTTGTCCATTCATAAAAATTTGTCCTGAATCAAGCGGTTCATATCCAAATATCGCTTTCATAATATCCGTGCGACCAGCTCCCATCAAGCCGGCAACACCAAGGATTTCACCTTTTCTAACTTGAAACGAAACATTTTCAAATTTTCCCTTTTTCGTTCCGTTACGCATTTCAAAAATCACTTCGCCAATTTGACTATTTCGTTCTGGATAACGTTCACCAATACTGCGGCCCACCATCATGCTAACTACTTCATCAAATGACGTTTCTGGAATTAATCTCTTCCCTACATATTCTCCATCACGCAAAATCGTAATGGCATCACATATTGAAAAAATTTCTTCCATCCGGTGTGAAATATAAACGAACGAAACGCCCTCTTTACGCAATTTATTAATAACAATAAACAGCGTTTCAATTTCGCGATCTGTTAATGCTGCTGTAGGTTCATCCATAATGATAACGCTCGCATTTGTCATTAATGCTTTAGCAATTTCAATAATTTGCTGTTGTCCAACTGATAATTCACCTGCTAGCATAGCGCCTCTCACATGTAGACCAAGATCTGCCAATTGATGTTGGGCAATCGCATTCATTTGACGCGTACGTAAAATGCCCGTTTTCCCATACATTAACTCTTTTCCAAGAAACATATTTTCAGCTACCGTTAAATTCGGTAATATGTTCAACTCTTGATGGATAAATGCAATACCGTACTCTTCCGCTTCTTTCGCATTTTTAAAAGTTCGTTCTTGTCCATCAATTGTGACTGTTCCACTGTCTTTTTTATATACACCTGTTAGAATCTTCATGAGCGTCGATTTCCCCGCTCCATTTTCCCCCATCAATGCATGGACTTCTCCTGTTTCAATCATAAACTGTGCGTTTTTTAGAACAGGATTACCACTGAACGCTTTTGAAATGTTCTTCATTTCAATATGCATTCTCATCACATCCCTTTATTAAAAAATCACGCCTGCATGTAAAATAACATTCGCATAAGGCGTTGCTTCTCCGGTACGAATAATCGCCTTCGCTCTCTTTGTATACTCTTTAAATTCCTCATGAGACACATATTCAAATGCTGGCTCTATTAATCGCATCTCAACTTCTTTATTTACCTCTGCATTATTCATAATAACTTCTTCTGCTAACGTCACTTTCTCAATTGCCATATCATCAGCAACTACTTGTACTACGTCTAAAAAGCTAGGCTTTCCGATTTCAACTGCTAAATCAATTCGTTTTACTCCATCAGGAATAGGTAACCCGCAATCAGCAATTACAATCGTATCTGTATGTCCAAGTGAAGCAAGGACTGCCGCGATTTCGCTATTTAATACACCGTGCTTTTTCATCCAACAATCACCTGCACTTCACGTACTCTATCTCTCGTTGGCATACCGCCCTGTGCTCCAAGTTTCGTTACAGAAAGACCACCAGCAATATTTGCGAAACGAATAGCCTTTTGAAGTGTTTCTCCTTCAGAAAGCGCAACTGCTAGCGCGCCATTAAATGTATCACCTGCTCCAGTCGTATCTACTACATCTACGGCAATACTTGAAACTTGAACAACTTCCGTTCCGTTATGGAAACGAACACCATTAGAACCTTCTGTCATCAGTAGTTTGTTTGGATATTTAGCCAGTAACTCTTCAATTGGTGATGTGAAATCATTTAATACAATGCGACATTCATGCTCATTCGGCGTAATATAAGTCGCTTTTTCTAAAATATCTTCTGATAAGATTTGTGCTGGCGCTGGATTTAACATAACTGGAATTTTGTGCTCCTCACAAATAGACAGAACGTATTTTACTGTTTCAAGCGGAATCTCTAGTTGAAGAACAACCATATCTGCTTTTACAAGAAGGTCTTTTGAACGATCTACAATGGACTCATTTACAAGAGCATTTGCTCCTTGTACGACAACAATGCTGTTATCCTCTTCTGCTAAAACGATATGAGCGATTCCTGTCGTTCTATCTGTAACCGGTACCACATAGTCGATAAAAACGCGTTCGTTCTCTAAATTTTTTCTAACTACTGTTCCGTAATCATCATTTCCTACTGCACCAACCATCGCTACATTTGCTCCTAATCTAGCTGCAGCAACTGCTTGGTTGGCCCCTTTTCCTCCTGGAATCGTATGAAACGCTTCACCAATTACCGTTTCTCCTGCTTTCGGCCGTATTTTTGAAACAGCCACTAAGTCCATTGAAATACTACCCACTACTGCAATATTTGGCATCTGTCTCATCTCCTTACTTCGTTGTATTTCGTTCTATAATTTCAATCGGTAAACGATAGTGTTTCTCTTCTAATGGATTTCCTTCCATCTGCTCTAACAACAATTCTGTTGCAATTTTCCCCATTTCATAAATTGGCTGTGCAACAGTTGTAATAGATGGATACATCATTTCTGTTAAAGAAATTCCATCGAATCCGATAATTTGTAAATCGTCTGGAATAGAAATCCCCTTTTGAAGTGCAGCCTTTACGACGCCGATTGCAATTAAATCATTCCCAGCAACAATTCCATCAATATGCGGATATTCTTCCAATAATTCCACCGCGACCTGTTCACTATTAGCTGGATCGAATGTACTCTCTGCAATCATATAAGAAAGATTATTTTGCGTAATAACGTCTACAAAACCTTCAAAACGTTCATTTGCTGTGCTCACATCACGTGGTCCGCGAATATGTGCAATATGTTTACACCCTTTGTCTATTAATAACTTTGTCGCCGCCTGACTCCCTGCATAGTTATCTGCATATACAGTAGGAATGCGCTCATTAAACATACGGTCAATCGCAACAACTGGAATAGACAAATTCATGTAATTAACACTATTTTGTGGATTCGTTGCCACAATAAACCCATCCACATTATTTTGTCTAAGCACATCAATGTATTGTTTCTCTTTTTCTAAATTTTCATCAGAGTTACAAAGGACAACTGTGTAACCTTGCTTATGTGCTACATCTTCTACGGCACGTGCAACTTCTGGAAAGAATGGATTCACGATATTTGGAACAACTAAGCCAATTAAACGAGATTTTTTATTATATAAAGATCGTGCTACTGTACTAGGCTTATAATCTAGCATTTCAATTGCTCGCTCTACTTTTTTTAATGTATCCTCATGAACATATCCATTTTTATTTAACACTCTGGAAACGGTCGCAACAGATACCCCTGCTAATTTTGCAACGTCTTTAATCGTACTCATTCTCTTTTCTCCTCATTTCATGTAACCGTTTACAGAAAATAATATAACGCATTTATAAAAATACGTCAATCATTTCTCACTAAAAAGCTTTTAAGGTTATACTCAAAAAAAGCACCGCCATAAGGCGATGCTTTTTCATTATGAATATGATACAGTTTTTTCTTCCTCTTCTACAGCAGGCTCTTCAGCAACTTTTTTACGATCAGATAGTTTAATCTTCTGTAAGAAAATCGTGAAGATGGCACCTACTACGATAAATACCAATCCTGTTAAGAATACAGTATGAAGTGAATCCACTAAAGAACTTTTTAAAATTGGTACGATGCTATTAGAAAATGCTTCTGGCATTTGTTTTAATGCCTCAGGACTAAATAGCATAGAATATAAACTTTGTGGATCTGTATGAATCATATCTTTTAATTTTGTTACCATTTCTCCCGCTTCTTTTGGGAATGTGTCTAATACAGGTACTAATTTATTTGTTAACGTTGTACCTGAAGTGTTATTCATAATTGATCCTAAAATTGTAATCCCAAACGTTCCACCGATTTGACGGAAGAATTGACTTGATGATGTTACAACACCAAGATCTTTTTTCGGGAAGCTTTCTTGTAATGCTAATGTTAATATCGGCATAACAAGACCCATTCCTAAACCGATAACCATCATATAAGAAGTAGCGGTAAGCTTAGTTGTATGCATATCCATCGTTGTTAATAACCAGAAACCACTAGCCATAATAAGCATACCTGTAATAATTTGTGGTTTCACACCAATTTTTAATACAAGCTGACCACCGATAATACTCATAACGATCATTGTGATCATCATCGGTGTCATAATCGTTCCTGATTCAGCAGCACTTACGCCTACAATTCCTTGCATAAAGAACGGTACGAACATAATTGCTCCAAACATTCCGATACTCATAAAGAAACCGATCGCATTCAGTAGTGTAAATGTTCGGTTTTTAAAGAAGTGCATCGGTAAAATTGGTTCTTCAGCCTTCGTTTCAACGATAACAAAGCTAACAATACCAATGGCAGCTAGTGCAAATAACCCGATAATTTGCCAAGAACCCCATGCATAATCTTTCCCGCCAAACGTTAACGCAAGTAATAAACTTACAACACCGAGAATCATCGTGAAGATTCCAGCGATATCAATTTTAATTGGTCCTGTTTGTTTATGTGCTTTTAATCCCATTGCAATAAAGATTGTCGCTAAAATACCAACTGGTAAGTTAATATAGAATACCCATCTCCAGTTCACTGCGTCTACAATCCAACCACCAACTTGTGGTCCAATTACAGAGGCAAGACCGTATAGAGCTCCAAAAATACCTTGCCATTTAGCACGTTCTTTTCCCGTGAACATATCCCCGATAATAATCATAGCCATTGGCATCATAATACCGCCACCAAGACCTTGAATACCACGGAAAATAATTAATTCTGTCATACCGTTTGCCATACCACATAACGCTGAACCAACCATAAAGATAATTAATCCTGCTATATATACGTTACGACGTCCAAGTAAATCCGCTAATTTACCTGCAATCGGTACAACCGTTGTTGATGTTAACATGTAAGCTGTTGTTAACCATGTCATTAAACTTAATCCGCCTAGTTCACCGACGATACGGGGCATTGCTGTACCAACGATTGTTCCGTCCAATGCAGCAAATAGCATTGCGATTACTAAACCGATTAACAACAACTTTCTATTCTGATTTTCTTGTTGCTCCATGTAATCTCCTCAATTCCTCTTAGTTGTTCTCTTTTTTCTCTTGTGTCCCGCAAATAATTGTTTCTAGCTTTTCAAAGAGGCGTAACAAATCTTCCCTCTCTTGTAATTCTAAGTGTGAGAAGTATTTTGCAATATGCTCATTACGAGCCGCCATCGCTTCTTCTACTGTAGCTTTCCCCTTTTTCGTTAGCTCAATGATAACAACGCGGCGATCATTATCGTCGTGATAGCGCTCTACTAACCCATGATCAATTAAACGATCAATCATTACTGTAATCGCGCTCGGTTTCACGTACATTTTCTCCGCCAATTGTGTCGCTCTTGAAGCTCCGTAATGATCTAAAATCTTTAAAATATAAAACTGCGGTGGTGTAAGTCCTGATGCTTGCATTTGTTCTAATAGCTCTGTTTGCATTTTCTTTCCTATAGCGAATGTAAGAGCTTGAATCTTATCAATATGAGTCATATCATTTGGCATGTTATCCACCTCTTATTTAAGCAATAAAATATTTAACGTATTTAAATATTAATCCCACAAACAAAATACGTCAACAACTTTCTTTATAAAAACGTTTACATTCCTGTCGCAAAGTTGTATAATTTCTGGCTCATTTTCTTTCATTACAACGAGCATTATACTTATGTTTGTACTTAAGTTTTTAAATGGCTGGGTACAAGGTATGGGGTGGCGGATTCATTTTTCTCCTTGCTTCTTGTGTGCTTGCAATGTTCTTCCTTGCTCTTACTTTAAATACAGGATCTGCAAAATCAAAAGAAGTTTAAACAAAATATAATGTGTAGAAAAATAAACATAAAAATAGCTCTCAGCATTTACTTACATGCTAAGAGCTATTTTTTATTTATCGTTCTTCTCTTGCTATTTATATTAATCAATTCCCTTCTATTTTCTATTCATACGATTAAAACATTTGCTGAAACATCTTTATTAAAACAGCTAACATAACAGATCCAGCAAATCCACCTAAACAAATTAAACTTACCCCTTGGCTATAAGACAAATTTTGAAATGATTTCATACCTTCCATCCTCCCTATATCCCCTTTGATATTCTTATTTTATCAATGGAAAAAATTTCATAACATCGATTTCGCTGACAACTAACTTACAAATTTGTAAGTTAACAATTTCCCTCTAAACTTATACCTAGTATGTCCATAACCTCCCCCTCTATACATCAAAAAAGACCCCGAATTATATCAAGGTCTTACTTACACTACAGAATATCTCACTCAATTTATTTTATCCAGCTATTCGCCGGGCAGTAAGACCCCACCTCGAAATTCAGTGAAAGCAAAGAAGTTAGGTGGGGGATCAACTGCCCGTAAAAGCCCGATTGGTGAAGGCTAATAATCAGTGGGGATACCCCCCCACACTGATTAAAGTTTCACTTTATAATCATCACCGGGCATTTCACACGCTTTGCTATTTTATGACTTACACTACCAAGCACCATCTCTTGCAGTGTATTTAGACCTCTACTCCCAGCAATAACAAGATCTATATCTCCTGTATTTACATATTGAACGATTGTATCTCCTGGATCGCCATGTAGAATCGTAATTTTGTAGGAAATGTTCTCTTTCTTTAATAAACTCTCAATCTCTTTTAATTTATCTTTTCGACTAGCTGATATTGTTTCTAAATCCGTTTGTCCTTGTATAATATCTGATTTGGCCGTTCTATTATCTACTACGTACACAACTTCAACATGTGTTTCTTCGTTAAATTTCGCAATATATGTTGCATGCTCTGCTGCCCGAAGTGCATGTTCAGAACCGTCACATGCTAATAAAATTTGTTTGTACATATGCTGAATCCCCTTTTCGTTATCCTACTCGTATTATATAATAAAGCCCCCTAAAAAGGAGGCTTCTAACTAGCAATTCTCTTATTATAGGTAGCTAAATTTGAAACAATCTTCGAGCTTCGTTCATTTAACCCTGTAATCCTTACTTTCACACCGTTCTGTTCATACTTCATTATAACTTTATCAATTGCCGCTACTGCTGAATCATCCCATACGTGTGCGTGAGTAAAGTTCAGCTCAATTTCTTTCGCATCTTCATTGTATGAAAAAGCATTTATAAAATCTGCCGTAGATGCGAAGAATAGTTGGCCGTGAATTTCGTATATTTTCTTATTTTCAATATACAAATGTTTCACGTGAATCTTTGCCATATTGAATGCAAATAAAACTGCACTAATTATCGTTCCGATAATTACACCTAATCCTAAATTATGTGTAATTAGGACAATCACAACTGTTACGATCATAACAAATGCATTTCCTTTTGGTACTTTATGAATCGTTGCTACAGAGTTCCAATCAAACGTCCCAATCGAAACCATAATCATAACAGCAACTAAAGCTGCCATCGGAATATGAACAACGTAATCACCTAAAACAAATAGCGTAACACTCCTCTACTCTTTTATCATTTGATTTTCTCCGTAAGAAAATCAAGGCCGACTGTACGAAGGCTATTATATAACGAGCAAAGGATGTTGTGCTATGTAAAAGTTTCCTAAAGAAAAGACGCTACCTTAGCAGCGTCTTTTCTCATTTCATTAATGTCCACCGTGACCTTGACCACTTTCCTGAACAATTTCTAACCTCTCATCCAATATACCTTGTGTTTCAAATGAAACATCACTACTACTTCCTAATAGGAAACCATGGTTATATGGTCCAAGTGTTGGATCATCTTTAAACTTCGGCTGAATAGTAGCAAGGAAGTCATAAACTGGTTGTGAAGCTTTTCCTTCCTCAAGCAAAACAACAGGGGCATGTTTACCCATATGTGAAAACGGTGCTCCCGCAATTGCTAAGTCTGGTGTTTTGCTTGAAACAAATGACAAACCGTGACCTGGTTTTGTGAATCCCCAGCCAAATTTCGTTTTTTCATCTTTAAATTTCGCAAATGCAACCGAATTTTCTGTTGGAGTCTCCCCACTAATACGCGTTACTTTCCCGTATTTACTTAACTCTTTTTCTACTTCTTTCGAAACGATTTTTTCTGGTCCTAACACATATATATTCGCTTTATCTTTTCTCGTCTTTAATGCCTCTATTGTCGCTTCTGGCACTTTATTTTTTTCAGTATATAGAAGAGGTTCTGGCATATGAGAAATCCAATTTACAGCTGGTGTTGTATATAAACGTCCTTCTTCTTCAGACGAACCGATAATAACGCTATTTGGATAATTTCCTGTTATATCGGCATATTCTTTATCAACATCTTTAGCAAATGTAGCTGGGTCCGTTTCTTTTATTTGCTTTACTTTATATTCTTTTAATTGCTCTAGGCTAGATGCCCCTATATCCCCCATCACCATAATTTGCGTTCCATCTTTCGTTCCGAGCGGATTTAATCGTTTTATTTCTTTTAACGTCATTTCGGGTACCTTTTCTTTTTCTATAAATAAAATCGGTCCGTTATTCGGGTGATGAATAAGATCCGCACTTGCAATACCTAATTGCCACTCGCTTACTGGCACTAAAATAATAGCGCCTGGCTGATTCTCTTTATGCGTTGCTGGCCATATCGTTTGCGAAGTTAATACTGCCATTTGCAGAGGATCATTTGTATTTAATCTCGTTACATTTTTTAAACTTGTCGTTAATAAATCATTCGATGCACCTTGATTCATTTTTTTCGGCGCAGTTACCTCCTGATTCATTTTCATTTCCTTTTGCTCTGTTTTCTTCTCTCCTGTAGATTCATGATTTTTATGATCTGTACTCGTTTGTCCGCATGCCGCAAGACCGACTGCTGCAATTATTGTTATCCCCAAAATTCGGGTCATCTTTTTCACTATATCACCTCCGTATTATTCGTTTTCGAGCCAATATTATTACCTAAAATGGAATTTCAACTTTACAATAACAAGCAATTCTGAAGAAATTATGCAGATGCATTATAATCTGCACCATTTCTTCATGATTTTGACTTACAATTTAAGTAATAACTACAAATGCGGAGGTACTCTATGATCGATATACTACTCGTAGATGATGAACCGAGAATGCTTGAATTATTAACGCTTTATCTTACTCCAATCGGATATAACTGCGTATGTGCAGTATCCGGAGAAGAAGCTATTTCACATATAGAAAATCGAAACTTCAAATTTGTTTTACTCGATATTATGATGCCAAAGATGGATGGGTGGGAAACTTGCAAAAGAATTCGATCATTTAGTAACGTTCCTATCATTATGGTAACTGCTCGTGATCAAACGGTAGATGTCGTTCAAGGGTTAAAACTTGGAGCAGATGATTACGTGACGAAACCATTCCACGAAGAGGAGCTCTTCGCAAGAATTGAAGCTGTTTTACGCCGAACCAATCAACATGCACAAATCCAATATCACGGCATTTTATGGGATGAGGCCAAGCATTTCATTTCTGTCCATAATGAAGAACTTCTTCTCACCCCAATCGAATTCTCTTTACTCGGATTATTTTTACGTCATGTGAACTACGTATTAAGCCGTGATCAGCTCATTGAACGAATTTGGGGATTAAATACAAATACAGAAGATAGAACAGTCGATTCACATATTCGTAATTTACGTGATAAATTACGAAAAGTAAATTTCCCCATTGATCACCATTTAAAAACTGTTTACGGAGTAGGATATCGATGGATTGATATTGAAAACTAAGGAGCAAAACGATGAAGCGAATTTCTATTCAACTCGGATTTTATTTTCTAATTGTTACACTTTTAATCGAAAGTGTTCTATTTGTCTTGCTCTATTATAGCCTTGTAAACAATAGAGTGAATGAAGAAATGACTGCTTTATTAAAGCGTGGAAATAGTCACCGAGATGTCCTTGAAAAATATTTTGACAGGCAAACAATCTCCCATGTTGCTTTAATGGAATCCGAAGCTGAAACAACTGTTATTATTACAACTGCAAATAAGGAAATACTAGCTAAATCCAATGAAATAAATACTACTATAAAAAAACATATTGAAGGAATGCAAACACGAACAGATCATGATGGAGCAATTATAGAGAATCATTGGAAAACATCTAATTATATATGTACAGTTAGCCCAATTGTAGTGGCAGGAAAAACGGAAGGCTATGTATATATGTTTCTCGGGACGGAATCAATCGAAGAAATGGTTAACGGGCTCACACGGCAATTCATTATCGCTGGAGTCATTACTTTCCTATTAACAGCCATCACCATTTTTCTATTATCACGTTTGTTAACAAAACCATTGTTACACATGAAACAAGCGACTGAAAAAATGAGTAAGGGCGATTTATCCGTTTCATTAACAACTACTCGAAATGACGAAATTGGTGAACTAGCACAATCTATCCAAACTCTCGCAAATGATTTACATTATATGAAAACGGAGCGAAGTGAATTTCTGGCAAGTGTTGCTCACGAATTACGAACACCATTAACGTACGTAAGAGGTTATGCTGACATTGCATTAAAAGAAAACACACCCCCAGAGCAACGTTTACGATACTTATCCATTATAAAAGACGAGTCTGATTATATTACAAACTTAGTTCAAGATTTATTTTCACTCGCTCAAATGGAAAAGCATAACTTTTTCATTCAAGTACAGGAAGTGCATTTACACACCTTCCTTACTCGCATCACTGAAAAAATAAATGTGATGTACGGAGAAAAACAAATTAAAGTTGTTTTCACATGTCCTTCCTCACTCTTAGTAAAGCTAGATGAGCAACGCTTTGAACAAGTTATGGCTAACATTTTAAATAACGCGTATAGGCATTCAAAAGAACATTCTCATATTAATATTTCTGTTACAGAAGAACATAAACATATTTCCATCAAAATTAAGGACAAGGGAGAAGGTATTCCCCCTGAAGACCTCCCTCACATTTTCGATCGCTTTTACCGTGTTGATAAAGCGCGCTCTAGAGCTACAGGAGGCACTGGTTTAGGGCTCTCCATCGTAAAAGAAATCGTAGAACTACACGGCGGGAATATTACTGTCACAAGTGAAATTGATCACGGATCTTGCTTTACAATTTCATTGCCATCTATATAGAAACACGACTATCATCAATAGTCGTGTTTTCTTATCCTTTAGGACTTTACTTTATAATATAAATTTACGAATTGGCCAAAACGTTTCGTATCCGTTAAAGTTAAATGAATTTCCGGGTTCTTTTCTTTAAATAACGGAACTCCAGAACCTAATATGTGAGGTGTAATCGTAACAACATATTCATCAATTAAATTATTCTTAAAGAACTCTCTCAGTAGACTCCCTCCACCGACCATCCATATTTTAGATCCTTCCTGCTCTTTCAACCTTTTTGTAAACTCTAATACATCTTCATTTACAAACTCTACATGTTCGTTTGAACCTTTTTCTGAATTAGAAAAAACATAACATTTTTTATCTAGGTACGGGAATGTTTCCGTATGCTCTACCACATAATCGTACGTTCTCTTTCCCATAATTATCGTATCAATTGTTTCGTACATTTCTGTATAACCGTTGTCTCCCTCACCTTCTGTTTCCATTAACCACTCTAAATCATCATCTTCTTTCGCGATAAATCCATCTAAGCTCGCTGCAATAAATAAAACAATTTCACGTGACATATCTTTTCCTCCTTACAGCTTCTATTGATAAAATCATCTTATAAGCACTATACTAACCATAAAACATGACAACTTATGTCATGTTAAAAAAGAAAAGGTGATATCCTTGTCAAAAACAAAACGTTTACTAGACATTCTTATATTTGCTTCTACGAAAAAAACATTTACAGCTCAAGAAATAGCTGATGAATTTAATATTTCCGTTCGTACGGTCCATAGATATATTTTAGATTTAAGTGATATGGGATTACCCATTTACGCTGAACAAGGTCGTAATGGAGGATATAAAGTATTAACAAGCAGCATGCTTTCCCCCATTTTATTTACCGAAGAAGAAGCCGTCTCCATCTTTTTTGCTTTCCAATCTTTAAGCCACTATCGTAACTTGCCTTTTAATACAGAAATCAATTCTGTTACTCATAAACTGTATAGCTCTCTACAAAATGATGCGAAAGCTAAAGTTGATAAAATACGTTCTTATATCGCTTTTTGGAATCCGAAAAGAACAATTGATACACCTCTATTAAACGAAGTGTTAACTGCCGCTATTGAAAATAAAAATTTACACTTTCAATACGAATCTAAATCGGGGATAAAAACAAAACATGTTCATCCTATCGGTGTATATGCCCACGATGGTTTATGGTACTTGCCATCCTATGACTATAGTCGAAACAAAGTATTACTGTATCGCGTAGATCGTATTCTTTCCATATTATCGACCGAAGAAAATAAAGATAAGTTTATGAATTTAGAAGAATGGTTCGCCTCTAACTCTAACGTAATAAACATTCCTACTCGGTTACATGTTTTACTAACGACAGAGGGTGTGCGCCAATGCAAAAGCGTTCCTTACCTTGAAGAATTCGTTATAGTAGACGAAGATGGGACAGGATATATAAATTCAACAATTGATAAAGGTGAAATTAACTTTATTACTCCTTTATTTTATAGACTTGGAAAAGATGCAAGAGTTTTAGAACCGAAAGAATTGATAAATGGTTTACGTATACGTGCAAAAGAGGTTTTACATATGTATGAAGACGAAAAAAGCTGCTAAATATAAGCAGCTTTTTGTGTATTTGTTCCTATTGTTTTGACTGTTGACGAATATCAATCCACCAACGATATGACGCATTCATATTTTCAGTACTTCCATTCCCTCTGTAATGAAAAGCATCAAGGAAAATTGAATCTAGTTTATCCTCATCCACAAAATAACCCAAGTTAACTTTCATCGTTTGGCCAGGTCGGATACTGCCAATATTGTAAAAGCTTTTTCCATCTCCATGAGGTTCTAAATAATCGACTTCGCCCGTCATAATACGCGTTGCGTCCATTCCCTCTTCTTTAGCGTAGTTCCATGCATTTCCTTCAAATTTAAGCTGTTTTATGGATGGAGTCATATAGATTTCTTCTGTCACCTGTTTACCTATATTTTTCACTGTTGTTGTCAAGTAGACAAATTTAACATTAACTAATTTCGAATCTACTAATGTATCAATTGAATCTTTACCATTCCCTAATTTATATACATCCCGTCTGTACGATAGCAATTTTCCCGTCTGATCTAAAGCCTTCTTCTTGCTTAATATCCCTAAGCCAAGTTCATTAAAGTTCTCTTGTTTAAAATCTTTAATCGAATCAAAAACTTCAACTTTTTCTATCACATATTCAATTTGGCTGTTATCCATAGATATCGTTACTGGAACCTTTTGTCCTATGTGAAATAGTCGTTTACTATCTTTTTTCAAAGGAATCGCCTTAGTTTTTTTAGGTTCATCCGCTTCACTAAAATACTTTTTATCATAATCTGTTATATGTGCTGCCTTTTCTTTTGACGTAGGCTCAAGTGAAATGTTCCCTAACACATCCATCATTTGTTCTTCATTTACATCTGATCCAATAAAACTTTCTAACATAATCCCTTCTTTCTCAAAAAAGAGAAAGACCTTCCTATCAAACATTACATTGTTGTTTCCAGTTTCTTTATGAACAATTACTGCTTTCCTGCCATTTATCTCTTTTTCTTCATAGCTTTTTGAATATAAAGTTTGAAAGTCCGCATTTCCCCCCACTCTCCAAAGAGCGAATGAAAATCCACCCATTGCGTCGTTATCTTTAAATGAATATTTCATAGCCGAGTCATCAATTGCTTCCATATTTTCTAGTAATTTACCAACTTTCAACTTATACCACTTATCAATATTATTCGATTCCTTATTCGTTACTGAAACATTTACTTCGTAATTTTGTTTTTGAACAATCATATTATAGACTTTTACTGCACCAAAAACGGTTGTCGGCATACCAATCAATAAACAGGCCGCAGCGATTAACATACGATGTCTTTTACGCTTTGTCTGTGGTTGTCCATCTTTCAGCTTCATTTCCTCCATAAACAATTTCTTTTTGCGCGTATATGTATGTGAAAATTCATGTTGTTCATCCAGTTTATCAAAATCATCTAAAGCAATTTTTTCAGCAAGGTCATACATTTCTTTGGAGTTCTTTGAATTCGTCATTTTGTATACCTCCTATAATACTTTGTACTCGTTTTCGAGCGCGCTCAAATTGCTTGCGGACATTAGCCTCTGTTATCCCCATTACACTTGAAATTTCTTGATACGTTAAGTTATAGAAGACTTTGTACTTAAACACTTGTCTGTTAGATTCATTTAGCTCTTTTAGCAATGTATCAATCTGAACCTCAGACATTAGACGTTTTTCCCACTCTTCAATATTTTCATCTACTACCTCTGTTGATTCTCGTTGATATTCTTCTAAAAATGTTTCATGTCGTTTATTTTTCCGGTAACTATCAATCGCCTTGTTTTTCGCGATCCTCAAAATATACTGTTTAAGCTCTTGAGTGTTCAAACTATGCAGCTTTTCCAAATTCTTATAAAGAGTAATAAACGTCTCTTGAACCGCATCTTCAGCTTGCTGAATATTATTTAAAATAGAATAAGCTACATAATAAATTTTTTGCTCATACAACTCGTATAGCTCTTCCATCTTTTCGTAATCTTTGTTTGTAACTTTCATATAATTCCTCCTCTCATTCTATATAACGAATGAGCGATATACTTTGTGACACTGCAGAATTCTTTAATAGAGAAAATTGAATAATAGAATAAGGAAAAGCCCAATTTCTCTATTTTAACTGAGAAATTGGGCTTTTTAATATTAATATTTTCCTGACTGTTCCCTTAAGAACATCCCTCTTATGCCTTTTTAGTAAGTAATATTTTCTCTATTGATTCTCGTAACAAATGCTTTGTCTCTTCAAAGTTATGATTCTGCTGTTCTCCTGGCTGCACCGTATAAAACTCAGCAAACGAACGCTCTTTATATCTCAGCACAACATGCATGTGATAATGAGTTAACTCGTTAAAGATTCCACCATTTTGATAAAGTGAAACTTTAATCAGTGGGGGTTTTGTTCATCCCCCACTGATTATTAGTTGAACCAATCGGGCTTTTACGGGCAGTTGGATTCCCAACTAACTTCTTTGTTTTCACTGAATTTTGAGGTAGGGGATCTTACTGCCCCGTTAATGCGGGGCAAATTGTAATTCCGTCTGGTTTATATAATGCCTTAATCGCTTTTGCAATAAGCTTAGAAGCATCCATAATTGATTTTGCTACAACATCATCTAATTCGTCTACTTCTAAAACATGCTGCTTTGGCACGATTAAAGTATGTCCTGGATAGAAAGGCGCATGATCTAAAAAACAAGTTACATAATCATCCTCATACACTTTATATATAATTTCTTCTTCATTTGCTAATTTACACCCTAAACATTCCATCATACTTCCCCCTCTGTCAAAAACATAAAAACGTGAGCGCCCTATTCTCACGTTTTTACATTTCACTTCATTAATTCAATTGTTTCTGTAACTTTTATACTATCCTTTACAGATTGAACAATTGTGCAATTTTTCACCGCCAGTTGCAGTGCCTTGTCTAATTGTTCTTCTGTAATGTTTTGCGCTTTAATTTTATAGTGCAAATGAACACTTTCAACTGGTTTTGATAAAGCTTCACTTCTCCCAATTTCAGTTTCAATTGTAAACGTATCGTATGTAATACGTTTCTTTTCTAAAATCGTTCGAAAAACAATTGCACTACACCCTGCAATAGAAGAAACGAGTAATTGTAACGGTGAATACCCATTTTCTTTCCCAATCGCTAAGTGACCATACGATAAATCTGCCTCTATATCATCATGCTTAATTTTTATTTTCATACTTTGCTTCCATCTCCACTTTCATCGGTTTCTGCCGTTTCTTACTCATATAATAATATATGTAGCAGAAAATGATAAATGGAATACCACAATATAACGCCATTCGTTGTTCTGGAATAAACGCTAAACTAATAACAACGATGCTATTTGTAATTAAAGCTAAAATTGGAACAAGCGGATATAGTGGTGTTCTATACTTTAAGTCCTCTAATTTCCCTCCGCCTTTTAAATACTGACTTCTAAAGCGAAGTTGTGATAAAGCAATAATGATCCAACTTGAAACAGCAGATAAACCAGCTATAGATAATAAGTACATATATACTGTATCTTCTGCAAGGAAACTTGTTAATAAAGATAATGCCGCTACAGCAATCGTTACGACTAACGCTGTAATCGGAATACCACGTTTATTTACTTTCTTGAAAGAAGTTGGTGCCATTCCTTCATTTGCAAGTGACCATAGTATACGCGTTGCTGCATATAATCCTGAGTTCGCTACAGATAATAAAGCGGTAATAATAACGAAGTTCATAATATCAGCTGCATATGGAATACCGATTTTATCAAATACAACTACAAATGGGCTTTCAATTATCCCTGCTTCTTTCCAAGAAATTAACCCTACTAAAATTGTCATTGTTAAAATGAAGAATAACATAATGCGCCATACTGTATTACGAATTGCGCGTGGAATTGTTTTTTCAGGATTCTGACTCTCGCCTGCTGCAATCCCGATTAACTCTGTTCCTTGGAAGGAAAAGTTAACTGTAATCATCGTAAGAAGCACCGCAGCTAGTCCATTTGGGAATAGCCCGCCATCACTTACAAAGTTAGAGAAAAGAGGCGCTGCTTCTTTTCCATCGTATGGTAAAAATCCTAGTAATGCGCTACCACCAAGTAGAATGAATGCAATAATTGTAACTACTTTAATACTAGAGAACCAAAACTCTAATTCAGCATAACTCTTCGCTGATATTGCATTTGAAGCATATAAAATAACCCCGAATACGAGACACCATACCCAAACATCCACATTCGGAAACCATCTTTTCATCATTAAACCGATCGATGTTAATTCTAATCCTACTGTTACTGCCCATCCAATCCAGTATAGCCAACCGATCATAAACCCAGTTCCTGGTCCAATAAACTTCGTCGCATACTTTTGGAAAGACCCTGAAACTGGCATTGCTACCGTTAGCTCTCCGAGACAAAGCATTGTTAAATACATAATAACTCCGCCCACTAAATATGAAAGGATGGCTCCCCCTGGTCCAGCCTGATTAATGGTGTAACCTGAACCTAGAAAAAAACCAGTTCCGATTACACCACCTAGTGCGATCATAAATAAATGTCTACTCTTCATCGTACGATGTAATTGCTCATTCGTTGTTTGCTGCATCTTAATCCTCCCCTACAAGTACCCCTATATCTTGTTAAAATTTTCTGATAATAAAAATATACACGAAAGCGGTTACAATTTCTATATAAAATTAAAACTTTTCTGATAAAATAATATAAAAATCCAATTATTAAGAGTTTAATATACTAATTTGAGGTAAAAAAGGATTTATAAGTAAAAACCCTTACATTTATTGTAAGGGTTAACGTATTTCTAATCTTCTAGATAAAATTGATAAACCGTAGTTTACAACGAAATACATACAAGCTACTAGTATAAATGTCGGAATCATATAATTTACATTCTGCCCGCTAATAATTTGAGCATTATGCATAAGCTCTGGCAATGATATAACAACCGCTAATGACGTATCCTTTAACAATGAAATAAATTGACTAACAAGCGGAGGAACCATTCTTCTAAGTGCTTGCGGTAAAATAATGTGCCAAAGCGTCTGGACATATGTTAATCCCGAAGAGCGCGCCGCTTCAATTTGTCCTTTGTCGATAGATAATAAACCGCTTCTAACAATTTCAGATATCATCGCTGCTTCAAATATCGTTAAAGCAACAATTGCGGCTGTTATAATTTCTAACTTCAAACCTGCCTCTGGAAGTGCAAAATACGTAAAAAATATAATTAAAAGAAGTGGTAAATTTCGAATAACTTCAACGATAAAGCCTAGTATTGGTGAGATGACGGGTATTTTTGTATAGCGCAAAGTTCCTATTACACTACCTATAATAAAACTAAGTACAATCGCTACAAGAGCGACTTCTAGCGTGATAAGCAATCCTTTTAATAAAAAGAGTATATGATCTCCTGTAATAGCACCTTGAAAATCCATTTACACCCCCTCCTTTGCCAAGCGTCTTTCTAAATAACGCACTAGCATACTTAGCGGAATTGTTAATACTAAATAAAACATCCCGACAAATATATATACATCAAACGTAACGAATGTCTTCGTTGAAATTAAGTCTCCTTGATACATTAAATCCGTTCCAGCAATAATTCCGAGTATTGAAGAGTTTTTTACTAAATTGAGAAATTGATTTCCTAGAGGAGGAATTACGATTTTCATCGCTTGAGGTAAGACGACATAATACATCGCTTGCGTATAAGTTAATCCTGAAGAACGTGCTGCTTCCATTTGACCTTTCGCGACTGATAAAATACCAGCACGAATTACTTCCGCAATAAAAGCCGCTGTATAAACTGTAAGTGCAACTGTCCCTGCTACAAAACCGTTGAAAGTAATTCCTATTACAGGCAAAGCAAAATAGAAAATGAATGCAATTAATACAAGTGGAATATTTCTAACAAACTCTACAAAGGCGGATCCAATCCAATTCAAAATACGAATAGGTGAAATTCGCATCACTGCCATAATAATCCCTAAAACAAAACTTCCTATTAGCGCAACTACACTAGACATTACCGTATATTTAAATCCTTCTAAATACATATCAATATTATTCGTCAAAATAGAAAAATCAGGCACATATTCTCCCCTCTTTCTTTATAAGAAGAGGATGAGCATCCCCCATCCTCTCACTCTTACTATTTATCCCAATTAGTATAGGCTGCTAATCATCAGTGGGAGATAACCCTTCCCGACTTATTAAAGTTTCACTTTACCCCGCTATTTGCCGGGCAGTAAGACTCCCACATCAAAATTCGGCGAATGCGAGGAAGGTAGGTGGGAGATAACTGCCCGTAAAAGCCCGATTGGTGAAGGCTAATAATCAGTGGGGGATGGACAATCCCCACTGATTAAAGTTTCACTTTATTTTTCTTGCTTTTGACCGATCCATTTTTCATACAATTTATCGTATTCCCCATTAGCTTTCATATCTTTTAATAAACTATTAATCTCTTTCGTTAAATCGTCTGCACCTTTTTGTACTGCAATTCCATACGGTTCATCCGTGAAAATTTTCCCTACAACTTCATAATTAGAATCTTGTTTTGCCATTCCATAAAGAATCGCATTATCTGTCGTTAAAACATCGCCTTTACCTGCTTTTAAAGCTGTAAATGCCTCACTATAATTCTCAAACTCTAATACTGTTGCTTCTGGTGATTTTTGACGGATGTTATTTGTTGACGTTGAGCCTTTTACAGCCAATACTTTAACGCCTTGTTTCACATCATCAATATCTTTAATATTACTTCCTTTTTTCACAAGTAACGATTGACCCGCTTTAAAATATACATCTGAAAACTCCACTTCTTTTTTACGCTCTTCCGTAATTGTCATTGTCGCAATAATGGCATCAATATCACCATTTTTCAGCATTGGAATACGTGTTTTAGACGTTACCTCTTTCAGCTCTAGTTTCTTTTCATCACCAAGAATTTTTTTCGCAAGCGCCTTCGCGATATCAATATCGAATCCTTCTACCTGCCCTGTTGAAGGATTTTTCAATCCAAATAAATTCGTATCATTTTTCACTCCGACTACTAATTTCCCGCGCTTCTTAATTTGTTCAACAACTCCGCCTTGTTTCGTATTTGTTTCTTTCGCCTCGTCTTTTTTACCCCCGCATCCAGCAACAATAAGCACGAATAAACATGAGAATACGATTAGGGTAAACAGCTTTTTCATTTTAAGCATGAAATTCCTCCTTTAATGATTTAACACTCGGCTTAAAAATAGACGAGCTCTTTCTTGTTCAGGATTTGCAAAGAATTTTGCTGGTGTTGTATCTTCAATAATTTGACCATCATCCATAAATAAAATCCTATCTGCTACCTCACGTGCAAATCCCATCTCGTGTGTGACGACAACCATCGTCATGCCCTCTTTAGCCAGCGCTTTCATAACATCAAGCACTTCCCCAATCATCTCTGGATCAAGAGCAGACGTAGGCTCATCAAACAGCATAATTTCCGGTTGCATCGCGAGCCCCCTAGCAATCGCCACCCTTTGCTGTTGTCCACCAGATAGTTGATGTGGATATACACCTGCTTTCTCCGGGATTCCCACTTTCTCTAAATAAAACATCGCTGTTTGCTCCGCTTTTTCTTTGGAAACTTTATTTACTTTAATCGGTGCTAGTGTAATATTTTGAAGCACTGTTTTATGCGGGTATAAATAAAAGTGTTGAAAGACCATCCCAATATTTCGGCGCAATTCATTCATATTTGTTTTCGCATTGTGTACTTCCGTATTTTGTACAATTAATTCTCCATCGGTAATTACCTCCAATTGATTTATACACCGAAGCAACGTGCTTTTTCCTGATCCCGAAGGGCCAACTACTACTACCACTTCACCTTTTTTCACTTGTACATTAATATTTTTCAAAACTTGAAAGTTACCGTAATATTTATTAACTTTACGAAACTCAATCAACATACTCCCTCCTTCCCCTAACAAAGCATGTACATTCTTTTTATATTCAAAAATAGGCGAAAAAATAACTTTCATCTACATTTTGTCCATAAAAAAAGCAAAGGGATTTCCCTTTGCTCTCTCATTCCTATTCTATTAAGATACTTCTTCTTTTTTATCTTTCCCGTATTCATGCTCCCAGAAATCTGCATTTTTAATTCCTAACGACTGCGGATCGAATACTGGATCTTTTCCTTCTTTTTTCTGCTTTTCATAATCCTTTAATGCGATCAATGCCGGTTTTTGTAATAATAAAATCGCAATAATGTTAACCCATGCCATAATTCCTACACCAATATCTCCTAAAGCCCATGCTGTTTCTGCTGTTTTTACACAACCGTAGAATACAACTCCTAAGAATACAAACTTTAGTACGATAGACATCCAAGGGCGGTCTTTATCACGGTTTAAGTAAGCTATATTCGTTTCTGCAATGTAGTAATAAGCCATAATTGTTGTAAATGCGAAAAATAGTAGAGAGATTGCGACGAAACCGTTTCCAAATCCAGGGAAAACAGATTCTACCGCTGCCTGTGTATAACCAGGACCTGGCTGTGCACCATTTAATTTATTGACGATAAAGTTTTTTCCGCTTGCATCAAATACGTTATACATGCCTGTAATAATCATCATAAATGCTGTTGCTGAACAAACAAATAATGTATCAATGTAAACGGAAAATGCTTGTACTAACCCTTGTTTAGCTGGATGCGATACTTCAGCAGCTGCCGCTGCATGAGCCCCAGTTCCTTGCCCTGCTTCATTTGAATAAATACCACGTTTTACACCCCAAGAAATTGCTAAACCAATAATCCCGCCAAAAGCTGCTTCTAATGCAAATGCACTTTTTAAAATTAACATGAAAGCGTCTGGTAATTTTTCAATATTCATAGCTACAATTACACAAGCTACTAAAATATAACCAAGTGCCATAAACGGCACTACAACTTGCGCTACGTTAACAATTCGCTTAACTCCACCAAATATAATAAGTGCTAATGCCGCTACTAATACCGCTCCTGATACGGAAGTATTAATACCAAAAGCTGTTTCTAAACTTACAGCAATACTATTCGCTTGAACACCTGGAAGCAGCATCCCCGTCGCAAGAATTGTCGCTGCAACGAACACTAATGCGTACCATTTAACACCTAGTCCTTTTTCAATGTAATAAGCAGGTCCACCGCGAAACTGTCCTTGATGTTTCGTCTTATATATTTGTGCTAATGTAGATTCTACATAAGCCGATCCTGCTCCTAAAAAGGCTACCGCCCACATCCAAAATACAGCTCCTGGCCCACCGAATGCAACCGCTGTGGCTACCCCAGCTATATTCCCTGTTCCAACGCGTCCTGATAAAGAAAGTGCTAACGCCTGGAATGAAGAAACACCAGCATCTGATTTTTCTCCTTGAAATGTAAGCTTCACCATTTCCCCTACATGCCTTACTTGTAAAAACCTCGTTCGAATGGAAAAATATAGACCTACTCCTAAACATAAATAGACAAGTGCCGGACTCCAAACAATATTATTTATCCAACTTACGATAGCTTCCAACATTCCTCCCCCTTTTTATAAAGAATATTCAGAATATACATAAAATTATATAATGTATACCGAATCTATGACAATATTATTTTAATAAAACAAACATATTTTGTATAAAAAAACAAAGTATACATTTATTTTGTATACTTTGTTCCCTTATCTCTGTATTATATATTCACTATTGCCTCTTGCTTTATAATTCTTTCATACAACTCATCTGATAACTTTTGAAAATCCTCTGGCATATCTTTCCCTTTAAATTTCTTTTGAAGCGTACCGTATAAACCAATATCACGTAGACGTAAAAATAACGGTAACGATTCATACCAACTATCTGCTAATCTATTTTCAGACTCATAGCCTTTTCGTAATACTTGTAACTGTTTACGAGCAAATTCCGTCTTTTTCTCCAATGTCCACGGTGTAAAAAGAACAGAGTAATAAAGAACCATTGCAAAATCATGAATGAAGTAATTATAAGCTGCGTCATCAAAATCAAAGATTGTTAGCTCTTTTCCATCATAATGAAAATTACCTGGATGAATATCGCCATGCATAAGGCCGAATGTTTCTCTTTCAATTGGAAGAGCCTTTATTTCATCCATTAATATAGCAGCAATCTCTTTCACTTTCTCATCTTCTAATTCATTAACAATTGCACTCTCATCCTCTTCCCACGTATCACGGTAATCTGTTTTAGGATAATTCATTGTAAGGCGATGCAGTTGTCCAATCGTTTTTCCCCACGCTTCAAAGTAAGCATCTCCCCAATAAGGCGATTCATCTCCTTTTACTTGCTCCCCTTTTGCATATGTAAATAAGGAAGCGAAAAAGAAAGTCCCATCTTCTGCTACAATTTCTTCTACAAGATTTTGAGATGTTGAGTAAAGTGGTCCTGCTACCTTTGCCCCGTTCTCCGCAACATATCGTAAAAAATCTAATTCAGCTTCTACCTCTTTTTTTGAGCGATGAGAAGAATGCGTTAAACGTAATACGTAATCTTCATCATTTTTATCTTTCGCCTTAAAAATATAATTTTCAAAATCACCAAGTGGCTTTTCTTCTACTTTCACATTAAATATCTTTGCAGCTTCTGCTAAAATCTCATTTGTAAAAACTCGTTCCACAGCTATTTCCATATTTATTCCCTCCTATATGTACCCTCTAATTAATTCGACATGAATGTGAGAAGTACTGCTATGAAATTAAATAGTGCGTGAAGGATGAGATACCGTAAATTACAAGTAATTTTTTCCAAATAATCCAAGCATAAATTTCTCCCAAACAACAAAAATTAACAGAAGGAATTTTATTCTAAAAGAGGTGGAAATTATGATACAACAAGAGGAACAGCAAAAGAGCAAGAATCAAAAGCATATGTTTCCATCACTTCCGGAAAATATTAATTACATTGAAAATAAGCTCTGTCATTCAGATGATATAAAAAAAATAGATATCCCTTTTCAAAACGGAAAAGGAACAATTTTATATATCGAATCTTTAGCAGACCCAAATTTAAATTATGGTGTGCAACTTTTATTACAGGGTAAATCATTGTATTTCCATGAGCATGTCGAAAGCTTTTGTATTTTTGAAACAGCATTATCTTTAAAGAGAGCTATAACAGAGCCTGATAATGAAGGGATTGTACGCGGACCACATACTGGTTTCGTAGAAGATTTAGCAACCAATTTAGCGTCTATTCGTAAACTCATAAAAAGTCCAAATGTCGTCGTTAAATATTTCACACTTGGTGAAGAAATGCACACGAAAGTGGCAATTGCTTATATTCAAAATATAGCTAATGACGATCTCGTTGCAGAAGTGAAAAGAAGATTAGAAATGATTAAGACAGATGCACTCATACCACCAGGTTACATACAAGAATTTATAGAAGATACGTCTTTCTCACCATTTCCACAACAATTAAACACAGAACGCCCAGATAGAACAGTTGCAAATTTAATGGAAGGAAGAGTTGCCATTTTATCAGATGGTGATCCAACAGCTCTTATCGTTCCTGTTACGCTATTTGCTTTTTATCAATCACCAGATGATTATAATAACCGCTGGATTGTCGGTTCTTTCGTGCGAATGATTCGCTTAGTAAGTTTTTTAATCGCCTTTCTCTTACCAGCTATATATATCGCAACGGTCGCCTTTCATCCTGATGTATTGCCACTCGAACTCGTTTATACAATTAAAGCTTCATTAGAAAAAGTACCACTCCCTCCTATTTTTGAAGCTCTCTTAATGGAATTGATCTTCGAATTGTTACGAGAAGCTGGTATTCGTCTGCCAAGCCGAGTTGGACAAACAATTGGTATTGTAGGCGGCTTAGTCATTGGTGATGCGATCGTAAAAGCTGGACTCGTTTCTTACACGATGATTATCGTTGTAGCTTTAACTGCAATTGCTTCTTTTCTCGTGCCATCAAACGATATGAGTTCAGCAGTTCGGATTCTTCGTTTTCCGTTAATGATCCTTGCTGCCATATTCGGATATGTAGGAATTTCATTTGGCCTAATTATAACTTTCGTTCACTTATGTAAACTTCATTCTTTTCATACACCATATCTTTCTCCTCTTGCACCAATGCGTATAAAAGATATGAAAGATTCTTTTGTAAGACTTCCAATTTGGTCGTTTTGGGAACGACCACATGATTCAAAGCCGAAAAAAATGCAACGACAACATGTAACGAGAGAGGATGAGAACGGTGACAAACACGCAAAGTAAAATTTCATTAGTTCAATTGACCTTTTTCATTATTCAATGCCAAATCGGTGTTGGTATACTTTCTCTACCGAACCGTCTTCACCCAATAGCTAAAGGCGGTGGATGGATTTCTACACTCGTAGCGGGTCTTGCGATTCAAATTATTATTTTACTTATGTGGTTTTTATTAAAAAGATTTCCTAATGCAGATATATATAAAATTGTTTGTATGATGTTTGGTAATAAATTTGGAAAACTATTAGGATTCTCTTATGTTTTTTATTTTACCCTTATCGGTATGACCGTTATGTTAAATGCTTGTAATGTCATTAAAATATGGGTTTTGCAAGCAACTCCTTGGTCTGCAATCCTCATATTATTTACAATAGCTTGTTGTTATGTAGCTTATAATACGTTTAAAGTCATTGTACGATTTTATGTTATGGCCTCTATTCTCATTTTGCCCATGGCTCTTTTAATTGCCCTAGGGCTTACACGGGCTGATTTTTCTTATATTTTTCCAATTACAGAGGCTGGATGGTGGAATGTTATTCAAGCATCCAAAGAAACAATTACAGCAATGTATGGTTTTGAAATTATTCTTATTGCTTTTCCAAAGGTAAATGGGAATCCTGTGGAACGGCTGAAAGCAATTTCCATTGCTAATGGATTCGTAACACTTTTTTACACTTTTACGGTTTGGATTTGCTTTATCGTATTTAGCCCAAAGCAAATTGAGCTTATTCCAGATCCAGTCGCTTACTTATTGCGCTCCTTACATATCGGGATTATAGACCGCACTGATTTAATATTCATACCAATTTGGATGATAACTGTCGTAGCTTCTATTGCCAGTTGTTACTGTGCTGCTTCTATAGGTATTGGGCATATATTCAACCTTGCTAATCATAAAAAAGCTGTTCCAATTGTTGGACTTATCTCTTTTAGTATCGCCTTATTTATAGATACACCTGAAGAATTAAAAGTGATTGCAAATTTCACTGATAAATTCACTTATATTTTTATTGTCTTTCTTCCTTTTTTATTTCTTCTTTATTCCTTATTAAGAAATAAGAAAGGAGCTCCATATGCACAAAAAAACAGTTAAATTATGTAGCATCTTATGTGCTAGCTCTCTTCTTTCTGGTTGCTGGGATCAAGAACCTTTAAGGGAGGCTAGATTAGCTTATAGTATTGGATTTGATATTACAGAAGAAAATAAACTTCAACAAACCATCGAACTTGTAAGAAGTTCAGGAAGCGAACAATCTTCATTTGAAAATGAAATACATTCAGCAACCGGCCATAACATACGAGATACTAGCGATACTTTGAAAGAAAATGTGACTGGGAATATTCGCTATTTCAAATACGGTTTGCAACTATTGGGAACAAAAATTCAAAAAAAAGGAATATTACCTTTTTTAGATATTAGTTTTCGAGACCCAACAAACCCTACTGCTCTGGTAAAACTTATTTCAGTAGATGGTGAAACAGCTGAAATACTAAAAAAAAAGAAAGTAGGAAATTTACTAATTGGAGATTTTCTAAAGAAAAAAATTAAAAGCTTAGAGGACATGAGTGTATTTCCGAAAGAAACTTTAGAAACAGCCGCTACAAAAATGTTAGATCCGGGTAAAGATTTCACTCTCCCTTCTATAAAAATAAAAGGAAAAGAAGTTATTACAGACGGGTTAGCTTTATTTAATAAAGACAAATTAACTGGACATTTACCCCTGAAACAAGCTGTTTTATTCGTGTTATTAACCGGAAAAATGGGAACAAGTGCCCGTATAACCCAAAAACTTACTAGTGATGAATCAGAGAAGACATCTGATTATTTAACAATGGAAGTGAGCAATCAGAAATTAAAACGAGAATTAAAAATAACAACAGATAAAAAAGGAAATGTTTATGCTCACATTAAGCTCCAACTAAAAATTATAGCGCTTGAAGCTCCAAGGGATAATCTTTATAAAATGGGTGAAAGAGAAAAGCTAAATAGAGAATTATCGAAACAACTTACGAAAGAAGCTAAACAAATAACGAAAAAGCTACAAAAAGCAGATTGTGATGCTTTCGGTATCGGAAGACACCTTATCGCTTATCATCCTGATTTATGGAAGAAAAAAAATTGGAATAAAGATTATGCAAAAGTGAAATTTAAGCCCGAAGTAGAAGTAAGCATTTTATATAGTGGTGTCTTAAAATAAAAAGTTGTATGCCACTTGGGCATACAACCTTTTATTTCGTATATCGATATACAATTGATTCATATGGTCTTAAGTTAAGATTTGTAATATCCTTGCTTGAATCTTTATAATTTGACAATAATACTTCTTGTTTCATTCCATCTAATTGAACATTACCTGGTACAGAATATGTTATTTCTTCTCCATAGAAGTTATTTATAACAAGTAGTACTTCATTCTTTACAGTACGAGTATATGCCCAAATCTTAGAATGATTTTCATCTAAAATAGCATATTCCCCTTCTGTAATTACATCATAAGTTTTTCTAAGTTCAATTAACTTTTTATAATGATAAAATACAGATTCTTTCTCTTCTAACGCTTTTTCTACATTAATTTCTTCATAACTATCAGCCACTGAAATCCAAGGTGTATTTGTTGTAAAACCACTGTTCACCTCTTCATTCCACTGCATTGGAGTACGGGAATTGTCACGAGATTTTTGTTTTAAAATCCCTATAATCTCTTCTTTTGATAATCCTTCTTCTAGCTTTATATCATATATATTTAACGATTCCACATCACGATACTGCTCGATGGACTCGAATTTAGGATTCGTCATACCGATTTCTTCCCCTTGATAAATGTAAGGTGTTCCTTGCAACATATGCATAGCTGTCGCTAACATTTTAGCAGATTCATTTCGGTACTTACCATCATCACCAAAGCGTGACACAATGCGGGGCTGGTCATGATTACACCAAAATAACGCATTCCATCCCTCGCCCTTTTGCATTTCAATTTGCCAATTAGACATAATTTCTTTTAATTTAATAAAATCAAAATCAGCTTTCGTCCACTTATCACCATTGGGATAATCCACTTTTAAATGATGGAAACTAAACGTCATACTTAGTTCATTACGCTCTGGGTTTGAATATTTAATACAATTATCAATTGTCGTAGATGACATTTCTCCAACTGTAATTACATCTTTCCCTTCAAAAACATTTCGGTTCATCTCTTGTAAATATTCATGGACGCGTGGACCATCCGTATAATATTTACGCCCATCACTTGTAGCCAGGGTGCCTTCATCACTTAAAAATCTTTGATCTTTTGAAATTAAATTAATAACATCAAGGCGGAATCCTTTTACACCTTTCTCCAACCAAAAGCGCATCATATCGTACACTTCTTCACGAAGGTTTTCGTTTTCCCAGTTTAAATCAGCTTGTGTCTCATCAAATAGATGTAAAAAATATTGCTTAGTTTTTTCATCGTACTTCCAAGCTGATCCACCAAACTTAGACTGCCAGTTATTTTTTTCATCACGCCAAATATAATACTCACGATACGGACTATTTTTGTCTTTGCTCGCCTCTTTAAACCACTTATGCTCCGTCGAACTATGGTTTACAACAATATCGAGCATAATCTCAATATCACGTGCTTTCGCTTCTTCTAAAAGCTCTTCAAACTCTTCCATCGTTCCGTAAGATGGATCAATACTGTAATAATCACTTACATCGTATCCATTATCGTTTTGTGGTGATTCGTATATCGGTGTTAACCAAATATAATCCACTCCGAGTTCCTTTAAATAATCTAGTTTCTCTGTAACTCCTTTTATATCACCGGTTTCTTTATTGTAGTAACTATTAAAGCTCTTCGGATAAATTTGATAGACTACACTTTTATGCCAATCCTTCATGTTTAACTTCCTCCTACTTCTGTTTTACTCGTTTTGCAAATAACCATGTTAACGTAAATGGAATTACAACCGCGATAATCATCCCGACAATAAATATTGGAATCGATTTCGGAATGATAGAAATAAATGCTGGTAATCCGCCAATCCCGATAGCAGGTGCTAATACACCATTTAAAGTAATGAATATCGCCGCAATAGCAGATCCAATGATCGCTGCATAGAACGGGAATTTATTTCGTAAGTTTACACCGAACATCGCTGGCTCCGTAATACCGAAGTACGCTGAAATTGCTGATGTTGATGCCATACTTTTATCATTTTGACTTTTAGAAATCCAGAACATCGCTAGTGCCGCACTACCTTGTGCAATGTTAGAAAGAGCAATCATTGGCCAAATAAATGTACCGCCGTGCTGCGCGATTAATTGTAAGTCGATTGCAATAAACATATGATGCATTCCTGTAATTACAAGCGGTGCATATAATGCTCCAAATAATATTGCCCCAAGTGCTGGTACCGTTTCATATACTCCTACTAATCCGGCTGTTAATAAATCTCCAATATGACGTGTAACTGGACCGATAATCCCTAATGCTAATACACCCGTTACAACGATTGTTGTAATTGGCACAACTAATAATTGAATTGCGTTTGGCACATGTTTCTTTAAAAAGATTTCCACTTTACTTAATACGAATGCCGCTACTAAAACCGGCAGGATTTGACCTTGATATCCTACCTTTTCAATTTGGAATAACCCTAAAATATCGAAGTACTCAATCTTTTGTCCCTCTAAACCAGTCGCTGCTTTTCCATAATCCCACGCGTTTAATAAGGCCGGATGCACAAGCATTAATCCCATAACAATACCTAGTATTGGACTACCACCAAAACGTTTCGTCGCTGACCAACCAACAAGTGCCGGTAAGAATACGAATGCTGTATTGGCCATCATATTAATTAAGTCCCAAAGCCCGCCTAAGTTCGGATAAACATCTAATAAATTTTTACCATCAAAAAATAAGTCCTTTGCCCCTAATAAATTGTTAATCCCCATCAGTAAACCAGCTGTTACAATCGCTGGTAATATCGGCATAAATACATCTGAAAATACTTTTACAAACTTTTGAACTGGATTTAATTTTTTATCTCCTGAACCTTTTACGTCAGCTACCGTCGATTCTTCCATACCTGCAAGCGTTATCAATTCAGCGTATACTCGATCGACATCACCTGGACCAATTACAATTTGAAATACCCCAGCGTTATGAAACGCTCCCTTTACTAATGAAACAGACTGTAATTTATCATTATCTATTTTATTTTCATCTTTTAAAGCGATACGTAGCCTCGTTACACAGTGCGCAGCTTGTTCAATATTGTCTTTCCCACCAATATACTGCAACACTTCTTCTGCTGTTTTACGATAGTCTTTCCCCATATTCCCGTCCCTCTTTTCTTTTTTTGATACCGTTTACACTTACATATTAACTCGTATATATAAGTTAGTCAACACTCGTATATATAAGTTGATGATTTTTTTTATAAATAAAGAGATGGAACGATTATTTCGCTCCATCTCTTTATTTTCTTCGCGCCACATCCGAAAAGTGAAAAATATCTAAACGGTGACGTGATTCCGTATATTCGAACTGACTCCCATCGTATAAATGAGTAAAGTTTTTTACAACGACAACATAGTCTGTTCCATTTAAATCTAAATACTTTCGGTCATCATCTGTACATGGTTGTACTTCAATTACCCGCTGTGAATAGCTAATATGTAGCCCTAATTCTTTCTCAATGTATTTATAAATCGATGCAGTTGCAATTTCTCTCGTTAATCCTGGAATATACTCCGATACAAAATGGTTTATATCTAAAATTACTTTTTCTCCATCAATATTTCGTACACGTTTAATATGATCTATTTCCGTTTTTTCTTTCACGTTTAATAACTTTGCTACATCTTGTGTCGCTTTCATTTTCTCTATTTCCACGACTTCTGTAATACAGTAACGTCCTAAACGCTCATTTTCTTCTTGAAAACTTACAATACCACCAAAGTTAAATTCAATGTTTTTGCGCTTTAATACAAAAACACCTTTTCCGTGTATTTTTTGAACATATCCACGCTCTTGCAATAAATCTACAGCTTTTCTTACAGTACCCCTACTTGCCTCATACTGCTTCATTAATTCCGTTTCTGATGGAATTTTACATCCTTCTTTTAATTGTTTATTATCAATAGACTTGCTGATTTCTGTATAAATTTGTTCATACTTACTCATCATCTACAATAGCCCCTTGTCACCTTCTAATTCTATATGTATTATACCATGCTATACTCTTCTGCCAATCTCTCACTTATTTTCCAGTACAAGAAAACTATAGGTAAATATTTAGTCTCTAAAACGTATTTTTATAAATTTTTTTATATTTCTCTTTTCATTCAAAAAAACATGTAGTATACTAACTTCAAAATCAGAGGAGAAAGGGAGCAAAAAACTATGCTTACTTATACAACTGTAGTTACATTTGCACAAAAACATCATCATCATACTTAACCCTTGAAACCTAGCGGAAAAATTACGCGTAGGTACAAGGGTTATTCCCATTGTACCTACGCTTTGGCAAAGAGCCATGTAGGTATTTTTTATCTACATGGCTCTTTTTTTATTGCAAAAAATGCTAGTAAAAAATGATGTTTAAGCAAAACTTACTACAAAGGAGTTAACAAAAATGGAAACGAAAAAATGGGGATTATGGATTTTAACAGCTTTTGTTATCGGGAATATGGTTGGCGGTGGCGTATTTATGCTCCCAGCAAATTTAGCACACGTATCAGGTCCAATGGGATCTACACTTGCATGGAGTATTACAGGACTTGGTGTATTTATGATTGCACTCGTATTTGGAAATTTAGCAATTCGTAAACCAGAATTAAAAGCAGGACCACAAAGTTACGCCCAAGCAATGTTTACCTCCCAAAAGGCAGGTAAAGTTGCAGGATATAGTATGGCTTGGGGGTACTGGGCTGCTAACTGGGCTGCTACAGCATCTGTAATTATTTCCTTTGCAGGATATTTATCAACATTCTTCCCAGTTTTACAAAGTAAGCAAATTCTCTTTTCAGCAAACGGATTTTCATTAGAACTTGGAAAAGCTTTAACCTTCATAGTATGTAGTATGATGCTATGGGGAATTCAATATATTCTTTCTCAAAATATTGATAGAGCAGGAAATATGAACCTTCTTGCAACAATCGCAAAAATCATCGGATTTACAATGTTTATTGTAATCACATTATTCATTTTCAATGCCTCTAATTTCGGGGACGGTCAAACATTTATGAATGAAGCTGGACAACCTATTTCGTTGGGTGGACAAATAAATTCAGCTGCTATTGCAACACTTTGGGCGTTTATCGGTATTGAGTCAGCAGTTATGCTCTCTAACCGCGCAAAATCTCAGCACGATGTTAAGAAAGCTACGATTTTCGGATTAATCATCGCTCTTCTTATTTACATGGCAATTACTCTATTAACAATGGGTGCTCTTCCACAAGACGTTTTAAAAGAGTCTCAAAAGCCATTAGTAGATGCATTAAATTTAGCAATTGGTACTAAGGGTGCTTATATAATGGCCTTACTTGCACTCGTATCTTTATTCGGCTCTACTGTAGGATGGATCGTTGTTAGCTCAGAAGTACCTTACCAAGCAGCAAAAAATGGGGTTTTCCCTAAGTTTTTCGGAAAAACAAATAAAAAAGGAAGTCCTTCAAAATCATTATTTATTACAAATGTGATGACACAAATTTTCTTATTTTCAACGATTTCTGGTACTGTTTCCGAAGCATATAATTTCGCTATTGTTGTAGCGACATTAGCATATTTAATCCCGTACCTTGTTTCTACCTTGTACCAGTTAAAATTAGTTATTACGGGAGAAACGTATGATATAATGCCTGGATCTCGAATAAAAGATGGGATCATTACTGCACTAGCGTTTTTATATTCCATTTGGGTTATTAAAACAGGAACTGCTGATTTAAAAACGTTCTTCTTAGGAATTGGGTTGTTTGTATTAGGCCTTATTCTTTATCCAATTTTAATGAAAGATTCACAAAAAAAATAATAAAAAAGAGAAGCTTTCCGCTTCTCTTTTTTTTATTAAAAGTCAGTTAATAACTTTTCTTTTAGTTCACCTACATCTAACGGTTTCGCATAATAAAAACCTTGTACAAAGTCGCAACCCATTGATTTTAATAAACTTTCTTGTTCTACCGTTTCTACCCCTTCAGCAACCACTAATAAATTTAAACTATGGGCAATTTCAATAACCGATTTTACAATCGTTCGCTCTGGCTGTGCGTGATCATAATGAAACTCACGAATAAAATTACGATCAATTTTCACAATATCCAGTGGTAGTTTTTTCAAATAATATAATGAGGAATACCCTGTTCCGAAATCGTCTAAAGCGATTAAAATCCCCATACTTCTTAATTCTTGTAATGTAGCAATAATATAATCAAAATGACGTACAGCTATACTTTCTGTTATTTCTAATATTAAACGATTTGGCGGAAACCCTGTTCGCTTCAATATACTACGAACAGATAAAATAAATCGTTTTTGCATCAATTGTTGTATTGATAAATTAACAGATAACTTCAGTCCCTCTTGATAATCTGGCAAAGTTTTAAACAATCGACATGACTTTTCTAGTACCCAGTCTCCTAGTTTTATAATAAGTCCACACTCTTCAGCTACAGGTATAAATTCACTTGGTGAAATAGGACCTTCTTCTGTATTACAGCGTACTAAAGCCTCAATACCAGTACATTTCTTTGTTTTTAAATCAATAATGGGCTGTAATGCCACTTTTAATTCTTCGTCATGAATTGCTTTTTGCAAAGCAAACTCTATTTTCATTCTACGATTTATTTTCGCACGTAATTCATCTGTAAAGAAGCACGCCCCATTTCTTCCTTGCTCTTTCGCACTATACATGGCTAAATCTGAATTTTTCAATAACGTTTCGACGTCTTTTCCATCTTGCGGATAGGAACAAAGCCCTAGACTGGCTGAAATGTATACTTCATGACCTTCAAGCATAAATGGTGCTTGAAAGCATGACAACACAGATGTCGCTAACTGCCTCATCCCATCTTGTGTATGTTTGTTTGTTAATAGTACAAATTCATCTCCACCAAGCCTAGCCAGAACATCTTTATCTCCTAGTACGTAATGCAATCGTGAAGCGACTTCACTTAAAAGTAAATCTCCTATCATATGACCTAACGTATCATTCACTAATTTAAACCGATCTAAATCAAAGTAAATCATACCAAACTCTAGTTTCTCTGCAATCATCTTATTTACAGTCGTAATTAACTGTAAACGGTTTGGTAAACTTGTTAACGCATCGTGATAAGCAAGTTCCCTATAACGACTTTCGCTTAATCGTAATCTTTGCTCTGCTTCTTTCCTACTACTTATATCATTTCGAATTGCAATAAATTGATAGGGTTCTCCCTTTTCATTTAAAAATGGAACAATTGTTGTTTTAACCCAATAATACGTACCATCTTTTGCTTGATTTCGAATTTCCCCCGTCCAGACTTTTCCACTCAAAATACGCTTCCATAGGATTTGAAAAAATGCTTTCGGATGATATCCGGAATTTAAAATACGGTGATCTTTTCCTATTAACTCTTCTCTTTTATATTTTGAGATTTTACAAAATTTATCATTCACATATGTAATAAGACCATTTCGGTCTGTAATAGCAACAATTGAAGACTCATCTAATGCTAATTTTAAATCTTGCAATGAAGAGTCATATAATGCATGACCTCTTTGTTCTAGCATGCGCACCTCTCCTTGCTTCCTATCTGACTAAAACACAATTCGTTTCTCTTCATAGAAATAGAGATATTTCATTTTCTAACAATATGCCTTCACATAAAGTGAAACTTTAATCAGTGGGGTTTTGTCCATCCCCCACTGATTATTAGCCTTCACCAATCGGGCTTTTACGGGCAGTTATCTCCCACCTAACTTCCTCGCATTCACCGAATTTTGAGGTGGGAATCTTACTGCCCACAAATAGCGGGATAAATAACAAATTTTTTCTAAATAGGCCGATTAAAATAACATAATATTATTTATAAAAAAAAGCAATATAGTGCTGTTTTAATTATAGTAGAAGCTTCTCATCTCTCTGCTTATTTAAGCTTATTATACAGTATTCCCTTACATTTTTTTACTTTTTTAAGCGACAATTTCATCACTATTAGCCTCTGCTCCCTACTAACATTGCCTCACACCTAATCTCTTTTATTTCATGAAATGTTAAGATATAAATCTAACTGCCGATACATAATGAAATAGAGATTAAAATACAAAATGCAACGATTCACGAATAATAATATAAAGTGAAACTTTAATCAGTGGGAGTTTTGTTCATCCCCCACTGATTATTAGCCTTCACCAATCAGGATTTTACGGGTAGCAGGGCTTCCACCTGAATTTTGAGGTGAGAGTTCTACCGCCCACAAATAGCGGGATAAAATCAAAATTTGCATTTAATATACTGTATTACAATAACAAAATATTAACATATTTTCACCTTAATTTTGGAAGTATTTTATAAATAAATTATTAAACTAAAAAAAGAGGATATCCTCTTTTTTTAGTTTAATAATTTGAATACGGTATTTGCTGATAACCTGGGTATGGTGCCGGATATGGTGCTGGGTAAGTTACTGGATACGGCGCTGGGTAATATCCCCCACCACTAGCTGCACCTGTTAACGCTCCAGCTGTAAGTCCTCCTAATACTCCACCAGCAAAACTTCCTGGAAAGAATCCTCCCCCCCACGAGCCGCCACCCCAGCTGCCGCCCCAGCCGCCGCCGTGATGGTGGTGATGATGATCATAATGATTGTGTCCACCATGGTGATGATGTCCTCCCCCACCATGATGATTACGATAATATCCTCCGTGATTTAGCATATAGTTCATTTCTCTTCCTCTCCTTTTCAATTTCCCTACTTTAATATGTGTTGTATGAATAGTAAGGATACTGTTGATAATCCGTATAGTATGGATAACCATATCCGCCATAACCAAACGCAGGACTAAGTAAAGCCCCTTCCGGGAAAGAATCCTCCTCCCAAAAATGGAGAATGTACAAATCCACCAAATGGAAGACCATACATTTTATTCATCCCCTTTTCTATATAAAAATGTAATAATATACTGTATGTAGGACAAATGCGGAAAGCATGGGGAAAATGTCTATATTTTGTAAAAAAAACAAAACACTTTATAATAAGAATATCAGATTACACCTTTTATATAAGAAGTCTATATTTAAGAAAGATTAGAGGAATTTTATAGAAATGAAGAAGCCTATCGTTCAATTATTATTAATATTTACAATCGTATCTATCGTTCTTTTCCTATTAAATACATCGGTTATTTCGTTATATACGTTTGTTGGTGCTCTATGGTCCATCACAATCGTAGGAATTTCATTCGTTATTTTTATCGAAAACAGATCACCCCAAAGCACCTTAGCGTGGTTTTTAGTATTAGCACTTCTTCCTGTTGTAGGTGTGCTTTTATACTCCCTCTTCGGTCGTAGCCGTTGGAGAAGAAAAAAACATCTTCATCGTTCAGAAGAACAAAGAAAATTATTCCGTGAAATATTAGAAGGAAGACGACTAGAACTGTCTCTTACAGTTCCATTACATGAGCGTTCTATACATTTAACAGACGTAGTACAAAGATTTGGAGGCGGCCCTGCCGCAGATAGAACGACTACAACACTTTTAACAAACGGAGATCAAACATTTTCAGAAATTCTGCACGCTATTGAGCATGCAGAACACCATATACATATTCAATACTATATTTATAAAGCCGATGAGATTGGTACAAAAGTTCGGGATGCTTTAATAAAGAAGGCAAAATCCGGGGTTATTGTACGCTTCCTTTATGATGGACTCGGAAGTAACACGTTAAGAAGACGATTTTTACAGCCTATGAAAGAAGCTGGAATTGAAATTGTGGAATTTGATCCTATTTTTTCAGCTTGGTTACTTGAAACAGTCAATTATCGTAACCATCGTAAAATTGTTATTGTGGATGGAGAAATTGGATTTACTGGAGGACTCAACGTCGGTGACGAATATCTCGGCCGTTCAAAGAAATTTCCCGTTTGGCGTGATAGTCATTTAAAAATAGAAGGAAAAGCATTATATAAATTACAAGCAATCTTTCTAGAAGATTGGCTCTATGCCTCTAGTGGTTTAAGTAACTATTCTTGGGATCAATTTATGAATGTACAATACTTCCCTGGTAAAGAAATTTCGAGTGCAGAAGGTGCTGTTCAAATTGTAGCAAGTGGACCAAGCTCAGATGATAAAAGTATTCGTAATACATTACTAGCTGTTATGGGCTCTGCCAAAAAATCTATTTGGATCGCTACGCCATACTTTATTCCAGATCAAGAAACTTTAACATTATTACGCTTAAGTGCAATATCCGGCATAGATGTACGCATTTTATATCCAGGTAAAAGTGATAGTATTATTAGTGATCAAGCATCTCAATCCTATTTCACTCCACTTTTAAAAGCTGGTGCTTCCATTTACAGTTATAAAGATGGTTTTATGCATGCGAAAATTGTACTCGTTGATGATAAGATCGCAACAATTGGAACAGCAAATATGGATGTACGTAGCTTTGAATTAAATTATGAAATTATTAGTGTACTTTATGAATCAGAAACCGTTCATGATATTAAACATGATTTTGAAGAAGACTTTAAGCATTCCACTGAAATTAAATGGAACTCGTTCCAAAAAAGAAGTATCAAAAAACGAATATTAGAGTCTTTCATGCGACTCATTTCTCCTTTGCTATAAGCAATCAATATAATATTGATTGCTTTTTCTTTTACATTTCCCCTCTCTCCTTTTCTTTGCATACCATATTAAAACAAGTTATCATAAGATGTATTACTTTATGAAAATAATGTTAGGTGGGAAATACATGTTAGAACAATTTCATATACACGCTGATTTAAAACAACAGCTCTCAGCCCTTCACGAAAAAAACAAACAAGAAGCTGGCGAAAATGCACATTTAATTGGAAAGAAAATATATAAAGCATCTGATAACAGCATTATTGAAGATGCCATTACAGCACTTTTACTTGGTAAAAACATTCTACTAAAAGGACCAACTGGTAGTGGTAAAACAGTACTAGCGGAAACTCTTTCTTCTTTATTCCAAAAACCAATGCATAGCATTAACTGTTCTGTCGACTTAGATGTAGAAGGTATTTTAGGATACAACACATTACAAACAAAAGAGGGTGCATCTGAAGTTACATTCGTTAACGGTCCTCTTATGAAGGCAATGAAGAACGGTCATTTCTTATATATTGATGAAATCAATATGGCAAAACCTGAAACATTACCACTTCTTCATGGTGCGTTAGATTATCGTAAAATGATTACAAACCCATTTACACAAGAAGTTGTATACGGTGATGACGAATATCGCGTAATTGCTGCGATTAACGAAGGGTATGTTGGGACAAGCGAACTAAACGAAGCGTTAAAAAACCGTTTCGTTATTATTGAAGTTCCTTACATTCAAGGTGATACATTAAAAGAGCTATTACTATCTGAATCAAAATTAAATGATGTTGCAACAATTGAAAAGTTCGTTGCATTCGCAAGCGATCTTATGCCTTTAGCTCGTGATGGACGCGTAAGTGAAGAAGCAGCTAGTATTCGTGGCATTATCGATGCATGTGATTTAGGTGTATATATTCCTGTTATGCGTGCAATTGAACGTAGTATTATCGCAAAATTAAACGATGAAACAGAACAAATGACTGTCCGTGAATTAGCAGAAAGTTATTTCTTTGAGGGATAATTCATGAGACAAATTTTTAGTGACAAAAAAATTGATGCGTCGCTGTTTCTACAAATGGAAAACTTAATGTATGCTCTTCTAAAAGAAGACGATGCCTATCTTGAGTATGGCTATAAAGCATACTACGACGAAATTGAAAAAAAGGTTGTCATTAGTCACTTTTGGGATGATCGAAAAGAAGAGGATACAGTAATCGGATTAAAAAGCGAAGTGTTCTTAAAGGCACTTGGTAATAAACATTACTCGGACATGACTTTAATTCGTTCTTATGCGATTGAATTACAAGAATCGCCTCTAAAAAAGTTTTTAACACAATTATTTGTTCTATTAGAAGATTTACGTGTTGAGGAAATCGTCAAAAGTTTACGACCTGGCACAAAGCATATTTTTAAACGCCGAAAAGAAATGTATCGCAATTACTTTGGCTCACAAAATGAAATAAATCGTGTTCGTAACTATCACGGTGACCGTCTATTTTGTCTATGCTATCTTTCATTAACGAGTGATAAATATGAAATGTTTAATAATGAATATTTCGAGCAAATTGAATCAATTTTGCATGAAACATTCCAAGCTCGTAATACGGAAGATATTATGTATATCGTTGAGAAAATTCGCTATCGCTTAGAAGGACTTCTTGAAAGTGATATGCTTAATAATTATTTCGGACATGCCCCGCTTTACTTATCTGTTATTGCAGATGAGAAAGACAGTCGCGCTGAAAAATTAGCAAATGATGATACGCAGCTCCTAGATGACGATGATAACAAAAACAAAATGGATGAAAGCTTCTCGACATGGCACCGTGAAAATAAAAACAATGAAAACGAGAACTTTTTACGCTTTGAATTAGAAAGCGGAACAAAAACAAATATGATGGGTGATACTGCTCGTGAATCGGAAGATGGTGACCAAGCACTTGGTTCTGTACAAGGTACTTCCCAAAAAAGTACACAATCTAACTTTGATGGTGCTGATACAGAGGAAGCAAGAGCGTCTCATGCTTCTAGCCAAAACGACGGTGCATACGGCAAGTATAATGTGGGAGCTTCTCATACATTTAAAGAAGCTCGCAAATCAAATCCTGATGAGAAAAAAGATTACCAAGCTATCAAATCAGTCGTTAATAAAGATGTAAAAGAGTTAAAGAAAATTATCGAAAAAACGATTGAAAACAAAACGAATGCAAATAGTGATAAATATTACGGAAGACTTCGTAAAAAATTCCTTCGTATTTATACTGAAAAGCAGCCGCGTATGTTTTATAAAAAAGGGCAAGAATCTCAAGAATTAGACGTTGCATTCCAACTATTAGTGGACTGCTCTGGTTCTATGTATAACAAAATGGAAGAAACAAAGAAGAGTGTGGTCCTATTCCATGAAGCTTTAAAATCTTTAAAAATCCCGCACGCTATTAGCGGATTTTGGGAAGATGCTTCTAGTGCTAAACCTGAAGATAAACCGAATGTTATCCATGAAGTTGTTACGTATAAAAACTCAACATTACCAAACGTCGGTCCAGAAATTATGCAACTTCGCGAAGAAGAAGATAACCGCGACGGGTATATTATTCGTATCGTTTCTGAAAAGCTTGCGAAAAGACCAGAAAAACATAAATTCTTACTTGTCTTTACAGACGGTGAACCTTCTGCACTAGACTATCAACAAGACGGAATTTTAGATACGCACGAAGCAGTCAAACTCGCTCGTAAAAGTGGTATGGAAGTAATCGGCATCTTTATCGAAGAAGGCGAAGCGAAAGAAGCGACGTATCAACTAATGAAAAACATTTATAACCATCACTTCTTAGTTGCAAATCATGCTGAAGATTTACGCCTGAAGATTAAACCATTGTTGAAGAAACTATTACTGAAGACGATTGAATAGAAAAACAGGAGCCTCGTGGCTCCTGTTTTTCTTCGTTAACTTACTTTGTTTCTGGTTGAAACTTGTATGGAATGGAAACTTCTAATAATAATTCGAACCCTCCATCATAGTATGGGAATCGCTCATTCGCGATTTTTCTATCCACCCACTCGATTGCGGAAATTTCTCCTTCATCTTCTGCACGAAGTTCACCTGTTACTACATTTGCTCGGAATGTAAAAAATAATGCATGATGCCCTTTCTCTTCAAAAAACTTCTCATTTATTGCAACAAGTCCACTGAGTGTAGCAGCTAAACCTGTCTCTTCTTTCACTTCTCTTACTAGTGCTTCCTCTAACGTTTCACCTTTTTCAACAGCCCCGCCCGGTAGTGACCAAACGTTTTGTTCTACATTATGTACCATTAATATTTTATCTTTTTCGCTATCGTATATTAGTGCATATACAACATCAACTCTTTGCATGTTGCTTTTCTCCCTTCATAAAAAAAAGAGCCAATTCCTAAGAATCAGCTCTTCCTATTAATTCATCACTAACTCATCTGCAAGCTTTTTTTTTAACTTAGCAAGCATGTCAGTTGTCATTTTGTCTAAATCATATTCTGCTTTAAAGCCCCACTCTTTCATTGCTGCAGTTGCATCAATAGAGTTTGGCCAGCTATCAGCGATTGTTTGACGAGCTAGGTCTACTGCGTAATCCATTGTAAAGTTCGGGATGTGTTTACGAATTGATGCTGCAATTTGCTCTGGTTCAAAGCTCATTGCTGTAATGTTAAATGCATTTCTATGAACTAGTTTATTTGGATCAGCTTCCATTAATGAAATGATCGCTTGTAAAGCATCTGGCATATACATCATATCCATGTATGTTCCTTCTGCAATGTATGAGGTGTATGCGCCTTTTTTAATCGCCTCATAATAAATTTCAACTGCATAGTCAGTTGTTCCGCCTCCTGGAGGAGCTACGTAAGAAATTAAGCCTGGGAAACGTACGCCGCGCGTATCAACGCCAAACTTTTGATGATAATAATCACATAGTAATTCTCCTGCTACTTTGTTTACCCCATACATTGTAGTAGGACGCTGAATTGTATCTTGTGGTGTATTATCTTTTGGCGTTGATGGACCAAATGCACCGATAGAACTTGGCGTGAAAAACTTACAGTTTAATTCACGTGCTGCTTCTAATGCATTTACAAGTCCGCCCATATTTAAATTCCAAGCAAATAACGGATTTTTTTCTGCAGTTGCTGAAAGTAAAGCCGCTAAATGAATAATTGTATCTACTTCATTACGCTTTGCAATATCATGTAATTTTTGTCCATCTGTTACATCTAACGTTTCAAATGGACCAGACGTTACCACTTCACTATCTGTTTCACGAATATCTGTTGCAATAACATTTGATGCGCCGTATACATCACGAAGTTTCATTACTAGTTCAGAACCAATTTGCCCTAAAGAACCGGTTACTAGAATTTTTTTCATTTTTCCCACTCCTCATTTGCAAGCTATTCACAAGATGTCGTTAATTAAATGATACCCATTTCTTTCCCTACTTTTTCATACTTACGAATTGCTTCATCTAGCATTTCTTTCGTATGAGCTGCTGTAGGCATATTACGAACACGTCCCATTCCTTTTGCTACGGTTGGGAATACGATAGATTTTGCGTATACGCCTTCTTCATTTAGACGTTTACTAAACTCTTGTGTTAATACTTCATCACCAATAATACAAGGTGTAATTGGTGTTTCACTTTCTCCAATGTTAAAGCCAAGTTCTTTTAACCCTTGTTTTAAATAGCGACCATTTTCCCATAAACGATCGTGTAACTCTGTGCTTTCCATTAGAATTTCAATTGATCTCATACAAGCAGCTGCATCAGCTGGTGTTAAAGCTGTTGAGAATAAGAATGGACGTGAACGCACTTTTAACCAATCGATTAAGTTTTGTTTCCCAGCTACATATCCACCAATTACCCCAATTGCTTTTGATAATGTACCAATCTGGAAATCAACTTTATCAGAAAGGCCGAAATGTTTTACAGTACCTGCACCTTTGCCAAGTACACCTGAACCGTGTGCATCATCTACATATGTCATTAAATCCAGCTCTTCTGCAATTTCAACAATCTCTGGTAATTTTGCAATATCTCCATCCATTGAGAAAACACCGTCTGTAATAACCATTAATTTATTATAAAGACCTGATTCTTTTGCCTCGATTGCTTTTTTACGTAAATCTTCCATATCAGAATGCTTATAAACGATGATTTTCGCTCTTGATAGACGACTACCATCAATAATAGATGCATGGTTTAATTCATCTGAAAGAATCGCATCATTTTTATCCATAACAGCTGAAATCGCTGCCATATTACAGTTAAATCCTGATTGATAAGCAATTGCTGCTTCTGTATGTTTAAACTTTGCAATTGTTTCTTCTAATTTAATATGCAAATCTAAAGTACCGTTAATTGTACGAACAGCTCCTGCTCCAACGCCGTACTTATGAATTGCACCAATTGCTGCTTCTTGTAAGCGATTATCAGTCGCTAATCCAAGATAGTTGTTTGAAGATAAGTTAATATATTCTTTTCCACTAATTGTAATAATCGGTCCATTTGGACTTTCAAGCGGATCAATTACGTTATAAAGCCCCTTTGATTTTAAATCCTCTAAATTTTCTTCTAAAAAGTTTGCAAGTGTTTTACTAGACATTGTGAAGCCTCCCATCGTTCATGTAAACGGATTATTGTCTTAATAGTTCTAATAATCCCTCTACTAGCTTAACACGTTTTCAGAATTTATTATAGAAAAATAGTTTAAAGAAACCGCTTACAATTTTAGATTATATACGATTCATTACAAGAAATCTATCATTTACTTTTCATATTTGATAGAATAAAAAAAATATTTAGGGAGGCTTCAAACATGGCATTTACAGAATCTGATGTATATAATAACGAGGCATTTTTTGAGCAATATATGAAACGAAGATACCGCGAAAATAGCCCCAATGAATCCATTGAAAAGCCAACATTCTTTCAGCTCATTGGTAATGTGCAAGGAAAGCAAATTCTCGATTTAGGTTGTGGTGACGCTAAGTTTGGTGTGGAATTATTAGCAAATGGTTGCCACTCTTACACTGGCATTGAAGGCTCCGAGCTTATGTATGAAAAGGCTACAAAACAACTAGAAAATAAAAATGGCACCGTTCATTTTATAAACATCAAAGACTATGCCTATCCTCCTTCTACTTTTGATTTAGTAACATCTAGACTCGCCTTACATTATATTGAACATCTTCATATTATTTTTCAAAATGTATACCAAACGTTAAAAACAAACGGAACTTTTACCTTTAGCGTTCAACATCCCGTTATTACCTCTTCGTTTGAAAGCTTACAAACAAGTGGTAAAAGAACTAGCTGGCTCGTCGATGATTATTTCAAAACGGGAAAACGAGTTGAGCCGTGGATTGATCAAGAGGTTATTAAATATCATCGGACAACGGAAGAATATTTTACATTATTACAACAAGCCGGATTTACAATTACAAACTTAAAAGAAGCCACACCAAATCGAAACTGTTTTCAGGATAAAGTAGAATATGAACGTCGCTTACGTATTCCCCTTTTCCTACTATTTTCTTGCAAAAAATAACAAAAAAACGATGAATTACTCATCGTTTTTTTGTTATCTCATCGCCTGAACAGCTTCTTTACGTACACTTCTTCCTCTTCCATGCGGGATACAGAGCGGTGTTCCAAATAACGGATCAGCGCTTATTTGACACTCCATACGGAATACATCACGAACTAACTTTTGATCAACAACTTCTTCTGGTTTACCTTGCGCATATATTTGTTTATCCTGAATAGCTACAATGTTGTCTGCATAACGGCATGCCAAGTTCAAATCATGCAATACCATAACAATCGTTCTTTTCTCTGTTTCATTTAATTCGAATAATAAATCTAACACTTCAATTTGGTGAGTCATATCTAAATATGTAGTTGGCTCATCCAGTAAAATAATATCGGTATCTTGTGCAAGGGTCATTGCAATCCAAGCACGTTGACGTTGTCCACCTGAAAGAGCATGAACATCACGCTCAGCAAATTCTGTCATACCCGTTGCCGCAAGCGCTTTTTGTACCATTTCCTCATCTTTTTCTGACCATTGCTTCAGCCATGTTTGATATGGATAACGTCCTTGCTTAACAAGTTGTAATACCGTAAGTCCTTCCGGTGCTTGTGGCCCTTGCGGTAAAATCGCCATTTGACGAGCAATTTGCTTCGTTTGCATACTTTGAATTGCTTGATTATCTAACAAAATGTCACCGGTTGTTGGCTTTAATAATCTAGCTAGTGAACGTAATAAAGTTGATTTCCCACAACCGTTAGAACCGATGAAGATTGTAATTTCCCCTTTTGGAATTTCTAAATTCAGCTCATCAATAATAATCGTTTCACCATACGACAGCGTCAAGCGTTTCGTCTCCAATGCTTTTTGCATATTCATCTCCCTTTATGAATTCCGACTTTTATAAAGTAAATAAATAAAATAAGGTGCACCAATTGCTGATGTAAATACCCCTGCTGGAATTTCAAGTGGTGTGAAAATTGTGCGCCCAATTAAATCTGCAGCAAGTACTAAAATTGCACCGATAATCGCCGCAACTGGGAGCAATGCACCGTAGAAAGAGCCAACTAACCTTCGTGAAATATGAGGTGCCATTAAACCAACAAATCCAATTCCTCCTGCAAAGGCAACTGCCCCGCCAATTAAAGCTGTACTAAGTAACAACATAAATACACGCGACTTCGTTAAAGGAACACCAAGTCCCACTGCTATATCATCCCCTAGCTCTTGTGCATTTAAATGTCTCGCAGCGATAAATGATATTGTCGTTAAAATGAGAACCCACGGCGCAAGTACCATAACATTTTGCCATGAAGAACCGTAAACAGTACCTGTGATCCATACATTTGCTTGACTTGCTTGATAAATTGGTGCTAACAACATAAATAAAGTTGTTGCTGCTTTCGTTAATGCCCAAAATCCAACACCTATTAAAACGAGACTAATCGGTGATAATCCATCATTTTTCCAGGCAAATAAATATACAAAAAACGCTACAATTGTTGCCCCAGCAAAAGCTGCTAGCGGCATATAGTGAATGCTTACTGTTAGCGCATTGTTTTTATCACTAAATATAGCTAAAAAGAGTACAACTGCTACACTTGCCCCGCCCGTAATTCCGATGATATCCGGAGAAGCAAGTGGATTTCGAACGAGCCCTTGTAAAATACAACCTGCTACTGCAAGCGCAATTCCTACGAGAATAGCAATTAAAATACGCGGCATACGAAATTTATTTACAACCATATTTGACATCGCATCGCCATTTCCGGTAATCGCTTGCCATACGTCATAAGGAGCAATTTTCATATCTCCCATACCTGCGCTCGCAAAAAATAACCCTATTAAAATAGCTAGTAAACTGAATAAGACTAGAACAGCTCGTTTATACATCAAAAACGAGAGCCCCTCTTTTCCTATACGAAACGGAATATACTTCTTCATTTGCTAAGCCCTCTCTTACGTGCAATATAAATAAAGAACGGTGCACCAATAAATGCTGTCATAACCCCTACTGGTACTTCTTGTGGCATAATGACATATCTTGCTGCTATATCAGCCAAGATTAGTAGTATTGCACCTAACAATCCGCTATAGGGTACTCTCCACCTGTGATCTACTCCAACAAGAGATCTTGCAAAATGCGGAGTAACGATACCGATAAATCCAATTGGACCAGCGACCGCAACTGAACCACCAGACAGCAGTACAATAATAAGTAGTACGAATGATTTCATTAAAATTGTTCGTTGTCCAAGTCCTTTTGCAACGTCTTCCCCCATCATTAATGTATTTACTTTCCCTGCCATCATAAAAGATGCAATCCAACCTACTAATAAGTATGGGAATACAGATTGTAAAATCTCTAACTTTCTCCCCTGTACAGATCCAGCAAGCCAAAATAATACTTCCTCAAGAGCTTTTTCATTTAATACAAGTAACCCTTGTGTTAATGATGAAAATAAAGCGCTTATCGCTACACCTGCTAAAGTTAACTTGAGCGGCGTTGTCCCTTCTTTCCCTAAAGAACTAGAAGCGAATACTAGTACTGCTGCAACTGCCGTTCCTAAAAAGGCAATCCAAGTGAAAGCTGATAATGATGTGACGGAAAAAATCACAATTGCTACAACTATGAAGAAAGCAGCACCTGAATTTAATCCGATGAAATCTGGAGCAGCAAGCGGATTCTTTGTTAAAGTTTGCATTAAACAACCCGCAATGGCTAAACTAGCACCAACACTAGCCGCAATTAACGCCCTTGGTAGACGCACATTTTGAATAATAATATGTTCATTGGAACCATTAAAATGGAAAAAAGCATCTAGCGCTAATTTCCAACTCGTATTTGTATATCCGAAAATAATACTTCCCCAAATACAAATAACGACTGCAATGATTCCAACAAATAATCCAATCCATTTTGCTTGATTTGTTTTTAATAACATGCAGCGTTTCCCCTTCAATGTATAATGATACGTTGTTAGTTTATTTCAACTTAATTCGCATTGTCAACGATAATGAGAACTATTTTCAGTAATATATATTGACAATCAAAAGATAAAGGCTTAATATCATGCTTGCTATTGAAAAATATTCTCAACATGTAGGGGGTACATAATGAATTTCATGAAAAAGAAATCGTTTACAACATTTGTATTTTTACTAGCATTTTCACTTCTTTTAAGTGCTTGTGGAAAATCAAATAACAAAGAAGAATCAACAAAAGAAGATAATAAAAAAGAAATGATTACGGTTGAACACGCAATGGGTAAAACAGAAGTTCCGGCCAATCCAAAACGTGTAGTTATTTTAACTAATGAAGGAACTGAAGCTGTACTTGAATTAGGTGTGAAACCAGTTGGTGCTGTAAAGTCTTGGACTGGTGATCCGTGGTATCCACATATTAAGGACAAAATGAAAGATGTCAAAGTTGTTGGCGACGAAGGACAAGTTAACGTTGAAACGATTGCTTCTTTAAAACCAGATTTAATTATCGGTAACAAAATGCGTCACGAAAAAGTGTACGAGCAACTAAAAGCTATTGCACCTACTGTGTTCTCAGAAACATTACGTGGTGAATGGAAAGATAACTTCAAATTTTATGCAAAAGCATTGAATAAAGAAAAAGAAGGTCAAAAGGTTTTAGCTGATTACGAATCACGTATGAAAGATTTAAAAGGCAAACTTGGCGATAAAGTAAATCAAGAAATTTCTATGGTACGTTTTATGCCTGGTGATGTTCGTATTTATCATGGCGATACATTCTCTGGTGTTATTTTAAAAGAACTTGGATTTAAACGTCCTGGTGATCAAAATAAAGATGATTTTGCAGAGCGTAACGTATCTAAAGAACGTATTTCGGCAATGGATGGCGATGTATTATTCTACTTCACATTCGATAAGGGTAACGAGAAAAAAGGTTCTGAACTAGAAAAAGAATATATAAACGATCCTCTATTTAAAAACTTAAATGCAGTAAAGAACGGAAAAGCATACAAAGTTGACGACGTTATTTGGAATACAGCTGGCGGTGTAATGGCTGCTAACTTACTACTAGACGACATTGAAAAACGCTTTGTTAAATAATTTCATTCTAACCAGCTCCCTCTTTTATGGAGCTGGTTTTTTCATTTCACTGAAGTGTCACATTATTTCATTTTGTATTTTTATTCCCGATATGTTATATTATAAAAGTAAATATAGTTTATTTTCTCTATATCAGAATAAATATTCTAATCTAAATTTTCTGATTTATCACTATTTTACTTTCTTTTAGAATTCAATTACTACATTTGAAAACGCTTATTATCTTGTTTTCAGGGAAAAATACAATAACGGTTGAAGGAAAATAGATTTTTTTAGAAATTTTCTTGCTATTTCCATATAATTCTATTGACTTCTAAATATTTTGTGAATTAAAATAATTACATAAATATCCGTTATACAGGATTAGGGGGAAACAAACATGGATGCAGCTTTAAAATTAGACAAAGCTGGAGAGCAACAATCACCAAAAAAACATCCACCAGGATTATATTTGTTGTTCTTTACAGAGGCATGGGAAAGATTTAGTTATTACGGAATGCGTGGCTTATTAGTTCTTTATTTAACAACGAGCTTAGTAAGTGGCGGTTTAGGCTTTGATAAAGCAGTTGCTGTACAGATTTACGGTCTTTTCACAATGTTTGTATATTTCACACCGATTATTGGTGGTTGGCTAACTGACCATTTCATTACGAAACGACACGCCATTACTATTGGCGGTATCATTATGGCGATTGGTAACTTCGTACTATTTTCAATGAACACGAAAACTGGACTATTTTTAGGATTAGGATTATTAGTTATTGGTAATGGATTCTTCAAACCAAATATTTCGACTTTATTAGGTCAATTATATAGCGAAAATGATTCTCGTCGTGATAGTGCCTTCACTATCTTCTACATGGGAATTAACTTAGGAGCTTTTATCGCTCCATTCATTTGCGGTTATTTCACAGATTATAAATACGGATTCTTAACAGCTTGTATCGGTATGATTATTGGTCAGATTGCCTTTAATTTCTTAGCACCTCGTTACTTAGGTACAATCGGAACAACTGTTGTCGGTAAACAATCTAAAGAGCAAAACGCAAAAGTAATTGAGAAAAAACCTTTAACACCACAAGAGAAAAAACGTACAGCTGCAATTTTAATTTTAACTTGTTTCGTTGTATTCTTCTGGGCAGGATTTGAACAAGCTGGTAGTTCTTTAACACTTTATACAGATAAATTCGTAGATCGTACAATTGGTGGATTTACAATTCCAACACCTTGGTTCCAATCTGTAAACCCATTGTTCATCATCTTATTGGCATTACCTGTTTCTGCATTATGGATTAAACTTTCAAAAACAAAAAATGGTGATTTAAAAATTCCAACAAAAATGGCATTAGGTATGATTTTACTAGGAGTTGGATATTTAATTCTAACTTTAGCTGTTTTAAAAACTGGTAGCGATGAAGGTAACATTACAATGAAAGCAAACTTACTGTTCATTGTGTTCACTTACATGTTCCATACAATTGGTGAATTATTCTTATCACCAATCGGATTATCTATGGTAAGTGCAATCGCTCCTCTTAAATTAGCATCTTTATTAATGGGTGTATGGTTAGCTGGTACTGGCTGTGCAAACTTATTAGCAGGACAATTAGCTGCTTTCACTCAATCTTTAGGATATTTAGAAGTATTCGCAAGCATCGGTGTTATCGTAATCGTGCTAGGATTAGTACTTCTTATGTTCTCTAAGAAAATTGCACATATGATGGAATAGTAAATAAAAAAGACGCTTCTAAAATTAGAAGCGTCTTTTCTATTACATCTCTTCTAAAGCCGTCACATCCACGTGAACGCTCTCTCCTGGGTTGGATACGTCATACACTTGAGCACTCCCCTTCTGCTCATCACAGCTCTCAATCCATACGGGGACTCCCTCATATGTAACATCAATTCTACTTGAAGAAGATAATATCTGTTTCACACGTTTTACATCCATTATATTATTCCTCCTTTGGCTTACAACACTCCTTTCTATCTTTTCATATCCCTTCAGAATATATTCCGTCAATTTAGCACTTCAACCGATAGTTTGTTTCTTCCTAACGCGCTAATATATACGCTCTCAAATCTTCTTATTATTAGATCCTTTCCAAATAAAAAAAGACGTATATTTCACACGTCTTCTTTCCATAATATTCAAAAATTAAGAAAATAATGTTTTTACTACTTCACTTACTTTATCGTTATGAATTTGATAGTACACTTCTAACCCGCGTCTCTCAAAGCGTACTACTTTATTTTGTTTTAATTTCGTTAAATGCTGCGAAACAGTTGATTGCGGAATTTCTAATACCTCTTGTAATTGTGTTACATTACATGTTCCACGCTGCATCAGTTCCATTACTAAACGTAGACGCAATGGATGAGCTAATGCTCTTAACATCTGTACGTCTTCTTCTGAAATACGACAGTCAAATTGGTTTTGGTTCATAAAGTTCCCCTCATTTTCGTTTTTATTTTCTTTATTATTTATTTATATATCTGTTCTTATATTTCCTGTTACGACATAACTTTATCAACCTATAATGCTGAAAAATTTTTCCTCCTTTTATCAGCACACAGTTCAGGAAAAAATCCCTGCTGATTTTGAATATTATACTATATGATATAAAGAAAAAGCAAAACAAAGGGATAGTAATACTTTGCTTACAAATGTTGATTTATCAGCCTTTTTGTTATATTTTCACCTTACTGAAATGTACAGTAATGATATTGTAAAATACCGTCCATAATTGATAAACTTTCGTAAAGTAGTTGGAGCATACTTAACCTCTTTGTTACGTTAAAAGGAATTTTCAGTAAAAAGAGATGACGTTGTATTAAAAATTTGCTTCTTATTTTTTATTCGTATTGCAATCGACCGGGCTGTTATTCAAAACTTCCTATTAAATAAATACACCTTTCCTCCCCCACTAAATCAAAGTACTTTGCATCAAATATCCTTTATACTCGATACAAAAGACCTCATCTAATATAAGCATGTGGGGACAATGACATATAAACAAGTAAAAGAATATGCAAATAAATTATACAGCGCACTCAAATTCATCTGAATGCGCTTTTTGTCTACTTTATGAACAAAGCTTTTCTTTTAACACTATTATGGAATAATTATACTTTTTTACGTTGACAATAGTGTTGAAGGAGAATATACTAAGCATGTAAGTTGATTGTGAATTATTTCACAAATAATGTGAATTTCTTCACATATAATAGATAGGAGTTGTCATTATTATGAGTACTTGGACACAAATTTATGACCCATTAAACAACATTTGGTTATCTGCACTAATCGCAGCACTCCCAATTTTTTGCTTCATTATTTGTTTAGTGGGATTCAAAATGAAAGGTTACATGGCTGGGCTTTATAGTGTGATCGTCGCTATTATTCTTGCTATATTTGTTTATAAAATGCCCGCAACTGTAGCTGTAGCATCTGCCGGATTCGGTGTTTTATCTGGATTTTATCCAATTTGTACTATCGTTATCGCAGCTATCTTCCTTTACAAATTAACTGTTAAAACAGAACAATTCAATGTCATTCGTGATAGCATTTCAAGTATTACAAATGATCAGCGTTTACAAGTATTATTAATCGCTTATTCTTTCGGTGCTTTCTTAGAAGGCGCAGCTGGTTTCGGTGTTCCAGTTGCTATTACAGCTGCATTACTTGTAGGTATGGGCTTTAATCCATTAAAAGCAGCAGGTATTTGCTTAGTAGCTAATATCGCTGGTGGTGCTATGGGTGCTATGGGTATTCCAGTTACAGTACCTGCACAATTAACTGGGCTAGATGCATTAACTGTCGGTCGTCAAGCTGTTTACATTTTGCCATTCATTAGCATTGTTTTACCGTTCTTACTTGTTTCAATGGTAGATGGAATTAAAGGTATTAAAGAAACTTGGCAAGGTATTCTTGTAAGTGGTGTTTCTTTCGCAATTACTCAATTCCTTGTAACTTATTTCTTAGGTGCAGAACTTACTAATATTTTCGCAGCCGTTGTAAGTATGGTCTCTCTTGCATTATTCTTACGTGTGTGGCAACCAAAATCTTCTGCTAAAGAAGAAAAACAAGAAGAAAAAGAATCTCATACATTCAATCAAATTTTATATGCTTGGTCTCCATTCGTATTCTTAACTGCATTTGTAACAATCTTTAATTTAAAACCAATTAAAGCTTTATTTGCTCCGGATGGTCCATTGGCAAACTTAGTATTTAACATTCAATTCCCTGGTCTTCATAATGCGGTTATGAAAACTGCACCAATTACAAAGGCTGATACACCTTTCGCAGCTATTTTCAAACTAGATGTATTCTCTTCTACAACTACTGCGATTGTATTAGCAATTATCGTTTCACTTATCGTCTACCGCGTAAACGGCAAAATGATTAAAGAATTAATGATCGAAACAATAAAAGAATTAAAAGTTCCAGTATATACAATTTGTAGCGTTATCGCTTTAGCTTACGTAGAGAACTACTCTGGTATGTCATCTACACTTGGACTTGCATTCTCTTCTACAGGAAATGCATTCCCAGTTCTTTCTCCAATTTTAGGATGGATTGGCGTATTCATTACAGGTTCAGTCGTATCAAGTGGTTCATTATTCGCACCACTTCAAGCAGTAACTGCCGATCAGTTAAACCTCGTTCCATCTACTCTCGTTTCATTAAACGTAGTTGGTGGTACAATCGCAAAAATGGTTTCACCACAATCTGTAGCAGTTGCTTGTGCAGCAGTTGGACTAGTTGGTCAAGAATCTGCCTTATTTAAAACAGTGATGAAATATAGTTTAATCTTCTTAGCTATTATTAGCTTACTTCAACTTAACTCTGTATTTAATATCTTTTAAAATAAAACACCGATCCCTATATAAGGGGGATCGGTGTTTTATTTTATACTTTTTTATTTTTTAATAAAGATGCACCAGCAATTTCAGGATGCGTCATTTCGTATGGATCCAAAATAATATCAAGCTCTTCTGCTGTAAGTACACCATGTTCTAAACATAGCTCCCTAACAGATTTTCCTGTCGCAATTGCTTCACGTGCAATGCGAGAAGCTGCTTCATAACCAATATGAGGGTTCACTGCTGTAATAACTCCAACACTTTTTTCAACATATTGCTTAAGCAACTCTTCATTTGCTGTAATTCCTTTAATACAATATTCACGGAATACACGGAATCCATTGTTCATAATACTGATGGATTGAATTAAATTAAATACTAATACCGGCTCCATTACATTTAACTCTAATTGTCCAGCTTCTGACGCTAAGCAAATGGTATGATCATTTCCAATTACTTGGAAAGCAACTTGGTTAATTACTTCTGCCATAACTGGATTTACTTTACCCGGCATAATAGATGAACCTGGTTGACGAGCTGGTAATTGAATTTCCGCCAACCCAACACGTGGGCCAGATGCCATAATACGAAGGTCATTCGCAATTTTAGACATGTTCATCATACATACTTTTAATGCTGCAGATACTTCTGTGTATGCATCTGTGTTTTGCGTTGCATCAACTAAATGCTCTGCACCAACAAGTGGGAATCCGCTAAATGTTCGTAAATGTTTAACCACTTGTTCAATGTACATAGGGTTTGCATTTAATCCCGTACCGACAGCTGTCGCACCCATATTAACTTCGTATAAATGTTGACGAGACTGTTTAATTCTTTTTATATCACGCTCTAGCACTCTGCTATATGCTTCGAATTCTTGCCCAAGGCGAATTGGAACTGCATCTTGCAAATGTGTACGCCCCATTTTAATAACGTGATCAAACTCTTTTGCTTTATCATGAAAAGCAGAGTGAAGTTCTTCCATTGTAACAAGAAGTTCTTCTAGCATCATAAGAGTTGCAATATGAATCCCAGTTGGGAACGCATCATTTGTTGATTGCGCCATGTTCACGTGAGTGTTTGGGCTAATTTTCGCATATTCACCTTTTTCGTATCCCATACGTTCTAACGCTCTATTAGCAATTACTTCATTAGTATTCATATTAATTGAAGTACCTGCTCCGCCCTGAATTGGGTCTACGATGAATTGATCATGGAACTTTCCATCCACAATCTCTTGTGCCGCTTCTGCAATTTCTTGCCCGATATCTTTAGCTAAGTAACCTGTATCTATATTCGCAAGCGCTGCCGCTTTCTTTACAATTGCCATTGCCGTAATGAGTGACGGATGAATGCGGTATCCTGTAATAGGAAAGTTTTCTACGGCACGTAATGTTTGTACACCATAATAAGCTACACTCGGTACTTCCTTTTCACCTAAAAAATCTTTTTCTATACGTATATCCTTCGTTGCTATCATTTTTCATCACCTATACTTTTCATTCTAAACCCTTATCTAAAGAATTCGCCCTATAAAATACGAGTATCATTAAAAGAACTCTTCAGTATCCACCTTCACTATATAGCACCTTTTTTGAAAGCGCAAACATTTATTTTTCTATATATACTTTTTATTAAAGTTTATATAATAAAAAACCCATTCATTCTTCTACTTTCTTTATTTCAACTCGCTTAATTTGATGCATATCCTTTTCAAGAACTTTAAAAGAAAAGCAGTGTTTCTCAATAATATCCCCCTCAGCAACGATCTGTTTTTGTACCATAATCCAACCACCAATGGTATCAACATCATCAGCGACCAAATGTATGCCCAATAAATCATTTACTTCGCTAATAAGCACTTTCCCCTCTACAATTTTACACACTTCACTTATATGTTCTATAGGTGGATGCTCATCTTCATCGTATTCATCTCGGATTTCTCCAACAATTTCTTCTAAAATATCTTCCAATGTAACAATCCCTGCTGTGCCACCATATTCATCATATAATACAGCTAATGGAATGCGCCTTCTTTGCATTTGTAATAGTAAATCATGAATTGGGATATTTTCTAACACTTCAATAACTGGACGTGTATATGGTGTAATCGAACACTCTTCATCTCGATTACCATCCATATAACGAATAAATAAGTCCTTTACATTAACCATCCCAATAATTTCATCTTTATCTTCACCAAATACTGGATATCTCGTATATTTTTCTTGTGCGATTACTTTAATATGTGTCTCAAACGGCTCATCTTCATATAAACCAACAACTTCAGTACGAGGTACCATAATTTCCTTTGCTACCCTGTTATCAAATTCAAAGATGTTATTTACATATTTAAATTCAGTTTGATTAATCTCGCCACTCTCATAACTCTCAGACAAGATTAATCTTAGTTCCTCCTCAGAATGCGCAACTTCATGTTCAGAAGCCGGATGTAAACCAAATAAGCCTGTCACAAATCGTGCAGAGCCATTTAAAGCCCAAATAAATGGATACATAACTCGGTAAAAATAAATAAGGGGCTTTGATAATAATAAGCTAACTTGCTCTGCTTTTTGGATTGCAAAAGTCTTTGGAGCGAGTTCACCAATTACAACATGTAAAAACGTAATAACTGCAAATGCAATAATAAATGAAACTGTACTTGCAATTGCAGCAGATAAATCCAATTTTAAAAACAGCGGTTCGAGTAAATGTTTAATCGTCGGTTCTCCTAACCACCCGAGCCCTAAAGCAGTAATCGTAATTCCTAACTGACATGCCGATAAATACTCATCTAAATTTGAAGTTACTTTTTTAGCTGCCAATGCGCCTCGTCTTTTTTCACTAACGAGTTGATCGATACGACTGCTACGCACCTTTATAATTGCAAACTCTACAGCTACAAAGAAACCTGTTAGCGCAATAAGAACAGCTACCATCAATAATTTTAAAATATCCACATATGTCCTTTAGCTTTTCTTAGCTAAAGTTACACCTCCTTTAAATAAAGAAGTTTCACTTTAGTTTCTTCATTTACTTGAAAGCAACCCTATATAAAATTCACCAATTTTCAGCCCTCATACAATTCTAATGGCAAACCGTCAGGATCTTGGAAAAAGACGAATTTTTTTCCCGTTATCTCATCAACACGTATCAATTCCGTCTCAACATCGCATCGGTTTAAATGTTTAACAGCTTCTTCTATATCAGTAACCGCAAAAGCTAAATGTCTAAGTCCAGCAGCCTCTGGAAAACTTGCGCGGTCAGGCGGACTTGGAAATGAAAATAATTCAATTTGATACTCTCCTCCTACACATAAATCTAACTTATACGAATTTCGTTCCTTTCTATATACTTCATTCTTCACTTTGAAACCTAATATTCGTGTATAAAAATCCTTTGACACTTCATAATTTGAACAAATAATTGCAACGTGATGTATTCTACATATATTCATGATTCCTCTATTCCTCTCTTTACCAAACATGTATATTCTCACTTTAAATGAAAAACATATATATCAGAATATCTCTTTTTAGGGGGCTTATTATGAAATTTATCACTTTTTTCGTTGGACTTATCGTTGTTTTTTTCCTTGCCTACATTGCTAGTAACAATAAAAAACATATTAAATTCAAACCAATTTTTATCATGCTTATTATACAGTTAATTTTAACCTATTTATTATTAAATACAGAAGTTGGCCTCATACTTATTACGATAATTTCCAACCTGTTTACGAGGCTACTTGAATATGCTGCCAGTGGTATAAATTTTGTATTTGGCGGTCTTGCAAATAAAGGGGAAATGCCATTTTTCCTTAACGTATTATTACCGATTGTCTTTATCTCCGTCTTAATTGGTATATTACAACATTTCAAAATATTACCATTCTTCATTCGTTGGGTTGGTTTCTTTCTTAGTAAAATAAACGGTCTTGGGAAATTAGAATCTTACAACGCCATCGCTTCCGCTATTGTCGGCCAATCAGAAGTTTTTATTACGGTAAAAAAACAATTAGCCCAAATTCCAAAACATCGACTATATACACTTTGCGCCTCTGCTATGTCAACAGTATCTATGTCCATTGTCGGTGCCTATATGACGATGATCGAACCAAAATATGTAGTAACCGCACTCGTTCTCAATTTATTTAGTGGTTTTATTATCGTACTCATTATTAATCCTTACGACGTTAACGATGATGAAGACATTTTGGAAATCAAAGGGGAAAAACAAAGTTTCTTTGAAATGCTTGGAGAATACATTCTTGATGGTTTTCGCGTAGCAATTGTCGTCGGCGCTATGCTCATTGGATTCGTCGCATTAATGAGTTGCATTAATGACCTATTCCTCATTATATTCGGCATTACTTTCCAACAACTAATAGGCTATGTATTCGCCCCTATTGCATTTCTTATCGGCGTACCAAGTTCTGAAATTGTCACAGCGGGTAGCATTATGGCAACAAAGCTTGTAACAAATGAATTTGTAGCAATGATGGATCTTAGTAAAATTTCCAGCACTCTCTCTATCCGTACAGTTGGTATTATTTCTGTCTTCCTCGTTTCTTTTGCCAACTTTTCTTCCATTGGAATTATTTCCGGTGCGGTAAAAGGGTTAAACGAAGAACAAGGAAATGTTGTTGCCCGCTTCGGCCTAAAATTACTATATGGAGCTACTCTTGTTAGTATTTTATCTGCGATTATTGTAAGTATTATGCTTTAATTAGGAAAAATTTTATCATTTTCTTATCCCTGTCTTTTGTATACAATAACGAATAGATGTCTTATAAAGTGAAACTTTAATCAGATGGGGGCTATCCCCCACTGATTATTAGTTGAACCAATCGGGCATTTACGGGCAGTTATCTCCCACCTAACTTCCTTGCATTCGCTGGACTTTGAGGTGGGAGTTTTACTGCCCGTTAATGCGGGATAAATAATCAAGACATCTATTTTTTATACATGTACAATACCTTTTATTTAGCGTAAAATATTTTTTATGTGTTTTAATACGCTTCTAGATGTATACACTTTGATTGTTTTAAAGGAGAAAAAATGATGAAATCCGACATTAACAACGAAACTCGAGCCAAAAAAGGACGTTCAAAGAAAAAGCGCCTACTTTGGTTCATTCTTATTCCCTTACTTATTGTAGCAATGGGAGCAGGAGGCTATTCCTTCCATATATACAGTAAAGCAAAATCCGTCTTAAGCAACGCCTATTCTGAACTCGGCCGAGGAGATAAATCCAGCAAACGTGAAAAAGCTGTTAAACCTATGACTGACAATATTTCTGTCCTGATCATGGGTGTTGATGAAAGTGATATTAGGGAAAAAGGTTACGGAAAAGCGACTCGTACAGATGCATTACTACTTGCAACAATTAATAAAAATGATAAATCTGTTAAACTAGTTAGCATTCCACGTGATTCACGCGTCTACATTAAATCACGTGATAAATATGATAAAATTACACATGCACACGTATTTGGTGGTGTAGACAGCACAATTGATACAGTAGAAAAATTTTTAGATGTCCCAGTTGATTACTATGTAAAATTTAATTTCAAATCCTTTATCAAGATCGTTGATTCTCTAGGTGGTATAACTGTCGACGTTCCAGTTGAGTTCACAGAACAAAATAGTAGCGACGAAGCAGATGCAATTCACCTAAAAAAAGGGCGTCAACATTTAAATGGAGAAGAAGCACTTGCACTAGCTAGAACTCGTCATATTGATAGTGATTATATGCGTGGTCAACGACAACAACTTGTTTTAGAGGCTATTGCTGAAAAAGCCCTCTCTCTCAATTCCATTAATAAAATCGGAAGCCTATTAGATGCTGTCGATAAAGATTTAAAAACAAATTTAACTTTTGATGATATGATGGCTATTGCAAAAAATTCAATGGATTCAAATTTAAAAATGGATAAATTACAAGTAGAAGGTACTGATAAATATATAGGTGGTATTTATTATTACGTTCCAAACGAAAAAAGTGTTAATGATATATCGACAACACTTCAAGAACATCTCGGTGTTACGAATAAAAATGAGCATAAAAAATTATAATAAAAAGGCTGCTAGATTTTTCTAAGCAGCCTTTTTATTATAATTTTCAACATATTTCTCATGCATATTGTGACAAAAAGAGACAATTATTACAGCAGTGTAACATTTTTTATGAAAACATTACACGCATAGTGAAAATAATAGTATACTAGTACGTACATAATGTTATTTTCATCATTTTTATACAAAAAATGTAATACATATATTTATACAAATTTTTCTGGGGGGAAATAAATGAAGCTAAGCAAAATACTGATTGGTTCCGCTATTGCTGGTGGCATATTACTTTGTGTTGGTGGTGTTGGTGGATATCAATATGTATCCAAATTAAATAATCAACTAAATACAACTGCACTACCAAACACTACATTTGAAGGTATTTCTCTTGATGGAAAAAATAAAGCAGATATCCAAGCTATTGTTAATCAAAAGGTGAATGAATTAGATCAAAAATCTCTTAACTACGTATTCCAAAATGATAAACAAAATTACACGTGGAAAGATTTAGGAGTAGATTATAAAGAGAAGGATATTGTCGACAATATCTTTAAAGAACAAGAAGGGAACGTAATGAATCGTTACAACATGCGTAAGCAAGCTGAAAACGGTGAAGTAAAACGTGACTATAAATTAACACCACAATTAAATACAACAACTTATGAAACCTTTATAAAGGATAAATATAATGAAACATTAAAAAATCCTGTCAATGCCGAATTGAGTGTTGAAGGCTCTACAGTAAATATTAGCCAAAGTCAAAATGGGGAAAAAATTGATAAAGGAAAATTAACCGATTTAACAAGCGCAGCTATTACTTCTGGCACATCCGATGTTGCATTACCAGTTACACTAATAAAACCTGAACGTTCTACAGAAGATATACAACAAATGGGGATTAAAGAAGTGATTGCTGAATACTCTACCCCAATGGCTGGCCGTAATGGAAATCAGTCCTATAACGTAAATAAGTCAGCTAATACTTTAAGTGGAGTTATTGTAGCACCTGATGAAACGTTTAGTTTTAATGGCCGTGTTGGCGTAACTGATGCTGCAAATGGCTATAAATCCGCAGCAGTATATTCACAAGGTAAAGTTATACAAAGTGCAGGCGGAGGCGTTTGCCAAGTAAGTAGTACTTTATACAGCGCAGCTTTAAGGGCAGATTTAGGAATTGTTTCTCGAAGTAATCATTCTATGCCCGTAAATTATTTACCACTTGGGCAAGATGCAGCAGTGGCAGATTATGGTCCGGATTTAAAATTTAAAAACAATACAGGTAAGCATATTTACATTCAAGCATTTTCAAATGGCGGCAGTATTACTACACGTATTTTCGGTACAAATACTGGTAAAAATGTTGAAGTTTCTTCTCAAGTAATTAGTAATACTGGTGATAAAATAACAGCTGTTACGTATAAAAAAGTAACACAAAACGGTGAAGTAATATCGAATGGACAAATTTCAAAAAGCGTATATAAAAGTGCCCCAAAACAATGAGATAATATCAAACGGACAAATTTCAAAAAGCGTATACAAAAAGGCGTGATCTACTCACGCCTTTTTCTTTTGCAATAATAGTAAAAAATTTTCCAGATGATCTTTCGTTTCTTCTAAAGACCACACACGATTTCCTTGCTTCGCAGCTAATACGCACGCTTCTTCCCACGCGTTCTTTTTCTTCATATTTACTAATTCATCGCGTAATTTCAAAACAATTTCTTCGTCTTCTTGCTCTATGAACTCTTCCATCACACTTACTATTTCATCCTCATGAATACTTAACGTACAGTACGATTTAAGAAAGTATTGTAATGTTGGATACATATATACTCCCCCCTTTATTTATCTGATGGATAAGAAGTAATAATCTTAAATCCTAGATCTCCTGATTTATCTCTCGCTAAAACAGTAACAGTCTTTACTAGTTTGTCTTTTACATTCATATTTTTCTTTATTACTGTTTTTCCAACTGGGAATGAATGAGTTGTATTCAATACAAGGCGAGCCTCTTTAGAGTTTTTCAACCAATCCTGAATTTCTTTATCATGTTGTTTTAAACTATCTTTCACAGCCTTTGTCGCTGTTTCCTTATCATAGTATGTACTTGCCGCTGAAACTTTATCTGTCTTCAAACGATTCTTCAAATCCTCTTCTGATTTGCCTACATGCCTTTCAATCGTATGACCATTTTTAGGTGGCCCTTCCATTTCATCTAAAATATTATCACTAATTTTTTCTACTGATGTAGAATGATCCTCTTTTGTTTTTTCTGTTTTTTGTTCTTTTCCTGCACATCCACTTAAAATCAGCATTAGTGCTAATAAACTACTTAGGAAAAGACTACTTAGTCGTTTCATCGTATCACCTCTTCCATGATTATTATCGTAACTCTATTAAAAGTCAATTTCACAAAGGAAAAATGTATACAGTTTTAAAATGCCCCATTCATTTTTCTATATTTTCCAATCAAATTTCATCAAACCACTGTTTTCCGCCCACTTTAAAATATACCCCCATGTTTTTCGAATTATTTCCCAGATAAAAATGATAATCATAATACTCCATAAACCCCTTAAACAAGGGGTTTATGGAGTATTTTTTAAACGGATTAAATATACCCATACTTTTATATACCCAATACCTATATAAGGTATATAGACCCCTTTCCATCAACTGTTTTCTACATTATGTGAATTTACACTTGCCTATACAATGAAAATATGGTGTAATGCAAAAAAAGATAAAGGATCTTATAAGATGGCTGAAACAATTCAAAACTTCTTAACAGACTATTATTCAATCGCAATTCCACTTAGTATCTTAATCAACATCATCATCAGTCTTTTAGGTTTTATCCCTAGTATTTTTTTGACCGCCATTAATATACAGCTCTTTGGTGTAACAAATGGAACAATCATTTCGATCGCAGGTGAGGCATTAGGGGCTATTATCTCGTTTTATATTTATCGCATAGGCCTTCAAAAGTTCACTCACGATACAGTAAATAAGTATCCAAAGGTAGAACGCCTTCTTTACGTAGAAGGCAGAGAGGCATTTCTACTCGTCCTATCTTTTCGTTTTATTCCTTTCATTCCGTCCAGTATCGTTACTTTATTTGCAGCTCTAGGCAAAATGTCATTACTCTCTTTCAGTATTGCTAGCACAATAGGGAAAATACCGTCCTTATTGATTGAAGTATATTCTGCATATCATGTCATAAACGGAACAAATGAAGCGAAGTGGATTATAACAATCGCGGGTTGCGTTGGATTATTTTATTTGTGGAAAAAATGGAGAAAAAAATAAAGAAGGAGCATAGGCTCCTTCTTTATTTTTTGAAGTATATTCTATTAATACATATATATCTTACGAATAGAAATATCTTAGTTTACACCAACAGCACTAAATGATTGCTTAACTGCTGCTACTTCTGCAGAGCTAGCACCATATAAATCAGCTGCAGCTTGCACTAAGCCAGCACGCGCTTGGCTAAATGTAGTAGATTGCGTGAAGTACTGTGTATTTGCACGGTAGTAAATTGCACCTAATTTATCTTTGCCGATACCATTTACAGTTACACCAGAATGCGTACCGCCATTTGCTAATAAATAAGCTTGTTTGTTAATAATTCCACTGTTTGTATGAACACCGCCGTTATCACTTGAACCAGTGTAACGCTTAGAATAATGGTCTGGGTCACCATACTTTGCAGGATCACTCATAGAACGAAGTGCATCTCCCGCTTTACCAGGCGTGTAAATATCTTCACCAATCTCCCAATCTGGGTTACGATTATCATAATACTCTACTAATGTACCAAAAATATCAGAAACCGCTTCATTTAACGCTCCCGATTCATTCTGATAAATTAAATCCGAGCTATTTTCCGTAACAGCATGTGTTAATTCATGCCCAATTACATCAATGCCACCAGATAACGAAGTAAATGTTACACCATCACCATCTCCGTATACCATTTGCGAGCCGTTCCAGAACGCATTATTATATTTACTTCCATAATGAACTGTTGATTTTAATGGTGCTCCCGCATCATTAATAGAATTTCGGTTAAATGTAGCTTTATAGTAATCATATGTTCTGCCTGCATAGTAATGAGCATCAACTGCCGCTGCATCATATGCTGCATTGAAAACATTATCTGCATCTGCCCATAATGTTCCTGGTAACGTCGAACGATTTTTCGCATCATATGTGAAAATTGTTGCTCCGCGCGTATTATCTTGCAAGTAGTAAGATGATCCAGATAACGTTGTATTAAGCGATTTCGTATCTCCTAATACACCTTTACCAGTTCCCACTTTATTCGTTCCTGTTACAGGCTTTACAACCGCTTTCGCTTCCTGTTTAGGAGCATCTTGCTTAACTGGTGACTTATCATCATTCGTTACATGATCAAGTTTATTATATTTATTTAACACTTTACCGCTTTCCGCTTCAATGAAATAGTAATAGTTTCCTGGATTTGGCTCTAAGAAGTTTAAATTCACAACATATGCATATGTTGTTTCTTCACCGTTTTGATATACATATAAGTCCGCTTTTGGTTCCACCTCATATTTCGGTGTTACTCCTAAATCTTGCTGCGCGATTTCAATTGCTTTTGCGCCTTCAATCTTATTTTTATTTTTCAACTTTTCCTTTTTGTCTAAATCAGGCGCAACTGTTCCAGACAGTACTTTTAAAGAACCATCTTTACTTACGTGAGCTACTTGAGTAGACCCCCATACAGGTACTCCCTCGTAAACTTGTTGCATACGTACTACTGTTGAATCAGTGACAGAGTCTTTTTTCACTTGTTTCACTTTGAAAGAATCTTGCGCACTCTTTTCCCCTAACTTATAATCACCTTTTGCCGCATTTAAGTAATCAAACACAACAGATTCCGCTTTCTTACCAGTCGCTCCAGTTAGATCACCAGAAATAAACTCAGGTGACTGTACCGTCTCATTGTACTTCTTAGTAGAGAGCACATTTTTAGAATCCGCAAATGCAGAGCCTGTCCCTCCGAACGCTGTAACTGCCATTCCTGTCGCTAACACTAACGCTAAACTCTTCCTTTTCATATAACCTTCCCCCTAATAATTTTTTTTGAAAAAGAGTAGTTTCATATTAGCATTATGTTTCCACTATTAATATACTAAAAATTCAAATAATTGATTTCTCAAGTTTTGTATAATTTTTGGGAGCAAATATTGAGAAACCCCTTTCCGTTTGGAAAGGGGTTTTTTGGTTACGAATTAATTTGTTGAACTGTTTTAGCTTCTTGACCCAGAGTATCTGGCTTCCAAGCATACTGAATATCCAGTACTACTGCTGCAATCGCCATAACTACAAATGTTCCTGCAAGTAACTTTTTCATACTATCCCTCCTCTTTATTCTTCTAATAAGTTTATCGCTAACTTATAATAGCGATTACTTTCTTTAAAATCTGAGCACTCTTCTAAGTATTCAGCTAGTTCTAAGTATACTTTCTTTAAATCTTTTATATTTTCCTCTGTTTTAAAGAAAGGAACTACTTCTGTTTCTAGAAATTTTTTATAGACGTCTCTTTCTTCAAAATGCTTATATCTTAAACTTAATAATAAATATAGCATCCCTTTGTATCGATCATCTTTCCTGGCAGCAAGGATACCTTTTTCAATCCATTCAGCCGCTTCCTCAAGTTCTCCTAATTGAATACACTGTAACGAAAGTTCATACATAGCATCAATATAATTCATATCTTCTTCTTTTTTATATTTTAAGCATTCTATATAATATTCTTTTGCTTTGGTATAATTTTTTTGGCAATAGTATAGATAACCAATATTATTTAAAGCAATAGACAGAATATTATCTTTATCAGCAAAAGAAGTTGCTTCCCTTATGATATGATTATAAATTTCCATAGCTTCATTATATTGTTTTTTTCTAGTATAACTAAACGCAATTAAAAACTTACAATTAATGATATTCCTAAATTTATATTCACTTTTAAAACCTTCTAAGGCCACATTAGCAAAGTATAGTGTCATATGGTCTATTTCCATCTGACTATATGTCAATGCTAAATTATAATATATTCCTGTTTCATAATAGCCTAACTCTTTCGCCATCGCTTCTGTCTTTAACAAATATTCCAATGCCTGAGTGTATTTATACTGTACAGAATATAATAATGCCTTACTGTACGTATACAACATCTTCTGAAAAGGTGAGTATTTCTTGTACACTTTCTTCAATCTGTCCAATTCTTCTTCAATAGCAGGTAAATCCCTTTTCATAATTAAATAACGTGTATAAAGCAGTTTATAATAATTTATAATTTCAAAATCTACAACATGTTTCATTTCACCTTGTAACTCTTCATATATGCGTTCTACCTGTTGCTTGTCCAAATGAACTAGTGCATTCAACCACTCGTCCAACTTCACCTTCACATCTTCTTCTACATCTCTCAAATCCGTCACAGCAATTTCTAGTCTTGTGCAGAGCAATTGTAGAATTTCTTCTGATGCTTCAATCTTTCCATTTTCGATCTTACTTAAGTATGAGACAGAACAAATGCCCTGACATAATTCTTCTTGTGTCATTTTTTGCTGTAGCCGTTTATAAAAGACTTGTTTGCCTATTTTTTCTAATGTTTGTTGCATTGTCCTCCTCCATTCTCATTACCCCCATTACTCTAATAATACATAAAATCTAGAGAAATATAAATTAATAAATGTAAATTTTCTAAAAAATATGCATTATTTCATTTTTTCCTCTCTTGACTTCAATCCCCTATTACTTCTTTGCTACGAAAGGGGGAAAATTGGTATACTATAACCAAATTACGGAGGTGTTTTCGCAATGAATCATTATAAAGACGATAGTTACGCCTTACATACAGATTTATATCAAATCAACATGGCTTATACATATTGGAAAGATGGTATTCATACTCGCCGTTCTGTTTTTGATCTATACTTTCGAAAGCTTCCATTCGAAAACGGCTATGCTGTTTTTGCTGGTCTTGAAAAAATTGTAGAGTACATAGAAAATTTCAGCTTTACCGAAAGTGATATCGCTTATTTAGCAGAGCTGCAATTTGAAGAAGACTTTCTTCATTATTTACAAAATATGAAGTTCACTGGAATAATTCGTAGTATGCAAGAAGGCGAAGTTGTTTTTAATAATGAGCCTTTATTACGTGTCGATGCCCCACTTGGCGAGGCACAAATAATTGAAACCGCCCTCTTAAATATTGTAAATTACCAAACATTAATTGCTACAAAAGCTGCACGTATGAAGCACGCTGCAAATAATGATGAACTTTTAGAGTTTGGTACAAGGCGTGCTCATGAGTTTGACGCTGCCCTTTGGGGCACTCGCGCTGCCTTTATTGGTGGATTTTCATCTACAAGTAACGTTCGGGCAGGGAAACGTTTTGGCATCCCTGTAGCTGGCACACATGCCCACTCTTTCGTTCAAGCATATCGTGATGAATATGTTGCGTTTAAAAAATATGCTGAAACACATAAAAAATGTGTATTTCTCGTCGATACATACGACACTTTAAAATCTGGTGTTCCAAATGCGATTCGTGTTGCAAAAGAGTTCGGGGATCGTATCGATTTTTATGGCATTCGCCTTGATAGTGGTGATATGGCATATTTATCAAAGGAAGCAAGGAAACAACTTGATGAAGCTGGATTTACAAACACAAAAATTATCGCTTCTAGCGATTTAGACGAATATACGATTATGCACTTGAAATCTCAAGGGGCAAAAATTGATGTATGGGGTGTTGGCACAAAGCTGATTACAGCCTTTGAGCAGCCAGCATTAGGTGCTGTCTATAAACTAGTCGCTATTGAAGATACCAACGGGAAATTAAATGATACGATTAAAATTTCATCTAATCCTGAAAAAATTACAACCCCAGGACTTAAACGAATTTATCGTATTATTAACCGTGTTAACGATCATGCAGAAGGCGATTATATTGCTTTAGAGTCAGAAGAACCCGGAAAAGAAGAACGTTTAAAAATGTTCCATCCTGTTCATACATATATAAGTAAATTCGTAACAAACTTCGAAGCACGCGAACTGCATCAAGATATTTTCGTTAACGGTAAAAGAACGTATGAATTACCTAGCATATTAGATATTCAAAAGTATAACGAACACAGCCTCTCAGTATTTTGGGAAGAATATATGCGAACTTTAAATCCTGAAGAGTACCCGGTCGATTTAAGCCAAGAATGTTGGGATCATAAAATGAATTACATTCAAACCGTTCGAGAAAAGGTTGCGAAAAATATACAAAAATAAAGTGAAACTTTAATCAGTGGGGGGTTTTGTCCATCCCCACTGATTATTAGCCTTCACCAATCGGGCTTTTACGGGCAGTTAACTCCCGCCTAACTTCCTCGCATTCGCCAAATTTTGAGGTGGGAGTCTTACTGCTCGCCAATAGCGGGATAAACAGAGAAGTTTCTCCTTCTCTGTTTTTTTCAATATTATGTTACCAACAGTCACCATCAATAACACGGTAAAATAATAAAAATAAGCGAGGGCGTAATCGCGCCCTCGCTTATTTTTATAAATCTTTCACTCTCAGTACACGCATTGCATTTAAAACTGCAAGTAGTGTCACACCAACATCTGAGAAGACTGCTTCCCACATTGTTGCAATACCAAAGGCGCCGAGTAATAACACTAATCCTTTTACCCCTAATGCAAATATAATATTTTGCCATACGATGCTACGTGTACGTTTTGCAATTTTTACTGCTGTCACAATTTTTGAAGGCTCATCAGTCATAATAACGATGTCAGCAGCTTCAATTGCTGCATCTGACCCTAAACCGCCCATCGCAATACCAACGTCCGCCCTTGCTAGTACTGGCGTATCATTAATACCATCACCGACAAATGCAATCTTTTCTTTACCGCGTTTTGCTGCATCAATTTTTTCGATTTCTTCTACTTTTTGGTGTGGTAATAATTCGGCATGAACTTCATCTAAACCTAATTCTTTACCAATAGCTTCACCAACTGATTTTGCATCACCAGTTAACATGACTGTTTTCTTAATACCCAGTTCTTTTAACTTTTGAATTGCTTGTTTTGAATCCTCTTTTACCTCATCAGAGATAACAATATAACCTGCATATTTACCATCTACAGCAACATGAACTAGTGTACCTACTGTATTTGGTTGCTTAAATGTAATGTTTTCTTTTCTCATTAATTTAGCATTACCTGCGAAAATTTCTTTTCCTTGTACTTTTACAACCGTACCATGACCAGAAATTTCACTATAGTCTTCAATAGTATTTTCATCGATTGATTTTCCATATGCATTTCGAATAGATTGTGCAATCGGATGATTTGAATATACTTCTGCAAATGCTGCATATTCTAATAGCTCTTCTGCTGTAATACCTTCACTAGGCTCCATCTTCGTAACTTTAAAGACACCTTTTGTTAATGTTCCTGTTTTATCAAAAACGATATATTTCACATCATTCAATGCTTCTAAATAGTTACTTCCTTTTACTAAAATACCACTTTTAGATGCCCCACCAATACCGCCAAAGAATCCAAGAGGAATCGATACAACGAGCGCACATGGACAAGAGATTACTAAGAACACTAAAGCTCTATAAATCCAATCGGAGAATGTAGCACCCTCTAAAATAAGTGGTGGAATAAATGCCATTATTGCTGCTGTTATAACTACAACAGGAGTATAATAACGTGCAAACTTCGTAATAAAGTTTTCTGTTGGCGCTTTTTTGCTACTTGCATTTTGTACTAAGTCTAAAATTTTCGATACAGTCGATTCACCGAACTCTTTTGTAACTTCAACAGTTAATACACCATTTTGGTTTACAAAACCACTTAATACGTCATTACCAACTTCTACTTCTCGCGGTACAGACTCACCTGTTAACGCTGAAGTATCCATCATTGATGTTCCCTCAATTACTTTCCCGTCTAACGGTACTTTTTCACCTGGTTTTACGATAATATACTCACCAATTTGCACATCTTCTGGTGATACTTGTTTCGTTTCGTTTCCAACTTTCACATTCGCATAGTCAGGACGAATATCCATTAATGACGTAATTGATTTTCGAGAACGATTTACTGCAATACTTTGGAACAGTTCCCCCACTTGATAAAATAGCATAACTGCTACCGCTTCTGGATATTGTTGAATCGCGAAAGCTCCTAAAGTTGCAATTGCCATTAAAAAGTTTTCATCGAATACTTGGCCGCGAGTTATGTTTCTTACCGCTCTCCAAACGATATCTCCACCTATTAATAAATACGCAAGGACGAATAATGGAATTGTTATCATTTGCGGTAATCCGGCTAATGCAGCAATTCCTGTCAAAATTCCACCGACTACTAATCGTCCTATCATCTTTTTCACATTTCCATCACCATGATCATGACCGTGGTCGTGTCCCTTTTCCTCTTCACGAACAACTTTTACATCCGGCTCTAACTTTTGAACAACATTTTTTATATTTTGCACAGTCGATTCAAGTTCTCTTTTATTCGCAACTTCTACTCGTAATTTCTTTGATACGAAATCAACAGTCGCTTCTGAAACTGTTGGCATTTCCTTTACCTTATTTTCAATCTTCATTGCACAATTTGCACAATCTAAGCCTTCTAATACAAATACTTCTTTTATTGATTTTGTTTTTTGTTCTTCTTGTACTTTAATATGCGGCTCTAATTTTGTAACAAGTTGCTTCGCTTCCGTAACAACTTGATTTTCTTTATTTTGCGGTGTTTCTAAAAGCATCGTTTTTGTTGCAAAGTTTACGGAACAAGATGTTACTCCTTCTATATTCCCAACACCTTTTTCAATTTTCATTGCACAATTTGCACAATCTAAACCTTCTAGCATAAGTTTCTTTTTCACTAATGCTTCTGCCATCGTTTTCCCTCCTCGCGTTTTTATTCTTCCTCGTTTACGTGTTCAAACGCTTGCTCGAAGATATGAATTACGTGTTGATCAGCTAATGAATAATAAACTACCTTTCCTTCTTTACGGTTCTTTACAAGCTTTGCTTGCTTTAATACACGAAGCTGATGTGAGATTGAAGATTGCGTCATTCCTAATAAATAAGCTAAATCACAAACACACATTTCAGCTTCAAATAATGCATGTAATATTCTCGTACGTGTACGGTCACCTAATACTTTAAATAATTCTGCTACTTTACTTAAACTTTCATCAGCCGGAATTGTTTGTTTTACTTGATCCACGATTTCCTCGTGAATTACCGTTTGAGAACATGCTTCCTGTTGCGTTTCTACTTTATTTTCAGCCATCACAGCTCACCTCTTTATTTGAACATATGAACAACTATTCATATATCTTATACCTTTATTATATGAGCGTCCATTCATATGTGTCAATGAATTCTCATACATTTTTTAAAATATTCCGTTCACATTTCAAAATAAACATATAAATATTCTCAGCATCTATCATGATCTTCATACAAAAAGGATGCACGAAAGCTATCGTGCATCCTTTTCTTATGTATTAACTTTCACTGCATCCACGATTAGCGAAGCGAATCCTAACTTTCCATCTTGATTTCTATGGTCAAAGCGCTTCGAGCGATAAATAAAACCTCCTTGCTCATTCCAATCATTATAATGAAATTCTCCATTTTCATCGCAATACTCTAGCAACTTCACTTGAAAACCCGCTGCTTCAAACATAGATACAATCGTTTTATAGTTATGTACAATTTTATGACTTGCAGCCGGATGATCTAACGGGCCAGGTCCTCCCACTTGCACACCACGCTGATATTCTTCATTGGGGAAACATGCATCCGGCACTGCACACCGAATATAACCATCATCTTGTAAAAACTCATAGCATATTTTAGCTGCTTCTATACCTTCTTCATACGATAAATGCTCCCATACGTGCTCAGCCAAAATTACTGATAAAGAATTAGTCTGAAATTTATTAATCCACGTTTCTCTTTTTAATAAATTTAATTGTTCTTCATTTGTATGTAACCAACCTGGGTTATTATTATATCCCTCTGCTCCAACGACAACTTTCGTCTCCATCTTTCCACCCCTTTTTCATATTCCGACATCAAAGTTCGACAAAGTAACATTGCCCCCCTTTATTTCCCCAAAAGAAAAAGCCTTGCGCGCTCCCTAGACGCACAAGGCTTACTATCTTATATCCCTTTAATTAGCTTTTTCTAAACTATCTTGCGAACTTCCATCTTCTTTTAGATGACTGTGCTTTTTCGAATATACAAAGTATACAACTACTCCAATTGCCAACCAAACACCGAAGTATATCCATGTTTTTAACGGTAGATTTACCATTAAGAATAGACAGCATGCAACTGAAATAATCGGTAAGATTGGTACAAGTGGTACCATAAATCCGCGTTGTAATTTCGGATGCGTTTTACGAAGAATGATGACAGTTACACCAACCATCGCGAATGTTAATAACGCTCCAATATTCGCTAAATTTGACAATTCTTTTAAATCGATAAATCCAGCAATTACAGCACTACCAATTCCTGTTAACCAAACTGAAAATGTTGGTGCTTCTGTCTTCTTGTTAATTTTCGCAAAAGATTTTGGCAATAAACCGTCACGGCTCATCGCGAAGAATACACGTGTCGTAGCGTAGATGTATGCGAAAATTACAGCCATAATACCAATTACAGCTCCAATAGCAATTACACCAGCCACTTTATCTTGTCCTACAACTTCTAGTACATAGGCCATCGCTTCAGGTACATCTAATTCCTTGTAAGAAACCATACCTGTCATAACGAGACAAACTACAACATAAATGATTGTACAAATGACTAATGAAGCAATAATACCAATCGGTAGATCACGTTGCGGATTTTTTACTTCTTCAGCAGAAGTTGCTAATGCATCAAATCCTAAGAAAGCGAAGAATACTGCTGCTCCTCCGGCAAAGACTCCACTTAAGCCGTACGGTGCAAATGGTATCCAGTTTTCTGGTTTCACGTAGAATACACCAACTGCAATGAATAAAACAACAATACTAATTTTAATTAATACCATTATGTTATTCACACGCTTACTTTCTTTTGTACCTCGTGATAATAACCAAGTTATCACCAACGTAACGATAACTGCGGGTAAGTTCACCATACCACCTTGCGATGGAATCGTTAACAACGCTTTTGGAATTTCAAGCCCCAATCCACTCACTAAATTATTGAAATAACCTGTCCATCCGCCAGCTACTGCGGCAGTCGTTACGACATATACGGATAGCAATGTCCATCCCATTAAATGGGCAACAAACTCACCAATTGTTGCATATGAATATGTGTACACACTACCTGAAACAGGAAGTGCAGATGCAACCTCTGCATAGCATAAAGCTGCAAATCCACAAACAATTGCTGCAATCATGAATGAAAAAATAACTGCTGGACCAGCATCTCTTGCTGCTACTAATCCCGTTAATACTAGAACTCCTGTACCAATTATCGCACCAATCCCTAGCATTGTTAGGTCAAATGCCCCTAGCGTTTTCGTCAAAGTTTTACTTTTACTTTCCCCTAACAATTGCGTAACGGATTTCTTTTTGAATAGGTTGGCCACGATGAATGCCCCCTTTTACTAAGAAGAGCTAAGAGGTATTATCTCTTAGCTCTTATCATGTTGTATTATATATTGTTCGATTTTTTTTTGTATAATGCTGCTATTAGCAAGATACTGTTTCTGCTTCTAATAATTCTTTTGCACCTTTGTACTCTACACCGTGAGCTTCTGCAACTGCTTCGAATGTTACATAGCCTTCTAATGTATTAATACCTTTTAATAATGCAGTGTTGCCTAGGCAAGCTTCTTTGTAGCCTTTGTTAGCAATTTGTACTGCATATGGTACTGTTACGTTTGTTAATGCAAGAGTTGATGTACGTGGAACCGCACCTGGCATGTTTGCAACTGCATAATGCACAACGCCGTGTTTTTCATAAGTTGGGTTATCATGAGTTGTAATACGGTCAGTTGTTTCGAAAATACCACCTTGGTCAATCGCGATATCTACAACAACAGAACCTTGTTCCATTGATTTAATCATTTCTTCTGTTACAAGTTTTGGCGCTTTTGCACCTGGGATTAATACTGCACCGATTACAAGATCAGATTCTTTTACAGCTTCTGCAATATTGTAAGGATTAGACATTAAAGTTTTTACTTGGTTTCCGAAAATGTCATCTAATTGACGAAGACGTTCTGCACTTAAGTCGATGATTGTTACATCCGCACCTAGTCCAACTGCAATTTTAGCAGCATTTGTACCAGCTTGTCCACCACCGATAATTGTTACTTTACCACGTTTAACTCCTGGAACACCTGCAAGTAAGATACCTTTACCGCCTTTGTTTTTCTCAAGGAATTGCGCACCGATTTGTGCAGCCATACGACCAGCTACTTCACTCATAGGTGCAAGTAATGGTAATGAACGGTTTTCTAATTGTACTGTTTCATATGCGATAGCAACAACTTTCTTCTCAATTAATGCTTTTGTTAATTCTGGTTCTGGAGCTAAGTGTAAGTATGTGAATAAGATTAAACCTTCACTGAAGTGCTTGTATTCACTTTCAACTGGTTCCTTAACTTTCATAACCATTTCCATGTTCCAAGCTTCTTCAGCTGTATCAACAATTTTTGCTCCCGCTTCAACATACTGAGCATCTGTGAAACCAGATCCTACACCTGCATCCTTTTGAATGAATACTTCGTGATTGTTACGAATTAAATGTACAACACCTGCTGGTGTCATTGCCACACGGTTTTCGTTGTTTTTAATTTCTGCTGGTACCCCAATACGCATAATGAAATGCCCCCTTATAATTAACAGAAAAAAGGAATTCTTTTTTCTTTTTCAAATAATTAATAACTTATGTCCTTATTCTAGCATAACTTAAAAGTTATGAAAACGCTAACATACTATTTTTTTAAAGTTTATATATTTAGAATAGTGTAAATATACCGAACATTGATTTTATTGGGTTCTTCGTACCATTTCATCATCTATCACTCTATTTCTATTATATCCATTCAAAATGCATAGTAATTATTTATTATTTGACAATAATGTAACAATGTAAAAAAAACTAAGTAATGACGTATACATATACACTTATTACTTTGTTCAATACTTTAGAAATATATTCTTTTCACAAAAAAACAGCTACTAGCATTTAGCCAGCAGCTGGATAACTTATAAATAACTTTGAAAATAAATCTTCTGTCGTTTCAGTAATTTTATCAAACATATCACTTTCACGATCTTCTTGCTCTTTTAACATCTTAATTGTTTCACGTGCATCTTCAGGATAATCGGTAATGATACCATCCACGTTTAACTTATAATATGCCTTTAAACTTTCCATATCATTTACTGTCCATACGTAAATTGGTTTATTTAGCTTTCGCGCTTCTTTCACTAGGCGCTTATTTAACATATATTCTTCTGCTACATAGAAATCCGCCTGTACATTCTTTAAATTAGCCCTGCTTGCAAACAATACATACCCTACTTTTATATCCGGATTTGCACGCTTAAACTCTTTAATAAGCGGGTAATGTAACGTTTGAATTACACATTGTTTCTCAAAATCGTTCTCTTTAATTGTTTTTAGTACTTTCTTTACGAAATCCTTCTCATTACCATGAAGTTTCACTTCTATATTAAGTTTTATTTTGCCTTTTGCAAGCTTAATGATCTCATCAAGTGTACTTATTTGTCCCGTGAATCCATCTTGACTAAGAGTAAGATTTCTTAACTCATCCATCGTCAAATCTGATACATGCCCATTCGCATTCGCAAGACGTTTCAACTTCAAATCATGTATGACCGCTAGTTCGCCATCTTTCGTTTGCAAGACATCTATTTCAGCATAGTCTGCTTTTGCATCAATGGCACCTTGCACTGCTTCTTTCGTATTCTCTACACCTTTTGATATATATCCACGGTGCGCCATAATAATTGGTTCTTTATATGTGTTTGAAATAAAGGTCACAATGAAGGCAACGACCATTCCAGCAGTAATAATCCCCACGATATATACACCAATAAATTTCCAACGGTGTTTTTTGAAGAAACATTTATCTGCTTTTGTTTTTGAATAATCTAATCCTTCTTCTAATAAAACATCTTCAACCGAAACTTTCTGTAAGTATAATCTTGTTAACGCCATAATATAAAACGGCGTCATAATGAAGCTAAATAAATACAATGTACTCGTTAAGAAGACCGAAATCGTTGACTCCGCTAACAGCGCAAATGTCCCTTCTGGGTTCGTAAATTCGTATACTCCCCATAAACAGAGTAAATACACTCCTATAAACAAAAGAAAGACCATTCCTACAGAGATGAAAACTCCTACTAAAAAGAACAACACTTTAAAAAAGCTTTCTTTTACTAAGTTCGCACTTTTACGTGCTGCCGTGCGGAATGGTTTTTCTTCTAAAACAATAATAGGTAAAACAAAAATCCAGCGAAGATTTAAATAAGCAACTACAGCAAAGAAAGCATAATAACCAATCTGACCCATTGTCGTCTTAAATAGTTCACCTGTAATAAAATTAGGAATTTGAATTTCAGGAATCAATGCAGATTTGTATCCCATACTTAATAGCGGTAATAGCACAACTGCATACAACACAAATCCTGGTAAGCAATATGTAAAAAGAGAAGGTAAATACGTTACTGTTTTATACAAAATCGGACGTAATCTCACCTTTTGCCTTTTATGAGCGAAATACGAAATAATAATAAGCACTGCAAATTCTGTAAAAATAAGAAACAATGCTAGTATCGATAAAATTACAATCGCCAAAATCCCATACGGTGTTTTCACAAATGCTACTAATTCATCATTTGTCGCATTTGCATAACCACTAAAGTACAATAACTTATTGAAAACAATACCTAAGAGGGGGATAAACACAATTGCAGCTAACAATTTATAGACGAGCTGAAATGTTAACACATTCCAAAAAGCAAATTGTACTGTTTGAAAGGAATGTCTCATTACTCCTGGTATAGATAGTCTTTTACGGTGTTGCATATATTCCTCCACATTCTAAAACTATATTTGAGATGGATTCCACATTTCCAATTTCAATCCATCTTTTTAATAATAATATATTCCGCTTAACATGAACACTCTTATACATATAATGAAAAAAGTGATGGCTAATCCCATCACTTTTTTTCACTCACTCTATTTTTTCTCTAGCCCTTGTCCAAATGCTTTTAAGAAACTAAAACCGAATGTAATCGCCCTGTTGATATCTGGATCTTTTAATACCTTAAAGAAATCCATCACTTTTGTTTTCTTTCCGTTTTTCAGCTCATCCGTTGCAAATTGTAATCCAGTGACTAAACTAGATGTTATTTGTTTCGTTATTTCTGGGTCCACTGAAGATAATGCCTCTCCTGCCCCCATCATATTGTTTAGTGCGTTTTTTACTGGTTCACGATTCAATTGTTCAACAGCTATTTTGGAAACATCTTCTTTTGCAGCAAGTAAACTAATTGCTGCATCTAAAATTCCAGCTTTGTGCAACTGAGCTAATAGCTGCATCGTCTCTTCTACTGCTTCTCTATTTTCAGCTAGATCATTTAACAACTCATCTGTTACTTGCTGTTTTTTTTCTTCTTCTGTTACAATCTTCTTTTTAATTAAAGTAATCTCTTTTGCCATTATCCCCGCCCCCTAATTCTCGTCCACAAGTGATACGTATTGTTTTCTTTGCCACTTTTGCTCGATTTCAACACCATTTTGCGGATGACGTTTTTTATCTCTCGGGTTTGAAGATGGTAGCGGACGATTTCCTTTTTCACGTAATACGCGCAGTTTCACCATTGTTTGTTTATAAGCTGGTGTACACGTATAAATGTCTGTTGCTGTTCCTGTTAAAATATTGATTGCCTCTTCATTTACTGTCGCATGCATCGGCAAATATAACTCATTTCCAGTTACACGATCTGTAACAAGCGCTTGTACTTTAATCTTTCCAAATGGTGATGTTAATTCTACAAGACCACCATCTTTCACATTTCGTTCTTTAGCAAGTTCCGGTGAAATTTCAACAAATACTTCAGACACTTTAGATAAAATTCCAGCCGACTTATTCGTCATATTTCCTTCATGGAAATGCTCTAGCATACGGCCATTATTTAATAGTAAATCATACTCATCTGGGGCTACAACTGGCGGAACCCATTCATCTAGTGATAATCGTGCTAGTTTGTCTGGGAAGTTAAATCCATCTACATATAATAACGGTGTATCACTACCATCATGGCTACCCCAACATAAACTATTCCAGCCTTCTAAACGGTCATACGTTGCTTGTGAGTATAACGGGGCAAGCGATGCAATTTCATCCATAATTTCACTTGGACTTCCATAATTCCAGTCTCCGCCCAGTGCACGAGCTACTTTTTGTAAAATCCACCAATCTGGCTTAGAATCACCAAGTGGCTTCAATACTTCATACAATCTTTGAATACGGCGCTCTGTATTTGTAAATGTTCCTTCCTTTTCTAAGCTTGGTGATGCCGGTAAAATAACATCGGCAAAACGAGCTGTTTTCGATAAGAACATATCTTGAACAACAAGGAAGTCTAAATTCGCTAAAATATGTTGTACATGGTTGGCATTTGAATCTACTAAAGCCATTTCTTCTCCCATAACATACATACCACGCAGTTTTCCTTCTTCGGCCGCAAGTAACATTGCGATATTATTTAATCCCGGTTCTTTCGGAATGGTAGTACCGTATGCTTTTTCAAATTTCGCACGATGCACATCATCTGAAACTGCTTGGTAACCCGGAAGCCAGTTCGGTAATGTCGCCATATCACAAGCACCTTGTACGTTATTATGCCCGCGTAACGGATACGCACCGGCACCAGAACGACGGTAGTTACCTGTAACGAGAAGTAAATTTGAAATTGCTGCCGACGTTGTACTTCCTCCTGTATTTTGAGTTACACCCATTCCCCAAAGTATACAAGTACCATCTGCTTCATATACCATACGAGCCATTTCTTTTAACTGAGCTTTAGAAATCCCTGTAATTTTCTCAGTATAATCAAGCGTATATTTCTCTAGCATTTTGCTATATTCATCAAAATTCTTTACATTTTCAGCTATGAACTTTTTATCGTGCCAATCTTGATCGATAATGTATTTCGTTATCCCAGCAAGCCATACATAATCCGTCCCTTGACTCGGGTGAACAAATATATCAGCACGCTCCGCCATTTCATGTTTACGAAGGTCTGCGACAATTAGTTTTTGTTCATGTAATTTATGAGCACGTTTCACTCTAGTTGCAAGTACAGGATGTCCTTCTGTTGGATTTGCACCAACAATAATAACAAGACCTGCCTCAGCAATATCTTTCACTGTTCCAGCATCTCCGCCCATACCGACAGTTTTAAATAAACCGTCTGTTGCTGGAGATTGGCAATAACGGGAACAGTTATCTACATTATTTGTTCCATATATTTGACGAGCTAGTTTTTGCATAAGATAGTTTTCTTCATTTGTTACTTTCGAAGAAGAAATAAACCCAAACGCATCGCTACCATATTCTGATTTAATATGTTGCATATTAGATGCAACAACTTCAAGAGCCTCTTCCCATGAAGCCTCAACAAACATATCCCCTTGGCGAATTAACGGCTTTGTAATACGCTCTTCACTATTCACAAAGTCCCATCCAAATTTGCCTTTTACACATGTGGAAATACCATTAACCGGTGCATCTGAAACAGGTTGCACTTTTAAAATTTGACGATCTTTCGTCCATACTTCAAATGAACAACCTACACCACAAAATGTACAAACTGTTTTTGTCTTATTAATTTTCGTCTTACGCATCGCGGACTCTACTTCTGAAACTGCTAAAATACTGCTATATCCAGGCTCTACATCTTTTACAAAATCAATCATTGGATTTAGCACATCTGATTTTAAACCAGTCATAAATCCAGCTTCTCCTAGCATCGTTTTTTCCATTAATGCATTACAAGGACAAACTGTTACACATTGCCCACAGCTAACACAAGACGAGTCATTTATACTCACACCATTGTCCCAAATAACACGTGGACGGTCTAAACTCCAATCAATCGATAAAGTTTCATTCACTTGTAAATTTTGGCATACTTCTACACACTGCCCACAAGCAATACATTGATTTGGATCGTATCGATAGAATGGATGCGACGTATCCACTTCGCATGCACTTACTTTCGGTTCATATGGATATTTCTGTTCTTCAATTCCCATCATATCTACTGTATTGTGGACTTTACAGTTACCATTATTATTATCACATACCGTACAGTACAATAAATGATTCTCTAATATTCGATCCATCGCTTCAGTTTGTGCTTCCTTTGCACGTTCCGATTGCCTCTCAATATGCATGCCATCTTCCAACTTCGTCGAACAGGCACGCAGTAAACTTCCATTCACTTCTACAATACATGTATCACAAGTTTGAATAGGATCTACCTCTGGTACATGACAAATTTGAGGATGTTCTAAATTACTTTCGTTAAATAATTGGAGTATCGTCTTTTCACCTGATGCGAAAAATTCTTTACCATCAACGGTTACACGGACTGTCTGTTCTGTCATAGTTTCCCCTCTCCTTATAACTAACTGTACAACACAATTGTGAATCCGTTTTCAAAACTGCGTTGCTGTACATATTTTTGAAGCGCCCTGTTGAGATACTTTCCTTTGGAAGTCGATTCTAGATGTTATAAGGTATAACTACGAAAGCTTGAAAATGTCACTATTCTACAAATCTATTATATCGTACATATACAATAATAACCAAAATAATCTGCCATCTTCTTATTAGTAGATGCTTTTGGTTTTTCGATGTTTTATGATAAATATGGAGAGAAATACATATAAAGGGGAATTTAATATGGGGCCTATTCAAGAAACATATACAATTGTACGCTATCAATCTGGTACATTTTCAAAACAAACCGATGAGGTTGTTACGGAATCTCCTATTACAATTAAATTAAATAGCGAAGAATACGTAACAGTTGTATGCACTCCTAATTACATTGAAGATATGGTAATCGGTTTTTTAATTTCTGAAGGAATTATTTCTTCTTATAAAGATATTGAAGAATTATGGATCCAAAAGGAAAACGGAATTGTCCATGTAAAATCATCAAAAATTAATCCGCTCTATCAAACTTTATATAATAAACGGTACGTAACTTCTTGTTGCGGAAAAAGTAGACAAGGTTTTGTTTTCGTCAACGATGCAGCAAAAGCAAAGAAGTTACATGATATACATATAACTATTACTCCGGAAGAATGTTTTCACCTAATGACTTCCTTACAACAATCTTCAACTACATTTCGCCAAACGGGTGGTGTGCATAATACCGCTCTATGTGATCGAAAGAACATTCTTTTATCAAGAATGGATATCGGAAGACATAATGCGCTAGATAAAATATACGGTCATTGTTTACGAAACAATATCTCTGTTCGAGGGAAAATCATTGCGTTTAGCGGACGCATCTCATCTGAAATTTTGTTAAAGGTTTCAAAAATAGGTTGCGAAATTGTTCTATCTAAATCAGCTCCAACTAAACTAGCTCTGCAACTCGCCCATGATTTAGGTATTACCGTAGTAGGGTTTATTCGAAATGGATCTTGCAATATTTATACACATCCAGAACGAATCGATGGCTACAAAATAAACGATTGACTACGTAAAAGAAAGTGAAAACTTAATCAGTGGAGGTTTTTTCCCTCCCCACTGATTATTAGCCCCAACCAATTGGGCTTTTACGGGCAACCCGACTCCCACGAATAGTGGGATAAAAATGACTCCTTTACAAAGCGAGGATTTTAGTTATAAAAATGTAACATATTAAAACCTTGAATAGTTAATAAAGTTAATATATAATTTCATTACATAAATAAAATGAAAACATAGTAGCATAATCTTTTCATTCTTTTACAAATTAAGAATGAATAATCACAGAATGTATTTAGCTATCTTTATTCTTATAAAGTTAATGGATTAAATTAAGATCAACCTAGGAGGTTACAACTATGGAAATTCGCTTATTAACAACAGAGGACGCAGAAATTTATTTGAAAGTGTGTATGGAAGGTTTAATGAAAAACCCTGAGGCTTTTAGCTCTTCTTATGAAGATGTTCTTAAACAGGAAAACCCTGTCGCTGCTATGGCAAAGCGATTAAGCAATCCGGATAAGTATACTCTAGGTGTCTTCAAAGATAATGATTTAATCGGTATTGCTACTCTAGAAACAAAGCCATTTATTAAGCAAGAGCATAAGGCAAAAATCGGCTCCGTTTTTGTTTCTCCAAAAGCGCGTGGCCTCGGTGCAGGACGAGCTTTAATTAAAGCGATTATTGAAAATGCCGATAAATTACATGTAGAACAGCTTATGCTTGATGTTGTTGCTGATAACACTGCTGCAAAAAAATTATATGAGTCCCTCGGCTTCCAAACTTACGGTGTGCAAGAACGGTCCTTAAAACATAATGGCCAATATTGGGACGAAGAGCATATGGTTTTATTCTTAAATAATTAACATTTTAATATAATTTTTCAAAAGCATCTTCTTATTAATTAAGATGCTTTTTTCATTACAACAATGTAATCCTCATGTCACCTTTATCGATCGTTCCAATCCTTTCCATTCGTTATACTAAAAATATAAAGTGAAACTTTACTCAGCGAGGATGATCCATCTCCCGCTGATTATTTCATGAACGTATAGCATGCAATTGATATGTAGAGGAGAATGTAACATGAAACAAAATAAACAAGCTATCTTTTTAATATTTGCTACAGCAATTGTAACTTCTGGACTGGCAATTCTACCTTGGTTTATTATATAGAACACATTAAAAAAGCTTATTGCTTCTTAAGAAGCAATAAGCTTTTTTTCTATTATAAAATCCCGAAAAATTTATTTACACAACTTATCATAATAAGCATAGATACCGCAACACACATTACAATCGCATTACGATCTTGCTTTTCTTTTTGTAAAATTTCTACTTTTTTACTCATGTGTACAATCCCCTTTATATTAAAAAAAGTGTGAGATAGGAAATTTTTCTTATCCGATGCGAGGTGAATACGAAAACCCTCTCTATCTCACATACACAATAGAATGGAATTGTCATTTTATAAATAAAATGACATGACGTTATGTCGCAACATAGGGTATTTGTGTCGCTACGTTTTCTATTATAAAAAATAGTTGTGCAAAACTAGTGCATTTTTTATGTCAATTGCCCTGATTGAAAAAATCAGCCATCCATTCAATCACATAAAAAGAGTTTTTTATTATTTTCATGTAAACTATACAAGTAGAATGAATAGTTTGGGGTGCACAAGATTATGGTGAAAATTTTATTAGTAGACGATGAAGAACGTATGTTACGATTATTAGATCTGTTCTTAAGCCCTCGTGGCTATTTTTGTATGAAAGCTACTTCTGGCCTTGAAGCGCTAGAATTAATCGAACAAAAGGACTTCGATATTATTTTATTAGATGTTATGATGCCGAATATGGATGGGTGGGATACTTGCTATCAAATCCGTCAAATTTCCAACGTTCCAATTATTATGCTAACAGCTCGCAACCAAAATTATGATATGGTCAAAGGCCTGACCATGGGAGCAGATGACTATATTACAAAACCATTCGATGAACATGTATTAGTCGCGCGAATCGAAGCTATATTACGTCGTACAAAGAAAGATAGCTTTGTTAGCTTCAATGGTATTGAGTGGGATAAAACGAAACATACTGTTACAGTTTATAATGAAAAAATCTCACTAACTCCTATTGAATTTTCTTTACTCGGACTATTTTTACAAAATACAAACCGTGCCTACAGCCGAGACGATTTAATCGAAAAGATTTGGGGCTATCAAACAGATATCGAATACAGAACTATCGATTCACATATTCGTAATATACGGGATAAGTTACGCAAAAAAGGCTTTCCAGTTGAAGATTACTTAGAAACTGTCTATAAAGTCGGATATAAATGGAAAAATGAATAATTACTTCTGTCAGTGGGGATGGATAAAACCCCACTGATTAAAGTTTCACTTTATATGAAATAAGGTATGGTGAGAAAATGAGCAAACTTTCCCTTAAAGTTGGGACATACTTTTTAATATTAGCTTTATGTATTGAGGCAATCGCTTTCGTATCTTTTTATAAAAGTCTTTCAAAAATGCGTGTTGAAGAGGAAACGCTTGCTCTTTTAGAGAAAGGAAATCGCTATCGTAATACGATTGAACAACGTGCAAAATGGAGCAAATACGGCAAATACGCTGAGAAAAAAAAACATACTGAACATCTCAATCGCCCTGCCTCTTCCGGCTTCTCTATTGAAGATGCCGCTGAAGATTTAATGGAAACAGAAGCACTTACTAATTCTGATATAGCCATTGTTATAACTGACAGTAATGGAAAAATCACTTCGGCCTCAGAAACAGTAACAAAAGATATGCAAAAACAACTTCATTGTAAAATCCCCCCAGTTAAAAGGGGCGGATTAATAGTAGAAAAGAATTGGAAAAAATCAAAATTCGTCTCAACAGTAACACCAATTGACACAAAAGACTTTCAAGGCAAATTACACATGTTCTTAAAAACATCCTTCTTAGAAGATATGCTACTTAGACTCATGAATCAATTCATTATCGTGAGTATTTTAACACTTATTTTAACAACTATTTCTGTCTTTGTTTTTTCTCGAGTTATTACAGATCCTCTTATAAAGATGAAAAGAGCAGCAGAAAAAATGTCAAAATTAAACAAACCAATTCAATTAGGGATTAAACGAAATGATGAACTTGGAAGTTTAGCCACAACCATTGAGGAACTGTCTAGTGAACTGACGTATATGAAAAAAGAGCGAAACGAATTTCTTGCCAGTGTAGCGCACGAGTTACTAACTCCACTAACTTATATGAAAGGTTATGCGAAAGTGGCAAAGAGAGATTCTTTAACGAAGGAAGAACGTGAAGAGTATTTACAAATCATCGAGGATGAAACCGATAGTGTAACTGATCTCGTACAAGATTTATTTATGCTCGTACAATTAGAGCAACATCAATTCGTTATTAAAAAACAAAAAATGCTCCTTAGGCCATTTTTAGAACGCATGGTTGAAAAAACAAAAACAACATTAACCAACAAACAAATAGAAATTCATGTGTACTGTAAAAATGATTTAAAAGTTCGTATAGATGAAAGGCGTATGGAACAAGTGATGTTAAATTTATTGCATAATGCTTATCAACATTCGCCAGAAAACACTTCTATAACAATACGTGTACTAACCAATGCGAATACTTTTACAATAAGTATAAAAGATGAAGGTGAAGGTATTCCAAAAGAAGATATCCCACACATTTTCGATCGCTTTTACCGTGTCGATAAATCTAGAACACGAGCTACAGGAGGAAAAGGTATCGGACTAGCTGTTGCAAAGGAAATTGTAGAACTTCATAATGGTTCTATCGAAGTTAAAAGCGAATTAGAAGTCGGAACAGAATTTATAATTGAATTACCATTTGAATAATATATGCGTGAAATCACCAGTAGTAGTCAACACTACTGGTGCTATTTTATTTATAAAACCAGCTCATATAAGCTAAGGTTTTGAAATTATTCTTATTTCAATATAAAATATAGGTATAACTGTCAAAGATTTGGAGGGTGATATAATTGGATATCCATGTATTAACAAAAGACGAAGCAGAAATTTACTTAGAACTTCGAGTAGAAGGATTAAAACAAAATCCGGAAGCTTTCAGCTCTTCTTATGAAGATATTATTAATAAAGAATGTGCTATTGAATATAAAGCCCAAAAATTAGCACAAGATGAGAACTATACACTAGGTGCATTTAAAGATGGAGAATTAATCGGAGTTGCAACACTGGAAACGAAACCATATGTAAAACAAGAACATAAAGCGAAAATCGGTTCAGTATACGTGTCTCCAAAAGCACGCGGACTTGGAGCGGGAAAAGCACTTATTAAAGAATGTCTTGAGCTTGCTAAATCTTTAGAAGTAGAGCAAGTTATGCTTGATGTTGTTGTCGGAAACGATGGTGCAAAAAAACTTTATGAGTCATTAGGCTTTAAAACATTTGGCGTACAAGAACGCTCATTAAAATATAACGGACAATATTGGGATGAAGAGCATATGGTTCTTTTCCTAGATGAAGAAAAATAACAAAAAAACATCCTCCATTTATGAGGATGTTTTTTACTTTCTTGTAAACCATGCTGTATATAATAATTGAATGGCCTCTTCAATTTCTTCCTCTAATAAAGTCGCAAATCCAAGTAATACTGTACTTTTGGGAGAAGTCCCTTCCTTATAATACATCGAAACAGGATACACTTTAATACTCCTTTCAGCTGCAGCTTCCATTAATTCTTTCTCTGCCATCCCGTTATGCACTTTTAATAAAATATGTAGGCCGGAATCTTCCCCTATTACTTCAATGCGATTAGAAAAATATTTTTCTATTACCGAAACAAGACGGTCTCTCTTCTTTCGGTACACAACACGCATTTTATGAATATGTTTTTCCCAATGCCCGTCATTTAAAAATTTCCTAATGATCTCTTGATCCATTCTTGAAACGCTTTGTGTGTAAAATAAATATTGCTCTTGATACTGCTTAATGAGGGATTTTGGCAACACCATATAACTCATCCGTAATGATGGCAATAGCGCTTTAGACAGCGTCCCCATATAAATTACTTTCCCATCTCTATCTAACCCTTGCAGCGCTGGAATTGGCTTTCCTGAATAGCGGAATTCACTATCATAATCATCTTCAATAATATATCTTCCTTCTTTTTTTTTCGCCCATTGCAAAAGCTGCATTCTTCTCGTAATTGGCATAATCATCCCGCAAGGAAACTGATGCGAAGGTGTAACAAATACAACATTTGCATGGTTATCAGCTAACTGTGACATACGAATTCCATCTCTATCTAAAGATAACATTTGTACATTTTGTTCCCCTTGCTCAAAAACAACCATTTTCCGATGGTACCCAGGGTTCTCAACCGCATAACGACTTCCCTTTAACAACTGAAATAACATTTTTACTAATATTTGCGTACCCGCTCCTATTACAATTTGACTAGCTACGCATCGTACACCTCTAGATTCATACAAATAGCTCGCGATTGCTTCTCGTAAACTTACCTCTCCTTGCGGATGTCCAATAAAAAGTAAATCTTTATTTTCAAATTGCCATACCTCGTTCGTAATTTTTCGATATACATGAAACGGAAAAGTAGTAGTATCCACACCCGTTTGAGTGAAATCAAATTTATACTTCTTATCTTGAAAAGGCGCTTCTCCTATTACCTCTTCGCTGCCTTCCACATGAATCATTTGCTCGATTTCACATACAAAATAACCTTTTCTAGAAATCGACTCAATATATCCTTCGGCAAGAAGTTGCTCATAAGCAGCTTCAACTGTATTTTTACTCACTTGTAAATATGTCGCCAACTTCCTCTTAGCCGGTAATTTCGTAAAGGCCGGAATCGTTCCATCTTTAGTCTCTTTTTTTATATACTCATACAATTGTACATACAATGCTGTCTTACTATTTGCATTCAAATTAGGCGTTAATTCTAACACAACGTCTGACCCCTTCCAAAAATACATAACTGATACTTTTTACAGTACCAGAAGTTCTATATAATTCCTTTTATCATGTAACACATTAATAATCAAATGCTAGAGAGGAGATGCATGATAATGAACAATGGTAGACGCATCGGACTTATGATGATTATTACAGGAGCTACCCTATGGGGATTATCTGGTCCCATGATTCAGTGGCTATTTCAACATACGAACGTATCATCAATTGATTTTTTAACAATTCGCCTGTTACTCGCAGGAATATTCATTTTGGCTTTCTTGCTTATTAAAAAACAAAACATATTTCACATTTGGAAACATCCTAAACACTTTATACAACTTATAATTTTCTCTATTCTTGGCATGCTTGGTGCGCAGTACGCTTTTATCGAAACAGTTCATATTAGTAATGCCGTAACGGCAACACTATTTCAATTTCTAGGTCCTGTTCTTATTACCATTTACGCTGCGTTTGAGCAAAAGAAATTCCCTGCTTCTATGCAAATACTCGCAATTATAACTGCTCTAACAGGGACATACTTTATTATTACAAACGGTTCAATTGAAAATATTGTTTTATCTAAAGCAGCTATTACTTTCGGCCTGTTAACAGCGATTGGTTTTGCGTTTTATACCCTTCATCCGGCTTCTCTTATTAAAGAATGCGGAACAACTATAGTAATTGGCTGGGGGATGTTAATTGGAGGGATTGCACTGCTTATTTGTAATCGTTCTTTTGGATGGAATCAGATTTCGCAAACTTTCACACTTCAAACTTTTTCTATGCTTATTCTTATCATTATAAGTGGCACTCTTTCTTTCCTTCTTTATATCGGGAGTCTTAAATATTTAGCAGCAACAGAAACAAGTATTTTATCTAGTATTGAACCACTTGTAGCTGCCATCGTTTCAATCGCTTGGCTTAATGAATCTTTTGGAGCATACCAATTATTAGGCGGATTATGTATCGTTCTTTCTGTTATTTTCTTAACAATGCCTCAAAAAGAGCGAGAACCAACCTTTTCAACTGAACAAATATAAAGTGAAACTTTAATCAGTGGGGAGGTTCCATCCCCTACTGATTATTAGCCCTCACCAATCGGGATAGAAAATGTCAAAAGAGGTCGTACAAAACTTACGACCTCTTTTTATGATTTAAAGGAATTGTCTCGTCTGCTAGCAAATACAATTACACTAACAATAAAAATTAGGAGTGTGGCACCATGAAAAAAATCGGAACTATGCTACTTTTCTCCTTCCTCATTACTGGCTGCGCGGAAGTGCAACCCGATTCAAATGTACCTAAAAAAGAAGTACTAGAAACGTCATCCTCTCAAATTAACGCACCTTCCTTTTTTCATCTTAGTGTCTTAAAAGGTGTAAATTGGGAAGAAGCGCCATCATTCGTAGAAGGAAAAATACCGTTAAAAGGTATTGAAGGAAAAATTGCAATGGCTGATAGCTCTATTATCGCAAATGAGCAAAATGAAATAATGTGGTTCTTCCTAGATCCTGAAATGCCAACTGGAAAACTATCTATTATTGCACTAAAACAAGGATCAGTAACTCCAACACCCGTACTCTTTCAACAAGATACTTCTAAACCAACTTGGACTACTTCAAATACAATTGATTCTACTACAACCGAACTCCCACTCACTATGTCACTACCTTCATCTGGATTATGGATATTAAATATATATGTGAATGAAAAATATTATGAGCAATTTGTAATCAATGCCGAATAAAGTGACAAAACTGAAACACTTCCTTACAACAATGTAATTTCTACGTCACGTACTTCGATAGTTGGATTATCTCTCTTCTCTTATACTTAAAGTAAGAAATGACGCGAGGAGAGATGAGAGATGAAAAAAATGATAGAAGTGATCGTAGCAGTAACTGAGGTTTTAATAAATGGTAAACAAGTTGCAATGGAATTAAACAAATAGTGAAGAAACATAAATAATTCTACACTTCTTCATTATTTTGATTTCTTATCTCAAAAAAAGCAGTGCCTTTTTAAGGCGCTGCTTTTGACTATTTATAACTTGGCATTTTCGTAATTTGTGCCACACCTGAATCAATGGCTGCTTTCGCTACTGCTTCTGCAACATTTGGAACAACTCTTTTATCTAATGGATTTGGAATGACATAATTCGCATTACGCTCTTCGTCCGTAATGATGTTAGCGATCCCATATGCTGCCGCTAATTTCATCTCTTCTGTAATATCAGTCGCGCGTACGTCTAATGCACCACGGAATATACCAGGGAACGCTAATACATTATTTACTTGATTTGAATAATCAGAACGACCAGTTCCAACTACAGCAGCTCCAGCTTCTAATGCATCTTCTGGGAATATTTCTGGAATTGGATTCGCCATTGCAAACACAATCGCTTTCTCATTCATCGTCTGTACAAGTTCTTTCGTTAATACGTTAGGAGCAGATACGCCAATGAAAATATCAGCCTGATGAATCGCTTCTTTTAATGTTCCACGTACATATTCGCGATTTGTCTTCTTTGAAACTTCGATTTGTGCTTCGTTCATCCATGTTTCACCTTCACAAACAATACCTTCTAAGCTAACTAACGTAATATGTTTTGCGCCAGCTTTTAATAATAATTTTCCAATTGCAATTCCTGCCGAACCCGCACCGTTAATAACAATTTTCACATCATCCATTTGTTTACTTACAACTTTTAATGCATTAATAACAGCTGCTAAAACGACAATAGCCGTCCCATGCTGATCATCATGAAATACAGGAATATTCGTTTCTGCTTTTAATCGTTTTTCAATTTCAAAACAGCGTGGTGCTGCAATATCCTCTAAATTAATACCTGCAAATGTAGGCTCTAGATTTTTCACAAGGGTAACGATTTCATCCACATCAGTCGTACCTAAACATAACGGGAAAGCATCTACATTCGCAAATTTCTTAAATAAAATACTTTTCCCTTCCATAACAGGCATAGCCGCTTTCGGTCCAATATTCCCTAAACCAAGTACTGCAGTTCCATCTGAAACAACTGCAACCATATTACCACGTGCTGTATAGTCATAAGCTGTTTCCTCATCTGCCGCAATTGCTTTACAAGACTCTGCTACCCCCGGTGTATAAGTCAAACTTAAATCGTCCGCTGTATTCACTTCTACTTTACTTGTAATTTCAATTTTCCCTACTAACTCTTTATGCAATAACAATGATCTTTCATTAATTTGTTTTTCTAACATACTTATAATCTCCCCTTAATTTGACAAGCTAGCTATATGAATATAGCTAGCTTGTTTGATCATGAAAACATTTTTAATAAAATTGTCGCTGTTACGACCATTGCAGCCCCACCTAAACGCGTTGAAATTTGTGCGAACGGCATTAATTCCATACGATTTGAAGCTGATAAAATAGCAACATCTCCAGTTCCACCTAAACCACTATGACATCCAGTTACAATCGCTGATTCAACTGGATACATTTTCATCACTTTCCCTACAAGAAAACCTGACGCTACCATTGTAAGAACAACCGATGCGCACACAACAACATATCCTACCGAAAGAACTGCTGCTACGTCTTTTAACGGAATATATAGCAATCCTAAACCGACCATTAACGGCCAAGTTAAATTCTTTGAAATAAATTTATATAAATGGAATGCTCCTTGCTCCATTTTTGCTGGCATTAATTTAAAGTATTTCACAAGTGCTGCTGAGAAAATCATAATGATTGCCCCAGGAATACCGATGAACTTAGAAGCAAATCCTCCGAAGATGAAGAACGTACATGCAATTAATAAACCTGCTCCCATTAATGAGAAGTCAATTGGCTTCTCTGTATTTTGTTCTTTTAATAAATCTGCTTGATTGTCTGTTTTCACTAATACACCGTTACCACTAAGCTCCGGTTTCTTCTCACCTAAACGCTTCATATACCCTGCACTCACGATTGCAAACATATTCCCAATAATAGCTGCCGGAATAAGCTGTGATACAAATGTTGCTGATGATTCATTTAAAATATCACTGTAAGCTAGCGACAATGGTAAAATCCCTTCCCCGATACCACCACTCACAATTGGTACGATGATAAAGAAGAATGTCTGCTTCATTTCAAATCCAAATAGTGAACCGACTAATAAGCCTACTGCTATAGAAGCTAACGTCCCTACTACTAAAGGAATAAACATACGAACGAAACCTTGTACTAATACTTTACGGTTCATTCCTAAAATACTTCCAACTACTAAACAAGAAATATATAAATACAAAAAGTTCGATTTTTTCATTAACATAGTCGCAGCTTCCATTGAAGCTGGATTCATCCAGTTAAAAAATACAAGTAACGATGGAATAAATAATGAGAGAATTGCTGGACCACCGATATTTTTTAAAATTGGAATTCTCATCCCAATGTCACCTAAGAAAATACCCATAATCATAATAACTGCAAATCCACCAATCATATCTGCTGGCAACTTATTATATACAGATGCCCCATAAATAATGGCAGCCAATACTACATATAACGGTAAAGGTATTACACCGATTTTTACATTCATAATTTTAGAAACGAACGATTCTCTTTGTACCTCATTCCCCTCAGAAAATGATACCGCTTCCACATTCTTTTGAATTCCCATATGGCACCCCCTTGTTTTCTTAATAACAATATTAAAACGCTTTCAATAGTAAAAATAGTTTTTGTAAGTTTTGTAACTACTTTTGTAATTAAAAAAAGTATAAGCGACCTATAATAAGTCGCTTATACGTAAAAGTCTATTTTGTTTTGATCAATGCACCTTAATTTACTTACCGGCCTTCCCACATGTTGATATACCATTTCATTCTCTAAAACTCCAATTTCAGTCAAAAACATTACATACTTTCGAATAGAAACTCTTGAAACCCCTACTAATTTCGCCATTTCATCTGTTGTAAATGCTTGTCCGTGAAGCGATTTGATTTGCTGCCAAATTAGTTGCAATGTTTGCTTTGTTAATCCTTTCGGAAGCTCTTTATAGTCAAAGGACTCTCTTTTTTCTTTTTGTAAAATTAGCGAATCTAATTCCGATTGACTAATTTTTTGTTGTTCTTTCATGAAAGTAAATTTTTCTCGATACACAGTTAATGCTTCCTTAAAGCGTTCAAATGTAAATGGTTTAATTAGATAGTCTACAACCCCGTATTGTAATGCTTTTTTGATACTTCCCATATCATGCACAGCTGAAATCATCATAATATCAATTTCTTTTTCTTGATTTCGAATATACATTAACAGCTCAAATCCAGTCTCCTCAGGCATAAAAATATCAAGTAATATGAAGTCTACTCGTGACTTCTCTAATACTTCTATCGCTTCTTTAACTGAGTTGACTGCATGGACAAGTTCAAACCCTCCCACTTGCTCTAAATAATGCGTATTTAACATCGCAACCATCGGATCATCTTCTACAATCAAAACTTTGATCATCTTATCTCTCATCCCTACTTTTAGGTATTTCAATCGTTATTGTCGTTCCCGTTCCTAACAATGAATGAACATGAATTTCCCCATTTATTCGCTGTATGCTTTCCTTTACAAGATGCAAACCATACCCCCGATTATCACCCTTTGTGGAATAACCTTTTATAAATAATGCATCAATTTCATCTTCTTTTATGCCTTTCCCTGTATCTTGTACTGTAATAATTAATGTATCCCCATATTGTATTCCAACTTCAACCTGTTTCTTCTCACAGTTCGTCACTGCGTCTAATGCATTATTAATTAAATTTCCGACAATGGTGATCAGTTCATGAATGATACGCTCATCATATATTTCTGGTAAATAAGAATCTTTTTTTATAATTAACTTTATATTTTTCTCTCTAGCATAGCTAAGTTTACCTAATAAAAAACCAGCAAATACTGGGCTTTGAATTTTTTTCATAATCCCCCCAATTTCATATTGATGCTCTGATACCATACTACTTACATATTTCTGCAATTCTTCATACTGTTTCATATGTGTTAGCCCTAATACGACATGCATTTTATTCATAAATTCATGAGATTGAGCCCGTAATGCTTCCGCATATAGCCTAATACCAGTTAATTCTTCTGCCAATTTTCTGATTTCTGTTTTATCACGAAATGTTGCAATCGCACCAACTATTTCTCCTTTTACATATAAAGGAACACGATTCGTAACAATCGTAATTCCATAAATATTTTGTTCTTCGTTTAATTGTACCTCTCCTGTTTGCAACACTTCTTTTATACGTGAATTCGGCATATACAATTCAACAGATTTACCAATAAAATCCTCTTTAAGTCCGCTTTTCTTAAATATCCGTTTTGCTTCATTATTAATTAACGTTACCTTTGCCTCTTTATCTACGGCAATAATACCTTCTTTTACTGATTGTAACATCGTATTTCTTTCTTCAAGAATTTTCGCTATCCTGTGCGGTTCCAGACCAAACAGACTCTTCTTTATATGTCTAGCTAGCAATATCGCTCCTATAATGCCAATTAACAATCCAACTCCGACACCAATATAAATAATATGTCTACTTTCCTTAACTCTCTCTTTTACATTATCTGCTGAAATACCAACAGCAACCGCACCAAGCTGTTCACCTGTGTCAGCAAAAACAGGAACGAATACTCGCATTGAAATCCCTAAAGTTCCTTCTGCTAAAGATACGTGTTCCTTTCCCTTCAATACCGTTCCTTCATCCCCTCCAACGAAATGATGACCTATTTTTTGGGGATTTGGATGAGATTTTCTTATCCCATCCATGTCCATAACGACAATAAATTGAACACCTGTATTTTTTAATATCCTATTTGTATACGTTTGGATGGCGGACGTATCTGCTTTCCCAATTAAACCATCGATTACCACCGAATCATTCGCTACAATATGTGCAATCGTTTTTGCCTTCTCTGCTTGGCTTTCTTCTGTCGTTCGTTCAACATTATGGCTGATTAAAATATCTGTCACAAGTAAAGAAAAAATGACAACGGTACACACTAATAATGTAATCGTTTTCCATAAATTCCATAGTCTTTTTCTTTTTTTCATCCCGTTAATGACTCCCCTAATTGCTGAATAGAAAAATAAGTAAGGTGATATCATTTTCACCTTACTTATTTGCTGTTATTATACTTTAAATTTACTAGTCATTGCTTGTAGTTCTTCTGCCATCTCAGCTAAGTTTTGCGAAGCCGAACTAATTTCTTCCATCGAATTCACTTGTTCTTCTGTTGAAGCTGCAACACTTTGCATACTGGCTGTATTTTCTTCTGCCGCCGCTGCAATTTCATCAATAGCATTTGTTACTTCGTTTGCATCTCCAGCTATACTCTTCGTTGTTTCTACCATTTGATTAACTTGAGAAACAATTTGAGTAGTAGAATTTAAAATTTCTGCAAAACTTACTTTCGTTTTCGTTACAACCTCTAAACCATATTGGACTTCTTCACTAACATCATCCATCGCCTTAACAGTATGTTCAATACCAGCCTTAATTTCTGTAATTAAATTTGCAATCTCTCCAGATGATTCTCCTGATTGCTCTGCTAATTTTCTAACCTCATCTGCTACAATAGCAAATCCTCGTCCCTGTTCACCAGCTCTTGCTGCTTCAATAGCCGCATTTAAAGCTAATAAGTTCGTTTGAGTAGCGATGGTTTGAATTGCTTCAGAAATAGCCCCTACCTGCTTTGATTTCTCATCAAGAAGTTTAATAATAGCATCTGACTGGGATACCGACCTAGAAATAGACTGCATTTGTTTTGCGGTTTGTTCAACCAATTCTTCTCCCTCTTCAGCTCTTTCTCTCGCATGTAATGAGGAGATGGAAATTGACTCCGCGCTTCCAGTTACATCTTGAATTGCTATATTTACTTGTTGTAATGTAGCCGCACCTTCTTCAACACCTTGGCTTTGTGATTCAGCCCCACCTGATACTTGTTCCATTGCAATTGTAATTTGATCTGTCGCATCATTCGCTTGCTGTACGCTCGCTGTTAACTCTTCTGCCGATGCTGCAACATGTTCTGCTGAAAAGCTAATTTGGGTAATCACATCTTGTAAAGAGGTAGACATTTCATTAAATGAATCCCCTAATTTTCCTATATCATCCTTGGAGTAAATAGTAATTTTTTCTGTCAAATCCCCCTTACTAATCTTATGTGCCGAATCAGCTATTTTTCGTAATGGCCTTGTAATAGAATTTGTAATGAAATAAATTAATACACTACCAAATGCAATAGCGATGGTAATGACAATCAAAGTTTTATAAAACACTGGATTCGCAGCTTGGGTAATTTCTTCGTCAAACATAACTCCAACTATCTTCCATCCTGTTTTCTCATTTGTTGCAAAGATTAAATTCTTTTTATCAGCTTGTTCTGTATAAGATACATTTCCTTGTTTGTCTTCATAAATTGGTTTAATCCAAGGCTCAGTAACCTTTGAACCCGGTTTTCTAGACGGATGACTAACAATTTGCTTATTTTGATCTAAAATAACTGCATAGCCTTTTTCACCAATGTTAATCATTTTTGAAACCTTTAGGATGTTATCCAAATTCAAGTTAATCCCTATAACACCTTTACCATCTTTTACTTCCTTAGCAATTGTCACTACCATATTTTTTGTAGATGCTGATTGATACGGTGCGGTAACAATTACCTTTCCTTTATTTTCATGCGCTTCTTTATACCACGATCTATCTGTTGGATTATAGCCATCAGACATTTGAATAAATGGTTCTCTTATAAACTTTCCCGTCTGCGTTCCAATATAAATACCTTCTACTTCTGGATGAAGCTTTATATATTGTGCTAACTTCGTTCTTACTATTTCTTCTTGTCCATTTGGATATGTATCCTCTGTTAAGATGTCTGCAAAGTACGACGCATCAACAAATTTCTCTTCTATATTTTGAGAAATAACAGTATTTAAAACTGAAATATTCTCCTTTGCTTTATCTGTCATTTGATGTTCAAAATTTGTTTTGGCAGTTTGATATGAAACACCACCGATAATAAGTCCTGGTATAGTTAAAATAATAAAAAATGAAATGATTAATTTTTTATTGATACTCATACTTTTAACCCAATTGAATATATTTTGCATAATAAACCTCCTTTATGTAATGTAGAACACTTGTGTAATTTTATACAATCAACATATATAAAACAACATATAATGATAATATGTAATTTTTTTCGTCAATTATGCATTTTACATATTCACTTCCCCTAAACATTTTAATCATAAAAAACAAGAGAACTTTAGCATATATAATAAGCTAAAGTTCTCTTATTTCTTAACAGCTTCTCTTCAAAAAAAATCTACAAAACTTCTCTTACAATTCCTTAAATCTTTATCCTTCACCTTATAGTTATATAGTTCATGCTCTTCTTCCTAATTTATTTGGAGTTATTTACATAGCTAATTGCCTGACTCCCCATCTGCACCCATGCCTGTTCAAAGTTTCCTCTTGGCACTTTTACATCTAAGCTATCATCGAGGGGATCTCGAATATATACAGATTCCTTATCGTACCCAACAAGTACAACACAATGTTCATTATACGTAATAGAAACATCCCCACTATTTGTTTCCCATGTAGTAAATTCATCTTCATCTAAAGGAGCATATGTTGCATTCGTAATCATGACTACCGGTTGCCCTGCTTTTACACTCTTATAAATTTCTTCTATACTCTTCCCTGTTAAGTCCACAGCTTTATTAGGTAAATATTTTTTCGCTAACTGAAAAAGCGGTCCATGATATACACCGTATCCAGATTCAGAAAAAGTATAAATATTCCCTACAAACCCTTCATTCGGATTCCCACGTACACCATCTTCCATAAAATTAACTTTTTTTATTTCATTTGCTAATTGCATCTTATCTACAGAAACACCCGCATATTGTAACATCATCGCTAAGCTTGTCACTTCGCAGCCTCTCTCTAACTCTGGTAATTGCTGAATTAAAGGCACATTTGACAAGATGACCTTTTCATCGTTATTACTAAACTCCGTTCGTTTTCCGCTTTGTATATTGAAGAATGTTAACTTCTCTACATACTTTGTAATTCCATTTGTATATACACCCCAAATTACTATACATAGTACAGCCATACATATATACCACTTCCATTTTCGTATCACTTTCACGCCCTTTTTAATTCGTTAAATACAAATAAAACGCATCAGCATCTGTTTGAATCATCGGTACAAATTTTAGTTCGTTTCCTTTTTCAGGTTGTTCTCGTTTTATTTTTTCCGCTAGCTCTTGAATGCCTATATTCGTTCTATCCATATTAAGCTCATCTGCCATTTCTACTACTTTTTGTTCATTAATTTCTCTTAATACTTGATATATATCTTTGCCGTATAAATCAATATGATATTTTTTTGCTTCTCCCTGCACTTTTTGTTCGTACACTTCTTGTGCTAAATCTTCCATCTCTTTTCCTTTTTGAGAAATACCTAACTTTCCTGCTTCTTCTCTTACTTTCGTTCCATAGATTTCTTCCGCAATGTCTTCTATTTCTTTTCCATTTGTCGAAATACCTAATTTATCCGCTTCATCATTAATTTTAATCGTATTAATTTGAGTAATCAAATTCACAATCGATGTATTATCTATAGATATGCCTAATTTTGACGCTTCTTGCTTCACTTTTGTTTCATAGATTTCTTCTGAAAGAGTTCCGACATCTTTTCCTTCCGTCGAAATACCTAATTGTTCTGCTTCTCTTCCTACCTCAGTCTCATGAATTTCTTTTTCTAACGTAATTTGTTCTTTCCCATCCGTTTCAATGCCTAGCTTTTCTGCCTTTTCTTCTGTATGCATTGCATGTATTTTCCCATCATTTAATTGTTCTTTACTACGCTGCGTGTAATCTGTCTTTCCTTTTGTCGTTCCAGAAGGAGAGGCCCCCCCTAATATACTTAAACTCATTACTCCAATAGCACATACCATCATCATCTTCTTTTTCAAGCCTTCGTCCTCCTTCTCACGCTTTCTTTTTCCATCTTTCCCATAATTTTTTCAATACTATACATCAACTTCATCACTGTTAGAAATAACAGTATGATTCATCTAATTCATTCAAAAACATCTACTCCAGCGTCTCTTTCTATTACAAGTTTCCATGATGTAATACATGATACAAGTTGTTCCTTAACTTTCCCTTAAAAAAAGACGACCTTGTAAAAAACAAGGTCGCCTTCTCACTTATAATCTTTGGTTTTTAGGAAAAATCACTTCAAAACAAGTGCCCTCTCCCCATTTGCTCCCTACCGATATTTTCCCATAATGCTTTTCTACAATCCAATTAGCGATTGAAAGACCTAACCCCGCTCCTTCTGATGGACTTCTCGCTTTATCTCCTTGATAAAAACGATCAAATAACTTTGGAATATCCCCTTCTTTAACTCCTATCCCGTCATCTTTCACCTGTATGCAAATTGAACTACTCGTTTGCGTGCAAGCAATTTGAATATGCCCGCCTTCATTCGTATACTTCATCGCATTATCTAACAATATGACCATCAATTGATGGATTCTCTCTCTATCGCCAATAAATGATACGTCACGTTCTACTTTTAATATCATCTCTTTTTTTTGATAAGAAGCAATCTCCTTATATGGATCTACTATTTCTTCTAACAATTTACCCATTTCAAATGTTTTCTTATCCACCTCGATTTGATTAGAATCCGAACGTGCTAACAATAATAAATTAGCTACGAGCTTCGATAACCGTCTACACTCCTTTGAAATCGTAGAAATATCCAGCGCTTTTTCTTCTATCGTCGCAGATGGTGATTGAAATAATATATCTGTTTTTGATTGAATAACCGCAAGTGGTGTTCTTAATTCATGTGATGCATCAGAAACGAACTGCTGCTGTTTCTCCCATGAATTTTGAATGGGTACGAGTGCCCTCCCAGCTAAGAAAAAGCCGATTCCTATTGCACATACACTTCCTACGCTACAACCTATAACAAGAATTAAAAATAAAGTATTTAACATTTCTTCTTCAGCTGTTATATCGCGTACGATTTGAACTATTTTCCCATCTTTTTGAAACGCGAACGTTCTAAAATATAGCCCTTGCACTTCAATATCTTGCAAAGATCCTAATTTTTTTGGAGAAAACTTTTCCAAATTGTCTTCAAAGATAAAACGGCGTTTGCCGTTTTCGCCACCTATCTCCACTCTGTTTCCACTCCAAGTTAACTCTATTATCCTTGGATCCCCAATTGGGAGATATCCCCTAATTTTTTTAGGTAGTTTTTTATCATCTGAAATCTCTCTATGCTGAACCATTTTTTCTATGGATGTATCTACTTCATTATAAATGCGCTTATATGTGTATGAATAAATAATACTCCCTAATACTCCTATTAATAGGATAAATACTAATGAGTTTACTATAGTCAGACGAATACGTGTTTTTTGAAACATACTTCCCTTTTTCATTGGTCTTTTAATATATATCCAATACCACGAACAGTTTGAATATCTTTCTGATAACCGAATGGCTCTAATTTTTTACGTAAGTGATGAACATACACTTCTACGATAGCTACTGTTGTATCTGAATCAAATCCCCAAACACGATCAAAAATTTGTTCACGCATTAAAATTTTACCGCTATTTTGAACGAGGTACTCTAGAAGTTCATACTGCTTTAAGGTCAACTTAATTCCTTGTCCATCAACTTGTGCGTCTTTGTCTTTTCCAAACAATTCGATTCCTTTATAACAAATTGTCTGCTTTGTTGTTAAACTACCACTTCGTCTTAATAGAGCACGAATTCTCGCTTTTAGTTCCGGTGCTTGAAACGGCTTAACTAGATAATCATCCCCGCCAAAATCTAAGCCTTTAACTCGATCCTCCAAAGAATCTTTCGCTGTTAAAAATAAAACTGGCGTTTCAATCTTTTCATCTCGTATTTTTTGGATAACTTCAAATCCATCCATTTCTGGCATCATGACATCAAGTAATATTGCATCATATATATTTTGTAATGCTAAAAATAAACCGTCTTCCCCATTCATTGCCGTGTCCACTTCAAATTCATCACGTAAAATTTGTACTATAGACTCCAATAAAGAAGCATTATCTTCTACTACAAGTAAGCGCATATTCTCACCTTCCACAATATAGTTCAATTCTATTTATTATTATATTTCTTCTCTTCCTAACGAGAGAATGTAATAATATCATGTAATTCCATTCCCACATATCCCCTGCTGAATTTTTGCTCGATAGAGAATTTTAAACCTTTATTATAAAAGCTCTTTCTTAAATTTCGCTTAATAAAAAATTGAAAGAAATAAGATTGCCCTTATCTCTTTCAATTTTTTACTACATACACCTTTTTACTCGGCAACTCCAAACAATTTAACTGACCACCATACACAGCCCCGCCATCAATTCCAATAATACGATTACTACCAAAATACACTCCGAAATTCTCACTACCATGAAGCGTTTTTGTTTCCGTATGGCCAAATACAACAACCTTTTCGCCACTATACCCACTATGAAACTCATTACGGATCCACATTAACGTGTACGGTTCAGATTCAGAAACTTGTTTCATTGGCTCAACACCAGCATGTACAAAGATATACTCTTCTGTTTCAATGTAATGATCTAATTCTTTAATAAACTTTACATGTTCCCCTAATACATGAGATTGTAAAATCGGCTTTTGGAAGTCCTCCTCATTAACCGCAATGTCTTCTTCTACGAATCCATAGCTATATAATGTTTTATCCCCACCATTGCTTTTTACCCAATGGTTCCATGAACGTTCCTCATCTGTCGTGAACGCCTTAATCATCATATCTTCATGATTTCCCTTTAAAACGAACGCTCCTTCTTCTTTTAACTCTTTTACCTTTTCAATGACAGCACTTGCATTCGGGCCACGATCTACATAATCCCCCAACAAAATTAGTTGATCCTGTCTTGCATCGTATTGAGCTTCTTCCAATAACTGTTCGAACTTTTCTATTTCTCCATGAATATCACTAATAACAAGTATTCTCTTCATTTCTTCTCCTTCTTTCTAAACCATTCTCTTTCTAATTATAGATTAAAATGAAGGAAATTTCTGAATACTAATCCGAAATAGCATTTATTACAAATAAAACTATTATCCTTACAACACTGTAAGTCTCTTGTCATCCAATTCGATAGTTGCAATTACTATATTTCTTTATACTAAAAGTAAGAAATGAAAAAAAAAACAAGGAGAGATGAGATATGAAAAAAGTGATGGAAGTTGTAGTAGCAGTGGCAGAGGTTTTCGTAAATGGTAAACAAGTTGCAATGGAGTTAAACAAATAATGAAAAGGACAATATTCTTTCTAGACCCTTTACTCATATAAAATAGATAAGAATTCATCATTTCTTTGATCCCTTATCTCCTTATAAAGAAAGCCGTATCCCTAATAAGGATACGGCTTTCTCTTATTTTTGATTCGTACGGGCTGAAATACTAATTGCTCTATCTGTTGCTTTTGCAGCTTCATCTAAAGCTTCTTTACTATTCTTTCCGTCATACATTGCTTCTAATGCTTTTACAACTGCATCTCTTGATTCTGGGAATACACTAATTAATGCCCCTTGAGTTGCTGGAGATTGCTTCGTCGCTTGCAATTGTTCTACTGTTACTTTTAACTGTGGATATTTTTCGTATTGATCTTTTACTAACGGCCCATTATATGCATCTGGATTAATTGAGAAATATCCTGTTGCTGTATGCCATTTTGCTTGTACATCTGGCTTCGTTAAATATTTCATAAAGTCCCAAGCACCTTGCTGCGTTTCTTCTGAAACCATATTCGTCATCCATAATGATGCACCGCCAATAACAACACCATTTTGTTTCGAATCTTCTGGATACGGAATATACGAAACGCCTACATTAAACTTAGATGCATCAATTAAATCACGAATACCAGCTGAAGAATCTAAATACATAGCAACTTGTCCAGACTGGAACGCAGCACGAATATCATCCCAACTTGCTCCATACTTTCCAAGTGCACCAGCTTTATTTAGTTCATCTAACATTCCAAATACTTTCTGTCCTTCTTTACCGTTAAATACCGCTTTCTTTGCAGCATCTTTACGGCCGTTTTCGTTGTCTACATATAAAGCACCTTGTGTCGCTAACAATTCTTCAAAGAACCAACCATAATTCAGCATTGAAAATCCATACTGTTTTACATTTCCGCCTTCTTTAATCGTTAACTTTTTCGCCGCTTCTTTTAATTCTGCATATGTTTTCGGAGCTTTCTCTGGATCTAATCCAGCCTTTGCGAAAGCATCTTTATTATAAATTAATACTGGTGTAGATGAATTAAACGGCATAGAATACATTTTTTCATCAACTGAATAATAGTTCGTAATTGCTTTTTCTAATTTTGATGTATCGTACTTATCTTTTTTAATCCAGCTATCGATAGGCGTAATCTTTTTGCTATCAATCATATACTTCGTTGTAATTTCACTCGATTGAACAAGAGCTGGCGCTTCTTTCGTTGCAGACATCGTTTTAAATTTCGTTAAAGACTCTTCGTATGTTCCTTGGAACTCTGCCTTTATCTCGTATTTATTCTGCGACTTATTATAGTCTGCAACAAGCCCATCTAGTACACCTTGTGTTTTTCCACCCATTGCATGCCAGAAACGAATTACAGTTTTATCACCATTCTTTTCAACTGGAGCTACTTTTGCCTGTGCTTCAGGTTTCCCCTCTGTTTTACTATTTGAACAAGCTGCGCCGGTTAATGCCATTGTGGCTGCCATTAAAAGAGCAGCACTTTTTTTCAATAAACTCATCTCAATCCCACCTTTTCCTATGTATGCTTATTTAATTGCACCTTTTGTTAATCCTTTTTGTAATTGCTTTTGCCCTAAAAATAATAAAATCAATGTTGGAATGACGATAACCGTAACACCGGCCATTACACTGCCCCAATCAGTTGCAACTTCTTGAGATTGAAGCTGCTTTACACCAATTTGAACTGTTCTTACTTTTTCATCAGTGGTTACTAAAAGCGGCCACAAATACATATTCCACGTTGTTAAAAAGCTATATACTCCAAGAGTAATAAAACTCGTTTTACAATACGGAATTACAACGCTGAATAAAAACCTTACATTTCCAATCCCTTCAATAAAAGCAGCTTCTTTCAGTTCATTCGGAAGTGTCATAAAATGTTGACGTAGTAAGAAAATACCGAAAGCTGTTGCAAAGAATGGCACTGTCATCCCAGCAAAGCTATTGATCCAACCAAAGTTTTGAATCGTTAAAAAGTTCGGTACCATCGTTGCTTCCCATGGAATAAGCATCGTTGAAATAAACAGGAAGAAAATTACGTTTCTCCCTTTAAACTGAAGAAAAACAAAAGCATAAGCGGCTAAACTGGATACGATAAGTTGTCCAATCATAACAACTGTCGATACAATTAAACTGTTGTATAAGTATGTAAAAAGCGGTACTTTTTGAAAGATATTAATAAAATTATCGAAAGTAAATTGGGTCGGAAATAACCTTCTCATTTGAATATCGTCTGGTGTCATAAAGCTTATTAAAAACGCATAGAGTACAGGAAAAAACACCATTACTGCACTAATAATGAGCAGCATGTATAATAGGAAATTTTGTTTCCACTGTTTAACGATCATTTATAATGCACCTTTCTCTCAGCAAACTTAAATTGAAGTAATGTAGCAATGAAAATGAAAATAAATAATACCATAGCTTGTGCACTTGCTGTTCCAAATTGATGATTCACAAATGCCTCTTTATAAATCGAATACACAATTAAATTCGTTGCATCATTCGGTCCACCGTGCGTTAAAATATCAATTTGTCCAAAGCTTTGGAACGCACTAATTAACGTTACTGTCACGATAAAAAATAAAGTTGGTGATAGCATCGGTAATGTGACGCGGCGAAGCTTATATAAATAACTAGCACCATCTATAGATGCACTCTCATATAAAGACGTATCAATATTTTGTAAACCACCTAATATAACTAAAAATGCAAATCCTGTATTCACCCAAACCGTTGTAACCGATACAGAAAACAGTGCCCAGTCCGGACTCGTTAACCATGCGATTGCCGGAAGATTCATAGAGGCTAATATATTATTAAATAACCCTACACTTGGATGAAATAAAAATAGCCAAATCACTGCACTAGCAGCTACTGATATTCCCATCGTTGAAGAAAACAGTACTCGGAATAACCCGATGCCTCTTACTTTTTCATTTGCAATTAATGCAAGAAATAAGGCGAATACAATACTAGTAGGCACTGTATATAAAACAAATAATAAAGTTGACTTTATACTTTTATAGAAAGCAGGATCAGAGAATAAATATTGATAATTTTCTAAGCCAACGAAAAGATTAGCTTCTCCGTGTATATCTGTTAAATAAAAACTATAATAAATCGTCCTAAACAATGGATAGAAAAGAAAAATCGAAAATAGCAAAATAGATGGCGCCAAAAACAATAATCCTATTCTTAAATCTTTCGTTCTGCCCCATAAATGCTTCTTTTTTGACACTTTTGTTTGAACTGGTAACTTACCTACTTCAATCATTATTTCGCCACCACTTTCAACTCTTCTTCAGCTACCACTTTTAATCTTTCATTCGTATTTTGGTGAAAGAAGCATAGCTTTTCTTGCGAGAATAATAATTTTACTTTGTCACCTTTGTTCAGGAGTAACTGTCCGATGACTTTCGCACTCCAAGTTGTTCCGTTTATCGCAAAGTTTAATATAGATTCATTCCCTAGTACTTCTACAGATTGCAGCGTCACTTCTTGTCCTTCCTCAGACAGTGCAATATGCTCAGGACGCATACCTATTCGAATAGTTCCTTCTGGTAATTGCTTTAGCTGTCCAATAGATAATGGGATTTGCAATTGCCCTATATGTAATATGCCTTTTTCTTTATCCACTTCCCCATCATTTATATTCATAGAAGGAGAACCTATAAAACTTGCAACAAACTCGTTTGCTGGTTCGTTATATATATCAAGCGGTGTTCCAACTTGTTGTATACTTCCTTTATTTAAAACCATAATACGATCTCCCATAGTCATTGCTTCTATTTGATCGTGAGTAACGTAAATCATCGTAATTCCTAATCGTTGCTGAATTTCTCTAATTTCAATCCTCATCTGTGCACGTAATTTCGCATCTAAATTCGAAAGCGGTTCATCCATTAAACAAATCGGTGCTTGACTGACGATGGCCCTAGCAAGTGCAACACGCTGTCTTTGTCCACCTGATAGTTGCCCAGGCTTCATTTTGACATATTCCTTCAACCCTACCATCTCAACAGCTTCCATCAATCGTTTTTGTCGTTCTTCTTTCTGTACTTTTCTTACCTTAAGTCCAAATAAAATATTTTCTTCTACAGATAAATGTGGGTATAGCGCATAATTTTGAAATACCATTGATAGATTACGATCTTTTGGCTCTAAATCATTTGCAACATGTTCATTAATAATTAAATCTCCCGAAAAAATTTCTTCTAAACCAGCCAGCATTCGTAATAATGTACTTTTTCCACATCCCGAAGGTCCAACTAAAACAAAAAATTCTCCTCTTTTAATATGAACTGATACGTCTTTAACTGCTGTCTCTTCCGCATTTTTATATAGCTTTGAAACATTTTTTAATTCAATCACAAGGTTGCACTCCTTTTTTCTTCTTGTATCCACACTTCATAATGACTCGTTGAAATTGCACTTGCTCCTGCACGAATTGCGATTTCTGCATCCTCTCGCGTTTGAATCAGCCCACCTGCAATAATAGGGAATTTTATTTCCTCCGCTAGCTGTTTAATAATAGAAGGCATAATACCAGGCATAATCTCTACTGCATTCGGTTTAGTCGTTTTACAATTTTCAATTGATTTTGTAAGAGATAAAGTATCAACAATAAAAATGCGTTGAATCGTTTTCAATCCAATTTTATTGGCATTTCGAATTGTCGATCCCTTTGTCGAAATAATACCTTGTGCTCCGATAACATCTTGAATATATAAAAGTGCTTCCTCTGTGTTCGTATTTAATCCTTGTATAAAATCACAATGAAGAAATACATCGTGTCCATGTTTCTGTAGTTCATATACACGCTCTGGTAACTCCAGCATTGAACCAGTCATAAGAAAAACTGTTTTCGGTAATTTTTTGTATGTTTTATACCCTTTCCAATCCTTTATCATCGCAATATAAGGTTCTTTAAACATTCATTCCACCTAGCTTTTCTATTTTTATCCAAACTAAAAACACCTACTTACATAGAACACCCTTCTCCTTATTTGAACTCTAGGGAATAGAGCACACCTAAGAAAGTGGCACGTTATATGTAAGTGGGTGTTCTCAAATGTTCTCTACCCTAGTTATTTTGTTACCTTTACTATATTACGCATTTATTAAGTCAGTTTTGATAAATTGTTAATTAGGTGTTAATCGAATGTAAATATTCACCACATCATTTTTTAAATCAATCTATATATACGAATATACTTTTAAAAAATGCAACGATGTTTAAAATTCAATCAATATGTAAATTCATTCCATAGTTAATGAGTTTTAGTTTTCTCGCCACTGCTTGTGAAGCACAATTATCCCAAGAAGTACTATACAGTGGAATACGTTTTTCTTCTTTTATTGATATTGCCCATGCTGCAACAACATCCGAACCATATCCTTTTCCTTGAAACTCCGCTAAAGTTTCCACACTTGCCTCAGCAGCTATGGGCGTACTTCTGGCACTGCAACATATAGAAACTACCTTTTCATTTTTTATAATTGCAAAATAAGGTTGCCTCCATTCCATCTGTTCTATTAGATTAGGGAAATTTTCTCGCAAAAGCTCTTTATTTTTCTCTGTTATTTGTATCGCCCTAGTTGGCTTATTTAAATTATTTGGAAACATGTAAGCAGAACCCATCCAAATATTCTCCACCGTTCTCTCATCATTTAATACTTTAATAATCTTTGCTATCTCTATATGATTTGAACATTCTAAAATTAATTTCTCAATCTTACTTATCATTTCACTATCCAGATCATAATGATATCTCTTTATATTCCCTTCACGAGTTCTGCCAAGAAAAAAACGCGGTGCTTTCGGATTTCCCTGTTCATTTACACATATCATTTTTCCTACTTGATTATGAACAAATAAAACCTCTGCCTGAATTGCTATTAACTCAAGTTCTGAAAGCCTCATTTATATCCTCCTTAGTTACTATGTGTATTCTCCATATACTATCTATCCATTCATACTCTATTTTTCATGTTCAAAACAAAAATCCCATTTAAATACACATTACTGAATCCATCATACTAAATGACTTCTTCATTCTGTCTATCTAAATGGGATTAATTCGTACCCTTTATTTCTTCTTCTTTTTACTCCATTGGTTGTTGTGGCTGCACTACTTCATTCGCTCCAGCTATCCTCAACATATTTGCAATATCTTTAAAGCCTCTTTTTTCAGCATATTGCAATGGCGTAATATTTTCCTTATTGGCCATATTTACATCTGCTCCGTGGTCAATAAGCATTTGAATTACTTTCTTATGGCTTTCACTACCATTTCCTAATACAATTGCCTCTAATAGCGCTGTACCACCACGTTCATTTTTATAATTCACATCAATATCTGTATGCTCTAATAATTCTTTAACAACCTCTACATGACCACGCTCAGATGCAGAAATGAGTGCTGTGCCACCTGACTTAGTCGTTTCTTTCGTATTAACCCCTGCATTAATTAGTAGCTTTACAATATCCGTATATCCTTCTCTACTTGCATAAAGAAATGGATTGCTTTGTTTCTCATCTTTAATTTCAATATTAGCACCTACACCAATTAATGCTTTAACTGTCTCTACATGATTTTGATACGTTGCTGCAAGGACAGGCGTTTCTCCGTTGTCACCTTCTACGTTTATATTTGCTCCATCCTGAATCAACTTCATAGCTGTTTCTGTGTCTCCAAGAGTCGCAGAAAGTAGCAACTGTTTGTCCATTAAATTTATACTTTTTTCTTCTTTAACTTCATCTTGTTCTTTATGCTTTTCTTTTTTCTTTTCACTTTTCACATGAACCGGTTTCGATTCTGGTTCTTCTTGCTTATCGCAAGCCACTACCATCATTAAAAGTCCTAATAACATACATAATAAAATTTTTTGTTTTCTCACAACTACAGCTCCTATGAAAGATAATGTTTTCTTAACCATTCCTCCATCACATACAATAACTCTTCTTGAGTACATTTATCCATAAGCCCTTTATATTCCTTCTTTAATCGGATTATCTTAAACTTATACTATGTTTCTCAACCTATTGGAATGATACGCCTGATGGCCTCATCATTAACATTATGAAGCAATTAGTTTAGCACGTTTTTACCGCATTTGTATACATTTCTAAAAAGTACATAAATGATTGCTTTAGGTTACTATATTCCATTGTAACCGTTCTTCTGAAAATTTTACACCTTTTCTATATTTGCACCTGAGTAATAATAGAAAAGGACAACCATACATGGTTGTCCTACATTATAAATACTTCTTCACTTTAATGGGAATGCCCACCGTTATTCCCTTTTGTTGGTTTCCCCATCATCTCTTTATTCATTTCCCATTTATGCTCTGCTAGCTCTTTATACGAAAGAACTTTCCCCTTATAGTTAGATACAAAGCTCTCTGCATCTTTTTTATTTTTAAATGAAATGACATTATAAGCCATTGGTGTCGTTATTGTTTTATCATATACGTAAGTGGCATCTTCTAACGAAACCCAATCTTTCGAATCATAATCTCGAACAAATTTTTCTTTCGTCTTTTCACCTGAATTAATCTCCATCCATTTATACATACAACCAATATCATCAAACTTTAACGCTTTTCCGTTTTCTAAAATGATTTCTGTTGCAAATTGATTATCCATTACCCCAATTTGGCAAATATCACACTTATCATGTTTCTCATCAATCGCAACAGCTTTTAGTTCCTTTTTCCCACATCCTACTATCGTAAATATGAAACATAAACATATAACAAGTACGACATATTTTATCCTCATCAATATTCCTCCCTAAAAACCGTTTACTCCACGAAAAGAATATCAAAAGGTTGTGTGAGATTTGTGAAAAAACAATGTTCTTTTTGTAATATATGGAACAAAAAAGAGATGTGCAGTTACTTCTACACATCTCTCATCATTCACAACCAGTAATTAATAAATCATCTTCTAACTTAACTAATAATGTGTCCGCATCAATGTTCTGTCCAACTTCTACATTTACTAATCTTATATTTCCACTGATCCCTACTGCGATTTTTTCAACCTCACCGTCATTTTTTCGGATCATCATTAATTTCTCCCATTCATATACGTAAGAGGATTCATTAATACAAATCTCTTCTACTATTCCTGTACATGAACTATAAATCTCTTCTATTCTTGTTTTCATTCAAAATCTACTCCCTACTTCACGAGCTTCTCTTTTTCACCTTATTCTACCATTCTTGTATACAGGTATTTATCTTTTTAAAAATTCAAAATTACCTCGTGAACAAAATGATCAAAATAAAAATTATGCTTCTAATGATGTTATTTTTCTAATTATTTACCATCCCTACTGAAACTCTTATTATAAACAAAAAACCTTTTTTCAGAATTTTTATTTTATTTTGAAAGCGCAATCATTTTTGAGGGGGAGATTATGTGTTAGCATTACTTGGATTCGCAATGGTATTTGTCTTTATGTTTTTAATTATGACTAAACGTATGTCAGCATTAGTAGCATTAATATTAATTCCAATTATATTCGCGTTAATTGGTGGATTTTATGCAGATATGGGGCCTATGATGCTAGAGGGAATTAAGAAATTGGCACCTACTGGTATTATGCTTATGTTTGCCATTTTATATTTCGGAATTATGATTGACAGTGGTTTATTCGACCCCGTAATCGGTAAAATATTGAAATTCGTAAAAGGAGATCCTTTAAAAATTGTTGTCGGTACAGCTATATTAACTATTATCGTCTCTCTAGACGGTGATGGTACAACAACATATATGATTACAGTTGCTGCAATGTATCCACTGTATAAACGTCTCGGAATGAATCCACTTATATTAGCTGGGGTTGTTATGTTAGGAGCAGGAGTGACAAATCTTACACCTTGGGGTGGACCAACAGCTCGGGTTATGAGCGCACTTGGACTTGAAGCATCCGAGCTCTTCACACCGCTTATACCAGGAATGATTGCTGGTGCCATTTGGGTTGTTTTCGTTGCCTACTACCTTGGAAAAAAGGAAAGGAAACGTTTAGGAATTATGGATGTACAGTATTTAAAACAAATGCAAACAATGGATGAGCAAGCTGCAACAGTCGAAGCTACAGTACATAAACGTCCTAAACTGCTATGGATTAACTTTTTATTAACTGTTGCCCTACTCGTCTGTCTCATACTAGAAGTTATGCCGTTACCTGTGTTATTTACAGTTGCTTTTGCTATTGCCGTTATGATTAACTATCCAAACTTAGAACAACAGAAAGAACGTATTGCGTCTCACGCTGGAAACGTTTTAGCCGTTGTTTCTCTCGTATTTGCTGCTGGAATTTTCACAGGTATTCTATCTGGAACAAAAATGGTAGATGCGATGGCTCAAAGTGTGGTTACTCTCATACCAGATGCTCTTGGACCTCAGCTTCCAATTATTACAGCTCTTCTAAGTATGCCGTTCACATTTTTCATGTCCAATGATGCGTTTTACTTCGGGGTATTACCTATTTTAACAAAAGCCGCTGCGGCTTACGGAGTTAGCGCAGCTGAAATGGGGCGCGCTTCATTACTTGGGCAACCTGTTCACTTACTAAGCCCTCTTGTCGCTTCCACTTATTTATTAGTCGGAATGGCCAAAGTTGATTTTGGTGAACACCAACGCTTTACTTTACTTTGGGCTGTTGGAACAACAATGGTTATGTTGATTACTGGAATTGTAATTGGAATTATTCCAATATAAGATGAAACTAGAAAAAACAGTAGAGGAAATGTAATCCTCTACTGTTTTTATTGTTGTGAAAGTCCCCTATGAAGAAACGCGGAAATACCTTCTTTCTGGCCTCCCCACACTTCCATATATAAGCTCCGCATGCACTTTCTTTCCAGAGATCAAATACTCTAAATAGCGCCTCGCAGTTGATCGGCTTACACCTACCATTGAACTTAGCATCTCTGCAGTAATTCCCTCCTCATTAACAGTTAACATATGCTTTTTTATTTTTGCTAACGTTAAAGGATCGATTCCTTTTGGCGCATATTCTATTGGATTTGCCTGCACCCCTCTTTGGGACCATAGATGTTCAATCTGTTCTGAAGATAATTGAGCATTTTTCTTTAACTTCGTAATCTTCTTTTGATAACTTTCTAAACTTGTTTTAAACCGATCAAATGTAAGTGGCTTTACGATATAATCTGTTACCCCGCCTCGTAAAGCATGCCGCACTACATCCGTCTCTGATGCGGCTGTAATCATAATAATATCTGTATCATGCAAATTATGCCTAATATATGTGACGAGTTCTGTCCCTTGCATGTCAGGTAAATATACATCTAATAAAACGAGTTGTGGCTTTACAAACTCTAGCCATTCTTTCGCCTGTTCCCCAGTCGTTGCTGTTCCAATTACTTTAAACCCCTCAATTTTTTCAGTAAAACGACGATGAATTTCCGCAATCCGAATATCATCTTCTACAATCAATACTTCAATCCCCTCATTCATTACAATTCGCCTCTCTCTTTCGGTAATGCAATGATAAATAAAGCACCACCTAAATCCCCTTTTTCAATCGCAATACTTCCATTTAAATCTTCCACTAACTCTTTCACTTTCGCTAATCCATATCCACGTTTTTCGCCCGCCTTCGTCGAAAAACCTTTATAGAATATGCTTGTAATTATTTCATCATGAACACCTTGTCCTGAATCTTCTACTTCAATTAATATTTCTTCCCCAATGTCTGTTACAAACATTCTTACTTTCTTATCATGATCTTGATTTCTTTCAATTGCTTCAAATGCATTCGTGATCAAATTCCCTAAAATAGAAACAACGTAATTACTCTCAATATGTGGGCTTAAATTTTCTAAACTACTTTCCCGATCTAGCATAAAATCAATCTTCAACTCTCGTGCCCTATTATAAAATCCAATTAAAATCCCACCTAACCATGGATTTTGAATTCGTTTCATAATAAATTGAACGAACTCTTGATATACTGCCGTTTCCTTATGAATAAGCTCTAAAGCATCTTCATAAGACTCTAATTGAATAAGACCTGAAAGCGTATACAATAAATTGTTATATTCGTGCGTTTGCGCCCGTAATGCCTCTGTATACTGCCGTGTTTGAGACAATTCCGCTGTTAATTGATCCATCTCAGATTTCAGGCGTAAGCTGGATACTACACCCGTTACTTTATGATTAACTTTAATAGGGAGACGATTGGCAATAACATCCTGCCCCTTTATATTTAATTGGCGATCAAATTGTTCTTCTCCGGTTTGAAGTACATCCAGTATCGATGAATTAGGAATAACATCTAAAATAAATTTCCCTATTACATTTTGTTGTTTATCTAAAGAAAGGATATCGTATGCTGCTTGATTTACTAAACTAACCATTCCATTTTTATCAATTACTACAATCCCTTCACGTACAGATTGAATAACTGTACTATGCTCCTCATATAAAGATGAAATTTCTTCTGGCTCCATTCCAAACATCATCCGCTTAATACTTTTTGCTAAATATACAGAGCCAATTATCCCAATTAACAGACCTGTTATTGTAATCCAAAACACACGCTTTCCATACACTTCTATCGCTCCATGAATATCATCCATTGAAAAACCGACAGATACTACACCAATAATTTCATTATCCTGATTACGAATTGGGACTTTTCCGCGTAATGAAGGCCCTAATGATCCCGTTGCTTTCGAAACGTAAGATTTCCCTTCTAATAGAACCCCTTTGTTATCTCCGCCCACCATAGCTTCTCCTATTTTATCTCGCTTAGGATGTGCATAACGAATACCATCTTTATTTCCAACTACAATAAAGTCAGCATCTGTTTCGATTCGAATTTTTTCTGCAATTGGCTGAATAATAGAAGCTGGATTTTCTTTTTGAAAAGCTTCCTGGATTTCCGGTATAGCAGCAACTGTTTTCGCAACATGCAACGCTCTTTTTCCAATTTGCTCCTCTACTGTTTCAGATAATATGTAGTAAAATAAATAACTTGTTAACAGCAGTACAACAAGAATAAGTGTGCTAATAGTTAATGTAATTCTCGGTTGCAGCTTTAATTTTTTAAATTTCAAAACCATTCCCCTAACATGACTAAAGATAGAATTTAAAGAAAATACAGTTTTTTGATTTTCACCTTTAATCATAACACGGCTACTATATATTTCTTTATCTTTATCTTCATAAAAAAAGAAACGAAGTAAAATTACTACCCCGTTTCTTAATGCTTGTTATTACACTTTAAATTTACCAATCATTACTTGTAGTTCTTCTGCCATTCCCGATAAATGAACTGCTGCTGAATTTATTTCTTCTACTGAAGCTACTTGTTCTTCAGAGGAGCCAGCAATATTTTGAACGCTTGCTGCATTTTCTTCAATCGTTGCTGCAATTTCATTAATAGATGCACTTACTTGTTTTGTATCTATCGTCATTCGCTTCGCTACATCTACCATACTATCAATTTGTACAACTGTATCATTTGTAGATTTCAATATTTCTACAAAGCTTTGCTTCGCCTCATTTGCAACTACAAGCCCTGATTGTACCTCTGTCCCAACTTGATTCATAGAACTTACAGTTTCTTTTATATCAAATTGTATCTCTTTCACTAACTTTCCAATTTCCGTAGAAGACTGTCCCGATTGTTCCGCTAGTTTACGTACTTCATCTGCTACAATTGCAAAACCTCTTCCTTGCTCTCCAGCTCTTGCAGCCTCAATTGCAGCATTTAATGCTAATAAGTTTGTCTGCTGTGCAATATGTTGAATCACTTCTAGAATAGCTCCAATTTGCTTTGACTTATCATCTAATAACGTAATGACTTTGTCTGACTGTGAAACAGACTCATGAATTAATTGCATTTGATTCACAGTTTGTTCAACTAACTTTCCACCATCTTCAGCTTTTTTCTTCGTATACATAGATGCTGTGGATACTAATGAAGAGCTATCCGCAACACGCTGAATTCCTTCTGTAACTTCTTCTAACAAAGTCGCTCCTTCTTCAACTTCCCGCGTTTGTATTTCTGCACCACTCGATACTTGTTCCATCGCTTGTGTAATTTGCTCTATCGCTTCACCTGATTGCTTCATGCTAGCTGTTAATTCTTCTGAAGATGCTGCTACATGACTTGCTGAAATATTTATATTGGAAATGACATTATGTAATGATGATGCCATCTCGTTAAAGCTTTCTCCTAACTGCCCAATTTCATCTTTAGAATGAACTGTAATTGATTCTGTTAAATCACCTTCACTAATTTTTTTCGATGATATTACAAGTTGTTTTAACGGTTTAATAATAGAAGCAATTATAAAGTAAATTAAAACCCCGCCGATCATTAATGAAATACCAATAACAGTTATCGTTTTATAGAAAATAGGCTCCGCCGCTTGAATAATTTCTTTTGAAGGCATAATTCCTGCTATTTTCCATCCAGTTTTCTTACTCGTTTTAAAAGTAATATTACGATCTTCACCATCTAATGAATAATGAAAATCACCAGCTTCCTGTTTATAAAATTCCTTACTAAGTTTCTCTTCTAATTTCTCTCCTGGCTTCAGTGTCGGGTGTGCGACTACATTTTTATCTTGATCAAATATCGCTACATACCCTTCCTTACCGATATTAACCATCTTAGAAGTAGTTACAATATCATTGATAATTAAGTCAATCCCGAGAACACCACTTTTATCTTCGTTTTGTTTTGCTAGTGTAATAACAATATTCCCTGTCGTTTTTGACTTATATGGAGCAGTTACAATCACTTCTCCGCTTTTTTTCACTGCCTCTTTATACCAATCTCTTTCTGTAGGATTATATCCTTCGGGCATTTGAATAGCTGGTGATTGAATAAATTGTCCATTACTAGATCCTGTATAGATCGCTTCCATTTCTGGATGTAATTTATTATATTCTTCTAGTTTATTTTGGATGTTTTGAATTTGATCCGCTTGGTAACTTGATTGTGTAAATAATTTCGTAAAATAAGTTGCATCTACTTTTTTACTATCCAATTCCTTATTAATTACATTATCCAAAATTTTTATATTATCTTTCGCCGATTTTAAAATCGTTTCATTAAAATTTGTTTTCGCCTGCTGATAAGACGTCCAACCAATTACAATACTTGGAAGAATTAAAATAATAATAAATGACACAAGTAACTTTGTTTTTAAACTACTACTCCTTAATTTCCTTTGAAACATATTCCTACCCCTTCATACCGTTTTACATGCAATAACTTACAATTAATCTATTTATAAAAATTATAAGATATAAATACGTTAATGAGACTCTTTATTTCTCTTTACTCATCTTTCTAAATTTAAAAGATTATTGCATACATACTTCATTCTATAAAAATTTAATAATTAAAACAATGTATAAAAATGTATATTATTCGAAATATTATAATTCACCGAAGAACCTCTAGTATCCCACTTACTAGAGGTTCTTTCCATCTTACTATTCTTTAGTTTTTTCTACTTCTTTTTCCTTATCTTCTACTACAGATACAACAGGTTTATCATTTGCTAATTGTTGTACTGCCCCTTTTCCTGCAAACCCTTCTAATAACTCTTTTAAATCAATACCAGAAGAAGCTTTTAGTGTTTCCTGCATTGTTGCCATTAAATCAGTCGCATAACCTGCAACTTTTCCGGCGCCGCTATTCTTACCACCGCCGCCTGTATCGACAACTGTAATTTTATCAATATTGCTAAGTGGACTTGCAATTTCTTTCGCATAACTCGGAAGCATTTTTAGAACCATATCCATAATTGCCGCTTGCCCATATAATTCAAATGCTTCTGCAATTTTTTGTTTCGCTTCTGCTTCTGCTAAACCTTTTAACCTAATAACATCTGCTTCGGCTGTACCTTGTGCCTTTTGTACTTCTGCTTTTGCCTGACCTTGTGCTTTTTCAATTTCTGCTTTTGCTAAACCTTCTACACGAACTTCTTCTGCACGTGCTCTTGCTTCTGCTTCAATTTTATATTGATCTGCATCTGCTTTTTTCATTTGTTTTACTTTTTCCGCTTCAGCTGATTGTTCAACAGCATAGCGATCTGCATCTGCCTTTTTCTTTACTTCTGCATCGTATTGCTTTTCACGACGCGCAATCTCTTTTTCTTCTAACTCAATTTGCTTTTCACGCTCAATGATTTTAACTCGCATTTGCTCTTCTGTAACACCTTGTTGTGCTTTCGCTTGTTGTAATTCATAAGAAAGATCTGCATCTGCGCGAGCTTGTTCTTGGTCCCTCTTATAAGATTGTACTTTTAATTCCTTATGTTTTTCAGCTTCAGCGATTTGTGCATCACGTTGATATTCCGCTTCTTTTGCTTCTTTCTCAGCACGAGCTTTTTCAATTCGCGCCTCTTTTTCACGCTCTGCATTCGCAACTGTTGCATCACGCTTAACCATTGCAATTTGCGGCTGACCAAGTGCATCTAAGTAACCGTTTTTATCCATTATTTCTTTAATTGTAAAGGAAACGATGCGAAGTCCCATCTTCTTCAAATCAGTAGAAGCTACTTCATGCACCTTTTGTGCGAATTGCTCTCTATTACTATAAGCATCTTCTACTGTCATAGAAGATAGAATAGCACGTAGATGCCCTTCTAAAACTTCTTTTGCTTCTACTTTTAACTCTTCCGTTTCTTTTCCTAAATATTGTTCAGCTGCTGTAGAAACTTCTTCAATTGTCGATCCTACTTTAATAATAGAAACACCGTTTACTGTAATCGGTACACCTTGTTTCGTATACGTATCACGTGTTCCAACTTCTAATTTGTAGTTTAATAAGCTAAGAAGTTCTGCCCGTTGCATAATTGGAACAACGAAAGTACCACCACCGCGGATAATCTTAATCTTCTTTCCATCATCAGTGATAACAACATTCTTTCCACCACCAAGCCAGTTTCCTGTTACAATTAATGCTTCATCTGGACCAACTGTACGATACTTCGTAATGAATACTAAAATTAGTAGTATTAAAATTGCGAGTAAAACTCCACCGATAATTAATGGAATCGTCATGTAAATTCCCCCTTATAATTTTGGTTTTTTTAAAGAATAAGCGATGTTTTGTACAAGCAAAACACCATCTTGAACTCCCTCAATAATGACCTCGGTTCCTTGTGAAATATCTTTTTTCCCAATTGTTTTCGCTGGTATTGCATTACTTCCAAATTGGGATGAAATTAATACTTCTCCAAATCCTTCTTTCGGAATCGATATAATTACTTCTCCTTTTCGGCCAATAAATTCATCCATACGGTGCATTGTATTTTGCTCTGCCTCTGCAATTGGTTTTAAAATTAGTATTTTCATTATGAAAACACCGATAAAAGATATAGCAAATGAGCCCCCGAAAATAACGAGACTATTATAGGAATATAAATACTCTCCTATATAACTAAGTCCACATAACATGGCGAAAAAACTAAGTAGCAACGTTACAACGGATACAGATCCGCCTCCAAAACTAAATATTGATTCAAATATATCTCCAAAAAAGATATAAATAACAGTAAGTATAGTTGCAATTATAAATCCGTATAAATAAATTGTTTCAAGTGGATAACCAAACAAGATCATTTCTTATCCCCCTTTCTTAAACAATCCTTTTTTGTTATATCTGTGCCTCACCTCTTTCAAAGATCATCATTCTTAATTTTCAGTCATTTAACCTTTAAAGAAAAACCTGTAAGACAGGCCTCTAAAAAAGAACAGGAGAAACCTATTGTGACAGGCTCCTCCTAGTAAATAACCGATATATTGTATATCTATATAATATACTATTTTCCACAAAAAGTAAAGTTAAACATACATTGGAAACCCACTTATTTTATCCCGCATTAACGGGCAGTAAAACTCCCACTTCAAAATTCGGCGAATGCGAGGAAGTTAGGTGGGAGATAACTGCCCATAAAAGCCCGATTGGTTCAACTAATAACCAGTGGGGGATGAACAGAACCCCCGCTGATTAAAGTTTCACTTTACTGATAATGCGTATGTTCCATCGCCATTATCATATTTATATACATACAAGTAGTACTTACCTGGTTTTGCATTAAATTTTGCTTCTATATGATTTCCATTTGCTTGACCGTAAGCTGCATAATTTTGCATATTTGATTCATGGTGAAGTACCCATGTCATCCCGATTCCATGCTCATTTAAAACAGAAATATCGATATCTCTCGCTGATGCTACATTAAATGTATAAACATCGGTGTGATCCCCGCCGATAAGGCTACCTTTTATAGTAGTGTTTAGCCCGATACGATTTGCTTCCTCTGAACGATTATTTGGTTCAGATTCTGTTAAACTCCCATCTTTAATCGTAACAGTTGTTTCATTTCTGCTCTCTTTACCTTTATCATCTTTTACTCTTAACGCTACTTTATAAGTTCCTTCTCTTTCATATGCATGTACTGGATTAACTTCTGTACTTGTACTTCCATCCCCGAAGTCCCATAAATAAGAAACGATTTTTCCATCTTCATCGTTTGACCCATCACTTTTGAATTGAATTCCTTCTTTTACAAGCCCGTTATAAGGTCCGTTTACATTAACCGTCGGAGCTTTATTTTCTCCGTCATCTTTTGCGATACCGTGGAAGACTACATCATATTCAAATTGATTAGAGCTATTCACACGGTAATTGACGAAATATGCTGTAACAGTTTTGTAGCCACTCCATTCTTTTTGCGCCAATTGTTCTAAAGCTTCATTTACTCTTTTACTCATTGCGTTCCAGTCTTCTGACTCACCTTTTGTTACACTACCTGTAAACGTACCTTCTAATGTAAATGTATTAAAGAATTGAGACTCATGTTTTGTCATTTTTGCATCTTTCATAGAAAACGTCTCACTAATTTCTTTCTTCACTTCTGTTAACGATTTTGGTGCATGTTCAGCTAAATAATCATCTGCTACTTCTGGTACATTATACTTATCTTGATTATCAATTAGCTGCTGCATATACTCTTGATACTCTTTATTTAGCTTAGAATCTTTACTTAGATTTTCACGATATGCATCATAATTTTCCACTTCATTCGCACGAATTAAATCTTGAATTTTATCAAATGTTTCAAACTGATGCGTATATAAGTAAGACTGCAATGCGAACGAGTAGTTATAGAAATCCCAAGAACCATATTTAGCAAATAGTGTACGCTCTGCTGTATAACGGCTTGCAGGATCAGATGATAATCCACTAATTATGCTCTTTCTTGGTACTACATTATTTGTACGAGTAGATCCTGCGAAAAATTCTGCATTCCCTTCTTGGAACCAAGTTAATCTTTCATTTTGATACATATCTCCTCTTCCAAATAAACCAGGAACTTCATATCTCCCTTGAAGATAATGAGTGAACTCATGACGGAATAGCTCTTCTAAACTATAAATACTTTGCTCTGGCGTACGCTCATATGTAAAGAATGTGCCTGTCTCTTCAATATAAATCCCACCGTTGTTTGTCTCATAGCCGTACAGTTGTCTATTTAATTGATATTCATCTGGAGTGTTATAGATTACTATCGTTAATACGTCGTCTGCATTACCTTGTTCTAAAGCTTTATCATTACCGATTACACGGTGATATTGTGCCTTTACTTCTTTTGCTGCCCAGTATAATCTCTTAATTTTTTCCTCTGATACTTTATCTCCTGTTTTGAACACAATAGACCCATCATCGAATGTGTACGTTTTTGGTAAGTACTGCTCTTTTCCTTCTTTACGTATCTTCTCTAAATCTACCGTATTCCCGCTATAATCTTTCCCGTTATAGTTTGTTGTAATTTGTTCTACTGCAACAAAATACGGTTCACTTAAACGTGGATACATATGCATTGCTTGTGTAACAACTTCTAATCCTTTATTTGGATTGCTATGAAACTTCCCTAATCGGCTAGCAAAATAAATTCCATTATTAACGAGCCATTTATTTTCTGGCGTTACTTCATTTAGAAGAGCAATACGATTTATTTCATTAATAAACCCATCTACTTTTCCATACCACATCGTTTCATTCGCTTCTTTACGAGCCTCATTTAAGTAAGACTGTATATCATAATCAATGCCTTGCATCATATCGTATACAGCTTGTCCTTTCATACGATCGTCTACATATGCATTAAAATTATCATTATATTGTTTTAAAATATTCGATGCGTATTGCACCGTTTCAACATCACTTGATGCATTACTAATTAATTTTCCGTATGCAGATACGACTGTATCCTGCTCATTTGTTCCAAGCTTAAAGTTGGGATTTTTCGCAATAGCTTTTAACGCTGGTAAACATTTGTCCTGGAAGCTTCTTTCATTTAAGTCGCTTAATTCATTATTATAAAATGCAAGATAAAAAGCTGAACGTAACACTTCAGTAAACGTTTGAATTCCTTTTGAATCATCTTTCGTAAATGTACTACCTCTATGAGATAATTCGTCTATAATTACTTGCATTTTTCCGTTATCTTTATAAAAGGCTTTTGCATCTTCATTAAACTGGAATAAGTCTGTAATTTGGTGCCACTTAATACTGCCTAACGTTTCAATTAATTCTTGATCATTCATTTTGTTTAAATCAGCCATTGAATAGCTTTCTTTAGCTTGCTTTACTGCCGAGTTCTTCGTAATAGATGCTGGTCGCTGTGAAAAATCTCCTACTTTTAAACGTTCTTGAAATGATAATGTTTCCTCGGCTTTAGAAGCGTGTCCGATCTCATCTACTGGTTTTTCAATTCCAACTGGTTTCGAATGCAATACATTATACGGTACCTTTTCTTCTGCTGATACATTCGTTTGAATTGCTCCGAGCGATAGCGCCATTGTACTAATACTAAGCAACACTTTATTGATCTTTGATTTCTTGTTCATATTATTGCCCCCCTATTTATATATTCCATTCAAGAAATTAACATATTATCTGGATGAAATGATATAAAATGCAATATTTCATATTATTTCTTCATACATTTTGAACATATAGTGAACGAAAGGGACTTACAGTTTCCGCTACAGTTGCTCCATTATTTAAGCAATCGAAACATCCTCGTATTAATATCCTTCCCCTATTCAAAAAGACCTTATCATAAGCATATTTCAACATGAAATTGCTATAATAAGGTCTTCTCAAAAACTTATATAATCATTTTGTATAATAATAAGATAAAACGTTATTTATTTCTTAAATAATCTCTTTCTAAATACAAACATACTTAATGCTGAAAGAACAAGTGCTAATCCAGAAAGTAAGGTCGGTGTGTTAGCTTGACCACCAGTTGCTGCTAAAGACTTCTGATTTTCCTCTTGCTTATTAGCATGTTGTTTATTTGAATCTTTTTCTTTCGCACTCTCTTGTCCTACCACTTTTACTGGACCAACTTGATTATTCCCTTTTGGCTCTTGATCCAATCCAGTTGCTGATTCTTTTACCTCTTCTTTTGTACCTTCAACTTCTTTCGCCGGCTCTTTTACTTCTTCTTTTGTTTCTTCAATTTCTTTTACCGGCTCTTTTACTTCTTCTTTTGTACCTTCAACTTCTTTCGCCGGTTCTTTCACTTCTTCTTTTATTTCTTCAACTTCTTTTGTTGGTTCTGTCACTTCTTCTTTTTCAACTATATTCTGGATTACTGTTCCGTTAAAACTTATACTAGTTTCATCCGAATCTAAATCAAATTTATATACCTTTTCACCTGGAGTACTCCATTTCATTACTCCATTATTAAACGTTCCCCCCTCACTTGTTAGTTTAATATTCTCAATAGTTTCTCCTTCTAAGTCATATACGGGAACTTGAATTTCTTCATTTACTTTTGCTTCATTTAAAATGATTTTTTGTCTTCCGACATCAATTGAAAACCATTGACCTAATTGTATTAACGGCCTTACATCACGAATCTCATTTCCATCTAATTTTAAACTTAGTAGGTCTAACATTGAACCAAGAACTGATACATCTTTAATATGATTATCCGCAAGGTTTAACCACTGTAAATTTTCCAGTGAAGATAACGGCGTTATATCTTCAATTTTATTATGAGATACATTCACCTCTTTCAATTGTTTCAAGTTTGAGATGAACTCAATATTTTTCAACCCTACTCCTTCTAAAGTGATGTTTTCTAAGTTCGTCATGTATTCTAAACCAGTTAGATCTTTTATCTCTTTTCCTTTTTCTTTAAGTATCTCTAATGTTTTAATCTGTAATAAATCTTCTTTTGTTATAGGGGCATTTAGATTCTCTCTACCAAAATTCTTTTTATTAATATGTTGTTGTAAATTTTTATCAAGAATTACATTTTTACTTTCTGTTTGTTTTTCAACTATACTTTGTATAACCGTCCCATTAAATCTTATTTTACTTTCAGCAGAATTCGTATCTAGTTTAAATTCATATATTTTTTCTCCAGGACTATTCCATTTTATAAACCCGTTATTCAGAGTAGCCTCTTCACTTTTCACATTAATATTTTGAAGTGTTTCTCCTTTAAGATTGTATATTGGAATTTTTATTTCTTCATCCACGCTTGCTTCATCTAAAAAGATTTTTTGTCTTTGAATATCGATATACATTCTTTTTCCTAATTCTTGGACAGGTCTAACATCACAAATTTCATTCGAACCCAGCTTTAAATCATATAAACCTGTTAATTGACTAAGTGGTGTTATATCTGAAATATAGTTTTCCTCTAAATTAAGTGATTGTACAGTAGATAATCTTAATAAAGGTTCGATGTTTTTTAATTCATTTTTAGAAAGGTCTAACTCCACTAACTTTTTCATTGAGGTAATATGCTCGATATTAGTAAGTCCATTGTTACTTAAAGATAAATTTTTCACATTTTTCAATTGCTCAATCCCAGCAAGATTAGCATTACTAATTTGATTATTTGCTACAGTCAAAGTCCTTAAAGTCGTTACTGTAAATAATGGTTTAATATCTTTTATATAATTGCTGTTTAAATCTAACATTTTAATCTTCTTCATTTGACTCAATGGGCTTAAATCTGAAATTTTATTGTTTCTCAAACTTAAAATCTCAACATGCTCTAACTCAGCCAAAGGTCCAATATCTTCGAGTTCACCATAAGTTATACTTAATAATTTTAATTGTCTCATTTTCGAGATAAACTGTATATTTTTTAACTTAACTTCTTCCAACGTTAAGTTTTCTAAGTTCGTCATATATTCTAGACCGCTTACGTCTTTTATTCCTTTACTTTTTGCCTCAACGACTATTAAAGATTTAACTTTTAATAAATCTTCCTTAGTTATTGGCGTATTTAGATTCTCTCTATTCAAGTTATATTTATTAATATGCATTTGCAATTGCTTATCTACTATTACATTTGCACTTTCATCTTGTTGATCCACTTTATCTTCTTTATTTTCCTTTTGTTCTTCTGGAACATTGCCTTCTAAATTCAATGCATTTACTTCAAATTGCACTTGATACTTATTATCATAGGCCATTGTCGGAATATAAATATGCATTTGCATATTATATCTTTTTCCTAATTCTCCAACTTCAAATTGAATAACCTTCGTCCCATTTTTCTTTTTATCCTCTGATATGACTTTTACATCATGGAATACACCAGGAGTATCAATATCCTCTGTTTTCAAGTATTGAAAGAAATCACTATCACTTAACGTTGCCGTTACAATTTTCTTTCCATTCTCAATTGTTAATTTCGGATTTTTTATATAAACAGCTGCCATAGACTCTTCATTCGTTTTATCTTTATACGCTTTAATAACAGCATCATATGTACCATCTTCTAAAGCATGTCCAGTTTTGTTCGCCTCAATTGCTACAGCTGCTAAAGCAGGCGTTGAATACGTAGCAAATGGAAGCGATAACGCCGCAGCGATAATCATCGCATTTATATGTTTTCTTTTGTTTCTTTCCAACTTTACATCTCCTCCAAAATATATAAATCAAAATGTAATCATTTCTCGAATAAACGATAATGATTTTCATTATCGTTGTCAACTAACAATATAAATATTTCGCAAAAATTTCTTAAAAATTTCACAAAAAAATAACCCCTTTTATAAGAGGTTATGCCATTTTCTCTCCTGATTCTTCTTTAAAAAAGCTTTTCATTGCATGAAATACGTCTGCTTTTTGCTTTAAAATATAATATCTGAAATTCTCATCTTTAATGTTTTTGTAGGCTGACATAAGTGTACTGTGGCGGTTGTACTGGTTCACTTCCCCATACCCAAACATATTACACTTCTTCATTAACTCTTCCACAAGCTTTACGCATCTAGCATTATCCGAAGTTAAATTATCACCGTCTGAAAAATGGAATGGATAAATATTATAGCGATCTGGTGAATATTTATTATCGATTAACTCAAGTGCTTTTTTGTATACGGAAGAACAGATCGTTCCACCACTTTCTCCTTTTGAGAAAAACTCTTCTTCTGTAACGACCTTCGCTTCCGTATGATGGGCAATAAACTCAATGTCTACAGTTTCATACTTTGTGCGTAAAAATCTTGTCATCCAGAAAAAGAAGCTACGTGCCATATACTTCTCCCATATCCCCATCGATCCACTCGTATCCATCATCGCTAATACAACAGCTTTTGAATCTGGCTTTAACACTTCATTCCAAGTACGGAACTTTAAATCTTCTTGGTGAATTGGATGGAAAGATGCTTTACCACGCATTGCATTTCGTTTATATGCAGATATCATCGTTCGCTTCTTATCGATATTTCCCCATAATCCTGTTTTTCTAATATCATTAAATTCAATGTGTTCAATCCGGTTTTCATCCAGTTCTTTTCTCTTTAAATTAGGCAACTCTAACTCTTTGAAAAACGCTTGCTCCAATTCTAAAATTGAGACTTCTGCTTCATAATAATCTTCTCCAGCTGCATCTCCTGCCCCTTTTCCTGGTCCTTTCTGCTTTTGACCACCTGATCCATCTCTCGCAACGACATCGCCAACTTTGCTGTCACCGTTCCCTTGCCCAACATGTTTATTTTTATCATAATTGTATCTAATCTTATATTCATCTAAAGAACGAATCGGTATTTTCACAACATCCCTACCATTAGACATAACAATATTTTCTTCCGTTACAAGATCTGGTAAATTATTTTTAATTGCCTCTTGTACTTTTTCTTGATGGCGTTGTTGGTCGTCATATCCTTTGCGATGGAGGGACCAGTTTTCCTGTGAAATTGTATAGTTTGGTTGATTTTCTTCGCCCATGCCTTTCCCTCCTTACTTTATTTGTTTTCTCTTATGAACAGCAATCTATAATTTTGTTTTCTAGTGTGCGTAACTATAATATTTGAAAAATAACTGTTCATCGAAAATCATCCCATAAACATATATAGCGTTTTTCATACAATACTCCGAGCATCTTAAACAAAATTTTGCCACTCACATCATAGAAAGAAACATTCAGCCGTTGATAAGAAAGAAACACAATGCATTGTTGCACACATTTTCGTTTTGCAACATATTGTATTGTGTTGGCTTTTTTGTATGAATGGTTGGTTACTCTATCATATGCATATTGTAAAAATAATTGACAATAAATTCATAAAATCGCATCTTAATTTCTTATATTCGGACAAGCTATGACATTTTTTACAAATATCAATAGATAACAAAACGCCGTCCCAAGAATAAGAGACAGCGTTTTGTTATCAAACTATCGATTTAACAAACTACCTACATATCGTAACAATTCATTCGCGGATGAAGAATTATAGCCATGCTCATCAATTAAGCATGCAACAACATCATTGATTTTCTTAAGCTGATTTTCGTCTGGTGTTTTCGTTGATGTTGTAATTTTCACTATATCTTTTAAATCAGCAAATAGTTTTTTCTGAATCGCTTCACGAAGACGTTCGTGTGAATTATAATCAAAGCGCTTCCCTTTACGTGCATAAGCAGAAATGCGAATTAAAATTTCTTCACGGAATGCCTTTTTAGCATTTTCTGAAATGCCAATTTGCTCTTCAATCGAACGCATAAGTTTTTCATCTGGGCTCATTTCTTCACCTGTTAAAGGATCCCGTAATTTTGATTTATTGCAGTACGCTTCGACGTTATCTAAGTAATTATCCATAAGTGTCTTAGCTGATTCTTCGTATGAATAAACAAACGCTTTTTGTACTTCTTTCTTAGCAATTTCATCGTATTCTTTTCTCGCTAATGAGATAAAATTCATATAGCGCTCTCGGTCTTCACTACTAATTGACGGGTGCTGATCCAATCCGTCTTTTAGCGATCTCAGTACATCTAGTGCATTAATAGATGGTACCTCTTTTCGAATAATTGTAGAAGAAATTCGGTTAATGACATAACGAGGATCAATCCCCTTCATACCTTCATCTTGATATTCGCGTTGCAATTCTTCTACATCAATCGCATTATACCCTTCTACCGTTTCTCCATCATATAAACGCATCTTTTTAATTGCATCAATATCCGGACGCTTCGGATCTTTTAAACGAGTTAAAATAGTGAACATTGCTGCAACGCGAAGTGTGTGCGGTGCAATATGAACATTTGACACATCACTTTCACGAATCATTTTTTCATAAATATGTTCTTCTTCACTAACCCGTAAATTATATGGAACCGGCATTACAATAATTCGTGAATGCAATGCTTCATTTTTCTTATTTGCTATGAAGGAACGATATTCTGTTTCATTTGTATGCGCTACAATTAATTCATCTGCTGAAATAAGCGCAAATCTTCCTGCTTTAAAATTCCCTTCTTGTGTAAGCGATAATAAATGCCATAAAAATTTCTCATCACATTTTAGCATCTCTTGGAATTCCATCATTCCACGGTTCGCCTTATTTAATTCTCCATCAAATCGATATGCACGAGGATCTGATTCCGAACCGTATTCTGCAATTGTAGAAAAGTCTAGACTACCTGTTAAATCGGCAATATCTTGTGATTTTGGATCAGAAGGACTAAATGTACCAATTCCTGTACGGCGATCTTCAGAGAAGAAAATACGCTCTACAACTACATCCTCAATTCTTGACCCGTATTCTTGCTCTAGACGCATAACATTTAATGGTGATAAATTCCCTTCAATTCTTACTCCATACTCATCAAAGAAATCATTCCGTAAATGCTGCGGAATTAAATGAAGTGGATCTTCATGCATTGGGCAGCCTTTTAATGCAAAAATCGCTCCACGATCTGTTCGTGAATATGTTTCTAATCCTCGTTTCAACATCGTAACTAATGTTGATTTCCCCCCACTAACAGGCCCCATTAATAACAAAATACGTTTTCTAACATCTAATCGTTTTGCAGATGGATGAAAATATTCTTCCACAAGGCGTTCTAAGGCATCCTCTAATCCAAATAGCTGATTACTAAAGAAGTTATATTTTCTTCTACCATCAACTTCTTCAATTCCAGCATCTTTTATCATATTGTAAATGCGAGAGTGTGCTGTTTGAGCCACCCATGGTCTTTCTTTCACAAGCTCCAAATACTCCGCAAACGTACCTTCCCATTGTAAACGTTCTTCTGCTTCCCGATATTGTTCAATTTTCTTTAGAATATCCATTATAGCTCCTCCCCCATCTCCTTGTTCAATCGGATTATTATAAAAGGTATGCTAGGATGTCCTTAAACATTCTTTAAATCAAAACGAAATATATAATAGCGCTATAAAATTCTCTCCAAAATTCAAAGAAAATTCTGTATAATAAAGGTATTAAAGTTTTCACGCTGCTATTCATTGTAAATAAATTCTTTTCTTCTAGGAACCTTACATACATTTCGATTCACAAATAGGATTCATAAACCGAAAAAGTAAGGAGGAAATTAGGATGAAGTTATTATTAATTTTAGGTGTATCACTCACATTTCTTACAGCTATTTTCACATCTGGTTATAACGATAAACCAGGTACACATAAAAAGTGATGTGCTGAAAAGCACATCACTTTTTTTCTTGTTTTTTATACACTATTTAAAATAAATATTTTCCACATCGTATATCGATAAAGGACGATTATAAAAATAACCTTGTACGAGTTTCACATTCTTTTCCTTTAAAAATTGTATTTGTTCCGCTTTTTCTACTCCTTCTGCAATTACATTTAACCCTAGAGTATGTGCTAAATGAATAATTGCAGCCGTAATATTCGTATCTCTTTCATCTTTATATATGCCTTCCATAAAAGAACGATCAATTTTTAACGTATCAATCGGATATGTTTTTAAATAACTTAAAGATGAATATCCCGTTCCAAAGTCATCTAAATGAATCTTTAAATTTTGTTCTTTTAACTGCATTAACACTCTTTTCGATAAATCTTTATGTATAAGAGCCCCTTCTGTAACTTCTATTGCTAATAAATGAGGGGGGACGTTGTACTTATTTAAAGCACGTGTAATCATCTCTATTAGTGTAATAGAACGAAAATGTCTAGCTGAAATATTAACTGCAATTGGTACAACTTCATACCCTTTATTTAACCATTCACGTATCTGTTCACAAACTTGATGTACTACCCATTCATCAAGTTTAATAATAAATCCTGTTCTTTCAGCAAGTGGGATAAATTGATTTGGCGAGACAAATCCTAGCTCCTTATTCTCCCACCTTATTAAGGCTTCCATACTGGCTATCTTTCCCGTTTCAATATTAATTTGAGGTTGATAATATAGGAAAAATTCATTTTTCTCTATAGCACGATGTAACTGATTCTCTATTATAAACCTTTGTTCACGTTCACAATCTAATCCACTACAATAAAAATGATAATATCCTTTTCCTTTTTCCTTTGCTTTTTCCAAAGCTGTGTCGACTCTTTGGAAAAGCATTTTTTCATCCATTCCATCTTTTGGAGCCATTACAATCCCAATTGATGCACTCAAATAAACATCCTCTTCTTCTATTACAAAATGCTCACTAATTCTTTTTAATATTGTTTGTGCCACTTCCTCTACGCATTCTTTCGTTATATTTTCTATTAACATAACAAATTGATCATCATGTTCTCTAAATAAATGCATATCTTCTATTTTTAGTTCTCGTAGGCATTCAGTAACTTTTTTTAATACTTGATCCCCTTCTTTATGACCAAATGTATCATTAATAAGGTGAAATTCATCCAAATCTATAAAAACCAATGCAAATTCTTTATTATCATCTAAAAATTCATTTAGTTTATTTGTACATGATATTCTATTCATTAACCCCGTTAACTGATCGAAGTAAGCCAAATACTCTGTTTTCATCTCATTTAATACTTGCCTCGTAACATCCCTCGTAACAATGTACACCCCAACGATTTCACTATTCACAATAATGGGGATAGTCCTCACAGAAATATAAAGTTCATATCCTTCTTTATGAACATATTTCTTTGCAACAATTTGTTTTGCTTTTCCCTGTAAAGCATTCTTAAATATAATTTGAAAAGTTTTTTCATATTCTTTATTTATAAACTGAAAAATAAATTGGTCCTTTAACTCTTCATATCGATACCCAAAAATTTCATAAGTTGCTGGATTTGCATATGTAATTCTTCCAATAGAATCTACAGATACAATGGAATCATTATTATATTCTAGTAATGACTTAAATAACATTTGTTTTTCTTCTATTTCCGCTTTTTTCTTAACCTGTGCTGTAATATCTCTAGTAATACAAATAATAAACTGACATGTTCCATTTACATCGCATACTGGATTAAGTGAAGATTCATAATGTATATCACCAGTTGGCAAACTAATTACATCACAAAATGTATTTGCTCTCGCTTCTCTCATTACTTTTTCATATTGTCCTTGCAATAACCTTGCCGTATCTTCTGGTAATACTTCTGCAAAAGTTTTTCCATAACATTCTTTCCCTAGCCTGGCGTGATCCATTCCTATTTTATTCACATAAATATATTTAAAAGTTTCATCGTCAATAACTTTCACAATAAACACTAAATCTTGAATAGCATGTAACAGTCCCTGTCTTACTAAATCCATATCTATCATACTTAAAAAGGTATTTTGATTATTATATTGTTCCTTCATATTTATCTCAACCCGTCTTATCTATTTTTATTCATATATCTCATTCTATATGAATATGTACCTTTTTTAAAATGTATGATTACATATTTTTTAAAAAATAAAAAAGTCGCCAAATGGCGACTTTTAATAAACGATTTCTAAATCTAATCCTGGATAATTTTGTTGACGGAACGCTTCATAAATTAAAATTGCTGCTGTATTAGATAAATTTAATGAACGTACTTTATCCGTCATTGGAATACGTAAACAATGATCGAAGTTTTCTTCAATTACATTAGCTGGTAATCCATTTGTTTCTCTTCCAAATACGAAATAGTAATCCTTCTCACGTTTGCTATAATCAAATGCTGTATGAGCTTTCTCGCCATACTTTGTTAAATAGAAGAATTCACCATCTTTATTTTTCTCATAAAATTCTTCGATTGAATCATAATACGTAACTTTTACGTGCTGCCAATAATCTAGTCCTGCACGCTTTAACATTTTGTCATCCGTTGAAAATCCAAGCGGTCTAATCAAATGTAACTCTGTTCCAGTTGCTGCACAAGTACGTGCAATATTCCCTGTATTTGCTGGAATTTCTGGTTGATATAAAACAACATGTACTCCCACGCGATATTCACCTCTATTTTTTGTCTACTACGTATTATACCACTTGAACGAAAAATCTCTACCCATTAATAATATGAAAGAATTTATATTTCATTTGTGGTGTATATTTACTAGAGTCTTCATAGTTCCAATAACGCCTGCGGCTATTCGCTGAATGTGCATTTACAAGCGGCATACCATCTGCGTCTTTTGCTACTACAATTGTCGTATGATTCCACCTACCATCATCCTCAAAATCATACGCAATTACATCGCCAAGAATAAGGTCTTCTGGCTTTTCTACTGCTTCTGCTCGAAGACCAGCTGTAGCACCTGACAAATACCAATAAAAAGAGTGTGCTACAGCCCAGCTCCAACTCCACTGGTTTCCCCTTTGCCACCACCCTTTACGAATATTAGGATGTCCATTCATTGGCACTTCTCCAGTGTGCAGACATTGTGAAATGAAATTTGTACAATTATCAGGAAAATTACGGTATGCAGGATTGCGATCATCCCACCAACGCTCTGCATATTTCACTGCCTCTAAACGATTATATTGATATGAACCGTATTTTTCTTTCGTGACTTCCCGTTCTAACGTTTCACCTATTCCTATTTCTTCTGACACTTCAAGAGCATAATCATCTATTATACGACTATTTTTCAAACAAACTCGTCGTTTTAATTGTTCCTCTTCGATATAAAATAATTCTTTATGCTTAATTAAATATTTCAAGTGTATTTGATAATCAATTTCTTGATGCTCATTACTATTTAATTGTCTAATGAAAGAAATATCTGCAGTTGCTTTCACTATATGTGCACTACGCTTTTGAAACAATTGTTTCTTTCTCTGTACCATTTGTAACAAATCTACTGCAATACCATCTACATCTGTTCGTTTCTCTGTTATATATGCTAAAAACTGTTGCACTTGCTTTTCAATATTCGCTTTTACAACCATTTCGTCTCCCTCCCATATTACAATATGAAAAAGGGAGATATTATCTACTCTTTTTTCTGTGCTAACAATTCAAGTCCACGATTCATTTCATGAAGAACCTCTTCATCTTTCTCACGTTCCATCGCTTTTTCAATGGCGTCTCCTACTCCATCTCCACCAATTTTCCCAAGTGCCCATGCTGCTGTTCCCCGAAGTACTGGTCTTGGATCATCTTTCATAACACCGATTAAATCAGGAATTGCTGCTGTTTCTTTAAAATGTGCAAGTGCTAAAATAGCATTTCGTTGCAATGGCTTTTTACCTCTCCATGAACCAGACATAACCCCATATTTTTCCTTAAAATCACGATTACTAATTGTTAAAATTGGTGTTAATAATGGTTTAACTAATTCAGGATCAGGCTCCATTTCAGGATGGTTATGAAAATCCATTCCTTTATTTTTCGGACAAACAGTCTGACACGTATCACATCCATATATACGATTTCCTATTTTATCGCGATATTCTTCAGGCAGAAATCCTTTTGTCTGTGTTAAAAATGCAATACATTTCTTCGAGTCCAACTGCCCGCCTTGTACTAAAGCACCTGTAGGACAAATATCAATACATTTCGTACAACTTCCACATTGATCTTCTATTGGCCGATCAGGAGGGAATGGAACATTCGTAATCATTTCTCCTAAGTATACATACGAACCAAATTCCGGTGTAATAATAGCGCAGTTCTTACCACTCCATCCAATACCGGCACGCTCTGAAACAGCTCGATCACTTAGCTCCCCTGTATCAACCATTGATTTCACTTCTATATCCGGAAGCTTTTCGATTAAATACGCCTCTAACTTTTGCAAACGATCTCGTAAAACAAGGTGATAATCTTGGCCCCAAGAAGCACGACAAAAAATCCCGCGACGTTCTCCACGCTTACTTAATGGTGCATTTTTTAATTTTGAAGGGTACGCTAAAGCAATCGCAATAATTGATTTCGCACCAGGTAACAATAGCTGTGGATTCGTTCTCTTCTCTATATCAGGTTCTTCGAATCCAGACTGATAATTCAATTGTTGTTGCTGGATTAGACGCTGCTTTAACTCCTCAAATGGTGAAGCACTGGCAAAACCTATTTTATCTATACCAATCGTTTTACTATACGCAATTACATCTTGCTTTAATTGTTCAACATCCATTCTTTATCGCCTCCTCCGATGAATCCATCCCTTATGTAACGACTATATTGGTTAGCAATTCACTTTTGGAATAATATTCTTTACTTCTATTTTCGCATACAATTATGATTTTCAAACATTAAAAAAACGCAATGCTTCGTTTATCTTAGAAACGAAACACTGCGTTGATCACAATTTATTAGAAAAACATTAAATAAAATTTGGAGCGGGTGAAGAGAATCGAACTCTCGACCAGAGCTTGGAAGGCTCTTGTTTTACCACTAAACTACACCCGCAAATATGAATAAATATAAGATATTGAAATAACTTATGTAAAGTAGTATAGCATGTAAAAAAAATCGAAGCAAGAAATTTATCGAAAAAAGTCGAAAAAGTGATGAGATACCTCATCACTTTTTCAATTCTTTATCAATCGCCTTCTTCATACTATCGAAATCAGGGTTTGCAAGATTCCCATTTATATATACTGAAGGAGCACCTTGAACTTTTAATTTTTGAGCACGATCTGAATCTTTACGTACTTTGTCTTTCATTTCTTTACTGTGTAAATCTTTTTTAAACTGTTCTACATTAATTTTCGGAAGCTTTTCTTTCACAATATTAAGAAGTAATTCTTCTGTAATCCATTCTTCCGTATCTTTCTTCTGATTTTGATAAATCTCATCATAGAAAATCCAGAATGAATCTTGATCTTGTTTATAAATTGCTTCACCGGCAGCTGCACCTAAATCAGAGTCTTTTCCGATAAACGGGAAGTTAATAAAATATAACTGCACTTTACCTTTATCAATATACTCTTCTTTTAATCGTGGTAATACCGTTACATCCCAAGTACGACAAGCAGGACATTTAAAGTCTCCAAATTCAACTACCTTAACTGGAGCATCATCTTTCCCTAAAGATTGTTGCGTAGAATAAGCAAACATCTCATTCCCTTTATCTTTCTTGTCATTTATGATGCTATACACAATCGTCCCGATTACAATCAATACTGCGATAGAAAAAACTATACCAAGAACCATGAGTTTGTTTGATGATTTCATATACATTCCTCTTTAATTTCATATTCTGTATACATCATTGTACACAATACACATAATATCAATACTTACATAGATCACGCAATGAACACGCTCACATAAATTACAAAAATACAACATTTGTGACAATATTGTGTCGTCTTTTGTCACAAATTATTCAAAAAAAGAAGCCCCTATATAGGAACTTCTTTTAACTTACTGCTTTTTCACGTGCATTTTTTAACATGGACTGCTCTGTTTTTATATCATGACGAATTACTAATTTCTCACTAACTGCCTGCACATACTCATCATGATTTATATATCCTTCTTTCTCCATTAGTCTTAAAACTACATTTCGTCTTTCAACTGCTTTATCATAATTTTGTGCAGGTGAGTAATAAGCTGGTGCTTTTACTACAGCAGCCATCATTGCACTCTCTGCCAACGTTAATTGATCCACCTTTTTACCGAAGTAAAGGTTTGCTGCTTTTTCAATTCCCCATGCTCCTTCTCCGTAGTAAATATTACTCACATATAATTTTAAAATCTCATCCTTTGTGAATGTACGTTCAATTTTTTTCGTATAAAAAATTTCTTTCCACTTACGAGAAAATGTACGTTCATTAGATAAAAAAGCATTTTTAGATAGCTGCTGTGTAACCGTGCTTCCTCCTTGCACAACACCACCAGCTTTTATATTTTCAATAGAAGCTCGAATAATTGCTATATAGTCTAAACCATTATGATGATAAAACCTTTTGTCTTCCGTCGCAATAAATGCGTGTGTTAATGATTCTGGCACCTCTAACTTAGCGGGTACATGTAATTTACTAATATCACTTCGCTCAATCATTACATTTCCAACGAATAATAATGCAAAACTTAACAATAATAATAATATAATGGCTTTATAAAGAAATTTAGTTAATGGATTTAATGCAACTTTTTGATGATAATTCACTCTAGATAATACTCGTTCTTTCATCTCGAACACCTCTTTTCCACACAGCATATATAACTCTTAATTTAAGAATACCTTGTTGTAAAAGAATATCCCATCGATTTCTCTTACACCTACCTTACAACATTGTAAGGTGTAAAAATGTATTGTATCACAGTCCTTTTTTATCTACTATTCATATGAAATATTGAATATACATTTGTTTATCATACTATTTATAGGAAGTAGGATTCTCTTTAATTTCACTTTATTCTTTTATTATATCAGTTTATACATTTATACTTTTAAACATCTAGCAATCTAATTATATATGATATGTCACTATTATACAGAACAAACGTTCCATAAATCAATAGTAGCTTTCGAATTATCTCGCTATTTGTGGGCAGTAAGACTTCTCCCTCAACACTTGGCTAAAGCTAGAAAATTAGGCAGTATCCTTGCTTCCTCCACTAATTATTAGCCTACACTTTATTATTGTGACCTTTTTCTGAAACAGTATACATAAAGAAAAGGTTAGCAATTTGAGTTGTCCTCAAATAACTAACCAAAACTTTACAATCTTCCTATAAGATTATATGGATGAACTTCCCATGTTTCGTATGGAATGAAATGCATTGCTTTCATCGCATCAAGTGTCCTTGATTTCATATGAGGACGCGTTATATACTCATCAATGTTCTCTTCGTTTAAAGCAACAAATTTAGCCTCTTGTATTTCTTCAGGTTGAATTTTTATTTCACCACTAACATATGCTACTTTAAAAACAACAGCTACAATATGCATAGAAACATTATAATAAATCCCTGTAACTCCAATAGGCTTCACAGTTAATCCTGTTTCCTCCATTATTTCTCTGCAAACAGCTTGATCGAGCGCTTCCCCTTCTTCTACCTGTCCTCCAGGCATTTCCCACGTATCAGCTCGCCAGTGCACTTTCGTTAAAAGCACCTCATTCTTTTCATTTGTTAAGTAACCTGCTACGGCAACAATATGCTTTGGTGTTTTATGCTCCACAGAAATACCTCCTAGAAATACGATTATTTAAAATACAAACCTATAACCATATTCCCTAGCAGCTACAAAATACCTTTAATACTTTACCACCTTAATTAACCCCATAAAAAAGACCCTGTCCGTTAAAGGAAAGGGTCTTCTGTCTTATATTATTCCCCTAAGTCTACGTTGTGGTAAACTTGCTGTACATCTTCTAAATCTTCTAATGCATCAACCATTTTTTCAAATTGTACTTGAACATCTTCAGGAAGTTCTACATCACTTTGTGCAAGCATTGTTAATTCTGCAACTGTAAATTCTTCAACACCAGCACCTTTAAGTGCAGATTGTACTGAATGGAACTGATCAGGTTCAGCATAAACAATAACAGAATCTTCTTCTTCTAGAATGTCACGTGCATCTACATCTGCTTCCATTAAAATTTCAAGAACTTCATCTGATGTTTTACCTTCAAGACCGATAACAGCTGTCGCATCAAACATGTAAGCCACAGAACCGTTTACACCCATGTTACCACTGTTTTTGCTAAATGCAGCTCGTACATCTGCTGCAGTACGGTTTACGTTATTTGTCAGTGTATCTACAATTACCATAGATCCGTTTGGTCCAAAGCCTTCATAACGAAGCTCGTCATAGTTTTCTTCTGAACCGCCTTTTGCCTTTTCAATCGCACGGTCAATAATTGTTCTTGGCACGTTGTATGTTTTCGCACGTTCTAATACAACTCTTAACGTTTGGTTTGATTCTGGATCTGGCTCGCCTTGTTTTGCTGCCACATAAATTTCACGTCCAAATTTCGCGTATATACGGCTTGTATTTGCATCTTTTGATGCTTTTTTTTCTTTAATATTGTTCCATTTACGACCCATACTTTCCACTCTCTTTCCCGTTTTAAATCTACATAAAAATATTAATATGAAATATAATGTGTATTCAACACATTTTTAAAAGAAATATAAAAAGTTCATTTTTGATTCATATTACAGACATAATATAAATCACTATCATTTTGTTCTTTCGACAAGTTATATTATACATGAATTCCTAAGTTTATTACGAATTTTAGAATCACATAGCATAATTTAACAAAAAAGACCCTAACATTTCTGTTAGGGTCTTTTTTAATTCACCGATACCGATGGTCGGGGTCGAACCGACACTCCCGAAGGAACACGATTTTGAGTCGTGCGCGTCTGCCAATTCCGCCACATCGGCATAAAATAAAGGCGGCAACCGGATTTGAACCGGTGGTAAAGGTTTTGCAGACCTCTGCCTTACCACTTGGCTATGCCGCCATATGAAGTTAAAATGGAGCGGAAGACGGGATTCGAACCCGCGACCCCAACCTTGGCAAGGTTGTATTCTACCACTGAACTACTTCCGCAAAAATGGCTGGGCTAGCTGGATTCGAACCAGCGCATGACGGAGTCAAAGTCCGTTGCCTTACCGCTTGGCTATAGCCCACCGAAGTTTCACTTAATTATATGTAAGTATCCATTAATTTATTTGTAATTTTAAAAAATAAAAATGGGGCGACTGATGGGAATTGAACCCACGAATGCCGGAGCCACAATCCGGTGCGTTAACCACTTCGCCACAACCGCCATGTTGTGTTTATATATTTGGCAGGGGCAGTAGGAATTGAACCCACACTGGAGGTTTTGGAGACCTCAGTTCTACCTTTAAACTATGCCCCTATGTAAAATGGTGGAGGGGGGCAGATTCGAACTGCCGAACCCGAAGGAGCGGATTTACAGTCCGCCGCGTTTAGCCACTTCGCTACCCCTCCGAAACTTACATGGTGCCGGCTAGAGGACTTGAACCCCCAACCTACTGATTACAAGTCAGTTGCTCTACCAATTGAGCTAAGCCGGCATATTTGATTAAAATGGTGGCTCGGGACGGAATCGAACCGCCGACACGAGGATTTTCAGTCCTCTGCTCTACCGACTGAGCTACCGAGCCTTATTAAAATGGCGGTCCCGACCGGGGTCGAACCGGCGATCTCCTGCGTGACAGGCAGGCATGTTAACCACTACACCACGGGACCATTTGGTTGCGGGGACAGGATTTGAACCTGCGACCTTCGGATTATGAGCCCGACGAGCTACCGTACTGCTCCACCCCGCGATAATATTATTTATATAATTATATGATAAGTGTTAGCAACCAAATTACGAAAATATTTGGTTGCGGGGACAGGATTTGAACCTGCGACCTTCGGGTTATGAGCCCGACGAGCTACCGTACTGCTCCACCCCGCGACAATATTATTCATATAATTTATATGGTGGAGGATGACGGGATCGAACCGCCGACCCCCTGCTTGTAAGGCAGGTGCTCTCCCAGCTGAGCTAATCCTCCAAAAGTGGTGACCCGTACGGGATTCGAACCCGTGTTACCGCCGTGAAAGGGCGGTGTCTTAACCACTTGACCAACGGGCCAAATATTATAAAATGCTTATGGCGGAGAGCAAGGGATTCGAACCCTTGATACGCTTGTGACGTATACACGATTTCCAATCGTGCTCCTTCGGCCAACTCGGACAGCTCTCCAATGGCTCCGCAGGTAGGAATCGAACCTACGACCGATCGGTTAACAGCCGATAGCTCTACCGCTGAGCTACTGCGGAATAATATTGCCTGGCAACGTCCTACTCTCACAGGGACAATGTCCCAACTACCATCGGCGCTAGAGAGCTTAACTTCCGTGTTCGGTATGGGAACGGGTGTGACCTCTCTGCCATCATTACCAGACTATATTCGCTTGAGACAAACATTATTATACTTGATTCACTTAGAAAGTCAATAAGTTTTTTATATTCTCTCAAAACTAGATAACATTAGCTTCATATTATATGGTTAAGTCCTCGATCTATTAGTATTCGTCAGCTCCACATGTCACCATGCTTCCACCTCGAACCTATCAACCTGATCATCTTTCAGGGATCTTACTAGCTTACGCTATGGGAAATCTCATCTTGAGGGGGGCTTCATGCTTAGATGCTTTCAGCACTTATCCCTTCCGCACATAGCTACCCAGCTATGCCCTTGGCAGAACAACTGGTACACCAGCGGTGCGTCCATCCCGGTCCTCTCGTACTAAGGACAGCTCCTCTCAAATTTCCTGCGCCCACGACGGATAGGGACCGAACTGTCTCACGACGTTCTGAACCCAGCTCGCGTACCGCTTTAATGGGCGAACAGCCCAACCCTTGGGACCGACTACAGCCCCAGGATGCGATGAGCCGACATCGAGGTGCCAAACCTCCCCGTCGATGTGGACTCTTGGGGGAGATAAGCCTGTTATCCCCGGGGTAGCTTTTATCCGTTGAGCGATGGCCCTTCCATGCGGAACCACCGGATCACTAAGCCCGACTTTCGTCCCTGCTCGACTTGTAGGTCTCGCAGTCAAGCTCCCTTATGCCTTTGCACTCTACGAATGATTTCCAACCATTCTGAGGGAACCTTTGGGCGCCTCCGTTACACTTTAGGAGGCGACCGCCCCAGTCAAACTGCCCACCTGACACTGTCTCCCGGGTCGATAAGACCCGTAGGTTAGAATTTCAATACAGTCAGGGCGGTATCCCACCAGCGCCTCCACCGAAGCTAGCGCTCCGGTTTCAATGGCTCCCGCCTATCCTGTACAAACTGTACCAAAATTCAATATCAGGCTACAGTAAAGCTCCACGGGGTCTTTCCGTCCTGTCGCGGGTAACCTGCATCTTCACAGGTACTATAATTTCACCGAGTCTCTGGTTGAGACAGTGCCCAAATCGTTACACCTTTCGTGCGGGTCGGAACTTACCCGACAAGGAATTTCGCTACCTTAGGACCGTTATAGTTACGGCCGCCGTTTACTGGGGCTTCAGTTCAGAGCTTCGCTTACGCTAACCCCTCTCCTTAACCTTCCAGCACCGGGCAGGTGTCAGCCCCTATACTTCGCCTTACGGCTTCGCAGAGACCTGTGTTTTTGCTAAACAGTCGCTTGGGCCTATTCACTGCGGCTTTCCGTTAAGAAAGCACCCCTTCTCCCGAAGTTACGGGGTCATTTTGCCGAGTTCCTTAACCAGAGTTCTCTCGCACACCTTAGGATTCTCTCCTCGCCTACCTGTGTCGGTTTGCGGTACAGGCACCTTTTATCTCGCTAGAAGCTTTTCTTGGCAGCGGGGAATCAAAGACTTCGCTCCATAAGGAGCTTCCCCATCACAGCTCAGCCTTCACGATAAGCGGATTTGCCTACTTATCAGCCTAACTGCTTGGACGTGCACAACCAATCGCACGCTTCTTCTATCCTTCTGCGTCCCTCCATTGCTCAAACGATAAAGAGGTGGTACAGGAATATCAACCTGTTGTCCATCGCCTACGCCTGTCGGCCTCGGCTTAGGTCCTGACTAACCCTGAGCGGACGAGCCTTCCTCAGGAAACCTTAGGCATTCGGTGGACGGGATTCTCACCCGTCTTTCGCTACTCATACCGGCATTCTCACTTCTAAGCGCTCCACCAGTCCTTCCGGTCTGACTTCACTGCACTTAGAACGCTCCCCTACCACTGATACCATTGGTATCAATTCGCAGCTTCGGTGGTGTATTTAGCCCCGGTACATTTTCGGCGCAGAGTCACTCGACTAGTGAGCTATTACGCACTCTTTAAATGGTGGCTGCTTCTGAGCCAACATCCTAGTTGTCTAAGCAACTCCACATCCTTTTCCACTTAATACACACTTTGGGACCTTAGCTGGCGATCTGGGCTGTTTCCCTCTTGACTACGGATCTTATCACTCGCAGTCTGACTCCTAAGGATAAGTCATTGGCATTCGGAGTTTGACTGAATTCGGTAATCCGATGAGGACCCCTAGTTCAATCAGTGCTCTACCTCCAAGACTCTTACACTTAAGGCTAGCCCTAAAGCTATTTCGGGGAGAACCAGCTATCTCCAGGTTCGATTGGAATTTCTCCGCTACCCACACCTCATCCCCGCACTTTTCAACGTGCGTGGGTTCGGGCCTCCATTCAGTGTTACCTGAACTTCACCCTGGACATGGGTAGATCACCTGGTTTCGGGTCTACGACCACGTACTAAACGCCCTATTCAGACTCGCTTTCGCTGCGGCTCCGCCTCTTCAGCTTAACCTCGCACGGGATCGTAACTCGCCGGTTCATTCTACAAAAGGCACGCCATCACCCATTAACGGGCTCTGACTATTTGTAGGCACACGGTTTCAGGATCTCTTTCACTCCCCTTCCGGGGTGCTTTTCACCTTTCCCTCACGGTACTGGTTCACTATCGATCACTAGGGAGTATTTAGCCTTGGGAGATGGTCCTCCCAGATTCCGACGGAATTTCACGTGTTCCGCCGTACTCAGGATACATTCAAGAGAGAACGAAGTTTCGACTACGGGGTTGTTACCCTCTGTGACGGACCTTTCCAGGTCGCTTCGTCTACCTCGTTCCTTTGTAACTCCGTATAGAATGTCCTACAACCCCAAGAGGCAAGCCTCTTGGTTTGGGCTAGATTCCGTTTCGCTCGCCGCTACTCAGGAAATCGCATTTGCTTTCTCTTCCTCCAGGTACTTAGATGTTTCAGTTCCCTGGGTCTGTCTTCCATACCCTATGTATTCAGGTAAGGATACCATACCATTACGTATAGTGGGTTTCCCCATTCGGAAATCTTCGGATCAAAGCTTACTTACAGCTCCCCGAAGCATATCGGCGTTAGTCCCGTCCTTCATCGACTCCTAGTGTCAAGGCATCCACCGTGCGCCCTTTCTAACTTAACCAAACTAAAATTAAAAAAATATGAGCTACACTGTTATCTAGTTTTCAAAGAACATACATTTAAACTTGAGAGATAGTTCTCTCAAAACTGAACGAAACAAAACAAGTCAACGTTTATTGATGAACTGCGTTCATCAATTCTCCATAGAAAGGAGGTGATCCAGCCGCACCTTCCGATACGGCTACCTTGTTACGACTTCACCCCAATCATCTGTCCCACCTTAGGCGGCTGGCTCCATAAAGGTTACCCCACCGACTTCGGGTGTTACAAACTCTCGTGGTGTGACGGGCGGTGTGTACAAGGCCCGGGAACGTATTCACCGCGGCATGCTGATCCGCGATTACTAGCGATTCCAGCTTCATGTAGGCGAGTTGCAGCCTACAATCCGAACTGAGAACGGTTTTATGAGATTAGCTCCACCTCGCGGTCTTGCAGCTCTTTGTACCGTCCATTGTAGCACGTGTGTAGCCCAGGTCATAAGGGGCATGATGATTTGACGTCATCCCCACCTTCCTCCGGTTTGTCACCGGCAGTCACCTTAGAGTGCCCAACTTAATGATGGCAACTAAGATCAAGGGTTGCGCTCGTTGCGGGACTTAACCCAACATCTCACGACACGAGCTGACGACAACCATGCACCACCTGTCACTCTGCTCCCGAAGGAGAAGCTCTATCTCTAGAGTTTTCAGAGGATGTCAAGACCTGGTAAGGTTCTTCGCGTTGCTTCGAATTAAACCACATGCTCCACCGCTTGTGCGGGCCCCCGTCAATTCCTTTGAGTTTCAGCCTTGCGGCCGTACTCCCCAGGCGGAGTGCTTAATGCGTTAACTTCAGCACTAAAGGGCGGAAACCCTCTAACACTTAGCACTCATCGTTTACGGCGTGGACTACCAGGGTATCTAATCCTGTTTGCTCCCCACGCTTTCGCGCCTCAGTGTCAGTTACAGACCAGAAAGTCGCCTTCGCCACTGGTGTTCCTCCATATCTCTACGCATTTCACCGCTACACATGGAATTCCACTTTCCTCTTCTGCACTCAAGTCTCCCAGTTTCCAATGACCCTCCACGGTTGAGCCGTGGGCTTTCACATCAGACTTAAGAAACCACCTGCGCGCGCTTTACGCCCAATAATTCCGGATAACGCTTGCCACCTACGTATTACCGCGGCTGCTGGCACGTAGTTAGCCGTGGCTTTCTGGTTAGGTACCGTCAAGGTGCCAGCTTATTCAACTAGCACTTGTTCTTCCCTAACAACAGAGTTTTACGACCCGAAAGCCTTCATCACTCACGCGGCGTTGCTCCGTCAGACTTTCGTCCATTGCGGAAGATTCCCTACTGCTGCCTCCCGTAGGAGTCTGGGCCGTGTCTCAGTCCCAGTGTGGCCGATCACCCTCTCAGGTCGGCTACGCATCGTTGCCTTGGTGAGCCGTTACCTCACCAACTAGCTAATGCGACGCGGGTCCATCCATAAGTGACAGCCGAAGCCGCCTTTCAATTTCGAACTATGCAGTTCAAAATATTATCCGGTATTAGCCCCGGTTTCCCGGAGTTATCCCAGTCTTATGGGTAGGTTACCCACGTGTTACTCACCCGTCCGCCGCTAACTTCATAAGAGCAAGCTCTTAATCCATTCGCTCGACTTGCATGTATTAGGCACGCCGCCAGCGTTCATCCTGAGCCAGGATCAAACTCTCCAATAAAGTTAGTTTGTCTAGCATCTAAAAATAAAAATTGACGTTCACGTTGTTTGTTTCGTTCAGTTTTCAAAGAACTACTTCGTCGCTCAATTGCGACTTCCTTATGTTAACATCTTCGTTTTTCGATGTCAACTAAGTTTTTCAAATTTCTTTTTTGTCGTTTACTGCGTTTCCGCATCAGCGACGTTTATTAATATATCATGCAGTATATGTAGGGTCAATACTTTTCACAAAAAAATTTCACATCCCGTTAAAAAGCTAAATTAACTATAGAAAAAAATTACTACTCCTCTTTTATAGACATGCTTCTTCCACCTAATCTCTTTCTGTATTGCATCTTAAAAGAAAGCACTACTGTTCTTTAATAAGTGATAAATTTAATCATCGTCTTCGTTTTCATAAAATATTCTAAATTGTGTGTTATATTATTCCTATAGGAGTGTGGTGGGAATGGGTATTAAATATTCGAACAAAATTAATAAAATCCGAACCTTTGCATTGAGTTTAGTATTTATCGGCCTCTTCATTGCATACTTAGGTGTCTTTTTTCGCGAAAACATCATTATTATGACAACCTTTATGATGGTTGGTTTTTTAGCTGTCATCGCTAGCACTGTTGTTTACTTTTGGATTGGTATGTTATCTACAAAAACGATACAAATTATTTGTCCAAGCTGCGATAAACCAACAAAAATGCTCGGTCGTGTCGACGCATGTATGCATTGCAATCAACCTTTAACACTTGATCGAAATCTAGAAGGAAAAGAATTTGATGAGAAATATAATAAGAAGAGCTATAAATCCTAAATAGTAATATATAATAAAGAAAGAGGGTGACGAAATCGTCACCCTCTTTCTTTATTATATATTACGCCTTATGACACTCTGGACAAACTCCATAAATTTCTAAGCGATGACTATTAATAACGAAGCCTGTCGTTTTCGCAGCTTCCTCTTCAAGCTGTTCCAAACCTCCATAAGGAAAATCAACAATCTTACCACATTTTTCGCAAATCACATGATAATGTTGACTTGTAACATAATCAAATCTACTTGAAGCATCCCCATAAGTTAATTCCTTTACAAGTCCAACTTCTTTAAACACACGTAAGTTATTATAAACAGTTGCAACACTCATATTTGGAAACTTACCTTCTAATGCTTTATAAATGTCATCCGCTGTTGGGTGCGTCATAGATTCCACAAGGTACTCTAAAATAGCATGACGCTGTGGAGTAATGCGTACACCCGTATTTTTCAGCATTTCTAGCGCTTCTTTTAATTCTTCTTTGACCACCGTCATGCACCCCGATTCTATACGGATTATTATTTTATAATTCTTATAAAGAGTGTACTCTTTTTCTTATAAATCGTCAATATTTCTACTATAAGTATGTGGTTTATTTTTGTATATAGCCTTATTCTTATATAACTTCCCCCATTTCCTATATATTTACATAGAAAAAAGTGCGACATAATCGCACTTGGAATACTATCATCTGAGGAGGTATGCCCTACACTTTCACTTTATGTATCGCAAGAAAATATGTATAGACGCATGCCTTATATATATATTTTTTCTCCACATTAATATAGATTATTTTATCCCGCTATTTGCTGGCTAATAATCAGTGTGGATAGACACCCCCCACTGATTAAAGTTTCACTTTATATAAGAAAGAACATCCTCAATATGTCCTTTCACTTTCACTTTACGCCATTCTTTTACAAGTTCACCATCTTTATTGATAAGGAATGTAGAACGCTCGATTCCCATGTACTCTTTTCCAAAGTTCTTTTTCAACTTCCAAACATCGTACAATTCTGCTACTTTATGATCTTCATCTACTAAAAGTACAAATGGAAGCTCATGCTTCTCGATGAATTTCATATGTCTGTTCACCGAATCAGGACTGACACCAAGGATGACCGTGTCCTTCTCTTGGAATAATCCATATGCATCACGAAAATCACATGCTTCAGTTGTACACCCTGGAGTCATATCTTTCGGGTAAAAATATAAAACTACATTTTTACCTCGGAAGTCAGCTAAGCGAATTTGTTCTCCGGTACTTCCCTCTAATGTGAATTCCGGTGCTATTTCTCCTACTGTGATCATTGTTATCACTCCTTTTCTTTTCTATTACTATAACAAATGCTACCTTATTTTTCATTGTCCATTACAGTCCTTACCACAAATGCAAACGGTAATGTATATCCAATTAGCGCTTCTCCAATTGCAATCCATCTTCCGATTCCAATCGGAGCTATATCACCATATCCAACGGACAATAAAGTAACCGCGCTAAAATATAAACATATTTCAACAAGCTGAAAGGAATGAGCACTTAACCGATCCCCATCTTCTTTCAAAACTGCAAAACCCATTTCCTCTAGCACAACATAACTTAATCCAAACGCAATCAGTACCGTTGTATAAATTAAAAACAACGTAGCTAAATTATACAGCGAAAAGAAACGATTGGAATTTGAATATGAACTCCATAATAATTGGACACTTCTCAAAATAGCGATTGCTGCAATTAATAGAATAAATCCCCATAACATGTCCTCCACCTCATTTTATATGTATGAGGACTATAGCTGATTTATCCCTTAGAAACGAACAAGCTTCTATAATTAATTCCCTGCACCACGATATCGTTTAACCCCTTGATTCCAGAGGGTGATTGCAATAGTAAAACAGATAACACCAACAATTGGCGTTGCGAAAGCATAGCTATTCCACTCTGTTTTTCTTAAAAAGTATGCTGCTGGATATACCCCAACAAATGCAAACGGTAAAACAAACGTTAAAACAAAGCCAATAACACGGTTATAAATATCAACAGGGTAGCGTCCATAATTCCCTATGTTATACATAAGCGGCATAATGGAACTTTTCGAATCCGACCAAAAGCCAAGACTTGCAAGCGTAACAAATATCCCGCCGTACACAAGTGCCCCTCCCCCTACCATGAGTAGGAATAAGAAGAAATCATACCAGTAAAAAGATAATTGCAGCTCCATTGCTGCATAACCCATCACAATAATCCCCGTAATAGCTCCAATTAAAGATTCAAGTTCCATTCTTTCTAATATAATTTGAAATAAACTATGAATCGGTCTCGTTAATATACGGTCCATTTCTCCTTTAATAATGTAACGATCATTAAAGTCCCATATATTAAAGAAAGCTGAAAAAATGGCAAACGGTACTAAAAAGAAACCATAAATAAAGATTATTTCTTCTCGGCTCCACCCTTTTAGTGCTTGGGTATGCCCAAACACTACGAGAATGAAGATTAAATTAACAGCTTGTAGTGATAAATCTGAAAGTAATCCGACGATAAAATCGCCACGATACTCCAATTTTGTTTTTATATATTGACTTGCATATTGCAAAAATAATTTTATATATATCATCTCGTCATCCCCCTTGTACGATTAGACGTTTTCTCGCCGTTTTCCACATCAGTACAATTGGAATAATAAGTATAATTGCCCAAATCATTTGAAATAATAAAGCTTCATATAACTTACTTCCTTGTATACCTTCAGAGAAAATCATACTCGGAATATAACTAATTGCTTGAAACGGTAAAAACACCATTGCTTTTTGGGCCCATAACGGATAAAAACTAATCGGTAATAATAAACCAGAAAATAAATCGATAACAACACGTTTCGCATACATAATTCCACTATTATTAAATAAGAAGAATGTAAGCATTCCTGTCATTAAATTTATTTGTGTATTAATGATAAAACTAAATATTAAAGATAAGAAGAAATATAACCACGTTTGAAAATTCGTTGTAATTTGTAATGAAAATAATAACGTAACAATAACCATACCCGGAATTGAAAAGAAAGCAAAACGAAATATCCCTTCTCCAAGCCCTTGCATAACTTTCATACCTAAATAGTTATATGGACGAATTAGCTCTACCGCCACACGTCCTTCTTGAATTTCCATCGCAATTTCTCTATCTATATTATTGAAATAAAAAGCGCGTGCCATCCATGCGATCGCAATATACGTAGTCATTTGCGAAATAGATAAACTTTCAATATTCTCTTTCCCGCTATAAATTGCTTGCCATAAAAAATAATACGCACCAATGTTAATCGTATAAATTAAAATCCCACTGTAATAATTTGTACGATAAGCAAGCATCATTAAAAAACGAATCCGAATCATTTCAATATACTTACCCATGCATAATACCTTCTTCATAAATGTTACGAATAATTTCCTCTGTAGACACTTCGTTAATTTTCAAATCTTTAATTTGAAAGGCTTGTACTACTTTAGAAATCAACATAGAAATGATAACTTCTTCATTCGGTATTTTTGCAACCCATGCGTTTTCTTCTTTCGCTTTTAACCAAACAACATGACTATCTGGCATAACCATTGATAACTCCTGGTATGAAACTGGGGCAACAAACTGAAAATGTATTTCCTTCTCTACTCCCCACTGCGTACGAAGATTATCTAAAGATCCGTCATACATAATATTTCCTTCATCAAGCATGATGACGCGTTCACATAAAGCTTCAATATCAGTAATATCATGTGTCGTTAATAAAATTGTTGTTTTATAACGTTCATTCATCTCTTTTAAGAATTCTCGTATTTTCAATTTCACAAGAACATCTAGTCCAATTGTTGGCTCATCTAAAAATAATAACGGCGGATTATGAATTAACGCCGCTGCTAATTCACAACGCATTCTTTGACCAAGAGATAATTTTCGTACCGGTTTATCTAATAAAGGACCGATATCTAACGTTTCAATAACATGTTCCATATGTTCCTTATACTGAGCGTCTGATACACCGTACACTTTCTTCAATAGACGAAATGATTCTTGTACAGCAATATCCCACCAAAGCTGCGAACGCTGCCCAAACACAACACCGATTGTTCTTACAAATTCTTCTCTCTGTTTGTGTGGATTCATTCCGTTCACTGTAATTTGTCCTGATGTCGGAGTCAAAATCCCTGTAAGCATTTTAATCGTCGTTGATTTACCAGCACCATTCTCACCAATATAACCAACCATTTCACCTTGCTTTATAGTAAAAGAAACATCATTTACTGCTGGTACTATTTTATAATTACGATTTAATAAATCGCGAAATGCACCCTTTAAGCCCGGACGACTTGAATAAGCTGTAAACTCTTTACGTAACCCTTGTACCTCAATTACCGATTTCATAATCGGACCCCCTTCCTAAATGTCACAACGAATAGTTTACCCAACTGCTCCTTCTATCACAAACAATACGTCTTTTCGAAAAACATGTTAGAATAATACATAGATTTTTGTAAGGAGATGAATTGTAGTGAATTTCACGAAATCAGAAGCATTACATAAAGAAGCGTTAGAACATATCGTTGGTGGTGTTAATAGTCCTTCTCGCTCTTTTAAAGCAGTTGGAGGCGGTTCCCCTATTGCAATGGAACGCGGGAAAGGTGCTTATTTCTGGGATGTAGATGGAAATAAATATATCGACTATTTAGCAGCGTATGGCCCAATTATTACTGGACATGCTCACCCACACGTAACAGAAGCAATTAAAACAGCGGCTGAAAACGGCGTACTATACGGTACTCCAACAGCATTAGAAGTAAAATTCGCAAAAATGTTAAAAGAAGCAATGCCCGCTTTAGATAAAGTCCGCTTCGTAAACTCTGGTACAGAATCCGTTATGACAACCATTCGTGTTGCTCGTGCTTACACTGGTCGCACAAAAATTATGAAATTCGCTGGTTGTTACCACGGTCATTCCGATTTAGTACTTGTAGCAGCTGGCTCTGGTCCTTCTACCCTTGGAATTCCTGATTCAGCTGGCGTGCCAAAAAGTATCGCCCAAGAAGTTATTACTGTTCCATTTAATAATGTAGAAACTTTAAAAGAAGCGTTAGATAAATGGGGACATGAAGTAGCAGCTATCCTTGTAGAGCCAATCGTTGGAAACTTCGGTATTGTTGAGCCAAAACCTGGCTTCCTTGAAAAAGTTAATGAACTTGTTCACGAAGCTGGTGCACTAGTAATTTATGATGAAGTTATTACTGCTTTCCGCTTTATGTATGGCGGCGCTCAAGACTTACTTGGCGTAACCCCAGATCTAACAGCACTTGGTAAAGTTATCGGCGGTGGCCTTCCAATTGGTGCTTACGGTGGTAAGAAAGAAATTATGGAACAAGTTGCACCGCTCGGCCCTGCATACCAAGCTGGTACAATGGCCGGGAACCCTGCTTCTATGGCATCAGGTATTGCCTGCCTAGAAGTACTTCAACAAGAAGGCGTATACGAGAAATTAGATGCACTTGGCGCAATGCTTGAAAAAGGAATTTTAGAACAAGCTACAAAACATAACATCGATATTACAGTAAACCGTCTAAAGGGTGCATTAACTGTATACTTCACGACAAATACAATTGAAGATTACGATGCAGCCAAAAATACAGATGGTGAAATGTTCGGTAGATTCTTCAAGCTGATGCTTCAAGAAGGTATTAATTTAGCACCTTCTAAATATGAAGCATGGTTCTTAACGACAGAACATACAAAAGAAGATATTGAATATACAATTGAAGCTGTTGGCAGAGCATTTGCTGCTTTAGCAGACAATAAATAACCCCTGTAATTAAAAGGAAAAAAGAAAGCAACCTTTCTTTTTTCCTTTTTTCTATTTCATAAATCCCTCATTAATAGTATAATTATTCATAATTATCTGTTTTATATTCTTTTATATCCTTACTATCCCTGTATACAAGGCAGTTCACGCCTTAAATAGTAAGATTATTCAAAATTCATTTTCCAGAGGGGGGATTGACGGATGCTCAATAAAAAAAATAAATGGACACCGTCTTTATTTCGGAATTATAAAAATGCAGAACATGATGCGTGTGGAATCGTTTCCGTTATGGAAAAACGAAGAATTCCTACTAAAGAAAACATCGACCTTTGTATACAATCACTAGTCAAAATGAATCATAGAGCTGGTTTCATTAATGGCGAAGGAGATGGCATCGGAATTCATATCGACATGCCAAAAGCACTTTGGAATGAAAAACTGAAAAGTAGCGGATATAATCCAACGATTGTGGATCATCCCCACTTTATCGTTGGACATTTTTTTCTAAACAAAAAAGAAAACATTGCTGAGTTAAAAGATTACATTCGTACGCAACTAAACAATGCAAACTTTACAATTGTTCTCGAAAATGATGATGTAATAAACTCAGATGCACTCGGTCCTCTTGGTAAACAAGAAGAACCTTTATTTTGGCAAATTGCCCTTATCGCCGAAAGTGAAGTTAAAAATATTGAACAAACATTATTTTCTGTAACAATAAAAATCGAAGAAAATGAAGCAATTCATGTTGCCTCATTAAGTCATGAACATGTTGTATATAAAGTTCTCGGCGCTGGTGATACACTCGTTGCTTATTACAATGATTTACAACACCCACTTATCGCTTCAACTATGACACTAGGACATAATCGCTATTCTACTAATACGTTATCTAATTTTTTTCGTGTACAACCATTTAGTATTCTCGGGCATAATGGTGAAATTAACACGATTGCAAAATTACGCGATCAAGCTGACATGATTAATGTACCACTTACTGCCGGGGGCAGTGATTCCCAAGATTTAAACCGCACCTTAGAAACCCTTCTCGTTCAGTATAACTACAGTTTATTTGAAGCAATGGATATATTATTTCCACCAATTATTAATGAAATAAAACTTTACGAAACAAACTTACAAAACTTATACACTTATATACGTGAGGCTTGGGGGCATTTCGCACAAGGTCCAGCTGGCATCATTTCACGTTATAAAGATGAAGCTGTTTTCAGTGTCGATTCCCTTGGATTACGCCCTGTTTGGAAAGTAGAGACAGAGAGCTCCTATATTTTCTCTTCCGAACCTGGAGTTGTATCACCAGCCGAATATGTAGCAGAGCCGAAACCACTCGCTCCTGGCGAAAAGGTTGGATTAAAATGGAATGAACAAGATGAGCTTGTTCTCTATGAATACGATAATTATCAAATTGAAGTATACAACCGTTTTAAGAAACGAATCGATGTTACCAACTATCATGTAAACTTATCTATCCCTGAAACGAAAGAAACTGAGGGATTATGTGATTCTGTTCAAGTTGAAACGAAGCAATACGTCGCTTTCGGCTGGGATCGAGAACATATTCAGCTCCTTGAACAGATGGCGACAAAAGGCGTCGAACCAATTCGTTCACTTGGGCATGACTCACCACTTGCCGCACTTGATACAGATAGACGAAATATTGCTGATTTCATTAAGGAAAGTGTAGCCGTTGTTACAAATCCAGCAATCGATCGTGATCGAGAAGTCGAACACTTCTCCACACGTACTGTACTCGGAGAGCGTCCGGGTTTATTAGATAACTCTAAACAACCATTTGTAATCGAGATGCTCTCACCAATTATTTTAGAAGGAAATTTATCTCAATCTATCGCGGCAGACTTACACACGATTACGTACGAACAACTTATACAGCTATTCATCACTCATAGTTCTGTCTCTACAATTTCTGTTACATTTAACCCATCAGAAACTTTACAAAGCGCGTTAAATCGAATTAGTTCCGAAGCGATAGTAGCCGTTAAAAACGGGGCTTCCCTACTAGTATTAGATGACGCTAAATCTCATCAAAATGAACTGTTATGGATTGATCCACATTTAGTTACTGCTAAAGTACATCAAACATTAACTGAAAATAAATTACGCCGGAAATGCTCTCTCGTTATACGTTCTGGCGCCCTTCGCTCCTTACACGATATCGTCACGCTATACGGATTAGGGGCAGATGGTATTAATCCCTATTTATTGTTCGCAACGGTAAATGATGGAACAAAAGCACCAATTACTAATTTGTATACCGCACTTAATAAAGGACTAGAGAAAGTAATTTCGACGATTGGAATTCATGAATTACGCGGTTACGGTCGCCTCTTCTCCTCTATTGGATTACATGAGGAAATCGCAAATATATTACAAATTACAAATTTCTTCGGTTCAAATGATTTAGCTTTTTCACTTGAATCACTTGCTGAAGATGCGAAAATTCGAGCTGATGATTATAACAATCCAAAAGTTAGAATGCGAAAATCTTTTCATATATTCCCGCGGATTTGGAAAGCAATTGGTGATGTTGCAAAAGGAAACTCTTATGATGATTACCGCGACAAGTTAAGTGAATTAGAAGAAAATAACCCTATCGCAATCAGGCACCTTATTCAAACAAAACAAACAAAACATGTAATTCCAACTGAAGAAGTGTCCATCGGCATTCACAATCATGATTTACCATTTATTATTAGTTCTATGTCATTCGGTTCTCAAAATGAAATTGCCTTTCGCGCATATGCAGAAGCTGCCAATCAGTTAAATATGATTAGTTTGAACGGTGAAGGCGGCGAAATTAAAGATATGATTGGTAAATACCCGCATACCCGCGGACAACAAGTTGCATCTGGCCGATTTGGAGTAAACGCTGAACTACTAAATTCATCAAATTTAATTGAAATAAAAATCGGTCAAGGAGCAAAGCCTGGTGAGGGTGGACATTTGCCTGGTTCAAAAGTGACTGCCAAAATTGCGGAAGCACGTAATGCTACAATTGGTTCCGATTTAATTTCACCTTCTAACAACCATGATATTTATTCAATTGAAGACTTGGCTCAAATGATTACAGAAATTAAAACGGCTAATCATCTTGCAAAAGTAGCTGTAAAAGTTCCTGTCGTTCCTAACATCGGAACAATTGCTGTCGGTATCGCAAAAGCTGGCGCTGACTTTATTAACATTAGTGGATTTGATGGCGGAACAGGCGCCGCGCGTATTCACGCATTGCAACATGTAGGTCTTCCTGTAGAAATCGGTGTTAAAGCTGCACATAACGCTCTATTAGAAGCACATATGAGACATAAAGTAGAAATTTGGGCAGATGGCGGTATTCGAAGTGTCAATGACGCCTTAAAAATCATGCTCCTTGGAGCAAACCGGATCGGATTTGGCACATTATCAATGATTGCAATTGGCTGTACAACTTGCCGTGGTTGTCATCTCGATACGTGCCACGTCGGAATTGCAACACAAATTGAATCTGAAGCTCAAGCGAAAGAACATGGACTGCGCCGTTTCGTTCCACGTGAATTAGAAAGTGCAGTTACAGGACTATTAAGCCTATTCACTACTTTCGGTACAGAATTGAAACGTTTAACAGGGCAGCTCGGTTACACAAACTTACAAGATATTATCGGACGATCGGATTTATTAGAACAAACTCGAGGCAAGGATTTATTAGACTTACGTAATTTAATACAAACGATAGAAGATTCATCCGTGAAAATAACGGCATCTGTACAAGAAAAACAATTTGAAACAACAAATTCTCTCCAGTCAAAAGAATTAGTAAGCGTCGGCGTAGAGCAACGCGTAATGGGCGGTCTAGAATCCTGTTATCGTATTCGTAGCAAATTATATGAAAACACTCATCTTGAACCACTTACATTAAAGTATACAAACGGATCTGTTCCCGGAAACGGATTAGGCGCGTACAATAGCGAGAACTTATTTATACACGTAAATGGTGGCGCGCAAGATGGAATTGGAAAAACTTCATTTGGCGGTGGCATTTATATAACGAAAGCAAAAGGAAAAGATGGAACATATTATAACGGTTCTGTCGGAAAAGGATTTGGATACGGCGCTCAAAAAGGTGCATTATACGTGCAAGGTAACGCTGATGCTCGTGCTGGCATTCGCCTTTCTGGAGCAGATATGATAATTGGAGGCAGAATTACAAAACCACTCCGCGAAAAAGAACAAGGAAATATCGGCGTATATTCTAATATAAAAGGATTTGCTTTTGAATATATGACAAATGGTCGTGCTCTTGTTTTAGGAGATCCTGGTCCATGGATTTGTGCCGGCATGACTGGTGGTGTTGTTTATTTACGTCATGAGCCAAACTTAGGTTTAACAGAACACGCTTTAAAAAGAAGAATTGCTAAAGGTGCAAATGTAACATTGCAGCCAATTAGTAAAAATGGTTTGCAAGATGTGAATGAATTATTATTAGACTACATTCGTGTATTAAATGAGCATGAACAATATGAAGAAGTCGCTTTGTTAACACCATTATTAGATGATATCCAGCTTCACTTCTATGAAATTATCCCGAAAAAAGAACAGGCGGATCCATCTATTTCAACTGAATGACATGTACAATATTTATTTTCATAAAGTGAAACTTTAATCAGTGGGGGTTTTGTTCATCCCCCACTGATTATTAGCCTTCACCAATCGGGCGTTTACGGGCAGTTGATCTCCCACCTAACTTCTTTGCTCCAGTCGCATTTTGAGGTGGGAGTTTTACTGCCCGTTAATGCGGGATAAAAAAATTGACGAAGCGAGCATCGCATAGTAATCTAGAATAACAATTTGAAACCTGCTGAAATTCAGCAGGTTTTTTTATTAAAGAATAGATGTTTAAAGAGAATTTGGAGAAATTATAAATGGATTGTAATTTATTTATTAAACTTTTTAACGTCACTAAAATATCACTTGCTAACATATTGTAATGAATGTATAGTATCATGTTGTACATTCATTATGACAAGAGAAAGGATATCAATAAGGGTATGAAACTTGGTGCTCGCATTTTAAAAACGGGTATTGCCATTACATTAGCTTTATTTGCTTGTATTTTACTTCAATTACCGAGTCCAGTATTTGCGGGAATCTCAGCTATCTTTGCTGTTCAACCGTCTGTATACCGCTCGTATTTAACTGCTCTTGAGCAAATTCAAGCAAACGTAATTGGTGCGGTATTCGCTATCGTATTTGCTACTGCTTTTGGACATAATCCTTTTATTATTGGATTAACGTGTATATTAGTAATTGCTCTTACTTTACAATTACGCTTAGAAAAAACAATATCACTCGCTTTAGTAACAGTTATCGCCATTATGGAGTATCAAGGCGAAGATTTCTTTAATTTTGCCTTACTTCGATTCGCGACGATTATGATTGGAATTATTGCGGCTTCACTTGTAAATTTAGTATTTATGCCGCCAAAATATGAAACAAAACTTTACCATCGCATCGTTGATAATACAGAGGAAATTGTTAAATGGATTCGTATGAACAGTAGGCAAGCTTCTGATTTTACAACGCTAAAAACCGATATTGATCGCATGAAAGAAAAAATGATTAAACTAAATCATTACTATTTGCTGTATAAAGAAGAAAGAAGCTATACGAAAAAAATACAATTCGCAAAAATTCGTAAGCTCGTTTTATTCAGACAAATGTTAGCGACAACAAGCCGCGCTTTAAGCACGTTAAAGTCATTACATCGTACTGAAAATGAACTGCGCTATATGCCAGAAGAGTTTCAGGAATCTATTCAAAACGAACTTGATTCATTAACGCATTATCACGAACAGGTGTTATTAAAATTTATTGGTAAAGCAAAGAAACAACAATCCGTTGAGATGCTTGATGAAGTTGAAACAGGTAAACAAGAATTGATTGATATCTTTATGGATTATCAAAATAAGGACGATGAGGAAGCATATAAAATATGGTTACATCTCTTCCCTCTTATTTCTTCAATTATTAACTACAGTGAAGAAGTAGAGCATTTAGATTTACTTGTGGATAGCTTCTACACATACCATAAACCAGAGAGTGAACTCCAAATCGAAGATAAAAAAGAAGACGAATAAAAAACAGCTCCTTTTACGCTAAAGGAGCTGTTTCTGTTAGATGCTGAAGTTGATATAGATTGTAATAAAATCCCCTCTTTTTCATTAACTCTTCATGAGAACCCTTTTCTTTTATTTCACCATCTTCAACATAAATAATTGTATCGACATGCGTAATCGTCGCTAATCGGTGTGCAATGATAATTGTTGTCCGATCTGCAGCTAACGTTTGCAGTGCCTCTTGAATATATCGTTCATTCTCTAAATCTAAAGCGGAAGTTGCTTCATCTAATATAAGTAAAGACGGATTCTTTAGAAAAACCCGTGCGATTGCTACACGCTGTCTTTGCCCGCCCGATAATTTCACACCACGTTCCCCAACGACAGTATCATAGCCCTCTGGCAACTCTGTAATAAAATTATGAATTTGTGCAGCTTTGGCAGCTGAAATCACTTCTGCCTCTGTAGCTTTCGGATTTCCATATAAAATATTAGCCCCGATTGTATCGCTAAATAATAAATTATCTTGTAGCACAATTCCAATATGACTACGTAAATTTCTCATATTATACTTTCTTACATCTATCCCGTCTATATAAACTGCACCTTCAGAAACATCATAAAAACGCGGAATTAAACTAGCAAGAGATGACTTTCCTCCTCCACTTGCCCCTACAAGTGCAACCTTCTCTCCCGGGCGCATAGTTAATGACAGATTATGCAATATTTCTTTTTCATCCGCATTATAACGAAAAGAAACATTATCAAATATAACTTCCCCATTTAACCTTTTCGTTTGCACCGCATTTGGCACATTAACAATATCGTATTTTTCATCCAACAATTCAAACACTCGATCCATTGATGCAAAAGACTGTGTTAATGTTGTAGATGAATTAACAAGGCGGCGAAGCGGACTATACAAACTATCCATATATCCGACAAAAGCAACCATAGTCCCTAGAGTTAACTGACCTTGAATCACTTCATATGCTGCAAAACCAATCACAAGTAACGGTCCTAAATCCGTTAACGTATTCACTGCTGAAAACGTTCGCGCCGTCCAACTCGTATGAGTTAGTGCTTTCGTTAAAAATTCATTATTTCTCTTTTCAAACTGTCCTCTTTCATACTCTTCTAATGCAAAACTACGTGTCACTTGCATTCCTTGAATACGTTCATGTAAATACCCTTGCATAGTTGCTAACGCTTGTGAACGCTCTTTAGTTAATTTTCGAAGACGTCCGAAAAAATATTTCACTGCAACTACATAAATAGGTAAGATTAATAAAGCAACAAAGGTTAATTTTATATTCATAGAAAACATAACGATAATGGCAATAACAATTGTTGCAGTATCTAACCAAACATTCATAAGACCCGTAATTACAAAATCCTTCGTTTGTTCTACATCATGGATTACACGTGAAATAAGCTCCCCTGTTTTTGTGTTCGAATAATAACGTAAGCTCAATTTTTGCAAGTGCCCAAAAATGTATTTTCGTAAATCGTATAGTATTGTATTGGCAATGCGCTGCGCGAAATATTGACGATAATATTCTATCGGCGGTCTTACTACTGCAAAAATAAAAAAGGCAATCCCAATTGCGGTTATTAATTGAGACGTTTTTTCTTGAAGCGATCCCGTGCCTTGAATAACATCATCAATAATATACTTTAATAACCATGGCATAATAAGCGGGATACCAAACTTCACAAGACCAATAATAATTGTAATAGCAATGAGCCATCGATATGGTTTAACAAATTGTAAATATCTTTTTATACCTTGCACATAATCCCCCCTCTAATAGGACAAACCTGCCGGGAAATCCCCTGCAGGTTTGTTTTAATTTCTGTACATTAAATATCTTTCATACCACATATCTACGAAATCTGGTGCAAATGGACCTTTTCTTTGATGAATCCACTGTGTTAAATGTGCTACATTTCGTTTTAAAATTGTATCAATAACAGGTGGATACTGCATGATTTGACTATGCTTCTCATACTCATCTTCATCTAAAAGTGTATATGTCATATCCGGATACACTTTAATATCTAAATCGTAATCAATATACTTTAATGCCTCAGAGTCATATGCAAAAGGAGAACTTAAATTACAATAATAATATACTCCTTCTTCCCTTAGCATTCCAATCACATTAAACCAATAATTAGCATGAAAGTAACAAATCGCAGGTTCGCGAGTAATCCATGTTCGGCCATCTGATTCCGTAACTACTGTACGATCATTCGCTCCGATCACAAGACTCTGCGTCCCTTTTAAAATCGTTGTCTCTTCCCACATTCTATGAATGGAGCCATTATGTTTATAACTATGTATTTGTACCTTTTCTCCTTCTTTGGGAAATCCCATATATGCTCCCTTCTTTCAACTGCAAATGCCATTCTTAAGTTGTCTTAACTACCCCTTGAACTGCATTCACTTTTTTTCTATTATAACTTTTTTGTCGAAATTTTAAAACTAAAGCGATAGGACACTTGTTTTCATGAGGAATATAATGAAGTTTGTATTATTGAATACCACATCACCAACCCTTTTACTAAAGGAAAATCCTCTATGAATTAGTAATACGTATTTTAGAAGATTAAACGAAGATATAACAAAAAGAAAAGTCCCCTCATCTCTGTTTAAGAAAGGACTTCCCCCTAAAATCAACAACATATCTCACCCTTAATTTTAAATTATTTTTTCGGTTTCAAAAGATTGAATCACATTATTCGTTTGCTGTTCAAATTTTTCATGCAAAAGTTTTAATGCTATTTCTGTTCTGTATATTTCTTGACGGATAAAATGCAATTCTTTTTTATCGCACGTATCCCTTCCACTCATTTCAATTTGCTGATACTTCTCTAAATGTGATTGTAACTTTAAAAGCTCATCCATCGTTTCCAACTGCTCTCCTACCAACTTATCAAAGTCGTTCATCACTTACCCCCTTTTTGATTCATTCGCCAGTTATAATTCCTATTACATATTTCTAATCGTGAACTTCTTTCTCCTTTGACTACATTTGTTGACTTATTAGAAGTTATGTCGTTCGCTTTATTTTCATTACAGTGACACGCACACAAAGAAAACACTTCTCTCGAACGGAGAAGTGTTTTTCCTTCATTACTGATTTGAGCTAGAAGATTGTGATTGTTTTGCAGCTGATTGTGCATTTTGTTTTTTCACTGCATGCACATCTGTTTCAGTTGCAAACTCTGTACCATAACTAGCATTTGCACCTTGAGCACCAGAAGCTTGTGCTTTCTGTGCCTCTGATTGTGCGTTTGCTTGTTTTACTGCTTGTACATTCGTTTCAGTTGCAAACTCTGTACCATAGCTAGCATTTGTACTTTGAATGCTAGCACCAGAAGTTGCCTTATTATAACCTTGTTGTTTTTTACTCATCTTTCTCACCTCCACAATCAATAATATAACCAATTCACTTAGAAGTTATCCTTAATTTTCTTTTTAAAAATTCACGCATATATCTCTTATCACTCCTTCAAACTACATATGATGGAGGTGGGAATATGTATACTGGACGTGATATGACTGAGCTAACTATGATTTCCAAAAATGAATGGAAAGAGGATGAATTAGCTTATTTTCATCATTCATTTCAGCAAATTATGCCTTATCTAAATGTAGAGGGACAAACGATTTATAAAGAAATTGTGAAAGAAATCGAGTCACGGGGCGGATTATAAACGCGTGGATTTTCAACCTCAAAATACAAATTTATTTTCAATATAAAAAACGTGTTCCAAAGTTCTGGAACACGTTTTTTATTATTTATCCCGCTATTTGCCGGGCAGTAAGACCCCCACCTCAAAATGCAGCGAAAGCAAAGAAGTTAGGTTGGGGTCGGGCTGCCCGTAAAAGCCCGATTGGTGAAGGCTAATAATCAGTGGGGGATGAAGAAAACCCCCACTGATTAAAGTTTCACTTTATTGCATTGTAATTTTCTCAACGCACTTTTCGTAAATTGTACGATGCGATTTCGAGAAAGGTAACTGTTCAAACGCTTCTTTCGATACAAACTTTAATGTATCCGTTTCGACAATATTACCTGTTACTTTTCCGTAAAATATAAATATATCCCAAGTACGATGTGTAAAAGTATGTTGTACATTCATCGCGTACTCATCAATTGAAACAGAGAGATTAAAGCTCTCCTTCATATAATCCGTAAGCTGTTGTTTCTGATTACGAATACCTTCACCTAATTCAATATTCGGGAACTCCCACATATTAGCCAGTAATCCCGTACTTGGGCGTTTATTAATTACGTAACGGCCATCTTCAGTTTGAAGTATTCCTGCAACGAGCGGTACCATTGTAGGTGCTTTCGCTTTACTCTTCACTGGTAGTTCTTTTTGAACACCTTCAGCATACCCTCTGCAATGTTCACGTACAGGACAAAGTAAACAAGATGGATTTTTCGGTATACAAATTAATGCACCTAATTCCATCAAACCTTGGTTAAAATAAGATGGATTTTCTGTCGAAATAATTTCACGCACAATCTCTTCAAAAACTTTTCTCGTCTTCGGTTTTGCAATATCATCCCACACTGATAAAATACGAGATAATACGCGCATAACATTTCCATCAACCGCTGGCTCTGGTATGCCATATGCAATACTTAAAATGGCACCTTTTGTATATGGTCCTACTCCTTTTAATTTTTCAATTTTCTTTACATCGCTCGGTACTGTCCCGCCATATACTTCTTTTACCTCTTTTACTGCAGCGTGTAAATTTCGTGCTCTAGAATAATAACCTAAGCCTTCCCATGCTTTTAATACTTCTTCATCATCGGCAGTTGCTAGCGCTTCAAGCGTAGGAAACTTCCCCATAAAATTTGCGTAATATGGTTTTACAGCCTCTACCCTTGTTTGCTGTAACATAATTTCCGAAACCCAAACACGGTATGGATCTTTATTTTTTCGCCACGGTAAATCACGTTGTTCTTTTTCAAACCAACCAATTAAATCATTTTGAAACTGTTCTATGTTAAACTCATTTAATATTTCAAGTGTCAAACTTGATCCCCCTCATTTTTTTGCATATACGTACTATTATAAAGATTTTAGGAAAAAATTTAAGTAAGATGACATAGGAAATAGAAGGCAAAGGACTTGAGGTATCGAATAAAAAGAGTTACATTAATAAAAAACGGAGGTGGATTTCTATGGATACAGCCACTCACCTTGTTATGGGCGTTACTCTAGGCAGTTTGGCAACATTAGATCCAGCTATAGCACAAAGTGATATTGGACCACAAGCAGTGATGCTTGCAACAATTGCCGGTTCCAATATTCCTGACATCGATACAGTTTTAAAATTGCGTAATAACGCTAAATATATAAGAAATCATCGCGGGATTACTCATTCCATTCCTGCAGTGATTCTTTGGTCACTCCTTATAAGTGGCATCTCTTTCGCCTTCTTTTCAGACGCTCCCTATCTGCATCTACTACTTTGGTCATTTATTGCCGTCTTTCTTCATGTTTTTGTGGATATTTTCAATGCCTATGGTACACAGGCATTAAGGCCCTTCACAAAAAAATGGGTAGCGCTCGGCATAATTAATACGTTTGATACGGTCATTTTCTTTATCCATATACTCGCTATCGCCTGTATGCTTGTCGGAGCACATAAAGGCTATACTGCTTTAGCAGCGTATATATTAATGTTTGTTTACTACATCGGCCGCATTATGATGCATCGAAATATCAAAAGTGTAGTATACAAACGTTTCAAAAATGTAGAGAAAGTAATTATTTCTCCTTCTTACAAATTTTATCATTATCATTTAGCCGTCGTTACAACTGAACATTACTACGTCGCAAGATGGCACCGCGGTAATATCCTTGTATACGATAAATTTAATCGCGTACCGTTCCCGAATACTGCAATTATGCAAGCTGCTGTGCGAGATGAAAATATATCAGCTTTCTTATCTTTCTCACCTGTATATCGCTGGGATATTTTCGATTATGATAACTATTATGAAGTTCGATTTATTGATTTGCGGTATCGAAGTAAAGATTATTATCCATTCGTCGCAATCGTTCAGCTCGATCAAAATTTAAATATTATTAATTCATATACAGGATGGATTTTCAGCGAAGAAAAACTTCGAAAGAAACTAGAATTGCTTCCACATTAAAAAAAGCGACCTAAGTCGCTTTTTTTAATGTTTCAAATGATCTTCTTGATTGATTAAATGGCTATACTTCGGATTATTCGTACGCATTTCATGAAGGCGCCCTCCATGATTATTAACCCATGTTCGTACCACTTGTTCAGTCATTTCCTCACCTTGGTAACGACCTGATTTAGCATAAGTTGTTCGGAAGTCTTCCCACAGTAATTCAACCCATGCACGAGCTTGTGCGTAAGAAAGGTTGTCATTCTTATCTAATAATTCTTTCGTTAATGTTTCATAAATATCATTCATGTTCTATTCTCCTTTTATTTATCCCGATTGGTGCGGGCTAATAACCAGTAGGGGATAAAAAAACCCTGGTTAAAGTTGCATTTTATTCCCTTCATTTCTAAAGGATAGTTTCTTCAATTTTGCACATTCTATAAGTGATACTTCTTAAAGAGGTATCAACTGATAATGAGGGGGCGTTCTTAATGGGTAGACAAGCCGAATTTTGGTCTGAGTCAAAAAACAACAGCAAAATCGAAGGTCAACCGAAAGCGAAATCACGCTTCGCTTCGAAACGACCTAACGGCACAATTAACACGCACCCACAAGAACGTATGCGTGCTGCAAATCAGCAGGAAGAGTAGTACAAATTAAATTCCTACACGAGGTGATAAAGATGAGCTACCGTGACCATTTAGATCGTCGTTCTGAATTATTTAACCATACGTGGACTCGTCCAAAACATGCGAAGGCGCAAGTTAACGGACAGACGCAACAAACCCAGTCTCTCATTATACTGGCAAACGAATGTAAAAAACGCCAATTTTAGAATCTCCTATCTCCTTTAACGCCTACCAAAGATGAAAACCAGAGAGATTCGCTCTCTGGTTTTTATTTTTCTTGTAGCAAGGAAATTGGTATTCCAATCTCTTCATTATCATGTTGCTTATATCCCCAAGCAAATACCCCATTGAAATACGTAATTTTAAATACCATACCAGGTTCTTCTACTAATTCATATGTCTCACCAATATGGAATTTATTTATATCTATCATATAAGCACGAGCCATAGCCATTTTTCTCATTAATACATCGAATTCATTTACAATTCCAAGTTGCTCAGCCTTTACTGCTTGCTCCTTCAAAACCCCAATTTCTTCCCTTAACTCATGTGGTGTCATTTCACTGTAGCGTTTTGGCATACCCATCTTATTTCCTCATCCCTCTTCACGCTTCATTTGTAAAAATATATCTATCTCATCAATAGAGAATCCTTTTCGATATAACGCTTGCTTCACCTTATTTTCGAATGTCCAACCATCATACTTCTTATATTTCTCATAATATTTATTCCCATGATAGTGTAACGCTTCTTGTTGCTGTTCGTCATCTTTTTCGTCTTTCAATTCTTCCAGACAAATTTGAATTACCTCTCTAGGATACCCTTTACGAACAAGCATTTCTTCTAATTTTTGTTTCATTTGTAAAAATGAATGCTTTTGATAAGATTTTTTTTTCTTTTCTATAAGAAACAAAGCATTCTCAATTTGCTTCTCCTTTGGATACTCTTGTAAACTATGTGTAATGATTAAATCCTGAACACCTTTACTTAATAGCCCTCTCCTAATAACAGTTGGACCTTTTTGATTCACATTACTTTGCGTTCGCACGTATGAAATCGCGTACTCTTTATCATTAATATATCGATCATGTAATAATTTCGAAATGACTTCAGAGATGATGGCCTGTCCCACTTCTTTTTTTCGTAAGAAATCTTCTATTTCTTGTTTTGTTCTCATTTGATAGGATAAATAGGAAATTGCTTGTAAATATGCTTTTTGTACCTCTTCATTGTACAAAATATTCCCTAACGCTACTTCATCAATTTCTAAGCCTTTTTGTAACCCATGTTTCATTAAGATTGATTGATTCACACTAAACCCGTACTCTTCACCTTGGCCTTTATCAATATAAATATTAAATCGTTCTTTCGATCGTTTTTGCACTTCTATTTTTGTAATGACAGACATACTCTCACCTCTCTATTATTTTAACATAGTCAAGGAACGTTTTTGCTTTTCAAGAATATATATAATGAGGAGGAAATGATTGTGAAAATCGCAATTTCTGGTGGAACTGGATTTATCGGCAAATGCCTTTCTAATTTTTTTATTCAAAAGGGATATACTGTTTACATTCTTACTCGAAAAAAAACTGCTGAAACTTCACATACTAACCTTCAATACGTACAGTGGACACCGGATTTACAGACCTTCCCCCTCTCCTCTATCGATGTAGTTATTAATCTATCTGGAGAGTCTATTAATAGTAGATGGACAAAGAAACAAAAAGAAACAATTTTAAACAGTAGGATTCAAACAACAAAAGGACTCATTAAACAATTACAAGCACTCGCAACAAAACCACACACATTTATTAACGCAAGCGCTATTGGATACTATGGAACATCTGAAACAGAGTCTTTTACTGAGCAACAAGAAACTCCCGGAAATGACTTTTTAGCAGAAACAGTATTTTTATGGGAGCAAGAAGCATCTAAAGCACGTTCTCTTGGAATAAGAACAATCTACTCAAGATTTGGAGTCGTATTAGGTGCAGAAGGAGGAGCTCTTCCAAAAATGCTACTTCCCTATCAATTATATATTGGGGGGACAATTGGATCTGGAAACCAATGGTTATCATGGATTCATATAGACGATGTCGTTCGCATGATTGATTTCATCATTCACAAAAAAGAAATTGACGGACCTTTTAATATTACAGCGCCAACGCCAATACGGATGAAAGAGTTCGGTGAAATTATTGCCACTATAACTAGGCGACCTCATTGGTTACCTGTTCCTTCATTTGTACTGCGCGCTTTACTCGGTGAGATGAGTATACTTGTATTAGAAGGGCAACATGTATTACCCAATAAAGCGATTGAACATGGATATCGATACACATTCCCTACAGTTAACCATGCATTACAAAATATACTCTTGCATACAATGTAGTACTTCTAAAATAGTTTTACGGGTAGTTTATCTCCTTCAAAACTTCTCACTTTCTAAACTCTGGAGCATTACTACACGAACAACCTTTCAGTTACTTTGTCTTAACTCACACTAAATATTACAAAGTAACAGAAATGAGGTACCTATGAAAACATTGCTCAAACAAGCCATTGTATATCCTATTACCTCTCCAAAATTTCAAGGAGATGTACTGGTTACAGGAGAACGAATCACCGAGGTCAAACCTTATATTAAGCCTACTCAAGATATGACTGTTATAGACGCACGAGCTCTTCATCTTTTACCTGGATTTATTGATGTGCATACTCATCTTGGTCTCTATGACGAAGGCACTGGTTGGGCTGGTAATGATGCAAATGAAACATCTGAAGTTTCAACACCACATATCCGTTCTTTAGACGGGATCCATCCTTTTGATATTGCATTTCAAGACGCTGTACAAAATGGGGTTACGACTGTTCACGTTATGCCCGGAAGCCAAAATATTATCGGCGGTACTACTTGTGTAATAAAAACTGCTGGAACTTGTATTGATCATATGATTATTCAGGAACCTGCTGGTTTAAAAATTGCCTTTGGAGAAAACCCTAAAAAATTCCATAGCAATGGCACAAAAGAATCAATAACACGTATGGGAATTATGGGATTACTTCGTGAATCATTCTATGACGCACAACACTATGGGCATGAAGCTGATTTTCGAATGCTCCCTATTTTAAAAGCACTCCGCCGAGAAATACCGGTACGTATCCACGCTCACCGCGCAGATGATATCACTTCAGCTTTACGCTTTGCGACAGAATTCAATCTTGATTTACGTATTGAACATTGCACAGAAGGACACTTTATTGTTGAGGAACTTTCGAAACATAATTTAAAGATTTCAGTTGGTCCGACCCTTACACGACGTTCGAAAATCGAGCTTAAAAACAAAACATGGGATACTTATCATATATTATCGAAAAGTGGCATAGAAGTTTCTATTACAACAGATCACCCTTATACACCCATTCAATATTTAAATGTTTGTGCCGCTATCGCTGTTCGAGAAGGATTAGATGAAAAAACGGCCTTGGAAGGAATAACTATTTTTCCAGCTCGTAATTTACGTTTAGAGAGTAGAATTGGAAGCATTGAAGTTGGAAAAGATGCTGATCTCGTGTTATGGACTCACCATCCTTTCCATTATTTAGCCAAGCCTGTACTCACCATGATTGACGGAAAAATAATTTACAAAAAAAATAAAAAAAACTAGTTTATTTTTTTGACTAGATAAAGTATTATACGATTATAAACTGAATGAAACCATAATCAATTTGTGTCGTGATTATCATTTTCAAATTGATGAATGGGGAAGGCAAATGGTGCGCCACCAGCGTTATAAACTGGTTCTAGTGGGTTCGATTCCCACCCCGAAATTTTTTAAAGATTGATATAAAAATTTCGAGGGTGAGTGTTTTTTCGTCATGCTACCCCTCGTGTGAGGAGGAGTTAGTGTGTTGAAAAAACGCGACTTACACGACAGCCACGTTCTATACGAGTTAATGGTGGATCCAGCTGTCTTCCCTTTTGTGCGTCAAAAGGCTTATTCTTATGAAGAATATTTATTTTTAACGAAACAAACAATTGAAGCCGAAGAGCGTGGAGAATTAATCTCACGCACAATTTTAGATGAATGGGGTAACCCTATCGGTACAATTACTTTATTTGATGTGCAAGAAAAAGCCGGATTCCTCGGAACCTGGCTTGGCAAACCCTATCATGGTAAAGGATATAATAAATTAGCGAAAGATTCATTTTTTAGCGAACTTTTCTACGAATTAGATATTGAAACGATCTTTATGCGTATTCGTAAAATAAATATCCGGTCTATTAAGGCTGCCGAAAAACTACAATATGTAAATCTAGCAAACGAAACAAGAAAAGCCGTTTATGATGAAATTAACGAGCATGAAGAAGTATATAATTTATATGAAATTCCAAAAGATCAATATACACTTGCAACAATGCGAGATACAACATTCCAAGAAGCACACCAATTAAAAGAAGCGTAATCTAAAAATTCAGAAATGATAATTAATCATTACTAGTTTGACATATATGTATATCACCCCATGTCTTTGGAAACGATAGATAGTGACTTTAAGACACGAGGTGATTTGTAATGGATAAAAAGAAACGTGATAAAGCAAAAAACACATTATCTAGTACACAAGAAGTTCTCTATCAACGAGAATTTCGAAAAGCAGATCGTGCAGCGGGCTATCGCTCAAAAAGCATTTAAAGTGAAACTGAATAATTAGAAGGTTTCCCCCCTAATTATTCAGTTTCATTACATAAGATCTTCCAATAGATTAGCAAAAAAGGTTCCTTATAAATAAGGAATTTTTTTTGTGGACAACTTTATCCACAAAAATCGTAGAATTGTGCATAAATTCCAAAAGTATTTTACGAATTCATCTATTTAAATGAATTCTAAACGTGAGAATTGTGGATAATTTTCTAAAAATTGTGGACTATGTGGATATAGTTGTTAATATTCCGACTTTACTGTCTAATAGAAGCGTAATACCTTGTGGATAAGTTAATAATTCACGTTTACTTTTTTACAACACTAAAAAAACCCTCTTTAAATGCTTAAAAGAGGGGTTTCATATTAAGTAAAAGATTCGGCAAGAGCTGGTGATTTAATAGGTATATGATTCGGCTCTGCATGATTTTCTGCCAAAATTGTATCCACAATATGACCAGCTGGCTCAGGACGATAAATACTTTTCATTGCTTCTTTCATTTGAAGAAGCTTCATATCATCTTGTAATAACGCCTCTGTTTTTGCAAAAACTTCACTATCATCACGAATGACAACTGCAGCCCCTTTTTTTTCAAAATACAACGCATTTTCATTCTCTTGTCCTGGGACAGGTTTATATAAAATGACAGGTACTTGTAATGCGGCTGCTTCGCTTAATGTAATACCACCTGGCTTCGTAATCATACAAGAAGTAACACGGAACAACTCATCAATGTTTTCAACATAACCAAATACTTTTAAAGCATCAGAACTTTGTTCCTGTAGTTCCATTAAATCCTGCTTTAAAGCTTCGTTTTTCCCACAAACGACAACTACTTGTAAGTTTGGTACTGACATAAATGACTGGCATAGCTCTTTTACACTCCCTAGCACACCATGAGCACCTGCTACAATTAGTAACATCTTTTTATCCTTACATAACTGATATTTATTATATATAATTGCTGGATTGATCTTTAGCTCAAAACTGCTGCGAATCGGAATCCCTGTTTCAACAATTTGCTCTGCAGGTACACCGATATCAACCATCACTTTTTTCACATGATCGGTTGCTACAAAATAACGATCTACTTCTCGATGGATCCATATTTTATGCACACAAAAATCCGTTAATACGTTATAAACAGGAATAGAAATACCTATTTGCTTTTTCAATTCTGGTACAGCGATGATTGGAAAGGTATTAATAACAATATCCGGTTTCTCCACCTGTAATAGCGTCTTCAAACGCTTTCTTCCAAAATTCGCATACCAAGATGCTATTTTTTTATCATAAATTTTCTCTACACCATAATAAAACAAACGATATAATTCTTTTCCTACCGTATAGCTTTTTAAATATAAATATTTTGTAATATCGGTTATAACTGGATGTGATTCTCCAAACAAGTCGCATACAATTACATCTTTGATTCCTTTTTGACGAAAGGTTTGTTCTAATGTTTTCGCTACTTGCACATGACCGTTACCGTAATGTGCAGTTAATATTAAAACCTTGGGGTTTTTTATCAAACAAATCCACTCCTAGCTTTTTGTTTCTCCATATTGCATATACGACAATAGGAAAAACATTTTCCTTAAACATTACATACTCGGATTCCAATATTCCCCTGTTAGCTATGTACCTGTCGTGGATATGCAAAGCATATAAGATTGACCCCTTAATCCTATCTGTGCTCATATCTTTACATTATACTTTCCTATAAGAGCTTTCGCAATAACTTACAAATGTTCTATATTTCATGATACTCACTCTTTTACTTCTTAATTCTTTTTACTATTTTGATTTCCCTTTACAATTATGTAAATTTCTCCGCCTATCCTTTACAAAAATATGGATATTCTCTCTTCAGTATACTCTTTTCTAAATATATACTCTAGATTTTATTATAAAGTGCAACTTTAATCAGTGGGGGTTTTGTTCATCCCCCACTGATTATTAGCCTTCACCAATCGGGCGTTTACGGGCAGCAGGTCTCCCACAAATAGCGGGGTAAAGAAACAAAAAGTCTAATCCAATATTTGGATTAGACTGCTTTTAAAATATGTTTTGCATGCTCAACATTTTCTTCTGTCGGTGGATTCACATCCGCAAGTGGATACTTATGTCCAAGTGCCTCCCATTTATAAACACCGAGTTTATGATATGGCAGCACTTCCACTTTCTTAACATTAGATAGACTTTGAATAAAGTTTGATAAATTTTGCAGATCCTCTTCACCATCGGTAACACCGGGAACCAATACATGCCTTACCCAAATTGGCTTCTTTTTATCCGATAAATAACGAGCAAATTGTAAAATATGTTCATTTGGTTTCCCTGTTAATTTACGATGTTTCTTTGAATCAATATGCTTCAAATCTAATAAAACTAAATCTGTATAATCCATTAAAATATCTAGCTTATTTTGGAATTCTGGTTCTTCAGAATAACAACCGCCCGAAGAATCGATTGTTGTATGAATACCAGCTTCTTTGCACTTTTTAAACAACTCAATTAAGAAGTCTAGCTGTAATAGTGGCTCTCCACCGCTAACTGTTATACCGCCTCCAGAAGCTTCAATAAATGGAAGGTAACATGTCACATCCTGCATCACTTCTTCAACTGTTATTTCTTTACCTTTACCGATTTCCCATGTATCAGCATTATGACAATATTGACAACGTAATAAACACCCTTGTGTAAATATGACATAACGAATCCCTGGGCCATCAACAGTACCGCAAGACTCTACAGAATGTATTCTTCCTTTTACCATGTTACTTCCTCCTTTATTGAAACAGCCTCCCTCCGCTATATATTAAAAGCGGAGGAACACTTTTTTCACTTACATGCTTTCATGCATTGTACGGTTAATTACATCAATTTGTTGTTCACGAGTTAATTTAATAAAGTTAACAGCGTAACCAGATACACGAATTGTTAATTGTGGATATTTTTCAGGGTGCTCCATTGCATCCATTAATGTTTCACGGTTAAATACGTTAATATTTAAGTGGTGTCCTTGTTTTATTGCATATCCATCAAGCATAGATACTAAGTTGCGTACTTGTACATCATCTTCTTTACCAAGTGCTTTTGGAATAATAGAGAATGTATTTGAAATACCATCTTGTGCATCTTCATATGGTAATTTAGCTACAGATAATAATGACGCTAATGCACCTTTTGTATCACGGCCATGCATTGGGTTTGCCCCCGGTGCAAATGGTTCTCCAGTACGACGTCCATCTGGAGTGTTACCAGTTTTCTTACCGTATACAACGTTAGATGTGATTGTTAAGATTGACATTGTATGAACAGAATTACGGTATGTTTTATGTTTGCGAAGCTTGTTCATAAATGTTTTCACAAGATTTACTGCGATTTCATCTACACGATCATCATTGTTACCGTATTTAGGGAAATCTCCCTCAATTTCGAAATCAACTGCAATACCATTTTCATCACGCACTGGTTTTACTTGTGCGTATTTAATTGCACTTAAAGAGTCTGCTACTACAGATAATCCAGCGATACCTGTTGCCATTGTACGAAGAACATTTGTATCATGAAGTGCCATTTCAATACGTTCATAGCTATATTTATCGTGCATAAAGTGAATTACATTTAATGTATTTAAGTATAGTCCCGCTAACCATTCCATTGTCATATCGAATTTACGCATAACTTCTTCATAATCTAATACTTCAGAAGTAATTGGTGCGTATTCAGGACCAACTTGTGCTTTTGACTTTTCATCTTTACCACCGTTAACCGCATATAGTAATGCTTTCGCTAAGTTTGCACGTGCTCCGAAGAACTGCATTTGTTTACCAATTCTCATTGCTGATACACAACAAGCAATACCATAGTCATCACCGTAGTCAGGACGCATAATGTCATCATTTTCGTATTGAATTGCTGATGTTTTAATAGACATTTTTGCACAGTAGTTTTTAAAGTTCTCTGGTAATTGTTTAGACCAAAGAACTGTTAAGTTTGGTTCTGGTGCTGGGCCTAAATTATCTAATGTATGCAAGAAACGGAATGAGTTTTTTGTTACTAACGGACGACCGTCTAACGCCATACCACCGATAGATTCAGTTACCCAAGTTGGATCTCCAGAGAATAGTTCATTATAATCAGGTGTTCTTGCAAATTTCACAAGACGTAATTTCATAATGAAATGGTCAACAATTTCTTGTGCTTTTTCTTCTGTTAAAGTACCATTTGCTAAATCTCTTTCAATGTAAACATCTAAGAATGTAGAGGTACGTCCAAGGCTCATTGCTGCCCCGTTTTGCTCTTTAATTGCTGCAAGATAAGCAAAGTATAACCATTGGAAGGCCTCTTGTGCATTTGTAGCTGGCTTAGAAATATCGAATCCATGAGAAGCAGCCATCTGTTTTAACTCTTGAAGTGCACGCATTTGCTCAGATAATTCTTCGCGTAAACGCATTGTATCTTCGCTCATTACACCGCCAGTTAAATTATAATCAGCTTTTTTCGCTTCAATTAAATGATCTATACCATATAGCGCTACACGGCGATAGTCACCGATAATACGTCCACGTCCATATGCATCTGGAAGACCAGTAATAACACCTGATTTACGAGCCGCTTTCATTTCTGGTGTGTATGCATCAAATACACCTTGATTATGAGTTTTACGCCAGTCTCTGAAAATCTTGCTAAGTTCTTTATCCATTTCATATCCATACGCTTCACAAGCTTGTTCCGCCATACGAATACCACCATATGGTTGTAAAGAACGTTTAAATGGTTTATCAGTTTGGAAACCGACCACTTTTTCAATATCTTTATTTAAATATCCTGGTTCATGTGATGTAATAGAAGAAACAATTTTTGTATCCATATCAAGAACGCCACCGTTTTCACGTTCCTTTGTTGTTAAATCCATTACTTGATCCCAAAGTTTTTTCGTTGCTTCGGTTGCTTCCGCTAAGAAAGAGTCTTCTCCCTCATAAACGTTCATATTATTTAAAATGAAATCGCGAACATCAATCTCTGCTTTCCATTTTTCACCTTTAAAGTTTTCCCACGCGTTTTTTACATTTTCTAATACTTGAGTCATCCTAATCTCCTCCATTTTTGATTAGTACAGGACTACGTTTTTTTATATAACAGCTTACACACTTAGAATACTACTTTTTTTCGGGAGTGGACGAAATAGTTGTGACATGTTTGTGAAACGTTGAACAAACTACTACACTCGTAGTGTTAACCTCGTTTAAAAGTCTTTATAATTAACCCTTTCTTTAATTGTATTTTTTTGGTACTCTTATATACGAGTCCTATTTTGTAATATAAGAACGATACCCATTGTAGAGCTGTAATACTCTTATCTCCTAATCTGTTATAGTTTTTATAACAGAGCAAAAAAGTGTACATATGTTGTACCCTTTTTTTGTTACCACTATAAAGTGAAACTTTAATCAGCCCTCACCAATCGGGATTTTACGGGCAGTTATCTCCCACCTAACTTCCTCGTATTCGCCGAATTTTGAGGTGGGAGTCTTACTGCCCGTTAAAGCGGGATAAAACATCTCTTTTTCTATTTCCATCGTAAAATCCACCACGACTGTTTGTTAATGCAATTAATTGCTCTAATCCTTCTATATGATCACCAATAATTCGAAGGACAGCTGGAGGATGACCTATTTTTGCGAAATGTTCACTGGGACGAATACGGTTCATCTTATCAACATCGATACGACTTACACAAGCGATTTCAAAACCTGAAAGTACAGCTTTCACTTGTGCTACACAAGGTGACAATAATGATTTATACCCTATTTCCTTCAAACAAGTACGACTAAACGCATTAGGAACCGCAATAAGAGAGCCTACTCCTAAATCTTTTCTATCACAAGCTAAATTTAATGCATATTTAAATGCTGTTACAAGATGAAGTGGTACTCTCAAATCTAAATAATGATTTAAATCATTTAATGCGACATCCGTTCCATCTGCAATAGCTTTTGCAAAGGGATATAGCTCACTAGCTGGAATAACAAAATCACCGTCTATAAATAAAACAATTTCTCCTTTTGCAAAATAAGTTCCAAGTGAACGCCCCACATCGTTTCCAAGTGCTTCTTTATACACAATTGTTGTTGCTCCCTTGTCTTTTGCAATTGTTGCCGTTTTATCGGACGAACCATTTACAACAACAATGATTTCCAATGGTTCAATTTTGCGAAGCTCTTCTATAACGTTTCCAATTGTTTTCTCTTCATTTTGTACAGGAATAATAACCGATAATTGCTGTCCTTTATACAAATTAGATGTAATGCCCCATCCTTGATAAAAGTCTTCAAAATTTAGAGTATGGTAGACACTATCTCTTTTCCTATTTCCATCGCAATATCCCCCGCGCGTATCACTGCCTAATATCCTCTCTGCTACAGCTTCTATATGATCGCCTATCATTCGTTTTTCGGAATGAGCAAGATTCGTGCCGTATGCAGCATGCTCGAGTGGGCGAAATTTATTCGGAGTAATAACATCAATCGCACAATGACGGCTAATTCTCCATTTACTTTGTGCTAGGCGTAGATGAGCCACAATAGGATTAACAAAACATTCGTATCCAATATTTTGCACAACTTCCTTCGTCAGCGCATGAGGTACAGATAGTAAAGAATCAATTTTTAATTCTTCACGCTCTAACATTGCATTTAAGATTTGGCGCCATACTGTAATAGAATGTGGTCTTTGTTTCTTTAAAAATAATGCATCCAAATTATTTAAAACTACATCAGCCTGATCATATAAAATTGGATTAAGAAATAATTGCAATTGTGAAGTTCGAATAGCAAAATCACCATCTACAAATAATAGAACATCACCTTTTGCATGTTTGGCACCTACTGCACGCCCTACATCATTCCCAAGTGACTCTCTATAATTAATAATTTTACATCCTAAATTTTCAGCGACCTTATCTGTTCCATCTGTACACCCATTAGTCACTACTATGATTTCCAATGGTTTTAAAGGTATTATTGAATGAATAACATCAGAAATTGTATCTATTTCATTACAGGCTGGAATAATGACAGATAATGATTTAGTCATGGTTTTCTTCACGAAACCACTTCATAGTTTCTTTCAATCCTTGTTCCCACGTTACTTTCGCTTGAAACTGGACAAGTTCTCTTAATTTCGTTACATCCGGCTTTCGATTTGGAATTTCTTCAAATCCATGTGGATATACTTCCTCAAATGGAACGTGCACAATTTTGGAAACAGACTTCGTTATTTTTTTTATATCTTCCGCTACTTCCCTTATATTTTTTTCATTCTCAGAACCTATATTAATAATTTCACCATTTACCTTTTCATCCATTGCACAAATCGTTGCCTCGACCGCATCACTTACATACGTAAAGCAGCGTGTCTGCTTTCCATCTCCATAAACGAGAATATCGTCACCTTGCAAAGCCGCACGAATAAATCGTGGAATTACTCCTGCGTACGGACCATCTTTCGCTCTTGGACCATAAATATTAAAATAACGAACAATCGTTACAGGTAAGCCTTCTAATGCGTACCCTAAACATAATGTTTCCTCTAACGTTTTACAAATTGCATAACTCCAACGTATTTTGGAAGTTGCACCGTATAAACGATCTCCTTCTTCAGAGAATGGAGGTTTTCCCTTTCCATATACTTCCGAAGTAGATGCGAAAACTACTTTCTTCTTCCCTTTTAATGCTGCTTGCAAAATATTTCTCGTTCCATCGAAATTTGTTTCAATAAGCTCTACACTTTTTTCCATTGTAGTTTTGACTCCCAAAATTGCAGCTAAATGAAACACCACATCATGTTGATTTACTAATTCATAAATTGAATTTTTATCTAAAACGCTTATTGGAATAACCCGGAGCTCTTTCATTAACTCATTATGATATTTATTTTTTCCTTTATAGAAGTTATCAACAATAGTAACTTCATAACCTCTTTTCACCAATTCTTCAGCTAAATGCGATCCAATAAATCCTGCTCCACCTGTAATTAAACATTTTTTACTCATACACTCACCTTCTTTACGATTCCACGTGTATCTATTAATCGCTCAATTCCTTTAAAGAGTTTCCAATCGATACTAGAGTGATCCGTTACAATTAAAATACAATCTGCTTGTTTAATTCTTTGTTCATCTAGTGGAACGGATTGATATAGTGTATCTCCAATTTCCGCTGTAGAAATATACGGATCATGATATTCTATCTTGTATCCTTCTTTTATTAATAATTGAATAATTGGCAACGCCGGTGATTCTCTCAAATCATTTACATCTTTCTTATATGCAATCCCTACTATTAAAACCGTTGCGGGTGCTTGCACCACACCTTTTACTTTCCCGATTATTTTCGCTGGCATTTCTTCATTAATTACATGTGCCGCCTCAATTAATTGACTAATTGCTCCAGCCTTTCTTATTCTCCATTGAAAATATAAAGGGTCTACTGGAATACAATGTCCTCCTATTCCTGGTCCTGGCCAATACGGGGTAAACCCAAATGGTTTTGTAGATGCAGCTTCAAGCGCCTCATAAAAATCAATTCCTAAACTTTCACATAGTGTGTTTAACTCATTTACTAACGAAATATTAACTAAGCGCTGAATATTTTCAAATAGCTTACACATCTCGGCCACTTTCGGAGAGCTAACTGGAACAACTACATCAAATATAGTGCTATACAAATCCTGTACTTTTTGTTTACACTGCTCGGTTTGTCCACTAATAACTTTTGGAATCGTTTCAACTGAATACTGGCTATTCGCTGGGTCAATTCGCTCTGGAGAATACCCAATATAATAATCTTCTCCTACCTTTTTACCTGCTTGAGAAATAATAGGAATGATAACTTCCTCCAGTGTACCTGGATATGTGGAGCTTTCAAAAATGAAGGTTTGTCCTTTTTGAAGGTGTTGTTGTATATAATGGGAGGCTGAAACGAGTGCACTTAAATCGGGTTCTTTATTCTCATTAATTGGCGTTGGCACAGTCACAATAACATACTCACTATTTTGGAACTCCGCAACACCTTTATCTGGTGTATTTACTATTAATTTTCTCTCGTTCAATAAATTTTGTAATACGTTTGAAGAAACATCAGGAATATAACTTTCTCCTTTAATTATTGATTCTATCTTCCTAGTATCTTTATCTAATCCAAGTACAGCATGTCCTCTTTCTGCAAAAAGGACCGCTAAAGGAAGGCCAACATATCCTAATCCAATAATGGTTACTTTACTACTAGCATTCATCTATATTCTCTTCTTCCCTTCTCAATTGTAGTATTATATCTCTATCCCTTTCTCCGTCTGTAAAACTCCCACGCTCATTCGTATGTTGTAATAAATAAGCAATCGCCTCAAGCTGATCACCGAAAATACGATCGAATGCAGGAATTCGTCCATTTACAAACCCATGTTGCTCTGGACGTACTCGATTTGTTTTTATAACATCTACAAATTCCACTGCTGTAATAGAGCATTCTTCTAAAATAGCTTTCATTTGAGCTAATGGTGGAATGATAAGAGAATCATATCCAATTTTCTCTATTACCTTTTTATGCATAGCATGTGGCACTGCCGTTAATGAGTTGTTCCATAAATCTGGTCGTTTCGCTACCAAATTCACGAAATATTTCCCCATACTAATTGGATCTGCCGGGTGAAACATATCTAACAAACATTGCAAATCATTTAACGCCACATCATTTCCGTCTTCAATAGCATGCAAAAATGGAATTAGCTTTTTTGCCGGAATAGCAAAATCACCATCAACAAATAAACAAATATCTGCCGTAGCATGCATAGCCCCTATCGCTCGTGCTACATTATGTCCAAGTGCCTTCGCGAATTCAACTACACTAACATTCTCTAGTTTTGCTTGTTTAATTGTCTCTACATCCGCTCCATTCGCAACAACTATAATTTCATCTACACCTGCTTTTTTCACTTCTTGTATGACAGATCTTATAGTCATTCTTTCTTCTGATACTGGTATAATCGCACTGTATTTCGCTTTTTTCCTTTGTAATAAAACTGGTTTATACTTCCCTATAAACTCTCTATCCCTGTTTCCCTCCGAAAAACCGCCGCGTTTACCATATGTTTCGATTACATATTGCAAAGCACGTAAATGATCCCCCATAATACGACTAGTCGCTTTCGGATAAGGAGAACCAGGTGATGTACCCGTATGCACAGGACGAACCTTATTCGTGTGAATTACATCGACCGAAGCCATATCGGCAATATCTACTTCTCTAGACATCACCATCGCTTGAAATAATGCGGGATCTGCTAAATTCCACCATCCAAGTCTCTCGATAACTTCCCGGCTCATCGCATGTGGAATTGCGATTAAAGAACCAACAACAAGCTCTTTTTTATTCAAATAACGATTCAACATGAATTTTCCAACTGTCGTATAATGTGGTCTCATCTTTAAATAAACAGACCATGTTAAATTATTCACAACAATTTGATGCCCCTGCTGAATTCCTTTCACGAAACGTTGTAGCTCTTTACTCTCAATAACGATGTCACCATCTAAAAACAATACAATTTCGCCTTTTGCTTCCCTAGCTCCAATTGCCCTTCCTACATCATTGCCAAGAGAATGTTTATAATAAATTACATGGCAACTATGCTGTAATGCGACTTCCTTCGTTCCATCTGTCGATCCATTATCTACTACAATAATTTCATACGGCTTCAACTTTTCCACTTCTATTAAAACTTGTGATAAAGTACTTGCTTCATTATGCGCTGGAATAACAACTGATATTCTCATACTTGTATCACTCTTACCCTTCCAAGCGAACATAAGCAATAATAGGAATACGTACAAGTACATCTTCAGGTGGTCCATAAGAAGGAGATGTACGAACGCTTACTGCCCCGTCCGTCACAGATAAAAGAATACCTGCAACAATTTCAACAGCTGTCACAACTTGCACTAATTCACCAACATGGTTACGCAATTCATCAGTAAATAACATATATAAGTCTCCTTTCTTACGCTTCTTTCATTGATATAATACTTGTAAACGGTAATAAAACTTCTGTTCCTATTCCTTCTTGCAGCGTTAAGAAATCGTCACCAACTGCTACAATAACACCTGTTAACTGTCCAACTGTCACAGTAATTTCTACGTTTTTACCTAAATACTGCTTTGCAATCTCTTTAAAAGGTGATGTATTGCATTCTTTTAAAATGTTACAAATAATAGATTGAAATTGACTTGATTCTATAAATTCTTCCACGGCTTGCTTAGAATTTCTTTGAATAAACCTCGCGAAGTTTTGCGAAAATAAAAGTCGTTCCACAGCAGGCAGTAACTTATTATCTAAAAAATAATCTAATTGTCTATTAAACAATCTCGATAACTTTTTCCAATACTTACCGAACAGACACATATGCTTCTCCTCCTATTATTTTTAAAGTATAAAATTTCACATCCATACATCTTAATTTATACAAAGCAGACTTTTTTTGTGATAGGTAAGACATACATTTTCTAAAAGAAATAATTGTTTCAGAGCATAAAAAAAGATAGATGGTTTCCCATCTATCTTTTTTTATATTTTAATTTTTAATTGTAATAATGGCAGCTATACTGTAATAAACTGCTCTTGATAATTCTGCTTGTTCGGATATAGAAGCTGTAACAAGGGATCCACCACTTGCAGAAAAATATTTTGCAGCTTCTAACGGAATACCATCTTCTTTCACATCAATATGTGTTCCATCTTGCCAATCTATTTTCTGCATTGTTGCTGAAAAGTCTCCAGTCACTTTACCAATTTCCTTGCCATTCATCTCTAAAAATATCCATTCCCATTTTGTTAAACTTAGTACTTGTTTCAACTCTCCAATTTTCTTTCCATTTATACTATAAAATATATAGAAGTTACGCACTCCCGTCTTCTTTTGAACACGCAACAGTTTTTCTCCCGATTGATTATATAAATAAAATTGTTGCTCATGTAGCCCTTTAACAAGAAAAGAGAGTAGCACTTTCCATATACTTTGAATAACGGAATTATACTCTTCTTTTAAAGCACCTACTGCACTTCCATCTAATCCAAAGTACTTTATTGCTTTAAATATTCCTACCTCTCCACGAACAACAAATTTTTGTTGCTCAAATAATTTAGAAGTCTCTATATTGCAATTATCCTGCTTAAGCACTTTCGCTCTTCGTTTTTCTATAAAACTATATATTAGTAATCCAAACGCTGGTAGCAAAATACCTATTAATTTCAGGATTTCTTTATCTGAAGTGAATATTGTTCCCTTTTTATATTCCATAACTAATCCAATTACAACGATAATCCATACAATGATAGCTATAAACAAAGTTCGTTTCGCATTGCGTGCATGATGCTTATGTATACTCATAACCCTCCCCCTTTTCCATTTATTTCATTATCACACCGCACATATATTTCCTCAATACAAAAAAACTATCCAAAAGGATAGCCTCTTACACTTCTATATTTCGTAATATTGTATAAATGTCGTTATTCACTTTACCAAATGATTTGATGTTGTTTTGAATGTTAGATAATAAAACAACGTATACACTACCATTTTTACTAAATCCATTTAAGCAATTCCAACCTGGCATTACACCGTGATTTGAATAACTGCCCGGATCTACATACCAGCCGAATCCGTAATCCTTTTTCACGGCTGTAAACATTTGATCATAACTCTCTTTTGAAATTAATTTTCCAGAGAATAGCGCTTCATTAAATAAATATAGATCATGAGCACTTGTATATATATCACCGCAACCATATAGTTGTGACATGCTCGGAATGTTAGGTGTTGTCATATTATTATTCACTATTTTATAACCTGTCGATGGAAACCTTGTTTGCTCTAACGCTTTACCGAAACCAGAATGCTTCATACCAGCAGTCGCAAAAATATGTTGTTTAATATATTCTTCTAATGGTTGTCCACTTACCTTCTCGGCAATGTAGGCAAGTATAGAGTAGTTCGAATCTGAATACTTCCATTTCTCTCCTGGTCCTGCAATACGCTTTTGGTTTCCTATTCGTTTTATCAACTCTTCATGAGAAATATCTTCTTTTCCCTGCTCATACTCTGGAATCCCTGATGTATGTGTTAATAAATGTTTTAGCTGAATGCTATTACCTTGCGGAAAATCTGGAATATACTTTGCAACCGTATCCTCTACTTGCAACTTATTTTGATCTTTGAGTTGCATAATAGCGGTCGCTACAAATGCCTTTGAAATAGAGCCAATATAAAAGGTCGTCTCTGAATTATTCGGCACTTGCTTCTCTTTATTAGCCATGCCGTATCCTTTATTCACAAGAACTTTCCCATTCTTCACAATAACAGCTGTCCCACTAAATCCCATGCTCTGTAAATATTGATCCAATTGAGCGTTTTCATTAATTTCTTGAGGCGGTCCCTCAGCAGGTTTCTCTATAACTTGCGCCTGTTTTATCTGTTCTTCCTGTTCTTTTTGTTTTCTTTGTTTTTCAGCTTCTTGCCTTTTCACTTCTTCTATCTTTTTTATCTCTTCTTGCTTCTTCATTTCTGCTGCTGCTTTTAAAGTTTCCTCTTTTTTATTATGCGCAACAATTTTTGTATACATGAAATATACAAGTGACAGTAGTAGGGCTAGAATGATTGTTCTTTTTATGTATACAATCGACCGATTTGCTTTCCTATTAACAGTATTTTTTTCCTGATCCATGATTACCTTTTTCCCCTTATTTACCGATAATTTAATTCATCTACACAAGACTTATTTCAAATCATTTCCGCAGATTATGGACACTCCATTTTATGTCATCACTACTGTATCATGCACCGAACATATTACCAACCTATATGTTCAAAAAAGAAAAAGAAAATTTACAAAAGTAAGATTCCCTTTAAAAAATTAACAAAAAAAGAGGATATCCTGTAAAAGACTGTTGTTATCAATCTTTTTGGATATCCTCTTATCTAACTATTTACACATGTTTTTTCATATCATCGGCAACAGATTCAACGTTTGTGCCTACGATAACTTGTACGCTTGTGTTACTTAATTTCATAACGCCTTTTGCACCTGCACGTTTTAATGCCGCTTCGTTTACTTGACTAGCATCTTTCACTTGTAAGCGTAGACGTGTTGCACAGTTATCAATAACTGTTAAGTTGTCTTTTCCGCCTAAAGCCGCTACGTAAGTTTCACCAATTGAACCTGCAACTGATGCCTCACCATCTTCAACTAACTCATCGTCATCTTCACGACCTGGAGTTTTTAAGTTGAACTTCTTAATTAAGAAGTAGAATACCGCAAAGTAAATTGCTGCATAAATTAAACCGATACCTGCTAATAATACAGGTTTTGTTGCAATACCAAAGTTGATAACATAATCAATAGCACCAGCACTAAATGTGAAACCATCATGAATGCCAAGTGACGTTGTTATGAATAAAGAAAATCCTGTTAATACTGCATGCACACCATATAATACTGGTGATAAGAACATGAATGAGAATTCGATTGGCTCTGTAATACCAGTTAAGAATGAAGTTAATGCTAGACCACCTAACATACCTGTAACCATTTTACGTTTTTCTGGTTTAGCAGCCGCAATCATTGCGAAACATGCTGCTGGTAAACCGAACATCATAACTGGGAAGAAACCAGTCATAAACATACCTGCTGATGGATCTTTTGCAAAGAAACGAGCGATATCACCATGAACAATATCACCAGCTGCATTTGTAAAGTCACCAAGTACGAACCAGAAGTATGTGTTCATTACGTGGTGTAAACCGATTGGAATTAATAAACGGTTTAATAATCCGAATAACCCTGCACCGATTGAACCTAAGTTTACGATACCATGTGATACTGCATCAATACCAGTTTGGATTGTTGGCCAAATTTGACCGAATACTAATCCTAAAAGAAGCATTACAACAGACGTAATGATTGGTACGAAACGTTTTCCAGCGAAGAATCCTAACCATTCTGGTAGTTTAATCTTATGGAATTTGTTGTATAGTAATCCAGCGATAACCCCAGCAATAATACCACCGAGTATGGCCATATTTATTTTTGGCGTCAACGCTGCTGCTTTTGAAATTTTATTCATTGTATCCGCTAATTTAGTTGGATCTACTGAACCGACTAAATCTTGAACACTTTTTAATTTATCGTTTAGTTCTGCTGTTGAGTAAGTAACACTTAAAGCATTAGTTGTATTCTTCATAACTAAATAACCAATTGCACCTGCAAGACCAGCTGCACCACTACCGTCAACAGATAAACCGATTGCAACACCGATTGCAAAAATAAGTGCTAAATTATCAAAAATTGCTGCACCGGCCTGTGCCATAACAGGAATGTTTAATACGTCTTCTTGTCCTAGACGAAGCAATAATCCTGCTGCTGGTAGTACTGCGATTGGAAGCATTAATGCTTTACCAATACGTTGTAAAAACTGCAACATTTTAATTCCCCCTAATTCAATTTATGAAATCGTTATCATTATAAGTACGCTTTAGAAAACGCTTTCTATTACATAACCATAATAACATATAGTTGTATAGATGTGTAGTTTTTATTTCCGAACTTTTTATGGATAAATCTCCTATTTCCAAACTGTTATATAAAAGGAAAATTTTCCTTGCTATTTACGCAATATGCAGACAAAAAAACTTATTATAGCACAAATAACTTTCGTTTTATCATTCCACTTTTTCATGTTATTATTTATTTCCGAGCATATCGGGAAAAGTAAACTTAGTTAATTCGAAATAGGAGCGTTGGTACTATGCAGTGCATTGAAACAAACAACTTACAGCAGTTGTTAGAACAAGTAAAACCATATACGAAAAAAGGAAAACTTGCTACTTATATCCCCGAACTAGGAAATGCAGATCCAGATGATTTAGGGATTGCCATTTTCCATAAAGAAACAGAACATATCCATGCTGGCAACTCACAAACACTATTTACTCTTCAAAGTATTTCCAAAGTAATTACACTTGCACTTGCCCTTTTAGATCGTGGTGAAGAATATGTATTTTCTAAAGTTGGAATGGAGCCAACTGGTGACCCTTTCAATTCTATTATTAAGTTAGAAACGACAAGTCCTTCCAAACCTCTTAATCCAATGATTAATGCAGGAGCACTAGCTATTACAAGCATGTTAGCAGGAAAAGATAACGAAGAAAAAATGGAGCATATTCTTCATTTTATACGTGAAATAACAGATAATCCTACTATTAATTATTCTTCTACAGTTGCCAATTCAGAATTAGAGACTGCTTACTTAAACCGTTCACTTTGTTACTATATGAAACAAAACGGCATTATCGATTGTGATATTGAAGAACTTATGGATTTATACACTCGTCAATGTGCAGTTGAAGTAAACTGTATCGATTTAGCACGTATTGGCTTAATTTTTGCAATGGATGGATATGATCCATATAAAAAGAAACAGATTATCCCTAAGCATATTACGAAAATTTGTAAAACATTTATGGTTACTTGCGGGATGTATAATGAATCTGGTGAATTTGCAATTCGTGTTGGAATCCCTGCAAAAAGTGGTGTAGCGGGCGGCATTTTCGGCTGCGTAAAAGGCGAAATGGGAATCGGTATTTTCGGACCAGCTTTAGATGCAAACGGAAATAGTATCGCTGGTTTTAAAATTCTTGAATTACTTTCTGCCCAAGAAGGTTGGAGTATGTTTTAATTTGGAAGTTATCCTGCTATATTGGCAGGATTTTTTATTTCAAGAAAAAGTCCGTTCTACTAGGCATCAACCCAATTCAAAAAAACAGTAATGAAAGTTCTCTTTATTATGCATATTTGCTCCCCCCTCCTGAATAATATAGTACAACCTAGCGCTGTATGTGGAGGTGTAAAAGATGAAACTCATATTTCAAATGGAGAAACAACCTGTTCTCGAAAAAACAATTCTTCTTTTCATATTGAGTATTGTAGAAAGTTTGAAACTAAAAGTTGTTTCACTCGATGAAGCTCACCGATACATATTCAATTTAGAAGTGCTTGAACTATTAATGGATCGGAACATCGATGATCAAGTACTAGAACTTATTCATTTCGGAATGGGACTTGAAGACATTTACCATGTACTTCCCGAAGAACTTGAGCATAGTATTGAAGAACTGAAATGGCTTTGTATTCAAGTTTTAAGTGAGTACAGTATGCATGATGATGAATGTGTACAACTAATTGAAGATATACGCTAAAAAGCACCTATACAGGTGCTTTTACTTTTTTAAACCTTTTTACCCACAAAGATTTGGATAATACTTACAACCTTTCATTACCGTGAAAAGATTTCACGTCGATATATGCAATTTCTTAGTGTATTTCCAAGGAAATACTCGAAAACTGTTTTCTCTATCATTCTTACAACAATTGATCAATTCCAATAAGAATTAATAACACACCTGCAATTATAGTTGCCCATTTTCCTAAGTATTCAGCTAAAAACCTTTTACCAACATACATAAAACCACTAATACAAATAAAACTAAAAATCCCAGAAATACATGCCGTAAGCCAAAGATTTAAATTTGTTACTCCAGCATCAAATCCACCTGCAATATTATTTATGGATAATGCAACTCCTAAAACAATTGCTTCCGAAAAACTAATTGTTTTAGAACCATCAAAATCTGCTTTTTCTGGATCACGTAAAATCCCCATAAGTAGACTACCATCTTTAGATCCTAGGGTATCTTGTTGACTCAAGAAAGGCTGACATAAAATAAACACCCCAATTATTCCTAAAACAATTGCTCCAATAAGGTTTGCTGTGAACTCTGAAATAAATAATGCGATCCAATTCCCAAAAAATCCAGCTAGTAAAGTAAATGAAAATCCAAAAAATGCGATGATAAAATTGTTAAACCACGAAATTCGAATTTTACGAATGCCATACGCAATCCCAACACCTGCATTATCTAAATTAGACGCAATCCCGATTAAAAAAATTGAAAATAAACCCGCTGTACTCATCGTACAGTCACCCCTTTCTCACTTTTCAATGCATATTATGAAAATGTTGAGCAACTGTGCCTGTCTGTTTCATATACTTGTAATAAATGCTCAACATTTTTTCAACGATAGACAATAGAAAAGGAGTGCCTACATTATGCCCAATGAAAATCCAAATGAGCGGCTCGGTAAATTAATAAAGAAACTGTTAAAGGAGCGCGCTCTATCTATGCGCCAACTAGGAACACTGACAAATATTGATCCTGCAACAATTTCAAGAATAATTAATGGCAAACAACAACCGAAGCAAAATCATTTACAAAAATTTGCAAAATGTCTACAAGTTCCACCGCAATTATTACTTGATGAAATGTATCCTGACTCTCCACACATAAATAAGGAAAAAGCAGATATGTACACATCTCTCGATACAATTCAGCAAACATTACAATCCTCTAACCTATTCGACTTCGAGTACACAACAACTCGTGTGAAACAAGAACTTGAAAATTACGAGCGCTATGCTCAAACTACTGAAGGCGAAAAACGTATTCACGAGAGTTTCAAAAGTAAACTAGATCAAATTGATAGTGCCGGCCCTTTCATTGAACAATTAACAAGTATGTACCAACAATTTTGTACAGAAACCATTTCAAACGAAGAACGTGCAATTATTGGGGGTGCCTTACTATATTTCATTTTATCAACAGACATTATCCCCGATTATCTTTTTCCAATTGGCTATTTAGATGATGCCATTGCCGTTGAATTAGCTAAAGAGAAATTAATTGAAGTCAAACGAAGAACATAAAAAGCATAACAAGCTATTTCAGATATTGAATTTATCCACCTCTGAAATAGTTACAAAAAAATCGTACAAGCATACTTACTCGCACGATTCAAAAATCAAACTATTTCCTTATTTTCTCGTATGACACCATTCATATATAAACGCTGTTATTACTTTTGTAAATTCAATTAACTGCTCAACTTCAACTTTCTCATTTATTGAATGAGCTTCTTCTAATGTACCTGGTCCGTAAATAACAGCTGGAATGTTAAACTCACTAAACCATCCGCCATCAGTTACTGTAGCAGACATATCTAAAGTTGCGACTTTCTGTAATATAGATTCATGTGCAGAACTTAGTTTCTGAATGGCCGGATGACTACTATCTACTTCTAAAGAAGGAAAAATTTCGCCACGATCAACAATCATTGATTCTCCGCCCCACTTAAATTGTGGTGGATTTTCACTTAACCACGGATCGGCAGCTGCTACTTTCTCAATATACTCTTCTATTTCTTCTATTATTTGTTCATGCGTTTCATTTGGATAAAAGTGTACTGTTATCCATAACCGGCACTCATCCGCAATAAATGCTGCATGACGCCCTCCTTCAATGACAGCAGGATTAATTGTTGTCGTCCCTGATGGATATCCTTCATACGTTTTCATTACTGCCCAATGACGCTCTAACTCCTGTAAACTTTGAACAATTTTCATCATTTTCTCAATAGCACTCGCTCCAAATAAACGTCCTCCAGCATGAATCATCTGTCTACGTGTTGCATCATGAAACGTTTGCGGGCTTTTCACAGTAATCCATCCAGTAATTACGCCGCCTTGTCCTTGCATATGTAAATCGCTCGTATCCACTACTACTGCAAAATCAGCATCGTAACCACGTTTACAGCATTGAAGTGTCCCTGCTTCTCCTACTTCTTCGCCAATTACCGATTGAAAAATTAAATCCCCAGGTAATTCAATCCCCGCTTCTTCTAAAAGTTGAATAGCAAATAAGGCTCCAGCTAGTCCACCTTTCATATCTGCCGCACCTCTCCCAACTAACCAACCGTCTTTTATAAATGGCTCAAACGGATTTGTTTCCCACGGCTCGTCCTTTGATACTTCTGCAACATCTATATGTCCATTAATAATGAGACTTTTATGTGACTCACTTGCTGTCCCTTTTTTCACTCCAACAACATTCGGATCATTCGGATATACATCCCATTTATCAATACTAAAATTTCGTTTTTTTAGAAACCCTGCAACAAATTCTTGCGCCTCATTTGTATTTCTTGCTGGTGGTGCTGGTGTTTCAAAGCGAATTAAAGCTTTTGTAAGTTCTAGTAGCTCATCTTTTCGTAAATCAATCTGTTTTAATAGCTGTGAAACTTCTTGATTCATTGCTAATTCCCCTTTGCATACGTAGTATGTTTCCAGCTTTATTTTCACAAAAAAAGAGACTGTTTACAATCTTACAGTCTCCAAATTAATCACTATTATAAACTTTCTAATTCTGTTGTATTTGTCTTTTCAATAAGTTCTACTTTACTTCGCTTATTTTTGGTAGCACGATAAAACAGTAAGCAAATAATCATAAATGGAATACCACAATACAATGCCATTCTTTGTTCCGGAATAAAAGCCATTCCAACAATTACAGTTAAATTTAATACTAACGCAAGAATTGGGACAAATGGATACAGTGGTGTTTTAAATTTCAAATCCTTAATATTCCCGCCCTGCTTTAAGTATGTCCTTCTAGCTAATAGGTTAGATAAAGCAATAGATGCCCAAACTAATATCGCTCCGAACCCTGCAATTGAAAGAAGCCATAAATAAACTGTATCTTCCGCATAAATACCTGATAGTAATGAGAGACACCCTACAAACGTACTTACAATCAATGCATAAATAGGAACACCGTTTTTAGATAATTTACCAAAAATCGGGCTAATCATTCCTTGATTCGACATCGACCATAGCATACGGGAAGTTGCATATAATCCTGAATTCGCAACTGATAGTACAGCTGTAATAATAACGAAATTTATAATATCAGCCGCATAAGGAATACCAATTTTATCAAATACAACTACGAATGGACTTTCTATCACGCCTGCTTGCTGCCAAGGAAATAGTCCCGCAAGAATAAAAATAGATAGTACAAAGAAAATAAGTATGCGCCAAACTGTATTATTAATTGCCTTCGGGATAGTTTTCTCTGGATTTTCACTCTCACCAGCTGCAATACCAACTAGTTCTGTTCCTTGGAAAGAAAAATTAACTGCAATCATCGTAATTAAAATGGCTGATAATCCATTTGGGAACAATCCACCATAATCAGTAAAGCTAGAAAACATCGGCGCTGGTTCATTTCCTTTCATATCTAGAAAACCAAACATTGCTGCCCCGCCCAAAATAATAAATGCAATGATTGTAATTACTTTAATACTTGCAAACCAAAATTCAACTTCCGCAAAACTTCTTGAAGATAATGCATTAATAGCAAAGAGCAACACTGCAAACACTACACACCAAATCCATGACGGTACATCCGGAAACCATCGTTTCATTAAAATACTAACTGCAATTAATTCAATACCTATCGTAGCAGACCAGTTTAGCCACGACATCCATCCCACTACATAACCTGCTGCAGGGGAAATGTGCTTTGTAGCATACGTTTGATAAGATCCTGCGTCAGGCATCGCAACCGCTAACTCTCCAAGGCAGAGCATCGTTAAATACATAACAAACCCACCGACAAGATACGCTACAATTGCCCCTCCAGGTCCAGCTTCATGAATTGTATAACCCGATCCTAAAAAAAGTCCTGTACCAATAACTCCCCCGAGTGCAATCATAAATATGTGCCGACTTTTCAATTCCCTTTTTAATCCCTGGTTTTGATCCATCATATAAATCCCCCCTTTTCACTTAGCAAACCCTTTTAATGTAAGCGTTTTTAAAACCATTCATAGTAAAAATAATTATTAAAAAGTGCAAAATACATATTACTACTATTAATCACTACCTGTTATTAAAAGGTCATCCCTCATTGTTATTAATAATTTTTGATCAGCGATAGCTTGTCCTTCTACCACTTCTAATGATTCGATATACCCACTGATTCCCACTTTAATTTCCACTTGCTGCTTATCTATTGTTTCAATTAACGCTAATTTTTCCCACTCATATACGTAAGAACTTTCAGTAACAAATAATTTCTCTACTTTCCCGTAACAAGGACTATACACGCCTTCTATAACCGTCTTCACTTTATAAATTCCTCCCTCTTATTAATTGGCACTGAAACGTTGCATAACCTATAAAGATTCATAATCCCCCTACTCTTTAAATTTAGAGATCTTAACTACTATTCATGCAAAATACGTACCAACCTCAACACCTATGTAAAATTGGGCTTTCTTACGAAAAAAATCTACATAACCGCAAAATTTTTCTATCATTTGAAAAGTTTTAAGAGAAAATAGCAAAAAAATTTTGCGATTTTATGAGAATTTTAATAAAATTATAAAAAGTCAGTCTTCATAGGGTATAACGAGGAGAAGATAATACATGCATACAGAAGAAATCAATTTTAAAAAGATTATTGAAATGAATGTGCTATATGAAACTTTACTAAATGAACTAGATATTGGGATTCATATTATTAATGAGGAAAGTAAAACGATTATCTATAACCGCAAAATGATGGACATTGAATCAATGGATCGTTCTGATGTGCTAGACAAAAATCCTTTAGAAGTATTTGCATTTGAAGAAAATAAAAATAGTACTCTTATAGAAGCATTAAAACTTGGAAAAACAAACAAAAATATAAAACAAACGTATTTTAACAATAAAGGACAAGAGATTACGACGATTAACGATACTTTTCCTATAATAGAAAATGGAAAAATTAAAGGCGCTATTGAAATTTCAAAAGAGATTAGTCATTTAAAGCAAACAATGAAAACGAACCTTTCTCGCAAACAAAATACTAAGTTTACCTTTGATCACATAATTGGTGATTCTAGAGCTATTCAATCGGTCATTGCAGAGGCAAAGAGAGTAATACGTACATCCTCCTCCATACTTATCATCGGAGAAACAGGGACCGGTAAAGAGCTATTTGCGCAAAGCATCCATAATGAAAGCCAGCGTTCAACAAAACCATTTATTTCGCAAAACTGTGCCGCTATACCAGAAACCTTAATGGAAAGTCTACTATTTGGTACAAATCGAGGTGCTTTTACAGGAGCAATAGATAAACCTGGTTTATTTGAAGAAGCAAACGGCGGGACTTTGTTATTAGATGAGATCAACTCATTAAGTCCAACACTTCAAGCTAAATTGCTGCGGGCTATACAAGAAAAAACAATACGAAGAATCGGAGGCACACAAGAAAAAGAAATTGATGTTCGTATTATAGCAACTATTAATGAAGATCCTCTTGAAGCCATAGCACACAATCGATTAAGGCAAGACTTATATTACAGATTAAGCGTTGTTACTCTATGTCTTCCACCTTTACGGGAACGAAAAGAAGATATTGCATATCTTGTTCAACACTTTATTGAAAAATACAATATCCAATTTGATCTTAGCGTAAAAGATGTAGATTTAAACGTAAATAACTTCTTCTATAAATACGATTGGCCTGGTAATGTGAGAGAACTAGAGCATATAATTGAAGGCTCCATGAACTTAATAGAAGATGAAGATATCATTACAGCGTTCCATATGCCAACGCACTTTCGCGAACTAGCAAAAAAAGAACTCAATATGCAGACTCCGCTAACTAGTCACAATACTGATACACCACAGACTTTAAAACGTATAATAGAAGAAATGGAAAAGAAGTATATCCATCAAATTCTTAAAGAAAATAAAGGTAATATCTCACAAGCTGCAAAATTTTTAGGATTGAGCAGACAAAACTTACAATATCGAATTAAAAAATTGCATTTACACATATGAAATGAATCTCTCTAAGTACAAGTGATCATTTGGAAAAATATGTTATAATATACATATAACACGCTAGAAAGGGGCTATATATATGAGTAATGATAAAAAATTAAAGTTATTACAATACTTATACCTTCTCCCTGCCGTTCTATGTATGATGTTATTCATTAATGTTGATATGAGCAGCTTTCCTTATGCAAAGCTCTTAGGAACAATTAGCGGCTCCTTTGCAGCTATTATGCTTGCGGCTTTTTGGAATTTGAAGCTACGTATGAAGAAAGAGAAATCTTCTTAATTTCAGAGTGCAAAAAAATCGAGCCTTATCAGCTCGATTTTTTTACTTATTATTAAAATTCAACATTCTCCAAGTACAATCCACTCGCCTCAGCAAGACAATTAATTTGATTACGTTGTTTTTCCTCTAAAATGTTTGGAATTGCGTCCGCCTCTAATTGTCCTAATCCAACTTCAATTAATGCTCCAACAATTTTCCGCACCATGTTATGAAGGAATCCGTTACCACTTACTCTAATTTGTACAAATCCTGATTCTTCGGAAACATCAAGTGTATACACTTCTCGAACCATAGATTTTTTCTTAGACTTTGCATTTGAAAAAGCAGTGAAGTCATGTGAACCAACTAAATGTTTCGCAGCTTCTTTCATGCTTTTCACATTTAATTGTTTATTCACGTGCATGCTGTATTTACGCATAAATGGGTTCGTATGCTCTTCATTCCAAATTTTATAAAGATATGTTTTTGCTTTAGAATTGTAACGAGCATGGAAACGATCTGGTACTTCTTCTACACTCGTAATACTAATATCATTTGGTAAATATTGATTTAAATACTTTTTCACTTTATGTTCTACTAACTTCTCATCACTTTGAAAGTTAGCTACTTGATTCAAAGCGTGTACACCAGCATCCGTTCTACTACAGCCGATAATTTCAGTTTCTTTTCCGACCATTTCAGATATTATACTTTCGATTTTCCCCTGAATCGTATTGTCATTATTCCCAAGACGTTGCCACCCTTTATAACGCGCACCGTCATATTGAATCGTCAATTTATAATTATTCATCGTATTCTCCTTACTTCCATTCGCTAAATAAAATATACCCTCACATAACTTCTGCTTTGTGAGGGACATATCCTTATTGAATGTTACTTTCTAACAAGTTTCACTACATTTTCTACATGAGCTGTATGTGGGAACATATCAACTGGTTGCACATACTCCACTTCATAACTCTTCATTAATGTTTGCACATCACGTGCTAATGAGGATGGATTACAAGACACGTAAACAACTTGTTTCGGTTTCACTTTTAAAATCGTTTCAAGTAATTTATCATCGCAACCTGTACGCGGTGGATCGACAACAATGACATCTGGACTCCAGCCTTCTTTCACCCATTTCGGTAACCATTGTTCCGCTTTACCAGCTTCATACTTTGCATTTGTGAATCCGTGGCGTTTTGCATTTTTCTTTGCATCTTCAATTGCTTCTGGAATTACATCCATACCACGTACTTCCGCTGCATCATTCGCAAGCCAAAGTCCAATTGTACCGACACCGCAATACGCATCCACAATCTTCTCGTTTCCTGTTAAAGCAGCTGCTTTTTTCGCTTCATCGTATAAAACAACCGTTTGTTCTGGATTTAATTGGAAGAATGCGCGTGCTGATAATTCAAATGATAAATCACCTAGTGTTTCTTGAATTACTTCTTTTCCAGCTAATTTAAATGTTTTATCACCGAAAATAACAGATGTTTTACGCCAGTTTACGTTTTGCATAATTGATTTAACACTTGGCATTTGTTTTTGTACTTCTGCGATAAATTGATCTTTATTTGGTAATTCTTCTTTTGTTGTAATAAGTGTGACTTGCACTTCCCCTGTTTGAACTGCAGTACGTGTCACAATTGTGCGTACTAAACCTTTTTGTTTTTTCTCATTGTAAATAGAAACATTTAATTTTTCTAATATACGTCTTACAACTTTTGTCGCTTCATTCGTTGCTTTATGTTGAATTATGCAATGAGAAATATCAATTAACTGATGTGAGTTTTGCTTATATAACCCTGTAATAACCTTTTCGTCTTTACGCCCCACTTGCAATTGACTTTTATTACGATAATGCCATGGATTTTCCATACCAAGCGTCGGACGAATTTTCTCTTCTAGACTGTCATTCATATACTTCTCGAATGCTTGTACAACGATATCACGCTTTTGATTTAATTGTTCTTTATAATCTAAGTGCTGCAATTGACAACCACCACACTCCTCATATACTGAACATGGTGCTTTCACACGATGTGGTGATGATTTACGAACTTTTTTCACTTTCGCTTCAGCGAAGCCACGCTGAATTTTCGTTGCTTCAGCAACAACTTCTTCTCCTGGTAATGCCCCTGGAATGAAAACAACTTGTCTCTTAAAATAACCAACGCCTTCTCCGTTAATCCCAAGACGTTTAATTGTCACAGGAAACGTTTGACCAACTTCCAACTTACTCTCTTGTTGCTCTTGTATCATTATTACACCTCTACTCTATACTTTTCCATAAATATAACGCTGCATAACTGCAATATGGTTCACACTCTTGTTTCACTTTTTCTAAAAATGCATCATCAGGCTTATTATCTAATTGAAATATGCCTTGAAGTGCACGCCTAATCCCGATATCTGCTTCTGGGAACATATTTTTCCGGCCAAGCCCAAACATTAAAAAGTTTTGCACTGTCCATGCTCCAATACCCCTTATTGGTAACAATTGTGCCGATACTTCTTCTTCTGTTTCGTTTTCTATCCTTGCTAAATCTAATTTACCGCCTGCAATATGTTTTGCTAATCCTACTATATATTCGGCTTTTCGCTGACTAAACTTCTGCTCTCTCAATTCCTCTATTGAAATATTCGCTACTCTTTCTGGTGTTGGGAAAAAGAAAACGCCGTTCTTCTCTGTCCCATATCGTTTTACAAATTGATCTGTTAGCACCATAGCAAATTTCAAATTTATTTGTTGATGAATAATACAACGAAGAAGACAAGCGAAATAATCAAATTCTAATATAATTGGAGTATAAGCATATGTTTCAAACAGTGGACGTAATGATGTGTTTAAAAAATGATCTTGTATATTTTGAAACGGTTCATTCCAGTGAAAAATGGACCTCATTCGTTTCATTAATTTCTCTTGATCTCCTGCCTGACTAGAAATCCAAAACTGTGGATTTTGAACAGTACCAATCCCTTGCAAACGAACAACAATTTGTTCTTCGTCTATAAAAAGCGGGACATAAATTACTTTCTCGTCTAATTGAATGACGTTTAACGGGTCGAAAGCTAAACGCTTTAGCACTTCTTCAAAATGGTACGGATATTCTAACGTAACATGTTCGCTCCACATACGTTTCCCCATCCTTTTTACACATCATTATAGCATGAGAAAACCGCAAGCATACATGCTCACGGTTGATTGCTTTTTACTAAATCATCTAGGCTTTTAAAATGATACCCTTTCTCGCGCAAATCATCAATGATTTTCGCAAGTGCTTCTGCATTATCTTTTGATATTGCATGAAGTAACAAAACAGATCCTGGATGAATCATAGTCATTACATTATTATGAGCGTATTGCCATCCTCTTTGCTGATCTACTTTCCAATCAAGAAATGCAAGCGACCAAAACACGTTATAATATCCCATTTCTTTCGTAAGAGCTAACGTTCTTTCGCTAAATACACCTCGCGGAGGGCGTACATATTTCACTTCTTTTTGCCCTGTTACTTTTTTAATCTCTTCCGTTACGCTCGTTAATTCTTCACGAAGTTTTGCATCATTTACTGTTGTAAAATCTGGATGACTCCAAGAATGATTACCAATAATATGTCCTTCATTTTTCATTCTTAATAATAAATCTTTTTGTGTTTTTATATAATGTCCCGTCACAAAGAAAGTTGCTGGTACTTTTTTCTCCTTTAATACATCTAAAATCTTTCCTGTGTATCCATTTTCGTATCCATTATCAAATGTTAAATAAATATCTTTTTTCTTCGTATCTCCTAAATAAAACCCACCATTTTTTTGAAGTAATTCTGTATATAGTTTCCCTGCATCTGGCACCGTTTCATTTTTAGGACGTGGGATTCCCCAGTTATGTGGTGTATTCGTATAAGCAAATGTTGAAACTGGAACAAGTGCCATCATAATTGAAAAAATGAGACCTATATATAACCATTTATATTTCATAAATAGTCTCCTTTCCATATATAATCGTACCTGTAGTTTCTGTTTCCCTGCTTTCTTTCATGCTGAACATGTTTTTCTATATATACCAAAAAATGCACCTCGAATAATTCGAGATGCATTTCTCTTTACTTAAATACAGGTTCTTTAAAGCTCGCCAATTTTTCAAGTGATGTTTTATCAACATCAGCATGTAGACTTTTACCATGAGAATCCATCGTTACAACTGCTTTAAAACCATCGATACGTAAATGCCACATTGCCTCTGGGATACCGAATTGTAAGAAATCAACATCTTTCACTTCTTTAATACATTCAGCATAATATTGTGCTGCACCACCAATTGCATTTAAGTACACACCACCGTGTTCTTCTAAAGCTGCTAATGTTTTAGAACCCATACCGCCTTTACCAATTACAGCACGAATACCGAATTTTTTCATAATATCGCCTTGATATGGCTCTTCACGAATGCTTGTCGTTGGACCTGCCGCTTTAATTTGCCAATTGTCATTCTCATCTTTCACTACAACTGGACCGCAGTGATAAATAATTTGTCCCTTTAAATCTACTGGACAATCGTTATCCATTAAATGTTTATGAATCGCATCACGTCCTGTATACATCATGCCGTTAATTGTAACAACATCACCAACACGAAGTTCACGAATTTGCTCTTCTGTAATTGGAGCTTGTAATACGATTTCACGCTGCTCTGTTTGTTCTTGCGCAGCATCTTGCTGAAGTGTATCTTCACCTTCTTGGTATAACCAATCCATAATTTCACCTGTTTCAGGATGAATTGTTACACCAAGACGACGATATGCCCAGCAATTATATGCAACAGATACGTAGAAGCTCGCTGGCAAACGATTATATACTCCGACTTTGCAACCTAATAAAGTTGTTTCTCCGCCAAATCCCATCGTACCAATGCCAAGCTTATTTGCATTCTCTACTACGTACTCTTCAAGCTTTTGTAATTCTGGAACTGAATTTACATCATCTAATGTACGGAATAATTGATTTTTTGCTAATTCGTAACCTGATGTGCGGTCTCCCCCGATACCGACGCCGATTACCCCAGCGCTACACCCTTGCCCTTGCGCTTGATATACTGCATGAAGAAGGCATTTACGAATTCCTTCTAAATCACGCCCAGCTCGTCCAAGTCCTTCTATTTCACAAGGCAAGCTATATTGAATATTTTTGTTCTCACAGCCCCCGCCCTTTAAAATTAAACGTGCATCAATGTAATCTTTTTCCCATTGTTCAAACTTAATAACAGGTGTACCTGGTCCTAAATTATTTCCGCTATTGTCTCCAAAAAGAGAATCAACAGAGTTTGGACGAAGTTTACCATCTTTTGTCGCCCGCTCAAGCGCACTATAGATAGCTTCCTTCAGTTTTAATTGATTCACACCAACTGGTGTATAAATTTTAAACGTTGGCATCCCTGTATCTTGGCAAATTGGCGAGATATTATCATCTGCCATTTTAATATTATTCGTAATTGTGCCAAGTGCCATCGCCGAACGAGTTCCTGCATTTTCTCGTTCTTTCGCTTGTTGAATTGCGCGACGAACATCTTTCGGTAAGTTCGTTGACGTTTCAACAATTAGTTGATACATGCTTTCTTGAAGCTTTTCCATTGTTACTTCCCCCTCAATTGTGAACGCTACCAAAACGTTATGAAATGAAAATTCCATTGTTATACTCTTCAGCTGTTTATTTATCCCGCTATTTGCGGGCAGTAAGACTCCACCTCAAAATTCGGCTAGAGCAAAGAAGTTAGGTGGGAGCTCTGCTGCCCGTAAACGCCCGATTGGTGAAGGCTAATAATCAGTGGGGATGAACAAAACCCCCACTGATTAAAGTTTCACTTTATTTCACGCCATTAAAGGTTAAATGAAATTTTTCACAACTTGATTATACCTTTTTTTCTATATTCCTTCTATTATCCGTACAGAAAAAGGCTGCCAATTTTGTAGTGGCAGCCTTTTTAATATATTATTCGTCTTTTTTAAATTGCTCACATTTCAGTTCTAATTCATCTAACATTGCAAGAAGACGATCTACATCTTCTAATTCTACCTCTTCTGGTTCAATCGTATCAATTACTTCAATAAACATATTTAAACGTTTTTTCAAATATACTAGTTGTGAATCTTTATCTTGAATTGCTTTTCCCATGAAGGCACTCTCCTTTTAATTCGAGTTGCTTTTATTATACCGCAAAAATGATGGATATGGGCATGTAATTTCATCAAATTTGTCGCAGTAATTCATTATAATGTAAGCCCTCTCTCTTTTTTCACAAAAAAGTTTCACTTTATAAAAAGCACATATTCTTCTATTATAGAGAATGGACAAATTGTTATTTCAATAGTCAAAGGAGTATTTCATATGACGATATCACAAATAATGAAGCCGATTACTCCTTCTTACGATCCATGGGAAGCGTATATGGACCTTGAAGAGTACGGCAAACTACTATTAACAAACGTTGAGTTTACAACAACGACGTTATGCAATATGCGTTGCGAGCATTGCGCTGTTGGTTACACATTACAGCCGAAAGATCCAAATCCGCTTCCGATGGAGCTTTTATTAAAACGATTAGATGAGATTCCTTATCTACGTTCTTTAAGTATTACAGGCGGAGAACCTATGCTTTCAAAAAAATCCGTCGACAACTATGTAACACCACTCTTAAAATACGCCCATGAACGAGGCGTTCGCACTCAAATCAACTCAAACTTAACTATAGATTTAGCACGTTACGAACAAATTATTCCCTACTTAGATGTATTGCACATTTCACATAACTGGGGAACAATCGATGACTTCGTTGAAGGCGGATTTGCAATGATGGAGCGTAAACCTACTTATGAACAGCGCGCTAAATTATTTGAAAGAATGATTACAAATAGTAAAGCTCTATCAGAGGCAGGTGTACTCGTATCAGCCGAAACTATGTTAAACAAACGAACTCTACCGCATATGGAACATATTCACCGTCAAATCGTTGAAGAAATGGGCTGTAAACGTCATGAAGTGCACCCCATGTATCCGAGTGACTTCGCTAGCACACTTGAAATTTTAACAAAAGAAGAAATTCGAAATGCAATTGAACATTTATTAGAGATCCGTGATGAAAATGTATGGATGTTATTTGGAACATTACCTTTCTATGCATGTAGTGATGATGAACGTGATTTATACACATTGAAGAGATTACATGAAAGTAAAAATGTAACTGTCCGCAATGATCCAGATGGTCGTTCTCGTTTGAACGTAAATATTTTCGATGGAAATATTATCGTGACCGATTTCGGTGATGTCCCGCTTCTAGGTAATGTACAAACAAATACACTACAAGAAGCTTACGACAAATGGTGTGACTCAAAAACAGCAAAATCATTAAGTTGCCATTGTCCTGCCGTGAAATGCCTTGGACCAAATGTTCTTGTGAAAAATAGCTACTATCCAAAAGAAGATTTCTTATCAAAAACATCAAACATTATGTTATAAATAAAAAAACGTCAGCCTGTGTGCTGACGTTTTTCATTTCATTGTGAATGCGATGAAGAAACAAATTTAAAAAATAAATGATCATGAATTGGAATAGCAGCTCCGATTCCTTGAGATGTAATATTTTTCACGACAAGCCTTTTTTGATTCCCTTTTAACACAAGGTAGACTTCTCCAAATGTTACTTTTCCTTTTTCATTTACTGCTGGTGTATACGCATATAAATATCCAAGTTGACTTGGACTAATATTATAAACACGCTCATGTCCGGTACCATAGCCAATGGTTGTTTTAAATGAAAGTGGCAATTGTACTTTTTCAAGCGCTTTGAGAAGCATCATTTTTTTCACATCTGTAGCATCTTTCATATCTGCTGTTAAATCACCTTCGATTGTCTTTTGGGTTTCTTGCTTATAGCGAAGTGGGTATAAGCGATCACCTCCGCGATTATCATATACATTTCGATTTACTTGCTTATATTCCCAATTAATCGATGTGTCTATTGACTCATAATTTAATGCCCATTGACCTAAATAAATTTTCGCTCGGTATCCTACTGCAAGCGGTGCATTCGAAATTGTTGTTTCGTTAAACATTCGAATTAAATCAGGGTTTTCAATTTTGATATTTGCTGTTTTCAATAGTTCTTGCGCAAACTTACTTGGCTGTAAACGCGGTAAATCTTGTGCATCATTCGGAAATGTATTATCTTTTGAAATATTTAAAACAGATGAAGGCATTTTTACTTCTACCGTTGTCTTTGCAAAACTACTGTTAGGAAATAATAAGATAAACGAGACCATGGTTGAAAGACATATGCTGTATACTCGTTTCACCTGTCTGGCTCCTTCCTACATAAAGGTATATAATTTACTGTATTTATCCCGCATTAACGGGCAGTAAAAGCCCGATTGGTTCAGCTAATAATTAGCAGGGGATGGAGATCCCCCACTAATTAAAGTTTCACTTTATTGTTTTCTCTCATACGCATTGTTATCCCTATTTTTCATAATAAATAAAAACCAATTCCCATAATGACATACGCCGCTAATAAAGTGCCTCCTTCAAACCAGTTTGTATCCCCATCATTTGAAATCGCAATGGTTAAGAAAACAGCTGTAATCATAGAAACAAGTTCTGGTATTGTAAATACTAAAGGCATCTTTTGTGCAAAAAGCATCGAAAGAAGTACTAACACAGGAGCAACAAACATGGCGATTTGTAATGTAGAACCTACTGCAATTTCTACTGCGATATTCACTTTATTTTTATATGCCATAATAATCGCAGATGCATGTTCTGCTGCATTACCAACAATTGCAACGATAATAACCCCTATAAATAACTCTGACCAGCCAAACGACTTTGCGACCGTTTCAAAAGTATGTACGAGTGCCTCTGACACATAAGCAACTGCAAGTGTTGCTATCGCTAAAACGAGTAGCGCTTTACCTTTGGACCACTCTGGCTCTTCCTCATGTGCTACTTCATCACTTTTATGTTGATATACACCACGGTGCGTAACTAACTTAAATAGCAATGCAGCAAGGTACATAATAATCATGATAATAGAAACACCTATACTTAATTGATACGTCTTTCCAGCATCCATCTTCATTGAAAAAATCTCCGGAATAACAAAGGCTACAACAACAGCAAATATTAATAAAGCTGAATTATGTCTTGCATCATAAACATTGAAACTTTGCCTTTTATACTTAAGGCCACCTATAAAGAAGGATAGCCCTCCTACCAATAATAAGTTTCCAAGTACAGAACCAGTTAAAGAAGCTAAAACAACTTCTGTTAATCCTGCCTGAAGTGCAAAAATTGAAATGATAAGTTCAACGGCATTACCGAAAGTGGCATTTAATAAACCACCTATCCGAGGCCCAGAAACGATTGCTAAACTTTCTGTCGCCCTCCCCATAAAACCAGCTAATGCAATAATAGTAATGCAGTATACAGCAAACATAATGGTTTGTGGCCAATGAAGTGTTTTTCCGATTACAGAAAGTGGTACACCTATAAGCGCTACTGTAAGAAATATTTTATTAAACATGCTTTTCATCCTTCCATCGTATGTATTTCTCCTCGATATTATTATTATTCATCTCCTAACTTGTCCGATTTCATCACAATTACGTTTAAAAAATCGGGTTGAAGAAAACAGTATGAAAGATATTTAAATTATCTTGTTCAGACAGAAAAAATTATGAATTATGAAAAGAGGCTAAAAATATGCACTTAAAAGAAAAAATCGCAACTATTATTCAAGGTCAACGTACTGGTGTATTATCTACTGTACGTAACGATAAGCCACATAGCGCCTTTATGATGTTTTTCCACGAAGATTTTGTACTATATGTTGCAACAGATCGAAATTCAAAAAAGATAACAGATATCGAAAAAAATCCCAATGTACATGTACTACTTGGACGCGAAGGAAAGAAATTAGATGAAGATTACATTGAAGTTGAAGGTATAGCTTCCATCGAAGAAGATCAAACATTAAAAAACAAATTTTGGACTAATAGCTTAAAACGCTGGTTACTAGGTGCGGAAGACCCTAATTACGTACTAATAAAAATTAATCCCGATACAATTTATTACATCGATAGTGCCGGTACGACCGAGCCCGAGTTTTTACGACTATAAAATAAAAACAAGCCCCCTTAGGTGGGCTTGTTTTGTCGAAAGGTTCTTCTGAAAAAACAATAAAATAGGTGGAACTTTCTAAAGATTCTGTTATATAATAGAAGTAACTTAAATAAACTGTATTAAAACAGATTGAGGGGAGAAATAAAAATTGATGAAAAGAGAAGAACGAAAAAACATGATTGAGTTTATTGAAAAGAAAAAAGGGATTGAACGTGACGAATTATTATTTATGACAGATGATGAAGTAGAGCATATTTATAATGTAACGTACTTTTTATATGAAGAAATAGCAGAGTAGCATAATAAACCCCCACCTTATTAAAAATATAGGGCGGGGGTTTATTTCGCTTTTTATACATGAGAATGATTTTCATGTATAATAATGTAAGATTGGAGGAATTTCACTATGAGTTCATGGCTATTATTCGCACTATTATCAGCAATTGCTGCTGCCCTCGTATCTATTTTTGGAAAGATTGGCTTAGATGGAATCGATGCCAACGTCGCAACAACGGTTCGCTCTATTATTATGGCATTATTTATGGTAGGAGTTATTATTATACAAGGTAAATTTCAAAATATCGGTGATGTCCTCCTAAATAAAAAAGCACTGCTATTTATCACATTAAGTGGAATTGCAGGTGCTTCGTCATGGCTATTTTATTTTCTTGCCCTAAAAACAGGAAAAGTCTCACAAGTAGCACCTATCGATAAATTAAGTGTAGTGTTTTCCATTATTCTCGCGATGATTATATTAGGTGAAAAGTTAAACTTTATGACTGGTATTGGTGTAGTCTTTATTACAGCTGGTGTATTATTTATTGCTTTCAGCTAAAAAAACCGCTATTATTAGCGGTTTTTTCTTTTCCTTATGTAAATCCACACAATCAATATTACAATTGCCGAAACTAATAAAATCCATATTCCATAATGATGTAAACTGTATTCAACAAAGCGCCACTTCTCTCCCAGTTTCCAACCTAAGCCAATAAAAACACTTATCCAAATTAGTGCACCACCGTAAGCATACAAACAAAATCGCCACAATGTTAAATTTGAAACTCCAGCAAAATATGCTGTTAAATGACGTACTCCCGGTATAAAGTAGCCAATCATTAAAAGAAATGGACCGTATTTTTCAAATAAAATATGTGTTTTTTCAATATGATGTTCTTTAATTCTAACTTTCGGACCATATTTTTTTAAAACAGGGAGCCCAAGTTTTAAACCTAATATGTAACTTAATGTAATGCCAAGCATTGCACCTGCCATTCCACTTGAAAAAGCAGCTGTTCCTGACATAACTCCTTTTGAAATGTTATATCCAATAAAAGTCAATAAAAACTCATCCGGTATAGGTAATCCAACAATCCCGCCAGCTAAAGCTATAATAATTCCAAAATATCCATAATGTGCGATTAACTCGCCAATATGTTGTTCCATTCGGAAGACACATCCTATACACGATCGTTATTCCATATTGTGCCCATTCTATCTTTAAGACAAACATGGTATACATATTCACTATACATTGTTTTTATAATGAACTCTACTTCTATTCCATTCCTTAAACAGAGATTTAATCAGTGGTTTTTTTATCCATCCCCACTGATTATTAGCCTGCACCAATCGGGATTAAAAAATAAAAATTCATAGGCTTATTTTTTTGTTACAATAAAGGGAAGTTACTTTTTGCAACGGTTTAACTCTCAAGAAAAATGATATATCTAGCAAAAACATAGTTTGGTCTATATAATGCAACTTCTACCTATTAGAGTAACATGCACCCTTTTACATACAACATCATTTTTCTAAATTATACAGGGGGAACGAACATGACCATTGAAAAACAATTTATCCAAAAGATTTACTATAAAACATTTTTAACAGAAGACTCTTCCATTCCGGTAGCGGAAGTACTCGGTGAAACATATATAAATGAATCAAAAAATGAGTTCTCCAATATATCTAATATTCGCTTCGCACAAGGTGAAGTTTATTTTCAAACTAACGACTTTGAAGCAGCAATATTTAAATGGGAGAAAGTAAATAATGAACTTGCTCTCTGGGCTATGAAGAATATTGCAGATGCTTATTTCGAATTAGGTTTCTTACCAAAAGCAGAGGAACTTTATAAATCTATTCAATCAGAAGATACAACTCTTACGATGGAAGTTTCCCTACAACTTCTTTCTCTTTATATCGAGCAAGACCGTCTAGGACTGGCATTTAAGACGATTAGTGAAGCTGTTGCATTTCAACCGGACTATCCGAATATTACTGCGATTGCTCGCTCTTTCTATGAAAAACAAGAAGATTGGAATAATGCTATTGAACTCACTGTTCAAGAAGGAATTCGAACAAAATCATTACACTGGTTTGATACTTTAATAAATTATGTGAACAGAGGCTTTACTAAAAAAATTAAACCTGAGTATTTCTATGAATCTTTAAAAGCCTTATATACAATTGATCAAGTTCAATTTAAAGAGCTTGTTATTTCACTTTGGAACAGTTATCAAAATGAATCATTACATCTACCTTGGATTCAAACAATAAATCACCTATTCTTACATATTGAAGTAGACGCTAATGATGATTGGAATGAAATTTCTACTCGCTATCAAGAGACCTATTTTGACTTGATTACTGGACAATATTTCATGCACGAATTACAAGGACTTGTACCAGATTTATTAACAAATTGGTTTAGTTTAACGAAAGCCGAAGATTCTTTACTTGTCTCCGCAGCAGTATTAGCATGGAATGAAGTTTCACCGACAACTCTAGAATCATTACTCGTAAAAAGCGCAGGTGCCTTACTTTCAAATGCATCAGCTCATGCAAATGTTGATATGGCAGACGTATCAGCATTATTTGAAACGATTGCTGTATGGGCTGAGAAGAATGATGTAGATTTAGGTCATCAATTCACACTACTTGTTCGTGAGTTATACGATTTAACTGTTACACAACTTCTAGTAGCAGGCGCTAGCGATTATGATAAATCAGCCTTTATTAACTCTATACTAGGAGAAAATATATTAAATGAGGCTATAACAACTTCAATTACATTTAAAGATGATAGTCAAACTGAAATAACTGAGCTTACAGAACTAGATATACGAAATATACCAAACTTTGACGAACTTCATAACATACTAGCAGTACCTTCTCAGTCAAAACTAGAAAGAAAATGTATTGAAGTTAAATTACCAAGTAGATTTTTACGAAAAAATAAGTTTTCATTCCTTGTCACACCTACTGTTCATGGACAACTTGACAAAAACAGCTCTCACTTTGAATACTTACAGGCAGCAGATAGTCTCATCTATGTACTAAATTCAGCTTCACCATTACATGATGAAGAGCTCGATACATTATTATATATTCGTGAGCAAGTACCAAATTTACAAATTCAATTCGTCTTACAAACAATTGATACGAATACTAGTGAAAACATCACGAACAACATTAAAAAGAAAATACTCGTACATTTCCCAGAGGCACAATTTTTCCCTTACTCTCCTTCACAAGAGAGTAGTGAACAGCTAGGTAACGTAACCGACTCTATTCTTTCTAACCTTACTCAGCGTAATGTTGAAAAAGAACGCATTGAAAAATTATTATGGTTTATCCAAAAAACAATCGCATACCTTGTCAATGAGCGTGTGGAATTAGAAAATACGTTAGTGAAATCCGTCCGCTGGAATAAACATATTTTAGTAAAACTTGATGGTTTTATTAATAATCTTACTGCCATCCAAAAAGATAAAATTCGTTCTATTACAGAATCTTATCTCTTAACGAAAGAAGAGATTACGCAGGATATACATTCTCAAATTCCTGAATTGTTGCAGAGTTGCTCTGATCTTGTTCAAGAAGATAGTGATTTCAAATTGGTCCATGAAGAACTAAATGTAGCAATGAATGAAAGAATTCAAAAACATGTACAGCAAGTGCTTCTTCCTAAATTTACTGGGTCTATTCAAGAATGGATTGAAACTGCTCATAATGAATTCATTCAAGCTCAGGCTTATTTAGATGAAATGGGCGATACCTTTAATAAGCTCTATGAGGAAGAGCGTATTAAACTTCCTTGTGATTTCAAATTACTAGATGACTGGGATAGAGATGTTGCAAGAATGACGAATAGAATTACAGTAGCTAACATCAATATTTTATTACGCTTTACACCGACACAATTTTTCTTAAAGAGTGCAGGGAAATTATTCGGTAATATGCAAAAAAATCAATCTATGCTATCAAATAAATATAAACAATATATTGAAACAGAAGATTATACAGAAGTTGCTCAGATGATTTCAAAACAATTCTTCCTTCAATTTGAAGTATTTGAAGGTGCGCTAGAACGGGATATCATGATGTTCTTTAAAGACCCTCTTAGCATATTGAAACAAACCGTAGAAGCAGCCCAACTTGAAATACAAGAAGATGAGCAAACATTAACAAAGCTAAGAACGAACCCAGAAACTTATCATGATCCTTTAACACTCTTTAAATTGCAATTGTTACAACGAAAATTCATGTTAAATATCGACCGAAACAATGAAAACATTGCTTCACAAGAAACAATAAATAACACACCAACTGTTTAAATAAGAAAAACCAAGCAACTAATTTGCTTGGTTTTTCTTATTTCTAATTTGCAATTTTCACATGTTCAAATGGATAATATATCGCCATGAGCTTTCCTAATACTTCTGTTCTATCAATGAGCCCTAAGCCGTTCCTACTATCCCTACTAACTAAACGATTATCTCCCATCACAAAAATTTTATTTTTAGGAATTGTAATCGGTCCAAAATCTTCAGTTAAATTGATAAGTAATTTTTCTGCCTGTTTTTTATTATTCTTTAAATACTCTTCGTTTTTCACTTGATGATTAACATATAATTGATCATTCTTCATCTCAATCACATCTCCTGGCAATCCAATAACTCTCTTCACGTAGAAATTATCTGTCTTCACGACAATAATATCCTCTCTCTCATAACTTTCAAATCTCTTTGCAAGTTTATTAATAATTACTTTATCTCCATCTTGTAACGTCGGCCTCATCGATGCTCCTTTTACAGTCGTAGGAAAAAACAAAAAGATTTTTGCCAAAAACACCAATAAGCATGCAATTGCAATTATTTCAAAGAATTCACGCAAACTTTTTTTCTTTTGCATCATTCCACCATCTCATCATCTTTTTATTTTTATTATAAGTACTCCGACCGGTGAATTTCCACAAAATTCTGAATTATAACATTAGAATATTACAAATATAAAAATAATAACCCCATAAATTTGCTATTCTTATATACTATATTTTTCATCTGCTAAGCAGGACTTTTTCTATGAAATTCATACTTATAAAATACTGTACAAATTAAACAAACAAATATAGTAGCATAGCAATAAAAAAGATACTCTCAAAATAGTCTATCAACTATTTTTGAGAGTATCTTTTTATAATCCTACATATACGATACACATCTGCGCTGCGACATATGTAAACCAAATCCAAAGTGGTTCATACTTCAGTTTGCGCCCCCCGATATCTGTAACACCGATAATAAAATCAGAAATCACAAATAATAAACCACCAAGTGCTGGCACCCACCATATCCCTATATTCTCGTAATATAAGGCGAATGCAAAACATGCCATTCCTCCAACCCACAAACCGTAAATTAGAGCCCCTATTGTAAAAAGTTTGTCTTGTTTTTCATTTCGAATAAAGAAAAACCACCCTATAATTAGAAAGAGTCCGTATACGAGTAAACCGATCCAAAAACCATTCCATGAAATACCTGTTTGTAAAAATGCTTTCACATAGAAACAATGTGCAAGAGCGAAAGTAACCATTCCTCCAATTAATCGATGACCAATTGGAATTAGTCCTGCCATAAATAAATCCCCTACAGTTGATAAAGTCATACCGAGTGCAACCCACGTACTGTACTCAACCGATGGATCTTGTAACCATATCCAAATTGCACTTCCTGTTAAAGAAAAACTAAGAATAAGACGAACCGCTAAAGGTAACGGCATATTATTTCTCGTTCTTTTCGTCTGTCCTATTGCATAAATTGCTCCTATTAAAAAAAGAATAATTTGCCCGACTAACACAATGTAAAGTACATTCATAATATGTTCTCCTCAATAAATGCTTTTTCTATCTTTTTTTCGTTACATATAGCACGTTCTCCTTTTTCTATGTAAAAAAAGAAGAACAATACTGTTCTTCCATTTTAATCGTTTTTCTGTTCTCTATGCTAGTTGTTTTTCTTGCTCAACTTTCTTTTTAACCGGGTTACGATTTACTACAATAATTCCCGCTGCAACACATGCTAAACCAAATAGTACAAAGGAATGAATTGCTTCCCCTAAAATCAGACTTGATAGTAGCACACCAAACACTGGTATAAAGAACATATACATCGAGACTTTCCCTACTTTGTTATACTTCATAATTGTATTCCATATACAGAATCCTGCTGCTGATAAGAACGATAAATATATGAGCATAAGTATTGCATGTAGATTAAATGCGAATGGCATCATTCCAACTTGAAATGCACCTATACATATCAACCCAATTGATCCGAAAATCATCTGATATGCTGTCATATACCCAATATCTAACTTTTTACTACCTTCTTTCGCTAATATGTTTCCATACGAATACATCATCGCTGCTCCAAGAAGTAATAAGCTACCTATTCCAAAATGGAATGATAAACTTCCATCACTCGGTACATTCACTAAAATCACACCGCAAAAACCGATAGCTACTCCAATTACCTTTCTCCTATTTAGAGCATCATCTTCATATAAAAAGTGTGCGAGTAAAATTTGAAAGAATGATGATGTTCCTGAAATAATCGCTCCTTCAATTCCTGAGCTGTAACTCATTCCAATATAAAAACATATATATTGAAGAAAAGTTTGAAACAGGCCAATTTGAACTAACTGCTTTCCTGTTCCTTTTTTGAACTTCATATCTTTTCCTAACGCTTTAAAAAATAATAAGAGCATTACACCAGATAAGAAAAAGCGATAGCCAGCAAATAATATTTGTTCCCCGACTTCTTGTGGCTGAATTCCAAGTTCAACATAGCTTAATTTAATAAAGGGAAATGCGCTTCCCCATAAAAATGTTGCAACTATTGCAGCAATAAACACACCAATCGGATGGGTGAAAAATTTCTCTGTCTTCAACTTGATGTCTTCCTTTCCGACCTTTTTATGAACAATATTCATATATACCAAAGGAAATGCGAAAATACAAGTTTTCAGTTTATCCCGCTATTCGCCGGGCTGTAAAAGCCCGATTGGTGAAGGCTAATAATCAGTGGGGGATGAACAAAACCCCCACTAATTAAAGTTTCACTTTATACTAAAACAAAAACATATCATCTAAGAAAAACATATGCTATACTATAGAATAATTACAACATAATAACTATTAAAATCAGATTCAACAGAAATGCTGCTATCCACTATGGATGGCAGCTTTCGTCGTTTTATAGGGGTTTCGATTTTGATTCTTTTTCTCAATAAGAATTTGGAAGGAGCGAGTATTAATGAACGCAGAAGTAAAAACATTACAAGCACAAAAAGATATTTCTCATCCCTCTTTATGGGATACATTAAAGAAACATTACGAACTTATATTTGCAATCGCATCTGGTATTTTTATTTTAGCTGGCTGGTTATTCACAAAAAATGATGCAATAAGTGCAGGTATTACTTTCTATATCCTTGCTTATGTAATTGGAGGATTTGCAAAAGCGAAAGAAGGTATTGAAGACTCAATTGAAGAGAAAGAGCTAAATGTTGAAATGCTCATGATTTTTGCAGCTATCGGCGCCGCAGTTATCGGTTACTGGGCAGAAGGTGCTATTTTAATCTTCATCTTTGCATTAAGCGGAGCAATGGAATCTTATACATTAAGTAAAAGCCAAAAAGAAATTTCGGCGCTTCTTGATCTACAACCTGAAGAAGCATTACGTATTTCAAACGGAATTGAGGAACGTATTCCAGTTGGACAATTACAAATTAACGATATTATTTTAATTAAGCCAGGTGAGCGTGTTCCTGCTGATGGCACAATTCATACTGGTGAAACAAATATTGATGAAGCTGCTATTACAGGAGAACCTATTCCGAATGAGAAAAAATTCGGCGATGAAGTATTTGCTGGCACTGTAAATTTACGTGGAGCTATTGAAGTTAAAATTACGAAGCCGAGCGATCAAACATTATTCCAAAAGATTATTCGTCTCGTTCAAAGTGCACAAAGCGAAAAATCACCATCACAACTATTCATCGAAAAATTTGAAGGAACATACGTAAAAGGTGTACTACTTGTTGTTGCGCTTATGATGTTCGTTCCTCATTTCTTACTTGATTGGAGTTGGAATGAAACGTTTTATCGCGCGATGATCTTACTTGTAGTCGCTTCTCCTTGCGCCCTAGTTGCAGCCATTACACCGGCAACTTTATCAGCAATTTCAAACGGAGCGAGAAACGGTATTCTCTTTAAAGGTGGTATTCATTTAGAACGTCTAGCTTCAGTAAAGGCGATTGCCTTTGATAAAACAGGAACATTAACACAAGGAAAACCTACTGTAACAGATGTATATGTTCGAGAAGGCATAGCAGAAAGTGAAGTACTTTCTATTACAGCAGCGATTGAAAGTCACTCTACACATCCTTTAGCAGAAGCGATTGTTAAATATGCAAAACACGCTTACGACATTACGATAAAAAAACCAGAAAACGTTGAAGATGTAACTGGTTTTGGATTAAAAGGAATATTAGAAAACAAAGCTTATAAAATTGGTAAAGCTGATTTTATTGGAGAAGAAATAAAAACATTCCATAATGGCATTTCTGCTTCACTTGAAAAAGAGGGGAAAACTGTCGTTTATATTAGTGATGAGGATGGTATTCTTGGACTGATCGCTTTAAAAGATACCCTTCGCCAAGAAACGATAGCGGCTATTCGTGATTTGCAAAGCATTGGTGTCGAAGCAATCATGATTACTGGTGATAATGAAGAAACAGCAAAAGCAATTGCCAATGAAAGTAATATAAAAGAATATTACGCATCATGTTTACCGGAAACAAAAGTTGAAACGATAAAGCAGTTAAAAGAAAAGTACGGCATAGTCGCCATGGTTGGAGATGGTATAAACGATGCACCTGCCCTCGCTACTGCTAGTATTGGTGTTGCAATGGGTGAAGGAACAGACGTAGCATTAGAGACTGCAGACGTTGTTCTTATGAAGAACGAATTATCTCGTCTCTCTCAAGCAATCCGTTTATCAAAACGAATGAACCGTATTGTGAAACAAAACGTTATCTTCTCTTTAGCTGTCATTGCAATGCTGATTTGTTCTAACTTCTTGCAGTTTTTAGCTCTTCCATTCGGTGTTATTGGCCATGAAGGAAGTACCATTCTTGTAATCTTGAATGGCTTACGATTATTAAAAGGCAATAAGTAACGGGTCCCTGATAAAGGACCCGTTTTTTTTTAATGGTAGCTATTATGACCGTTCGCACTGCTGCTCGTTTTATGCTTTGGATGCGAACTGCTCTTTTGTTTATTATTGCTTTTATTATTGTGGTTCTTTTTATTATTACTCATGAAATATCCCCCCTGTTCCCTTTTATTATGGAACAAGAGCTCATTTTTCATTACGGGAATTATTGTCACCCGTTCTATAATGATGGAGTAAACCATTAATTTCACCGCCAAGTAAAATTACCCACGCAGTTAAGTAAAACCATAACATTAAAATAATGATACCACCGAGACCACCATATGTATTAGCGTAATTTGCAAATTTATCTACATAATAGGCAAATGAGTACGATACCACAATCCATCCTACGGTAGCAAATATTGCTCCCGATATGACTTCTCTTCGCTTTAATTTCCGATCAGGCGCAAATGTATATAAAAAGCTAAACAAAGCGATCAAGACAAAGAAACTTGCTACTAAACGCGTAATACTCCACACGTAAGAAAAACTATCCGATAAACCAATTGCTTTAAACACGGCTGCCCCAATCACTTGTCCAAATACTGGGACGATTAGTGCAAACACAATCATAAAAATTATCGCTAACGTGAACACGATAGATAAAGCTCTTGTTTTAATAAAGGAACGGGTTTCTGTTACATCATAAGCGCGATTAAAAGCGTTCATAACCGCATTTACCCCGTTTGAAGCAAACCATAACATCGATAGTAAACCGAATGATAATAAACCACCATTTTGTTCGTTTACAACTTTATCTACGTTTACTTCAATTAAGTTCATCGCATCTTCTGGTACGTACGGTTCTAATAAATTGAGCACACTTTCTGTTTGAAGGTCAATAAAGCCAAGAAGCGTAATTAAGAAAACAAGCCCAGGGAAAATCGCAAGCAAGAAGAAATAAGCGAGCTGTGCTGCTAAGCCCGCTACATCATCGCGCATCGTCCGGTCATATAAATCTTTCCCAAACGAAAAAGTACGATTTCTTTTTGCTTTTTCTAGAAATTTTCTCATATTTTTTAGACGCTTTTCTTCTCTTCTTTATTTTGCTTTAGCTCAATGTATGCTTCAGTTTTTTTTTCCTCTGCATTTGAGTCCTTCATAAATAATTCACGCGCTTCTTTCATACCACCATCTTCAGCTACCACTGGCTCTTCTTCTGCTTTAAGCTCATCTACCTTTGGAGATACAGCTTGAATTTCAATCGTTTCCGGCTTTTCTACTGGCACAATTTTTTTCTTACTAAAAATTTCTTTCGTTTCTTTTAACGTTTCTACAACAGACGGCGTTAATTTTTTAATTTCTGCTACTTTCGCTTTCACTACATTGAAATCAGCAAGTTCGCGTCCTTTATCTGTAACAGTTTGCACTTTTTCTTTTATCTTCGCATTTTCACCAATTTCAATCATCTTTGTTTTTGCCTTTTCTGCCGTATTTTTTACTTTTTCACGGTTTTCTTTCTTTAACATAGATACAGCTACACCTGCAGCTACACCAATCGCAATGTTTCGAGCAATATTATTTTTCTTTGCCATATTCCTTCACCCTTTCATTTCTTATATTAGAAAGTATTACTTTCTAAGCTTCCTCATATTCCTTGTTCATTTCGAATGAAAGCTAATAGCTTTACACACCCTTCTGTTACAAGGTCATACACTTCTTGGAAGTTCCCTGTAAAGTAAGGGTCAGGAACGTCTGTCCAGCCACCGTCTGGAACAAAATCGGACAGTCTACCAATATAGCCTCCAGTTTTACCAAAACTTTTTAAATCCGCTATATTCTTGTTATCCATGGCAATAATATAATCAAACTTTGTTAAGTCTTCTTTTTCTACTTGCCGTGCTTTAATTCCTTCAAAAGAGACTTCATTTTCTTTTAAAATTTTTTGTGTCCCTTTATGTGGCGGATGACCAATATGCCAATCTCCAGTTCCTGCAGAATCAATGACAATTTTCTCTTCGAGTCCCTCTTTTACGACAAAATCTCGAAAAATTGCTTCTGCCATTGGAGAACGACAAATGTTCCCAAGACAAACAAACAATACTCGGACCATATTTTTGTTTCTTCCCTTCTTGGTGCATTTCTTACCATATACTTATATAGTATAAACAACCAATTATTAATTATAAAGGAAATCCCTACTAATTTAATAGGATTGAAAAGTTTCATTAACGAAAATGATAAAAAAATGTTAAGATAACCTTATGTTATTTTAAAGGGGGACACTTCGGTGGATTTATCCGTAAAATCAGAAGCAAACGTTGAATATATGGTAGAAGCTATTAAAGAAAAATTACGCATGGTTAATGCTGGGGCAATGAGAGCTGCTAGTTTTAATGAAGAAATGTACGAGGACTTACGTGACATTTATGAGCACGTTATAAAACGTGAAACATTCAGTATTAGTGAAATGCAAGCTATTACTGAGGAATTAGGTACATTAATTAAAAAATGACAAAGAGCCTCACGTATTCGAGGCTCTTTTAATTTCAACAAATTCATGACAACTCTTCTCTTTTCCTCCTCACATTCTAAATTACTGTACAATGAAAGTAGAACCTCACCTTAGATTTTTTCTCCATACATACTACTCTAAAAAAATTGCCACACTACCATTGCTAACTGTTTTTACTGGGGGGTGCTTACTTATGAGCAATTGGTACAGTAAGACGAAAGATCAAACATTAATCGATTTAGAAACAAATGAACAGCACGGTTTAACTGATGAAAACGTAAATGAACGTTTAAAGCAATATGGCCCTAATGAATTAGCTACAAAACAAAAACGTACTTTATGGCAGCGAGTTTTCGCCCAAATTAATGACGTCCTCGTATATGTCCTTATTATAGCTGCCCTTATTTCCGCCTTTGTAGGTGAATGGGCCGATGCAAGTATTATCGCGCTCGTTGTAGTTTTAAATGCTGTTATCGGTGTAATCCAAGAATCGAAAGCAGAACAGGCTTTAGAAGCATTGAAAAAGATGGCAACACCTAAAGCTATTGTAAAGCGAGATGGTGAACTAAAAGAGATTCCATCTGAGCATGTCGTTCCAGGTGATATCGTTATGCTTGATGCTGGGCGGTATATCCCCTGCGATTTACGACTTATCGAAACTGCGAATTTAAAAATTGAAGAATCTGCTCTAACTGGTGAATCTGTCCCTGTCGATAAAGAGGCAGTCTACCACCCTTCCATGCAAAGTGATGAGCAAGTACCATTAGGCGATCAAAAAAACATGGCATTTATGTCGACGTTAGTAACGTATGGACGTGGCGTCGGTGTTGCTGTTGAAACTGGGATGAACTCACAAATTGGCAAGATCGCTACCCTTTTACATGAAGCAGACGATGATATGACACCACTTCAAAAAAGCTTAGCACAGGTAGGAAAATATTTAGGATTTGTCGCTGTAGCTATTTGCGCTACTATGTTTCTCATCGGTTTTTTACAGGGCCGGGATACGTTAGAAATGTTTATGACCGCAATTAGTTTAGCTGTTGCAGCCATTCCAGAAGGCTTACCAGCTATCGTTTCCATCGTTCTTGCAATTGGTGTTCAGCGTATGATTAAACAAAACGTTATCATTCGTAAACTACCAGCTGTTGAAGCTCTCGGTTCTGTCACAATTATTTGTTCAGATAAAACAGGTACATTAACTCAAAATAAAATGACCGTTACTCACTTTTATAGTGATCGCACATACGACCAGCTAGAAAATTTGAATGTAAATAATGATGCACACCGTCTATTATTAGAAAATATGGTTTTATGCAACGATGCTTCTTACGGTACCGCCTCACAAACAGGGGATCCTACAGAAATTGCCCTTCTTGTTGCCGGAAGCTCGTTTAACATTCAAAAAGATCATTTAGAAAATAAACATGAACGTGTTAACGAATTGCCTTTCGAGTCTGATCGTAAAATGATGTCAACTGTACATACGTACGATGAAAGCTACTATAGCATGACGAAAGGTGCAATTGATAAACTTTTACCTCACTGTACCCACATTTTTATAAATAATAAACTGGAGGTCCTAACAGATTCTGATAAAAATCAAATATTAGAAGCTGCCGGGTCAATGTCGCAAGAAGCCTTAAGAGTACTTTCATTCGCATATAAACGATACGATTCAAACGATGTGGATATAAATCACCTCGAAGAAAATCTCATCTTTATCGGTCTTGTCGGTATGATTGATCCACCACGCACAGAAGTAAAAGATTCAATTACAGAATGTCAAAAAGCTGGTATTCGCACAGTTATGATTACTGGTGATCATAAGGATACCGCCTTTGCAATTGCCAAAGAACTTGGCATTGCTGAAGAAAAATCTGAAATTATGATTGGAACTGAATTAGATACCATTTCAGATACAGAACTAGCAAGTAAAATTAATCACTTAAATGTATTCGCTAGGGTCTCTCCAGAACATAAAGTGAAGATTGTAAAAGCATTACGTGCTGAAGGAAATATCGTTTCCATGACTGGTGACGGGGTAAATGATGCTCCTTCTTTAAAGCAAGCAGATGTTGGAGTAGCAATGGGAATTACAGGAACAGACGTCGCAAAAGGCGCAGCAGATGTAGTTTTAACAGATGATAACTTCTCATCTATTGTGAAAGCTGTTGAAGAAGGAAGAAATATTTATCGTAATATTAAAAAGTCTATTCTCTTCCTACTTTCTTGTAATTTCGGCGAAATTATAGCTCTCTTTTTAGCTATTTTACTCGGCTGGGCAACACCACTACGCCCGATTCACATTTTGTGGGTAAATTTAATTACAGATACACTGCCTGCATTATCACTCGGTGTTGATCCTGAAGATCCAGATGTGATGAAGGAAAAACCACGGCATGCGAAAGAAAGCTTATTTAGCGGCAGCGTTCCTTTTCTTATTTTCAATGGGGTTGTAATTGGACTGCTTACTTTAACAGCCTTTATCGTTGGGGCAAAGCTCTATACAGGAGATACAAATTTATTTCCTCTCTTCCCAGAGCAAATTGATGAAGACGCGCTATTACACGCTCAAACGATGGCATTTGTCGTTCTTAGTTTTTCCCAGCTCGTTCATTCATTTAACTTACGTTCAAGAACGAAATCAATTTTTTCAATTGGGATATTTACAAATAAATATTTAGTCTTCTCACTTCTAATCGGTGTTCTTATGCAAGTGTGTATCATTTCCATCCCACCTCTTGCCAATATATTTGGTGTACATGCATTAACATTACGCGATTGGGGATTCGTTCTCTTGTTAAGTATCATTCCGCTTGTTGTGAATGAAATCATTAAATTATTTAAGAGAAAATAAAGTGCAACTTTAATTAGTGGGGATTTTGTTCATCCCCACTAATTATTAGCACGCAAATAGCGAATAAAAGGCAATGAGGAATATTCCTCATTGCCTTTTTGTTTATCCTTGTAATTCTTTTTTAATATTTTCTGTTAATGTAGCCATACGCTTACGACTTTCTTCACGCTCACGTTTATTTTGCTCTTCAATTTGTTGTGTTTCTTGCATACCTCTTGAAATAATGTTCCAAGTTTCCTCAAGTGTTTCCATCTTAATACTAGAAGAACCTGATATTCTCGCTACTTCCACACTTTGAGTTGCGATATTTTGTGCATTTTTCTTAAGTAATTCATTTGTACGGCGATCAAGTTCAGCCATCGAGTCCGCAACAAGCTTTTGACGTTTCGCATTTACCGCTTGAATGATACCATTTTTAAAGATAGGAATCGTTGTAATAAATGCTGTATTGATTTTACCGATTAATTTATTGTTACCGCGTTGAATCATACGGATTTGTGGCGCTGTTAATAGAGCAACCATACGTGCTTTTTCTAAATCATCAATACGTTGTTCTAAAATTTCAACAGAGTTTTTAAGCGATTCTAATTCAATACCTGCTAACTGATCATTATTACGTATGCGCTCTTCGTACATCGGAACTAACTCTGTATTTAAACGCTCTAATAGCATTTCCCCTGCTACTACGTATTTTTCTAAGTCTAAATAATACTTTAAGTTTTGCTCATATAAACCATCTAACGTACCAATTGATTTTTTCATTTCATCTTGATACTTCGTAATTTCTACGTATACTTTATCCATTTCGCGACCCATCGTCTGATACTTACTAAAGATTTGTTCAATCATTTTATCTGCTTTTTTGAACATACGTGAGAAGAAACCACTTTTCTCTTCCGCAAAGTCTTTACTATCAAATCTGTCCATAATTTTACCGAGCTGCTTTAATAATTCACCAGAGTCTTCTACTTTCGATAAAGACATTGTATGTAAAATTTGATCAGCGAAACGTGAAATTTCCATAGAAGGTTCTTTTCCGAGTTCAATTAATTCTAATTGATCTTTAATATCTACTGCATTATAAATACGTTGCACTTCTGCATCTTGTCTAAGTTGCAAGCGAACATCTTGTGCGGTTTGCTCATTCAATTCTGTTTTCGAATCTAGTACGACTGGGTTATTCATATGATATTCTCCCTTTCCTTATAAAAATGGACGAAATAGTCCTTTTATTGTTTGTGATAAATTTTTATAGGCTGATGAACCATGAAATTCAAGATCGAAATTAACTTCTTCAAGCCAATGTGAATCAAATGCTCCTGATTGAATATAGGGTTCAATATCGTTTCTCCCCGTTGGATTAAAGTGGAATACATCTACTCCAATTTGATTTAAAAATAGTAATAACACAGCATCAGAACGACTTAATTCTCCGCTCTTCTCATTATTAAATATAACAATTTTCGGTACTTCTTGCGAATAATCAAATTTCTCAAGCTGCTCTAAAATGTTCGGTGGTATTTGAGAGAGTTGCGCGAAAACATACAGTGCTACATCTTGTTTCGTCTCTTTCGTAATTGGTTTACACATTTCACTTTCACACGTATGGATGATTGCTTCTGCAATACCATGTTGTAATCCTTCTGGTAAACGCTTATGTGGCCACCAATGGCTGTTCATAATTAAATCCGGATGTAACTTCCCTGTGCGGTCCAATGCATCTCGATAATGATATTGGAAATTCGCTTTTTGTTCTTTCGTAAACGGGAATGTATTAATTAAAAAACTGTTATCAAATGATGTAACAGCCTTTAATCGCTGGAAATATTCTTTATCATTCTTTGAAACCCCTGATATTTTTGCAAATAAAGAAGGAATATAAATATGCTTATTTTCAACAAAGAATGTTGGACGTACAAATGCCTTTTCTTTCGTAATTAAAAAAAGTTCATCGTACGTCGTTTTGAGCGTACGGGCTACAGGTGTATACGAACGGAATTGCCACGGTTTGTATAATAATGAATTATCGTGGTGAAGTACTTGCTCGATTTCTTTTGAAGCTTGATAAGCTACTGTTGCGACGCGTTCACGACGCCGATCAGGAAATGGTTCCAATGAAATACGGCCTGAATGAGATACGACAAAGGTCTTTCCTTCCTCATCTACACTCTCAAATCCATCTTTTCCTTCGGGGTGATAATAAAGCACATCACAGCCGAGCATAATAAGAAAGTATAAGAAATATATGCGACTCTCCGTCGCATCACCGTACCAAACGATACGCGGCATTTGTTTCTTATAATTAATGATAGAGAACCACTTCGCTACGTAATTTTCACTTAATTTAATCATATCGATTAAGAAACGCCGGAATCCTTCTGTTTTTAAAGATTGATTATGTTGTTTCTCATACAATTTCAATATAGAAATAAACGTCGTATGTATATAATGCTGTAAATCAGGATTGTCTACTTGCGGTAATAGTTGTTTTCCAGACAAATGTGCTACAAGCCTATTTACTGTAAGTCCATTCGGCGCTTCTTGATGTAATGCAAAAACTTCTTGAATATGGCGCAGTTTTTCGGGATCAATCACCTTATTTAAATTTTGTTCATGCAAAACCTCAATCCCTTTTGCTTCACTATAATCAAATAGTTCATTGAAATATTCATCTACATCATTAGGAACACCAAGAATGCGACTTGCTATGTAACTAAATTTCATCTCATTCTCTGTCAGTTCATATTGTGGGCGTTTTTCTAAAAGCGCTTCAAATTGCTTTAAATCTGATTCATCTTTTAATGCACATGGTTGAAGTGTAAAACGTGCAAACACAACAGTTCACCTCCAAAAACATTTACGTTTTTTATAAAGTCTCTCTTCTATTATAAACTATTTTTAGTTATAAAAAATGGGCGCTCGCATAACGAGCAAACCCATTTCAATTATTTATGTTCATTTTTAGTAGCTGCAACTTCTTCTTTAGCTTGTCCAGAATTCTTCATGTAGTGAAGTATAAATGTTGCTCCAAACGCTATAACTAAAATAATAAAGAACAGCGCATGACTTACTTCAATATGAATGACAGACAGTAGCATTTTTGCTGCAATAATTAAAATTAAAATATATGCTGTCGTCTCCAATTCTGGAATACGCTCTAACAATTTTAAGAATACGCCAGCGATACCGCGCATCATTAAAATACCGAGCATTCCACCTAATAATAAAATCCAAACTTCATTCGATACACCAAATGCAGCAAGTACACTATCTACAGAGAATGCGATATCCATTAATTCAACCATCGCAACCGTTCCCCAGAAAACACCGAACATTCTGAAGAGAATACTGTTTTGGTTCATACCATGGGCTTCCTCTTCTTCTGAAGTGCCTTTTCTTTTATCAATGAAATATTTAATTGACAACCAAGCTAAGTAAAGCGCACCTAACACTTTTACCCAGGCCAATTTAATTAAGAACATTCCGATTCCAATTGCAATAAAACGGAATACATAAGCTCCAATCAGTCCATAGAATAATGCTTTTTTTCGTTTTTCTTCTGGAAGATGTTTTACCATTACCGCTAACACAAGTGCATTGTCAGCAGATAATAAACCTTCAAGTACAACAAGTGTACCTATTAACCCCCAAGATACTGGATCTTGTAACACTTTAATCCACATGTCCAAGTCGAAAAACTGAGCATACGTATCAAGGATTCCTTGCAAAATACTCATCTTACCTTTATCCCCTATTCTTTGCTAGATTTATAGAAAGGTCAAAAAAAGGAAACGAATGTCGTTTCCCTTCTTATGCATCCAAGCCATACGCTTTTACAAGCGCACCTAATCCACCTTGGAATCCACTTCCTACTGCACTAAACTTCCACTGTCCATTATGACGATATAATTCACAAAAGACAACTGCTGTTTCAATGGAGAAATCTTCCCCCAAATCAAAACGAAGAACTTCTTCGTTTGTTTCTTCATTTGCTAAACGAACGAATGCATTTGCAACCTGTCCAAAGTTTTGATTACGGCCTTCTCCATCATAAATTGTAACTGTAATAGCAATTTTATGAACATCTGCTGGAACCTTTTTCAAATCGACAACAAGTTGCTCATCATCACCGTCACCTGCACCTGTACGGTTATCTCCTGTATGTAAAACTGATTCACAAGGAGACTGTAAATTATTATAGAAAATAAAATCAGTTTCCTTCGTACATTTCCCGTTCGCATCTAATAAAAAGGCAGATGCATCTAAATCGAAATCAGATCCACCATCATAAGATTTAATATCCCATCCAAGACCAATTACTGCTCTTGATAAACCTGGGCTTGTTTTAGCTAAATCAATTTTCTGTCCTTTTTGCAATTGAATAACCATATATATTCACCTCTATCTTTTAATTTCAAAAAATATATCCATCAGTAAATACTCGTTTCACTGATGGATATATAAATCTATTACTCTACATCTAAACCAAAGTTATTACATAGAGAACCTAATCCACCTTGGAATCCACTTCCGATTGCATTGAATTTCCATTCACCTGCGTGACGGTATAATTCGCTTACTACTACAGCTGTTTCAATAGAGAAATCTTCTCCTAAATCGTAACGAATTAATTCTGCACTCTTTTCTTCATCCAGAATGCGTACGAAAGAGTTAGAAACTTGTCCGAAGTTTTGGCTACGGCCTTCTCCATCATAAATTGTGATTGTGAAGCAAATACGTTCGATATGTGCAGGAACATTTTTTAAGTCTATTTTAATTGTTTCATCGTCGCCTTCACCTTCACCTGTACGGTTATCTCCTAAATGCTCTACAGCGCCATTCGCACCTTTTGGATTATTATAGAAGACGAAATCCTCTGCTCCTGAAACTTTACCGTTAGCACCTACTAAGAAGATACTAACATCTAAATCGAAATCGTTTTGTCCGTCATAACGATTCGTATCCCAACCAAGTCCTACAAGAACTTTCGAAAGACCTGGATTTGTTTTTGTTAAGTCTACCTTTTGTCCTTTTTTCAATGAAATTGATGCCATATACAATTCCTCCTTGGTTTATTTTATTGGTAACGTGATACAATCTCACTTAAGTTTTTATCTTGTGTTCCTTCTCCAACTGCTGAAAACTTCCATTCGTTTCCATCTCGATACATTTCCCCTGCAATTAAAGTCATTTTGCCAGCGTAATTATCTGACAAGTTATAACGTGCTAATTCTTCACCTGTTTGTGGGTTTTGAATACGAATATATGCATTGCGAATCATCCCGAAATCTTGACGACGATTTACACAGTCATAAATATTTACAACGAATACTAAACGATTAATACGGCTCGGAACTTTATGTAATTCTACGAAAATTGTTTCGTCGTCACCAGCGCCTTCACCTGTTAAATTATCTCCTGAATGAATGATACTACCACAAGTAGAAAGTTTGTTGCCGAAGTAAACTAAATCATTTTTGTTTAAAAAGCGATCCCCTTCTAACATAACAACAGATGCATCACAATCTACACTTGGTTTACTTCCAAATAAAGAAGACAGAAACCCACCTGATTGCCCAATTGGATCCCAGCCTAAGCCAACCTGTAGTTTCGCTACTCTCGGTTGTCCTTTCGTTAAATCAATCTTTTGTCCTTTTTCTAAAATAATAGGCATGAAGTTTCTTCCTTTCTACAAAGCATTTTCCAAATCGGAAAACATTGTATTCTCCTCTTATATTGTAGCATTATTTATCTAATGAGAAAAAGGATAAATTCTCAATTATATGAAAACAGATACTATATTTATTTATACTGATGTAATAAGTGGTAAATAGAACCAATCATTCCTGCACAATTGCCACTTTGCACAAGTTTAATCTCACAATTACTATAAATATCTTGATTTAAGTATGTTCCTATCTCTTCCTTCACTTCATTTAAGAAATCATCTCCTCTTTCAGTAATTCTCCCATCAATATCAAATGCAATATATTCTTTCATCCGTTGCCACTTCCTCTACTGTTATGAGTGTAAATTCTCCATCACTCTACTGTTTTCAAGAAATTTACATTAACTCTTTTCTCCCTTTAGAAATACACCACCTTTTCTATATATAGTTTTTTTTGCATAAAAATCTTTTCCCTATGAAATATTACAAAGGGATGTATTTTAGATGGAACAATAATTTTTTCTTCAGGAGGAAAACAATGACAAAAATCTTCATTTTAGCATCAACACTTTCTTTATCTTTTTTTAGCGGCTTAAATATTGGTAATGCTGCAACTGAAAACTTCAATCCAATAACAAACGCTATTGTACAAAATAACGATAATTTAGCAGAAGGTAATTCAAAAGATAATAATAAACCTCCAGGAAACAATGGTTCTCAGGACGATAGTGGTTCTGGCGGCAGTGGTTCTGGTGGCAATGGTTCTGGTGGCAGTGGTTCTGGCGGCAGTGGTTCTGGCGGCAGTGGTTCTGACGGCAACGGCTCTGGTGGCAGTGGTTCTGGTGGCAACGGTTCTGGCGGCAGTGGTTCTGACGGCAACGGCTCTGGTGGCAGTGGTTCTGGTGGCAACGGTTCTGGCGGCAATGGCTCTGGTGGCAATGGTTCTGGTGGCAGTGGTTCTGGTGACAATGGTTCTGGTGGCAATGGCTCTGGTGGCAATGGTTCTGGTGGCAATGGTTCTGGTGGCAGTGGTTCTGGTGACAATGGTTCTGGCGACAATGGCTCTGGTGGCAATGGCTCTGGTGGCAACGGTTCTGGCGGCAATGGCTCTGGTGGCAGTGGTTCTGGTGACAATGGTTCTGGTGGCAACGGTTCTGGTGGCAATGGTTCTGGTGGCAGTGGTTCTGGTGACAATGGCTCTGGTGGCAACGGTTCTGGTGGCAATGGCTCTGGTGGCAACGGTTCTGGTGGCAGTGGTTCTGGCGGCAACGGCTCTGGTGGCAGTGGTTCTGGCGGCAACGGCTCTGGTGGCAACGGTTCTGGTGGCAGTGGTTCTGGCGGCAGTGGTTCTGGTGACAGTGGTTCTGGTGGCAGTGGTTCTGGTGGCAATGGCTTTGGTGGCAGTGGTTCTGGCGGCAACGGTTCTCAGGGAGGCAACCGTGTTAAAGGCGACAGCAGTTCTCAAGGTGGCAACGGCTCTCAGGGAGGCAACCGCGTTAAAGGTGATAGCGGTTCTCAAAGCGGTAACGGAAAAGATAATTCAGTAAAACAAGGCGATAAGTTACCTAATACTGCAACGCATTATCCTGCATCTATTTTAATTGGTCTTTCAACATTCCTAATCGGTGTGTTACTATTTATTCGTCGTAAAAACGCAAAATAAAAACATCATCCTTCCATCTAAAAAACACATGAAACAAATTATAAAGTGAAACTTTAATCAGTGGGGGTTTTGTTCATCCCCTACTGATTATTAGCCCTCACCAATTGGGCGTTTACGGGCAGCAGGGCTCCCACCTAACTTCTTTGCTCCAGCCGAATTTTGAGGTGGGAGTTTTACTGCCCGCAAATAGCAAGATGAAACTAAAAAGGACCTTGGATTGCATTTCATTATGCAATCCAAAGTCCTTTTTGTCATCTAGCAGAAAGCCTATTAATACGCTTTTCCCCAATAGACCATCTGCTTCGCTTTTTTACTACAGCAAATACATTCGTCAACTAAACTTTCTTGTTCAAACGGAATACAACGTGAAGATACTCCAACTTCTTCTTTTAGTTTTTCTTCACAAGCTAGTTCTCCGCACCACATCGCTTTAATAAAGCCTTGTTTTTCATCAGCTATTTTTTTCATCTCTTCGAAATTCGTCACACTATAAGTACTCTCATCTCTAAATACTTTTGCTTTACTAAATAAAGAATGATGAATCTCCTCAAGTAATGTTGGGATGCGCTCTTCTAATTGATCCATTGCTATAAACTCTTTTTCTTTCGTATCTCGCCTTACAAGTACAACTTGATTCTTTTCAATATCCTTTGGACCAACTTCTAATCTAATTGGAACACCCTTCATTTCATACTCATTAAATTTCCAGCCAGGTGTTTTATTACTAGCATCTATTTTTACTCGCGCAACCTTTTGAATGCGCCCTTGTAACTCTGTTACTTTTTCTAAAACTCCTTCTTTATGCTGAGCAATAGGTACGATAACAACTTGTAATGGTGCGACTTTCGGTGGCATTACAAGTCCGTTATTATCGCTATGAACCATAATAAGTCCACCTATCATTCTTGTCGATACACCCCAAGATGTTTGATGTACGTATTGCCATTTACCATTACGATCTAAAAACTTAATATCAAATGCTTCTGAGAAGTTCGTTCCAAAGTTATGGGATGTTCCTGTTTGAAGTGCTTTTCCATCATGCATTAAACTTTCAATCGTATAAGTTGCCTTCGCTCCTGCAAACTTTTCTTTTTCTGTTTTTTGCCCTTTAATAACCGGAATTGCTAAATACTCTTCACAAAAAGCAGCATATAAATTTAAAATATTTAATGTTTCAATTTGAGATTCTTCTGCCGTTTCATGAATCGTATGACCTTCTTGCCATAAAAATTCAGTTGTACGAAGAAATGGTCTCGTTGTCTTCTCCCAACGAACTACTGAACACCACTGGTTATATAACTTTGGTAAATCATTATATGATTGAACAATTTTTGAAAAATGCTCACAAAATAGAGTTTCAGATGTAGGGCGTATACAAAGTCTTTCCGCCAATTTCTCATCCCCGCCATGAGTAACCCATGCTACTTCAGGAGCAAATCCTTCAACATGATCTTTCTCTTTTTGTAATAAACTCTCTGGAATAAACATTGGCATGTACACATTTTCATGACCAGATTCTTTTAATTTTTCATCCATCACTTTCTGCATATTTTCCCATAATGCATAACCGTATGGACGTAAAATCATACAACCTTTCACACTTGAATAATCAACAAGCTCCGCTTTTTTTACAATATCGGTATACCACTGAGCAAAGTCTTCTTCCATCTTCGTAATGGCTTGTACTTGTTCTTTTACCATAGTCATTCTTCCTCCTTTAGACAATAGAAAAAGCCCGCGTCCCCAAATAGGGACCGAGCTTTGTCGGCGTTACCACCCTGATTCATACACAAAAACAATTGAGTATGCTCTCTTTTTGATAACGGGAATTTCCCGCTGCATATGCAGAACTCAAAGGTAGGTTCCATATCGCCTTTTTAAGAATCTTCCAGCCAAAAGGATTCTCTCTCTGCAAAAAGGTAAGACATGTACTATTCCTTTTTCATCGTTATAACAAAATAAATTTGTTCAATATCATAATATAAATTTCATTTCAAAACAAGAGCCAATTTTCTTATTTTTCTATATTCTTTTCAGTTATTACTGTTTTATACATAACTTTTCCGAACTATTTTTACAAGTTGATGAGTAACCATACCAATTAGTGTACCAATTAAAACGAAGAAACAAATAAATCCGTATCCCATTCCTTCCCATCCACCAATAGCGATCATTGTTACAGGAAAGAAAGCTAAACAAAGAAGTACTAAACTAAGTGCAAATATAATATCAAACTGTTTGTCTGGAAAACGTTTCTTTAGTAAATATGACATAAAAAATACAAGGAGAATTGTAACTCCACCAACGATGTAAAAGATACCAAATCCATCTAACCAATCCATAGTATTCCCTCCTTCCATTCATTCCCTTATACTTATTATATGTTTAATTTTTCTGAAAATAAACAATAGAATTTTATTCAGAAATATATTTTTATTACTAGGTATTAATAGTAATATATAATAATAGGTTTTATATAATCAGGAGGGAAACTTTATGGATAAAGCATTAACAAATCACGTCATTATTTTATCTTTCGACTGCTTATCAGCTTTAGATTTTCCTATATTACAAAAACTACCTAATTTCCAAAATTTAATAAAAATGGGCGCGATTGCGAAAAAAGTGGAGCCGATTTATCCTTCTGTAACATATCCAAGCCACTCAACAATCGTAACCGGTAATTATCCTAATAAACATGGCGTTGTCAGCAATACATTACTTCAACCAGGACGTGAGTCACCAGATTGGCATTGGTATCGAAAGTCCATTAAAGGAACAACTTTATATGATGAAGCACGCAAAGCAAATTTAACGACAGCAGCCCTTCTATGGCCTGTTACTGGAAGAGCAAATATCGATTACAATTTACCAGAAATTTTTCCAAATAGACCGTGGCAAAATCAAATTTTAGTTTCATTATTTAGCGGTAGCCCGCTATATCAATTAGATTTAAATCATCGTTTCGGCCATATACGAAATGGATTGTCACAGCCTGAGCTTGATGATTTCGTCCTTGCTTCTGCCGTACATACAATTCAGACGAAAAAACCTAATGTTATGTTTGTACATTTTACTGATTTAGATACTCAAAGACATTACCATGGCTTCGAGTCCGAGGAAACAGTAGCTGCAATCCATAGACACGACGAACGCCTTGGAAAAATTATTCACGCATTAAAAGAAAGTGGGATATATGAAGAAAGTACAATTATTGCACTTGGCGACCATAGCGCTTTAAGTGAAAACAAAGCAATCCAATTAAATGTCCTATTCCGTCAAAAAGGACTTATATCCGTAAACAAAAATGGAAAGTTACTAGATTGGAAAGCTTATTGCCAAAGCTGTGATGGATCTGCCTACGTACATGTAAAAGATAAAAATGATACTGAAACAATTAAAGAGATTCAACTTCTTCTTGAAGGACTTCTTCAGGATAAACAAAATGGAATTGAATTTATTCTGCACGATGAAGATGCAAAAGAACATGGTGCTGATGGTAATTGCTTATTTATGCTAGAAGCCATGGAAGGTTATTACTTCATTGAAAATTATACAGGTGATTTCATAAAAGAAATTACTAAAAAAGATGTTACTTCTAGTAAGAAATATACATTTGGAACACACGGATATTCCCCAACAAAACCTAACTATGAAACAATTTTTATGGCTGCTGGGAAAGGCATTCAAAGTGGCGTTACAATCCCGTATATGAGACTGATTGATGAAGGTCCCACTATTGCTAGGTTACTCGGTTTGCACTTAGGTGAAACAGACGGAGCAATTGTAGAGGATTTACTTCAATTGTAAAGAACTGTGTATATATGTAAAAGTTATGTAAAAATCATCCCTGTTTCTCTTTTTACAATTTTTATTTTTGTACACTGTTAGTAGAACAAATTTAAGGGGGAACATTATATGAAAAAAATGTCCAGACAAGAAAAAAGCTGGATATTATATGATTGGGCAAACTCGGTATATTCGCTCGTCATTACAACTGCATTATTTCCAATTTACTTTAAAGCAGCTGCAAAAGAAGCTGGACTATCTGGTGCAACTTCAACAGCCTATTGGGGATATGCAAACTCGTTCGCTACACTTTTAATTTCTATACTCGCTCCTATTCTCGGCACAGTTGCTGATTATAAGGGATTTAAAAAACGATTTTTCACATTCTTCTTTGGACTCGGTATCGTATTTACGAGTATGCTAGCAGTTGTTCCAACATCTCAGTGGTACTTATTACTAGGATGCTATATGCTCGCATTAGTCGGCTTTGCTGGAGCAAATATTTTTTATGATGCATTTTTAATAGATGTTACATCTAAAGATAGAATGGACCGAATTTCTACAAGAGGCTTTGCATTAGGTTATATTGGGAGCACAATTCCTTTTATCGGTTGTATTGCTCTTATTATTCTTTCTCAAAAAGGAACTATCCCCTTATCAGTCGGCATTGCTAGTCAAATTTCTTTCGCAATAACAGCTCTTTGGTGGGGACTATTTACAATTCCAATGCTAAAAAACGTAGAGCAAACACACTATATTGAACGCCATCCAAGACCAATTGCAATGAGCTTCAAGCGCCTTGCTAATACTTTTAAAAATATTAAAGAATATAAAACTGTATTTATGTTCCTAATAGCTTACTTTTTCTACATTGACGGGGTAGATACAATTATCACTATGTCTACCGCTTACGGAACAGATCTCGGTATTAGTGCAACCAATCTATTAATCATCTTATTTGTAACACAAATTGTCGCTTGTCCATTCGCTTTATTATATGGAAAACTATCAGAAACATTTACCGGTAAAAAAATGCTATATGTCGGTATTATTATTTATATCATTATTTGCATATATGCTTATTTCTTAAAAACGACACTAGATTTCTGGATTTTAGCAATGTTAGTTGCTACTTCTCAGGGCGGAATTCAAGCACTTAGCCGTTCTTATTTCGCAAAACTAGTACCGAAAGAATCTGCAAATGAATTCTTCGGATTTTATAATATCTTTGGTAAATTCGCAGCAATTATGGGTCCAGTATTAGTAGGTGTCACAACACAATTAACAGGAAAAACGAACGCTGGTGTCCTTAGTATTATTGTCCTATTTATTATCGGCGGATTCTTATTAACTAGAGTACCTGAAAATGATACGTCCGTTACACCACCTAATCCGAAAACTAAAACAATATAAGAAAAAGATCCTCTTCAAACGAGAAGAGGATCTTTCCCTTTATTTTTAACGATAACGTCGTACAATTAAAAACTCTACAGCTTGTACAAAAATAGTTTATCGACAGTTGTTCCTAATACTTCTGCTAACCGGAATGCTAGCGCTAAGCTTGGATCATACTTATTATTCTCAATTGCATTTATCGTCTGTCTTGATACGTTACACTTATCCGCTAATGCACCTTGTGAAATATTATTTTCAGTGCGTAATGCATAGATTTGATTTTTCACATCTTTCTCCTAACCTGTAAAATTATTTTTACAACATCAGTATATAGTTGGGGCATGTCATTGTCAAAAGATTGCCACAAGAAAAGGGAGCAATTATGCTCCCTTACAATAGCTATTTCGAAACTAATCAATTCGTCATTTCCTCTCGATTCACAATATCTTCTTTCTTTATTTGCATACGTAAAACCGGACCTATCGCAAATAAAATAAGTGCCATTGCTATACAAAATACAGTAACTAGTGAGGTCATCTCCTTCAATCCTCCAGCTAGTGAAGTTCCAATTAACATTGCCCCCATGAAAAGTGGTAAAATCGTTCCATTTACTCTGCCAATCATATTTTCTGGTACAAGTTGAATCATAAGCGTACCGACAACGATATTAACACAAGCTAAACAAATACCTGTTCCAAATCTCATGAAACTAGTAATCCAAAATGATGTAGATAACCCTTCTACTAAAAATGATATCGCTAATATGCTCATACCGAATACAAACATCTTTTTCGGATTCACTTTTGAAGCGAAAACTGCAGCAACAATACCACCAATTAACATACCGATTCCATCAGCTGCGGCTAAATATTGAACGGCTTCTTTTTCCATTCCAAGCCGTTCTATTACAAGAAACACTTCTAATGGATTCGTTAGTCCAACAGCTAAGCCCATAATGGTGAAAGTGATCGTAATCATACGTAAATTTTTCGTATGAAGAACGTATTTCCAACCTTCTTTTATATCATTTTTTAATGAACTTCTCGCCAATTGCTCTTGCTCCACCCATTTTGGTAAAAATGAAAGAGCGATAGCAGATAACAAAAATAAAATAATTAAGCTATATAGTGACGTAAATAAACCAAGTTGTGTGTACACAAGCGATCCTACCACTGGTCCAAAAATCATAAATAGCGACTGTAATGTTTGATTAAATGCAATCGCATTTGCTACCTGTTCTTCTTTTACATAGCGTTTAAATATACGCGAAGATGATGGCTGAGAAAACTGACCTACAATCGCGGAAATGAGTGTTGCAAAAAATATAGCCTGCCAATAATCCAGCTTTAACAACAAGACAATTCCTACAATAGACAGTACACTTAATACATCTCCAGCAACCATCGTTCTTTTCGGATTCCAGCGATCAGCTAGCGCCCCACCGATAAACGAGAAAATAAAAATAGGTGCATATTCCATAACCGATAACAAAGAAACTGAAACTGGATCATTATTCGTTCGCTCCATTATGAAATACAAAAGAGCCATATTTCTGATCCAAATTGCAAATTGTTGTAAAATATCAGATGCCATAACGAGCATAAATGCTCGGTTTTTAAATAAAGCGTTCATTTTCATTCCCCTTTCATAAACCGACCGTTCGGTCTAATTTATTTTGTAAGAAAAGCAACTGACCTATTATTCAGCTGCCATTCCTTTTAACAATACATCTATTGCCTTTTTATAAATACGTTTCAGCTCTTTATAATCTAACTCGTAGTAAAGTACTCCAAGCCCCGATAATAATCCATTCACAATATACATAAGATCACGCGTATCATCTTCTTGAAACTCTCCAGACTGTATACCTGCTTCAATTAATTTCTCAACCATAACATATGATTCTCTAGTTAAAGCTAACAGTTCATCCAGAATTTCTTTACTTACAACTTGGCTCATAGAGAATTCCTCTATTGCATTTGAAATGGGTTGCTGTATGTCCTCTACATAATATTCCGCGAGACCATATAGTTTTTCAGTACTAGTACTATACAACTTCTCTTTTTCATTCCATTTTTCAAGCCAATCATACGTATGCTGTTTCACTACAAATAAAAATAATTCTTCTTTACTTTTAAAGTGATAATAAATGCTTCCTTTACTTCTCTCTGTAATTTCACAAATCTCTTCCATAGATGTAGCTGCATAGCCCTTCTGTGAAAACAGACTTTCTGCTTTATAGGCAATTTCTTTCTTTATCTCTTCTGCGCTTCTTCTCATATTCACACCTCTTTAAACCGACCGTTCAGTCTAATAATAACAAATAAAAAACCTCTATCGCAAGAGGCTATACTCCTTATTTAAGAAAACGTACTTTCAAACCACATTCGAATCATATGTATTATTCCAAATTTAAATCCTAATTTAGTAAGAAATACGGTTCCCTTTTCATTTCCCCTAGCATGTTAAAAATATTTAATCAAACGTTTGTTTAAAAAGAAATACGCCCCCTATAAGGCGTATTCTCATCAATCACCGCCGCCTCCACCACCGCAGCTACCTCCACTATCTCCACCAAAAGAACCTCCGCAATCATGTGAACCTCCATCGTGCGAGCTATCATTATCCGATCCAGCAAAGAAAAATAATGGTGATGAGCTGTTGGATGAATTATGAATGTTATTTTGTTTTGTAAGATTTACCTTCTTTTTGTTTGATCGAACTGCTGTTACGATCGTTCCAACTACAACAAATAATAGTATGACAATAATAAATTCCATATAAAAGCCTCCCTTAATCTTCGAATAATTGAATGGTTCTCTCTAAATTTTCAAGTGAAATGAAGCGCGATTCACGAAGGATCTCTTTTCCATTATAAAATAATAAAACTGTTGGCCCTGTAAATACTGCATATCGCCCCGCAACCTCTTGCATGTCTTGTAGTAATATTTCTACTTTCTCTACGTAATCATAATTCTCTAATACGCAATTTACTTTTCTTAACATAACATCACAAACACCACAATTTTCCGTTTTAATAAACAGCAGTACTAATTGTTGTCCTTCAATATATGTCGCTAATTCTTCTATCGTTTCAAATGTATTCATCTTATCCCTCTTAGCGTAATTTACGAAATACTTTACCCTGATACATACGAAAAGCTGAACTATCTTTAATCTTTCTCTTTTCCATTACCTGCTGAAAACGCAGCGTTTTTGCTGTTAACTCTTCTTGTAATTCTTTTCTCTCTACTTCATCATAACAGCACGCAATTAAGTCTTCTATTTTTAATATATCTTTTTGTAGTTCCATTTCTGGTGGAATCATACCTGCATTTTTCAAGATTTTATAACTCATTCTAAGTTCTGGAGTTACCATTGAAAGGTCTTCTAATTGTAGTGGTTTTCCTTTCCCCGGAATATGATCGAGATCACCATTCCGTATTGCTTGTCGAATTTTTTCTTCAGCAATGCTCAAAAAGACATCCACACCATTCGCTCCTTTACATATTTTTACTATTATTTTACATGATATTTTCTCATCTTGCTACGCTATTACAAATTGACTTTATACAATTTTTTCTCAAATTTAATTACAAGGAGCCTTTTCCTCCCTAATCAATATTTTATTTTCATGTGTAGTCTGTATTAGAGCCATTTAATATTGAGAAAATCTTTGTGAATCAAATAAAGCGTTTACACCAAATCTTGCATTTGCTACGATTTAATCACCCCCAGCTCCCTTGTATAGACTTCGTGATGTCTGATCATTTTTATCTAGACGTTTCATACGTCTAGATTCACTTTGGTTTATTGGCGCATGCCTTTAAATATATCTTTTATTTTGAAAGGAGAAATGACTATGAGATCAAAAAAATTCACGCTGCTATTACTATCCCTACTACTTTTCTTACCTCTTTTTCTCACAAACTTTATTACTCCAAATTTCGCATTAGCAGATTCACCAAAGCAAGGTCAAAAAATTGTAGGGTATTTTCCTTCATGGGGCGTTTACGGACGTAATTATCAAGTTGCAGACATTGATGCATCAAAGCTAACTCATTTAAACTATGCTTTCGCTGATATTTGCTGGAATGGAAAACATGGAAACCCTTCTACTCACCCCGATAATCCAAATAAACAAACGTGGAACTGTAAAGAATCTGGTGTACCACTGCAAAATAAAGAGGTCCCTAATGGCACTCTCGTACTCGGTGAACCATGGGCTGATGTCACAAAATCTTATCCCGGATCGGGTACAACTTGGGAAGATTGTGATAAATATGCCCGCTGTGGAAATTTCGGAGAACTGAAACGATTAAAAGCTAAGTATCCTCACTTAAAAACAATTATTTCAGTTGGTGGCTGGACTTGGTCTAACCGCTTTTCTGATATGGCCGCTGATGAAAAAACAAGAAAAGTATTCGTTGAATCTACAGTAGCTTTTCTTCGCGAATATGGATTTGACGGCGTTGATTTAGACTGGGAATACCCGGGTGTTGAAACGATTCCTGGTGGTAGTTATCGTCCTGAAGATAAACAAAACTTCACCCTTCTCCTTCAAGATGTTCGAAATGCATTAACGAAAGCTGGTGCAGAAGATGGTAAACAATATTTACTAACAATCGCGTCAGGTGCAAGCCAACGTTATGCGGATCATACAGAGCTAAAGAAGATTTCTCAAATACTGGATTGGATTAATATTATGACATACGATTTCCACGGTGGATGGGAAGCTACTTCTAACCATAATGCTGCACTATACAAAGATCCAAATGACCCCGCAGCGGATACGAAATTTTACGTAGATGGTGCGATAGACATTTATACAAATGAAGGGGTTCCAGCGGATAAACTCGTATTAGGTGTACCTTTTTACGGACGTGGATGGAAAAGTTGCGGAAAAGAAAATAATGGGCAATACCAACCTTGTAAACCAGGTAGTGACGGAAAGCTCGCTTCTAAAGGTACTTGGGATGATTATTCTACCGGTGACACAGGTGTGTACGATTATGGTGATTTAGCAGCTAATTATGTGAATAAAAATGGTTTTGTTCGCGGATGGAACGATGTAGCGAAAGTACCTTATTTATATAATGCGACTACAGGCACGTTTATTAGCTATGATGACAACGAATCTATGAAATATAAAACAGACTATATAAAGACAAAAGGTTTAAGTGGCGCAATGTTTTGGGAACTAAGCGGGGATTGCCGTACAAGTCCAAAATATAGTTGTAGTGGACCAAAATTACTTGATACGTTAGTAAAAGAATTACTTGGTGGACCTATTACTCAAAAAGATACTGAATCACCAACAAATGTAAAAAACATTTCTGTTACAAATAAAAATTCAAACTCAGTTCAATTAAACTGGACTGCATCTACTGATAACGTAGGAGTTACGGAATATGAAATTACTGCCGGCGAAGAGAAATGGAGTACAACAACAAATAGCATTACAATTAAAAACTTGAAACCTAATACAGAATACACATTTTCAGTATTAGCAAAAGATGCTGCTGGTAACAAATCACAACCTACTTCTATTCTTATAAAAACAGATGATGCTAACACAACACCTCCTGGTGGAAATGGCAATGCTACCTTTTCAGTCACTTCAAATTGGGGAAGTGGTTACAACTTCTCAATTATAATTAAAAATAGCGGAACGACCCCTATTAAAAACTGGAAATTAGAATTTGATTATAACGGCAATTTAACACAAGTTTGGGATTCTAAAATTAGTAGTAAAATAAATAATCATTACGTAATTACGAATGCAGGATGGAATGGTGAAATTCCTCCTGGTGGATCAGTTACAATCGGAGGGGCAGGAACAGGCAATCCCGCCGAACTTGTAAATGCATCCATTAACGAAAACTAAACGTAACCTCCATTAATTATTTCACTAAAGTTTGAATTTAGGTTTGAGTGCTCTATCCTAAATTCAAACTTTTAATTTTATGAAAAATCACAATTTATATTATAATAACCTATTATAATTATATTTAGTTTCTAATATGAAGTTCGCGTGAAGTTCATCTGAATTTTACATGAATTTCCTTTAAGTTCTATTGTCTTCCCATACTAATCACATTATCCTTTACATATAGGAATCATTTCCATTCCATTTCAAACTATCTATATATATAAAAAAGATAGTAGCCTATTAGGGAAAGGCATCTAGTATTATTATAAATATAACCAAATAAAAAGAACTCTTATGGTGCGCTTATAAGCGCACCATAAGAGTTCTTTTTCATACAATTCTCATTTGAGAGTTCTCGAAAATCATGTTAATCACAAAGAAAAGGCATTAGCTCATAAAAGCTAATGCCTTTTCTTTGTGATTATTTTTAAACGTTCCATTCTTCAATATTCCATACTTTTGTTATCCACGTTTTATAGAAAGAGGGCTCATGTGAAACAATTAAAACTGTACCTTTATATTGTTTTAACGATTCCTGTAAAGCCGTCTTAGTCTCTGTATCCAAATGGTTAGTTGGTTCATCTAAAATTAAAACATTGCTTTTAGTTACGATAAGTTCGCATAATCGTACTTTTGTTTGTTCTCCTCCACTTAATAACTGAATAGGTTTTAATACATGTTCTTCTTTCAATCCACACTTTGCTAATACTTGTCGGATTTCTTTTCTTGTCATGTCTGGTCTTCCTGCCCATACTCTCTCTAGTGCAGTTATTTCTGAGGAAAATTCCTCTTGTACAAAATAAGCGGGTTTTACTCGTTCCCCAACAGAAACTGAACCGCTTAACGGTTTTATTTGTCCTAGTAATGTTTTTAACATTGTTGTTTTTCCAATCCCATTATGACCAATAATTGCAATCTTTTCCCCTTTTCTCACTTGAAAATCCAATTCTGGAAATAACGGTTCACCATAACCAATTTTCAGTTTCTCTACCTGTAATATACGACTCACAGGCTCAGTATAAACATTAAAATCAAAACGGGCACGAGATACATCGTTGACCTTTTCAACCTTTTGCATTTTCTCTAATACTTTTTCACGACTTTTCGCTTGTTTCGCTTTACGAATTTTATTTTTTTGAATAAAACTCTCTAAATGTGCAATTTCCTTTTGCTGTTTCGTATATGCTGCTCGTAATTGTTTCTTTTGCAGTTCATAATTACGCAGAAAACTATTGTAATCACCTACATAGCGATTAATTGCGCGCTCCTCTAGATGATAAATAACATTCGTAATATTGTTCAAAAATATTTCATCGTGCGAAATGATAATATAAGCTTTTTCATACATTTGTAAATATGATTGCAACCATTCTATATGCACTGTATCTAAATAGTTTGTTGGCTCATCTAATAATAAAACATCCGCTTTTTCTAAAAGGAGTTTCCCAAGTAACAACTTTGTCCGTTGACCACCACTTAACTTTGAAACATCCTTTTCCATTCCTACTTCAAACAAGCCTAAGCCGGTTGCTACTTCTTCAATTTCTGTATGAATTTGATAAAAATTAGAATTCTCCAATATAGTTTGTAACTCTCCATACCTTACTAACAATTTTCCTACTTCTCCTGCTCCAGCCATCTCTTCTGTAAGTTTTAACATGTCACGTTCCAACTCATACAGATTAGAAAACGCACTTTTCAAATATTCTTCAATTGTTATACCTTCTTGCAAATCTATATGTTGTTGTAAAAAGCCAATCTTCACATGTGGAAACCATTCAATTTTCCCATCATCATGTATAAGTTCTCCTGTTAACAAGCGTAATAATGTTGATTTTCCAATTCCATTTTTCCCTACTAGCCCAACATGTTCACCCTTTAATAATCGAAAGCACGTATTATATAAAATGGTTTTCTCACCATATGAATGACTTACATTTTCTACTGTTAATATACTCATTTTTTCTCTCTCCTTTTCTTATGATCCATAAGCTAAATAGAGAGAACAACAGTATAAAGCCTTATTTAGTTATACATATAAAAAATGGGTAAGGTGAATACACCTTACCCATTACATATTATCGTAAGAAAGGATTAAGGTTCTTTACCTGCTGTCTTCAATTTAGCTTATTTGTTAAAAATGGGCAGACTTCTCCCATATCAAGCTAAAACCATTTGAAGAACAGTTGATAAAGTCATTTTATCCTTTCACTCCTTTAACATTTGTTATATTAAGAGTATAAACTACTCTCTTATATTCTATTCTCTATTTTTTCTTTTGTTCCTTCTTCCAATTTATCCGATGTCAATGAATCCACTATTTCCCCTATAGATTTCATCTTTTTCCCCCTATATAAAAAAGCCTCTTAACAGCAATTATACCAAAAACTGTTAAAAGACTTTTTCTATTTTTTCATGTAAGGAGCCAATACTCTTAAAATTTCTTCCTTATCCTTCTTTAACTCAAGAGATGTTAACATATCCATCGTTCGCGGCCTAGGTAATTCCACTTGTACCTCGCCAACTATTGATGCTGGTCTTTGAGATAAAATAAATACGCGATCAGAAAGTAAAATTGCCTCATCTAAGTCATGTGTAACCATAACAATTGTCTGCTTTTCTTGATGCCAAGAATTTAAAAGCCAACTGTGTACTTCCATTTTTGTAAATGCATCTAATTTTCCAAAAGGCTCATCCAGCAGCATAATTGGCTTTTCACATAAATATGTGCGAAGGAAACTAATTCTTTGACGCATTCCACCTGATAACTCATCTGGATAATGGTCCGCATATTCATCTAGCTCAAACTGCTTTAATGCTTCCATTCCTTCTGTCAGCCTTTGTTTTTTAGGCTTCCCTTCAATTTCCAATGGAAGAACGATATTTTGCAAAGCCGATCGCCACGGTAGTAATAAATCTTGTTGCGGCATATAACTAACAACATCTTGTTTTTTTACATACTCCTCGTTATAAAACACTTCTCCGCTCGTTGGCTCTTCAACACTCGCGATCATATTTAACAAAGTGCTTTTTCCACAACCACTTGGACCTACAAAAGAGACGAATTCTCCCTCTTGTATAGAAGCACTAATATTTGCTAATACATTCTTTCCATCGAAAGCTTTTACAATATCTTTTATTTGTAATCCACTCATTTTTCACTTGGAAGGAATTCATTTGTAAAGGCATCTTTTACATCGATTTTCTTTTTAATAACTTTGTTGTCATATAAGAAATTCATGTAATTTGTCCAAATCTCTTCCTTCTGTACTCCCCACGCTTTTGCATCATCTTGATACTTTGTACTTAACCACTTTTGGCTTTCTTGTACTAATTCTTTATTCACATCTGGAACAGCTTTAATTAAAATATCCGCAGCTTTTTTCGGTTCTTTAATTGCAAAATCATAACCTTCTGTCGTTGCCGTCATAAATTTTTTCACAAAATCTTTATCTTGCTTCGTATGTTTTTCACTTGTAATAATAACAGGACTATAGAAATCAAGCGCTGGATCTAAGTCTTTCACCATAATTGTATTTAACTCTTTTCCTTGACGCTTCGCTTCAATTCCATCCCATCCATAATAAATCCATTCAAAGTCTGCATCACGACCGATTGATTTAAAGAAATCTGTTTGTCCAAGAATAATTTTTTCAACTTTATTAAAATCAGCTTGATGTTTCTCCATAATCGTCTTTAACGTCGCTTCTTCTGCTGGTCCCCCCCAGCCGCCGTAACGTTTACCTTCAAAATCTTTTGGTGACGTCATATTATCTTTTTTAAGTGATGCAAAAGCTGAAGTGTTATGCTGGATAATCGCTCCTACAGATACAACAGGAATACCTTCAACACGAGCTAACGTTACATTTTCTTGTGCACTTATTGCAAAATCAGCTTTTCCTGAAGCTATCATTTGTTCCGCTGTAACATTATCACCTGGTTGAATAATTTCTACATCTAATCCTTGTTTTTTATAATAATCTTTCGTCTTCGCTACGTATAAACCAGTATGGTTTGTATTAGGGAACCAATCTAAAACGACTTTCACTTTCTTTTCTTTGCTTGTATTCTCTTCTTTCTTCGCCGTATTACATCCGGCAACACCAACTGCTAATAATGCAGCTAACATAATTTTTAAACCTTTTTTCATTTTCTGCCGCCCTTTCTGTATATCCATGGTGCTGTTATTCTTGCCATAAATTCAACAATAAAGTATAGAAATAGTGTCACCATGACGATAATCGCTGCAACACCAAATACCCGGGCCGTTAAAAAGGATTTCGTTGCTCTTGTAAGCATAACTCCTAATCCTTCGCTAGCACCAAGCCATTCCCCAATAATCGCTCCCATCACACTATATGTAACAGCTATTTTTAAACCTGAGAAAAAGTACGGGAGCACTGCTGGAAATTTTACTTTCTGATAAATTTGCCACTTTGTGGCCTTCATCGTTTGTAACAACTTCAGCATATTTTTATCTACCGTTTGGAACCCTTCTAAAATACTAAGTGCAATTGGGAAGAAACAAACAAGAATAACAACCATTACTTTTGGCAACATTCCGTATCCAAACCAAATAATAAATAATGGTGCAAGCACAACGATTGGAATTGTTTGCGAAATAACGAGCAACGGATTCAGTAAAATCCGAAATAAAGGGATGACATCCATAATGATAGCAATACTCGTCCCAAGTAAAATTGCAAAAAATAACCCAATTATTACTTCCTGTAACGTTTGCACTGTATTCGGTAATAGTAAATCTTTCATTCCAATTAACTCTTGCACAATTGCAGACGGCTTCGGTAAAATCCACGGCTCAATTTTAAATAATGAAACAGATCCTTCCCATATAGCAATGAGAAGGATAAGCCAAATTGTTGTGATTATTTTAGATCGCTTCTGGTTTTGCATATTCATCACGGTACTTCCAAACTTTTTCGTCAATCGTTACGCCCGTACTTGGACGATAGTGAATTTTAATAGAAGTGATTACTTCTTCTGCTCCAGCATCGACGCAAGCTTGTTGCGCGCGTTTAATGACGTCAAGAAGTACATCTAATTCTCCTTCCAACGTTGTTTCCATTGCCCCTACTTCATAACGAACTCCCGACTGTTGTACAACTTCAATTGCTTTATCAACAACGGAATACACATCTTTGTTCTTCGCTTGTGGTACTACTGAAAATGAAATTGTAACTTGTTGTGACATAATAAAATCCCCCTTACAAAATATGGTTTCAAAAAAAGAAAAGGCTTTCCTACCATGTAGGAAAGCCTTGTATACAAGTTATTATAGAATAACTTATGCTACATCACTTTAAAGTAACTCCCTACGCTGGCATTATCCAGATCAGGTTGAGGGTCGATGTATACTTACATCCTCTCAGCCAATTGGCTCCCCGGTTCTTAATTCGTTTTCATTGTAGCATGATTTATTTTATTGAACAAACAAAAGCGTACATATCATTTCATTATTTTCGGAAAATATCCAACTTCTTCACCATGAGCTAATAATTGCTGAATAAATTCTTTATTAATCGCTGGCACTACCAGTTCTTTTTTCTTAATCCATTCATTCGTTCTACGAGTACCCATTACAATTTCAGATTGCTGTGCTCCATCTCCTGCAACTTGAGAAGCAATTAGCTCTGCTATTACTTCATCTTCCTTCGCTAATATAAGCCCCATATTTATATATTGCGAGAGTGGAACCATTTCAAGATTGTATCCACATTCCTCAATTAACTTTATAAAATGTTCAAATTCAATTTGATGTGGATGACAAATATGTAACGTCTCTCCTACAATTTTTTGATCTTGTAAATACGATACAATCGACTTACTGGCAAAGTCAATTGGTGTAAAATCAACCTTCCACTTCACATTTGGTGCCTTTCCAATTAGAAGCATCGTTTTAATAAGACGATAAAATGCATTTCCTTCAATGTTTTGTTGGAACGAACCCGTTTCTGAATGACATGCTAGGTTACCTGCACGATAAATATTCCCTTGTATGCCGCTCTTCAAAGCTTCACGAACAAGATTTTCCGCCTGTAGTTTACTATCGGAATACACATTCTCTAACTCTACATTATAATTGAAATCACCTGTTTCCATATATGTATCCCATTGCTCTACCGCTAAATCTATTGGAATACCAATTGTAGAAATAAAGTGGAATGTAGCACCATTCTCAGCTAATGCTAGCATACGGCCCGTGCCTTGGACATTCACATTTTCAAATTGTTTTACATCTCCAAAATGTCTTACATCTGCACCACAATGAATTACCGTATCAATCTTAGAACTAATTAAAGTGAATTCCTCTTCGCTCATCCCAAGATACTCTTCTCCGAGATCACCAGGTACAGCCTGTATACGCTGTAACCACTCTTCACATATATCATTAAAGTAACTTGCTAATGTATCGATAATTCTTTGCTGCACATCTTTTGTCGGCCTTACTAAACAATAAATAGTAGCAGATGTATCTCTCAGTAATTCATATAATATGTGCGACCCCAAATAACCAGTAGCTCCTGTTAAAAAGACATTTGAAATGTGGATGTCTTCCAAAGCATTTGAATAAGTAATGGTATCCGGTTCATGAATCACCTTATATTCACGGAACACTTCTTCTGTCTCTACTTTTACTTCTCTCTCAATTCTAGCTAATCCATATATCGTTCTTTCTTTAAAGAAATCCTGAATTGTTAAGTGTGAAAAATCTTCTTTTAACAATGTTAAGACTCGTAATACCTTCAATGAATGTCCACCAATTGTAAAGAAATCATCATGCACTCCAATTTTTGAAACCCCTAATACCTCCACCCAAGCGTTCGCTATCTGTTTTTCTGCTTTAGTAGAAGGCGCAACATATTCTTGTAGACGGATCGGCTCGTACTTTTCTTCTAACTGGGCTAACTTCTTAACATCAATCTTTTTATTTGGTGTAAGTGGTAGTTCATTAATATAAATTAGTTTAGATGGCACCATATAATCCGGTAACTGCTCTTGTAGCTGATAAACTAATTCTGGTATTTCCTTTTTGTTTAAAGTTGTATAGAATGCAATTAAATATTGGCTACCTTCCTTACTCTTCTTAGCAAAAACAGCATTTTCTTTTATATTATGATCTTGAGAAATTTTACTTTGAATTTCTCCTAATTCAATACGATGTCCTCTAATCTTTACTTGATCATCTTTCCGATGTAAAAACTCTATATTTCCATCTTCTAATAGTTTAACAATATCACCTGTTTTATATATATTGACTATAGGATTAAAAGGGTTTGGAATAAAAGCTTCAACTGTTTTTTCAGGCTTATTAAAATACCCCTTTGCTAATCCTACTGAATCTATATACAATTCACCAGGTACACCAATTGGACAAAGCTTCATATTCTCATCCAAAATTATAACTTGATAATTAGCACATGGCTTACCAATTGGGATACTCGCATCATCCTCATTCAACTGACTAGGTATTTGATAGGTTGTCGTCACTACAGTACATTCTGTTGGTCCGTATACATTATGAATTTCAACATTTGTACCTATTCTTTCTCTCCACAATTTAATAACCTCTACAGGCAACATTTCACCGCCAATAGCAATTCTTTTTAAGGAAGCTAGCTTATATACATCTTCTTTTGCTAAATAAGTTGCTACTTGTCGAACAAAAATTGTCGGCAACGCCAAGATTGAAGTCGCTTTTACTTTATGGATTGCAGTTGCAAATGCTTCTACAGACAATCGCTCTTCCTCTAATAATACATACAAGTTTCCTCCGCAAAATAAAGAAGCGAATGACTCCCATACAGAAGCATCAAAGCTAAAGGAAGGAAATTGTGCAAATACATCTTCTTCTATCAATTCATATTGCCTTTGCATCCAAGTGTACAGGTTAATAACACCTCTATGTGCTAACATCGTTCCCTTTGGATTTCCTGTTGAACCAGATGTATAGATCATATATGCTACATCATCACAATGAATAGACAACTTTACATCTGTAGCCTCACAAGTTTCACTATCATAAATTGAGACAGTTTGAACCTCATCACATGTTATAGGTGTTTCTTTCATTAAAATAACTTTCGCTTGGCTATCTTGAATAATGTACTGAATTCTACCTTCTGGATAATCTGGATCAATTGGAACATACGCTGCACCAGCTTTCAATATGGCCACCATACTTACTACTGTGTCTATGCTACGTTTCATAAATATTCCAACATAGTCGCCTAACTGCACACCGTTCTTAATTAACAGATGGGCTATTTGATTACTTTTTTTATTTAGTTCCTCATATGTTAAAGTACCCTCTTTTGAAGATAAAGCTGTACGATTCGGAAATTGAGTAACAGTTTTGTAGAACATATCGACAATACTTTTCTCAGGGTATACTGCTGTCGTGTCATTCACTAGATTATAAAGTGCCATCTCGGCCTCTGTAATAATATTAAAATGCTTTATATACTTACTTGTATTTTGTAATGCATCAATTAAAACACCATTTATTTGTTGTGCATAACGAATAATTGTTGTCTCTTTCCAATTAACACTATTAAATATCATTTCTACACTTTGCATATTTTTATTCAATACAAATTGTAACGTATTCTTGTCTTGTAAATCATAATACGTTTCACCAATAATAATAGGTGAAATTTCAGATGAATTATTACTGTTTTGAAACTCTCCTATTTCTTCCTCATTCATTTCTTGGATTTGTTCCACTTGCTCTACAATCTGCAAATTCAAACTTTCATAGGAGAGATAATTAGAAACTTCAATAGTAATAGGAAATAAACTTCCTCTTGTATGATAGAGCACGATAATGTGCTTTTCTTTAGAAATATGATATAACCACGTTGCAGTTGCTCCTATTAAATCTACAATATGAGTCAGTTTTGGAGATGGTATAGTTTTTCCTTTTATTCTAAACTCCATCTCCTGCGCATCTTTAGGTATTTTAATACTTCCTTCTACTTTTCCTAAAAATTCTTTTACCATCTCATTATAAGAAATCGCTAATTTCATATTTATGTAAATTCCTTTCCTAAATATAATAAAGGTGTGAAAATCCACACCTTTTTTCATCCCGTATTTACAGGCAGATTGGTTCAATTCATAATCAGAGGGTTGGATAAACCAACCCCTGATTAGAATTTCACTTTCTCCTTATTCGCTTTTAAACTCACCAATTAGCTCTTGTAATTCCTGAGAAAGCCAACTTAAAGAAGTCGCCAATTCTGCAATATCTTGTACTGATATTTCTTGCTCCTTCATACTTTCTTCAACATTACTACTGCTATTCGCATAAGTATTCGCGATATGTGATAATTCATTTACGACTTGAACGATATTCTGGCTATTTTGTAAAATATCACCTGAGTTGCTAGAAACAGCCCTAACTTGATCTGTAACAGACTGTGCTGACTTTGAAATTTTCTCGAAGAACGCACCACTACTTTGAACAAGAGTAATTCCAGATTCTACTTCTTTTGAACCTTTCTGCATTGAAACTACAGCCTCTTCTGTTTCAGTCTGCGTTTCACTAATTAATTTCGCTATATCTTTCGCTGACGTTTCAGTTTGTTCTGCTAATTTGCGCACTTCATCAGCAACAACTGCAAACCCTCTTCCAGCTGCTCCAGCACGTGAAGCTTCAATAGAAGCGTTTAAGGCTAATAAATTTGTTTGATTTGAAATACCTGTAATTACAGTTACAATATCACTAATTTCTTTTGACCTTGTTTCTAACGAATAGATGATAGAAGATAAATCTTGTACTGCATTTTGGATTAAACTCATTTGATTAATGATTTGTCCAATGACTTCATTACCTTCAATTGAATGTTGCTCCATACCTTCTGAAGCAACTGCAACTTGTTTCGCAGCCCCAGTTATCTCTTCTACCTTATTTTCCATTCCATGTACAATTCCTAGGCATTGTTGTACTGAAGTTTCTTGAGATTGCGCTCCTACTCTTAAACCTTCAATAGAACTTGCAATCTCTTGAACTGCCATACTGTTTTCCTCTGTACTTGCCGACAATTCTTGTGAAGAAGAAGAAACTTGCTCAGCAGTCTGTCTTACTTTATCTATAATTCCTTTAAATTTATCAATCGTATTATTGAAATATATATTAATAATTCCAATATCATCTGGTCTTTCTTTTAATTTAATACTTAAATCACCTTCACCAATCTTACGTAATCCCTCTCGTAAATCTTTTAATGGAGCTAACGAGTGACGTACGATAAAGAATTGAGTAATAGTTGCAATTGCTAATGAAATAATAATAAAGAGTATACCCTGTATCACAAAATTCTTCTTTGTACTAGGAACGATAGAAGCATCTAAGTCAGCCGCAACAATTGCAACAATATTGTTTTCTCCATCTGTAATTGGCTCTAATATTGTCACCCACGAACCTAATTCATCTTCATATACTTCTGTCATCTGAGCCTTTTTCGTATCCATCACTTTATCGTATGCATTCATCCAATGAGCGGGTTGTTCATAATAATCTCCCGGCTTTACAGGGACTGCATTTGTTAACTCTGTAGTCAAACCAACGAGTTGTAACTCTCGCTTTTCATTCGCTTTTGCTCCTGTAACATACGTTTGTCCAACACTTTTCAATTCTTTTGACACTTCATCTAATTGCTCTGTTAACTTTTCTTTTTTCACTCTTTCGGCTGTAGGATCTTTCGTCATGTCTCTAACTAATTCTACATCCAGTTTTTTTAGCACTATCTCTCCCGTTTCAATAGACTGTCTTTCAAATAAAGACATCATACTATTTTGAAACATGTTGAAGCTTAATGCACCCATACTTCCAACAAGCGTCAAAATAACTAAGACAGTTAATAAGACGTTCTTTTGAAGAAATGATAACTTATGCCAATACTTTTTCACTAATATTCACCTTCCTTAATTATCAAAATTAAAAACAAAAAAACAAAATATACGAATATTTTGCTTGAAAATAATTCTCAATATGTTCGAGAATAAAAAAAGACCAATGTAAAAACATTGGCCAAGACCAACCCTATCCGTCCGGTAACTGGCTAGCATAGCCTTTCGACCTTAGCTCCTGTAGTTTTGCGTCCTCATGTTTCCATAAGTTTGCCTTTCTCGCTGAACGAGTTGAACGATATGGGAGTTCTATGAGAATTACAATATTCTCTTTCAAAGATTACAACATAAAAATTAAAATGTCCACCCATTTGTACATATAAATATAAAGTTTTAACGGATTATTTTTTCGAAATAATTTAACAAAGTACGTGAATGTTACATTTCTTGTGTTATATAATAAAAAATGTATATAAAATAAGGATTATTACGGATGTTTATTTAATTTTCATTCAAATTAAATTATTCGAATATATCTTAACTTACGAATTTCGGAGGTAGTTTATCATGTTTTGGCTACAATTTCTTACGTTACTACTCTGCATTTTTATTGGCGCACGCCTAGGCGGAGTTGGTCTAGGAGTAATGGGTGGCGTTGGTATGGCAATACTTGTTTTCGTCTTCCACTTACAACCTACAGCCCCTCCTATTGATGTAATGCTTATGATTTTATCAGTAATTACAGCTGCCGGTGCTTTGCAAGCCGCTGGAGGGATGGACTATCTTGTTCATCTAGCTGAGAAAGCTTTACGAAAAAATCCAAAGCGTATTACTTTTTTCGCTCCAATTGTTACGTATTTATTCACACTATGTGCTGGCACTGGTCACGTTGCTTATTCTGTACTTCCTGTTATCGCGGAAGTCTCTCGTGAATCAGGAATTAGACCTGAACGACCAATGTCAATTGCCGTTATCGCTTCCCAGCAGGCAATTACAGCTAGTCCAATATCGGCTGCAACAGTTGCACTTTTAGCAATGTTAGCCGACTATAAAATCACCCTGTTAGATATTTTAAAAGTCAGTATCCCTTCTACTTTCATCGCTTGTATGGTAGCTGCATTCGTTGCTAGTAAAATGGGAAAAGAATTAAATGAAGACCCTGAATACTTGAAGCGATTAAAAGAGGGAATGATTCCTAAACTTGAAGAGAAAAAAGAATTTGTAAGTTCAAAAGGCGCGAAATTATCAGTTATTCTTTTCCTAGTCGCAACTTTCCTTGTTGTACTTCTCGGTTCATTTGAAACACTTCGTCCAGGATGGATGGTTGATGGGAAATTAATTCGTCTGTCAATGCCAAACACAATTGAAATGGTCATGTTAACCATTGCTGCTCTTATTATTATTTTCTGTAAACCAAATGTGGAAAGCATTGTAACTGGTAACGTCTTTAAAGCAGGCGCAACAGCAGTTGTTGCTATTTTTGGTATCGCCTGGATGGGAGATACGTTCTTCAATGGAAACTTAAATATAATTCAAGGATCAATTCAACACTTAGTAACAAGTGCACCATGGCTATTTGCTATCGCACTATTCATTCTATCTATTTTACTGTATAGCCAAGCAGCAACAGTTCGTGCTTTAGTGCCACTTGGACTATCACTTGGTATTCCGCCGGCATTACTTATTGCAATGTTCCCTGCGGTAAATGGATACTTCTTCATTCCAAACTACGGGACAATCGTTGCTGCAATTAATTTTGATCGCACTGGTACAACAGGAATTGGTAAATATGTTTTAAATCATAGCTTTATGATTCCGGGCCTGATCGCAACCTTTACTTCTATTGGAATTGGAATGCTCTTAATTTCCATTATGTTTTAAAGAAAAAGCACAAACCTTTATTTAAAAAGGTTTGTGCTTTTTTAATCAAACGTTTGTTTAAACTTTTTTGGCAGTCTATTCCTCCATATAGCATTTAAAATATTACATGGGCTTTTTCTACAAACTTTTATTTACTTCTTCAGCTAATTTCCTCGTACTTTCATAAGCAGATTCCGCTAAACTAATTGCTGAAATAACTGAAACACCGTCCGCACCCGCTTCTATAACCGCAGCTGTATTTTCAATTGTAATCCCACCAATACCAACAATCGGCATTGTAATTCCTTGTTCTCTAAAATGAGCTAAACCTTTCGTTCCTTGCACAGCTTTCGTATCTTTTTTTGTACTCGTTGGGAAAATAGGGCCAACTCCTAAATAATCAGCCCCGTTTTCAATTGCAAAGCGTGCTTCTTCAATTGTATGGGCAGATACACCGATAATTTTATCTCCCATCTTTTCACGAACAGATGTAATTCCTTCATCATCTTGTCCAACATGCACGCCATCTGCATCTAACTCGAGGGCTAGTTCCACATCATCGTTTACGAGGAATGGTACACCGTACTCCTTGCAAAGCGCTTGTAGTTCTTTCGCAAAATCAATACGTTTCTCTCCCGTTAAAGCCCCTTCTCCCTTTTCACGAAGTTGAAAAATTGTTATACCACCTTCTAGTGCATCTCTCAATACTTGTAGTGGCTCCTTCGTACAATTGTTACTTCCCATAATAAAATATACTGGTAATACCCTAGACATTTTATCCATTGTAATGCGCGACATCTAGTTCCCCTCCTTACTGTATAACCTCAATCTTTCCATACTTCTCAATATCATCTGAAGTTGTATTCGCTAACTGATTTAAAAATTCAATTTGAAAGCTTCCTGGTCCACTCTCTACTGTTTTCGAAGCCGCTATTTCTGCTGCTACTCCATAGAATGTTAATGCGGCTACTGCTGCCTTTACATAATCCTTTTCTACCGCTACAAATGCTCCTATTACAGAAGTTAGTAAACAACCTGTTCCAGTAACTTTCGTTAAAATAGGATGTCCATTTCGAATAAGAATAGTTCGCTCTCCATCTGTAACAACATCTTCTTGTCCAGTAATTATCGCAACTGTATTTAATTCATCCGCTGCCTGTTTTGCAATATTTACAACATTACCGTTTCCAGTACCAGCATCTACACCTTTAATTTCCCATTTCTCATTAATAACGTTAGCTATTTCAGCTGCATTCCCGCGGATAACAGCTAAATCGATTTCAGCTGGAATATATCTCGCAACTTCTGTTCGATAAGAAGTTGCTCCTGCCCCAACTGGATCAAACAATACTGGTACATCATTCTTATTTGCTGATTTACCAGCAAGTAACATCGCTTCTACCTCTTCAGGACGAAGTGTACCCATATTTAAAACAAGGGCTCCCGCAATGCTAGCCATTTCTGCTACTTCTTCTTTTGCATACGCCATTACAGGTGATGCTCCTAATGCTAACAAACCGTTTGCTGTAAAATTTGTTACAACAACATTTGTAATATTATGCACGAGTGGATTAGACTCTCTCACCAAATCCACTACTTTACTAATTTCTTTCATATTCATCCTTTTCATCTCCTAACTATAGTGATGGGAGATACACAAAAAGGCACTTTGCGCGTACGCAAAGTGCCTGAACATGTGCTTTTACACTCTCCCTACGCTGGCATTATCCAACAGGTTCAAATGGTCAATGACGGACTAGTCATACTCTCAGTTTGCATCCACAAACTCCCATGTGTTTATTATTCATCTACTTCAAAGTCTACTCTTATTCTAGTAAAATAACAAGTTCTTTACTTTTATAGAATGATAGAGATCAGAACTCTCCTGGTTCAACCATTCTTCGCCTTTATATAAGTAAAACTCTCACACGTATATTTCACCACAAATAACTCAAACCGTCAGCAAGACTGAATAGAACAAAGATGTATGCTATATTTAACGTATGGAAATTTGAAAGGATGTTTTTAAATATGGCAAAAAGTATTGTAATTGCTGAAAAACCTTCTGTTGCACGTGATATCGCACGTGTACTGAAATGTGATAAAAAAGGGAACGGCTATCTTGAAGGTAGTAAATATATTGTTACTTGGGCTTTAGGTCATCTCGTTACATTAGCTGATCCAGAAAGCTATGATGTGAAATATAAACAGTGGAATTTAGAAGATTTACCAATGCTACCGGAGCGTTTAAAACTAACCGTTATTAAACAAACAGGGAAACAGTTTAACGCTGTAAAAAGTCAGCTTCTTAGAAAAGATGTAAATGAAATCATTATAGCTACTGACGCCGGTCGTGAGGGAGAGTTGGTCGCACGCTGGATTATCGATAAAGTTAAAATGCAGAAACCGATTAAACGTCTATGGATTTCATCTGTTACCGATAAAGCAATTAAAGATGGCTTCGCAAATTTAAAACCAGGAAAAGCATATGACAATCTATACGCTTCAGCTGTCGCACGTTCAGAGGCTGACTGGTATATCGGACTTAATGCGACTCGAGCATTAACTACTCGCTTTAATGCCCAACTAAATTGTGGTCGTGTTCAAACACCTACTGTAGCCATGATTGCAAGCCGTGAAGATGAAATCAAACATTTCAAAGCTCAAACTTACTATGGTATCGAAGCTCAAACAGCTGAGAGATTAAAGCTAACTTGGCAAGATACAAAAGGAAATAGCCGTAGCTTTAATAAAGAAAAAACTGATGCAATCGTGAACAAAATTAGTAAACAAAATGCTACTGTTGTAGACATTGATAAAAAACAAAAGAAATCGTTCGCTCCTGGTCTTTACGATTTAACTGAGCTACAACGTGATGCGAATAAAATATTTGGTTACTCTGCGAAAGAAACATTAAACATTATGCAAAAATTATATGAACAGCATAAAGTTTTAACGTACCCTCGTACAGATTCACGCTATATTTCATCTGATATTGTCGGAACACTTCCAGAGCGTCTGAAGGCTTGCGGAGTTGGAGAATACCGTCCTTTAGCACATAAAGTATTGCAGAAACCTGTAAAATCTAATAAATCATTTGTTGATGATAGTAAAGTAAGTGATCATCACGCAATTATTCCAACAGAGAGCTATGTAAACTTCTCAGCTTTCACCGATAAAGAACGTAAAATTTATGACTTAGTTGTAAAACGTTTCTTAGCTGTTTTATTCCCGGCCTTTGAATATGAACAACTAACATTGCGCACGAAAATTGGTGACGAAACGTTCATCGCACGTGGAAAAACGATTTTACATGCTGGTTGGAAAGAAGTTTATGAAAATCGATTTGAAGATGATGATGCAATCGATGATGTAAAAGAACAAATCTTACCTCGCATCGAAAAAGGCGATACATTAAACGTAAAACTAATTGTCCAAACATCAGGTCAAACGAAAGCACCTGCGCGCTTTAATGAAGCAACATTACTTTCAGCGATGGAAAACCCAACAAAATACATGGATACGCAAAACAAACAACTTGCTGACACGTTAAAGTCAACTGGTGGATTAGGTACTGTAGCTACACGAGCTGATATTATCGACAAGTTATTCAATTCGTTCTTACTTGAAAAACGTGGTAAAGATATTCATATTACTTCAAAAGGCCGTCAGTTACTTGATTTAGTGCCAGAAGAACTAAAATCTCCTACACTAACTGGTGAATGGGAGCAAAAGTTAGAAGCTATCGCTAAAGGAAAATTAAAGAAAGAAGTATTCATTTCAGAAATGAAGAACTATACGAAGGAAATTGTTGCTGAAATTAAATCAAGCGATAAAAAATATAAGCACGACAACATTTCAACGAAGTCTTGTCCAGACTGTGGTAAACCAATGTTAGAAGTAAACGGTAAAAAAGGAAAAATGCTTGTATGCCAAGATCGCGAATGTGGTCACCGTAAAAATGTATCCCGCACCACAAACGCACGCTGTCCTCAGTGTAAAAAGAAACTAGAACTTCGTGGTGAAGGAGCAGGCCAAATTTTCGCATGTACATGTGGCTATCGTGAGAAACTTTCTACATTCCAAGAGAGACGTAAAAAAGAATCTGGCAGCAAAGCTGATAAACGTGACGTCCAAAAGTATATGAAACAACAGAACAAAGAAGAAGAACCATTAAACAATCCATTCGCAGAAGCATTAAAGAAATTAAAATTTGATTAAACAAAAAGGTTCCTACCACTATCGGTAGGAACCTTTTATTTTTAATGAATAATTTTACTTCCTTTTGCGTTCTCAACAAACTTTTCACTTGATTTGTTAATTGGTTTTTTCAGTAATAATGCAGCCACAACCATGATTACTACGAAAACACTTAACACGAGTAAATCTCTAGTTACTATATCCCAAAGCATTCCACCTACTGTTTCACGAATTGCACTAATAGCATATGTGAACGGTAAGAACGGATACAGTGCTTGGAAGAACGGTGGTGTCATTTGAATTGGGAACGTGCCGCCCGATCCTGCTACTTGCAGTACAAGTAAAATGATCGCCATCGATTTCCCAACGTTTCCGAAAATAGAAACGAGTGAGTACACGATACAAACAAATACTCCCCCAATAAATAAACTAAATAACACAAACCAGAATTTATCGACTACGTACGTACCGAGTAAGAATATATCACCCATCGATACGATAAACGCCTGTGAAAGACCTATCGTTAAGAATGTTAATAAACGTCCAAAGTAAACTTCATGGCTCTTATAATTCGCGCCCTCTTCGTGTACTTCTACCGTTAATAATGAAACCATTAATAATGCGCCTACCCATAATGCAAGCACTGTATAGAATGGTGACATTGCTGAACCGTAGTTCGGCATTGCAAATAATTTATTCTCTTTTAAATTTACTGGATTTGCAAAGTAGTCACTTTGCTTTTCAACATCGTTTTTCAATAAGCGTATGATGTCTTTTATATCCTCTTCTGATTCAAAATCACGAATTTTATCTGCTAATTCTTTAATCTTTTTCTCAGTAGCTGGCATTTCAGCTTTAATATCTGCAATTTTCTTTTGACCATCTACTAAGCCTTTTGATGAGTCTTCAAGTAATTTTTTTACATCTGGAAGCTTCTTATCTGCCTCGCCTAAAATTTGAGATGTATTTTTAGACATCTCTTTTGTACGAGCAATTGCTGCGTTAAAGTTTGGAACAATTTCTGAATCGTAATTAGCTAAGATGTCACCTATTTGTCCTGAAACACTTTTAGATACTTGATTAATACTTTCAATAACATCTGCTGCTGGTTTTTGACCTTTATTAATAGCGTCAATTCCTTTATCAGTTAAATCCATTCCTTTTTGCAAACCATCTTTTGCCTTATTTAACTTAGCAATTGTGCCATTAAGATTTTTACCACTATTCACATCGGCCAAAACTTTATTTGTACTTTCCATAACCGGAATCATATCATTAACTAAATTCCATCCTGCTTGGAACTGTCCATTTAAATCATTTAAGGCTACTTTTGTGGAATCTAATCCATTAACGCCTTTGTTACTTAAGTCTGCTGTTGCTTTTTCAAGATTAGTTTTTAGTTTTGCATAATCCGTTACAGCTTGATCATAGTTCTCTCTACCATTGTTTAATATCTCATTAGCTTTGTTTATATCTTGATTTAAATTGCCTCTTAGCTGCTGAGCATCTCCTTGTACATTTTCAGCCTTATTTTTCAATTGTTCAGCTGTGCTTACTGCTTTTTCAAAGTCAGCTACAAATGTTGCATTATAGTCTTTTTCAGCTTGATTTACTAAATTATTTACTGCATCTAATTTTTGATTTACAGCATCTCGTACATCTTGTTTAACTTCTTGACCAGAACTAATTAAATCCCCTACATGCTTAACTCTATTGTTAGCATCCACCATAGAATTTTTAAGCACTTTTAGACTTTCCGCTCTGTTTCCAAAGAACTGCTTACCAAAGTCCGTTGAAGCTGATTCTTTAAAAGTTGTAAAGAAATCAATTAAATATGAAACACTATCAATACGGTCTTGGAGAAGTTTTGAAGCATCCTGAACATTTTTCTGAGCTACAGTTGGGTCCACGCCCTTATTTTGAAGCCCATCCATAACACTTTTCACATATGCCGTTCCAACACGAGTAGAATTGAAAACATTGTTTACAGTTTGATCAATATTTGTAGCAATATTTTTATATCCCTCACCATTCACTTGCGGTAACTCTGGAAGCGTTGGTATTTGTGGAATAGTTATATTAGGTAACTCTGGTAATTTAGCTGGATCTGGAAGTGTCAGATTAAAATCAAATGCCGGATTTTTTAAGTAATCCGTAATTGCCGCTGCACCATCTAAACCTTTTTGCATTACAATTAAGTTATTCTTAATAGTTCCTGGAGCACGTTTCAATGTTTCATCATTTCTCGCAAAGAATTTATCTAAATTCCCTAACGCTTCTTGCCCATCATTAATAACACTTTCTACAACTGGCAACTCTTTTTGCGCTACTTTCACAACATCTTCCGCTCGAGTCGCATCATCTAATGCCTTATCCACAAGTGTATTCATTTCTGGGAACTGTGCTTCTAACTTAAAGACAAGATCCTTGACCTTCTCAATACTCGGTAAGTTAGTTTCTAAATCGATTCCAAGGTCATTGAAGATTTTAAAAATCTCACCGTTTGCTGTTTTAACAAAGTTTTTACTAACCTCTTCTGTAAGACCCGATGCACCTTTAGCTGTAATCTTCGGTGCAATGGCATTCACCTTTTCATTTACATAGTAATCAATTTCCGGTTTCTGTGGATTTTCATTCAAGACTGTTGCAATCTTTTCAGAAAAATCTTTTGGAATAGTAATACTTGCGGAATAATCTCCACGCTCTACTCCATAAATTGCTTGCTTTTCATCAACAAACTTCCACCCGAAATTTTTGTCCTTCTTAAGTGAATCTACAATTTCTTCCCCGATGTTAATATCTTTCCCTCTTAAATTTGATCCAACATCTTGGTTAGAAACTGCAATCTGGATTCCTTTCGTATTTCCGTAAGGATCCCAAGAGGCTTCAATGTTAAACCACGCATATAACGATGGTAAAATCATTAACCCTAAAACAATAACAATTGCAGCCCAATGTTTGGCTACATTCCGTAAATCTGTCTTATAAATACGCCAAATCTGTTTCATATAAGCAATCACCTAATTATATATTTTTCTTTCTTTAGAAAATGATACATACATTTTGCAATTATATCACTTTCTACATCGTGGATTAAATGAAAACATACTATTTTTCCCATTAAATATTTCACTTACTTCATTATATAACGAAGTAAAAAAAGTATGCATACAAAATGACCAAATTAGTTTTACATTCAATAATAACAAATATATAGGAAATGTCATAAAAAATACAAGTATTTTCTCTTGGGAATACTTGTATTCACAAAAAAACCTCACAGCTTTTCATTATCTGTGAGGTTTTCTTCTATTATATATCTAATTGTACTTCTACACCGAAATGATCAGAAATTACATTTCGATTTGTTCCATTAAAAATGACTTTTGAAGAAGTAACTGTTTTACTTTGATTGCTTAATATTAGGTCGATTCGTAAGTTTTGTTTATTTTCATCCCAACCAGCAATTTCACCTTGGACAGTTGTTCCTTCATCCTTCTCTATCGCTAGTTCATATGTGTCATATAAACCTTTTTGCATCGTATACTCATAACCCTCTCCTTCCAAACGAGCATTGTTATTAAAATCACCCATTAAGAAGGAAAGTTCATTGCTATTTACACGCTCCATTAAACGATCAACTTGGTCTTTGAATGATTCTTCTTCATCATTCCACCAACCGAGATGGCAAGAATAAAACGTTATATTCTTATCATTATACACAATTGTTGCACTTACAATTTTGCGTGTTTTCCAATACGTTGTATCCTTATTTTCTGAGACAAAGAACGTATCTTCCCTTACAATGTTGTGCTTTGTTATAATTGCTAATCCTTCTTCGTACACATCATATCCAATATGAGAGAAATCCCAAATAATATTGTATTCTTTTACATTTAATGCTCTTAACTCTTTTAGCAGTAAAAGTCCAAAATTATCTTTTTTCTTGTTACCGCATACATTTTCAGCTTGTATAGACTGACTTACTTCTTGCAATGCGATCACATCATAATCTTCTTCTTGAATTGCTTTAGCAAGATACTTTATTTTTTCAATTTGATTCTCTTCTTGCCAAGAGTGACAATTTAAAGTTAGCAATTTCATATTATTACGCACCTAACATATCTTGAATATCTGACTTTAATACGTCAGCTTTCGGGCCATATACTGCTTGTACACCTTTATCTTTTACAATAAGTCCTAAAGCACCATTTTGTTTCCATTTTGCTTCTGGTGCAACAACATCTAAATCTTTTACTGTTACACGTAAACGTGTCATACAAGCATCTACGTCAGCAATATTATCTTTTCCGCCCAATAAATCAATAACTTTTGTTGCTAATGAACCATCTTGTACATTTCCTGTTCCTTCTGTTGACTCATCTTCATTATCAATATAGTTACCTGCACGTCCTGGTGTTGGTAAATTGAATTTTTTAATTAAGAAATTGAATAACGTAAAGTTAAGACCGAAGAATACTAATGAAACAATGACAAAGTTGATTAAATCCCTCGTTAATCCTGCATTGACCATCATTGGTGTACGTGTAATTAACTCAATAAATCCGAATGCATGAACACGTAGATCAATTAAATCTACTAATGCGAATGCAAGTCCTGTTGTAATTGCATACACAACATATAATACTGGCGCAATAAACATGAACATGAATTCAATTGGTTCTGTTACACCTGTTAAGAATACTGCTAATGCAGCTGATAAGAACATTGGTTTATATTTTGCACGTTTTTCCTTATCAACATTACGGAACATCGCAAATGCAATCCCCATTAACGCTGCTGTTGAGCCGATAACTTGTCCAGCTTTGAAACGAGCTGGTACAACGTTATTTAATAAATCGTTATATGCTTTCGTATCTCCATTTGCTAATAAGTTATTTAAATCTGTAATCCATGCAAGCCATAATGGATCTTGTCCTGCTACAATTTGTCCAACCTTTGAGCCAGTTAACATCGTATATGTTCCGCCTAGCTCTGTGTAGTTCATTGGAATCGTTAACATATGATGTAACCCAAACGGTAATAATAAACGTTCTAACGTTCCGTATACAAACGGTGCAACAACCGGTGCACTGTCTTTAGATGCTGCAATCCAGCGACCAAATTCATTTAATCCACTTTGGATAAATGGCCATACAAGTGATAATACAATCGCTGTGACTGTAGACCATACAATTACAACGAATGGTACGAATCGTTTTCCATTAAAGAATGCTAATGCCTGTGGCAGTTTGTTATAATTGTAGTATTTGTTATATAAAGTAGCTCCTAAGAAACCTGTGATAATCCCTACGAAAACTCCCATGTTTAATGCTGGTGCACCAAGTACAGAAGTGAAATAATCTTTTACAAGTAAATCACCTGCTAATGATGAAGAAACTGTCGCTTTTGAATCCGCTAACATTTGGGCGTTTACGCCAAAGATAGCTCCTGTAATTCTGTTTGTTAAGACGAATGCTAATAGTGCTGCAAATGCACCACCTGCGCGATCCTTCGCCCAAGATCCCCCAATTGCTACTGCGAATAAAATGTGTAGGTTTGTAATAATTGCCCAACCGATGTCTTCCATTACTCGAGCAATTGTATGAACTGCGTTAATATCCCCAGCAGACATCCCAATTAACTTACCGATCGAAATCATTAAGCCCGCTGCCGGCATTACAGCTACAACAACTAATAATGCCTTCCCGAACTTTTGCCAAAAATCAAAAGACGTAATTTTCATCTGTTCTTCCTCCCCTTTATTTATAACAACATAATGATTTAAATTATAATTTCTGTTTCTCTTATGAAAACGATTCCTTCTTTTTTGTTACGCAACCGTTTTCATAAATCTATTTTAATAAAAGCGTTTTCACATTGCAATAGAAATTTTTTTTTTTTAATAAAAAAAGATGCTCAAAGAGCATCCTTTTTTATTATGCAATGCGATAAACCCTTGTTTCATAAGGTTTTAACGTGATTGTAGTTAATTGATCATGCTCGGCAACTTTATAGTTATTTAAAAGCAAACGTTTGCGTTCTAGTGCAAATTTCTCCTCATTATACACTGCTTCCTCTTTCGAGATATTACTAATAACAATGATTTTTTCATCGTTTAATGTACGAGTATATGCATAAATTTGCGGATTATCTTCTAAAAGTAAATCATACGTACCATAATTTAATACATCGTGCTCTTTTTTCAAGGCAATCATCTTCTTGTAGAAATTGAAAATAGATCCCTCTTCATTTTTCTGATTTTCAACATTAATTCCCTTGTGGTTTGGGTTCATACCAAACCAAGGTGTACTCGTTGTAAATCCAGCATTACTTTCAGCATTCCATTGCATAGGTGTACGTGAATTATCGCGGCAAGAAGCCCATATAATTTCCATCATATCTTGATGAGATACTCCTTCTGCAATTTTCTCACGATATAAATTTTTAACTGCTACATCATCATAATCTTCAATATTTGGGAACTGAACATTTGTCATACCAATTTCTTGTCCTTGATAAATAAACGGTGTGCCGTGCATAAAGAAATACATCGCACCTAAAGCCGTTGCACTTTCACGCCAATATTCTTTATCATTTCCCCAAGTAGACACAATACGTGGCTTATCATGATTTTCAATGTATAAAGCATTCCATCCCTTATTTTCTAAACCTTTTTGCCACTTTGTTAATACTTTTTTCAACTCAACAACGTCAAGATCTTTCTTCTTTTCTGCATCCCATAAGCTTAAATGCTCGAACTGGAATACCATATTGAATTTACCGTTCTCTTCTCCAACCCAAAGATCAGCATCTTCAACTTTCACACCATTTGCTTCTCCAACAGTCATAATATCGTATTTAGCAAATGTATTTTCTTTTAATTCTTCTAGTAATGGCTGGATACCATCTACATTCATATGTTTGTCAAAAGAAGGCACATACTTTAACCCTTTTGGGTTTGGCATATCCTGTAAACCATCTTCTTTTTTTATGTGGCTAATCGCATCGACGCGGAAACCATCAATACCTTTATCAAGCCACCAATTAACAGTATCATATAAAACTTCACGAACTTCTTTATTCTCCCAGTTTAAATCTGGTTGTTTACGCGAGAATAAATGTAAATAATATTGCTCTGTCACTTCATCATATTCCCATGCAGAACCATTAAAGATACTTTCCCAATTGTTTGGTTCCGCGCCGTCTTTACCATCATGCCAAATATACCAATCACGCTTCGGATTGTCTTTAGAAGAACGTGATTCAATAAACCACGGATGTTCATCACTTGTATGATTAATAACTAAATCAATAATAAGCTTCATATCACGCTTATGAACTTCATCTAGTAATGCATCAAAGTCTTCCATCGTACCAAATTCATCCATAATATCTTGATAGTCACTAATATCATAACCATTATCGTCATTAGGTGATTTATACATTGGACAAATCCAAATTACATCTATACCTAAATCTTTTAAATAATCCAGTTTTGCAATAATACCTTGTAAATCTCCAATACCATCACCATTTGAATCCATAAAGCTACGTGGATAAATTTGATAAGCGACAGCTTCTTTCCACCATGTCTTATTCATACTAATTCTCTCCTTTTGCATCCCATCTGATTTTTTTATGCAAACGTTTTCGTAACACTATCATAACAAAATATGAATAGTTTGCAACTGTTTTCATTGAACTCTATGTAGATTCCTTATTCTTATGCTTTATTTATTTCTCACAAAGATAAAGTGAAACTTTAATCAGTGTGGGGTGTCCATCCCCCACTGATTATTAGCCCTTACCAATCGGGCTTTTACGAGCAGCCCTATCTTCTTGCTTCAGCCGGATTGTCTTACTGCTTGGCAAATAACGGGATAAATCTAATCCTTCTCCTCTTCTCGTCCATGCGTGTTAAATATACTCCTCATATAATAATACAAGCTCATATTATTTCAGAAAGGAGATATAAATTGAAACAAACAAAATTAACTGGTCGTATCGTCGTTCCCTCGAATCCTGGGTATGACATAGCCCGAATAAATTTAAATTTAAGCATTCCAAAATTTCCTTGTATTATTGTTTTTTGTCAAAATAAAAATGATGTGTGTAACGCCTTAAAATGGGCACGTGAGCGTCATATACCATTTCGCTTAAGAAGTGGACGTCATAGCTACGAAAATTTCTCTCTTTTAAATGGCGGACTTATTATTGATGTGAGTGAAATGAAGCAAATTACGGTTAGTACAGAGAAATTAACAGCAACAATTGAAGCTGGTGCAAATCTTGGAACTGTTTATAAAGAACTTTGGAAATATAGTGTTACAATACCAGCTGGCACAAGTGCAAGTGTCGGAATTGTGGGGTTAACACTCGGCGGTGGCATTGGCATGCTTTCACGCTTATTTGGACTAACATGTGATCAATTAGTAGAAGTCGAAATGGTACAAGCGTGCGGAAAATTTGGTGCAAAAATCATTCGTGCAAATGAACAAGAAAACCCTAACCTATTTTGGGCATGCCGTGGCGGTGGTGGTGGAAATTTCGGAATTGTTACTTCCTTAACCTTTCGAGTCCACCCTATTAAAAACGTATCAATTTTCTCACTTACATGGGAATGGAAAGACTTTATTGCTGCATTTCAAGCTTGGCAAAACTGGGCACCTTATATAGATGAACGTCTCACTTCATCAATTGAATTATTCTCTAAACAACGAAATAAAATCGAGGTGAAAGGTGAATTTGTCGGCTCTCCTTCTGAACTCTATCATCTATTATCTCCTCTTCTTGAAACTGGTAATCCTTCTCTCTTTATAGATGAAGTCCCGTATATAAAGGCTGTTCAATTCTTTAATAGCGGCAATATTCCTGAAAAATTCAAACGTTCTGGTTCCTACGTATATAAACCTATCCCTCTTAAAGGTATTCAAATCTTACAATATTTTCTTTCTCATGCACCAAATAAAGATGCGAGTATTTGGCACCAATCACTCGTAGGTGCTGTAGAAAACATTTCGCCTAATGAAACAGCTTATTTCCACCGCAAGGCAATTATTGCTCAAGAATATATTACTTCTTGGAAATGCAACGATGAAGAAAATCGAAATATACGCTGGGTTAAAGATTTACGGGAAAGCTTAGATCCTTACACACTGGGAGACTATGTCAATTGGCCCGATATCGACATAAAAAATTGGCAAACTAGTTATTATGGCTCTAATTTTCAAAGGTTGCGTAAAGTGAAGACAGCATATGACCCTTGTAATGTTTTTCGTTTTCAACAAAGCATTCCTCCTTTCCATACGTAAAAAGGAAGAACAGAATTCTGTTCTTCCTTTTTACATTGAAAATCGTTCAATGGTTTGTTTCAAGTCCGCTGCTTGCTTCTCTAAATCCTTTAATAATTGATCGATTACTACCATATTTTTAGATTGTTGCAACGTCACACGTGCCACTTCTTGTGAACCAGCTGATGTTTCCTCAGCAATTGCTGCTACAGCCTTCGTCTGTGCTCCTGTTTGATGAATGTGACTCACTTGTTCGTTCATATAGCTACTAATTTGCTTAGTTGCATCAGCAACTTCCATAATACTCGATGACATTTCTTTTAAAATTAATTCTGTAGCTTCTCCGCGTTTCGCCTCTTCTTTAGCTGTTTTCACTTGCTCCGTCATTTTCAATGCGACTTGTTGCACTTCCTCTTGCATATTTCGTAATAACTGCGATATATTTCTTGCAGAATGATCGCTTTCATCAGCAAGTTTACGTACTTCTTCAGCTACAACTGCAAAGCCCCTTCCATGCTCTCCAGCACGAGCTGCCTCAATAGAAGCATTTAATGCTAATAAATTCGTTTGACTAGCAATCTCACTCACAACAGAAACAATATGTTCTACTTGTTTCATTCGTTCTTCTAACTTCTGTACATTTTGCATCGAATCTTCATTCTCTTTTGCCAATGTTTGAATGCCTTGAATTAAAGAAGTAAAGACACGTGTACTTTGTCCTAAAGCTTGAACCATTTCTAAAGACAACTCGTCGGACTGTTTTGCTTTTTCTTCTACTTCACTCGCAATAGAGGTTGTTGTATCGACAGTTGAAACAATCGCCTGAATGGAAGCTGCTGATTGCTCGGCGCCAGAAGAAATCTCTGCAAGAGTTTCAGACACACCGCGTGCTTGCTTTGTCGCTTCCCCTGTTTGTCTTCTAATTTGCTGAACTTGATTATTTGTATACCAAAATGTAGTATCAATATTTTTTACCATACCTCTTAAGTTCTCGAGCATCATATTAAATGCAACACTTAAAGATTTAATCTCATCATCCGTTTTTGGTAACGGGACATCTTCACGAATATCGCCATCGGCCGCCTTCCTTGCAGCCTCTTCCAATTTTCGAAGTGGTTTAATTAAAAAGATTGCTGCTCCATACGCTAAAATTCCAGACCATACTACACCTAATAACATAACGATAATATTATAGACAGTTTGACTTACATAACTTTGAAAATAATCGTATATCACGTAAATAAAAAATATGCTTGTTGAATATGTAATAAAAGCTAAAACTGTAGTAAATAGCATAAGTTGTGTACGTAAACCAAAGGAAAAAGTTTTCCTTTCTTTTCCCATCTTTTCTTCCCCCTTTTTATAAGCAATATATGTACTGCCTATATATTATTATCCATATTTTCGTTATAGAAAGATATAGGGATTTTTAAAATCATTATTTCCTTGAATATCAAATCCCCTGAAAAAAATAAAGGATTCTGACAATTTATGACTAATAACAGAAATACGGGGCAACATTTGTAAATATATTTTTGACTGGGGGTTTTGTATGATTCAAGTTCGAAATCTAGTAAAATCATTCGGCTCACTTGATGTTTTAAAAGGAATTGATTTAGAAGTAAAAGAAAAAGAAGTTGTTGTTTTAATCGGTGCCAGTGGTTCCGGCAAAAGTACATTACTTCGCTGTCTTAACTTTTTAGAAATGTACGATGAAGGTGAAATTCACTTACAAGGTGAGCGAATTGATCCAAAGCATTCAAATTTAAACAAAGTCCGTGAAAATGTCGGTATGGTTTTTCAGCACTTTAACCTCTTTCCTCATATGACCTCACTAGAAAACATCATAGAAGCACCTATTCACGTAAAAAAATTGGAGACAGCAAATGCAAAGGAGATTGGAAATCAACTCCTACAAAAAGTCGGCCTACAAGATAAAGCAGATGTAACTCCCCACCTTCTTTCCGGTGGTCAAAAACAACGAATTGCGATTGCACGAGCTCTTGCCATGAACCCTAAAATTATGCTATTTGATGAGCCTACCTCAGCTTTAGACCCTGAACTTGTTGGAGAAGTGTTGCAAGTTATGAAAGAACTTGCTGAAGAAGGAATGACAATGGTCATTGTTACTCATGAAATGAATTTTGCAAGAGATGTAGCTGACCGCGTTATCTTTATGGATGACGGGAAAATTGTAGAGGATGCTTCACCAGCGCAATTTTTTTCCGCTCCATCGCATGAACGGGCAAAGCAATTCTTACGCAACGTTTTATAATATAACTTCTGTTTCAAACATAAAGAAATGCATTCATACGGGGCACAACTAATTGTCCAAATAAAATATCTCCATAACATATTGAAAACAATCCGTATGATCAATATATAGGAGGGGTTTTATGAAAAGAAAACTATTAACCATTGTTGCGAGTATTACATTATGCACATCCTTCATACTAGGAGCCTGTAGTAAGGAAAGCTCTACCACTTCATCTAATGGTGAAAAAGAATTTCGTTATGCGATGAGTGGTTTATACAAACCTTTTAACTATAAAGAAAATGACGGGAAACTTGTCGGTTTTGATGTAGAAATAGGTGAAGCTCTCGGGAAAAAGATGGGAATGAAACCTGTTCCTGTTACAAATCCTTGGGAAACATTGATTCAAGGTCTACAATCAAAAAAATATGATGTGATATTAGGAAGTATGGCTATTACAGAAGAGCGATTAAAAGCCGTGAATTTCTCAAATCCATATTATCGCTCTGGTGCACAAATTTTTGTAGCTAAAAAGAATACATCTATCTCTTCTCCAGAGGACTTGAAAGGTAAAAAAATAGGTGTTGTAAAAGCAAGTACTTTCAAAACCCTTGTTGCAAAACATACAGATCAAATTACAGAATATGATAGTGATATTACTGCACTTATGGACTTAGAACCAGGACGTGTAGACGCAGTTATTACTGATCAAATGGTTGGTCTTCGTATGATTAAAGAAGGTAAATCCAATATAAAAGAAGCTGGAAAACCGTTAAACCTTGATGAAATGGGAATTGCTATTCATAAAGACAATAAAGACATGGTCGAAAAGGTAAATAAAGCGCTAGATGAAATCATTAAAGACGGCACGTATGAAAAGATTAGTAAGAAATGGTTTGGGCGTAATATTCTTGGAGACGAGGCAAAAACAAAGTAAGTTGGCTATTCAAAGATTTCATAAATCATGCCCCACTTTTTATGTGGGGCATTTCATTCCTACTAAAATCCATACAATATGAGGTGACACATATGTTTGAAATTTTTATCTCTACCTATCCCACACTGTTAAAGGCTACTATTGTCACATTACAATTAACATTAACATCCCTATTACTCGGTTCACTAATTGGATTACTAGTCGCTTTCTTTCGAATCTCTAACAATAAGGTTTTAAATAGTATTGCTCATGTATACATCGCCATTATTCGTGGTACACCTTTAATTGTTCAAATTGCTATTCTCTATTTTGGGATTACATCTGTTGTTGTTTTTACCCCTTTTTGGGCAGGAGCAATCGCTTTAGCCATTCATAACGGTGCATATATTACTGAAATTTTTCGCGGATCAATTCAATCCGTTGACCGGGGACAATTAGAAGCCGCTCGCTCTTTAGGGATGCCTTACCCTTTAGCGATGCGCCGGATTATATTACCACAAGCATTTCGTCTGTCTCTTCCCCCTCTAGGGAACCAATTTATTATTGGATTAAAAGATTCTTCACTTGTCGCTTATGTAGGATTGTCCGAATTATGGGGATCAGGTTTATCCATCGCTGCAGGTAACTTCCAACAATTAGATACATATATAATCGTTGGTTTATATTATCTCGTACTTGTTCTTCTATTTACTTATTTTGTTAGTCTTCTAGAAAAAAGACTACAACGGAAAGAAAATAACTCTGTCCACGTCAAGACGAAGAACAAGAAAGAAGTTTCTTTATAACAAAAAGCAAGCTCTAAGAGAGCTTGCTTTTTCATCGTAAAATATATCTATTATTGATTTGCTTTTTTTATAGTCTCTTTTTCCTCTATATGTTCCTCACGATATGAAATATTATGAGGATCCAATCCATTTCCTAAAGAGCCATAGAAATGCTCCCTATGCGGATCAACTAATTCACTTCCGTGATAATACACACGTGGTGTATTCCAAAGTGCTGCCAATGCTTTTGTCATCGGCATTTCGTGATAGCGTTCCGGCCACATTTCTTTAATTTTATCTTTTACTAATGGATAGTATTTAGAACTCATAGCAGGAAACAGATGATGTTCTGTATGATATGAGAAATTGAAATGTAAAACGTCTACCCAGCGCGGCACTGTTACTGATAAACAGTTTGCTAACGGATCATTTACTGGAACAATTGGATTTAAGCGGTGATTTGTTGCGATATACGCCATTACAATAAAGTTAGCAATTAACAACGGAATCACGTATGCAAAGAACCACTTTGCAGGTCCCATAATAAACAATAAACTAATCCAAACTGTCCAGGGCAAAAGAAGTTGCAGCCATACAGATTTTTGATTGGATGACTTAAATTCTTTTATAAAATGAAAGAACATTCGAGTCGAATGTAACGTGAATTGAATTGTTAGTGACAGAAAACTAAAGAATGAACGTACATGAAGAGGCATGCGATATACCCAATTCAAAAACTTACTCTTTTTCAGTTTCTCAAATGTCGGCCATGCATCTGGATCATTCTCTTCATGCTGTGTGTGGACATGATGCGTTGCATTATGCCACTTTCTCCAAAGCTTTGGGCCAGTTGATAATGGCATAAATGCTATCGCACCTAAAAAATCACGAAGCCATGCCTTTCTTACAACTGTTCCATGTAAAATTTCATGTCCTAAAAATCCAAGTGAAGCAAAACATAATCCAAGAACAATTGCAATTCCTAGATTTACCCACACATTCAATTCAAATACACCGATCGTTATTAAACCAGCCAATGCCACAAGTAAATAAGCCAATCCACCAAATAAACGATTAGGAACTGGTTTAAATGCTTTTTTCGGCAAATGTGGTGATACACGCGCTGCATACCACCCAAACGTATGAAGCTCCTTCATCCTTTTGCCCCTTTCTTATGCCGCGTCCTGCGCAACTTGCATATATTGATTCTTGCTTCCAGATTGATTTTACTAGGTGATCCAAAAAGCATTTATCATAAGGAAAATATACTCACTCTATCGTCACTTATTTTTCCGCTTTTATTATCAATGAAAAACATTTCTCTTTTTACTCTCTATCAACCTTTCCACATGATGAATCATAACAATAGAATTTCTATATTGTCAACAACTTTTATGACCTAGTAATAAAAGTTGGTTATATTTTTATAATTATACTTTATTCCACTAAAGAAAAAGCATAGATTTCATAAGGCTTTATCCGCTATATATACACATCCACTTAATCAACACAGACTCTATCTCATTCAAGAACTCTCTATGTAATCAACAAATGGAATCACTTGAATTTAGCTTTATATAAATCCTACTTCTTCATACTGCCCCAATAAAATAATTATATTAAAATAATTTTATCTTTCGTTTAATAAAAATAGAACGCTACGAAAACAACATACATGAATTCCATATAATATGGAAATATTAAAAGGAAAATTGTTCTAATTTAGGAGGTTTTCAAAATGACAGATGACACATTTCCGCAGTTACCATCATCCTATTGGATTGAATCTACTCAATTTCCTACTTTTCCTCATTTATCCGAAAATATAAAGACAGAAGTTGCCGTTATCGGTGCTGGTATTACAGGCATTACCACCGCCTATTTACTCGCTAAAGAAGGAATGAAAGTCGTTTTAATTGATTCTGGTTCTGTTTTAAATGGAACAACTGGGCATACAACCGCAAAAGTAACAGCTCAACATGATCTCATTTATGATGAATTAATAAACAATTTTGGTGTTGAAAAAGCTCAACTTTACTACGAATCAAATAGTAAAGCTCTACAATTCATAAATGAGACTGTGCAAACATATAAAATCGACTGTAATTTCACAAATGAAGATTCGTATTTATATACAACTACCAATAGTGGCCTGCGAAATTTAACGAAAGAATATGAAGCCTATCAAAAATTAAATATACCTTGTGACTATGTTCAATCTCTGTCGATTCCTATTCCCGTACAATCTGCACTTGTGATGAAAAATCAAGCGCAATTCCATCCCCTCCTTTATTTAAAAACACTTTTAGAAAAGTTTGTGGAAATGGGCGGAATGGTTTATGAGCAAACAACAGCTATTGATGTGGAAAAAGGAGATTATCCACAAGTAATTACAAAGGGTGACCATCGCATCACTTGTAAATATATTGTCTCTTGTTCACATTTTCCTTTTTATGATGCTAATAGCTTTTTCTTTACGCGAATGTACGCAGAACGCTCCTATGCTCTTGCAATAAAAGCAAAAACAGATTATCCAGGGGGCATGTATTTAAGTATCGATGATCCAAAACGCTCCATACGTTATACGACAAGCAATGGAGAAAAGCTAATATTGATTGGCGGAGAGAGCCATAAAACAGGCCAAGGAATTAATACGATGCTTCATTATGATGCACTATATTCCTTTGCTGAATCTACTTTTGGAGTAGATGAAATTCCTTATAGATGGTCAGCGCAAGATTTAATCACGCTAGATAAACTCCCTTATATCGGACATATTAACGAAAGGAATCCAAATATATTTGTGGCAACAGGATATCGTAAATGGGGTATGACAACTGGAACTGCAGCAGCTCATTTACTGAAGGACTCCATTCTAAAAATCCAAAGTCCATATAAAGAACTGTTTGCACCATCACGTTTTCATGCAAATCCGGATATAAAAACATTTCTCTCACAAAACATTGACGTTGCGAAACATTTAATTGAGGGGAAAATTGAAACCGCATTACGTAAGCCAGAAGATCTTGAAGTTGGCGAAGGATCTGTTGTACATGTCAACGGTAAACGAGCAGGTGCTTATAAAGATAAAGAAGGAAAATTACATATCGTCGATACAACTTGCACACACCTTGGCTGTGAAGTTGAATGGAATAACGGTGATTGTACGTGGGATTGCCCTTGTCACGGTTCCCGTTTTTCAATTGATGGGGATGTTATGGAAGGTCCAGCAGATCAACCATTAAAGCGAGTTGATAACGAATAATTACAGATTCAGCGTGAATTTTCATTTACTCTCTTTTGTAAGACTAATCGTCACTAGCACCGTTTTCTTTATTCCTAAAACACAAAAAGAGCACAAACTCACTTGTGCTCTTTTTCATATACTTCAAACAACATATTTCGAAATAATGTATTCAAACTCTCAATATCAATCCCTAATCTCTTTTCCATCCCTTTCACATATTGCTGATAGTAATTAATTTGTTCTTCTAAAAATCGATTCAACACCTCAATTTTCAAACCCATATCTAATTCAGTACCCGCCTTTTTCTTTATTAACAACTTTTTAATTTCATCTAATACGCTACGTTCTAATGATAATTCTGTAATCAATCGATCAAATTCTACAGGAGGCAAAGTCGATTTCTCCTCTAACCATTTACAAGCTAAAATAGGACGTAATACATAAAAGTACTTTTTCAACTTTACATTCTCACCTTGTAAAAATTCACGATAGTTTTTTGAGGCCATATGTAAGTAATGATATATCGTTGATTTCGGATTAAAATCCTTTTCAATCATTTGCTGAAGCTGTTCTGGAAGATTCGAGTTTTTCGAATAAAAAATCGGTGATCGAATCCATTCGAGTAACGCTGGATTTGACTTTGCAAACAGTTGCAATGCCTTTTTAAAATCCCAGCCACTTATGTCTAAATCATCACTAATTGGGTATTCAATTACATCACGTTTATCATGAATTGATAAATACCACTCTACAGGACGTATATAAACAAACCTAACATCATAATCACTATCTTTCGATGGAAATCCCCACGCCCGGCTCCCTGATTCTACAGCAAATAAAATTTTCACATCATTCTCTTTTTCAATTCTTTCTAGTTCTAATTCAATTTTCTCTCTCATTTCATATCCTCCCCATTTTTTGATCATTTCCCTGGAAATTCGACAAATATAAGACTAATTTTACCAGATACTAAAATAGCTGTCAGAAAATTCCCGACAGCCTAACAAAACATCTATTTTTTCTTTTCAATTACAGTAACTGCAATTCGTTCAATCTCTTTTTGGATTTCTTCTCTATATGCATCGACTTTTGAAAAATCCATAGCGGCAATATAAATTCGTTCTAATTTATCACGAACTGATTTTGCCTTTGCTAAGAAAGACATCGCCTCATTCATTTTTGTTTTATACTGAATTGAAACGTCGCGAATTTCCGTAGCATATTTTTCATCTGTCCCTGGTGCAACAATGAGATCATACATATCGATAATCTCATCCCCCTCACGGCTTGGGAAGTATTCATGCGGTGCTGTGCTATCAAAAATTGCAAATCCTAATTCCCTTACAATAATCATATCGAGACTATTTGGATCAAATCCACAATGATACACTTCTACTTCAAACCCTTTTTCTTCTGCTGCCTTTGCTAATTTTTTAAGCATTGTTGATTTTCCAGAACCTGGGCGACCTTTTATAAAATAGCGATGCGGAAGCCCTTCTGTCAAATTAGGAACGAAATCAACTGCTCCCTTCGGTGTAGCAGCCCCTAAGAAACGATGTTTCACAATTGATTTCTTCCCGCCTTTATCTGCAAATAATTTCTGTATAAGCTGATCTGTTAATTCGTTTGCTTTATTAAAATCAATATTATTAATATATATTTTCTCCCACTCATCATGTATAACTAGCGCCTCTTTAAAACACCCGTAAGCTGCTTGAAAGGCTTTGCTTGCTTCTGAAACAAATCGTTCAATCTCTATTTTCTGCTTTCTTAATTTATCTGAGTCCCAAGCAACACCTAAATTTATATACTCTTCAACAACTCCAGGCATTTTCGGCTCAATAACGTGCGGTGATGTACCGTCAACAATCCCTACTTTTAATTTTGGAATAATCACACCATCAACTGATTTATTGTCAGAAGAACAATGTAAAAATTCAATATTATACCCTTTATCGACCCATTCACGCCCTATTGCCTTTATTAAAGAAGATTTTCCCGTTCCTGGGCCTCCCTTTAAAATAAACAACCTGTCTAACCCCTTCAAATTCTCTTCGTATAAGCTGTGAAATCCTCTAGCTGTATTTCCACCGGCATAATAATTCAATACATTCCCTGTCACTGCACTCACTCCTTCGCAGCATTCTACTTACATAAGCTACAATATGCGAAAATCTTTATTTGGGTGAATACCTATTTTGTATTGCACTAAAAAAGCAAAGATCATTTTTGACCTTTGCTTTTATATTTTTTATTTAAGTTAAGAAAGAATTGTTCCACCCTTGGACGTACCCAAGCTAAATAATCTTTATCTTTTTTCTTTGTACAAGCTATCTCTTCTCCATCTACCATTCCGACAAGCTCTAGTTCTAACAGTTGCCTCGTGAATGTTAGCATATTTACTTCTTCTGCTGGATACTCTTCTTTTAATTTCTCCTCAATTTCTCCCAATGAAAAACCGTCACGCATCATTGCTAGTGCATCAATCCAAAGTGGCGGCATTTCATATGTTTCTCCTGTAATTGTATCTTTTACAATATAATTTAATCTCTCTTTTCGAAATTGAATTGTGTGTAAACATACAGTTGAATTCAATGTTAATTCCATCATACCACCCCTTTCATCATATCTGCATAGAAAAAAGGATGCGCGTGCACCCCTACTTTTCTTTTCATAACACTACCGAACCGTTACATGAGCTAAAAGCTCTATGTCGATATTTTCCTCCATTATAAACGAAGTGTTTTATAAAAAAAACCCTTCTTTAAACATTTTATAAAATGTTTATATTTACACAACAAGAACACTTTTCTGAAAAGTAATTTCGTCTAATGTACTACACTGTTGGTAAATAAATTTCCACTTTCGTTCCTACCCCCATACTACTTTGAATCACGATACTCCCTTGATGTTCTTCAATAATTTTATATGTAATCATTAATCCAAGGCCTGTACCATTCTCTTTTGTTGTATAAAAAGCTTTTCCGATCTTTTCTATTTTCTCATTTTCTATCCCAAAACCTTGATCTTCAACAGAAATACACAAGTTCTCTCCAACTTTTCCATATGCATGAATCTGAATATTTCCACCTTCTGGCATCGATTCAATTCCATTTTTGATGATGTTTAACAACACTTGTTTTAATTGCTTATCATCACCATTTATAACGGGTAAATTTCCATCTACTTGCAAATGAAATTTCACTTTATATTGAGTTGCATAACTTTCCATTAACTGCACAACATATAAAAGGATTTCCCTTATATTACACCATTCATAATTTGTTGGCTTCGGCTTTCCCAATAACATCAATTCACTAACGAATCCATTAATCCTCTCAATTTCTTGTAACATAATTTCATAACTCATCGCATCTGCAGGATTTCTTTCTTTTTGGATTTGTGTAAATCCTTTTAAAGCCGTTAACGGATTTCGAATTTCATGAGCAATTGTTGTAGACATAGTCCCAATAACCGCTAAATTTTCTGTCTCTTTCATACTGTTCATCATCTCAACAACTGTCCTTACATAAGATTGAAATCTCTTTAATAAAGAATGCGAAATGATGAAAAAGAATATACATAATACAAGCGGAATCACAACTTTTACATCTTGTAATATCAAAGTAAAAAATACATATTTTCCAATTACACTACAGGAAACGAAATAAAAATATTTTCTATTCACGAAAATCGGTGCAAATAAAATTAAAAATATTTCAACCATATTTCCATTTTCAAAAACACGATCACTGTGTAAATAAATCATTAAGTTATTAATAAGATCAATAAGCATATACCCAATTAAAAATAAATATTTTACAAAATATACATAACCTTGTTTTTGAAGATATATTGAAATGGGAAATAAAGATATTACTAGTATATATACACCTATCCCCATACCACCTTCTGGCCACCCTACCCTTGCTTCATTAATATTCATGGCAGGATAAACGAAATAATAAATAACATCATATAAAAAGAATATAATATAGAATAATAATATAAATACTTTTAAAGCTTCTCTTTCTTCATAAATCAAGCTCTTGTATTTGTTCATATAAAAACTCCTCTTGATCAATACCAAAAAAAACATTTCAACTATTATCTCTTTAAATTATAATTATGAAATTGCTTTCAGAGCAACATGTAACCTTCTCATACTATAAAAGGAAGGAGATACAGCTCCTTCCTTTTCAGTCACAATTTATATCCATCTTACCCTATCATTTAGCAATCCATCTGTAAAACTATTATGTCCTACTACAAAATCCTTCATATATAAATTTAAATATTCCCCATACTTACTTTCAGTATTTAATAATAATTCTTCTACATAATAAGCACCTTGTCCAAAAGTATCTAACAGTAAGCTACATAAGCCAGCATAAATTCCACACCCTACTTGAAAGTACGTCGCATTTGTTTTATATTTTCGAAAAACTTGGCTACTATTCATTACATTATACATGTATGTCTCGTTATTTTCATAAACGAGTAACACACCGACTAAATCTTCTCCTATAATATCATCTTCTGCTGGATTAAATACTTTACGATTCCAATTCCATAAATCTTCCACTTTATCTAAGTTCTGTCTAATTAAGTTTGTTGTATACTCATTGATCCGATAAAGAAAACCCACTTCCATATTAAAAGATTTCCCCAAAATTAAAACTTCTTCATGCGGCATTAAGCAACCATAAAATTCTTTTTCACCTAACTTTACTTTATACTCTGAAGCATATACATCCTCATAAAAGTAAAGTGGACGATGATGGCTCATATACATAGGATAACTCCATATCGCTTCATCAAGAAAACGCTCTACTGCCCATGATGCATAAAGTGTATGAGGTTTTATTAGCCCTTTATCACCCAAAAATGAATTATCATGTTCTACAATATAGCATGCTCGCGGTTTTTCATTTGGACGTTCTTTCATAAGTTCAACAACCATCCATTGAACAACACCCGGATTCATACCTGAGCCTATAATCGCTCTTGTATTTGTAAATGTTTCTTTCTCCTTCTCAAACCTCGTATACCTTTCCGTAAGCTGAAAACCAAGTAAACTATCGTCTTGATCTACCGCCTCATTTTCCAAAGCCGAATTAATGTAACAAATGCCAAGGTCATTACAACAACTCAGTACCCTAATCGTATCTGCCCCTGAAACATCAATAACAACCTTCGTTCTTTTTTCTTTTAAATGTTGTTTAAATTTGACTACATCTTGAAGGTTTATTTCATATAAAAAAAATTGCTCTTTCAGATTTGGAAACAACTCATCATAATAACTTTTATCTTTTTGTTTTATATCCACCAAATGGAAGTTCATATTTTTTATCACTTCATAAATTGGATCTTTTTCATTTACTACCGCTTGATTCAAAATTGCTAACACTGCTTTTGCTGCTCCACCAGCACTGCCAAGCAATGTAATCGAAAACGAATTTGGAAACTGCTCCACAAACAAAACCCCTTTAATAAAGTAGTTGAGCAGCACTTCCTCAAAAAGTGAATTGAATACAACAAAAGGTAGCTCGTACATCTTTTTTATAATTTCGTACAAGATTACCTCTTTATAAGTAAAAACAGTAACATACTTATATATTCAATTCACTTGCCCCCTCATATCCAAATAGCGGTAAAAAAATAGGCTCGACCTTTTCTTCCGTATATATAAAAGAAAAAGCCAGCCCCTTTAACTAATCTACGGACAATGGACCGATTTCACATGTTGAATATTCACATACAATTTTGCATCACGAGCTTTTAATATTTCAATATGCCCTTCATCAATTTTCGCCATCTTTCCGATTTTGTTAGATTCTTCACCTAAATCAAACACCATAATTTTCCCAGACATTTTAATAAGCTGTTCTTCGAACGTTCTAGCTAAAGTAATATTTAAGGGATTTACGGGGAGTTCATTTTTATTGAGGGAATAAGGTACTTGGTTCTCTTTATAAGGAATTAACCATTTCAAATGCTTTAAAGATATATATACTGTTTTGTAAACAGGGCTATAAAAAACAATATAATCGTTCATAACACTTGTAACATAACCATGTATCGGAGCATTTCCTGCCACATAAATTTCTGTAAAAATCCCTTTAGATGTGATTAATACTTTTCTCAAAGAAATTGAAGGGGATTCCCTCTTAATTACAGAATCCACATCTGGTTTTAATATTTCTTCATCATGCTCTCTTAAAAATTTATAATATTGGATATGGTATAAAGATATATATACATAGTCTTGTCCATTGTAGAGAACAACAATATCATTTCCTACATCAATTAATACACCTTTAAATCTTTTTTCACCGATTAATTTAACGTATATATTTTCCCCAATGTTCTTGTTTAACTCATTCATCTATATCCTCCTTTCTATGAAATTACAATTTTCCTGTCATTCATTTCTAAAAAAATAATCAGGGGCAGTGTTCTGTCTTTTAATAGTAAGAAATCCTTTTCATATACAGCGAAATAAGAAATCGTTCTTCCATTTCAATCATAATGCCCCTCTTATTTATTAAACATTATTCTTCTTCATTCTTTTTATATTTAACTACTTGATTTACGCTTTTAATATGAAAATTAATCACGTAAATGACTTCTTCACCGTTTACTAGTGTGATACATCCGTCATGCACTTCACTTAATAAACCTTCCACACTCTCTGGTCCGCCACGATTAATCTTTATCCACTTATACTTCAAGTCACTTAATACATCTAAAAAAGTATCTTCATCAGAATAGAAACATGAACCATAGTAATCGTCACATTTTGTTTCTTTCACTTTCTTGACTAGACTCTTCACATGTTTCAGCTGATAATACACTACTTCTCCATGAGGTAATTGTAGCGTAAGGTAATCTTTTCCTAACGATAACAGTACACCTATTCGACTTTCTGGTCCGCGAAGATTTACTTTTACATTCTCACCGACTAAACCCTTGATTTGATCACAGCATAATACACTCTCCAATTTCGCATCCCCCTTTCTGTATTATCTTCCTCTACTTGATTGTCTTTGTGCGCGAGCTCGACTTGAATTATTGCTATTTTCATTACTTTTCTCATCGCTACTCTCATCACTCTCTCCACATACTGGTGCGTTATAATTAACACTTTTAATATGAGGTAGTGCAATTAACACAACTTCTTCTTTTATAATTAACGTTACATAATCGCAAGAAACGTCTTGTAAAATGCCTTCAACTTTCTCTGGACCACCACGGTTAATTTTCACCCAGCGGTATTTAAAACTTTGAAGTAACGCTTCAAAGTCCTCTGCACTATCGTCTTCCGCCCATCCGTAATCCGCTGCTCCACAATCTTTCGTATTTTTTGTAATACTTTTCAGATGGCGAAGCTGATAGTAATGGTACTCTCCTTTTTCATTCTCTAATACAAAGTAGTCCGCATATACCGCTACTATTATTCCTCTTTGAGATTCTGGACCACCCCTGTTTACTCTCACGTAAGATCCAATTAAGTCTTTCAAAAAATCACAATGAAATAAACTCACGAGAAAACCCCTTCCATTAATTTATAAGCTTTTGCACTGATAGTATATGTATCTGTACAGGTTACGTTCTCTATGTTTGTCCCCTGTATAAAAAAATATGCTTTTAACTAATAGTACTAATCCCTATAAAATCTTCTTTCCCTTAAAGTAACTCTAGGATTTCGGATGACCTTTTCATCCCTTAATATAAAAATCCCCCGTATTAAGATACATTTATGCATATCTTAATACGGGGGATTTTTATAAATTTAATCTTCGTCTTTAACATCCATATCTTCTGGAATTGGTTCGTTTAATATTTCTTCCACTAACTGCTTATATTTCTCCATTTGTTCTAAATGTGTATTAAACTGTTCCTTGTTTATTAAATATTGCTCTCCATCAAACAGTGCACGCACTTTCTTTCGCTGAATTAAGTCTTCAACATACGATTTTGGTAATTTCAAATACTCCGCAGCTTCTTCTATTGTTATATACAACGCGTTCATTCCTTTATTGTTTTTTCATATATACTGTATCTTACTTTATTTTTGTAAACAAATAAAAAAGATTTTGTAAATGCCGTTTAAAAAGCAGGTAGAACCATTCCATATATTGTATAATAATATAGTAAGTATTTTTTTAAATATAGAATGGTATCACCCATTTACACAAAGGAGCGTTAACATATGGCTACTCGTCACATCATTACAATGTTAGAAAAAACATTACAAGTTGAAACAGAAAACACAACTTCTCATTTAACTACATCTTTATCTGATCGTATTCTTTCTCAAAGCGTAGCAATACACGAAACCAATTGTTATCATACAATTGGTGAATGGTACAAAAATCATTTCTTATTCCAACAAGATGATTTCCTTTGGGCTAAATACGTTTTCTATGACGCATATTGTGAGTCTATAAAAAAACAAGGTCATCTTACAAAACGCGTTCGCCAAATATTAGAATCATTGGCTCGAAAACACGGAAAACAATACATTGCATCTATACTAAATATGCCATTTCCTAATGAACAGGCAAAAGGGACAGCATAAACCAATCCTAGATTCATTGTTTTCTAGAGAGATTACAAATAAAACGTTCATGTCACATGAACTAATGAAACCGGTGTCATGATAATGATTGAAGATATAATAAACAGGAAAACCCCCATTTACCTCTCTCGTCCATACGAATAGAGAAGTAAATGGGGGTATACTTGTTCCTTTATCCCGCTATTTGTGGGCGGTAAGACTCCCACCTCAAAATTCAGCGAATGCGAGGGAGTTAGGTGGGAGATCAACTGCCCGTAAAAGCCCGATTGGTGAAGGCTAATAATCAGTGGGGGGATGGACACCCCCCACTGATTAAAGTTTCACTTTATTATTTCATCATCTGCTTAATTAACTCTCGATTTCTCTTCTTAAATACTTCATTATGAGAAGAAACCATTCCGTACTCACTTGCATCGGGTTGAATAAATTGTTTCGCTTTATTCACAGCATTTCCAGCATCTTGGAACGCTCCTGCGATTAAATGTAATTTTCCGTCATGCTTTAAAATATCTCCAGCGGCATATAATCCGTCTACCGAGGACTCACTATTTGCATTCCCTGCAATATAATAATTATCAACAATAGCGACATCTAGCTCACTATTTTCCAATAATGTAATGTCACGTTCATATCCATGATTAATAATAACTTCTTCAACAGGTAAATGAGAAACCTCTCCAGTTTCATGATTTGTTAATTCTACATGTTCAATCGCTTCATGGTTATCACCGGCAATTAATTTTGTAATCGATGTATTAAAGAAACATTCCGCTGAACTGTTCATAAGTTGTTTTACTTGTGCCTCATGACCAGATAATTCTTCTTTTCTATATGTTAAATAAACTTTTTTCGCGATTGGTTCTAATTCATTCGCCCAATCAATTGCAGAGTTCCCTCCGCCTGAAATAATTACCGTTTTATCTTTGAAACGTTTTAACGATTTAACTGTATAATTTAAATTTGAGACTTCGAATCTCTCCGCACCTTCAATTGATAACTTTTGTGGATTCAATATACCACTCCCAGTTGCGACAATCACTGTTTTGGAAAAATGTTCTTCCCCAGAGCTTGTTGTTAACGTAAAAATGCCATCCTGATTACGAATAATTGATTCTATTTTTGTATTCAATACAACTTCAGGCTGAAATGTTAATCCTTGTTGTACAAGTTGCTCAATTAATTTCTCACCAGTAACCGGTAATAATCCGCCAATATCCCAAATCATTTTCTCCGGATAAACATGTATTTTTCCACCTAACTGTGGTTGGAATTCTATTATTTTCGTTTTCATCTCTCTTAGTCCACTATAAAAAGCTGAATAAAGCCCCGCAGGCCCTCCGCCTATCACGGTTACATCAAACAATTCTTCTTGATTCATTCGTGTTCACCCCTCAGCTACTAATAATTGATTATCATTCTCAATAAAATATAACTTGTTTTTATAAATTTTACAATCAAAATCACTATTGACAATACACCTATATAAAATTATAGTATTTAAAGAATCAATAGTGATAATCATTATCAATTTGTTAATTATTAGCAACTGTGAGATTACATCTTCTTCTATTACTATGGTGAATACTATATGGTAAACTCTCAAATTCAAGATTGTTAATAAGACTTTTGTATTACCACTAACTCTTCAAAAAATCAAAGCTAAACAATTTATTGTATATCACATATCATCTATCAAAAGGAGAAAGACGATGAAAAAATTATTTATTTCACTAACAGTTCTGTTCGTCCTTGTTATGAGTGCTTGTAGCAACGGTTCAACAGACAAGAAGAACGACGCAAAAGGTAAGAAATCAGAAACAATTACATACCAATCTGAAAATGGTAAAGTAGAAGTTCCAGCAAATCCACAACGTGTTGTTGTCCTATCATCATTCGCTGGTAACGTAATGTCATTAGGTGTAAATCTTGTTGGGGTAGATTCATGGTCTAAACAAAACCCACGTTTCGATAGCAAACTGAAAAATGTCGCTGAAGTATCAGATGAGAATGTTGAAAAGATTGCAGAATTAAATCCAGATTTAATCATTGGTTTATCAAATGTTAAAAATGTTGATAAGTTAAAGAAAATCGCTCCTACTGTAACATACACTTACGGAAAAGTTGATTACTTAACACAACACTTAGAAATCGGTAAATTATTAAATAAAGAAAAAGAAGCAAAAACTTGGGTTGATGATTTCAAGAAACGCGCACAAACAGCTGGAAAAGACATTAAAGCGAAGATCGGTGAAGATGCAACAGTTTCTGTTGTTGAAAACTTCAACAAACAGCTTTACGTATACGGCGAAAACTGGGGCCGTGGAACAGAAATTCTTTACCAAGAAATGAAATTAAAAATGCCTGAAAAAGTAAAAGAAAAAGCTTTAAAAGAAGGATACTACGCATTATCTACTGAGGTATTACCTGAGTTCGCTGGTGATTACTTAATCGTAAGTAAAAACAAAGATACTGATAACTCATTCCAAGAGACAGAATCATATAAAAACATTCCAGCAGTGAAAAATAATCGTGTATATGAAGCAAACATGATGGAATTCTATTTCAATGATCCACTTACATTAGATTTCCAACTAGACTTCTTCAAGAAGAGCTTTCTTGGTCAATAATACAAACAAGAGGAATTCTTAATTTAAGAATTCCTCTTCCTTTATTCTATGAAAAGAAAAGATGTGAAACTGATGAAAAAAGAGCAAGACAACCTACGTTCCAATGCTTTTACATACAAAGTAATTTTGAGTATCATTGCATTCTTTCTTATTTTTATGTTTGCAATGGTATTAGGTGCTGCAGATACTTCTATAAAAGACGTATGGTTAGCACTCACTTCCTCCGCTAAAGGAGACAAAATATCTATTATTCGCGAAATACGTTTGCCACGTGAAGTTGCTGCTATTTTTGTAGGAGCTGGACTTGCTGTTTCTGGGGCGATTATGCAAGGATTAACACGAAATCCACTTGCCGATCCGGGATTACTAGGCTTAACTGGTGGCGCAAATGCTGCACTTGCACTAACACTTGCCTTCAATCCTTCTATAAGCTACCTTTACTTAACACTAGCTTGCTTTATCGGTGCTGCAATTGGCGCTATTATGGTATTTGGAATTGGTATGGTGAAAAAGGGTGGACTTTCCCCTCTTCGAATTGTATTAGCTGGTGCTGCTGTTTCAGCATTTCTACTTGCAATCTCAGAAGGTGTTGGCATTTACTTTAAAATTTCACAAGATGTATCAATGTGGACGGCTGGGGGCGTAATTGGAACGAGTTGGAGCCAATTAAAAATTATTATTCCGGTTATTTCAATAAGTATATTTATCGCTATCTTACTTGCAAAGAAATTAACAGTTCTTAGTTTCAGTGAAGAAGTTGCCGTTGGACTCGGTCAAAAAATTATCGTTATTAAAACGATTTTATTTATCATTATTATCTTGCTTGCAGGTGCTTCTGTAGCACTTGTCGGAAACATGGCATTTATCGGACTTATGGTCCCTCATATGGTTCGTCCAATCGTTGGACCAGACTACCGTTTTGTTATACCGATGTCAGCGATCGCTGGTGCTTCCTTTATGCTACTCGCAGATACAATCGGACGTACAATTAACGCTCCGTATGAAACACCAGTTGCTGCAATCGTCGCAATTGTAGGATTACCATTCTTCCTATTTATTGTACGTAAAGGAGGAAAAACTTTCTCATGATGCAATCTATTCTAAAGAAACAACGCCTTATCATACTTGCATTACTTATACTTACCATCACAACAATTGTAATTGGAATGGGACTCGGTTCTGCCGCTCTCTCCTATGACAGATTAATTCCAACACTTATGGGACAAGGTACATTTAAAGAAGAATTCGTTTTATATTCTTTAAGGCTACCTAGAATCGTCATTACATTATTAGCCGGTATGGCACTCGCGTTATCAGGTGCTATATTACAAGGTATTACCCGAAACGATTTAGCTGAACCTGGTATTCTCGGCATTAACGCTGGTGCTGGTGTTGCAGTTTCTGTTTTCTTTCTATACTTTCCAATAGACGTAGGTTCATTTCTTTACCTACTACCATTCGTTGGATTTATCGGTGCGTTTCTAACAGCTGTTCTAATTTACGTATTTTCATATAGCAAATCAACAGGACTTCAGCCAATACGATTAACATTAACCGGTATCGGTTTTTCCTTTGCACTATCTGGAATAATGATTGTCCTTATTTCATCCGCTGATCGTATGAAAGTGGACTTTATCGCCAAATGGATTGCCGGAAACATTTGGGGAGATGACTGGACATTTGTTTTAGCAATGCTTCCTTGGCTAATCGTATTAATCCCATTTGTCTTCTATAAAGCAAATCGATTAAATATACTAGCATTAAACGAGCCAGTAGCAATCGGTGTTGGAATTGAAATTGAAAAAGAACGAAGATACTTATTAATCGCAGCCGTTGCACTTGCTGCCGCTGCTGTTTCCGTAACAGGAGGCATTAGCTTTATCGGACTTATGGCTCCTCACATCGCCAAATCTTTAGTAGGTCCAAGGCATCAAATATTCATGCCAATCGCTGTTTTAATTGGTGGATGGCTATTACTATTTGCAGACACAATCGGACGAAATATCGTTGAACCTAACGGTATTCCCGCTGGTATTGTCGTTGCTTTAATTGGTGCACCTTACTTTATGTATTTGTTGCTCAAGAAAGCATAAAGAAACCCCCTCAAGATTTTTTCTTGAGGGGGTTTTCATTTCATTCTACTGCTGCCCATACCCTTCAAACTTCTTCGCCAAATTCTCCATCTCGTCTTCTGGCAGTAATTTCGGTTCTCCGATACTTTTCGTTTGATAATAAATTTGAGCACAAAACTCTATTTCTTCTGCAATAGTAAACGCCATTTTTATATTATTCGCACCAGCCATTAAACCATGATTCGCAAGTAAAACTGCACGACGATCAATCATTCCTTCAAAAGCAGCCTCTGCTAATTGCTTCGTACCAAACGTTTCATACGATGCACAGCGGACATTCGGTCCTGCAAAAGCAATTAAATATGACACAGCAGGAAGTTCCCATCCTAATGATGCGATTGTCTTCGCATAAGGAGAATGTGTATGTACAAGCGCATTTATATCTTCACGATTTCTATAATAGATAAGATGCATATCTAATTCACTTGATGGTTTTCTCCCTCCCTCTATCACTTCACCATCTAAATTCAATATAACTACATCTTCAGGCGTCGTTTCATAATAATCTAAACCGCTTGGGCTAATTGCAACAAGACCTTGTTCACGATTAAAAATACTAATATTGCCGCCAGTCCCCTTTGTTAAACCACTAGAGATCATTTTCTTTCCATACGCTACAATTTCTTCTCTTTCGTTTTGCAATAACATATACATCCCCCTAAGTATGAAGCTTATGATGACTATTTTTCTAAAAAACTATCTACTTATTGAAATAGCTTTTTAAAATTCTCCGTAAACGGTGCTTTCACAATTCCTTTTTCCGTAATAATCGCTGTTACATTGTCAGATGGCGTGACATCAAATGCCGGATTGTATACTTTACTTCCTTGCGGAGCAGAGTATTGTCCGAAACGATTAATCACTTCAGAAGCATCCCTTTCTTCAATTGGAATTTCTTTTCCTGTCAGTGTTTTCAAATCAATTGTCGGCGTTGGTGCTGCTACATAAAACGGAATGTTATAATATTTAGCTAAGATCGAAACACCTAATGTTCCAATTTTATTTGCTACATCCCCGTTTGCTGCTACGCGGTCACATCCAACGATTACTGCATCAATTTTCCCTTGTGACATGACCATTGCTGCCATATTATCTGTAATGACCGTTACATCAATTCCCGCTCGCTGCAGTTCTAATGCTGTTAACATTGAACCTTGTAATCTAGGGCGTGTTTCATCGGAATAGATTTTTAAGTCCCATCCTTTTTCTTTCGCTAAGTACATTGGAGCTGTCGCAGTACCATACTTAGTCGTTGCTAAAGCACCTGCATTACAATGCGTTAATACCCCCATGCCATCATGGAATAATGTTAATGCATGTTCTCCAATTTGACGGTTAATTTCTTCATCTTCTCTATGAATCTCTTTTGCTTCTTCTAATAATCTATCTTTCAACTGCGCAATTGATAAGTGAGCATTCTCTTTCGCTACACTTTCCATTCTTTCAAGCGCCCAAAATAAATTTACTGCCGTCGGTCTTGATGTCGCTAAGTATGCACATACCTTTTTTACTTCCGCTATGAATTCTTCCGCCGAACTTTTCGTAACTTCCTTTCCCCCTAAATACACACCGTAGGCTGCTGAAACACCTATTGCCGGTGCTCCTCGTACTTTCATTACTTGAATCGCATCCCACACACCCTCAGCCGTTTTAAAAGATTCATAGATTACTTCGTTCGGTAATACCGTTTGATCCAATAACACTAAAGCATCATCTTTCCACTGAATTGGTATTAATTGCTCTGCCATCATCTTCTCCCCTTACTTCGCACTATGCATTGACTGTTTTTTTAACGTTTCTACAAAGCTGCTACCTGTTTTATATTGATTCGCTTGTAAAATAAACTTCTTCGCTGCCTGAAGACAAATTCGCTCCGCTCTAGCACGCGCTGCATCATTCTCAATACAAGTCATATCCTTTACCTTCGCTAGACCAACAATACGACGAATTAACTCAAGACCCGTCACTGCAGCTGTATCCTCTAATACAGATTGTAAATAAACTCGGTTAAAGCCTTCTTCCTTCGCCATAATCTCTGTCACATGAATATCCCAAGCATCTAAAAACTTCTTCTTAAATAAATCAATTACATCTATCATGGTAGATTCTATCCAGTTCATATATGTATCTTTCTCAATACCAGCTTGCATCACTGCATCTGCATTCACCCAAGCAAACATTAAATTTGCCATTACATTCCCAACGTCATATCCCATCGGTCCATAAAAAGCAAATTCAGGATCAATAACCTTTGTAGAATCACTTTTTACAAAAACAGAACCAGTATGTAAATCACCGTGAAGTAGCGCTTGTGCATTCGTCATAAACGAAAACTTAAGTTTTGCTACTTCTATACGAAGCTCTTTATCACTATAAATATGCTCTCTAATCCATCCTTCATTTAATTGAAACAATTCGTTGCGTTTATTATGATCTGTGAATGGCTCTGAATATACGAGGTCCTCTGTAATCTCACACAACTCAGGATTTATATAATTCTTCACGAGTTCCTTCTTCTCTTTATGATTCATTACAACATCTGATGTTAATAGAAGAGTATTTACCATAAAAGTAGTTACATCATCAGCAAGCCTCGGAAACATTTGATGATTTATGAGTGCTGTGCGTAATATTGTGTGATCTGATAAATCTTCCATCACGCAACAATTCATCACACTATCAAACAAATATACATTTGGCGCGAGTCCAGGTGCTAACTTTCCTTCTAATCGCAAAACATCGGATTCTATACGGATTCGATTCGTCGACAACTTAAACTCATCTGAAATACGCGCTGTATCCCCAGCTTGCTTTACAATGACAGAAATGTTCTTCTGTTCATCCCAAACGCGGAACACATAATTTAAATTACCATCACCTATTTCTTTACACTTTAGCCCCTTTGCATGTTCGAACTTAGGTAATTTCTCTTGCACATATGCAATCACATCTTTAGCTTCCATTAAAAAATACTTCGTGAACTTAGACATGGTTTCCCCTCCACACTAAATGTAAACGTTTTCTAAAAGCCGTGAAAAAATAATAGACTGAAATTTTTTCAATCTATACTATATCTTCTTTATTGCAATACATATCTCGTTTTTATTATATCTTGTTAGAAATGAGCGTCAATGTTTCTATTTCTCATTGCAATATAGTTCTTATTATATATATTTAAGCTGACAATAATTGTTCACAAAGATTCCGATACATTTTGTTTTATTTATTACACAATTCTTTGTACAATAAAATAAGAAGTTACTTTTCAAATCCACAACTTCTAAGAAATATTTCCTTCCTAAGAATTTATACTTACACCATATCTCTAACATACACACTACTCTTTCAAACACTCATTGAAAATTTATGACTTGGAAATTACCTTTTAATTCGCTAACAGCCTTAATTGAGAATAAATATTAATTAAATTGGTATAAAGTTGGTTTATTCTCTTGACAAAATAACCACTTCTATATGATAATTAATATCGAATTAGAATTATTATAGTTAATTAAAAAATATATTTTATGAGCAAACTAATTTCCGATGCTCAAAACCAACCTTTAGGAGGAATTTTAATATGTTATTAATCGGCACAGAAGTAAAACCGTTTAAAGCTAATGCTTACCATAATGGAGAATTTATCCAAGTTACTGACGAAAGTTTAAAAGGAAAATGGAGCGTAGTTTGTTTCTACCCAGCAGACTTCACATTCGTTTGTCCAACTGAACTTGAAGACTTACAAAACCAATACGCAACTCTAAAAGACTTAGGCGTTGAAGTATACTCTGTATCTACAGACACTCACTTCACTCACAAAGCATGGCATGATAGCTCAGAAACTATCGGCAAAATCGAATACATTATGATTGGTGACCCAACTCGCACAATTACTAGCAACTTCAACGTTTTAATTGAAGAAGAAGGTCTTGCTGCTCGTGGTACATTCATCATCGATCCAGACGGCGTTATCCAATCTATGGAAATCAATGCTGACGGTATCGGCCGTGACGCAAGCATTCTTGTTAACAAAATTAAAGCAGCTCAATACGTACGTAACAACCCAGGTGAAGTTTGTCCAGCTAAATGGCAAGAGGGTTCTGCAACACTTAAACCAAGCCTTGACCTTGTAGGCAAAATCTAAGGAGTTCGATCAAAATGATACTAGATGCAGATATAAAAACACAACTATCCCAATACCTTCAGTTAATGGAGAACGATATTTTACTTAAAGTAAGCGCAGGAGAAGACAACGTATCTAAAGATATGTTAGCTCTAGTAGATGAATTAGCTACTATGTCATCTAAGATTACAGTAGAAAAAGTTGAACTAGAGAGAACACCAAGCTTTAGCGTAAATCGCCCTGGCGAAGACACTGGTATCGTATTCGCTGGTATTCCATTAGGACACGAATTTACTTCATTAGTGTTAGCTTTACTACAAGTTAGTGGACGTGCTCCAAAAGTTGAACAAAAATTAATCGATCAAATCAAAAACATTCAAGGCGAATATCATTTTGAATCTTATATCAGCCTAAGTTGTCATAACTGTCCTGATGTTGTACAAGCTCTTAACGTGATGAGCGTTCTAAACTCTGGTATTACACATACTATGATTGATGGCGCTGCATTCAAAGAGGAAGTAGAAAGTAAAGACATCATGGCAGTACCAACTGTTTACCTAAACGGCGAATCTTTCGGAAGCGGTCGTATGACACTTGAAGAAATTTTAGCTAAAATGGGTAACGGTCCAGATGCATCAGAGCTTTCTGATAAAGATCCATACGATGTTCTTGTTGTTGGTGGCGGCCCAGCTGGTGCAAGTGCAGCAATTTATGCAGCACGTAAAGGCATCCGCACTGGTATCGTTGCTGAGCGCTTCGGTGGTCAAGTAATGGATACTATGGGTATTGAGAACTTCATCAGCGTAAAACGCACTGAAGGTCCTAAGCTAGTAGCAAGTCTTGAAGAGCACGTAAAAGAATACAACATCGATGTAATGAATCTACAACGTGCGAAACGTTTAGAGAAAAAAGAACTTATTGAAGTGGAACTTGAAAACGGCGCTATTCTGAAAAGTAAGAGCGTAATCGTTTCAACAGGTGCTCGCTGGCGTAATGTTGGCGTACCGGGTGAAGCTGAGTTCAAAAACAAAGGTGTAGCATACTGCCCACACTGTGACGGTCCATTATTCATCGGAAAAGACGTAGCGGTTATCGGCGGTGGTAACTCTGGTATTGAAGCAGCTATCGACTTAGCAGGTATTGTTAAGCACGTAACTGTTCTTGAATTCATGCCAGAATTAAAAGCTGATGCTGTATTACAAGAACGTCTTAACAGCTTACCAAACGTAACTGTTCTGAAAAACGTTCAAACGAAAGAAATCACTGGTACTGACAAAGTAAACGGTATTTCTTACATCGATCGTGAAACTGAAGAAGTTCATCACGTTGAATTACAAGGTGTATTCGTTCAAATCGGTCTTGTGCCAAACACAGACTGGTTAGGCGAAACAGTTGAACGCGTTCGCGGTGAAATCGTAACAGACAAGCACGGCGCTACAAACGTACCAGGAGTGTTTGGTGCAGGTGACTGTACAAATAATCCGTACAAACAAATCATCATCTCTATGGGTTCAGGTGCGAATGCAGCTTTAGGTGCATTTGATTACTTAATCCGTAACTAATTATATAGACGTGAGTTTTAAAAAAGCAGGTGCCAAGGCACCTGCTTTTTTTATAACCCTAATGTATAAACTAAAAATCTCTCATTCCCATTCTTCTCATAAGCACCCGGCAATCTAACTTCTCTCTTCAATTCAAATGCAGTCTGATTCTCCAAGAAGAAAATATAATCTTCAGAAGGATAGTATAAAATAATATCAATTGCTCTCTCCGCCGCTTCTACCGAAAGCAAAATGTTATTTACTACGTTCATAAACACTTGTACAGAAAATGGATTGAAGAAATAAAATCGGTTATCACGCGGATCAATCTCGTATTCCTGTGCTAAACAACATTCAAATTGAATTTTATCTTTACTGTTTCTTACCTTCCTTGCATAACGTTCACGATTTTCCATTGCTTCTTTATAAAACTCTTCATTCATTTCAATTCCAACCGCTGATGCATCGCACTTATGATGCATGTAAAAATTCAATCTCCCTTTTCCACATCCAAAGTCTACAATTCGATCGCTACTTTTTATCTCATATTGATTCAATAACTCATCCAACCCGCTATATGGTGTCGGTTCATAACGGTGATAGTGCATAGACTTATTAAAGCCTTTTTGCTCACCGACAGTTTTTATATGTAATACAGCATCGTAATATTGTTCGTTCATTCGTTTGCTCCTATTAAGAAATATTACTATTATTATACACCACGTACTGAATGCTCATTTTTTATCAAATTAATTGGTGCGTGAAATTACACAGTCGTTTCGACAAGGAATATCGACCTTCCAACAAATTCCTACAAAAAAACAGGAGCTTTCTAGCCCCTGTCTTCCAGCACTTTCAATACAGTTTGTTTCAATATTTCTACTCCATCCATTATACAACTATGATCAAACTTCATATACGGATGGTGTAATCCAGGTTGTAGGTTTGCCCCTAGTCCGAGCATGACAGCTTTTAAATGTGGTCTCTTCACTGTGTAGTAATGGAAATCATCGCTTCCTGTCGTATACAGCGGTCCGGTACATCCCTTTTCTCCGTACACTTCAAGAATACCTTTTCGCATAAAGCGCTCAGCTTCTTCTGACACTTCAGCTCCTGGTGCGAGATCGATCCACTCATAAGAAAGTTTAGATCCCATTGATTCAGCTGACTGAATTACTTGCTCTATTTTTCGCTTCAATTTATCTAGTAATATGTTATTTTCTGCTCTTACATCTAAACTAAAATGCCCGTTACCTGGAATAATATTTAGATTATCACCACCAGCTTGGCATCTCGTCATCTTAACAGAATACGACGTCTGCGGCGGTAGCCATATATTTTTCAATCCAATATTAATCATCGAGATGACATCAATTGCATTTATACCTTGATGTGGGCGTGCCCCGTGTGCATCATCTCCATGAATCGTCCCTTCTAAAAATCCTGCTGCTCCGTGACGAATAGATGGTGCAGCTTGTTTCAAAGGCAGTTCTTCAATTGGTCTTAAATGAACACCAAACAAGAAATCAGCATCATCCACGGCGCCCTTCTCTACCATCTTTAAGGAACCATTCCCTTTTTCCTCTGCCGGCTGAAAAATAAATCTAACAGTACCGCCATCCCATCTCATATTTTTCAATTGTAAAATAAGGCCTATCACAATTGTCATATGAGCATCGTGGCCGCATGAATGATTTGCTTTAAATTCTCCGTCTACTTCTTGCCATAACGCATCCATATCAGCACGAATCGCGATAACTGGATTCCCGCTTCCGATTTCAGCAATCACGCCAGGGCAATCATCAAATATTTTATATGAAATTCCTTCTTCTTTTAGAAAGTTAGTAATATAAGCTGTCGTTTCATATTCCTTCCAGCTTACTTCAGGGTTTTCATGTAAATGCTGAAAAATTTCAGTTAAACGCTCTTGTAGTTCTAATGTTTTCAACTTTTCATTCTCCTTCCCAAATTACAAACCATTAAAGTTAATTATATTTCTGAAAAAACAGATGTTTTTATGAACATATTGAATTTTAAGAAAAAAGTCAATTGTTTATTTTCGAATGCTATCTATAACTCATTTCCACTCACTTTATACAGATAGAACATTCCTTATTTTCTGTTTTTTATTGACGCTTGTATATATTTTTAGTTATTATAACTTAATAAACGTCTATTTTGCGACAATTCTAAAAATACAAACATACATAATGAGGAGGCCTTTTATGAAAAAAGAAATACCTTTTGGCGTAGCAATAATCCCTATTATCATTACAGTTGCAGTTATGATGGTTACAATTGTTGTATTAGAACAAAGCCCTCACGTCCCACTTATTATCGGTACAACCGTTGCTTCTATCGTCGCTTGGCGATACGGTTACAAATGGAATGACATTGAAGAATCGATGTATAAAGGAATTCGCCTTGCATTACCCGCTATCGTTATCATTATTCTTGTAGGTTTAACGATCGGTGCTTGGATTGGCGGTGGAATCGTCGCTACTATGATTTATTACGGCTTAAAACTTTTAACTCCATCACTATTTTTAGTTTCAATTACAATTATTTGTTCTATCGTTGCATTAGCAATCGGTAGCTCCTGGTCTACAATGGGAACAATTGGTGTTGCTGGAATGGGAATTGGCCTAAGTATGGGAATCCCAGCTCCAATGGTTGCTGGCGCTATAATTTCCGGTTCTTATTTCGGCGATAAAATGTCACCGCTTTCAGACACAACAAACTTAGCCGCAGGATTAACAAATACAGATTTATTCACACATATTCGTCATATGTTATTTACTACAATTCCAGGTTTAATTATTACTCTTATCGTTTATGCGTTCTTAGGAAGAAGCTTTGGCGATAACAATATTGATGCAAAAAGCATCGATCAAACGTTACAAGTATTGCAACAAAACTTTGTTATCTCGCCTTTCCTATTAATTATACCAGTAGTTGTTATGGTATTGGTCGCTAAAAAAGTCCCTGCTATACCAGCTATTCTCGTAGGTGTTATTTTAGGATTCTTATCACAAGTCTTTATTCAAGGTGGTTCTGTCTCATCAGCTGTCGGTGCACTCCAAAGTGGATTTGTTATAGACACTGGAAACAAGCTAGTAGACGAACTATTTAACCGTGGTGGCTTAAGCTCTATGATGAATACAGTCTCTATGACAATTGTCGCTATGACTTTCGGAGGAGTACTAGAACATACTGGTATTCTTCGCTCAATTGTAAATCAAATTTTAAAATTAGCGACATCATCAAAAGGACTTATCGCTTCTACTATCGCATCTTGCTTTGCAACGAATCTTACTTGCTCTGAACAATATATTTCGATTGTTGTTCCTTCAAGAATGTATGCAAATGCGTACACAGAAAAAGGACTACATTCTAAAAACTTATCCAGAGCATTAGAAGATGGTGGAACATTAACTTCTGTTTTCGTACCTTGGAATACATGTGGTGTATTTATACTCGCAACACTTGGAGTAGGCGCATTCGAATATGCTCCTTATGCTATATTGAATTTCATCGTACCTATTATTTCAATCATTTATGGTATAACTGGCTTCACAATTACGAAGCTATCGGATATTGAAAAAGCAGACCTAATAAAAAAACAAAAAGCGCAACTAGAAGCTTAAAATTTTTGAAACGAATACAATGGTAAATTCAGCTCATATATTGCGCGAGGGCGCCCTTGTTGATAGGGCATTTCCTCGCCGCAAATATTGGCATACCTGTAATCAACTAATTTCTTTAACAGCCTTTCCGTCGATCGCCGAGTCACTTGTAAGTACTCCGAAAGATCGGCCGCTGTAAATTTCAATGATGGATGCGATTGACTAAATTGAATAATTTTTGACAAGTTTGCAGGACTAAGCTTCGTTTCCTTCGCTATTTTCATTAATTCAGGATTATCGTTTTTTAAACTTTGTACTCTCTGTTCTTTCGGGAACGGACCAAATAATTCTTTATCACTTGTTAGTATATAAAAGCGGCGCTCTATCGGATTATTTTTTGCGAAACCTTGAGCGATTTTTGCATTTTGTTCCGCTTCATTTACTGTTTTTCCGTAACCAAATCCAATCGATACCGCTCCTTCTATATTCGTAAATAAACGATCTATCGTATTTGTTTTTGTACTCGATTCGATATCACCACGAGTTGTATACAAAATAAAAGTCATTTCATCAACTTGTTTAAATGAACCACGTAATTCTTTTGAAATTACATTTAATTGTTCGAGCGATCTTTCTTGTAACTCTACAAAGGATATAATACAAGCACCAACAGTAGCTGAATGGCTTTTTGCTAACTCAGCTTTTATTTTTGCATCTTTTAACCCATGTATAATTGATTGCGTCGGATCTATCATACGCTCTGAAGGAATACCTATTTTTTGAAGTTCGTCGTAGACAGCGTGAATACTAGTTAAAGCTAAATCAACCTCTCCAGATTGATATTTAGCTAAATGAAAATCAATGATGCTCTTAATTTCATCATTACTCCATAACATATTTTCATAATCCATCACTTGCGGCGTTTCTTTCAGACCGATATCATGGAACACATTTGTAATAAACGAACGATCTACTAAATCAATTGAAATTTTATGAGGTTGGATACTTTGATGATATATGATAGAAAGGAGTGAAGATGCGACAGTTGTCTCGTCTTGCTGTAAGTACGTACTTGGAATTCGCAATTGTTCTCTTATTTCTTTTGCCATATAATAAGGTAGGGCACCCGAGAAAAAGATAGCATCACAAGGTTTTAAACGCTTTAATATTTCAGAAGATTCTGCCGGGTGAAGGTAAATATATGGATCAATCTCTATTTCTTCTAGTTTATGAGCAATAGGTAAAAGATTCTCCATAAACTCTTTTGAACCGACAACTGCAATTTTTATCATCATTTTCTCTAACTCCTTATCATTAATTAACGACTATTTAACGTCAACTATATCAAATGTACAAAACCATTGTAAACAGGAAGGGGTCTTTATTCAATGAAAATTACAGCTATTCATCTTTACGCAATTCGTTTACCGCTTCGCGATCCGTTTGTTATTAGTTATGGTTCTTATTCTGATATGCCTTCTATTATCGTCAAAATGGAAACAGATGAAGGTATGATCGGTTACGGTGAAGGCGTTGCCGATGATCACGTTACAGGTGAATCATGGGAAAGTACTTTCCATGTTTTAAAACATACACTAGCTCCTGCTCTAATTGGGCAAAATCCAATGAATATCGAAAAAATACACGATATGATGGACAATACAATTTACGGTATTCCTACTGCGAAAGCTGCGATTGATATTGCTTGTTTTGATATACTGGGTAAAAAATTAAATCAGCCTGTATATCAATTAATTGGCGGACGCTACCATGAAGAATTTCCTGTCACTCACGTCTTAAGTATTGCAGGTCCAGAAAATATGGCTGAAGAAGCTGCCTCTATGATTAAGAAAGGTTACCAATCTTTCAAAATGAAAGTCGGTACAAATGTAAAAGAAGATGTAAAACGAATTGAAGCTGTACGTGAACGTGTAGGAAATGATATCGCGATTCGTGTTGATGTAAACCAAGGCTGGAAAAATAGCGCAAACACATTAACAGCACTTCGTTCATTAGGACATTTAAACATCGACTGGATTGAACAACCTGTTGTAGCCGATGATATTGACGCAATAGCTCATATTCGTTCTAAAACAGACATTCCGCTTATGATTGATGAAGGACTAAAAGGCTCTCGTGAAATGCGCCAAATCATTAAATTAGACGCAGCTGATAAAGTAAATATAAAACTAATGAAATGCGGCGGCATATATCCAGCTGTAAAACTCGCTCATCAAGCTGAAATGGCAGGTATTGAATGCCAAGTTGGATCCATGGTCGAATCATCTGTTGCCTCTTCCGCAGGATTCCATGTCGCTTTCTCAAAAAAAATCATTACTAGCGTCGAGCTAACAGGTCCATTAAAATTCACGAAAGACATCGGAAACTTACATTACGACGTACCATTTATTCGCTTAAACGAAAAGCCGGGACTCGGCATTGAAATAAACGAAAATATATTACAAGAATTAACCGTCTTTCAAGACGTTGTACGCTAAAGGAGGACTAACACATGACGACTCTTTACGAAGGAAAATTAAAACAAAACAACGATCCATTTCACGTTACATTACTATCTTTAGAACATATGGAACAAATTTTATCATTACAAAACGTTGTAGTTGAAGCGCTAGAAGATAAAGGTCGTTTACAACCACTCTCGCTAGAAGAATTTCAGTACATTCTAGAAGGAAACGGAATGATGATCGGTGCCTTTATAGAAAACGAGCTCATCGCATTTCGTGCCCTACTAGTCCCTCCTATCGACGATGAACATTTAGGACTTGATATTGGCCTACCAGAAAGTCAGCTACACCGCGTCATCTATCAAGAAATCTCAAACGTTCATCCAAACTGCCGAGGAAATGGCATGCAAAAAATATTAGCAACAGTCATCATGGACGAATTACAAAAAGAAGACAGCAAATACGATTACGTTTGCTGCACCGTTGCACCTTTCAACATTCCTAGTTTAAAGGATAAGTTCGCGCAAGGAATGGAAATTGCTGCTCTGAAGGAGAAATATGGTGGTAGTATGCGGTATGTTTTTGTGAAGGAATTACGTAAGGATACAGAAAGAGATTGGACGGATGTTAAAGATATTCCAATGAGTGATGTTAGTGAAAAGCAAGCGTTGCTTTCGGAGGGGTATCGTGGATATGAGCTGGAGAAAATAGATGGGAATTTCGTTGTGAAGTTTGGACGATAATTCCTACGCCCGAAAAAGGAGATGTCCACTGTGACATCTCCTTTTTTCGAGCCGTTGAACAATTCTGTGGTAAATAAAATTATATCAACGATTTTTCGAATATATCTATCACAACTCACAATATATCAACGATTTTTCAAATATATCTATCATAACTCACAATATATCAACGATTCGACAAGAAATATCGATTTACCGACAAAAATCGATATTCCCTACTAAACCGTCATCTTCCAACTCGATAACGCTAACCAGTTTTCCATTTCCTTATAATCAGGCATTATCTTCCCAACAAGACGCCAAAAAGAACGATCATGATTTAAATGAACCATATGACACATTTCATGAACAACTACATAATCGATTACTCGCTGTGGTGCCATTGCTAACTTCCAATTGAAGGTTAGCTGTAAATTCGAATCACAAGTTCCCCACGTACGGCTACTATCTGTAATACGAATAGAACGCGGTTTTGTTTTAAAGTTACTTTGATGCTCTTTAATACTCTTCTCTACTAATGCTTTGCACTGCTTATAGTAAAATCGTTTCAAAGCTTGTTGTATTTTCTCATCCTTAAGCTCATTCACATAAATGTGTAGCTTATCCCCTTCAAAAACTGCATTGTCTTGCGTAATACTTGCATCTTGAGAAATCTGTATCGGATACGTATTCCCTAAATACAGAAAGCCCTCTCCTTGATCATAACCCTTTTCCTGTGGACCAAGCGCTCGATCCTGCATTTCCTTACGGGTTTTCTGAATCCAATCCCATTTCTCCTCTAGCAACTGGACTAAGTATTCAACAGGCGTCCCTTTCGGAGCTTGCACTTCCACATTTCCATACGAATCTACATAAAGACGTACTGATTTTTTCTTCTTATAAGTTATATGAAAATTAATTGTCTCACCTAAATATGTATGTACCATTTCATCACCTAACGTATTCGTTCATAATTATTTTTGCAAATAAAAAAGAGCAGGCTACTAACGTCCTACTCTACCTATTATATCATTTACTGCTTTAACAAACTTATTATCCTCTATACTTTACAGCTAGTCCCTTTAAGAAATTCCTTGCGTATCTATCGCCGCACTCTTTGTAATTCTTATGGCCTTCTTTTCTTAATAGAGCGCCTAATTCTCCTTTTGTTACGATGACTCCTACGTCTTCTAATATATCAAGCATATCTTCACTTGTTAATGATAGTGCTATCTTCAATTTTTTTAGAACGAGATTATTAACACTTCCATTACTCTTTAAAGACATCGCTTGTCTATCCGATTGCCCTGGTTTTGGATCTTGTTTTCCTCTTTCAAAAGTAATAAAACCATTCAAAAATGACTCTAACATAACATTATTGCATTTGATTTCGTAATCATTTTCAAATACATCACTATCATCGTCAGCTTCATCATAGTAACTGTTTTTTAATTTTGTCAGCATCTTTCGCACTTCTTCTTTTGTCACTTCTACGCCACCAAGTTTAAATATCTCTACCATATCAATATCTTTTATATCCAGAGCATATCTTACTCGAATTAAAATATCATTATTGCTTATAGCCATTGTGTTTCCTCCTGAAATGTTGATTATAGTAATGCTTTTAGCATGTGTAAATTAATGTCGTTAAGTTACTACTTTAACATTTTAGAGGTAGGTTTTGTAGTCTTAGGTGGATTAATGCTTGTGGGGATGATTTTAAAACAGCAAAAAAGGATGGGATAATCGTGCGAAATTACGGATGGGGATTTACTATTAATTAACACACTTGAAAATGGACTAACCTGATATAGGTTAGTCCATTTCTTTTTATGCAACTCTAATTTAGTGGGAAACTCAAACATGAATGTTTCGCAAAATTCAGGTGAAATATATTGATTATGTTTACTTAAGTTTTACTTTTTATTTGTGGTACAGTTCACCGTAACTAATCTAAACGAGGTTATTATTCATTATTTTCATAATTAAATTTAACAAAAAAGGTAGTGCCTTCCGATCCTGTTTGAATTTCTATTTTTGCATTATGACGGGCAGCAATGGCATAACATATGCCTAACCCCAATCCAGTTCCATTATCTTTGGTCGTGTAAAATGGAGTACCCAGTTTCTCTAATACTTCAGGCCTGATACCTTTTCCTTGATCCCGCACTGCAAGCACCACACAATTTTGACCTTCCTTGTAGGTACTAATGGTTAGAACTTTCCCTGTGCTCATCGCTTCTAAGCCATTACGGTATAGGTTTATTAATAATTGTCGTATCTCATTACGATTTAAAAATAATTCCGGAATGTCATTTGTATCGACTTGAATAGATTTATTTTGATTATACGTATCAATCTTTATTAAAGGAATACTATCGTGGATAATTGAATTTAAATCTAACATCTGCAAATCCGATTTCCTTGTATTACCGATCGAGAGAAATTCAGTAATAATAGAATTGGAACGGTCAAGTTCTTCAATCATTAAATTAAAGTACTTATTATGTTTCTCATAGGTGTTCTCTTCTTTTAATAACTGCAAAAATCCTCGTACTGTTGTCATTGGATTTCTAATCTCATGGCTGATACCTGCTGCCATTTGCCCTATTAAATCTATGTTGGATAACCTTTTCAATTCCTGCTCATATTGCTTTTTTTCCGTTATGTTTTTAAAAATACAACAAATACCATCATCATACGGGTATGCAATAACTTCGTGCCAATATTCATCAGAGATAGAAAAAAATTCGAAATGAACTGTAGTTCGCTCTGACATTGCACGATGAAATTCCTTATATATAACTGCGTCGACGCTACTCGGGAAAACCTCCCATATATTCTTACCTAATACATCTTTTGCTGTTTTTCTTTGTGGAAAATATTGATGCTTATTTACGTACGTAAATTCCCATTTATTATTCAAAGTAAAGAATCCATCCGTAATACTTTCAATCACACTTGTAACTTTTTCATTAGCAGCAGCTAGTTCTCTCGTTCGCTCTTCCACCATACTTTCAAGTTGATCCATATATAACAAGTTTGAAAACGTAGGAGCTGTGGCATCAACGATAGATTTTGCCAGTTGAATTTGGGAATTATCGTAATTGTGAGCTTTTCCCTCTTTGCCAACGACGATTACCCCTAATATTTCTCCCATTGAAACCAATGGAATCATCAGTAGACCCTTACTATCTATATTTTTTGTTTGAATAACCTCTTGGATTTTGGCTTCATAGCTTTTCTCCATCCAATCCGCTTCTGTCCAATCACAGTCCTTGCTTAACTTCGTTGTTTTAATCGTTGTTTTGTCTAGCGGTTCTAAAAGGTGGGCAACCATGTTTTTACTCTCTAAAATCTGTCCTAAGTAAAAAAAACATTTATCAAAACTCTCCTGTATCGAGGAACACATTGATAAATCACGGGTAACATTTAGTAACAGCTGCTTCTCGGCAATAAGGTTTTCCTTTTGTGTTAAATTATTTGCGTTTTGAATTGCGACCGCAGCCATATTTACATAAGCTTCAACACTTTGAATTTCTGAATCTGTTAAGTTCATTGGAACTCCATAATCAAATAAAAAAACCAGACCAAATAACTCTTGCCCAAATGAGATAGGCAGAGCTAATAAGGACTTAATTTTGAACGCATCAACTGGTCTCGGATCCGGCCGATGATCCTTTGAGGTATCAGGGATATAGATGGTTTTTTTGGTTTCAATAACTTCTTTTGCCAGTAAGTCTATTTCAGGATCAATTACCTGAGTATCGAGCGTTACGCCATTTATGGTCTCTGGTTTTCCTGCAAACCCTCTAAATGTTCCATCTTCCTGGGGTAAATAAATTCCAACAGCGTTGCACCTAACAATCTCCTCTGATATCGCCATTGTTACACGCTGCAATACTTCACGTAGTTCTAATTTTGTATTTATTATTTTTGTTATATTCGCGAGCCTAGAATATCTCGTCTGATCACTTAACATTCACATAGCCTCCAAGTTATAGGCATAATAAAATAAACATGATAATATCAGTGAAAATCAAGACCAACCTGCCATTTTCAATTTTCTCCTGTATTCTTTTCTTACCCTTGTTTTACATAGAATACCTCACTTACTTATGATACGGTTCACCTTAATTAAAATGGAACAAACACTCATAAAATCGCTACACCCTATCCCCTCTAACTTTCAAAAGTTACACTGTTTCACTATCTCCATCCTTATCAACACTCGCCTCAAACTTATCAAGCAACGCACGCACTTCATCAGTTGATTTCGTGTTCATCAATTGATTTCTTAGTTCAGCAGCTCCAGGGAATCCTTTTACATAAATTTTGAAGAAGCGGTGAAGCCCTGTGATTGAGCGTGGTAGTACTTCTGCATATTGATCTTGAAGGTCAAGCTGCAGTCTTAAAAGATCGATATATTCTTTACTGCTATGTTCTCTCGGCTCTTTTTCAAAAGCAAATGGATTTTTAAAGATTCCTCGTCCGATCATAACGCCATCAATACCGTATTTTTCAGCAAGTTCCATTCCAGTTTGACGGTCAGGAATGTCTCCGTTGATTGTTATTAGCGTATTTGGTGCGATGCGGTCACGTAATTTTTTGATTTCTGGAATTAGTTCCCAGTGTGCATCTACTTGGCTCATTTCTTCTCTTGTACGTAAGTGAATAGAAAGGTTTGCAATATCTTGTTTAAAAATGTGCGTTAACCAATCCTCCCACTCACTTAACTCTTTAAAGCCAAGTCGTGTTTTTACACTGACAGGTAGTCCGCCCGCTTTTGCTGCTTGAATAAGTTCTGCCGCAACGTCTGGACGTAGAATAAGGCCACTACCTTTTCCTCTTGATGCTACATTCGGTACAGGGCAGCCCATATTAATATCGATACCTTTAAATCCTAGCTCTGCCATACCAATACTCATTTGGCGGAAATATTCAGGATTATCTCCCCAAATATGCGCGACTATCGGCTGTTCATCTTCTGTAAAAATTAAACGGCCACGTACACTTTTCATACCTTCTGGATGGCAATAGCTATCCGAGTTTGTAAACTCTGTGAAAAATACATCTGGGCGACCAGCTTCACTTACTACGTGACGAAAAACAACATCTGTCACATCTTCCATTGGTGCAAGTACAAAAAACGGTCGTGGTAAATCACTCCAAAAATTATCTATCATTTCAAATTCAAATCCTCTCACTATGAATACATCTTCAAACTCTCAATTTATAATTTGTGAAAATCAGCAATATTTATTTTAACTAAAATCGCTTATGAATGGTATTTTTATAAACCAAAAAGCAGATGGTATAGATTTTTTCTATATCAACTGCTTTTTTATTATACCAACTTAAGCCAAGCCACACACTCCACATGAGTAGTATGCGGGAACATATCAACAGGTTGTACTTCCTGTGTTTTATATCCGCCTTCTTCTAGTACTTTTAAGTCGCGTGCTAATGTTGCTGGGTTACATGATACGTATACGACGCGCTTTGGCTTCATGTCGATGATTGTGTTTAGTAATGCTTCGTCACAGCCTTTACGCGGTGGGTCTACGACCATTGTGTCGGCGATTACGCCTTCTTTGTACCATTTAGGAATGACTACTTCTGCTTCTCCTACGCCAAATTCAGCGTTGGTCATGTTGTTTAGTGCTGCGTTTCGGTTTGCGTCCTCGATTGCTTCTGGAACAATTTCAACACCGTATACTTTTTTCGCTTTTTGCGCTAGGAATAAGGAGATTGATCCGATTCCGCAATAGGCATCAATTACTGTTTCGTTACCATTTAACTTTGCGTATTCTAACGTTTTATCGTATAGCACTTTCGTTTGTTCTGGGTTTACTTGATAGAATGAACGTGCTGAAATCGCAAATTTAATGTCACCGATAAAGTCATAAATATATTCTGATCCGTACAGTACTGTCGTTTTGTCTCCGAAAATAACGTTTGTACGTTTCGTGTTTACGTTTTGAACAATTGATTTTACTTCTGGGAATTTCGCTGCGATTTCTTCAATGATTGCTTCTTTATTTGGCAGTTCAGCTGTACGTGTAATGAAGACAAGCATAATTTCCCCTGTTACTTGTCCGTAGCGGGCCATTACGTGGCGAAGTGTTCCTTTGTTACGCTCTTCGTTATACGCCGAAATACCGTTTTTTTCACAAATACGTTTTACTTCTTGAATTAATGCATCGTTTTCTTCCGCCTGAATTAAGCATGATTCCATATTAATGATGTCATGCGTTCCTTGACGATAGAAACCAGCTACAAGTCCACCTTCGCGTTCTCCAATTGGTACTTGTGCTTTATTACGGTATACCCACGGGTTCTTCATGCCCAGTACAGGATGAACAGGAACATCACTTAATCCGCCGATGCGCTGCATAACGTCACGTACTTGTTTTTCTTTCGCTTTTAATTGTCCTTCGTACGTTAAGTGCTGAAGCTGGCAACCTCCGCACTCGTTGTACACGGGGCATTCTGCATCTTTACGATATGGACTTTCTTGATGAAGCTTCATTAAACGACCAAACGCGAAGTTTTTCTTCACTTTAATAATTTTAATTTGTGCTTCCTCACCTGGTAATCCGTTTTTTACGAAAATAGGATATCCCTTCACTTTCGCAACACCGGCACCATCATGTGTTAAATCTTCAAACACTACATCTATAAACTCGTTTTTTTCAACTGGTGGCGTCATTTTTGTACTCATTTTCCGACCTCTCTTTTTCATAACACTGCGTTACATTTTATCATACTTATATGGTCTATTTCTATTGGAAGAAAAAAAGCTATTGACGATAGTTCTCTAGTAATGTTACGCTACTACTAATTTAATACGGACGATGTTACCTCATATATAGTCGATAATATGGATCGAGAGTTTCTACCCGGCAACCTTAAATTGCTGGACTATGGGGAAAACTAATGAATATTAGCCTATGTATAAAAAAGACTCCTATTGATTAGCTTTCTCTTATAGATGAAAGTGAATCAATAGGAGTCTTTTTTTTTTTTTTTCAAAAAGGTCAGACATCTTACGTATGACATGAAACTTCCATTACTTTATTTTTAGTAATATAACGAGCGTTTTATGTAAAAACTTTATACGAACTTCTGAAAGGGGCAACTACATGCAATATGTAATGAGCATTATCGGTATTCTTGTCGTTTTAGGTTTATGCTTTGCTTTGTCAAACAATAGAAGTAAAATCAACTTCCGTGCAATTGCTATTATGATTAGTTTCCAAATTTTAATCGGTTGGTTTATGTTTGGCACAAAGATCGGACAGCAAATTATCATCTTCATTAGTAAAGTTTTCAACAAACTAATTAAACTTGGTACGACAGGTGTCGATTTTCTCTTTAATGGAATTCAAAGAGATTTTGTCTTTTTCTTAAATGTATTATTAATTATCGTATTTTTCTCAGCACTACTTTCTATCTTTAGTTATTTAGGTGTTTTACCATTCATCGTTCGTATTGTCGGCGGTGCACTTTCAAAAATTACTGGTTTACCGCGCGTTGAATCATTCCACGCAGTAAATTCTGTATTCTTCGGTTCAAGTGAAGCGTTAATCGTTATTAAAAATGATTTACAACATTTTAATAAAAACCGTATGTTTATCATTTGTTGTTCAGCAATGAGCTCCGTTTCTGCTTCTGTTACAGCATCATACGTTATGATGTTAGATGCGAAATATGTATTAGCGGCTCTTCCGCTAAACTTATTCTCAAGCTTAATCGTTTGTTCATTATTAACACCAGTTGATACGAAAAAAGAAGACGAAGTGGTTCAAAAATTTGATAGAAACCTATTCGGAGATAGCCTTATCGGCGCTATGATTAACGGTGCGCTTGATGGTTTAAAAGTAGCTGGTATCGTTGCTGCGTTAATGATTGCCTTCATTGGTGTTATGGAAGTTGTAAACTACGTAATTAGCGCTGCTTCAGGTGCAATGGGATATGCTGTTACTTTACAACAAATCTTCGGTTATATACTTTCTCCATTCGCATTCTTAATGGGTATTCCAACTCAAGATATTATCCCAGCTGGTGGTATTATGGGTACGAAGATTGTATTAAACGAGTTTGTAGCAATCCTTGATTTAAAAGGCGCTGCTGCAACATTAGCTCCACGTACAGTTGGAATCGTTACAGTATTCTTAATTAGCTTCGCAAGTATTAGCCAAATTGGTGCGATTGTTGGTACAATCCGTGCACTTTCTGAAAAACAAGGAAGCATCGTATCTAAATTTGGTTGGAAAATGCTATTTGCATCAACACTTGCTTCTATTTTATCTGCAACAATCGCTGGATTGTTTATTTAATAAAAAATCACCTTACTCTTTTAAGTAAGGTGATTTTTTTATTATCATCATTTAAGAAACTGAAGAAAACTCTAATGCCTCTTCCTTATTAATAATTTCTCCCTTATATTCACCTTTCACCGAAATATCAATAATTGATTTATTTCCTGTTTCCATTTTCCCTAAAGAAAACATATATATTAAGTCATCTTTTTTTAACATCCATTGTTTTCCGTGCCAAGGACCAGTTAACTTCTGTTCTGGCGATGCCAGTATTTCTCCAAAATATTCACATTCGCCTAGAGATGTTTTTACTGTATTCTTCTCCGTATCAATAACTATATATTTAAGAAGTTTTATACTTTCACTTGAAAAAATCTCTACTTCATGTTCACTTTTTTTCTTGAATTTCAGCTTTCCATCCTTTGTATTAACCAATTTACTTTGATCAATTGCATTTAGTACAAACTCATACTCTTCTTTTGTAACACCGAAATTAGGATGATATGGAAAACTTTTTTTCTCTGCATGCTCTTCTACGTATTTTAAATACCATTCCATATTATTCACTAGATGCTCTCTCATTCTTTGACCAATATTCCCTACCTTTTTAAGAGCATCTGGATCCATCTCTAATGTCATAATATCCGCCGTCACTTCCGCATTCATAAGATGCGGCGGAATATACTCTTCCACACTATTCGCTTTACTCGTTTCACTTTGACAACCGACTATGAATAGCGATATGAGAAGGATATATACTATTTTTTTATATTTCATTTCTATTCTCCACTCCATACATCATTCTTACTTAAATTTATAGCGGTTTTATTATAGTCTAAAACCCTTATATTTTAATATAAACTAATCTATATATGCAAAATTGCATATTAATAAACCTTTCTCTTACTTTAAAATTAACTTAAATCATTTACCAAAATATACAAATCAGAAGCTTACAATGTTATAATTTGTAAAAAAAACGTTGGAGGATATTATGAAAGCCCACGCCCTTTTCGACTTCTTACATTTATTAATTTTAAGCATGAAAAGCTATTATGTATGGGGTATACCTATCTATGTCTTCATTATCCCTCTTATCTTTGTGGTCGGTTATATTATTATCAATTCTAATAAGAAACGAAAGAATATCTCTATTCAAAGTCACTAACCTACCCTTCACCTAAAAATGCTATGATGAACAAGGGTATATCCCCACCCCTCTTACAGAGGTGGGGATTTTAAATGTAAGTATGCAACATAATACACAATAGAAGGTGATTTTATGAGAAAATACGCAGCGATTGCTTTATGTACGTCTGCCATTCTAGCAGGCTGTAACACAAATAATGCTAGCCCAGAACCTGCAAAAGAGAAAAAGGTACAAGAAGTAAAAAAACAAGAAGAGACTGTACAAACACAAGGTGAAATTTCTTATAATCCAATTACGCACGAATCTACAAACTCAAATATTCATATTACAGACATAAAGGATTCTTTAACCGAAGTACAATATAAAATTTGGCGCTCTGCTGATGGAAAGGAAAGTGCTAAATCTTTTTCTTCTAAAGAGAAAGATCAACAATTTACACTGCCCTTTGATATAAAAGAATTTGAAGGAAAACGCGGTGAATACCAAATTGAAGCTACAGGAACAACAGAGGGCGGAAAAGCTATTCCACTTACGAAATCTACTATTACTTTCGAGCAAAAAGTTCCTGTTCTTATGTACCACGCAATTGATGATTATCATGGGCAAGGTATTAAAGATTTATTCGTATCACCCGCTAACTTTGAAGCACAAATGAAGTATTTAAAAGACAATGGTTATACATTATTAACATTTGAACGCTGGAGCGATATAAATAAAGTAAACAAGCCGGTTTTCGTTACATTTGATGACGGTATGAAAAATAATATGAATGCATTTCGCATTTTACAAAAGCTAAAAGATGATACTTTTAAGCCAGCGGCAACGGAATATATGATTGTTGATAACGTTGATGTAGAAGGCGCCCTTTCTACATCTGAAATAAAAGAAATTGTTGATTCAGGTATTTTTTCTGTACAATCCCATACAGCAACACATGCAGACTTGCCGAAAATTACAAACTATGAAGAAGAGTTAAAAGGATCAAAAGAAACGCTAGAGAAAATAACAGGTAAGCCTGTTATCGCAATTGCTTATCCATTCGGTCATGTAGACGATAAAGTTGTCGCAGAAACAAAGAAATACTATCAATTTGCAACAACAACGAAGCCTGGACAATTCATTACGAAGGGTGAACCCGATGAGTTGTTAAAAATGAAGCGTGTTCGCATACACCATACAACTACTGTGGAGCAATTTGCTTCTTCGATTAAATAACTATTAGAGCTCAATACATTTTGAGCTCTCTTTTTACGTTATATTTATATATATTTTTAGAATTTTCTTGTATTATATATAGTAAGAAATCTTTCAAACTAAAGGAGATTATACATATGTCATTTGAACAAACGTTAGAGAAGTATGCTGCCCTTGCAGTCAATGTTGGTGTTAATATTCAGCCCGGACAAACTTTATCAATTAGTGCACCTCTTGAGGCTGTACAGTTTGTACGCCTCGTTACAGAAAAAGCATATCAATCTGGTGCAAAACACGTATATGTTGATTGGAATGATGAGACGTTAACACGCTTAAAGTTCGATCTAGCTCCTGAAGAAGCTTTCTCTGAATTCCCTTCTTGGAAAGCACATGCTCGCGAAGAATTAGCAAAAGAAGGCGCTGCATTTATGTCCATCTATGCAGAGAATCCTGATCTATTAAAAGGTGTAGAACCAAAGAAAATTGCAACAGCTCATAAAGTAGCTGGAGAAGCGATGAAAGTATACCGTGATTATGTACAAGCAGATAAAGTAAGCTGGTGCGTAATTTCTGTTCCTACGAAAGAATGGGCTGCAAAAGTATTCCCTGACGTAGCGCCAGAAGAACAAGAAACAAAACTATGGGATGCTATCTTCAAAGCTACTCGTGCTGATTTAGAAAATCCTGTGGAAGCATGGAAAGAACATGATGAAACACTACATACAAAAGTAGATTACTTAAACGAAAAACATTATAAAGCTCTTCACTATACAGGTCCTGGAACAGACTTAACAATCGAACTTCCAGAGAAGCATGTATGGGCTGGTGCTGGTAGCTTAAATGAAAAGAACGTAGCATTTATGGCTAACATTCCAACTGAAGAGGTATTTACAATGCCACTTAAAACAGGTGTGAACGGCCAAGTGTCTAGCACAAAACCGTTAGCATTTGCAGGTAACATTATCGACAACTTTACGTTAACATTTGAAAACGGACGTATCGTAGACTATAAAGCTGAATCTGGTGAAGAAGCTTTAAAACATTTAGTAGAAACAGATGAAGGTTCTCACTTCTTAGGCGAAGTAGCTTTAGTACCTCACGATTCACCAATTTCAAACACAAATATTTTATTCTACAATACGCTATTTGATGAAAATGCATCTTGCCACCTTGCAATCGGAAATGCTTATGCATTTAACTTAGATGGCGGGAAAACAATGTCTAAAGAAGAACTTGCTGAAAATGGTGCGAACGCTAGTATTACACATGAAGACTTCATGATTGGTTCAGCTGAGCTTGATATCGACGGTATTACAGCTGATGGAAGACATGAGCCGATCTTCCGTAAAGGTAACTGGGCGTTTTAATTTCATGAATATAAAAACACATTGGATTACCCAATGTGTTTTTATTTATTCGGCTTCAATTCAAATTTTATCGTTCTATTCTCATGCGTAAACTCAGGCCTGTATGTAGCGATATATGTATTTTCTTTCGTTACATCAAATAGCATTACATCTTGAATTTTTCCATCTGGCGCTACCTTTTTACTCGTAAAGCTATCATATTTATATTCTTTAAACTTTGTACCTTTCTTATCTGTAATCTCAAATTCGTAAAATGCAAACGGTATGTCCTTTTTACTATTATTTTTCACCGTGAAAACAATCCCTAAAATATCATCTTTCTTTTTATCTGTAGTGTAATCTGGATACCCTAATTGAACTGAATCGAGAGTTACTTGCAAACCATCCACGTCCACCGTCTCTCCTATTTTATAAACTTTATCTTGAACGTCCTCTTGTTTACTTTCATCGCTGTTTTTAGTTTCTGTGCAAGCACTTAAACTAAAAGCCATGCCACAAATTAAAACAATTCGACTCACTTTCTTTAACATACCCTTCCCCCTATATGAGACAAGATTTTTATATTTATCCCGCATTAACGGGCAGTAAAGCTCCCACCTCAAAATTCAGTTGGAGCAAAAAGTTAGGTGGGAGATCAACTGCCCGTAAACGCCCGATTGGTGCGGGCTAATAATCAGTGGGGAATGAACAAAACCCCCACTGATTAAAGTTTCACTTTATCATAGCAAAACTCTTTACGTTTTCTTGTCATATTTTGTCGTAGTAATTGCTAACTACACAAATAGAAAAAAGCTATCTTCTACAAAAGATAGCTTTCATGATGCCGATGACACTTTCAGTCCAATTACTCCTAAAACAATAAATAAAATGCAAAATGCTTGGAATAAGTTAATATGCTCTTTAAAAAAGTACACACTAATAATCGTAATAAGAAGTGTTCCTAAGCCCGACCAAATCGCATAAGCAATACTTAAGTTAATCTTCTTTACGACGATAGCAAATATACTGAAACAAATACCGTAAAAGACAAAAATAAGTACACTTGGAACGAGCTTTGTTAAACCGTTCGATAGTTTCATCGCTATCGTTCCAGCTACTTCAAAAATAATTGTTACGAGTAATAATAGCCAATATACCATACTAGAATCTCCTTCTCTGTTACCTTATAGAGATTCTAGTATACTACTTATAGTCCTAACGAAATATATTTAATTTCTAAATATTCCTCGATGCCGAAATGGCCTCCTTCGCGGCCGATACCACTTTCTTTAAAGCCACCAAATGGTGCTTGTGCAACTGATGGAAGGCCATCATTTAAACCGATAATACCGTACTCTAACGCTTCACTAATTTGGAATGCTTGGCTAATATCTTTTGTGAAAATATAAGCAGCCAAACCATATGGTGTATTATTTGCTCGCTCGATTACTTCTTCAACTGTTTTAAATTTCGCAACTGGTGCAACCGGTCCAAATGTTTCTTCATTCATACAAAGCATCGTGTCATTTGCCAATCCAATTACTGTTGGCTGAATGAAATAACCATCTAACTCTGCAAATTTATGGCCACCGTATAAAACTTCTCCGCCCTTTTGAATTGCATCTTCAATATGTTCTTGTACTTTCGAAACTGCATTCGCATCAATAAGTGGACCTACAGTTGTTCCTTCACCGAATCCATCTCCAACTTTAAGCTGCTCTACAGCTTTTGTGAACTTTCCTGCAAATTCTTCGTACACTTCTTCTTGAACAAAGACGCGGTTTGTACATATACACGTTTGTCCTGCGTTACGGAATTTCGAACCAATTACCGCTTCTACCGCCTTATCTAAATCAGCATCATTCATAACAATAAATGGAGCGTGACCACCTAATTCAAGCGAAACCTTTTTCATCGTTTGCGCAGCGCTAGCCATTAATTCTTTCCCAATTTCAGTTGATCCTGTAAAGGAAACTTTTCGAACGCGCTCATCTTCCATCCACGTATCAGCAATTGCTTTTGCACTACCTGTTACAATATTTATTACACCTTTTGGAATGTCTGCTTCATGTGCTAATTCAACTAACTTCAATGCAGTTAATGGCGTTTGACTCGCTGGTTTCACAACTGCCGTACAGCCTGCTGCAAGTGCTGGAGCTACCTTTCTCGTAATCATAGCAGCCGGGAAGTTCCACGGTGTAATAGCTGCCATAACCCCTACTGGTTGCTTCATAACTAAAATACGCTTATTCGGATGAGAAGCAGGAATCATTTCACCGTATATTCTCTTTCCTTCTTCTGCGTACCATTCAACAAAACTATTTGCATAGTTCACTTCACCAAGCGCTTCTGCAAACGGTTTTCCTTGCTCTCTCGTCATGATTGCTGCAATTTCTTCTTTATTTTCATCAATGAGTGTGAACCACTTTTTTAACTTTACTGCGCGATCCGCTGCCGTTAATTTTGACCATAATTTAAAAGCCTCATGCGCAGCATCAACTGCTTGCTTTGCCTCTGTAATCCCGCCCTTTGGTACAGTTGCAAATACTTCCTTTGTCGCTGGATTATTCACTTCGATTTGTTCTTGCAGTGTAATCCACTCACCATTTATATACATCGCCTTTTTCTCTAAATTTACGAACGTCGCTTTTTTATCCAATGTTTTCTTCCTCCTCTATGAACTTCTTAATCTTCCTAGTGGCAGCAGATTGACTTATTTGCAAAAACTCAGCCACTTTATAACTTGATCCATACGTTTTATACGCTTTAAGAATAATATTTCTCTCTACCTCTTCCAGCATTCTATAAAGACTTTGTCCGGATTGTTCAACCGTTGTCTCTTGCATAGATAGTGGCAAATCTTCTACCGTTACAAAATCATCAGCAGTGATAACAATTCGTTCAATTACATTTTCAATCTCTCTATTATTTCCTTCCCAAGGGTACCCTACAAACATTTGTAACGTACTAGGAGCTAACTTCACATCACGTCCGTACTTTTTATTAAAATGCTGTAAATAATGATAGATGAGCGGCAAAATGTCTTCTGTTCTCTCCCGAAGTGGCGGAATTGAAATTGGAATGACATTCAGACGATAGTATAAATCTTTCCGAAATGTTCCTTGTTTCACCATCGTACTTAAATCTCTATTTGTTGCCGCTACAATTCTAACGTCCACCTTTTTTAATTCTCTTCCGCCTATAGAGCGAAACGTTTTTTCTTGCAATACTTGCAAAAGCTTCGCTTGAATTTCAAGCGGCATTTCACCAATTTCATCTAAGAAAAGGGTCCCTTTATGTGCTGATTCTAATAGCCCCTTTTTCCCTTCACGATTTGCACCTGTAAAAGACCCACCTGAATATCCAAAAAGCTCAGATTCGATTAAATTCGTCGGCAATGCCGCACAATTAATTTCATAGAAACTTTCATTCTTCCGGTGACTCACTTCATGCAAATGGCGTACTAATCGACTTTTCCCCACTCCAGTCTCACCTAATACGAGAACAGTACTATCTACCACAGATACTTTTTTTATTGTTTCGATTATTTTTTGCATAGCGATGCTTTTAAAAATAAGCCCTTCATGCTCATATGTTTCTCTTAATTCTTTCTTATATGTCTTTAGCTGATTATCCATTTCCTCTACCTTTTGACGTAATTGATAGAGTTCAGTAAGATCACGAGAATAGCTAATCACTCTTCTTAAATTTCCTTCATCATCAAAAACAGGCCTTGTACGCACATGCAAATACTCTCCTGATTTCGTTGTTTGCACAAGTTCAACTGGCCTTTTCTTTTCAATTACTTCTAACGTTGCAGACGGATAAAAAATCCCTTCTTTCTGTAGTTCTTGTACATGCTTTCCTACTAATTCCTTAGCAGAGAGCTGGTAATGTCTTTCACACATACTATTTACACGTACAACGATTCCCTTATCATCCGTAACAAAAATTTCATCAAATGCATATTCAAATACATCTTGTAAATCCATCAACATTCGTTCCTTTTCTGCAACCATTCTAGCCACTCCCTACTTCAAATCCATCGATTCACTTTACTACCTTTATTATAAAATGAATTTTCTGCATTTTATATAGAGTAAGCTAGAATGTTTTCAATTTGTTATTTATACAAATCTATTTATATTTTTTAACACATAATTCGCTGCCTTAAAAAATAAAGAATGCCATCGCAACCACACCCTCACTTTGTTTTAGCTTGGCATGGGGCAGGAAAAGGGGCTGACCGATTCTATGCATGGACAGATGCTCTCTTCCGCCTAAAAAGAAAAGCTTTATTCCCTTTTTTAAGTTATCCCAATTCTTTATACACGAGCGATATTTGCTTGCTCATAACAAGCTTGCAATGATTCTTCAATTATTGTTAAACCTTCCTCAAGTTGCTCATCTGTAATCACTAATGGCATTAATACACGAATAACATTTCCATATGTTCCTGCGGATAATAAAAGTAGTCCACGCTTATTTGCTTCTGCACACAAATTAGACGCTAATGTTTTATCAGGCGCTTTCGTCTTGCGATCTTGAACGAGCTCGAATGCACACATTGCCCCTAAGCCGCGCACATCACCGATGCAATTATATTTATTTTCCATCTCTTGGAATCGGTTCATTACGACTTTCCCTATTTCTATTGCTCTATCATTTAATTTTTCTTTTTCTATTACATCAAGCACAGCTAATGCAGCCGCACATCCTAGTGGGCTTCCTGCATACGTTCCGCCAAGTTCCCCCGGTGCAGACTCATTCATAATTTCTTTACGCCCAATCACACCGCTTATCGGTACACCAGCACCTAATGATTTAGATACCGTAATTAAATCTGGAACGACATCATAATGATCAATTGCAAAGTATTTTCCGGTACGACTAAAGCCTGTTTGAATTTCATCAGCCACAAATAAAATACCGTGCTCTGAACAAATACTGCGTACTTCTTGAACAAATTTCTTACTTGGAACGATAAATCCACCTTCCCCTTGAACAGGTTCCATTACAACGGCTGCAATTGTTTCTGGTGCTACTTCTGATATGAAGAAGTTCTTAAACTCTTCAATGATAAAGTCATCATACTGCTCTTCTGTTAACCCTTCTGGGCGACGGTATTCATATGGGAATGGTGCTTTATATACTTCTGGAGCAAATGGGCCAAATCCAAATTTATATGGTTTTACTTTACTTGTCATCGTCATTGTCATTAATGTACGCCCATGAAATCCTTTAGAAAATGCGATAATTCCAGGTCTCTTCGTATATTTACGAGCAATCTTCACTGCATTTTCAACCGCTTCTGCCCCACTGTTTAAAAACAGCACTTGTTTGTCGAAATTACCTGGCGCTAATGCGGCAAGCTTTTCTGCCAATTCAATATATGGCTCATACATCATCACATTAAAACCAGTATGAATATATTGATCTACTTGTTTATGAAGCGCTTCTTTAACAGTAGGATGACAATGTCCTACATTAATTGTCCCGATTGCTCCTGCGAAATCAATGTACTGATTTCCATCCACATCTGTTACGAGTGCACCATTTGCAGACTGTACAAATGTTGGAATACCATTACTTACTCCTTTTGGTACTATATTTTGGCGGCGTTCTAATAAAGACGCTGCTTTCGGTCCTGGAATTTGTTCATCTACTTTAGCAAATTTTTTTGTGTTCATTATGTACCCCATCCTTTTCTATACAATGTTTTCTCTTTATATTGCAAGATGTGTGCCAACTTCCCATTTCTAGTATTCATCCCATTCCCTGAATATCTCGGCATAAAAAATAAGTCTATAAAGACTCATATAGAGTCCTTATAGACTTATTAATTTATACATTAGACTTTCTTTGTTTCCAAATAAACTCACCTGAATGAGAAATTAAATCTTCAACAGATTGTAATATTAAATCTGCAAGTGGTTCTAACGTTTGACGATCACCCGTACCAGATAGTACGCCAATCGCATAGCAGTCGCCACCATTTTTCGCTAAATGTAAATCCGTCGGTGTATCCCCGACGACCGCTACTTCACATGTCTCTAAATTAAATCTCTCACAAAACGATTCTACAATTTTTTTATCTGGCTTCTGTGCTGGAAATGTATCTGAAGCTATAACACAATCAAAAAAAGCTTCCAATTGATATTGCTTTAAAAATAATTCTGTCGGCGCGAAATCATCAGCTGTAACGACACCTAGAATAAATCCTCTATCCTTTAACGCCTGTAAAACTTTCGGTAAATCTGCCGTCATTCTCATATGTGAACGATGCTCGTACATAAGAGCAAATAACTTTTCACTCACCCATTGATGCATCTCTTCTTCTCTAGATGATGCAATATACTTACAAAGCCCCTTTGCCACATCAAGACTCGTTCCAGCAGCGATCGCACTACGAGGATGAACAAATGCTCCGTCTACACCAATCTCTTTTAATAAATCCTGCTGCATTGATTCTGGTAATTGATATAAATTTATACACTCTGTAACAAGCTCTTCAGCTACTTTTATCCAAATCGAATGAAAATCCATTAATGTCCCATCTTTATCAAATAGTATTGCTTTTACCTTCTCCATAGCACCCTACCTCTCATTTCTTATCTCCTCCAGTGTATCAATAAAGTATGTACATAAAATAAACAAATTGTAAAAATACCATAAAAATCAAACTAACTTCCAATTTACAATTCAGCTGTATAAAGTGAAACTTTAATCAACAGAGGCTTTTACAAGCAGCCCGACTCCTACCTAACTTCTTTGCTTCAGCCGAATTTTAAGATGGGAATGCTGGGGAAAAGCAAAAAAGGATGCCTTTAAAGGGCATCCTCTTGATGTTCAGGAACAAATAGTTCCAGACAATGATATATATTTTCAAATTCCATTGGTGCGTCTCCGCCATATTCACCATCTAAGTTGATCATTAATTTATCAGGGGAATGAACTTTAATACGATTCGCTTGTGTATATAGCACTTTCGGATTGTTAATATGTTCCCCACGCTGCGCTTGTGTTGCTGCTTTAATTAAATCAGCGATAGAACCTTTTTTCAGTACTAATAAATCAAATAATCCATCGTTAATAGATGCATATGGTGCTACTTTTTCGAATCCACCAACTGAACGAGTATTCGTAATTAAAAACATCGTAATTTCTTCTTGTAGCAGTTTCCCATCATACTCAATTTCAACATATGTTGGATGTAATGATGGTAACATTTCGATTCCTTTTAAATAGTAAGCAAGTTGGCCTAATACCGTTTTTAGCTTGCTTGGTACTTCATATGTTAATTCTGTAATACGGCCGCCACCAGCGATATTAATGAAATATGTATCATTCGCTCTACCAAGATCTAACGGTACCGTTGTTCCTTCACAAATAATATCCGCAGCCTCTTCAATAACACGAGGTACACCGATCGCACGCGCAAAATCATTTGTCGTTCCAACTGGAATAATACCAAACTTTGGACGATGCTCATGTCCTACTAAACCGTTCACTACTTCATTTAATGTACCATCACCACCAGCTGCGATAACAACATCAAACTTACGATCAGCAGCTTGCCTCGCTGCCACAGTCGCATCTCCAGGACCAGTTGTCGCATGACAAGACGCTTCATATCCAGCTTGTTCTAATTTCTGTAATACTTCTGGTAAGCTCTTCTTAAATAGCTCGCGCCCAGAAGTAGGATTATAAATAATTCTTGCTCGCTTCATATTTATTAGCACAGGAAATTCCTTATTCATTGAAAAACGAATACACCGAACCCTTATTCAGTATCCCTATGCCTACCTCCTCTCATCTTCCTATCCTTCTTTAATTCCGCTCAAACAGGCAGTAAGAACCCGATTCGTGTAGCCCATCAAAAGTAACTGTTCACTCCTGATAGTTTTGTTTTATTTAACCAAGAAATTTATCCCGCATTAACGGGCAGTAAAACTCCCACCTCAAAATTCGGCTGGGGCAAAGAAGTTATGTGGGAGATCAACTGCCCGTAAATGCCCGATTGGTGAAGGCTAATAATCAGTGGGGGATGAACAAAACCCCCACTGATTAAAGTTTCACTTTATGTCTATCCATTCTCTCACATCAATTTACATATAATGAATAATAATTATCTATTATTTCACGAGATGAAAAAAACCTCTATGTCTAGATTTATCATTATTCCCACCTTTTTGCAACTATCATACCATAGTTGCTATAGAAACATTTTTTCACTTTTGACAGTTAATCAAACGTTTGTTTAAATTATTTTTCACCATTTAAACAAACGTTTGATTAACTCAGAAAAAACACCCAAATACGGGTGTTTTTTCTGTTTAATCTTTAAGAATCTATACTATTTTAGCGCTTATTAATCTCTTCAAGTAAGATTTTGTTAACAAGCGGTGGATTTGCTTGTCCTTTTGTAGCTTTCATAATTTGACCAACTAAGAAGCCAATTGCACGGTCTTTACCGTTTTTAAAGTCTTCAATAGATTGCTCATTATTATCAAGAATTTCTGTTACAACCTTACGAAGTGTTCCTTCGTCAGAAATTTGAACAAGCCCTTTCGCTTTAACGATTTCTTCTGGGTCTCCACCTTTTTCAATTAATTCGTTAAATACTTTCTTCGCGATTTTAGAAGAAATTGTACCTTTTTCAATTAATTGAACCATTTTAGATAAGCCAGCAGGCGTTAATGCAACGTCTTTTAATTCTTTTTGTTGTTTGTTTAAGTATGCAAGTACTTCACCCATTAACCAGTTTGATGTTAATTTCGCATCAGCACCTTCTGCAACTGTTGCTTCAAAGAAATCAGACATCTCTTTCGTTAATGTCAATACATGCGCATCATAAGCCGGTAAACCAACTTCTTCAACATAGCGAGCTTTACGTGCATCTGGAAGTTCTGGAATAGAAGCACGAATTTCTTCTTTCCACTCATCGTCGATGTAAAGTTCAACTAAGTCTGGCTCTGGGAAGTAACGGTAATCGTCAGATCCTTCTTTTATACGCATTAAGATTGTTTTCTTCGTTGCTTCATCATAACGACGTGTTTCTTGTTGGATGATACCGCCAGATAATAATTCTTTTTCTTGGCGCACTTGCTCATGCTCAAGACCTTTTTGCACGTAATTGAAAGAGTTTAAGTTTTTCAGTTCTGCTTTTGTACCGAACTTCTCTTGTCCAACTGGACGAAGGGAAATATTCGCATCACAACGAAGAGAACCTTCTTCCATCTTACAATCAGATACACCTGTATATTGAATGATTGATTTTAACTTCTCTAAGTAGGCATATGCTTCCTCTGGAGTACGCATATCTGGCTCAGATACGATCTCGATTAAAGGCATACCTTGACGGTTGTAGTCTACTAATGAACCTTCAGCTGTATGCGTTGATTTACCAGCATCTTCTTCTAAATGAAGACGTGTAATACCGATACGTTTCTTTTTACCGTCTACTTCGATTTCAATCCAACCATTTTCACCAATTGGCTTATCAAATTGAGAAATTTGGTAAGCTTTCGGATTATCTGGGTAGAAATAGTTTTTACGGTCGAACTTCGTTTCCGTTGCGATTTCACAGTTTAATGCCATTGCAGCTTTCATTGCAAAGTTAACTGCTTCCTTATTTAAAGTAGGAAGTACCCCTGGGTATCCTAAGTCAATTACACTCGTTTGTGTATTTGGCTCCGCTCCGAATTCTGTTGGACTCGCAGAGAAAATTTTCGAATTTGTTTTTAACTCAACGTGAACCTCTAAACCAATAATTGTTTCTAAATTCATCTATGCTCGCCTCCTTACAGACTTGCTTTTTTTGTATGATAGTCTGTTGCTTGCTCAAACGCATGTGCAACGCGGTAAATTGTCGTTTCATCGAAGTGTTTACCAATGATTTGTAAACCAAGTGGCATGTTGTTAGCACCGAATCCACATGGAACAGAAATCGCTGGAACACCCGCTAAGTTTACTGGAATTGTTAAAATGTCATTTGCATACATTGTCATTGGATCGTCCACTTTTTCGCCCACTTTAAATGCTGGAGTTGGCGTTGTTGGTCCAATAATAACATCGTAGTTAGCAAATACATTTTCAAAGTCATTTTTAATTAATGTACGTACTTGTTGTGCTTTTTTGTAATATGCATCATAGTAACCAGAGCTAAGAGCAAATGTACCAAGCATAATACGACGTTTTACTTCATCACCGAAACCTTCGCTACGTGTGTTTTTGTAAAGATCTAATAAATTATTTACATTATCAGAACGAACACCGTAACGTACGCCATCAAAGCGTGAAAGGTTCGCAGATGCTTCAGAAGAAGATAATAAGTAATACGTTGCTAGAGCGTATTTAGAGTGCGGAAGAGATACTTCCTCCCAAGTTGCGCCCATACCTTCTAACACTTTTAAAGCAGCTAGTACTGACTCACGAGCTTCTTCGCCAACACCTTCGCCTAAGTATTCTTTCGGTACAGCAATGCGTAAACCTTTAACGTCGCCTGTTAAACCAGCTAAGTAGTTTCCTACTTCAACGTTTGCAGAAGTTGCATCCATACGGTCAATACCTGAAATAGCTTGTAATAAGTATGCATTGTCTTCTACTGTACGTGTAATCGGTCCGATTTGGTCAAGTGAAGATGCGAATGCTACTAATCCGTAACGAGATACGCGTCCGTAAGTTGGTTTTAAACCTACAACGCCGCAATATGCAGCTGGCTGACGGATAGAACCACCCGTATCAGAACCTAGAGAGAATAATACTTCTCCTGCTGCTACTGCTGCTGCAGAACCACCACTAGATCCGCCTGGAACGTAATCTAAGTTCCATGGATTTTTTGTAGCGTAGAAGCCTGAGTTTTCATTTGAAGAACCCATTGCGAACTCGTCCATATTTAATTTACCGATTGTAACTGTGTCAGCAGCTTTTAGCTTTTGTACAACTGTCGCATCGTAAATTGGATCGAAGTTTGCTAACATTTTGCTCGCACAAGTTGTACGAAGACCGTTAGTTACAATGTTATCTTTTACACCGATTGGCATACCGAATAATAAACCATTATCCTCAGCACCAATCTTTGCATCTAATTCTTTCGCTTTCGCGCGTGCATTTTCTTCATCTAATGTAAGAAAAGCTTTTACGTTATCTTCAACATCCGAAATACGTTTGTAAGATTCTTCTACTAAATCCGTAACGGAAATTTCTTTGTTGTTTAACTTCTTATGTAACTCTGATACAGAATGATCAAATAATGACATCGAAATTCCCTCCTCTATTCTAATACTGCTGGAACACGGATTTGATTATCTTTGTGATCCGGTGCATTTTTTAATACTTCTTCTACTGGTAAACCTTTTTCTGGCACATCTTCACGCATAACATTTTTCATAGTTAATACATGAGTTGTTGGTTTTACATCAGTTGTATCTAATTCATTTAACTGTTCTGCAAATGTAACAATTGCATCTAGTTGTTTTTGGAATTTTTCTGCTTCTTGATCAGTAATTGCAAGACGTGCTAAATGTGCTACGTGCTTTACATTCTCAACGGAAATTCTTGACACGGCTAGGCCACCTCCATAATATATCGTTCAATCTACAATACTATTGATGATACCAAATTTCCAGTACTTCAAGCAAGTCAACACACGGCACTTACGGCATTTTTACATAAAAAAAGAAAGGCAAGTGCCTTTCTTTACAATTTACTCTTTATCTAACGATTTATTTTTCGGAAATCTTTCATTATCTTCCTCATTATCACGAATTGTTTTTTGTAATACAAAACAAGACATCGTTAAAAATAATGTTCCTATTAAATAGTACCCTTTTACACTAAGCGTTTCATCTAACGTGTAAATCCCAATTAGCATTCCTGACAGCGCACAAACAAATGAAGTCCATGCTAAAAACGTGAACGCTTGCGTATTTCGTCTTCTCATCGTTCTCCCCCTCGTTAGCTGTACACCCATTATAGATAAATATATTTATCACAATGGATTTTTATGTAAATTTTCTTTTTTCTATTTATTAATCTATCACAAAAAATTGCTATTTTGAAGATAATTTTCTTTCTAATCTGAAAAAACAATCAAAATCATTGACATTTATTTCAATTCCACATAAAATAAAAACAAATATTACGAACCTCGAAATATACTGGAGTGGAAATAATTGTTGCAATATGAACATTTTTTAGACTTACTGCTAGATAACGCCAAGAAACTTTTCTATCCTGAAGAATGGGTAAGCCTTGATTTAACACTTTCCAAAACAGAAGTATTTTGTTTACTTTGGATGGAGCGAAATACAGATATTACAATGACAAAAATCGCTGATCTTCTTGATATACCGATGAGTACAACGACAGGCGTTGTAAATCGCCTTGTAAAAAAGGGCTATATTGAACGCTACCGTGATGAAAGCGATCGACGCATTGTATTAATTCATTTAACAGAAAACGGCGTAATGCTCGTTCAAGAAGTGAAACAAAATGCGGCCCATTACTTTAGCCTAGTGACGGAAGCATTGTCAGAAGAAGAAAAAGCATTCTTACTACAAATCTTCCAAAAGATCATGAATCACATTGCTACGTCACAGCAAAAAACAGAAGAAAAGGTTTCTACACCTAAAATGAAAAACATTCCAATTGAATAAAACCCTAGTTGGGTTTTTATTCAATTAAATATTTCGCAACTCGTAATATTCGATACTCGAAACAAAGGGGATAGAATGATGAGAATTATTTTGTATACGGGTAAAGGCGGCGTAGGAAAAACTAGCATTTCAGCAGCAACAGCACTTCAAAGTGCAAAACAAGGATTAAAAACATTAGTAATGAGCACAGACCCCGCTCATAGTTTAGGAGATTCCTTTGGTATAAAGCTATCTTCTGAGCCATTAGAAATTCGTGAAAATTTATGGGCACAAGAAATTAATACGATTTATGAAATGGAAAAAGGCTGGGGGAAATTGCAGAAATATATTACACTACTCTTCACTTCCAAAGCAGCCGATGATATCACAACAGAAGAATTAACGATGTTCCCTGGTATGGAAGATTTAATTAGCTTACTTCGAGTACTCGATTACTATAAACACAACACTTACGACGTCATCATTATTGATTGCGCACCGACTGGAGAAACTTTAGCAATGCTCAGCTTTCCAGACATGCTCGGCTGGTGGATGGAAAAACTCTTTCCTATTAAAAGAAAAGTTTTAAAAGTCGTTCGTCCTGTAGCTCAACCACTCCTTGGTATCCCCCTTCCAACCGATGATATTATGGACGAATTAACAAATACACTTGAACAGCTTGGAGAAATGAGAGATATTTTATCAAACCGAGAGGTAACAAGTATCCGCATCGTTGTAAATCCTGAAAAAATGGTCATTAAAGAAGCACAGCGCAGCTTTACGTATTTAAACTTATACGATTATAACGTTGATGCCATTATGATTAACCGCGTCATCCCTAACACTGTCACCGACCCTTATTTTCAAGCATGGAAAGATACACAAAAGAAATATAAAACATTAATTCAAGATAGTTTTCAGCCACTTCCTATTTACGAAGCTCCGATGTTTGAACAAGAAGTTGTTGGTTTGTCTATGTTAGAGCGTGTAGGAGACGCTTTATTTAAATCTGACTCTTCTCCTACGGAAGTGAAATTTAACGGTCGCACACAATATGTAAAAAAAGATGGCGATGAGTATATTTTCGTTCTGTCCATTCCCTTCTCAAACAAAAGTGAACTTTCATTAAATCAAAAAGGTGATGAACTTATTATTCGAGCCGGTTCTGCGAAGCGAAATATCACCTTGCCAAAAACATTAACGCACCTTTCTATTCAAGGAGCTAAGTTTGAAGATGATGTACTAAACATTCGGTTTGGAGGTGTAGTACATGCATGATGAACTACTAAGAAAGGTAATTCGTACAAAAATAAAAGTCGGTATGCGTATATTAGAAGAGCTACCGAATCCGATTCAGCAATCAGCTAAGCAAGTACTAAATATTTTACAGGAGGAGCTAGCTACTTATCCGAAAGAACAAGAGCATCACGAAGGTAATTTAAAAAGTATTATAATTGAATAACTATCTTTGTATAGAGGGCCTTTTTAGGCTTTCTATACCTTTATTGGAGTGATGTAAGTTGCTGAAAAAACATTCCACTATTATGCTTTGGATCATTCCTTTACTATTTTTCATTCATAACCTTGAAGAATCTTTCCAGATGCCACAATATCTTGCTAATCAATTTTCCATTCATCTTATAACTAGCCAACAATTTTTCATTGCAATTTCCATATTAACAACCTTTGTCTTAATCATAGTCATTCTATATCAATTAAGCATCATATCTTCTATTTACTGGATCATTTTTATACAGGGCTGTATCTTTTTTAACGCCGTTCAGCATATTATCTTGTATTTCATTTATCGTTCTTATAATCCAGGTGTAATATCAGCAGCTTCCATTGTTCTGTTTTCTTCTTTTCATCAGAAAAATGCTTAATCAATAAAAGGAATTTAGCAATTACACTCATTTTCAGTTTACTCTCTTACCCAATCATAATTTGGATTACCTTATTATTAGCTAACTGTTTTAAATAAAAAAAGACCAGGAAAACTCCTGGTCCATCACTCTACTTAACAAACATTGGATTCTATGTTATACAAAATTGGAAGGTACAGAATTAGGGTTTTGTTTGTTAAGTAGATTATATGTTGAACGAGCTAACAGCGGAGGGGTTCCTACTGTTAGTCGTTAAACCCGATAATTATTTTACGATTTTTTCAAGCTCATCAAGTGAAAGATCTACTGAAATGGAACCATCATTTGTTTCTTTCTTAATTGCATCTGTTACTTCTTTTGAATGGTATAATTCAATTACTTTTTTCAGTGTTGGATCCTTTTTATCTTTCGTACGAGCTGCGAAAATATTAATATAGGCCTTTGCATTTTCATTATTTGGATCTTCTAAGAAAATCGGATCCTTCGCTGGGTCTAATCCAGCTTGACCAGCAACACCGTTATTAATAACTGAAGCCGCTACATCTTTTAACACACGAGGTGTTTGCTGTGCGATAACTGGTGTAATTTTTAACTTCTTCGGATTTTCAGCAATGCCACTTGGATCCCCAAATAGACCGAAATCTTTCTTAAGCTTTAATAATCCAGCTGCATCAAGAAGTTTTAATGCACGCGCTTGGTTCGTTGGATCATTTGGAATAGCAATTTCTGAACCATCTGGGATTTCATTTGCTTTCTTATATTTTTCAGAGTATAAGCCCATCGGTGCAATTTGTGTTGTACCAACAGCTGTAATATCTAATTTATGCTCTTTTTTAAATTGCTCTAAGAAAGCAATGTGCTGGAATGAGTTTAGTTCAATATCTCCATCAGCTAACGCTTTATTTGGCGTTGTATAATCAGAGAACTCAATCAGTTTAACTTTAATCCCTTCTTTTTCAGCTTTTTCCTTTACAATTTCCCAAGCGTTTCCATCCGTTCCAGTTACACCAATGCGAACTACTTTCTCTTTAGCTCCTGCACCTGTGTCTCCACCTGAGCAGCCGCTTAAGGCTGTAATTCCTACGATCGCTGATAATGCAAATGCTAAAATTTTCTTCATTTTCTTTTCCCCTCTTCCTTTTATGATCTGCGTAAAAAGACTTTCGCAAAGTAGTTTCCTAAATTTTGAGCTACCTGTACAAGAATAATAAGTAAAACGACCGTTACGAACATAACTGACGTATCAAAGCGTTGATAACCATATGTCATTGCTAAGTCACCAAGACCGCCACCACCGACAAGCCCAGCAACTGCAGAAAATTCAATTAAACCAACTGTCATAAACGTGACACCTAAGATTAATGGTGCTAACGCTTCTGGCACGAGGATTTCAAAAACAATTCTGAGTGGCGAAGCCCCCATTGCTTGCGCTGCTTCAATTACCCCTTTCGGAACAGAAACAAGATTTGTTTCAACCATTCTAGCAATACCAATTGATGCAACTAACGTCATTGGGAAGATTGCTGCCGCTGTTCCAATCGTTGTTCCAATAACACTTCTTGTTAGTGGGCTTAAAGCTACTAAAAAGATAATGAATGGAACCGGACGAATTGTATTAATTATGATATTAAGAATAGAAAAGACCCATTTATTTTCTAAAAAGTTTCCTTTTCTCGTTACATATAAAAGTAAACCTAGAGGTATACCAAGAATTGTAGCGAATATAAGGGTTACAATTACCATTAAGAGGGTATCCCCCGTCGCATCTAATATGCGAGGCCAAAATATACTCCAATCAACTCGCATGAGCTTCTACCTCCTTCAGCTGCACTTGCAGTCTTAGATGTTGTAATGCTTTTTGAATTTCTTTCTGTTCACCTTGTAGTTCTACAAGAAGATTTCCAAATAGCACATTTTGGAGTTCAATAATATTTCCGTAAAGAACATTTACATCGACGTTATAGTTTTTCGCAATATATGATAGTACAGGCTGCCCTGTCTCTTCCCCAGTAAAAGTCAGGCGATAAATCTGACCTCCGTTTTGAATTTTCGCTAGAACACTTTCTGGTAAGTGATCATTAATAACAGAGCGTACAAAATTTTGAGTTGTCTTTGTTTTTGGTTGTGTGAAAACGTCAAACAGTTTTCCTTCTTCAATTACTTTTCCTTTTTCCATAACAGCTACACGGTGACAAATTTCTTTCACAACGTGCATTTCATGTGTAATAAGTAGAATCGTTAAATTGTACTCTCTATTTACTTTCTTTAATAAATTTAAAATTTCTGTTGTTGTTTCCGGATCTAAAGCTGATGTTGCCTCATCACATATGAGAATATCCGGTGATGTCGCAAGTGCTCTTGCAATCCCAACGCGCTGCTTTTGTCCACCTGATAACTGTTCTGGATAATAGTTCGCTTTATCTTCTAAACCAACAAACTTTAGTAGTTCATTCACTCTTTCTTTTATCTCATTCTTCGGCAATTTCGCTAACCTTAATGGATAAGCAATGTTCCCAAACACTGTTCTTGAATTAAATAGATTAAAGCTTTGAAAAATCATCCCAATTCTTTGTCTTAGTTTCCGTAACTCTTTCGCCGATAATGATGTAATATCTTTATCGTCTATTGAAATTGTTCCTGCAGTTGGTCGTTCTAACATATTTACTAAACGTAATAACGTACTCTTTCCAGCACCACTAAATCCGATAATGCCAAAAATTTCGCCCTTTTCAACTGACAGCGTTACATCCTCCACCGCATGAACAGATTGCCCACCTGATTCATATACTTTACTTACATTGTTAAAAGAAATCATTTTCTTCCCTCCTATATGCTGTAAAACTTGAAGTAGAGCTTTCGAGGTAAAATAAAAAGTGCTCTCCTTCTTATCACTTGTAAAAGATAAGAAGGAGAGCACTTATATGTACTCGTTCACATCTTCTCATCTTCCAAGCCTACTTTAAGCTTGCTGGAGTTAGCACGGTATTAAAAAACCCGTTGCTGAGGTATCGTAGGGCCAGTCCCTCCACCTCTCTGGATAAGAGTGTATCGATTTAATTGTCGTTTAATTAATTCTCATTATAGAACTCAGAATAATAAGAGTCAATATATTTTTTAGAAAAATATTAATTATTCCTCTATTAAAATTTTCAAATAAAAAAATCACAATACAATAGTAATTTTTATAGTTATGTAACATCCTCCTCACTCATACTTTTAAAGAGGAGAATCTTCTCTACTAATTGAATAACAGTATTTCAATATGAATTCGGAGGAAGATAAATATATGAAAACAGCCCTTTTGCTCGTCGATATTCAAAATGATTATTTTCCAAATGGCAAGATGGAATTACGTAATCCCGTAGAAGCAAGTGAATATGCTGATCAGCTACTACAACATTTTAGAATTAGAAACGAACCTATTTTTCATATCCAACATGTAGCTATAAAGGATAGTGCTACTTTTTTCCTACCCAATACAGAAGGTGTCCATATTCACGAAAATGTCCGTCCACTTAGAGAGGAATCCGTTATCCTTAAACATTATCCAAATAGCTTCCGAGAAACTGATCTTCTAGAACGATTACAACGTTCAGGAATTGAGCACGTCGTAATCTGCGGGATGATGACCCATATGTGTATTGATGCTACGGTAAGGGCTGCTTTTGATTTTGGCCTTCACTGTACCGTAATACACGATGCTTGTGCTACAAAAGATCTTTCATTTAAGAATGCTACTATACCAGCTGTTTATATTCATAATACAATTTTGGCGAGTTTAAATGGAGTATACGCAAATATAATGAGTACAGAAGAGTTTTTAGCGACCTAAAAAAACACCCCTTTCAGTGAGCAAAACCGAAAGGAGTGTTCTCTTGTCAAACCATAGATTTTCTTTCAAATTGTATTATACAGGAAATCCTCAAAATGAATACTAAAAAATATGACTAATAAGTCAATTTTTCTCGCTGTTTTGTTTCTATTTTCATGTTTATCCCGATATTAATAGGGTTTAACTAATCCTAAAGAATACATAGTAATATTTGGTAACTATTTCTCGATTTAAATTAACTAGCTTCTATTATAGAGAATTTCTCAAAAAAAAGAGATCTTCACAAACCGTGAAGATCTCTTTTACCATTTCTTATAAAGTTTCAGAAGTAGTTTTTGCTTGCATATGAAGTGCTAAGTAGTCAGGGCCACCAGCTTTAGAGTCTGTACCAGACATGTTAAAGCCACCGAATGGTTGGTAACCTACGATTGCACCAGTACATCCACGGTTGAAGTATAAGTTACCAACGTGGAAGTCTTCACGTGCTTTTTCAATATGGTCACGGTTGTTAGAAAGAACTGCTCCTGTTAAACCGTATTCTGTATTATTTGCAATTGCAAGTGCATGATCAAAGTCTTTTGCTTTACAGAATGCTACTACTGGTCCGAAGATTTCTTCTTTCATTAAACGAGCATCTTCTGCAACGTCAGCAACGATTGTTGGTTGGATGAACCAGCCTGTAGAATCGTCTCCTTCGCCACCTGATACGATTTTACCTTCTTCTTTACCAATTGCAACATAGCTCATTACTTTATCGAATGCAGCTTGGTCATTAACAGGTCCCATGTTGATGTCTTTTGCATCTGGGTTACCTACTGTTAATTCTTTTGTTAATTCCACAGCACGATTTAATACATGATCGTATACATCTTCATGGATTACTGCACGAGAACATGCAGAACATTTTTGTCCTGAGAATCCGAATGCTGATGCAACGATAGATTTAGCTGCGAATTCAAGATCTGCTTCTTTATCAACAACGATTGTATCTTTACCGCCCATTTCAGCGATAACACGTTTTAGCCAAATTTGGCCTGGGTTTACTTTCGCTGCCCGCTCATAAATACGAATACCTACATCGCGAGATCCAGTGAAGCTAACGAAACGTGTACGAGGGTGATCTACTAAGTAGTCACCAACTTCAGAACCATTACCTGGAACGAAGTTTACTACGCCAGCTGGTAAACCAGCTTCTTCTAATACTTCCATAAATTTCGCTGCTACTACAGGAGTTGTACTAGCTGGTTTTAGTAATACTGTGTTACCAGAAACTACAGCAGCTGTTGTCATACCTGCCATAATTGCGAATGGGAAGTTCCAAGGAGAAATGATAACACCTACTCCTAATGGAATGTAAGAGTAACGATTATATTCAATTGGACGGCTTTCTACTGGCATACCGTCTTTTAATTTCAACATTTGACGAGCATAATATTCCATAAAATCGATTGCTTCTGCTGTATCAGCATCTGCCTCATTCCATGGTTTACCTGCTTCTTTTACAAGAATAGCAGAGAACTCATGTTTTCTACGACGAACGATTGCTGCAGCACGGAATAAAATATCTGCACGCATTTCTGGTTTTGACTTTCTCCAAGTTTGGAATGTTGCATCCGCTACTTGCATTGCTTTTTCAGCTAATTCACGGCTTGCTTTTGAAACGCGACCAACAAGTTCCTCTTTATTTGCAGGGTTTACAGAAACAATTTTGTCTTCTGTAGTGATTTTTTCTCCCCCGATAATTAATGGATAGTCTTGTCCAAGATAAGATTCTACTTTCTTTAAACCCTCTTCAAACGCTAATTTGTTAGCCTCTACTGAAAAATCTGTAAATGGCTCATGTTTGTATGCTACTACCATCTTTTTAGCCTCCCCTTAGAAAAACGTTTACATTTTACAACATTATTCTACACGATAATTTAGATTTATTCAAATATTCCTAGACTTATATTTTGAAAATTAATAAATTTTTAAAATATAATAAAAAAAAAGAGATTCATACATACGTATGAATCTACAAAATATGAGTATATTCCAAAACATTTTTCCCAATTAATAAAATAGTAACTAATAAAAATAAGGTCCTTACATATCCAATACCTTTTTGAACTGCAAACTTCGATCCAAAATAAGCACCTAAAATCATTGATAATCCCATAATTATACCGTATTCAAAATGAATCACATCTAAAAATAAAAAAGTAATTAAAGATACGATATTACTAACGAAGTTCAAAAGTTTTCCAGATGCTGCCGCTTGAATAAAATCCAAACCAATTAATAAAAATGCAAAAATTAAAAAGGATCCTGTCCCTGGTCCAAAAAATCCATCATAAAATCCTATCATTAAAATAACAAAGAAAAACATTAATGTTTTTCCTTTTGTCATCTTTTTATAGGTAGATGCACTTCCCCAATCTTTTTTCGCAATAATATAAATGGCAATAAAGACCAACATTACGAGCACTAGTGGGCGCAAAATATCAGGCGGAATAAACTTTACTACTAAAGCACCTGCGACCGCTCCAATAATAGTTAATGGGATTAACTTTCCTACAATCCGAAAATCCACCTTGCCTGATCGAATAAAATAAATTGTACTCGTAAGCGTCCCCATCGTTGCTGCCAATTTATTCGTTGCGATTGCCGAAGCTGGTGATAAACCAACAAACATAAGTGCAGGAAGCGAAATTAACCCTCCCCCTCCAACAACCGAATCAATAAAAGCAGCTAAAAACCCGAATGCAATTAATAAAATAATGACTTGAAAGCTTAGTTCTTCCATGAATTTGCCCCTTACCCCTTTATTTGTAACATTTAAAATTATAACAAAATTTTTCAAGAAAAAAAGCTGTTCCTTTACGGAACAGCTCTCATCTTTTAATCTAAAATTTTCACAAACGGTTCATCTTGCTTCGCTTCACGTATAATAATCGCTTCTGGACGTTCTACAGATTTAATTGTTACTTGTACTTTCATATAATTCGGGAAGTATTCCATAACAAGTCCAGCTACATATTGTGTAAAACCAATTACTTCAGCTTTCCCATTGAATTGAACAGGAATATCAAGCTTCATTTCTTTTAATTCATCATCTCTATACATTCCAGTACCGATAACAGCTGTATAATCACCTTGGAAATACTCACTTAACTTCGCTTTAAAGTTTGACACCCTTGCAAGGTCTTCACGTTTATTATCCGCTTTTGCTTGTTCAGACGGGAACAAATAATATTTCTCATTGATTGCTTTCCAATCCTCAACCGTTTCACTGCCTTTTTCTACCTTAGCATAAGAAACAAAATTCCCTGGCACAAGTGAAGACTTTGGACCTTGACGATAAATTGCAAATGTTATCGGAACATTTTTTGTGTTAGCGTCTTTTTGATGCATGAATTTCAAGATTTCTTGTGCCATTCTTTTCCCTTCAGCTAACATTTTTTCATCTGGGATTGCAGCTTCACGTGGATACCCATGCTCTTCCTCATAATATTGAATAGAATTCATCGCTAATCCAATTACAATGCCATCAGGTTCATTATCGTTCCCACCTTTTTGTACATAGTAATCATGCTCTAAAATATTTGAGATATACATTGGATTTTTTTTATTTTTCACTTCTAGTGACTCCGAACCTTCACTTAAGGCTGGATTCAGTCCGATATTCGGAAATTTAACTGCATCTTTTTTCAACTTATCCTCTAGCTCTTTTTGTTCAGCATCTGTACGCTTCCTTTTTACAAGCATTTGTATATTTTGAGCCTCTAGAACCTTTCCACCTTTAAAGAAATAATCTTTCGTACTAAATGATTCTTTGGCAATGCGCATTAGTCCTGTTTCAAATTCATCTATATCTAGACGACTATTTAAACCTTGTACAACTAAACCACGTGCCTTACCTGAATCAAATGGAACCGTTGTCTTATAATATTCATCCGAAATGGAGTATTTCGGGATAACTGCTTGTTCTTTCGCTTTCCCTGATTTCTCAACTGCTTTTTCATCTTTATTGGAACCCATACTACACCCACTTACAAGTAGGCTAAGACTTAATACCGCTAACGCTATTTTTTTCATCGTAAGTTTGCACCTCTTACTTATTCAGCTCTTGTAAGAACCTCTCTTCATTCCAAACTTCAACATTGTGCTTCTCTGCTTGCGCTAATTTTGAACCAGCAGCTTCACCAGCAACAACTAAATCCGTACTTTTACTAACACTTCCTGTTACTTTTCCACCTAATGCCTCAATCTTCTTCTTTGCTTCACTGCGTCCCATAACTTCTAATTTACCTGTTAAGACGACAGTTTTTCCTGCAAAGTACGATTCAACATTTTGTAGATCAGCAACTTTTATACCTTTGTATGCCATGTTCACGCCATACTCTTTAAATTGTTGTAATAGCTCTAATACGTCTTCATTATCGAAATACGTTACAACGGATTGAGCCATTTTTTCACCAATCTCGTTAATTGTTTTTAGTTCTTCTTCCGTTGCTTTCACAAGCTCATCCATCGTTTCGAAATACTCAGCAAATGTACGTGCGGCTTTCGCACCGACATGACGAATACCAAGACCGAATAACAATCGCTCTAATGAGTTTTCCTTCGAATTCTCAATTGCTTGGACTAAATTTGTTGCTGATTTTTCACCGAAACGTTCTAGTTGTAATAATTGCTCTTTCGTCAATGAATATAAATCAGCAAACGTACGAATATAATCCGCATCAAAGAGTTGTGTAATTACACGTTCTCCAAGTCCATCAATATTCATTGCATTTCTTGAAACGAAATGGATTAATCCTTCACGAATTTGAGCTGGACAAGTCGGATTTATACATCGAAGTGCTACTTCTTCTTCTAAACGAACAAGTTCACTCTCACATGCTGGACAATGCGTTGGCATATGATATTCTTCTTCCTCACCAGTACGCTTATCAAAAATAACGTTCACAACTTCAGGAATGATATCTCCAGCCTTTTTCACAACAACGTAGTCACCAATTCGAATATCCTTTTCACGAATTAAATCTTCGTTATGTAAAGAAGCACGACGAACGATAGTACCAGCCACTCTAACTGGCTCGAGCTCCGCAGTTGGTGTTACAACCCCTGTGCGGCCGACACTTAATTCAATCCCTGTTAATCTCGTAACAACTTCTTCAGCTGGGAATTTATAAGCTATTGCCCATCTTGGACTCTTTGCTGTAGTTCCTAAGCTTTCTTGAATAGCAACATCATCTACTTTTATAACGATTCCGTCAATCTCATAATCAAGATGCGGGCGTTTTTCTTGCCACTCTTCTACATAGGCTATTACGTCTTCAATTGTTTCACATGTACGACGATTTGGATTCGTCTTAAATCCAAGCTCACCTAAGAAATCCAGTGATTCACTGTGGGATGGAATTGTTTTTTCTTCTACATTAGCAAGACCATACACAAACATAGATAAGTTACGCTTCGCTGCAATTTTCGGATCAAGTTGACGTATCGATCCTGCTGCCGCATTACGCGGATTTGCAAATACATCTTCACCATTTTGCTCTTTTTCCTCATTTAATTTAACAAATGAACGCTTCGGCATATAAGCCTCGCCTCGCGCTTCTAACGTTACTTCTTCATTTAATCGAAGTGGAATTGCTTTAATCGTTTTCAAGTTTTGGGTAATATCTTCACCCGTTACACCATCACCACGTGTTGCACCTTGAATAAAGCGCCCTTTTTCATAATGAAGTGAAACAGCAAGTCCGTCAATTTTTAATTCGCATATATATCTTACATTCGTATCATCAATTCCTTGACGTACTCTTCGGTCAAAATCACGCAAATCTCCTTCATTAAATGCGTTACCTAAACTTAACATCGGTGATTTATGCGTTACCTTTTCAAATATATCAAGTACAGCTCCCCCAACTCGAATAGAGGGGGAGTCTTCCGTTACAAATTCAGGGTTCTCTGCTTCTAATTTCATAAGCTCCTGCATATCACGGTCATATTCCGCATCAGAAACAGAAGGATTGTCTAATACGTGATATTGATAGTTAAATGTATTTAACAAATCACGCAGTTCTTCTATACGTTTTTTTGTTATCTCTTTTGACATATCCTCAGTCCTTTCCTATTGTTTCGTCACAGGTGCAAATTTTGCTAATAAACGTTTAACACCAATTGGGCTTGGGAACGCAATATCTAATTCTTTTGAATCACCTTCACCCTTTACACTTACAACTGTACCGACTCCCCACTTCTGGTGAGAAGCTTTATCGCCTACTGCCCAGCCAATTTGCTCGCCACCTGTTGTCTTAACAGCCGGACGCACGAAAGCTGAACGAGAACGTGTTGTAGTTGCGCTTGTCGTTCTTCCTTTTGCACCAAACGAAGTTTCACGCTTCGGTGCTGTTTCATTTAATGATTCCACCAATTCTGCCGGAATTTCTGTAATAAATCGAGATGCTGCATTCATACTTGTTCTACCAAATAAAGTACGCATTTGCGCATTCGATAAGTATAACTCTTCTTCTGCACGAGTAATACCTACATATGCAAGACGACGCTCTTCTTGCATTTCATCTTCTTCCATAAGAGAACGAGTATGTGGGAATATCCCTTCCTCTAAGCCAACAATAAAGACAACTGGGAACTCTAATCCTTTTGCTGAGTGCATCGTCATTAAAATAACTTCCTCACCAGCAGTTGGATCTTCATCTACACGATCAATATCAGCAACAAGAGCTAAGTCTGTTAAGAATGCAACAAGGCTCTTATCTTCACTTTGAGATTCGAATGTTTGCGTAACAGATAAAAACTCGTCTAAGTTTTCTAAACGGCCTTCTGCTTCTAAAGAACGCTCATTTTTCAACATATCGCGATAACCTGTTTTTTCAATAACTTCTTCTACTAATTCTGTAACAGATAAATACTCTTGCATATTTACCCAGTTGTGTAATAAACCTGCGAATTCTTTTACTGCCTTTGTAATTTTTGCACTTACTCCAACATGCTCAATCTCATCAAATACAGCAATTAATGAGATTCCGTTTTGCACACCATAATTAATAATTTTATCGATAGAAGTCGCACCAATCCCGCGCTTTGGCATGTTAATAATACGCGCGAAACTAATCTCATCATCTGGATTCCCAATTAAACGTAAATATGCCAAAATGTCTTTAATCTCTTTACGGTCGTAGAACTTAGTACCGCCGACAATTTTGTAAGGGATATTAGATTTCAGGAAAATCTCCTCGATCATACGAGACTGGGCATTCGTACGATATAATACTGCAAAATCAGTATATTTTCGGTTCCCCATTTGAATATCGTCACGAATTTTTTTCGCAACAAAATACGCTTCGTCCTTTTCGGTTGCAGCACGATAATACGAGATTTTGCTTCCAATTTGATTGTCTGTCCATAATTTCTTCGGTTTACGGTTTGAATTTTTTTCAATTACAGCATTAGCTGCATTTAAAATATTTTGTGATGAACGATAGTTTTGTTCTAACAGAATAACTTGTGCATTCTCATAGTCTTTTTCGAATGACAAAATGTTAGAAATGTCAGCCCCGCGCCAGCGGTAAATAGACTGATCTGAATCACCAACAACACAAAGGTTTTTAAAACGTGATGCCAAATGTTTAACAAGAAGGTACTGGGCTTTGTTCGTATCTTGATACTCATCAACGTGAATATATTGGAACTTACGCTGATAGAACTCTAGCACTTCTGGAACACGTTCAAATAGCTGAATCGTCGTCATAATTAAATCATCAAAGTCTAATGAGTTATTTTTTAGAAGGCGTTTTTGATATTCTGTATATACATCGCTCGTTAATTTTTCATATGGATCAGCGGTTGTAATTTTTTTTGCATATTTATCTGCAGATAACAGTTCATTTTTCGCATTACTAATACCCGCTAAAATAGAGCGTGGTTCAAACTTCTTCGGGTCAATATTGCGCTCCTTCATAATTTTCTTTACTACAGTTAACTGATCACCTGAATCTAAAATTGTAAAGTTACGATTAATCCCAATGCGGTCAATATCACGTCGTAAAATACGTACGCACATAGAGTGGAACGTAGAAATCCAAATATCTTCTGCTTCTGGTCCAACAAGTTTATCAATACGCTCACGCATTTCACGAGCAGCTTTATTTGTAAAGGTAATTGCTAGTACATTCCATGGCGCCACACCTTTTTCACCAAGTAAATACGCAATACGGTGTGTTAACACACGTGTTTTCCCACTACCTGCGCCTGCCATTAATAGAAGTGCTCCATTTGTTGTTTGTACTGCTTTTTGTTGCTGCGGATTTAAACCATTTAATAACCTATCTGTCGTACTCATATGCGCCTGCACCTACTCTCCTTTTACTGCCTTAACTGTTTTTAACGCAGCTTTTATATCATCATAAATAACATTTCCAACAACTACTGTATCAGCATACTGTGCCATTTCTTTCGCTTGTTCTGCATTAGAAATACCACCGCCATAATATAGCTTAGCTTGCTTCAATTCTGCTTTTACATTTTTAACAAGTTCAATATCTCCATACGTCCCGCTATATTCTAAATAGAATATAGGTAAATGTAATAGCCTGTCTGCTAAACGTGCATATGCAATAACATCATCTTCTGTTAAATCACATTTTGCATCTGTAAGCTGGGCTACTTTCGCTTCTGGATTTAAAACACAATACCCTTCCATGAAAATTTCGTCCCAGTCCATAATATCCCCAAATTCTTTCAATGCCTCATGATGAACACCTGTTACCCATTCTACTTTTCGACTATTTAAAACACTTGGGATGTAATAAAAATCAAATCCCGGTGTAATTGCTTCCAAATCAGAAACCTCTAACACACAAGGAACTGCATATCTACGAATGCTAACTAGCATGTGTAATACGTTATCAATTGTAACTCCATCACTTCCGCCTACAATAACAGCATCCGTACCAGATTCACAAATCATTTCTAAATGTTCGTCACTTAACTCCTTATTTGGATCAAGCTTAAATACATGTTTCCATTTGGAAATATCGTACATGAAAACACCCTTTCTTTTCTCTAGTTATATCTATATTTCTGTTCAAAATAACAGTTAATTTTTATCAGGATTTTTCAAATTCCTTGCTATATCTTTACCGGGCTTTTTGAACTTCCTTACTATATTTGTTCAAAAAGGAGGATATAGAGAGCCGAGCAGGTCGAGGCGTATTCACCAGGAGGAACAGAATGTAGTTTTCCCTACATGAGTACCGGACTGGCGTATGCAACGATGACATGCGACAGCTATCTTTACCGGTCTTTTTGAACTTCCCTACTATATTTGTTCAAAAAGGAGGATATAGAGAGCCGAGCAGGTCGAGGCGCATTCGCCAGGAGGAACAGAATGTAGTTTTCCCTACATGAGTACCGGACTGGCGTATGCAACGATGACATGCGACAGCTATCTTTACCGGTCTTTTTGAACTTCCTTACTATATTTGTTCAAAAAGGAGGATATAGAGAGCCGAGCAGGTCGAGGCGCATTCGCCAGGAGGAACGGAATGTAGTTTTCCCTACATGAGTACCGGACTGGCGTATGCAACGATGAAATGCGACAGCTATCTTTACCGGATTTTTTGAACTTCCTTTTACGCATTCTTTCATTATAACAAAAAAAGCTACCTACACACACGCCCAATCCAACATCTTTTTCAACGTCAAATGTTGGATTACATATCAAAAAGCTTATACGGAATACTAACAAATGAAATAGTATTTCTATTTCGAAGTTCATCAAAAAGGAGTGTTTTTCTAATGAAGCAAAACATCGGCACAATTAGTGCTCTAATTCGAATTACACTCGGACTCATCCTCTTCGGTTGTAGTACAGCTAAACTCGTACGTAAACCTTGGTGCACTTGGTCTAAAGTTTTGCTATGGATTGGTGCCATGAAAATTGCGGAGGGAATCGTTCGTTTCTGCCCTATTGTTGAAGCCTGTAAATTTGGAAAATATATGAATATGAGCGCATTTAAAATGCCTAGCATGAACTTTACTGAAAAAGGCCATAATAAAGAGGAAGTTAAGCAAGCTTCCAGTCATGACAAACCAAAGTCAAATGGAAGTTATGACACTTCTGACAAAGAGATTGAGTCAGCGATTGAAGAATTAATCCTGGCAAAACCGCTTTGAATCATTTGTCACGATGCAAGATGCTCTCAAAGAGACTTAGCTGCTGCAGTGGGCGGCTAAGTCTTCTTTATTTTACCACAAAACAGAACGTACATTCTTATCTTTTTGGAGTTTTATCCCTAAAACGTACATAAATCAATCAACAAGATTCAGAAAATTAGGTATAAAAACCTTGCATGTAATGATATAAAAGTGATATCATTTTTATATCAGGAGGCGATCATATGAAAGAAAAACAAGTATTTTATGTTAATGGTTTTCTCGGTGTTATCGGGATTTTAATTTTAGCCGCTATCGGTGTATTTTGCCTTGTGCAAGAAATTTTTATAGTAGCAGCATTAACTATTATTTTAGCCGCGGTTCTCGCGACAGGTATTGGTATCGTTCAACCAAACCAAGCAAAAGTAATTACGTTTTTCGGTAGTTATTTAGGAACAATTCGTCAAAATGGTTTATTTTTAACAATTCCATTCGCGTTTCGTCAAACTGTATCTTTGCGTGTGGAAAACTTTAACAGTAAAAAATTAAAAGTAAACGATGTTGAGGGAAATCCAATTGAAATTGCAGCTGTTATCGTATATAAAGTTGTTGATTCTGCAAAAGCAATGTTTGGTGTTGAGCATTACGATCGATTCGTAGAAATTCAAAGTGAAACAGCAATTCGCCACGTTGCTACAAAATATCCTTATGATAATTTCCAAGATGAAACTTGTATCACGTTACGAGGAAATACTGAAGAAATCTCTGAAGAATTAAAGCGTGAGTTAGAAGCACGCCTTGAAATCGCTGGCGTAGAAGTATTAGAAACTCGTTTAACACATTTAGCTTACGCAACAGAAATTGCCCATGCAATGCTACAACGTCAACAAGCAAAAGCAGTATTAGCTGCTAGAAAAGAGATTGTTGAAGGTGCTGTGAAGATGGCGAAAGATTCAATCCATATGTTAGATGAAGAAGGCGTACTGGAACTCGATGACGAGCGTAAAGCAAGTATGGTGAACAATTTATTAGTTGCCATCGTTTCAGATAAAGGTGCGCAACCAGTTATTAATACAGGAAGCCTATACTAAAGGTTGTAAGTGATTATGGCCAAAAAGAAAAGCTTTCCATTACGTATTGATCCTGAATTACACGCAGTCATCGAAAAATGGGCGAATGATGAATTTCGTAGCGTCAATGCTCACATCGAGTATTTGCTTCGAGAAATGGCAAAGCAAAAAGGGAAATTAAAAAAGGATAAAGATGCATAAAAATCCCGCTGAGAAATCAGCGGGATTTTTATGCATTAGCTTCTCGTCATCTCATGCCCAATTGCACGATATCCTATATCACTTCGGTAAAATAAACCATCACTCTCAATTTTACCGATTTCTTTATATACCTTATCTTTCGCTTCTTGTAAACTATTCGCCTTACAAGCAACAAATAATACACGGCCACCGTTTGTTACAAAGTCACCATGTTTCATCGCTGTACCCGCATGGAAAACAATCACATCTTGCAGTGCATCTAATCCGTTAATAATTTCACCTTTTTCATATGCTTCTGGATATCCTTTCGAAGCAAGTACGACACCAATAACTGCTTCCTTTGACCATTGTAACGTTAATTCACTTTCATCTAATACAGCGTTACATACATCAACTAAATCATTTTCTAAGCGTGGTAATACAACTTCCGTTTCAGGATCGCCAAAGCGTGCATTGAACTCAATTACCTTTGGACCATCATTCGTTAAAATAAGCCCCGCATATAAAATCCCTGTAAACGAACGATTTTCTTGGATCATCGCTTTAGCAGTTGGATGTAATACTGTTTGAATCGCTTCTTGAACCGCTGACTCCGGAATTTGTGGTACTGGGGAATATGCACCCATTCCGCCTGTATTAGGACCTTTGTCGCCATCAAAAGCTCGTTTATGATCTTGAGCAATTACCATTGGATGCACAGTTGTTCCATTTACAAATGCCATTAATGAAAATTCTTGTCCATCTAAAAACTCTTCAATAACGACCTTCTTGCTTGCTGCGCCGAATTTCACATCTTGTAGCATTTCTTTCACAGCTTGCAATGCCTCTTCAAGCGTCATTGCTACGGTTACACCTTTACCAGCAGCTAATCCATCTGCCTTAATTACGATCGGTGCACCAACTTTTTGAATGTACTTTACTGCCTCTTCATAGTCTGTAAAAGTTTCATATGCCGCAGTTGGAATATCATACTTTTTCATCAATTCTTTTGTAAAAGCTTTACTACCTTCAATAACAGCAGCCGCTTTATTAGGCCCAAATACACGAAGTCCCTCTTCCTTAAAGCGATCAACGATTCCATTCATAAGTGGAATTTCTGGTCCAACGAAAGTTAAGCCTACATTGTTTTCTTTTGCAAATAAGACTAATGCATCAAAATCATTCTCATCAATATCAACTGGTGTTGCAACGTCTCGCATACCTTCATTACCTGGCGCTACATATATTTTTTCTACCTTTTCAGATTGTGCAAACTTCCAAGCTAAAGCATGCTCACGTCCACCGCGGCCGATTACTAAAACATTCATATTTCATCCCCCAATACTTAAATAAGTACAAACTAGAAGCTATGCTCCTAGTTTGTTTTCATATCAATAGAAGTTTTAAAAGGAGGGTCAAGAGAACCGAGCAGGTCGAGGCGCATTTGCCAGGAGGACACGGAGTGTAGCTTTCCTACATGAGTACCGCACTGGCATTGCAACGACGACATGCGACAGTTATCTCGACCGGACCTTTTAAACAACCCTAACAATAACAGTTTAAAAGGGAGGATCAAGAGAACCGAGCAGGTCGAGGCGCATTTGCCAGGAGGACACGGAGTGTAGCTTTCCTACATGAGTACCGCACTGGCATTGCAACGACGACATGCGACAGTTATCTTGACCGGACTTTTTAAACAACCGCTATTAGTGTTTGAAATGACGTACACCAGTGAACACCATAGTAACCCCATACGCATCTGCCATTTTAATAGAATCTTCATCACGAATCGATCCGCCTGGTTGAATGATCGCTGTAATTCCAGCTTTTGCTGCTGCTTCTACTGTATCTGGCATTGGGAAGAAAGCATCAGATGCAAGTGCGCTACCTTGTGCTTTTTCGCCAGCTTGTGTGATTGCAATCTTCGCAGAACCTACACGATTCATTTGTCCAGCACCAACACCAATTGTCATATCATCTTTCGCTAAAACAATTGCATTTGATTTCACATGCTTTACAACTTTCCAAGCTAGTTTTAAATCTTTCCATTCTTGCTCTGACGGTTCACGTTTCGTTGGAATTGAAATTGCACTTTCATCTAATGATAATGTATCTTCCTCTTGAACAAGAAGACCACCTTGTACAGAAGTTAGCTTTTTGCTTGCAGTCGTTGCCTTTTCAATATTTACAGTTAGTATGCGCAAGTTTTTCTTACTTTGCAACACTTCTAAAGCTTCTTGTGAGAACGAAGGTGCAATAATAATTTCTAAGAAAATTTCATGTAACTTTTCAGCTGTAGCTTTATCAATTTCACGATTTGCTGCAATAATACCGCCGAAGATTGATACTGGATCCGCTTCATAAGCACGTGTGTATGCTTCATGAATATCCATACCTACTCCAACACCACATGGATTCATATGTTTTACCGCTACTACTGCCGGTTCTGTAAATTCTTTCACGATGCTCAGTGCTGCATCCGCATCATTAATATTGTTGTAAGATAATTCTTTACCGTGCAATTGTTCTGCATATGCAACAGAAGAAGTTGCTGCGAATGGCGCTTTATAGAACGTTGCTTTTTGATGTGGATTTTCGCCATAGCGTAAATCTTGTTTTTTCTCAAATGTCACCGTTACTGTTTCAGGGCTTTCTTCGCCCATTTGCTCTGTTAAATAGTTAGAAATTAACGCATCATATGCTGCTGTATGACGGAATACTTTCGCTGCTAATTTACGTTTCGTTTCCTCTGTTACTTCACCGTTCTCTTTCAGTCCTGCTAATACAACATCATAATCTACTGGATCTACAATTACCGATACAAATTTATGATTTTTCGCAGCAGAGCGAATCATTGTTGGGCCACCGATATCAATATTTTCAATTGCATCAGCAAATGTTACATCAGGCTTAGCGATTGTTTCTTTAAATGGGTATAAGTTAACAACAACAAAGTCAATTGGCTGAATACCTAATTCATTCATTTGCGCTACATGCGTTTCATTATCACGAACTGCTAATAGACCACCATGAATATTTGGATGTAATGTTTTTACACGGCCATCCATAATTTCTGGGAAACCAGTTACTTCAGAAATACCAATTACTTGTAAGCCGTTTTCTTCTAATAATTTTTTCGTACCACCTGTTGAAATAACTTCAATCCCTTGTTCAAGTAAACCTTTAACAAATTCTACTACTCCTGTTTTATCTGAAACACTTACTAATGCACGCTTTTTCATTTATCCTTCACCCCTGGTTGTATGTTAGTTAACAGTTGTTTTTTTCACAGACTGAACAATTTGATTCACTGTATTTACGTATAATTTATGTTCAACTTGTTGAATTTTCTTTTGTAAGCTTTCTCTCGTATCCCCTTCAGAAACAACTACTGCTTCTTGTGCAATAATTGGACCTGTATCCATACCTGCATCTACATAATGAATCGTTACTCCAGTTACTTTCACACCTGCTTCTAACGCTTGACCAACAGCATCTTTACCTGGAAAGCTCGGTAATAGTGATGGATGAACATTAATAATTTTTCCGCCGTATGCTGCTAGTAAAGTCGGTCCAATTAAACGCATATATCCAGCTAAAATAACATAATCAATTTCATACTCTTCTAGCTTCTTTAATATCTCTCTTTCAAATGCTTCTTTTGACTCATATGCTTTCGCTAAAAAGGTGAAACACGGAATATGGTGATAATGTGCCCGTCCAATAGCGCGTGCCTCTGGTTTATCACATACTAATAAACTAATATCTGCATCCAATCTTTTTTCTTCTATCGCATTAATAAGAGATTGAAAGTTAGAGCCGCTCCCAGAAGCAAAAACTGCTAATCTACTCATACTTCTGTTCCCTCAATAAAGGTAACACCAGATCCTTGTACAGTCTGTCCAATAATGTGAGCTTTCTCGCCTTGTTCCTCAAGAAGACGAACAATATCTTTTGCCTCTTCTTCCTTCACTGCTACTACCATACCAATACCCATGTTAAAAATATTGAACATTTCTTTCTCTTCTAGTTTTCCAACCTCTTGAAGTAAACTAAAAATCGGTTGAACTTGCCAAGATCCTAATTCAATTTCCGCACCGATTCCTTCTGGCAACATACGTGGAATATTTTCAATGAATCCACCACCTGTAATATGTGCCATACCGTATACTTCATGTTTCTTCAATAGTTCTAAAATAGGTTTGACATAAATTTTCGTTGGTTTTAATAATTCTTCACCAAGAGGTAGTTCTAAGCGTCCGTAAATACGATCTAAAGATAGTTCTCCATCTTCTAGTAGTACTTTTCTTACTAAAGAATAACCGTTACTATGAATGCCGCTAGATGCTAAGCCAATTAATACGTGACCAGCTTCAATTTTTTCACCTGTTACAATTTTCTTTTTATCAACAATTCCAACTGTAAAACCAGCTAAATCGTATTCTTCCGTAGAATACATTCCTGGCATTTCAGCTGTTTCTCCACCAATTAATGCACAACCAGCTTGGCGACAGCCCTCTGATATACCTTTGACGATGTTTTCAATTTTACTAGGTTCAGCTTTACCACAAGCAATATAATCAAGGAAGAAAAGCGGCTCTGCTCCTTGGACGACAATATCATTTACACACATTGCTACTGCATCAATACCAATTGTGTCATGTTTATCTGCCATAAAAGCGAGCATCAATTTCGTTCCCACGCCATCTGTTCCAGATACTAATACAGGTTCTTCTAATGCAAATTTTGATAGATCAAACATACCTCCAAAACCGCCTAAACCGCCTAGCACTTCTTTTCTCATTGTTGTTTGTACGTGTTTTTTCATGCGAGATACCGCTTCATATCCAGCTTCAATATCTACTCCTGCTTGCTTATATGCATTCGCCATCGTTTTTTACACCTCGTCTTTTAATTTCTCCCCATCCAGGGCGGCCAGTTTAAGAAAGAAGCTAGCTTCTACATCAAAAGAAGTAGAAGCTTTTTCTTCTTATTTCATACTTTCTAAAAGCTCTTTCTCATAATCATAAAGAGCTGTTGGATAGTCTCCATTGAAGTAAGCCATACATAGACCACCGTATTTCCCTTCATATGGGCGTCCAATTGCATCTACTAATCCATCTTCACTTAAAAATGTTAAAGAATCTGCTCCGATGATTTGACGGATTTCTTCTATTGAATTATTTGCTGCGATTAATTCTTTTCTCGTTTGAATATCAATGCCGTAGAAGCATGGATACCTAAGAGGTGGTGAAGCAATTCTTACATGGACTTCTGTCGCTCCAGCCTCACGAAGCATGCGAACAATTCGTTTACTTGTCGTTCCTCTTACGATAGAATCGTCAATCATAACAACTCGTTTTCCTTCAACTACACCTCTTACTGCTGAGAGCTTCATCTTAACCCCTTGCTCACGCAGTTCTTGAGAAGGTTGAATAAACGTACGTCCAACGTAACGATTTTTAATTAATCCTAACTCATATGGAATTCCTGTCGCCTCCGCATAACCAATTGCTGCTGAAATACTAGAGTCTGGTACACCAGTAACAACATCCGCTTCAATAGGAGCTTCCGCCGCTAAACGTTTCCCCATGTTTTTGCGTGCTGCATGAACATTAATACCAGCGATATTAGAATCTGGACGTGCAAAGTAAATGTATTCCATACTGCAAATCGCATGGTCTACTTCATTTGTAAAACGATCTACGTGAATTCCTTCATCATTGATAATAAGCAATTCACCAGGTTCTACATCACGAATGTATGTTGCACCAACCACATCGAAAGCACATGTTTCTGATGCTACAACGTAAGCATCCCCCATCTTTCCAATTGAAAGAGGACGGAACCCATTCGGATCTAACGCAACGATCATTTCATTTCCAGTTAGTAAAAGATATGCAAATGCACCTTTCACTTTATTTAGAGCCTCTTTTACACTATCAATTAAAGAATCTTTTGTACTACGTTTAATGAGGTGTAAAAGTACTTCTGTATCTGAACTTGTTTGAAAAATACTTCCCTCTGCTTCTAATTCACGGCGAAGCATCTTTGCATTAATTAAATTTCCGTTATGAGCTAATGCCATACTATGATCAGAAAAACGGAATAATAATGGTTGAACGTTAGCAACTTCATTTCCACCAGCTGTTGCATATCGTACGTGTCCAATTGCTGATTTTCCGTTTAATCCCTCTAGCTCACCTCTTGAAAACACTTCTGATATTAAACCTAACCCCTTGTGACCGACGATTTTCTCCCCATTATTTACAACAATGCCTGCGCCTTCTTGCCCACGGTGCTGCAAACTATGCAACCCGTAATACGTAACTTGTGCTGCATTTTCATGCCCCCAAATTCCGAAAACACCACATTCTTCATTTAACCCCTTTATTTCAGCAAGCATGGGATTGCCCCTTTCCAAGCCTTTCTCATTTCATCTACATTTGCTGTAAGTAATACTTCATTTTCTTCATTATGAATTGTTACTTCATTTGTATTTGTAACTTCTCCAACTTGAATTGCTTCAACCGCTTTCTCAAATGCTTCTTTATTTTCACGTTTTACAGTTATAACGAAGCGAGATTGTGATTCTGCAAATAATACCGCTGTTGCTTCTCCGTCTAATTTCACAATAGCACCTAAACCGTTAGCACCAATTGCACTTTCAGTAATTGCAACTGCTAAACCACCTTCTGCAACATCATGTGCAGATTGAACAAGTCCAGCTTGAATTGCTGCTAGTAATTGTTTTTGGCGTTTTAATTCTACATCTAGATCGATGCTTGGTGATTGACCGAAAATTTTCCCGTAGATCATTTTCTGTAATTCACTTCCGCCAAACTCAGCTTTCGTCTCCCCAATTACATAAACTAAATCGCCAGCTTGTTTAAATTCTTGTGTTGTTACGTGTTTTAAATCGTGTACAAGTCCAACCATCCCAACAGTTGGTGTTGGATATACAGCTTCACCACTACGCTCGTTATACATTGATACATTCCCGCCGATAACTGGCGTTTGTAACTTGCGGCAAGCTTCACTCATACCGTCTACTGATTTCTCAATTTGCCAGAAGATTTCTGGTTTTTCTGGGTTACCGAAGTTTAAGCAATCTGTAATTGCAAGTGGCTCCCCGCCAGAACATACGATATTACGTGCCGCCTCTGCTACTGCAATTTTCCCGCCCATTTCTGGATCTAGATAAATGTAGCGAGAGTTACAATCTGTCGTCATTGCTAATCCTTTTTCTGTACCGCGTACACGTATAACCGCTGCATCTGAACCTGGTGTAACGATTGTGCTAGTGCGCACTTGATAATCATATTGATCATATACCCACTCTTTACTTGCAATCGTTGGTTGTTGTAATAGAGATAATAACGTTTCTTTATAATCCTCTACTTGCGGTGTTTCCATTTTCATCTGCTGGAACTCAGCAAAGTATGCTGCTTCTTTTGACGGTTTATAATAAATTGGCGCTTCTTCTGCAAGAGCATCCGCCGGTACTTCAGCTACCATTACATCTTTATGGAATAAGCGAAGCATTTTATCTTCAGTTACTTTCCCCATCGTAACTGCTGCAAGACCATACTTCTCAAATAAATCTACTATTTCTTGCTCTCTACCCTTTTTCACAACGATTAACATACGCTCTTGTGATTCAGATAACATCATTTCATATGGAGTCATTCCTGTTTCACGCTGCGGTACATCATCTAAGTACATTTCAATACCCATACCTGCTTTACTTGCCATTTCTGCAGAAGATGATGTTAAACCAGCAGCTCCCATGTCTTGAATTCCAACAAGTGCATCCGACTGAATAAGTTCTAAACATGCTTCAATAAGAAGTTTCTCCATAAATGGATCCCCTACTTGAACTGCCGGACGCTTCGCTTCTGAGATTTCAGATAACTCTTCAGATGCGAATGTTGCACCGTGAATACCATCACGACCAGTTGATGCTCCTACATACATTACTGTATTACCAGCACCATGTGCTTGCCCTTTTTTTATATCTTCATGATTAATCAGGCCTACACACATTGCATTTACAAGTGGATTTCCTTCATAACATGGATCAAACTGTACTTCTCCACCAACAGTAGGAATACCGATGCAGTTACCGTATCCTGCGATTCCTGCTACTACTTCTTCGAATAAATATTTCACCCGTGGTGATTGTAATTCACCGAAACGAAGTGAGTTTAATAGAGCTACTGGACGTGCGCCCATAGAGAATACATCGCGAATAATACCACCGACACCTGTTGCTGCCCCTTGATATGGCTCAATTGCAGAAGGATGGTTATGACTTTCCATCTTAAATACAACCGCTTGATTATCACCGATATCTACAATTCCAGCGCCTTCTCCAGGTCCTTGTAAGACACGCTCACCTGTCGTTGGAAACTTACGAAGAACTGGCTTTGAATTTTTATAACTACAATGTTCAGACCACATAACAGAGAATAGTCCCGTTTCTGTATAATTCGGCAAACGGCCTAAAATCTTTTCAACCATGGCAAACTCTTCGTCTGTTAGCCCCATTTCCGCATATATACGCTCTTCTTTAATTTGTGTTGGATTTGGCTCAAGCATTAACGACATATGTTTCCCTCCACTGTTTTAAGATAGATTGAAAGACTTTTAACCCTTCAGCACCGCCAAGTAATTCATCTACAGCACGCTCTGGGTGTGGCATCATACCAAGAACATTTCCTTTTTCATTTACAATACCTGCAATATCTGAAACGCTTCCATTCGGATTTTCTACGTAACGGAATGCGATTTGATTATTCTCTTCTAATTGTTTAAGAGTCGCTTCATCACAATAGTAATTTCCTTCGCCATGTGCAATTGGAATGTTAATTACTTCATCTTTTTCATATTGTGATGTAAACATCGTTTCATTATTTTCAACACGTAACTGAACAGTACGGCACATAAACTTTAAGTTTTCGTTTCTCATTAATGCTCCTGGTAGTAATCCTGATTCAACAAGAATCTGGAATCCATTACATACACCTAAAATCGGCTTTCCTTGCTCAGCAGCTTTTTGCACTGCTTTCATTGCATTAGCAAAGCGAGAAATAGCACCACAGCGTAAGTAGTCACCGTAAGAGAATCCACCTGGTAATAGAATCGCATCATACTCATCTAAGTTCTCTGTATCATGCCAAACGTAATCTACTTCTTCGCCAAGCTCATCTTTAATTGCATGAAACATATCAACATCACAGTTCGAACCTGGAAATACTATTACGGCAAATTTCACTGTGCGACAACCTCCTCAACTTCATAACGGTAGTCTTCCATTACAACGTTTGCTAATAATTTTTCACACATTTCTTTTACCTTGCTATCCAGATCAGATACTGATTTATCAATTGTTAATTCCATATACTTTCCGATTCGAACGTCTTGTACTTCTGTAAATGAAAGACTATGAAGTGCTCCCTTTACCGCAGTTCCTTGTGGATCTAATACACTTTCTCTTAACGTTATATATACCTTAACTTTATACATGTGAAGCTCCCCCTAAACGTTTTAAAATTTCTTCATATGCTTCTGTTAAATTCCCAAGATCACGACGGAATACATCTTTATCAAATTTTTCATTGCTCGTTTCATCCCATAAACGGCAAGTATCTGGTGAAATTTCATCTGCTAATATGATTTCCCCTTCTTCTGTTACGCCAAACTCTAATTTAAAATCTACTAATCTTACACGACAGCTTGCGAAATGCTCAATCAACACTTGATTGATTTGTAGAGCTGCATCTCGTAATACGCTTACTTGCTCTGGTGTTGCAACATTTAACAAACGAATATGATCTTCCGTTACAAGTGGATCTCCTAAATCATCATCTTTGTAGTAAAATTCTACGATTGGTGTTGTAAGAGCAGTTCCTTCTTCCATTCCTAGTCTTTTTGAAAGACTACCTGCAATTACGTTTCTTGTGACAACTTCTAATGGAATAATACTCACCTTTTTGACAAGTTGTTCTGTATCAGATAACTTCTCCACAAAGTGCGTTTCAATTCCGACTTCTTGTAACTTTCTGAACAATAAAGTTGTAATCTCATTGTTCAAACGACCTTTTCCTGTAATTGTCGCTTTTTTCTCCCCATTGAAAGCAGTCGCACTATCTTTGTACTCTACCCAAACCATATCTGCTGCTTCTGTACGATAAATTCTTTTTGCCTTACCTTCATACAGCAATTCTAGCTTTTGCATTTCGCAAGCCCCCTGTAGTTTGAAAAATGTGAATAATATTTTTATAAAGAATGGCACAGAATGACTCTATTCTGTGCCATATGAAATTTTACGCTTCGTTTAATCCAAGGCGTTCAAAGATTGTATCAACGTGTTGCATATGATGTTCATAATTGAAACATTCGTTAATTTCTTCTTGCGTTAACTTACTTGTAATACGCTCTTCAGCTTCTACAAGCTCTTTAAATTGTACTTGTGTTTCCCAAGCTTCCATTGCTTTAGGCTGTACGATATCATAAGCTTCTTCACGTACCAGACCTTTGTCAATTAGTGTAAGCATTACGCGCTGAGAGTAAATTAAGCCGTATGTTCTTGTCATATTGCGTTTCATATTCTCTGGGAATACAGTTAAGTTTTTAACGATATTACCAAAGCGATTTAACATGTAATTTAACGCGATTGTAGCATCTGGTAAAATTACGCGTTCTGCAGAAGAGTGAGAGATATCACGCTCATGCCATAACGGAACATTCTCGTAAGCTGTCATCATATAACCGCGGATAACACGAGCTAAACCAGTCATATTTTCAGATCCAATTGGATTACGTTTATGTGGCATTGCAGAAGAACCTTTTTGACCTTTTGCGAAAGCCTCTTCAACTTCACGTGTTTCACTCTTTTGTAAACCACGAATCTCAACTGCCATCTTTTCAACAGATGTTGCGATTAGTGCAAGTGTTGACATGTAATGTGCATGACGATCACGTTGCAATGTTTGTGTTGAAATTGGTGCTGCTTCTAATCCTAAGTTTTCACAAACATACTTTTCTACGAATGGATCAATATTTGCATATGTACCAACCGCACCAGATAATTTACCAACGCGAACTGTATCAGCAGCTTGTTTGAAACGCTCTACGTTACGTTTCATTTCTTCATACCAAAGACCAAGTTTTAAACCAAATGTTGTTGGCTCTGCATGTACACCGTGTGTTCTTCCCATCATAATCGTGTATTTATGCTCTTTCGCTTTATTAGCTAAAATGCTAACAAAGTTTTCTAAGTCTTTTAACAAGATTTCATTTGCTTGTTTTAAGATATAAGATAAAGCTGTATCTACTACGTCTGTAGATGTTAAACCGTAATGAACCCATTTACGTTCCGCGCCTAATGTTGGTGTTTCTGATACAGCACGAGTGAAAGCAACTACATCATGACGTGTTTCTTTTTCAATTTCATAAATACGATCAATATCAAATGATGCATGTTCACGAATTTTTTTCACATCTTCTTTTGGAATATCGCCAAGCTCAGCCCATGCTTCACACGCTAAAATCTCAACTTCTAACCACGCTTTAAATTTGTTCTCTTCCGTCCAAATCGCACCCATTTCAGGGCGTGTATAACGATTAATCATCTTTTTCCCTCCAACAGTTGTTCTTGATGGTCCCAAATATGCAAACTCTTCGCTTTTTCTAGAGCGACTTCAATATTATCATTTAAAATATTAACATGCCCCATTTTTCGCTGTGCTTTTGCTTCTTCTTTTCCATACAAGTGTAAATAGCACCCGGCTAATCTATTCACTTGTCCTAGGACCCCTTCTATATGTTCGCCTAAAATGTTAATCATGACAACTGGTTTTAACAAATTTGTTTCTCCAAGAGGTAAATTACAGATTGCTCGAATATGTTGACCAAATTGACTCGTTTCACATGCATCCTGTGTATAGTGTCCTGAATTGTGAGGTCTTGGTGCTAATTCATTAATGTAAATCTCACCGTCAGCTGTAGCAAACATCTCTACCGCTAGTGTTCCCACAAGTTTTAATTCATCCGCAAGTACTCTTGCATAAGTAATTGCTTTTTGAGAAAGTTCTTCTGTAATGCGAGCTGGAACGATAGATTCATGTAAAATGTTATTCACATGAATATTTTCCGCTACGGGAAATACTTTCGTTTCACCACTTACACTACGAGTTACAATAACTGATATTTCTTTTTCAAAAGGTACCCATTTTTCAAGAATGCATTCTGCTTTATTAGTAAGCTCTTTTGCTCTCACAACATCAGCTTCACTCTTTAAAACCACTTGCCCTTTACCATCGTATCCACCTGTCGTTGTTTTTAAGACAGAAGGGAAAGATAACTCTTTAATTGCTTCTGTAAGTTGATCTTGATTTTGAACCAATCTATACGATGCTACCGGTAACCCCGCTTTTTCAATTGCATTCTTTTCAGTAAAACGATTTTGCGTTTTATTTAATAATTGACTACCTTGTGGTAAATACGCATGTTTCTCAAGCCATTGTAAACATCTATAATCAATATTCTCAAATTCATATGTGACAACGTCGCTTATCTCTGCTAAATGCTGAATTGCTTTTAGATCGTCATAAGATGCAACAATCTCAATATCAGCAACTTGTGCACATGGTGAATGCTTTGTAGGATCTAAAACAGCAATTTTATAACCCATCTCCTTAGCTGCCAGCGCCATCATTCTTCCAAGCTGGCCGCCTCCAATAATGCCGATTGTTTTTCCAGGTAAGATGATTCTCGTCATACTAGCTCACTACCTTCACGCACAGTTTTCTCAATAGCCTCTCGTCTCAACTCTAATGCATCATGTATGTCATCATGAAATGATCCAAGTATTTGTGCAGCAAGCAATCCAGCATTTGTTGAACCAGCCTTACCAATTGCAACAGTTGCAACTGGAACCCCTCCTGGCATTTGGACAATGGATAATAACGAATCTAGGCCGTTTAACGCTTTTGATTGAACTGGGACACCGATTACAGGAAGATTTGTCTTCGCTGCAACCATTCCTGGTAAATGTGCTGCTCCACCAGCTCCAGCAATAATAACTTTTAATCCACGTTCACGAGCTGTTTCTGCATATTCAAACATATAATCCGGAGTCCGATGAGCCGATACAACTTTTTTCTCATACGGTATATTTAATTCATCTAAAATGTCACAAGCATATTTCATTGTTTCCCAGTCTGACGTGCTTCCCATTATGACTCCAACTAGTGATTTCATATTAGAATCCCCCCGATTCAAATAAAAAAAGCCTGAAATAGAACAGTTTCTCTTTTACTATGAGAGAAAGCGCTCTACTCAGGCATACGTATCCCTTGTGAATAGAAAAATACCGAGTGACTTTCCCTCATAGTCTAACGAATAACGGTCGTTAGGTAGAGACTTGCAGGCCATATCCCCGCGATTATATGAGGTCTTATATATTATTGTTTCTATGGCTATATTAACAATATTTCATAAACAATGTCAATAAATAATCGAATGTTTTTTTATTAGTCATCGATAACGTTCGTGTTTTAGTTATATTCAAAAGAAGAATTGCAACTATATACAAGAAGGAAAGGGAATTAGAATATATATTTCTAGAGATCTATTTTACGTATAACTGTTTATATGGTACTTCAGTATGTTTTAATTAAAATATATACACTCTTCTGTTCTATACATCAATAGAACTTATATTATAACGATTTAATTTCTAAGGGGGAATAACCGTGAAAAAAATAACTGTGTTATTATCCTATTTATTTTTCTCCATCGCAGTAATTGCTGTAATTATTGAATACTTATTTATATCATCCCATTTTTTCTACTCTCATTATTTTAAATATACACTTATGATAGAAATAATCTTTCCTATCTTAGGGATTATTTTAGGAGCATTCGGAAAATCAGGAGTACAAAAAATCATTGCCCTTATTTTAAGCAGCCTCTATTTCATTCTTTTTTCTTCTTTAGCGTTATTAAATTTATGGATTTTAACATTCGGTAAATAAAAATAAACACAAAAAAACCTAAGTCGAAACGACTTAGGTTTTTGCTTGGCAACGTCCTACTCTCACAGGGACAAGGTCCCAACTACCATCGGCGCTAGAGAGCTTAACTTCCGTGTTCGGTATGGGAACGGGTGTGACCTCTCTGCCATCATCACCAAACTATTGAAGGTATATTCCTTCAAAACTAGATAACATTAGCTTCATATTATATGGTTAAGTCCTCGATCTATTAGTATTCGTCAGCTCCACATGTCACCATGCTTCCACCTCGAACCTATCAACCTGATCATCTTTCAGGGATCTTACTAGCTTACGCTATGGGAAATCTCATCTTGAGGGGGGCTTCATGCTTAGATGCTTTCAGCACTTATCCCTTCCGCACATAGCTACCCAGCTATGCCCTTGGCAGAACAACTGGTACACCAGCGGTGCGTCCATCCCGGTCCTCTCGTACTAAGGACAGCTCCTCTCAAATTTCCTGCGCCCACGACGGATAGGGACCGAACTGTCTCACGACGTTCTGAACCCAGCTCGCGTACCGCTTTAATGGGCGAACAGCCCAACCCTTGGGACCGACTACAGCCCCAGGATGCGATGAGCCGACATCGAGGTGCCAAACCTCCCCGTCGATGTGGACTCTTGGGGGAGATAAGCCTGTTATCCCCGGGGTAGCTTTTATCCGTTGAGCGATGGCCCTTCCATGCGGAACCACCGGATCACTAAGCCCGACTTTCGTCCCTGCTCGACTTGTAGGTCTCGCAGTCAAGCTCCCTTATGCCTTTGCACTCTACGAATGATTTCCAACCATTCTGAGGGAACCTTTGGGCGCCTCCGTTACACTTTAGGAGGCGACCGCCCCAGTCAAACTGCCCACCTGACACTGTCTCCCGGGTCGATAAGACCCGTAGGTTAGAATTTCAATACAGTCAGGGCGGTATCCCACCAGCGCCTCCACCGAAGCTAGCGCTCCGGTTTCAATGGCTCCCGCCTATCCTGTACAAACTGTACCAAAATTCAATATCAGGCTACAGTAAAGCTCCACGGGGTCTTTCCGTCCTGTCGCGGGTAACCTGCATCTTCACAGGTACTATAATTTCACCGAGTCTCTGGTTGAGACAGTGCCCAAATCGTTACACCTTTCGTGCGGGTCGGAACTTACCCGACAAGGAATTTCGCTACCTTAGGACCGTTATAGTTACGGCCGCCGTTTACTGGGGCTTCAGTTCAGAGCTTCGCTTACGCTAACCCCTCTCCTTAACCTTCCAGCACCGGGCAGGTGTCAGCCCCTATACTTCGCCTTACGGCTTCGCAGAGACCTGTGTTTTTGCTAAACAGTCGCTTGGGCCTATTCACTGCGGCTTTCCGTTAAGAAAGCACCCCTTCTCCCGAAGTTACGGGGTCATTTTGCCGAGTTCCTTAACCAGAGTTCTCTCGCACACCTTAGGATTCTCTCCTCGCCTACCTGTGTCGGTTTGCGGTACAGGCACCTTTTATCTCGCTAGAAGCTTTTCTTGGCAGCGGGGAATCAAAGACTTCGCTCCATAAGGAGCTTCCCCATCACAGCTCAGCCTTCACGATAAGCGGATTTGCCTACTTATCAGCCTAACTGCTTGGACGTGCACAACCAATCGCACGCTTCTTCTATCCTTCTGCGTCCCTCCATTGCTCAAACGATAAAGAGGTGGTACAGGAATATCAACCTGTTGTCCATCGCCTACGCCTGTCGGCCTCGGCTTAGGTCCTGACTAACCCTGAGCGGACGAGCCTTCCTCAGGAAACCTTAGGCATTCGGTGGACGGGATTCTCACCCGTCTTTCGCTACTCATACCGGCATTCTCACTTCTAAGCGCTCCACCAGTCCTTCCGGTCTGACTTCACTGCACTTAGAACGCTCCCCTACCACTGATACCATTGGTATCAATTCGCAGCTTCGGTGGTGTATTTAGCCCCGGTACATTTTCGGCGCAGAGTCACTCGACTAGTGAGCTATTACGCACTCTTTAAATGGTGGCTGCTTCTGAGCCAACATCCTAGTTGTCTAAGCAACTCCACATCCTTTTCCACTTAATACACACTTTGGGACCTTAGCTGGCGATCTGGGCTGTTTCCCTCTTGACTACGGATCTTATCACTCGCAGTCTGACTCCTAAGGATAAGTCATTGGCATTCGGAGTTTGACTGAATTCGGTAATCCGATGAGGACCCCTAGTTCAATCAGTGCTCTACCTCCAAGACTCTTACACTTAAGGCTAGCCCTAAAGCTATTTCGGGGAGAACCAGCTATCTCCAGGTTCGATTGGAATTTCTCCGCTACCCACACCTCATCCCCGCACTTTTCAACGTGCGTGGGTTCGGGCCTCCATTCAGTGTTACCTGAACTTCACCCTGGACATGGGTAGATCACCTGGTTTCGGGTCTACGACCACGTACTAAACGCCCTATTCAGACTCGCTTTCGCTGCGGCTCCGCCTCTTCAGCTTAACCTTGCACGGGATCGTAACTCGCCGGTTCATTCTACAAAAGGCACGCCATCACCCATTAACGGGCTCTGACTATTTGTAGGCACACGGTTTCAGGATCTCTTTCACTCCCCTTCCGGGGTGCTTTTCACCTTTCCCTCACGGTACTGGTTCACTATCGATCACTAGGGAGTATTTAGCCTTGGGAGATGGTCCTCCCAGATTCCGACGGAATTTCACGTGTTCCGCCGTACTCAGGATACATTCAAGAGAGAACGAAGTTTCGACTACGGGGTTGTTACCCTCTGTGACGGACCTTTCCAGGTCGCTTCGTCTACCTCGTTCCTTTGTAACTCCGTATAGAATGTCCTACAACCCCAAGAGGCAAGCCTCTTGGTTTGGGCTAGATTCCGTTTCGCTCGCCGCTACTCAGGAAATCGCATTTGCTTTCTCTTCCTCCAGGTACTTAGATGTTTCAGTTCCCTGGGTCTGTCTTCCATACCCTATGTATTCAGGTAAGGATACCATACCATTACGTATAGTGGGTTTCCCCATTCGGAAATCTTCGGATCAAAGCTTACTTACAGCTCCCCGAAGCATATCGGCGTTAGTCCCGTCCTTCATCGACTCCTAGTGTCAAGGCATCCACCGTGCGCCCTTTCTAACTTAACCAAACTAAAATTAAAAAAATATGAGCTACACTGTTATCTAGTTTTCAAAGAACATACATTTAAACTTGAGAGATAGTTCTCTCAAAACTGAACGAAACAAAACAAGTCAACGTTTATTGATGAACTGCGTTCATCAATTCTCCATAGAAAGGAGGTGATCCAGCCGCACCTTCCGATACGGCTACCTTGTTACGACTTCACCCCAATCATCTGTCCCACCTTAGGCGGCTGGCTCCATAAAGGTTACCCCACCGACTTCGGGTGTTACAAACTCTCGTGGTGTGACGGGCGGTGTGTACAAGGCCCGGGAACGTATTCACCGCGGCATGCTGATCCGCGATTACTAGCGATTCCAGCTTCATGTAGGCGAGTTGCAGCCTACAATCCGAACTGAGAACGGTTTTATGAGATTAGCTCCACCTCGCGGTCTTGCAGCTCTTTGTACCGTCCATTGTAGCACGTGTGTAGCCCAGGTCATAAGGGGCATGATGATTTGACGTCATCCCCACCTTCCTCCGGTTTGTCACCGGCAGTCACCTTAGAGTGCCCAACTTAATGATGGCAACTAAGATCAAGGGTTGCGCTCGTTGCGGGACTTAACCCAACATCTCACGACACGAGCTGACGACAACCATGCACCACCTGTCACTCTGCTCCCGAAGGAGAAGCTCTATCTCTAGAGTTTTCAGAGGATGTCAAGACCTGGTAAGGTTCTTCGCGTTGCTTCGAATTAAACCACATGCTCCACCGCTTGTGCGGGCCCCCGTCAATTCCTTTGAGTTTCAGCCTTGCGGCCGTACTCCCCAGGCGGAGTGCTTAATGCGTTAACTTCAGCACTAAAGGGCGGAAACCCTCTAACACTTAGCACTCATCGTTTACGGCGTGGACTACCAGGGTATCTAATCCTGTTTGCTCCCCACGCTTTCGCGCCTCAGTGTCAGTTACAGACCAGAAAGTCGCCTTCGCCACTGGTGTTCCTCCATATCTCTACGCATTTCACCGCTACACATGGAATTCCACTTTCCTCTTCTGCACTCAAGTCTCCCAGTTTCCAATGACCCTCCACGGTTGAGCCGTGGGCTTTCACATCAGACTTAAGAAACCACCTGCGCGCGCTTTACGCCCAATAATTCCGGATAACGCTTGCCACCTACGTATTACCGCGGCTGCTGGCACGTAGTTAGCCGTGGCTTTCTGGTTAGGTACCGTCAAGGTGCCAGCTTATTCAACTAGCACTTGTTCTTCCCTAACAACAGAGTTTTACGACCCGAAAGCCTTCATCACTCACGCGGCGTTGCTCCGTCAGACTTTCGTCCATTGCGGAAGATTCCCTACTGCTGCCTCCCGTAGGAGTCTGGGCCGTGTCTCAGTCCCAGTGTGGCCGATCACCCTCTCAGGTCGGCTACGCATCGTTGCCTTGGTGAGCCGTTACCTCACCAACTAGCTAATGCGACGCGGGTCCATCCATAAGTGACAGCCGAAGCCGCCTTTCAATTTCGAACTATGCAGTTCAAAATATTATCCGGTATTAGCCCCGGTTTCCCGGAGTTATCCCAGTCTTATGGGTAGGTTACCCACGTGTTACTCACCCGTCCGCCGCTAACTTCATAAGAGCAAGCTCTTAATCCATTCGCTCGACTTGCATGTATTAGGCACGCCGCCAGCGTTCATCCTGAGCCAGGATCAAACTCTCCAATAAAGTTAGTTTGTCTAGCATCTAAAAATAAAAATTGACGTTTACGTTGTTTGTTTCGTTCAGTTTTCAAAGAACTTGTTTGTCGCTCATTTGCGACTCCCTTATGTTAACATTTTCATATTTCAATGTCAACCAAGTTTTTTTATTTCTTTTGTCGCTTTCTGCGTTGTTGCTATCGGCGACTTGTTCTATATTACACCTCTATAGGATAATCGTCAATACCTTTTATTCAATTAATAATAAAAAAATCCCAAAAGGTATTTTCTATATTAATTTCAGTTATCCTATTTCTCTATTTCAATGAAAATAATAAAAAAGGACATCCCATTACATACAAGACGTCCTTTTAATTACACATTATATACATGCACTCTTTAAACTTTTGAACTCCTCCTCTCTATTTAAACTATCGTCCTACTCATTCCTTGAGGCGGGCCTTTTCTGTCGGGAAATGATAAATAAATCAATTAATTTACTTTTATCCGCCCATACCACTCCAAATAAAACTAAGCCGCCGCCTATTACTATTCTCCACGTTAAAGATTCATTTAATAGAACAATTGAAGCAACAATACTTATTAGCGGCAATGCATTTAAATATAATCCACTTACTGATGCTGTAACTCTCTCTAGCGCTTTATTCCAACACCAATATGCTAAAATTGTCGCTCCAATAACAAGATACATTACACTAAGTCCAGTCTTCCAGGTTTCAACCTTTGGGAAACCGTAATAAAAAGTTTCTACCATTGCAAATGGTAATAAAATAACCGATCCAATAATTAAAGTTAATGTTGTAAAAACCTTGTTTGATAGATATTGTTCCTGTTTCGGCTGTTTTAACAATACTGTATAGAAAGCAAACAAGAAGGTGCTTAATAAAATAAGGATATCTCCTATTAAAGATACCTCTTGATCAGCATTATTAGATGAAATTGTAATAAGAAGTACTCCTATAGCCCCCAATATAATCCCGATCCAATAATTCGGCTGAATTTTCTCTTTCAAAAAGAACGCTGAAAAAAGAATTGTAACTAACGGCAATGCAGCATCAATGATACTAACATGTAATCCACTTGTTAAAGAAATTCCGTAGGATGTGAACATAAAATACCCAGCTACACCAGTAAAAGATAGCAAACTCATTCTTTTCCATGGAATATGTTTATGTACGATCGCTTTTTGAAGTTGGCCATATGAAAAAAGCATACAAATTCCACCCGCAAAGAAAAGACGAATAAATAACAAAGTAAATGGTTGAATAGATTCTAATGCCCATTTCGTTGGCGCAATTGCCGCCCCCCATAATATAACAGCCACTAATAACATGCATATTTCTTTCATAATCCCCCACACCCATCAAAAAATATATGTTAACTACCTTAATTATAGATTTTTTCTTAGGTAAAATCCTTTAAAACCACAAAAAGGTTATGCGAAAAATAGCCATCCAGCTCTTTTTCACATAACCTTTTCATATTAAATCAAAAACATCATTGTTCACTCTACAACCAAATTAACATAAAAAGGTAATTCTTACCTTCAATTGATATTTAAACGTATTACTTTATAACCTTCTTATCACTTTAATATCAAAATTTCATTTTATACCGTTTCTATTTCATTCTTTTTTCGTCTTTAGCGTTATTAAACTTATGGATTTTAACATTTGGTAAATAAAAATAAACACAAAAAAACCTAAGTCGAAACGACTTAGGTTTTTGCTTGGCGACGTCCTACTCTCACAGGGACAAGGTCCCAACTACAATCGGCGCTAGAGAGCTTAACTTCCGTGTTCGGTATGGGAACGGGTGTGACCTCTCTGCCATCATCACCAAACTATTGAAGGTATATTCCTTCAAAACTAGATAACATTAGCTTCATATTATATGGTTAAGTCCTCGATCTATTAGTATTCGTCAGCTCCACATGTCACCATGCTTCCACCTCGAACCTATCAACCTGATCATCTTTCAGGGATCTTACTAGCTTACGCTATGGGAAATCTCATCTTGAGGGGGGCTTCATGCTTAGATGCTTTCAGCACTTATCCCTTCCGCACATAGCTACCCAGCTATGCCCTTGGCAGAACAACTGGTACACCAGCGGTGCGTCCATCCCGGTCCTCTCGTACTAAGGACAGCTCCTCTCAAATTTCCTGCGCCCACGACGGATAGGGACCGAACTGTCTCACGACGTTCTGAACCCAGCTCGCGTACCGCTTTAATGGGCGAACAGCCCAACCCTTGGGACCGACTACAGCCCCAGGATGCGATGAGCCGACATCGAGGTGCCAAACCTCCCCGTCGATGTGGACTCTTGGGGGAGATAAGCCTGTTATCCCCGGGGTAGCTTTTATCCGTTGAGCGATGGCCCTTCCATGCGGAACCACCGGATCACTAAGCCCGACTTTCGTCCCTGCTCGACTTGTAGGTCTCGCAGTCAAGCTCCCTTATGCCTTTGCACTCTACGAATGATTTCCAACCATTCTGAGGGAACCTTTGGGCGCCTCCGTTACACTTTAGGAGGCGACCGCCCCAGTCAAACTGCCCACCTGACACTGTCTCCCGGGTCGATAAGACCCGTAGGTTAGAATTTCAATACAGTCAGGGCGGTATCCCACCAGCGCCTCCACCGAAGCTAGCGCTCCGGTTTCAATGGCTCCCGCCTATCCTGTACAAACTGTACCAAAATTCAATATCAGGCTACAGTAAAGCTCCACGGGGTCTTTCCGTCCTGTCGCGGGTAACCTGCATCTTCACAGGTACTATAATTTCACCGAGTCTCTGGTTGAGACAGTGCCCAAATCGTTACACCTTTCGTGCGGGTCGGAACTTACCCGACAAGGAATTTCGCTACCTTAGGACCGTTATAGTTACGGCCGCCGTTTACTGGGGCTTCAGTTCAGAGCTTCGCTTACGCTAACCCCTCTCCTTAACCTTCCAGCACCGGGCAGGTGTCAGCCCCTATACTTCGCCTTACGGCTTCGCAGAGACCTGTGTTTTTGCTAAACAGTCGCTTGGGCCTAT